>NZ_CEEDEK010000006.1:0-181169 GCF_979253875.1 Rathayibacter sp. AC182 | reverse complement strand
GAGAGCCGGAGCTCTGGGGAGGAGTCGTCGCACGTCGAGGAAAAGTGGAATCGCCATGCCCACAATCTCCGCCGTGCGCCACATCGTCGTCTCGCAATTATTCTGGCTATCCAGCCTTCCTCCACGGTCCGGTTCATTGCTGCAAATAATGCTCCGGGAGAGCTGTGTGCCTCCTCAGACCAACGGCTAAACAGTAGGCGGTACTGTGAGGCGCGGATTTCCTGTCCGGAGGCGTTGGCCATTTCTTTCGCATTCGTCCGATTCCAGTGCCCTACCCACTGCACGCTTCCGTCTTCGCGCGTTTTTGCCTTAAAGGCTTCGAAGAGCTCCGATTCAAGTATTGCGTCTAGCTTCATTACCTCGTCCGCGTCGACCGTTCGCCCGGTTTCCTTGTTGTATGCGAGTTCCTCGCGGCGGCCGCGAGCGAATTGGAGCGCGCCGAACCTACGGTACTTTTCGATGGCCTTGCTTCGATCGGCCTGACGATTAATTTCTTCGATATTGAGCAGCAGCTCGAACAGTTGCCGATTAGGTGCCGCGGCCATCTCCCAGTGGCCGTTCTCCGTAAGAATACTAATGGCTTTGAGGATGTTAGCTCCTCGGTTCATCATCACAAAATCAAATAGTTCTTCGCCCGGAGAAATTGGGCCGAACATTCCGACGTCGCGATCGGCTGCTTGAATCACTTCTTCAAGCAACGTGAAAAGAGGCTTCATTCGGCTTAGCGGGCCAGCGACGGGGACATGTCCGGGAGGAACCGCTGGTCCTGGTCGCCGCGAGCCCTTTTTCCTCTTTCGAGTCATTTGCGTGGTTGTTCCATCGGATCAGAACTCTTTGGTTAGTTCATCTTCTTCGACGACGGGGATGTAACGCCGTTCGATTTTGCTGCGAACATCGACGTGCTGTGACACGGAGGTTGCGGCGAGGACCTGCTGGATCATTTTGAGCATGAACTGTTCCGGTTGGACATCCTCCGGGACGCGGTCGAGCTCCACCCTGACTGTGGGATCGTCAGGAGTCCAGTTGACGAGGGCGAGACCGGTAGCGGTGTAGCCGTTGGCGCCGCCGAGGTCGCGGAGCTTGCGCATCATGTCGACGGTCTTCTCAAATGCGTCGGGCTCTTCGGTGAGGATGCTCGCCCGCTGGACGAAAAAGAACCCGACGGCCGCTAGGGGGTAGCGGCTGCGGAGGTTGCCGGCGTCTCCATACGCTTCCTCGAACCGGTTGCTGAGGTTTTTCCCGAATGAGGAGAGCTGAGTCTTGGTGCTCAGGAGGAGTTCGGGGCCGCGGTCCCATCGGGCGATCGCGACGTCCACCTGCTTTTCGTAGGCCCGGCCGAGGATCTTCGCGTCGGTGGGCGCGACTGCCGGCATGGCTTGGAGTCGAAGTCGGAGGTCGTCCGCGATCGGCTTGGGGAGCTTGTCGAGCAGTACGGCCACGTCGCGGGGGAGGATCCGGGGCGCGTGGCTCGGGGCCACACCTCGTCGGCGCCGAAGCCGGCGCGACGCAGTTCGTATGCGAGCCACGAGTCGACGGCGTTCGCGAGCGCTCCGCTGGTCCAGCTCATGCCCGCCGCGATCGGGATGCTGAGCAGGGCTTCGAACAGCGGGTAGTCCGGGCCGTAGCGGGTGCCTTCACCGCGCGCATGCAGCCAGGGGTCGGTGAGAGGGGCTGCGGCGAGGATGTCGTCGTAGGGGCTGAACGAGTCGGGCTTAGCCATCGGTGGGCTCCTGAGCACGGCCGCCGCTGCGACCGCGAACGGTCCGCCGGCTGGTGAGTGCAGCATGATCGGCCCGCAGCGCTGCCAGCTCGTTCATCGCAAGCGTGTCTCCGAAAAGGATCTGGTCGATGAGGGCGACGGCGCCAAGAAGGTCCCGGTTCCGGATCCGGCGCATCACCGGACCCTTCGCGGCGGTGAGAGCGTGACGGTGCTGCTCGAGGAGCGCGGGCGCGGGCATCAGCCATCGGTCTGCTTCGCGCGGTTCGATTTTCAGGATGCCGCCTCCGTGGGAGCGACCGACCAGCTCGGCGGACAGCAGTGTCATCGTGTTCAGGGACGCGACCGGAAGGACGTCGCGCGCGAGATCCCGGTACGCCTCGGTGAGGTAGACGCCGTGCACGCTGTTGAGGTGGCGAGCTCCGGCGCTGTTCGTCGTCAGCCGGGCGGTGTCTGCGTTCATGTAGGTGAGGAGGAGGTCCGGTGCCTTGAGGACGGGGACCTTCCACCACGGCTTGCGGACCCGGCACTTGTACGCCTCGTCGACGCCGGTCGCGTGCCCGAAAGCGATGTACTGCAGCGTTGCGGGCGCCGGGGTGCTGCTGGGGTAGAGCAGCCAGGTCGGCTCGCCGGCCTTGCTCAGCGTGGACATTGCGCGGTCGGTCAGCGCGAGGCCGCGCAGGTGAGCGCTTCCTGGAGGGCTGATTCGCAGTAGGTCCCGGCGAGGGATGCCGAGCTCGCGCACGCGCTGAGGGGGAGAGCGAAGAATCTGTTCCCACCTGTGACCGCGCCGAGGGTGGTGTCCCCATACTCGGAGAGAGGGACGAACAGGCCTGCTGCTGCGAGGTGCTCGACCACGCTGGCGGTCGAGGGGGAGAGGGCCATCGGAGTCCAGCGGGCGGTCGTGTCTAGTGGCGCCCAGGAGGTGCCGACGTCGAGGGTGCTCAGGGACTGCGCGTTGCGCGTCTGTCGAAGCATCGCGCGACCGGCAGGCTGCTGCTTCCAACCGTCGGCTTTGACGAGCACTGTGTCCGCTTCTGCGTCCGGGAAGACCTGCTCGTCGAAGACGACGAGTTCGACGCTCGCGAAGTTTTCCAGCAGGAAGCGCCGGATTGGCCCTGCGTAGTTGACGCTCAACAGCTCTGCGGGCAGGACCAGGCCCAGACGACCTCCGGGCTTGAGGAAGCCGGCCGAGTGGGCAACGAACGCCGCCCAGCTCGACGCGAGTCCCGTCAGCGCGACGCCCTGCTGGAGTGCGGCAAAGCGGGCGCGGTCGCGCTGCTCACCGGTCCACTCCTGGTAGCGGATGAACGGAGGGTTCCCGATGATCGCGTCGTAGCTCGCAGCCGCTTCCACGAGGAAGAAGTCGCTTACCCGGATCTGTGCGTGACCGCCGGCGGCGGCCACGATCGATCGCGCAGCGTGTGCGCTGGGCGCGTGGATCTCGACGCCATCGACTCGCGGCGTTCCGAGACCCAGCGCCTTCAAGCGGCTGACGGCGGCTTGGAGGAAGGCGGCCTCTCCAGTGCTCGGCTCCAGCACGCGATCACCCGCGCCGCGGATTGCCCACTCCGCGAGGTGCTGCGTGATCCCGTTCGGCGTGAAGAACGCACCTCGCGCCTTCCGAGCTGTCGCCGGATCGAAGTTGAGAGCAGCGAGAGGATCGGAAGGCACGAGAACACACTATGTGCCAGTCCACTGACACGCGGCGGTGACCGAACAACCCTTCGGTCGTCGGATCGTCGCCCTCTTGGCCCACGTGGCCGGCCCCTCGGTGAGTCAGTTCACGACCGACTTCCGTCTCATTCAAGGCGATCGACACTCAGAGGCGCAATCAGGCGACATGCTGGTCAGCTCGCGCGGCCAGCGGTGCTCACTGCAGTGGCAGATCCAGAAGGCGACCGTTCGATCCCGCGGCGGTGACCGTGACGACCCCACCGGCGGGAGGCTCGACGGTTGCGAGGCCGTCCGAGTCGACCGTCAGCACGTAGCCGGCGACGACTGCTCGTAGATGACGGCCCTCCCGCACGACAGTGGCATCGCCTTCGCGGACGATCGCGGTGTCGAGGTACTGAATGGGTCGGGCTTGACCGCGCACCCACGGTTTAGCGGGATTTGGTCTGCCGATCAGGACAGCGAACTCGACCGAGACGTTGCCGTCGAAGAAGACGCGACCCTCGTCGTCTCGTTCAAAGCCGGAGGTGTCGTAAGCCGAGACGACCTGCTCCTTGAAGACTCCGACAATCACGTCGCCGTAGCGTGCGGCAGCCTCATCGGTAACGCCGGCCCACCAGCCGAGTGTCGCGTCATCCATGTCGCGCTCGCCGGTCAGGACATCTCGGTATGACTTCCCCCGCAAGTTGACAACGATCATGATGACTCCTTCTTCGAACTAAGTACCGTCGAAGAAGCACGGTAGTGATCGGCCACCATCTAGTCAACTACTTTCGCTGATTAGGTGCGAAGATGGGTACATGGACGACGTGAGCAAGGTGTTTGCACTCGGTCTTCGCGCACTGGAGATCGCGTCTCAGCGTGTGAAGGGGGCCTGCGAGGGTGACGACATGGATGCGGCCGCCATCGATGCACACTTCGGCCTGCACGCGGTCTACGACCTTCATGAGGCGTACTTCAAGCCGACTGGACTTCGGGCAATCAAGGCTCAGGACGAGATCTACGAGAACACGGGTGGTGAGGCGGTCGGGGCGCTCGTCTTTGCCCGTGGAGGGCCGGACGCACCAACTGATCACCTTCGCGACCAGAGGTGGTTGGGGAGATCTTCCCTACGGGATGGGTCCTTATGGCGGAGGCTGGCTGTGGGGCGACTTTGCATCGACGGAGCGTGCATTCGTCCAGCGGTCCGCGTGGTACCGGTCGCGTGTTCGCCATCGCTACCTGTGGACGCCGCTCGATGAGGCGTGGGCTTGGTTCTGTCAGAACCCACCGGGTGGGACAGCGGAGGGGGCCGAGGGTCGGAACAAAGCCGACAGGCGCGTCGAGCGCGTCGAGCGCGGAGGCCGGCGGGCGCGGAGGGCCGGCGGGCGCGGAGGGCCGGCGGGCGCTGCGCAGTGCAGCGCCCTTGCCGGCATCCTCATCAACCTCCGTTGAGGAGGTTGTTCCACCATTCCTTCGCGGTGCCACTTGTGGCGCCACTGGCCGCGCCGCGGAGCAGTTGGCCGAAGAGGTAGCCCCCAAGGGCCGACTTCTTCTGCGCGTCGCGGATCGGTTCGATGGTGTTCGCCGGAGTGTCCTGGTCTGACGGATTCCCGCCGGCGGGAGTGCTGTCCTTCCTCTTGTCGTCGTCCTCGTTCGGACTGGTGGTGGTGGTGTTCATTGGGTCCCCCTTGGGGGTGGGGTTGAGGCTGGGGAGAGCTGCGCGAGGTGCGTAGATCCCTCTCCGGCTCGGGCCCTGTCGCCGAGGGACGCTCTTCCGGGAGGAAGACGTTCGCAACTTCGGGCACGCTTTCGCGGAACCCCTCGACAAAACTGTGCAGGGCGACGCGGATGATGTCCGATCGCGAGACGTCGCGGTATCCCGCGCCTCTCGCGAACGCTTCGATCCGGTCGATCTCCTTGCGGAGGTCGGTCTCAATGCGGAAGCGCATCGGCTCCTCCAGTGGACCTGCCGGGGCTTGCATGCCCAGATCGGTCCAGAACTGGCTGGTCGTCGTCATCGAGATTCACCTCCAATCTGAATTTCCATCACTTTTCTCCTTTTCTCACGGATCGGTCCTTCCGATCACTAACCGCATCTCGAACGGAGTTGCGGGCAGGGGCCCTCGCTTACCTGTCGGGCGGGCACCTGCACATGTAGTCAACCACCACCGCGGCCGTTGTATTCCAGAAATGGCAAAGTCTCCCGGCCACTCCTCAGGTGACCACCTCGCAGATAGCGAGCTTGCCGGCAGCAGTGCTCGTACGGGAGCTGTCTATCGCCGCCTACCAAGCTCGAAAAGTATTAGCTTTCTGAGACATGGCCTTCGCGGTTGTCTCGGGTGCTTGGCCTTGGGCAGAACAGCGGAGGTCTCACCGTCTCGATAACGTGTCTCGCCGTATTTCGTCTCAACAGGGTGGTTGGAGGGGCTTTCCGAGTCAAAATGTGGATCGTGAGGCCTCGGATATACGCGTGTGAGTACGTCAAGTCAGGATGCGCAGTTGCAGTCGTGCGCTCGTCGCCGCCGGCGTGCAAAAGCGTGATGTGTTCGCGGACGTCACGTCCGGCAGCAAGACCGCGATCGGCGGCGCGGGATGAAGAAGCTCCTCGAGCACGCCGAAGACGGGGACACCGTCGTCGTCTGGCGAGTCGACCAGCTCGGCCGATCCCTCATCGATGTCCTCAACACGGTGAACCGCTGCTGCGCGAGCGTGGCGTGCAGGTCCGGTCGATCTCCGACGGCATCGACCCGTCCACGTCGACCGGTCGGCTGATGCTGAACATGCTCGCCACGCTTGCCGAGTACGAGCGGAGCTCATCGTCGAACGCGTCAACGCTGGCATCGCCGCTGCACGTGCGAATGGAACGCGCTTCGGCCGACCCCTCTCAGATCCTGTAGTGGTCGCGGACAAGCTCGCGATCGCCGCGGATGCGCGAGCGCGCGGTCGCACTGCCGAGGCGGCTGCTCGCCTTGTCGGGGTGGAGTCGCGCGTCGCTGTATCGCCACCAGGCGGACGCCGCTCGGCGCTCAGCTGCTGGAGAGTAGTCGCCGCTTCAGCAGGAACCGCCAACGACCTGGGCATCCGCACAGCTGCGCCGATCTCGATGCGCTGGCCGGACTTCTCCGAGCGGTTGGATGAGATGAGGACACGGTCGGCGCGAACTCCACCCGTGCCGCCGTGTTGTGGGGCGATCGTGCTGCGCGAGCTGCGCGAGCTGCGCCGCTCTCCTGCGCAGGTGTCGGAGTGGTGTTCTTGTGGAGACGGGACCGGTGTCACGCGGTGAGTGCGTGGTCCTCGGACTCGTGCCGGTACCCGGGCTCGGGGAGGAGGCGAGGCCTCGTCCGCTATTCGCTTCTTCCATGAGCGCGCGCACCCACGCCGGGTTGACGGCGGGCGTTCGGCTGCCGCGGAAGGTGAATTGGACGGGGATGCTGGGGTGGAGCCAGAGTGTGCGTCGACCGGTGCCGTGCGCGCTTGAAGCGTCGATGCGGAAGGCGAATGCTTCGTCGCGGCGGAACTTGTTGATGATCACGATCTGCAGATGCGCGAGCGCGCGGTCCTCGATCTCGTGGGAGGTTGCTGGAGTGCCGTAGAGGAGAGCGCCCATTGCGCGTGCCGCCGTTCTGTGCAGGTGACGCGGCTCGAGCCGCGTCAGGGAAGACCCGGCGTAGGAGCCGGGCTGGGAACATCCGCGCACAGCTGCGAAGCGATGATGCGCGGGCGCGGACGGAGCGTGAAGCCGTACGCGGGTCGCGATCGGTGGGAAGAGGACGGATCACTGGGATAGGCGACCGACGGGGCGATCGGTCGCGGAACGAAGGATCGGGGTTCGAGCAGGCTGGGGCGCTGCCCGAGAGAGCCGCCGAACGACGTCGACGCCCGCACTCTCCGGACGCGTTAAAAGATACCGGGTGCATCTTCACTGCTCAATCCCGGTAGACCCCTCCTGCCGGGTCTCTCGGGGTAGCGAGTCGGGCCGTGCCGCGCATGATCAGCGCCCCTCGAGTGAAGCAAGGACGAGGAGTGGTCGAGGCGTCATTGTGACATCGCCGACGGAAGCCACCCTCCGACGCGGGGCCGCTCTAGGCTGATTCTGCAGCGTGAACCGCTTGTCGCGCTCCGCCTGCCGCGGACCCCGCCATTCGCCCCGGTTGGCCAGGGACCGCCGGCCGCCTCCGGCGCGAGTGCACCACACAGCCCCGCCGGGGCCGGCTGCCGGCGGTGACCAGGCGGCACAGGTTCAGCGCTCCCCGCCTCAGGACAGTTGTGCGCAGATCGAGGTGGAGGTTCGGCTATCCATTGGTCGCCGGGTGGTGTTCTGGGCGTGATCGGCCCATGGAGTGGGACGATCCTTCTCGTGACCTGTCACCCGGCCGGCGGGGAGGGGGTGCTGTCTCTCGGAGTGGGGACGGGGCGTCGTCTGGTAATGACGTCCTGCGCCAGTACGGCGACATCGACGCCCGTGGCGCGAGCCTCGTCGAGGAGGAGTGTCAGTGCGGTGTCGACGGGAGTCTTGAGGATGAAGCTGACGAACCCGGCCGCCTGGTGGACGACGTTGGACCGCGTGGTCACCTCAGTCAGTGACCCTGTCGTCGACGGGGCTTCGTTGTGCTCGTGGTCACGCCCACTCATAGCGCTCCTCAAAGGTGAAGGAAGTCGGGTCGTCCTCGATCACCGGACGCTCCACCGGGACCCCGGCGGCCGCGATTCGGCGGCGGACCTCGGTCACGGCGGCGGCGGACGCCACGGTCAGAGCACCCTCATCCTCGATGTGAGGCGTGTCTGCGGCCGTGATCGAGACGAGCTCAGTGCCTGAGTGCAGGAGTAGTCGCGCTTCCAGTAAGCGGCCGTCTTCGGTCAGGACGGGGATCGACACCGCCTCCGGCCGCTGCCCGGGATGAAGCGCGGTCACCAGATCGAACAGCGCGTGACTCACCGTGTCCGGGGTGAGAAGACATCGAGACGCGTATGTCAGCTGCTGCATGCTCTCCATACTGAACAACCCAGGACTCAACAGAGGAGGGTTGCCAAGAGAGGGCGCGAGCGCCCGGCGGGCAGTCGTCTCCTCAATGGCCGCATGTCCACGGGTTATGGACGGCGGGCGTCCCGTAAAGGGATGGGTCTTCGGGCGTCTTTCGGTCCGCGGCGGGGCTATGAGCTGGCCGCAGGAGCGCGGCCATCATCGCGCTAGTTGATGATCCCTGCTGCGACGAGCTCGGTGCGTAGGTTCGTCCTTCCAGTTCAGCCCCGGGTAAGGAGATGTAGCTCAGCCCGTTCAGGTCAGACGGGCGTTCCACCGATGCGTCGAGGACGACGACGTTCTCGCGGCCGAGCTTGCCGATGAAGTAGCCGAGCTCAAGCACAACGTTCTGTCGAGCGCGCTTTGACGGTTCGTCTCCCGCCTGACGCGCCGCGACGGTCTGGCCGACGTCATCCGGAGTGAGGAGGACGATCACGTAGGACGCGTCGTCGCCGTAATCTTCGAACTTCTCGATGATGGTCCGCCCTCGCCCGGGCTCCTCCGCGAGCGATACCGGCATCATGTCGGCCTGGCGGTGGACGTACACACGAACGGAGTTCAGTGCTGCCTCGTCGTGACCGTGGACGATGAACAGCGATCGTCCGGCGCCAGACGGCGAGTCGCGAGTCCCGCTGCTAGTAGCGGGCGCGGCTGCGGCTGTCGGTAGAGATGTCGCGGTCGGCGCAACCGCCCAGAAGCTGGCTCTGTCGGTCCGGAAGACGGCGGCGGCAGCAGGCTGCCACTCGAACGGATCGGGGTCCTGGCTCACAGGCGCGGACTCCCATGGGGCCGGCTCTGGAGCGGCAAGGTCCGAGATTGCTTCAGTGGTCGGTGCGGTTTCGCTGCTGCTGGGGTTCGGGCGCCACTGCTCCGGAATTTCGGAGACATCGCGAGCAGCAAGGTACTCCTGGAACAACCGCTTGGTTCGGGCGGGCGCATTGGCCGCGATCCAAGCTGGAAGGTCCGGCATCGAGTCGGCCAGTAGGTCCATGCGCCCCTTCTCGCCGGGAGACTCGACACCCGCCTCCGCGAGAACCTGCCCGAGCACTTCGAGCGCCGCGTCCGGGTAATCGTCGTCTCCCCAGTCTTGCGAACGATAGAGCCGAGGGTGTCGAGAGAGGATGTCGGTCATGCCCGTCTCGCGGCCAAACTGACGCCAATTGCTCGCGTCCCACTTCTTCTCCGTGTACACCGGCGGCCAGCTGCAACGCATCCATCTGTGGCATGCGGGAAGTCTACGAGCGGCCCATCCGGCGAAGGTCCCGTTCGGGCGTGCCCCAACGGGTGTCCGATAGGGGATGGCCCAGCGGGCGTTCGGTAGGGGGTTCGTGTTCGGACGCTGCTTCGGTGTGATCTACGCTTCCGTCCCGAGCTCGCTGCTCGGTTACCGTGAGGCATGCCCGGACGACGCCCGCTCTCCCTGCTCGCGCCTGCAGCTGCCGCCTCCGCTCTCGCCGGCTGCTCGACATCCGCCGCAGGAGGTCGCGATGTGCATCGTCCGTCCCGCGGCCGACATCGTGCCCGCGGAGGGCGCTCTGTTCGGCGTGAATCTGGACTGGGGGTGGAGTCGTTGAAGGAGTACAGCACCGCTCTGGGCGAGCGCCCTTCCGTCGCGGTGGCCTTCGCGGACCTGCCGCTGACGGACGGGGAGCGCGAGGAGGTTTACGCCGCGACGGAGCGGCTGCGAGGTGAACGGCGGAACGCTCCTGCTCACCCTCGAGACGATCGAGGGGCTCGCCGCTGTCAACGATGACGTCGCGACGGACATCGCGCAGCTCGCCGCGTCGGTGAACGAGCAGGGCGTGCCGGTGATTGTGCGGTTCGCGCACGAGATGAACGGCTCCTGGTACGCGTGGGGCAGCAGCCCGCCGCCTACATCGAGACGTTCCGCCGCGTCGCCGACGCCGTTCACTCGGGCGCTCCCGGTACCGCGATGATGTGGGCGCCGAACAGTGCCGAGGGTTACCCCTTCGCTGGCGGCGCCTTCGCCGCGCAGCCCGGCTCGGCGGACTTCGCTCTGCTGGACACGACCGGCGACGGAGTCCTCACCATCGAGGACGACCCCTACGCGCCCTACTATCCGGGCGATGACGCGGTCGACTGGGTGGGAATGTCGCTCTACCACTGGGGCTCCGCGCATCCGTGGGGCGAGAACGAGCTGCCCGAGGCCGGCAAGTTCGCCGCGCAGCTGACCGGCACCTACAACGGTGCAGCGGGCGACGAGACAGCCGCGCCGGACTTCTACCAGACCTACGGAGTCGAGCACGGAAAGCCGGTCGCGATCCCGGAGACCGCGGCGCTCGTCGTCCCGCGGGGCGACCCGGCGGGCGAACTCGCGATCAAGCAGGCCTGGTGGCGGCAGGTCCTCTCGAACGACACCGCGACGCGGTTCCCGAACATCCGGATGATCAACTGGTTCGAGTGGGACAAGTTCGAGCCCGAGGTGCAGGACGATGTCCACTGGTCCGTCCTCAACGACGACGCCACCCAGCAAGCGTTCCGCGCCGACCTCCCCGACGGACTCGTCTACTCCGACCTGTCCGAACGCTGCACCAACCCACCGCCTCCCGCCGAGTGAACGGAACCCCAGGACTGGGGCACCGTCACTGGGGTCGTGAGGCACAAGCCGCTCAACGCGGTGTTCGTCAAGGGACCGAGTCGCCGGCGGCGCTCTGAATACAATCCGGTACTGACGGAGCGGTCATGTGTGAGCCAGGGGAACGCGCGACACCGACAAGCTCCGCCAGTGCGGCGAGGGTGCATCGTTCGGGTCGGTGCACCCCTCGCCGACGTCTGACGAGCTTGCAACCAAACGCCAGACGATCAGTTGACAGGGATCACCGATCGAGCCGCGCACAGCCTACCCAGTCACTAGAGGGTCTAACTAAGCCCCTCTAAGGGTGGGGCGACCTCCCCACGCTCCGCCGATTCGGGATCATCTGGCTCATCGGCAACGGCGTCTCCGTCGTCGCGGTCGGCACTGCCCTCGTGCAGATGCCTCCGCTGGCGCAGCCGCATCCTTCCTCGCAAGTCAATCGCCCTCCGGTGGCCGTCCCGCAAGAGAATCGCCCTCCGGTGGTCGTCCCGTAAGGGGATCGTCGTCCGCTCCACATCGGCGAGCGGAACGCCTCGCGTGCCGACGCTGGCGTTCGTGTCCCGTATGACCCGCCCGATGAAATGCCCGGGGATGGGGCGACTATCGGGACGCCTGAACCGTCGATCAGGGAACGGTGATGTACGGTCGCCCGCCGAGGCTACGGCGCCATTACTGACATAAGGTAGATTATCGGAGAAAAGCTCAGCTCTTCTCGATGTGCTTGTACTGCCGCTATCGCCGATCACGAGTGTCGCGAAGGTGCCTTGCGGAACACAGCTCGCGGACGCGGGCCGTGAGACGCGACTCGCCGGTGACCTGGTGCCGGCATCCGTTGTCACGTCGACGTTCGTTCATGGGAGAGCAAGTGAACGCGCCGCGAGGCGCTGTCGCCGGGCTGAAGGGGTTAGGACAGGAGGATGATCGGAGCATGATGATCGAGGTTCTCCACATCGACGACTGCCCGAACCTGGAAGGACGTCGGCCCTCGCCTGGAGGAGGCGCTGGCGACCACCGGCCACTCCGGCGTCCCTGTCACCTACCGACTGCTGGCGACATCGGAGGATGCGGCCGACGTCGCCTTCGCGGGTTCCCCGACGATCACCTTCGACGGGGAAGACCTGTTCCCGTCGGCAGGGCGGACCACGGATCTCGCCTGTCGGATCTACTTCACGCCGGACGGGCTGGCGGGTCTTCCGACGACGGAGCAGCTCGTGGAAGCGATCTCTTCCCGTGAACCCTGATTTCTGCGTCACCTGCTCCTGCTGCGGGAGGATCGGCGTCGACGTCAGGTTCACGCACTCAATAATGGCGCTGCATACGTGTGCCGGCGGTGCGGGCTCTGGATCGCGCTGCGCCCGGGCGGCGATCACCCGCGCGTCCTCATCGTCTCGGCGCTGACACGCCGGCACTCGACGCCGGTCACGTCGTTCGGGTTGCTCTCAGCCCGATCCGGGTGCGGCCGCGAGGTTTGAGGACGGACAAGGCGGTGATGACCACGAGGACGATCGCGCCGCCGGCGGTCGCGACGACCAGTTGCGTGCGGGTTCCCTCGAGCGTGGAGGGGATGAGCCCGTGGCGGGCGGCGAGGGACATCGTCTCGATGAGGCGCGTGTGCAGCAGGAGGACAGCGGTCGCGAGGACGCTCAGCCACAGCTTGATCGCCACCCGGTAGTGGCGCACGAGACCCAGTGCGTTCCGAGGCCTTGCAGGATTCCGGTGGCGAGGGATGCGAGGGCGAGCGGAATGATGACGAACGTTCCCAGCGGATCTAGCGCCAGGTACGCGCTTCGGACCGTGAAGGGATCGCTGCTGGTCGCTCCGACGATCGCGATCGCGAGGAACGCGCCCACCGCACCGAACCAGCCCACGGACACCAGCACGTGGACGGTGAGAGCGACGCGACGAGCTCGCGGGCCGAGCATCATCAGTGGTTCATCATCTGAGCTCCGCCACCAGTGAGCAGGTGTACGGCGATGAAGATGATCCCCAGTACGGCGACGACGAGCGAGAAGACCTTCACCCACACGGGACGCGGCGGTGGTGGCGTGCCAGTGGGGTCGGAATCGGTCATGCTCACAGCCTAAGCATCGGCCCAGAGCGTCGCGCTATGCCGCGGCTGGCGGGACAGGTGCCGCTACTGCTCGTCGGCATTCTTCTGCTGCGCTGCGCTCTTCGAGGTCGAGCTGCCGGGACACGATCTCCCGGTAGGTGGTTCGTCGGACGCGCCGGATCATGTCAACGGACAGCAGGACGGCGGCGGCTGCGACGAGGAAGGTCAGCAGGAAGCCGAAGAGGCCTGGGGTCACGGTGTCCTGGTTGAACGGCGGGGGTGGGGGTCGCCGGGGACGGCGGCGTGGTGGCGAGTTGAGTGAGGAGTTCCAAGAGCATCAGCGTGGTCCGTTCGGTGGGTGAGCAGGTCGTCGGTCAGGCCGGATCCGCGAGGTGCAGCGTCGCGGCGAGTGTTCCGGGGGCGTGTTCTGGGGCGGCGGGACCGTGCGCGGACGGTGGATATCCACGGGGCGGGAGTGTTGAGGGGTCCGCTGCTCTGGGAATGAATGAGCCGTCACACCCGTTGTCCAGATACCCCGGGGGGTATACGGTTCGGTGAGGTCGGTTCAGGCCGGAAGGAGTCACGATGGTCAAGCACGAGGGCATTCGAGCGGGCACGGTGAGCATCACGGTGCGGAGTCGGTGCCGGCGTCGTCCGAGCACAGTGGCCACGCGATGCCGGGGGATCACGGGTCGCACGGTCAGGCCGTGAGCACGGCTCCGGATGGTCACGCCGGTCACCCGGTCAGCAGCGAGCACGGTGACCCTGCCGGTCACCCGGGCCACGGCGAGCACGACAGCCACGCAGAGCACCACGACCACGGAGGTCACGGGGGTCACGGCGGTCATGGTGATCACGTGGGCCAGTTCCGGCGTCTGTTCTGGATCATGTTGGTCTTCGCGGTGCCGGTCGTGGGTTTCAGCGGCATGTTCGCGATGATCCTGGGCTACCCGCTGCCGGAGGCGTCGTGGGTCGCGTGGATCTCGCCCGTGCTCGGCACGGTCATGTACGTATGGGGCGGGCGGCCGTTCCTGCAAGGTGGAGTGTCGGAGCTGCGCTCGAGGACGCCGGGGATGATGCTGCTGATCGCGTTGGCGATCACGGTCGCGTTCCTCGCGTCGTGGGGTGCGAGCCTGGGGCTGCTGGATCACGAGCTCGATTTCTGGTGGGAGCTCGCGCTGCTGATCGTGATCATGCTGCTCGGGCACTGGATCGAGATGCGCTCCCTCGCGCAGACGTCCTCGGCTCTGGATTCTCTGGCGGCGCTGCTGCCGGATGAGGCGGAGCGGGTGCGCGAGAGCGGCGTGGAGAAGGTGTCTCCTGCGGATCTGGTGCAGGGCGACGTCGTGATCGTGCGTCCCGGCGGCCGGGTGCCGGCGGATGGCCGAGTGATCGAGGGCACCGCTGATGTGGACGAGTCGATGATCACCGGGGAGTCCCGGGCTGTCAGTCGTGGGCCGGGGGCGATGGTCGTCGCCGGCACGGTCGCCACGGACACGGCGCTGCGGGTGGAGGTGACGGCGGTCGGGGATGACACCGCTCTCGCCGGCATCCAGCGCCTGGTCACCGAGGCGCAGAACTCGTCCTCGAGGGCGCAGCGCATCGCGGATGTCGCGGCGGGGTGGCTGTTCTGGTTCGCGTTGGGCGCCGGGGTGATCACCGCGATCGTGTGGTCGCTGCTGGGCAGCCCTGATGAGGCGGTGATCCGCACGATCACGGTCCTGGTGATCGCGTGCCCGCACGCGCTGGGACTCGCGATTCCGCTGGTGGTGTCCATCGCGACCGAGCGCGCCGCGAAGGGCGGCGTGTCTCGTGAAGGACCGCCTGGCGTTGGAGAGCATGCGGACGGTGACCACGGTCCTGTTCGATAAGACCGGCACCCTCACCAAGGGGGAGCCGACACTGACCGCCGTGCACACCGTCGAGGGTGTGGGCGAGGAGGAGCTGCTCGCGGTCGCCGCGGCGGTGGAGGCGGACGGTGAGCACCCGCTGGCGCGGGCGATCGTGAGCGCGGCGAGCAGCCGTGGCGTGCGGGTGCCGGCGGCGACCGGGTTCGAGGCGTCGACCGCTGTGGGTGTCACCGCGCACGTGGAAGGGCGGCCGGTGAGTGTGGGCGGTCCGTCGATGCTTCGTGCGCACGACGCGGCGCCGCTTGAGCAGACGCGGGCGTGGGAAGCGGAGGGGATGATCATCCTGCACGTGCTCCAAGAGGGCCGGGTCATCGGGGCGTTGGGGCTCGCGGATGAGGTGCGGGAGGAGTCCCGGCAGGCCGTGGACGCGTTGCACGCGATCGGCGTGCAGGTGGTCATGATCACCGGCGATGCCGAAGCGGTCGCGAACACGGTCGGCAGCGAGCTCGGCATCGATCGGGTGTTCGCGGGGGTGAAGCCGGAGGACAAGGCCGCGAAGGTGATCGAGCTGCAGAAGGAGGGTCGGCGGGTCGCGATGGTCGGTGATGGCGTCAACGACGCGCCCGCTCTCGCGCAGGCCGACGTGGGGATCGCGATCGGTGCGGGCACCGATGTCGCGATCGCGTCCGCCGGGGTGATCCTGGCGTCCGATGATCCCCGGTCGGTGCTGTCGGTGATCGAGCTGTCTCGGGCGAGCTTCCGGAAGATGAAGCAGAACCTGTGGTGGGCGGCCGGCTACAACCTGCTCTCCGTCCCGCTGGCCGCGGGAGTGCTGGCCCCGATCGGGTTCGTGCTGCCGATGTCGGTGGGGGCGCTGCTGATGTCGGCGTCCACGGTCGTCGTCGCCGTGAACGCGCAACTGCTGCGCCGTCTGGATCTGTCCCCGCAGGCCAGCACTCGCGCCGCGCGCGAGCGCAGCACCAGCCCGGTCTCTCACGAGGAGGGCCGCAGCACCGTCCAGGTGCGCCCGTAGTCGCCGGAGGCGACCACTCCGCGCTCGTCGGCGACGAGGACCCACCGTTTTTCGCCGTCGACGAGCGCGAACGCCTCCGGCGTCCCCTCGACTTGCCCGTGGCTTTGCCAGGAGCCCTCGAGAGTCCCCGTCCACGGGATCCCGTCGACGTCGACGCCCACCAGCTCCCCGCCGGCACTGCTGTCCACGAGGAACAGGGCGGGCGCGCCGGGAACGGGCCGGAACGTGACCGCCGCGTCGTCGCTGACCTGCAAGCCGGTCTCGGTGGTCGCGAACACCCGGTCGGGGCGCTCCGGATCCGCGGTCAGATCCCGCAGCGGCAGCTGTGCGGCCGGGATCTAGGCGGCGCCGGAGTCGTCGCTTCGGAGGATGACGCCGCCGGTCGCGTCGTACCCGTAGACGCGGGTGGCCGTGTCGGTGAGGGCGACGGTCGCGAGGTCGTGGAAGTCCGTCGTCCCGCTGAGGGACAGCGGCTCCCAGGTCGAGGCCGCGTCGGTGCTGCGGATCAGGCCCAGGTTCGGTCCCGGCGCTGACTTCTCGGCGGGGTCGGGATGGCCGGAGGCGTAGAACACGCCCTCCGGGGTGATCGTGAACCCCATCGTGTCCTGCGCCCGCCCACCGATCGGCCCCGCGTCCGCCGCGTCCGCCGCGTCCGCCGCAGCGTCCGCCGCAGCGTCCGCCGCAGCGTCCGCCGTAACGGATGCGGGGTAGGTGTTGGGGAGGGTGTCGGTGGGGATCACCCACACTCCCGAGTGCGCGGCCGCGTAGGTGAGCCCGGTCGCCGGGTCCCAGCCCAGCCCGTGCACGTGCTCCAGCTCGTCCGGCGTGGACACGAGCTCGCCCGTCTCCACACGCTCTGACGAAGCGCAGCCGTTGAGTAGCGCCACCGTCACCGCGGCGCCGACGATGACGGCGAGAGGGCGAGGGTGGTGCGGGTGTTCAGCCAAGGGTGACTCCTCGGGCGCTCATGAACGGTTCGGGGTCGACGCGGGCGCCGTTGATGCGGGTCTCGTAGTGGAGGTGGCAGCCGGAGGACGCGCCGGTGGAGCCGACGAGGGCGATGCTCTGTCCGGCGGTGACGCTCTGCCCGACGGAGACGAGGTTGGTGCTGTTGTGGGCGTAGCCGGTCTGGATGCCATTCCCGTGATCCAGGAGCACCCAGTTGCCGTAGGAGCCCAGCGGCCCGGAGTAGGCGACGGTCCCGGCGGACGCGGCGGAGATGGGGACTCCGCAGCCGGCCGCGAGGTCGGTGCCGTAGTGGAAGGATCCGACTCCGGCGACGGGCTTGTTCGGGCGCGGCCCGAACGCGGAACTGATCCACCCCGACACCGGCCTCACCCACCCCGACCCTGACGGCACCGGCGCCGATCCGCCTGCGGGAGGGGCGGCGGGGCGGGAGGGGGCGCTTCCGCCGGACACGGGCGCGGGCGCTGTGCGGACGGCAGTGGCCGCGGCTTGCGCGGCGCGGGCGGCGGCGGCTTGCGCGGCCTGCGAGGCCGCGGCCGCTTCGGCTGCACGCCGGGCGTCCTCGCCGCGCTGATAGTCGGCCTCGGTCGCTTCGCGGTCCTCGGTGAGGACGCTGAGCTGCGCCTGCAATGTCGCCGCGTTCACCGCCTGCTCGTCGCGGCGCTGCTGCACCGCGTCGCTGGCCGCGATCGCGTCGGCCAACGCGTTCTGCGACGCGCTCGCCAGCTCGCCCAGCTCCGCTGTCGCGACGTCCGCCTGCTCGGTGAGCGATTGGGCGGTGTTCGCGTCCGCGGTCGCCGTCGCGTAGATCGTGTCCGTCGTCTCGGCCAGTTTGCTCATCGTCGAGAGCTGGTTCAGGAGGCTGCTGCTGTCCTTCCCGGTCAGCAGCGACAGGGTGAGGTTCGAGCCGGCGGTGCGGGACAGGGACGCGGCGAGACGGCCCGCCTGCACCTGCGACGTGTCCGCGCGGACGGTGGCGGCGTCCGCCTGCTCCTGCAACGTCGCCGCGCGGTGATTCGCCCGGTCGTAGGCGCCCTGAGCTCGCTCGTACGCTTCGCCGCGCTGCTGCTGCTCCCGCTGCGCCGCGGCGACCTCCGCCTCCAGACCTTGCAGCAGGCCGGTCAGCTCGGTGATCTGCGCTTGCGTGCTCGCCTCGCTCGCGCGAGCGCTCTGCACCTGCTCCCAACTCGGGTACTCCGCCGCCTGCGAGGCCGGCGCGCTGAGGAACAGGGATGCGATGACGGCGAACACGAGCACCGCCGCAGCGCCTACCCGGCGTGCGGGCGTGGTGCGCGGCTCAGCCAAGACCGACACCCAGATCGCTCATGAACCCTTCCGGGTCCACGGGGCTGCCGTCGACGCGGGTCTCGAAGTGCAGGTGGCAGCCGGACGAGGCCCCGGTGGAGCCCACAAGCGCGATGAGGTCGCCGACGGCGACCGTGTCGCCCACGTCCACGAGCAGGTCACTGTTGTGCGCGTAGCCCGTCTCGATGCCGCCGCTGCTCTCCAGCAAGATCCAGTTGCCGTAGCTGCCGGCGTACCCGGCTTCCTCGACGGTGCCGCCGGTCGCGGCGACCACGGGGGTACCGCAGGGGGCGGCGAGGTCGGTGCCCTTGTGGAACGCGCTCACCCCTGCGACCGGGGCATCCGGGCGCGGACCGAGGCGTGCTCGAGATGCGGCCCGCGACCGGCACCCGCCAGGCGGCAGCCGCGATACCGCTGTCCTCGATGGACGCGGCGGAGTCCTCTGATGCGTCGTCCACGAGTTCGGTGGCGACGGCGGCGGTCACCAGCACCTCGGGTTTGGCTTCCGCGCCGAACGCGTCCCGGGTGACGGTGAGCTGCACGGCGCCGGCCGCGACGAACGTCTGCGGCTGCACCTCGCTCGCGGCGGTAAGGGCCGCGGTCGTGGTCGGGGTGCCCTCGACGGCGAACGCGGGCATGGAGGAGGTCACCGCGATCATCGTGACGAGAGTCATCGCGGACACCCCGGCCAGACGCGCGGCCGCATCGTGGCCGTGCCCGGCGGGAGCGGTCGCGGGCGGGCCGCGGCGCGCGCGCGGCCTGCTGCATCGCGTGCGCTTCCGCGCGGGAGGGCGCCGTGTACGTCACCCGGCGTCCGAGCGTCAGCGCAGCCTGCCGCGGGGACATCTCGCGGGTGCGGGTTCGGGTGCGGTGCAGGTCACGGCGGCGCGGGTCACTCATCGACGCGGCGTTCACCGGGCAGCTCCCGACCGAAGCGGACGGGGGTGAAGAGGGGTGTGGTGCATGGGGAACGTTTCTGGTTCGAGCGCCCTCGACGGGCGCGAAGAAGAAGAGGGTGGGGATCGCCAGGTACGGCGACCCCCACCGAGAGCGCGGCGGTAACGCGCACGCCCGGGGCGCGACGCAGCAGCGCTGCGCCTGCCCAGGAGAGGGGAGGGGTGGAAGGGAAAGCGGGTCAGCGGGACGCGAGGAGGTCCTGCATGGTCGCGATCTCCTCCGTCTGCGTCTGCACGATCATCTCGGCCATCTCGATCGCGTCCGCGTTCTGGCCCTCATCGACCTCGGTCTGCGCCATCTCCACAGCACCCTCGTGGTGCATCATCATCTGCTCGAGGAACAGCTTCTCCGCCTCGGCACCGGTCGCGCTCTCCAGCGCGGACATGTCCTCGTCGGACATCATCCCGTCCATGCTGTGATCCATGCCCGACATCGAGTCCTCCAGCCCCACGCGGTGAGCCACTCCTCGAGCTGCGAGATCTCCGGACCCTGCGCTTCCTTGATCTGCGTCGCCAGGTCGGTCACCTCAGTGCTGATGCCGTCCTTCGCGAGGATCATGTCGGACATCTCCACCGCCTGCTCGTGGTGGGGCTTCATCATCTGGGCGAACATCACGTCCTGATCGTTGAAGTCCTCCGACGACGCGGCAGAGGTCGAGGACGGTGCGGCAGAGGCGGACGAGCTGCTGTCGCCCATCCCCTCCATGCCGCTCATCCCGGAGGAGCTGTCCGAGCAGGCGGAAAGAGTGATCGCGGTCGCCAGAGCGAGAGTCGAGGCCAGAAGAGTGCGCTTGGTGTTCATGAGTGGTCGTATCCATTCAGTCGGTTGCAGAAATCGCCGGAACCACGCCCTACAGGCGCGGTGAGGAAGTCGCAGCGGACGCTGCGACACCAGGGCGAATCAGGTGCGACTGATCGACAACACCGTCAACGACGGCAGATACACGTGGAACCGCGCGCGCGGCACCAGCAGCAGAAGACGCGGACCCGCATCCAAGACACGCGCGAACATCGCCGGCACCCGGGCCAGGAGGATCAGGGACGCGAGGAAGAACACGATGACGCACGACGCCGCCATCAGCGCGCACCCCATCGCGCAACTGTCATCACAGGGCACCATCGGCACGACCGCGCCCTGATCGGCGCCGGCCGAGAAGGTCATCGCGCCGGTCGAGCCGGCCACCGGGTCGGCGTGCGCATCGGTCTGCGCGTGCGTGTGCCCCGCGGACAGGGAGGCGTCGGAATGGCTGCCCATCATCGAGTGCATCGCGAACACGCCCAGCAGCAGAGCCGCCAGCGTGAGCACCACGACGACCGCGCGCGTCAGCGGGGCGGACCGTCTAAAAACGACGCTGTCGCTCATGATCCACACCTCCGAAACCGCACGTCACTCCTCCGCGAGCGACAGAGAGGACGCTCGGGCATACCCCCTAGAGTATGCAGAAAGCAGCCGGAGCGGCTGAAAACCCTCTCCGTACCCGTCCGACGAGCACCCGCGGCGGATGAGCTGCATCAGCACCCGGGGGGACGAGGACACCGTGACCGAGCAGACGACCGAGCATGACGACACCGCCGCACCCCACGGCTACATCTCCGACAAGGACCAGTACCTCCGCCGCCTGCGCCGCATCGAAGGGCAAGCCCGCGGCTTGCAGAACATGGTCGAAGACGAGCAGTACTGCATCAAGATCCTCACCCAGATCTCCGCGATGACCAGCGCTCTGGAATCCGTGGCACTGGGTCTGCTGAACGACCACCTCAACCTGACCGTCCTCGAAGCCGCCGCGGCGCGGCGGCGACGAAGCGAAAATCAAGCTACAAGAAGCCTCCGACGCCATCGCCCGCCTCGTCCGCTCACTAACACCCCGTGACAGCTGGTCGATCGGGTGCCCTCCATGCACCCCGAGCAGCGGCGCTCCCTCGACGTACTTGGGGGCTGTGAGCCGTTCGAGGTGGTTCGTTCGGGCCGTTCTACCGCCGGTGGTGGCGGAGGTCGCTGACATGATGACCGGGTGCTGATCGCGTACCTGGACGAGTCCTACACACAGGACTTCTACTTCATCGGCGCTGCCGTGACCACGCAGGAGAAGTGGGAGCAGCTCGAGCAGGGCTACGCCGCTCTCCGGAAGCAGATCGCCGCAGACCACGGGGTGCCGGCGGATGTCGAGTTCCATGGGCACGAACTGATGGGTGGCGCCGGCGAGTGGGCTCCTCTGCGGGGTAGGCATCGTGAGGCGGCGGGCATCTACGCGGCCGCGCTGCGCATCGCGCAGGAGGCCGAAGTCCGCTACCTGTTCCAGGGCGTGGACGTGAAGCGCCTGAACGCCCGGTACCGATACCCGGAGCAGCCGCACAAGGTCGTCTTGCAGCACCTGCTCGAGCGGGTGAACGAGTACCGCCGCTACGTCTTCTCTTCCAACACGGAAGAGGTGATCGTCGTCGCTGACGAGATCGCGACGCAGGAAGAGCACCGGCGGCAGTTCGAGAGCTACCAGCTGCTGGGAACGCCGGGCTACCGGCCGAGCAAGCTCGACCTGATTTCCTCCCCGATCCAGTTCGCGTCCTCGAGGAACGCCGCCGGGTTGCAGGCGGTAGACCTCGCGGTCTATCTGCATCGGCGCCGCCAGACGGTGACGGAGACGCACCCGAAGTCCGCGGTGACGATGGCGCGGTTGAGCGGACTGGTCGCCGCGTCGACGTCGCACGACTGGATCTGGACGCCTTAAAAGCTCAAGACCCCACCGAGGCGGGGTCTTGGGCTGGCAACGTTCCGGGAACCGGCCCGTTGTGACGATCACGATACACGCGGATCCCGAACGAGTCACGGCCTCACGGGCGCCGCCGCTCGATGAGGATCGTGTCGCGCCACCGACCGGCCTCCGGCCCGTACGTCATCTGCGTGATGCGCTCCCGGATGCCCACGCGCCGGAATCCGCGCGTTCGTGGAGGGCGAGACTGGCGGTGTTCTCGGGGAAGATGCTCGACTGGATCATCCACAGGTCCGCGTCGTCCGCTGCGGCGATGAGCGCGGCTAGCAGCGTCGAACCGACGCCGCGGCCGCGTGCAGCGGCCGCGATGTAGACGGAGTGCTCGACCACGCCCCGGTAGACGGGCCGGGGCGAGACCTTCGACAACGCGGCCCAACCGAGGATCCGCTGCTCCGTCGACGGCGACCAGGCGCCCGACGTCGAGCTTCCCCGCATCGAACGCCTCCCACGTCGGCGGTTCGGCCTCGAAGGTGGCGTGCCCGGTCGCGATCCCGTCACGGTAGATCGTCTCGACCGCCGCCCAGTCCTCGGGGGTCATCGGCCGGATCGCGGTCATGAGCAGCAGCTCCCTCCGGCGGATCCGATGTCGGTGGAGCAGACTCCGGTTTCGGGGAGGACGAGCTGCACGCGCCGGGCCGCGGCGTGATCGCCGGCGAGTTCGTCCGCGATCGAGCGGACCTGCTCGTAACCGGTGACGAGCAGGAAAGTCGGCGCCCTGCCGTACGACTTCATCCCCGCGATGAAGAAGTTCGGCTCGGGGTGGGCGAGTTCCGCGACACCGTGGGGGTCGACGGTGCCGCAGGAGTGCAGGTTCGGATCGATCAGGGTCGCGAGCGCGCGCGGCGCTTCCACGATCTCGTCCAGGGGGACGCGGATCTCGCGCAGCATGTCGAGGTCGGGCCGGAACCCGGTGGCCTGCACCACGACATCGACTTCCACGCTCTCGCGCTCCTTCCGGCGCCGCCCCATCACCGTGACACCGCCGGAGGGGGTCTTCTCGAGGCGGTCGATTTCGAAACGGTCCAAGAGAGTGATCGCGCGGTCGCGGACGAGCTGGTGGACGGTGCCGCCGAGCTTGCCGCGCTCCTCGAGCTCGTCATCGCCGGATCCGAAAAGCGCGCAGCGGGCTGGTGCCTCGAATCGCCCACGTGATCCTCGTCTGCGGTTCCTCGCGGGCGAGACGGGCGAGCTTGATCAGGGTGTTCGCGGCGGAGTGGCCCGCGCCGACGACGAGGACGCTCTTCCCGGCGAACCGGGCACGGTCGGCGCCGAGCACGTCCGGCAGCGCGTGACTGAGATGCTCAGCGACATCGAGGACACCGATTGGGTCAAGGCCCGCGGAGGCGAGCGCGTTGGGCGTGGAGTAGGTGCCGGAGGTGTCGATGACCGCGCGGGCGGTGACGTCGGTGACGCCCTCCGGGGTGTCCAGGCGCAGTAGGAACGGTGTCGCAGCGCGACCGGTGGAGCGGGTGCGGTCCATGCCCTCACGAGAGACGGCGGTCACGCGGGATCGGTAGTGGATGACGGGGGCGAGCTGCGGGGTTGCGGCGAGGGGTGCGAGGTAGTCGCGGACGAAATCGTGCCCGGTGGGCAGCTTCTTCGCCGCGGGCGCCTCCCAGCCGGCGGCGTCGAGCAGGCGTCCGGCAGCGGCGTCGACCAGGTACTCCCACGGGGAGAACAGGCGGGTGTGTCCCCACTGCTGCACCGCGGCGCCGGCACTCTCACCTGCTTCGTAGACGATGACGTCCAGGCCCCGCTCGAGCAGCTGCGCGGCGGCGGCGAGACCGACAGGGCCTGCGCCGATGACGGCGACGGGGAGGCCGGTGAGGCGGCGCTCGTCGGTGCGGGGCGGGACGGTCAGCAGCAGGGTCATCGGGTGCACTCCTCAACATCGACGGTCATCGATGGACCGGAGTCTGCCCCGGTATATCGATGACTGTCAACTGAGGGAGAGTGGAGCATGGCGACGACCGAGCTGACCCTCACCGCGGCGGCAGCCGCGTGCTGCGCGCCGCTCGCGCGCGAGCCGCTGAGCGCGGAGGGTGCGGAGCTGCTGGCGCGGGCGTTGAAGGCGATGGCGGATCCGGCGAGGCTTCGCCTGGTGTCGATCGTGGCGTCGAGCAGCTCGGGCGAAGTGTGCGTGTGTGATTTCACGGAGCCGGTTGGGCTGAGTCAGCCCACGGTGTCGCGCCTACTCTGAAGATCCTCGTGGATGCCGGGATCCTGGCCCGCGAGAAGCGCGGCACGTGGGCGTACTTCTCCCTCGTTCCCGGGGCGCTCGACTCCCTCGCCGGGATGCTCACCCGCGTCTGATCAGTGCGGCCGTCACTCTCGCGGCGAGAGCCTCGACGCGCGCGGCGGCAGCTCGTCGTAGGCGGCATCGAACGCGGCGTCTGTGCCAGCGGGCACCGGGTCGAGGATCGACCAGTGCAGCGCCTCCGAGCCGAGTTCCTCGTGCGCGGCATCGCAGACGGTGATCACGAGGTCGGTGTCCGCGGCGACGTCCGCGAACTGCTGCGGGATACCTTCGGGTAGCGGGAGGCCGTGACGTTCGGCGGTCGCGATGGCTCCGGCGGCCACCGCGGTGGCCGGGTGGGTGCCGGCGGAGGCGACGGGGATGGGGCTGCGCTGCGCCCAGAGCTGCGCGGCGAGCTGGGAGCGGGCGGAGTTCGCGGTGCACACGAACAGCACCCGCCGCGCCGCGGCGGTAGTCGAGGGCCCGAGTTGATCGAAGGCGCCGGGGATCAGGTGGACGTAGCTGCGGCGCCGGTCCGCCTCTGAACGGCGACGGAGGATCATGCCCTCGCGCTCGAGGACGGCGAGGTGGTGCGCGACGAGGTTCGAGGGCATCCCGAGCCGGTCCTGCAACTCCCGCGGCGCCAGGTCCCCAGGGTGAGCAGGTCCACGATCCGCAGGCGGGCAGGGTCGCTGAGGGCCGCGTGCCGGGCAGCGCGCGCTTCGAGTTCGGTTCGCTCGGTGTTCATTGACTCAATCTTGACTGAGTGATTGGAAGCGGTCAAGATGGCCGACGACATGGACACCACTTCCCTCCTCCGCTCGCTCGTCGGGCCGTGGCCGAGTTCCTCGGCACGGTCCTGCTCGTCGCGATCGTCGTCGGCTCCGGCATTGCCGCCCAGTCGCTCTCTCCGAACGACGTCGGTTTGCAACTGCTGGAGAACTCCCTCGCGACCGCGTTGGGGCTGGCGGTGCTGATCCTCACTCTCGGTCCGGTGTCGGGGGCGCACTTCAACCCGCTCGTCTCCGCCGTCGACGCGTTCCTCGGTCGCCGCGACCGCACCGGCCTGTCGGGGCGGGAGCCGGCGGTGTTCGTCGGCGCTCGGCTGCTCGGCGGCATCGGCGGCGCGGTCCTCGCGAACGCGATGTTCGAGGTTCCGACCGCGATCGCGACGACTGAGCGCGTCACCGCCGGGCACCTGCTCGGAGAAGTTGTCGCCACCGCGGGCCTGGTCCTCGTGATCCTCTCCCTCGCTCGCACGAACCGCGGCCCGCTCGCGGCGGCCGCGGTCGGCGCGTACATCGGTGCGGCGTACTGGTTTACGTCCTCGACCTCGTTCGCGAACCCCGCCGTGACCCTCGGCCGCGTCTTCACCGACACCTTCGCCGGCATCGCCCCCACCTCCGTCCTGCCCTTCGTCGCCGCGCAGCTCCGTCGGTGCCGCGATCGGCGTCGGCATCGCCGTGTTCCTCTTCCCGGGCGCCGCCCAGAGCGGCCGAGCACCTCGTGGTCCCGGCCACCACCTCCACCTCTTCGCACGTCTGACCCGGAAGGCCCATCTGATGCATCTCGTCGCCATCGGCGGCAGCGACGCGGGGATCTCCGCCGCGCTGCGCGCCCGCGAGCTCGACCCGTCCGTCGACGTGACCGTCGTCGCGTCGCCGACTCGTACCCGAACTTCTCGATCTGCGGGATCCCGTACTACTTCTCCCGCGAGGTGCAGCCGTGGCAGTCGCTCGCGCACCGCACCCACGCCGACCTCGAAGCCACCGGCATGACTCTGCGCCTGGACACCTTCGCGACCGACATCGACGTCGCCGGACAGCAGCTCACCGTCCGCACTCCCGACGGGACGCTCGACCGGATCGGGTACGACGAACTGATCGTCGGCACCGGCGCCCTCGCCTCCTCCGCCGGCATCGCCGGAGTGGACGAGCTGGGGCCGGAGGACGGCGTGCACGTGCTGCACTCGATGGGCGACACCTTCGCCCTCGAGCGCTACCTCGACAGCCGCGACCCGCAGACCGCGATCATCGTCGGCGCCGGCTACGTCGGCCTCGAGATGGCCGAAGCCCTCACCGTCCGCGGCCTCCAGGTCACTCAGCTGCAGCGCGGCCCGGAGGTGCTCTCCACCCTCGACCCCGAACTCGGCGCCCTCGTCCACGCCGAGCTGACCGAGCGCGGCGTCGAGGTGCTCACCCGGACGACTGTCGCCTCGATCGAGAAGACCGCGACCGGCCTCGCCGTGCACGCCGACCACGACGGCACACCCCTCACCCGCACCGCCGACGTCGTCCTCCTCGTCGTCGGCGTGAAGCCGAACACCGACCTCCTCACCCGCGCCGGAGCCTCCTCGGCGCCGGCCGCGCCGTCGTCGTCGACGAGGCCATGCGCACCGGCCTCCCGCACGTGTTCGCCGCGGGCGACGGCGTGACCACCCACCACCGCCTGCTCGGAAGCACCTACCTGCCACTGGGCACTACCGCGCACAAGCAGGGACGGGTGGCCGGCGAGAACGCCCTCGGCGGCGACGCCCGGTTCGCCGGCTCCGTCGGCACGCAAGTCGTCAAGGTCTTCGACCTCGTCGCCTCCCGCACCGGTCTCCGCGAGCACGAGGCCCTCGCCGCCGGATTCGCTCCGGCGACGACGACCGCGGTCGCGGACGACCACAAGCGCTACTACCCTGGCGCGCAGCCGATCACCATCCGCATCACCGGCGACACCCGCGACGGTCGCCTCCTCGGCGCGCAACTCGTCGGACGCCTCGGCACCGAGACCGCGAAACGCGTCGACACCTACGCGACCGCCCTGTTCGCCGGACTCACCGTCGAGCAGGTCTCCGACCTCGACCTCTCCTACACACCCCGCTCGGCTCCCCTGGGACGCCGTGCAGACCGCCACCCAGACCTGGACCCGCACGAACACCGGAAGCAGCATCCCCGCATGACCGACAAGCCCACCATCCTCTTCCTCTGCCAGCACAACGCCGGCCGCTCCCAACTCGGCGCAGAGCCTGCTCGAAGTCCTCGCAGGCGACCGCTACACCGCCACCTCCGCCGGGCTGTCGCCCGCGAACACGGTGAACCCCGCGATCGCATCCACCGTCGCGGAACTCGGCCTCGACATCAGCGACCGCACCCCCCGCGCCGTCACCGTCGAGGACCTCGAAGACGCCGACATCGTCGTCGCTATGAAGCCAGGCCTCGCGCTCCCGCGACCCCGACCGGCCGATTCCTGGAATGGACGTTCCCCGACCCGACCGACTGGAGCACCGAGAACGTCCGACCGCTCCGCGAGGCCGTCGCCGCTCGAATCCAGGCCGAGCTCCTCGACTAGACGCGACCCACCCCGAAGGATCGGGCGGCGTCCTCGGCAGTGCAGCCGTGAGCACGCGTCCCACGGCGATTGCGAGCTTGCTACCGGGATGATGTCAGTGTCGGGCGGTCCTGCGGTGCAGTGCGATGGCAAGGAGTGAGTAGTCCGTCGATGGATTCGACGATGACGGGAGGTACGTCGGGTAGGCGAAAGCCGCAGTCGAACATCGTCGGTGTGGTGGCGAGCACGTCTCCGAGTGGTTGGCCGTCGACCCAAACGGTCAGTACGCGGAGCGGGTCGCGAACTTCGGGGGATCCGACCAGATACTCGTTGTCGCCGAGGAAGCCGGTTTGCGGTTCTTTCCGCAGACTACGAACCCAGGCCGGCAGATCGGTATGCGTCGGAGCGTGACCGTCGTCTTGTCGGATCTGCTGGTAGAGGTCGCGTGCGTCCTCGAGGGTGTCGCAGACGGTATCTCCGTGGAGATTCCCGGTGCGGTGGGCGCGGAAGCCGTCTGGGGCCGGGCTGATGAATCCTAGGATCGCGGCAGGATCATCCGCCGCTACGGCGGCGTCTCTGACGCGCCATCCGTCATCACCGATCGGGTCGAGCACGACCTCTCGGAGGTGATCAACTCCTGTTTCGCGCACCAAGACTGCCCTTCGTCGACGAAAAGTCCTAGCCAACGCCGCTTCGCTCGGTCCGTCACGGGGTTGACCGCCGAAGTCCGGTGACCGCTTCTTCTTTCTGTTCAGCAAGGTCGATCCTGAGCCTACGGACGCGTAGTGGCTGACGGGCCACAGTTGCGGTCGCTCCGCGATCGGGGCAGGCCCGTTCCGGAGTCGAGGTGAGCGATTGGACCGCGTGGTGAGGATGATGGTGGGGTGGACGAGGACAATACCGGCAGTGTTCGTGAGCTGCTCATGCGTGTCGGGGACGGGGATCGGGCAGCGTTCGCGCGGGTGTACGACCTGACGGTGCAGGACGTCCTGTCCATCGCGACTTCGCTGCTTCGTGATCATCCTCGTGCGCAGGAGGTCACTCAGGAGGTCTACCTCGAGTTGTGGCGGTGTGCAGCGGATCGCTCCTGATCGTGCGACGGTGCAGGTGATCCGTCAGCTGGCGCGGAGGCGGGCGATCGACCGGGTGCGCGCCGTTCATGCCGCGCGGGAACGCGACGAGATTCAGGCTCTTCGCCATCAGGAGTCACCTCTCGACGAGGTGGCCGAGGCTTATGCGTGGGGCGGTCCGGTAGCTGATGCGATCAAGGGGCTGCCGCTGATCCATCGTGACGTGCTGTTCCTGGCCTCTGTGCACGGTTATACCCACGCCGAGATCGCGCGAGAGCTCGGATCCCGCTGGGCACCGTGAAGACACATCTGCGCGACAGCCTTCGCGTTCTTCGCACGCAGGCGATTCCTCCGCAGGCTTCAGCCGAGTAGGGCACACCGGTGCCGACTGCGGGGTACGGCCCAGAGATCGCGGACGTCCTGTTGCAGCTCGTCTGCGATGCGGGTGAACGCTGCTGCGGCCTTGTGGTTGCTGAGGCGTCCCGTGTCGACTGCTCGTGCGATATGACCGAGCTCACGTGTGCGGCGGTGACGTGCTTCCGGGGCTGCATGGGCTGCTGCGCGGCGTTTGAGGCACGCATGCGGGCGAGGATCGTGGAGACATCCCGTCGGCGGCTGAACATGATCAGTCCTCCTTCCCTCCCGAGGTGGGGCGCTTCGAAGCGGGGACGACATTTGCATGGGTGTTCACTCAGCAGAGCTGTCTGATCGAACCAGTGTCGGTTGTCGCGGATAGCCTGCCCGGCAGGCTGCGTTCGGGCCGGTCGTGTCTCTGCTTCTCGTCTGGAGGATGTCTTTGTGGGCAATCTGCTTTACGGGTCCCCGCCCGCGCTGTTCTCGTTCGATGACTACACCCTCCTGCATTTGCAGCTGACGATCGTGACGAAGTTGCGTCGCGGCGAGGCGTTTGCGTTCGCGCTGGGTGGCGATTCGGCCGTCGGCCGAGGGCGCCATGTTCTCTGGATGCACCCCGCGATCGCTCTTCGATTCGAGTTCCAAGGGCCGCCTACCGCGCCGGCGAGTGCCGAATGGGTCCGTGTTCTCCTCGCGGACGCCAACAGCGTCCACGGACTCCACGTCCTCCCGGAACCCTCCACACAGCATGCTCCGCCGGCGTGAGGTAGGAGGGGTCCGAGATGCCCGGTCGCAGAGTGCTTGATGAGGGAGGAAGGGTTGTAACGTCGTCCTCGTTCGTCGCAAGACCGGCGGCGGGCCTCCCGCTCAGCGCCTAGACCTTCGCGTTGAGCGGGATCGCTGGCCGGATCGCCAGCGGCCATGTCCGTCTCGTCCGGTTGCGCACTGCTATCTCCTTCTCATCAAGATCTGCAACCCACTCCCGTCTGTTCCCGAACCGCGGAACGCTGAAGCCATGCAGCAGCTCTCGTATGCCTCGCGATGCTTGGTAACACCCGATGCAGTGAGCGCTGCGCTCCTGGATCTGGTGGCCTCGCTCGAACCACGTCAACGCGCGCAGATCGTCACGATCCCCGTCCTAACGGAGGACGGGCGCCTCGTCGACGCGACAGTGCTCCTCCACGCCGGCGGCAGCTCGTCTCGGTCGCATCCGAGCCCGCCGAGGGCTTCCCGGACGCTGCCGTCGCGGACGCGGTGCTCTCGATCCGGTCACTCATCCGCAACCGCGTCCACGCGGTGGAGTACCCGCAGTGGAGGACGAGGCGCCGGCCTCCGCTTACGAGGAGCCGTACGTCTGACCTGAGGCGACGCTGCGGCACGCGAGGGCGACGTGGCTGAACCGCACCAGGAGAGTGCGCGCTTCCTGAGCTGGGTTGATGCGCTCACCGGAAATGACGCCAGAAGCCGTCCTCGTCATCCGCGCGATCGGCGACACCAGTGCTCGTCTTCGCATAAGCGCGGACGCCGCTCTCGCCCTGCTCAGCGACACAGCACAGGAACGTGGGATCAGTGTGCCCGACCTCGCGGTCGACGTCCTCAGCCGCCGCCTCGCGCTCAGCCCTGAGTGCGGAATTGCCCCGGCCTGTTCCGACGGGGCAGAGGCGCAAGACCCCTGAGGTTCTAGCAACCGTGGTGTCACCTGACGACGCCGCGGCGAAAGTTTGTATTGGGGTCGAGGGAATGATCCGCAGCGCGGGGAGAAGATCTGTCATGACTCCGACCCGCAGAGCCTTCCATGCTGACCCGACCTGGCAAGCTCGTCCGCTCCGACCTCTCCCAGCGGTGCTTCCAACCGTGACACCGCCAATGGGGTGGCCCGCTCGCGTGGGCGCTCTCGGCGCAGTAGCCGGCTAGGTCGGAAGCGAGGCTGCAGGGGCGCAAGCGGGAATCTGTATGTGACCGCCTACGCCGAGTAGGCGCCACCGATCAATCAGAGAACGGCGCCACCGAGCAAGCAACCCCACACCGCCGTGCATCGGCGTGGGCGGCAGCGTCCCGTAAGACCCGCCCGGTGAAATGCCCGGTGACGGGACGGCTATCGGGACACTGGAACAGTGGATCAGACGGCGATGCTGCGCACCCGCGCCGAAGTGCTCGACGACCTCGAGCAGCAACTGCGTTCCGAGGCCGATGTTGTGGGGGAGCGGATCGTGCGGACGGAGAACGGCTTCCGGCTGCAGGAGACGGAGACCTGCACGGTCGAAGTGTGGAAGATGCTGTTCAACTGGCGTCTCGTCGTCATGCCGCCGCACCAGCAGGTCGAGACGACTCACGGGTACTGCTACTTCGGCACCGGCCTTGAGAGCTTGGCCCGCGCGGTCGCCGCCGGTCTTCAGTGGGTGGATCCGATGAACACAGCTCCGGTGGGGTTCGACAAGCAGGCGTTCTGACCCGCCTTTCAACCTCGGGCGCCGCGAGCTCGTCGGCCTGAGGGAGTGTGAGCGTCCGGTAGAGGGTCGTGCGGCCGACGCCGAGCTTGGGTGCGATGGCTGCCTTGGGAGGTAGGCGGCGACTTCGGCGGTGCGCGCACTAGCGATGTTCACTTCGTGCAGGTTCTCGTCGATCGAAGATGTGACTCTTCGCGTGACAGTTCCAGCTCCCGCTCTGTAGAAGCAGCGCTCTGATGCTCCTGGGCCGTGCCATGACGGTCGTTACTGTGGGGGAGGCGCCTGCGTCTGCGGTGCAAGCGGATGAAGGGTGTTCGATCGCGTGGCTTCTCGGGTGGATCTTGTCGATGATCTGACTGGCACGCTGATCCTGGCCGGACGTGGTCGAACGGTGTGTTTTCCCGTCGATGATGACACCTACGAGATCGACCTGACCGCGGCGAACATCGGCTGCCTGCACCTCGCTCTCGCCCGTTTCGTCGACGCGGCACGGCCCCTGTCGGCAGTACAAGTTCGACCTCGCGTGACAGCGGTTGCTGCGAGCGCGGGGCGTAAGAGTCCTGAAATGTTGGCGGCGATCCGGCACTGGGCGCGACGCCACGGATACGAGGTTCCGCGGTCCGGTCGAGTGCCCTCCGACGTGCAAGCCGCGTACGACGCGGCACACTGACCCAGCACCGATCTCATAGGTCCAGTCGACCTCTACCTGGTGTGGCCAGCGGGTACCGCGCCTCGCGCGACCTCGCGCTCGCAACTCTGTCAACCATGGGCTGCCGCACGCTGCGAGCGCACCGGTCGGCTCGGACGCGGCAGCCGTGTCAGCAGTACGAGACTGCTCGCGTCGGAGGCTGGGTCTGCCAGCAATCTGCGATCCGGTCGGGGTCCCGCTGTCCATCTGTGTTCGGGCCAGCCCTGCAAGAGCTGGGCTGTGCACAGGTGGTCAGGAGGCGTCCGCGAACGGCCTAGCCCGACCATCACTTGCCTCGTCTTCGATTGACGGTGCGTGCGGTCGACTCGGAGGTGTGCCGTTGGTACTGACGGCGCAGTGGCTCCTGGGTGAGTGGCGACGAAGAAGCCCCCGCGAGCAGATGCTCGAGCGGGGCTACTTCGAGACGAGCGAGGGGGTCGCTGCGTCGCTAGTGACGTACTCGGTGGGCCAGGTGGTGAGGGCGTCGTAGGGGGTCAGCGTGGGTACGCCGTCGATGTCCTTGATGGTCATTCCGGGCTCAGTGAATCCGGCGGAGTGCGCGACCGCGGCGAGCACGAGTTGGGTCTGCGTGTAGTCGAGTCCGGAAACATCTTCGCGGAGGTCGACGGGTATGCCCTGCCCTAGTGAAGCGGCGATGCGGGCGACGCGCTGCTCGCCGCCGCTGAGCACGCCGATTTCGTAGCCGAGGCGGTCGAAGTCGACTGCGCTCGTCTTCCAGGCGTTATCGGTCCGGACCCATGGAGCGCCCGCGTAGACGAGGCCCGAGCGGATCAGCAGCTCGACCGCTGCGGCGAGCGGGTTCGACCCCTCAGCCCAGTCGCGGACCTGCGCGTAGAGCGCGTCGTTGTGGTCGGTCACGCGACCTGCTCCATCGAATCCGAGTTGACGCCGTCCGTCGATCCGGCAATGTCGGTGTCGCCGGCCGAAAGCCGGCGGGTGCGCGCCACTCGGGCGCGGGTCTGTTCGGGTCGCGGGACGCCTGTTGCGCGGAGTTCCTTCTCCGACCAGCCGCACGCGAGTGCGGCGGACCACGCCTTGGCGTGGCGGGTCTGCGCGTCAGAGAGAGCGGTCCGCGCGGTGTCGGTGTCGTTCGCTGCGCTCACGATGGACCGCACCGCTTCGACCCGCCTCTCGACGGTGGATTCGAGGAGGCGGCGAGCCGCCTCCGCTGCCTCATCAGGGTTCCGAGTCACGTCGTTCATACCCCGAGACTACCGAGAACGGCAGTCAAATGGGTACCGAGGAGGGTGCATGTGTTGACCTCGACCATGATCACACCTGTTTGGTACAGGGCGTATGAAGTCGTAGAGCAAGCTGTCGTCTTAGGTGTCCTAAGTTGCTTGCCGGTCTGGCGCTGCGCTGGCCCGGTGCGCATACTGGACGTATGGTCCCCGCTGGTTGGCGGGTTCGCTGCGCTGGGCCGAAGGACGGGGATGTGATGACGGAGTCGAGCAGATTGTTCGGTCGGAAGCGTCGTCCGAACGTTCCGCCGGAGCAGCGGCGGGAGAAGAAGTACGTCGTGCGGGTGTCCCCGGATGAGGATGCGATGTTGCGTGCTCGGGCCGAGGTTTTGGATGTGACGGTGCCGCGGTTGATGTTCGAGGCGGCGATCGATCCGCAGGTGAGGTCGGATGTGGAGTGGAAGTCGGTCGGTTCGGAGCTGATGCAGCTGCGGACGCTGATGGGGCGGCTTTCGAGCAACATGAATCAGCTCGCTCGCTTCGCGAACACCGAGGGCCGTTTCCCTGAGGAAGCAGTGCAGGTGGCGGCGGAGTACCGGGCGCTGGTGCCGCGGGTGAACGAGACGCTGCGACGACTGGCCGGCCAGTGATCCCGAACGTCACGTACGGCGGGGACATGGGCGGTCTCGTGCGCTACCTCGCGGGGGAGGGGCGAGCGAACGAGCACACCGAGCAGCACTTGATCGCGGGGGACCCGGCGATCATGGCGATGCATGGTGAGAGCGTCCTCGATCGGGCCGAGGCCGCCGCGATCGCGGCGGAGTTGAACGAGTACAAGAACTTCTTCGGCGTCGAGGTGACCCGCCAGGAGAAGGTGTTCGACAAGGACTCCGGTGAGCAGATCGGCAGCAAGCGCGTCGCCGCTGATGTTTGGCACTGCTCCCTCTCGCTGCGTGCGGAGGAGGGGCAGCTCACCGATGAGCAGTGGGGACGGATCGCGACCGATTTCGTGGACCCGGATGGGGTTCGCCGGCGAGTCCTCCTGGAAAGGCCGACTGCCGGTGGATCGCCGTGCGGCACGGTCTGTCGAAGAACGGCAGCGACCACATCCACATCGCTGTCTCCGCGGTGCGCGCCGACGGGACGAAGGCGCACGTCGCGTATGACAAGGCGCTTTCGCAGAGGGTCAGCCGGCAGTTGGAGAAGGAGTACGGGCTCGAACCGTTGCACGCGCCCGAGCGTGAGCTGGGGGAGCGCGGTGTGCAGCCAGGCGCGCGCGAGTCCGCGCAGCGCCGCGGCGCGCTGTCGAGGTCGACGCTCGCCGGCTCGAGCGCGCGGTCCGCTCGTCGGCATCTGCATCAGCGGATGAGGCGGAGTTCGTGCGCCGGATGCGTCAGTCCGGGGTGCTCATCCGCCCGCGCTACGCGGCGGGCCGCGACGATGTCGTCGCCGGCTACTCGGTCGCCTTGCGTCCCGGGAAGGGCACGCCGGTGGTGTGGCACGGCGGCGGGAAGCTCGCCCGAGATCTCACTCTCCCGGAGCTGCGGAAAGGTTGGCCGGACTCACCTCAGTCCGCGCAGACAGCGGTCGATGAGTGGCGCGCGACAGCGAGAACCCGTGGCGCTACGAGCCCGTTGCGCCCGGCCGCGAATCGGCCAGAGCTCTCTAGCGATCTCTACTCCTCCTACGCGGAGGACATGGGGGCGGCCGCAGCGACTGCCTGAGTCCGAGCGCGGACCCCGCCGATCGCGCGATCTGGAGCACACGCGGCCCGCGAAGCATCCGGCGCCTACGCCGCATGGTCGAGGCGCCTCGAGCCGACACCCGGGCCGCTCGCTGAAGCATCGCGGACCCTCGCCCGTCCCGCGCGCATCTGCGGGCGCATCGAGCCGACGCCGCGGCCGGCGGGGATGCCGTCGATGGCCGGTACGACGATGCTGATCCTCGCGACCGCCGGGAAGCGGAACAAGCGCCGCCGAGGAAGCCATGCTGCTGCGCCAGATCGTGCGCACCACGCGAGCGATCATGGACGCCCACAAGGCCGCCGGCGACGCCCGCCGCACCCGCGAGCGCTCGCCGGGACGATCCTCGGAACCAGCCGGAAGACGGTCCACGAGGGCTACAGCGCGCAGATCCTCAGGAAGAACGCCTCCGGGAGTAAGCTCTGCCCGAGGACACCCGCCGAGCGCGCGAAACGGCGGCAGGCGAGCTTCGCGACAGGGACTCCCGTCCCGACGAAGCTCACGAAGGCGGAGCCGAACGTCACCTCGGACCGCTGCCCCGCAGCGCGGCGCCGAGCCGCGCGAGCGCGACGGACACGACCGCTAGACCGACACTAGTGAAGCGGAGGAATCCACTGCGGCCGACGACGACGGAGGCGTGGAGGAGTCCACCAACCTCGTCCGCACTGGATCGCGCCCACCATCGCGATCCAGCTCGGCGAGAAGCTGGCCCGCGCGTACCAGGAGGCGATGCGCGAAGCGCAACAGCGCAGCGCCATAGCAGGCGCGTGAGCTCGCCGCCCGTTACGAGGGCGAGCGGGCGTCCGCACGGCAGGCGGTGACCGTCGTCAACGATCCCCAGTGGTGGGATCAGGCGACCGTGCACGACGTCGCCCGCGTCGCGGAGACGGCGGCGGCACTGGAAGGACGCGGACCTGCAGATCGCGTCCGCCAGCGCACTGATCGCGTCGGAGGCGAAGGAGCGCTACGGCGCCTACTACCGCCGAGCTGCAGGGCATCGCACGCGACACCCCGACCGAGCTGGACCTCGCGAAGCAGTGGGTTCTCCACCTGCCGCGCTCGATGGATACCACCGGACACGACGATGACCTGGCTGAAGATGCCCGTCGGCGACATCCGCGAGCCCAACCCCGGCGGAACGTGCGCTCATCGCGGACTACCGCGCGGCGGTCGCCGGCGACGTCCCCGCGCCCGAGCTGAGGTCGCGGAGGAGTGGAAGCGCGCCAACGATCCGGTCGGCTACCAGGATCACCGCGCTGGTGACAGCCGTCGCCTCGATGATCATGGCCGGGCGCAGTCGGCGGACCCGGCGGTGGCTGAAGCCGCCCGCGCGGCTCTCGTGCAGGAGTGGCGCACCGACCATGCCGGCGGCCTCACCGTCGCTGCAGGACGCCGAGCGGCACAATCCCGCCGTGACGTCACCGAGGCCCAGGTAATGATCGAGGAAGCCGACCGCCTCGACCGCGCCAATGACGCTTCAAACCAGATCACGGCGTCCGAGGTCCCCGTCGACTCCGCACGACGCTGACGAGCTCGAGCAGCAGGCCGCCCAGTACGACCGTGATGCAGAGCCGGCGGCACGCCCACGCAGATGCTCCGAGGAGCTGCGCAGCCTCGCTGCGGACGCCAGGGCTCAGGTCGCCCTCACCGCGACGACAGCGCGCTCCGCGACCCGGACGACGCTCCGGCGCCGACTGAGGAGGGGCGCGTAGTCGCGGCTCGATCCGAAGGGGAACTTGCGTACGACAAGCGCCGAGCGCCGTGCGCACACGGCAGCGACGATGCAGGCCCAGAACGTGCCGGAGGAGCAGGTGAACGCGCGGATGACGGTCGACGCATCCTTCGCCACTCCCACGCCCGCGGCGCGGAGCCCACGAAGCGCACGCGTGTCCCCTCAACTCCGCGGCAGCCGCGGCCAGGGGACTCGGATCGAACGATCCAAGCCAGGCCGCTGACACCTCGAAGCGGGCCTCCGACACCACCCGATCTCCGAGGAGCTAGGAAAGGCATCTCGCCAGCCCAGGCCGATGCTGCGCCGGTGGGCGAGGGGTTCGCCCCGCTAGCCGCGGCGGTTCCCCCAGGCGGGCCCGTCGAGGGCTGCAGTGATCTGCTCGGCCGTCGGTGACTCGCCGCCCGCTCTGCCAGTGGGAGGCCATCTCGCGGGTGTAGCTGGAGACGGCCATGGGGGAGCCGGTCTGGCCGCGGGCGAAGCGGACGGAGTGCTTGTCGTGGCCACCCCAGATGAGGATCCCGACCGCGGGTCGATCCAGATCGCGTCGCATCCGGTCGTCGACGACCGCGGCGGAGCAACTGCGCGTGGAGTCCAACAGCCTGTTGGACGCCATCCTCATCGCCGCGGCCGGCGCTTCGTCGCGGATCCGGGACAATTGCGGGATGACTGGACGCGACATCGAACCGCCGAACGGCTACGAGCCGTTCTTGCGTGTTCGCTGACGTCGCGCGTTCAGGACGCGCAGCTGCGCGCTCAGCGCACCGTGAACGCGCAGCTCATCAGCCTGTACTGGGACGCCTGGGTCGGCGCGATCCTCGACCAGCAGGCGAAGGAGCCGTGGGGCACGAGAGTCCCTCGGCCAGGCTCGCGGAAGACCCGCGCCGAGAGTTCCCGGCGATGACCGGTCTGTCTCGCAGCAACCTCTTCGGCGATGCGCGCCTTCGCCGCCGCCTGGCCCGACCGGGAGAAAGTCCCACAGGCTGTGGGACATTTGCCCCGGGGCCACGTCCGCCTCCTCCTCGACAAGCTCTCCACCCCTGACGCGCGCGGCGCCGGCCGCCGCCGCCGCAGCAGAGAGCCTCGTGGACACGGTCGATGCTGCTCAACCACGTGAAGAACCAGACCCTGGAGCGGGCCGGCCGGGCGCCGTCGAACTACGTCGACCGGCTCGCGCCCGCAGATCGCCGCTCGCACGGGAGATCGCGAAGGACCCCTACGTCTTCGACTTCCTCAACCTCACCGAAGATGCCGCCGAGCGCGACATGGAGAGCGCCCTCCTCGACCGTATCGCCGAAACTCTCCAGGAGCCCGGCACCGGGATCCACCTTCGCGGGCCGCCAGGTTCACTTCGACGTCAGCGGCCGAGACTTCTACCTCGACCTGCTCTTCTTCCACACCGAGCAGCTGCGCTACGTCGTCGTCGAGCTGAAAAAGGGCGACTTCGAGCCCGCGTTCACTGGCCAACTCGGGTTCTGGCTACATCGCGCTCGTCGACGAACGGCTCAGACGACCGAGCCACGCCCCGACCATCGGCATCCTCATCTGCGGGGACAAGGACGAGCACATCGTCCGCTACGCCCTCAGTCGGGCAGCATCCCCGGATCGCTGTGGCGACCTACACCTATGACGCGCTCCCCGACGCCGAGCGTCTCGCGTTGCCAGACGAGCGGCACATCATCGCCGCGATCGACCTCAGCGGAGCTGGGCAACACAGTCCCGCACAGCCTGTGGGACTGGCTGAGCAACAGTCAGTTGTGCCTCGGGAACTCGACCTCCGTCGAGGACGAGACCCCCGTCGAGCTCCTGCACGACAACGGCTACCTCGACGAACGCGCGAGCGGTCCGCGGCATCATGAACACCGCCGACAAGGCCCGCGACGGGATCTACCTCGACCGCGCAGGGCATGGCCGTGTGGCTTGAAGAGCGCCGCGACCGCCGACTGGGTGAACGCCCGCCCCGAACGACACCCGTCCCCAGTTCGTCCCCGAGACGTTCGTCACGTCGACCCAGACGCTGTACTTCGCTGTCGAAGGGAAGGCGCGCGGCACCGCCGGCCCCCTCGTCACCGCCCCGACCGCCGCGACGATCGAGGCCGCGGAGGATGCACGCGGCACGTTCCCGGGGCGGGCGCCTCGCGACGCCGCTCGCTGCCGTTCTCGATGAGGCCGCGAACGTCTGCCGCGTGGAAGGACCTCCCCGACCTGTACTCCCACTACGGCTCGCGCGGGATCCCGATCATGGCCGTGTTCCAGTCCTGGTCCCAGGGCGTCGGCGTGTTCGGGAAGGAGGGCATGCTCAAGCTGTGGTCCGCGGCGAACGTGAAGCTGTACGCGGGCGGAGTCGCAGAAGACGAGTTCCCTGCGCACCCTCTCCGAGCTGATCGGCAACCTACGACAAAGCAGACCACCTCCGCCAGCTAACAACAAGGGCGTCCGCTCCACCACCCGGCGCTACGGCGAGAGGAAAATCCTCGAAGTCGCCGACCTCACCAGCATGGGCCGCGGACGCGCGATCATGCTCTCCTCCGGCGCCCGCGCCGCCCTCGTCGACACCGTGCCCCTGGTACAACGGCCCCAAGGAGCAGGTCGCCGCGATCAACGCCTCCATCGCCGCCCACGACGCCAGCAGCGGACTCAGCGAACGCCGCACCCGTCTCGCCTCGTCGTGACGGTCATGCCTCCGCGCCAGGCTCAGCCTGCGGCGGACGTCGACGCAGACCAGGACGCGACTCTCCCGCGGTGAGCAAATGAGCGACGAGGACCTGTTCGATGTCGACACGGATGCGCTCTCGGCTCCGGCCTCGACCCGTCAGCCTGCACCCCGTCGAGGTGGAGGACGTCGACGAGGAAGAGGGGCCGGCGACGTACTTCGGATCCGCCGACGAGTGGGTCCGCAAGTTCCTCCGACCCTCCCACGCGGCGCCGGGTGACGGCCAAGGGCCAGGCCGCCGGCGACCGGTGGGCGGCTGAGCGGCGGAGCAGTGTCGAGGCGCTGACCCGCATCGAAGCCTCTGGCGGGATGTGGGAGGAGATTCGAACGAGCGCCGGGTCTTTGAGCGCCTACTGGATTAATCATCTGATCCGCACATGCGAGTCCTACTCTCACCCAACGGCCCCTTCGCGACGTCGACGGACGAGAACCGGCCAGGCGACATGCTTCCCTTACGCCAAGCCCCGCCGACCGGGATGTTCCCGCCGGACGAGCAGGGCTGACAACGGCCGACGACGAGGCACCCGCGGACTGACTTAGACCGATCAATTGGAGCCATGGCCGTGGGGCCACTGATCGAGTAAGTGATGGTCGGGAGCACAGCCGCCATCTGCCGGCGAGACGGACCATGCCAGTCGCCCACCGCGGGGCCAGTCGGACGAGGCAGTCCAGGAGGCGCGCGGTCACTTCCAACGAGAATCCGGAACTTGCCTTTTTCGGATCCCGTCGACGATGGCGCGCGCCGCGGCTTCTGGTGTGGTCGCTCGAACCTTCTTTCCCTTTGCATCGATCATCGCGACTCCGGAGTTGCCGGTGAGATTCGTCGAGATGTTGCCGGGGAAGATGGTCGAGACGGTGAGGCCGGTGCCGAGCGCTTCCGCGCACAGCCCCTCGCTGAACTGCTTGACGGCGCCCTTGCTGGCTCCGTAGAAGGTCTGGCTGGCGAAGGGGATGAGCGCTGAGAGGCTCGACATGTTGACCAGTACGGAGGTCACGGGCTTTCAAGGTCGGCAGGAATTCCCGGCAGACGCTGGACCGTGCCCCAGAAGTTGACGCCCATGACACGCTCGGTCACGTCGATGGAAAGTTCCTCGAACGGGGCGAACCTGCGCGGATGATGCCAGCGATGTTGATCAAGCCGTCGAGGTGAGTGTGCCGAGCGAGAACCTCGTGGCGCAGCGCCGCGACGGCAGCCGTGTCCGTGACGTTCGCCAGTGTGAACGCTCAGACGATCGGCTGTGGTCCGCGCGAGCGTGCGGGTCTCGGTGAGTCCGCTTTCGTTCAGGTCGACCGCTGCGACGTGGCCGCCTCTTCGGAGAATCTCGGAGGGCGACCCGCCTCGCCCATTCCGTTGCCGCCGCCTGTGATGACGAAGACTTTGTTCTGAATCTGCATGTTCGGTCTCCCTCAGGCGCCGGAGCGCGACGCGGCCCGGCCGTGTGCGTCGGGACGGTTCCACGGCGTATGCCTTCGCCGGTGAGGAGCACGTCTGCCGTCGAAGCGATGTCCGCCGAGGACCGCCCTCACGAAGAGCTCCACCTGGCCGGGCTCAACGAGCCACCCTTCTCGCTTGTCCCAGAGGGCGAACAGAGTGGTGGGTATCTCGATCGAGAGGAGTCGTGTCCCTCCGCGCTGGAGCGACACACGGTCGGGAAGGCGAGAAGCGATGCGGGCAGGGCGGACAAGCCTCGCGCGTGGACGTCGTGCCCGTAGACCCGGACGACTTCCTCTCCGTCGACCTTGACCCGTGTTGCTGACGGTGAACGTGAAGCGGATGGTTCCGTCGGTGGGGACAGTGGGGGAGTCAAGGGTGAGAGCGCTGTAGTCGAAGCTGTCGTGTAGCCGAGGCCGTGTCCGAAGGGGTAAAGCGCACGGATGGATCCGTCGACGTATGCCGGCCCTTCGAGGCTGCGTCCGTAGGTGACGGGGGCGGCGCCGCTTGATTCAGCAGCATTGCGATGGGGAGGCGGGGCCTGTGCGGGGTCGGTGTCTCCGAAGAGCATTGCGGCGGTGGCGTTTCCTGCTTCTTCTCCGCCGAACCAGGTGGTGAGGATGGCGGGCACGCGACCCTGGCCATCCACCCCAGCGTGAACGGTCGACCGTGGCTGAGCACGACGATCGTGGGTGTTCCCGTTGGCGACGATTGCTTCCACCAGTTCGCGCCGCACTCCGGGCAGGGTGAGGTCTGAGCTGTCCAGGCCTTCGCCTACGTGGTTCCGAGGCTGTTGATGCCGGACTGGTCGCCGACGACGTGGACGATCGCGACTTCGGCCGGACTGGGCTGCTCGCACCGGCGTCGTCGCAGCCGGTGCGGTCGCCGCTGGCGATGCGGCTGCCGGGTGCGGTAGAGCACGTCGACGTCGAAGCGCCGGCGCGAGCGCGCGGCGGATGCCGTCGAGGAACGTCACGACCGGGACTCACCTCGACGAGCAGCTTCGCGTCGTCGGGACCGGCGCCGGCGAGTCCTTCGGTGTCTGCGGCTCGGGATTGAGGGTCGTTGGCGGCGGCGAATTGGACGGTCATGCTGTCGAGCACGTGGTAGCCGTAGTGCCCGAGCTGGCCGAGCGGACGGTCGGCGTTCGGGCCGACGACGCGGCAATGGAGGAGAGATCAGCCGGAAGCGGCAGTAGGGCCTCCCGCTGACGGGCCTCGTTCTGCAGCAGCACGATCGATTCCGCCGCGACCGTCTTCGTGCAAGCGCGCGTGCCTTCGTCCGAGTCGAGGGCCTGGCGGACTGCGTCGGCGTCGACGTAGGCGTTCTCGGAGAGACCGAGCTCGAACTTCGCCGCCAACACGCTGGAGACCGCAACGGTCGAGGGTGGTGCCTCGCAGCGCAGACCCTTCCTGGAGGGCCTGCAGGATCTTGTCCGCGGATGCCGCGGTTGGCGAGGTCGACGTCCATGCCGGCGGTGAAGGCCTGGGCGTAGGCGGCGGCGACGCCCTCGGCGGTGCCGCGCTTGGTGCGGAGCTGGGGGACTGCTTCGAGCGTCGGAGATGACGTAGGCGTCGGTGAAGCCGTACTCATCACGGAGCAGACCCGCGAGCAAGGATCAGTCGACCCTCGAGACGGGACTGCCGTCGAGGTCGTTATAGAGGGCGACACGGCGCGCGGCCCCGCCCTCGCGGATCGCCGTCTCGACCGGGCGCCCGTAGACCTCTCGGAGCTCTCCAGCCTTCCGGATGTTCGCCGCTTCGGCGCGCTCCGGGCCGCCGTCGCCGGGCACCGTATCCGACGAAGTGCTTCAGGGTGGCGCGATCACGGGGCGGTCGGGGACGGCCCCTGGATGCCACGCACGAAGGCCGACGCGATCTGGCCGACGAGGCAGCCGGTCCTCACCGTATGTCTCGCTCACTCGGCCCCAGCGCGGGTCCTGGGCGTGACGTCCGTTGCCAGCGGGGACAGCGCCTGCCGGGCGCCGAGGGAGACCATCTGGGTACCGATCGGCGGCGTGCCCATGCGCTCGATCAGGTCGGGGTTCCAGGTGGAGGCCTGGGCGATGGCTTCGGGGAACATCGTCGTGCACGCTGACCTTGAAGCCGAGGACCAGCGCTTCCTCGGCGAAGAGGACGGGGACACCCCGTGCGCGTCTTCTCGACGCGCACGCGCTGCAGGTCGTTGGCGAAGTCGCGCGCTTCGCGCGCGGTGGCATCCGCAGCTGTGAGCACAGGCTGGCGGTGACGACTCCCCAGCCGGTGTCCGGCGGGGTGCGCGTGTCGACCATCGCCCGTGCTAGGGGGATACCGCTGCGCGGCCTTCTCGGCGGCTGTCATGCGACCGAGGAGGTCGGCGACGTGGTCCGCGATGGGCGAGAGGCGTCCTGCGGTAGGGCGCGTTCTGCAGAGAGTGCTCCTCGATCAGTGTCAGCCGAGCTTGGTCATCGTCGTCCTTTCAGAGGGGCAGGCGCACACTTTCGCGTCGGTGGCGAGCCTTCCCGCCGGGCTGCTGCCTGCAGCGAGTGTGTGGTTCGAGAGAGGCCGGGTAGGGAGCGGCTGTCGGCAGCACGGTGCGCCGTCTGCTCACCGCTCCTACCCGATGTCGCTCTTCAGGCGAGATCGAGCCCGAACCCGGATCGGGAAGAGCGGGTCCCGTGTGCTCGAGGGAGCATCCGGGGCGGAGTCGCGGATGCTTTCCATCGAGAGCGGGACCTCGACCGGGGAAGCCGCCCCGCGGGGCTGATTTGGCCGGTGAGAGCGGTCACCAGTGCTTCGTCGGAGACACCGAAGGTGACCGTGAGCCCGGCCAGAGCCTCCACGATGGGCGCGAGGAGTGCGGGCCGGTCGAGTGCGACGCCGAGGACCAGCGGAACGGTCTTCGCGATGGTGCGCAGGCGATGAACCAGTCCCGGTCGCATCTCCAGCGATCCCTGGTGGAAGTAGGGCCAGTTTCCTCCAGCGAACAGGATCATCTCTGGGTTCGAACGGTGCTTCGATGCGGATGATCGGCGATATCGGCGTCGCCGACGGGAGCGACGGGAGAGCCCAACTGGGCGAGCACGCCGGGGATCGATTCCCTCCGAGTACACCTTCATGCCGGGCGTCAGCGGCAGGGCTGGTGCGTCCTCTGACTGGCCGCTCTTCAGTACGACGACGGATCGCGACCGGGCCTCCAGGCCGGCATCGTCGCGAGGGTGGCGGCCGCCGACGAGAGCGGCGGCCGCTTCCTCGGCTCGATTTCGAAGGAAGGTTGTCGAACGGTCCAAGCTGAAATTTCACCAGCAGCACGCGCCGCGGCGTGGATTCGCCGATCTGGGCTTCAGTAGATGCCGCCGCCGTGCACGAGCTCGATCAGGAGTTCTGGGCAGCGACTGCCCGCCGCCGAACCGGGTCGGCGCCGGCCTCGGAGAATTTTGACCATCCGCTGGCGAGCGTCGAGGTGCTCGACTCCCAGGCGCGGGCGGGGGAGGACCCGGTCGCCGACGATGTTGTCGTTGACGAGTTCCCAGTCGGTGAGGATCACGCCGCTCGAAGCCGAGCCTTCTCCCGCAAAGCAGGCCGGCGAGGATCTGCTTGTTGTAGCCGAAGCCGACCTCTTCGATGAGGCTCGCCGTCGATTTCCAGGCCGATGGCGCACGCCGTAGCAGGGCATGATCGCCGCGGTGCCGTTGCCGATGGCTACTTCGAATGGGCGAAGGTGAACACCGAACGCGTTGGCGGGATAGATCCAGTCCCCGTCCGTAGGGGAAGTGAGCGTCTTCGCCGTCCTTTGGGGCCGGCGCCCGGGAAGCGCTTGGTGACGCAGGCGACGCCGGAGGCGTCGAGCGCGGGTCCCTGGAAGCCTTCGAGGCAGGCGGTGGTGAAGTCCACGGCGAGGTCGGGGTCGGCGGCCAGCGATTGGAGCCGGCGTGTCCAGCGCGGCTCGCTCGCGAGATCGACCGGGGTGCGCAGCGCCATGGTGATGCCGACTGCGCGGTATTCGTCGCGGGCGGCGTTCCGCGAAGTCTCGGACGGTGTCGCTGTCGTGGAGCGCGGCCATGCCGAGAGCGTCCGGCCATTGCGAGAAGGGGCCGGCGGTGAAGGACGCTCCGACGTTGTCGACGAAAGCGTGGCAGGTCGGGCGGAGATGGTCACCGGGATACCGTAGCGCTCCGGGCAGCGAGCCGCTGCAGCGCGTTGTTCCAATGTGCGGCTTCGCGCGCGCTGCTGATGCGGTGCACGTTGAAGTGCGGTTGATGTAGCGGTCGAGGACGACTTCGGTCGGGACTTGCCGATCGCGCCCGGCTCCTCCAGTAGGTCACCGTCCGGCCCGATTTCACCGACGGTGTGGAAGAGCAGACCGATCTTTTCCTCGAGGCTCGAGGCGAACCAGGAGGTCCTCGGTGCGCTCCTGCAGGCGCTCAGTAGCGGGTCTCTCGAAGCGGTCCATCTGGCCGTTTCCGTTGAGGTCTCGGCAGGCCTCTTCGGTGCGTGCGGTGGTGGTGGTCATGCGGCAATCCGCTTCGTGCTGTCAGGTCGGCATCGACGCCGAGCGGAGAGGGCGGCTGAGGCCTCTCAGCCCTTGATTGCGCCCTGCATGACGCCGGCGACGAGCAAGCTTGCCGAGGATGAGGAAGAGGACCAGCAGCGGCACGATCGACACGAGGACGCCGGTCGCGATCAGCGGGATGTCCTTGAAGAACCCGGTCTGCAGGAGCTGGAGCGCGACCGGCAGGGTGGGGTTTTGGGGTCCGAGGACGATGGCCGGCCAGAAGTAGCCCCGTCCACGCGCCGATGAAGGCGAACAGGCCCAGCATCGAGGCGGCGGGGCGAATCCGCGGGAAGAGGCGATCGACCAGAAGGTGCGGAAGGTGGACGCGCCGTCGATACGGGCCGCTTCGATGAGTTCGAAGCGAGGGCAGCCGACAGGTACTGCGTCATCCGGTAGGACACCGAATGCGGTGACGATGCCGGGCAGGATGACCGCCCATAGGTTGCCGACGAGTCCGCTGAGTTCGCGCATCACGATGTAGAGCGGGACGACACCGAGCTGGGTCGGGACGGCAAGGGTGGCCACGACGAAGGCGAGCAGGGTGTGGACCTGGCCGGTGCGGAAAGCGGAGGCCTCGCGAACGCGAAGCCGGCGAGGGTGGAGAAGAAGACGACGGCCACGGCGGTGGACAGCCGAGACGAAGAACGAGTCTCCAGGCGGCCTCTCACCAGGTCGATGTCGGACTCGGGAAAGAGTCTGGACGAGGTTGCTGGCGAGTTCTCCGCCGGGGAGATGACGGAGGGGATGGGGTTCCTGTGACACCTCGGCCGAGTGCATTCGACGCGAGGAGGACGCCGGTGTGGCGGCCAGCGGCAGGACCGAGATGAGGATGACGGCTCCGAGGAGCGCGTAGGTCACCCATTTCGGCTTGTCCCCCGTGGTGCCTTTGTCGCGTCGACGGGAGGCCGCTTTCGCGGCGCCTGGGCCGGCCGTCTGGTGGATGTAGGGGACGGAGGGGGCGGTCATGGCGTCCTCCTCAAGAACTTCGTCGGTCGAGATGTTGAGGCTGGTGCTGACGATCGGGGTGGCGCTGGCGGCCTCGTTCACCCGAGACGTCCGGCGGGTCTTGCGGGTGGGCGCGGTGCGTCGCCGGAGGCGATGCGGCGGGAGAGCCAATTGCTCACCAGGGCGAAGACGACGATGAGGATGAACAGCAGCCAGGCCACGGCTGCCGCGCGGCCGAGTCGCTTGCTGGTTCCAGCCGAGCTCGTGGAGGTAGAGTGGCGGATGGTCTTCCACTGTCCGGAGTTGCCGCCGAGGCCTTGGGCGGCCGTAGAGCTCTGGGCTCGTCGAAGATCTGGAGGCCGCCGATGGTGGACGTGATGGTCACGGTGAAGATGTAGATGGTCGGTCGCACGCTGAGGGTGACGGTGATCGGCGAGACGAACTTGCCGCAGTCGGCCGGCGCCGCCGATGATTGCCGCTTCGTAGAGTGCCTCGCGGGGGATGGCCTGCATCGCGGCGAGCAGGACGAGGGTGTTGAACCCGATCCAACGGAAGTTGACCATCGTGGCGATCGCGACGTGCGAGGGAAGGCTGTCGCGGTGCCAGCCGATCGCGTCTACACCTACCCAGCTCGAGGACAGCGTTCACGAGTCCTGACTGATCGGCGAACAGGCGGGAGAAGATGAGGGTGACGTGCGACGGGGACGACGACGTAGGGCAGCAGGACACCCATGCGCCAGAACGTCTTTGCGCGGATGTTGGCGTTCAGCACGCTCGCGATAGCTACCAGGGCGATCGCGATCTGCGGGATGGTCGGGAGAGCAGGAAGATGCTCAGGGAGTGTTGCCGAGGGAGGTCCAGAAGACCGGCCGGCTGAGGACGAACGTGAAGTTGTCGAGGCCGACGAAGTCGCCCTGCCCGCCGATGAGGTCCCAGTCGTGGAGCGAGACGTAGGCGGTGTAGAGGGAGTGGGAAGAGTCCGACGATGCCGAACACGATGAAGAACGGCGCGATGTACGCGTAGGGGCGCCTTGAAGTCCCAGCGGCCGAGCCGCTCTTCTCCATGGGGAGATCGGCTGTGGTGCGGACTCGGGCGGCATTGTCGCGTTCGCAACAGGGTCGGACATGGAGTTCACTCTCTTTTCAAGCGACGAGGGGCGCGCGCGTCAGCGCGGCCCCTCACCTACGGGGGATGTCAGGGCCTATTCGAGGTTGCCCAGCTCATCCAGGAACATGTCCTGGCGGGACTCCTGCGCATTCTGTGTCTTGTCGACGGAGACGCGGTTGATCGCCTTATTGAAAGCGTCGGTGATCGCGAAGTAGTTGTCGCCCTTGAAGGGGATCTCCGTGATCGCCGCGGAACGGTTAGTGAGGATCTGGCCGACGGGCGCGTTGTTGAAGAACTCGTTCGTAACCTGCTGGAGCTCTTCGCTCTGCTGGGCTTCCACCTGGCTGGGGAAGTTGCCGGTCGACTCGAAGGCCTTCAGCTGCTGCTCGGGGAGCGGTCAGCCAGTCCCGCGAGGGCCTTGGCCTCATCAGGTGCTCCGACTGCGTCGGCACGGTCAGGTAGGAGGCCACCGCCGTTGCCGCCGCCGCCGGGGAAGAAGACGTCGGCGACGTCCCAGCCGGTCACGCCGGCCGCGTTGCCCTCGATGACGCCGAGCATCCAAGACGGTGAGAGCATCACGGCGAAGCCGTCGCCCTGGAACGAGCTGTCCCAGTCCTCGGTCCAGCGCGCGAGGTGAGCCGAGAGGTCGTCGTGCTCCATCGCCGCGTCGTAGATCTTCTTCAGATCCGGGTTGGTGCCGGCGATGATATCTCCATTGTCGGGGTCCTCCCACAAGCACCTCGCACCGGTCGCCCCAGCTGGTCGCGATCATCGAGGCCGAAGCGTCGTAGAACGGCACCTCCAGCGCCCGCGGCCTGGAACTGCTCGGCCCACGGCGAAGAAACGTTCCCGAGGTCGCTTCGTCTCCGCCGAAGAGCGCCGCGACCGACTCGCGGTCGCTGGGCAGCCCGGCCGCCTCGAAGAGGTCTGCACGGTAGGTGATGGACGACGGGCCGATGTCGGTCGCGGTAGCCCAGAGAGCTTGCCGCTCGGTGGACGTGGCTGCAGGTCGACGTTCCACTGGCTCCAGCGGCCTTCGACATCAGGCGAGGAGAGGTCGACGAAGTCGGTCGCCGCTCTCGAGCACCTGAGGCAGCCAGCTGTTGTCCACGCCGACGATGTCGGAGAGGCCGGATCCGGCGCCGAGCGAGGTCTGGAACTTCCTCCTGCCCTGCCTCGCCGCTGGTGGCGAACTTGTTCTGCTCGATGGTGATGTCCGGGTTGAGCTCCTGGTACTCCTTGATCAGGTCGTCGTACCCCCACTCGCTGAACGTCGAGATCGCGGACAGGGTGACCGCGCCGTCCGCGCCGGAGTCGTTCTTCGAGCCGCCGGGCTTGTAGCAGCCAGCCAGAAGATACCAGGGGCGCCGCGGCTAGCAGCACGAGGGCCTTCGGGATTGATCGCATTCCCGCTCCTTTGTGTGCGAGGGGCCACACCGTTCGGAACTGCGTCGCTCGGGCAGCCGTGTCCATGCGTGAGCTGTTGCGATGGACGCCCCGATCCTCGAGCTTGGCCCAACGTTCAATCGGGTGCCGTTCGGTGGTGACGGAGATGAGGTGTGCGCCCTAACCTGGTCGCATGACAAGCTTTTCGTGGAGATCTTCTGAGCGGGGGTTATCGTGGGGGACATGCCCACCAGCCCGAGAACGCGCGGACCGTACCGCAAGGGCGTGGAGCGCCGTCGTGAGATCGTGACGGCGGCGGCTCAGCTGTTTGGCGAGTCCGGGTACACCCACGCCTCCATGCGGGAGCTCGCCAAGCGCGTCGGTCTGTCTCAGGCCCTGCTCCTGCATTGCTTCTCGGACCAAAGAGGACCTGCTCGTGGAGGTGCTGAACCTCCGGGATGCGTCTCGTTGCCGAGCAACTGCGCCGACATCAGCTGACGCCAAGATCGCTGCGACGCGATCTCGGAAGGTTGCTCGCCAGCGCGGCCGAGCACGAGGGTCTGACGTCGCTGTACATCGCCTTGGCCGCGGAGGCGATCGACCTGGCGCACCCGGCGCACAAGTATTTCGTTGACTCACTATCGCGCTGCTCAGGAGCAAACGCGTGAGCCCGGTACCGATGACGGCGTGGTTCCTCCCGGGGTGCGCCCTCGAGCTGGTCACGGCGCTGGGGATCGCCGTGATGGACGGCCTCCAGGTTCAGCGCCAGTATCGTCCCGACCTGGATCCGGTCGCAGCTGTCAGACGCCTACTGGGAAGCTCGTCGCCGCCGCCCGATCCTGGTGGGCGCTCACCGCGCAGAACCCGGACGTCGTTTCAGAAACGCGTTCCACGCTGCGGCCCCGTCCTCAGCCCCGCAGTTGACGAGACGAGCGGGGCTCACCGAGCCCGCGGAGGAAACGGCCCCACAAGGAGCTTCACCCTCCCACCGATCACGCTCTGACAGCGCCGGACCTCGTCCGCGACGGGAGATCCGATGCGAACCGTGGAACCCCACGCGTGAAGGCGCTTCAGGCGCTCAGGTCGACGGTCGCGAGCGCCGGCACGGTGCGCGTGCGGCACACTTCCAGGCGACCCAGTGGGCGCTGGAGCTTGGGGGTGCGGCGAAGGGTGTCGTAGTCCACTCGGACGATCTCGACGGCGGTGCTCGTACCCGCGGGCCGCCCACTCGAAGTTGTCCAAGAGCCGGCCAGCACGAGATAGCCGGCTACGTTCGCGCCTTCGATCCCGCGCACGCAGTGTGGCGGCGAGGTGATTCGGCGAGGTACTGCGTGCGATTGAGGTCGAAGCGCCGCGGGCCGACCGGGTCGACTTCGGTGACGACGTCATCGAAGGCCGCGCCGCCCTCCATCACCATGATGGGAAGGGTGGGCCACTGCGCGGAGAGCGCGACGAGGCGATTCTCGAGCCCCCACGGTTCCACGGTCCAGCCCATGGCTGTGCGGCCAAAGCCTTCCGGCCGGAACGGCTCGACACGCTCAGAGCCGGGAAACTCGGTCCCGCCCTTCTGCTCGCGAGCCGGGTCGTAGTCGGCTCGGCTACGGATATGCATGATCTCGGTAGTAGTTCACTCCGAGAAGATCGATGGGCTGGTGGCAGATCGTTTCGTCGCCCGGCTGAACGCAGGAACCTCCAGTCCGTGAAACGCCTTGGTGTCCTCGAGCAGATCTGCTGGGTATGCGCCCTCGAGGACTGGTCCGGTGAACACGCGGTTGGCGACGGCGTCGAACAGCGCCAGCAGCTTCCGCGTCGTCGGGCGTTTCCGGTTCGACGCGGAAGATGTTGAGGACGATCGACACCTTCGCGTCGTCCTTGGTGATCGTGCGCCCCAGTGCCTGAACGGCGAGGCCGTGCGCAAGGTTGAGGTGAGGAGCTGCTTTCAGCGCATCCTCAAGGACTCTTCATCCCCGGGGGCGAACACGCCGCGGCCCGTATCCTGCGAACGAGTTGTTCCAGGGTCTCGCTGTGAGCGGACCAGACGCTGGCCACGGCGGTCTCCCGCAACCCCGCCCCGACGATCTCTGCGTAGCGTTCGAAGGCGTGGGCGGTCTCGCGTCCTCGCCAGCCGCCGTACTCGTCCTCGAGCGGCCTGGAGGGAGATCCCAGCGGTTCAGCGTGACCACAGGGCTGATTTCGCGGTGAAGAAGTCCGTCGATCAGGTTGGAGTAAAACGCCAGGCCCGCCTCAGCCAGACAGCCCCCTCGCCGGTCGGCATGACCCGCGACCATGGAGAATCGAGAATCGGCACACGTCGAGCTTCAGCGAGGTCATGATGTCGAGGTCGGTCTCGACGTGGCCGTAGTGTCCGGCAGCGACATCACCCGTCGCGCCGCCCGAGGTGGCACCAGGGGTGTGGCTGAAGGTGTGTCCCGTGATCGAGGGGCCTCGGCCATCCTTCGCCGCTGCGCTCGACCTGATAGGCCGCGGTCGCTGCCCCCAGAGTGAATCCCCGAGGAACGAAGAGGTCGCTCGCAGCGATCAAGTGGTGATTCATCGAGGACTCCGGTGTCGTGAGGTGCGGCTTCGGGCGCGGTTCCCGCCCCGCTCGGGGGCGGCGGGAAGACGATTTCACCGTAGGGCGACGGCGATATCGAGCAACCCGTTCCCGAAATAATTTCGCGCTGTCAGCTCTGGGTTTCTCAGTACTTGGAAGGAAGCGGACACTCGGCATTGCGCAAGCTTTCGGCGGGGATACCTCGTCCTCATGGGAACACCATCCGGCGCACGAGCTCCGACTCTTCGTGACATCGCCCGAGTCGCCGGGGTGTCCGTTCCTACCGTCTCGAAGGTTCTCTAACGGATCGCGGTGATGTCTCGCCGGTAGACTCGCGAGCCGCGTTCAGGAGGCAACCGCGCAGGTCGGATACCGTCGCGTGCCGTCTGCGGCAGTCGACGCGCTCAACGCCGAGCAGCTGGTCGACCTCGTTCTCCCCGCCAAGTCCGGGACCCCGGGCCAGCGCGCTGATCGGAGGCGCGCTGGAGCGTGTGGCAGCGGATAGCGCGCTCGACCTGGTCATCATCATGGTTCGCAACGGGGACAGCCGGGAGGGCGCTCGTGGGTGGAGCGGCTCGGTGGACCATCGTTCACGTGGTGCCCTGATTGCCGTCGAGCAGCCGACCGCCGTCGAACGACGGCTCCTCGACCGAGCGCGCATCCTGTTCGTCCTCATCGACCCTGCCGGCACTCCTGTTCGCTCTGCACCGAGCGTCGGGGCGTCGAACTGGGCCGGTGGTCACGACGCCGCGAGCTACCTGATCGACCACGGCCACACCTCGCGGTGGTCGCCGGAGATCCGCATCTCACTCAACCGTCGCGAACGCACAGGAGGACTCCTGTCCAGCGTCCGCGAACGCCTGCCCGACGCGCGACCGATGGTCCTCTACGGCGGATGGTGAGCTAGTGAGAGGCCACCGCTCAGGTGGCCGCGGAGCTGTTGCGGTCGAGCGCCCGGCCCACCGCTGTCTTCGCCTGCAACGACAACATGGCCCTGGGCGTGTACACCGCGGCGCACGCACTCGGTCTGAGTATCCCCGAGCAGCTCAGCGTCATCGGGCTCGATGACCTCGTCGAAGCCAAACTTGCCTCGCCCCCGCTCACCACGGTCCGGCAGCCGATCGCGGAGATCGGAGCCGCCGTGCTGCTGCAGCCTGCTGGACATCAGAGGCGGGCATCCTGTCAGCCGTCGATCTCGAGCTGGCCACCGATCTCGACGTTAGAGGGTCGGCGGCAGCCGCCCCTGCAACATGATCGTTCGTAATGTGCGGGGGACGAAGAACCGCCCGGCGACGTGTAGTCACCGAGCGGCGCGGCGGGAGTGGCCCGTGTCTGACGGCTAGCGCACCGTCACGGTGACCGGCTTCTTGGACTCCGTCGATCCCTTCGCATTGGTGAAGACGGCGGTGAGTGTGTGCGGGCCGGCGGCGATGCCCGAGAGGGACACCCGCGCGGTCTGCTTGTTCGGCGTGGCGGCCTTCAGCGGACCCGATCCGACGACCTGGCCATCCAGCTTGAAGGCGTACGAGGTCCCGTTGATCCCGAACTTCAGTGTCGCAGTCGCTACGAACGTTCCGTCCTGATCCTTGTTGTCCACGCTGACTACGGGCTTGGTCGGTGCGAGGTTCTTCACCAGCACGGTGGTGGTCTTTGTCGACGTCACACCCTGCGAGCTGATGAGCTCGGCGCGGTACTTGCGCTTGCCGTCGGCTTTGTCGGAGAAGGACGTCGTCGCCGACGTGCGACGAGGCGTTGATGGAGGTCGAGTCGCCGAGCCGACACCAGGACGTCGTTCTCGTAGAGACGGTAGTAGCCACCGGGTGCACCGTTGCGGAGGCTCATCTTGGACGTCGTAGCTGCCATCGCTCAGCCCGAACTTCCATCCGGTGTTGGACAGGGTGGCCACGCCGGGCGCAGCGGCCGAAGCTGCACCAGTCCTGCCGCAGAGCGTCGCGGAAGGCGAAGTAGGCGGGCTTGGGGTTGTACTCCTCGTCGAACAGCAGCGGCTTCTGGACCCCGGGAGCCAGGTGTAGAGGTGCTTGTCCGTGAATCCCCACGTGCTGACCTCGGTCACCCCGGCAAGCGAGAGCCCCGGCGAGGACGTCGCCGTAGACCTGCGCCTGCTGGACCGGATCGCACGCGGTGAGCGTCGAGCTCGGCGATCTCGACGCCGTAGCCCGAGAGCTCGGGGTGGCGGTAGCCGACCATCTCGGTAATGACACCGGAGACCGGGCTCGCGAGGGTCTCGTGCATCTGAAGAGCGACGCCGTCGATGGGCACCACCTTCGGCAACGAGTCCGGTCAGCAGCCCGAGGAAGGCCTGGCGCTTAGCCGGGTCGAACTCGACCTGGTTCTCATCGATGAACAGCCGCGCGTCCGGGTCCGCTGCTCGAGCGATGCGGAAGGCGTCCGCGATGTAGCCCGGGCCGAGGACCTTGTAGAAGGTCGTGGGGCTGGAGCTCGGTGCCCTGAACCTCGAGTGGCTTCGGAGACCACATCCCAGCGGTCGATCTTCCCGTCGCAGCGCTGCATCACGCAGTGGTGAAGGTCGGTCATCGCGGCCCGCATCTTCGTCGGGATCGGTAGATCGCCTCGACGCACTGGGGTTACAGCAGGTGGAGACTGGCAGACCGTGTGCCTTCACGGCCATGTCGTGCTCCTCAGCCGAACGCCACCAGGCGATCGAGCCCAGCGAAGGTCGTACACCCCTTCCTGGGGCTGAGTGAAGTTAGCTTCACTTCAGCTCGTTCTCGGGGGAAAGGCCGCTGAACTGCTCGGAGAGGGTGTCGGCGAACGCCGGCTCGGCGAGGTAGTTGGACGGGCGACTCATCGGTCGTCCACTCGGCGGGCTTTGATCGATCCGGAGCCGATCGCGAGCCTCGGCCGGCCCAGCCAGTTCGCGCGGAGGTGGGACCGGTGTCGGTCGACGCCGTGGCGGGGACCGCCGCAGCGAGGTCAGGCCGAGGGCGACGGTAGCGGCGAGGGCTGTGGCTTGCAGTGTTCTCATTAGTCGGATCCAATTCGCGAGCTGCGAACCCAACAGCAGAGCTGGCGGGGCGCGGTGACGGAATGAGCCGAGTGCACGACGTAGCGAAGGCGACGATGCCTCTCAGACTCCCTTGAGTGAGTGCGGACCAGACTGACACCAGGTGAGGCAGCCGGGAGATTCCGAAACTCTTCGGGGGGAGGCGTTGCGCGGTCACCATCGCTTCCACCCCGCCGAGCAACGGCCTCAGAGCCGTTGGGCGCCACAAATCCGGAACGCGTGCCTGGCCGAACGCCCGCGCCCGCATCCGCGCCATCGCCCCGGAGCCGCTCTTCAGCGCTCTCAGCCATCTCCGCGCTGAGCGGCGTCGGAGAACGAGTTCCTCGCGACGCAGAATCGGAAGCAAGGACATACCGACGCTTGACACCACAGGTGGAGAGCGCTTCCTTAACCCGGTCGCAACGTCGCGCACACCGTCCCACGGAGGATCAGAATGGCACCCCTAGATCTCGACGAATCCTGCAGTTCTCATCCGCGCGTTCGTCCTTCTCGCCTCCCTTTTATCCGGGCTGATAGGCACCGCTCCTCTGGCCGCCGCTGCCGAAGGCTCCGGCCCATATCAAGCGCGATCAGCCTCCAGACATCGACCGGACCGACTGGCTCAAGCATCCTGCGCCTCGGCGTGACCGCGCCGGAGCTGGAGGGCACGCGGGCGAAGCCCGCCGGTCAGGCGCCTTGACTGACTACTACTCGGCGATGCTCTCCTCGAGTTTCGCGTCGCGGACGCTGCGCTCGGCGAACCTCGGGCCCTCGGACAGCGCTCCGGCTGATGCCCGTTACGACGACGCGTCCGACTTCGAGCCGGCCTCTGGACGGACGCAGAGGGCGCATACACCCAGGCCGTCCTCTACTACTTCACCGGAGATGCGGTCTATCGCGAGAACGCGCTGCGGATCCTCCGGGTGTGGGAGAACATGAACCCCTCCGGCTACGTCCGCTACCCGGACTCCTACATCAAGACCGGCATCGTCTTCTACAAGCTCATCGCCGCTGCAGAGCTGATCCGCTCGTCCACCTTCACGCAGGCCGCATTGTCGTACCCGCTCGAGTGGACTGCCCAGGACCAGGCGAAGCTGAGCGACAACTTCATCGTCCCCATGACGGAGACGATCCTGCACGACAACAGCTACTACATGAACCAGTTCAGCATCCCGCTGCTGGGCGCCATGGCCGGCTACATCTTCCGCGACGACAAGGCCCGCTACGACGAGAGCGTCGAGTGGTTCACCGTCAACTCGACCGCCCCTGACCCGGCGATCAACGGAGCACTGACCGGCATCTTCCGCGAGATCCCGGCCGATGCGCCCTACAACACGTACGGCTACTCCTTCGTGCAGCACCAGGAGATGGCACGCGATCAGGCGCACGGCGGCGGCGATGTGAACATCCTCACCGCACTCGCCCGCGTCGTGGACTCTCAAGGCATCGAAGGTCGACCCGGAGGACGGAACCGTCTCGACCGTGGCCGACGCCGTCTCTCCATACGCCTTCAAGGACTACCGGCTCCTGCGCGGAGTGAACCAGTTCGTGGGCTTCATGATGGGCTACGACGTCCCCTTCGTGGACATCACCGGTGGGCCGGCGAAGCTCTCGCAGTGGTACCGCGGTCGCTGGTCCGACTCGCTCAGCGAGCTCTACAACATCTACGCGCGCGAGCTCGGCGTCGATGCCGCGACCATCGCCCCGTATGTCGCCCAGCAGCACGAGCAGCAGGACCCTGCGATGTTCTACAACTTCCCCAGCCCGAGATCGGAACCGCGGTCAGCGGCGACACCGACGGCCGGCGCACCTTCTGGGTGGCAGCATGCCCGGCGCCGAGTACCGGCTCGCGCTCCCGCCGCCGCCTCAGCCGATGCGGATCCCCCTCAGAACGGGTCGCCCGTCACCTTCGAGCAGAAGGGATCGGTCATCTCGGTGACGCGACTGCCGTCGATTCCGGAGCAGTCCTCCGAGTGACGCCCGGTGAGGACGGGACGGTCGTCGCCGTCCGCTCGCTCGTCTACGGCCCCCGGACCTCCTACAGCCCCGTCGGTGTCCGCGTGCGCACCACCGAGCCCGCCACCCTCAAAGTCAGCAGGCTCCCCGACGTCGACCCGTACCAGACGGTCAGCGTCCCCGACACGGAGGGACAGTGGCGCTGGATCAGCTACGACATGAATCAGTCCGTCGTCCTCTCCCCGAGATGGGCGACAACCACCTCGCGTACTACACCTTCACGAGCAGCTGCACGACCAGCGACGCCGACTGCGCCATCGATCTGGACAAGGTCGACGTCCAGGCCGGCGACACCCTGACCCCGCCGGTCTTCGACCGCGGTGCGTCGACCACGGTGATCGGAGCGCAGGCAGGCGCTGAGCGCCGACCTGTCCGCGAAGGATCCGGGAGGCCCTCGCCTACACAGGCCACGACCTGCCCAGCGGCGCCGTGCTGAACGGCTCGACCGGAGCCTTCACCTGGACTCCGAACGCTCCAGGCACGTCCCGCCTCGTCGTGCAGGCGGACGACGGAACCACCGAAGCCGCCCTCGCAGTGACGATCGAGGTCGTCGCCGATCGGCCCGCCGCGATCGCCCGTGCACGAGCAGCGTTCGACGAACAGGCGGTGTACACCTCGACGACTCGAACGGCCTATGACAGCGCCCTCGCTACCGCCGACGCTCTCGTGGCCTCCAGCAGCAGTGCGTCCGACGCTGCGCTGCTCGAACTCCAGAAAGCGACGGCCGCTCTGGCCCTGCTCTCCCCGCGCGCCTCCGACGGCTCCCTCGACTACGTCGACATCGCCACCTCGTCCATCGGGTCCGCGAAGCTGGGCAACCTGCTCGACTTCGACGCCGAGACCTTCTCCGGGGACCTCTCGGTCGACTCGATGACGCTCGACTTCGGAACCGCCTACCGCGTCCGAGCCGATGCGTTCAGCCTCCAGGCCCGCTACCTGTGGGGAGCCGGCTGGCAGGTACCGCTGTCTACGGATCGAACGACAACGTCACCTGGACGAAGCTGACCCCTGCCTCGACGACGAACACGAACGCGAGCGAGATCCTCGCCGTCGCCCAGGAGCACCGGGACTCGTCCTTCCGCTTCCTCAAGCTCCAGGACTCGAACTTCTCGGGCATCCTCAGCGTGGGCGAGTTCCGGATCGACGGCGAACGGGTCGAAGCGGCCTCCGCGGTCTCCTCCGCGACGATCACGTCCTCGAATCCTTCGAAGGGGCGGGCGGCGAACGGTGACACCGTCACGCTCTCGTTCACCACGTCCCAGAACGTGACGGACGTCCGAGGGACGATCGAAGGGGCCGAGGCGGACCATCTCGGGCGGCCCGCGCTCCTGGCCCGCGACAGCAGTCCCAAGCCTCGCTGATGTCACGTCCGGGCGGCCGGTCGCGTTCAGCATCGGATATCGTCTCGCCGACGGGACCTCGGCCGATCCGCTCGTCGTGACGTCCGACGGCTCCACACTGTTCCTTCCTCGAACGAGACCACGATGATCCGCGGGCTTCCGGGCATCGTCGACATCGATCAACCTCCGCCGGCGAGCTCGACCCGAGTCGCGCTTCCCAGATCACGAAGACGCCCTGGACGGCGACCGCGCGACCTTCTCCGACATCGGGCAGGACAACGGCGTAGCGTTCGCCGCGATCCTCGACACTCGGGAGGGCGGCCTCGATCGCGCTCTCGCGAGTCGAGCTGCAGGTCCGCCAGGGACTCCTGGGGCACCAGCCGAGCGGGACGCCTCCACCTCGAAGGATCGAACGACCTCACCACGTGGACGACGTGCTGACGGGGAACGCGGCCGCCACTCTCGACTGGCAGACGCTCGCGGTGAGCAGCACCTCCGGCGTTCCGCTACCTCAAGATTGCGAACGGCGACTGGATCAACATCGCGGAACTGCGACTGTTCGGCACCCATGTCGCGCCACCGGCGTCGTTCATCGCCACCTCCTCGACGCTCACGAGCAGCAACAGCGTTCCCAAGCTCGCCGTTGCCGGAGACACCGTCACTCTGGCGATCTCCGGTACCGAACCTCTTCCGGTGCCCGCGTCACCCTCGCGGGAGTGCCCGCCGCTGTCACCGGATCCGGAACGGCGTGGAGTGCATCCGCGGTCGTCCCCGCCACGGCCGCAGTGGGATCGAGGGTCGCGTCGCGGGTCGAGTACACCACGGCCGGGAGCGGGCAGGGCGACCATCGACCACCACCACCGACGGATCGACGGTTACCGTCAGCGCCGGTGACCGTCTGATCTCGGATCTCCTCGCGGGTCACCACGGTCGGCCTCACCGGCACGGCCGAGACGGCGAAGACCGTGTGCACCTGCAGCGCATGACCGACTCGGTGGCGAGCACCTTCTCGGACATCGGCGCGGTGGGCGGTGCCTACTACCTCGTGATGGACGCGGGAGAGGACGAGAACTTCGACCCGGAGCGCGCTGAGCCGCTCGCGCCAGGACTCCAACGGCACCAGCCGGGCCCGAGTCTGCACCCGAGGCCTCGACCGCACCTCACCCTGGACGACGATCACCACCTCGGCCAAGGGAACGCTTGCCTGGGCAGCAGCTGGCGTGCCGACCAACGCCGACCCGGCTCCGTTCCGGTATCTGAGGATCGCCAACAACACCTGGATCAACATCGCCGAGATCCGGCCGCTGTTCGGCGCGATCGCGCCCTCCCCGACCCCCTGCACTGGCGACCTCGGCCATCAGCACGGGGGCTTCCCAGAGCGTCGAGGTGGGCACCGCGATCGCCGCTCGAGGGATCGAAGCACATCGCGCCGACGGCTCGCCCGCAGCAGGCCGCGACGTCCTCTTCACCGTCGACGCGGCGCGGCGACGCTTCACCGACGGAGGAACGACGTCGACAGGCACCACCGATGCCTCCGGACGCGCCGAGCACGCGCACCACTCACCGCCGCTGCCGAACCCGGGGAGGCGATCGTCACCGCGGCCGTCGACGGCATCTCGGTCACCCTTCCGACGGTGACCGTCACCGCGAAGCCCGCAGCCCCGCTGACGGTCTCGGCGGCCGCGCACACGGAGATCGTCAAGAAGAAGGTCGTCCTCGTGGTCGCCGTCACCAACCCGGGAGAGTGCGGTCGGCGCCGTCGTCCGGACGAAGGCCTACGGAACGACGACGATCGAGAGCATCGCTCCGGGCGCCACCGAGAGCGTGACCATCCCCACGAAGAAGAAGACGGTTCCCGCGCAGCTAGCGACCGTCGTCATCACGCGCCCCGGTGAAGCGGATCGGACCCTCACGGCTCCGTACGACGCCTCGCGGTAGGCGGGGTACGAGACCGTTCCTCGCTGAGCGCTGCCCGCTGCTGACGTCGCCGCCGTTGCTGCACGGAGCGGATCCGCTCACGTCGGCAACGGCAGCGTCGTCGGATCACCGGGTCGGAGATGGGAGGTCTGCACCAGTGGTCCAGTCGCGGACGGTGGACACGAACCACGTCGGCGCCTCCTCGTGGAGGAAGTGGCTCTGCATCGGGGGCGATGCGGATCGAGACCGGGCCGCTCCCGTCGGCGGCGCGGTGCTCTGTCGCCGCGCGGTCGCGGGTCGGGTACAGCGCGAGCGTCGGCTGGCGTCGCCTCCGTGCAGGTACTCGACGGCGGCGTCAGCCGCGCCGAACGACTCCGGAGCGAGGTAGAGCGACTTCGAAGGGCGTCGGCGAGGACGCGAGGAGACGCACGCAGCAGGTCTTTCCGCGCCCCGCCGATCAGGGCTTCGGGGGCGTCGGAGGAGAAGGCTCGGCCGACGTCGGCCGCGGCCTTCCCGGGACCTGGCGGCGCGGTACTGTGCAGCCGCGCCGGCGCACTGCCCATCTCCCTCGTCGTCCGCCCCGTAGGCGGGATCGATCACGACGAGCGAGTCGATCGAGCGCGGCTCGGACACCGCCGCTGCCGTGACCACCGCGGCCACCCATCGAGCGGCCGATCAGCGCGACCCCGGCCCGGACCGAGCGTGTCGACGACCTCGAGCACGTCCTCGCCGGCGCGCGGGATCGAGGCGCGCAGCTCGGAACCGGCCTCCGATCCGCCGTGGCCGCGGAGGTCCAGCGCGACGACGTCGCCCAGGTCGAGGAGCCCCTCGATCGACTCCTCCCAGCTCGCCGAGCTGCAGCCCCATCCGTGCACGAGGACGAAGCGGCGCCCCACTGGCCCGGGAAGCGGTGGACGCGCAGGGCCGCGCTGCCGACGCGGACCTCGCTCCGCCGGGACGGAGTTTGCAGGAGGCGTAGGATGCGCCTGGATACCGCTCTCCAGAGTCACGGCGCTATTTTATGCGGCTTTCCTTGACATCCGGAACGGAGCGGCTCCACTATTGGAAAACGCATTCCGGCGGAGGAGATCCGACCGGCCGGCGCCCCAGGACCACAAGGAGCAATGATGCTGAAGACAACGAGGCCGCCTCCGCGTGCCGCGCCCATGAGCGCGGAGCGAGCGGACCCGGCGCGGGGTGGACGCGATGACGACCACCATCACCACGGACGGTCACCAGTCGGCGCTCGGAGCGGATGTCGCCGTGAGCCGGAAGCAGGGTCGTCGGCCCAAGCGCCTCGGCAACGGCGGACGCCAGCCGCGGGACTACGGACTGTCGGATCCTCGCGGTACCCGCGATCATCCTGTTCCTGGTGTTCTCCTACGCGCCGATGGCCGGCCTGATCGTGGCGTTCCAGGACTTCTCCGTGAGCTCGGGGATCTTCGGCTCGCCGTTCGTCGGATTCGACAACTTCGCCTTCTTCTTCACCTCGGGCGACGCCGGCTGGATCCTCGCCAACACCCTGTTCCTCAACGTCCTCTTCCTCGCAGCGACGCCCTCTCCGGGATCCTCCTCGCGCTGATGCTCAACGAGATCCGCGGGAAGACGACGAAGAAGTTCCTGCAGTCGGTGATCTTCATCCCGTACTTCGTCTCGCCCATCGTGGTCAGCATCTTCCTGCAGTCCTACCTCGCCGGAGTCGGCGGACGCGGCGGCATGGTCAACGACATGCTGAATGTCTTCGAGCACTCGTCGATCAGCTGGTACACCGAGCCTCGGTCCGTGGCCGTGGATCCTCACCATCGTCAAGGTCTGGCAGCAGGGCGGGTACCTCTCGGTGATCTTCCTCGCGGCGCTCACCGCAATCCCTGAGGAGGTGTACGAGGCCGGCCAGATCGACGAGCTCCTCGCGCTGGCAGATGGCCCTGCGCATCACCACGCCACTGCTCATGCCGACCGCGGCGATCCTGCTCGTCCTCGGCGTCGGACGCATCTTCTACGGAGACTTCGGCACCATCTACGCGATCGTCGGTGACAACGGACCCTCTTCTCGTCCACCGACGTCATCGACACCTACGTCTTCCGCTCCCTCAGAACCCTGGGCGACTTCGGGACCACCGCAGCGATCGGGCTGTTCCAGTCCGTCGTCGGATTCGTCCTCGTCGTCCTCGCGACGCTCGTGCAGCGGCGCTACGCCAAGGAGACCTCGCTGCTATGAGCACTGTCCTGACCCCCGATGTCCCGACGGCCCTCCCCGATGACCAGGGGACGCCGACGACCGTGCCGAGTCGACCCCGCCGGCGTCCGGAGACGTTCACGATCATCAGCTACGTGGGGACGTCGCTGTTCGCTCTCGCCTGCCTGATCCCGTTCTGGATGGTCGTCGCCGGATCCTTCACCGACGAATCCGTGCTCTCCCGCACCGGGTACTCTGTTCTGGCCCACCCCGTTCTCGGTCGAGGCCTACGCGACTCTCTTCGCGGGGGCCGGCTGTGGATGGCGTACGGCGCGTCGATCTTCATCACCGTCGTCGGAACCGCGATCGCCGCGGTCGAGCCTCCGGCACTCGGGTCATCGCGCGGCCTTCCGCGCCTGAGCACGTCGCTTGCCGTGTTCGCCTACATCCCCATGCTCTTCACCGGAGGGCTCGTCCCGCTCTACATCCTGGTCACGCAGGTGCTGCAGCTGCAGAACTCCCTCTTCTCCGTGATCCTGCCTCTCGCACTCGCTCCCTTCCTCGTCTTCGTGCAGGTGTCCTTCTTCAGGGCCGTGCCCGTCGAGATCCTCGACTCGGCGAAGATCGACGGCGCAGGCGAGCTGCGCGTCTTCTTCCAGATCGTGCTTCCGCTCTCGAAGCCGGTGCTCGCCGTCATCGCCCTGTTCTACGGGGTCACCTACTGGAACGACTGGTTCCACGCCCTGCTGTTCATCACGGACGTCGACTAGTACTCCGCTCCAGCTCGTGCTGCAGAACCATCGCGAGCATCGGCAACGCCAACAACCTGTCGCAGACCGGAACGGCACCCGCCTACCAGATCCGTCTCGCCATGACGGTCGTGACGATCGCCCCCATCCTCTTCGCCTACCCCTTCGCCCAGCGGTACTTCGTCAAGGGCCTCACCCTCGGAGCGACGAAGGGCTGACGCCCTCGCACTGCTCTCCACCCACGCGACCTCCCTCACGGAGGCCCGCCGACCGAGCCTGCGCTCGGCAGCCGGCGATCACATTCGAAAGGAACTCCTCATGGCACCGATCACCACTGCTGCTGGTCGCGGCTTCTCCCGGCGCGGCTTCCTCGCGGGAGGAGCCGGCGCAGCCGCGCTGCTCCCCTCGCCGCCTGCACGGGCGGAGGCGGCTCCTCCGGCTCGTCGAGCGAGCTCAGCCTGCTGCTGCCGGGCGTCGCACCCACCGGCTGGAGCAGCGTCCTCGCCGCGGTCAACACGAAGCTCGAGAAGGACCAGGGCTTCACCATCAAGCCCGAGTTCATCAACTGGCAGAACTACTCCAACCAGTCGCTCCTCAAGTTCACCGCAGGCGAGAACTTCGCCACGGCGCTCAGCGCCCGCTGGCTGAACATCTCGAAGCTGATCTCGGACGGGGCCCTCACCGGTCTGAGCTCGCAGCTCGCTTCCGGAACGTACTCGAACCTCGCGTCGACGATCTCGACCGAGGCTCTGAAGCCAACCGCTGGAGCGACGGAGATGCCGTGCGGCTGCCGGCGGTCAACTCGGCCGGACGCATCCACCACTACAGCGTGCGCGGGGACCTCGCGGACACGTACGCAGGCGGCACCATCGACTCCTACGACGCGCTCGAGAAGTTCTGGTACGACGTCAAGCAGAAGGAGGGCATCACCCCCTACGTGGCGCGGCCTCAGCACCTTCTCGTCCATCGGCGCGCCCACGGGCGTGTTCTACCGTCAGGGCTGGGAGAAGCCCGACATGATCCCGGTCTACTTCTCGCCGACTCGCTCATGCCCGTCCCCGCCGCCGACGCCACCGCCACCGGGTCCTCGAAGCTCGTCCCGTTCTGGGAGCACGAGCCGTACGTCGAAGCCCTGCGCGCGACCCGCCAGTACTACCTCGACGGCATCATCAACGCCGACATGCTCAACATCGACGCGGCGACGGTCCAGTCCCAGTTCCAGAGCGGAGCTGCAGCCTCGACCTGGGCCATCACGGACGGCACCGCGACCACCACCAACCTGCCCGGCCTGCTCAAGGCCGTGCCCGGCGCCTCCCTGCTGGACGTCATGCCCCTTCGCCGAGGGGCTCGACGCGAAGCCGAACCAGCTGTTCCAGGCGGACAACATCGTCGTCGTCAACAAGGCGAGCAAGAACCAGGAGCAGGCGCTGCAGCTGCTCGACTGGGTCTCCATCGCCGAGAACCACGACCTGCTCGAGTACGGCGTCGAGGGGAAGGACTGGAACGCCGTGGGCGAGGACAGCTTCGAGTCGATCTCGGACTACAACAACTTCCCCGGCTACGCCCTCAGCTGGCGCGTCCCGCTCGAGCGTCTCCCGAGCACCATCGCCGAGTCCGAGAAGCAGAACTTCCTCTGGGCGAAGGACTACGAGAACTTCACGACGGATCCGTTCGCCTCGTTCATCCCCGACCTCGCCCCCGTCGAGGCCGAGAACGCGCAGATCACCCAGGCGCTGGCGCAGTACGGCAACCCGCTCTACGCGGGCGCGGTCGACGTCGACAAGGGCCTCGACGACCTCAAGAAGGCGGTCGAGGCCGCCGGTCTCGACAAGGTGCAGGCCGAGCTCGAGAAGCAGGCGAACGCCTACCTCGCGGCGAAGTGAGGCGACCGGTGAGTGCGCGCCCCTCCGCGACCGCGCGGACCTCCGCGCGACGATGGTCGCCATCGAGCGCGCTCACCGGGCCTCGTCACGAGCCGTCACCCGCCGGGGACGAGGCGGGGGCTGCTCTCCCGGAGGACGACATGACCGGAGAGCGTGCGAGTGCGGGGCCCGTCCGTCGGCGCCGGCTCGAGGCCGAGCTCGAGCGCGATCACGCCGCACCTCGTCCCAGGGGGAGGCGGACGGTCGTGAGCGCGGGCGTCAACGTCCCGCAGCGCGAGGAGGTCGTCCACCCCGGAGATCGCGACGTCGCCGGGGAGCTTCACGCCGGCTTCGCGCAAGCGGGCGATCGCACCGAGGGCGACGGCGTCCGCCGTCGCGAGGATCGTCCTCCGGCGTCGCTGCGGCGCCGGAGGAACTCGCCGGCCGCGACGTAGCCGCCCTCTCGGGAGAACGGCGCCGGCGATGATGCGATCGGGCGGGAGGCGGATGCCGGCGTCGGCGAACTCCGCCAGGATGCCGTCCGCCGCGTCGCGCGGCGTGACGGCCTTGGCCGGTCCGGCGAAGACGGTGAACTGCTCGTGGCCGAGGTCGAGGAAGGCGCGGGCGATCGCCCGGCCGACGCCGATGTTGTCGATCGAGACGGTGTCGAAGGGGAAGCCCTCGACCAGCCCGATGACCACGACGCGGCCACCATCGGCCTCGAAGGCCCGGAGTTCGTCGACGACGGGCCCGAAGGCCGCGTCGTCGACGTGCCGACCGCCGGCGAGGACCAGGAGGCGGGGACGCAGCCCGCGGAACACCGAGACGATGCGCCGCGCACGCGCCGCGCTCTCGTTCGTGGAGACCATCGTCACCATGAGGTCGGCGGCATCGGCGGCGTGGAAGACGCCGGCGGCGATGGGCGAGAGGTAGTCGTCCGGGATCGCGTTCACGACGAACGCGATGCTCTCGAGCGGCTCCTCGCGATGGCCGGTCTGCGCGGAGGCGTTGACCACGTATCCCAGCTCGGCCGCCGCGGCCTCCACCTTCTTCCGGTTCGCCGCGCCCACCGTCCGGGGCGGACGTGGTTCAGACTCCGGGACGCGGCCGCCCTCGACACGCCCGCCAGAGCGGCGACACGTCCTCCAGGGTGGCGGGGCTTCGGTACGGATAGCGGTTCCCTCGTGCGGCATCTGTTCCCTCGCTCGTCCCTTGTTCGTTCTGCGGACTCTACCAAGAGAGCGCGTTCCGCTCCCTGCAGCTAGTCCGCCCTTCACTCAGCCACCACGACCGTCTTCTGCGCGGCCTGGAAGACAAGGAGCATCCGCATGAAAGCGGCATTGGCGATGCAGTCCGACCTGCAGTACCGTCTTGTTCGACGACGGACTCTGCGCGCGAAGCTCGAACGGCTCGTCGACATCGATCTGACCCGGACCGTCTCGGACTACTTCGAGCGAAGCCGACGAGGTCCTGGCCGAGATCGAGGTGCTCGTCAAGCCCAGGATGGCCCGCCCCGCGCTCGACGGCCGCGTCCTCGACCGCATGCCCCGGCTGCGAGCGATCCTGCACGCCGGCGGTTCCGCAGAAAGGAACGACCACCCCCGAGGCGTGTGGACCGCGGGATCCCCGTGACGACCGCAGCGGACGCCAACGCGGTCCCGGTCGCCGAGTACGCCCTCGCGATGGTCCTCCTCTGCGGGGAAGAAGGTGCTGCCGATCGCGCAGGAAGTACGCCCGCCGCCAGTCCTTCATCGACCTCGAGAACGAGTACCCGCAGATCGGCGCCTACCGCTCCACCGTGGGGATCATCGAGCGCGTCGCGCACAGGACGGCATCTCATCCGTCTCCTCAGCCCGTTCCTCGTACCGGGTGCTGGTGTCCGACCCGTATCTCTCACACGAAGAGGCCGCCGTGCTCGGTGTCGAGAAGGTCGAGCTCGACGAGCTGCTGACCCGATCCCGGGTCGCGCCCTTCCCTGCACGCGCCCGACCTTGCCCTCGACACGAGGCCTGCTCGGTCGGCGGGAAAGCTCGGCCTCCCGGGCGACGGCGCGACCTTCATCAACACGGCCCGGCAGGCGCTGATCGACCAGGACGCGCTCCTCGGAGAACTGCGCAGCGGTCGACTGGATGCCGTGCTCGACGTGACGGATCCCGAACCGCTGAACGAGGACCATCCGTTCTTCGCCTTCCCCAACGTGCTCGTCACTCCGCACATCGCCGGGTCCCGCGGGACCGAGCTCCTGCTCCTCGGGGAGGCCGTGGTGGAGGAGGCGAGGCGGGCTGCGCGACGGGACTCCCGCCCGCGTTCCCCGTGGCCGCCGAATCCGCTCGCGGACGATCGCATGAGCGGGGACTCCGTGGAAGCAGACGTCCGTACCGTCGGCCGGCGACGGCAGCGGTGCCGGATCCTCCTTCGGGAGGCCTCGACGGCCCGGTCGAGTTCGAGTGCGGGTTCGCCGGCACCACTCCTTCGCTGGTGTCCTGGCGGCCCGTCGTCGAGGTCTTCACCGCCGACGAGCAGCGCGCCCGGACGAGCCAGAGCTACGTCCGCTCCGCCGTCGGGGAGCGTCTCCGACAGGACTCCCTCGTCGAGAGGGAGCTGGAGGACGCCTTGGAGGTGACCGTCACCCAGTCCGACCCGCGGGATCGGGAGCACGCGCCGTCAGCACGTTCACCCGACCACGCGGCAGTCTCCGCGCGCTCCGGATCACACAGCACGTCGCGAACGCCGGCTCAGCGCCCGGCCGAGCTGACCGCCGTCACGTCGGCGGTGATCGGCATCGGCCGCGCCGAAGCCGACCTCGACCCGGATGGTGCTCGCCTGGGCCGACAGCGAGTGGCTGGCCGAGAGCCGCTGGCACGAGGACCTCCTCCGCGACCGCGTCCCCGCGCTCTCGCTGGGCATCCACGCGCAGGACGGCCGGGGCCGGTTCGCCCTCACCAGCCACGGCGCCTGGCCGACCGAGAGCACCCTCCCGCTCGGCGTCGTCGTCGATCCGGGCACCTCGTCGAGCCTCGGCCTGGCAGATCGAATCGGGCACGGCCTGGCAGTGGTCCCTCGGCTCCGCCCTGGATGGGGGCTTCCTTGAGCCTGGCCGGTCCCGCGGACCTCGAGCACCACTTCGCCCACCGCCTCGCCTCCCCGGGGATCTCCGTTGTTCACCGCCGCGCCGGCCGCCAGTGGTCAAGCCGCCGTCGACGGGGAGAGAGACGCGGCGCTGACCGAGCTCACGCAGTACCGGCGGTGGCTCGTCGCCCGCCACGGCGGGATCCGCGGTCTGCCGGTGATCTACAACGACTTCATGAACACGCTGATGGGGGACCCGGACGAGCGAGGAAGCCCGGCCCCTCATCGCGGGAGCGGCCGCGGCGGGCGCCGAGGTGTTCTGCATCGATGCCGGCTGGTTCGGCCGGGCCCGGCGACTGGTGGAACTCGGTGGGGGAGTGGGCTCGAGAATCCGACCGGCCTCCGACGGCGGATTCCTCGATCCTCGACGAGATCCGGTCAGCCGGGATGCGGATCGCCGGCACGTGGCTGGAGCCCGAGGTGGTCGGAGTCACGAGTCCGATGGCGAGCAGCCTCCCCGAGGAGGCGTTCTTCCAGCGCTTCGGCACTCGGGTCCTCGAGCACGAGCGCTTCCACCTCGACTTCCACCGGCACCCGGCCGCCCGGGCTCGATCTCGACGCGGTCGTGGACGGACTCGTCCGCGACTACGGCATCGGATACCCTCAAGCTCGACTACAACGTCAACCCGGGAGCGGGGAACCGAGCGGGACGCCACGGCGGCCGGCGACGGCCTCCGCGCACAGCCGGGCCTTCGTCGGCTGGCTGGAGGGGTATCCGCGAGCGGCGATCCGGATCTGATCCTCGAGAACTGCTCCTCCGGAGCGATGCGGATGGACTACGCCTACCTCGTCGAGAACGACCTGCAGTCGACGTCGGACCAGCAGGACTTCCTCCTCCGCTACCCCGTCATCGCCGCCGCATCGTCCCGCGGCGTGGTCCTCCCCGAGCAGAGCGGCAACCGGGCCTATCCGGAGCGCCGGGATGACCGAGGAGGAGACGGTGTAGCCACCCTCGTCACGGGACTGCCGGGACGCTCATCCTCTCCGGCTTCCTCGACCGGCTGCGGCCGTCGCAGTCCGCGCTGGTCGCCGGCGCGGTGGCCTTCGCGAAGGAGCACCGGCTGCTCCCGGCGCGCTTCCACGCCGCCCTGGCCCTCGGGCTGCCCAGTGTGGAGGACGAGCTCGTCGTCGCCGGGCTTCCGTGACGGTGACGACGTGCCGCTGTTCGTCTCGGATCGCGGCGAGCACGCCTACGGAGTTCTCCCTCCGCGTCGACGGGAGCCCGACGATCGCCTCCCGCGCGGTGACGCCGAGCGGGCCATCGGCTCCGCGGACGGCCTCGCGCAGGTGCGCACTCGCTCCCGGCCCGAGCGCCCGGATCCTCCACCTCGACAGGAGGGCGTGATGGGGACGACGGCCAACCCCGTAGTCCGCGGGTTCTCGCCCGGATCCCTCCTTCCTCCGCGTCGGGGACTGGTACCTGCTCGCGGTCAGCTCCTTCGGAGCGGTTCCCCACGATCCCGATCCAGCGATCGCGGGACCTCACGACGTGGGAGTTCCACGGTGCCGTCGAGTCGGCGGCACCCGGCCGGTCGCTGACGGGCTACCCGGACTCGGCCGGGATCTGGGCGCCCGCCTTCGCTCCTCCGCGGACGGCGTGTTCCGGGTGGTCTACTCGATCGTGGAGCCGCTGCAGAGCCCGCATTTCAACTCCGCGACCTACATCGCTCGCGCTCCGGACGTGGACGGTCTCCCCGGCGAGTGGTCCGGAGCCGCAGCGCGTGAGCGGTCTCGGGTTCGATCCGTCGCTGTTCCATCACGAGGGTCGGCACTGGCTGGCGAACATCCAGAACGACCACCGCCCCGGAGTGGAACCGCTTCGACGGCATCGTCCTCACCGAGCCGGCGGACGACGGCGGGGTCCTCCACAACGACGGGCCCGACCTCGCCCTCCTGCAGCGTCCCGACCTCGTCGAGTGGACCCAAGATCATCCACCACGACGGCTGGTTCGTGGCTCGACCCTCGCCGAGGGGGGAACTTCGGGATCGAGCACGGTGTCCTCATGGCCCGGAGCCGCTCACTCCACGGACCTCTACGAGGTCGACGACGTCCCCCTGCTCACGACCCGCGACGCTCTTCGATCCTGGCCCCAGCAGAAGGCCGGGCACGGAGAACTGGATCCGGACGCCGGTCAGGGCGCTGGTACCTCGGCCACCCTCGTCAGCCGACCGATCCGCACCAAGGACGGCGCACCCAACACCCTCGGCCGGGAGAGCGCCCTGCAGGAGATCGACCTGGCGGGACGGCTGGCCCCGGCTGGAAAGGAGGCGGCCGGCATCCGAGGATCGAACTCGACCTGCCGGACGTCCCTGCACTCCGCGGTCGGTCCGACGCCCCCGCGATCGCTCCTGCCCTGGCCGTGGCGGACGCTGCGTGACACCCGCCTTGCGGGACTGGATCGACCAGGACGCACGACCCGGATGGATCCGGACTGCGCGGACGCCAGGGTCCTGGAATTCGCTCCGCGAGCACAGCCTGATCGCCCAGCCCCTCACCGAGCACCGGACGACCGTCAGCGTCACGGTCGACGCGAACCCCGTCTCCTTCACCCAGGCCGCCGGGCTGGTGCTCTGCGCACAACACCGACGCCTACCTCTCGCTGCACATCACCCGGCGGGAACCCGACGGGGAGCCGCAGCGCGGTCAGCAGTGGGAAGCCGACGAGGCCACCGCGCCCTCGTCCTCACCCTCGACGCGACCCGGACGGGCAGACCGTCCTCGCTGTCCGCGCACTCCCGGAGACCGGGCCGGGTCACCCTCCGCGCCGACCTCGACGGACCCCTCGCGATCCCGTTGGCGGGGCCGGTGCACACGACGCCCACTCGCATCGGGGAGGCCGTGGACATCACCTTCCTCTCCGACGACCACGGCCCACGCCTGCGCTTCACCGGAGCGTTCGCCGGCCTCGACGTCGTCGACCTCGCCGACGCGACCTTCACCGCTGACTTCTGCGATTTCCGACTTCCGTGCAGACCCCGCCGACGAGTCGGACGCATCAGGGGTTCCTGTGGCGTCGACCGCCGGCGTGGTGAGCGCAGCGAGCGGAATCTCCTCGTGACGACGCTCCTCCTGACCGGCGAGGGCAGATACAGCGACCTCTCGGCATCCGCTTCACCGAGACGACGGGGGCGTTGTCCGCGCCGGAGCTCACAAGCGCGCGGCCATCGAGTCGACGTCCGCGGTGAAGTCGACGAAGCGCTCTCGGATCTCGCGAGCGGCCGATCAAGGCGATGCCCGACCTGCTCGTCGTCAACGCGGGTCTCCCTCGGGATGGCACGCCCTACGCCGAACCTGGAAGGTGCAGGTCGGCGCTCGCGCTCATCGAGCGCTCCACGATGCCGGTCCTCGGGATCCATGTCAGCTCGACCACCTTCGTCGACGCGCCGGAATGGCCGGCCCTTCTCGGAGGCCGCCGGAGAAGGGGTACCTCGATGCATCCGCACTTCGGGCCCGCCCGCTCCGGATCCGGCTCGCCACCGTGCCGCATCCCGTGATCGAGCAGGTCACCGACTTCGATGTCGAGGACGAGCGCTACTCCCTGCTTGAGGTAGCCCCTGGCCGCGCAGATCCTCGCCACCCACCACTACGAAAGGCGAGATCACCCGGATCGCGCGCGTCGAGCGCCCCGACGGCGGTCGCACTTTTCTACGACGCGCTCGGCCACAACGCCGCCTCCTTCACCTCCCGAGGACACCTCGCCTCCTGCTGGCCGGCGCCTTCTTAAGTGGCTCGGAAGGTGATATTCGCGATGGCACGGTCACCTAGACCAGCACCCCTCTGAGGAGTCGACGCCATTGCAGGTCGGTGCGCCGCTTCCTGCATGGCCGTCGCGCACGGTCCTCGGTCCCCCGTCGACCGCTGCCAGGATCAGCGAGTCGAAGCGGCGATGAGCGACGCTCAAGCTCGAAGAGGCTTCCGGCAAACCGCTGCGCAGCGGGCAGCGTCACCGGAAGAACGACATCCGCGAGCGCGGCCAGGGACTCTCCAGTCGTGCTGCGACGACGGCGACCACTCGCTCCCTGTGCTCGGGCGATCCCCGCGTAGGCGAGGGAGACCGGTGTCGTCCCTGAGCTAGAGATGACGACCAGCCCGTCGCCCTCGCGGAGGGGCAGGTGCGGTGGGTTCTCCGACCATGCGAGCGTCTAACCCGAGGTGCATGAACCGCATCGCGGCCATCTGCGCAACGAGTCCGGATCGGCCTTGTCCGCGGAAGAACCACCGACGCGGCGAGCTCGAGCAGCGTGCGGCTGAAGACGGAGAAGGCGTTCTCGTCGATGGCGTCGAAGACCTGCTGGTGCTCCGCTCGTACCGTGACCCAGGGTGTGCTCGTGGTCGGCGACCGGTCACCGCCTCGCCATGAGGCGGTGACGAGGTAGCGGTCGAAGCTGTCCTGCGTCTCGGCGACGTGCTGAGGGTCGGAGAACGCGGACGGGCGTCGGCGCCCAGCCGCTCGACGATCGTCGCAAGGGGCCGACCCGTCGAGCAAGCGCTCGCCTGCATGGCGGGCCCCGACGGCGACGGATTCGACGGAGGGAGACGTGTGCACGGAAGCGGCCCGTGGCATCGGCGAGGACCTGAAGGTAAGCGCGTGGAGATCGAGCGCCTCCGCCGGTTGCGATGGTGATCCCGTCGGTGGATACGCCGAGGGCGGTCAGCGCGCGCTTTCCTGACCAGTCCGAAGACAACTCCTTCCACCGCGGCTCGGGCGATCTGCTCTCGAGACGTGGAGGACGTGATCCCGGAGAGGATCACATCTCCGGCAGATTCGGCTTCCTCTCCTCGTCGAGGTAGGCGGCGAAGGAGGGCGTGCCGCCGATGTCGGCGGCGAGAGCGAGCCTGGAGAACTCCGCGTGGTCTACGCCGAAGAGCCGGCCGAAGGTGTCGGTCACTGGAGCCGCGTTCAACGTCGACGACAGGAGGAACCCGCCCGCCGCGCAGCCACTCCGTCCACGATGCCGGTGGGGTCGTGGACGGAGTCTCCGTGCTCGTGAAGACCACTCCGGACGTGCCGAACGAGTAGGCGACGTCGCCGGAGCCGACTCCCGAGGGCGCTCGCGTGCTGGTCTCCGGCTCCTGGTCCTACGACGATGCCCGGGTGGAGCCCTAGCACCGCCGCTGCGGCGCTTGTCAGGGTCCCCGTTGCCTGCTGGGGGCCGTGCACGCGAGGCAGCGCTGGCTCGCCACTCGCGGTCGGCGTCAATGAGTTCGAGGATCCCTTCGTCGTAGCGACCCGTTGCCGCGTCGAAGTATCCGGTTCCGCTGGCCTCGGATCGATCGGTAACCTTGTCGCCGGTGAGTCGCCAGGTCAGCCAGTCATGGGGGAGCAGCACCGTCCGCAGGCGCAGCGTTCTGAGGTTCGTGCCGAAAGCAGCCAGAGGAGCTTCTGGAGGACGGTGAAAGCCGCCGTCGGCACCGAACCAGGCGAGCAGCCCATTCCTCGGCGCTGATCGCTGCTCGCAGCTCCTCCATCTCGGGCGAGGAGGTCGTGTCGTTCCACAGTTTCGCGCGTCGGATGACCGTGTCGTCGGCGTCGAGGGCGATGAGCCCGTGGCATTGAGCCGCGACGCTGATGGCGGCGACATCGCGGCCGGAGGCAGCGTGTGCGGAGTCGAGCGCGGCTGACATCGCGAGAGTCAGTGCTGTCCACCAGCTCTCCGGATCCTGCTCGCTCAGTGGCGGGAAGGTCGGGGATGCGGCGAGGGAGCGAGTACCGACGACGCGGCCGTCGTCGGCGTCGCAGAGCACGACTCCGTGGATTGCGTCGAGGAATCGACGCCGGCGATGAGAGGCACGGTCTTCTTCCGTTCAGCGCGGACGCGGTAGGTCCACATCGCTACCGGAGGCGGGCGTCGGAAGCGCGGCGGCCGCGAAGCAGGCTGCACAGCACGACCGCTTCTCCATTACAGGTACTGAGCGCTCACTCGTCAATGCTCCCGCCCGCGTGAGCGGCATGTGAACGAGCATCGAGGTCTAAGCCGTGTTCAGGAGTGCGCGTGCCAGCGATCGATCCGTGACGAGGACGGTCCCGAGGGAGGCGTTCAGGCATGCTCGGATGGCCTGTGCCTTCTTCATGCCGCCGGCGACGAGGATGAGCTGTGGGCACCTCTTGAGGTGCTCGAGGTCGGCAAAAAGCGAGAGCGCGGTCGTCGAGATCGGTGATGATGTCTGTCCTTGCGGAGCAGGGTGGCGACGATCTCGGCGAGCATGCCTTTCTTCGTGTCGTTCCCGTTCCCGCTGTTCGAGGCCTTCGCGCAGCTGCGAGTCGGCCGGCTCCCAAGAGCCGACGGCGACGGCCGCGATCGTGATGGAGTCGAACTGCCGCCATACCACCTGGACGGCGGGCTGGCCCGCAGCCCACTCGCCGTCGCCGCGGCCGTGAGCGACGAGAGGAACGAACAGGGATAGCGCCCGCCTCCCACATCGCTGATGCGCCTCACCAGCTCGAGGGAGTTCTCACGGACGGAGCCCATCATCCCGCCGAGCTGGACGACGGGGCAGGCGGCGATGGAGTGCAGCTCGTTGGCCACCGCACTCATCGTGCGGCCCCAGCCGATGCCCAGGACGTCGTCCTCGGTGACGAGTTCCGGAGAGGAGGCCTGCTGCGGCGGCGCCGATCCTCGGGTGGCGGACTGTCCGGGATCGTGCTCGTCGTCGGGCGTGTCCACCACGATCACCTGGCGCAGGCCGAACCTCTTCCGGACGAGTTCGGACAGCTCGACGTTGTAGGCGATGGGTGCGGTGATCGTGATCCGGACGATCCCCCTCTTGAGGCTGAGCTCGAGCAAACTTCTCGCGCGACTTTGAAGCGGGAGATGCCGAGTTCGTCCGCGATCTTCGACTTGGACTCGCCGTCCATGTAGTAACGGCGTGCGACGGTCGCGGCGAGCATGCCTGTTCCTGCACTGGTGCTCATCTCGGCCACCCTTCTCTGCGCCGCCTGCGCGGCTCCTGCTCACACGAGCGCAGCCTGGGTCGAGCGGCCTTGCTGACGGATGTGCGGACGGGTTCCAATACTATTCACGCCGCTGGAGCCGTTGGCCCCACCGAATCATGAGGAAGGAAGGCCGCGATCATGACCGAAGCGATCTCATCGGTCATCGAGGCCGCTCGCGTCCTGGTGCAAGCAGAGAGCGACGCCGTCCGATCCATTGCCGATCAGATCGACGAGAACCTGTCCTCACCGCCTCGGCGATCGGGGACAGCGCGGGACGCGTCACCGTGACCGGCGTCGGCACCTCGGGCTTCATCGCTCGACGAGCCGCCCACCTGTTCTCCGTCACGGGTACTCCCGCGTTCTTCCTCCACCCCACCGAGGCTCTTCACGGCTCCCTGGGCGCCGTGTCGGCGGACGACGTGGTGATCGCCCTGTCCAAAGGTGGATCCAGCGCCGAAGTGAACGATCTCGTCGACCGCGTGCGCACGATCGGGGCGACCGTGGTCGCGCTCACGAGCGCTTCCACCTCGGTCCTCGCCGAGGCCGCCGACATCACAGTGGTGCTGCGAACCCCCGATGAGGCCGACCCGGCTCTGTCATCGCCATGGGGTCGACCGCATACGGCGCGTGGCTCGATGCCCCGGCCTCGGTCCTGATGCGCATGCTGTACTCGTGGGAGAGCGTTCGCTTCCCACCCGGGCGGCGCTGTAGGTCAGCGCGACTCCTTGCCGGCGCCTGTTCCACCCCCTCGCCCTCCCCTGATCCCCAGCTCCTTCACTGCGGCACACCGCCGCCCTCCTCCGCCGTCCTGAAGACGTCGACGCACTGAACAGAGAGGTTCCCATGAACGCCGCCGCATCCCTGAGGAAGCAGGCATCTTCGCCGTCCTCGTCGTGGTGATCGCCGCCCTCAGCGCGCTGTCGCCGTCCTTCCGCACTCTCGACAACGGACTGGTCCTGCTCGTCAACGGCACGGTCATCGCGTTCCTCGCCCTTGGACAGACCTTCGTCCTGCTCACCGGCGGCATCGACCTCTCCACCGGGGCGAATGCGGCCATGACCGGCGTCGAAGCGGCTCCCCTTCATGCAGGGCGGCCTCCCCTGGGTCGTGGCCGCAGTCCTCGCGGTCGGCTGCGGCACCCTGCTCGGCGTCGTGAACGGACTCCTGGTGCACTACGCGCATCCCGGCGTTCATCGCGACCTTCACCCAGGAGTCGCCCTCGCCATCCCGCTGATCGTCACCGGAGCGAACTCGGTCTCCGTCCGCGATGCCGGCTTCTCCTGGATCGGTCAGGGCCGCATCGCGGGACTGCCCCTGCCAGTGCCGTTTCTGCTCGCCGCTATCGTCGCCGGCTTGTTCCTGCGCCTCACCCGCCCCGGCGTGCACATCTACGCCATGGGGCGGCAACAAGGCCGGCAGCGCCTCTCCGGCGTGAACGTGGCTCGAACGACCGTGCTGGTCTACGCCATCAGCGGCTTTCTGCGGAGGCATGGGCGGCCTGATCGCCACCTCGCGCCTCATGGTCGGCTTCCCCGCCACCGGAACCGGCAACGAGCTCTTCTACCTCGATCGCCGCCGCGGTCGTCGGCGGCATCTCGCTTCGGCGGAGTCGGCACGATCGCCGGCGCCATGATCGGCGCCGTCCTCATCGCGGTCGTCAGCAACGGCATGAACGTCCTCAACGTCCAGAGCTACTGCGTCCTCGTCATCGGACTGATCATCCTCGCCGGCGTCTCGTTCGACACCTACCGCCGCTACCGCAGCGGCAAGCCGATCCTCCGCAAAGCCGGCGGCACACCGCAGCCCCGACCTCCTCCCTCCCCCACCGTCTCCAGCCCCTACACAGCGGGCACCGCGACCCGCGGCTGACCCTCCGACGACCCCACTCCCACACGACACGTCAGAAGAAAAGGAAGATCGATGAAGACCCGCACCCGCCCTCGCCCTCGCAGCGACCGGCATGCTCGCCCTCAGCCTGGTGGCCTGCTCGAATCCCGCCACCGACGCCCTCGCTGCCGCAGGCGGATCGGACGGCGCGAGCTGCTCCCCGAGAACTGCAGCACCGACAAGCTCACCATCGGCGTCGCCCTGCCCAACACGGTCAACCTGCACTACGTCGCCATGCAGGACAGCCTGTCCCACGGCGAAGAGCTCGGCTACGACGTCAAGGTCGCGATCGCCAACGACAGCGACTCCAGCCAGTTTTCCCAGATCGACAGCTTCATCCAGCAGGGCGTCTGCGCTGTCGCACTCAACCCCGTCAACTCCTGGTCCGGGAGCGCCAGCGTCAAGGCGCTGAACGCAGCAGGAATCCCCGTGTTCACGGTGAACGTGATCATCTCCTTCGACGACCTCTTCACCACCCAGAACAGAGCTTCGTCCAGTACGTCGGCGCCTACCAGGTCGCCGGCGGCACTCAGGATGGCGGCGTGCTCGCAGACCTCGGCGAGGACGCCACCATCATCGCGGGCATCATCGGCAACCCCGACCAGATCCCCACCAACCAGCGCGACCAGGGCTTCACCGACGCGATCAGCGCGAACCCCAACGCGAAGGTCGTGCAGACCGTCAACGGCAAGATCGACCGACTCTCCCCCAACGTCAGCCTCCAGGTCACCGGCGACATGCTGCAGGGCAACCTCGACATCAACGTCATCTTCGCCGACGCCGGCCCGCACGCCGTCGGAGCGCTGCAGGCGATCGCCCAGCAGGGCAAGTCGGACTCCATCAAGGTCTACGCCTTCTGCGCCGCCGACGAGCCCCTCACCGAGACGCATCGCCGGATGCGCCGCTCAGGAGCCCGCCCGCTACGCCGAGATCACGCTCGACAACCTCCAGAAGTTCCTGGCGTAGCAGAGCGTCGACCAGGAGGTGCTCGAGCCCCTGAAGGTCTTCACCACCGGTCAGACCCCCGGCGCCGGCGAAGTCGGCTGACCCTGCCCGACCGATATCCGTCATCGAAGACAGAGAGCGACCACCCATGAGCGTACCAGACGGCCTTCGTCGTCACCGGCATTGAAGTCCTACGGTCCTACCCGAAGGCGTTGACTACGTGGATCTCACGATCCGCCCCGGTCAGGTGGTCGCTCTCATCGGTCACAACGGCGCCGGGAAGTCGACCCTCCTCAGGGCACTCTCCGGCGCCGAGGTGCCCGACACCGGCTCCATTACCGTCGACGGCGACTCCACCCCCTTCACCTCCCCGAAGGATGCCAGCCGAGCCGGTATCGCCTGTGTTTACCAGGAGCTCAGCCTGGTCGATGAGCTGACCGTCGCCGAGAACCTCTTCCTCGGCACCGAGAAAATGTCCGGCCCGCTCCTCAGCCGCCGCGCGATGAACGCACGAGCTGATCGAACTCTGCCAGCAGTACGGCATCCTGGCCCGCGGCACGGACTCGTCGCACGGGCTGCTCGTCGCGCAGCGTCAGCTCCTTGAAGTCGTTCGGGCCATCAACCGCAACGCGAAGTACCTGCTCCTGGATGAACCGACGACCGCACTTGAGCAGGACCAGGTCGACAACCTCCTCGACATCATCCGCAAACTCGCTTCTGAACAGGGCATCGGCATCCTCCTGGTCGACCACAAGCTCGACGAGGTCTTCGCCGTCGCCAACCACGTCGTCGGCCTCTCCGGCGGCCGCATCGTCCTGGACGGAGACACCGACACCGTCGACCGGGACGCCGTCGTCACTGCCATCGTCGGCGAGCACAGCACCTCGAGCGCAGACCTCGCCATGATCGACGGGGCACCCTTCGACGACGAGCAAGCCGTGATGTCGGAGAAGGAGCGCCTGGAGCACTTCGGGAAACCTGTCCTCGAGGTGGACGACCTTCTACGGCAACGGGCTCACCGGCATCACTCTGTCCGTCCGCGCAGGCGAGATCCTCGGCATCTATGGCCTCATCGGCTCCGGTCGCCCTTCTCAAGACCGTCTACGGCGCCGAACCCATCGGCGGCGGAACGATCACCCTCGACGCATCGCGCTACGCGCCTGCCGGCCCGGACAGGCGATCGCCAAGGGCGTCGCTTTCCTCTCTGGAGGAGCGGAAGTTCGACGGCTTCATCCCCCAGATGACCTCGATCGAGAACGTCGTCCTTCCCGTGGCCGCTACGGCAAGGCCGGATCCTGAACCGCGGCACTCAAGGGCTCAGCCAGAGCGTGTTCGATCAAGTGACCATCCGCGGCGACGTCGAGAACCCCATCACTTCACTCTCCGGCGGTAACCAGCAGAAAGCCCTGTTCGCCCGAGCGACCCTGCAGGCCCCCGACTTCTCCTCCTTTGACGAGCCCACCAACGTCGACATCGGAGCCAAGCGCGAGATCTACGGCATCATCCGCACACTCGCCCGGGAGAAGGGCGTCGCCGTCATCGTCGTCTCCAGCGAAGAGGAAGAGCTGACCGGACTCGCCGACACCATCACCGTCTTCCGCAACGGGCACTGCGACGGAGCCGTCTTCGACCGCGACGCGATCGATCCCACGCAGCTACGCGAGATGGCCTGGGCCGACGCCGACCCGCTTCGACGGCCGGCTGAAACCATGCAGCTCGACGAGGATCTCATCGCTACGATCAACGACCACGACGCGACCCTTGGCGGGGCAGCCCCCTCCTCGCCGTCCCCGACGCCCTCCGAGAGGCCGCGGCGCGCGAGGCGCTCACCGCCCGCGGTCTCTGGGTCCACGCCGACATCATCGAAGGCCGCTTCGGAGACCGCCCGTCCGTGAGCGTCGACACAATCGTCGCCATCACCGCGATACCCGGAGTGCGGCTCGACGTGCACCTGATGGTCGACGACGTCCTCGATTGGCTGCTGCGTCTGCCCGGAGGCCTCGGCCGGATCACCATCCAGGAACCCGAAGAAGGACTGAGCGCCTTCGAGATCGCATCCGCCGGAGCAATGGCCGAGGAGGTCTGGATCGCCGTCGTCCCGAAAGGCAGTTGCAGACCGCCCCTTCGCTGATCGACGGCCTGCTGGTCATGCTGACGCCTCCGGGCCAGCAGGCCACACGCTCGACCACTCGGCCCTCGACGCGGTGGCCGAGTACCTGGCACAAGAGCACTCTGTGGGCGTCGATGGGGGAGTCACTGCAGAGACCGCCGCGAATGCTCTTCGAGCCGGAGCTACCCACGGTCTCCGACGCGGACTCTTCGGGCGACAAGCGCCGGAAGGCGCCGGCGGACACGCCGGCGAACTGACCGAGCAGATTCCACCGGAAGTGCTGCACTACGCGCTCCTCTCGCCTCACCCACCCTCGAGAGCCGCAGCACATCCGATCCCGCCACGCGGTAGCTCCGCCTCCGGAGCGCGGTCGGCCGGCCGGCCTGACCGCGCCGACACCCGCCGGGCGGCACAATACTGCCGATCACATCGAAGGTCGCTGAAGAATTGGCCGACGTCCGTAGATCTGAAGTTGCCCTGGCAAGTACTCGCGGACCCAACTGTTCGCGTTCGATCGAGGGCCGCGACGTCATTCCTGAGACTCACTCCGCGGCTCCTCACGGTCCCTCTAGTTCGACGGGCAGCAGCAACCGATCCGCTACACCTGCTGGCCTGTGGCGAGTTGCTGTGCATCAGAGGCCCTGCCACTTGCAGGGAGAACGGCAACGCGGGCATTCGGGCTCAGATCCTGCGAGTTCTTTGTGCCGATTCGTGAGGGAGAGCCCGCGAGACGGCCTGGTCCCACACGTGCATCGAAGTTGCCGCGACCCGGCCGAATGAGTTATGCAGCACGCGCGAGAAGCTCGCGCTCCCCGGTGTGCCTCGTGAAGGCCTACGTCGCGATGACGGTCGTGACCGCTTCAAGCCCGTCGCACCTTGCCGTAACGAGCACTTCTGCATCTCCAGTGAGCTGCAGGACGAGAAGGCGCGGCCATCAAAGGTGGTGTGCTCTGCAAGGCGAAGGTCTCTTCGGTCTTGGGCTGTGCGCTACCGAAGCCCAGGAGGACGGCCGGTCCCTGCACCGAGCTGCAGGAGGACGTCTTCGCCGGTGAGCGGCAATTCCGCATCGTCGACGAGGCTCAGAGTGATGAAAGCGAGCCGCTCGATGCTGCAGGAGCCACGCCCTGCTCGACCGCGAGGGCGATGCGGGTGCCGGCAATCGCGCTGGTCAGGAGTGTGGCGCTGATCTCTACGCCGCCTTTTCCGGGCGATTGCCACCAGAGTTCCGGGCTTGTAGGTGGTTTCGAAATCGGCGCGGAAGGCGTTCTCGGTTCCCATGGCAGCGCGACCGATCTCGCGTCCGTCGAGTTCGAGGACCGCCTCGTCGGCGTCGGCCACCTCGACGCGCACAGCACGACCTTCGTGCCCGCGCCAGCTCCAACTCGAGACCGTGTCCGACCAGGCCCACGGAGTTGCGAACGCGATCGCCTTGCCGTGGTGCTCCGGCCGCTGGACGGCGATGGGGTCGGAGCGCAGTCCGAAGACGATCTCGCGGTAAAAGGAGGCGGGGCGGCGGTGCCCGGTGATGTCGATGTCGCCCGAGGTTGATGAGCCGATAGGCGCGTGCCACGGCGGGCTGAACGTCGACGGAGTCGTCGATGTAGTCGGTCCCGCCGATCCCGGCCTCGCCGAGGTAGTCCCAACCGACCAGGTGAAGTCGCCGATCACATTCGGATGCGCGAGGACCTGCTCCCAAATCGCCGCGATGCGGGTAGGGAACGACTCGGTGCCGACGGTGATGCGGTCGGGGAAGAGCGTACGGTCGAGGCCGAAGTGCCTTCGGCGTAGTTCATCCCCGCCACATCGAGGACCGCCTTGCGACTCCTCCGTCCGCGTCGTGACGGAGTTTGAAACGGCGATGCCGTTCATCATGTCGCCGAGTTGCGCATCATCGGGGTTCACGCCGCCGGCCTGGTCTCCCGCGCCCTGCGCGCGCATTCCGGCGAGAACTCCTCGTCGAGGATCGAGACGAAGCCGTTGATCCCGTTCGTGACCAGTCGCGTGCTGTCGAGGCTGCGGATTTTCTCGGCGAGTTTCCGGCTGATTTCCCCGCCGAAGCGGACTTCCAGTTCTCGGGGATCTTCGTTGCCAATGGAGTACAGTATTACGCTCGGGCTGTCGACATCCTTCGCGACCATCGCTTCGAGGTCGCGCCCCACCAAGTGGGGAAGTCGGAGGAGTAGTCCTCGTCGGTCTTGGCCGATCGTCCACATGTCGAACGCCTCGTCCATGACGTACATCCCGAGGCGTCCGCGTCGATCATGGCCCGGTCGCCCGCCGGGTTGTGCGCACTGCGGATCGCGTTGAACCCGGCTTCCTTTAGATCCGGATCCGCCGCTCCTCGGCGTCGGCGAACGCGGTTGATCCGAGCACTCCACCGTCGTGGTGCACCGTGCACGCGCCCCGCAGCTTCACCTGAGCGCCGTTCACGCGCAGTCCCTTACGGGGATCGACCCGGACCGTGCGCACCCTGAACGTGGTGGACTCCGCGTCACCGTCGCCCTGACCGTCTCGGGTGAGCTCAGTCGTCGCCTCATAAAGGTGCGGAGTCTCGGCCGACCACAACTGCGGATCGGCGAGGAACAGGCGCTGGCGCACCACGGTTTCCTCGCCGGGAGGACCGTCACCGGCACCAGCGGGAGGTCGCTGCCTCTGGAGCTCGCCGGACGAGGTGGTCAGGCAACCTTCGCGTGAGCGGTGACCGTGCTGTCGTTGCGGACGAGGGTGGCGATCTCCACGACGGCCAGGTCAGAGTCGACAGAGAGGGTCAACAGCATCCGACGCACATGCAGTGGCGTTTCGTTGACGAGGTGCAATAGCCGGTAGATGCCTTGCCCCCGAGTCACCACTTCGGCGCGTCCTTGCCGGCGCGGCACTCGACGACGATCTCGCCCTCGGCGCCGAATCGGAGGTAGGGATCGATGCGCACCTCGAACTCCGGCGTAACCACCGGCGCGGTGCCCGGCGAGGGTGCCGTTCACGTAAACGGCTGCGTGGCGGTGGTTATCGGCTTCGGTCTCGTCGAGGGAGATCAGGTTCTCCTGCTCGCTCGGCACCGCCACGGTACGGCGGTATCCTCGATACGCGTGGGTGGGAAATGATCGTTGGTCGCGCCGTCGGCGAGGTCGTCTCGCCGGGCCTCTGCGATCATTGCGTCGGGGAGAGCGATCGCGGTCCACTCGCCTGTATCGGCCCCGCCGAGTTCGGAGAACATGTTGGCCTTCCTTCGGAAAGACCAACCGTCGTGGAAGCTCGTGGTCGTCATGTTGTCGCCTTTGCGTGGTTCTGGAGGGATCGGGGGAGGAGGTGCTCAGGGCACCGAGCGGGATGAAGCGCACGCTGATGGCGGCGAGGATCACGACGACACCGGTGACCATGAAGAGGATCGAGTAGTTGCCGGTCGCGGCAATGATCCCTCCGGCGAGCCCGGGCGCGATGACTTGCGGCCCGGAGTTCGCGATGTTGATCAGGCCGAGGTCTCGTGCGCGGCGTTCTGGTTGTTCCAGGAGCACTTCGGTGATGAGCACCTGGTCGACGGCGGTGTACATGCCGAACGCGGCGCCGAGGATTCCCTGCGCGACGAAGAAGCCGGTGAGGGTCGGCGCAATGATGAAGACGAGGCAGGCGGGAACGAACATCAGACCGAGAGCACGACGAAGATCCGGAGGCCGAACTTGTCCGAGAGCACTCCGCCAATGATCGCGAAGACGAGGGTAAACAGCGCTGCCATGCCGCTCACGGCGACGATCATCTGCGAGGCCGCCTCGATGCCCTGGCCGCCGATCTCGATGTAGTCGCGCAGAAGGTAGAGATTGAAGCCGCTGATGAGGTAATAACCGAAGATCATCAGGAACCGGCCGAGGAACGCGAGCCAGAAGTCAGGATTGGCGCGCAGGCCCGGGAGCTTGTTGAGCACGTTGCGCTCGGCGCGGCCGAGGCGCTCCGCCTGCACGGGTGGGGCGACGTCCTTGGTGGTGAAGGCGAAGAGCGCCGTGACGAAGAGCAGCACCCGCAACTGCAGGTAGCCCACGAAGACCGTCGGCGCGAGGCCACCGAGGCGACCCGGCAACGGCCCCACCACGCTGGTCGTGCCGACGATGCCCGACATGGTTCCGCGACGGGCGAGTGGACGCGCTCCGGGAGGACCGCTGTGAGGGCGGCCTGGAGTCCACTCAGCGGAACCATGCGAGAGCCTGCTAGGCTCCGGCGCATGACGAAGTTCGTGCTCTGAGCGTCCAGCCCCAGGAGCGCGAGGTTCGCCAGGCCCAAGAGGACCCAGATGTTCCGGCGTCCCAGGAACGGGGTGCGGGTCATGTCGGAGAGTCGGCCCATGATCGGCTGCGCGACGAGCGCCACGATCGAGGCGACGCCCAGAATGCCACCCAGCGCGCCGGCGGCACGCGGATCGGTCACCAGCTCGGCGATCTGACGCCCGATCAGCACACCGATCACCGAGCCCCACACCGAACCGATGCCAATCAGGGCGAGCGGGTACACCACCCAGAGCCAGGGCCTTTCTGAGATGGGCCGCGGAGCCGCCCAGCGACCGATCCGCGTGTTCCGGGGAGACTACAGGAGGCTCGGCAGACGCGAGGCCGTCGACCGCGCCGCTCGTCGAGTCGTTGTTGTGAAGTGTCATCGGGATACTCCCCGTCGTTGAGAGCCGCACGATGATCAGGTCGGAGTCACACTTCGAATTCTCGCCCGTGAATAACTGTTCACGTCCGTGAAATGTGTAGGATGGACCGCGCCCCTTGTCAATCGGAGGTCTCGATGACGGACACTGCGCGGAAGATCTCCCGCTCCCGCCGAGGCCGCGGGACGAGCGCCGGCATCACGTCGACCCAGATCATCGAAGTCGCAAGAGGGCTCGAACCCGCGATGCTGACCATGCAAGCTGTGGCGGACCGACTCGGTGTAGACCGCTCGGCGGTCAACTACCACGTGAAGCATCGTGAGGGCCTCCTCGCGCTCGTCGCCGCCGACGCCTTCGCGGTGCAGTTCTCGACCTTCGCGCTCCCGCGGGAGCAGGATTGGTGCTGGCTGCACCGCCTATGCGCGAGCTCTCCGCGACGCTCTGGTGGCAACCGGCTCGTTCGTGGCGCACTTCAATTACGACGCCGCTGGCGGCCTGGAGATTCTCGAGCCCGCTGAACTACTGGTCGAGAAGCTGCTCGAGTCGGGTTTCGACCGGGGGTCGGTGGGCAAAGCGATGCTGATGCTGGCGAACATCGCTATGTCATTGGCGCGCGATTCGATCGTCGAGCGCCGAGAAGGTGCGCACCCTCAGCCGGCGATCTTGCGCACCGTGCTGAGCGCGGCGCCTGGACGCGCATTCTCTGCGGCTGCGAGGCGATGGGTGACGCCGGTTCCGCTGGCTACGGCGACCTGGCAGTTCGACTTCGAGCTGGCCGTGTTCCTTGACGGCTTGGAGCGGGTGCTGCGCCCCTCGTCGCTTCCTGGAGATCCGCATCAGGAATGACTACTACTTCAGCCAGCGTTCGACTGGTGAGCGATCCCGTGTTCACCGGTGGGGCATCCCTCGAAGAATCCTTTGACTCAGTGAATCCCGAAGACGCAGACAGCAGGAAGAATGCCAAGATGAAGGCCGCGGAGGGCCTGGCCGCGGAGCGAGGAGGGCGGTCTCCCCGTATCCGGCGCCCGATTCAACGGCAGGATTGCGCGTGTTCTCCATATGGACGCGCTGCATGTCGTTGGCCAACCGTCTGGGTGTGAAGCCTCTCAACGACGTCGATCTCGATACGGATGCAATGCGGGTCCAAAGCGCCCTCAGCTTTCGCGCTGGCCCTACTCGAGGTGGTTGCTGACCGCAGCGCCGCGGCGACGGCCGTGCCATCGAAGTCCGCGACACCGAGGATGAGCATGGAGAACACAGACCCGCGTTGCGTCAGATCGCGGCTCAAGCTCCGAGCTCGCCATGCTCGAGATCGCGGATGAGGATCTCGAGCAGCTGACCGTGTCCGCGGTCTGCGAGAAGGTCGGCATCGACAGGGCCGCGTTCTACCGGCACTTCGCCACCATCGATGGTCTAGTCGACGACACCCTGAGGTCGCTCGCCGATGAGAGCACCGACCGATGGTCTGCCACACGGCTCGGAGGCACCGGCGATCAGCTCGATGAGTCCGCGCCGCGATTCTCGCGGCCTACCTGGAACAGATTGTCGAGCATTGGGCGTTGTACGCCGATGGGCGCCCGGACCCACGGGAAGCGCGCGTGTCATTCATACCGTCTTGGAGGAGGCCATCCGGGGTCGCCGCCGAGTTGATCCTGCTTCACGGTGACGACGAGCACACCCAGGCTCGGGCTTGGTTCCTCGGCGGGCGGGCTCGTGGGAGGCATTCTGCATTGGTTGCAGACGGAGTCGCCGGAACGCGAACCCGCGGAACTTGCACAATGGCTACTCGGTGTGTCGTCGCCGCTTCCTGCCATACCCACGACCGTCTGACCGCTCGCCCCAGACGCCAGACGGTCGTGGCGTTGCAGAACTGTAGCGAAGGCCGGGTCCGAGAATCCGTTCCGATCCGTTCCACCGAAGCTGGGCGGTGGATCCTGCCGGGACCGTTACTTCGATGCTGCTGCCCCGCGTCCGTCTTCCCACCGCCATCCCTCGATTCGTCCCTGCGGTCCGTCGAAGTGGCCTTCCGCCCACGTGAGGTGTGCAGGGATGACGGGATCGACGATGAAGGACTCCCAGGCGATCGAGGTGGCGTGCTGACGAAGACCCAGGGTGTGCGTCTGGAGTGCATCGGACGACGGCGCCCTTGCTGTGATGGTTCAGGGATGCGGAGGCGACTCCAGTCGCTGGTCGACGTGCTCTTCCCCCATTCCTCCCAGATCGTGGTCGCGCCCCGGTCGAGCATCCCGAGCCATGAGGGTGTCGTTCGCTGGAGCAGCAGCGCGTGCGCGATTTCCGAGTGGCCAGTGTCGGCGAGGACGGGGAGGAGGTCCGCGGTGGACGGGAATCCGGTCGTGAGGTGGTCGTCGGCCTCTCGCACCAGGGAGACGAGGTGGTCCGCGGCCTGCGCGCGGAGCTCTTCGAGGAGCAGACCGAACGCCAAAGCGATCGGACGTAGCCGGCCTGAGTGCCGGCCGAGACTCGACCCGTTCTCATCCAGGAACTCCCTGCTGCCATGCGCCTCGTACTCGCTCGGCCGTGTTCGCGAAAGAGTCCGCTTCCTCGGTTTTGCCGAGAACGCGGGCGACCTGCGCCAGGACCGATAGTGACCGGTACAGGTACGCGGTGCCCACTTCGCCCTTGTCCGCCATGGCCCGCGCCATCGGGTCAGGCGATGGCTTCGGTCCCGGGGTGCCGTCCGCGTTCAGGGTGGGTCCGAGCCATTCACCGAAGTGGAAGGTTCCGTCCCAGATGTACTGTTCGGGCGGAGGCGGCGTTGCCGACCTTTCGACCCGGGAAGGGTGGCGCTTTTCGGCAGCGGAGGTCAGAGCGAGCTGCACCCACTTCACCATGGCCGCCCAGTTCTGAGTGAGTCGCGCGGCCCGGTCACCGCGGGTCCGGTAGAGCTCCCAGGGCACGAGGACGACGGCATCGCCCCAGCCGGCCGATCCGGTGGCCATGTCCGTCATGGCGTCGGGCACAGCGCCGAGTCGGGCGTTGTCGGGAGACATGTTGACGATGCGGCCGTCGGCGAGTTGATCGTCCCGGACCGACTGCAGCCACTTGCGGCTGAAGCCCGCGACATCGAAGAAAGGCGCACGGCCGTGGGCAGGAAGATCTGGTAGTCGCCGGTCCACCCGGCCCGCTCCCGGGTGGGGCAGTCCGTGGGGAGGTCGACCGCGTTCCCCGCGGAAGCTCCACTCGGCCACGCTGTAGAGAGCTGTCAGATCCGGATCGCTGCAGTTGAAGGCGCCGACGGGGGTGAAGTCGGTGTGCAGCACCTGCAGGGTCACGTCGGCCTCGTCGAGGTCGATGTCGCTGCCGTCCCGCTGGAGGCGGGCGTAGCGGAAACCGTGAATGGTGTGGCGGGGCTCGAACACCCCGCCCGGCTGGCCGTCGGAGATCACCTCGTCCCGCTGCACGAAGGGGACGACGGTCCCATCCGGTGCGGGAGTGTCGAGGTGGGTGGAGTGTCAGGTCGCCGTTGACGTCGAGGTGTTCACCGTAATCGATGACCGTTCGAGTCCCTGCCGGGCCGAGGTCGCGCAGGACCATCCGGCCCGACACGTTCTGGCCGAAGTCGACGATGGAGCCGTCCGCCGAGCGCCGGTCGATCATCACGGGGGAGCGTTCTTCAATCACTCGTACCGGCGGCGCGGGCGACCAGGACACCGGCGGCGCAACGGGACCCGTCACCGCTTGTCCGAGAGTGACTGAGTGGTGTGAGCCAGTCAGTGATCTGACCGTCCATCAGGTCAGCTGCGACGATCTCCGTCTCCGCGACGTCCCAGTGGGTCGACGTGGCGGCCGCGACGACCGGTCCCGCGCCTGAGTCGATGTGCAGCTCGGCTCGCACCGCCGTCTGCTCGCCCGCAAGCAGCCTGATGACGGAAGGCACCGGCTCGACCCCGATACCAGCCGTCGCTCCAGCCTGAGCTCGGAGGCTGTTCGCGGCCTTGCTGGAGCAGCGGTGTCACGTCGTACGCCTGCGCGTAGAGCGTCTTGTCGTAGGACTGGCTTTCGCCCGGCGCGAGCTCCACGGACCCTACGCGCCGACCATTCAGGACGGCTTCGTAGAGTCCGAGGGCCGTGGCGTACAGGCGAGCCTTCACCGGTAGCTCGCTGATGTCGAAGGTGGTGGAGAACGCGGTCGCGGGGCGAGCGCCGAGCGGATGATCGTTGCTGTGGGGCTGGGAAATCCAGGCGCTGGTCGCAGTCGACGTCGAACAGGCCCGCTTCGAAGGCCAGCCATTTCGACCAGGCGGAGGTGGCGCCGGCGTGCTCGACGCGCACCCGCCATTGGACGCTCTCTCGCCGCTGGTGAGCGCAGCCACGGCCACGTGATGAAGCGACGCTCCGGGCTTCGTTGCGCCCAGGTCAGCAGCTCATCACCGACGCGGGCTTGGAGCTCGAAGGCGTCCTGACGGCGCCATCCGGGTGGGAGCTGCCAGGACGGTTCCGGTTCCGGCGACGAGATGGGAAGGGCATCGCCGCCCGTTTCTACCTGGAGTGCGTGCGGTGCGTCGGGGGTGAGGCATCAGGGTCTGGCGATCTTCCTGTGATGTGGCGTGGGAGAGGGGCGGAGCGGCGGTCACATGCTGCCGCGCACCTTCCGAACGAACAGACCGCCTACGACGGTTGCGATGACGGCGCCAACGAGATAGACGAGGGAGTAGGCCGCCGACGGCGGTCCGCCGCCGCTCGATCGCGGCAGATGCCCGAGCTCGAGGATCGGGCCGAAGGACCAGGGGAGCTGGTCGGCGACGACGATCAGGGACATGTACTTGGCCGGACTCGCGGCCCTCGCCGGGGAGGACATCGATCACGAGGGCGCCATCGACCGGGCTGTACGCGCCCGAGCCCAGACCCAGCAGGACGAGACCGACCATGTAGACGGGAGCAGCGCTCAGGGAGAACGCGACAATGATCGCGCCAGCGGCGATGAACAGGGTCGTGTAGATGACCAGGGACTTGCGGATCTTGAGCCGGTCGCTGATCTGGCTTCCGAGCCCGGCGCCGAGGATCGCGGTCACGAGGCCCACGAGGCCGGTGATGGTGATCAGTCCCGGCAGTTCGTCGGGTCCGACGCCGAGCTGATCTCGGTCAGCACGTACACCCCGTAGGTCGAGGTGAGCACGGTGCCCAGGACGACCACGACCTTGCCGATCCAGACCCACGAAGTAGTCGGGCACGCTGCGCGGGTTGATCTGGAACTCGGAGAGGATGTTGCGCTTGGGCTGCGCGTCGCGCTCGGCCTGGCTGAGGCGACGGTCGCGGAGGATGAACAGCACCATGACCAGAGCGACGATCGCGACGTATCCGGGGGCGGTGAACAGCGGGAAGCGGTTCCCGAGGAACATCGGGAGGAAGATCGAGGCCAGCACGCCGCTAGAGACGATGCAGACCATGATGATGCCCTGCACACGTCCGCGGTGCTGCTCGGGGACCTGGTCGGGAACGAGTGCGCCCGCGCCTCCGGTGATGACGGCGTTGCCGATTCCCAGCAGGACCGCGCCGAGCAGGAGCTGTGCCACCGACGCGCTCAGGCATCCATGACCACCAGGCCGGCGAGAGCGAACAGCACCCCCGCGGCGATGAACGGCTTGCGCATGCCCAGGCGCGACGTCGATCCGGTCACCCAGCGCGCCGGCGAGCGGCGTGATGACGATGTTGACCAGAGCGTAGAGACCGGTGAGCAGGCTCAGCCACAGCACCTTGTCATCGGGCTCGAGTTCCGCGACGGTCACCGGCCACGCCACGATCGCCATACCGACGCTCGCGCTGTAGGTGCCGATGCAGAGAATGGCCAGCGCGAGCACGAATCAGCTTGCCGAGACGCTGCGGGGGAGATGCCGGCGGCTGGTGCTGCGCTCCTCGAGCCCGATCTCGTGAGCTGCATCGGTGAAATCTGACATGAATGTTCCTCCTTGAACGGGTGTCCGCTTCCGCAACGGACGGTGCCTCACCATGGCTTCGCCGGGGGACTGGAGTCACTGCACAACGGTTGCTGCACAGATGGGAACGGTGATTTCGTTCAGCTGACTCGGGCTATCCCTCGCGGCTTCGTCAGCCCGCAGAGGCAGTGCTGGCTGCGCGATGGATGGCGTCGAGAGTGGTGAAGGTTGCCAGGGTCGTGCTGAGGCGTCGTGAGCGGGGTGTTCGCGAAGGCCGGCTCGGATGGCGTCGGTGACCGCGACGAGCATGGGGCCGTAGCCGTTGCCGTCGGCGGGGAACTCCACGAGTTCAGGGTGAGTGAACATGGCTGCTGGGTCGCCGGCGTGGATGCGGTAGGACGGGACAGTCCAGAACGGTGCGGGGATGTGCACCCAGCCGGTCGTGCCGCTGATCGTCGCGGAAGGGTCGACGAAGTCGCTGATCGAGGACGCGCAGTGCGCGAACCTGCTCCCCGGAGAACTTCGAGCGTTGCGTGCTGTGCCAGGTCGAGCCCGTCGTCGCGGACGTCGCCTCGGGCTGCAAGGGCGGTGGGTAGCACCCAGGACGTCGAGTGCCAATGTCACCGAGGTAGATGCCCTGGTCGAGAAGCGCTCCGCCGCTGCGAGTCAGGTCGAGCTTGCTTCCGCCGTCGTTGGGGAACGGGAGCCCGAAACCGGCCCGCACACTCCGCGGTTCTCCGATGATCCCCTCCGCGAGCGCATGCAGAAGAGCGACGTACGTCGGGTTGAATCCCATCCACATGGCTTCCATGAGGAATGTTCCCTGCCGATCGGCGCGCCGGAACAAGCCGGCGACCTGCTCGGGACGCATCGCCATCGGTTTCTCCACGAGCACGTGCTTGCCCGCATCGATAGCGGCACAGGCCATGTCGTGATGGAGCGCGAAGGGCGTCGCGGGATAGATCACGTCAACCTCATCGGACCCCAGCAGTCGATTGAAGTCGTCGGTCGCGTGCTCGATGTTGAAGACCTGCGCGAACCGGGGCGTTCGTCGAGGCTGCGGCCGTAGACCGTGGTGATCGATGCGCCCATCGACGCAAGATCGGCCACCACGGTCCACGAGATCGTGCCGGTCCCCGCTACACCCCAGCGCAGATCGGAGTTGCGACCGCATCCGTGGGAGAGCCCGGCTCCGGCGCCCCGACTTCTCGCGATGCCACCGAGCCAGGCCAGGCTCGGCTTCGGCGTGCGCTCGAAGGTGTTCGGGTCGACGGCGATCAGACCGAACGTCATGGCGAAGCCGCTGTGCCATTCCCAGTTGTCCAGAAGGGTCCAGTGCTGGATAGCCCGACGACCTCGACCCCCTCGGCGATCGCGTCCCGCACTCTCTTCTGGGGCGGTCTGCGTGAAGCGGATGCGCAGATCGTCGTCGTCGGTGGCAATGCCGTTCTCGGAGATCAGGACCGGCTTCCCCGTGAAGGCAGCGGCTTCGGCGCGGACGGTGTGACCGAGTGCTTCCGGGTAGTACTCCCAGCCCGTGAGCGTCCGTCTCCTCCCGCGGCTCCGGAGGCGCCACTCCGTCGGGTCCGAAGGTGGTGCGGCTGTAGGTCTGCACGCCGATGAAGTCGTCGTCGGCGGATTGCGCCCAGAACGGGTGGATCGCCTGCTCGAGCACGGCGTCGCGTCGCGTCTCTCCGCCCTCGACCGCCTGGTAGTCGCCGACGTTGGGCGACCAGCCGACCTTCGCGTGGGGAGCGAGTTCGCGGATCGCGGTCCTCGCTTGCCGGTGCGCGTCGAAAACGTTCTGAATGGCGCCCGGTGCCAGGATCGGCAGCGCCATCACGGCCACGCCGGGCTCCCCGGCCGATGCGCTTCGCGAAGCGTGCGCTGAGGCTCCTGCTGCTCGACGGGGATCTCGAACGGCGGCAGCGCCCAGAGGAAGATCTCCCCGGTGGCGAGCAGCATCAAGCTCCCGCGTTGGGCTCGTTGAAGGTGATCCACCACTGCACGAGGTCGCCCAGGCCGTCCACGACAAAGCGGGTGTACCGCTCGAAGAGATCGGCTGCACCCGGCTGGTTCCAGGCGCCCTCTCGCGCGAACCAGATCGGCGTCGCGAAGTGGTTCAGCGTCGCCGACGGGCACCGACCGCGCGGCTCCGGCAGGCGAGCACCATGGAAACGCTGGTAGTGCCTGCCAGCTCCGCACGGGAGAACACTCCCCGTTCGGGCTCGGATTCGGGACCACTCGATGCCGAAGCGGTAGCTGTTCAGGCCCGCTTCGGCGAGCAGGGTGTCGATGTCCTCGTCGTAGCGGTGGTAGCTGTCGCGGGCGTCACCGGAGGGCTCGTGGAACGGCGATCCTTCGACGTGTTCCATCGCCCAGATGTCGTTGAGGACGTTGTTGTTTCCTTCGATCTGGTGGCCAGCGGTGGCAGCTCCCTCAGAGGAAGTCGCTTGGAAAGTTGGCCATGATGCTCCACTCCGTACAGTTCAAACGCCACCTCGCTGGGGCGCTGTTGGGACGCCTAGCACCTGGCGTGCAGCAACTGGTGCGCCAGACGAGAGGTGCTCGGCTCGCCCACTCGGTGGAGACGCGGAAAGCGATGAGCGCCACATCGGAGGGCTGGCTGCTGGGTTCAGTGCCCTGCGGGCCGCTGGAGGAGAGGCGTGCCGGCGGCGGCCGAGCAAGGGCCCGCACGCTTCCGGACATGATTCGCCACTCGGCCTGGCGGTGCATCGGATCCGCCAGTCGGTGCCCGATCGAGTCCATCTGTCGACGTAGGTTCCGCTGATGTCGAAAACGTGTCGTCGCCCGAGGCCGCGACCGCGGTGGCGAGCTTGCACGTAGGAGCGAGAGGTGGCGGTGTGCTCGTCGAGCACGTCGATGGTGGTCGAGCCCAGGAGGTGCTGCGTCCCACGGTCCGCACCGGTCGAGGTATCCGGCGACCATTCTTCTCAGGCTCTCGACGCCGTGGGAGGTGGTCAGTCCGTAGTGGTGGTCGACGTCGTCGGAGAAGATCTCGCGCAGTCGGTCGTAATCCTTGGCGTCCACGATGTACGCGTACTCGATGAGACGACGGGAGATGTCGCGTTCAGCTGCCAGTTGTTCCGTGAGATGCATGTCGAGCTCCTCCTGTGAAGGTGACGTCGTGGACTCTTGGTCGCGGTTCAATGTTCGTCGGCACTAGGGACGTGTCAGGAGGGCGTCGAGCACCTTCGAGGAGGCAAGCGTGGCCGCCCAGAGCCGACGCTTGATCTTGCGCCGCGTCTCGGACGGGGTTCACCGTGTTCCCGCGTCGAACAAGTACTTCGGTGACGAGGGCGTGAACGAGGGCGCGGTCCCCGCTCGATCCCGTGAGAACGACCCGGTCCGGGCCGAGCGACAGCAGTGAGGAAGTCGATAAGATCGGCAATGCCCTCTGCGATGTGCTCGAACAGCTGCTTCAGCGGGGAACTGAGCCTCGTGCCGCGCTCGACGAAAAGCTCGTCCAGCTGCAAGGCGACGTCCCCCTGGGGCGCGGCCAGCTCGCTCGAGCTGATCCGAGCCGCTCCCAGCGCGTCCTCGACGCTGGTTCCATCCCGCGGACTTCGAAGGGCAGCCGCCGCACTTCACCAGCCCGGCCGCGCGCTCCTCGAATGAGTGAGCCGTTGGCGAGCACAGCGGCCCCAGGCCGGCGCCTACCTTTAAGTACAGAATCGGTCCGAAGATCCCCTCGCCGCCGGCGGCATCGAAGGCCAGAGCTGCGCAGTTGACGTCGTTCTCCACCCAGATCGCGGCCGGCGCGGTGATCGGCGCCAGTGGCGCCGGGATCTCCACATCCGAGTAGCCGGACGAGATCACGTCCTTGAACGACATCGATCGGCCGCGGCACCGCCAAGCCGAGGCCCAGCAGCCCCCCTTCCGACTCGGGAACAGCGGGAAGCCAGCTCTGCCAGCGCGCCACGGCGGCGAAATCAGAGAGCATCCGCCCATTCCCCTGGATGGATTTGGACGAGGATTCAAGATCGTGCGGGACGCGATGACGGTCGAGTCCAGGCGCCCAGCAACGACTCGAATGCGAGTCGGCCCCAAGTCCACGCCGGCGACCCACCCCGCACCGCTGTGCAATGCGTAGCTCATCGCCGTCCGACCTATGGCGCCGGGAGGCGGCCGGAACCTCCTCAACCAGGGTGCGTTGCTGCAGCTCAGCGATGGCGAGCGAGATGGTCTGTTTCGATAACCCGAGAGCACCGGCTCAACTGGGGTCGGGTCACGACCCCTCGGCGCAGCATCTCACCTAGCGCGAGGCCGGCCGAGGAGGACAGAGCATGGGGAACCACCTGACCTCCTCCACTCGACATTGTTTGTTCGTTCGGTTACCATACTATCTAAGAGCCGGTGGCGTCTCCAGCTTCCCTCCATCTAGAAAGGCACGCCATGACACTGCTCGACCGCCTCGCCGCCCTGAACCTCGCCAGCATCTATGGGGTCGTCACTCCCCTCTACCGACCCGCCACCATCGAGACCTCTGCCAAGACCGCAACGAGGCAGAACTCCACGATCACGACCGGATCCGTCTCACACGCTGACGGGATCGATCCGAATCGCCTAGGCGCTCGACGCGGGGACTTTGATCCTCACCACCTCCTACTCCTCGAGACCTCCGGGCAGGCGCGGAAGGGCATTCTCATCCCCACGCCGCCGGAGGTCTTCGGTTTCCCCGAGGGCGGTCTGGAACGGCACCGAACATGCAGGGCTACCGGCGCGGGAGGAAGGTGCAGTCCTGCGGCTCGCCGGTGGCGCGTTCGACAGCCGCCCCGCGCCCGTTGGGCGCGTGCCGCTAGAGGCCCTGGCGTGATTCGCGCGGATCAGCTTGCCGGGAGACCCGCTCCTTCGGTCCGCGAACCTCCTTCAACGTCACGTCGCCGCTCTCGTCGCAGCGGCAGGGCCTGCTCCTCCATATGACTCGCGAGGGGAGGAGCTCGGAAGGCAACTACGCTCCAGTGCGCGGGCTAGAGAGCTGCCGAGATCGGTGAGGATTCCGGGAGATCCGGCGACGGACGATTCTCGGTCGACCACCGGGTCGAGCTGCCCGAGGAAGCGGTTGCTGCGCGCTTGCGTGGGGGTATCCACCCACATCCTTCACGCAGATCGGGCACCAGTGTCCTGCGGTCGGGATCAGCCGCGGACTGCCGGGGAACTCGTGCCCCAGCGCGCAACGCCAGCGTCGGCGGGGTCGCGATGTCGCCGCGCTCCACGTCGGCGGTGACGAGCTCGCCACCGCGGAACGAGGCGGCTTCCAGGTAGTCCCAGCGCAGCCCAGTCGGATGAAGGCTTGCTCTCGTCGTAGCCGTGATCGAGGTAGGACGGCTCGCGATCCGGGCGAGGCGGCCCAGAAGGTGGACCAGTCGCCGATGCGCTCCCATTCCTCGCGAGATCCGAAATAGGCGGCGATCTTCTCGTCGTCGCCGTCCCGGATGAAGCTCATCGTGCCGCGCGGCTTCGAGAGTGAGGCGGCTTGAGCACCACGTTCTTGACGAAGACCACCGCCAGGCAGGCGGCCTGCGATACGCAGCCCTCGGATTCGCGTCGATCGCGCGCGTCAGAGCGGCATCGAAGGAGTCGCGGCGGAAGGGCACGAGCGCCTCGAGCCGGTCGGAATCGGTGTACCGGAGAGCGCGTGGAAATTCCGTGTCGCGAACCAGTTGCGTAGTCGTACCACTTCTTCACATCGGCGACGCCGAGGGCACCGGTCATCGCGAGCTGCAGCTCCCAGTTCGTCAGGCGCCAGCCGTCGCCGCCGCCGATGTTGTAGATCCACTCCCCAGAACTCCTCTGGCGTGTCCTGCTCGCAGAAGTTCACCATCATCAGCCGGGCGGCGTCCTCGACCGACACCCACTCCATCACGCCCGCGAAGGGGGAGTGGGTCATGATCGGGTCACGGATCTCGAGAACGCCCGGGTGGAAGATCCCCGCCTGGCGCACCCAGGCCCACTTCGGGAGACCCGAATCGATGAGCTCCTTCTCGGCCACGATCTTGCTCTTGGCCGTACTCGTCGTGGCGGGCCACACGAAGCGGATCTCCGATGCGGCTCCAGTGGTGAGGCGGGTTCCGATCACCGGTCTGCGCGACCGAGCCGACCCCGACGACACCGATCGCCCCCAGGATCGGGCTGAGCACGGACGGCGCGGATGATGTTCCGCATGCTCCCGACATTCACCCGGTGAGCGAGCTCGGGGTGGTCATCGGCGACAGGGCGACACGACTGCGCCGATATGCAGCACGAAGTCGGCTTCGCGGCACGCATCGCCTCGGACCGTGGAGTACTTCACGGTCGGATCGCCGGACACGACCTCGGAGGTTGGGCATGTCTTCGTACTCGCGAATCACGGCGAGATCGCCTGCTCCGAGGGCACGCACGAGCGCCACGACCACGAGCCGGTCCTGCCGCTCCCGGAACTCGTCGAGCACCCTTCGACCCCAGTTCCCCGTTGCGCCGGGTGAGGAACACCCTCACCCTGCCAGCACCGTGCTGCTTCATCGCTCTCCCTAAATAGACAACCGTCCTACGTGAGACTCATTGTCTCATTGGGAGCCGGATGCTGAAGGAGAATGGCCGAATGAGCCTCCATCCTCGAATCCGCCGATCGAGGGAGGCCTTCGAAGCCGCTGCCCTTGCCGCAGCGCGCACCGATCCCGAGGCCGTCACGGTCACGTCGTTGTGCGAGGACTGGGCGCTGAATCGAGGGGACCTTCTACCTCCACCACCGAGACCTCGACGACCTCCTCGCCTCGACGGTCGAGAGCCTCGCTCGCAGAGCCCCCGAAGCTCGGCAGGAGGAGGCACCGCATCGGATCCCTGGGATTGAACTCGCAGTCTCGTGCAGCATTCGGCTCATATCTCGCGCACATCCAGGAAAACCGCGACTTCTACCGATGTAGGCGCTCGTCACCCGGCGGCTCCCCAGCGAGCGGTGAACGCGGCGACGTCGGTGTACATCGAGGGCATCAGCGCGGGACTCGCGAAGAAGCAGCGAGAACGGCAAGAGCACGCGGGAGCTGCAAACGACGCGCCGCCTACCTCGCGGGAGCCAAGGACCGGCGCCGTCCGCCAGTGGCTCAAGCGGCCGATCCCGCCGAGAGCGTGCGGCGGAGCTGAGCGTCTGGCTCTGGCGGGAACTTACGGTCGCGAAAGAGTAGTCGCCCGGCAGACCGAGGTGATGCCCCGTCGATCGTGGCCCCACCGATCGGGAGCAGAGCTGACGGTCGTCGGGCATCAACGGCCGGCCGCACAGGTGAATGAGGGCGATTCCGGCAGCCAGAGGCTTTCCAGGGAAGGCCACAGAGTCGCCCCAGCGACCCGGGCCGGCCCCCGGCGACCACGGCGGATTCTCGTCGTCCGCTTCGATGGGTCCTCGCGAGAGCCCTCGGGGGAGGTTTAGCTGTGCGTGGGTCTACTCGTGGCACTTAGGACGGTGCAGGATCGGCGCGCGCGTGACGCACCCGAGCTTCGAGCCCCCATCACATGTCGCCGTCGCGCCTTTCGGCGTCAGCTACTCCGAGTCGGACCCGATCGGCCAGAGTCAACGTCGATGCGAGCCGGCGGCACCGCGGCCGCGTGCAGAGCATCGCCATGCGTCGACGCATCCTGCTTGTTCGCCAGCAGGGCTCGCAGGGAGGTGAATGGCGACGGTCACGAGCGCCCTGAGTGGCGTCTGCGAATGAACCGAAGGGGCACTGAAATGCGACCATGCACCGACCCACTCTGCAACGGATGCTGCACAGTACAAGGGCTACTACTTCCTCGGTCTCCGACCCTCTCCTACGGAACGATCCTGCCCGATCGGGCGGCGCTTCCTCGGCCGCCAACCGAAAGGGCTCACATGGCGACCGCGACTCGGACGCAGTCAACCAGACGCATGCGACCGGGAGTCGCCTCCATCACTTCAGCCGTCCCCTGCGGCAACGCGGCGACGCACGCACGCGAAGCTTCGTCGCGCGGAGGTCGGTCACCACTCGTCTGGGGCTTTCTCGTAGCTCTCGGGGTCGGTGGAGGCGCTTTCGTACTCGGCGCACTGTCGACCCTCAGCGAGCTACTCGTCTACATCTGGAATTGCTCTGTTCCTCTTCCCTCGCAATCGAACCCGTCATGCGATGGATGATTTCCAAGGGCGCACGTCGAGGTCTCGCACTTCTTGCCACAGTTCTCGCGACGCTGCTGATCACAGCTGGACTAATCACTTTGGTGCGCTTACCTCTGAGATCGTGCAGCAGTTCGACTCATTCCGCCTGCACGAACTGCCCACCATCACAGCCGCCATCACAAGTTCCCCGCTTGTCGCTGACCTCAACGTCGACCTCGCGCCGCTGATCGATCAGGTCGTCTACATTCCTCGCCGACCCGGACCAGCTGCTTTCAATCGGTGGTGGGCTGCTTGTCCGTGGGACGCGGGCTGTTCACCGGCGTCAGCGGAGTGCTGACGGTGACCGTCCTCACGCTCTACTTCAGTGCAACACTTCCCACCATCGTCACCTCGGTCTCACGAGCCATCCCCGCCTCACGCCGAGCACGCGTACCGTCAAGCTCGTCGATGACATCTTCCTCCTCCGTCGGCCGCTACGTCGCAGGCCAGCTCGGCCTCGCCGCCCTCAACGCCCTCGTCGTCTTCGCCGAGCTCCCTGCCCTGCGGGCGCGTCCGCTCCTCTTCCTCCTCGCGCTCGTCGCCTTCATCGGCGCTCTCATCCCAGTCGTGGGCAGCGATCGTGGCGCGGTACGCGGCGATCGTCGTGTCGATGCTCTTCATCTCACCGGCGGCCGCTCTGATCGTCGGAATCGTGCTTCTCGTTTACGCGCAACTCGAAGCTCCACGTCGATCACCCCGCGCGTGATGTCTCGCGCGATGAGCATTCCGGGATCCCTGGTGATCATCTCCGTCTTCGCCGGCGCCGCACTCGGCGGTGTTCTCGGCGCCCTCGTCGCAGTGCCCATCGCAGCGTCCGGGGTCCTCGTCTTTGAGCGGGTCGTCGCCCCCACACAAGCTCGGCGGTAACGCGTGCTCTCCGCGCTCCCCGTCATTGGAGTACTCCTCATCGTCACCGTCAATCGCGCCTACGACCTTGGAGGCATGAGCGCCGTAGCCATCGAGGTAGCCCTCCTCCTCACAGGAGCCGTCATCGTTGCCATCCCCGCCCGGAAAAGCTCCTCTTGACCGACAAGTGGCAAATCAAGACGGCGTCATCGGTGTGCGCGTGACGCAACCGAACTTCGAACGCTCACACGCCGCTACCGCGCCGTGCAGCGACGCCCGCTCCGAATCGCCCAATCAGCCGGAGTCAACGTCGCCGCGAGCCCGCGGCACCGCGGCCGCGTGCAGCGCATCGACGTGCGGCGGACAGCACCTGCGTCGACGCAGATATCCTCGTCGGGGGATGGGCGGCGTCTGAGCTGAGTTGGCCACCGCCTCGTGGTTCCGGATCTTGTCAGGAAGGGCGGTATCGCAGCCAGCCAATCCCGCACCTGACCGAATCTCAATTATTTCGAGCGGTGCAGAACAGGCGACAGCACATGACTCGCGAGCAGAACATCGCCTCCCAGCAGGCCTTCGGAGAGGCGGTCAACGCCGGCGACTTCGCCGCGTTCGACGCGTTCGACGCACTCGTCGCGCCCGACTCGGTCAACCACGAGCCGGCGCCCGGCCAGGCACCCGGTCCGAAGGGATACGCCGCGTTCTTCGGCGAGCTGCGGACCGCGTTCCCCGACATTGCACTCGAGGTCGAGAAGCTCGTCGCGGACGACGATAGCGTCGCGTTCGCCTACACGCTGACCGGGACGCAAACCGGTGTGTTCCAGGGCCACGCGCCGACGGGAAGAGTCCGTGAAGATCCGCGGCATGCAGATCAGCACATTCCTCGACGGAAAGCTCGCCGAGCGCTGGGGAAGCAGCGACGAGCTCGACATCCTCACGCAGCTCGGCCTCGTACCGGGCGCCTAGCAGGCGGAGTCCGGCGGGATCCGAGGCTCGTCGCAAACCACACCTCGGAACCCGTTGAGCGGAGTCCGTGTGAATGAACTGACATAATCACGGTTATCAGCTCAGATTTCGGAGACGGAGGTCCGGCACCCGGCGTACACCCTCCTATGCACTGCTTCGCGGCGAAGCCAGGAAGCGCTTCAGCTGCGTGGCGGGTGTTGCTCGAGTTCGACGAGCGCAGTCACTCAGGATTGGTACGATTCTGGCCGGCGAGGCAAGAGCCAACGCCGCCGAGGGGGACTCAATGGCGACCGTCCAACAGCAAGTGCTGAGTGCAGACAGCGTGATCACGCAAAACATCGACGCATGGACAGGCGATCGCGGATTTCTCTCGCAAAACATCCTCAGTCAATTACGCAACTTGGTCGAGGGCCTTCTCGTATGGGTGTCACAGAAGGATCCGAGCACGGACTTTCACTATGACAAGGTGAGTGCAGCGAGTGCAGTGGTCAAGCCGCAGGCAAAGTTTCGTGTCCTAGTCCGATTCCACGATCAACTGCAAGCAAGCGTTTCGCACTACACGATGGAACGAGACCCGTCCGAACGGTTGATGCTGAAGTACTACGAGTACCTGCTGCGCACGCGCGACCTTGCGTCAGAAGGAACTGAAGGTCTCAATACTTCAAAACCTTCAGAATCCCGCTCAACACTGATCCGGCGATGCGCGAGTATCACGAGAGGATCGCCAAAGAGGTGGACGAAGCATTCGTGCTCGGCACACCAGAACCCAAGTCAGACCGATACTACATCCACAGTTCGCGACCATTTTTTGTCCAGGATCGAATTTACTACGAGGTGACATTTTCTGTTGCACACAATCGCACCAGTAAATTCGACTGGAAGATCGCCTACAACCATCGACATAAGTGATAAATACGCAGCCAGTCTCGGATTGGAATCCAAGACGGTCGAAGTCTTCGGCCGATCGATGCCGGTCACGATAATTCGGTCGTGGAACGTGTCGATTCGTCCATGCGAATTTGACAACTTCCGGTCGCTGATCGAGCCACTGAGGGGCAAGGTGACGAGGTCGCAACCGGAGTACAGCAACCTCATGCAATACCTCACAACCACCCGCTCGAGCCTGCTCGACCTCATCGAGCTCCCCGATGCTTCGTATAAGCAGGTGCGCGACTGGGCGCTTGCAAGCACTATCGGAGTGCCGTTGATCTTTCCCTGCGCTCGATCACGTGCGACAGCTGATACAGCGCGACGCCCCGGGGTCGCGGGTGGTTCGCTACCTGTTGCTTCGCATGAGGAATGAGGTAATCAAGGCGCAAAGGGATGGCACGCCAAACAACTGGTTCTCAAATTTGCGCATCAAGAACCAGAGCAAGCCCTTCGACACGATGCCATTGTGCACGTCGCCCGCCGGTCATAACCCACGTTTTGCCGACCTCCTTGATGCATTCAATCCGGAAAGGTCGCGAGCACGAACTCCTCGCCCGCCGAATCCAGGTGAATGTTGAGACGCACGGCGTCATCTACACAGCGGACGACGATCTGACCGACTTCGGCGACATCGACTTGCTGATTGACACCTATAACTCGTTGCTCCCCAAAACGGAGAAGCACGCCCCGCGTCAGCTAGAGCACGACCGCGGCCACGTCTTCATGGTTGGCTACGAGGAGGGAACGGTTTCAATCATAAAGGAGCTCCAGGCCATCTCAGCGAGCGGAGTGGAGGATCACAGCACGGACGTCCTCACGTGGATTAACGCGAACCCAAACGATTTCGACGATCCGCTGAAGTCTGCCGCCCTTACGGCCTTGTTTGACCGTTCCAAGGTCGCGCTCATTTATGGTGCAGCTGGAACAGGCAAGTCGACGATGGTAAATCACATCGCGCGTTACTTCTCAAAGAGTGACAAACTGTTCCTCGCACACACCAATCCTGCCGTCGACAACCTGAAACACCGGGTGGCGGCGCGCAATTCCGACTTTAGCACCATTAGCGCGCACGTTAGTCGCGGTGGCGGCGCAATTCATTATGACGTTCTGGTCATCGATGAGTGCAGCACGGTCAGCAACGCCAGCTTGCTGAAGGTCCTTAACAGCACATCATTCGATCTGCTGGTCCTGGTCGGGGACGTGTATCAGATCGAGTCGATTGAGTTCGGCAACTGGTTTACGACGATCCGTTCGTATATTCCGCAGGAGTCTGTGTTCGAACTCACCAAGCCGTTCCGAACGAGCGATGTGGCCCTACTGACCCTCTGGGACCGTGTGCGAAACCTTGACGATCGGATTGAAGAGACAATTTCGCAAAACGAGTTCGCCGCGCGGTTGGGTGACTCCCTGTTTGAGCGCCGCGCTGATGACGAGATCGTATTGTGTCTAAACTACGACGGTCTCTACGGAATCAACAACGTCAACCGCTTCTTGCAGGCGAGCAACCCGAATCCCGCATTCGAGTGGGATGACGCCATTTATAAGGTGGGCGATCCGATCCTGTTCCACGACACCACCCGTTTCGGAAGCGTAATCCTTTAACAATCTTAGGGAAGATCACCCGGGTTCAGAAGGAAGCGGGCCGCATCACCTTCGACGTTGACATCGACCGCGAAGTCACCGAAGCGGATGTGCACTACACCGACCTCCGCTGGCAGGGGGACTCGATCGTCCAGTTCGACGTCACCCAGCGAGGAAACACAGACGACGATGACGACGCATCTGTCACGCTCGTCCCATTTCAGATCGCATACGCGGTTTCGATTCACAAGGCACAGGGGCTGGAGTACGACTCGGTCAAGGTCGTCATTACGGACGCGAACGAAGAGAACATCTCACACGCCATTCTTTACACCGCGATCACCCGTGCTCGCGAGAAGCTCGGGTTGTACTGGTTCTGCCGAGGCCCAGCAACGAATGCTTAGCCGCCTCGCCATCCGCGAAAACTCGGCGGATGAGGCCCTGCTGCGTTCCCGCAGAGGCGTTGCACCGGTCGCCAAGCGTCAGAAGCTGGCAAAGTCTCGCGAAAAGATCTGACGCACGTGGACGATTGGTGGATCCGCTTCAAGGCGTAGAGCATGTCTCCGCAACCTCTGGGAGAGACTCGTGCGCGAAGGTGCGTGCGGTCGAGCAGCCCCGGGCGGAGCAGACGGAGAGGGGTGTAGCGGGTGCCATCAGTCGTCGTCGAGGTCAAACAACTGACATAACGTACATTATCGGCGACGGCCGGAAGGGGGCGCCGGGTCCCTCGGGCGGGAGCTTGCGGCTTCGATTTTGCCTGCGTACTTGCGTGCCACGGGCTGTGGCACATTTCGATGATCAGCCAATCCGGCGGCGATGGAGCGCATGTAAAGCGTGCTCGAGCGCGACAACATCGTCATCGTCGGGAACTCAGCGCGCAGGTCATCGGCGAAACGACCAACCACGTCGCTCTCACACTCGCGCTCGTCCTGCTGGCGGAGAATCTCTTGCCCAGTGGCCTGTGCAGGATGGCCAGTTGCCCGTTGGCCAAACGCTGCAACTTGTAGGTGCTCGGAGACGCTCTCCTATAATTGATATTATGTCAGCTAAGAACAGCTCGCCGTCGATGACGGCGGTCCATTCGTTGGCTGTACGGCCTGCAGGCGTCCTTCCTCGCTTCGGGGCACTGACCGTAGCGAGGAAGGCGCCGACCTCCGAGTCTGGGAGGAGCCGCTCCTGAGCACAAGTGCCGCTCGCGGACATGTCTACGAGTGGGACGGCGGTCAGTAGCTGATGCTCGGCGAGAGTAGCCCCCCGGCGACGGCCGTGACGGCGAGTCCGCGAGAAGGCGGCCGCGAGGACCGTGTGTCCCCCCGCAACGAGAACCGCCCGGCCGCGCCGGGGTGATACGCCGACCGCGCGTAGCCGGACGACGGCGAGTAAGAGAGCCGGCACCGCGCCGAGCACCGCGACACCCGTCAGAGCCTGCGCCGATCGGAGGATGAATGCGGAGGGGAGGGACGCCGTCGGAGAGCAGTGCCGAGGCGACGACCGACCAGAGCGCGCCCGCGGCGAGTAGCGCGACAAGGCTCAGTAGGACAAGCGCCCCTGCGATCCTCTCGGACCGCGACCGCTGGATGCGGACACCGCAGCCGCGGCGCACTAGCGCGAGCACGGGCATCGCGAGGAGCGCGAGCAGCAGCACGACGACCGAGAGGCCGGCGATCCCGGGTAGAGCGGCCCGCAGCGCCGACATCGGCTGAAGGGCGAACGCGGGGTTCAACCCGATCGCCGTCACCGTCCCGTCCTGCTGATCGACGGCGACGCGGCGCTGCGCCGTCGACCTCCTGCCAGACCCATGGCTCGACCTCGACGAGCTCGACCGGAGTCCCTGAGGTGTCTGTCAGCGCCGAGACGGTGACGGCGTTCCCACCCGCACGGGCGACCTCGACGGGCGAGAGGGCGGCGAAGAGGCGGAGGAACGTCGACTCGCTCCGGCGCGAGACCTGGTAGGTGCCCGCGATCGCGTCGGCGTGCTCCGCCGCGGTGGAGGTCGCGGTGGGAGCCGAGCCGCCGTCGGGGAAGTATCGGTCGACGAAGCCGCGCGACAGCGCGTCGCGGATCGCGACGGTCGAGTCCGGGCGGAGCCCCGTGCTGTTCAGCGAGACGAAAATCCCGGCGCCGTCCTCCGGAAGCAGGTCGAGCTGTGCGTGGAACGCCGTAAGGTCGCCGCCGTGGCCGAGCACGCGGTGGCCGTTACGGTCCTGCTCGAACCAGCCGAGCGCCATCCGCGGTCCTGCGACCAGACCACCGAGGGACTCGTCGAGCGCGGGCTCCTGCATCCGCTCCAGGGTGTCCGGGCCCAGCAGCGGCGAGTCGTCGGCGAGCTGCGCGAGGAGGAACGCGCTCATGTCGGCGGCGGTCGCCGAGATCGCTCCGGCCGGCGCCGGAGCGACGATCTCGAAGGGGACCTCCTCGGAGGACTGCGCGGAGCGGTAGCCACTGGCGATCGCGGCGTCGGCAGGCAGCGGCTGCCGGAGCGTCGCGGTCGTCATGCCCGCCGGTCCGAACACCTCGCTGGAGACGACGTCCTCGAACGTCCGCCCGGTGATCCGCTCGACGACGTAGGCCGCGAGCCCGTTCGAGTAGTTGGAGTACGAGGGCACCGTGCCCGGCTCGAAAATCTGCTCGGGCGGGTCGACCGCGACGGAGTCGCGTAGCGGGGTCGCGTCGCCACCCGGACCCGCGATGACTCCCGCGATACGGTCTTCGAATCCCGCCGTGTGGCTGAGAAGGTGGCGCATGGTGATCGGCCGCTCGAACGCGACCGGGAGGCGGAAGTCTAGGTGGTCCTGCACGGGATCGTCGAGATCGAGCCGCCCGTCCTCGACGAGCTGCATCGCGACCGTCGCGGTCATGAGCTTCGAGATCGAGCCGATGCGGAAGAGCGTCCTCTTCGGATCGACCGGCACGGGCTCGCCACCGCTCGCGCCGGTGTCCGCCCAGCCGAAGCCCCGCTCGGTGACGACCGCGCCACCTCCCGACGATCGAGACGACTGCTCCGGCGATCCCCTCGCGCTCGAGCGCCGCCGGGAGTAGTCCGTCGAGCCAGGCGTCGGCGTCGGCCGTGGTCAGCGCGGGCGGTGCTACCGGCGCGGCTGCTGCTGGAGCAACAGGCGTACTGATAGCAGCACTTGCGGCGAAGAAAAGTCCGGCCACGAGGGCGAAAGCCGTCCGGCGGATCGAGGAGAGCGGGCGGTGCACGGCGGATCCTTCGGAAGTCGATCGCGGAGCATACGCGCCGCTGGGTGGGGAGGCAGGTCACCCCGCCTCCGGCCTTGCGACTCTAGCGACAGCGGAAATGTTCCTACTCCTGCGCTGGCTCGACGTCGCTCAGCGCGGCCTTGGGACAGGACTCGTGCCGGGATTCTCGCCCTGGTCACCCTCGACCGAGATCTCGCCGAATGGCTGACCAACGATAGCCGCCTAGCCACATCGCTCGCAGACAAACCCCCTAACGCAACCTAGAGATTCTAGCCAACACTTGAGATTATGTCAGTGCTTGGCGCGGTCTACGAACAGTGCTCTCCGTTAGCCCCTCAACCGACTCTTCTCTAGTCACGTGAGCGGTGTGCGGTGGGTCCGGCACTTGACCCAGCGAGCAGCTGATGAAGGAACGCATCGAGGTGGCTTCCGATGTGGGTGAAGTCCCCGTCGTCGAGAGCCTGAAGCTGGAGCCCCTCCCACAGGCCGATGAACCGGATCGCGCCTCGGCGCGGAGAAATGAGTGCGCGGTCCGGTGCTCCGTTTTTTGCACCACGTCGATGAGGTGCGAGAAGTAGTCGATCGTCCGCCGATACCGGCGAGCGAGGTAGTCATGGGCGGGATGCTCGATCGCCGCCGCTTCTGAGGCGACCCGTGCGTGCAGCTCGATGAGCCCTGGCTCATTGTGGGCGTCGAGCCGCGCGTCATCGCCGACGCTCGCTAGTTCCGCGGCGGGGTCTGCGTCGGCGCGGCCTCGTTCGGCGAGCATCTCGTCGCGCCGTCGGAGGACGGCAGTTAGGAGTTGCTCCTTCGATTCGAAGTGGTACAGCAAGCTCGATTGGCTGACCCCGGCACTCTCCGCAATCTCCCGCAGGCTGGTGCTGTGGTAGCCGGACCGAGCGAATCGGGTCGTCGCGTCGGAGAGGATCTGTCTGCGGCGTTCCTTGCCCTTGGCGTACCCTCCTCCTCTCGATCGACGATGTCGGCCAGCGTGATGACCGGCCGGCCCTCCTCCTCCGCTTCGAGCCCCCGGCCTAGGTGACCTGCATCCGCCCCGTCCAGCTGGTCGGCTGCGTCTATTTCGCCGGGGAGGTACTGGGCCAGCAGTCGCAGCCCCGTCCACATGACGAGCTCTTCGTCGAGCGATTGCCGGGGAGCCATCCGATCCGGACGCTCCAGACGTTCTCGGATGTCGAGGAAGCGCCGGTCCAGGCGCGCACGCGCATCCTCGAGACCGTCAGCGGTTGCCAGCATCGAGGCGAGAAGGTCGAAGGATGTCACCCCTGCTGTGACCCGAGCAACCGCCGAAAGGGTCAGCTCGCCAGGGTTTACCGCGTCCAGGGCAAAGCCCACCTCGTCATCGAGTTGTGCGATCACAGCATCCACAAGTGGAGCTTTCGACGCGAAGTGACGCAGCAGCCCCGGGTGGCTGATCCCAGCGGCCGCAGCAACATCACGAAGCGACACCGGCACCACGCCACGTCTGGCGAACACTCCCTCGTGCAGCGTCGATGACGTTCTGTCGCGCGCGCTGCGCGCTCGCGACTCTCCCTCCACTCGCGACTGCCACCGAGCAATCGTCTCATCACCCCAGATACCAGTTAATCAGAATTCAGTTACCACAAGATCAGATTTACTCTAGGCTCTCACCACCAACCGCTGGATCCTCTGGAAAGAGAGCCTCATGACAGAGACGTCGCCGGCCAACGCCGAGACCCCCCACCCCGCCTTCGTCCGTGCAGGACGCGGGTGACTCCCCTGCCGCAGTACGAACGGGTACTACCCCGCACTCGGGTTCGCCACCTTCGGGCTGTACCTCGCGCTGCTGACACCGGTCTTCGTCTCGATGGCCTTCAAGCTGCAGCACATCACCGCCACCCCGGAGGACGCCGTCGCCGGCCTCGGCCTCGTGACCGGCGGCCGGCTCCCTGTTCGCACTGGTCGCTAATCCGCTCGTAGGCCGGCTGTCCGACAGGACGACCACACGCTGGGGCCGACGACGCCCGTGGATCATCGGCGGCGCGCTCGTCGGCGTGCTCTCCTGCCTCCTCATCGGCATCGCCGACGAGGTCTGGGTCGTGCTCGTCGGCTGGTGCCTGACGCAAGCCGCGATCAATGGCGCTCTTCGCCGCCACGAACGCAACAGTTCCCGACCAGGTCGCGCCGACTCGACGCGGGTTGGCGTCGGGGATCATCGGCGTGATGACATCCGTCGCGATCCTGGGAGGCAGCTTCCTGGTCAACTACATCGCCGGCGACGTCGGTCGGTTCCTCGCACCGGCGCTGGTCGGGCTCGTCTCTGCGGCCGTCTTCGTTGTAGTCCTCGACGACCGCAAGATCGAAGCGCCGCCGCGCGAACGCTACGGGCTCAGGGAATTCCTCGGGTCCTTCGTGTTCAACCCGGTGCGGCACCGCGACTTCGCCCTCGCCTGGCTGACGACCTTCCTCGTGATGTTCGGGTACGCGGGCGTGGCGACCTTCCTACCGCTGTATCTCAGCGAACGGTTCTCGCTACAGGAGAGCGACGCCATCGGCATCGTCCTGCTCTGCAATCTCGCCTCCACAATCGCCACAGCGATCTCCGGCGCACTCGCCGGCGTCGCCTCTGACAAGACCGGGCGCCGACGAGTGTTCGTCGCGGTCGCGGGCGTGATCATGGCGGTCGGGCTCGTCCTGATGGCCGTGGCGACCTCCGTCCCGATCGTCATCGCGGGACAGGGCCTCATCGGTCTCGGCGCCGGCGCGTTCCTCGCCGTCTCCCTCGCCCCGGCGACTCAGGTGCTCCCCAACCCGGCAGACACGGCGAAAGATCTCGGCGTCCTCAACATCGCCAACGCTTTCCCCAGTCGATCGCTCCCGCGATCGCCCCGTTCATCATCGCTATCGGTGCGACGACCGCCCTCGGCGGGTACACGGTGTTCTACCTCTTCGGCGCCGTCGTCGTCCTGGCCGGCGCGTTCGTGGTCTACCTCATCAAGGGCGTGCGATGACCCCTCACCTCGAACACCACATCTGACGCACGACTCGACCCCGAGCATCGACTTCCGCTACCGCGACCCTGAACTGCCGATCGCCGAGCGGGTCGACATCCTCCTCTCGCAGATGACGCTCGAGGAGAAGGCAGGTCTGTTCTTCCACGACATGATCAGCATGGGCGACCACGGCCAGCTCTCCGACGGTGACGCCGAGTTCCACCTGCCCTCCAACTCCACGTTCGTGCTCGATCACCGGATGTCGCACTTCAACCTTCTGACCGGTGGCGACCCTCGAGACATGGCCGCCTGGCACAACCGCATCCAGGAGCTCGCGGCCTCCACCCGTCTGGGTATCCCCGTCACGATCTCGAGCGACCCCCGCAACTCCTACAGCGACAACCCGCTCGCAGGCCTGCTGGCAGGGAGCTTCTCCGTCTGGCTCGAAGCGCTCGGCCTCGCCGCCACTCGCGACGAGGAACTCGTCCGACAATTCGGCGACATCGTCCGGCAGGAGTACACCGCGGTCGGCATCCGCGTCGCCCTTCACCCGCAGGTAGACCTGGCGACAGAGCCCCGATGGGCGCGACAGCTGGACACCTTCGGGGAGGACGTGGAGCTGGACCTCTCGCCTCGGCGCCGCCTACATCACAGGTCTCCAGGGCGACCGGCTCGGCACGGGCTCCGTCTCGGCCATGATCAAGCACTTCCCGGGAGGTGGCCCGCAGCGCGACGGCGAAGACCCCCACTTCGGCTACGGCCGCGAGCAGGTCTACCCCGGCGGGCAGTTCGAGCTGCACCTCGGGCCGTTCGAAGCCGCCTTCGCCGCGGGAGTCGGCCAGGTAATGCCCTACTACGGCATGCCCATCGGCACCGACCACGAAGAAGTCGGGTTCGGATTCAACAAATCCGTCATCACCGGGCTCCTGCGCGAGCGGTACGGCTTCGAGGGCATCGTCTGCACCGACTGGGACTCCTCACCGACTCCGAGGTCGCCGGCGAACCGTTCCCGGCCCGCGCCTGGGGCGTGGAGCACCTCGACCAGCGAGGGCGCATGCTCAAAGCGCTGGAAGCCGGGTCGACCAATTCGGTGGGGAGAAGTGCCCCGAGGTCTTGGTCGAACTCGTCAGCAGCGGCGGCAGTGACGCCGGAACGACTCGATCAATCGGCCCGACGCCTGCTCACCGAGAAGTTCGTGCTCGGGCTCTTCGACCAGCCCTACGTCGACGTCGAGGCGGCTGGACGCATACGTCGGCTCACTGGACTTCGTCGCCGCAGGCGAGGCCGCTCAACGCGCGTCGCTGACGCTGCTCACGAACGAGAGCCGGAACGGAGCACCCACCTCCCCGCGCGGCCCGGATGCAAGATCTGGATCGAGGGTATCCCCGCTGACATCGCCTCGCTGTACGGCGATGTCGTCGACTCCCCGAGGAGGCGGACCTCGCGATCATGAGGATCACCGCCCTCGAGCAACGGCCTCACGGTCTTCGAGAACTATCCCACGCCGGCCCTCGACTTCTCGGCACAGACCGTTGTCCACCTGCGACAGATCACGTCCGCGGTCCCGACGGTGATCGACATCTTCCTGGACCGCCCAGCGATCCTCACTCCGATCGTGGACGACACGGCGGCGATCCTCTGCAACTGGGGCGCCGACCCGCGGGCACTGCTCGACGTGGTCTTCGGCCACGCGTCGCCGAGGGGCGACTGCCATTCGACCTCCCGTCGAGCATGCAAGCCGTCAAGTCCAGCCGCCCCGATGTTCCTTTCGACACCGAGTTCCCCCTCTTCCGCTTCGGCCAATGGACTGACCTTCGACACCACCCCTGCCTGACCCGTCCCACCCTCTGCTCACGAAAGGAACACCATGCTCACACTGGAGAACGCCACCGCGAGGTTCACCGAACGATTCGCCGAATCAGCACGCGCCACCGCGCACGGCAAGACCGTCATCCCCGGTGGCTCACAGCCGCACGTCCTTCAACTTCGGCCCCCACGCCGTGTTCGTCAGCAGCGGGAACGGTGCCTACATCGACACGATCGACGGACACCGACTCCTCGACTTCAACAACAACTTCACCGTCAACATCCTCGGCCACGGGCATCCCGCCATCTCGGATGCCCTGATCGCCGCGATCCCCCACGGCGCCTCCTTCGGCAACCCCGTCGCCGAGGAAGCAGAACTCGCGGAACTCCTGATCGACCGGATCGCCTCCGTCGAGAAGGTGCAGTTCTCCTGCTCGGCATCCGAATCGGTGATGACCGCAGCCCGCATCGCCCGCGCCTACACCGGCCGGAGCAAGATCGCGAAGTTCGAAGGCGGCTACCACGGATTCACCGACCCGGTGAGCGTGTCCGTCCACACCCACGAGGCCACGGAGTACGGGCCCGACCACGACCCCCGACCGGTCGGGGACGACGCCGGCGTTCCTCAGCAGACCGTCGACCTCGTCGTCGTCCTGACTCAGAACGACCTTGCCGGAACGGAACGGATCCTCCGCGAGAACGCCGACGATCTCGCCTGCGTCTTCGTCGAACTCGAATCCGGTGCCGGCGGACACGTCATGCTCACCGACGAATTCGCGCAGATGCTCCGCCGGGTCACCGCCGAACTCGGCATCGTCCTGGTGATCGACGAGACCGCCAACCTCCGAGCGGCCTACAACGGCCTGCAGAGCGTCTACGGGATCGACGCCGACCTCACCGTCATGGGGAAGATCATCGGCGGCGGACTGCCTCTGGGAGCGGTCGGCGGGCGAGCGGAGATCATGAGCGTGCTCGAGACCGGGGCCGTCGCGATCTCGGGCACCCATCACGGACACCGGCTCGCTCTCATCGCAGGCCTCGCCCGCATGCGCGCTTCTGAGTGTCGCCGCCTATAAGCGGCTCAACACCATGGCCGCCCGCATCCTCACCGAACTGAGCGCCTGGTCGGCAGCCCGGAACAGCCCGTTCACGATCTTCGGTCGCGGGTTCTCCTCCCTGGCCTACGCCTACTGCAAGGCGCCGGGGCAGACCGTCACCACCCACCGCGACTACTGGTACAAGGTCGACTCCGACAAGACGCAAGCCTTCGCCGCTCGAGCTCGCCAACCGCGGCTTCTTCCCCGCTCGCCCGAGGTGAGCTGTCCCTCTCGCTCGCCATGACCGACGACGACATCACCGCGTTCATCGAGACGGTGAAGGACATCATCGTCGATCTCGAAAGCTGACGCGCGCGGCCTATGGGACCGATGCGGTCGTCCCGTCCTCGCCGGGCGAGGTGCAGCGGCCGAGATTGCCCGTCCTGCTCAGCGGACGACGCTCGAGATCGAGTATCCGCGTCGCGGTGGTGCGCGGGGTCCATCGCGGAGACGCTGCGATGGACCCCGCTTCTTCGTTCCATCGCAGAAGTGAACGGTTGATATCCGTGATTCTGTCAATTTGAGCGGCATCACTTTCAACCGGCCGTGCCGCCTCACCAGTCACGGACCCTGCGTGCCGAAGCGGCGCCGGTACCCGGAGGGCGTGCTGCCGAACGCCTGGGCGAAGTTCTGACGCAGGGTGACCGGGTTCCCGAAGCCGCAGTCCGCGGCGATCCGGTCGATCGGCAGATCGGTCGTCTCGAGCATCCGGCGCGCCTCGTCCAAGCGCCGCGAGCGCACCCACGCGGCCGGAGTGGTCCCGGTCGCCGCGCGGAACGCCCGCACGAAGGAGCGCCGGCTCATCAGCGCCGCCGCCGCCAGCCGGTCCACGCCCAGCTCCTCCTCGAGGTGCGCCAGGGCCCACGCGGAGGCGCGCGCGATGCGGTCGTCCGCGGGCTCGGCGGGGAGGGGCCGCTCGATGTACTGCGCCTGCCCGCCCTCGCGGTGCGGCGCGACGACGAGGCTGCGCGCGACCCGGTTCGCCGCCTCCGCGCCCAGCGCGCCGCGGACCACGTGCAGGCAGGCGTCCAAGCCGGACGCGGTGCCCGCGGAGGTCAGGACGTCGCCCAGATCCAGGTACAGGGCAGTGGCGTCAACCGCGATCGACGGATGGCGCGCCGCCATCCCCGCCGCCGCCTGCCAGTGCGTCACCGCCGCACGGCCGTCGAGCAGACCGACGTCGGCCAGGACGAGCGCGCCGAGGCAGAGGCCCGCGATCCGCGCGCCGCGGCCGTGCGCCTCCAGGAGCACGCGGGCGAGGTCCGCGCCGGGCGCGCGTCCGTCGTCGATCCAGGAGGGGATCACCACGAGATCGGCGGTTCCGGCCGCCTCCGGACCCTCGACACCGTCGATCCGGTAGCCCTCGGCCGTGCGGATCGAGCCGGGCCGGTCGGCGAAGAGCACCGTCTCCCAGTCCGCGATCCCGGAGTCGCCGGACCTCGTCAAAGACCATCTGCGGCACCGAGAGGTGGAGACATCGTGACGCCGTCGACGGCGTGAATCGCGATCCGCACAGGCACCTCCTCCGTTTGGCCCGGATCCATCGTAGGGGTGCCGGTGTGCCACTGGTCCCGCCGAGCACCCACCGTCAGGATCGGAGCACCACCCCACACACCCAGGAGACGACACCATGACCGCACCCCGACGCGCCCTGATCCTCGTCGACGTCCAGCAGGAGTACTTCGCCGGACCGCTCGAGATCCGCTTCCCCCCGCACGCCTCCTCCCTCCCCCGGATCGCCGCCGCAATCGACGCCGCGACCGCCGCCGGCCTCCCGATCGCCGCCTTCCGGCACAGCGCGGGAGAGGGCGCCCCCGTCTTCGCCCCCGGCACAGAGGGCTTCGAACTGCACCCCGAGATCGAGCGCCGCCGCACGGACGACTGGACGTCGATCACCAAGCGCTTCGGCACGGTCTTCGCCGGCACCGACCTGCTGCCCCGGCTGCGCGAGCACGACGTCGACACCATCACCCTGGTCGGCTACATGACCAACAACTGCATCCTCGCCTCGGCCGCCGAGGCCGAGACCCACGGACTCGCCGCCGAGGTCCTGTCGGACGCGACCGGCGCCATCGCGATCTCGAACGCAGCCGGCTCCGTCGACGCCGAAACCGTGCACACCACGCTGCTCGCCCTGCTGAACTCGAACTTCGCGGCCGTCGCCACCACCGACGCCTGGACCGACGCCGTCGCGGCGGGCACCGCCCTGCCGAAGAGTGATCTGGGGTCGTCGGCCGTCGCGGGCGCCGCGCTCGGCTCCTAGCCGAACCGCACGCAGTCCGAAGCGGAAGCGACCAGATCCATCGAGTGTGTCGTCGATCCCGAGATATCCTTCGAGGCGATGACCCTCTCCGCGCCCTCGACCCGCGGCATGGTGATCGCCTTCTCGGCGGCCAGGCGTTGAGCCTCCTCGATCGCCACGGTGCGCTCGTCGCCGGCAGCGGATCTCCTCGGTCGCGTCGATCCTGTCGTCAAAGCGATCGGAGAGCAGCGCGAGCACCTGCGCCTCGACCCGCTGGAGGCCGTCGTCGAAGGTCATCGCGCGGCGCGCGAGGACAGTCCGCATGTCGTCGACGGCCGGGGCGAACACTGAGAAGTCGACCTCGGTGAGCGTCTCGTCGTCGACGATCCAGATCACCGCGACGAGCTCGTGAGCCATGCGGACGGAGCGATATGGCGGCGGCGCAGCCCCGACTCCGGCGCCGCGTCGGTCAAGAACGCCATGGTGGAGCGCCCCGCCGGGCCGCGCCAACTCGGCGCGCTCCGGCGAGACCGACCAGCGACTCGACTCGGTCCTGGTCCTCGACGCCGAAGTGCGCGCTGTGTGCCGGTAAGCGTCGGCGCCGGCCGCCGCAGGGTCCGCCCCCCCGATAGCGTGACGGACCTCGACGGGCGCTCCGTCGCGCGCCGGCTCCGCCTGAGCCTGCAGCGCCATCTGCTCCGTGCTACCCCGAAGCCCGAGGTCGAGCTCACTCCGGTCCATTGCAGAGCTCTTCTCCGTGGGTCCGTTTCCCGAGACTCGGCGGATACGGCGGGATGGGCTGAGCTTCTCGACGAATTCTTGACGAGCGCGATCACGACCTGAGGCCGGCGGACACCCGGTGGCCACGCGAATCACCTCTCGATGTCCGCCGAGGAGACAGCGAGCAGGTGAGAGACGAGCCGACGGTCAGCTTTGCGCTGCCTGATCGCCTGAGACCAGACCCTCACAGCGGCAGCCGCTGGCCGCAGGCCGTTCTGCGCCGGCGGCCGGGCACCATTTCGGTTCGTCTGCTGGTCCTCGCTCGCAGCAGTCAGCGAGGCGCGTCGCGGAGCCTCCGCGTGCTGGTCAGCCGAGAACGACTCGATCCGGTGCGCTCCGAGCCAGAGCGCGTCTTTCGGCAGGACGTTCGGGCCGCAGGCGCGCGAGCGAGGCCGTGCTGGGCGGCGTCGAGGAAGAGGTGCAGGCTGTCGGATCACCCGAGGGCTTCCCATAGATTGAGAATCGATGCAGCTCACACAATCTCCTCGGGCAGCCGCTCAAGCTGCAAGGGCCGCATCTTGGAGGGGGACTGGATGATGCCCACAAGCAAAGACGTCGCCGCGCTTGCCGGAGTGTCGCAGAGCACCGTGTCGTACGTCATGAGTGGTAAGCGAACGATCTCGGAGAAGACGCGGGCCCGCGTGCAGGCGGCGATCGACGAGCTCACCTACCACCCGAATGCTGGAGCCCGGGCTCTCGCCGGCAGCCGAACGAACGTCATCGGGCTCGTGGTGTCCTTCTCCGATACGACGGACATGGCTGGTGTGCTGCCGTTCATTGAGACGATCACCGGAGTCGCTCGGCAGCACGACTACGACGTCATCCTGGTCACGGCGGATGAGGGCCCACGCGGGCTGGCCCGACTGGCGGGGCGGCGTATCTGCGACGCTGGTCATCCTCATGGACATCAGGGCAGAGGACGAACGTGTTGAGTCTGCTGCAGCGTTGCCTATTCCGGTTGTCATGATCGGGATCCCGAACGAAGCGCATGGGTTGGCCGCTGTCGACATGGACGCGATTTGCGCAGGCCGTCTCGCCGTCGAGGAGCTCGTCTCCACCGGGCACGAACAGATCGTGGTGATCGGGGAGCCACCGGAAGTGGCCCACGCAGGTCTTCGCTTCATCAACGACTTCGAACGAGGAGCGAGCGAGGCCGCGCATCATGCCGGCATCGCGTTGCGGATCGTGCGACCGCCGGTCGCAGGGTGGCGAGGTATCGAGACGATCGGAGACGACGTTCTCAGGCGCTCACGAAGCGCGGCTTGGCCTGATCGCCCGAACACCGCAGGTCATCGGGTGGCTGATACAGCTGACCATGTTGCGCGGCCTCAGTCTTCGGGACCGATCTTTCCCTCGTGGGACTGTGTACAGACGCGGCCGCGGAGTCGTTCAGCACCGACGTCACCAACGTGTCCCCCGAACCCCGCGATGTCTCACGTCTTGCCCTGAAGATGCTTTTCGCACAGCTCGAGGGCCCCCTACTCCCGCGATGGTCCAGCTCGTAATGCCTCGCCCGACGCGCCGCGCTACGACGACCCTGTCTCTAGCCGCACGCGCTCCGTAGCGGAACGTGGCGCTCGTCATGGGCTTGTGCTAACTTTCGATGCGTATCGAGTCGATACGTATCGACAGTGCATCGCTCTCGCGCGTTGCACCCTCCGGAAGGTTCAACAATGGCTCAAAGAAGAGCGATGTGAGCTGCGTCTGGGCGCGCTCACCGCAGCCTCAGTCTCGGTGACGCTCGCGATCCGTCGTGCAGTGCCGGTGGCCCCAGCAGTACCGAGGCATCCGGAACAATCACCGTCGAACGCCCCGATGGGTCCCCCCATGACTCGGAGGTCTACGACCAGGTCTTCACCTCCTGCGAAGCGTCGACGGGTGTCACGATCACTCAGCAGGTCGTTCCCTACGACGGCTACATCGCGAAGGTCTTGCAGCAGGCGTCGTCCAAGACGATGCCGGACGTGCTGATGCTCGATAACGGCGACCTCGCTCAGATCGCCGACTCCGAGCGCTCGCGCCCCTCAGCGACTTCGACATCACTGCCGACGGGTATGCGCCGGGGGTCGTCGAAGCGTCCAGCTACGACGGCGAGCTGCTACGCATCCAGCCCGTCGCGAACACGATCGCGCTCTTCTACAACAAGGACCTCCTCGACGACGCCGGCCTCACGGCACCAACGACCTGGGACGAGCTGAAGACCACGCTGCCGCGCTCACACAGGGCGACACCTACGGCATGGCATTCTCCGCCGCAGCCACGGAAGAAGGAACCTTCCAGTTCCTGCCCTTCATGTGGTCCAACGGCGGCGACGAGTCCGATGTCGCAACCCAGAGCACAGCCGATGCGCTACAGCTCTGGACCGATCTGGTGAACAGCGGATCCGCATCAAAGTCGGTGCTGAACTGGTCCCAGTCGGACGCCAACGATCAGTTCATCGCGGGCAAGGCGGCGATGATGATCAACGGGCCGTGGCAGTTCCCCCTCCTGGACGAGGCAGGAATCAGCTACGAGGTCGCTCCCGATCCCCGTCCCGACCGCTGGCGCCGCAGTCGAATCCCCTCTGGGAGGTGAGACGTGGACTGTGCCGCAGACCGGGAACGGCGCTCAGATGGCCGACGCGGCGAAGGTCGTCGAATGCATCGGCTCGGATGAGAACCAGGAGTACCTGGCGACAGAACGCGACACCGTGCCGACCAAGCTCAGCGTCGCGGCGCAGTTCGCAGTGGACCAGCCGAAGATGCAGGGTTCGCCGATCAGGTTCCCGGACTGCGCTCGCGCACCGCGGAGCTCGGCGCCGAGTACCCCGCAGCTTCTCAGAAGATCTACACCGCGATCCAGATCGCATTGACAGGCGGTGCCGCCCCGCTCGAGGCACTGCAGCAGGCGGACAAGGGCTGACCGCGATCGGGCGGCACGCTCATGCGTGCCGCCCGATCCGCTTCTCTCTTCTCCACTGCCGACCCGAATGAGATCCCATGACGACCCTCACCTCCTCTGCAGCGACCCGGATCGCTGACCGGCGACGAGTGCTCGGTTCCGGCCGCGGCCGCGAACGCCTCGTCCAGATCGCCTTCCTCGTTCCGCGGGCGCGTACCTGATCCTTTTCTTCGGCTACCCGGTCGTGCAGAACGTGATCATGGGCTTCCAGGACTACTCCGCGAAGACGTTCTACACCGGAGTCGCACCCTGGGTCGGCTTCGACAACTACGCCGCCGTCATCCAGTCGTCCATCTTCGGCCGGACCGTGGTGAACACCGCCGTGTTCACGGTCGTCTCCATCGCCGGGCAGTTCGTGATCGGCATGGCGATCGCCGTGTTCTTCCGCCGCAGATTCCCCCTCAGTGGGCTGCTGCGGTCGCTGCTGCTGCTGCCGTGGTTGATTCCGCTGATCGTGTCCAGCGCGATCTGGAAGTGGATCCTCGACCAGGATTCCGGCGCACTCAATCAGGCTCTCAGCACCCTCTTCTTCACCGACGCGCATCCGGGCTGGCTGACCGACACCACCCTCGCCCTCGTCGCGGTGATCGGAGTGAACATCTGGATCGGGATCCCGTTCAACGTCACGATCCTCTACAGCGGTCTGCAGGACATCCCGGAGGAGCTGTACGAAGCGGCGGCGCTCGACGGCGCGACCGGCTGGAAGGCATTCCGCAACGTGACGTGGCCGCTGCTGCGGCCTGTCGTCACCGTCGTGCTCGTTCTCGGCGTCGTCTACACCCTGAAGGCGCTCGACATCATCCTCGGCCTCACCAAGGGCGGGCCCGCCAACTCGACTCAGACCCTCGCCACCCAGGCGTATCAGGAGTCGTTCCAACAGTTCGCATTCGGCCAAGGCGCCGCCATCGGCAACATCCTGATCGTGATCTCCCTGATCTTCGCGGTCATCTATCTGCGCGCCAACCGGCGTGCGATCGACGAATGAGCGGTGATGACCCAGACCCTGACCCTGCTGCCGCGCCCGTCAGCACGCTGCAACCCCGACGCACCCGCCCCGGCGCGCACGCACCGGATGGTCATCCACCATCGCCGGAGTAGCGATCCTGTCCGTGATGCTGTTCCCCATCTACTGGATGGTGAACGTCTCCCTGCAACCCGGTGGCCGCGCCGTCGGGTCGCCCTGGTTCCCCACGAACCCCGACCTCAGCGGCTACGTCAACGCCATCAGCGAGCAGGGCGGTCACCTGCTCACGAGCCTGATCATCGCGCTCGGCAGTGTGGTCTTCAGCCTGCTGATCGCCACCCCCGCTGCTACGCGCTCGCCCAGTTCAAAATCCCCGGCCTCGGAGTGTTCCTCTTCGCGATCCTGATCAGCCAGATGGTGCCAGGCATCGTGCTCCCGAACGCCTTGTACACCGCGTACAACAACGTCGGCCTACTCAATTCGATCCCGGGCCTGATCCTCGCTGATTCCACCGCCGGAATCCCCTTCGGGATCCTGATCATGCGTGCCTTCATGGGCAGCATCCCCACATCGGTCATCGAAGCCGCCCGGGTCGACGGTGCAGGCCAGATCCGCACCTTCGTCTCGATCGTCCTGCCGATGAGCCGCAACGCTCTGATCACCGCGGCACTGTTCACCTTCCTCTTCACCTGGGGGGACTTCCCGTTCGCCCTCACCCTGACAACAACCGACGCCGTACGCCCAGTGACGCTCGGGCTCTATCAGTACATCGGCTCCTACGTCTCCGATTGGAGCTCCGTCATGGCGACCGCCGTACTCGCCTCCATCCCCGCGATCGTGCTGCTCATCGTCGCCCAGCGCTACGTCGCAGCAGGTGTCACCGGCGGAGCCGTCAAGTAATGCTCAGCCGTCACCGCCTCCGAGCCAGAAGGACAACACCGTGACCGACATCGTCACCGACCCGAACGAGCTCGTCATCGACGCGCGCTACGTTCTGCCCTCGACCGCCGACGTCGGCTCGACCGAGACTCGGGCCTTCGGCGCCGGCGAGGTGGACGTCGACATCACCACCGGAGCACCGCTGCGTTCCGGGACCTCACCTCGCCCGAGCGGCTGTACCTGCTCGAGCAGAAAGACGTCTTCTGGCACTCGCTCGAACATCAGTGGGGATCCGGACACCTCATCACGAACCGAGGATCCGCTCGGTGGAACGCTGCTGGGGAATCGAGGTGGACGAAACCGGATCGAGCTCTGACCACGCTCCCCTGGACGGCGTTCGTCGACGGTGACCCGCTCTTTCGGGCCGATCATCACCGAGCACTTCCAGTTCCACAACGACGGACCGGACGAGCTTCGCATCACCGGCTTGGGGGTTCAGACGCCGTTCGCGGACCTCTACCAGGGCGCTCGAGCCTCTCTGGACCGCGCCGTTCACGCCCACCTCTTCACCGGCGGCAGTACAGCCTCGGCCCTCGCGCAGCCGATGTCAGAACAGGCCGCTTGCTGGGTGTGATCCTGCGACAGGGTGAGCTGCGGAGCTACTCCGTCGAGTCCCGGAACAAGAACACCCTCTCCAACGCTCGCGGACACCTCGTTCTCCAAGCGACGGACTTCACCCGCAACCCCACCGCCTTCGGAGGCCAACCCGAGATCGTGCTCGCCCCGGGCGAGAGTTACGCGTTGTCATGGGACATCGCCTGGTTCCACAACATCGAACAGTTCATGGAAGCGGTCGCGGCCCCCGGTGCACTTCGCCGCCTACTCCGCCGAAGTGGGCACGACGATCGCACTGCGCACCGACAGAGCGCCCGTCATCCCCGACGGTGTCTCCGCCTCCGTCACCGCTGTCGACGGAGGGTACGAGATCACTTCCAGTTCGCACGGCCCGATCGACATCGAGGTCGGCGGGATGCGCACCGAGATCGCGTTCCATCTACCGTTGGCCGACGTTGCTCGGCGCCGCATCGAGTACATCCTCGATCACCAGACCACGCCCGAGCGGCCAGGACTCCTCGCTCACGCCTTTGTTCCGGTCGACACTCGCGGAACAAGCTCACCCAGTCGACGAACGGCTGGTCCGACTGGTCCGACGGCTCCGAGCGGATCGGCATGCCGGTCCTGATCCAACTCGCCGCCATGGCTGGCTGGGTCCCCTACGACCATGAGGTTGCCTCTGCCCTGGACGGCTGGGCGCAGCTCGCGCAGGCACACCTGCTCGATGCGACGGCCGCTCCCCAGACGGGGCTCTCAGTCTCCAGCACTCCGGGCCGCGTCTGTACGACGCACCATGGCTGGCGCAGTTCTTCCACGACCGATACCACTTCCTCGGCGACCGCAGTGACCTGGATCTCGCGGCTCGCATCATCGAGCGCGCTTCGAGCTCGGAGGAAGTCGCCACCTTCTCCATCCAGTTCTCCGAGACCTGCACCGCGATCGCTCGCAGCCTCGACGACGCGAACCTCGGAGCGCGGGCACAAACTCTTCGAACCGCTCTGGTCGCCAGCGCGCGAGCGTTCATCGCGATGGGCGTCGACCTTCCAGGTCACGAGGTGAGCTACGAGCAGTCGATGGTCGCTCCGCTGATCAATCTGCTGATCGATGCCTTCACCATCACCGGTGAAACCGAGTTCCTCGCAGCCATCGAAGAGCGACTGCCGTGGCTGCTCGCATTCGGTGGCCCCCAACCCCACGTGCGGCTGAACGGCATCGGGATCCGGCACTGGGACGGCTACTGGTTCGGCTCGGACCAGCTGTGGGGAGACATCTTCCCGCACTACTGGAGCGCCTTGACGGCAACTGTCCTGCTTCGACTGCCGGCGCCCTTGCGCAGCGAGCGAACCGACGAACTCGCCGGCACGATCCTGCGGGCAAACATGCTCAACTACAACGCCGACGGCTCCGCAACATGCGCGTTCGTCATGCCCAGCTCCGTCGATGGACGCGCCGGAAACGCAGCAGATCCGCTCGCCAACGACCAGGACTGGCACCTCAGCATCTGGATGCGAGCTCCTCGGCCTCGAACGGAACTGATCGACCCGCGGGAATTCCGCACGGAAAGCGCCGGCAATGGAGACTCCGAGACGACAGGGTAGCTGCTCCGCCCGGACTGCGATGCTTCCCGAGCAAGGCTCCGTGCTAGCCCGGTCCGTTCGGTTCTTCACCCTGTACTTGGGATCGGCGCCGCTGCGACCGGAGCGCTGTGACCCCGGTCAGAGTCGCGCCGACCAGCGTCAGAACTCCGGCGGCGGCGAAGACTCGCGGTAGCCGAGAGCACTCGCTCCGGCGATCGCGATGAGGGGTCCAGCGGCGACGCCTCCGAGCTGCACGGTGTTCGTGAACAGGCTCGAGGCGATCCCGGGACGTTCGATGATCTGCTGGAAGAGATTCAAGCCGACCCCCTCGAGCGAGGCGAAGAACCACGCATTCAGTACCTGTGCGGCGATGAGCTCGACCGGACCTCGAGACGAGGAAGGTCATGCAAGCGAAGTACACGACTCCTACGATGCAGCCCTGCACAACGAGCACCGTGCTCGAGAAGCGCTCGGTCAGACGTGCGACCAGCAGCAGAGCACCGATCTCGAGGGCGGCGGAGACGCCCAGCGCGACACCGGCCCACTCGATGCCGAGCCCGAGGGAGCGTGTCGTGAACAGGGTCATCGACGTGACGGCGGCATGGTTGCCTGCCTGGAGAAACACGAACGCCACGACCGTGACGACAACGGTGCTCCGAGTGGCGGACCCCGCTCCGGATCGCGTGTCCGTGCCACCAAGCCGCTGATCCCTCGCAGGTGAATCGGCGTACGTCACCCTGCTCCGGAGCATCAGGATGCCGATGGCGACGTTCAGTGAAGCTATCGCTGCGATCACACCGAGCTCGGCACGGGTACCGAAGGCGGAGATCACGAACGTGGCGAGGGTGGGCCGGCCACCCAGGCAAGCGAGAAGAGGGCGCGTGCTCGCACCACGTCCGCGGGCCGTCCGCCCGCCGCCCGCAGGTGCGCGAACAGCAAAGGGACACCGCCCGCTGCCGGACCGCCGAACAGCACGAGAGCAATCACAACCACCAGCAACGATGTCGAGAAGAACAGTACGAGCGCGAGCGCCAGCGCGGCAGCTCCGCTGATCACCACTCCCCACGTACCCGCGTCGTCGGTCCGCGATGTTCGCGATGGTGAGCGATCCGACGACTCCACTGAGGTTGTACAGGGCAAGGACCCCTCCGACGGTAGGTGCGTCCGCGTCGAACAGGTCCACGAGAAGGAACGCGAGCGCCGGATTCAGGAAGGAGAACTGCAGTCCCCACAGAAGCATCGCCGCCGACGAGAGTCCGTTCTGTTTCATCCGATGACGCTCCGTCTTCCGGCGGGGATTCGAAGCGATTGCGGATGTTCCGCGCTCCGTTCGCCGAGCGACAATCAGTGTGCTGTCATGGCTTCATGCAGTTCAACCATGACAACATGATCGGAGTTCGGCTTGCTGAGGAGCTGGTGAACCTCGTTGAGGACGATCTCTGGGACCTCGGCTCCGTTCTCGTCGCCGTTGATCGTGCCCGTGTACGGCTGGACGGGCTTTCTCAACACCTCGACGTCCTCCGAGAGTGGACCGTTCGTCTGAAGGACGTGTTCGAGGCAGGTGACGTTCCCACCCGGTGTCATCTGATCAACGAGATGCTGACGATCAGCGTCAGTCAGGTTCAACTCGCCCTGCACGACGATCTCCCACCACACCTCCACTTCGTGTCGGAGGAGGAGGGCATCGTAGAGCAGATCCGTGCGCTCACCGTCGGAGGTCTGGCCGTTTTCGCCGTCGAATCGCACGCGGAGAGAATGGGCGTCTGCAATCGACCCACCTGCTCGCGCGTCTACATCGATACGAGCCGCGGCGGCCGTCGCGCCTACTGCTCCTCCTCTGCGGCAATCACCACGCCGTGATACGACTTCGGGAGCGGAAGCAGACGAGCCCTACCCCTCCCCGCAGTCGGCCCCTTGAACGATCAGCGGAGTGAGCGCCGGAATGTCCCAGGCGCCTAGCATGCGCCCGGACGTCGCCGGTCCCCGAAGTCGATCCCGTGACGGTCTGCGACACTGAGCAGATGTCTACCTCCCGTCAGCTGCGCACCCTCCGGGGTCTCGCAGCGGCGGTGGTGGCCACCTTCACCGCTCTGTTCTCGCACGTCGTCGGCGGCGGGGACGCTCCCGGTCCTCTCGGCGTCCTCGCGCCGCTGGTGATGTCCGTGCTGATCTGCACGGCTTTCGCGGGCCGTCGGCTCTCGCTGCTGCGCGTGTCGCTCTCGGTCGGGGCGAGCCAGCTCCTCTTCCACTCGCTCTTCCAGCTCGGAGCGTCCGGACCGGCGAGCATCGGCGGGCACGCGCAGCACCTCGCCACCGTCGACGTCAGCGGAATCGCCACCGCTGCCGCGAGCCATGCGACCATGCAGCTCTCCCACGCCGTCGCCGCGGTCGTGACCATCGCCGTCCTGCATCGGGGCGAGACCCTGCTCCTCGCTATTGCCCAGACGACGGCGCACGCGGCCACACGGTTTGCGCCACTCGTCCTCCTCGCCGTGCCCGCTCCGCGCCCGCGCCGGCCCGCGCGTTCGAGCTGCGCGACATCCTCCCGGTCGCCGCGGGCGCTTCTCCCGACACCTCGCCTCGACGCGGTCCGCCGGCTCCTCCCGCCTCCTGACCCCTGACGCGCGCCGGGCAGCGGACTCCCCGCACCGGTGCACGACCGCCGTGCCTTCAGCCCGCGTGATCGGGCCGTCCGAGCTCGTGCGGCCGGCGTCTTCGGAGAGAACTCCTGCGCGTCCTCCCTCGGGCGCCCTGGAGCCGATGAGCGGTGCCCTCGCGGACCGCTCTCGAAGGGAGCCACCCCTGTGGCGCACACATCGAGCACCGACGACTTTCCCGCACCCCATCCCGTCACCGTCACGATCCCACCGGTCGAGACGGTCCTCCTGCTGGCGGTCCCCGCCGCGGTCACGATCACTCTGCTGGCACTGACGATGACGCGAGCCGCCGAGCCGCCGCTGCTCATCGACCCCGGCGAACTCGTCAGGCAGGGCCTGCCCGCCTCCCGAGCCGTGCACGACATCGCCGCGACGCTCACCATCGGGCTGCTCACCGCGGCGGTCTTCCTCCTGCCCGGTCAGCGCATCGCTCCCGGAGTGGTCTCGTACTCGCAGGACCGGGCCCTGCGCTGGGCGCGCTGGGCGGCCGCCACCTGGGTCGCGTCGGCGATCGCGGTGCTGGTCTTCACTGCGGCGAACGCGATCGGGCAGCCGCTGGACAGTCCGGGGTTCCGGACGCAGTTCCTCTTCTACGCCACCGAGCTCGAACTCGGTCAGACGCTCGTCACTTCGATCGGCTGGGCGACGGCAGTGCTGCTGATCACGGTGCTGGCCCGGCGTCTCGCCTGGGTGGCCGCCGCGAACGCCCTGGCGGTTCTCGCGCTGCTCCCGCTCGCTCTGTCGGGGCACGCCTCCGGCTCCGACGAGCACGCGAACGCGGTCAACAGCGTCGCCGTGCACCTGGTCGGAGTGACCGCCTGGGCCGGTGGGCTCGTCGCGATTGTTCTGCTGCGCCGAGCGGTCGGAGCCGAGATCGGAGTGGTCGCGTCGCGCTACTCTCGTCCTCGCGGGCTGGGCGTTCGGCGCCGTCGCGTTCTCGGGACTCGTCAAGCGCGTCGCTCCGCGTGGAGGGCCCGGCGGATCTCGCGACCCCGTATGGGCAGCTGCTGCTGGTGGAAGGCCGCGGCGCTGCTCGCGCTCGGCGGCGCGGGCGCGTGGCACCGCCTCCGGGTGCTGCCCCGGCTGCGCGAGGACCCCTCCGACCGACGGGCCTTCACGAGCATCGCCGTGGGCGAGCTGGTCGTCATGGCGCTCACCATCGGCGTCTCGGTCGCACTGTCGAACAGCGCCCCACCCGTGCCCCAGGACCCCGTCGTCGGCGATGCCCGCCGCGGGCTGCTCGGATTCCCGTACCCGCCCGAAGCGACTCCGGGGCGGATGCTCACCCAGTGGCACATCGACGCCGTCTGGCTCGCGATCGCGGCCGTTGGCACGGTGCTCTACCTCGTCGGCGTCGATCGGCTCCGCCGACGCGGCGACGCGCTGGCCTCTCGGACGAACGCTCGCCTGGGTTGCAGGCTGCGCGGTGCTCGCGTGGACGACGAGCGGCGGTCCCGGCGTCTACGGGCAGGTGCACTTCAGCACCCACATGATCCAGCACATGCTGCTGATGATGGTCGTCCCGCCGCTGCTCGTCCTCGGCGGTCCGGTGCTCCCGGCGCTGCGCGTCCTGCCCGTGCGGGGCGACGGCGGCAGAGGGTTGCGGGAGTGGGTCCTCGCGCTGGTGCACTCCCGCTATCTGTGCGTCCTCTCCTCCGCCCCGGTCGCCGCTGTGCTGTTCGCGGGGAGCCTCGTGGCCTTCTACTACACGGGCTGGTTCGAGTGGGCGATGTTCTTCCACCAGGGCCATGTGCTCATGACCGTGCACTTCCTGGCCACCGGCTACCTTTTCTTCTGGGTCCTGATCGGAGTCGACCCCGGGCCCGCGCGGCCGGGCCACGTCCTCCGGCTCCTGGTGATGCTCGCGACGCTCGCCTTCCACGCCTTCTTCGGCCTGGCGATCATGTCCCAGACCACGGTCCTCGGCGAGGACTGGTGGACGGCGATGGACTACACCGACACCACCGCCCTCCTCGCCGACCAGGGCGTCGGCGGAGGCATCGCCTGGAGCGCCGGCGAGCTGCCGATGGTGCTCATCGCTCTGGTGGTCCTCACCCAGTGGATGCGCTCCGATGAGCGCGCCGCTCGCCGCTACGACCGCCGCGCCGACCGGGACGGCGAAGCCGAGCTCTCGCAGTACAACGACCGACTCGGCGTCCTGGAGGCGCGCAGCACGGGCTCGCAGCGGCCGAGCGTGCCGGCACCCCCCGCCGGACCGCCCAGCGCACTGTCCCCGACGGACCCGGAGTCCGCGCCATGAGACTGCGCGCTCCGTCCTCCCCCTCATCAGCACGCCCCACCAGCAGAGAGGCTCTCTCATGAGCACCCGTACGAAGATCGTCCTCGCCGCCTCCTCGGCCCTTCTCGCCGTCGTCGCACTCGTCGTCGCACTCGCAGTCCTGCGCCCGTTCTCGCCGTCGAGCGAGGCACCGACGACCGCCCTCGCCCCGAACAGCCACGTCCTGGACGACGCCGGGAACGGAGCGGTCACACTCGTCGAGTTCCTCGACTTCGAGTGCCCGTCCTGCGCGGCTCTGCATCCCGGCATCGAGGAGCTCCGGGAGGACTACGCGGGTCGCGTCACGTTCGCCGTGCGCTACTTCCCGCTCCCGTCGCACGCGAGCGGCGAGGCCTCCGCGGTCGCCGTCGAGGCGGCCGCACGCCAGCACCGGTTCGAGGACCTCTACCAGCGGATGTTCGACACCCACCCCGAGTGGGCCGGCAGCAGCGAACCGCAGGCCGCGCTCTTCCGCGAGCTCGCCCGAGAGATCGACCTCGACATGGAGCAGTACGACGCCGACGTGGCCGACCCGTCGACCCTCCAGCGGGTCCGCTACGACTTCGACGCCGGTCGAGAACTCGGCGTACGGGGCACGCCGTCGATCCTCGTCGACGGCGAGCTGCTCGAAGTCCAGCGCGTGGAGGACATCCGCGACGCACTCGATGCGGCGTTGCGCCGCTGATACCGGGCGCATCGGAGGGAGGCCTGCTCGCTGAGAGCGGCCTCCTCCGGGGCGGCCCCGACGTCGCGCAGCCGCCCGAGTATCGACCGAGGGTGCAGGCCGAGCACCGAGGACGTTCTTCGACGATTCCCCAGCAGCGGGGCGACGACGCCGGCGTCGAGTCGAAGTGGAGTCACGGGATGCCACCCCGCGTCCTGGCGCGGTGATGCCGCCTGACATGGGTGAACGGGCCCTGCCTCACCGGACGACGCGACGCCGCCCCGCAGCGCCGCGACGTCCGTCACCGCATGATCGACTGCTCAGGCGTCGAGGTCCCGCAGCCACTGCTCCACCGTGCGCGGCGAGAGGTCCAGCAGGACCTGCGCACTGCGCGCCTCCTCGATCAGTTCGTCCGGCTGCGTGGCGCGCCAGCGATACGAGTCGATCACGGGAGTCATCCCCTGCTCACCGAACAAGGGGATCGTCATCGCGCCGAACTCGTCGGGGGTCTGCGCGTGGAAGGTCACGTCCTTCCCGAAGTAGCGGGTGAAGCCGACAGCGAGATCCTCGCCGAGGAGTCCGGGCAGGGCGCCGACGGCGACGACGCCGGCCACGTCGCTCCGCTCGAACAAGCGCACGGCAGCGTCGGCGACGTCGAGGTGCGAACTCCAGGACGACGCGGAAGTCCTCCCGGATCGGATACGGGAGGACGGCCTGCTCCCGGACAGAGGCGATCACCGGCGGGAGGAGGAGGTTCTCCAGGTAGAGGCGGGGCGCGAGGACCGCGGTCGGGACGCCCGTCGCGCCGAGCCCACGCGCGAGGACCCCGTGCGGGCTGTCGTCCGTCTCCCCGAGCGGGTAGCCGCTGGTCGAGAAGACCACTCGCGCGGGGCGGGCCCGGTCGACAGCCGCGGCGATCATCCGAGCGTGCTCGAGCTGCTGCGTCGGAGATCCCAGAGCCAGATGGATGAAGACGCCCTCGGCACCGCTGTAGGCCGCGACGAGGCTGTCGACGTCGGAGGCGTCGACAGCGACAGCCGGCCCGGAGATGTAGGCACCGGGGGTGCGGACGGCTGCGGTGACGGTCTTGCCGGAGCGGAGGAGGGCGGCGGCGACGGGAGCGCCCCGCGCACCGGTCGCTCCGTGAACGATGTAGGTCATGAGAGCATTAGTGCAGATGTTGCATCGGTTACGTCAACTGCAGTAATGGTGGAAGGGTCGATTCGATGTCGTTCTCCGCTGATCAGTGGCCCGAGTGCGGGATAGCGCGCTTCCTCACCCTCCTGGACGGCCCCTGGGCCACGCTCGTCATCCGCGAGCTCCTGAACGGCCCGATGCGGTTCGGCGACCTGATGAAGGCGCTGCCCGGAGTGAGCGCACACACCCTGACCAACCGGTTGCGGCGCTTCGAGACGTACGGGCTGGTCACGCGCACCGCCTACCCGGAGATCCCTCCGCGGGTCGAGTACGAGCTGACTCCTGTCGGTCACGGTCTGCGGCCCGTGCTCGACGCGATGAACGACTGGGCCGGAACCGTGCCCCGCATCGACAGCGATGACGCGGTACCCGTGCCGGCATCGTGCTCCGGCGCCGGTCCTTCCCCGGCGGCCGAGTAAGTCGGGACCGTTTCCGGACGTGAATCGGCGCCGTCGATGCGCGGCACCAGCGCGAGGGGTGCAGCGGAGGACGCGCGCAAAGGCTTCCCAGCCGTGTCAGTCATCACTTCCTGTCCATGCTCCTTCGACTGCTTGCAGCAGCTGATAACGCTTTTCAGCGGTCAGAGTTCCATCGAACTCGAGTACGAAGCGGTCAGATCGGTAGAAGTCTGCGTCGCTGTAGATGACGTCCTGTCGTGCGTGGTCGAGCGTGTCGAATCGATAAATGGAGACGCCGTCGCTCTGTGACCGCTTCGACGCATCCTCGGCGGTCGCCGCATGCGTCGGTACTGGGACCGAGTCGCCTGTGAATCCTGGTACTCCGTCGTGGATCACGTCGTTCAGAGTGAGGCCGCGGCGGTCGTTGTCGATGAGTCGATCTGCTGTCCAGGCGACACCGCTCAGTGATCAGCACGCCGGCAAGAAATCCGGCTGCCACAAGGGCGAGAGACCTGCGGCGGAGTGAGGTGGCGGGCACAGCGCTCACCAGTTGCACTGGTGGCTGAAAACGTTGGCCCAGTTCGCGTTGGCAGGGCGAACCGCTTCGAGGTCCCAGTGGATGCCTGCGCCGATGATGGCGCGGCCCCAGAGTGCGTGGCACTGGTACTGCTGGTACATACTTCGACTGTTCCTCACTGCTGACCAGGACGAGGCGAACTCTTCCCATCCCGCGGTACCCACGATGGTGAAGCCGGCGTTCCCGAGTCCCATTGCGACGCCCCAGGGCGTCAGTCGGCCAGAGTAGACCGGCCGTCCCTGGAAGGCTCCCTTGCGGTTGACGGTCATGGGGGAGAAGAGGCGCTGTCCTAGCCACGGGTCGGCGGTGATCGGATACTGGTACTCACTTGAGTCGTGTTCCACGATCTGAGTGATGGTCGATCCTTCTACCGTGTAGCGGGTGGGAACGGCGACGCCCACGGCGTCGTACGCCCATGCGGGGGCAACGCCGAGGGCGAGCGTCCCATCCGGGGCCATCGCTACGAGCGCCCCTTCTTCCGTTGCTGTAAGGGTGACGTTCTCGGGAAGGCCGACATCGACTGAGTACCTCCGTGGGGCGGTCGAGGAGTCGATCACTGTCACGACCTGCAGCGATCCGTCTGAGCGGTTGAGTGGCACGGTGTGGGAGCCGTCGCCGTTATCGATGACTTCGATGCCCGTTTCGGAGACGCTGACTGCAACCGCGTCTTCAGCGGCCTGCAGGTTGACCGTCAGCGGATTCTCCCCTGCGGCTGAGACGGACGCTTCGGTGGCCCGGCGCAGCAGCGTGCTCTCGCCCGACGAACTTCCCGGCTCTAGGGAGATCGTAGCCGAGGCGGGGTCAACGTCCTGCAAGTCAGGAATCTTCGTTGAGATGGAGGCGAGGATGTCCACGACCTCATCCGCGTCCGAACTCGCCGTGGGCGAGTGAGGTGTCGACATCGACGAGGCTGCCAGCCCGACCGATGGCACCGCGTAGGCGGGTACCAGCGGAGCGCCGACAATCGCGCACCCCGCCGTTAGCGCGACTACCGCTTTGTTCAGAACCGATTTCAACACTGTGTACTCCTCGTTCGCGCAATCGCGCACCTGTCGCGCCGGTCTGAGTGAAACGTGCTGGAGGTGTCGGCGCATCCCCCGTCGGCATGGAAGGAGCCGCCACCTGACTGTCGAGCGAACGTGCTCGGCGCGGCCAGCAGGATCGACTGCTGGACCCAACAACCCCAGACGGGTGACCTGCCACTTCCGCCGCTCATCGGCCCGTTTAGTGCCTTTGGCTGCCTCTCCGCCCGAAGGATGACGAATCTCCAGCCGGTCGGCCACTTTGCAGCGGAGCGCCATGTTTCACCGCCGCGAATCGAGATGATGAGCGAGTGATATCCGTGCTCATCGTCGATGACGAAGCCCTCGTCCGCTCTGGACTCTCACTCGATCCTCGGTGCAGGCGAGGGCGTGGAGGTGGTCGGAGCCGTCACGGGCATCTCAGCAATCACCGCGGTCCGCGAGTTCCAACCTGATGTGGTGCTGCTGGACGTTCAGATGCGCGACATCGATGGGTTGCAGGTTCTGCACGCGCTGCGCGCAGAGCCCGACCCTCCGATCGTCGCGATGCTCACGACTTTCGACCGCGACGATCTGCTCTCAGCGGCGCTGATGGGCGGCGCGGCTGGTTTCCTGCTCAAGAACATCGATCCCGCGGCGCTCGTCTCGATGGTGCATGTTCTGGCGTGCGGCGGAACGGTGCTCGCTCCGGGGTGGGGCGGGCTTGCCTTGCCGCGGTCTCCGTCGATTTCGACGCTCGCGCTCGGGTCGAGTCGCTTCGACCGCGCGAGCGCGAAGTGCTGCGGCTCATGGCCGAGGGCTCGACCAACCGTGCCATCGCGAAGAGTTTGACCATGAGTCTGGGGGCGGTGAAGGACGACGTCAGTGCTGTGCTCACTGCCCTCGGCGCACCGAACAGGGTGCGTGCTGCACTCGTCGCGGCTCGAGCTGGCCTTGTCCCGTCCTGATTCGCTCGCGCCGTTCATCTGTCCGAATCGAAGTGGTCAACGGCAGGACGAACAGCCGCTGACTGCGACGGCCTGTGAGATCAGCGCTCGCGTGTCTCGCACGCCGGGCGGGTCCCTTCCCAGGCGTTCGGGGAGGACGGGCGGCGAAGGCACGCAGTCGACTCTCACGGATGCTGACGATGTGAACGCCGTCGACCCGATCGAACGTCGACCTGTACCGCATGGCCTACGGTGCAACAGTGAGCGAACCTCCGAACGTGCGGCGCTGTGCGGACCGAACCGCTGCACCGTCGCGGAGAGTGAAGAAGACGCGACTCGCGGCCCGGTACGGCGTCGATGTCCTGCTCGTAGCAGCCGGCGTGCTCTCGCAGCTGCCCTTCCTGTTCTGGGCCACCCCGTGGATCGTCGCCTCGGGCATCACTGCGGCGGCCGCGATCCTCTCCGGCGTCGGTATCCTCTCGCCCTGATCCTCCTGTCCTTGCCGGGATTCATCTGGGGCGAAGCCTTCGTCCCCGTCGCCATCGGCTTGGCCGTCCTTACGATGCGCGACGGACGGAGCTGGCGCGTCGGAGGGGCGGTGGCCCTCGTCTCCGCCGCGTGGTTCATCCCCGAGCAGATCTGGGAGTACCCGGAGTTCGTCATCAACACCGTCCTCTGGGCGGTCATCTACATCGGCGTGCCGGTCCTCATCGGGACTCTGATCCGCACGAAGAAGGACCTGGCGCAGCGTGTGGACGAACTGACCCGGCTTCAGGAGCAGGAGCGGACACACGTCATCGAGAGCGCACTCGCCCGCGAAAGGACGCTTCTCGCGCGTGAGATGCACGATGTCGTCTCCCACCACGTCACTTTGATCGCCATCCAGGCAGGAGCACTCCAGGTCTCATCGCCGGACCACACAGCACGCGCCACGGCCACCACGATCCGCTCACTGGCCTCAGCAACCGTTGAAGAACTGCGGACGATGGTCGGCGTGCTCCGCGAGGCGGGAGGACAGCCCGGAGAGCGAGTGAAGGAACCCTCCTCGAACGAGCTCGCCGAACTGGCCGCCAGTAGCGATCTCACCATCCACGGAAGCCTCACGCCTCCCCCTTCCTGTCGCCCGCCGCGCACCGAGCCGTCTACCGGTTCCTTCAGGAAGGGCTGACCAACGCTCGGAAGCACTCGACCGGCGCTGAAGTCACCTCATGTCGAACACCACCGCGGACCACTTCACCGTCTCCCTCCATGCCGGACCTCCCACCCGTCCGCTACTCGCCCTCCCTAGCGCACGCCATGGTCTCCTCGGGCTGCAAGAACGCGCAGCTCTGCTCGGCGGCACGCTCACAGCGGAGCTCGACGAAGACGGATCCCATCTCCTGACAATGAACCTGCCCAACCCGGCATCGTCGTGACGCGGCACGGCTCACACGGAAGGAAGGAGCCCCCGGAAGTCGATGCAGACGGCGTGTCTCGTTCGACCTGGCCGCGGGTACCAGAGATTGCTACGACTCGAATGGCACCGGTCGAGGCGCGAGAAGGTCGGGTTCTGTTCAGGCTCGTCCTGCGACGTCCAGCGCCTCTTACGCGACGGGTGCTGGTGAGGTCTCGGTCGTCTCCTTCGTGACGGTGAGTGCGACGAGGGCGGCGGCGGCGAGGGCGGCGATTGCTGCGACGACGAAGGCGGCGGAGTAGCCGACGCTGAGGGCGGTGCCGCTGGTCGGGTCGGCGCTGGTGGCGCTGATGGCGACGGCGGTGGCGGTGAGCGCGGCGAGGCCGAGTGCGGCGCCGACCTGCTGTGCGGTGTTGACGAGGGAGGAGGCGATGCCGACGACCTCGTGCGGGACGGCGCGCACGGCGGTCAGGGTGAGGACGAGGAAGCTGCTCCCGAGCCCGAATGACGTGAGCAGGAGCGCGGGGGCGATGTGCAGGAGGTACTTGGTCTCCGGAGTGATGGTCGAGAGCCAGAGGAAGCCACTTGCGGCGAGGAGCAGTCCCGCGGAGGCGAGGAGCCGGGACGGGACGCGTGAGGCCAGCGCGGAACCGACGCCGCTGCCGGCGATGATGCCGATGCTGAACGGGATGAAGGCGAGGCCGGTCAGGAGGGGGTCGAGGCCGGCGACCTTCTGCAGGTACAAGGTGAGGAGGTAGAAGCCGCCCATCAGTCCACCGCCGATGATGACGGTGGCGAGATAAGAACCGACGCGGTTGCGGTCGGTGAGGATCGTCAGGGGGAGCATCGGCGCTCGAGCCTGCCGCTGACGGAGGACGAAGGCGAGGAGCGTGATCACGGCGACACCGAGGGCGCCGAGGGTGAGCGGCGACTCCCATCCGCTTTCTCCGGACTGGGTGATCCCGAAGACCAGGGACACGAGGCCGAGGGTCGCGGTGATCGCTCCCAGCAGGTCCAGGCGGCCGGTGCCGCGGGTGCTCTCCGTGAGGGTGCGGGTGCCGGCGATGACGGCGAGTCCTATCGGGAGGTTGATGAGGAACACGGATCGCCAGCCGAGGGTGCTCGCGAGGACTCCGCCGATCAGCAGGCCGCCCGTGATCCCGATGCCCGACATCGCCGCGTAGACCGCGAGGGCTTTGTCCCGTGGGGCGCCGGCGGGATAGGTCGTCGTGATCAGTGCGAGCAGGTTGGGGGCTGCGAGCGCTGCCCCGATGCCCTGGACGGCGCGCGCGATGATCAGCGCCTCCGGGTTCCATGCGAGTCCGGCGACGACGGAGGCGGCGGTGAACAGCACCAGTCCGATGCGCAGCACGCGACGCCTCCCGGCGAGGTCTCCGAGCTTGCCGCCGAGCAGGAGCAGTCCGCCGAAGGCGAGGATGTAGGCGTTGATCACCCAGGGGAGGGTGCTCGCGCGCATGGTGAGCTCCGCCTGGATGGCGGGCAGGGCGATGTTCGCGATCGTGTCATCGAGAACGAGCATCAGCTGCGCGGTCGCGATGACCAGAAGGGCAGCGCCCGCGGTCCTCGAGGACGAGAGGGGAACTGCGGCGGGGCGGGTGGTCTTCACGATGGTTCTCCGAGTCGGCGGGTCAGTGGTGGAGGTGGTGCACGACGGCGTGGCCCTTGCCGCGGCTGATCAGCCAGCGGTTGACCGGCGTCGTGACCACGAAGGCCAGAGCGAGAGCGGCGATAAGAGAGCCCCAGAACAGGCCGCTCGTGACCCCCGCGTCCATCGCGCCGGGAATGGCGAGCATCGCGGTGTTGTCCATGATCTCCATCACCGCGATCGAGACAGTGTCGGCGGCGAGGGCAATCCCGACCGCCGCGCGCCAGGACACCCCGGCGCGCAGCACACCGCGCATGGTAAGCGCGTAGCCGAAGACGAACGCGAGGGCGATCGAAAGTACGACAGTGCCCGCGTTGTGCAGCCCGAGGCTCGTGCCGATGACCATGCCCAGGACCTCACCGATCGCGCATCCGGTCAGGCAGTGCAGGGTCGCGGTCGCGGCCATGCGCCACGATGTGGCGCCAGCGGCGGTGTGCGTGCTGTGGTCGTGGGCGTGCTCGGTCATCGGCGCTCCTCGGTATCGGTCCAAGGGGTTCAACATACCCCCGGGGGGTATATTCCCGGTTTGCTCGACGACGTCCCGTGAACGAATGACGACGAGACATCAGACACCGTTCGGAAGCTGTCCTCAGCCCTGCGCGTCCGGCGGGAACATCCCGGTCGGCGGGGCGGCGTAAGGGAGCATGTCGCCTGGTCGGTTCTCGTCCGTCGACGTCGCGTAGGGGCCGTTGGGTGAGAGTAGGACTCGCATGTGCGGATCCAGATGATTAATCCAGTAGGCGCTCAAAGACCCGGCGCTCGTTCGAATCTCCTCCCACATCCGCCAGAGGGCTTCGATGCGGGTCAGCGCCTCGACGCTGCTCCATCCACTCGGCCGCCCACCGGTCGCCGGCGGCCTGGCCCTTGGCCGTCACCCGGCGCCGGTAGGAGGGTCGGAGGAACTTGCGGACCCACTCGTCGGCGGATCCGAAGTACGTCGCCGGCCCCTCTTCCTCGTCCACGTCCTCCACCTCGACGGGGTGCAGGCTGACGGGTCGAACCGGAGCCGAGAACGCATCCGTGTCGACATCGAACAGGTCCTCGTCGCTCATTGCTCACCGCGGAGAGTCGCGTCCTGGTCTGCGTCGACGTCCGCCGCAGGCTGAGCCTGGCGCGGGAGGCATGACCGTCACGACAGGCGAGACGGGTGCGGCGTTCGCTGGTCCGCTGGCTGGCGTCGTGGGCGGCGATGGAGGCGTTGATCGCGGCGACCTGCTCCTTGGGGCCGTTGTACCAGGGCACGGTGTCGACGAGGGCGGCGCGGGCGCCGGAGGAGAGCATGATCGCGCGTCCGCGGCCCATGCTGGTGAGGTCGGCGACTTCGAGGATTTTCTCTCGCCGTAGCGCCGAGGTGGTGGAGCGGACGCCCTTGTTGTAGCTGGCGGAGGTGGTCTCTTTGTCGTAGGTGCCGATCAGCTCGGAGAGGGTGCGCAGGAACTCGTCTTCTGCGACTCCGCCCGCGTACAGCTTCACGTTCGCCGCGGACCACAGCTTGAGCATGCCCTCCTTCCCGAACACGCCGACGCCCTGGGACCAGGACTGGAACACGGCCATGATCGGGATCCCGCGCGAGCCGTAGTGGGAGTACAGGTCGGGGAGGTCCTTCCACCGGCAGACGTTCGCGGCCTCATCGAGAACGGCAACGAGCGGCGTCGCGAGGCGCCCGCCCCGGGAACGTGCCGCGTGCTCCTCCGCGGCCTCGATCGTCGCGGCGGTCAGGGCGGTGACGAGGGGGCCGGCGGTGCCGGCGCCTTCCTTCGACAGCGAGTACAGCGTCTGGGTCGACGTGACGAACGTCTCGGGGACGAACTGGGGACGGGTGTCGTTCGGGCGGGCGTTCACCCAGTCGGCGGTCGCGGCGCTCTTCAAGCACACGGCCATGCCCTGCGCGGTCGAGTAGATCCCGTCGCGGGCCTTGTCGGCGGTGTTCATGATGCCGCGGACCGCTCGCGCGTTCGTCGGGTAGCCGTTGTCGTGCAGGAGCTCGACGGGTGTCTCGTCCTCGACGGAGGTCAGCCAGAGCAGCACGTCGCTGATCGGCCGGTTGCCGGCCGCGGCCGCGAGCAGCAGGTCGGACAGCAGCTCTCTGGCCCTTGCCGTCGAAGTAGGCGTCGGTTTTCGCGTTCAGCGTCCGGGTGCCGGAGGCGAAGTGCGTCGCGAGCTTCGCGGCTTTGGTGTCGTCGGTGACGTAGGAGAGGGGTTCCACCACCAGGTCGCGTCCTCGAACGCGACGCGCTGGGGGTCGAAGACCCACACGTGGCCCTTGGCGGCGCGGACGTCGCGGGTCGCGTCGAGCACGTCGCGCTTGTTCGACGTCGTGACCACGGCGCCGGGCGCGGCCATGATCGCGGGGATGACGAGGGAGGTCGACTTGCCCACGCGGGGGCCGGCGATCAGCAGCATCATGTCCTCGAACGAGGCGTAGAGCATCTGCTTTCCCAGGTGCAGCCGACTCCACCGGGACGCCGGGATTCTCCGGCACGCCCAGGCGGGCGGATTTCTTGGAGTGCCTGCTTGCGCATCATCGACGCGAGGTCGCGCGGCGTCGCCATGTAGCGGGCGGCGTGATCGACGCTCGAGCGGTTCTTCCCGTCCGAGCGAGCGCATCCACACGAGCCAGAGGCCGACGAGGACGATGATGGCGACGGCGGCCGCGGCGGTCATCGTCGCGGACGTGGACCACACCACTTGGCCGCGGAACAGGCCCGAGATGATGTCGAACGGATCCGAGGGCAGGCCCTCGTTCACTCCGTCGAGCTGCGACCCGACCGCGACGGCCACCCAGACGATGCCGATCGCGGCGATCACGGTGAGGGCTGCGCCGAGCATCCAGGGCGTCGTTGCCTGCCTTGCCGGGTTCGCGGCGGCGGTTGTTGGCGGTGGCGCTCATGCGGACTCCTCCGTGTAGATCGGGCCTGTCCACCGCGGCGTGCGGTCGTCGGCGGATGCTTGGTGCGAGGTCCCCCAGGAGAGGACCGCGCAGCCCCGCTCAGCGAACAAGCAGGGCAGGTCAGTCGTGTGGAACCGGTGATCGCCCGGGACTGCCCGTTGGCAGGCCCAGAGGTAGCCCTCGAACGCAAGCGTCGACGGGCATGTCATAGCCGGCTCACCAGCACGCTCGCGCAGCAGAGCGCTGGGGCAGCGACCACAGCGAGGCCGACCATCCCGGCCGCGTAGCGTCCGGTCGCCTCGCGCTCACGGCAGGATCTCGACGTTCACGGGATCGGTGGGCGAGCGGCTCCGCCGCACGTCCGGCGCGGGAGGTCGCGTGCCAGAGCTTGTTGGTGTCGTTGACCTCCTTCTCCGCCGCGGTCAGCTCGACGCGCACCGGGATCCCGGGACGTCCGCCGACCTTGATCAGGAAGCGGCCGCGGCCGGGAGGCTCGGACTCGTGCCCGGACACGGGGTCCCAGGCGGGTGGGTCCTGCCAGGAGGTGAGCATCCCCTGTTCAGCGATCGACATCGGCACCGCCGAGGTCAGCAGCGGCATCTCCGCGCCGGGGAGGCCGCCGCAGATGACCATGCCGGAGCGCTCCACGAAGCCCTTTGCCTTCATCTGGTCCTCCTGGGAGGCGAGAGCGAGGAGGTCGGACATCGTGTGGCTGATCATCGCCAGGCCGACGCCGCGCGCGCGGTTCAGGCGGGTGAGGGCATCGACGCGATCGACCATGCCCTTGCCCGCGCGTAGCGCCCGCCACAGCTCGTCCAGGATCACGAAGTAGTGCCGCTGCGGTTCGAGCTCCGCGTCCGCGAGGGCGGCCGCGACGTTGACGGTCCCGAATCCGGCGGACCAGCAGGCGAGGAGGATCGCGGCCTGGAGGTCGCCTTCGGAGTCATCGATTGAGGACACGTCGTAGACGACGGGCCGGTCCCGGCGCATCGGCGTGGTGGTCTGCTTCGAGGAACACCTCGCCCAGGCGTCCACCGGTGGTGAGGCCGATGAGGGAGGCTTCGAGGTTCTCGGTGACGTCCTTGTACTTTTCGATGTCGCCGCGGTCCAACGCGACCCAGGCGAATCTCGTCCGGCGCCTCCTGGATCACGCGCAGCAGGTCCGCGAGGACCGGCACTCCCTGGTGGTGCTCGTCCAGGTACTTCAGAGCCCGGTCGATGATCGTCTCTTCGCGGTCGGTCGGCGGCTGGGAGCGGAGGATCGTCAGGAGTGCGGCGACCATCGTGTGCCGGCGGCCGTGGGCGTCCGCGAGGACCTGGTGAGCCAGGCGCTGCACCTTCGCGGCGTGCTTGCGCAGCCGGCCGACCTCCGCGATCATCGCCGCGGTGTCGTCGGAGACGCCGAGCGCGTCGACCTGGTGCGCGAGCTCGTCGGCCCGCTCGAGTGAGCGGTCGGCCTCGTCGCGGAGGCGCTGCGCCGCCTCCGACGCCTCGCCGGGATCGAGGATGTTCAGGTAGCCGCGGCCACGGCCGAGAGGGACCACCTGCCCGTCGAGGGCTTCGATCAGATCCACATAATCCGGCTTCAAGTCACCCAACACGAGCGGGATCGTGCCGTACCCGGCGAGGCCGGCGGCCATGCGGCGGGTCAGCGAGGACTTCCCCAGGCCAGGCTTCCTGAGCACGAACATCGACGGGTTGCTGATGAGGTTCGCGCGCTGGAACCAGCTGATCGGGTCGCAGCAGACGGAGGCGCCGGTGGAGAGGTTTTCCCCAGCGGCACCCCGATCATTGGCGTACCCGTCCCGACCGAGAACGGGTACAGCCCGCACACCTGCACGGTCGTCCCGCGGAACTCATCGGCGGCCGTGACGTTGACGGCTTCGCCGCCGCCGCGGCCGAGCCACCCGCGGATTGTCGGCCGCAGAGGACGGCGCAACGCGGTCCCCTGGGCCGTCTTCTTCCCACCGTGCGGGATCTCGACCTTCTTCCCCTCCCGGCGCCTGGTGCGCGGGCGGGTGCGCTCACGAGCCAGCGTCGGCGCGCTGCGCGACCGCCATCACCGGACCCTCGCTCTGCGCACCCACAGCTCGCCGCGAGGGCGCGCGCAGTAGCGTCCGCGGCCTGCGAGGACGAGGAGACAGCACCGGAGGGAAGACCGTCGACGGGCAGGTCCTCACCCGTCGTCTCTCCCGTGCGCGGCGGTGACTACACCGTCCGGTAGGACGTCCTCTCCGGGCTCGGGCTCGCTGCCATTGTTGGACTGAAAGAGGCGGGTGATGATGCTCACAGGGACTCCCTCACTTCGGTGGGCAGGCGGAGGTGGCGCGGGAGCACGAGCCCCAGCGGCAGGCCCGCGGCGAACATGGTGTCCTGCGACCCGAACGCCGGACGCACCCCGCAGCCGCGCGGCAGCGGTCAGCGAGTCGATCGCCGCGCGGGCGTCGGCCTCGTGCACGGGATCGGTGGTGGTCGCGGTGACGATCAGCCCGAAGTTGAGCAGGCCGGCACCGGACGCCTCTTCCGCCGCGGTCGCCTGGGCGGAGCGGGTGGAAAGGGTCGAACGGGCGGTGGGCTTGGTGGACGCCGGAGCTGTTGAACTGCGCCGCGTTCAGGTCCGCCTCCACGATGGCCGCGGCGCGGGCCGGGTCGATGGGGCGGTAGAGCAGGGTGACGCGCTTGCGGGCGACGTCGCGGTGCGGAGCCAGCAGCCGGGCGAGGATCCCGGACTGCACGACTCCGCGAGGTGGGGGAGGTCATCGTCCACGACGTCGACACGGCGCCGTCGTGCCGGTACGAGTCCCACCGAGACTCCGCGGCCGCGGGGCCGACGTCGGTCCACGACAGCTCGGGCACGTCACCGGATGCGCGGGCCTCATCGATCAGGACGGCCGCGGCGGGGTCGTAGGCGACCCGGATCACCTCGCACAGCTCCTGAGCACCGAGCGGCCGCGCAGCGCCCGCACCGGTCGCGGCGAGGCCCGTCGTCAGCCCGGGGAGGCGGGCGGCGAGGTCGGCGGCGACCTCCTTCGCGTTACGGCGCTTCTCGCCGATGCGAGACAGGGACGAGAACGTGATCGCGACGTAGGCGCGGATCGTGGCCGACCCGACCGGGTAGCTGCTCACGACCTCCGAGAGCATCGCTCGAGCGAACTCCGGAGCGTCCGGGTCCATCGACCCCTCGACCTCCGACCGCAGGCGCGTACCGGTGTCGGGGGCCGTCTCGACGGTGACGGAGGCGGCCTCGATGCCGGGCTCGTCTCCGAGGTTGGAGAGCCAGATGCCGTACTCCGCGACCTGGTTGTTGACCTGCTCCTGATCCACCAGAGCGGCGCCGTCCGGCTCCGTGGCGATCACGACGGTGTAGTGCTTGGTCGAGGGGACGTGCACGAGAGCGAACCTGCGCCCGTGCGAGTCCTCGTGCTCGGAGAGCTGCGACGCCGCAGCCAGGCCGGGAAGCTGGAACGTGCCCCACTTCGCCCGACCCACGGGGCCGGAACGGTAGACGTTCGCTCCCTTGGCCTTCGTCCGCATCCAGTTCACGCGATTCACCGTCCTTCCGAGGGCGCTCTGCCCGTGCTTGTCCTTCACCGAAACCGTCAGCAAGATCCCGCCGAAGATCGCTGCGACGATCAGCGCGGCCCCAAGTCCCGAGAACATCGACGCGATGATCGAGGAGAGGATGCCGAGAAACAGCACCCCGGTGGCGAGCTGCCCGAGGCCGCCAAGTCCCGCAGTCTGCCGGGCGGCGCCAATTGCCGTAGGTCCGCGGCGCCTCAGCGCTGCGGGTGGGAGTCGTGGTGGTCATCAGTTCCCGCTCCTGCTGCCGCCGGTGGCGTCCTCTGTCGCGGCCTGGACCGCTCCCGCTGCTTGCTTCGCTCCCTCAGCAGCCTTGCTCGCCGCCATGACGCCGATCCCGATAGGACCGCCAGCCGCTACCGCGGCAGCTCCGCCGCCTGCTGCAGCGCCACCTGCCGATGTCGCTGCGCCACCGGCCGATCCGCCGACTGCAGCTCCCCGCCGGCGGCGGGAGCTCGCGCCGCCAGGAGCGGAAGCCGAAGCGGGCGATCCCGTGCTGCCCGCGGAGGCGTTGCTGCCGGTCGGCGCCGAACCGAATCCGCCGCTACCGCCTGGAGCTCCCCCACCTCCCCCGCTGTCGCTACCGGCGCGGGAGCGGATCGCACCGGTAGCGATGTCGCCAGCGCCGCTCACCGCGGCGGCGCTCAGGAGCAGACCCGCCCCTCCCCGCTGCCGCCGACCGAGGAAACGGCGGGAACGAGGAAGCGCATCAGCGCGGGCAGAGCCACGAGCGCGATGAGCATGAGCGCGAGGCCGGTGACGATCTGGAAGAGCCCTGTCCCGTCCGACTTGAACAGGTCGGTACCGGTCATCCGGAACGCGATCGCGTAGACGATCGCTGCAGCGGGCTTGTAGAGAATGAACGCGAGGGTCCAGGCCATCGTCTTCTTGAACCACTGCTGCCCGAGCTCGGTGTTCGTCGCAGCCGCGGCGATCGGGAAGATCCCCGCGAGGACGACGAGCATCGCGCCGCGGAAGATCATCAGCGCGACCTGGATGTAGGTCATCAGGACCGCGAGGATCCCGAGGAGGAACAGGCCAATGAGGCCGATGCCCGAGGTGGCGGTCAGCGAGATCATCGCGAAGACGTTCGTGCCGAAGCAGTTGCTCTCGCCGTTGGTGACGTCACAGTCGGTGGAACGGTTGAGGATCCAGACGGAGAACTCATCACCCGCCTGAGTGGCAAGGCGGATCACGACGAGCCCGGCTCCGGCCACAGCGATCAGAGTCAGCACGGACCGGGCGAGGGTGCGCAACTCGGCCGCGCGCTGAGTCCAGATCATGCGGCCTGCGGCGACGAGGATCGAGAGGATCGCGAGACCGCCGGCGTACCACTCGAGCTGCCCCTGTACCCAGCCGACGACGCTCGAGGACTCGTTCAAATGCATTGCCAGCGGCAGGAATCCGGTCACGAGAGCGGAGGCGGGAGGAGAGGATGATCACGGCCAGGAGGATGACGCCGATGCGTCCGAGGTGCGCTTCGCCGTCTCCGTAGCGGCGTCGAGCGGACATCATGACGCCGGCGACGATCAGAGACATGACAGCGAGACCGGCGGTGACCCACGTCACGTAGCCGAGGATTGTCTCGAACGCCTCCGGTACAGGCGGTGTTCCGCCGCCGTTAGACGCCGCCTCCCGGTCGACCACGGTCACCGGGGAGGGCACATTCACCCACAGGGTGCCGAGCGACACGATCGCTTTGCCGTAGCCCTCCAGGATGTTGTTCACGAACTGCTGCAGTGCGTCGTTGGTGGCGGCGGAGACTACGTCGCCAACACCTTCACCGATGGTGCAGAAGAGGTCGAGAGGTGGGCAGCCCGCATTGGGTGCTGTGGCCACTAGATGCCACTCCAAGGTATGTAGCCGCCGAGCGAGTCGAGCGGCGAGGCAGAGAATCGAGGCTGTCCGTTGTCAGCGACCTGCACCTTCCAGTCGCCCTCGCTCCACGAAAGAGCGATCGGGTAGCTGACGAGGGAGCCACCGCTGGTCGTCACGGTCCAGGCGAGGTCGATGACTGCTTCGTCGGCGGTGTAGGCGGTGATGTTGTAGCCGGGCGAGCTGGAGTCGGGAGGAGGAGATCGGAGCATCTGGGTCGGTTTCCGCGATTGCGGCATCACGGCCAATACCAGGGGCGACCATCTCGCTGACGCGAGGAGGCAGTCCGAGCGTCTGAAGACATGGCGACGAAGCTGATCGCGGAGAACAGCGCTCCTTCCGCGGTGTGGGCGAAGCAGGACCGGAAACCCTCATCCACTACGCCCGGTCCCGCGGTGTCGAACTAGCAACTGCGACGGTTCCAGCGATACTCCACTCCGCCGTGGGCGGCGAGGTCAGCGAACTCGTGTCCTCGTATCCGGGCAGGTCGCAGACGCTTGCAGCGTCTGCCCCAATCTCGGTTGTGGCGGAAGGGTTAGGCGTCGCGGAGGCGGCGGGAGTGTTTGCCCGTCGCCTCCGCGCAGCAGCGTGACGGCGACCAGGATCCCGGCCAGTACGAGGATCCCGACGATGATCGCTCCGAAGATGAATCCTCGACTGGTGAACGGGTTGCGCTGCTCCGTGTCGCTCATGACGTCATGCCTTTCATTGGTGGTGCGGTCGATGTCCTTCAGACGCTAGGCACCCATCAGGAAGCTGACGAGGGTGAAGGATGCGGACGATGATCACGCCGAGGAGGAGGCGGCCAAGCCAGCCGCCGATCTCTCCGCCTTCGCCGCGGCGGGCGGAGACGGTCATGGTGACGCCGAGGATGATCAGGCCGACGACGGCGACGCCGAGGCCAACCACTCGGCCCAGCCCATGGTTGTGGTGAAGGCCTCGAACCCGGGGGGCATGCCTCGGGGCCTGGGTCGGGGACGACGGCGCCGAGGCTGCCGGCGGCGGTGATCAGCTCGGTGGTGAGAGCGAGTGCGGACATGAAGTGCTCCGTTTCGTGTGGTGGTGGTGCGGGGTGTTCGGTGCCGCCGGGTAGGGCTCCGAAGTAGACCGGTTATCCGGTGGTGAGGGGGCCGTCGGCGTAGGCGACGTCGAAGTGCAGGTGGTTCGGCGTATCCGTGAACTGGGTGATGTGCTTGTAGCTGGTCGAGCGGCACTGGATCTGCCCGGCGCGCGATCCCGCCGGCACCTGGGGGTCGAGGACGTCGAGGAGCTTGAGGCGTTCGGATCGCACCCGGTCGTGGCGGTGTCGTCGAAGGAGAAGAAGTCGACCGCCTTCCCGCCACCGTTCATCCAGTGCGAGGAGCCGGTGCCGGCGCCGGGGAGCGAGCCTGTGCACTGGCGGTTGAGATCGGAGACGCCGACCTTCCCGAACGTGTTCAGAGCGATCGTGATTACCTGGAGGATCCGCACGTCGATGCCGCAGTTCTCCTTCGCGGTCCCCGCGGCCATCTCGCGGATCTGCTGGGCGTAGCGGTCTTCGAGTAGGCGCAGCCGACCCTCCTCCATTGCCGCAACGAGCCCAGCCGCGAGGGATTGCGCGTCACCGGAGACGGTGACGCATCCACCGAACGGCGCGGGAGTCGCGGGTGCGGTGCCGGTCGGCGTTGACGAGACGCCGACTGGGGCGGTGCTCGCCGAGGGTGCGGTCGTGCTGCTGCCGAGGCTGTTCAGGTAGGTCATGATCGCCACGGCGTCGGACCGGTACTTCGTGTAGTGGTTCGGATTGGCGTTGCGCTGCACCTTGTTGATCGCGATCGAAGGCTCCATCGATTGCCACGCCTCGACTGCCATGAGACGGTCGTAGAAGAAGCCGGCCGCGGTCGTGGGGTCCATGCGTTGCTCGACTGTGCCCCAGCTCGACTGCTGCTGGAACAGACCGATCGAGTCAGCGACCGACCCGTCCGGGTTGATCGCACCGTCCCCGTAGAGATGTTCACGAGCGAGGACTCCCCAATCGCCGTCTGCACGCCGAGCGTCTGCCCGTCCGCGCCGAGCCCTTCGCAGCGCCAGCGTTGACGATCAGCGCAGCGTTGACGAGCTGGTCGCGCCCGTAGCCGCCGACTCGAGCATCAGCCGGGATTGCACCCACGCTGATCGGTCCCCCGCCGGGCAGGCATGCGGCTGCAGCGGCACCGCCGAAGAACAGCACCCACAGCAGCATCGCGATCGCAACGACCGGCACCATGACCGCCGCCAGCACCCCCAGTCCCCCTTCTGCACCGGGCTACTCCGATGTCCGAGGCGTGATCTGCTCGACACCCCACGGGGCGGTCTGCGCAGAGCGGTGGACGAAAACGGAGTACTCGCCCGCGTCGGTCGGAACGAGAACGCGCACCGTATACACGCCGTCCCCATCGCGCACGCGCGCACCATCGGCGACCGCCGTGCACGGCACGTTCGCCGGGTCGACCGTCTCGTAGGCCACAGCGGCATGCTGAGTCAGAAACGGGTAGAGCTCACCGATCCACCTCTCGTAATCGAGAACCGGGCGGCAGAACGCAGTCACCGCGTCGACGGCGATCGTGATCGTGTCGCTCTCGGCGGTCACCTCCGGCGTCGGCTCGACGTCGAGCGGGCCGGCGTCAGGTGCGGGCTGCTCTCTGTCGGTGGGTTCACGTGGGCGAAGCTGCCCGCTCGCGAAGGTGGTAGCGCCGGACGGAGAGCTGGCAGGCGTCGAGGTCGCCGCCGAGTCGGGGCTGGTGCATCCAGCTGTGGCGAGAGCGAGTGCGACAGCCGGGACTGCCTTGCTCAGCATCCTCATGGTGTCCCCCCTCGGTTCGTCACGCCTGCCGACGGATCCGGTCGGCGCTTCGACAACTATAAGGGTGATACTTACTGCTGTTAGGATTGAAGCGTACAGATTGGCGGGACCGAAACTGCTCCGGCGGTGCTTGGCCGTGGCTCTGACGGGAGGAAACGGCTCATGCGCCACAATGGAGCCGTGTCGACTTCGCTCCCTCCGCCGTCTCGGGAGGTGATGCACATGCGCGCGATGACCGGTGAGATCGGCAATCGCGTCCTGCATTTCCTGTCCCAGGAGTCCGCGCGCACGCATGGAGCGACGGTGGCCGAGATCCTCGGGGCGGTGCCGGAGGCTCGGAACAAGGTGACGCTGTTCGGCTATCTGAACCCGCTGGAAGAAGCGGGCGCGATCATCGGATGGCCGGCGCCCGGCGCGCGGCATCGCAAGACTGTGACGTATCGGGTGGACTGGGAAGCGATCGACCGCCTGCACGAGATCAGCCGGGCCTACCAGAAGGGCCAGACCGACCTCTCGCACCCGCCGGTCGCTATCTGAGACAGAACGCGTTCCCAGTCCCCGCCGGAATGGGTTCGAGAAGTGTGACGCAGCGGTGCGCAAGCGCTTCGTCCGCATCCGCGACCGCACGCAGCCCGGTCGCGAACTGCACGTTCGAAGCCATCGGCTGCAAGCCAGCCTTCAAGGGCGAACTGATCCCCGTCCGGCGTAGTCACCGCCACATCTTCGAATCGCTCCGCGGCGTGGAGCATGTTGCCGGCCGCGATCACATCCCGGCCGAACCAGTACGTCTCCAGCACCACCGCCCGCAAGATCGCGTCGCAGACATAGTCCTCGAGCTCGGACACCGGGTAGTGACGCACCAGGCCAGTGCGCACGTCCAGAGTCCCCCTCCGCCGCGACGGGCTCGCGCTTGAGGACGCAGCACCGGCACGCGCACTCGACGGGGTGGCTGTTGCCGAGGTGGAAAAGCGCACGGCAGAGGACCACCGTTCCGCGCAACGCGCCCCGCCGGTCCGGCTGGCGTCGACGGGTGAGCGCCCTCTCCGCGATGTGCCCGGAAGAACTGCCATAGCGTTAACGGTACGGCAGGACTAGCGCCGTCGTTACTGGTGCTGCGAAATCCATCGAGGCGATCGTTGCGTCCGAAGACTTCGGGGTCGACGTTGTACTCGGTGTTGTGAGCGGTCGCGGCCGTCTCGACTACTTCCACAGCGGGTGCGTTGAGCGTCGCGAACCGCTGAGAGACGTCCATCGGGAGGGTCGTGTCACCCGGCGAGTGGAACAAGAGGATCGGGCAGCCCAGAGCTGCGGCCCGAGGCTCGCGCACCCAGTCCAGGGCGTCGAAGTCGACCGGCTCGGGTAGGCCGACGAGACGGCTCGCGAGCTTGCTGCGCAGGCCGACGAGGCCGAGGATTGCGACCTGACGGGGCAGGCCGATTTCGACGGCTCCCTGCTCGATCGCCGTCTTCCAGTTCAGTGCCGGCCCAATGAGTACGAGGCCTGAGAGCAGGTCACGGCGGCTCGTGCGCTCCGCTGCGAGCAGTGCCGCCGCCGCCGAGGGACCATCCGATGAGGACGATCTTGCGCGCGCCGTGGGCGGCCGCGTAGTCGATCGCCGCGGCCACGTCGGCCCACTCGCGCTGACCCAGCATTGAAGCGCTGCGAGGCACTGCCGGCCCGTCGCCGTCGCCGCGGAAGGAGACGACCAGGGAGAGGTGTATCCGAGGGCGGTCATCGCCGGCACGCTGCGCAGCGCGTGGATTCTCTTGGTGCGGATGCCGTGCACGTGGATCGCCCACGTGCCCTCCGGGTTCTCATCCGGGCCCATCTGCCACGCGGGGCGGTCGCCGAGAGGTCCGGGATCAGGACCTCCACGTAGTCGGGGTCGACAGCTTCGGGTCCGGCGAAGACGTCGCCCTCGCAGATGACGGCCTTCTCGCCGGCGAAGCTCGCACCCCAGGTCGACTCAATGCGTCGGGTGATCGCTCCCGTCACCGAGTCGGTGTGGATCGGGCGACTGAGGGTCGCGTGACCGGTTCGGTCGGTGCGGAAGATGCCGAGGATGCCGGGAGCGATGGTCTTGCCGTCGACGGCCAGCGTCATCGTCTCCCCGTCCTGGTGCAGGATCGGGATCTGAGGCGGGTCGACCGGAAGCACGACTTGGCGGGCGGCGATTACCGAACCGATGACTCCTGCGACGGCGACGCCTCCGGCTGCTGCTGCTCCGACGATCAACTTGTTCATTCGTTCCATCCCATGCCTGCTGCTCGTAGTTCCCCGTCAATCAGTCGCTCGGCGCGACGGACGACTCCGTTCTCGCTGGTGTTCAATTTCATTGCGCCGACCATGACCGCATCAGTGACCCGCACTTGCAGCGTCATCAGCCGGACGAGCTTCGCCATCGCTATCCGTTCCCTCTCGAACGAAGGACATCGGAGGAGCGGAGATCTCCCGCGTCGTCAGCATCGCGACGAGGTTGCGGGAGCAGAGGTCCACCGCGATGTCCCGCACGGTTCGCCGCAGTGGGAAGCTGCAAAGGCCGGCGATGAGGAGCAGGATTCCGCCGAAGAACCCAGGAGTGAAGACGAGGTAGAGGACGTCCGTCACCGCGGACGAGTCGGGTACGTAGCGCGCGACGAGCATGCCGGCAAGCTCGCTGGCTGCAGCAATGATGATGAGCGCGGCGCCGACGGTGAAGGGCCAGTAGGCGCGCCGCGGGTATGTCGACACCGCCACGATCAGCCGCACGAAGAGGGCGACGAGCCCGAGCAGGTAGATGCCGCCACGGAGGATCATCGGAAGCTGCCCGACTTCCTCGTGCGAGAACTTGGGCGAGGTCGGCCCCCGGTCGATCGCTGCGAACGCGATCCCGTAGGCGAGGACCCAGGCGACGAGGAGTACGACGGAGCGCCAGCGGACATGGCCGACATCGGTGATCGCTTCCACCAGCAGCCACATCGCGGTACCCGCGGCAATGACCATCACGCAGTAATACCCGTTTGTTCCTCCCGGTAATCGATCGACGTCCTCGAGCGGGAAAGCAGGGAAAGCGCCGAGCGCGAGTAGACCGACCGAGCCGAAGCCGGCAGCCGCCCACGGTCGTGTGGGCGGACGGCGGCGGGCGAGGATCGCAACGAACCAGCCCAGGAAGTAGGCGGTGACGGCGAGGAAGGTCGCGGTGAAGAAGAAGCGCTTCGATCGGGCTCACTTAGCCGAACCTCCGCTCTCCTGACCGGTAGCGCGGGTGCATCACCAGCGACACCATCAAGCGGGCGAACTCCTCCGCCTCTCCCTCGATGATGCGCCGCGTCGGCGCGGCATCTTCCCCGTCGAACACGAACTGCTTCGCGTGACGCACCGTGCTGTCGCCACTCGTGACACCCATGGCTGCGAAGTCGAACGTGTCGGGCAGTTGCACCTCGCTGGGCGGGTGACCGAGCAAGATGTGCGCGAGCTCGTGGAACACATTGAAGGTGCGGTAATACGCCTTCTTGTCGCTGCGAATGAGGATCTTGTACTTACTGGGAAGCAGCAGGTCATCGGAGACGGTCAGCGTCAGCGCGAGGTAGTTCTCCCAGGACGCGTCCCCGCCCTGGTACACCTCGATCTCGGCGCCGAGGACTTCCTCGGCGCGACGGATGACCGCTTCCTCGGTTGACAGCTCGCCTGCGTCATCCCCGGTGAAGATCTCAGCGAAGGCACGCTCAGCGGTACGGCGGATCTCGTTAGTCACGAGCCATGGGTCTTGCACAATTCTCCTCCCAGATCGCAGTAGCTACTCGCGTAGCGCTCGAATCGACGCGGCGATACCGCGAATGGCGGCCGGCGACAGGCTCCCTCCGAGCGAGCGTGCGGCCAACGTCTCGACTCCTTTGGACGCGAGCGCTCGGCGCAGTTCGAGATCGGCCTCGATCATGGCGGTGTCCTCAGACGTGGTCAGCTCGGTCAAAAACGCTTCCGGGACTTCGAAGTGCGACGCCAGGCAGGGCGAGCTCGCTGCGCGTCACGCCGAATCGCGAATTCGCGCCCAACATCTCGGAGACTCGCGCAGCAGGGTCCCGCGACGTCATCCTTGAACTCGTGCCAGCCGGCAGGAGAACGCTCAAGCGTCTCGCGAACTCGGCACCGTTGGTGAGCACGACCACCTCGTCGACGTCCTCGGCTGGCGAGCCGAACTCGTCGGCGATCGTGAAGATGTCCGCGACCTTGACGCCGAGCACTCGGGCGATGCGCTCGAGGTCGTTGGTGTCGAACATCGCGTCACCGCGCATCCGCGCGTAGAAGTAGGTCAGCGTCATCTCAGTCCGGGCGGCGAAGTCCACATTGGACAGACCTGCCTTGCCCATCAGGGCCTTGATCGCCGCGTGGACGCGCGCATTGAGTACTCGGACGCGCCGTTGCCAGTTCTCGCTGCCATGTCGTCCACGGTAGTCCTGTGTCGGTAGCGACTGTTAGTTTCAACACTTCCCACGGGTACCGGCCGGAACGTGGCATCGGGAGCCGGCGGAGGAGGACGCGTGAACGACTCGCTAGCTGCTGTCGTGAACCTCGTTCGGACAACGCGGCGGTTCCGCGCAGCTCGTCGTTCTTCGCGACGGCGAAGTGCTACTCGACCACTCCCAGGGGCACGGGCCGGACCATCTCTTCGGTCGTGGTCGGTCAGCAAGCCGTATCTGAGCATCCTCGTGCACCAGCTCGCCGCCGACGGGATCCTCGACATCGACGCGGCGGTGTCCTACTACGGCCCGAATTCGCTCGACACGGGAAGGGCGCGATCACCCTCCGGCAGGTGCTCCACCACAGAGCCGGCTTCTCGACGTCGCGAGGCCTCCTCGGCGACGCGCTCGCCATGACGAACTGGCGGCGCTCGATCCGCAACATCGAGAACGCCCGACTCAAGACGGCCCCGGGCGCCGTGCCCGCTTACCAGGTCTTCACCTACGGCCACATCTTGGGCGAGGTGATCCAGCGCGTCACGGGGGAACCGCTCAAGCGCGTGATGACCGAGACGCTGCTCGAGCCGCTCGGCGCCACGAACACGATGCTCGGCGTCGGCGAGAGCGACCTCTCCCGCTGCGTTCCTATCCGCAGCACTGTTCCGCTGGCAACGGCAGCATTGAACAGCCGGGCCGTCCGTGCGGCCGTGATTCCCAGCGCGGGTATGTCCACGACCGCGAGAGATGCTGCGCGCTTCTACGAGATGCTGCTCAACGGCGGCCGAAACCGCACCGAGCACGGGTCATCTCACCGGAGATCCTGTCTCAGGCCACCGCTGCCAGTTCGACCGTCGCTGACGTCGGACGGCTTCGCCCGCACCCCGATCCTCTCGGCGCACGGCTTCCAGCTCGGCGGCCGCACGCCCAGCCCCTTCCCGCCCCTCGGATCAGTCGTTAGTCCGCGAGCCTTTGGCCACAGCGGGTCAAACGTCTGCGTCGCATGGCCGACCCGACCGCCGACTCGTCGTCGCCTACCTCACCAACTTGGTCGCCTCGAACGGCGCGCGTCACATGGCAGCCGTCTCCAACGCGGTTGCAGCAAGAGTTCGAGCCGGCCAACCAAGCTATTAACGAACCGCAGGTAGTATCGACTACGTTAGTCCGGCGGGAAAAGTGGAGCATGAGGAGGGCGTGGTCGAGATGACACCTAACGAACCCTCGCGGCCCGACCTCCTGGAGACGAACCACGAGGACAGCGGTAAACAGGTGATCAGAGGGATCTCGGCACTGCTCCAGGGTCCAGTCGGTGAACGCAACAGTGCGCTGGAGCTGGTATCCGGCGTTCGAGGAGTGAGACATCGGCTGCCGGATGATGCCAGAACGCGCGTTGCCCCATCGCTCGAACCCCGACCGGAGGCCGCGCACCCTTGCTCGCCATAATCCCGGGATTGATCGACGATCGACACGGCGTGGCGCGCACAATCCGGGATTAACTCGACCACGCTGGCCGCATGGCACCGATCAAGCAGAAGCGACGCGCGCGCAACGGCGCCGTCACCGTGCCCGTCGAGGTTCAGATGCCACCCGTCCTCAAGGACGACGTCGACGGCGCTGCGAAGGCCTCGGGCGTATCTCGCTCGCTGTACTTCGAGCTTTTGCTGCAGCAGCTCCGCGACTCCACTGGGCACCTGCCCGTCCTTGGCGCCCACGTTCGACATTGACCAGGAGGCGCATATTTCCGCTGCTTAATAGAAAGCGGCCCGCCGCGTGACGCGGCGGGCCGATCTAAGTTACGTGGTTCGAACCCTCACAGTTTGCCGACCTAGAGGTTCGATCCATCCAAAGTCACCAGCCCTCACGGAGGCTTCTCCATGTCCAGCATCATACCTACGCCCCCAGGCCGAGCAACGCCGGCCTTCGTTTGTCGGCGTGTCGCGGCACTGTCATCCGACTCTGCTCGGGCGCCCTTCCAACCGCCCTGCTGCCGCCGAGCTTCGGCCTGGCGGTTCACAGACACGCCGGTACACGTCCCGGCAATGCATGCATTCGCTCGGAAGACTGCTCCCATGAGCGCAATCAAGGGTCGTGCAAAGCGAGCAGACAATGCTCCCACCGTGCTGCTTCAGGCGCGCGTCACTCCAGACGTACGCGAAGAAGTCAAGGCGGCCGCCGAGGCAAGTGGAGTCTCAGTGGCGTACTACCTCGACACTTTCCTGCGTGAGCTCGTTCAGATGAACGGTGCGCTCCCCGCGTCGCAGCACCGCGACCCCAAGCAGAGGAGCTGCCGATCCCCGCCGCTTAAACGAAGGAGGCCCGCCGAAGCGGGCCTCGCCAAGTTTCTGTAGCTCGTACCCCGACACCGACCAAAGCAACGGGTCCGAGAGCTAATCAAAGTCACCACCCTCACGGGAGGCTTCTCTATGCCCGAAAGATTACACGACGGGCTGAGAGATTCAACGATGAATCTTTCAGCGAGCCGTCGCGGCTCGTCGACGACCACCGTTGACGCCTGGTCGCTGTCACGTCAGCTGAGCCCGCGCGACACCGTCCGGGTCATGCGCCGCGACGCCTACGAGGCCTGAACGAGAACGCGTATCCGTCGGCGTACCTCGTCTCTGCCGTCGGTCCGAGCACCCCCTGGGCGATCTACCTCGCCGACGACGCTGGCATCTTCCGACTGCTCTGCTTCGACTTCGACGGCAAGGACTCGCACGGCGTCGACCCCGACCTCATGGAGCAGGCCGTCGACGACTGCGACGCGCTTTCCGCAGTGCTGCACGCCCACAACGTCCCGCACATCGTCTGCCAGTCCTCCGGAACGGGAGGACGCCACATCTGGAGTCGGCCTTCAAAGCGGCGCATCCGCTGAACTCATCGCCCGACTGGCCGTTGCTGCTCGAGCGAACTACCGAACACTGGACCACGGCATGCTGCGCAACCCACGCACCGGCGCTGCACGGCCACCCCTCTCCCCCCATCGCGACGGCAGCGCATCGACGCTGCTGCGCGGACGCGCCGAGGATCTGCTGGAAGCCGTCGTGTCTTCGGCCTCGCTCGTTGAGGTGACGGAAGCTCTGGAAGCAATGAGCTCCCCTGTCCGCTCACTCGCGCTTGCTTCCACTGCAGCGGACGCGAAGCAGCGCCCCCAGCGCGGTCTCAGCGCTGCGGGCGCCGCGCGCATGGCGGCTGTCGGCGGTGGAGCAAATCCGTCATGGACGGCCTTCATGTGCCTGCTCTCCGCCGCACACGCTGGCTGGACACTGCCCGAAGTCGAGCATGCAGCTCGCACGGCGCCCGGCATGGGCACTACCGGACCAAGAACACTGGCCGTGGCGGGCGCCGACCCCGCTCCCGTGAAGAAGCGGCAGAGCGGCTCGAGCGACAGTGGGAGAAGGCGCAGCAGTTTGCGGCTCTGCACGCCGTGCTGCCCTCCCCGCGTGAGCCTCGCGATCTGACGGAGCTCGAGGGCATCGTCGCGGCCGTCAGCGACCTTCTCGAACGATTCCGCGTGCATCCGGGCCGGTGGGGTCGCACCGAGCGCGCCGCGTCCGAGCGGACGATCCTCACCGCCCTGGCCTACCTCACCCTCCACACCGGCAAGCGCACCGTCGCCGCCTCCGTCGAGATCTCGCACTGCTTCTCCGGCCTCGGCCACACCAGCCGCCAGCGCCCTCCGGACGCTCCGCGAAGACGGCTACGTCCAGCTCGTCGCGACGTGCCGAAGGAAGCAACGCGAGCGAATGGCGCTTGACCGGCACCTTTTCCACAAGCCCGAGCACAATCCGGACACAACCAGTTAATAACCCCCGCCCCCGGCCAGGTCTTGCTCCGAGCGCGCGGTCTTCCTTGACCTGCTTGAGAAGGAACTCACCGATGCACGCCACGATCTCTTCACCCGCTCAGGTCTTGGACACCTCGCCGGGAAGGTCTACGCGCTGCTGAGACGCGAAGCATCCGTCACCGTCGACAGCACCGCCCGCATGCTCGGGGTGACCGCCCGCACCGCCGCCACGAGCCTTTCTCGCCTGCGCAGCCACCCGACTCGTCGTTAAAGCACATCGACGGGGTGGAGACGATCCCTTCGCGACTTGCGCACCACCGCAGCCCGAGCCCTCGGCATCGACGGCCTGCTCGAGGACCGCGCCTACCGCTACGGCATCGAACGCGAAGTCTGGGCCTGGTGGCAAGCCGAACTCGCCCACCGCTCCTCCGCACCAAGGGAACGCCCTCGACGCCCACACGTCACCAGCCGCCCCCTCTTCGAGGACTCCTCCGCTGGGGAACGTGTGTGACCGCTCCTACCCCGCGACGCCGCCGGCCGCGGCGATACCGCGAAGCCCTTCACTGGGGACGCACCGGCATGCTCGCCCCCGGCTCCCTCTGGTGGTCCTCCGTCGCCGCCTAACCGCGGAATCGACGGAGCTCGATCGGCATCGACGCGCCCGACCACTCCCCGCCGTCCGCAGAACCACCGAGCACGGGGGCATTGTCGGACCCTCCGACCTACACTCGACCGATATCGAACACATGTTCGAATGGTGCGGAGGTGTTTCGATGAGCGTGACGATCGTGGAGCGGATATCGATCCCTCACTGGACACCGTGACGCTTGCATTCCTCGTCGCCGGCGAAGCAGTCGCGGCCGGGTTCCCCTCCCCGCGCAAGGACTACTTCGACGGCTCCCTCGACCTCAACGACCACCTGATCCGCGACAAGACCTCCACGTTCATCGTCCGCGTTTCCGGCGAGAGCATGATCGGCGCCGGAATCAGCGACGGCGACGAGCTTCGTCGTCGACCGCTCCCTCACCCCCAAGCACGGCAACGTCGTCGTCGCGATCCTCGACGGCGAACTGACCGTCAAACGCCTCGAGCTCTCCCCCAGCGGCGTGACCTTGCGCGCCGAGAACCCCGAATACCCGCCGATCCACGTCCCGGAGCTCAGCAACCTTCAGGTGTGGGGCGTCGTCACCGTCTGCCTGCACCACCTGCATCGTGCGCTCTGAGCGGCGCATCGGCTTGGTCGACGTGAACTCGTTCTACGTCTCCTGCGAGCGACTCTTCGACCCCAAGCTACAGCGCCGGCCCGTCGTCGTCCTCTCCAACAACGACGGCTGCGTGGTCGCCCGCTCCGACGAGGCCAAGCAACTCGGCATCGAGAACGGCACCCCCTGGTTCAAGATCGAACCCCTCATCCGCTCCGGACGCCTCCCCGAAGTCATCGCCCGCTCCAGCAACTACGAGCTCTACGGCGAGCTCTCCGCCCGCGATCATGGAACTCCTCGGCCGCTACTCCGCCTGGCAGGAGGTGTACTCCATCGACGAATCCTTCCTCGGCGTGGACGGCAACGTTGCCGAGCGAGCCAAGATCGGCCGCGCCATGCGCCGCTGCCGTCGCTCGAAATGTTGGCCTGCCCGTCTGCGTGGGCTTCGGACCCAGCAAGACCCTCGCGAAGTTCGTCAACAAGGGCGGCGCGAAGAAGCACCCGCGCCTCGGCGGGGTCTGCGACACCGACTGGTACACCCCCGAGCAGCTCGACGCGCTCATGGCCTCCCAGCACGTCACCGAGTTGTGGGGCGTCGCCGGCCGCACCGGGAAGCGCCTCGCGGAACTAAACATCAACACGATCCGCGACCTCCGCGGCGCGGACCCCGCGCTCATCCGGAAGAAGTTCTCCGTCGTCCTGCAGCGCTCCGTCTACGAGCTGCGCGGCATCGACTGCATCCCCCTAGAAGCCGCCCGCACCGTACGCGACCAGCTGATCTTCTCCCGCTCCTTCGCCACCCCCGTGACGACGATCGCGAGACATGGAGCAGGTGCTCTCCGTCTACGCCCAGCGCGCCGCGCACCGCCTCCGTGCGCAGGAGTCGGTCACGAAGACGATGAGCGTGTTCGCGTCGACGTCGCCGTTCGCGGACGCCCTACGAGTCCGCAGGCGGCCTCGCCGGCTTCCCTGTCCCTACCGACGACCCGGTAACGATCCGCTCAAGGCCGCGATCGGCACGCTGCGGCCGCGGTTGCGCGAAGAGCGCGGTACGTCCGAGGCCGGCGTCATCCTCACCAACCTCTCCCAAGAACTCCCACGCCTTCCTCGACGTCTTCGATGCCGCCTTCGACACCAAGGGCCTCGGCGCCACCATCGACGCCGTGACCAAGCGCCACGGCCGCTCCGCCGTCGGCCTCGGACTCGCCGGGATCCGCAAGGGACCCGTCTGGACGATGAAGCGCGGCGCACTCTCCCACGCTCCACAACCCACTGGGGCGAACTGGCGACGGCATTCGCGCACTGACCGCAGCTGCAGGCATGCGGAGACGTCAACCAGATTGCGGTATGAGTTCCGAACTCTCGAAGGTCCAGAACTACGGAGTCTGTAGGTTTGTAGCTCGTCGGGACCACGAAATCTGTATGTACCAGAGCCACGAACTTCGTAGGTCACGTCCCAAGACGGGAGCGCAATGCGACAAGAAGGACCGACGAGGGCACATATACAGAGTTACAGACTTCGGAGTTCTGTAGATCGTATACGTAGACGACGGGCCGAAGCTGCTGGCGATGGCGGCGGAGGACTCCGGCGCACCACCTGGCCCTGGTGGAACGAGCCGAACTCGAGCGCTAGAAGAGATCTGCTCCGTAAGCATCCGTCGATACGCCAGCCCCGCTCGGAGGACGACCAGGTGCGGCTTGGATCGTCGAGGGCAACGGCCAACCACACTCTGGAAGGCTCAGAACTACGGAGTCTGTGCAAGTTTGTAGCTTGTCGGACCACGATGTCTGTAAGTACCAGAGTTACGAACTACGTGGGTCACGTCGCGAGACGGGGGCGCAGCGCAACAAAGAAGACCGACGAGGGCACATATACAGAGTTACAGACTTCGGAGTTCTGTAGATCGTATACGTAGACGACGGGCCGAAGCTGCTGGCGATGGCGGCGGAGGACTCCGGCGCACCACCTGGCCCTGGTGGAACGAGCCGAACTCGAGCGCTAGAAGAGATCTGCTCCGTAAGCATCCGTCGATACGCCAGCCCCGCTCGGAGGACGAACAGGAGCGGCTTGGGTCGTCGAGGGCAACGGCCAACCACACTTCGTAAGTGACAGACTTCCGATGTTTGTGAGCTTCAACCGAACTTTGGTAGTCTGTAACTACGGAAGTGATGAGGAGCATCTATGCGCATCGTGTCCCTGGCCGATCAGAAGGGCGGGGTCGGAAAGACGACGAGTTTGATGAACCTTGCGGCTGTCGCCGCTAAGAATGCGCGAGTCCTCGTGGTCGACGTCGACCCCCAACAGTCGACGACCATGTGGGCGGCTCGGGCGGGGAGCGGCTGCCCTTCGACTTCGCGGAGAACACCGACCCCAACACGCTCGTACGGCTGCGGGAGCTGCCGTATGACGTGGTGTTCGTGGATACGCCAGGGAACCTGACTGATACGGCAATCCTCGGAGCCGTTCTCGACGTCTCCGACTTCGCGATCGTGCCGATGGTTCCAGAAGCGCTTGCTGTCGATCCGACGCGCAACACGATCAGCAAGCTCATCGAGCCGCGAGACATTCCTTATCGAGTCTTGCTCGGCAAGGTGGACATGCGTGTACCGAACCTCCTCGAAGACTGGGTCAATCTCGTGGACGTAAGCCTCAAGCTCCCTCGCTTCAAGCAGCACATACGACAGTACAAATCGATCAGCGATTCACCGCTCACCGGAGACGTTGTGACGCAGTACCCAGACACCAGACAAACCGCCAACGCGATTTACGACTACAACGCGGTCGCCCTGGAGCTCACCTCCATCTGGGCGCACTCGACCCCGAGGAGCTCCTAATGGCCCGTCAGGACCTCAGCGCAATGCTGTCCACGCCAGCTCAGGCGAATTCGTCTCCTACCCTGCCCGTGGCAGCGCCAGAAGGCGGTGGAACCCGCCCCAGCGTCCAAGACAAGTCGGACGGGGGACGCCGCTCCGGCGGCTCGGCGGGATCCAGTGGAGGAAGCTGGCTACCGATCCTTCGCCAGGAAGGAGGCGAGTTCGAGACGATCAGTACACCGCACTGACTGCGCACGCGCGTCGACTCACGCGAACCAGGCCTGCCGGGACCGAGCGAATAACGGAGAACACTCTCATCCGAGTAGCGATCGATCTTCTTCTCGGAGAAAAGCGATCAGATCGCGGGCGGGTCGGAGGCGGAAATTCGGAAGTCCGTTGGTCTGTAAGCAACGAGACTCAGCGGGAAGTCGTCCATGGCAGCCACCCTTGAGCAGGTCCTCCGCTTGGGCATCTCTACTGACCAGGATGGCCCTTCGATAGAATGATCTATAGGAGGTGGTTGCCATGTCGATCGCACAGACGCCCGATGGGGATACCGTTCGCCGGCTGCGCAGCCGTCAGGTCGTGACGAGAGTGTCGTACCTCCGGGAGCTGCGCCGCGCCGCGCAGGACACGACACAGGACGCAGCTCGCGCGCCTGATCGGTATCTCCCAGCCCTCCGTCAACAGCGCCTTGAAGTCCGCGGCCGCCGTGCCGGACGTGCGCCCCGGGTTCTCCGGCGCCACCACGTACGAGATCGCCCAGCGCTACGACGCGGGCGAGCTGACGCGCGAGCCAGACCATCGATGAGCTCGGCCGCTGGTCTTACCGGCCCGGCTCGCCCAGCGACGGCTTCGACTGGACGACCGCGGACGCGGGGGAGTTCGAGGACGTCGGGCGCGCGTTCGGTGAGCACCTGATCGACGCGGAGATGTACGACGAGATCCTCACCCGCTACAGCGAGCAAGGTCGGTGACGGGCGAGGACTCGTCAGCGATCGCCGCGCACCGCGAGACGGTGCGTGAGTGGGCTCAGGCCGGCGGCCCGCTGGGCCCTGCCAGCGAGCGGGCGACGGTCAACAGCCGAGACTGGTTCGTCCGCGACCCTGACGGCGTGGACCGCCCGCGCGCCGCGCGCCGGCAGCTGCGACCGCCTGGTCGCCTCCTACCGCGATGAGTTCCCTGACGTCCGTGCAGAGCGGAAGGCGATCATCCTCGCTGGCCCGCCGGGGGCCGGGAAGTCGACCGTCCTCGCGGATGTGCTCGGCGCCGACCGCGGCGCGTGGATCACCGTCGACGCGGACGAGTTCAAGCGGGCCCTGCTCACCGAGGCGATCAAGGACGGCGGCTACGCCCGCGCGATCAGTGCCGCCCGAGGTCCGCGCCGCCGAGGCTGCGGGGGAGCGGTTCTTCCCGCTCGAGCTGGCCTCCCTCGTGCACGAGGAGTCCTCCCAGCTCGCGATCCGCGTCCGCAACGAAGCGGTGCAGGACGGGCTGAACGTCGTGATCGACACCGTGCTCTCCTCGCCCGAGAAGGCCGTCGAGCTGGGGCAGCGACTCGGGTCCGTCGGCTACAGCGTCGAGGTCATCGACGTGGAGGTCCCGTTCGAGCTGTCGGAGTCGCGGATTGCCGGCCGTTGGCAGCAGTCCTACGAACGCGCCCTCGACGGGGCCGACGGGCTCGGCGGCCGATGGGTGCCCAGCGAGTACGCCCGCGGCGTCTACGCCGGCCCTGACGGCCGATCCCTCCCCGAGGTCGCCGCCGAGCGGCTGGCCGAAACCGGACCGACCGTCATGCGCTACCGCCGCTACAGCACTCCCCGCCGAAGGACAACCGCGCACGCTCGACGTCGACAAATCGCGCACCGCGTTCGGAGAACCCTGATCGACACGACCCTCGCGCAAGCACGAGCGACCGTCACCCGCAGCTTCCCCACGTCGCCGGCGCAGGCGCCGGACCGCGGCGACCGAAGCCGCTAGACCCACTGCCGGCGGCGCCCGTCAGCAGATCGCCCTCTTCCTCTACCGTTCCGGGGGCCGCTAGACGCGGCACCGGCGATGCCGGGGAGGAGGCCGCTGCGCGGCCCATTCCCCTGCGTTTTCTTCACCTCTCCGCGGTTTCAACCTATTTCGCTCCACCGGCTGCGTGCCACCGATCCCGAACGCGGTCGCTGCGCTCCTCACATCGCTCGTGATCGGCGTCACTCCGCCGCCTCCACTCAAACGGTTTTCCCCGCCGGAGAGGCAAAGAAAAGCGATCAGCCAGGGGAGACACCATGAGTGAGCAGCGCGGCACCCGTACCGAAGTCATCACGAGCGAGTACCACGGACCCGAGGCGGACGGGATCAGCCGGACCGCCCGTCAGGTGGTCATCGTCGGCGCCGGTGGCCGTGACCCGGTGACCGAGCAGACCCCGGCCGTGCACCTGGTCACCCGCGAGGGCCGCGCGGGGCTTCCCGGGGTGACGTTGCAGCACTTCGAGCCCGTCGAGGCCCTGCCCGCGGATCGCGTCGGCTACATGGCCTCCGGCGCCTACGTCGTCGTGCCGGTCGACGTCGCGCGAGCGCTCGACCTGTACCCGGCCGCCTACGCGCTGCACGACCGCAGCGAGACGCCCGCCGACTACCGCGACAACGACTGACTCCCCCCGAACCGAGAAGGAGAACCGACATGCTCACCATCACCCACACCCCCGAAGCCGGAACCCTCATCGAGGGCACCAGCCGCGGCGACGGCACCGCCGAGATCCTCAAGGCGACCGGCTGGCGCTGGGGCCGCTCCATCGGCGCCTGGTACGTCCCGCAGTCCCGCGACCGCCTCCCGAAGTGGTGGACCATCAACCGCGCCGCGACCGCCCTGCGCGACGCCGGACACGAGGTCACCATCGAGGCCGAAGGGCATTCCGCCCGACCGCGGAGGCGGAGGCGGCGACCCTCGAGCGCCAGGCGGCCCGCGTCGACGCGCTCGACGCGAAGGCCGACCGGCGGGCCGCGGACGCCGACACCGCCGACGCGGCCGCGCGCCGCGCATTCGACCGACTCCCCGAGGGTGGCGAGCCGATCAAGATCGGCCACCACTCCGAGACGCGGCACCGGCAACGCGATCGAGAAGGCCCACAACGCGATGGGCCGCAGCGTCGAGGCCGACCGCGAGGCCACCCGCGCCCGCGCCCGCGCCGACGTCGCCGCCCACACCACCGAACACCGCTACGCCCCGGAATGGTCGCCCGCCGCATCGACCGCCTCGACACCGAGATTCGCGGTTACACGCGGAAGATCGAGGGCAGCTCCCACAACTTCGGCGGTGGCTACATCGAGACGACCGCCCCCGCGACCGGCGCCTACCGGGAGCGACTGCTCACCCAGCGCGCGCAGCTCGAAGACCAGCGCGACTACTGGTCGGACGTCCGCGAGGCGCAGGCCGCTGCGGGACAGGTCACGATCCACAGCCGCGAGACGATCGCCAAGGGCGACGCGATCAAGCACCGGTTCGGCTGGCACGTCGTGACCCGCGTGAACCCCAAGAGCGTGACCGTCGCCCTCGACTGGAACGACGGGACCCGCCCCTACAAAGTCGCCTACGCCGACGTCCAGGGGCACCGCACCGCTATCGAAGTCGACGCCGCCCGCCAGGCCGCAGCCGAGGAGGCAGCTCAGGAATCGGCCGCGGCGAGCTGGACGGGATTGGGCTACCTACCTACCTGGGTAGGTAGCCGTGAGGGGCGCCCCTCACACTTCCCGGCGTCCCCGTTCCGGGGCGCGAGCTGCACTCGCGCAGCGGCGACGGAGCGCCGCCGCAGGCCCGCCCGGCTGCGCCGGCCGCCCTAGTGTCGCCCGGTGGGCTCCACGCTTTTTGCCGTGAAGCCTTCGGCGGCTCCCTCCGCTTCGCTGCGGTCGTAGCTACCTACGGGCTCCGTTCAAGTGGCTGCGCCACCGGCTCCTCCGAGACTTTCGGCACGCGGTCGCTGCGCTCCCTATTTCGCGCCGAAACTCTCTCCACCCGCCGCCCTCCGGGTTGCACTGCGCCCTCCGGTTGCTAAGGCGGAGAACCGCCTTCCTTACCGTTATTTCCGTGGATTCGGGGCAGTTGTAGGCTCCGGAACGCGCCAGGGGTCTCGGGTATGGCTGACCGCCTTCAGCCGCCCTGATGGCACGCCGTGATCAGCCGCCCGGGACCACGCAACGGCAGGACCGCTCATTGAGAAACGCGACCAGATCGCCCCGTAAGGACATGCCGGCAAGGTCGTTCACGGCGCACCGCACCCCTCGACGGAAGGACCCTGCGTGCCCCAACTCTGGGCCGGTATCGATGCCGGCAAGACCGAACACCACTGCGTCGTCATCGATGGCAACGGAACAAAGCTGCTCTCGCAACGGTTCAAGAACCGCGAAGCGTCGATCCTGACCCTGATGGGCGACGTCGCGTCCCTGCCGGGCGGTACCGATGTCGCCTGGGCGACGGACCTCAACCATGGCGGGACGGGGCTGCTGCAAACGCTCCTCAGCTCGCACGCGCAGCCGCTGTTCTACATCTCGGGCCGCGTCGTGCACCACGCCTCGGGTGCCTACCGTGGCGAGGCGAAGACGGACGCGAAGGACGCGGTGATCATCGCCGACCAGGCCAGGACCCGGCGAGACGTGACGCTGATGCGTCAGGCCGATGAGGTCACGACGGAGTTGCGCCTGCTCTCGGCGCGTCGGGAGGATCTGGTGCACGACCGTACCCGCGCAGTGAACCGGCTGCGCGCCATCCTGGCCCACTACTTCCCGTCACTCGAGGGAGCGTTCAACTACGCGACGACCAGGGGACCTCTGGTGCTGCTCACCCGATACGCGACACCCTCCGCCATCAGGCGGATGGGCGGCCGGCTGAGCGTCATGGTTGAAGGGGCAGGGCTGCTGGAAGTCCGCGGCCGTGGCGAAGACGGCGGTCGACGCTGCTCACGAGCAGGCGTCGGTCGTCGTGGGGAGGGGCAGCGGCTCGGCTGGTGAGCCGCTCCGCGCGTGATCTGCTCCGCATCCGCGACGAGGTCGCGGAGCTCGATGCGGAGATCGAAGCCGTTCTGCAGGACAGCAGGTCCGCGGATCTGCTGGTGTCGATTCCGGGCTTCGGGCGCAGGCTCGCCGCGGATTTCCTCGCCGCGACCGGCACTGACCTCGCCGCGTTCGAGACGCCCGACCGGCTCGCCAGCTCGCGGGCCTCGCTCCGGTACCGCGTGATTCCGAGAAGATCTCCGGCAACCACCACCGGCCACGGCGCTACGACCGGCGGCTGTTGAACGCCTGCTTTCAAGCGGCGTTCATCGCCTCGAGGAACTGCCCGGTCTCGCGCTCGTTCTACGAACGGAAACGACGAGAGGGCAAGTCGCACAAGCAGGCGCTGATCGCCCTCGCCCGGCGCCGCATCAACGTCATCTGGGCGATCTTCCGCGACCAGACCAGCTACATCCCCTCACCAGCAGGCCCTGCCGATTCCGCGTCGCTGACGCTACGGGCTGGATCCGGCGGATGAGGCGCGTCGCTAGCGGGCGCGGAAGATGCACTCGGCGGGACAGCGCTCGTCCCGGTCAGGGCACGCGGCGAGATCGTGGTCCGCGCGATTCAGGCGACGGCGCAGCTCGTCGAGCCTCGCCCGCTTCTCGTCCAGTTGCCGCACCCGCTCCGCGAGCAGCGGGCGCAGGCCGTCGCGGACGTCCGTACAGGAGGTGGTTTCGAGGGCACGCAGGTGCCGGCCGATGTCCTCGAGCGGGAGGCCGAGTTCCTTGCTGGACTCGATGAGGTCCAGGCGTGCGAGCACGTCCGCGTCGTAGTCGCGGTACCCGTTGCTGCTGCGGCCGGGGGTGATGAGTCCGATGGACTCGTAGTACCGCAGCGCCGTCGCGGAGACGCCGCTGCGCTTGCTGACGTCCGAGATCCGCACACCCAGACCCTACGGCTCCCGGCCCCGCTTGACCTTCGCGCGGCTCGAACGTTTACCGTTGCACCCCGTGCCCCTCCTTCTTCCCGGTCTGCTGTCGTGAGCGCGCTCGTCGCCTGGCTCGAGCACCGCCAGATCGCCCTCTACCTCGCCGCGATCGCTGCCGGCGCCGCGCTCGGGCTGCTGCTGCCCGCCGCGCACCGTCTGGAGGTCGCGATCGAGCCGGTGCTCGCGCTGCTGCTGTTCGCCACGTTCCTCGGCGTCCCGTTCGCCGCGATCGGCCGGTCACTGCGCGACGGCCGATTCCTCGCCGCGGTCGGGGTCGTGAACTTCGTCGTCGTGCCCGTCGTCGCCTACGGCCTGTCCCGGTTCGTAGCGGACACTCCTTCGCTGCTGTTCGGGGTGCTGTTGGTGCTGCTGACGCCGTGCATCGACTACGTGATCGTCTTCGCCGGCCTCGCCGGAGGCGCGTCCGATCGGCTGCTCGCCGCGGCGCCGCTGCTGATGCTCGCGCAGATCCTGCTCCTGCCGCTGTACCTGCTGCTCTTCCTCGGGCCGGAGGGCGTCGCCGTTGTCGAGGTAGGCCCGTTCGCGCGCGCGTTCCTGCTGCTGATCGTCGTGCCGCTCACCGCGGCCGCTCTCGTGCAGGCCCTCGGCCGCCGGCACCGGGCGGGCCGGGTCATCGAGTTGACGATGCTCGGCCTCATGGTGCCGCTGATGATGGGGACCCTGTTCGTCGTCGTCGCCTCCCAGGCCGGCGCCGTCGGCGCGGCCTCGGGACAGCTGCTCGTCCTCGTCCCGATCTACGCGGGGTTCCTCGTCGTCATGATCGCCGCCGGTCTGGGTGTCGCCCGCCTCTTCCGTCTCGAAGTACTCCGCGGCGCGTGCGCTCGTGTTCAGCGGAGCGACCCGCAACTCCCTCGTCGTCCTGCCGCTCGCGCTCGCGCTGCCCGCGTCGCTCGCGCTCGCACCGGTCGTCGTCGTCACCCAGACCCTCGTGGAGCTCGTCGGCATGGTCGTCCTTCCGTCCGCCTCGTCCCGCGTCTCGCACCGGCACGGACTGGCGCGCCTTCCTCGACCCGCTGAGCGGGAGAGCTTCGGACTGATGGCGCACTGGTCTTCGCTCGGCAGTGACGTCATCGTCGTCTCGCGCTGCTCACTTCCCGGATGCGGGAGCTGTCGAGCCGTCCTCGGACGTAGACCAGACGGCGTGAGCTCCGGTGTCGCCGATCTGGATGACGTTCGCAGTCGCTCCCACTGCGACGACGATCGCGAGAGCGGCGAGGATCAGCGAGGGACTGACCGAGCGCTCCGTCCGCTCGTGGCGGCGGAGTTCTTCCCGCGGGCGCGGAACCAGAGCCAGTGCGCGACGCAGAGGACGAACAGTCCGGCGGCCCAGGGCAGCAGGTGATCGCCGAGCTCGGCGTGGCGTTCGAGGGTGCTGCGGAGGGGTCGACCTGCCGTTCGAGCGCTTCGCCGGCCTGGGTGGCGAGCGGGACTCCGAGAAGGGCGACGAGGGCGGTGATCGGAGTGATCACGCCCAGGCGTCGGCGGGCGGCCGGCCAGACGCTGCCGAGGATGAGCATCAGGGCGGCGAGGGGAAGTGGGACGACGACGAAGTGGACGAGGAGGGGGTGGAGGGGAGGCCGTTGATCTGCCAGTCGGTCATTGCGCGTCTCGCTTTCGGAAGAAGGGTCGCGCTGTGGTGCTGCAGGTGGTCATGGGTCAGCGTCCGGTGAGGGTGGTCAGCAGGTCTTGGATGCTCGTCTTCTCGGCGGCCGGGTCGGGGCTGCCGGAGCGGACGGAGGAGAGGACGGGGTCGATCTGCTGGTCGACGTAGGTCCAGGTCTGGCAGTTCGCGGCGCTGAGTGCGGGCTCCGCGTCGTCCCAGGCGGTCTCGAGGTCGGCGGCGCGAGCTTTCGCGCCGGACTGGTCGCCGCTGGTGACGAGGGCGAGGGTGTCGGCGGAGATCGTCTGGAAGTTCTGCACGTCGGCGGCCGGGAAGTCCGCCTGCACCGACGCCTCTGCGTCGGCTGCGGACGGTGTTCCCGACGTGTCGCAGGCCGGGGCCGCGCCTTCCGGTGCCGGAGTGGTGTGCGGCTGGCTGTTCGTGAAGGCGAGCAGTCCGACGACGGCGACGGCGAGGATCGCCAGCGCCACGAGCGAGCGGCGCTCTCGCGCGATGGGTGGGTTGTGGTGCTCCGGCGCGCCCTTGTCGACGTCGGCCTTGCTGAGGAGAGGTACACGACGGTGGCGAGGATCGCGAGAAGGAAGACGATGCTGGTGACGAAGGTGCCGAGGCCGAGGCCCTGCTCGTCGGGGGAGAGGCCGAGCCAGTCGCCGATGTTGGCGCCGAGGGGGCGAGTCAGGATGTAGGCGATCCAGAACGCGAGGACGGGGTTCGCTCCGTAGCGCCAGAGTCCGGTGACGATCGCGATCAGGGCGAGGGGCAGGAGGATCGAGACGCCGGGACCCCAGCCGGTGAGCTCGAGGGTCCAGTCGCCGAGCGCGGTGCCGAGCGCGAAGGTGACGAGGACGGTGAGCCAGTAGAACGCCTCGCGCGGGGTGGTGTCGATGCTGTGGATGGAGAGGGTGCGCTCCTTCGAGAACCAGACGCCGAACACGATCGCGAGCAGGACCGAGAAGACGAGGGCGCTGGCCCAGAGGGGCACGCCGAGCTGGTCGGTGAGGATGTCGGTGAGCAGGGTGCCGGTGACGCTCATGACGACTACGGTCAGCCAGTACGCGGCGGGCACGTAGCGACGCAGCCGCATCTGGATCGCGAGGACGCCTGCGGTGACGATGATGAAGATCACGGCGGTCGCGATGAGGCCGACGCCGAGGACCATGTTGATCCAGTCGGCGAAGCTCTCCCCGACGGTGGTGCAGAGGATCTTGATGATCCAGAACCAGATGGTGACCTCGGGGACCTTGCTGAGCAGCCGGTGCACCGGGAAGCGGGTCGTCGTCGTTGAAGTGTCCATGCCCGCAGAGTCCCAGCCGGGACGGGGGCGGCGGCTCGGGATGCGCCCTGCTGTGTTGTGTTTGCTCACAACGACCCCGGAGCTCCCCGACCGCGATCAGGTCGGCACCGAGCGGAGCAGCTGAGGCTCTGTGGTTTCACAACGGATGCGGGGAAATCCTCCGCCGCCACAGGCCGGGCGTTCGTAGCGTGGAGTCCTTCGACGCGCCCGCGTCGAGAGACGAGGACGACACTGATGCCGAACCGGAACCCGCGACAGACGGTGCGATCGCGTATCGGGCGGCGCGGCGCTGGCCGCCTGATCTCGGCGGGCCTCGCGGTGCTGCTCACGGGACTCCTGGCCGCGCTGGTCTTCTATCGGGAGCACGACAAGCCGTTCGGGTTCGACACCGCGTGGATGAACGAGGTCGTCGAGCACCGGTCGACGTTCTGGCTGGTGCCGTCGCTGGTGATGAACAGCCTCGGCGGCGGGATCGTCGGCACGATCGTGGTCCCGCTCGTCGTGTTCGCTGCGCTGCTGATCTGGCGGGGTCGGTGGGCGGCGGCGTACTTCGCGATCGCCGCGCCGCTGAGCGGGCTGCTGGTGCAGGTGCTCAAGAACGCGGTCGGGCGTCCGCGGCCGCTGGAGATCCTCGTGAACGCCGACTTCGGCTCGTTCCCCTCCAGCCACAGCGCGAACGCCGCGACGACCGCGGTGGTCCTCGCGATCGTGTTCCCGCTGTGGTGGGTCCGCATCGCCGGCGCCGTGTACACGGTGGCGATGATGCTCAGCCGCACCTATCTCGGTGCGCACTGGATCTCCGACACCGTCGGCGGGCTGCTCCTGGGCGCGGGAGTGGCGCTGATCGTCTAGGCGCCGCTCGCGGTCCAGCTGCACATCGAGCGCGTGTCGTCACCGCCGCCCCTCTGGCGCCGGAGCGCCCGACGGCGGGCCCTCGGCTGACGAACCGTCAGGGCTGAGGCTTCACCACCTCGCCGCGGAGGATCGTCAGGAGGACGACGGCCACGATCGACCCGGAGGCGATCAGGCCCGCGAGCACGACGATCTGGAAGATCCCCGCCGCGACGGGCGAGAGTCCGCCGAAGACGGCGCCGATGAACGCACCGGGCAGGACGACGAGACCGGTGGTCCTCGTCTGGTCGGTCAGCGGGACGAGCCCGGTCCAGGCCGCTTCCCGCGCCAGGCCGATCGTGGCCTGCCGCGGCCGGGCGCCGAGAGCCAGCCAGCCCTCGACCTGGTCCCAGCGGTCGGCGAGCGTCGCGGCCAGCGCTCGGCCGGTGACGGTGGCGACGGTCATCGCGCCGCCGAGGAGGATCCCGCCGACCGCGAGGACGTAGCGGCCAGTGAACAGGACGGCCCCGAGACCGAAGACGATCCCGGCGCTGAGCGCGACGCCGGCCGCCATCGCCGCGGTGACGGCGAGGACCGTGCGCCGGGAGCGTCCGAGGCGGCCGGCCGCGGTGAGCACCGCGGCACCGAACATGACGACCAGGAAGAGCAGGACCCAGCGGATGTCCGCGACGACTCCCGAGAGGATCACCGCGAGCACCCCGAGCTGAACAGCCCCACGGAGGATCGCCAGCGCCGGCCGCGCGAACGAGACGACCCCGAACGCGCGGAGTACGGCCACGGAGACTGCCGCGCAGATCGCGACCGCCGCGACCACGACCGCCGGAGTCAGCTGGTCGATGGGCGTTCCTGAATGACCCAGGTGTTGCCGTCGGGGTCGGTGAAGAAGACGAACGAGTTCCACTCCCCGCCGCGGCCCTCGAGCCGGACCCCGTCCTCGAGATACGACACCGGGCTGACGTCCACGCCGCGCTCGGCGAGTTCGGCACGGGCTGCGTCGATGTCGTCGACGACGAGCTGCAGCCCTTCCAGGCGGGTGGAGCCTGCCTTGAGCTGGATGCTGCTGTGCGAGCCGGGCGGGGTGAGCTGCACGATGCGCATCTCGTCGCTGATCCGCACGTCGAGGTCGAGGTGGAACCCGACCTGGTCGGCGTAGAACGCTTTCGCCCGGTCGACGTCCCCGACGCTGACGGGCACGACTTCGAGATTCCACTGCACAGGACAGCCTTTCGCAAGGGTGGCGGACGAGGTAGCGGGCGTCGCCGTCCAGTGTGTCCGGTAGGACCCCCGCCGGGCAATCGGGTCAGCTGGCCGCGATCGTCCCGGTTAGCAGCAGCCCGGACAGGACGAGGGCGAGGGCGACGCGGTACGCGACGAAGACGCCGAAGCCGTGGCCCGCGACGAAGCGCAGCAGCCACGCGATCGACGCGTACGCGACCACGAAGGAGACGACGGTGGCGACGAGCGTGGGGATCCAGCCGACGCTCGCGCTGACCTCGGACGCGGCGGTCGCCGCTTCGTAGGCTCCGGCGGCGGTGAGCGCGGGGATGGAGAGGTAAAACGCGAACTTCGTCGCGGTCACTCGATCGAGCCCGCGGAACAGGCCTCCACTGATGGTCGCTCCGGAGCGAGAGACGCCGGGGATCAGCGCGATGCACTGCACGAGGCCGATGATGACCGCGTCCTTCCGGGTGATCGCGCGGCGATCCTTGGCCTGGGCGCCGACGCGTTCGGCGACGAGCATCACGACGCTCCAGCCGAGCAACGCGGCGACGACCACCCACAAATTGCGCAGGCCGCCGCTGATGAGGTCCTTGCCGAGGAACCCGATGATCCCGATCGGGATCGATCCGAGGATCACGTACCAGGCGATCCGGTAGTTCGTCCGCTTGCGCTGCGGGAGTGCCGCAGCCCGACGAACCACGCGACAGCGAGCTCGGCGATGTCCTTCCGGAAGTACAGGAGCACGGCGGCGATCGCGCCGATCTGGATGATCGCGGTGAACGCGGTCACCCCGACGTCGTCGACCTTCAGGCCCATCAGCTTCTCGGCGATGGTGAGGTGCCCGGTGCTGGAGACCGGGAGGAACTCGGTCAGCCCCTCGATGACGCCGAGGATGATCGCCTGGAAGATGTCCATCGAGTCCGTTCTGGTCGGGGAGGAGTCGCGAGGGTTCCCGCGAGCGCTTCCGAGAGTAGGGATCGCGACGGCCGTGCTCGGCCGGAAACCGGGCCGCTGTGTGCATCTTCAACGACCCCGGCGAACACCCCAGCATCCGGCACCGCAGGCTCCTCGAGCATGACGGGATGACGCACCTCGCCGCCCCGCGCCGAACACCGCCCTTCGACCTCGCGGCAGTGTTCTCGCCGGCCGCTACGGCGCCTCCACGGTGCCCGAGGCGACGGCGCTGTTCTGGATCCTCAAGGTGCTGACCACCGGGATGGGCGAGACGGCGTCGGACTTCCTCGCGACCGCGTTCGACCCGGTGATCGTGGTCGGCCTGACCGAGCTCGCGTTTCTCGCGGCCCTCGCCCTGCAGTTCGCGGTCCGCCGGTACATCCCCTGGGTCTACTGGCTGGCCGTGCTGATGGTGAGCGTCTTCGGCACGATGGCCGCCGACGTGCTGCACGTGGTCGCCGACGTCCCCTACCTCGTCTCCACTCTCGGGTTCGCGGCGGCTCTCGCCGCGGTCTTCGCCGTGTGGTGGCGGGTGGAGCGGACGCTGTCGATCCACTCGATCACGACACCGCGCCGGGCCCTTTTCTACTGGCTCGCCGTCTCCGGGACGTTCGCACTCGGCACGGCCGCCGGTGACCTGACCGCGACGACCCTCGGGTTCGGCTACCTGCCCTCCGCCGTCCTGTTCGCGGCGATCATCGCGGTGCCGGCCCTCGCGCACCGGTTCACGGGGAGGAACGCGGTCCTCGCGTTCTGGTCCGCCTACGTCGTCACCCGGCCGCTCGGGGCGTCGGTCTGCGACTGGCTCGCGGATCCGGTGCGCCGCAGCAGGCTCGGGCTGGGTACGGGACCCGTCACTCTGACGGCCCTGGCGGTGTTCCTGCTGCTGGTCGCCGTGATCGCGGCCGGCCGTCGACCGCGCGCGGCCGTCCCGGCGCCGACCGTCTGACGTCCGCGGTCAGGCGGCGTCGCGGCGGGCACGGTTCCTCTGCCGCCAGTAGGTGAGGGCGATGCCGGCGAGGCTGAGAACGACGATGCCGACGAGGACGATGTCGATGTACTTCCCGACGAAGTCCGCGACGCCGGGGATCCGGGCGAGGAAGAAGCCGAGCAGGATGACGCCGGTGGACCAGACGGCCGCCCCGAGGGCGTTGAAGCCGACGAAGTGCGCGTAGTGCATCCTTCCGACGCCGGCGGCGACGGGGGCGAAGGTGCGCACGACCGGGACGAAGCGGGCGATGGTGACCGCCCATCCGCCGAAGCGGTCGAAGAACGACTGGGTGCGGGCGACGCTCGAGCGGCTGAACAGGCCGCTGTCCTTGCGCTCGAAGATCCGCGGGCCGGTCTCGCGGCCGATGACGAACCCCAGCTGATCGCCGAGGAAGGCGGACCCGGCGACCATCAGGATCACGACCGGCACCGGGAGGGAGACCACACCGGTCGCGACGAAGACACCGGTGGAAAGGAGGGTGTCGCCGGGGAGGAAGAACCCGATCAGCAGGCCCGTCTCGACGAACGCGATCAGGCAGACCAGGGCGATCGCCCAGGGTCCGGCGCCGTCGAGGAGGGATTGGGGTCGATCATCGGTTCTCCTTGCGAGAGGTCTGGTCGGGCGGCGTCACGGGGAGGCGGACCTCCACGCCGAGCCCGCTCGGTACGAGGTTGCGGATCGTGAACGTTCCGCCGGCGGCTCGGCTGAGCCCGGCGACGATCGCGAGGCCCAGGCCGGCACCGCCCTCGCGGGAGCGGGCGGCGTCCGGGCGGGTGAAGCGGTCGGTCGCGATGGCGAGGAACGCGTCGGGGACGCCTGGGCCGTCGTCGTCGACGGAGAGGGACGATCTCGTCGGCGCGCTCGACGAGGGTCGCGGTGACGCTGCCGCCGTCCGGGGTGGCGGTGACGGCGTTGGCGAGCAGGTTGTCCAGGATCCGGCCGAAGTCGGTCAGGGGCCAGGTAGCGGGCTGTGGCGATCGAGGCGGGGGCGACGAAGTCGATCGCGAGATCCCGGTCGCGAGCGAGCATCCGGGCGCGGTCGACGCTGTAGGCGACCTCCTCGCGCAGGGCCGCCGAGGAGGCGTCGCCGGTGACGGTGCCGGCGTCGATCCTCGACAGGATCAGCAGCCCGTCGGTCAAGGACTGGAGGCGGTCGATCGAGCGGCGGGCGTCGACGACGTCGGCGTAGAGCGCCGCTGGATCGTCGCGGACCCGCTCGGCGAGCTCGAGGCGGGTGCGGAGGGCGGCGAGCGGTGCGCAGCTCGTGACTCGCGTCGGCGACGAGCCGTCGCTCCCGGTCCGCGGACTCCCGCAGATCCTCGATCAGCGCGTTCAGGGTCGCGGCGAGGTCGGAGAGCCCGTCGCGGGCCGGTCCGACGGGGAACAGCTCGGTGGAGCGGCCGTGGCGTAGCCGGTCGGCGATGGCGCGCATGCGGCCGACGGGGCGCAGGGCGAGGCCGACCAGGGAGCCAGGAGGTGGCGGCGAACGCGACGAAGAGGATCGCGAGGGCGATCAGCAGGGTGGTGCTGACGCCGCCGACGACGGCCTCGGCGGTGTCGCGGCTCTCCTCGATCAGCGCCTGCGATGCACCCGAGCGGACCAGCTCGATGGTGGAGGCATCGAGGATGTGATCGAGCTGCTCACGCACGACGATCGCGACGATCCCGAAGAACAGCATCGCGACCAGCAGGCTCGACACCGTGATCCGCACCCGGATCGACAGGGACCGCCAGCTCACGGCTTCACCCCGAGCCGGTAGCCCGCACCCCGACGGGTGAGGATCTGGACCGACGCGCCGCCCGCGGCCAGCTTGCGGCGGAGGTAGCTGACGTACTGCTCCGCGATGTTGTGGTCCACGAAGTCCGCCGACCCCCACACCTCGAGCAGGATCTCCTCCGCGGCACGAAGTCCCCGGCACGCGCCGCGAGCGCGCGGAGGACTCCGAACTCCTTTGGACTCAGCGGCAGGACGGCGCCGTCGATCGTCGCGGAGTGGGCGTGCAGGTCCATGCGCAGGTTCCCGATCATGACCGGCGCGCGATTCGTGAGGTGCTCTCTGCGGATCATGGCTCGTAGGCAGCGGAGAGCTCCTCGAAGTGGAACGGCTTGGCGAGGTAGTCGTCGGCGGCGCCTGCGTCGAGCACGCGCGGTCCTGCAGGGCGTCTCGGGCGGTGAGCATGATCACCGGGAGAGTGGCACCGGCCGCGCAGGTGCCGGCGTTTCGAAGCCGCTCATTCCGGGGAGCATCACGTCGAGAACCGCGGCGGCGTAGTCCGCGTCGCGCGCCGCGTTCAGCGCGTCGACCCCGTTCGAGAACAGGGCGACGTCGTAGCCGTCGCCGGTGAGACCCCGCCGATGAGCTCGCCCATCTCGACGTCGTCTTCGACGACCATCACCGCGTCACGCATCCCGGCCTCCTACGGTCATGCTCGCACCGGTGGCGCGGCGGAACCGGCCTGCTCCGCGGAGATATGCGGCTTCTCAGCGGTTCGCGCTGCATACAGAGACAGCGCACGTGCACCCCGATCGAGCAGCACGTCCCTGGTGCGCAGACGATCTCCGGATGCGGGCACTGACATGGACGCCGACCTCCGGTCGACGCGGTGCTGTGCGCTGCGCGCATTTTGCCTGGAAGCCTTCGGCAGCATACGGGCCTCCGGCGTCGCGCGGCCGCTGCGCGGCCGGCTCCTCCGAGGTTCTCGACACGCGGTCGCTGCGCTCCCTCACATCGCGCCGACAACCTCTCCTCCTCCGCCCTCCGGGTTGCGCTCCCACCTCCGACCCTGCTCGGCACTCCACGTGCCTTCCAGGCAAAAAACGCTGGGAGAGAGGAAGAACGACCGAGCCAGACCACCCCCGCTGGCTTGACAAACCTGATTGAGAATCACGGCAAAAAACGATGAGGAAGAGAAGGAACATGCAGCAGATCACCACCGTCAGCACCTTCGTCCCGGCCGCGAACGAAGACGGGATGCAAAGCCAGTTGCGCCGGATCGCGGAGCGCGACGTCGACCTCTCGGGCATGGCACGCAACGGGTGGGCGCTCGCTCACACCGCCACGATTCCCGGCCCCGAGGGCGTCATGTTCGTGGACACCCTTACCGCTCCGAGCAGCACTGACCCGCCCACCACCACCGAGAAGGAACCCACGATGACCGACACGATCAGCACCGCACCCGCCCCAGGAGCCGACCCTCCTCGACGCGATGGCAGAGTTCGCATCCGTGTTCAGCGGAGACACCGCCGTCGACGTGGCCCCGCGCCTCAACTGCGCGGAGGTCGACGCGCTGGCCGGACTCCTGCGAGCATTCGGACGAGACGAGGCCGCGGACCTGTGGATCGCGGAGCACGCGACCGATGACGACGAGGGCGACGCCCACACCCCGGAAGGAATCCAGCGATGAACGAGCCGGACAACACCGAAGCCGTCACGACGTACCTCGCTGCCGATGCTGGCTACAGCGAAGCGGTCGCCACGTTCCTCGCCGCCGCTGACGCTTACGCCGCAGCTCGCAAGCGTGGACGTCGCGAGGGCGATCGCGCCGACCCTCTCCTGCGCGAAGGTGACCGTAATCGCTCAGATGCTCGAGAAGGCCGGTCATAATGCGGCCGTCGACTGGTGGCTCTTGATTCACTCCACGCAGGGTGACCTCGACGAGGTGGACGCCCACGCGGACTACTGGACGAAGGAGGGCCCGTGGCTCTGACCGTCTACTCGAAGCCGTCGTGCGTGCAGTGCACCATGACCTACCGGGTGCTCGAGAAGAAGGGCATCGAGTACACGACCGTCGACATCACGACGAACCCCGCCGCGCTCGCGTACATCACCGAGGAGCTGGGCTACTCCGCCGCCCCGGTGGTCGTCGCGAGCGACGAGGACCACTGGTCGGGCTTCCGCCCCGACCTCGTCGAAGCACGCAGCGTGACCGGCCCGGACGTCACCGGCGACGACTACCGGGCCGGGTACCTCGCCGGGCGCGCAGACCGTCAAGGGCGAGGTCGACTGGTTGGAGAACGAGGCCGATCGGTACCACCGCCTCGCCTACGGCGACGGCGGCGTCTCCCGAGCGTCGCCGTCACGCGCGCCGAGCTCGAACAGCGCAGGGCGCTGTCCGAGCCGCCCGTCGAGGCCTCCCGACGCGACGCTCGCGTCCTGGGGCATCGAGGCGCCCCCACCGACACCCCCGCGGCCGACGCCGCGAACGAGATCCCGCCGACGTCGACGGGACGACCCACGAACCGCACGAGCAGGAGACGACAGATGAGCACCAGGACGATCACCGGGAACCTCGCCACCGACCCCGAGGCCGTGCAGGCGGGCCGCGTGCAGATCGTGAAGCTGCGCGTGATCGAGAACACCGGCGAGTTCCGCGGAGGAGTGGACCGCGACGAGGCCCCGACGACGCACTTCGTGGAAGCGAAGTTCGAGCTGGGCGAGCACGTGCTCGCCTCCTCCCACAAGGGCGACGGCGTGATTGTCGTAGGTTACGAGCACACTGTCGCCTGGGGTGAGGGAGAGAACCGCCGCACCGGCCGAGTGATCGAGGCCGACGCGATCGGCCCCAACCTCACCCGCGCGACCGCCGTCGTCACGACGGCCGCGCAGCGCACCCCGCGCCGCAGCGCCGCTCCCGCGGCCGAGTAGATCGAGAGAAGCGATGGTGTACGACTCCCTCCTCCCCAACGTCCTCGTTGTGATGGCCCCTGCCCTCTTCATCACCGGCGCCGTGCTGCTGGCGCGCATCCCGAACCGGCACCTGCCGATCCAGAACCGGAAGTCCGCGCGCGACTTCGTGCGCGTCTATGTCACCTTCGAGGTCGGCCTCGGCTTCCTGATCGCCTCCATGTGGGTCGACGGCACCAACTGGCTTCCCGGCCGCATCTTCGCGACCGTCGCCTACGTCGCACTGCTGGTGGTCCAGGTGCCGGTGCAGCGCAGGATCCTCCGCGTCGCGACCGAGCGCGAGAGCGCCGCGCGCACCGCAGCGGAGTAGTCCCTACTCCGATCCGCCGTCGACCCGGAGCACGTACAAAATGACGTGATCCTCCGGGATCGCCGCGCGCACTTCCGCGATCGCCGCGGAGCTCGTCGCCGCGCTGCTGCGCACCACCGTCGATGCCGATTCCGCGCGCGTCCGGTGTGCCAGCTCCCACATGCTCCCTCGTCGCACCCGACGCCGACACCGGCCGCTCGAGCGGGGGCCGGCGCCGCCGGCCCGTGAGGGGCGACCCCCTCACACTCCCCGGCATCCCGTTCGGGGCGCGACTCCGCACGCGCAGCGGCGACGGAGCACCGCGAATCGGAGGCCGCGATGCGGCCCATTCTCCGCGTTTCTTCACCTCTCCGCGGTTTCAACCTATTTCGCTCCATCGGCTCCGTGCCACCGCTATCGGACGCGCCCTGCGGGCTTATTTCGCCCGATAGCGGCGTCACTGCGCCGCCTCCACTCAAACGGTTTTCCCCGCCGGAGAGGCAAAGAAAAACGATCAGCCAGAGGGAGCACCCACACCATGCAGACCAGCACCGTTCCGCAGACCACGGCAGAGACCTACCTCACCCTCGCGAACACTCGCGCGGTCAGCGTCCGCGTCGAGGGCACCGACCCGAAGACCACGCCGTCCGTGCTCGTCACCCGCCGCCCCTCGGGGACGTGGGAGGCGTGGCACTCCGACGAGCTGCACGGCTTCACCAGCGGCTCGTTCCGCGTGTGCGTCATGTACGCCGCCGCGCCGCGATCCGCCGTCACGCCTAGACCGTCACCCGCTGAGAGGAACAGACCATGATCCGCACCGACACCGGCCGCGCCACCTCGGCCCAGCTCGACCTCATCCTCACTACGCGCCGCGACGAGTCCGACGAGGACGCCGCCGCCACGGACGCCGAGATCCTCGCGCACGTCCGCAACACCCTCACCCTGCCCGGGCAGGGCACCCCAGGCGGGTTCCCCGTCATAGATGACGGCACCGACCACGCGGCCGCGCTGATCGCGTTCCTCAGCCCCGCCGCGAACGCGGAGCGCGATGCTTGCCACGATCGAGAGCCTGCACCAGCAGGTATGGGCCGCGGCCCCGGTCCTCACGGTCGAGACCGTGACCGATGACGGCGAGACCTACCAGGCACTCCGTTGCCCCGTCTGCGCCCGGCTCGTCAGCGACGGGGAGAGCTTCGCGCCGTGGATGTCTCGACCCGTTGGAGCAGTGCGGAGCCGGACGTCGAGAACCGCCGGATGGACGTGACCGCGGGGATCGACTACAGCAGCACGCTCTACTACGTCCACTGGACCGGCGAGGCGCACGCCGTCGTCCCGCCCGAGGGCTGGTCGGAGAGCTGGCTCTGACCCAGCGGGGCGGGACCGGCCTTCGGGCCGGCCGCGTGGGGCGACCCCCGCTCCCCGGTGTTCCCCTCCGGGGGCAGCGAGCTTCCGCTCGCGCAGCGGCGACGGAGCGCCGCAGCGGGAGCCGCTGCGCGGCGCGATTCCAGGTTTTTCTTCACCTCTCGCGGTTTCCAACCTATCTCGCTCCGCCGGCTGCGTGCCGTCCTCTCGGACGCGGTCGCACGCTCCCTTATTTCGCCCGAGAGAGCCGTCACTCCGCCGGCTCCACTCAATTGGTTTCATCCCGCCGGAGAGGCAAAGAAAAACGATCAGGAAGACGACAAAAGCCCCGTAGTTGGACTAGAACCACGGGACTCGTCACCTTCATGGTCGCACACCGATTGAGGAGAAACCATCGTGACTATCACCACCGGAACCGGGACCATGCAGCACGTCGCACCCGCGGACCTCATTATTGAGGCGAACGTGCGCACCAGCGCCCCGGTCACACCCGAGTTCATCGCGAACATCCGTGAGAACGGCGTCATCACCCCCTGTTCTCGCCCGCCGGGACGAGCACGGGAACGTCATCGTCCGCGCCGGACAGCGCCGCACCCTCGCCGCCCGTGAGGCCGGAGTCGCCAGCATCCCCGTGTACGTCGTGGAGGGCGACGAGACGACCGCCGACCGGATCGTGCAGCAGATCATCGAGAACGACCAGCGCGCCGAACTCTCGACCGCGGACCGCACCGCCGCGTGGGCGCAACTCTCCTTCGAGGGCGTGTCCGCCGCGTCGATCGCCAAGCGCACGGGTACCAAGACCGCGACCGTGAAGAAGGGCCTGGCCGTCGCGGAGTCCGCGACGGTCGCATCCGTTCTCCATGAGCACGAGCTGACTCTGGATCAGGCCGCGGTGCTGTTGGAGTTCGAGGAGGACGAGCAGACCCGCGGACAGCTGATCAAGGTCGCGACCACCGATCCCGCCCAGTTCGTCCACACCGCGCAGCGCGCCCGCGACGAGCGAGCCCGCGCACAGGTCAAGGCCGCCGCGGAGGCCGAGCTGACCGCCCGCGGGTTCGCGATCCTCGACAGCGAGGTCTACTACGGCGACACCAGCCACACCAGCATCCGCGACCTCCGCAAGGAGGACGGCTCCCGCGTGGACGCCGCCGACATCGAGAACGTCGAGGGACGCGCCGCCTACGTCCGGGTCGTGTTCACCGGCAAGAGCGCCGATGTCAGCTACTACCTCTCCGACCCCCGCGCCGCGGGCTTCCGCAAGGAGGGCGGAAACACCGCCGGACCGGACTCGACGAGCAGAAGGCCGAGCGTCGCATCCTCATCTCCTGCAACAAGGCGTGGAACGCGGCCGAGACGGTGCGCCGCGAGTGGATCGCCTCGTTCCTCTCCCGCAAGAACCTCCCGAAGGACGCGGACCGGGTGATCGCCCTGGGCCTCACCGTGCACCGCTTCTCGGTGTCCTCCGGAATGAGCAACGGCAACACGCTCGCGCACACCCTCCTCGGGATCACGCAGCCCTCGGCTTCCACGCCGACGCTCTCGGCGCACTGGTCGAGGCGAACCCCGCGAAGGCCCGCCTCGTCGCGCTGGCCGTCGTTCTCGGAGGCGAGGAGGCGAACACGAGCAAGGAGTCGTGGCGCCGCGGCGACGAGCGCGCCGCCGCTCACTTCCGCCAGCTCGCGGCCTGGGGCTACACGCTCTCCCCGGTCGAGCAGGTCGTCACCGGCGACACCACCGCAGCCGACGCCGCGGGCCTCAGCTAGCCCGCTCCGCGGGACCGGCAACCGCCGGTCCCCGCCCTCCCGCCTCGACTTTGCAGAAAGGCCCACCATGACCACCACCACGACTCCCACCGTCGACGTCGACGTGTGGGGACACACCCCGGCGCTGCGCGACGCGCAAGCCGCCGTCGACCCCGCCCACCGCCTCCGGCGACCAGGCCGCAACCGCCGCCGCCGCGCGAGCGCTCATCGTCGCCGCGGCCGCGCACGGCTGGCCACCGCGACCGCTCTCGTCTTCAAGTACGAGGACGACCGGCCCCATCGCCCGAGTCTGGGGACTCTGGCGAGTCCTCGACGCAGACCGGACCGTGCTCCGAGCGTGGGACGACGACCCCGACCCGATGACCGACGAATCCGAGGAGGAGTTGGTCGCCCTCGACCTCATCAGCAACCGCCGCGCGACCCAGGACTACACCGACTTCGGAACCCCCATCGGCTCCACCGTGCTCATGCTCCACACGCTCGCCCTCTGAAAGCGTGTGCGGGTCGACCCGGAACGGGCCGGCCCGCACGAGGAAGCCCCTCGACCCCCCGGTCACGCGCGTGAAACGGCCACCCGCGCTCGAGCGGTGATCAGCGGCGAGGACGTCGCTTGTACGTCTTCCCCGCTCGAATGTCTCCGGTTCTCGATCACACCCACGACCGCGAGACCGACCGCCACGGCCAGGATCAGTGCCCAGCCGAGGACGTTGAACCACTCGCCGGTGAACGCCGCGTATGTCTGCTCGCCGGCGATCGCGAAGAACATCACCGACGCCCCGAACCACACCATGCCGTTCGCGATCAGAGCGGTTCGCGCCAGAGGAGTGCGGGGAGCGGTCATACCGTCAGCGTCCCACGACGGGCCGAGGGCTGTCTTCCTCCCTCTAAACTCCGGGCATGGTCTCGCCACTCGTCCGCAAGATCGTCAACAAGCACGAGCGCGACATCCGCCTCATGCAACGCACCCTCTTCACCGACGCCGGCGAGCGGATCACCTCACGGCCCGGGCTCACCGACGCCCAGCTGCACGAGCTCGCACGCGCGCGCACGACAACTCCCACGCCTAAGGGGACGATCCCTGACCAACCGGCGCGCCGAGGTCTCCGTCCTCTTGGACCGCGGACCCGCCGCGGAACTCGAACCGGACTCCGGCGCCGACCCGACACTCTCCCTGGTCAGCGTGTCCGTGAAGGGCCTCAACCTCCTCGTCGGCAACTCGGAGATCCTCGAACCCGACGAGTACACCGCTCCAGGCGCAAGCCGTCGTAGGGGAGCAATGGGCGACCCGCCTCTACGCAGCTGGCGCCCTGTCGGGCAACAACGACAAGCGGCTCTCCACCTTCTACTTCTACGTCTTCACCGACCACGACGGACGAGCCGTTGACAAACCGACCGACTGGTCGCTGCAGCTCACGCTTGTATAGGACGCGCATGCGGAACTAGCTCAATCGAGCTTGAACTTCATTGGCATCGAGCAACGCTCGACCCCCACCGAGCATTGGGCGAGAAACCCCAGTTTTCGTAAAAGGTAAGTGTAGTGAAAGAAACTAGCGCATATATCTCGAAAGCTCGTTCGTGTACGAAGTCAACGGGAAGCATTACTCCTGCTCTACCCGCTCGCTCATACATAAACGTGTGAATACCCAAAGCCTCGCCATGGGCAATTGCCGAGAGTTCCGAGTATCGAGCGCGCCCGAGGTTCTGGCATAAACTTCCGCCATCGTCGCTGCCATCTCGGTGTACCCAGGGCGTTTTCGAACGGAGCCCCAAAGTTCAGTCAGGTCCATCTCGTACTCATTGAGGACTTCTTGCAATGGTCTGACGTTGCCGTCCAGGTCGGATAGTTTGCTATCCGGACTGCGCTTGAGTGAATCTCGCAGTTCCTGCGAATGGGCGGCAAGCCATCGTGACACTAAATCTCTTGCGTCGTCGGCGGAAATGATCCACCATGCGCGCGCATAAGATTCCAGCGAACCACGCACCAGAGTGGCAAGTGCAAAATTGCTTCGCCCTGACGCCAAAATGTCCGCGGCAGCTCGCGCGTGGTCAAGTCCAGCCAAGAGGCCATAGAACACTGATTCTTGAGCGCCATAGACAAATCGACGCGAGACCAAGGGCGCTTTTCGATGTGCTTCAGCGCGAGAATCGACTGCAGGACCCGCCACCCAGGCGGCAATCACCCTCCTGCGCTGCCTCTATCAACTTCTGGAGGCTTATAGCAATTTCGGCGCGGCAAGCAGGGTCAATTGGCGTGCGCTTTGACTGTGCGTGCGGCATGCTTTGACCATAGACTCGCTAGAGCAGGAGTCCTTGAAATTTGGCCTACTTCACGTCGTCGCGGGCAAAAGACCCGCCGTCGATTGTGAAATTGTCTAAAGTCCAGGTGCGGAGACGATCGACCCACTCTGCCGCCTCCTCGTGGTT
>NZ_CEEDEK010000005.1:0-2342103 GCF_979253875.1 Rathayibacter sp. AC182 | reverse complement strand
GCCCGGGTGTTTAACCGTTTCGCATTTGTCGTGAAACGCTGCGTTTCGTGCGCCGCTGCGGCGAATCGGTCAGGATGTCGCCGAAGAGGTTGTCGGTGACGATGACGTCGAACCCTGGCAGGGTCGGTCGCGAGGAAGATCGTCGCCGCGTCCACGTGGAGGTAGTCGACGGCCACGTCCTCGTAGGTGGCCCCACCTCGTCCACGAGCAGCACTTCCACAGCGATCCGGAGAAAGCGACACGTTGGTCTTGTGCACGAAGGTGAGTTTCGAGCGGCGCTGGCCAGCTCGAAGGCGTGGCGCACGACGCGTTCGACGCCGCCGGTATTGTTCACCGAGACCTCGTTCGCGATCTCGTGCGAGGTGCCCTGGCGGATCGCCCGCCGTTGCCGACGTAGGGGCCCTCGGTGCCCTCGCGGACGACCACGAAGTCGACGTCGCCCGGCGCGGACAGCGGCGAGGGCACGCCCGGGTACACGCGGGTCGGGCGCAGGTTGACGTAGTGGTCGAGCGCGAACCGCAGGCGCAGCAGCAGTCGCACTCCACGTCTTCCGTCCTTCAGCCGCCCCGGGTCGCCGGGCACGCCGCCGACGCGCTCGGGAGGATCGCGTCGTGCGCCGCGATCGCCGCGAGGTCCTCGTCGGTGAGCACATCGCCGGTCTCGAGGAAGCGGGCCGCCCGAGCGAGCAGGATCTTCTCGATCACCAGATCGGAGTCGGCGGTCACCGCGTCGAGGACGCCGGCCTCGGCGATCACCTCCGGTCGATCCCGTCTCGGGATGACGGCGAAGCTTCACGGTGCAGGGCATGGGGCATCCTCAGGCGTGCGGGGAGGGCAGAGACGACCCCAGCGTACTCTCGGGCACTCGGCTGCGGCGCAGGCGCGGGCTGACGACGGCCGCTCGAGCCTTTGAGCCCACTCCGATCACATAAGCCAGCCCACTCCGGCGTCAGACGCTGCACCGGCCGAGGCCAGGAGGCTCGCCGCGGAGTCGGCGGGCAGCTCACCCGCGACCGACACCGCACCGCCCAGGGTCTCCCCCGCGCGCTGCACCTGCCCCGCGTCGAGACCCTCGGGCGGCACCACGCAACTGCGGTACGCCGCGGACAGCACCGTTCCCAGCGTCGCGGTCCCGAGCACGGCGCCCGGCTCGTAGGCCGTCTCGGACACCGCCGAGGCGGCACCGGCCTTATCGGCCGGCGCGTTCGCGAGGACGAGCTCGTTCGAGACCGTCTCGGCCGCGCCGATGCCCAGCCCGAGGAACGCGAACGAGACCGCGACCGTCAGCGCCGTGGCCCTCCTCGACGGCGCTGCCGAGGGCCAGCAGCGCGTAGCCGACGGCCGACACCACGAGCCCGGCGAGCACGACCACGCGCGGAGAATCCGGCGCGCGGCGGGCGACGCCCAGTCCGCCACGATCGAGTGACCGCGAGGTCGGGCACCAGCACGAACACCTGCAGCGGCGAGCTGACGACCAGCTGCAGGTGCTGCGAGACGAAGAAAAGGCCGCCGACGAGCGCGACGACGCTGAGGAGGTTGACGACGATCACCTGCATGAACGAGCCGCGGCGGAAGAGCGAGAGGTCGAGCATCGGCACCGCGCGCCGCTGCTGGCGGCGCGCAGTGCCACCCCGCTCACCACGCCGACGACCAGCGCGATCACGGCCACGGCATCGATCCCGTGCTCGGCCGCCGACTTCACCGCGTAGACGATCGGCGCCATCGTGGCGAGCGAGAGGACGATGCTGACCACGTCGACCGGCCCCGGGTGCGGGTCGCGCGACTCCAGCACCAGGATCGGCGCGGCGGCCAGCAGCAGCAGCACGGGCACCACCGAGCAGGAACACCGAGCCCCACGGAAGCTCTCGAGCAGGAACCCGCCCACGAGCGGCCCGGCCCGCCGACCACCGCCGAAGCCGATCGCCCAGATCGCGATGGCGATGACGCTGATCGCGGTTCGGGAAGAAGGCGCGCCAGGGCGACAGCGTCGAGGGCGCCGGCGTCGCGCCGGGCAGTCCCAGCGCCGCCCGGGCTGCGATGAGCGCCCCGGCCTGTCCGGGCAGAAGGCCGCGGCGATCGAGACGACCGCGGGCTCGATCGCGCCGAGCACAGGCGGCCTCCGCCGGCCCACCCAGGTCGCCCAGGCTCCCCATGGCGACCAGGAGGCCCGCGAGCACCAGCGGATAGGCGTCGACGATCCACAGCAGCTCCAGTGCCCGTCCGGCCCGAGGTCCTCGGCGATCAGCAGCAGCGCATTGAGGACGGTGTTGTCCACCAGGGCCGGCAGCACCGGCAGCATCAGCACCGCGAGGGCGAGCACGCGCGGCGACCGACGCCTGCCCAGGTCGGCGGCGGGCGCGGCGGAGGTGGGGGGAACGGTCACGGAGGCGGTGCGGGCGGTTACGGTGGTGCTCTCTCTCGGAATCCCGGGTCGCGCCGGGCCGCCGGAGGGCTCGGCCGGCGACTCCAGGAGTATACCGTCCGCTCGGTACAGTAACGCAAGGCCGACCATAGGATGGAGGCCGTGCCCCCCGCCTCCTCCGCCCGCGACCGCGTCCTCGGCGTTCGAGGGGCTGCTGAACGAGCAGGGCGAGCGCGCAGCCCTGCTCTACGACGGCGTCGCCCGCGCGGCCGGAGTCTCCGAAGGGCGGGCTGCTCTACCGCTTCCCCTCGAAGGACGCCCTCGTCGACGGCCTGCTCCAGCGCCTCGACGAGCGCCTGACGAGGACGTGGCGCGCATCCGCGCGTCGGACGGGCATCGTCCCGTACCTGATCCGCACGTCCTTCGCCGTCGACACCTTCGACCGGACCATCCTCGCCGTCTCGCGCATCGCCCAGGGCAACGACGAGCGCGCGAGCGCCGGCCTCGCCCGCCTCCACGACAGCTGGACCGCCGTGGTCGCCGACGCGGTCGGCGATCCCCTGGTCGCCCGCGCGATCGTGCTGATGAGCGACGGGCTCTGCACGACTCCGCCCTGCTGCCCACGGGCAGGGAGCCGAGCGGCGACGTGGACGAGGTCCTCGCGATCATCGACCGCCTCCTCGCCGCACCCGGCGCCGAGCACCTGGCCCCGGAACGACGGAGCCGCCCGCGACGGTGCGCGGGACGGGCTCGGATCATGCTCGGTGAGCGGCAGGGAGTACTGCTCGTCGATGTCGATCCTGCATGATGTCGGCGTCCACGATCGCGACGCGGACCTTCTCGAGCAGGCCCGCCGGTGCCGGCGAGTCGATGGTGATCACCGAGAGGGCCTTGCCGCCCTTCTCCGTGCGCGCGACCTGCATACCCGCGATGTTGACCGAGGCCTCGCCGAACTCGCGGCCGTAGACCGCGACGATGCCGAGGCGGTCGACGTGGCTCATCACGACGTGGTGCTTGATCGGCACCTCGACGTCGTAGCCGTTGATCGCGACGAGCTTCTCGACCTGCTTGGTGCCGGTCAGCGTGCCCGAGACCGAGATCTGCGAGCCGTCCGACAGGGCGCCGCTCAGCGTGATCAGGTTGCGGTATGTCCGAGACGGCGTCGGTGATCAGGCGCACCTCGATGCCGCGCTGCTCCGCGAGGACCAGGGCGTTCACGTACGAGACGGTCTCGGAGACGACGTTGGTGAACACGCCCTTGAGCGCCGCGAGCAGGCGCGGCGCGTCGTAGCCCGGCGAGCTCGCCGACGCACCTCGACGTCGATCGACGTGACGGGCGATTGCGCGAGCCCGGCGAAGACCTTGCCGAGCTTCTCGACCAGCGGGATGCCGGGGCGGACGTACTCGTCGATGACGCCTCCGGCCACGTTGAAGGCCGGCGTCCGGGACAGGCTCGCCCGAGCGCAGGCGCGCGACTTGGCGACCAGGGCCAGCGCCTTCCTTGCCTCGTCGGTCGACGCTTCGAGGTGCGGAGTGACGACGACGTTCTCGAGCGCCAGCAGCAGCAGGCCGACCGGCGGCTCCTTGACGAACACGTCGAGACCGGCGCCGGCGATCGTGTTCGCGACGAGCGCGCGGTGCAGCGCGTCCTCGTCGATGAGGCCGCCCGCGCCACGTTCACGATGTGCGCGGAGGGCTTCATCAGCGCGAGCTGCTCGTCCGAGATCATGCCGGTCGTCCTCGAGGGTCTTGGGCATGTGGATCGTGGTGAAGTCGCTCTGCGCGGACTCCTCGAGCGACAGGGCGTCACCTTGAGCTGCTGCGCGCGGGCGCTCGTCACGTAGAGGTCGTAGGCGACGTCGACGCCGGCCTGCAGGCGCGCCGTGATGGGCGCCGGTGACCAGGCCGATGATGCCGACGGTCTTCTCGTGACCCGTGCCCGTGTACTTCGAGCGCTTCCAGCCCCTGCGCGAGCGCGCTGGCCGCCGCCGGGATGTGGCGGGCGAGGCTCAGGATGTGGCCCACGGTCAGCTCGGCCGCCGAGATGATGTTGGAGGTCGGCGCGTTGACGACCATGACGCCGGCGGCGGTCGCGGCGGTGATGTCGGCGTTGTCCAGACCCGCCCGCGCGCGCGATCACGTATTCCAGCGAGGGCGCCGCGGCGGTAACCTCGGCGTCGACCTGCGTCGCCGAGCGGACGAGGATCGCGTCGGCGGTGCCGGCGCCTCCCCGGGCGCGAGGCGGTCGGTGCCGTCCACGTTCCTGACCTCGGTCGGGACCGAGGGCGTCGACGGTGGCGGGCGAGAGTTCTTCGGCGATCAGGACGACCGGCTTTGTCACGAGTGCGCTTCCTTCGGGGAGGGGACGGTGCAGGCGCCGGACGCGGGGTCGTGGAGCCCCCGCCACTGTGGCGAACGCCTCCCGGCCCCGCTGTGTGACGCCGGCTCAGCCGAGGGTGACGAGGCTCGCGGAAGCAGACCTGCTGCAGGTCCAGCGACAGCGCCGCCGGGACGCACAGCGCGGCGAGCAGGGCCCGCCCGGGCGACGACCCCCCGGCGCCGACCCAGCATCAGGGCGAGGACGAAGCAGACGACGGGGAGGGCGAGCGAGAGCAGCAGCACCGTCCAGCCGGTGGCGTTCAGATCCGTGCCCAGGCCAGCCGCGTAGGCGCGGATGCCGACGAGGTTGCCGATCGCCTCCCGCACGTCCCAGGCGAGGAGCGCGCCCACGACCACGGCGAGCAGGATCGTCAGGGCGAGGCCCTTCCCGCGCCCAATCCGGCGGCCGCCGAGGTCGCCTTCGGCGGTGTCGTCGGTCATCCTCACACCCTTGGGAACGGCAGCGGAGCCAGCAGAACGAGCCCGGCGAGCAGCCAGAGCACGCGGGTGCGGACCGAGATCGCGGGTGCCGAGCAGGACGACAGCGAACCAGGTGACGAGGGCGGCGACCACGGCCAGAGCCCGAGTCCGTAGAGCGCGCCGCCGAGCGGATCCCCGGCGAAGGTCGCCGTGATCGTCGCGTTCTGCGCGTCCGCCGGTGATCATCCAGCCGATCGTGTACAGGAGGTAGAGCCCGGCGGTGACGCCGGTCGCCACCAGCAGCACCGGAGAGGCGGCGGCCGCCTCGGCTGGAGGGATCGTCGTCCTCGATCCCGTCGTCCTCGATCTCGTCGTCCTCGGAGGCTCCTCCGAGGAGCTCGTCGGCGGTCTCGCCGTCGTGGGCCGGACGCAGGCTGAGCTTGGGCGCACCGCCCGCGGCGGACGTCGTCGCGTCGCGGTCTCCCCGGCCACGAGCATCGGGTCCTCGTCCTCGCCCGCCCAGCTGAGCGCGTCGTCGTCCCTGGCATCGATCACCCCGACACCCTAACCGCGCCCGCCTTCCAGGAGGCTCGGAGCCGCCGTCGCCCGGGCGTCACCTCGCGGACACCCCCGCGCCACCGCCCGGTCCCCCGTCCGCGCGATCCTCCTCCGATGGGGGAACGCACTGCGGCGGCCGGCGAGCGGCGCTTCGTGCGTCGGCGACTCCTTCACCGAGGGCGTGGGGGCGACCCGCACCCGCGGCTGCCCAACGGAGTCAGGATGGGCCGACCGCGTCGCCGACCGTCTCGCGAAGGCCGAGCCCGGCTGGGAGTACGCGAACACTGCGCCATCCGCTCGAAGCGCCTCGCGCAGATCCGCGACGAGCGGCTGCAGCCCGCCCTCGCGCTTGCGGCCGGCGCTCTGTCCCCTCTACGCGGGCGGGAACGACATCCTCGACCTCGGCACCGACGCTGCGCGTCTGAATCCGCGAGTACGAGAGCCTCGTCGACGCCCTGGCGACCACCGGAGCCTCGCTCGTCCTGTTCACCGGAGCTCGACATCCCGGGGCCGCCCGCGCCGCGGATGTTCGTCCGCCGCAACCGGATCTACAACAGCGCCGTCCGCCGCATCGCCCGTGAGCGCGGCGCGATCCTCGTCGACTTCTCCGGCTGGCGCATGCAGGCGTTCCGCGAGCCGATGATGTGGTCGCCCGACCGGATGCACGCCTCCAAGCGCGGCCACCGCTACCCTGGCGGCTCTGCGTTGCTCGGGATCCTCGGCGTCCTGCACACGATCTCGGCGGGTCCGTGGGAGGCGCCCGAGCCGCTGACCCCTGGGAGTGGCTGCGCGACCAGCACCGCCCCGGACCGCCGACTGGCTGCTGCCCGCCTTCGTCGGACGCAAGATCCGCCGGGTCACTCTCGGCGACGGCCTGCAGCCGCGCTGGCCGGAGCCGGTGCGCGGCAAGCCGCCGAAGGCGGTCTGCGCCGCCTCGCCCGCGACTCCCGCCGGCTGGCTCAGCAGCAGCAGCGACGAGCACCGGGGCAGGGCCAACCGCCAGCAGGACGGTCGGCGCGATCCGTCCCGCGATCGGGGCTCGCAGGGCGCCGCCTTCCGCGACAGACCCGGACAGCGCCCGCCGGTCGATCGCCGCCACTCCCCCGCGGACCGCACGGCGGCCCCTCCTCGAGCGGCCTCCTTCGGCCACAGTTTCGGCGAGCAGGCGACGGCTCCGGGACAGCTGCGCGTCGGCGCTCCGTCCTCATGGCGATCAGCAGAGCGCTCGCCTGCGACGATCCGACGCCCACGGCGGCCCCGCACGGCAGCGAGAGTCCTGGCGGCGAGCACGTGCGCCCGTCCTCCACGCCGAGGACCACGACCGGGATCAGCAGGAGAGCCGCCCGCTCCCGCCGCGAGGACGCCGGCGAGCGAGAGCAGGCCGAAGAGCATCGAGCGGCGCCCAGAGGCCGTTCGCCGACGCGCTCCTCGTGACCGAGCACTCGGCCCGTTCCGCAGGCACGACGGCGCGAGGATCCTCGCGAGGTCCGACGGGGTCAGGGCCGTCCTCGAGCAAGCGGCGCGATCGGACGGCAGATCGGCGGTCTCGTCGAGGTCGCTCCGGTCGAAGTCGGACGGCACCGGCCAGCGGCGCGCGTGGAACCGCTGCGCCGCTCGCTCCGACCGGTGGCGGAGACCGGACGCGGTGGCGACCAGTGTCGTCGCCGCGATCAGCGCGAGCGGGAGCGCCGCGAGGGTGCGCAGCAGCGGCGGCGACGACTCCAGGATCCCGCCGGACAGCAGCGCGAGCGCCATCGCGAGCCCCGCCCCCGCCAGCCCGCAGAGCGCGATCCCCTGCCGACACTCCCACGACATCCCGTCCCGTGCCGCCGCTGCCGTCTCGTCCCACTGCCGCAGCCGCCGCGTCCGTCGCTCCATCCGGCCCACGCTACCTCCCGGACGCGGAGGAACCCCGACCTCGTCGAGGAGCCCGCTGGAGCGGGTTCCTTCGACGGTCCGGGTTCCCTCGGTCCGTCAGGCGTCAGTGCGTCAGCGCGCGACGCTGCCGTCGGTGTAGTCGGTGTCGGTCTGCTTCCAGGCGAACAGCTTGCGCAGCTCGCGGCCGGTCGCCTCGACGGGTGCTGCTCGCCCTTGGCGCAGCTCCTGGAACTCCAGGCGCTCCGGCGTCCTGGTCGGCGATGAAGCGCTTCGCGAACGCGCCGCTCTGGATGTCGCCGAGGACCGCCTGCATGTTCTGCTTGACGCTGGGGTCGATGACGCGGGGGCCCGAGACGTAGTCGCCGTACTCGGCGGTGTCCGAGACGGACCAGCGCTGCTTGGCGATGCCGCCCTCCCACATCAGGTCGACGATCAGCTTGAGCTCGTGGAGCACCTCGAAGTAGGGCGATCTCGGGCTGGTAGCCGGCCTCGACGAGGGTCTCGAAGCCGTACTGGACGAGCTGCGACGTGCCGCCGCAGAGCACGGCCTGCTCGCCGAACAGGTCGGTCTCGGTCTCCTCGGTGAAGGTCGTCTCTGATGACGCCCGCGCGGGTGCCTCCGATGGCCTTCGCGTAGGACTTCGCGGTCTCCCAGGCGGTGCCCGACGCGTCGTTCTCGACGGCGATGATGTCCGGGATGCCGCGGCCGGCGACGAACTCGCGGCGCACGGTGTGGCCGGGGGCCTTGGGCGCGATGAGGATCACGTCGACGCCCTCGCGGGCGCCTCGATGTAGCCGAAGCGGATGTTGCAGCCGTGCGCGAAGGCGAGCGTCTTGCCCTCGGTCAGCTTGTCGGCGATCTGCTCGCTGTAGATCGCGCGCTGGTGCTGGTCCGGCGCGAGGATCATGATCAGGTCGGCCCAGTCGGCGGCGTCGGCGACGCTCTTGACCTCGAAGCCGTCGTCCTCGGCCTTGGCGGTCGACTTCGACCCGTCCTTGAGCGCGATGACGACCTGGACGCCGGAGTCGCGAGGTTCTGCGCGGGGCGTGGCCCTGCGAGCCGTAGCCGACGATGGCGACCTTCTTGGCCTGGATGATCGAGATCGGCGTCGGTGTCGTAGATGAGCTCGGTCACGTGGTGTGTCCTTTTCTGTAGAGGAGTGGTCGCGGTCAGTGCTTGAAGACGCGCTCGGTGATCGACTTCGAGCCGCGCCCGATGGCGAGCAGGCCCGACTGCGCGATCTCCTTGATGCCGTAGGGCTCGATGACGCGGAGGAAGGCGTTGGTCTTGCCGGAGTCGCCCGTCACCTCGATGACGAGGGCGTCGGTCGCGACGTCCACCACGCGGGCGCGGAAGAGGTTCACGGCCTCCAGCACCTGCGAGCGGGTGACATTGTCGACGCGCACCCACGAGCAGGTGCTCGCGGTGCACCGACTGGTCGGGGTCGAGCTCGGCCGATCTTGATCACGTTGACGAGCTTGTTGAGCTGCTTCGTGACCTGCTCGAGCGGGAGGTCCTCGACGTCGACCGCGACCGTGATGCGCGACAGGCCGTCGAGCTCGGTCGGGCCCACGGCGAGCGACTCGATGTTGAATCCGCGGCGGGCGAAGAGCCCGGCGACACGGGTGAGCAGTCCCGGCTTGTCCTCGACGAGCAGGGAGAGAACGTGGTGCGCGTCATGCGGTCTACCTCGTCGTCCCAGATCGGGCTGTGGTCTCTGGCGTACTGGACGTAGCTGTTCGAGACGCCCTGCGGCACCATCGGCCACACCATCGAGTCGCGGCTGACCACGAAGTCGATGACCACGGGGCGGTCGTTCGTCGCGATGGCGAGGCGGATCGCGTCGTCGATCTCCTCCGGCTTCGTGACCCGGATGCCGAGAGCGCCGATGCGCGTCGGCCAGCTTCACGAAGTCGGGCACGCGCACGGTGTCGTGACCCGTGTTGAGGTCGGTGTTGGAGTAGCGGCCCTCGTAGAAGAGGGTCTGCCACTGCCGCACCATACCGAGCGAGGAGTTGTTGATCACCGCGGACCTTGATCGGGATGTCGTTGATCGTGCAGGTGGCGAGTTCCTGATTGGTCATCTGGAAGCAGCCGTCGCCGTCGATCGCCCACACGACGCGGTCGGGCTCGCCGACCTTCGCGCCCATGGCGGCCGGGACGGAGTAGCCCATCGTGCCGGCGCCGCCCGAGTTCAGCCACGAGTTCGGGCGCTCGTACTTGATGAACTGCGCGGCCCACATCTGGTGCTGGCCGACTCCGGAGGCGAAGACGCCCTCGGGACCGGTGAGCTCGCCGATCCGCTTGATGACGTACTGCGGCGAGAGCTGGCCGTCGGTCGGCTCCAGTGTAGCCGAGCGGGAACTCCTCCTGGAGGCCCTTGAGGTAGGACCACCACTCGGAGGTGTCGGGCGCGCCGCCGTCGATCGCCTTCGCGAACGCGTCGGTGAGGTCGGGCAGCACGTCCTTGAGGTCGCCCACGATCGGCACGTCGGCGGTGCGGATCTTGGAGATCTCGGCGGGGTCGATGTCGACGTGCACGACCTTGGCGTGCGGGGCGAAGAGCGCCGCCTTGCCGGTCACGCGGTCGTCGAAGCGCGAGCCGAGCGCGAGGATCAGGTCGGCCTCCTGCAACGCCAGCACTGCGGGGACGGTGCCGTGCATGCTCGGCATGCCGAGGTGTTGCTCGTGCGAATCCGGGAAGGCTCCGCGCGGCCATCAGCGTGGTGACCACCGGGGCGCCGGACGCCTCGGCGAACGCGAGGAGCTCGGCGGAGGCGCGGGCGCGATGATGCCGCCGCCGACGTAGAAGCACCGGCTTCTTCGACTCGGCGAGCAGCTGGGCCGCGGCCTGGATCTGCTTGCCGTGCGCCTTGGTGACGGGCCGGTAGCCGGGCAGGTCGATCTTCGGCGGCCAGAGGAACGGAGCCTCGTTCTGCTGCAGCGGCTCTTGGTGATGTCGACCGAGCACGGGGCCGGGGCGCCCGGTCGTCGCGATGAGGGCGGCGGAGGCGAGCGCCTGCGGGATGTCCTCGGGGCGCGTGACCAGGATCGAGTGCTTCGTGATCGGCATGGTGATGCCGACGATGTCCGCCTCCTGGATGGCGTCGGTGCCCATCAGCGTCGAGAAGACCTGGCCGGTGATGGCGAGCATCGGGACGGAGTCCATGTAGGCGTCCGCGATCGCGCGACGAGGTCTTCGTCGCTCCGGGGCCGGACGTCGGCAGATGCAGCACGCCGAGCGAAGCCGGTCACCGCCGAGGCGTAGCCCTCGGCGGCGTGGCCGGCGCCCTGCTCGTGGCGGACCAGGATGTGGCGGATCTTCGACGAGTCCACCAGCGGGTCGTAGACCGGGAGTGACCGCTCCTCCGGGCAGACCGAAGACGTCCTCGATGCCGAGCATCTCGAGCGAGCGGACGACCGCCTGCGCTCCGGTGAGGGTCTCGGCCTCGGGGCCGGGGCCGCAGCGGCGCGGCGGGACGGGGTGGCTTGGGGCGTCGGTGCGGGATGCACGGCGGACGGGTCCGGGGTCATGCGGGTGTCGATTCCTTCGAGAGGGAGGCGGGTGGCGGGAAGTTCCGGACCGACGAGGTCCGGAACCCGGGAGGCGCGCGAGTGCGCGGCCGGCCGGAGCGGGCCGGGGTCACCCGGTGGTGGCGCCCACGGCCGCCGAGCGCACGAGCTTGGCGTACTTGGCGAGGACACCGCGGGTGTAGCGCGGAGGAAGGGGGGCCCAGCCTTCTCGGCGGGCGGCGAGCTCGGAGTCGTCGACAAGCAGGTCGATCGAGCGAGCGGCGATGCCGACCTGAATCGGGTCCATCGACGGACGAACGCGATGGGACCTGCGTCCACCGATTCGGTGCGATGTGGTCCTCGATGCACAACAGCAGGCCGGTTGTGCCGCCCGAGGAATCGTCCGTCGGTCAAGAGTAGTACATCTTTTCCGAGCCCAGCGCCCTTGATGGCGGCGGTGATCGCGAGCATCTCGCGCATCCCCGGGCCGCCCTTGGGGCTCCTCGTAGCGGATGACCACCACGTCGCCCTTCTCGATCTCGCCGTTCGTCATGCGCGTCCATCGCGGCGCGCTCGCGCTCGAACACGCGCGCGGGGCCCTCGAACACGGAGGCGTCGAAGCCGGCGGTCTTGACGACCGCGCCCTCGGGGGCGAGGGAGCCCTTGAGGATCAGTGAGGCCGCCCGTCGCGTGGATCGGGTTGTCGAGCGTGCGGATGACCTCGCCGTCCAGCGGAGCGATGTCCATGGCGGCGAGGTTCTCGGAGGCGACCGTCTTCCCGGGCATGGTACCGACCGTCAGGCAGTCGCCGTGCAGCAGGCCGGCGTCCAGCAGCGCCTTCATGACGGCCGGCACGCCGCCGTGGCGGTCGACGTCGTTCATGACGTACTTGCCGAACGGCTTGAGGTCGCCGATGCGCGGGATCGTGTCGCCGATGCGGTTGAAGTCGTCGATCGCGAGGTCGACCTCGGCTCCTCGTTGGCGATCGCGAGCAGGTGCGTGGATGACGTTGGTCGAGCCGCCGAAGGCCATCGCGACGGCGATCGCGTTCTCGAACGCCTCCGTCGTCGGGATGTCGCGGGCGGTGGTGCCGTTGCGCAGCATCTCGACCACGGCCTCCCCCGAGGACTTCCGGGCGAAGTAGTCGCGGCGGCGGATCGGCAGCAGCGGGCGAGGCGGAGCCGGGCAGGCTCATCCCGAGCGCCTCGGCGACGCTGGCCATGGTGTTCGCGGTGTACGGCTGCCGCCGCACGAGCCCTCGCCCGGGGCGAAGCGCGCACTCGATGCGCTTGGCGTCCTCCTCGGACATGATGCCGGCTTTCACTCTCGCCGACCGCCTCGAAGGAGTCGATGATCGTGATGTCCTTCTCGGTGCCGTCCGAGAGCTTGACCCAGCCCGGGGCGATGGAGCCCGCGTAGACGAAGACGGCGGCGAGGTCCAGGCGCGCCGCGGCCATCAGCATGCCGGGCAGCGACTTGTCGCAGCCGGCGAGCATGACGGTGCCGTCGAGGCGCTCGGCCGCCACGGTCTCGACGAAGCCGGCGATGACCTCGCGCGAGACGAGCGCCGAGAAGGCGCATGCCCTCGTGGCCCATCGAGATGCCGTCGGACACCGAGATGGTGCCGAACTGCAGCCGGGTACCCGCCGCCCGAGTGGACGCCCTCTCCTTGGCGGAGCGCGCCGAGGCGCTCGAGGGAGTAGGTTGCAGGGGGCATCCTCGTTCCAGGAGGACGCGATCCTCCTTGACCTGGGGCTTCTCCCAGCTCGTCGCCGCCCATTCCGACGGCGCGGAGCATCCCGCGCGACGTCGTGGGCCTCGATGCCGTCCGTGACGGTGCGCGAACGAGGCTTCCGATCGATTTCGCGGCATGCGACGAGGCTACCGCCCCGGCGACCCCTGCTCCGGCGCTCACCGGACCCGCGGATCGCCCCGGGCGCTCGTGGCCGGTGCGCCGCGGAACTCAGCCAGCAGCGACAGCACGTGCGCGACTCTGCTCGGGGCCCCGGACGCGGTACGCGGCCGAGGTGGTGCCCGGTCCGCTCTTCACCCCGACGTCACCGGAGCGCATCGCGGCGAAGGCGTCCTCGTCGGTCACGTCGTCGCCGGCGTAGAGCACCGCGGTGGTCGCCCCGGTGTGGACGGCGGAGGTGCTCGACCGCCTCGCCCTTGGTCGTGGACCGCAACGCTTCGAGGACCCGAGCACGCCCTTGCCCTCGCGCACGCGCACGCCCGCGACCTCGGCGCGCGCCTCCGACGGTGGGCGACGACGCGGGCGACCCGGCTGTGCTTGTCGGTGGCGAGACGGGTGTGCAGGGCGAAGCCGGCCGGCTTGTCCTCGATCCACACGTTGTCGATCCCGCGGGCGATGCCCTCGAGCACGCCCTCGAGGCGGTCGACCTTGGCGAGCTCGGACGGGGTCCAGGCGCACGGCGTCCTCGGGGTGTCGGGGTCGAGGCGGACCTCGACGCCGTGCGAGCCGACCAGCAGCGCCTCGTCGGGCAGCTGGGACACCTCCTCCAGGCTCTTCGAGCGCGCGGCCGGACACGAGGGCGACGCGGGTGCCGGGCAGGGCCAGCAGGCGCAGGACCGCCTCGCGGGCCTCGGGCAGGGCACGGGCGCGGGCCGGGTCGTCGACCTCGGGCGCGAGCGTGCCGTCGAAGTCGAGGGCCACCAGCAGCCGTCCCGTCGCCGCCAGCTCGCGCAGGGCGAGGACGAGGCGGTCGGGGACTCCGGGCAGGTGCGGGTCGACGGTGACGGGCAGTCACGGTGCTCATCGCGCCTCCGCCTCCTTGCCGCGCTCGGAGTCCTCGCGGTGCTCGGCCTCCTGGCCGACGGGCGCCTCCTTGGCCGCGCGCCGCGGGGTGCACGTCGAGCTGCTGGCCCTTCGCGTGCTCGGCGAGCGCCGCGAGGAAGCTCTCGGACCAGCGGGAGACGTCGTCTCTCGAGCACGCGGCGCCGCAGCGCCCGCATCCGCCGCGTCTTCTCGGAGCGCGGCATGCGGGCCAGGGCGGCCTCCATCGCGTCCTTCAGCCCCGAGATCGTCGTGGGGATTGATCTGCACGGCCTGCTTGAGCTCGTCGGCGGCGCCGGTGAATCTCGCTCAGCACCAGCACTCCGTCGTTGTCGAAGCGCGAGGCCACGTACTCCTTCGCGACCAGGTTCATCCCGTCGCGCAGCGCCGTGACGAGCATCACGTCGGCGGCGAGGTAGAGCGCCACCATCTCCTCGCGGGGGTAGCCGTGGTGCAGGTAGCTGATCGCCGGGTGCCCGATCTTGCCGTAGTCGCTGCCGTTGATGCGGCCGACCTGCAGCTCGATGTCGTCGCGCAGCTGACGGTAGGTGTCGACGCGCTCACGGCTCGGGCTCGCGACCTGCACGAGCACGGCGTCCTCGGTGCTCAGCCGACCGTCGGCCAGGAGCTCGCCGAAGGCCTTCAGGCGGTGGCCGATGCCCTGCGGTGTAGTCGAGTCGGTCGACGCCGAGCGCGACGACCGCCGGGTCTCCCCAGCTCGTCGCGGACCTCGCGGGCGCGGGCCTGGATCTCCGGGGGTGCGGGCCACGTCGCTCTCGCTCGCTCGCGCGCGCGCTCGATGCGGAGACCGGGAAGTGGCGCGCGACGACGGGGCGGGACGCTCGCCCCGCGGCGCGAGCGGCCGACGCGCCGCGTCCCCTCGACCGCCTCCTCCTCGACCGGCACCTCGACGACGGTGCTGCGGGTGTCGTAGCCGAGCAGCCGGCGGACCGCGCGGAGGAAGCCGCCCGCGTCGCCCTGGCGCTGGAAGCCGATCACGTCGGCGCCCAGCAGGCCCTCGACGATCTGCTTGCGCCACGGCAGCTGGGCGAAGATGCCGTGTACGGCGGGAACGGGATGTGGTTGAAGAAGCCGATGGTGACGTCGGGGCGGAGCTCGCGGAGCATCTTGGGCACGAGCTGCAGCTGGTAGTCCTGCACCCAGACCACGCCGTCCTGCTCGGTCGCGCGGCGGCGGCCTCGGCGAAGCGGCGGTTGACCCGCACGTAGGCGTCCCACCAGTCGCGGTGGTACGCGGGCGGCGCGATGACGTCGTGGTAGAGCGGCCAGAGCGTGTCGTTCGAGAAGCCCTCGTAGTAGTCCTCGAGCTCCTGCGCGCTCAGCGCGACGGGGACGATCAGCACGCCGTCGTTCTCGAACGGGGCGACGACCTCGTCGGCGACGCCGGGCCAGCCGACCCAGGCGCCCTCGCCCGCGCGCACGACCGGCTCGAGCGCCGTGACGAGTCCGCCGGGGACGTCTTCCACGACGCGGTGCCGTCCTTCGGCCGTCACGCGGTCGACGGGGAGCCGGTTGGACACCACCACGAACGCGTTGCGCGGTGCCGGAGCACCGTCCTGAGGATCGGGGACTGAGTGCTCGGAGATGGTGTACCCCTCGTCGAATCGGGTCGCCGTGGACCCCAGGAGGCTACCAGCCGCTCTTCGAACGGGTGCCGGACAGGAGGTGTCCTCCCCGTCGCTCAGCCCCAGGGACAGAGCGAGAGCGAGCGTCGCTCCTCCGACGGTCGGCACGACGGCGACGAGACCGAGCAGCCGCGTACTGCGCCCAGGAGGATCCGCACTCCCATCGCGGTCAGGCGCTGGTGCCAGAGGAGGGTGGCGAGCGAGGCCCACGGAGTGATCAGCGGACCGGCGTTCACGCCGATCAGCAGCGCGACCAGATCAGCGCCGGATCCGCGGCGACCGGCTCCAGGGCGAGGTACGCAAGGGCAGGTTGTCGACCAGGTTCTGCGGCGACGGCGCCCGAGCCGGCGAGACGCAGCAGGTCGACGACTTCCTGGAAGCCCCGCCCCGCGACGACGGCGAGCGCCGCCCCGAGCCCGAGCTGGTGCGCCGCCTCCATCGCGACGAAGAGGCCCGCGGCGAAGACGACGAGCTGCCACGGGAGGAGCGACGGCCGCAGCGCCGCGGGCCGCCGCACCGCGAACAGCACGACCAGCGCGATCGCGGCGACGGAGGCGGGGATCCACACCTCGACTCTCCGACACCAGCGCGGGCAGCAGCAGGAGCACCACCAGACCGGACCCCGTGAGCAGCACCCGGTCCTCCACCGGCGTCCGCTCCCCGGCCCGGTAGCGGGCCCGAGAGCTTCGCGCCGGTACCGGACGGCGAGCACGATCACCGGGACCACCGCCGCGACGAGCGCGGGTGCGGCGGTCAGCGCTGCGAACTCCAGCGGCCCGTCTGACTCCGAGGCGCCGCTCGGCGAGCAGGTTCGTCAGGTTCGAGACGGGCAGCAGCGAGCGACGCAGCTTGGCGCCAGCCACACGGTCGCCATCGCGAAGGGCAGGGGCGGCACTCCCACGGTCGTGCGCCGCGAGCAGCACGACGACCGGGGTCAGCAGCACCGCGGTCGTGTCCAGCGACAGGAAGACGGTGCAGAGGATCGCGAGGACGACGACGAGGAGCCAGAGCACCGCCGTGCGTCCGCGGCCCCACGACGCGGCCCGCTCGGCGACCACGGTGAACACGCCCGCCTCGGACGCCAGCTCGGCGACGACGGTAACCGCCACGACGAAGGCGAGGATCGGACCCGTGCGCTCGACGAGCTCGCCGAGCGCCTCCGGCGGCAGGACTCCCGTGAGCACCGCCACCGCCCCGAGGGCGATGCAGGAGTGCTCTCGATGAGTGCCGTGCGCAGACCCTGCTGCTCCCTCTGCTGGTCCCGCTCGCGGGCAGCCCACCGTAGCTGGCGCCCTCCGTGCGCCCTGTCAACCGCTCCGGGGCGCACCGACGACGCCTGGGTAGCGTCGTCTCGAACACCGGGAGGCAATCGATGCGCAAGTTCGGTCCGCAACTTCTCGAGCGCGTCATCAGCGCGCTGGTCGGCGGCTGGTCGATCCTTCAGACGACCCGCAAGGGACCGCGCGACTGGCGGCTCGCCCCGCAGTGGGTCAGCTGGGCGATCGCCGCGGCCGTCGCCTTCGGCTCCGTCTCGTACGACTCGAGGCCGAGCTCGCCAAGGAGGCGAAGGGCAAGAAGCGCGATCGCTGCATCGCTGATCGCGCCCACCGAGGACGCCCTGGACGCGCCGCCCGCCGACCGGCGCGGCGTGGTCAGGGGGCCTCTCGGCCGTTCCGCGGCGAGACTCGGAGCACGTCGTCAGCCGCACGGGATCGGGGTTCGCCGCGAGGTTTCGTCTGAGGCGCCGCCAGCCGGCCCCCGAAGGGGTCGTCGCGGCTCCCGGGCTCTCACCCAGGACGAGCTGTTCGCCGTGGTCCACGAGCGCCTCGCGGCCGTTCGTGGGCTCCGAGGCCGCCGGGCCGTCACCCGGCGCAGCCACGACGACCGTGACCCGATCTTCCACGGCATGCTCGCCCGCTCCCTCGCGCACGAGCTCGCCGCCGCTATCCAGGCCGAGCAGCTGCGCGCCGGCGCCCCCGGAGAGCGCGAACCCCGTCACCTCGGCCATCCCGGTGATGCGCGCCTCGACCCCGCCGGTCTCGACCGAACCCGCCGCCCTCACCTGCGACCCGGCAGCCGATCGCCGTTCTGGGCCGAGCCCGAGGCCCCGGCCGCCGCCCCGGTCGACGCGACCCGCTAGGCCCGAGCCCCCTCTCCCTGATCGAGCAGCCCTCTCCGGCTCATCGAGCAGCCCGCGCAGCGGGTCCCCGTCTGCCGATCGAGCAGCCCGCGCAGCGGGCGTATCGAGATCACCCCACTCCGGGCGAGGCGGGTCTCGATACGCGCCTCCGGCGCTAGCTCGGACCAGCAAGCACCGCACAGCCCGCGCAGCGGGTCCCTGTCTGCTGATCGAGCAGCCCGCGCAGCGGGCGTATCGAGATCACCCCACTCCGGGCGAGACGGGTCTCGATACGCGCCCTCCGGCGCCACTTGACCAGCAAGCACCGGCAACAGCCCGCGCAGCGGGTCCCCGTCTGCCGATCGAGCAGCCCGCGCAGCGGGCGCATCGAGATCACCCCACTCCGGGCGAGGCGGGTCTCGGACACGGCGTCTGCGCCTCCGGCGCTACCTCGACCGTGCAAGCACCGCACAGCCCGCGCAGCGGGTCCCTGTCTGCGCTGATCGAGTAGCCCGCGCAGCGGGCGTACCGAGATCACCGCACTCCGGGGCGAGACGGATCTCGACACCGGCGCCTCCGGGCGCTGCTCGACCAGCGAGGACCGCGTGCGCCTCGTGACCTGCTTCCAGCCCTCCGGGCCGCCGCCGCCGCGCGGGGTACTCGTCCAGCGGCACCGGGCGCCCGAGCCGCCACGCGTCGAGCGCGGGCTGCACGATGCGCCAGCACCTCCTCCGCCGCGTCGCCGCGCACCGAGAGCGAGGGGTCGCCGTCGAGGATCCCCGACAGCACCTCGCCGTACGCCAGGAGCTCCTCGCCGAAGGTCGCCTCGAGCGACGCGCGCTCCAGCGTGTAGGGGTCTCCGGGACCGTTGATGTTCAGCTCGAGCGCCATCTTGTCCGGTGCGAGGAACAGCCGCAGCACCGAGGGCTCCTCCGCGCCGTGGAAGCCGCTGGGCAGGTGCGGCACCGGCTTGAAGCGGATGACCACCTCGCGGCGCCGCTCCCCCAGCGCCTTCCCGAGCGGAGCGTGAAGGGGACCCCGCCCAGCGCCAGGTGTCGATCTCGACGGTCAGCTCGGCGAGCGCCCCGGTGCCGCGCTCCGGGTCGACGCCCGGCTCCGAGGCGTAGGCCGGGAGCTGCGGCCGCCGCACCGAGCCCAGCCCCGTAGCGCGCGCGACGCGAGCCGTCCTCCTCGCGGATCCGCGTGGCGCGAAGGACGATGCCCTCCGCGTCGCGCAGGTCGGCGGCGTCGAGCGTCGAGGGCGCCTCCATGGCGACGACGGCGAGCACCTGGAGCAGATGGCTCGGGATCATGTCGATGAGGGCGCCGGCGCCGTCGTAGTAGCCGGCCTCGTCCCTCCAGCCCGAGCTTGCTCGTCGTAGACGATCGCGACGCTCTCGATGTGCTCGGCCGACCACAGCGCCTCGAGGATCCGGTTCGCGAAGCGCAGTCCGAGGAGGTTCATGACGGTCGCGCGCCCGAGGAAGCGGTCCACGCGGTGCACGCGCTCCTCCGGGACGAGGGCGGCGAGGCGCTCGTTCAGGGCGCGAGCGCTGGTCCTCGTCGACGCCGAACGGCTTCTCGAGGGCGAGGACGGTCCCCTCGGGCAGGCCGCGCACCGCGAGGGCGTCGCAGGCTTTCGCCGCGATGGCGGGCGGCAGGGCGAAGTAGATCGCCACGGGACCCTCGCAGCTCGCGAGCAGCGCGGCGAGCGCCTCCGGATCGGTCACGTCGATCTGCACGTAGCGCGTGCCGGCGACCATCTCGTCGGCACCGGTGCCGCTCGTGGCGACGGTGCCGAGGGAGGAGGAGCAGCACCCCGTGCCAGTGCTCCTGCGTCCAGTCCTCCCGGGCCCGCCCCGACGAGGTGGCGGCGATCGGGCTCCCGGGTCAGCAGCTGGCCGACGGCCGGGAGGAGGAGGCGGGAGGACAGGTCCCCCGTCGCCCCGAGGATGAGCAGAGTCGAGACCGAGTGCGTCATGCGGCTCACCCTACGGCGCGGCTCGGACCGGATGTTTCGCCTTGACGGGGAGTGCTCGGCTCCTGCTGAGAGGATCCAGGCATGGTCTCCCTGATCGAGGACTACGCGGTCCTCTCCGACTGCCGCACCGCCGCTCTCGTCCTCCCGCGACGGCGGCATCGACTGGCTCTGCCTCCCCCGCTTCGACTCCCCTCCGCCCTCGGCGCCCTGCTCGGGGCGACGACCAGGGCCGGTGGTCGCTGCGGCCGATCGACGCCGGCGCCCGGGTCGAGCGCCGCTACCTGGGCGACACCCTCGCCCTGGTGACGCGCTGGACCACGTCGAGCGGAGTCGTCGAGGTCACCGACGTGATGCCGCTGCGCGACGACCGGGCCGAGCTCGTGCGCCGGGTGCGGGGCGTCCGGGCACCGTCCGGATGCGGCAGGAGCTGCGGCTCCGCTTCGACTACGCCCGGGTCGTGCCGTGGGTGCGCCAGGAGGGGACCGACGAGGCACCGCTGCTGGTCGCCGTCGCCGGTCCGGACGCGGTCGTCGCGCGGCATGCGGCTCACGGCCACCGACCACGTGCACTCCGCCGAGTTCGACGTCGCCGAGGGGTCGAGCATCGACCTCTCCATGGCCTGGTTCCCTCGCACCACCGCTGGCCGAAGGCCCTCGACGTCGATCGCGCCCTCGAGAGCACGCTCGCCTGGTGGTCGGAGTGGGCGGGGACGATCCGCTACGACGGCCCGTACCGCGACGCGGTCGTGCGCTCGCTGCTCACCCTCCGGCGCTGACCGACGACGAGACGGGCGGCATCGTCGCCGCCGCGACCACCTCGCTCCCGGAGGAGTTCGGCGGCAGCCGCAACTGGGACTACCGCTACGTCTGGCTGCGCGACGCCTCCCTGACCCTGCAGGCGCTGCTCGCGCACGGCTTCGAGCAGGAGGCAGCAGAAGCGGCGAGCGTGGGCTTCTCCCGCGCCGTCGCGGGCGACCCGGCCGACGTCCGGTGAGATCATGTACGGCATCGCGGGCGAGCGCGACCTGTCCGAGCGCACGATGCCCAGCCTGCCCGGCTACGACGGCGCCTCCCCCGTCCGCATCGGCAACGGGGCGGTCGATCAGTACCAGGCCGACGTGATAGGCGAGGTGATGGTCGCCCGAGGTCGAGGCGCGGACGGCCGGAGTGGACGAGACCCGCTTCTCGTGGCCGCTGCAGCGCGCGCTGCTGGGGTTCGTCGAGCAGAACTGGCGGCGGCCGGACAACGGCATCTGGGAGATCCGCGGCGAGCCGCGCCACTTCACCCACTCGCGCGTCATGATCTGGGCGGCCCTGGACCGCGGGGTCCGCGGCGTGCGCGAGAACGGCCTCCCCGGGCCGGTCGAGACCTGGGAGGCGCTGCGCGACGAGGTCCGCGCCGAGATCGACGCCCAGGGCTACGACGCGGAGCGCGGCCACTTCGTGCAGTCCTACGGGTCGACCGAGGTCGACGCGTCCCTGCTCGTCCTGCCGATGGTCGGCTACCTCGACGCCGACGACCCGCGGATGACCGGCACCGTCGCCGAGATGGAGCGGACGCTCCTGCACGACGGGCTGCTGCACCGCTACCGCACCGAGTCCCTCGGCCGACGGCCCGCCCGGCGGGGAGCACCCTGCTCCGTTCCTCGCCTGCTCGTTCTGGCTCGTGCGCCAGTACGCGTCCTCCGGCCGCCTGGACGACGCCCGCGCGCTGATGGACCGGCTGGTCGGGCTCGCCAACGACGTGGGCCTGCTCGCGGAGGAGTACGACGTCGAGAACCACCGGCACGCGGGCAACACCCCGCAGGCGCTCTCGCACCTCGCCCTCGTGCAGGCCGCCGACGCGATCGCGGACGCGCGATGAGCGCGCGACGGCGCCGGCCGCTCCGCCTCGTGCTCCTCGTCCTCGGCGCTCTCCTGGCGGTCGCCGTGCTCGGATTCCTCGTGTGGTCCTCGATCGTGAGCGGGGCCTGGACGAGGAGGCCCTCGAACGCGTCCGGGCGGACACCGGCGTGAGCGTCGAGCGCACCGACTCCGCGATCGTGATGACGCCGACCGGCGACTCTCCGGCGAGGGCCTCGGTCTTCGTCCCCGGCGCGAAGCGTCGACGCCGCGTCCTACGAGGCGACGCTCGCTCCGCTCGTCGAGGAGGGCGCGACCGTCGTCATCACCCGGCCGATCCTGAACCTGGCCTTCTTCGACCTGCGCTCGCTCGTGGAGAGCTTCACCGATCAGGCGCGAGGGCGTCGACGAGTGTGTTCGTCGGCGGGCACTCGCTGGGCGGGGTGAAGGCGTGCCAGCGGGCAGAGGGCGACGACGTCGCGGGTCTCGTCCTGCTCGGCAGCTACTGCGCGAACGACCTGTCCGGCTCCGGCACGGCGGTCCTGAGCGTCAGCGGCTCCGAGGACGGGCTGAGCACCCCCGAGAAGGTCGCCGCCGCGCGCGACCTGCTGCCCGACTCCGCCCCCGTGGTCGAGATCGAGGGCGCGAACCACGCCGCCTTCGGCTGGTACGGCGCCCAGGCGGGCGACGGCACGGCGACGATCGGGCACGACGAGTCGACGCGCAGCTTCGCGGGCAGCGCCTCACCGCGTTCCTCGAGTCCCAGCGCTGATCGGGAGCGGCCGCGCGGCACGCGCTTGACCTCGAGCGCGGCTCGAAGTCCTAGGGTGGCGCCATGTCCACCACCCGCACCGCCGAGGCGCCCGCCGCCCCGGCCCTGTCCATCTCCGAGGTCGCCTCGGCGACCGGTCTCACCGTGCACACGCTGCGCTACTACGAGCGCGTCGGGCTGATGCTCGAGCCCGTCGAGCGCGCCTGCTCGCGGCAACCGGCGCTACAGCGCCTCGGACGTCGGGTGGGTCGACTTCCTGACCAAGCTCCGCGCGACGGGGATGCCCATCGCGGCGGCATCCGCGAGTACGCGGGGCTGCTCAGGATCGGTCCCGCGCAGCGCGACGAGCGCCTCGCCCTCCTCCAGGCGCACCGCGCCGAGGTGGAGGAGCAGCCTGCGCGCACCCGCAGGAGTCTCGCCGCGATCGACTACAAGATCGCGGCCGGCCAGGAGAGGACCACCCTCGTGAAGCACACCATCCTCGGCTCCGGGAACCCCGGAACCGCCCTCGACGTCTCCCGCCTCGGCCTCGGCGCCATGGGCATGTCCGCCTTCTACTCGGGTGCCGGGAGCGACGACGCGCGAGTCCGTCCGGACGTCGCACCGCGCCGCCGACCTCGGCGTCGTGTTCATCGACACCGCCGAGATCTACGGCCCGCCTCAACGAGGAGCGCCTTCGTCGGGCGCGCGCTCGCCGACCGCCGCGACGAGGTCGTGATCGCCAGCAAGTTCGGCATGATCCAGCACCGCGCGGCTCCGGCGAGCGCGGTCTCGACGGCTCGCCCGAGAACCTCCGCCTCGCCGTCGAGGGCTCAAGCTGCAGCGACTCGGCAACCGACCGCATCGACCTCTACTACCAGCACCGGATGGATCCGGGCGTGCCGGATCGAGGACACCGCCGGCGCGTTCGCCGAGCTGATCCAGGAGGGCAAGATCCTCGCCTACGGTCTCTCTCGAGGCGGCGCCCGCGACGATCCGCCGCGCCCACGCCGTGCACCCGGTCACCGCCGTGCAGTCCGAGTACTCGCTCTGGACGCGCTGACCCGGAGGCGGAGGTTCCGGTCGCCGCTGCGCGAGCTCGGCATCGGCTTCGAGGCCCTACTCGCCGCTCGGGGCGCGGCTTCCTGGACGGGGGCGATCCGCTCGGTCGACGAGCTGGGCGACGACGACCTCCGCCGCTCGAACCCCCGCTTCGCCGACGGGAACCTCGAGGCGAACATCCGCATCGTGGAGGAGGTCGACCGGGTCGCCGCCGAGGTCGGCGCCACCCTCGGCGCAGCAGTCGCCCTGGCCTGGCTGCTCGCGCAGGGCGGTGAGGGCATCGCGCCGATCCCGGGCACCAAGCGCGTCCCTGCGCATCGAGGAGAACGTGCGGCGGCGATGCTCGCCGAGCTGACCACGGGGCAGCTCGCGGCGCTCTCGGCCATCGAGCCGCCCGTGGGCGACCGCTACGCCGACATGTCGTCGATCGGCCGCTAGGCGCGAAGGCACCGGCCACCGCGAGATGCCACTCCGGTACGTCCGACACCTGCGTGTCGCGTACCCGAGTGGCATCCGGCGGACGGGGCCGGAGCGCTCAGTCCCGCGTCCGCGTCTCGCGCAGGTCGATCAGACCGGTGAACAGCGGCGCCGCGCTCGTTCGACGCCGCGTCTCCCGAGAACAGGTTGTCCGGAGTCGCGTGCTGGCGCGGCACCGGGCGGGCAGCGCCGTTGGCTCCCGGCTCCTGCCGCTCCATCTCGACGCGCTGACGGGGCAGGGCCGACGGGATCGTTCTCGTGCAGCCACTGCACGAGCCGCTCCCGCACGTAGCAGCGGAGATCGAAGAGCGTGGGCGCGTCCCTTCGCGGTGACGAGCACGCGGATCCGCACGAAGCCGCCGACCGCGTCGGTCACCCGCAGCACGCTGACGCGGTGGTCCCAGAGCTCGGTCTCCTCGAGGAATCCGGTGCAGCTCCTTCGCGCGTCTCGCCCGGCCGCACGCGCCAGTCGAGATCGAGCTCGACCGCTCTCGAGCAGCTCCTCGACCCCGTGCGGGTCCGGCCTCCGCAACGGCATCGTGGTGAAGCGGTTCGCGGGCAGCACGAGACGGCGGTCGTCCCAGAGGTGCGGGTCGACGACGTAGGTGAGGGTGATCTCCTCGATGCGGCCCCACTCCCCTCGACGATCACGACGTCGTCCAGTGCGGATCGCGTCGCTGAAGGCGAGCTGCACGCCCGCGAAGATGTACTCGTCAGGCTCGATTGCGCGGCGAGGCCGGCCACGATCGAGAGCACCTCGGCCGACGCGAGGGGGCCGGGCTCCCGCCGTGCGGGCCTGCGCGGCAGGTGAGGAGCGCCGCTCCGATGGCCACGACCACGACCGCCGCGACCGCGACGCGGCGGATGATCGTCACTTGCGTCCGCAGCCGCCGGGCGCGCCGGTTGTCGACGGTGTCGGTGCAGGTAGCGCTCGGCACCCAGGTCTCTCGAGGAACACGATGAGGGCGCCGACCAGCCAGGCCGATGCGCCGATCGTCGCGATCTGGAAGATCTCCGGGTCGACGAGGTCGGGGAGCGAGATCGCCCGGCACGGTGGCGGCGAGGGCCACCCAGACCGCGATCGTGAGCAGGAGCACGCGGAACGGGATGCGGACGCGGCGGATGAGCAGCCGCGCCCAGGTCTTGCGCTTGCCGATGGTGCGGATCACGAGGGCGACCACGGCGGTCACGACCACGGCGATCACCACGGCGATGGCGACGGCGAGGGCGATGCCGCCGATCTCGGGGAGGATCGTTCCTCGGGCACGTCGGTCCTTTCGTCTGGAGGGGGAGGATCGCGCGAGCGGACAGCCTCGCCACGGACGAGCCGGGAGCCGGTGTGCGCCGGAACGACGTCAGGGATGCCCAGCAACGGTGCGGGCCCGCGCACAGCGGACCCGATCGGGTGCGGGCCCACGAGCAACGGAGAGGGCCGGCGGCCGCTCGCGCGTGGGGCGACCGCGCCCCGGAACGGACGAAACGCCCGCCGGAGGGGCGGGCGTCTCGGGTGGTGCACCCCCTCGGACTTGAACCGAGAACCCACTGATTGATTGGGAGGGTACGCCCCTGTCCATAATCGTCCGCCGCTTCGGCGAGATATGCAAACCGAGCACCGATCCGCGACCGCGCGCGAAGGCCCCGTTGCCGTCAGCGTTGCCGTCACCGAGACGTGTTCAAGAGTCATCCGTCCGAATACCGGGCGAGCGCCCGAGCCCCTGGCCCTCTCCACTTCTGTCCCCCTCGATTCGACGGCGTCCGCAGCCGTCCACAGACAGAAGAAGGCACTCCCGTGGACCCTCTCCTCCTCAGCCCCGCCGACGCGGCCCGCATCCTCGGCCTCGGCCGCTCCACGCTATACGAGCTCCTCGCGAGCGGCACGATCCCCTCCGTCAAGATCGGGCCGCCCGCCGCGTCCGCTCCGCCGACCTCCGCGCTTACGTCGCCGGGCTGGCCCACAGTGGCTAGGCGCGCGAACGGCGAAGGGACGGTCTACCGGCGCACCGACGGCCGCTGGGAGGCCTCGTTCAGCTACACGGACGCCGAGACGGGCAAGTCACGTCGAGCGAGCTCATACGGCAAGACGCGCGCCGGAGCCCTCGAGGCTCGCGCGGCGAAGCAAGCACGCCTCGCCGCGGGGCAGCCGATGCGCGACGCTCCGTCACTCCTCGGCACGTACACCGAAGACTGGATCGGCTCCACTCTCCGAGCGTCGAACCGAAAGCTGTCCACGCGCGAGACCTACGCCGCCGTCGCCCGTACCTGGATCGTCCGAGGGCCTCTGGCCCCGATCTCGCTCGCCCGTCTCACCGCGCGGGACGTCGAGCGCTGGCTCGCCCACATGGAGGACAGCGGCTGCTCGGCGTCCTCGATGCGCCAGACCTACTCGATCCTCCGAGCCGTCCTCGAGACCGCCGTCCGAGACGGGCTCTCGCTGTGAACGTCGCCGCGCTCGTGAAGCGCCCAGCCGCGAAGCGCTACGAGGCTCGCGCGCTGACCCCCGAGAGGCCACAGTCCTACTCGACGCCGGCGACTCCGGCCGCTACGGCGATCTCTTCCGCCTCATCGCCTACACGGGGATGCGCCGGGCGAGGCGCTGGCCCTCCGCTGGGAGGACGTCGACGCCCTCGAGGACGTCCTCTTCGTGCGCGGCACGCTCACCCGAGCCGCCGGACAGCTGATTCGGACCGAGCCGAAGACCGCGCGGTCCCGACGCCGCATCCCGCTATCCGCTCCCGCTCGCCGCCCTCCGGTCGCAGCGAGTCCGACAGGCGGGCGACCGCGCCGCCTTCGGTGACGCCTGGCGGGACCACGGCTCGTGTTCGCCGCAGAGCTCGGCGGGCCGGCAGAACCCGGAACGTCTCGCGCGCCTTCCGAACGGCCGCCGCGAAGGCTGGGATCGACGGCTCAGTCGGCCTGCACGCGCTCCGGCACTCCGCCGCGACGCTGATGCTCATCGCGGGGTCCCGCTGACGGAGGTTTCGCGTGCTCGGGCACTCGTCGATCGCGATTACGGCCGATGTGTACGGGCACCCGACCGCCGAGAGCCAGCGCGTGGCGGTCGACGCGCTGGCGGGGCATATGGCGTCGTGAGCAGCACGCCGCCTCCTGGCCCTCTCCTCTCCTGACACCGGAGCTCTGTTCGGTGCGCCGCGCCGACACCGAATGAGCCCAGTGCCCTCTCCCCTCCCGCTGCCCCCGTTCCTCCGCGCGTTCGCCGAGGACGTCCTCGCGCTCTCCTCGCAACTCGGCGCCGCGCAAGACGTCCAGTGGGTCGGCTCGCCGCGTCTGGTCGTCGACAGCGACGGCCGGCGCGCGACCGGCACCTACCGGATCCGGTGCCGGCGACGGTGGCCGACCGGGCCGGCTCCGCGTCCGCGCCGCGGTGGTCGGCGCCGAGACGACGCTCCGCCAGGCGCGGGCAGCGGTCGACGATGCGTCGGCCGCGCTCGAGCTCGCCCTCGCCGAGTGGAGCGCCGGTGTGCGCTAGTGCAAGAACCGCCGACGTGACGGATCCACGTCACTACTAGATACCCCCCTACTGGTTCTCTCTCTCAAGAGGGAGTTGTGAGCTACAAGAACTCCGTCACTCGTCGGCCGTTCTTGCACTCCTCGTCAAGGAGCCCTCCGTGCCCGGCACCTACCTCGGCGCCCTCGCGCGTCTCTCCGACTCCCCGCGCAACCTCCGCCGTGACGGCGCCAACCTGCCGCACCGTCGCCGAGTCCTACGGACCCGTCGTCCCTGACGTTGCCGTCGCCCTCGGCGCCTGGCGCGCGCCCTAGTCCTGCCGACGATCCGCGAGGTCCGCGAGGTCTACAACCGCAGCGGAGTCCTCGTCGGCCGGCGCGACCCCGCTCAGCCGCTCGAGCCCCTCAGCCTCGGCGAGCCCGTCGTCGCCGAGCTCGTACGCCGCCTCGCCGAGCTACCCGACCGGCGCGACGCCCGCGACATGTACCCGGCTCCGCCGCTTCGCCACTCTCGACGCCACGGCCGCGGCCGACCTCGTCCGGCAGGCCATCGCCAGAGCGCACCTCGAAGCGGACGCCGAGCCAGTGGCGAAGGCACCCGCAGCCCCACGTCCACCGGCGGCGACACCCTCGTGCGTGACCGCGCCTACCGCCAGCGTCAGGGACACCACGAGCGCACGTCGAGCGCACATTTCATGCGCCAATACCTCACGGGCTGGGGAGGTGCCGGTGAGCAACCTGTGGTCGGTTCGAAGGTGCCCGCTCCGGATCTCCACGCCTCCGCCCGAGAAGCCATCGCCGAGGCCGTCGAGACGCGCGACGGGCTGCTTCCCGGCGAGGTCTGGGAGGAAGTCGCCACGGAGGAGCACCTCCTGCCAAACCCCCGCCTACCCGGCGTGCGCGTCTTCTACGAGGTCGCCGACGCCGTCCTCGGCGAGCGCCGGCGCACCTCCGCCGGCTACGTCTTCCAGATCCCACCCTCGCGCCCGCCATCGCTCGCGCCGACCGCATCCTCGAAGGAGGCCCCGAAATGGACATCGCCACCGCCGTTCTCGACCGTGTCGTCGCTCGACTCGCTGACGAAGTGCTCGAGGAGCACGGCGGCGACTTCCGCGCGGCGATCTCAACGCTCATGGAGCGCGGCGAGCGCGCAGCGGCGCTGACGCTCCAGGCCACGTCGGTTCGCGCTCCCGTGATCGACCTCGCCTCGCGCCGGAAGGCCTCGTGACAGCCTTCTAGCTGGCAGTGTGCCGAGCGCCACCGCACCCGCCTCGCCAAGATCCGCAGAACGACGCGGGTCTCGGCGGGGCGGCTCTCAGGTTCGCGAGCAGCGTGGCCCTCTCCTCATGTGTAGGGGGAGTCCGACTGGACACGGGCTCCCCGCCCCCTTTTTACCGATCGCCGTTCCGCAACAGGAAGGGAGCAGCCATTGCTCTGCCCCGAATGCTCCGGCCCTCTCCGCGGCCGGCAGAAGCTCTGCTCCCAGCGGTGCCGCTCCGAGCGTCACCGCACCGTCGAACGCCAGCGCCGCGCTGCCGCCCTCGGCTACCTCGACGCTGCCGCCGCCGACCTCCCGTCCGCCGCCGCTCTCGCCCGCCGCGCCGAGCGGCCCTCGCCGCGTGACCGGCGCGAACGACGGTCCCGTCGTGATCAACGGCACTGTCTACCTCCCCAGCATCCGCCAGGACGGCTCCCCGTCCGGCGACTGGGTCCCCATGTTCGACGCCCGCGACCTCCTCGGCGACGACTAACTCTGCCCTCGGGCGACGAAAGGCACCATGCAGATGATCATCATGACCCCCGCGCTCGCGCAGGAGCGCTTCGCCGACTGGGTCGTCGACCTCGTCGACGGCGCTCGCGAGCTCCACGACGCCTACCTCGTGACGCTCCCCGCCGTGGACGACGCGACCGCCGCGCACCGCGAAAGGATCCGCGAGAGCGGAGCGATCCGAGCGACTGCACCTCACTCCCACGAGCCCGAGGACGCGGACCGCCGGACGGCCGAGGCGGCACGCACCCTTGACGCAGCGAAGAAGGTCGCGAGCGCGCGCGCGTCGCCTTCGAGCGCGCCGTCGAGCGAGGTCGCGGCACCGAGGCCGTCCGAGTCGAGGCCGCTCGTCGCGCCCTCGCGTACCACTCCCGCGCGGATGCCGCGCTGACGGAGCTCGAGGACACGGTCGACCGTGTCGACGCCGCCTGGGTCATGGCCGGACAGCCCGGCCGCTCCTGGCGCGCGAACGCCTTCGGCGACACCGGCGATGCGCAGCGAGTGGCACTCCAGGCACTCCGTCAGCGTATTGACGGCTTCGACGTCCAGCGCGTGACCGAGGCCGCCGCCGGCGCCGAAGTGGAGCCCGAGCTTCACGGGAACGCGCTCGTCCGCAAGCTCGCCGCTCAGGTCAAGGGCTCAGGCCCGATCCTCCTCGCCTCCTAGGAGCACCGTGTCCACTACCTCGACGACATCGTCCGCAGCGTCACCGCCGCCGCCCAGCCCCGCTACTCCATCGCCGACCTCTCCCCCACGGAGCAAACCGTCTACACCCGCGCCGCCGAGCGCGCCGGCCTGACGGTCGAGCAGGCCCTGGCCCGCGATCGCGAGCAGCTGGCCGGCGCCCAGGCCGAGATCGAGCGGTCCGAGCAGGCCCGCCAGACCGCCCTCGACGTCATTCGACGGCGCTAGGCCCCATGCACCGCGGGCCGGACGGCGCGCTCTCGCCGGCGATGCCTCGCGCTTCCATCGAGGCGCGGGAGCTCGCCGCGCTTCAAGCCCACGCCGCCAGAATCAACTCCGCCGCCCGTCAGCGCGCTCGTGAGCAGGTTGCCCAACACGCCTAGACCGACGGAGCCGACCGCGGATCCCACGATGGCTATCAATGCCTTCACCCTAGATCGACTTCCCGTTGCGACTATCTCGAAAGCGGGAAGCCATTTCCTTGTGAATCGGACAAGCCAAAATGCGCCGGTCAATGACCACACAAGCACTACAGCGGTCGCCAGGTAACCGATAGGCTCGTCGTACTCCCCACTGGCAGTCGTCAACTTCGCGACGATATCGGCAATGTTGTAGAAGAGCACGCAGCGCTATGTAGTAAAGCACGCCGAGAAAGCCTCTACTTCGCACCCAGCCCAGCTTAGCCTCTCCGCCGCGCGCCTCTTCTAGTAGAGAGGTGAAGGTGGCCGTCGCCCACTGACGATCCGCCGAAGCGACGCTGACCATCAGACCGTCGTCATCGCCAGTCAGCGTAACAGCGTGGCCCGAGATCCGAGCCGCTCGGCGCTGCAGCCACAATTTCAGTGAACTTTGACCTTGAAGCCACTTACCGAGTTCATCGGCAGATGCCGGTCACTGAGCGAGTGTCCCCTACAGCCCTTTTAATTGTGACGTTGATGCGGCCCGCCTGACGAGCATCGTCTTCAGCTTCTTGAAGGTCCTGCTCAGCGCCATCTACTCTCTTCTGCACCTGCGCACGCAAGTCCTCGTAGCGCCCATCCGCGTAGGACTTGATGTCTTCCCGCGCTGACTCCACTCGGCGCCGCTGGATCTCTGTGCTGCTCTGAACAAACGGCTGCACCAAGGGTTCGAATGGGGTTTCCATCAACTGAAGTAGTCGCAGAAACGCAAGCGGTGAGCCCGACCATGTCGGCAATTGCTTCCAGCGGCGGACATGTTCGGGTAGCTGTGGCATGGGACCACGTTAGCGGCACCAATAGCGACCCAGCTTGCTCATTCCCCGCGGGGTGACATGCTCTTTCGCCTCTGACCCTGGCCACCCCCTCCCCCCGGCCCCCTCCCCCGTCCCCGAAGCGGCATAGCGCCTTCGCCACGATGCGGGCATGACCCCTGTTTTTAGAACGCCGCACCTCGCGCACCCCTTTTCTGGAGCCTTCATGACCGACCTCACCGCCTACCCCGAGCACTGGCCCGCCGTCGTCCGGGACGCCTACGACGCCGTGCTCGAGCAGCGGCCCGATCTCGCCGGCGCCGAGTTCGCCGCTCCGAGACGGCCTGCGAGCTCCTGGCCGCGGGCGAGGCACACGCCATCGTCGCGCGCGAGGCGGGCGGCGTCGCTACCGGCTCGACGGGGCAGATCGTCGTCCATCCCTCGAGCGTCGAGTCCCGCCTCACCCGCACCGCGGCCGCCGGGATCCTGGCGCGCCTCGTGCCGCCGCCGACGAGCGGGAAGCTCACCGCCAGCGAGCGAGGCCGACAAGGCGCCGCCGGCCGGTGGCAGGGCAAGACTTGAGGCCGCCCTCCAGTCAGCGCAGCGCCCTCGGTCGCTGACCCTCACCGTCCGGGTCAACGACGACGACGAGCGCTGGAGCCCAGACGCTCCCTCCGACAGCTGGACGCCCGCCGCCGCCTTCGCCCGCGCATGCAGCTTCGCCGCTCGCTCGCCTGGCTCTGACCGTCGCCGTACCGGTGCCGCCTACCAGGCGCTCCTCGGCGCGGTGCCCGCCTCAAGCGCGCCGAGATCCGCGAGCGCCTGACCGGCGAGGACCACTTCCGCGACCACTTCGAGCTTCACGACCACCACGACGGCCGCCCCGCCGTGCTCGAGGATTCTGCCGCCCTTCTGAGTCGCGGACCGCTCCTGGCCCCCTCCTCATTCGTAGCAACTCGCTGCACACCACCGATGACCGAGACCGTTCACTTCCAGGGCGAGACCTTCACCTTCGACGCCGAGCCCGGCTGGCAGGAGCGACTCCGCGAGGCGCTCCTCGGCAACGGCCCAGCCGCCGTCCTGACCGAGCTCCTCGGCGAGGAGCCGTTCAGCCGCTTCGTCGACGTCGCCACGAAGGCGGGCCCGCTCGCCCTCACGCTGCTCATGCTCAAGCTCGTCCCGTCCCCTTCACTCGCAAGTAGCGCCACCGCCCCCACCCAGCCAGCCCCGTTGCCACTCCAGGCAGCGGGCTTTGTCGCCATCGCCGCACCCCAGAGGAAACACCTTGACCAATATCGGATTCGCCACATTGTCCGTGATCCCGAGTGCTGCTGGCTTCGCCAAGCTCCTCGGCGGTGAGATCGACGGCCCACTCGCCAGCGGCGGGCAGGCGGCCGGTGCCAAGTTCGGCGCCACCTGGAAGGGCGCAGCGCTGCCGCTTCTCGCGGCGGGCGCCGTGGCTGCCGGCGTGGGCTTCGGCGTCAATTTCGCGGCGGGTGCGGTCCAGGCGGCCGGGCAACTCGAGCAGTCCGTCGGGGCCATCGACGCGGTCTTCAAGGAGTCGGCCGGGCAGATGCACGACTGGGCGTCGGACGCAGCGACGGCCGTCGGTCTCACCGGCAACGAGTTCAACGAGCTCGGAACCCCTGATCGGCAGTCAGCTTCGCAGCGGCGGCACGGCGATGGACGAGCTCGCCCCGAAGACCAACGAGCTCATCGGCCTAGGCGCTGACCTCCGAGCATGTTCGGCGGCACGACGAAGGACGCGGTCGCCGCGCTCTCGTCCGCCCTCAAGGGCGAGCGCGATCCGATCGAGGCCTACGGCGTCTCGCTGAACGAAGCGAAGGTGCAGGCCAAGGCTGCCGAGCTCGGCTTCGCGGCCGTCGGGGGCACCCTCTCCGACGAGGCCGAAGCAGGCCGCGACGCTCGCGCTCATCATGGAGCAGACGGCCGACGCGCACGGCAACTTCGGCCGCGAGTCCGACACCCTCGCGCATAAGCAGCAGGTCCTCGCGGCGACGATGTCCGACGCGAGCGCCCGCATCGGAGCAGAGCTACTCCCCGCGGTCTCCGCCGGCGCGAGCGTGCTCCTCAGCGTCCTCGGTCCCGCGATCGACAAGACCGTCGCCGGAGTCCACCTCGCCGTCGGCGTCGTCGGCACTCTCTGGGAGGCCTTCAACGGCCGCCCACCCACGATGGACCTCGGCCCGCTGACCGAGCCCGTGACCACCTTCGGCGCCACGCTCCGCCGGGTCTTCGACGCCGTGTCCGGCTTCCTCGCCTCGTCCGGCGCCAGCATCGCCGCGGTCGTCGGCGGCATGGGCGGCACCTCGCTGCGCTGGCGCCCTACCTCGCGCCCATCGGCGCCCTCGTCGCCGGCCTGGCCCTGAACTTCGCGCCGCTCGCGAGCATCGTCCCGACCATCACCGGTGCGCTCGGCGGCCTCGCCGGGATCCTCCCGAAGCTCGGCGGCGGCTTCCTGACCGCCCTCGGCCCGGTCGGGCTCGTGATCGGCCTCTTCGCAGCCGTCGTCGCCGCCTCGCCCGCGCTCCAGGGCGCCCTCATCGGGCTCGTCCGACGATCGGCGCCGCGCTCATGCCGATCTTCCAGGCGCTCGGCCCGATCATCGGCCTCCTCGCGACCACCCTCGGCACGATCCTGACGACCGCCGTCACCGCCCTGACCCCGATCCTCGTCCTCGTTGGCGACGCCCTCGCTCAGGTCGTGACCGCCATCGCCCTGCTCCTCGCAGCCGTGGTCGGTCTGATCGCGCCGCTCCTCGGTCTGATCGCGCCCCTCCTCGACTTGGTCAACGCCGTGATCCCGATCGTCGTCGTCGCGATCGGTCTCTTCGTCGCCGCCCTCGGTCCACTCATCGAGACGATCCTCGGCGTCCTGATCCCCGTGATCCAAGCGCTGATGCCGGTCGTCGAGACCGTCTTCGGCGTCATCGTCGAAGTCGTGTCCGCGGCGATGCAGATCGTCCAGGGCATCATTGACGTCGTCACCGGCATCATCACCGGCAATTGGTCGATGGTCTGGGCCGGCATCCTCTCGATCCTCGCGGGCGTCTGGAATGTGATCGTCTCGCTCGTCACGGGCGCGATCAACATCGTGATGTCGATCATCGCCGCAGTCCTCGCAGCGATCTCCGATCTGGACGAACGCCTGGAACGCGATCGGCTCCTTCGTCTCCTCGGCGTGGAACAACATCACGTCGTCGATCACCGCCGGCATCGGAAACGCCCTGTCCGTCATCGGCAGCCTTCCCGGCCGGGCAACTGTCCGCCCTCGGCGACCTCGGGAGCCTCTTCCTGTCCTCGGGTAAGGCGCTGATCCAAGGCTTCATCGACGGTATCTCGAGCATGATCGGCGCCGTTGGCGACGCGGTCGGCGGCGTGATCGACTTCGCGGCGGGATTCTTCCCCAACTCCCCCGCGAAGCGCGGACCGCTCTCCGGCTCCGGCTGGACGAAGATCCTCCACTCCGGAGGCGCGATCGGCGACGCCTTCGTCGGCGGGCTGACCGGCTCGCTCGGCGGAGTCGAAGACGCCGTCGGCGCACTCACGAACGCTGCCTCGCCCACCGTGCGGCCCTCGTCGAGCCGGCCGTCGGCTTCGCCTCTCAGCCGTCGCCGACGGTGGACTGGCCGGCCGCCCGACAGGCCCCGTCTACGTTCAGAACCCCTGGACCGGCGACTACCTGCTCTCGCAGACCGCCGAGGTCGCGGATGTGCAGGCACATCGCGTCGTCGGCGACTACGACTCGAACGAGAAGCTCGCGGTGAGCAACGGGACGTGGCCGCTCGGGTTCTAGCCGGTCGGGAGCGGCCCCGCTCGCCATGCAACGAGGGGGCCGCTGAGCGCTAGCTCGCCAGCGTGAAATCGAACGCCGGCGTGAACGTGACACCGAGGCGATCGAACCACTCGCCTGCGATTCCGAGGACGCCGACGATCTGCACGAAACCCGACGCGATTCGCGAAAGGATCCTCGGCCGCGACTTCGCCTCTACGGATCCGCGGATCCTACGAATCTCGGCGCCGTCAGCGTTTCGAGTTGCGACTGGCGCCGCACGGTGCCAACCTTGCACTCGTTCGGTGATGGGGGACATTACGAACTCCTGATCTCCACTCCTCAACGGAGTGGTCGTGTACGAGCGAGGTCCTAAGCTCGCTCGTACTCTGTGATTGCTAGTCACACGGTCCGGCCCGTCGCTCGCGCGGCGGGCTGCTCCGTCCGGTCGACGTTGGGACGACCAGAGGTCCGGACGTTCGTCCGTGGCTCCTGTGGACAACGGTAGAGCACCCGACTGTGTTGCGGCGAGCCCACTAGGGCTAGTAGTTACATCCGTGTAGTTATCCACCGGTTACTCACCGATCCGTCCACAGGCCAGCGCCCGCGGATCCGCGGAGGGACGCGGTTAGCCCCAAGTTATCCACCGCTGTGGAGGAGCTTCCGGCGTTCCCTGTGTACAACGCTCGTCGGCGTGTCGTTATACCTCACTCGCCGTCTCGATCGCCAACCCAGCGTCGACGAGCCCGCTCAGATCGACAGTGCCGCCACCGCCGGCGACTCTCGGCGATGCCCGCCCGCGCCCTCCTGGCGTGGTTGACGGCGATCGACACCCCTGACAAACCGCACGCGGTTTGCTGACGCGCCTAGGGCCCGTCCTGGACTCACCGTCCGGGGCGGGCCCTTTCGTCGTTCTCAGGGCCCCCGGGCACCGACGCCCCCGACGCTGCGACGGCGCTTCGCGGATCCACTGCGCAGGTTTCATCCCTGCCTCGTCGCCGCCTCTGAGACGAGCTCGTACTCCCGCTCTGGAACCGCACGCCTCGCACGCGGCTCAACGGATCGTCGGCCTTCGGGCGCCCTCTGGCTGCATGCTCGCTCATGCCGCCACATTAACGGGTTGCGGCCTCGTATTTCTTGGGTAACAATAAATCAGCTGCACCGCCGCAGCATCGCTCGCCCAGGAGGCCTCATGCCGAAAAACCCCGTCGCCCGCGCGACCGCCACCCTCGTCCTCGAGATCGCCGACCACCTGTCCACCGCCGACCTGATCCGCATCGAGCCGTGGCCGGGACGTGACGGCGAGCTCCCGCGCGACGAGCCTCGCCGACGGCTCCTTCTCGGCGTGGATTCCCGCAGGCGCACGAGGCCTTGGATGCGGCCTCGCTCGCGTTGAGCCCGACGGGACCGTCGTCGACTGGCTGCCCGCCGCGGCCTGGCCCACGAGCGAGAGCCTCGGCCGCACGAACTCGATCAGCTGGCCGACCCGCAGCCCCGTCCTGGACGTGAACCGCACACGCTCGACGCGCACCTCGGCTGCGAGCTCGTCACCGCCGACCGCCATCACGGCCTCGGCGTCGTCGGCGAAGTCGCGGTCGAGCGACAGCCAGCGCCGGGGGCCGCTCTCGGTGAGCAGCGGGACGCTCACCCGCCGCCATAGCCGCGGGTACCCGCGAAGCGGCGGAGCCGGAGCACCGGTAGTGCAGGTCGTACTGCAGATCGCTGTCCGCGACCTCGTACGGGACGAAGTCGCCGTCGAGACGCCGGGCTAGCTCGACAGTGGCGATTGCCTCAGGGGACACACGTCCGCGGACCCTGGCGATCGTCTCGACCTCGTCCCTCACAGCGCCGAGGCTACCGTCAAGAATTCGGGCCGCGATCCGATGTCCAGCGCGCCGGATGCGCCCGTTGCCGTCACCGCTGCCGTCAGCCCCGAAACGACGAAGGCCCGACACCCGCGTTTCCGCGTAGTATCGGGCCTGTCCGTGCACCCCCTCGGACTTGAACCGAGAACCCACTGATTAAGAGTCAGTTGCTCTGCCGATTGAGCTAGAGGTGCGTGGCGATGCTGCCTGGCCGGAGAAAAATGCTTTCCGAACCGAGGAATCACATTAGCAGTGGCTCCCCTCCTCGTCAAATCGAGACGCGGCGGATCTCGGCGCACCCCCTCGGCACCGCCGCGCGAGGAAAGCCGCCTGTGGCATCGTGGAGCCGTGACTCCGAGCCTCGACGACGACCTCCGCCTCGCCCTCCGACTCGCCGACGCGGCCGACGCCGTCTCGAGCGAGCGCTTCCTCGCGCGGACCTCGAGGTGACGACCAAGCCCGACCGCACCCCGGTCACCGACGCCGACCGCGCCGTCGAGCGCGCTGCGCGCTCCTCGCCCAGGAGCGTCCCGAGGACTCGATCCTCGGGGAGGAGTTCGGCGACCTCGGGCGACGCGGCGCGGCAGTGGATCCTCGATCCGATCGACGGCACCGCCCACTTCCTGCGCGGAGTCCCGATCTGGGCCACGCTCATCTCGCCTCGCCGTCGACGGCGTCCCGGTCGTGGAGTCGTCTCGGCGCCGGCCCTGGGCAAGCGCTGGTGGGCGGCGAAGGGCTCCGGCGCGCGGACCGACGAGAGCGCCGGCGCCGTCGGGCGCATCGAGCTCCCCGACGAGCTGCGCGGTGCTGGCCGCCCCTGCCGTGCAGCAGCGCGCGGCGCATCCGGGTGTCGGGCATCGCCGACCTCGCCGAGGCGACGTTCAGCTACAACAGCATCCAGCAGTGGGACGCCGAGGCTCGACCAGCTGCTGGAGCTCGCCCGCGGGGTCTGGCGCGACCGCGCCTACGGCGACGCGTGGGGCTACATGCTCGTCGCCGAGGGCCTGCTCGACGGCGCGGGCGAGTTCGACGTCAAGCCGTACGATCTCGCCGCTCGTCCCCATCGTCGAGGAGGCGGGGCTTTCACCTCCGCAGACGGGGAGCCCGGCCCTGGCACGGCAGCTCGCTCGCCACCAACGGACTGTTGCACGACGAGATCCTCGCGATCGCGGCGGAGCGATGAGGCGGGTCCTCCCTCCCTCGCCGTCGCGGCCCTGGCGCTCGCCCTGGCGTCCTGCTCCTCGGTCGTCGGCTCCGAGGCGCCCGATGCCGTCCGCGACGAGGCCGGAGCGATCGTGAGCGCGGGTGTCGTCGACCCGTTCTCCCTCCGCAAGGGGCGACTGCCTCCTCTCCCCCGACGGGGACCGGATCGCCGATGTCGAGCTCGTCCCGTGCGGCGAGGTCCACGACCTCGAGGTCTTCCACGTCTTCGACCAGCCCGGCGAGGAGTACACGAGCCGCAACACGCTCCTCGCGCAGGCGAAGGCGGCGTGCGACATCGAGTTCCCGAACACGATCGGCATCTCGCACGGCGCGTCCGCGCTCGAGTACCGCAGCATCGTGCCCTCCGAGGTGAGCTGAGGCACGGCGACCCGCGCCATCGCCTGCGCGGTCTTCGACCCACGACCGGCCCCGGCACGGGCACCCTCTTCGGCGCAGCCCGCTGAGGCGGACACCGCGGTCGACGACCGTCAATCCCCGACCGGGACCTGCTGGACAGCCGCCACCCGGCGGCGCACTGTGTGAGGACCCGAGATCGGCCCGGGGGTGCCGGACGTAGCGACGAGGAGTCGTCCATGCACCAGGAGCACGCCGCCATCAGCCGGAGCGGCCCGGCACCGCGGAGCGGGAGTTCGCCCCGGCGGACACGCTCTTCGACCGCATCCGGCACGAAGCGGCACTCGTCGCCGCGGCCGAGGCTCTCGAGCCCCTCGGCCACCCGGTCTGGGCCGGCCTGCTGCGCGACTACACGATCGCCTCCGACCGGGTGCTGTCCGTCCACGGGGACGCCGAGGCCGCGACCCTGGGCTGGCTCAAGCCCCGGGGCATCGTCTCGCTGCTCGTCACGGAGGAGTGCAGCGACCGCCACACCGTCGAGCACCTGGCCGCCGCTCTCGCCGCGATGAACGCGGTGACCCTGACCGTCGACGACGAGCGCGCGGAGCGCCTGCGGCCGGTGACCGACGCCGTCGTGGCGGTCCTCCCGGATGCAGTGGCCGAACTGCCCGTCCGAGCGCAGTCCGACTACCCCGCCGGAGTGCCGCCGCCCCGCGGTGCTCACTCCGACCGCTCTGTACCGCTCCTGGGCGCCGCCGACGCGCTTCTGAACGGGCCGGCGCGCGACGAGGCGGACCGGGTCGCGGCGCTCACCCTCTACGGGCGCGTGCGGCAGCTCGACGTCCGACCGGGCTGAGCGCGGCCGAAAGGCGGGGACGAGGGCGGCGCAGACGGCACGAGAGGCCCCGTCTCCCTCTCGGGAGCGGGGCCTCTGCCTCGACGTGTGCGACGACGACCGGTGGCGGAGATGGGGGAATTGAACCCCCGTCCATCGCTGTGATTCTGCGCCTTCTACGGGTGTAGCCAGTGAAAGCGTTCTACTCGGCCCCGACCGTGCACCACTGACGCATCGGTCGACGGGCCCAGCCCGAGTTCGAGTCCCGCGTCGCCCCCAGGCGTAACGACGCCAGCAAGTCCCCCAGATGACGCCAGGACCCGGGGCGAGGACGCACCCTCGGGCTGACGGACTATCGACTCACGCAGGCAGCGAGAGCGAAGTCGGTGCGCTTCTGCCCGGCACCTGTGTTTTTCAAGAGATCGTTAACGAGATAACCCTGAATCCTCGACCCGCTTCTCGCAGTTTCGCAGGCGATGTCGAAACCGATCATCCCCGCGAGCACTCGGCGCGGATGCCGCGAGGCACCGCACAGGGAGTGGGTCGTCGTCGCACACTGTCGAGTTAGGATCCGCTGCTCCCCGAGAGGAGCGGCGGCTGCCGCGAGCGGTGGACCGCAGTGGCAGATGACCATTCTAGCCGCTCCGGCGAGCCCGTGGGGCTCGCAGCCGACGTCCGTCAGGCTCCGTGCGCGCCGTCACCTCGGGCGGCGGCGCAGATCGAGGAGACCGAGCAGGAGCGCCACGGCGATCAGCCCCAGAGTCACGAAGGCGCCGTTGCGGAAGGCGTCGTGATACGCCACGAGCCCCACCGTCATGCCCGCTTCCTGCCGGCGAGCGTCGCGAAGAAGACGGCCGAGGCGCAGGCCGTGCCGACCGCGGTGCCGAGGCGCTGGCCGAGCTGCCCCACGGAGCCCGCCACTCCGCCCTGCTCCGGCGATATCTCGGCCAGCGTCAGCGTCTGATTCGGCGAGACGACGAAACCGCCGCCCGCTCCGGCGACCAGCATGGCCGCGGCCACGTACGCCGCGGTTCCGGCGGGCATCAGCTCGGCCGCCAGAAGCACCAGCGCGAAGCCGACGATCACCAGGACGATGCCCAGCACGACGAGCGAGCGGCCGTACGTCTGCACCAGCTTGCCGCCGTACCACGCGGTCAGTGCCGAGGTGAGGGCGAAGCGGAGCAGCCACCATGCCGCCGGCGAACACCGGCGCGAGCCCGAGGCCCTGCCGCAGGAACAGCGTCGTCAGGAGGAACGGGTTGACCGCGGCGAAGTAGGCGGTCGCCAGGAGGATCCCGCCGCGGTACGAGTCGTGCGATCCGGAAATCGATCACCGGGGTGCGTCCGAGCGACGAGTAGTGCGCCTCCCAGCGCACGAAGACGGCTGCGGCCGCCACCGCGAGCACCAGCCAGAACCAGCGGTACGGCGAACTGGAGGACGCCCCCGGTGGTCAGCAGGAACGGGAGCATGAAGGCGAAGATCGCCACGCCCAGGAGCAGCAGCCCGACGGGATCGAGCGAGGTGTCCCCCGCCGGCTTCCGCTGCACCCGCGGCAGGAGCCGCCAGGCGAGGACCAGCGCGGCCACGCCCAGCGGGATGTTCATCCAGAACAGCAGGCGCCAGCCGTCCTGCTCTCCTCGATCGCGATGGTGAGCAGGCTGCCCAGCGCCCGACCGAACGCCGTCGACAGCCCGATCACCGCACCGAACACCCCGAACGCCTCGGCCTGCTCGCGCCGGTGAAGAGCTGCTGCACGAGACCGAGCACCTGCGGCATCTGGATGCCCGCCGCGATCCCCTGCAGGAAGCGGGCGACGACGAGCAGCTCGACCGACCGGCGCGACGGCGCAGAGCAGGCTCGTCAGCGTGAAGACGGTCAGGCCGATCAGGAAGAGCAGCCGGCGCGAGCGGATGTCGCCCAGGCGTCCGGCCGGCACGAGCGCCAGCCCGAAGGCGAGCGCGTGCCCCGCGGCGATCAGCTGCGGCTGGCTCGCATCCGCCGAGAGCGACTTCTCGATCGAGGGCAGGCCGACGCCGACCTTCGACAGGTCCAGGATCGCGGAAGGCCGCGACCGACACCGCCACGGCGAACGCCCGCCAGCGGGTCTCCTCCTCGGCGGCGGTGCGCGGTGCGTCGGGGAGCTCTCGGAGGCGGTCACGCCCTCCAGGTCTTTCAGCACCCGCGGCCCCTTCGAGCGGCTTGCGCCCGACGGTCCGCAGCGGGGAAGTCGAACGCTTCACCCGCACCTTCGCTACCCAAATGCCCGCCGCGGCGCCCTTCACCAGCAACCAGGACACGAAGGCCGCCCGAGTGCTTTTCTCAGGGTCACTCCGGTGGTGCGCTGTGCGAGTCCCCCCTCTCTCTCACCTCTCTCTCTCGATGCACGGCGGAGTCCCGATAGGGGATCGGCCACGCCACCACTTCGGCGAGCGGGATGCGCCGCGCTGTGACTTTCGGCGTCATGCGGCGGCGTTCTGTTGCTCGCTATCTGGCCGTTCACCTGCCGTTGTCGGCGCTGGCGCAGAACGGTAGTTGGCGTCGTGCGAGCGCGTTGGTCACAGTGCGGCCGGCAGGGCGGTCATGTGAAAACGCCCGGCCGAGGTCCACTCAACCGGGTCGCTCCAGGACCTTGCCGCTTTTCGGCTGGCCCTCCCTCATGGTGTGACAAGTCCTGAGAGCCGCCACAGTGCGGGGGTATCGCTTCATCCACCTCGAACGCGCAACTCAGGATGGAACTCTCTACCGAGGAATCAAGCCTCAAGCTTTTCGATCTTCTCGACGATCTTGTTTCTGCTTCCGACTCACTTTCCACCAACTGACCGGAATGGCGCACGGTGAGCAGACCCACCTCAGCCAAGTCGGGAAGATCCTCCTCGGCCAGCTTCTTGTTCACCAGCTCTTTGTCATCGCTGTCGGTGGACTGGACGATGGCATGGGCACGAGTAACCCGATCCGACGCAAGCGCGCTGGGCGCCACGGCAGCGTTCGCCGAGGCGAGCTTCGCTTGCGGCTTCTTCGAGAGGTCCACGATTGAACATACGTCGGCTTCTTGCTTTCCTCGATGCAGGCGAGAGCGGCTTTCGCCAGAGCCCCGCCGAGGGGACCCCGGTGAGCCGATGCAATGATGTTGGCGATCTGCGGTCCATTCAGCCCGATGCCAACAAAGCAACCTGATCACTGCCGGTGCAAACCACAGCGGGTCGGCAACGACCGGATGCGCGACTTTCTCTGCCGCGGCGTGGTCGACACTCTGCGTCAATGTCGATCCCCTCTACGGCGTAGCTCGTGGGACCGTTGACGCCGTTGGCATCCACGGCCCATGCGTCGCCCACAACCACTGCGGTGCTGCCGTCAGAGTTGAGGATTGCGGCTCCGTCATCCACCAGCGCGAGCGTTTGACCTTCGTCGAGCGTAACCTCGTAGGAGTAATCGATGGGTGCTCCCGCATCGACAATGGTGGTAAGCATCTGCAACACCGGGAGGTCCACCGACCACAATCCGAATTCGCACTCGACTCCCCGGGATACGTCACAGTGCCGACCGTCTGGAAGTATGGCCGGTGCCCCTGCCGCGGACGCATTGGGTAGCTGGATCGTGACCAGATCGCCGTCCACATCGGTCATCGTAACACCATCGGAAAGGGCGGACGGCACAGATACCCCGCCGCCGCCCAGCTTGGCGGTGCCAGTGCCAGTTGCTACGGAATCGTGAAGTAGGGAGGGGCTGGTGTTTCCGACGTTCGCTAGTGATTCGGCAATCACCGTGGACGATGCGTCCAGGCTGGTCGGTGGTGCTTGCTGAAAGCACTCGCGGGTGTCTTTCAGCGTGGCGAAAGCCACTCTGGGCCTGCACGCCAAGTGCTGTCGATCGGAGCGACGTTGAACGACCATAAACCTTCATCTCGTACTCCTACTGTGCGTCCGCAATAAATAATGCGCGTCTGAGAAAGCGTGCATGTTGAACAAGGCGACACTCGGCTGATTCTGTGGGGCGCTTCGCTCTACGACAAGATACGGAGTGGATCGCGTCTCAAACCACCCATGGCGCGTTCTCGACTGAGGCTCAGCACGCTGGCGTCGGTCCACACCTCACGAGACAGCTCTCCGGATCGGCGGCCTCTGCACCTTTCGGGCCCTTGCAACGCAGTGCGTACATCCGAGGAACGCCCCAGCTTGACGTCGAACAGCGCCGCGAACACGTCACGTTGAAGTCTGATACGCCTTGGTCGACACCGCTCTCGTCCGACTCGTCGAGCCCGGGAAGACCAGCCCGAAACGAGCGGCGGTCGTGTTGAGGCTCGGACGCGACTGTGATCAGGTCCCGCGAGACTTGCTCCGAGACCGGTGTTCCTGCGCGCACGATCTCCCGGATCCTGAATCGCCACCACGTGCCACCGCTGGCCTGGCTGGACCCGGATCACCGGCGCGATCATCCGAGCGGCTCGCGCCACGGCGAACCGCTGAGCACGAGCAGCCCGGCGACCTGATCCACATCGACGTGAAGAAACTCGGCCGGATTTCCGACGGCGGCGGCTGGCGCGCCCACGGACGCAGCGAGCAGGTCCGCGGACGAGGCATCGGATTCGACTACGTTCACGCGGCCGTCGACGACCACCCGCGCCTCGCCTACGCCGAGATCCATCCCGACGAGAAGCGCGTCACCGCAGCCCGATTCCTGACCCGCGCGGCCGCCTACTTCGCCGAGCACGGCATCACCCGCATCCGCCGCGTCCTCTCGGACAACGCCTTCGCCTACCGCAACTCGACGGCATTCCACTTCAACTGTCGCGGACTCGACGCCCGCCAGACGTTCATCAAGCCGGCAATCAAGCCCGCACGAACGCTGTTGCACCCCTGGATCCACCACTACAACACTGAACAAAGCCACTCGAGCCACGACCACACACCCGCAGCACGAGCGACACCAACGTGCTGACCCAGTACACCTGGTCGCCTCCCGCCCTACGCTTCGAGCGTGCTGATCTGGCTGAACGGGACCTTCGGGGTGGGCAAGACGCAGACCGCCCACGAGCTGCGACGCCGGATCGCGGGCAGCGTCATCGCCGATCCGGAGCCGCTGGGCTTCGGCATCCAGCGGATGTACCCCGGCGCTGGAGGAGCGACTTCCAGGAGTCGCCGTGGCGGGCGCCGACGACAGCCGCGATCCTGCGCGACCTGACGCGCCGTCACACGGGCGTCGTGATCGTCCCGATGACCCTCGCCGACCCGGAGCGCAGGCGATCTTCGGTGTGCTCCGCGAGGACGGAGTCGACCTCCGTCACGTCGCCCTCTCGGCGGGCGATCGACCGCAGCGGCGTCTGCGGCGGCGGCTCGAGGGTCCGGACGGCTGGGCGATGCGGTCCTTCTCCTCCGTGGACACGGCCCTGCGCGATCTACCCGCGGAGGAGACGTTCGCGACCGACGCCCTCCGACTCCCCGAGGTGGTCATCGGAGTCGGCGCACGGCTTGGACCTGACCTGCGGTACAGCGCGGTCGACCGCTCCTCGCCCTGCCGTGGCGGCAGATGTCCGTGATGCTGCGTCACGTGCGCTGAACGCCCCGGACCTCCGCCGAGGAGGTCGCCCAGGCGGCGGCGCGTCGCCATGGCGCGGTCCGCCTCGCGCAAGGTCCCGGCGCTCGCGGAGCACCTGGCGCTTGTCGTAGTCCTTCTTGCCCTTGGCGACCGCGAGCTCGACCTTCGCCTTGCCGTCGCTGAAGTAGAGCGAGAGCGGGATCAGCGTGTACCCGCCCTCCTTCACCTTGTTGTGGATCTTGAGGATCTGCGCCTTGTGCAGCAGCAGCTTGCGCTTGCGGCGGGGCGGGTGGTTCGTCCAGGTGCCCTGCGCCCACTCGTTGATGTGCACGGCGTCGGCCAGGCCTTCGCCGCCGTCGAAGGCGTAGCCGTCGACGAGCGAGGCGCGTCCGGCGCGCAGCGACTTGACCTCGGTGCCCGTGAGCACGAGGCCGGCCTCGTAGGTGTCCTCGATGAGGTAGTCGTGGCGCGCCTTGCGATTGGTCGCGACGACCTTCTGTCCCTGTTCCCTGGGCACGGCGGCTCCTTGAGTCCGAGAGTGATGATGGGCCGCCCCGTTCGGAGCAGCCCATCAGTATACGCGTCAGGACCCGCAGGTACCGCGCGATCGCGACGTTGGAGGCGATGGCCGCGAGGATCGCTCCGACCGGGACGACCAGGATCGGCACGACGATCAGCGCGTCATCCAGGCCGACGAACGACGTCAGCGGGATCCGGTACGCGAGGAACCCCTGCACGAAGAACTGCACGATCGCCACGACCGCGACGCCCGCGAGGAGCGAGCCGAGCAGGGCCGCGAAGACCCCTTCGAGGATGAACGGGGTCTGGATGAAGCGGTTGGACGCGCTCCACCAGGCGCATGATCCCGAGCCTCCGCCGTGAGAAGGCCGACAGCCGGATCGTCGTGGCGATCAGCAGCACCGCCGCCACCAGCATGAGCACCGCGATGCCGATGGCCGCAGTTCGCCGCGTTCAGGATCGAGAAGATCTGGTCGAGGTACTGCCGTTGGTCGGTGACGCTCTCGACGCCCGAGACGCTCGAGAGGCTCTCGACGAGCACGTCCGACTGCGTCGGGTCCTGCAGGTTGATCCAGAAGGTCTGGTTCAGCAGGTCCGGAGTGACGTACTCGGCGACTGGGTTGCCCGCGAACTGCTGCTGGAAGTTCGCGTACGCCTGGTCGTGGTCCTCGAAGTAGAACTGGTCGATGTAGGGGTCGAGGGTCGCGCCCGTGAGCTGAGCCTCGACCGAGTCGATCTGCTCCTGCGCCGCGTCGGATCCGCGCAGTTCGAGCCGCCGGACGTGGCGGTGCACATGTACACCGCGACCTGGGCCTTGTCGTACCAGAAGTTCTTCATCTGGCCGATCTGCATCTGCAGCAGGATCGCCGTGCCGACGAAGGTGAGGGAGATGAAGGTGACCAGGATCACCGAGACGACCATGGAGACGTTGCTCGGAGGGCCGCTCGAGACCTCCGACCAGATCAGTGCGAATCTCACTTGACGGGTCCTACGTTCTGCTGGCGTCGCCGGTCTCGTCGCCCGCCCGCGTGGGCGCGCAGGCCCAGGCGGGCCGCGAGGACTCCTCGGGCAGCGCGCCGGTGTCGGCGGGCAGGTAGATCGGACCGGTCTGGCTCTGGAGCGGACGATGCAAGCGGGGGCGGCGGGCGCCTCCGGCTCGACGGGCGCGGGGGCGGGGCACCGGGGTCTCACTGGTGCGGGTGAGCTGCCGTGACGTGCGTCTCGGCCGCGGCGGAGCGGCGGCCGTCCGGGATGCGGGGCTGGGACGCGGTCTGCGAGAAGCGCGGGCGCAGGAACGCGCCGGTCCGCGATGCGGCCCGAGGGCCGTCCCGGCCGTGCGGCCGCTCCCCGGGGAGCCGCGGCCGGGTGGCGGCCGTGACGGGCCTGTGCGCGCGGTGCGCTGCGGCGCAGGTCCTGCTCGGGCACCTCGGCCGGAGCCAGCTCGCCCTCGATGAGCACCGGGGCGACGATCGGCTCCGAGACCGGGTGGTCGTCGGCGGCCACCACGACGACGCCGTCGTGCACGACCGTGATGCTCTCGGTCTGGCTGCCGCCGCTGCTCGTCGCGCACGATGCTGCCCGCCGAGAGCTCGATGACGCGGCGCTTCATCTGGTCGACGATGCCGGCCTCGTGGGTCGCCATGATGACGGTCGTGCCGCCGGCGTTGATCCGCTCGAGGAGGGCCATGATGCCGGCACTGGTCGTGGGGTCGAGGTTGCCCGTGGGCTCGTCGGCGAGGAGGACAGCCGGCTTGTTGACGACGGCGCGCGCGATCGCGACGCGCTGCTGCTCGCCGCCGGAGAGCTCGGGGGGCAGTCGCGAGGCCTTGCCCGCGAGCCCGACCATCTTGAGCGTGTCCGGGACGGCCTCCTGGATGAAGCCCGGACTTGCCGATGACCTGCAGGCTGAAGGCGACGTTGTCGAAGACCGACTTGTTCGGCAGGAGCCGGAAGTCCTGGAACACCACGCCCATGTTGCGGCGGAAGCAGGACCTACGGCTCGAGATCTTGCCGAGGTTCTGGCCCAGGACGTGGATCGACCCGGACGAGGGCCGCTCCTCCTTCAGGATCAGCCGGAGGCAGCTCGACTTGCCGGACCCGGAGGCGCCGACGAGGAAGACGAACTCGCCCCGCAGGATCTCGAGGTCGATGGTGTTCAGGGCGGGTCTCGTGCCGCCGCGATACTGCTTGGAGACGTTGTCGAAGCGAATCATGTCGATACGAGGGTAAGCGACGATGCCCTTGGCGCCGCTGCCGTGCTCCCCGGCGCGCCGGGTGGAGTCCGGGAGGGCGCTGTGGAGGGGCTCAGGCGGACTTGCGCCAGCGGATCCCCGCGGCGATGAAGCCGTCGAGATCGCCGTCGAAGACGTGCGCCGGGGTGCCGACCTCGTAGTCCGTCCGGGAGGTCCTTGACCATCTGGTACGGAGCGAGCACGTAGCTGCGCATCTGGTCGCCCCAGCTCGCCGTGATGTTCCCGGCGAGCTCCTTCTTGGTCGCCGCCTCCCGCTCCTTCTGCAGCAGCAGCAGGCGGGACTGCAGCACGCGCATGGCGGCCGCGCGGTTCTGGATCTGGCTCTTCTCGTTCTGCATCGAGACGACCGTGCCGGTGGGGATGTGGGTCAGCCGGACGGCGGAGTCGGTGGTGCTGGACCGACTGGCCGCCGGGGCCGGAGGAGCGGAAGACGTCCACGCGGATGTCGTTGTCCGGGATCTCGATCGCCCCGGCCTCCTCCATCAGCGGGATGACCTCGACCGCCGCGAAGGAGGTCTGGCGCTTGCCCGCCGCACCGAAGGGGCTCATCCGGATACGGTGCGTGCCGGCCTCGACCGAGAGCGTGCCGAACGCGTAGGGGGCGTCGATCTGGAAGGTGGCCGACTTGATGCCGGCCTCCTCGGCGTAGCTGCGTCCATGACGGTCGCGGAGTACTTGTGCTTCTCGGCCCAGCGCAGGTACATGTGCATGAGCATCTCGGCGAAGTCGGAGGCGTCGACGCCGCCCGCACCCGCGCGGATCGTGACGACCGCGGGCGGTCAGTCGTACTCGCCGTCGAGCAGGGTCTGGACCTCGAGCTCGCCCATCACCTTCTGCAGCGACGCGAGCTGGCGATCGCCTCCCGCTCGGAGTCGGCGTCCTCGGCCTCGTTCGCCATCTCGACGAGCACCTCGAGGTCGTCGAGGCGCGCCGATCGAGGTGATGCGGGCGAGCTCCGACTGGCGGTGGTTGAGCGCGCTCGTCACCTTCTGCGCGTTGACGGTGTCGTCCCAGAGGTCGGGGGCGCCGGCCTGCTCGTTCAGCTCGATGCGGGTGTGGAGGCGATCGACGTCGATCACGGCGCGGATGTCGTCGAAGGTGGAGCGAGAGCAGTGATCTGCTCGGTGAAGTCGTTGTCCAGCATGTGCACCCAGACTACCGGGGCGCCTCCGCGGAGCCCTTACGCTCGGGGCGCGAGCGTAGGCTGGGGACGGTGACCGGGACACCGCTGAGCGCCCGTTCAGCGTCTGCCCGTCGACGTTCCTCCCCACCTCCTCTTCTCGATCGGCGAGGGCGCGATCATCCCGCTGCTGCCCGTGCTGCCGGCGGATTCGGCGCGACGCTCGCGATCGCCGGCTCGGTCTCGGGATGATCATGATCGGCGAGCTCGCCGGCGACGCCCAGCGGATGGTGGTCTCGCGCACGGCGAGCGCGGCGGCGACGCTCGCCGCGTCGGCCGGCACGGATTCCGGGGCTCGTGACCGCCTTGCCGTCGACGTCGTGGGTGGGGCTGACGGCGGGCGTCTTCGTGATCGGAGTCGCGACTGCGGTGTTCGCGCTGGCGCGGCACGCCTTCATGACGTCGTTCGTCCCCGTCGGCTACCGGGCGCGCGCGCTGTCGGCGCTCGCGGGAGCGTTCCGCGCCGGCTGGCTCATCGGGCCGTTCGTCTCGGCGGGGGTCGTGCACCTGACCGGCACCGTCGAGTCCGTCTTCTGGATCCACATCGTCTGCTGCGTGCTGGCGGTCGCCGTGCTGCTCCTGGTGCCGGATCCAGCCACGATCCTCCGCCGGTCCGCGCCGCCGTCGAGGAGACGGCGCTGCCCGAGCCGCGCCGGGGCTCGCCCGGACCTCCGCGAGCACCGCGGAGCCTCGCCCGGATGGGCACCGGCGCCGCGCTCATCGGCGTGGCTCCGGGCGAGCCGCACCGTGGTCCTGCCGCTCTGGGCCGTGAGCATCGGGATGGGCGGGACGGACACCGCGATCGTCACCGGCATCGCCGGCGGACTCGACTTCGCCCTCTTCTACCTGGGCGGCCAGCTGATGGACCGCTTCGGCCGGGGCGCCACGGCGATCCCGTCGATGATCGGACTCGGCGCGGGCCACCCGGTGCTGGCCGTCACCCTGCTCGCGGTCGATCCCGTGCCGTGGTTCGTGGCGGTCGCGTGCCTGCTCGCGGTGGCGAACGGAGTCGGCTCGGGCATCCTCATGACGATCGGAGCGGATCTCGCGCCGCAGGACGATCCCGCGCCCTTCCTCGGCGCGTTCCGCTTCACGGGCGACGTCGGCAGCGTCGCTCCACTGGCCGTCGCCGGGATCGCTGCGGTGTCCCTGCCCTTCGCCGCCGGAGCCGTGGGAGTGCTGGGCCTGGTGGGCGCCGGCAAGGCCGCCCGGTGGATCCCGCGCTACCTCCCGCACGGACGGCCGAGCGGCTGAGGCTCCCTCCTACACTGGAGCGGCACCCGCGGGAGTGGTGGAATGGCAGACACGCAGGAGCTCAGGTTCCTGTGCCGCAAGGCGTGAGGGTTCGAGTCCCTCCTTCCGCACCTGTCGCAGACGGCCGCGACCGGGCCGCTGACCGCCCCCGGCACGGCTCGCACGGCGGCGGCCGCACGGTCGCGGAGCCCCGGGAGCGGGTCGCGGATCCACGGCCTGCGCGAGGTCGAGCGCTACGCTGAGCGCTGTCACGCCTTCGCCCCACCGCCCACCGGCCGAACGGCACCGCCGACGACTGAGACCTGTTGAACCACGCCGCCCTCATCCCCTGGCTCGATCCGGAGACGATCCTCACCTCGTTCGGACTCCTGGGCGTCGTCGTGGTCTGCCTGATCGTCTTCGCCGAGACCGGCCTGCTGATCGGCTTCCTCTTCCCGGGCGACACGCTCATCATCACCGGGCGCCCTCGCGCACGAGAACGTCCAACGGCGGACTGGGCGTCCCCATCTGGCTCATCTGCCTGGCGGTCGGGTTCTCGGCCTTCGTCGGCGGCGAGGTCGGCTACCCGATCGGGCACAAGGCGGGTCCGCGCATCTTCGAGCGCAAGGAGTCGGGGTTCTTCAGCGTCGAGAACGTGCGGCGCACCAACGCCTTCTTCGAGCGCTTCGGCGGCCTCGCCGTGATCCTGGCGCGCTTCGTCCCGATCGTGCGCACCTTCGCACCGATCGCCGCGGGCGTCGCCCACATGAACTACAAGAAGTACAGCCTCTACAACCTCATCGGCGCGCTGGTCTGGGGGCAGCGGAGTGACCCTCCTGGGCTGGCTGCTCGCCTCCTTCATCCCGCCGGTGGCCGACTTCGTGTCGCACTGCATCGACGTGATCCTGCTTCGAGCGGTCGCCCTCGCCATCATCCCGACGCCCTTCCACTTCTTCCAGCAGCAGCGCCGGGCGAAGCATGCGGCCGACCCCGAGACCGACGCGGCCGAGGCGAGCGCGCTCGTCCTCGACCCGTCCGTCGTCGACGACGAGCGCCGCGACACCGACCGCTGGCGGGCTCAGGGCAGGCGCGCCGCCAGCCCGGTCAGCTCGGCGCGCAGGGCCGTGAAGGCGCGGGCCCGGTGGCTCGCCGCGTTCTTCTCCTCGGGCGAGAGCTCGGCCGCGGTGCGGTCGGAGCCCTCCGGGACGAAGACCGGGTCGTAGCCGTGGCCGTTCGCGCCCCGGGTGCGGTCGCGATCGCCCGGGCCAGCGGCCCTCGACGATGATCTCCTGCCCGCCGGGCAGCACCGACTCGGGCACCACGAGCGCGATCGCGCAGACGAAGTGCGCACCGCGGTGCCCTCGTGCACGTCGGCGATCTGGGCCAGCAGCAGCTCGAGGTTCGCCACCGCGTCGTGCGGCTTCCCGGACCACCGGGCCGAGAAGATCCCGGGCGATCCGCCCAGGACGTCGACGCGGATCCCGGAGTCGTCCGCGAGCGAGACGAGGCCGGTGTGCGCCGTCGCGGCGCGCGCCTTGATCAGCGCGTTCTCGGCGAAGGTGACCCCGTCCTCGACCGGCTCGGGGCCGTCGTAGGAGCGCAGCACGCCGACACCCGGCAGCGCCTGGGCGAGCATGGCGCGGAACTCCTCGACCTTGCCCGCGTTGTGCGTGGCGAGGACGAGATCCAGGCTCACGCGCTTGCCCGCCTCCGCGGCGAGCGCCTCCGCCTGGATCCGGGCGAGGTCCGACGCGCCGGAGACGGCGAGGTCCAGCAGGGCGTCGAGCTCGCGGCGGTCGGAGCCCTCGGCGGTGCCCTGCACCTCGACGAAGAGGCCCCGGCCGGTGACGACCACGTTCATGTCGGTCTCGGCGCGGACGTCCTCGACGTAGGCGAGGTCGAGCATGGGCACGCCGTCGATGATGCCCACCGAGACGGCCGAGAGGCTGTCGATGAGGGGCACCGCCTTCTGCCCGATGTACTTGCCGCGCGCCCACTCGATCGCGTCGACCATGGCCACGTAGGCGCCGGTGATCGCCGCGGTGCGGGTGCCTCCGTCGGCCTGCAGCACGTCGCGGTCGATGGCCACGGTCTTCGCCACGCCTTCGATGGTCCACGACGAAGCGCGCCGCGTCGGTCAGCGCGAGATCCAGGTGCGTCGCCGATCTTGCCTTGACCGACTCGCGTCCGCGGGAAGCAGGATAGGCGCAGCATCCGCGCATCACCGGCCGTCACCCGCCCTTGCCTTGCCCTGGAGCCAGCGCGGGACGCCGTTGGTGAACGACGCGGTGCAGAGCACCTTCGTGTTCCCGAACGAGACGAGCGCGGACCCCTCGGCCTGCGTGCTCCAGCCGCGCTCGATGGTCACGGTGCGCAGCTCGGGCGCGCGGCCGTCCTTGCGGACGACGGTCTTCTCGAAGTCGGTCACTGGGTCTCCCTCGATGGGGCGCGGCCGCATCCAGCTCGCGCAGATTGATGGTGCCGGTCTCGACGAGGTCGACGCTGGAGACCCGCCGAGGAAGCGGCGGGCGAGGCGGACGAAGTCGCTCGAGCCCGTCTCCTCCCAGCGGTAGGTCGGCGGCGCGGCCTCCGTGCGCTGCAGCCCGTGGGCGACGAGCGTCCGGTACACGTCGAGCGGGTCTCCTCGGCGCTCGAGACGGCGGACGTCCGGGCCCATCACGTACGCGATCGCGCCGCGCAGCAGCGGATAGTGGGTGCAGCCGAGCACGAGGGTGTCGACGCCCGCGGCCTTCATCGGCGCCAGGTACTCCTCGGCGACGGCGAGGAGCTCGTCGCTCCAGGTCACTCCCGCCTCGACGAACTCGACGAAGCGCGGGCAGGCGGCGGTCACGAGCTCGAGGTCGGGAGCCGCGACGAAGGCGTCGTCGTACGCCCGCGAGCGGATCGTGCCGACGGTGCCGATCACCCGGACGCGGCGGTTGCGCGTGTCGCGCACGGCGCTGCGGACAGCGGGCTGGATCACCTCGACGACCGGGATGCCGCGGCCGATGGTGTAGCGCTCGCGCGCATCCCGCATCATCGCCGCCGAGGCCGTGTTGCAGGCGATGACGAGCAGCTTGGCGCCCTGGTCGACGAGCGTGTCGAGCGCGTCGAGCGCGTACGCGCGGACATCGGCGAGCGGCTTGGGCCCGTACGGCGAGTGCGCGGTACCCAAGTAGACGATGGACTCGTTCTGCAGCTGGTCGATGATCGAGCGGGCCACCGTGAGTCCACCGACGCCCGAGTCGAAGATTCCCAGGGGTGCGTCGGTCACGATCGACCAGCCTACCCGCGCCCCTCCCCGGGACGCGAGCCCCCCGGCTGCCGACCCGCGAGCCCTCCGCGAGCCCCGGGCCGTGCGTGGAAGACTGCGGGGATGGACGCGACCGCCTTCCTCACCGACCGGTACGAGCTCACGATGGTGGAGGGCGCCCTGGGCAGCGGCAACCGCCGATCGGCGCTGCATGTTCGAGGCGTGCTCCGCCCGGAGCCTGCCCTCCGGACGCCGGCTACGGCGTCCTCGCCGGGACCGGGCGCCTGCTCGAGCTCGTCTCGTGCTTCCGCTTCGGCGAGCCCGAGCTCGACTGGCTCCGCGAGAACCGCGTGGTCGACTCGCGCACCCTCGACTGGCTCGCCGACTACCGCTTCAGCGGCGACGTGTGGGGCTACCGCGAGGGCGAGGTCTACCCGCCTCGGCTCCCCCGGAGCTGATCGTCGAGGCGCCCTTCGCCGAGGGCGTGCTGCTCGAGACCCTCGTGCTGTCGGTGCTGAACCACGACAGCGCCGTCAGCGAGCGCCGCGGCCCGCATGGTCTCGGCCGCCGGCGACCGCCCGCTCGCCGAGATGGGCTCCCGCCGGGCCGGCGAGCGCTCTGGCCGTCGCCGCGGCACGGGCCGCCTACATCGCGGGATTCGGCTCCACCTCGAACCTCGAGGCGGGACGCAAGCTGGGGCGTGCCGACGATGGGCACGTCGGCGCACGCGTTCACGCTGCTTCACGACTCCGAGGAGGACGCCAGTGCCCTGCGCGCAGGTCGCCGCGCTCGGCCCCGGCACGACGCTCCTCGTGGACACCTACGACGTCACCGCCGCGGTCGACCTGGCCGTGCGCGCCGCCGGCACGGGCCTGGGCGCCGTGCGGGGATCGACTCCGGCGACCTCCCGCAGCAGGTCGCCGCCGTCCGGCGCAGTCAGCTCGACGCCCTCGGGGCGACAGGCACCAGTGATCACCGTGACCAACGACCTCGACGAGTACGGCATCGCGGCCCTCGCCGCCTTCCCCCGTCGACTTCGCTGGACGAGGGCACCTCGGTCGCCACCGGCTCTCGGCCACCCGACCGCCGGCATGGTCTACAAGCTTCGTGGCGCACGAGGACGACGCGGGCGAGCGGGTCGCCGTCAGCGAAGAAGTCGGCCTCGAAGGCGTCGATCGGCGGTCGCAAGGCGGCCGGGCGGCTGCTCGCGGCTCGACGGAGTGGCTCAGGAGGAGGTCGTGCACGTGGGCGCCGGCCCCGAGGGCGGCGTCGGAGAGGGCGAGCGCGCACTGCTCGTCCCGCTCGTGGACGGCGGCGAGATCCTCGGCGACGCCCTGGGCGCGTGCGCCGCGCACGGCCGCGGCGCGCGAGCACCGGGCGTCGGCCGTGGCGGAGTAGCCGCAGGACGCCCTGCGCCTGGGCCGGGGACCCGTCACCCCGACGCGCTACGCCCGACCTCCGAGGACGGCATGACACGCGAGAAGGGAGGGGCGGCCCGGTCGCCGGGCCGCCCCACTCACTTCATCCGGGCGTAGATCTCCTTGCAGGAGGGGCAAGACGGAACTTCTCCGGGTCGCGCCCCGGGAGCCACGTGCCGCAGAGCGCTTTGACGGGCTTGCCCGTCAGTGCGCGCTCTCGAGGATCTTGTCCTTCATGCATGCAGTGGAGAATCTGTCTGCGGATCCCCCGGTTCGATGGTCTCCTGGTTCAGAGCTCCTCGAGCTCGCGGTCGAGGGTGGCGGTTCCGCCGCCTCCCCCGAGAGGGTCGGTGCTGCTGTTCTCGGGGCGGGTCGTCATGCCCCCGATCCTACGCGCGGCCGACCGAGAGGTCAGCGGGAGCGGAGGCAGGTCAGCAGCGGCTCGTGAACGAGACGAGCTCGGCCGCACGCGCGATCGAAGAGCCACTCCTCCGAGCAGCACCCCGAGCGCGAAGACGACCACCGCGCCGCCGAAGCCCGTCAGTGATCGCGGCCTGCGCCGCCTCCGCCGCGACGAACAGCGCCCGGATCGCGAGCACGACGACGGTGGGAGCCGCCAGCAGCAGCCCGAGCCCGAAGGCCAGCGCCTCGCGGGCCGGCTCCACTGGGCCTGGAACCGCGGCGCCTGCGGCTGCACGAACGGGGCTGCCGCCGGGCCGGGGAGGCCGGGTGTACGCCAGCTTTTCTGCGCCGAGACCGCAACTGGCGACCCCGGCGGGCACCAGCAGGAGGCAGGTGCCAGCGGCGAGCAGGACGGGGTAGGGCCCCAATCGAGAACCCGAGGTGTGGCGCTCGAGGCGAGCGGAGCCCAGGAGCACGCGGATCGGCAGTCCGAGCAGGAGCGTCGGGAACGCCCGGCCGAGGCGGTCGGCCCGACTCACCACCGGCGGCGACGTGGAGCCAGGAACGCGGACCCGTCGTAGGCCGTAGCCGCTGTGGCAGGAACCAGCCCAGGAACAGCACCACGAGCGGCACCGGCGGCAGCGACAGGAGCGGGAACGGCACCTCGACCAGAGCCAGCAGGACGAGGACGACGACGGGGAGCAGCGGACGGCCACGAGCGACGCCTGGTACCGCGGATCGCGGATCCAGTAGGTGATGCTGCGGGCGGCCACCGCGCCGGTCGGGATCCGCCGAGCACGTCGAGCCAGCCGAGCCGGAGCCCGCGCGGCGGACGGCGCGTGCGCTCGGGCCGGTCGACGAGCAGGCGCACGAGCAGCCACCAGAGGACCGCGAGGGCGGCCAGCGTCACGAGCGCCACCAGCAGCGGCCCGACGGGATCGCCGGCCACGGCCGCCGGAGCGATCGCCCAGGCCGCGCCGAACGGCGTGACGCCGAGGGTCGCGGCGACGGAGCCGAGCGCGCGCGCCTGCTCCGCCCCAGTCGAGGCCGGTTACGGCGATCATCACCGCGGGCACGGTGAGCAGGAGCACGAGTCCGAGGATCGCGAGGAGCCTCCGGGCGGTGCGCGACGGGACGAGGGCGGAGGAGGCGGCGAGGCCGATCCTCGCGCACAGGAGCGCGGTGGCGACGCCGAGCAGCGGTCCGAGGACGGCGAGCACGCCGGCGTCGGCGAAGAGCGGGACGAGCGCGAGGGCGAGCACGAGAAGCGCGAGGACCGGCACCGAGAGCAGCCCCGCGAGAGCGAGCATCGCCGCGAGGCGCGCACCGGGGATCCCGAAGAGCCGGAAGGCGCGGGTCCATCGGATCCAGCGGCCCCAGGAGGAAGGGCAGCACCAGGAAGCCGGCGGTCACCAGGGCGCCTCTCCACGGTCGTCGGCCGCGAGCCCGGGGGCGCCGCGCAGCGCGCCGAGCGCGGCGAGCAGCCCGCCGTCGCGGCGACGGCGACCAGGACCCCGAGGACGACCCGCTGCGGAGCGGGCGGGACCGGAGCGGAAGGACCCGAGGAGGACGTCGAGCCTAGCCGGAGAAGTCGTGCAGCCACTGCAGCCCCTCGGCGATCTGCTTGCCGCCCGCCAACTCGAGGAAGCGCTCCTCGAGGGTGGCGGTGCCGGCGACGTCCTCGACCGCCCCGAGGCGAGGACCCTGCCGCCCACGATGACGGCCACGTCGTCGCAGAGCGCTCGATGAAGTCCAGGCCGTGGCCCGAGAGCACGACCGTGCCGCCCCCCGCGACGAAGCGGCGGAGCACGGTGATCACGGCCGCGGAGACGGGGTCGACCGACTCGAAGGGCTCGTCGAGCACGAGGACGCGCGGAGCGTGGATCATCGCGCCGGCGAGCGCCACCTTCTTCGCCATGCCGGCGGAGTAGTCCGAGATCAAGCGCTCGAGCGCGTCGGTGAGCCCGAGCGCCTCGGCGAGCTCCTGGGCCCGCTTCTTCGCGGTCGCCCTGTCGATCCGCGCAGCGCCGCGGCGTAGAAGAGGAACTGCGCGCCGGTCAGGCGGTCGAACAGGCGCAGGCGGTCCGGCAGGACGCCGATGAGCCTCTTGGCGGCGGCCGGGTCCTTCCAGACGTCGACGCCGTGGACGAGGACGCGACCGGTGTCCGGGCGGAGCAGGCCGGTCATCGCCGAGAGTGTCGTGGTCTTGCCCGCTCCGTTGGGGCCGATGATGCCGTAGAAGGTGCCCGCGCGGACCGCCAGGTCGAGCCGGTCGACGGCGACGGTGCGTCCGAACGTGCGGGTGACGGCGTGCAGCTCGTAGACGACGGGGCGCGGGTCGGCCGCCGCGTCGGGAGTCTCCCCGGTCGCAGCGGGCCCGGCCGGGACCGCGGGATCGACGGCGTCCTCCGGATCGGCGGGGAGCGGGGTGCGCTCGGACCCCTCGGCGTTCGTCGACGTCATCCGGCAACGGTACCAACTCCGCCCGCCCCGCCCCCTGGGCCCCGCGCCGGACCCCGCGACACGGCCGAGGTCAACCACCCTGGCCCTCGAGAGCGGGGACTGTACACTATCTCTCGACCCGAGGAGCAATCAGATCGATACGCAGCGGTTAATTCGAGGAGACGAGCAGACGATGACGAACAACGGAACGACCCGGGGCGGCTCGAGCAGGCACGCCCGCCACCGTCGTGATCCTCGCCGCCGGCATGGGCAGCCGACTCGGCCGCTCGCCTCCCGAAGCCCCTGACGCCCCTCAGCGACGGGCGCACGATCATGCAGCAGCAGTTCGACAACATCCACCACGCGTTCGGCACCTCCGTGCCCGTGAGCATCGTGGTCGGCTACAAGCTCGAGCACATCATCGAGGCGTTCCCGTCGGCGTCGTTCGTCTACAACGAGCAGTACGACCAGACCAACACCTCCAAGAGCCTGCTCCGCGCCCTCCAGGCCTCGGGCCAGGGCGGGGTCCTCTGGATGAACGGCGACGTCGTCTTCGACCCCCGCATCCTCGACCGCGCCGCGGCCCTCATCGCGAAGGACGCCTCCTTCGTCACCGTCAACACCGCCAAGGTGTCCGACGAGGAGGTCAAGTACACGACGACGCCGAGGGCTACATCCGGGAGCTGTCCAAAACCGTCCGCGGCGGACTCGGCGAGGCGGTGGGCATCAACTACGTATCCGCCGCCGACAAGCCGGCGCTCATCCGCCAGCTGGCCCGGGTCGACGCCCAGGACTACTTCGAGCGTGGCATAGAGTTGGCGATCGAGCAGGACCGACTGCTCGTCGAGCCGATGGACATCTCCGACCTCTACGCCGTCGAGGTGGACTTCGCCGAGGACCTCGAGCGCGCGAACCTCTTCGTCTCGACGCCCGACCCTCGTCCGGCTCGATCGGAGCCGGGTGAGGAAGTCGCGCGCAGTGAGCCGGATCGACGTCGTGCCCGGGGACGACCTCTCCCGCGATGCGGCCGTCGCCGAGCGCACCGCCGCCGAAGGCCTGGCGGTACCGCCACTCCCTCTGGCTGCTGACGCGGCGCGACCTGACGGTCCGCTACGCCACCAGCGCGCTCGGCTACTTCTGGTCGATCCTCGACCCGCTCGTGATGTCCGGGATCTACTACTTCGTCTTCACGGTGGTCTTCGACCGCTCCGTCGGCGAGGACCCGTACATCGTCTTCCTCCTCGCGGGCCTGCTGCCCTGGATGTGGTTCAACCAGGCGACCTCCGACGCCACGCGCGCCTTCCTCAGGAGGCGAAGCTCGTGCGCTCGACGTCGATCCCCGCACCATCTGGGTCGGGCGGATCGTGCTGTCCAAGGGCATCGAGTTCGTCGCCAGCATCCCGGTCCTCGTGCTGTTCGCGGTGCTCGCGGGCGCCGAGGTCACACCCGCCGTCCTGCTCTTCCCGGTCGCGATCGTGCTGCAGGGCGTGCTGACGCTCGGCGTCGGACTGCTCGTCGCGCCGCTGGTGGTCTTCTTCCGCGATCTGGAGCGGGTGATCAAGCTCGTGCTGCGCTTCCTCTTCTACGCGTCGCCGATCATCTACTCGACCGCGAACCTGCCGGAGGCGGTGCAGCCGTGGGCGGCGCTCAACCCGCTGAGCGGCATCTTCGCGCCTACCGCTCCACCTTCTTCGCGAGCGAGCTCGACCTGCCGCTGATCCTCACCTCGGCGCTGATCTCGGTGCTCCTGCTGGTCGTGGAGCCTGATCGTCTTCCGGCGCCCGAGCGCTCCGTGCTGAAGGAGCTGTGATGAGCGCGTCCCCCTCCGCCCCCGCCGAGCAGCCGATCGTCATCGCGTGCCGCGGTCTGGGCATCAGGTTCCACGCAACCGCCGCGGGCGCCGCTCCTTCAAGGACCTCCTCGCCGGGCGCTCGCGCCGCTCGCGTCCCGGAGAATTCTGGGCTCTGCGCGGGCTGGACGTCGAGGTGCGCCGGGGCGAGGCCATCGGAGTCGTCGGCCGCAACGGCCAGGGCAAGTCGACCCTCCTGAAGCTCGTCGCCGGAGTGGTGCTGCCGGACGAGGGCACGGTCGAGGTCCGCGGCGGGGTCGCCCTGATCGAGATCACCGGCGGATTCGTCGCCGACCTCAGCGTCCGCGAGAACGTCTACCTGACCGCGGGCCTGCACGGCATGTCCAAGCGCGAGGTCGACGAGCGCTTCGACGCGATCATCGCCTTCGCCGAAATCGGCGACTTCCTCGACACCCCGTACAAGCACCCGAGCGGCATGAAGGTGCGCATCGCCTTCTCCGTCGTATCGCGGCTGGAGGAGCCGATCATCCTCGTCGACGAGGTGCTGGCCGTCGGCGACAAGGCGTTCCGCGAGAAGTGCTACGCGCGCATCGAGGAGCTCCTGGCCGCCGGTCGGACGCTGTTCTTCGTCTCGCACAACGAGCGCGATCTGCGCCGCTTCTGCACCAGGGGGCTCTACCTGGACAAGGGCTCTGCTCGTGCTGGATGCACCGATCGATCAGGTGCTCGCGCGTTACGCTGAGGACTACGCGCCGAAACCGCCGACGCCCGCCGACTGACGGCGGTGCCGCGCGGGCGGCATCCGGACGACGCAGGAGTGCACTACATGGCGCCGAAGGACCGCGGCTCGAAGGCGCAGGCCGGACATCGAGCAGTCGGACCCCGGGCCCGTCGACACGGCCCAGCTCGCGAGGATCCTCGATCGGGTGCTCGCCGTGCAGCGGCCGGCCGTGCTGGCCAACATCCGCGCTCTGCGCCGACGTCGGCCGAACGCGTCCCCCGAGCAGCTCATCACCCCGCTCGAGCGGCAGTACCTCCCGAGCGTCGCCGCCGGCGGAGCGGCCATCGGGAGCGACCGCCGTCGTCCCCGGGCTCGGCACCGCGGCGTCCGTCGCCCTCGGGCGCCGGCGCCGTCGGGTTCCTCGGGCGACGCCCTCGGCGCAGTCGGTGACCGAGGTGCACGGCATCCGCCTCGAGGACCCGGAGCGCGCCCGCGCGCTCGTGCTGCGCTGATGATGGGCTCCTCCGGCAGCGAGCTCGTGCGCCAGGTCGCCGGGCAGGTCACCGGCGGCGCCGGACTCAACCAGTACTGGGGGTCCGTCGTCACCAAGGGCCTCCCCTCGTTCCTCGTCGGCGAGCTCGCCGATCGCGCGAAGCGCTCCTTCACGCGGCACTTCCTGGCCCAGCAGGGCGCCGGACTGGTGGGACGCGCGATGCCCTTCGGCGTCGGCGCGGCACTCGGCGGCGTCGGCAACGCGATGCTCGGCCGCAAGGTCGTGCAGAACGCCCGCGACGCCTTCGGTCCGGCACCGCAGGTGTTCGGCAACGCCCTCGTGATCGAGCCGACCCGCTCGGAGCGCAAGCGCGCCCTGACCGCGGGGGCCCTGGAGCCCCTCGAGCTGCACGTGCGCGACTACGGCGGAGCGGGCGAGCGCGTCGCCCTGCTCCTGCACGGCCTCGCCTCCGACTCCCGCACCTGGTACGCCCTCGTGCCGACGCCTGCAGGAGCACGGCTACCGGGTGATCGCCCCGGATCTCGCCGGTCACGGCGGCTCGCCGAAGTCCCTCGCCTACTCGCCCGAGCGCTGGGCCGCGGACGTGCGCGCCTGGTCCTGCAGACGCCCGACCTGATCCTCGGCCACGGACTGGGAGCGGTCGTCGCGGCCCGCCTCGCGGACGAGTACCGGCCGGAGCGGCTGATCATCCTGGACCCCGCGTTCTCGGACTCCCGAGGGCTCGTCGGCGCTCTGCGCGGCTCCCGCTCGCTGAGCCGGGTCGAGAAGGGTGACGCCGACGACCTGCGGCGGCGCCATCCGATCTGGACCGACGAGCAGATCGAGCTCGACGTCTCGGCGCACCGGATGGGACCCGGCGTCGGCGGGCGGACTCACCGCGCGCGGTGCGACGGACGCGCCGGACGCGTTCGTCGTGCCGACCCTCGCCGTGCTGCCGGAGGATCCGATCGGGCACCCGTCGCTCGCGGGTCTGCTCGCCGACCGCGGCGTCGAGGTGCGCAGCGTGCTCGGCGCGGGCGCGTCGATCCTGCGCGAGGACCGCCCGGCGCTGATCGCGGCGATCGAGGACCGGCTCTAGCCGCTCGCCTTCGCCGTCTTCGCGGCGGCCTTCGCGGCCTGCTTCGTCGCGCGGACCTTCGTCAGCGACTCCGGGGGAGACGATGTCGGCGACGGAGCGGAACGAGCCGTCCTCGCCGTAGGCGCCGGCGGCCTCGCGCCAACCCGCTCCTCGAAGCCGCGCTGCTTGCCCAGCAGGGCGAGGAAGATCCGCGCCTTCTGGTCGCCGAAGCCGGGGAGCGCCTTCAGGCGCGCGAGCACGGTCCTGCCGTCCGGCTCGTCGCGGGTCCAGATCGCGGAGGCGTCGCCGCCCCAGTCGTCGACGATCGCGCGGCACAGGGTCTGCACGCGGCCGGCCATGTTCGCGGGGTAGCGGTGCACGGCGGAGGAGTGCGGCAGAGCTCCGAGAACGCGTCCTCCTCGATTGCCGCGATCGACTCCGCGTCGAACGACGAGCCGATCGCCTCGAGGCGCTGCTCGATCTTCAGGGGGCCGGCGAACGCCGTCTCCATCGCGACCTGCTGATCCAGGAGCATGCCGATCAGCAGCGCGAGCGGGTCGCGCGTCAGGAGCGCATCGGCGTCCGGGTCGTCGGTGATGTGGAGCGCGTCGGAGGTCATCCCTCAGGGATACCACGCCGACCGGCGCCGCGCGCGAGGCGCCGCACGGTGCGGTCGATCGTCTCGAGCGAGGAGGAGAGCTCGAGGTCGCTCAGGTGCCCGTAGCCCAGCACCAGCGCCGGCTCGCCCGCGCGTCCCGACACCGCGTACGCGTCGAGCGTCGCCACCTCGAGCCCCTCGGCGGCCAGCGCGGCGGCGACGTCGGCCGCCCCGAGCGGGACCGGCAGGGTGAGCACCACGTGCAGGCCGCCGTCCAGGCCCTCGCCTCGCCCCAGTCGATCCGCGCGGAGAAGGCGCGCACGAGCTCCCGGCGGTGCGCGTAGCGCCGCCTCGAGCGGGCGAGGTGGCGGCGGAACGCCCCCGTCGCCATGAAGGCGGCGAGCGCCTCCTGCGTCGGACCCGAGACCGAGGCGTCGCGCTCCGAGTCCAGGCCCGCGAGCGCCGGACGCAGCCACGAGACGGCGGGCAGGGCGAGGAAGGCGACGCGGAGCCACGGCGACACGGTCTTCGAGAACGAGCCCACGTGCGCCACTCCCCGCTCGCATCCAGCGACGCGAGGGCGGGCAGGGGCGCGCCGACGTAGCGGAACTCGCTGTCGTAGTCGTCCTCGATGACGAGGAGCCCTTCGGTCGCTGCGAGGCGGACGAGCTCGAGCCGCGCCGCGAGCGCCAGACGCCCGCCGGTCGGGTACTGGTGCGACGGAGTGACGACCACCACGTCGGGCCGGGCGGACGCGAGCGCGACCAGGTCGATGCCGTCGGAGTCGAGGGGGATGCCGACGATCTCGTGCCCTTCCGCGTGCAGGCGCCTGCGGACGGCGGGGTAGCCCGGATCCTCGACCCCGACGCGCACCGGTCGGCCGAGGGCGGTGGCCGCGGCGCGGGCGAGCAGCGCGACGGCGTCGGCCGTGCCGCTCGTGACGACCACGTCGGCGGCGGCGATGTCGACTCCGCGGGAGCGCCGCAGCTGCAGGGCGATCTGCTCGCGCAGACCCGGGTCGCCGGTGGCGGCGGGGAGCGCGGAGGGCGGCGCGGCGAGCGCGGGACGCCAGGCCGCCCGCCACTCCGGGGTGTCGAGCCCCCGGGTGTCGGGTCGGCCCGGCCGGAGGTCGAGGACCTGCGCGGCGCGCTCCGGAGGGAGCGGGTCGGCGGCGGGACGCAGCGATCGCGGCGGCACGACGACGCCGTCGGCCGCCACGGTGACGGACGCCCGCGGCTCGGCCACGAGATAGCCCTCGCCCACGAGTTGATCGACGGCCGCCACGACCGAGCCGCGCGAGACGCCGAGGCGCTCGGCGAGCACGCGGCTCGACGGGATGGGGTCGCCCGCCCGGTAGCGGCCGTCGAGCACCGCGGCGCGCAGCGCCTCCGCGAGGTGCGCTCGGACCGATCCGCGCGGGGACGGAGCGAGCAGCAGCGGGATCTCGAGATCTCCCGGACGCCATGGACTCCCCCGATCTGGACCACTCGGATCGTGCCCCGCTGGCATTCTGACAGATCCAGCGGTCGGCCCAGGATCGGAGCATGAGCACCCTCCCCGTCACCGACCGCACCCGTGTCACCCGCCTCCGCGAGCGGCAGAGCACCGACCGCACGGAGCTGTATGCGCTGCTCGACGAGGCGCTGATCGCCCACGTGGCCGTGGTGCGCGACGGCGCGGCGATCGTGCTGCCGATCCTCTTCGCCCGCGACGGCGACTCCCTCCTGCTGCACGGGTCCAGCGGCGGCGGGCTGCTGCGCGCGGCGGCGCGCGGCGCGCAGCTGACGGTGTCCGCGACCCTGGTCGACGGACTGGTCGTAGCGCGCTCGACCTTCGACAGCTCGATGAACTACCGCTCCGCGATGATCCTCGGTGAGGCCGAGGCGCTGGAGGGGGACGAGAAGAACAGGGCGCTCGACGTGCTCGTGGACCGGCTCCTCCCCGGCCGCGCGGCGGAGGTGCGGCCGACGACGGCCGCGAGATCGCGGCGACCCTCGTGCTGCGGATGCCCCTGGTCGAGGCGAGCGTGAAGATCCGCGCGGCGGAGTCCTCCGACGACGCCGAGCACGAGGACGGCGTCTGGGCCGGAGTGGTGCCGCTGGCGACCCGCACCCTGGCGCTCCTGACCGGCCGCCGGCACCACGGCCGGGACGCCCGCGTCCGTCCGGAGCTTCATCGCGGCCCTCGACGCCGCGGCACCGCCGTACCGCTGAGGACCGACCGCTCTACTTCGCGTCCTGGCGGGGGAAGACGACCTTCTGCACGACGATGATGATCGACGCCGCGACCGGGATCGCGACGAGTGCGCCGAGCACTCCCGCGATCGTGCCGCCCGCGACCGCCGCGATCACGACGACCGCACCCGGCACCGAGACCGCGCGCGCCATGATGCGCGGGCTCAGCAGGTACGCCTCGACCTGCATGTAGACGAGGTAGTAGATCGCCGCGACGAGGGCGGTCAGCGGGGACGCGAGCAGGCAGGCGAGCGAGATGATCGCGGCGCCCGAGATGGTGCCGACGAGTGGGATCAGGGACCTCGAGGAACGCGACGCACGCCAGCAGCGCCGGCACCGGTCCCCCGATCGAGACCAGGAGGATGAAGGTCAGCACGCCGTTCACGCCGGCCAGCGTGACCTGGCCGACGACGTAGCGGCCGACGGCTCCGGTGATCTCCTCGCCGACCTCGCGCGCCTTCGCGCGGTGCGAGGCGGGGCGAAGCGGTACGCGACGGACTTCATCGAGCGCAGCGACGCCGAGGGAAGTACAGGGTCAGGATCGGCACGATGATCGCGCCGGTCACCCCGCTCGCGATGCCCGTGCCGACGGCCAGGAGCCCGCCGCCGAGCGAAAGCAGGTTCTGCGGATTCCCGATGAAGCCCTGCACCGTCGTGATCAGCTGATCGACCTCGATCACGCCGCGCAGCTGATCCTCGAGGTCGAGCACCCACTGCTGCGAGGCGATGTCGGTGACGATGCGCGGAGCGGCGGTGACGAACAGGGTGAGCTGCTCGACCAGGATCGGGATGATGTAGAGCAGCAAGCCGGCGAAGCCGAGCACCACGACCGCGAACACGATCGTGATCGCCAGGGCGCGCGGGATCCGCTTGCGCTCGAGCCAGGACACCAGGGGATCCAGGCCCAGTGCGAAGAACAGCGCCACGAAGACGTAGGTGAGCACCGTGCTCAACTCGACGACCAGGCCGCCGAGCACGAGGGCCACGAGCACGCCGAGCCCGCCGAACAGCCCGATGCGGAACGAGCGGATGGTGAAGACCGGGCGCTCCTGGTCGGCCGTCACGACGATGTCGGAGTCGACCGGCGGCGGTGTCGGCGCGGCCGCGCGCCGTCGGGCGCGGGCGAACATGCGTCTGGTCCTCATGGGACGAGCGTAGCGGCGCCCAGGAGGCGCTCCTCCGCGCCCGGAGGGACTTGACGCGGACCTCGCCGGCCCCCGCTCAGCCCTCCGGATCGTGGTCGTCGACGACCGGATCGTCGCGGTGGAGCGCCGCGTGGCGGTCCCACTCCTCGAGCAGGTGCTCGATCGCGGCGTGGAACCGCGCGGTCGCGGCTCCGGGGCGGGTGTCGCCGAAATAGTGGGCCACCCAGCGCTGCAGCCGCTCGACGGCCGCCGCGTCGTGCTCGACGCCTGCGAGGCGCGTGGTGATCGAGGACGCGTCGGCGGCGAGGAGCCACTCGGCGTCCCCGAGGTAGCCGGACTCGTCCACGTCCGCCTCCGGGCTCACGGGACGCGTCACCATCAGGGGCAGGCCTGTCGCGAGCCGGTCGTAGACCATGGCCGAGACGTCGAGGACCGCGACGTCGGCGGTGAGCTGCCAGCCGAGCTCGGCCGCGGTGTCGTGGACGTGGGCGGCGGTGCCGTCGGCGGCGTTCGCCGCGGCGATGAGGGCGATGATCTCGCGGTTCGCCGCTCCGTACGCGGGGTCGACCGCCCCGCTGCGGGGGTGGGGGCGGTAGACGAGGCGGTAGCGGGGGTCGGCGAGCAGGGCGCGCACGAGCGCCACTCCGTGGCTCGCGACGGAGCCGTAGCCGGCGGCCGCCCGATCGCCCTCCCAGGTGGGCGCGTAGAGCACCACGCGGCGCTCATCCGGCGTGAAGGGCGTGCGACCGGCAAGGTGGTCGGCCTGGGGGCGTCCGATCGGGATCGCCCGCTTCTCGAAGTCGAAGTCCCAGAGCACGCGGTGCAGCCGGGCGAGGGCGGCGTCGCCGGCGATGAAGCTGTAGTCGTAGGCCTTGAACTGGTTCGTCGTCATGTACATCTTGTCGCTCTCGCCGTGGTTGACGAAGACGTGCCAGCGGCGCCCGTAGCGCATCATCTGGAAGTTGCGGGAGTTCTGGTTGACGTACAGCACGATGCGCAGCGGCTGCCGCGCGATCGTCTCCTCGAGGTCCACGACCGAGCGGACGTAGGCCACCGGGACGGGCTCTCGCGGAGCAGGACCGCTGCGGCGCTCGCGTTGCGCGTCAGCAGCACCACGGGCCGCGTCGTCGCGAGCTCGACCAGAGGGCGGTACCACTGGCGCACCTGGTAGAGGTTGATGTCGCCGTCGGCGAAGTACACGCCGATCTCGAAGCGCCCCTCGGGCAGCGGGGCTCGCGCGGCGAGGAGCCGGGCGACGGTGTGCCGGGCGCGGCGGGCGGCGAGGAGGTCGGCTCCGACCTTCCGCGCCAGCCGCGCGTCCCTGACGAGTCGGAGGAGGAGATCGCGGGACGTCATCGCTCCAGGCTACAAGCCGCCCCTCCGTCCAGGGGGCGCCGCGAGGGGCGTCAGGAGAGGGGGTCACCCGGAGCCAGACGAACTGCAGCGGTGCGAGACGGAAGCCCTCGCGGAGGTCCACGGTGACCTCGGTCACGAGATCCAGGGCCCACGGATCCACGCCGCCGAACCGCTCCGGGGCGATCTCCTGCACCTCGTCCGAGACGTTCGCCAGCACCAGCAGCGCCTCGCCGTCGCCCGGCCGCTGGTAGCCGAGCACGTGGTTGTTCTGCGCGTCGAAGACGGTGAGCGCGGTGCCCGCGAACAGCGGGACCGACTTGCGGATGGCGATCAGGTGCAGCAGGCCGCCGAAGACCTCGCCGGCGACGGTGCCCGGCGTCTCGCGCTCGGCGTAGCGCTCCGCCGGGCGGCGGGGCCGGTTGACCCATCGGGAGTCCCCCGCGGTGGCGGGGTCGTCGCGGTAGGAGTAGTCGTTCAGCTGGCCGACCTCGTCGCCGAGGTAGAGCAGCGGGAGCCTCCTGTGCTGAGCGCGATCGAGTGCGCGAGCAGGACCCGCTCGATCCCGTAGGGGTCGCCCGCCTCGATGCCGGCGAGGGACGCGGTGGTGCCCGACACGCGGCGGTCCCCGGTGCGCGGGTTCTCCTGGAACGGGACGCCGCGGGCGAACGTGCCCTCGAAGCGATCGGTGTAGAAGTCGTTGAGGAAGCGGCGGTGGCCCGCGGCGTCGATCCCGAGCTCGGCCGCGTCCTCGTCGGCGAAGGTCCAGCCGATGTCGTCGTGACCGCGGACGTAGTTCACCCAGGCGGTGCCGTCGGGCAGGGCGTGGCGGCGCTCGAGCGCCTGGGAAAGCAGACGGACGTCGCGGGTCGCGAGCGCCTCCACGTCAGTGCCATCTGCAGCGGGTTGTACGAGAGCTGGCACTCCTGGACGTCGATGTACTCGACGACCTCGTCCGGGTGCACGATCGCCTCCGACTTGAACAGCAGCGACGGAGCGGCGAGACGGCAGACCTCGTTGAAGGCGCGCAGCAGCAGGTGCGCCTCGGGCCGCGACTCCGAGGTCGTGCCGAGCTCCTTCCAGATGAACGCGACCGCGTCCATCCGCAGGGCGTCGATCCCCTGGTTGGCGAGGAAGAGCATCTCGCCGGCCATCGCGCGGAAGACCTCGGGATTGGAGTAGTTGAGGTCCCACTGGTAGCGGTGGAAGGTCGCCCAGACCCAGCGGCCGTCCTCGAGCGGCACGAAGGAGCCCGGGTGGTCCTCGGGGAAGATCTCGCGGGTCGTCCGCTCGAAGGCGTCGGGCTGCTCGCGGTCGGGGAAGATCCAGTAGTAGTCCTCGAACCGCTCCTCACCGGCGAGCGCGCGGCGCGCCCACTCGTGCTCGTTCGAGGTGTGGTTGAAGACGAAGTCGACGACGAGCGCGATCCCCTGGGCGCGGAGCTCGGCGGCGAGCAGGCGCAGCTGGTCCATGTCGCCCAGGTCGGGCCGGACGCGGCGGTAGGCTCGAGACGGCGTAGCCGCCGTCGGACTCCCCCTCCGGGGCGTCGAAGATCGGCATCAGGTGCAGGTAGTCGAGCCCGATCTCGCGGAAGTACGGGATCTCGGCGCGCAGCCCCTCGAGGTCGCCGGCGTAGCGGTCGACGTAGCAGACGCCGCCGAGGGCCCTGTTCGAGAGGAACCAGTCCGGGTGCTGCTCCACGCGACCGGTCGAGCGCCCGCAGCTCCTCGGGTCGCTGCGCCCAACGACGACGCTGCGAGCGCGACGACGCCGAGGATCTGCTCGGCGAGGTCCTCGCGGTGGCCGTAGACCCCGGCGAGGAGTTCCACCAATCGGGGCAGGTGCTCGTCCAGGCGGGCCTGGAACTCGTCGTCGTCCCCGACGACGGCCCCCTCATCGAGGTGCGTGCGCACCGTGGCGAGCAGCTGCGTCGAATCGAACACCGTCGTCCTTCCGGGGGCAGCCGCCCCGGCGGAGCGGCTGCCCCGATGCTAGACGATGGGCGGACGCCCGGCGAAACCCATGCGGAGCACGGTCCGCCAGGACATCGCGCGGCGCGGGCCCGGGTCCGCGAGCCAGCCCTCGCGCCATCCCGCGAACCAGGCCCGGAGCGCCGGGAGGTCGCGCGCCCAGCGCAGGCACTGGATCGCGGTCCAGGAGCCCACGTAGGCGAGCGCGAGCGGAGCCGGCAGATTGCGCCGCGCGAGCCAGACGCGGTTGCGCGCGTTCAGCCGGTAGTAGTCGGCGTGCCGGGTCTGCTGGATCACCGGGTGCTGCGCGACGAGCTCGCCCGCGTACCATGTGGTGCGCCCCGTGTCCCAGACCCGCCAGGCCAGCTCGATGCCCTCGTGGGCGTAGAAGAACGGATCCGCCCAGCCGCCCGCCTGCTCGAACACGTCGCGGCGCAGCACGACCGCGCCCTCCCAGACCGAGAAGACGGGGCCGGAGCGGCGGGGGTCGCCCTTGAGGATCCGCGGGATCCAGCGGCGCGGCGCGGGGGTGCCGTCGGTGCTGTCGACCCGCGGCTGCACGAGTCCGATGCGCCGGGGCGAGTCGAGCAGGGCGATCGCGTCCCGGAGGAAGGTGGGCGACGGAACGCGCACGTCGTCGTCGAGGAAGAAGAGGTGCTCGCCCCGAGTCGCGGGAACACCGGCGTTGCGTCCCGCGGGGATCCCGAGGTTCTCGGGCAGTGCGAGCGGGCGGACGCCCTCCGGCATGCCGCGCGCTCCCAGCCGTTGCCGACGCAGACCACGTCGAGCTCGACGCCCTGCTGCGCGAGCACGCTCGCGAGCCCGGCGGCCAGGTCGTCGGGGGCGCGTTCCCTGCGTCAGGACGACGACGCCGACTCAGGGCAGCGGCGCCGTCCGATCAGGAGCGGACACGCTTGGACGCCATGATCGCGACGAAGTGGCCGACGAGGGCGAGCACGGCCAGCGGCAGGAGCGCCGCGACCAGCACGCGGTCGGCGGTGCCCGCTCCGACCACGAGGCCGACGAGGGAGGCGGCGAACGCCAGCATGGTCAGCTCGACCGAGTGGTAGAGGCGGTGGAGGGCACGAACCGGGCCGCCCGGCGGAGTCTCGCGAGTCCGGAGAGACGGCACCGCCTCCCCCTTCGTGTCGGCGAGCTTGGTCAGTCCCGCGTTCGCGCGGGCGACGCGCACCATGTCGTTGAGCGCCTTGTTGAGGACGATCACGAGCGCCGGGCGAGGCCGATCGTCGTCCAGGGAAGTCGCCCGGCGTCTCCGAACGGGAACCAGCGGCGCGGAGCCCGAGCGCGATCGGGATGAGCGACTCCGTGTGTAGTGGCCGACCTTGTCGAGGAAGACCCCGCAGGGACGACGTGCGGCGCCAGCGGGCGACCTCGCCGTCGCAGCAGTCGACGAGCACCTGCAGCTGCCCGAGCAGGGCGCGACGCCGCGCCCGCGACGCCCGGGATCAGCAGCGCGGCGGCCGCGCTCCAGCCCACCAGGATCATGCAGCCCGGTGACGCCGTTCGCCGAGATCGAGGTGCGCAGCAGCACCCAGGTCAGGTACGGCGAGAAGCGCCGCAGGTAGAGCGACGCCGTCCAGTGCTCGGCGCTAGCGGCGCCCGCGCACCTCGGGGGCTGCGCGACCGCCTTCAGCTCGGCGATGGATCGGGGTCTCGTGGTCGCGGTCATGCGCCCTCGCAGTGTCGGTGCCGTCGTCGCCGGCCGTCGGGACCCCGCCGGTGCGCGGCTGGTTGCGCGCGGCCGAGATGTTGCTGGTCAGACCTGCGAACCCGAGCACGAATCCGGTGCCCCACGCCACGTGGATCGACGGGATCACGACGGCGAACCACAGCATCGCGGGGGACCGTCGACCCGGGCGACGGCGACCGTGGCGGCGGCGACCAGCACGAGGTAGCCGAGCGGCACGACCAGGCCGAGCAGGAGCCAGGGCGCGGCGCCGACCAGCGCCTGGACGACTCCGGCGGCCCCCGCCAGCAGTCCCAGGGCGAGCAGGGCGACGAGCACGGGCGGCGCGAAGTAGCGCAGCGACCGCGAGGCGGGGAACAGCCGGGTCAGCTCCCGCGCCACATCCCCGTCGAGAGGAACTGGCGCAGCAGCGCCCGCATCGACGGGCGGGTCGGTAGGTCACGGTGAGGCGCGGCGTGAACCAGACGGTGCCGCCCAGCTCCCGCAGGCGCCGGTTCAGCTCCCAGTCCTGGCCGCGCTTGAACCGCTCGTCGAAGAGCCCCGCGCGCTCGAGTGCCGCGCGCCGGAAGACGCCGAGGTACACCGTCTCGGCCGGTCCCTCCTGCCCGCCGACGTGGTGCGGGGTGCCGCCGAGGCCGATGCGGGAGCCGTAGGCCCGCGCGACGGCGCGCTGGAACGGGGTGAGCCCCTCGGCCGCCATCACGCCTCCGACGTTGTCGGCGCCCGAGCGCTGCAGGGTCTCGACCGGCGATGCGCGCGTAGTCGCGCGGCAGAACGGAGTGGGCGTCGACCCGGACGACGACGGGATGCGTCGACGCGCGGATCGCCGCGTTCAGGCCCGCGGGAGTGGAGCCGACGCTGTTCGCGACCACGCGGATCCGCGGGTCGGCGGCGCTCAGCTGCTCGACGAGCGCCTCGGTCCCGTCGATGCTCGGCGCCGACCGCGAGGACCACGTCGAACGGCCCCGGGTAGTCCTGCGCGAGCAGCGAGTCGACGGCGGCGCGCACGTGGGTGACCTCGTTCAGGACGGGCATCACGTACGAGACGCCGGGGAGCTCCGAGAGGTCGTCCGTCGACGCCTTGTCCGTCGGGTTCTCGGGCTGCATGTGTCCAGTTCGTGCGGGGAGGAGCCGGTCGTCCACGAGGATCCGGGCGGAAGTCCGCACCACCTAGCAGCCCTCGAGGACGGATCCTCGGGGGCTGCTCGGGAGTGCGGGAGGAGCGTCAGCTGGTCGCCATCGTCCCCAGCGTCGCGTCGAGCTCGTAGCTCTGACCGCTGCGGACGTAGGTGATCTGCACGTCGGCGTTCGCGGCCCGAGCGCGCACCTGCGCGGTCAGGTCGGAGGCGTTCGTGATGGGGGTGCCGTCGATCGCGGTGACGATGTCGCCCGCCTTCAGACCGGCCGCCTGCGCGGCACCGCCCGAGGTCACCTCGCGGATCGCGGCGCCGAGGACGTCCTCGGTGGAGTCGGTGACGCTCGCTCCGAGCAGGCCGTGGGTGGCCGACCCGTTCGCGATGATCTCCTTCGCGATGCGCTCCGCGACCGCGCTCGGCACGGCGAAGCCGACTCCGATGTTCCCGCTCTGGATCACCCGAGCTCGAGGAGCCCGCGCTGGCGATCGCCACGTTCACGCCGATCAGCTCGCCGTCGCTGTCGAGCAGGGCACCGCCCGAGTTGCCGGGGTTGATCGCCGCGTCCGTCTGGATGACGGGGAGGAGATCGTGCTCGTGGCCTGGGTCTGCGGGGCCTGACCGGGGATGTCGAAGTTGAACGGGCTGTCGGTGCTGCCGCTGGAGCTGTCGCCCGAGTCGTCGGGCGCCGCCGAGGAGGCGACCTGGATGCTGCGGTTGAGCGCGCTGACGATGCCGTCCGTGACGGTTCCGGAGAGGCCCAGCGGCGCTCCGATGGCCACGGCGGTGTCGCCGACGTTGATCTCGGAGGAGTCGGCGAAGGTGATCGGCGAGAGATCGGTCGCGTCGGTCAGCTTGATCACCGCCAGGTCGAGCGTGGGGTCGGTGCCGACGACGGTGGCGTCGTAGATCCGGCCGTCGCTCGTGGTGACCGTGACGGCGGCGTCCGCGACGCCTCCGTCGAGCGTCACGACGTGGGTGTTGGTGAGGACGTAGCCGTCCTCCGACAGCACGATGCCCGAGCCGGTGCCGGCGGACGAGCCGCCGCTCACCGCGATCGTGACGACGCTCGGAGTGGCCTTCGCCGCCACCGCCGTCGCGGTCGTCGCGTCCTCGGCGTTGTTGACGGTGATGGTCTGCGAGCCGCCGGACGACACCACGCGCGTCGCGGAGCCGTTGGAGGCCGACCAGAGTCCGAACACGCCGGCTCCGGCGACCCCGCCGACGACCGCGCCGATCGCGAGGGCGGCGACGACGCTGACCCCGGCGCGGCGCTTGGGGGCGGCGGGGGCTGCTCCCCGCGGGGCCGAAGGCGCTCGAGGACGGCGGGTTCTCCGAGCTGTGCACCGTGTTCGCGGCGGGCGGCGCGTACTGGCCGTACCGGGGACCGGGGGCCACGGGGCTGCGGCCGGTTCTCCTCGGAGGAGTTCGACGTGTACGGGGCTGCGGCGAGGAAGCGCGCTGCGGCGAGGACTCGGGCAGCGGGACGGTGGGGTGCTCGGACCCGCGGCCCTGCTCGGGGGCCGGGGACGCCTGAGGGCCCGTCGGCGTGGTGGGATCCTCGGGCTGACGGGGACCCTCGTGACTCTCGGTCATGGGTAGTGCTCCTTCCAAGCGGGGATAGCTTGACCAGCGAACCCGGGGGTTCCTTATGACCGGGGCTGGAAGCGGGACTCGAAGACGGCGATGGCGCCACGGTGCAGACTGGTGGCGTGAGCATCCACGGATCCTGGACCCGCGCGGCCGCGGGCGCCGGACTACTCGGGCCCCGCGGCGAGGTCGCCGCCACCGTCTTCAGCGAGATGAGCGCGCTCGCGCAGCGCACGGGGGCGATCAACCTCGGGCAGGGCTTCCCCGACGAGGACGGCCCCCGCGAGGTGCTCGAGACGGCGCGCGAGGCGATCGCGAGCGGTCTGAACCAGTACCCGCCGGGCCCGGGCTTCCCGGCGCTCCGCGGTGCGATCGCGGCGCACCAGAAGCGGTTCCACGGGCTCGAGCCCGATCCCGACGGCGAGGTCCTCGTGACGACCGGAGCGACGGAGGCGCTGGCGGCGACCCTCCTGGCCCTGCTCGAACCGGGCGACGAGGTCGTGACCTTCACTCCGCACTACGACGCCTACGGGGCGCTGATCGCGCTCGCCGGCGGCGTGCACCGGACCGTGCTGCTGCGCGGTCCGGACTTCTCGGTCGATCCCGCCGAGCCTCGCGTCGGCGGTCTCGGACCGCACGCGCATCATCCTCGTCAACGATCCGCACAACCCCACCGGCGCGGTCCTGCCGCACGGGACGCTCGAGCTGATCGTCCGCCTGGCCGAGCGCCACGACGCGGTGATCGTCACCGACGAGGTCTACGAGCACCTGCGCTTCGACGGGCGGCACGTCCCGATCGCGACGCTGCCAGGAGCCTGGGAGCGGACGCTGACGATCTCCTCCGCCGGCAAGACCTTCAGCACCACGGGCTGGAAGATCGGCTGGATCACGGGACCGCGCGAGCTGATCACCGCGGTCCTCGCGGTGAAGCAGTTCCTCACCTACGTCAGCGGCTCCCCGTTCCAGGGCGCCGTCGCCCGCGGTCTGGGCTTGGACGACGTGTTCTTCACGGGGATCGCGTCGACGCTCGAGCGCAAGCGCGACATCCTGTCGGCCGGGCTCGCCGCCGCCGGGTTCGAGGTCGCCCCCTCGCGGGGCGGGTACTTCGTCGTGGCCGACGCCGCGCCTCTCGGGTACTCGGACGGCGTGCAGTTCTGCCGGTCGCTGCCGGAGCTCGCCGGCGTCGTCGCGGTGCCGGTCTCGGCGTTCTGCAGGCCCGAGGACGCGGCGCCCTACCGCTCGCTCGTGCGCTTCGCCTTCTGCAAGCGGTTCGAGGTGCTCGAGGAGGCGGGCCTCCCGGCTCGCGGGCATGCGCGCCTGAGGGGCGGCCGACGGGCGCGGCATCGGGCGGGCGCGGCACGTCCGGCCCGCGCCGGCGCGGGCGGGGTCAGAGCGGACGGACGGTGAAGCGGCGCAGTGCGAGCGCCGGGTTCTTCGCCCGGGCGGCGTCGATCCGCTCGCGCGAGAGCCAGGCGACCGCGACGTCCTCCGCCTCGCCGAGGGTCGCGATCTCGACGCCCATCGGGTCGACGACCATGCTGTTGCCGACACCGATCGGCGGGGTCTGATCGGCCGCGACGAGGTAGATCGTGTTCTCGAGGGCGCGCGCGGTGACGAGCGTGCGCCAGTGCGCCTCCTCGAGCGGGCCCCTGACCCACTCGGCGGGCGCGGCGACCACATCCGCCCCGGCGTCGACGAGCCACCGCGTCACCTCCGGGAAGCGGAGGTCGTAGCAGGTCTGCAGCCCGACGACGAGGTCGCCCACCGCGAAGGTCTCGGGAGCGCCGATCTCGCCGGCGGCGATCCAGTCCGACTCCGTCGACCCGAAGGCGTCGTAGAGGTGGAGCTTGCGGTAGTGCGCGACGAGCCGTCCCTCGGGGTCGACGGCGACGAGCGTGTTGGCGACACGGCGGTCGTCGGCGACGGACTCGACCATGCCGGCGACCACGAAGACGTCGAGCTCCCCGGCCAGGGCGCCCAGCCCGAGCACGAACGGCCCGTCGAGCGGCTCCCCTGCGGCGAGCAGCTCGGGTCCGAGCGGGTCCGAGAAGGAGGAGCTGTACTCCGGGCAGCACGACGACGCGCGCCCTGCGCTGCACGGCCGTCGTGACTGGACGGCGGATGGTGGCGAGGTTCGCGTCGCGGTCGGCGACCGGAGCGAACTGCGCGACGGCGAATCCGATGCCGCCCGCGGCGGGGCCGGTGCTCACGCTCAACTCGGCGGGTAGAGGAAGAGCGGGACGCTCGAGGCCGGCACCGTGCGCGTGTGGTACGAGTGGTCGTTGCCCCAGTTGTACTTCCCGAGCGAGACCGTGCCGTCGGAGTTGACCGACTGCACGTACGCGACGTGGTTGCCCGTGAACCAGGCGACGCTGCCGGGCACCGGGGTGCTGCTGGTCACCCAGCCGTGCGACGCCCACTGGCCCGCCCAGGCGTAGGCGCTGCCTCCGCCCGGGGTCATGTTGCCCCAGGTCCACTTCCACGGAGCGCCCGTGGACCCCTGGTCGCGGTTGAGCCGCCACGCGACGAAGTCGACGCACTCGCGGTAGTAGTAGCGCAACGGCGAGAGTCCGCCGCCCTGGTCGTCCGTGAGCTGATCGCGCCACGGGTAGTCGTCGCCCTCCTCGCGGGGGGTGACCGAGGTGCTGGAGCCCGGAAGGGCCGTGCTCGTGCCGCTCGCAGCGGCCTCCTCTGCCTCCTGGGCCTGCTGCGCCTCGCGGGCGGCGCGGCTCGGCCGCCTCGGCGAGGGCGCGCGCCTGGGCGGCGGCCTCGTCGAGCTGCTGCTGCGTGGGGGCCGTGAACGAGTCGCGGATCACCTGCTCCTGCAGTCGCGGACGCCGAGACGGTGAGCTTCTGCGTGCCGAGTGCGCGGATGCGGCGGCGCGGCCTCGACGGCGGCCTGGGAGTCGTCGGCGGGATCGAACGAGTAGGCGGGGAGCGCCATGACCGCGACCATGCCCGCGATGGCGGCGACGGCGACGGTGCTGACCGCGCCGCGCAGCGCCCGGGCGCCGCGACGGCGGACCGGGGGCACGGACGAGAGGACCGGGGGAACCGACGAGAGGACCGGGGCTGCGACGGACGTCGCGGGATGACCCGGAGCCGCGGGGACGGGAGGCGTCGTCGCGGGGAGCGTCCGCGGGCACGATCGGCACGGCACCGGTCGTGGCGGAGCGGCGGCCGGCGGCGGGGCGCGCCGGTCGGTCGCCGCGGTGGGCGGCGTCGCCCTCGGACGAGTCCGAGCGGGGCTGCTGAGTTCCCGATGCGGAGGAGGACTCGGCCTCCCGGCGGCTGCGCCGGGTGGGGTGGTCGATCGCGCCCGTCCCGTCTCCGGTCGTCGGGCTCTCGTCCACCTGGTCGTCCGTCACCTCGTCACCCTTTTCATCCCGGACGAGAGATACCCCGGGGGGCACCGTCGTCGCAACCGTCCGGCGCGCCCTCACGACGTGCGCAGCGGGTGCGCCAGCTCGTCCGGTCCGAGGCGGGCGAGCAGGAGCGTGACGACCGCGGAGAGTGCCGCGAGGACTCCCACCACGGCGAACGTCCGACCGATGCCGACCGACTCGCCCACCGGGCCCGCGACGGCCATCGAGACCGGCATCAGCGCCAGCGAGACGAAGAAGTCCAGGCTCGAGACCCGGCCCAGCAGAGCCGGCGGCACCCGCTGCTGCAGCAGCGTGCCCCACAGCACCTGCGCGGCCGACCCGGTCACCCCGTCGAGGAACAGGATCGCCGCGATCATCCAGAGCCGGTCGACGAGGCCGAGGAGCGCGAACGGCAGCGTGCCCAGGCCCCACAGCAGGATCATCGTCGTCAGGTAGCGCCGCGGCACCGCGCGAGGAGACGACGAGGGAGCCCACGACGCCTCCCGCTCCGTACGCGGTGAGGGCGAGGGCGTAGCCTCCGGCTCCCGCACCGGTCTGATCGCGCACCGCGAAGGGCACGAGCACCTCGATCGGACCGACCACGAGGAACACGAGGACGACGGCGAACAGCAGCGTCGCCAGGAGCCAGCGCGTCCGCACCATGTAGCCGAACCCCTCGCGCAGGTCGCGGAGTGCGGAGCGCAGCGGTGATCCTCCGGCGGCCGGCGCGCGCTCGACGGGCACGGGTCCCATCAGGAGCAGGGCCGCGAGTCCGAGCGCGTACCCCAGCGCCGCGACGGCGAAGGCGGCCGAGGGAGCGGCCACCGCGATGACCGCCCCCGCGATCGCCGGTCCGGCCGCGCTCTGCGCGATGGGGCGCAGCGCTCCCTCGACGCCGTTCGCGGCGAGCAGCTGATCGGGCGGCAGCAGTCGGGGCAGGATCGCGGAGTACGCGGGGAAGAAGAACGCCTCGCCCACGCCGAGCACGAACGCGATCGCCGTCAGGTGAGCGACGGTGAGCACGCCGCCCGCCGCCAGGCCGACCGCTCCGAGCACCACCATGACCCGGGCGGCCTCCACCGCGACCAGCAGCCGGCGCTGGGGCACGCGGTCGGCGGCCACTCCCCGAGCAGCACGGCGAGCACGAGGCCCGAGGCGCTGGCGGCCGCGACCAGCGAGACGTCGCTCGGCCCGCCGCCCAGGGCGATGACCTGCCAGACCAGCGCGACGATCCAGACACCGCTGGCGACGAGGGACAGCGCGAGCGCGCCGGCGAGGAACCGGTAGCGGCGGGTGCGGAAGGGCCGGAGGGCGCGAGGGCAGCGCGACGGCCATGCGGGTTCCTCCTCCTCGTCGTCCGGAGCCGCCGGCGGTGGTGACGCGGGCAGCCGATCAGAGTAGCGTCCGAGGAGACGGAGCGGCAACGGAGCCGCCCGCGGGCGGAAGAGTGCGCCGTGGTCACGAGCGAGCGCGTGTTCAGCGGTTTCAGCGTCGACGACATCGAGGCCGCGCGGGCCTTCTACGGCGGCGCGCTCGGGTTCGACGTGTCGGTGAACGCGATGGGGATCCTCGAGATCGACCTGCCCGGCGGCGGGCACGCGATCGCCTACCCGAAGCAGGACCACGTCCCCGCGACCTTCACGATCCTCAACCTCGCGAGTCGACTCGGTGGACGACGCGGTCGCCGGGCTGAACGCCGTGGAGTGACCACGAAGATCTACGACGACGACGAGCTGCCGACGGACGCGACCGGAGTGATGCGCGGCCACGGCCCGGACATCGCCTGGTTCCGCGACCCGGCGGGCAACGTGCTCAGCGTGATCGACGCGGGCTGAGCGCCGCGCGGCACACGCTCGGGAGCCGCCCGTTAACGACGAAACCCGGCCTCTGACGAGACCGCTTCGCTTTCCTGTTGCGGGGCAGGATTTGAACCTACGACCTCTGGGTTATGAGCCCAGCGAGCTACCGAACTGCTCCACCCCGCGGCACAAGAAGAAACACTACACGCGGATCGGGAGGAGGCGCAAATCGAGGACGGAGCAGATCGGGGCGCTGCCCGATCAGGAGCGCTTCGAGGCCGTGATCGCGAGCGCGAGCGGCAGCCACTCCTGCTCGGGCCAGGCCCAGGCGCCGTCCTCGCGCTGCACCAGCTGGGGCGCTACGCGCCAGGGTGCGATCGGCTCCTCGCGCAGCTCGGTGATCGAGAGGCCCGCACCGAGCAGGGCGGAGGCGATCGACCCGAGCGAGTGGCTCCACTCGTGGGCGCGATCGTTCTCGAAGGCGACGTCCGTGCCTGCGCAGTCGCCGGCACCCTCGACGACGCGCGGCTCACCGCCGCCGTCGTACGGCTGCTGGAAGCGCGGCTCCGGCCCCTCGGGCGAGCCGGTGAGCACGGCCGCGGCCGGATGCGTGTCGACGAACACGAACGAGCCGCCGGGCGCGAGGAACCACTCGACGATCCGCGCCCACTCGACGAGGTCCGGGAGCCACACGACGGTGCCCCAGGTCGTCACGACGACGTCGAAGGAGTCGGGCTCCGGCAGCATGTGCCGCAGCTCGTAGAGGTTGGAGCAGACGAAACGGGCGCGGCCGGCGAGTCCGAGCTCGGTCGCGAGACGACGCGCCTCGCGGACCGCCGCCATCGAGAAGTCGACGCCGATGACCTCTGCGCCGCGCTGGGCGAGCGCGAGGGTGTCGGCTCCGAAGCGGCACTGCAGGTGCAGGACCCGCTTGCCCTCCCAGCCGCCGGGGGCGACGCGGGCGAGCGACTCCTCCTCGACCGGGAAGAGCCGGCCCGCGCCGCCCCGCAGCGCCGACAGGTCGTAGAACGCGCTGCCGGCGTGCGCGGCGACGCGCTCGTCCCAGAGGGCGCGGTTCAGATCGAGCCACTCCCCCGAGCGCAGGTGCTCGCCCCGGTCCACCTGGACCATCGTGCCACTGCTGCCCCCTCCGCCTCGAGCGCCCGGGGTGAGGGCCTCGGTCAGCTGCTCGTCGGCTGCGGCGAAGGCGGTGAGGTCGCCGTCGCGCAGCGCCGCCTCGCGGGCTGCGAGCGCCGTGCTGGCGTCGGCGAGGGCCTGCTGCAGCGGCGTCTGGTCGCCCGTGCCGGTGTCGGTGTCGGTGCCGCCGGTCTCGGTGTCCGTCCCCGGTCCGCACCGGTGTCGGTACCGGGATCGGTCCCGGTGCCGGTGTCGGGTGTGACCGGGGTGCCGGTGTCGCCCGCGTCCGCGCCCGAGTCCCCGCCGAAGAGGCTGTCGAGAGCCGCGTCGAGGGTGTCCTCGAAGGCGATGTCGTCACCGAACGCGACGAGCACCTTCTGCAGGAGCGGGAAGCTCGTGTCGCCGTTGGAGCTCACGTAGATCGGCTGCACGTAGAGCAGTCCGCCGCCCACCGGGAGGGTGAGCAGGTTGCCCTGGGTCACCGTCGTGTCGCCGCGCGAGAGCAGGGCGAGCTGGTTGGCGACCGTCGGGCCGGTGTTGAACGCGTTCTGCACCTGACCGGGGCCGGGCACCGTGTCGTCGCTCGGGAGCTCGAGCAGCCGCAGGGTCCCGTAGCCGTCGGCGACGCCCTCGGTCGCGCCCGCGTCGGAATCGGCCACGAGGTACCCGGTGAGCACGTTGCGGCTCGCCTGGCTTCCGGGCGTGCTGGCCGGGATGTACGTCGAGTAGAGCGAGTACGACGGCACCTCGACGTCGGGCGTCTGGAGCGTCAGGTAGTACGGGGGCCGCAGCAGTCCCCGCCGACCGCCGCGGCGGTCGAGGTGCCGCTGGTCGGGTCGTTCGGAGTCGACCAGGCCGCCTCGCGCGAGTAGAAGGAGCCCGCGTCCGTGACGTGGTAGGTGCCCAGGACCGCGCGCTGGACCTTGAAGAGGTCCTCGGGGTAGCGGACGTGGCTGAGCAGGTCGGCCGACATCTCGCTGATCGGCTCGACCGTGCTCGGGAAGATCTTCTGCCAGGTCTGCAGGATCGGGTCCTCGGTGTCCCACGCGTAGAGCGTGACGCTGCCGTCGTACGCGTCGACGGCTCGCCTTCACCGAGTTGCGGATGTAGTTGACGTCGTCGGTCGGGAACTGCTGCTGCGTGTTCGTGTCGGCGATCGCCTGCGAGAGGCTCTGCACCTCCGAGTACGGGTACTCGGCGGAGGTGGTGTAGCCGTCGACCACCCAGACCACTCGGCCGTCCACGACGGTCGGGTAGGCGTCGGAGTCGAGCGTCAGGTAGGGGGCCACCTTCTGCACGCGGTCGACCGGATTGCGGTCGTAGAGGATCTGCGACTCGGTGTTGACCCCGTCCGACAGGAAGATCTGCTCGGACTGGAACTTGATCGCGTACACGAGCTTCTTGAACACGTTGTCGAGCGCGGGTCCGCCCTCGCCGTCGAAGGTCGTGTAGGTCTGCTGCTCGCCCTCGGTGCCCGACGGGTAGTCGAGCTCGATGTTGCGGTCGCCGTTCCCGCCGACGATCGAGTACGCCGGGGAGTTCTCGCCGAAGTAGATGCGCGGCTGGTAGTCGCCGAGATCACCGGTGGTCGGCACGCCCGACTCGATGAAGACGGGCTCGCCGTCGGCGGAGCGCTGGTTGCCGTACGCGGCGACCAGTCCGTAGCCGTGGGTGTAGACGAGGGTCTGGTTGTACCAGGTCTGGTTGTTGCCCAGACCGTTGAGGTTCAGCTCGCGGACGCCGACGACCGCGTCCTGGGTCGCGCCGTCGATGCTGTAGCGGTCGACGTCGAGGGCGTTCTGCTCATCGCCGAACGCGTAGTACTGACGGAACTGCTGGAGCTGCGAGAACGCGTCCGTCACGACGGCGGGGTCGAGGATGCGGATGTTCGCGGTGGTCTCGGCGTCGGAGCGCAGCGCGCCCGGCTCGGCGTCGGTGGTCGCGTCGTACGGGATGACCTGGACGTCGTCCACGCCGTACGCCTGGCGGGTCATCTCGATGTTGCGCTGGATGTAGGGCTCCTCGAGCGTGCGCTCGTTGGGCTCGACCTGGAACTTCTGCACGACCCACGGGTAGAGGGAGCCGACGAGCAGGCTCGGGACGATCAGGAGCGCGGTGCCGATGACGGGGAGGCGCCAGCGTCCGATGAACGCGGTGACGACGAAGAGGACCGCGACGAGCACGGCGACGCCGGCGAGGATCTGCAGGCCTCGGGATGGTCGCGTTGACCGACGAGCAGGTCGCTCCGGTGATGCGGGCGCCCTGGTCGGTGAGGGTCGCGTACTGGTCGAGCCAGAGGCTGACGGCCTGCACGAGGAGGTAGAGCGCCGCGATGATCGCGAGCTGGATGCGCGAGGACTTCGAGATCCGGACCTCGCGGCCGTTCACGCGGATCGCGCCGTAGAGGTAGCCCGTGGCCAGAGTGGCGAGCGCCGAGATGATGAGGACCGCCGAGGCGAAGCCGACGAGGCTCTGGTAGAAGGGCAGCTCGAACAGGTAGAAGGACGTGTCCAGCCCGAACTGCGGGTCGATGTCGCCCGAGGGGGTGCGGTTCCAGAAGGTCGGGCTGGTCTGCCAGCGCGACGCCGACGAGACGCCCGCGAACAGTCCCAGGACCGCGGGGATGCCGAAGGTCGCCAGACGGCGCAGCGGCTCCACGACCTGCTGGTAGCGGTCGATCTGCGAGTTGAGCTTCGCGTAGACCGGGCGCAGGCGGTAGGCCAGCGTGAGGCTGATGAAGACCGGGATCGCCATGGCGGCGAAGCCGATGACGAAGAGCCCGCCGGCCGCCGCCCACTGCGTCGTGAGGACGGAGAGGAAGCCGAGCTGGTCGTACCAGAGGATGTCGGTGTAGAGACCGGCGAAGACGAAGAACGCCACCACCAGAACGGCCACCACCACGACAGTGACGGCGAGGACGCTCCGTCTCTTCCGCTGCGGGGTTTCGGTTGCTGTGGAACTCACGGATAGGCCTCTTGCTGTCGAGATGTGAGGGGAGGCCACCCATGCTATGCGACGGGTGCGGGCCCCACCTGAGCGTCGGCCTCGACAGCAGGAGGCGCGCGTCAGCCGATCGGAGTCGCCCCGTCGCAGGTGGGCAGTCCCGAGACGTCGCCGGAGGCGATGCCGTCGAGCGCGGCGAGCGCCTCGTCGAGCGTCGCCACGCTGAGCACGTCGATGCCGTCCGGCACGTGCCCGACGACCTCGCCGCAGTTCTGCGCGGGAGCGAGGAACCAGTCGGCGCCCGCCGCCACCGCGCCGAACATCTTCTGCCGGATGCCGCCGATGGGCCCGACCTCGCCCGTCCGCGTCGATGGTGCCGGTGCCCGCCACCTCCTCGCCGCCGTTGAGCGAGCCCTCGGTGAGCTTGTCGATGATGCCGAGGGCGAACATCATGCCCGCGCTCGGGCCGCCGACGTCGTTCAGCTGGATGTCGACCTCGAAGGGGAAGTCGAAGGCCAGGCCGGCGACGATGCCGATCACCGCGGCGCCGTCGCTGTCGACGGGCACCACCTCGACGTCCTGGCGCGCGCCGTCGCGCTCGATCGTGAGGTCGACCGGGACACCGGCACCGGACGCCTGCACGGCGTCGCGGGAGAGCGGCGACGTGCGGACACGGGGGCGCCCTCGACCGCGACGACCGCGTCGCCCGGCTCGAGCACGTCGACGGAGGGCGAGTCCTCCGGGATCTGCACGACCGACACCTGCTGGGCGACCGGATAGCCGAGCTCGGTCAGCGCCACGGCGATCGCCTCCTGCTGCGAGTCGGTCATCTCGGCCTGGTTGGCCTCGTCGCGCTCCTGCACCGTGACCGATCTCGGGAAGATCGACTCCACCGGGACGACGGCCTTGCTGCGGTCGAACCAGGCGCCGACGATCTCGACCCAGTTGGGCAGGCTCTCGGGATTCCCGACGACCGAGACGGTCAGCATGTCGAGCGTGCCGGTCGCGGGTAGGTGGGCTCGTCGGGGATGGAGATGAGCGGGACGTCCTCGCCGTCGGCCTCGCTGGTGCCGAGGGTGTCGAAGACGGGACCCGGCTGCTCGATGACGTAAGGGGCGGGCGCGATGCCCAGCGCGACCACCAGGGCGACGCCCGAGAACAGCACGGTCGGTCCCACCCACGCCCGCTTCCCGCGTGAGGGCGAGTGCCGGGGATCGTCGGAGAACAGCGTCACGGGGGCCTTCCTCAGGGCGTGCGGGGAAGCTCCGCCGGAGTGTTCGCGGCGGGCGGAAGCGGGCCCTGCGGCTGCGGTCGTCTTCAGGCCGATCGCCCGGGCACTCGGGCTAACGTAGCTTGCACGACTGGGAGTCGAGTCACGATCCCGCGCCCGTCACGGGCGTTCACCCGAACGACGGAGGGCTGATCCGAATGGCCGCAGGCGACAGTGCTGACCGACCCGGCGAGGGGTCGGAGGACGAGTTCCGCGAGATGCTGAGCCGGTTCCTCTCGGGTGACGGTCCGATCGATCCGTCGCAGCTCGCGGGCGCCGCCGGACTCCCGAACGACCCGGTCGCCCTGCAGAACCTGCTCTCGCAGCTGCAGCGCGCGATGCAGCAGAACGGCGACGGCATCAACTGGACGCTCGCGAGCGAGCAGGCCAAGCAGCTCGCCCGCGCCGACCTGCGCCGGTCACGGACTCAGTGCGGGCCCCCTTCGACGCGGCCTTCGGCGTCGCGGCCCTCTGGCTGGACGAGGTCGCCTACGTCTCGGAGCTCTCCCGCCCGCCGCGCACGATCAGCCGCCTCGAGTGGATCTCGCTCACGATGCCGGTGTGGACGCAGCTCGCCGAGCCCGTCGCCCTGAGCATCTCGGACGCGCTGACCCGCGTGATGCGCGAGCAGGCGCCGGAGGAGATGCGCGAGATGATCGCCGGAGCCGAGGGCATGATGCGCGGCATCGGCGGAACGCTCTTCGCCCTCCAGCTCGGCCAGGTCGTCGGGCAGCTCGCCGCGGAGGTCGTCTCGGGAGGCGAGCATCGGGATCCCCCTGCTCGAGGAGAACGACGCCGCGATCCTGCCGCAGAACGTGGCCGCGTTCGGCGAGGGACTCGACATCCCGATCGACCAGGTGCAGATCTACCTGGCCGTGCGCGAGCTCGCTCACGCCCGCCTCTTCCGCCACGGCAAGTGGCTCCGACTGGCCCTCATCTCGCAGATCACCGACTTCGCGCGCGGCATCAGCATCGACACCACCCGCCTCGAGGAGCTCGCCGGGAACTTCGACCCGTCGAACCCCGAGGAGCTGCGCGACGCGATGACCTCCGGCGCGCTGATCCCGCCCAAGACCGAGGAGCAGCTCGCGGCGCACGGCCGCCTCGAGACGGTCCTCGCGCTGATCGAGGGCCGGGTCGACGTCGTGACCGCGGCCGCGACCACCCGCCTGCCCAGCGCCGGGGCGATCGCCGAGACCGTCCGCCGCCGCCGCGCCTCGGGCGGCCCGGCCGAGTCCGCGTTCGCGACGCTCGTCGGCCTGGAGCTGCGCCCGCGCCGGCTCCGCGACGCCGCCGCCATGTGGCAGGCGGTGACCGACGCCGTCGGACCGGAGGCGCGCGACAGCCTGTGGTCGCACCCCGATCTGCTGCCGGGTTCCGAGGATCTCGACGACCCGAGCCGCCTCGTGGCCCGCCTGAGCGCGGAGGCCCGCGGCGAGACCCCGGAGCCCGACGAGATGGACCGCGCGCTCGAGGAGCTGCTCAACGGCGGCACCCCCGACGCTCCCCCGGCCGACGGAGCGGGCGACGGCCCGGACGACGCGGCCGGCCCGACGGGCGACCGCCCGGTCTGATCGCCTCCCGGCGGCGGGACCTGTGGAGAACTCCCCGGCCCCGCCGCCGACTCGGCCATGCTCTCGGCACGGTCCTCCGACTCGATCCCCGGTTCCCTGCTCCTCTGGCGCTCAGCGACCGCGATGCAGGTCGGGCTCGACCGCCCGCACGTGGTCCTCGACGGCGTCGGCTACGCGGAGGAGCTGCTGCTGCACGCGCTGCGGGTGGGCACCAGCGCCGGAACCGCGCGGCTGATCGCGCGGCGGGCGGGCGCGTCCGACGAGCGGATCGACGAGCTGCTCGAAGCGCTGCGCCCGGTGCTGTCGCGCAACGTCTCACCCGGCCCTCCCCCGCACCGCGCGTGGTCGTCGAGGGCGACGGCACCGCGGCGGACGCCCTGCGGAGCCTGCTGCGTGGCGAGGGCTGCGAGCTGGTCGGGGAGGACGCGGTGCCCGACGTCGCCGTGCTGCTGGCCGACTTCGCGGTCGCTCCGGTCCGGGCCGCGCACTGGCTGGCCGCCGACGTGCCCCACCTGGCGGTCGTCTTCGGCGACGAGGCGGTGCGGGTCGGGCCGCTGGTCGAACCGGGCGCGGGCCCGTGCCTGCACTGCGCCGAGCGCGACCGGATCGACCTCGATCCCGAGTGGCCGCGGCTCGTCATCCAGGTGCTCGGCCGACGCGCGCCGACCCGACCGCGCTCGCGAGCGCCGCGATCGCCGTCGTGGCGGCCGACGCCGTGCTGCGCCGCGTCCTCGCGGGCGGGACGGCGCTGAGCGACCGGGAGCGGATCTACTCCGACGCCTCGGGCGGCTTCAGCGAGCGGCGGCTGGAGCCGCACCGCGAGTGCGCGTGCCGAGCTCTTCCAGGAAGCGGGACGGCTCCCTCCGCGTCACCCGGCCCACCGTCGAGCGCGACCACGAGAGGCGCAGGCGCCGCCGCGCGCGGGTGATGCCGACGTAGAGCAGGCGGCGCTCCTCGTCGATGCCCTCGGAGTCCGCTCGCGTAGGAGATGGGGAGCAGTCCCTCCGAGAGGCCCATCAGGTGGACCGAGTCCCACCCGAGGCCCTCGGCCGAGTGGATGGTCGCGAGGGTGACCGCCGCGCGGTCCGGCTCGTGGTGCACCTGCTGCCGGGCGAGGAGGTCGTCGGTGAACTGCCGGAACGTCCAGTCGGCGGGAGCCTCGTCGACGAGGCGGGCGAGGGTGTCGAGCGACTCCCACCGATCGCGCACGGCACCGGGGCCGACGGCGGCTCCGCGCTCCAGCCGAGCGAGCGGAGGACGTCGCTGACCGACTTGAAGAGCGGCTCCCCCGCGATCGAGACGGAGGCGGCGCGCAGCTGCATCACCGCCTGCTTCACCTCCGGCAGGTCGAAGAACCGCTTGCCGCCGCGCATGTACGCGCTGACACCGCGCTCGGTGAGGGCGTGCTCGAGCACCGCCGACTGCGAGTTGGTGCGGAACAGGATCGCGATGTCGGAGGGCCGCACTCCGCCTCGATGTCGGCGGCGACGCGGGCGGCCACTTCGCGCGCCTCCGCGATGTCGTCGGGGTACGCGTCGATCGACGGCTCCGGCGCCTCGCCCTTCTCGACCGCGTGCAGCACGAGCGCACCCGGGCGCCCGCGCATGAGCCGGTTCGCGGTCTGCACGATCGGGGTCGCGGACCGGTAGTTCTCCTCGAGGCGCACCACGGTGGCGGCGGGCCAGTGCGCGGGGAAGTCGAGGAGGTAGTCCGCCCGCGCGCCGGCGAAGGAGTAGATGGTCTGGCTCGCGTCGCCCACGACGCAGAGGTCGCTCCGGTCGCCCAGCCAGAGCTCGAGCAGCCGCTGCTGCAACGGGTTCACGTCCTGGTACTCGTCGACGACGAAGAAGCGGTACTGCTCGCGCACCTGCATGGCCATCGCGGGCTCGGACTCGAGCATGCCGGCGGTGACGAGGAGCACGTCCTCGAAGTCGATCTGCCGGCGCTGGTCCTTCAGCCCCTCGTACTCGTCGACCAGGGCGACGGTCTGATCGAGCGTGAGCCGACCGGGCAGGGTCCGCGTGCGCGCGGCGACGGCGTACTGCTCGAGCGACAGCGCCGAGACCTTCCGCCACTCGATCTCGGCCGAGAGGTCGCGCAGCGTCGCGGTGTCGAGCTTGAGACGGAGCCGCTCGGCCGCGTGGCCCAGCAGGCGGGCCTTGCCGTCCAGCAGCTGGGGCATCGTGCCGCCGACCAGCTGCGGCCAGAAGTAGCCGAGCTGCGAGAGCGCGGCGGCGTGGAACGTGCGCGCCTGCACCCCTCCTGCACCGAGGACGCGCAGGCGCAGAGCGCAGCTCCGCGGCCGAGCGGCTCGTGAAGGTCAGCGCCATCACGCGGCCCGGGGTGTAGACGCCCGTGGCCACGCCGTGCGCGATGCGGTGCGTGATGGTGCGGGTCTTTCCGGTGCCCGCTCCCGCGAGCACACAGACCGGCCCGAGCAGCGCCTCCGCCGCCTCCCGCTGCCCCTCGTCGAGCCCGTCGAGCAGGCTCACGCGATGGGCCCGTTCTCGAGCTCGCCCCCGTACCAGTCCTCGATCATGGCGCGGGCGATGGAGGAGCGGCCGGGCAAAAGCACCGACTCGAGCGAGTCGCGCAGCTGGTCGCGGGTGAACCAGCGCAGGTCGACGATCTCCTCGCCGTCCGGTCGCAGCGCCGCGGGCTCCTGATCGGGCGCGAGGCGGGCGGTGAAGCCGACCATCAGCGACGCGGGGAACGGCCACGGCTGCGAGCCGAGATAGGCGGGGTCGACGACGCGCATGCCCGACTCCTCGAAGATCTCGCGCACGACGGCCGCCTCGAGCGACTCGCCCGGCTCGACGAAGCCGGCGAGCAGCGAGAAGCGGTCGCTCCCCCACATGGCGTTCGAGCCCAGGGAGCAGGCGGTCGTCGGCGTCGAGGACGCAGACGATGATCGCGGGGTCGGTCCGCGGGAAGACCTGGCTGCCGTCGGTCGGCGAGCGGCGGACCCAGCCGCCCTGCTCGACGACGGTCGGGTCGCCGTTGCGCGGGGAGTAGGCGTGCACGGCGTGCCAGTTAGCCATCGCGAGCGCCTCGGCGAAGAGGCCCGCGTCGCGGCGGCTGAGGCGCTCGGCGATCGGGCGCAGCTGGCTCCAGCGCGACTCGTCGGGCTCGAGCTCGAGGGCGGCCGCCTCGGTCAGCACGGTGGCGACGACCGGCGTGCCCGCGGGCTCGCCGTCGGCGTCGACCGTGGTCCGACCGAGGTAGACGCGGAGCGTGCCTGAGGTGACGGAGTCGGCCCTCTGCAGCGCGAGGCGGTCGCCGTCGACCAGGGCGCGGTCCTTCCGCAGGGCCAGGACGCGCGTCGCCGGGTCGGCGAGAAGCTCGTCGTAGAGGTCGGGACGGGCTCGGGAGAGGTAGTCGCGGTCGACGGCCTGGCGAGCGAGCGGGAGGCGATCGGTGAAGGGCGTGGTCATTCGGGGGCTCTTTCCAGGAGGCGGTGCCGCGGGACGGGAGACGCCCGCGGGTCGGTCCGCAGCGGGTCGGCGTCCGGCGGTGCCGGGGCCGGATCCCGAGCACGGCATCGGCGGGAGAGCGCGTGGCGGTCGGGCCGGTCGGGCGCGGAGCGACCTAACCTAGAACCCATGGCCAGATCCCATCTCACTCTAGCCGCGCTGGCCACTTCGGCCGTCGAGGGCCTCGACGTCCGGACCGCGCGAGCGTTCACCCACTCGACCCACGGCGACTTCGACTCGGCGCTCGTCACCAGCCGCGACGGCGCCCGCCTGCTCGTGCGGGTGCCGACCTCCGCTCTGGCCGAGCAGGAGCAGCTCGGCGACCTCGTGGCGCTGCGGGCGCTGACCGCGGGGATCCGCAGCCGACTGCCCTTCGACCTGCACACGAGCGTCGGTCAGGCCCCCTACGACGGCACGCGCGCCGTCGTCTACGAGTTCCTCGACGGCGACCGCGTGCTCATCGACGACGTCGCCCTCGAGCGGACTCGCCGACTCGGTCGGCCGCGCGATCGGCGCGATCCACTCGCTGCCCGCGTCGTTCGTGCAGGAGGCGGGACTGCCCGTCGCCACCGCCCGCGACAGCCTGAACGAGACCGTCGCCGTGATCGAGCGCGCCGCCGACACGGGCACGTGCCCGCCGCGCTCGTCGCCCGGTGGGAGACCGCCTCGTCGGACGAGGCCCTCTGGCGGTTCGATCCGACGGTCGTCAACGGCTCGATGACCTCCGACTCGTTCCTGCGCTCCGGCGACGTCGTGACCGCGGTGCTCGGCTGGGCCGCCCTGCGCGTGGGCGATCCCGCCCGCGATCTGCACTGGCTCCTCAGCGCCCCCGGCGCCGGGACCGCCTTCGCCGCCTACTCGCGGATGCGCGCGGGAGCGGTCGACCTGGACCCTCCGCCAGCGGGCGCAGCTCTACGCCGAGCTCGAGCTCGCGCGCTGGCTGCTGCACGGCACCGAGACCGACGACTCGGCGATCGTCGACGACGCGGTCGCGATGCTCGACACCCTCGTCGACAGCGTGCTGGGCGACCTGTCGGCTCCGCTCTCGACCGACACCGGGCCGGTGCTCGAGGTCTCGGAGGTCGAGGAGCTGCTGAACCGCACTCCCGGCGCCCGGACGGGCTCTCACGGACGCGGCCTCGCCCCCAGGGCCGAGGAGAGCGACTCCGACAGCTCGCGCTCCGAGTAGAAGCGCTCGGGCCGGAGCACCAGGTCGTCGGCGACGAAGTAGAACACGGCGTCGATGCTCTCCAGCGGCACGCCCTTCCACTTCGCGAAGGCGAGCCGGTAGAGCGCGAGCTGGAACTGCTTGAGCTCGAGGTCGGCGGCGTCCTCCGGCGCACGCCCGGTCTTCCAGTCGACGATCTGGAAGCCGTCGCCGTCGGGGTACACCGCGTCGATCTTGCAGACCACGACGTGCTCGGCGAGCTGCAGGTGGATCTCGATCTCGACGGCCTCCGGGCGGCGGTCCGCCCACTCCGACCGCTCGAAGGTCTCGACGAGGGCCGCGAGCCGCTCCTGCTCCACCGTCGTCGCGCCCGGATCGTCGAGCTCGTCGGGGAAGGTGTCGACCGCCTCCGCCTCGCCCTGGATGCCGAAGCGGTTCTCGACCCACGAGTGGAAGGTCGTGCCGAGCCGGGTCTGCCGGTACGGCCGCTCCGGCATCGGCCGGCGCAGCTGCGCGGCGACCTCCTCGGGAGCGCTCACCACGTCCTTGAACCGCGAGGCCGGGATGCGGACGGGCAGCGCGACGCGCTCGCCGCCGGCGAGGCGGACGGCCCGCTCGGCGAGCAGCAGCCGGACGTCCTCGCCGCGCGCACCGAGGAGGGCCGGCTCGGCCAGGCGGACCCGCCCGGCTGCGGCGCGGACCCGCTCACCGCGCGAGCCCAGCGGATCGTGGGGCCAGCGGAAGGTCCGCGGGGCCCGCTCGAGCGGGTTCTCGAGGTTCGCGGGCTCGATGGGGAGCTCCGGGAGGGTGCCGGCCTCGGCGAGGTCGCGGAGGAAGACCCCCGGACCGCGGGGCTTGGACTGACCCGCCCACCACGATCCGCTCAGCAGGAGGTGGTGACGGGCGCGGGTGACGGCGACGTAGGCCAGCCGGCGCTCCTCCGCCTCGTTGCGCTCGCGCAGGACGGCGCCGAAGTCGCCGATCGCGTCGACCACGTCCTTCTGGGTCTCGCAGCCGCGCCAGTCGAGGTCCGGCAGCTCGGCGGCGTCGCCGCGAAAGGCGTACGGCATCGCGCCCAGGCGCACCCAGCCGCGGAACCCCTCGACAGGGTGCCGGGAGCTCGCCGTCGACCATGCGCGGCACCGCGACGAGGTCCCACTCCAGACCCTTCGAGCCGTGGATGGTGAGCAGCTGCACGGTGCCGGGCTCGGGATCCTCCGGGCGGGGCGCCAGGCCGTCGCGCTTGTCGGCGAGGACGAGCCAGCGGAGGAAGCCGCGGAGGGACGAGCCGGTGCCGGCACCCCGGTCGTCGGTCTGCAGATAGCCGGAGACGGCGTCGCGGAAGGCCTCGAGATTGGCCCGGCCCTCGCTGCGCGACTCGTTGGCCTCCACCTCGATGTCGAGTCCGAGCTCCTGCTCGACGAGGGTGGTGAAGTCGAGGAGGTCCAGGCCCGCACGGGCCCGGAGCCGCGCGAACAGGGTGCCGGCGTCGTGCAGCCGCGAGAGCCCCGCCTCGCTGAAGGCCGACAGTGCGGAGTGGTCGATCCGGCCGTCCTCCCCCGGTCGACGCGACGCGATGAAGTCGAGCGCCTCGATGATCGAGCCGCCCTCCCCCTCGGTGACGGACGCGCGCATCCGCTCGCGCACCTCCTCGGGGAGCAGGCGGTGCGCGTGATCGCGCGACGCGAGCCAGGAGGCGAGATCGCGGAGGGCGCGCAGGTCGCGCACTCCGATCCGCCAGCGCGCTCCGGCGAGCAGGCGCACGAGCTCGCTGCCCGCGGCCGGATCCTCCACGACGGTGAGGGCCGCGACCAGGTCGGCGATCTCGGGCTGGCGGAGGAGCCCGCCGATCCCGAGGATGTGGTACCTGACCCCGTGCTTCGCCAGCGCGGCGGCGAAGCGGTCCATGTGCGCGCGGACGCGGAAGAGCGCCGCGGCCGAGGGCGGCTCCGGGCTCTCGGCGAGGCGGCCCGCGAACCAACGCGCGACATCGTCGGCCTCCTCCTCGATCGTCTCGGGGAAGGTCAGCTCGACCGGGTGCCCGCTCGCCGCGGGACCGGCGGCGAGACGGTCGACGGGGACCGCGCTGCCCGCCGCGAGCGGCTCGACCACCGCGCTTCGCCGCCGCCAGGACGCCGTGCCCGTTCCGCCAGCTCGTCGAGAGCGAGAAGCGCGCCGCCGAGCCGAAGTCGACGCCGAAGCGGCCGAGCCCTCGGCGCTCGCCCCGCGCCAGCCGTAGATCGATTGGTGCGGGTCGCCGACCGCCATCACGCCCTGCTCGGCGAAGAGGCGCGAGAGCAGTCGCGTCTGCAGCACCGAGGTGTCCTGGTACTCGTCGAGCAGCACCACCCGGTACCGCGCCCGGTGCTCGTCGATGAGCTTCGGCACCCTCTCGGTGATCCGCAGGGCGAGGGCGACCTGGTCCGAGAACTCCACGAAGCCGCGCTCGGCCTTCGCCTCCTGGAACCGCCCGGCGAGCGCGGTGAGGACGGGCAGCGCGCCGACGGCCTGGACCGCCTTCTCGACGTCGCGGTAGGCGCCGCTGCCCTTGGAGCCCCGGGCAGTCCGCCGATGCGCACGAAGTCCTCGGCGAAGGCGGCGACCTCCGCGGGGTCGGCCAGGTTGTCGGCGAGGTCGTGCGCGAGGGACACGACGAGGTCGGTGAGGCGGTCGACGCTCGCCTCGACCTCGAGGATCCGCGGATCGGCAGTGTCGGCGACCACTCCGCGCGCCAGGTGCCACGCCGACGCCTCCGACAGCACGGTCGCATCGCCCTCGCGGCCGATCAGCGCCGCGTTGTCGCGGAAGATCGTGTTCGCGAAGGCGTTGTAGGTCGAGACGGTCGGGGCGTCGAACGGATCGGGCTCCGTCCGCCCGTCGGCGAGCGGGAGCAGCCCGGCGGCACCGAGCTGGTCGATGCGGCGGCCGATGCGCTCGCCGAGCTCGGCGGCCGCCTTCCGCGTGAAGGTGAGTCCGAGCACCTCGGAGGGAGCGGCCATGCCGTTCGCCAGCAGCCAGAGCACGCGGTTCGCCATGGTCTCGGTCTTGCCGCTGCCCGCACCCGCGACGACGAGCGCCGGCGAGAGCGGCGCCTCGATCACGGCGCGCTGCTCGGCCGTCGGCGGGCGCAGATCGAGCTTCTCGGCGATGGTCAGGGCGTCGATCACGCGCTCGGCTCTCCTCGTCGACGGCGTCGTCCTGATCCTCCTCGGGCTCGACCTCGTCGAGCGCCAGGAGTGCCGTCGCCCGAGACCTCGGGCACGGCGTGCAGGCGGTACCGGAGGGAGTCGCCCGGCGAGAACGGCACGGCGTCGAGCAGGCCCGAGAAGGCGGGAGCGGCCATCCCGGTCGCGGCGGCACGCACCCGCTCGCGCAGGCGCCTCGGGCTCCTCCTCGCCGAAGCGCGGCTGCACCACCTCGCGGTAGCGCTTGCCGCCCACCCCGCCCGAGACGAACAGCAGCTTGGCGCCGCCGCGCGCCGCCTGCCCCGCCGCCTCGATGGCGCCGCTCGCGACGGCGAGCTGATAGCTGCCCAGCTGCGCGTGCTCGGCGACCGCGGACTTCGGGGGGATGCTGCGGCCGGTCGTTGAGATCCACGATCGTCACGGAGCCGTCGGCCGCGCGCTCGACGCGGTCGATCGAGCCCCGCACGCGCGCCGGAGGTACTCCGATCTCGAACTGCTGCTCGCGCCCGAGCACCTCTCCTCCCGCCTCGCGGAAGTCGACCAGGTACTCGGCGAGCCCTTCGACCAGGCGCCGGGTCAGCCGCTTCTGCCGCTCGCCCAGCCAGGGCGATTCGAACACCAGCTCTGGCCAGCGCGACTCGAGCTGAGTCCACAGCGTCTCGGTGTCGGGCTCGGCGGCGTTCTCGAGCACCCAGTGCACCAGGGTGCCGACGCCCATGGCCGTGCTCGTGGTCGAACCCGACACGGCATCGACGAACCAGTTGAGCGGCGAGCTCTCGAACGCCTCCAGACGGCTCGGCGAGACCGAGACCGGCCGCTCCGGGTCGTCCAGCTCGAACAGCGGCTCGCTCGTCGAGGGCTCGAGGACGCCGTACCAGGAGGAGGGATCGGCACCGGGCACCTCGGCGAGCGCCAGGGCCCGCAGTCCGCGGATCGCCGCGGGTGCGTCGGGCGAGTCCGGAGTGGTCGCCGTGCGCCGCCAGCGCCGCGACCGCTCCGCGCAGGGTGAGGGGCACCGCCGGAGGCGGCGTCGAGGTGCGGTGCATCGGGAGGCGTGAGCCGGAAGAAGAGGGACGGGGTCTCGTCCTCGCCGGCGACCGCGCTGAGCACGAGCTGCCGGCGGGCGCGCGAGGCGGCCAGTGCGAACATCCGCAGCTCGTCGTCGAGGGTGGCCTTGCGCCCGTCCAGCGGCAGGCCGCCCTCGCCGCGGGCGGCGCGGACGAGGCCGTCGGGGTCGAGCAGGGAGCCGCGCTGCCGGAGGTTGGGCCACACGCCGTCCTGCAGCCGGGCGATGACGACCACGTCGAACTCGAGTCCGACGACGGAGGAGGGCGTGCCGATGAGCACCGCGTCGTCGACCGAGCGCGGCGCCAGGGTGTCCTCCGGGACCTCCGCCTCCGAGGATCTCGGTGACGAAGCCGATCGCGGAGGATCCGGCGGCCCGCTCGACGAAGCGCCGCGCGGCGCTGGAAGAGGGCGACGACGCCGTCGAGGTTGCGGTTCGCCTCGGCGGCGGTGAGCCCGGTGCCCAGGGCGAGCTCGCGCCACGACGAGGCGACGCGGCTCGACTCCCACGCCGACCAGAGTGAGCTCCTCGATCGAGCCGTGCTCGGCGTGGAGGCGCCGCACACGGTCGATGGTGACGGCGAGGCGCTCGGCCTGGCGGGCGGGGGCGGAGTCGATGGTGGCGAAGCGCCCGGTGGCCGAGAGTGCCTCGACCAGCAGCGCGTCGCTGGGGCGGATGCCGTCGCCGGCGAGCTCCTCGGCGCGCAGGGCGAGGAGCCGGAGGCGGCGGAGCCCGAGCCGGTCGACGCCGCCGAAGGGCCCGAGCAGGAGCTCGGACGCGAGCGCCGCATCGAGGGGCCTCTCGCCGATCGCGACGCCGACGAGCACGAGCAGGGCGCGCGCGGCGTGGTCGTCCCGCAGGGCCCGGCCGGCCAGGACGGACCGCGTGGGCACCTCGGCCACGGCGAGCGCCTTCACGAGCGGCTGCACCGCCGCCCCGGAGCGCACGACGACGGCCATCCGGTGCCACGGGACCCCGTCGCGCAGCCGGCGCTCGCGCAGGAGCCGCGCGAGTGTCGCCGCCTCGCGCTGCGGGGGTAGGCGCCTGGAGGACGAGGATCGGCTCCGGGGCGCCCCCCGCCTCGTCCTCGGCGACGGCGGTGCGCTGCCGGCCGGCGGCGGCCGTGCCGATCCTCTGCACGGCGCGCGTGACGAGCGCCCGCAGCTCGGCGCCGTGACGGTGGACCCGCTCGAGGACGAGCGTCTCGGCGCCCTCGACCCCGATGCTCGACGAGAAGCGGCCGAGCGTGTCGGAGGAGGCGCCGCGGTAGGCGCTGGTCGCCACGTCCGGGTCGCCGAAGGCGATGATCGTCACCCCGCGCGCGGCGAGGGCCCGCAGCAGCACGACGGTGAGACTCGCTCGCCTCCTGCAGGTCGTCGACGATCACGAGCCGGAGCGCGGTGATCCGCTCGCCCCCGCCACCCGCGCGGATCGTCTCGGCGGCGAAGGCCGCGAACTCGGCGGCGTCGAGCTTGGTGCCCGCGTCGGGGGACATCCAGTCGACGACCTCCCGGAACTCCTCGAGCACCTCGGCGGCCGCGGCCCACTCGCCCCGCTCGGCGTCGACGGCGAGCGCGCGTACGGCGGCGGTGTCGAGGCCGTGCTCGGTCGCGCGCATGCCGAACTCGCGCAGCTCGGTGCGGAAGGTGCGGAGCCGGAGGACCTCCGGGCCGAACTCGTCCGGCACAGCGCGGGCCCGTGCCCTCCTCGAGGTGGCCCTCGATCAGCTCCGAGAGCAGGACGTCCTGCTCGCCGCCGGTGAGCAGGGTCGGCCGCTCGACGCCGAGCTCCTTCGCGGAGGCGGTGACCGCCTCGAACGCCAGCGACGTCGCCGTGCGCGCCAGCGGCCCCCGCGTCGGCACGCCGATCCGGAGCGCCAGGACGTCGCGCAGTGCGGTGGCGGCCGTGCGACTGGCCGCCAGCACCGCGACCGACTCCGGCGCGTACCGCCGCTCGAGGATCCGGTCGGCGACGAGCTCGACGAGCGTCGTGGTCTTGCCGGACCCCGGGGCTCCCGAGCACGGCCGCGCTCCGCCCGTCCGGCAGGAGAGGACCGCCTGCTGCGAGGCGTCGAGCCGCACGCGCGCACCGCCGGACTCCCGCTCCTGGACGGAGGACGGGGAGGCGGAGGACGAGGCGGTGACGGGCACCCCACCACGCTAGCCACCACCGCCGACACTCCCCGACGACCGGGCGGACGGCACCCGGAGCCCCGATCCGCTCAGCGCGAAACCCGCGTCGGCGCTCTCGCACGGTGCCGTATCGTGACAGCCACGTCCCTCCTCCCGAAAGGCAACTGCTGGTGGAAATCCGTATCGGAATCGTCAACACCCCGCGAGAGCTCAACTTCGAGTCCTCGATGTCCGCGACCGAGGTCGAGAAGACGGTCACCACCGCTCTCGAGGCCGGTGCGAAGGTCCTGCGCCTGCGCGACGAGAAGGGCAAGATCTACATCGTCCCCACCGACACCATCGCCTTCGTCGAGCTCGGCTCCGAGGAGTCGCGCCGAGTCGGCTTCGTCGCCTAGCCCCTCCGGGAACGTCGTGGAGCTCCTCTTCGTCACGATCGGAGGAGTGCTGCTCGGTCTGGCCGCGCGGTACTCGCTCCCGCACCGGCACCTGCACGGCGCCGTGCTCGTCCCGGCCCTCGGCGGCGTCGTCGCCGCCGTGCTCTGGGTGGCGCTGACCTGGGCGGGCCTCCCTTGGGACGGCGGGCTGATCTGGGTCCTCGCACTGGCACTCACCGCGATCGCCGTGGTGGTCGCCGACCTGGCCCTCGGCCGGGCCCGCGCCCGCCGCGACGACGCCTCCCTCGAGGCGATGCTCGCGGGGCGGGTCGCCGCGCAGTAAGAACGCACCACCACGAACGGCGCGGGAGTCCTCGACTCCCGCGCCGTTCGTCGTGCCAGGCCCGCTTCAGGCCGGTGACGGCGCCATCGGCGAGGTGGCCACCAGCGCCTCGGCCATCGCCGCCCGGATCGGCTCCACTATCGGCAGGCGCCCCGCGAACTCCGCCGCGAGCAGCTCGGCCGCCGCGCTCAGGAGGCCCGCCGCCGATGATCACCGCCTCGGCCCCGGCCGCCTCCGCCCGCAGCACCGCCTCGCGCAGCTCGGCGTGCAGCCGGACCGGATCGCGCAACTGCTCCGCGTCCGAGGCGGTGAGGAAGCATCCTGCGTAGTCCCGGGGGTCCCCGGCCGACGCGACCAGCGCCCGCAGCGTCCCCTCGAGCCGGGACGTGGTCGTCGCGATCGCGAAGCGCCGCCCGGTCGCACCGGCCGCGCGCACGGCGGCCGCACCGATGCCGACCACCGGCAGTCCGGTGGCCTCCGCCGCCTCCGCCGCTCCCGGATCGCCGAACGCCGCGACCACGAGGGCCGCAGGGTCGTGCAGCAGCACCGAGCGCCGGGCGGAAGCGACCACCTCGCCGGCCGATGCCGCCAGTGCCGCCGGATCGGTGATGATCGACGGCCCCCGCTCCGCCGTCTCCCCCACGACGTGCACCTCCTCACCGCGCACGGCGTCCCGGGCGATCGCCACGAGCAGCCGCGTGGTCTCGGCCGAGGTGTTCGGGTTCAGGACGACGAGGGTGCGGCTCATCGTCAGTCCTCCGCCATCGGCCGGCCGACCGTCTCGCGCGGGGAACTGCACGGCGATCGCGCAGATCGCGAAGAGCCCGGCCAGCAGGGCGAACATGCCCCCGACGCCCGACGCGTCCAGCACTGCTCCCCGCGAGGAGCGGGAAGAGGCCGCCCGACAGGGAGCCGAGCGCCAGGATCACGGAGGTGCCGAGCCCGCGGATCCGCGTCGGGTACTGCTCAGGAGCGAAGAGCCAGATGGTGGTGTTGAGCACGATCACCGAGAAGTTGAAGAGGAAGCCGAACGCCAGCACCAGCGCGATCGTCGTGCCGAGGAAGCCGAAGCCGAGACCCGCGCCGACGCCCAGGATCGCGGCGACGGTGAGCGTGAGCTTGCGGGGCAGGCGCTGGGCCGCGAGAGCCGCCACGAGCGCTCCGACGAGGGAGCCCGACTGCATCACGAGGGTATACCAGAGGGCGCTGGTGATGTCGAAGCCGCGGGAGGTCAGGATCAGCGGGATCAGGGTCAGCATCGAGATCTGGGCCGCGTAGGACATGCAGACGGCGACACCGAGGGCGATCGTGGTGCGGCGGTGCCGGCGTCCGAAGAGCTCGGTCCACCGGGGAGTCGCGGGGACCGTGACGGCAGCGGCTCCAGCGGTCCCGAGGTAGTCGACCTCCTCCTGGAGCGGCCGGTGCAGCCTGCCCTGAGCGAGCCGGTTGATCACCGTGTTGGCCTCGGCGGTCCTGCCGCGGGCGGCGAGGTAGCGGGGCGTCTCGGGCAGGGCGCGGCGGTAGAGGACGACGGCCAGCGCGGGCACCACGAGCAGACCGAAGAGCCAGCGCCAGCGGTCGTCCCCGGTGAAGACCGAGAAGACGATCACGCCGAACAGCGGCGCCAGCATGTTGCCCAGTCCGGCGGCGGCGACATTGATGAGGCCGACGGCGGTGCCGCGGTGCTTCGCCGAGAAGAACTCGGCCAGCATGATCACCGCGGTCGCGATCTCGCCGCCGAGACCCAGACCCACGAGGAAGCGGGCGGCGACGAGGATCTCGTAGCTCGGTGCGAGCGCGCAGAGCAGGCTGCCGACGGCGAAGACCAGGAGGTTCGCGCCGAGCAGCGTGCGGCGCCCGACGCGGTCCATGACCACTCCCGCCAGCACGCGCCCGAGGGCGACGGCGGTGAACGTGGCGGTGTTGAGCAGCCCGAGCTCGGCTCCCGCGAGGCCCCAGTCCGCTGCGAGCACCGGGCCCGCGACTCCCACCGTGTTCTGCTCGATCGCGTCGAAGAACACCCCGAAGAGGATCATCGCCACGATGCCGACGTGGGCGCCGGTGATCCCGATGCGCGAGTACGCGGCTTCGATGCGGTCTCCCGTCGTCGTCGTCGAGGGCGGCGGGTCCGTGACGGTGCTCATGAGCGAGTCCTTCCGAGAGATGAGGTGCTTGGTATACCGAAGCACGACCGCCACGCTACGGTCGCTCACCCTCCTCCATGTTTCGCCCGCGTGAAATCGCTGTTACGGCTGCCGCCGCGCCTCGCCCGAACGCCCGCTACCCTGTCCCCGTCCCCCCTCCGGTAGACCGAGGAGCAGCGATGCCCGAGAAGACCCCCGTCAAGACGATGTCGCAGTCCGTCTACGAGGAGCTGCGGCGCCGGATCCTCGACGGGCGCCTGCCCGCCGGCGAGCCGATCCGGGAGCGCGATCTCGCCGCCGAGCTCGCGGTCTCGCGCGTGCCGATCCGCGAGGCGCTCCCCTGGCTCGAGCTGGCGGGGCTGGTCACGGTGCGCCCGCGCAGCGGCGCCGTGGTGACCGTCGTGACCCGGCGCGACGTCGACGAGCTCTACGACATCCGCTCGGCACTCGAGCCCCTCATCGCGCGGACGGCGGCCGAGGCGGTCGCCAGAGGGGCGGACGCCTCGGCCCTCGTGGCGGTGGTGACCGACGCCGGAGCGGCCCTCGCCGACGGCGATCTCGCGCGCTTCCACTCCGAGAGCGGCAGGATCCACGGTGCGATCGAGGCGATCGCCGGCAACCGGCTCCTGATCTCGACCATGGGTCCGCTCGACGAGCGCAGCAACCGCCTCAACATCGCCAACATCCAGGCGGAGCCGGGGGTGCGCCACGACGAGCACGTGCGGCTCGCCCAGGCGGTCGCCGCGGGGGACGCCCGCCTCGCCTCCTCCGTCGCGCACGCCCACGTCGAGTGGGGGCGGCAGCGGACGATCGCGACCCTCGCCGACGTTCCCGGCTTCTGGGCGGAGTGACGCGCAGGGCCCGGCGGACGGGATCCCGCGTCGCTCCGCCGGTCGCCGCGCCCTAGGCGGTCAGGCCGAGGGCGTCCATCCGCCGGGTGTGCGAGGCGATCAGCTCGGTGAACACGGGTTCGATGCGCGACTCGTCCGAGTCGTGGTTGCCCGAGCCCATCAGCGCCGAGCGCGCGACCAGGAGGGTGTCGCCGACGAGCCGGCGACCCCAGACGGCCAGCCGCGAGCCGAGACGGTCGTCGGCGGCGATCTCGCGGCGGAGGATCGTGATGAGCCCGTCGATCCCGGTGTCGGCGCCGAGGGTCTGCGCGATGCGCGGTCCGACGTCGCTCGGCAGTCCTCCCGTGAGGCGGATGAAGAAGTCGTCGAGCAGCCCCGCCGTGATGTAGGCCGAGAGCAGCGTCTCGTGCAGGTCCGCGCCCCGCGTCAAGTGCTCGAACGTGTCGATCGCGGGACGGAACGGAGCCATGGCCTCCCACGGCTCCACGTCGCGTCGGCGCAGTTCGGCGACGACCGCATGGTGCTTCGACAGGGCGGTGCCGGCGGCGGCCGAGATCGCCTCCTTGTCGGCGAGGTCGTCGGTGCCCGCCACCGCGCGGGCGAGGGCCTCGAAGATAGCGAGCTGGAGGTAGGCCACCTGCCCGAGGTAGGGCAGGACCTCGGAGGTGAGGTCGGCCAGGTCGACGCGGTCGCGCTTGGCGGACTCGCCCTCGGGGTCAGGCGCGGGGTGTCGCCGGAGGGACGTCGGCGTCGGAACCAGGCTGCCATGGGCCCAGCTTAGAGCGAGGCGCTCCGCCCCGCCGACGCCCTCCGGGGCGCGAGAGGCGGGTGCCGGTAGACTCGCCGGGATGTCACCGGCGCTGGATCGGTGACCCTGCGCCCGGAGTCGTACAGGGGCGTAGACCGTTCGACACGACAGGCGCTTCACTCCCGTGACTTTCTCCGATCTCAACATCGACGACGACATCGTCGCCGCACTCGCCGCCAAGGGCATCCTCGAGCCGTTCCCCATCCAGGAGCAGACGATCCCCCTGGCCCTGCAGAAGCAGGACATCATCGGCCAGGCCAAGACCGGCACCGGCAAGACCTTCGGCTTCGGCCTCCCCCTCATCCAGGCGCTGGGCACCGACCCGGAGCCGGGTGTGAAGGCGCTCATCGTGGTCCCGACCCGCGAGCTCGCCGTCCAGGTGACCGAGGACATCGAGCTCGCGGCCTCGAACCGCCCCGCCAAGATCGTCTCGATCTACGGCGGCAAGGCGTACGAGGGCCAGATCGAGCAGCTGAAGGCGGGCGCGCAGATCGTCGTCGGCACCCCGGGGCGCCTCCTCGACCTCGCCGGTCAGCGCCTGCTGTCGCTCGCGAACGTCCAGGTCATGGTGCTCGACGAGGCCGACAAGATGCTCGACCTCGGCTTCCTCTCGGACATCGAGAAACTGTTCGCGCAGACGCCGCAGACCCGCCACACCATGCTCTTCTCGGCGACGATGCCCGGCGCGATCGTCGCGCTCGCCCGCCGCTTCATGAACAAGCCGATCCACATCCGCGCGACCGACCCCGACGAGGGCATCACGCAGGCGAACATCAAGCACATCGTCTACCGGGCGCACTCGCTCGACAAGGACGAGGTCATCGCGCGCATCCTGCAGTCGGAGGGCCGCGGCAAGACCGTCATCTTCACCCGCACCAAGCGCGCCGCGGCCCGCATCGTCGAGGAGCTGAACGACCGCGGCTTCAACGCCGCCGCCGTCCACGGCGACCTGAACCAGGAGCAGCGCGAGCGGGCGATGGCCGCGTTCAAGGCCGGCAAGAAGGACATCCTGATCGCCACCGACGTCGCCGCCCGCGGCATCGACGTGAACGATGTCACCCACGTCATCAACCACACGATCCCGGACGACGACCAGACCTACCTGCACCGCGTCGGCCGCACCGGCCGCGCGGGCAAGACCGGCATCGCGGTCACGTTCGTCGACTGGGAGGACCTGCACAAGTGGGCCCTCATCAACCGGGCGCTCGAGTTCGGTCAGCCCGACCCGGTCGAGACCTACTCGTCGTCGCCGCACCTCTACACCGACCTCGACATCCCCGTGGGCACGAAGGGCCGGCTCGAGCCGACGCCGATCCCCGCGGAGGCGAAGGCCGACGCCCAGCCCGAGCGCAGCACGCGGCAGCGCGAGCCGCGCGAGCCCCGCGAGGGCCGCGAGGGCCGCGAGCCCCGTCGTCGCAGCCGCGGCTCGTCCGAGCAGACCGAGGCCGCCGCGTCCGATGCGGGCCAGGCCCCCTCGAGCGAGAGCAAGGAGCACCACGACGGCAACAGCGAGCCGCGCCGTCGCACCCGCCAGCGCCGCCGGGGCCCGCGTCCCGACGCCCAGGTCTGACCCGCAGACCCCCTCGACCCCCTCCGCGAGCGATCGCGCGAGGGGGTTCGTCGTCTCCGGAGGGGCGGGCCCGCTCAGTTCCGGGCGGCGGCGCGGATCGCGTCCACCGTCGCGCGCGGCGTCGTGTTCTCGCCGATCCGGTTGGGCTTGCCCGTGCCGTGGTAGTCGCTCGACCCGGTCGTGACCAGGCCGTACCGCTGCGCGAGCTCGCGCAGCCTGCGCTTGCCGTCGGCGGTGTTCTCGCGGTGCTCGACCTCGAGGCCGAACAGCCCCGCGTCGACGAGGTCCGGGAGCATCGACTCCACCACGATGCCGCGGGTGCTGGTGGCCGGGTGCGCGATCACGGGGACGCCTCCCGCCGCGCGCACCAGGCGGACCGCGTCGACCGGATCGGGTGCGTAGTGCGGCCGGTAGTACCCGCCCCGCCAGTCGAGGATCCCCGCGAACGCGGCCGAGGCGATCGGTCGCGAGACCGCGGGCCACGAAGAGCGTCGGCGATGTGCGGGCGCCCGATCGTGGAGCCGGGGGACGTCTGCGCCAGGACGTCGTCCCAGGTGAGGTCGTAGTCGACGGCGATCGCGGTGACGATCGCCTCGGCGCGGTGCATCCGCTCGGAGCGGATCCGCGCGGTCTCGGCGACCAGGCCCGGATCCTCCGGATCGACGAGGTACGCGAGCACGTGCACGCTCGCCCAGCCGACCCGCGACGAGAGCTCCATGCCGGGGAGCAGCTCGATCCCCGCCGCGTCGGCGGCGGCGCGAGCGGCCGCCCATCCGCCGGTCGAGTCGTGGTCGGTCAGGGCGACGCCCGCGAGACCCGCGTCGGCGGCCGCGCGCACGAGCACCTCGGGCGGCTCGGTGCCGTCGGACACGAGGGAGTGGGTGTGGAGGTCGAACCCGCCTCCCGCGACATGCATGCCGCCCATCGTAGACGCGCGTCCTGCGCCTGCGGCCGGGAGGATGCCCTACCCTGAGCCGGGATGGGGACGAGACTGGTGAAGTTCGCGGTGGCCGCTGCAGTGGCGATCGTCCTGCTCGTGGCGACCGCTCCCGGCTTCTTCGGACTCGCCCGCGAGGCCCCGTTCGCGCAGCTCGTGTCGTTCCGCCTCGGGACGGCCCTCGGCGCCGTCGTCGTGGCCCTGGTGGTCGTCGTCGTGGCGGTCCTCGATGCCGCCCGTGCGCCGCCTCGCCCTCGCGCTGGCGGCCCTCGGAGTCGTCTTCGCCGTGGTCCTCGCGGGGCTGCAGGGCGTGCGGGGCTACGAGGACAGCGCCCCTCGCGCGCACCGCCTCGCCGATCTGCGCATCCTCACCTGGAACACGCTGGACTCGGTCGCCGTCGCGGACGTCGTCGCGCTCGCGGACGAGAGCGCCGTCGACGCCCTCGCCCTCGTCGAGGTCTCGGAGGCACCGGCTCAGGAGATCGCCGCCGCGCTCGCCGCCGCCGGCCGCCCGATGACCCTGCACTACGCCGCGGGCGGAGGAGGGATCGCCGGCACGGCGCTCCTGCTCGCCCCGTCGCTGGGCGCCTATGCGGTCGATCCCGGCAGCACGCCGACCGGCACCCTGCCCTCGCTCGTCGTCCGGCCGGACACCCCCGAGCGCCCGGTGATCGCCGCCGTTCACGCCGCACCGCCGATCCCCGCCCTGATGGCCGACTGGCGCAGCGACCTCTCGCGCCTCGCCGCGCTCTGCAGCACCGAGGAGGACGTGGTCGTGGTCGGCGACCTCAACTCCACCCTCGACCACTGGTCCGGGCTCCCGGGTACGGCCGACCTCGGCGGCTGCAGCGACGCGGCCGCGCTCGCGGGCGGCGGCGGCACCGGCACCTGGCCCGCCTCCGTCCCCGCCGCGCTCGGCGCCCTGATCGACCACGTGCTCTTCTCGGGACGCCGCGAGGTCTCGGGCTACGTCGTCGTCGACGACCGCGACGACGCCGGGAGCGACCACCGCCCCGTGCTCGTGCAGCTGTCCGTGCGGGGCATGGTCAAGGACTCCTCCTGACCCCCTCCTCCGCCCGCCGAGGAGGAGAATGGGGTCATGACGAACACGGACGAGCAGACCACCCCGACGCCCGACCCCGCCGCAGCACCCACCCCCGCGCGACCGCGAACCGCTCGACGACCCCCGCCTCGGACCGCTTCCGCGACTTCATCGCCGCGGGCTGGGCCGACCGCGAGGAGCCGCTGCCGGAGCCCCGCGAGCAGGCCTCCTTCGCCGCCTCCCGACGCGACCGGCTCTCGGCGCTGCACCTCGGCGAGCGCGTGGTCGTCCCCGCCGGGCGGCTCAAGCAGCGCGCCAACGACACCGACTACCCGTTCCGCGCGCACTCCGCCTTCGCCTGGCTGACCGGCTGGGGCGCCGACTCCGAGCCGGGCGCCGTCCTGGTGCTCGAGCCGGGCGAGTCGGGCCACTCGGCGGTGCTCTACTTCCGCGAGCGCGCCGGACGCGACTCCGACGAGTTCTACGCGAACCCCGAGATCGGCGAGTTCTGGATCGGCCCCCGTCCCTCGCTCGCGCAGGTGTCGGCCGACCTCGGCCTCGAGGCCCGCGGCATCGACGAGCTCGACGCCGTGCTGGACTCCGCGGACGACGTGGCCGTGGCCGTCCTCCGCGAGGCCGACCCTCTGGTGGCGGAGCGCCTGGCCGGGCGCACCTCCGCCGACTCGGACGCCGCCCTCGAGCGGGACCTCAGCGAGCTGCGGCTCGTCAAGGACTCCTACGAGATCGCCGAGCTGCGCGCCGCGGTCGACGCCACGGGCCGCGGCTTCGAGGACGTGCTCTCGGATCTGCCGCGCATCATCGCCCACGAGCGCGGCGAGCGCCTGATCGAGGGCGTCTTCAACGGACGCGCTCGCGCCGACGGCAACGCGGTGGGCTACGACACGATCGCGGCGGCCGGACCGCACGCGTGCATCCTGCACTGGACCCGCAACGACGGACCGGTGCGCCCCGGCGAGCTCGTGCTGCTGGATGCCGGAGTGGAGCAGGAGAGCTACTACACCGCCGACATCACCCGCACCTTCCCGGTCGACGGCGTCTACACCGACGCGCAGCGCCGGGTGCACGAGACGGTGCGGGAGGCGGCGGACGCGGCCTTCGCGATCGTCCGCCCGGGCATCCGCTTCCGCGACGTGCACGCGGCGGCGATGGCCGTGATCGCCCGCCGGACCGCCGAGTGGGGTCTGCTGCCGGTCAGCGCCGAGGAGGCGCTCGAGGCCGACAACCAGCAGCACCGCCGCTACATGGTGCACGGCACGAGCCACCACCTGGGTCTCGACGTGCACGACTGCGCGAAGGCCCGCCGCGAGATGTACCTCGACGGAGTCGTCGGGGCCGGCATGGTCTTCACCATCGAGCCCGGCCTCTACTTCCAGCCCGACGATCTCACCGTGCCGGAGGAGCTGCGCGGCATCGGCGTCCGCATCGAGGACGACGTGCTGGTCACCGAGGACGGCGCCGAGAACCTCTCGGTCGGCATCCCGCGCTCCGCCGACGAGATCGAGGCGTGGATGGCGCGGCTGGCGGGCTGAGTCCGGCCCCCGATCGTCGGGTCGGGCGGTTCGACGAGCCCGTCAGGCGGCGAGCGCCTGCGGGACTGCTCGTGCCGCGGCGAGACCCTCGAGGAGCGCCGCGAGCTGACCGGCCGGCGCCTTCGGGTCCTCCGGGTGCCACTGCACGCCGACGATCGGCGCGCTGAGGTGCTCGATCGCCTCGACGACGCCGTCCTCGGCGCGCGCCACCACCGAGAGGCCCGGGGCGAGCACGTCGACGGCCTGGTGGTGCGCGCTCTGGACCGCCAGGACCTCGGCGCCGAAGAGTCCGGCGAGCGTCGAGGCGGGAGCGATCTCGACCGCGTGGCCGTGCATCCGCTCGTGGGCGGGAGCGGCCGCGTTGACGTGCGCGGCACCCGGCCCGAGATCGGGGACGAGCGTGCCGCCGAGGGCGACGTTGACGATCTGGAGGCCGCGGCAGATGCCCAGGAGCGGCGTGCGCCGGGCGAGAGCGCGGTGCACGAGGGCGATCTGCGCCTCGTCGGCCCGTTCCGCGTGCGGGCCCTCGCCGGGATAGCCCCGGTCCGCTCCGTAGCGCTCGGGGGCGATGTCCTCGCCGCCGGCCAGCACGATCGCGTCGGCGCCGTCGGTCTCGGCGAGGAGGCGGGCGGCGCCCAGGTCCTCGGCGGCGTAGCGCTGCGCCTCCCAGCCGAGCTCGCGGGCGAGCGTCAGCAGCCGGCCGTTGAGGATCTGCACGTAGGCGTGGTAGTCGTCGCGGCCGGGGCGGGTCCAGGCGACCTCCACGATGGCGAGCGAGCGGGTCATGCGCTCCATCCTGCGCGGGGCGCGGATCGCGGTCGAGTCGGGGCGACACGCTCCGTAACACGGGGGCCGTACGATCACGGAGTGACCTCCGCTCCCCCGCCCCCGCCGGAGCGGCCTGCAGCGCGTCCGTGCCGACGTCTCGGTCCTCGCCGGCCTCACCTCGGAGCGGCAGGTCCGCCCGTTGCGCGAGGCCGCGGACCGCGTGGCTGCGGACCCGGAGGCCGACTCCGACGCCCTGCTCTCGGCGATCGAGTCCCTGACGGCGCTCCTCGCCCGCGCGGAGGCGCAGCTGAGCGGACTGGAGCGCTCGGTGCGGGACGATCTCGCCCGGGCCGACACGCTCTCCGACGTCCGGACCGCCGCCCAGGTCTCGTCGGCCGCCGACGTCGCCGTCGCGGGCGCCGCCGCGCGGGCGCTCCTGCTCGACGCGGACGAGGCCCGCGCGGCAGGGGCGCGCCACGATCCGGCGGCGGTCCTCGCGCTGCTGCTCGAGGCCGACGCCGCGCTGGACGCGGTCGTCGCCGGATACCGCGATCCGCACGCGCAGGCCGAGCGCCAGCTCATGCTCTTCGAGGCGGCGCGGACCCGCGGCCAGGCTCGGCGCCGACGCCGTGGCCCTCCTCGCGCTCGTCCACGGCGACAGGATCACCGCGGCGCCCCGGATCCTCGCGGAGGAGACCGGCGAGCAGCTGGCCGCGGCGGCGCGACTCGCCGCCGGGGATCCGGCTGCGGCTCTCGAGCAGGCCCGGGGGGCGGCCGACCGCTCGCGCTCGGCTCTGGACGAGGCGCTCGTCGATCTCGACGGCCCGCCGGCGGCCGTGCCCGCCACCCCGGGCGCCGACGCCTCACTAGGGCGCGCTCCCGACGGTCTGAGGGTCCCGCGTGCCGCGTGCCATAGTGAGGGGCATGGCGTCCTTCCTCGTTGTCCCGCAGTGGCAGGGTTCGGCGTCGACCCGCGCGATGCGCCTGGTCGACGGCGCCGAGAGCGATCCGCCGGCGATCTGCCCTCCTCCGCCACCGTCGCCGTCGAGATCCCCGCCGAGGCGGGCGACGCGCAGGACACCGGGATCCGCCGCTACGCCTCCGTCGCGACGACCGCCGAGCGGATCCGCGAGGCGCTCGCCGAGCCGGCCCGGCCCCGTGATCACGATCCGGGGGCGACTGCGGCGTCGAGTTCGCCGCGATCGGCCACGCCGTCCGCACCGCCGAGGGGCCGGTCGCACTCGTCTGGCTCGACGCGCATCCGGATGCGAACACCCCCGCCACGTCTCCCAGCGGCGCCTTCTCGGGCATGGTCCTCTCGGCCGTCCTCGGCCGCGGCGTCGGCCTGCTCAGCGCGGGCGCCGGGGAGCGCGTCGAGGACTCGAGGCGTCGTCCTCGGCGCCGTGCGCTCGATCGACCCGGGCGAGATCGAGGGACTCCTCGAGCGCGGTGCGCAGAGCCTCTCCGCCGACGAGCTCGATCCCGAGTCGCTCGTCGCGGCCGTCGAGGCCACCGGCGCGCGCTCCGTCTACGTGCACATCGACCTCGACGTCCTGGACCCGGCCGAGATCGCCGGGCTGTTCGACCCGGTGCCCTTCGGCGTCCCCGCGGCCCGGCTCGTCGCGAGCCTCGAGAGCGCTGCGCGCCCGCTTCCCGCTCGCCGGCGCCGGAGTCACGTCCTTCGCCCCCGTCTCCCCCGCGGCCGCGGTCGACGACCTGCCCACGATCCTCCGCCTGCTCGGCGCGCTGGCCCGCGGGGCCTGAGCGACCACTCGGAATGCGGACCGTCGGACGGCGCGATGTCGGCGGCACCGGGCAGGATGGTCGGACGCGACCGAGCGGAGGACCGACGTGCGAGAGCCCAGCGTGAGCGAACCCCGCGAGAGTGAGCCCCCAGTGAGCGAGCCCCGCGAGAGCGAGCGGGGCGCGAGCGGCGAGCGACCGCGCGTGCGCACGGAACGGCGCGGGCACGTGCTCGAGATCGTCCTCGACCGCCCCGAGAAGCGCAACGCCGCCGATCTCGCGATGCTCACCGCCCTGGCCGGGGCGTACGGCGAGCTCGACCGCGACCCCGAGCTGCGCGTCGGCGTCGTCCTCGCCGCGGGCGAGCACTTCACCGCCGGGCTCGACCTCGCCGACATCGGCCCGCGGGTCGCCTCCGGCGGACTGGACTTCGTTCCCGAGGGCGGCCTCGACCCGTGGGGACTGCGGACCCAACCCGTGTCCAAGCCCGTGGTCATCGGGCTGCAGGGCACGTGCCTGACGCTCGGCATCGAGCTCGCTCTCGCGAGCGACGTGGTGGTCGCGGAGGAGTCGACGAGCTTCGGCCAGATCGAGGTCGCCCGCGGCATCCTGCCGTTCGGCGGCGCCACGCTGCGCTTCCCGAGGGCCACCGGCTGGGGCGACGCCATGCGGTGGATCCTGACGGGCGACTCCTTCGACGCCGCCGAGGCGCACCGCATCGGACTCGTGCAGGAGGTCGTCAGCGACGGAGCGGCCGCCGGCGCCGCGCGAGCGATCGCCGAGCGGATCGCCGCCCAGGCGCCGCTCGCGGTGCAGGCGGCCCTCGCGAACGCCCGGCTCGCCCTGTCCTCCTCCGACGACCAGGCGGCGCGCGCTCTGCCCGCCGAGCTCGCCCGACTCGCCGCCTCCGAGGACGCCGGCATCGGACTGCGCGCCTTCTCCCTCACGGACGACCGCGGAGTTCACCGGACGATGAGCGACGAGATCCTCGCCCCCGCGGCCGCCACCCGACCCGCCACGGCCTCCCACTCCGCCGAGCAGGCCTCCTCGCCCGAGTCGCGGCAGGAGCGCGCCGCCCGCCAGCTCGAGGTGCGCCTGCGCTACGGCGACCAGGTGTGGGAGCTGCGGGAGGTCGACCACTTCGCCGTCTTCTCCCGCGCGAGCCGAGCCCGACGGGCCGGGCGTGCGCTCGTCGCCTCCGGCTACGAGATCGCGATCTCCCGGCTGCGGCTTCGGCACGTCCTCGTCGCGAGCCACCACGCCGCGGTCCACGAGGAGGCCACCACGGCGTTCCTCCGCCAGGTCATCGACGCCGTCGAGAGCGAGGGCGGCCGCTACGACGGCTGGCGAGCCGAGATCGTGCCCGCCCACTGACCTCCCGCCGGCCGCGCCGGCACCCCTGCCGGGACGGAGCGCCCCGGCCAGCAGTCACGGGCGGACGCCCGAGAAGGATCCGGACACCATGAGCACCGAGAAGACCCCCGCCGACGAGTTCGACCTCATCGTCATCGGAGCGGGACCCGTGGGCGAGAACATCGCCGACCGGGCCGTCCAGGGCGGCCTCACCGCGGCGGTCGTCGAGAGCGAGCTCGTGGGCGGCGAGTGCTCGTGCACTGGGCCTGCATGCCCTCCAAGGCGCTGCTCAGGGCCCCCATGGCGCTGCGGGCCGCGCGCGACCTTCCCGGCGCCGCGCAGGCCGTGACCGGCGGCGTCGACGTCGCCGCGCTCCTCGCGCACCGCGACTCCGTCACGAGCGGCTTCGACGACCACGGCCAGGTGCAGTGGCTCGAGGAGCGGGCATCGAGCTGGTGCGCGGGCACGGTCGCCTGAGCGGCGAGCGGGAGGTCACCGTGACCACCCCGGACGGCACCGAACGCGTCCTCCGCGCCCGGTCGGCCGTCGCCGTCGCGACCGGCACGACCGCCGTCGTCCCCGATATCCCCGGACTCCGCGACGCCGCTCCCTGGACGAGCCGCGAGGCGACCAGCGCCGAGACCGTGCCGCCCCGGCTCGTCGTCATCGGCGGCGGAGTGGTCGCACTCCGAGATGGCCACCGCGTACGCGGGGATGGGCTCCTCCGTCACCCTGCTCGCGCGCAGCGGACTGCTCGCCCCCTTCGAGCCCTTCGCCGGGACGCTGGTCGGCGACTCGCTCCGCGGGCTCGGCGTCGACGTCCGCCTCGGAGCCTCGCCCGCCTCGGTCGAGCGCCGCGCCGACGGCACCGTCTCGGTCGTCCTCGAGGACGGCGGCACCGTCGAGGCCGACGAGATCCTCGCGGCCACCGGCCGGGCCCCGCACACCCGCGACGTCGGACTCGAGACGGTCGGCCTCGAGCCGGGCTCGTCCTCACCGTCGACGACACGATGCTCGTGCTGGACGCCGACGGTGCGCCGATCGGCGGATCCACGCCGTGGCTCTACGGAGTGGGCGATGTGAACCACCGCGCCCTCCTCACCCACCAGGGCAAGTACCAGGCCCGCGCGGCGGGCGACGTCATCGTGGCCCGCCCACCGGAGCCGAGGTGCACGACTCCCGTGGGGCGCGCACGTCGCGACGGCCGACCACGAGGCGGTGCCCCAGGTCGTCTTCACCGATCCGAGGTCGCCTCGGTCGGCCTCACCGCGGCGGCCGCCGAGAAGGCCGGCTACCGCACCCGCGTCGTCGACTACGAGATCGGCTCCGTCGCCGGAGCCTCGCTGGCCGCGGTCGGCTACACGGGCACCGCGCGCATGGTCGTCGACGAGGACCGCCGCGTCGTGCTGGGCGTCACGTTCGTGGGCAAGGAGGTCGGCGAGCTCCTCCACTCGGCCACGATCGCGGTCGTCGGCGAGGTGCCGCTGTCGCGGCTCTGGCACGCCGTCCCCTCCTGCACCCCACGATCAGCGAGGTGTGGCTGCGCCTGCTCGAGACCTACGGTCGCGAGAGCGCGTGAGCACGCTCCGCAGGGCGGTCTCTCGGCCGTCGCCCTCCATCCCGCGATCACCCGCCCCGGGTACCTCTTCGGGTGCGCGGTGGGGCTCGCGTGGGGCGCCGTGTGGAGCACCGGCCGGATCGAGCGCCGGAACGGCCTCGTGGTCTTCCGCGGCATGCCGGACTGGTCCTACGGCCGAGGCGGCTCGTGCGTCGGCACGAGCTACTTCACCGGCACCAACGCCTCCGACCGCGTCCTCGAGCACGAGGCCGTGCACAAGCAGCAGTGGAAGCGCTACGGGATGTGGTTCCCGTTCGCCTACCTCGTGGCGGGTCGCGATCCGCTGCGCAATCGATTCGAGATCGAAGCCGGTCTCGAGAAGGGCGGATACCTCCGTGGTCGCTGACATGAAGGGGCGCGTCGTCGTGCTCACCGGGGCGAGCTCCGGGATCGGGAGGATCGCCGCGGGCGAGCTGTCGCGTGCGGGGGCGACCGTCGCGGTCGTCGGCCGCAACGCCGAGCGCACCCGCTCGGTCGCCGCCGATGTCGGAGGAGTGCCCTTCGTGGCCGACTTCGACCGGCTCGACGACGTGCGCGCGCTCGCGGGTGCACTCCTCGAGCGATTCGACGGGATCGATGTGCTGGCGAACAACGCCGGCGGTCTCGTGTCGGAGCGGGGGGTGTCGGCCGACGGGTTCGAGCGGACGATCCAGAGCAATCACCTCGCGCCGTTCCTGCTGACCCGCCTGTTGCTGCCGCGCGCCTCATCGAAACGGGCGCCTCCCGCCCCGGGCGCGCGTCGTCTCGACCGCGAGCGTCGCCAACCGGTTCGGGCGCCTGGATCTCGAGGACCTCGACCGGAAGAAGGGGCCGTGGCTGGGCGGATGGCGCGCCTACGGCACCTCCAAGCTCGCGACGATCCTGTTCATCCGCGAGCTGGCCGAGCGCCTGCTGCCGACAGCCGTGGACGCCTACTCGTTCCACCCCGGATTCGTGGCCACCGGCTTCGGCGCCGACTCCCGTCTGATGAAGACGCTGCAGACCCTGACCTCGGGCTCCTACGGCATCACCGCCGAAGCGGGGGCGGTGCCGCTGATCACGCTCTGCTCCGAGCCCGACGTCGGAGCCGCGAGCGGCACCTACTTCGACGGCCTGAAGCCCGGGCGCCGTCGCACCCCAGGCCCGCGACCGCCGCCTCGGCACCGACCTCTGGGACCTCTCGAGCAGCCTGGTCGGCGTGCCCCCGACCCTCTGAGCTCCTCCCGCACCCCTCCTGCAGGCGTATGCCTCGCAGAACCTCAGCTGCGGAGGGGCCCGACGGCTGACAGCCGCGAGCCCCCTCCTCACCTGACGTCGCGCAAGGGATGCAGCGGGTCGCAGAGGCGTCGTCTGCAAGGCGGACGAGCTCCGCACGGTGGAACCCTGCAGTGCGAGGACAACGCCGCGGAGCGGCGCCCCTCTTCAGTCCCCCAGCGGGTCGCAGGGGCGTCGTCTGCAAGGCGGACGAGCTCCGCACGGTGGAACCATGCAGTGCGAGGACAACGCCGCAGACGGCGTCCCCTCCACCGGACCCCGAGCGGGTCGCGGGGGCGTCGCCTGCAAGGCGGACGAAGCTCCGCACGGTGGAACCATGCGGTGCGAGGACAACGCCGCAGACGGCGTCCCCTCCACCGGACCCCGAGCGGGTCGCAGGGGCGTCGTCTGCAAGGCGGACGAGCTCCCGCATGGTGGAACCATGCGGTACGAGGACAACGCCGCAGACGGCGTCCCTGCGGCCCGCTCGGTCGGTTGGCTTCGGAGCGGCCGAGGCGCCAATATCCCATGAACGCCACGCGCTTCCGGTCGACGCCGAGCTCGGTGACGAGGCAGCGGCGGATGCGCTTCACGGCGCCGGCCTCGCCGGCGATCCAGGCGTAGAGGCCGGGGTCCTTCGTCTCCTCGGGCACCTCCCACAGGATCTCGCTGTCGACGTCGACGTCGGACACCTCGACTCCGCGGTGGTGGGCCGTGAGGAACCGGGTCGCCCAGGTGCGGACGGAGGCGTCCAGCGCCGCTCCGCAGTCCGCTCCGCTCTCCCGGACGATCCAGGTGACGTGCACGCCCGCGGGGTGGCGCAGCTCGAGGCGGTCATCGGCGGTGGGCACCTCGAGGAACGCGGCTCCGGAGGCGTCTGCCGGCAGGGCTCTCGAGGATCGCGCCGATCGCGGGCACGGCCGTCTCGTCACCGGCGAGCAGGAGCGAGGTGGCGGCTCCCGGGTGCCACTCGACACCGCCGCCGGGGAGCTCGGAGCGGGAGTCGGGGGCGATGATCACGACCTCGGCGCCCGGGGCGGCGGTGCCGACCCAGGCGGAGGCCGAGGCCGGAGTCGCCGTGCGCGACGAAGTCGATGTCGACCTCGGACAGCTCGGGGCGCACGGCCCGGATCGTGGTAGGTGCGCAGCGGGTTGCGCTGCTCGTCCGGCAGCGTGCGCCAGCGTCCGTGCCAGTCGGCCGCGACGCCGTCGGGGGCGTCGAGGTCGGCGACGGAGGACAGGAAGGCGCGAGCGTCGGAGGTCGGGGTCGGCACCACCAGCTTGATGCGCTGGTCGGGGCCGGTGCAGCCGACGGAGTCGAGGTCGTCGCCCGTGAGGGTCACGCGGATGAAGTGCGGCGCGATCCTGGTCGCCCGTGCGACGGTCGCGAGGTACGGCCGGTAGGCCGGGCGGGCGGGGGCGGCGGTCGTCGGAGGCATCGCCCTCGGTATCGCATAGTGAGGTGAGCCTGCACCTAACTCCGAGAACGGAACGGGAGCGCGGGTCAGCGGGCGGCGTGCTCGGCCGAGACGCGCAGGCGAGCCTCGACGTCGGCGGCGAGCTCCGCGATCAGCGGGCCCGCTCCACCGATCCAGGCGCAGAAGTCGTGGCGCTCGTCTGCCCACGGGTAGTCGCCGTCGACGACGGACATCTCGCCGACCCAGGCGCGCACGGCGCGCTCGAGCGCCATGCCCCGACGGCAGAGACCGCCGGTGCCGGGGGCGCCGGACCGGGTGGAGCGCCCCAGCCACGTCACCGTGACGCGACCCGGCGCCGACAGGGGCGGCAGCCCGCGGGCGTCGTCGACCTCGACGAACACCTGGCCGCGCGCGTTGGCGGGGAGGGAGTCGAGCATGCTCTGGATCCACGGCACGACGGTCTCGTCGCCCGCGATCAGGAACTGCTTGACGCCCGTCGGCTCCAGGCCGTCGCGTCCCTCGAACATGCACATCGAGAGCAAGTATAGGCATGCCTTACCTAAGCGCCAAGCGATCCGACCTGATGATCCGCCGGGGTCTCACCACTGCGGAGGATGCCGCCGCTGCCAGCGCGCACGGCGCTCGAGCTGCGCTCCGATCGAGAGCAGCACCGCCTCGCCGCCGGGCCGCCCGATCAGCTGGATCCCCATGGGCAGACCGCCCTCGGTCATCGAGAGCGGCAGCGTGATCGCGGGCAGGCCGCTGACGTTCACGAAGGACGTGAACGGCGTGTACTGCACCTGCTGGGCGAAGTTGCGCTCCGGATCCTCCGCGTCGTACCAGCCGACGGGTCGCGGGGTCATCGTCATCGCGGGTGCCAGCACGGCGTCGAACGTCGAGAACGAGGCGATCACGGCGCGCTCGTAGGCGGTGAGGACCGAGGCCGCCTCGACGATGTCGCGCGCGCTGAGACTCCTGCCCTCGAGGACGAGCCAGCGGGTGAGCGGTTCGAGGAGCGCGAGATCCTCCGCGGTCTCGACCGGCAGCGTCGAGGCTCCGCTCTGCCAGAGCGTGCGGAAGGCGGCGGGTACGCCGCGCTGGGCGGCAGCGACGCCTCCTCGAGGCCGTGCCCGAGGGCGGCGAGGGCGGCGACTCCCTCGTCGAAGGCGGCCTGCGCCTCGGGCTCCAGCCGGATGTCCTGCACGTCGTCCCAGGGGGACGCGGTGAGCACGCCGATCTGGAACCGGCCCTCGCCTCGGACCGCGGCACCGAGGAACGAGCCCTCCCGATCCTCCGGAGCCGCCACCGAATAGGGATGCGGGATCACGCCGTTGCGGCGCTCGAGCATCCCCTCGAGCAGGAGGCCCGCGTCGGCGACCGAGCGGGCGATCGGCCCGGCGACGACCAGACCGCCGACCCCGCCGACGCCGGACGTCGCCGGCACGCGGCCGCGCGAGGGCTTCAGCCCGACGAGCCCGCAGGCGGCGGCCGGGATGCGGATGGACCCGCCGCCGTCCGACGCCGGCGCGAAGGGCAGCAGTCCGGCGGCCACCGCCACCGCCGCTCCTCCCGCTCGAGCCCCCGGCGCCGAGTCGGGTGTCCCACGGCGTGACAGCCGGCGGTCCCACGCGGCTCTCGGTGTAGGACGGCATGCCGAACTCGGGGGACGCCGTCTTGCCGAGGCTGATCGCCCCGGCCGCGTCGAGCACGTCGACGATCTCGTCCGAGACGTCCGGCGAGCGAAGTCCTCGCGCAGTCGCGAGCCGGACGTGGTCCGCACCCCCTGCGCCGCCACAGGTCCTTGTCGCCGCTCGCGAGCCCCCACAGGGCCGCGGTGCGCGGCAGGGCCCCGGAGGTGAGAGCCGCGGCCCGCTGCCGGGCGGCCTCGGGTGTCACCGTCGTGAACGCTCCGAGCTCCCCGTTCCACCGGTCGATGCGCGCGAGGTAGTGGTCGACGAGCTCGAGAGCGCGAGACCTCTCCGCGCTGCAGCTGGTCCCACTGCTCCTGGGCGCTGAGGTGGTGGAGTTCGAACATGGTGAACGACCCTATTCCGCCGCGCTCGAGAGCCGCGGGGAACAGGGTCGTCCGGGGTGCGAGGGTCAGGCGGCGCGCCTGCCGACCTCGCGGGTGCTCTCCTCGGCGCCGTGTCGGCCACCGGCCGGCACGACCGTGTCGCGGTCGACCCGCGCTCCGGTCGCGACGACGGCCGAGCCGCCGATGCGCGTGTAGCTGCCGATGCGGGCACCCGGGCCGATGATCGCCTCCGGCCCGACGTGCACGTTCGCGCCGATGAAGGCGCTGTGCCCGATCATCGCGTCACGGTCGATCCAGCTGCCGGCGCCGATCCACGCCCGCTCCCCGACCGTCGCGCCGGGCTCCACGTAGGCGCCCGTCTCCACGTAGGCGGACGCCGAGACGCGCGAGCCGGGAGCGACCATGCCGCGTCCGTTCGCATGGCGACGGTAGACGATCTCCTCGTCGCCGCCGCGCGTCCCACGTCCCTTGTTCACTGCTGTTCCTGCCATCTGCGTCGTGCTCCTCCGAGCGGTCCGGTCGGATGGGGCTCCAGGCCCCACCCCGTCATCCCTACACAACGCCGAGCAGCACTCGGGCATTCCCCGTTCGGCGGCACGACCAGGGCGGATGCGGTGACTCAGCGCGGTTCGACGCGGTCGGCGACCGCCGTGACCACCGCTCGGAAGCGCTCGGGCGCCTCCGGATCCGCCGACGGGCCAGGACCCCGGCGAGAGCCGACGACGCGGACGAGGCGACAAGCTCGCACTCGACGCGCGCTCCCCCCTCGTCGGCCAGCACTCGCCACTGCTCGACACCCGCGAGAGGGAGCCGTCGCTCCGAACCCGTCCGCGGTGCGGATGTAGGCGCCGTCGTCGGCGAGCACATCGGCCAGCGCGGCGAGCACGGGAGCGGTGCCGGCGTGGAGGATCGAGGCCGGGGCGAGGAGGCTGCGCACCGCGGAAGTCTGCCACGCCTCCCGCCACGGCCGCTCAGGACGCGCGTCGAGCACCCGCCTCAGCCAGTCGAAGGACGCCTTCGGCACCCGGTCGCCGCCTCGTGCGCCGAGGGCGACGAGCCCGTGCGGCCGGCGTAGCCGTGCTGCCACTCGAACGCGTCGACGAGGGTCCAGAGCTGGACGGACTCGACGGGCAGGCGCCTCGCACGGCCTCGGCGAGAGCGCCGAGGTGCGAGCCGAGCCAGCGGATCCGCTCGGTGTCGACGATCGCGCCGTCCTCGTCGAGCACGTCGGGGAAGCTCGCCCCCAGCGAGGTGACGACCAGCGGGGCAGCGCCTCGCCGTACCGCTCCACCAGCCGCCGGAGGACACGACACCGGCGCCCAGGAGGCCGACGGCGAGCCGTCGCCGGTGCGGTCGAGCTCGGGCCACGGCCGCTCGTGGAACGGGAGGAGCGGGGCGCCCCGACGCCGGTCGGGGCCGACGGATCCCGGCCCGCCGCGATGCGCTGCGGCGGCAGCGGGGCGACGGCGTAGAAGTCGAGGGGCGCGGCGATGCGCTCGAGGTCGCGGGGATCCACGCGGGCGAGGCGCTCGAGGAAGGGCGGCAGCTCCTCCGGCCCTGCGGGTACGCACCGGTGAGCACCGCGTCGGCGACGAGCCGGTTGCGGAGGACGTCGGCGAGACCGGCCCACGCGACGTCCGCCTCGGAATCCGTCGCGGGCTCGAGGGGCGCGAGGGCGTCGACGAGGCCGATCCGTCCGCTCACCTCGGCCGAGCGCAGCGCCTCGACGGCGATGCCGTGCCCGAGGAGCTGGTGGTGCAGCGCCGGCAGCGCGTTCAGGAGGCGGCCGGCCGCGGGCGCCTGCCTGGTGAGCGCGTAGCCCTCGAGCATCACGGTCGACGGCTCGTCCACCGTCACCCAGTCGGCGACCCGGTCCCCAGCTTCGCTCCGACGTCGAAAGCCAGATCGCCGAAGCGGAACGCCGTGTCGCGGTTCATCCACCCGCCCGTCAGCGCGGAGGGGGTGTCGCGGTGGTGCAGCGTCAGCACGGTGCGGATCCCCGCTTCGGCGAGCGCGTCGAGGAGCCGGTCGTAGAAGCCCAGTCCGCCGCGGTCGAGCGGCTCGCGGCCGTCGGGCTGCACCCTGGGCCACGAGAGCGAGCCGCAGCTCCTCCGGCCCCCAGGTCGACGAGCAGGGCTAGATCCTCGCGCCAGCGCAGGAGGAAGTCCGTCGCGATCTCGGGCGTCGCCTCCTCGGCGATCGTGCCGCGCCGCAGCGCGAAGTCGTCCCAGACCGAGCGGCCGCGCCCGCCGGTCTCGAGCGACCCCTCGGTCTGGAAAGCGCTCTGGGCGAGCCCGATGCGCAGTTCGGACGGCAGCAGCCGCCCGAGCTCGCGGGGGTCGTCGAAGCGCGCGGCCTCGGCGCGCACCTGCCGCCGATCGCGTCCGCGTGCCGCGTCCTCGCTCATGGTTCCTCCGAAGGGTCGAGGGCTGTATTCTCGCGGAAGCGCTCTCCCGTCCGCCGACCACTCCGCCGACCGGCGGAGTCGCCGTCCGCCCGCAGGTGTCCATCCGGTGACGACGGGCGCGCCCGCCTGACAGTGCCCGCGCGCGACCGTGCAATGGACGCACAGTGCCAGGACGTGTCGACACAGCGGGACCGGGGGGTTCATCGGGGTCTCCGATGAGCCGTGTCCGTCGATCCCGGATGCGGCGCGCTCGGCGCCCCGCGCTCCTCGCCGCCCTCGTCGCGGTGGTCGTCGGAGCACTCGCCCCGGCCGCGGCGGCCGCGCCGCTGGCCGTCTCCTCGCCCGCATCGGGATCCGTGATCCCCGGTGGCCCGACCGCGGTCAGCGGGACCGGCACGGCCGGGAACCAGATCCAGGTCGGCGTCCGCGGCGGAGGCGATCCCCTCTGCATCACGACGGTCGCGGCCGACGACCACCTGGAGCTGCACCGCGACGCTCGCCGACGGACCCGCGGTGCTCACGGCCGTCGAGCTGCTCGCCGCAGGAGGAACGACGACCACGACCGCGCAGCTCGCCGTGCTGAGCCCGCCGGTGATCGGCTCCGTCGACGGCTCGGCCACCTCCGCGGGCTCGGTCCGCGGGACCGCCTACCCGGGCGCGAGCGTGGCGGTGACGACCGACGGCGGTGCCTCGTGCGTCGCCCGGGCCGACGGCTCCGGCGCCTGGTTCTGCCAGCTCGCTCCGGACGCCGGCTCCGGGGAGCTACCGCGTGACCGCGACCCAGACGGCCTCGTTCGCCGGCGGCGCCGTCTCGCGGCCGAGCGCCGCCGTCACGCTGGTCGTCGACACCGCCGCCCCACCCGCGCCCACCGCTGACCTCCCCGGGTGCCGGCGCCTCCCTCCCCCGCGTGGGCGCCGTGTACTCCGGCACCGGCGTCGAGGGGACGCGCGCCTACGTCTACGTCGACCGCGTGAACACGTGCGAGGCGCCCGTCGGTGCAGGCGCGTGGACGTGCACCGGCGGCACCGTCACCGCCGGGCCGCACCGCGTCTCGGCGATCCTCGGCGACTCGGCGGGCAACTACAGCTCGCCGAGCCCCTGGATCGACGCCGTCTTCGCCGCCGCGACACCCGGACCGACCGCGACGGCCCCGCCGGGAGCCCCGCACCCGGCGCCGCCACTCCCGGCACGACGACCGGCGCATCCCCCTCCGGCACCCCGGGCTCCGCCGTGCCGACTCCGGGATCGACCGCACCGCGCCCGACGGCGACCCCCGCTCGTCCCGGCAGCAGCGCGACGGCGTCGGCGCGGCCCGAGCCGACGGAGGGCGCCACCGCAGCCCGCACCCGGCGCCGAGCCGTCCGCCCCCGACTCCGCGCCCGCTCCCGCCCCGCGGGACGACGACCGCGGCACCCCCGGCGACTGGAGCGCCGCGACCGGCATGACGACCGCGCTCTCCTCCGGCGCACCGCTGGGCACGATGGCCGACTGGATGCGCTCCCTGGCCCTGGCCGTCGCGTCGCTCGCGCTGGTGGTCGTCCCCGCGAGACTGGCCGTGGCGGGCCGCGCACCCCGCGAGGCCCGCACCTGGCAGCTGACCGGCCGCAACCGGGCGCGCGTCGAGTTCGACGACAAGCCCGAGCGCGCTCCGCCTCGACCCGCACCATGGTCGTCGGCATGATCGGCTGCGCCGCCGGGCTCAGCCTGCTCTCCGGACGCGTCGACAGCCAGCCCGCCTACCTCAGGCTCCTGATCGCCGTCATCCTCGCGACGGCGCTCGTCAACGCCGTCGCAGCCGGAGTGCCCGCCCTCGTCGGCCGGCGCCTGGGCCTGCCCGGCGTCCGGATCGTCGCCTCACCGCGGGCGCTGCTCCTGGTGGCCGCCGCGGCGCTGCTCTCGCGCTTCGCCGGACTCGACCCCGCCTTCCTGTTCGGCGTGGTGATCGGGCTCCTCCTGCCGGAGGGCGCCTCGCCCGTCGACCGCGCCAAGCTCGCCACGGTGCGCGTCGTCTCGCTCCTGGGTCTCGCGGGGCTCGCGTGGAGCCTCGCGGTCGTCCCGACCGGCGGCTCCGTCGGCGGCGTGCTGACCGCCGAGGTGCTCAGCGCGACGACCCTGATCGCCGTCGGGTCGAGCGTCTTGCTGCTGTTCCCGGTCGGGCGTCCGGCCGGACAGAGCGTCCTGCGGTGGTCGCCGGTCCTCTGGCTGGGTCTCACCCTGCTCTCGACGACCGTGCTCTTCCTCCTGCTCACCCCCACGATCGCCGTGTGGGCGACCGAGGGCGGAGGCGGTCCGGTCGTCTTCGCCGTCGTCGCGTTCACCGTGGTGTGCACGTCGGTCTGGGCCTGGCGCCGCTTCGTCGAGCCGGAGCAGTAGCCGCGCTCCAGCCGATCGAGACGGGCTCGCGCACGTCGTCGTCCGGCAGCTCGTCGACCACCGCGCCGACCGTGAACTCCCCGAGCGTCGCGATGCCGTCGTACACACTGAGGAACGCGGTGTCCGCGGCGTCGCGTCCGGTCGCGATGCGCACGAGGCTCTGCCGGGGAGCCAGCGTCGTCGCGTCGACCACCCGCCACTCCCCCTCGATCCAGGCTTCGGCGACCGCGTGGAAGTCCATCGGGGACAGCCCGGGGGCGTAGACCGAGACGAGGCGCGCGGGCACGTCCAGGGCCCGGAGGAGCGCGACCACGAGGTGCGCGAAGTCGCGGCAGACCCCGCGACGCGCGAGCAGCGTCCGCTCGGCGCCGTCGGTGGGCAGGCTCGACCCGGTGACGTACGCCAGGCGCGTGCCGACCCAGGAGCTCACCGCGGCGAGGAGGTCGGCCCCGGCGAGGCCGGCGAACTCGGCCCGTGCGGTCGCCCACAGCACGTCCGACTCGGCGTAGCGGCTCGGGCGGAGGTAGCGCAGGCGGTCCACCTCCTCGCCCGCGATCGGCTCGAGGCGGCCGAGGATGCGGGCGGAGTAGTCGATGACGAGCTCGCCGACCCCGGGTTCGAGCACGTGCAGCCGGGTGCCGTGCTGGTCGAGCACCTCGCGGGGGCGCAGGGGCCGACCGTCGAGCGAGACGGTGAGCGACTCCTCGGCCGCGTAGGCGTCGGCCACCGCGATCGAGAGGACGAGCGACGCGGGTCGCGCCACGTCGAGGGTGAGGTGGGCGGTGACGTCGCGCTTCATGGTCGCTCTTCCCGGCTGATGGAGTGGACGGTGCAGGACGGTGCAGGTCTCTCGAGCGAGGCCGGGGCCTAGGGGCTCTGCTCGCCCTTGGGGGGCGGGGTCGGAGCCGCGTCGGGCTCCTGCACGAGCTGGAGTCCGCCGGAGGAGTTCGCCGAGACCGTCAGCAGATCGATCCACGTGCGGTTGATCGAGGGCACCCGGCCGCCGAAGTACTTGAAGTAGAGCGGCACGGAGGGATCGAGCCAGATGCTCGAGCGCCCGTCGCCGACCGCCGGGTCGTCGCGCCACGAGAAGAAGAAGCTCTCGCGGCGGCGCAGCTTGTTGGCGATGACGATCTGGACGTGCGTGAGCGTGCGGTCGTCGAATTCGATCTCGACGCCCGAGGCGCCGTAGAGCAGCTTCCCCATGGAGGTCTCCTGCCGCCCGTCTCCGGGCGGTGCGGTACAGTGCCCTGCGGCACGAGAAGAGGACGGAGCCGTACGGCCTCGCCCTCCGATGATACGGGCGATCCCGGCTCCCCGAGTGAGTGCGCACGCGCGATCACGGGCGTGGAACCGCCCGGCCACGACTCTATTCGAGAGGCACGGGGCGGATCCGGTGTTGACGGGCGGCGTCCTGACGGGTAGCCGCATCTGCACGCCGGCCCCGGATCCCCGGACCCGCCGAGCGGCGCCCCGGCGATGTCGGTGGTCGGACGTACGGTACCCGCATGATCGAATGCACGAGCTGTGGAACCGATGCCGTCGTCCTCGACCGCTCCGGAGCGGACGAGTCCTCCCCGAGGACCTGGTGGTCCTCTGCGCCGACTGCGCCCCCGGCGAGATCACCGAGGTGCTCGCGGCGGCGCTCCTGGCCGGGTCACCCGGACTCGCGGAGCGAGCACGCGCGAGCCGCCTGAGCGCGCATCGGTGCGGGCTCCCGGCCGCCCGGGCACCTGCGGTAGGTCGACCTTCGGGTGGACCGGTGCTCGCCCCCGCCGAGACGACGTGAACCGGGGCCGGACATCCGGTCGAGGCCCGTTCCGAGTCCCTTCGGTCTTCGGAGCACTCCTGAGGCGACACGGACGGGAGTACGACGTCCGGTCAGGGCCCGCCCCGAGTCGCTTCGGGCAACGGGACGTCTTCGAGACGTCACGGATCGAGGCCCGTCGTGAGGTCGCAGCCCGTTCCGAGCCCCTTCGGTCTACGCGCCGTCCCCGAGACGACAAGGATCGGGGCCCGACGTGAGGTCGCGGCCCGGGGTGCGATCGGACGTGCGCCGGAACGTCCGCCGCCGCGGAGTCGGATGGCTAAGCGTCAGGACGGATGCGACCTCCACCCGCTCGGGCGACGATCGCTGCGGAGTGCCCCCACTGGGACTCGAACCCAGACTGAGACGATTTTAAGTCGTCTGCCTCTGCCGATTGGGCTATGGGGGCGGCTTCCGCGGGGCGCGATCACTCGCGCCCCGCGGGAGCGGGGTCAGAGACTTGGCGGCTCTCCGCCGACGGTCACGGGCGCACCGGCGGGGCCGGGAGTACCCGCCGCGGGAGCGGCAGGAGCGGCGGCCGGAGCGGCCTTCGGTCGGGACGCGTAGGTCTCGAAGGAGCCGCGCGGGTACTCGCGCGCCTCGATCGACACGATGTCGCGGCCGAGCCAGAGGTTGTTCCACCAGCCCCACACCACGCGGAACTTGCGCTCCCACGAGGGCATGGCCAGGCCGTGGTAGCCGCGGTGCATCACCCAGGCGGGGAAGCCCTTGATCGCGATCTTGCCGGACTGGAAGACGCCGATGCCGATGCCGAGACCGGCGACGGCTCCGATGTTCTTGTGGAAGTAGTCCTTCGGCTTCTCGCCGCGGAGCACCGCGACGATGTTCTTCGCCATGAGCTTGCCCTGGCGCACCGCGTGCTGGGCGTTCGGGACGCAGTAGCCGCCCACTCCGCCGCCGGTGAGGTCGGGGACGGCGGTCGCGTCGCCGGCACCCCAAGCGCCCTCGACGAGGACGTCGTCGTGGCCGACGCGCAGGTCGGGGCGCACGCGCAGACGTCCGCGCTCCTCGATGGGGAGGTCGGAGTTCTTGATCGACGGGTTCGCCATGACGCCCGCGGTCCAGATGATGAGGTCCGACTCGAAGGTCTGACCGGTCGACAGCTCGATGACGCCGTCCTGGGCCGACTTCAGCTGCGTGTCGAGGTGGACCGTCGCTCCGCGCTGGTCGAGGTTCTTCAGCACCCAGTGGCTGGTCTCGAGCGCGACCTCGGGCATGATGCGCCCCATGGCCTCGACGAGGTGGAACTGCGTCTCCTCGAAGTCGATCTCGGGGTAGCGCTTGAGCAGCGCGCTCGCGAAGGAGCGGAGCTCGGCGAAGACCTCGATGCCGGCGAAGCCTCCGCCGACGACGGTGACGGTCAGCAGGCGCGAGCGCTCGGGACCGGCGGGCAGCGTGGCCGCCTTGTCGAAGTTGGTGAGGATGCGGTCGCGGATCGCGGTCGCCTCCTCGATCAGTCTTGAGGCCGATCGCGTTGTCGGCGACGCCCGGGATCGGGAAGGTGCGCGAGACGGAGCCGGCCGTGACGACGATCTGGTCGTACTCGAACTCGTAGGGCTCGCCGACCGTGGGGGTGATCACGGCGGTCTTCGCGGCGTGGTCGATCTTCGTGACCTTCGCGGCGAGGATCGCGGTCTTCTTCAGGTGGCGGCGGAGCGACACGATGGCGTGGCGGGGCTCGATCGAGCCGGCGGCCACCTCCGGAAGGAAGGGCAGGTACGCCATGTACGGCAGCGGGTCGGCGATCGTCACCTCGGCCTCGCCGGGGCGCAGGTACTTCTCGAGCTTCCACGCGGTGTAGAAACCGGCGTAGCCGCCACCGACGATGAGGATTTTGGGCACGGTGAACTCTCCAGAGGGATGGACTGTGCGAACACCCTACTATCACGAAGTGCCCGCTCTCGACGGCGGGTGGCAGCACTGACCCCGACGAATCCGAAGTCTAGCGAAGTGCGGGCCGATCGAGGCGGACCGCCCTCCCGCCTAGGAGGCGGCGGAGTCGTCGAACGGACGGCAGGCGCAGCGCTCGGGAGACCAGTCGGCGCGCGCGAGGGCGAGGTCGCCGATCGGGTTCACTCCCGGACCCGCGGCGAGCGAGTGGGCGACCTAACGCGTGCAGGCACTTCACCCGCGAGGGCATGCCCCCGGAGGAGATGCCCGCGATCTCGGGGACGGAGCCGACGCTCTCGCGGTCCGCGAGGAACGCGCGGTGCGCGGCGGCGTACGCCTCCCGCAGCTGCTCGTCCTCGGCGAGGAGGTCGTTGTACTCCGCCATCACCTGGGTGGCCCTCGAGCTGCGAGATCGCGGCCGTCGCGGCGGTGCGTGAGGTAGTAGAAGGTGGGGAACGGCGTGCCGTCCGCCAGGCAGGGGCTCGTCGAGACCACGGTGGGGTTGCCGCAGACGCAGCGGGCGCTGATGCCGACCACGTCGCGGGCGGGGCGGCCCAGCTGGGCGGAGACGACGGCGACGTCGCGCTCGCTGGGCGGATCGAAGGGGGGCGTGGTCACGAGGGCTCCAGGGGACGTCGACCGGACGGAACGATCCAGTCTACGCCGGGGCGCTCACGGGGCGGGCGGAGCCGGCTCGGCGGGCGCGAGCTCCTCGGTCGTCGGCTCCCCGAGGCCGGCCACCGCGATCGAGGACAGCAGCGAGCCCGCCCAGTCGACCGGCGTCTCCTGCACGGAGTCGCTCGCGGGCTGCTCCGCCTGCTGCGCCACGGCGATGTCGTCGAGCACCAGGTAGCTGACCTCGCCCGGCATGACGAAGTAGAGGCGCTCGCGGGCCTGCGCGCGGATGAACGCGGGGTCCGACCAGCGCGTGCGCTCCTCGTCGAGGTTCTGCGCCTGGGTCTTGGCGGCGTCGACCGTGCGCTGGAGCTCGGCGATCTCGGCGCGCTGCTCGACGAAGGTCTTCACCGCTCGGGGCGAGCACCACGACGGCCATGATCATGATCCCCATCACGAGGAGGGTGAAGCCGGAGCCGCGGACGCCGGCGATCCACGCGGACGACGGCGCGGCGGGCGGCTGCTTCGGGCGGGCGGGGCGGGACGCCCCGGACCGGGACGCCGCACCGGCGGGGCGGCTGCGCGTCGAGCCGGACGCCGCTGCGCTCCTCGTCCCCGAGGCGGGCTTCGACGCCGCGCCCGGCCTCTTCGCCGCACCGGGCTTCTTCGCCGCACCGGCCGACGACGCCGCACCGGGCTCCGCGGCACCCGAGGACGCGATCGGAGCCTCCGGCTCCTGCCGACGCGGGCGCTGCCGGGAGCGGAGGGACGGCGGGGCGGTCGAGCCATGGCGGAGGCCTCCTCGGCGGTGCTGGGGGAACGGGAGCGGCCCCGGTGCCCGCACCGAGGTGCGGGACGACCGGGGCCGCTGGGCGAGGCTACGCCGAGAAGCGCGGGAAGGCGGAGCGACCCGCGTAGGTGGCCGCACCTCCCAGGATCTCCTCGATGCGCAGCAGCTGGTTGTACTTCGCGACGCGGTCCGAGCGGGCGGGGGCGCCCGTCTTGATCTGGCCACCGTCCACCGCGACCGCGAGGTCGGCGATGGTGGTGTCCTCGGTCTCGCCGGAGCGGTGCGAGAGGATCGCGGTCATGCCGCTGCGCTGGGCGAGGGCCACCGCGTCGAGCGTCTCGGTGAGCGTGCCGATCTGGTTCACCTTGACCAGGATCGAGTTGCCGGCCTTCTCGGCGATGCCGCGCGCCAGGCGCACCGGGTTGGTGACGTAGAGGTCGTCTCCGACGAGCTGCACCTTGTCGCCGATCTCGGCGGTGAGGTGGGTCCAGCCGGCCCAGTCGTCCTCGTCCAGCGGGTCCTCGATCGAGACCAGCGGGTAGTTGGCGACGAGGTCGGCGTAGTAGGCGGAGAGCTCCTCCGCGGTCAGCTTCTTGCCCTCGAACGTGTAGGCGCCGTCGTTGTAGAACTCGGAGGAGGCCACGTCGAGCGCCAGTCCGATGTCCTTGCCGGGGGTGAAGCCGGCGGCCTCGACGGCCTTGAGGATGAAGTCGAGCGCCTCGCGGTTGGTGGGCAGGTCGGGGGCGAAGCCGCCCTCGTCGCCCAGGCCCGTGGCGAAGCCGGCCTTCTTCAGCTGCGCCTTGAGCGCGTGGTAGATCTCGACGCCCCAGCGCAGGCCCTCCGAGAAGGACTCGGCGCCCAGCGGGACCGCCATGAACTCCTGGATGTCGACGCCGGTGTCGGCGTGCGCGCCGCCGTTGATGATGTTCATCAGCGGGACGGGCAGCGTGTGGGCGTTCGGGCCGCCGACGTAGCGGAAGAGGTCGAGGTCGGCCGACTGCGCGGCGGCCTTCGCGACCGCGAGGCTGACGCCGAGGATCGCGTTGGCGCCCAGGCGCGACTTGTTCTCGGTGCCGTCGAGCTCGATCAGCTCGGCGTCGACGAGGCGCTGGTCGGTGGCGTCGAAGCCCTCGATGGCCGGGCCGATCTCGTCGATGACGGCGTCGACCGCCTTCTGCACGCCCTTGCCGAGGTAGCGCTCGGAGTCGCCGTCGCGCAGCTCGTACGCCTCGAAGGCACCGGTGGACGCGCCGGAGGGCACGGCCGCTCGCGAGGACGCGCCGTCCTCGAGCAGGACCTCGACCTCGACCGTGGGGTTGCCACGGGAGTCCAGAGACTTCTCGGGCGACGACTGCCTCGATAAGGGCCACAACTATCTCCCTCTTGACGGGTGCGCCCCCGGAGGGTGGGAGCGGTCGGGAAGGAGTCTGCTGACCGCCCCCGAACGGCAGGGGAACGCAGGGCGTGCGTAGACTTCCAGGGCCCTGAACACAGCAGCGCGCCCGCGCGCGAGCCGATCCGGAGGATCCCGTGACCACGACCGCCGCCGCCCTCGTCGAGCGCCTCACCGAGGTCGTCCCCGACTTCCCCGAGCCCGGGATCCTGTTCCGCGACCTCACCCCCGTCTTCGGCGACGGCGAGGCGCTGCGGGCGGTGGCCGACGCGCTGCTGGAGCCCTACCGCGGCCGGATCGACGCGATCGCCGGAGTGGAGGCACGCGGCTTCCTGCTCGCGGCGGCCGCCGCCTACTCGGCGGGGCTCGGCGTCGTCACCATCCGCAAGCCCGGCAAGCTCCCCCGCGCCGTCCTGCGGGAGGACGCGACGCTCGAGTACGGCACGACGACCCTCGAGGTGCACGAAGACGCGGTGCCGAAGGGCGCGCGGCTCCTGCTCGTCGACGACGTGCTCGCCACCGGCGGAACGCTCCACGCGAGCCGCCGGCTGATCGAGCGGGCCGGCTGGAGCCTCGAGGGCATCGCCGTCGTCATGGAGCTCGACGGTCTCGGCGGCCGCGAGCTGCTTCGCCGGCAGCCGCGTCGACGCGCTCGTCACCGTCTGAGGCGTCGGCGCCCGGGCGCGTCGCCCCGGGGCCGACGCGCGCTCAGTTGAGCGAGAGCGACATCCGCGAGAGCACGAAGGTCTCGATGACCTGCACGACCGTGTAGAGCACGAGCGAGACGCCCGTGACGAGCACGACCGCCGACCAGACGTCGTCGAAGCGCGCCTGCGCCGACCAGCCGGAGATCGAGCCGCCGATGCCGTTGCCGGTCGAGAGCCACTCGGCCAGCAGGGCGCCCGTGATGGCTCCCGGCACCGACACGCGGATCGCCGCGAACAGCGACGGCAGCGCGCCGGGGATCGCGACCTTGCGGATGGCGGTGAGGGTCGACCCTCCGTAGACCGAGACGACGTCGAGCATCTGCGGCGAGGCGTTGTTCAGTCCGAACGCGATCGTGACCAGGGCGGGGAAGAGCACCACGATGCCGCCGACCACCGCGACGGACGCGATCGTGCCCTGGCCGAACACCAGGATGATCAGCGGCGCCATCGCGATGAGCGGCACCGAGCGGAGCAGGAGCGCGAAGGGCATCAGGGCGTGCTCGACGCCCTTCGAGAGCCGGAACAGGATCGCCACGAGGATCGCGACCGCGAGACCGGCGGCGAAGCCGATGAAGGAGTCCCACAGGGTGACTGCGAAGAGCGCGCCCAGCTCGGCGCGGTGCTCGGCGGCGCTCTCGCCGGTGACCAGGTGGTCCCAGACGTCCCACGGGCCCTTGATCACGTAGGGCGAGACGCCGCTGAAGAGGATGACGCCGATCCAGATCGCGAGCACGATCACGATCGTCGAGAGCGCGATCAGGGCGCTCTTGCGCAGGCTCTTGAGCGTCGCGCCCAGCGCCGCCGAGCGCAGCTGACGGCGGAGCTCGTCGACCGCGAGGATCGACGTGTCGGTCGACTGCTCGGTCCTGTCGCGGGTGAGGGTCATGACGCGCCTGCTTTCCGGAGGACCAGGGCGCGACGAGGCGGCCGATCAGTCCGACGATGCCGTAGCCCAGGAGCGCGACTCCCGCGCAGAGCAGGAAGAGCGCCCAGACGCGCGGCGAGTTGAGCGAGACCTGCGCGGCGACCAGGATCGGGCCGACTCCGGTCTCGATCTTGCCGAAGTACTCCCCAGGATCGCGCCGAGGAAGGCCGCGGGGACCGCGATCTGCAGCGCCGAGAGGATGTTGGGCAGGGCCGCGATGATGCGCACCTTGCGCAGCTGCGTGAGCCTCGTGCCTCCGTAGACCGTGACCACGTCGAGCGAGGCCTTGTCGGCCGCCTTGAGCCCGAGGAGGCTGCCCACGACAGTGGTGAAGAAGACCGAGAGGCCGGCGAGGAACACCGCGGTGGCGCTCGGGAGGCCGGGAGCCTCGGCGCCGCCCATGATCAGGAGGACGAGGGTGCCGATCGCAACGATCGGGACGCAGTACGTGACGACCGCGAGCTGCGAGACGATCCCCTCCAGCCACGGCACGACGAGGACGAGGGCCGAGAGCACCAGGGCGATGAGATTGCCCCAGAAGTAGCCCACGGCCGCCTCGCCGATCGTGACGGAGAAGTTGCGCCAGTAGAAGCCGAAGCCGTCGTCGATCGCGACCTGCACGACCTGCACGGGCGTGGGTACGACGGCGTAGGTCGAGGAGCCGGTGGGTGCGCTGACGAGCGCGATGGCCCACCAGACGGCCACGATGCCGACGACCCCGAGGAGTCCGGACGCCCAGGGCGGGAGGGAGAAGGAGCGCCGCTCGAGCGCCGGAGAGGGGGAAGCCGTGGCCACGGTGCGCGTCCTAGTGCTCGTCGGCGGCCGCGCCGCCGTCGCCGAACAGCAGCTCGGAGGCCTGGTCGACGTACGCGTGGAACTCGGGGGTGCGCTGCATCTCGGGCGTGCGCGGACGGGGCAGGTCGATGTCGATGATCTCCTTGACCCGGCCTGGGCGCGGGCTCATCACGGCCACGCGGTCCGACAGGAAGATCGCCTCCGAGATGCCGTGCGTGACGAGCAGCGTGGTGGCGGGCTTCTCGGTCCAGATGCGCAGCAGCTCGAGGTTGAGCTTCTGCCGCGTCATGTCGTCGAGCGCGCCGAACGGCTCGTCGAGCAGGAGCACCTCGGGCTTGAGGATGAGGCACCGCGCGATCGAGACGCGCTGGCGCATGCCGCCCGAGAGCTGAGCGGGCTTGGCCTTCTCGAAGCCGCGCAGGCCCACCAGGTCGATGAGCTCGTCGATGTAGGACTGGTCGACCTTCTTGCCCGCGATCTCGAACGGGAGGCGGATGTTCGACATGACGCTGCGCCACGGCAGGAGCGCGTGGTCCTGGAAGGCGATGCCGAGCTTGTTGTCGCGGCGCAGCTCCTTCGGGGTGCGGCCGTCGACCCGGATGGAGCCGGACGTGGGCTCCTCCAGCCCCGCGAGGATGCGGAGGATCGTCGACTTGCCGCACCCCGAGGGGCCAAGCAGCGCGAGGAAGCTGCCCTGATCGGTGTGCAGATCCGTGTCCTGCAGCGCCGTGACGCTGCGGGAGCCCATCCGGAACGTCTTCGACAGGCCGTGGATCTGGATGCCGGTGCCGCCGGCGTCCTGCTCGCGCAGGAGGCCGGCGTCGGTCGTGTCGGTCACGGGTGGTGCCCTTCGTGGAGGTGGATCGGCGCCGGGATCAGGCGGCGTAGTCGACGAGCTCGGGGTTCTCCTCGTAGACCTCGGCGAGGAGGCTCATGTCGAAGAGGTCGTCGGCGGCGATGTCGATGCCGGCGCCGGCGAGCGAGGCGATGGTCTCGCTCTGCAGCTCGTCCGAGATCGTGAAGAGGCCGTTCGACGCGGTGTCGTCCGAGACCACGAGCTGCTCGGCCTGGATCGTCGCGCCCTCCTTCGAGGAGGCCTCGTCCAGACCCAGGTCCTTGCCGTACTCCTCGACGGCGAGCATCGCGCCCGCCTCCGGGTCCTGCACGGCGTCGGTCCAGCCCTTGATCTCGGCGACCAGGAACGCCTTCAGCGCGTCGCGCTTCTCGGCGATGGCCTGCTCGGTGACCGTGAAGGTCTCGGCGACGAACGGCAGTCCGTTGTCGGCGAAGGGCAGGTTGACGACCTCGTAGCCCTCGTTCGCGACGGTGATCGACTCGTTGGTCAGGTAGGCGATGAAGCCGTCGACGGTGCCGTTGATGAGGACGGAGGGGTCGTACTCGACCGGCACGACGGTGAGGTCGGACTCGGAGAGGCCGTTCGCGGCGAGGAGCGCCTGGAACAGCGAGGTGTTCGACGCCTGGACGCCGATCTTCTTGCCGGCCATGTCGGCCGGGGTGGCGATGTTGCCCGCGGTCGCGATCGAGAGGACCGTGAAGGGGTTCTTCTGGTAGGTCGCGCCGATGATCTTCAGCGGAGCCTCCTGCTGGGCGATCACGGTGCCGACCGAGACGGCGTCGCTGAGCGCGACGTCGGCGGAACCCGAGAGCAGTTCCGCGGTGCCGGTCGACGGGCCCGCGGTGAGGGTGACGCCCGAGAGGCCGGCCTCGGTGTAGTACCCCTTCGAGTCGGCGAAGAACTCGCCCGAGAACTCCTCGTTCTTGATCCACGAGAGCTGGACCTTCAGGGTGCCGAGGTCGCCGCCCTCGCCGCCGCCGCCGGTCGAGCCGGAGGCGTCGGAGGAGCAGGAGGCGAGGACGGAGGCGCCCCCGAGGGCGAGGCCGGCCACGCCCGCCATGCGGAGGAGGCTGCGGCGGTCGAAGGCCGGGGTGCGGAAGGGCGACAGGGTCAAGGGGGACTCCTCGGGTCGAGATCGTCGGGGCTGCTGGGAGCGGCCGCGGTGATGCTGCTGCTGTGGTGCGCGGGTGGCGACGGGTGCCCGTCCAGGCGCGCCAAGTCGCGCCGATCGGGTGCCTCGACGCTATCCTCGGGAGATTTCTCGGGTGTGTCCGCAGATTTCGCGGGTATTAAGGCTCTCACGGATCCGCCAACGAATGCGCCACTCAGGCGAACCCGTCCGGCGGATCGGGTGGAGCCCCTCCCGAGTCCGCTCGATCAGCCCAGCGGCTTGAACGTCAGGGAGTCGACGTCCGCGCCGTCGCGCGGAACGAGGGCGAAGCGGGTGAAGCCCGCCGCAGCGGCCCGGTCCAGGAGCGGAGTGAGGTTCTTGCTGCGGCGCTCCAGCCGCACCCGGGAGCCGCGCGCGATCAGCTCCTGCTTGAGCGCGAGCAGCGTCTCGGGTGCCGCGTCGCGCTCGTGCACGAGCACGACCGCATCCGGGCGGTCGTCGACGGGCACGTCGATCAGCTCGACGATGCGCTCGAAGCCGATCGAGAAGCCGCACGCGGGCACGTCCTGGCCGAGGAACCGGCCGATCATGCCGTCGTACCGTCCTCCTCCGCCGACCGAGGAGCCGGAGGAGGGGTGCGCGATCTCGAAGATGGTCCCGGTGTAGTAGCCCATGCCGCGCACGAGGGTGGGGTCGAAGCGGAGCGAGACGCCGGCCGGCAGGGAGCGCAGCGCGCGGGCCAGGGTCTCGAGCGCGAGCACCGCCTCGGGGTCGACGCCCTCGGGCAGGATCTGGAGGATCGCGGACTCCTCCATCGGCACACCCCGCCGCTGACCGCCTCCTCGATGCGCGCGAGGTAGCCGCCGAGGACCGCCGCGGCGTCCGCTCCGTCGGCCTCGAGCTCGGCGACGACGCCCGCGGCGCCGATCTTGTCGAGCTTGTCGATCGAGATCAGGGCCGGCCCGAAGCGCTCGGGCGCGAATCCGCAGTGCTCGAGGATGCCCAGCAGGAGCCGTCGGTCGTTGATCCGGATCGTGCAGTCGCGCAGCCCCAGGGTGTCGAGCGCGCCGATGCGGTCGCGGTGATCAGCTCGACCTCGGCCAACTGGCCGGGCTCGCCGATGATGTCGATGTCGCACTGCACGAACTGGCGGTAGCGGCCCTTCTGCGGGCGCTCGGCGCGCCAGACCGGAGCGATCTGCACCGAGCGGAAGACGGTGGGGAGCTCGGCCCGGTGCGTGGCGTAGAAACGGGCGAGCGGGACGGTGAGGTCGAAGCGGAGCCCCAGATCGGCGAGCGCCGACGGGTCGTCGGACTCGGCGGCCGCGGCGAGGTCGTCGTGGGAGAGGCCGCGGCGCAGCACGCTGAAGGCGAGCTTCTCGTTGTCGCCGCCGAGGCCCGAGTGCAGTCGCTCGAAGTCCTCGACGACGGGGGTCTCGATCTCGTCGAAGCCGTGCGACGCGTAGACGCGGCGGATGACGGCGAGCGCGTGCTCGCGCTTCGCCTTGTCGGCCGGGAGGAAGTCGCGCATGCCGCGGGGCGGGGTGATCGAGGAGGCCATGGGCTCGATTGTCCCAGACCCCCGACCACGCGTCCGGCGCCGCCGAGCCGTCCGACACGGGCGTCGGCTAGGCTCGCCGCGCCCGGACGGTCGAGGGGACCCCGGGCGGCGACGGACGGGGACCGGATGCACGCGGACCAGCACGACTTCGACCAGGACGGGTTCGACCAGGACGGGTTCGCCCGCTACGACGACGTGCCCGACGCGGTGCCCCGCGGCTTCCGCTCCGGATCCGGGATCGGCGGCATCGTCGCCGAGGGCGTCTCGCGCTCCTTCGGGTCCGTGCACGCCGTGCGGGACGCGACGTTCGAGGCGCGCCCCGGCGAGGTGACAGCGCTGGTCGGCCCCAACGGAGCGGGCAAGACCACGCTCATGCTCCTGCTCGCCACGCTCCTCCGGCCCGACGCGGGCCGACTGCTCGTGGCCGGGCACGACCCGGTCGCCGAGCCGGCCGCCGTGCGGGCGTCGCTCGGCTGGATGCCCGACGTGCTCGGCTCCTGGGCGGCACTGACCTCGCGGGCGACGCTGCGCACCACCGGCATGCTCTACGGACTGCCCCGCGCCGACGCCGAGGCGCGCGCCGACGAGCTGCTCGGCCTGGTCGACCTCGTCGAGCTCGCCGACCGGCCCACCCGCGTGCTCTCGCGCGGGCAGAAGCAGCGCCTGAGCCTCGCGCGGGCGCTCGTGCACGACCCCGCCGTCCTCGTGCTCGACGAGCCCGCCTCGGGCCTGGATCCCGGGGCGCGGATCGCCCTGCGCGACCTCGTCCTGCGGCTCGCGGGCGAGGGACGGACGGTGCTCGTCTCCAGCCATGTGCTCGCCGAGCTCGACGAGATGGCCGACGCGGCCGTGTTTCTCGACGCCGGCACCACGGCGTCGCAGGAGGCGGTCTCGCACGCGGCCGGATCGCTCCGCACCTGGCGCATCGAGGCGGTGTCGATCGGCGGGCGCGAGCTGGCCGGCCTCGTCGCGCGGGTGACCGGCGCCGTCGCCCAGGAGGATCGCGACGCGGTGCTCGTGCCCGTCGCCGATGACGCGGCCGCCGCGGCACTCCTCGCGGCACTGGTCGGCGCGGGGGTCGCGGTCAGCCGCTTCGCCCCGGCCGTCGGACAGCTCGAGCACACCTTCGCCGACCTTCGGCGAACGGGCACGGCGACGACGGAGGAATCCGCACGATGACCACGACGACCCTTCCCGAGCCCGTCCGCGCCCTTCCGTTCCTCCGGGGTGTGGGACTCGTCGTCCGGCTCGAGCTCGCTCAGCGCGTCCGCGGCGTCTCGTCCTTCGTGCTGCTCGGACTGTTCTTCCTGCTCGTGGGAGCCGTCACAGGGCTCCTCGTCGTCGCGAGCGGCGTCCTGTCGGGCAGCGGCGCCCAGGTCGGCGGCTGGATCTACTCCGTCCTCGTCTACTTCGTGCTGCTGCTGGGCAGCCTGGTCACGCCCGCGCTGTCCGGCGCCGCGATCAACGGAGAACGCGACGCGGGAGCGCTTGCGACGATGCAGGTGACGCTCCTGACCACTCCGCAGCTCGTGCTCGGCAAGCTCGCCTCCGCCTGGCTGGTCGCCCTCGCGTTCCTGGTCAGCACGCTGCCGTTCCTGCTCGTGGCGGTGCTGGTGGGGGGCGTCTCGGCGGTCTCGGCGCTCGTCTCGGTGCTCGTGCTCGCCGTGCAGCTCGGAGTGGTCGCGGCGATCGGAGTGGGGGCTCAGCGGGATCCTCGATCGGCCGCTCATGTCGGTGGTCACCACCTACCTCGTGGTCGCGGCGCTGAGCGTCGGATCGCTGATCGCGTTCGGCCTCCTCACGACGGTGACGACGTCCGAGACGCGGACCGTCTTCGTCGACGGCGAGGGGAACCCCGATCCCGCGTGCGGCTCGGGGTACGACAGCGTCGCTCCGCGCTACGACTACTACTGGGGGCTGCTGGCGCTCAACCCGTTCGTCGTCCTCGCCGACGCGGTGCCTCCGCGACTCGATGACTACGGGCAGCCCTCGGACCTGTTCGGGAGCATCGCGCTCGGGGTCCGCCAGGCGCAGATCCCGCCGGAGCTGGAGGTCGAGATCGACTGCACCGGGACGTCGGAGCAGGAGTACCGCGGGCCCGCGGAGACGTTCGCCGAGACGGTGCCGTCGTGGTTCGTCGGCCTCGCTCTGCAACTGGTGCTCGCGGTCGGACTGGTGCTCGGAGCGATCCGGCGCACGGCGACGCCGGCCGCACGGCTGCCGAAGGGGCGCCGCGTCGCCTGACCGCGGCTAGTCGGCGGCGCGCTCGCGCTCGACGGCCCGGATCTCGTCCTGCAGGTCGCGGGTCGCGGTGCGGAGGGCGCGCTCGGCGTCCAGGCCCTGCGCCCGAGCGGAGGCGACGATCGCGAGCAGCAGGGCCCGAGGTCGTCCTCGGACTCGATCGGCAGCGGCCCCTCCCCCGCGTCGACGATGCCGAGGGTCGTCGCCTTGCCGATCACCTTGTCGGCGAGGGCCAGCGCGGGCATGCCCTGGGGTATGCCGTCGAGGACGCTCGTGCGGTGCGGCTTCTCGGTCCTCTTCAGCTCGTCCCAGACCGCGATGACGTCGTCGGCCGTCTCGGCCGTGGCGTCGCCGAAGACGTGCGGGTGGCGGCCGATCATCTTGGCGTTCATGTGCGCGGCGACGTCCTCGATGGTGAACGGCTCGGAGCCGTCGGCGGCGAGATCGGCGTGGAAGAGCACCTGGTAGAGCACGTCGCCGAGCTCCTCGATCAGATCGGCGCGGTCGCCCGCCTCGATCGCGTCGACGAGCTCGTGCGACTCCTCGATGAGGTAGCGCACGAGCGACTCGTGGGTCTGCTCGGCGTCCCACGGGCAGCCGCCCGGAGCGCGGAGGACGTGGACGGTGCGGATGAGCTCGTCGAGCCGGGGATGCGCGGTCACCCGGCCATCCTCGCATCCGCGATCGTTGCCGCCCCTCACGCGCGGGCGAGGCGGTGCCGTGCCACGAGCAGGCATGCGGCGACCACGAGCGGGACCGCGGCGACGAGACCGGGCGCGGCTGCGACTCCGACGGCCGCGGCGCCCGCCACGAGCACGCCGGCCAGGTTCCAGAGCAGCACCATCACTCCGCACCGTCGCCGATCGGCAGAGGGACCGGGTTCAGGAGCGACGGGGGCAGTGGCCCGCGCGTGGCGTCCATCGCTCGGGCGGCGACTGCGACCACTGCCGCGGCGATCGCCGGGGCGGCGGGTCCGGTGACGAGGACCGCGCCGCCGAGGACGAGCGCCGTGGCGAGGACCAGCGGCAGGATCCCGTGCAGCAGGAGCAGATCGAACGGAGCGGGTGCGAGCAGCGCGGGCTGTCCGGCCGTCGCGGCGGCGTGCCGGAAGCCGTCGCTCCACACCCTGCTCCGCTGTAGGCGAGGAGCCCGGCGATCACCGCGGGGACCGCCAGGAGCGACGGGGGCACGACGGTCGCGACGGCCAGCGCGACGCCGGCGCCCGCGAGGGCGGCGGCTCCCGCTGCGGAGCGCCCCGGAGTGCGGAGGGATCCGACGGCGTCCCGGATCGGCACCGCGAGGGCGAACGGAGCGAGGCGCACCGCGGTGACGCGGCGGAGGCGAGCGGGCCTCGGCCGGTAGCCCTCGAGCGCGTCGGCGAGCTCCCCGATCGCTCCCCTGCCCAGGGCCGCACGCCACTGGCGCGACTGGGCCACCACGACGGGGCCGCGGACGGTGTCGAGCAGGGGAGGAACGGCGGCCAGGGCGAGAGCGGCCAGGGCGAGCAGCGCGGCGAGGGTCCGCAGCTGCAGCGGCCCGGTCTCGGTGACCGCGCCGGCGGCCAGTGCGCCCGCGGCCGCCGCCACGACGACGAGGACGGCGGCGAGCACGGCGGAGGACCGCGGCGGCAGGCACTGCCCGGCGAGCCAGGCGACAGAGGCGAGGACGCCGAGCGCGGCTCCGGCCGTCGCGGCGATCGGCCAGGGAGAGTCGGAGGCGATCGCTCCGAGGAGCGCGGCGGCGACGCCCGCCAGGACGACGACGGCACCCGAGACGGCCACGGGCCGGCGGAGGACGAGGCGTCGGGGCAGATCGGTCGCGAGCAGCACGGCCGTGGTGTGCGGCTCCCCACCGCGGGGCCGCGGACCCGGCCCAGGAGGACCGCGGCGGGCAGGAGGCGCCGCCGCGACTCCGACGACCAGGGACGGATCCAGGGAGGCGAGGGCCGGTCCGGGGTCGCCGAGCAGCAGCACGAGGGCCCGCAGCACCGGCAGCACCACGACGAGGAGGGTCAGAGCTGCGAGGTAGCCGGCGTAGGCGCCGCCGCCGTGATCCGCTGCTGAGCGGGAGCGGTGCAGCGCGCGGACGGCGCGGATCCGGGACGCGCTCATCGGGCGCCCAGCTCGATCACCCGCGTCGCCAGCCCCTCGGTCATGACCGAGCTGTGCGTCGCGAGGAGCACAGCACGCCCGCGCGCGGCCTCGCGGAGCACCTCCACGGCGAGCGGCACGCGGTCGACGTCGAGCCGCTGCTCCGGCTCGTCGAGCAGCAGCACCTCGCTCGGGCGCGCGAGGACGAGGGCGAGCGAGAAGAGCTGGGTCTGACCCGAGGAGAGCTCGTGGGGGAAGCGGAGGGCGAGCGGAGAGAGTCCGAGGGCGTCGAGGCCCCGGGACGCTTCGGCGCGGGCGTCGTCCAGCGATGCGCCCCACGAAAGAGCGACCATCGCCAGGTGCTCCTCGAGGGTGAGGTCCCGCTCGACAGGCGGTGTGCCGAGGAGGGCTGCGACGCGGCGGCGGTGCTCACGGGAGCGCTCGTCCACCGGAGCGCCCGCGACCTCGACGGTGCCGGCGGTAGGAGGGGTGAGCCCGGCGATCACGCGGAGCAGGGTGGTCTTGCCGCTGCCGTTGGGACCGGTGACCGCGACGACCGCCCCCGCCTCGACCTCCAGCGAGAGCGGCGCCAGCAGCTCGGCCTCGGCCGTCCGCACGGCGACGTCGCGGAGCCGGACGAGCGGAACGCCGGCTGCCGAGGGGCGGAGCGGCGACGACGGGCGAGCAGCGGCATGCCTTCATCCTGTCGGCGCCCCGCGGCCTCCGCATCCGCCGGTCAGCGGAGTCCACATCCGTCGGTCATCGGGCCGTAACACGACGCGGCTATCGTCGCCGCGGGGCGCACCCGGCGACCCGGAACAGGATCACCGTGCCCGACACCACTCCCCTCGACCGAGGCGCCCCGCCGAGCGCCGAGCTGCACATCCACATCGAGGGCACGATCGAGCCCGAGCACATCGTCGAGATGGCGCGCCGCAACGGAGTCGCCCTGCCGACCGAGGACATCGACGCCCTGCGCGCCCGGTACGCGTTCACCGACCTCGGCTCGTTCCTCGACCTGCACTACTCGAATCTCACGGTGCTGAAGACCGAGCGCGACTTCTTCGAGCTCGCCACCGGCTACCTCGACCGCGCGAAGCTCGCCAACGTGCGCCGCGCCGAGATCTTCTTCGACCCGCAGACGCACCTCGGCAACGGGGTCGCGCTCGAGACCGTCATGGCCGGTCTCACGCGGGCTCTCGGGCCCAGCGTCGAGACGCACGGCATCTCGACGGACCTGATCATGTGCTTCCTGCGCGACCTCGGCGCGGAGGCGGCCGACGAGATGCTGACGGCGATCCTCCCCTACCGCGAGCACATCATCGGGGTCGGGCTCGACTCGAACGAGGTCGGCTTCGGACCGGAGCTCTTCGTCGACGTCTACGCACGCGCGGCGGCCGAGGGGTTGCGGCTCGTCGCGCACGCCGGCGAGGAGGGCGGCCCGGAGACGGTGGCGGCGACACTCGAGCTGCTGAAGGTGGAGCGGATCGACCACGGCATCCGCGCGATGGAGGACCCGGCGGTCGTGGCGATGCTCCGAGTGCAGAAGGTGCCGGTGACCGTCTGCCCCCTGTCGAACGTCGCTCTGCGGGCGGTCGACACGATGAAGGACCACCCGCTGCCCGAGATGCTCCGGCAGGGCCTCGTCGCGACGGTCTCGAGCGACGACCCGCCCTACTTCGGCGGCTACGTCGATGCGAACTACCGGGCGCTCGTCGAGGAGCTCGGCATGGACGACGCGCAGCTCGAGCAGCTCGCGCTGAACTCGTTCGACGCCGCGTTCATCTCGGCCGAGGACCGCGACCGCTGGAAGGCCGAGGTCCGGGCGCACTTCGGGCACTGACGACCGCCGCGAGAGGCCACTCCGGCACGCGACATGCCATCGTGCCGGAGTGGCATCTCGCGGAGGCTCGCCGGGCTAGGAGTGGTCTGCGACGTCGGGCTCGGCACGGGCGACGTCGGCCGCCTCCTCCTCGGGGCGCGGGGCGACGGTCTCGTCGTCCTCGAGCTCGGGGATGCTGGACTCGTCGGGCGCGGGGACGCGGGGCGGGACGGAGTGCTGGTCGGGTGCGGTCACGGTGATCCTTCGTTCTGGGTCGGGTGGCGGACGGTCAGCTCGCGACCGCGACCGGCTCGGGGAAGAGCGCCTCGAGCAGGTTCGCGACCCAGTCGATGAGGGCGCGATCGTTCAGCGGCACGCCGTCGACGACGGGCATCGGGACGACGACCGCGTTCGCCTGCTGGAGGTACTTGGCGCTCGGGTACATGCGACGCAGCCGGACCTGGATCGAGTCGGCGAGGTGCGCCGGCGCGACGCGGACGTTCGAGCCCATGGCGACGACGTCGCTGAGCCCGGCCTTCTGAGCGCGCATCCGCAGCCGCGAGACCAGGATGAGGTTCTCGACCGCCTCGGGCAGTTCGCCGTAGCGGTCGGTGAGCTCCTCGACGACCAGCTCGACGCTGCCCTGCTTCGCGGTGGGCGAGGACGCGGCCGACAGCTTCTGGTACGCCTCCAGGCGCAGCCGCTCGCTGTCGACGTACTCCTCCGGGATGCGGGCGTCGACGGGCAGCTCGAGCCGCAGCTCGGTCTGGCCCTCGGCGACGTCTCCGCGGAACGTGTCGACGGCCTCGCCGATCATCCGCAGGTAGAGGTCGAAGCCGACGCCCTGGATGTGACCGGACTGCTCGCCGCCGAGCAGGTTGCCGGCCCCGCGGATCTCGAGGTCCTTCAGCGCGATCTGCATGCCGCCGCCGAGGTCGGTGTTGGCCGCGAGCGTCTGCAGCCGGTCGTGCGCCGTCTCGCTGAGCGGCGTGGTCTCGTCGTAGAGCAGGTAGGCGTAGGCGCGCTCGCGTCCGCGGCCCACGCGTCCGCGCAGCTGGTGGAGCTGCGAGAGCCCGTACTTGTCGGCGCGGTCGACGATGAGGGTGTTGGCATTGGGGATGTCGAGGCCGGTCTCGACGATGGTCGTCGAGACGAGGACGTCGAACTTGCGCTCCCAGAAGTCGACGATGATGCGCTCGAGCTGCGCCTCGCTCAGCTTGCCGTGGGCGACGGCGATCCGCGCCTCCGGCACCAGCTCGGCGAGCTGCGAGGCGACGCGGTTGATCGTGGAGACGCGGTTGTGCACGAAGAACACCTGGCCCTCGCGCAGCAGCTCGCGACGGATCGCGGCGCCGACCTGCTTCTCGGAGTACGGCCCGACGAAGGTGAGGATGGGGTGCCGCTCCTCGGGCGGGGTCGCCAGGGTCGACATCTCGCGGATGCCGGTGACCGCCATCTCGAGCGTGCGCGGGATGGGGGTCGCGCTCATCGAGAGGATGTCGACGTTCTTCTTCAGCGCCTTCAGCTTCTCCTTGTGCTCGACGCCGAAGCGCTGCTCCTCGTCGATCACGAGGAGGCCGAGGTCCTTGAAGGCGATGTTGTCCGAGAGGAGCCGGTGGGTCGCGATGACCATGTCGACCGTGCCGTCGGCGAGGCCGTCGATCGTCTCCTTCGACTCCTTCGCGCTCTGGAAGCGGCTCAGGGCGCGCAGGTGCACGGGGAACCCGGCGAAGCGCTCCTGGAAGGTCTCGAGGTGCTGGCGCACGAGCAGCGTCGTCGGGACGAGCATCGCGACCTGCTTGCCGTCCTGGATCGCCTTGAACGCGGCGCGCACGGCGACCTCGGTCTTGCCGAAGCCGACGTCGCCCGAGAGCAGGCGGTCCATCGGGATCGGCCGCTCCATGTCGGCCTTCACCTCGTCGATGACGGTCAGCTGATCGGGCGTCTCGGCGAAGGGGAACGCCTCCTCGAGCTCGCGCTGCCAGGGGGTGTCCGGCGGGAAGGCGTGCCCGGGCGACGCCATGCGGGCGGAGTAGAGCTTCACGAGCTCCACCGCGATGTCGCGGACCGCTCGGCGCGCCTTGCTCTTGGCCTGCGCCCAGTCGCTGCCGCCCATCTTGCTCAGCGCAGGCGCCTCTCCTCCGACGTAGCGCGAGAGGAGGTCGAGCTGGTCGGTGGGCACCAGGAGCTTGTCGCCCGGGAAGCCGCGCTTGCTGGGCGCGTACTCGAGCACGAGGTACTCGCGCTTGGTCTTCACCGCGTTGCGCCCGCCGCTGGAGACCTCGCGCTGCGAGAGCTCGACGAACCGGCCGATGCCGTGCGTGGCGTGCACGACGTGATCGCCCGGAGTGAGCTGCAGCGGATCGACGACGTTCTTGCGGCGCGACGCGAGCTTCTTCACGGCGCGGGAGTCGTAGCCGACGGTGCGCCCGTAGAACTCGGTGTCCGTGAGCAGCGCGAGCTTCGCCTCCGGCACCTCGAAGCCGTGGTCGACGGACGCCTGCAGCACGTAGGCGAGGCCGGGCTCGACGCTCTCGGGCAGGTCGGGCACGATCCGCGCGGCGAGCTCGTGCTCGGCGAGGACCTGATCGGTGCGCTCGACGGTGCCGGTGCCGGGCGCGGTGAGGACGACGGTCCAGCCGTCGGCGAGGCGCGAGCGGACGTGCGCGAGCGCGCCCTCGACGTTCGCCCCGAAGCCGGGGACGGGCTCGCCCTCGACGCGCACGGCGAGGATCTCGTCGATCCCGAGGTCCTCGGGGAGCACCTCCGCCTCGCCCGCGGCCGGGCCCTGGCGGAAGGTGCTCATGGTCCACCACGGGTGGTCGGGAGCGGCGGCACCGGGGGCGCTGAACTTCACGGAGTCGCGCAACGCGCCGAGGGAGATGAACTCGCCCGACGCGAGGTCGATCGGCGCCTCCGCCCCGGCCGTGGCGGCGCTCCACGCGGCCTGCAGGAACTCGCGGTTGGTCTCGGCGAGGCTGATCGCGCGGGTGGCGACCCGCTCGGGGGCGAGGACGGCGACCGCCGCTCCCGCGGGGAGGTAGTGCGAGATCGGCACGAGGCGCTCGAGCAGCGCCGGCGCCAGCGACTCCATGCCCTCGACCGGGATGCCCTCGGCGATCTTCGCGAGCATCCCCGACAGGCTCGGGAACTCGTGCAGCATCTCGCGGGCACGCTGGCGGACGGCCGGGACCAGCAGCAGCTCGCGGCTGGGCGGCATGACGACCGAGTCGGACTCTCCGGGGAGCGAGCGCTGGTCGGCGACCGAGAACGCGCGGATCGAGTCCACTTCGTCGCCGAAGAAGTCGACGCGGCTGGGGTGCTCGGCGACGGCGGGGAAGACGTCGAGGATGCCGCCGCGGACCGCGAACTCGCCGCGGCGGGTGACCATGTCCACGCGCGCGTAGGCGAGGTCGACCAGCTCGGCGGCGATGCGGCCGAGGTCGTAGCCGCGCCCGCCCTTCTCGAGGCGGATCGGCGCGATGTCGGCGAGGTTGTCGGCGACGGGCTGAAGGGCGGCGCGCACGGACGCGACGACGACCAGCGGCTTCTCGGCGCTCCACGTCTTCATGCGGCGCAGGGCGTCGAGGCGGCGCCCCACGATCTCGGCGCTCGGGCTCAGCCGCTCGTGCGGCAGCGTCTCCCATGCGGGGAACTCGACGACGTCGGCGCCGGGCAGCATGCAGCTGAGCGAGGCGCGGACGTTCTCGGAGTCGCGGCCGGTGGCGGTGACGACGAGGGCGGCCTGAGGGCGGCCCGCCTCGGCACGACGCTCGAGCAGGCCCGCGAGCAGGGGCACGCGGAGTCCGTCGGTCAGGGAGAAGTCGGCATCGCGCACCGCGTACGCCAGTGCGTCGTCGAACGTGGAGGCGCGCGAAAGCGCCGAGATGATCTCGTTGAGGGGCACTGTCCGAGTTTACTGCGGACCCCCGACACGGAGCCGTGCTCGGCGGCGGCCGGTCCGTCCGTGAGGGAACCCCGGACGGTCGAGGAGCCCGTTGCTCCGGGTTCCCCCGACGGTCCGGGGTTCCCTCGGTGAGGCAGGCTCAGGCGCTCGTGTGGAACTTGAGCTGGGCGGCGGCGAGGCCGGAGTCGGCGATCAGCTCGACGGCGTCGGCCGCGTCCTGGATCAGGATCGGCAGCGTCTCGCGCTCGGGGCCGGCGAAGTCCTTCAGGACGAAGTCGGCCGCGGGCTGGCGTCCGGGCGGGCGTCCGATGCCGACCCGCACCCGGAGGAACTCGGCGCCGTCGGTCGCGGCGAGGATGTCGCGGATCCCGTTGTGGCCCCCGTGACCGCCGCCCTGCTTCAAGCGCAGGGTGTCGAAGGGGATGTCGAGCTCGTCGTGCACCACGATCAGGCGCCCGGGAGCCAGCGAGTAGAAGTCGAGCAGCTGCGAGGTGGGGCCGCCCGAGAGGTTCATGAAGCTGTTCGGCTTGCCGAGGACGAGCTTCGGCCCGCCGGGGCGGAGGAACCCCTCGGCCACCGTCGCGTTCGCCCGCGTGTGCCGGCGGAAGGAGCCGCTGATCCGGGAGGCGAGCTCGTCGAGCACCATCTGGCCCACGTTGTGGCGGTTCCGCGCGTACTGCGCGCCCGGGTTGCCGAGCCCGACGACGAGCCAGGTGTCGCCCATGGTGGTCCTCTTCTCGTGCCGATGCGGGGAAGCCCGGGTGTGCCCCGGATGCGGAACGGGCCCGCTCGCTCTCGCGGCGGGCCCGTCCGGTGGTGCGGGTGGGGAGACTACTCGGCGGTCTCGGCGACGACGTCGCCCGACGCCGGCGTCTCGTCCTCGTCGCCCAGGTCCTGCTCGACCTCGGCGGTGACGTTGACGACCAGCACGTCGGCCTCGGTGACGAGGGTCGCGCCGTCGGGCAGCACGACGTCGCCGGCGGCGATCTGGGTGCCGGCCTCGAGGCCCTCGACCGAGATGACGATGTTCTGCGGGATCTTGGTCGCGTCGACCTCGAGCGAGAGCGTGTTGGCGTCGATCGACACGAGGGTGCCGGGAGCGGCCTCGCCCTCGACGTGCACGGGGATGTCGACCGAGACCTTCTCGCCGAGCTTGATGACCACGAGGTCGATGTGCTCGATGATCTGGCGCACCGGGTCGCGCTGGATGTCCTTGACCAGGGTGGTCTGGGGGGTGCCGTCGATGTCGAGCTCGAGGATCGCGTTCGCCTTGCGGGTCAGCAGCAGGACCTGGTGGCCCGGCAGCGTGACGTGCTGGGGCTCGGTGCCGTGGCCGTAGAGGACCGCGGGGATCTTGTCCTGGGCGCGGATCTTGCGCGCCGCTCCCTTGCCGAACGAGGTGCGGAGCTCCGCGACGACCTTGTTGGTGAGTTCAGCCATGATGTTCTCCTTGGGCGGCGCGCACGCCACCGGATCGGGGTCGTGGCCGAGGCCACGGACGGGGTTTCGACTCGAACGCATGTCAGCGTGAGGAAAAGTCCGCGGCGCCCCTCTCGGGGCCTCGCCTGCTTCCACCGCGTCGATCACGGATGCGTGGTGCATCCCTCGCCGAAGTTCAGCTGCCCACCCTACCGGCCGATCCCCTCCTCCGCCACCCGCGGAGCCCTGCCAAGAAGCGGTCAGGAGCACGGGAGGCGGTCAGGAGCACTCGTTAGCGTTCGGGCCATGACTGACGACGACTTCGGCTCCTACGTGGAGAAGAACGGGTTCCACCGCGACACGAACTACATCCCCACTCGGATCACCGCCGACGGCAGCGACGGCTTCCCCGTCGAGGCGGGCCGCTACCGGCTCGTGGTCTCGCGGGCCTGCCCGTGGGCGAACCGCGCCGTGATCGTCCGGCGCCTGCTCGGACTCGAGGACGCCCTCTCGATGGGCATCTGCGGTCCGACCCACGACAAGCGCAGCTGGACGTTCGACATCGATCCCGGCGGCGTCGATCCGGTGCTGGGCATCCCGCGCCTGCAGGACGCGTTCCTGAAGCGCTTCCCCGACTACCCGCGCGGCATCACCGTGCCGGCGATCGTCGACATCCCCTCCGGCGAGGTCGTCACCAACGACTACCCGCGGATGACCCTCGACTTCTCGACCGAGTGGACCGCGTTCCACCGCGACGGAGCGCCGGAGCTCTACCCGGACCACCTCCGCGACGAGATCGACGAGGTGGCCGAGCTGGTCTTCCAGGACGTCAACAACGGCGTCTACAAGTGCGGGTTCGCGGGGTCGCAGAAGTCGTACGAGCGCGCCTACGACGCGCTCTGGGCTCGCCTCGACTGGCTCGAGGAGCGCCTCGCCACGCAGCGCTACCTGGTCGGCGACACCATCACCGAGGCGGATGTGCGCCTGTTCACGACGCTGGCCCGCTTCGACGCCGTCTACTACAGCCACTTCAAGGCGAACCGGAACCTGCTCTCGGCGATGCCCGCGCTCTGGGCCTACGCGCGCGATCTGTTCGCGACTCCGGGCTTCGGGGACACCATCGACTTCACCCACATCAAGTCGCACTACTACGAGGTGCAGCGCGACATCAATCCGACCGGAGTGGTCCCGAAGGGCCCGATCTGTCGGGCTGGCGCGTCCCCTCGCACCGCGACGAGCTGGGCGGCCGCCCGTTCGGCGACGGCACCCCGCCGCCGCCGCCGATCCCCGCGGAGCGCGTGCCGACCGACCACACCGTCTGAGCGGCCGCGCACGGCCGTGAATCCGGGCCGCGACCGATGTGCAGTCGCGGACCCGGGCTCCCGGAGGGGTGCTTCGGTACCCTGGGCGCGTCCCTGAACGCGTACGTCGAGGAGAACCGTGTCTGACAAGCCCACCGCCACAGCCAACATCGGAGTCGTCGGTCTGGCGGTGATGGGCTCGAACCTGGCCCGCAACCTCGCCAGCCGCGAGGGCAACACCGTGGCCGTCTTCAACCGCTCCTACGGTCGCACCGAGACGCTGATCACCGAGCACCCCGAGGCCGGCTTCGTCGCCTCGGAGACGATCGAGGACTTCGCCGCCTCGCTCGCCACTCCGCGGACCGCGATCATCATGGTCCAGGCCGGCCGCGGCACCGACGCCGTCATCGACCAGCTGACGAAGGTCTTCGAGCCCGGCGACATCATCGTCGACGGCGGCAACGCGCTCTTCACCGACACCATCCGCCGCGAAGGCGGTCCGCGAGACCGGCATCCACTTCGTCGGCACCGGCATCTCGGGCGGCGAGGAGGGCGCGCTCAAGGGCCCGTCGATCATGCCCGGCGGCTCGGTCGAGTCGTACAAGACGCTCGGACCGATCCTCTCCTCGATCGCGGCGGTCGCCGAGGGCGAGCCCTGCGTCACCCACATCGGCACCGACGGCGCCGGCCACTTCGTCAAGATGATCCACAACGGCATCGAGTACGCCGACATGCAGCTCATCGCCGAGGCCTACGACCTCCTCCGCACGGTCGGCGGCCACGAGCCCGCCGCCATCGCCGAGGTCTTCGACGCGTGGAACAAGGGCGACCTCGAGTCGTACCTGATCGAGATCACCGCCGAGGTGCTCCGCCAGGTCGACGCCGAGACCGGCTCGCCGTTCATCGACGTCGTCCTCGACCAGGCCGGCTCCAAGGGCACCGGCGTCTGGACCGTGCAGAACGCGCTGGACCTGGGCGTGCCCGTCGGCGGCATCGCCGAGGCCGTCTTCGCCCGCGCGGTCTCGTCGAAGCCGGAGCAGCGCGCCGCGGTGCAGAACCGCGTCACGTCGCGTCCGACCCCGGTCGCGCTCTACGACGGCTTCGAGGACGACGTCCGCGCCGCCCTCTACGCCTCGAAGGTCGTCGCCTACTCGCAGGGCTTCGACGCGATCATCGCCGGTGCCGAGAAGTACGGCTGGGAGATCGACAAGGGCGCCGTCGCGAAGATCTGGCGCGCGGCTGCATCATCCGCGCGCAGTTCCTCAACCGCATCGTCGACGCCTACGCCGAGAACGCGGGCATCACGACGCTCCTCGAGGACCCGTACTTCGCCGAGGCCGTCGCGAACGGCGAGGCCGCCTGGCGCCGCATCGTCTCGACCGCCGCGCTCTCGGGCGTGCCGATCCCCGGCTTCGGCGCCGCGCTGTCCTACTACGACTCGCTCGCCTCGAAGCGCCTCCCCGCCGCCCTCGTCCAGGGCCAGCGCGACTTCTTCGGCGCGCACACCTACCAGCGCGTCGACAAGCAGGGCACCTTCCACACGCTGTGGTCGGGCGACCGCTCCGAGGTCGAGCAGGACCCGTCGACGCACTGACCCCCTGACACGCCGGAGCGCCCCGCACCTCGATCCTCGGATCGGCGCGGGGGCGCTCTGTCGTTCAGCGGTTCAGCGCAGCCAGACCGTGGTCTCAGGAGGCAGGACGCCGTCCGTCAGAGGTCCGCTCGCCAGCAGCACCTCTCCGGCGGGGAGGTCGACCGGGACCGCGCCCAGGTTCGTCGCCGAGCGCCAGCCGTTCGGGCGTGCGAAGTGCAGCACATCGGCTCCGGAGTCGAGCCACTCGAGCTGCTCGCCGGACTGCAGCTCGTGCCGCAGCGCGAGCGCCCGGCGGTAGAGCGCGAGCGTCGACTCCTCATCGCGCTCCTGCGCCTGGACGGAGGAGTCCGCGAACCACTCCGGCTGCGGCAGGTGCGCGCCGCCGGAACCGAAGCCCAGCGACTCGCCCGTCTCCGCCCAGGGCAGGGGCACGCGGCAGCCGTCGCGGCCGACGTCGGTGCCGCCGCTGCGGAAGAACGTGGGGTCCTGGCGCTCGCATCCGGGATCGCGGGCACCTCGTGCAGACCCAGTTCCTCGCCCTGGTAGAGGTAGGCGGACCCGGGCAGCGCGAGCAGCAGGAGCGTCGCGGCGCGGGCTCGGCGCAGACCCCGCTCGGCGTCCAGCTGGGGCTCCACTCCCCGCTGAGCAGCCACTGCTTCGCGGGGCGGTCGGAGCGTCCCCGCGGGCCGGCAGCCCGTAGCGCGTCGCGTGACGCACCACGTCGTGGTTCGAGAGCACCCAGGTCGTCGAGGAGCCCGACTCGGCGGCGAGCGCGAGGTTGAACGAGATCAGCCGGCGGAACTCCTCCGCATCGAAGTCGGCCTCCAGCAGGTCGAAGTTGAACGCCTGGCCCAGGCCCTCCGGGCTCGCGTACCGGGCGCGGCGCGACGCGTCGACCCAGGCCTCGGCGACGGCGGTGCGCGGCGGGTCGTAGGAGTCGAACAGCGCGCGCCACTCGGCGTAGACCTCGTGGACCTCGTCGCGGTCCCAGAACGGGTGCGAGCCGTCGAGGCGCTGCTCCTGGATCTCGGCGGCCGCGGGGAGCGGCTCGCTGAGGTCCTTCACGAGCGAGTGCGCCACGTCGATCCGGAAGCCGTCGACCCCGCGGTCGGACCAGAAGCGGAGGGTGTCGAGGAAGTCGTCGCGGATCTCGCGGTTCGCCCAGTTCCAGTCGGGCTGCTCCTTCGCGAAGAGGTGCAGGTACCACTGGCCGTCGCCCACCGGCTCCCAGGCCGACCCGCCGAACACCGACTCCCAGTCGCTGGGCGGGAGGGAGCCGTCGGTGCCGCGGCCGTCGCGGAAGACGTAGCGCTCGCGCTCGGGCGAGCCCTTCGGTGCCGCGAGCGCCTCCTGGAACCAGGGGTGCAGATCGGAGGAGTGATTCGGCACGATGTCGACGATCACGCGGATGCCCGACTCGTGCAGCCGCCGCGTCATCTCGTCGAACTCGGCGAGGGTCCCGATCCGCGGATCGACGTCGCGGTAGTCCGCCACGTCGTACCCGCCGTCGGCCAGCGCCGACGGGTAGAAGGGCTCAGCCACACCGCGTCGATCCCGAGCTCGCGGAGGTAGGGGATGCGCGCGATGATCCCCTTCAGGTCGCCGATCCCGTCCCCGTCCGCGTCCGCGAAGCTCCGCGGGTACACCTGGTACACCGCCGCCTGCCGCCACCACTGCGCGTCCTGCGCCGTGCCGCTCCTGGTGAGCAAGGTCTCCGTCATGCCGTTCCTTCCGTTCGTTGTGTCGTGTCGGTTGCGCCCGCCGTCTGGCGGACGTGGATCTCGATACGCCCGCTCCGCGGGCTACTCGATCAGCAGAGGTGGGCCCCCGCTCCTGAGCAGCTGCTCGTGCGCAGCACGGCCCCTCCCCCCTCGGCTCGTGCGCAGCACGGCCCCTCCCCCTCGGCTCGTGCGCAGCACGGCCCTCTCCGCGCCTCCAGCAGAGGTCGCGGGTCTCGGGGTGGTGAGCTGCAAGGCGGAGGAGGGAAGGCGTAGCGGAGCTACGACGACCGACGACAACGCCGCAGATCGCCGCTCCGAGGCCCGCGATATCTGCTTGATCGCCCCCTGAGTCACGCCGGACATGACCCAGCGCTGGGTGAAGAGGTAGACGATGATCGCCGGCGCCATGGCCATCAGGTAGGAGGCGAAGGCGACGTTGTAGTCGTTGCTGAACTGCGTCTGGAAGATGCTCTGGAGCACCGGCAGCGTCTGCAGCGAGGGGTCGGACGTGATGAGCGAGGGCATCATGAAGTCGTTCCAGGAGGCGAGGAAGGCGAAGATGCCGACCGTGGCGCTCATGGGGGCGAGCAGCGGGAACACCAGTCGCCAGAAGACCTGGTTCGTGGTCGCTCCGTCGAGCCGTGCGCTCTCCTCGAGCTCCTCGGGCAGCGAGCGGAGGAACGCGGTGAACAGCATGACGCTGAACGAGAGCTGGAACATGATGTGCAGGATCGCGACGCCGATCGGGTTGTCGAGGCCGACGAGTCCGGTCAGCGAGACCTGCGAGAGCGCGAGGACGGGGAACGGCAGGAACATCGCGGCGAGCAGGTAGAAGAACGAGAAGCGGTAGAACCTCCTGCTCCAGTTGCGCGAGATCGCGTAGGCGGCGAGGGCGCTGAGCACGATGGTGCCGCCGACGGTGATCGCGGTGACGAGCAGCGAGATCGCGAAACCGCGGGGGAAGTCGGTGAGGGTCCACGCCTGCACGAAGCCGTCGATCGAGATCGGGGCGGGGATCGAGAAGGCGTTGCCGTCCACGGCCTGAGCGGTGGTCTTGAACGCCATGGTCACGGTGACCCAGAGCGGAGCGACGACCGTCAACGCGCAGATCGCCAGGACGATCGTGAGCAGGAGGTTCGAGCGGCTCCGGCGGCCACCGCGTCGGGCGTCCGCGTCGGCGGCGGGGCGGGTGCCGGGCAGCGCCGGCGAGAGGGGGACCTGGCTGGTCATCAGAAGGCCGCCTTTCCGCGCGAGATGCGCAGTTGCACGAGCGCGATCACGAGCGCGATGAGGAAGAAGATCGTGGCGTTGGCCATCTGGTAGGCGTAGTCGCCGCTGGTGAAGCCCGAGAAGATCGTCATCGCGACGCTGCGGGTCGAGGTGCCCGGTCCGCCGTTGGTGAGGCCGACGATGATGTCGTACGAGTTGAGGAAGTTCTTGAAGCCGATGACGAGGTTGATGACCACGTAGCCGGCGACGAGCGGCAGCGTGATGGAGCGCAACTGCCCCACGTCGAGGCCCCGTCGAGCGACGCGGCCTCGTAGACGTCGCCGGGGATCGAGAGGACGCCCGCGATGTAGATCAGCAGGGCGGAAGGGACCGACTGCCAGGCGGTGACGATCACGATCGCGAGCCACGCGAGGTTCGGGTCGGCGAGCATGCTGCTCGCGAGCGGCGTGAATCCGATCGACGCGGCGAAGCCCGGCAGCGAGTTCGAGAAGAGGAAGTTGAAGACGAACGCGATGATGATGCCCGAGACGACCATCGGCAGCACGAAGACGGCGCGGAGGGCGACCTTGCCCCGGATCTGCGTGGTGAGGGCGATGGCGAGCAGGAACGCGATCACGTTGACCAGGAGCACCGTCATCAGCGCCAGAGCGACCGTGAATCCGTAGGACGCCGCGATCGCCGGATCCGAGAACAGCGCCACGTAGTTCGTGAAGCCGATGAAGGTCCACTCCCGAAGCCGATGGAGTCGGTGAAGCTGAAGAAGATGCCCATCAGCGCGGGCAGGGTGATCGCGAGCGTGAAGAGGATCAGCGCGGGGAGCAGGAAGAGCGGGAGCGTGAGGTCCCGGCGCCGCTTCGGCGTGGTGCGCGCGACGGCGTGGGCAGCGACGGGGCGCCGCTCCTCCGTCCGTGCGGGGAGGGTGGTGGCCATGGTGTCTCGTCTCTGAGAGTGGTCGGCGGGAGGAGGGGGATCAGGAGCGGAACGCGATGCGCGCCCAGTCGGCGTCGATGGTGCGCAGCGTCGACTGCGGGTCGGAGCCGAGCACCATGCCCTGCACGTAGTTCTGCAACGGGATGTTCTGCGGCACCAGCTGCGAGGCGCCGAGGCTGAACGCGGCGCGGTCGTAGAACTCCTGCAGCTCGACGAGGGTGGGCTGGGTCACGGCCGGGGCGTCGGTCGTCACTCCGAACGCGTTGTTGTCGGCGTTGTAGGCGTCGATGATCTCGGGCCGCATCAGGAACGCGAGGAACTCGCGCGCCGCCTCCTTCTTGGTGGAGGCCTCCGGGATCCAGAGGGCGAGGTCGACGTTGACGCGACGCGGCGGTCCTCGGGGTCGTCCGTCATCGGCAGCGGGAAGGCTCCGACCGAGAGGTCGGGGGCCGTCTTCGCGATCTCGCTCAGCGCCCACGGCCCCTGGAAGTACATCGCGGCCTCGCCGTTCGAGAACGCGAGGTTCCCGTCTCCGTAGGCACGGCTGGCCGCATCGGGGTTCGAGTACGCGGCGATCTGCAGCATCTGCTCCATCGGCGCGGCGAGGTCCTTCTGGAACGAGACCGGCGACCCGGGTCCGACGTCCGGGCCCTGCTCCTTCAGCTGCGAGAAGAACGACTCGAGGTCGACGGTGCCGCCGACGGAGTAGTCGAAGAGGCCCTGCGAGACCGTCCACGGGTCCTTGTAGGTGCTGTAGAGCGGAGTGATGCCCGCGGCCTGCAGCGCGTCGCAGACCGCGAGGAACTCCGTCCAGGTCGTCGGCACCTCGAGCCCCTGCTGGGCGAAGATGTCGCGGTTGTAGAGCACGGCCGACATCATCAGCGAGTACGGCAGCACGCTGGTCCGGTCCGGGTACGACGCGGTCTGCTCGATCAGCGGCTGCAGCGCCGGGTTGATGCGCTCCGCCTCCGGCATGTCCGACAGATCGCTGAACGCCCCCCGCTCGACGAAGCGCGCGACCTCGAAGTTGTAGTTGAGGCAGCCGAGGTCCGGCGGGTTGGTCCGCACGAAGCCTGCCGAGAGGTTGGAGGAGAAGTCGTGGACGACCCGCACGCGCGACTGCGCGGCGTGGAACTTCTCGATCACCTCGTCGAAGTAGCCGATGACCTCGGGCTTGGACTGGTGGAACACGATCTCGGTCGCACCTCGGGCGCCCGAGGGGGACGCGCACGCGGCGAGACCGAGCGCCGCGGCGCCCGCTCACTGCGGCGGTGAGGAGGGTCCGTCGGCGCAGGCCGCCGCTGGGTGGGGTGGTGAGGGGCGTCGTCGTCTCCCGGTCTGGCAGGTGGATCTGGCGGGGATAAGTTGCTTCGTCGACTAAATCTGAGAAGAAAATCTAGTACGCGATGTACTGTTGCAGCCGATCCCGCTCGGGTCAAGAGGGAGGCGGAACCGATGTCCGAGAACGTGTTCTCGTTCCAGCGCCGGCGCAACGCCCTCGAGATCCTGCAGGGCGCGTGGAGCGGCGAGCCGATGACGGCGTCCGATCTGATCGAGCGCACCGGGCTCACGCGGTCGACCGTGATCGCGGTCTGCGACGACCTCATCGAGCTCGGCTGGCTCGAGGAGCTCGAGAACCAGCGCGCTGCGGGCGACTACGTCAAGGGCCGCCCCGCCCGCCGCTACGCGCTGCGGCGCGAGGCGGGCGTGATCGTGGGGGTCGACGCCGGTCAGCACAGCGTCGGCGTCGACGTCGCGGACCTCCTCGGCGACTCGATCGCGCACCGCGTCGAGCCGGTCGAGCACGAGCCCGTCGAGGAGCTCCCGCACGAGCGGCGCCTCGCCGACATCGAGCGGATCCTCGACCGCACACTCCAGCAGGCGGGAGTGGCCGATGCCGGGGTGCTGGCGATCACCTTCGGCGTCCCGGCACCGGTCGACGCCGACGGCCGCTCCCCGCCGACGACAACGGCTTCTGGAGCGCGATGAACCCCGGTCTCGCCGACCGCTTCGCCGATCGGGGCTGGCGCCCGGTGGTCGACAACGATGCCAACCTCGCGGCCCTCGCCGAGGGCTGGCGGGGTGCGGCCGTCGGATGCTCCGACTATCTGACCCTGCTCTCGGGCGAGCGCCTGGGCGGCGGTGTCGTCCTCGGCGGCACGCTGCTCCGCGGCGCCCGGGGCCTCACCGGCGAGATGCGCTACCTCGACCTGGTCGAGGGGGTCGGCTCGGCAGAGGGCGTCGCCGCGCTCGCCCGGACCTGGGCGCAGGAGGCCCTCGCTACCGAGGACCGCGCGCCCTCGCTCCTGGATGCGGCGCCGCTCCCGGGCGCCGAGCAGGTGCTGGCCGCCGCGGCCGCCGGGGACGCCCTCGCCCTCGAGATCGTCGATCGGCTCGCCGTCCGCCTGACGAGCGTCGCCGCGACCCTCGCCAACCTGCTGGACGTCTCGCTCCTCGTGGTCGGCGGGGCTCTCGCCGAGTCGGCCGGCCCACTGCTGGCAGACGTCTCGGAGCGCATCGCGCCCCTCGTCCACGCCCCCGCGCCCCGGATCGTCCCCTCGACACTGGGCGACCGCGCCGTCGCGCTCGGCGCCGTCCGAGCGGGTCTGGACCGCGTCCGCGCGGATCCGCTCGCCCTCCGCCTGGCTGCCGCCTCGATCGACACCGCGGCCGCACCGCTCTGAGCTCGGGGCGCCGACGGGACTTCAGCGCCGGAACGCCCGCACGATCAGCAGCACCGCGAGCAGCACCGCCACCGCCGCCGCCGTCGCGGTCGGCAGCGCGAGCAGCAGCACCAGCGCGCCGACCGCCGACACCACCGCCGACCAGCTGCGCAGCTCGGCCTGGTCGATCCGGCGCAGGAGGAGCACCAGGAGGCCGGCGCCGACCGCGAACGCGAGCAGCGCATCCGCGTCGAGGATCACGACCGAGAGCACCGAGACCAGGCAGACGAGCAGCTGGGGAGCGACCGGCGCGCCCGTCCTGGCGCTGATGCCCGCGAGAGGACCGGGGATCTCGCCGGCGCGCACCAGTCGCACGAGGGCGCTCGCGTCGCGCCGGAGCAGCACGACGAGCGCGAGGACGCACGCGAGCACGGCGGCGATCGCCACGAGCGGCTGGGCCGCGGTCCCCGCCGCGGCCGCCAGCAGAGGGGTGGGCGTCGCGGCGAGGGCCGCGGGGCCGACGAGCAGCAGGAGCCCCGCACCGAGGGCGCTCGCGGCGAGAGCGACGGCGCCCGTCGTCACGAGTGCCGACCGGAGGCGCACGCGCACGCCGGAGGAGCCGGTGCGACGAGGAACAGGGCGTACGCCGCGGCGGTGGTCGCCCCCTCCGCACCGCCGATCACCGTGTCGGCCGGAGGGACCACGGGCGGGGTGACGAGCACCGTCACGGCCGCCGCGGTCAGCAGGAGGAGGACCAGCAGTCCGAGCACCCGCGCGAGCGCCGGCCGCACCACGCCGCCGCGCAGGACGAAGACCGTGACCGCGACCAGGAGGAGCACCGCCGCGGGACGCGCGGCGGCCCCGAGGACGTGGTCAGCCGCCGTGAGGGCGAGGGCGGAGGCACCGAGCGCTCGGCCCGCGAGCGCGAGCCACTCCCCGTGGGGCCGTCGTGCACCTCGCGACCGGAGTCGGCGATCGCCCCGATCACGGTCAGCGCGGCCGCGATGCCGATCCCGAGCAGCAGCCACCAGCCGGCCTCGAGCGCCGCGGGCGAGAGGACGAGGAACACTCCCGCGAGCGCGATCGCGCCGACGGGCTCCGCGGGACGCAGCGCATGCCGCTCACCGGTCTCGCGTCGCTCGGGCACCCGCTCACCCTAGGCCAGCACCCCTCGTGCGGGGGTTCTCCCGGTGGACACCGATTCGCGTGTCGCCCGGACCGCGCCCGCGGAGCGGCTCGAAGACCTCGTCCGCAGGGCGAACGTGCACGCCACACTGGCGGTCGCACGCCCGAGGACGGCACGCCTCACCCGACCACCGGCACGGCTCGGAGGCGCACGCCCAACTCGACCGGTCGGCGCGGCCCGGAGGCGTCGGCTGCAAGGCGGAGGAGGAAGCGATACCGGCGGTATCGCGCCCGACGACAACGCCGCAGACGGCGCCTCCGGGGCTGCCGGCGCGGCTCGGAGGTGTCGTCTGCAAGGCGGAGGAAGAAGCGATACCGGCGGTATCGCGCCCGGGGACAACGCCGCGGACGGCGCCTCCTGAGCCGTGCCGGGCTAGGCGTCGCCGTCGAACATGGAGGTGACGGAACCATCGTCGAAGACCTCGTGGATCGCGCGCGCCAGCGGCGGCGCGATCGGGAGGATCGTCAGGCGGTCCCACTTCTTCTCCTCCGGCAGCGGGAGGGTGTCGGTGACGACGACGGAGTCGATGAACTCGGAGCTGAGGAGCTCGCGCGCCGGGTCCGAGAACACCGCGTGGGTCGCGGCGACGACGACGCCGATCGCTCCGGCGTTCTTCAGCGCCTCGGCGGCCTTCGCGATGGTGCGGCCGGTGTCGATGAGGTCGTCGACGAGGAGGCAGACGCGGCCCTCCACCTCGCCGACGATCTCGTGCACGGAGACCTGGTTGGCGACCTTGGGGTCGCGGCGCTTGTGGATGATCGCGAGCGGCACGCCGAGCTTGTCGCTCCAGATGTCGGCGACGCGGACGCGGCCCATGTCGGGCGAGACGACCGTGAGGGTCGAGGGGTCGAGCTTCTCGCGGAAGTGCTCGAGCAGCACAGGCATGGCGAAGAGGTGGTCGACGGGGCCGTCGAAGAAGCCCTGGATCTGCGCGGCGTGCAGGTCGACCGACATGATGCGGTCGGCTCCGGCGGCCTTGAACAGGTCGGCGACGAGGCGGGCCGAGATCGGCTCGCGGCCGCGGCCCTTTTTGTCCTGGCGGGCGTAGGGGTAGAACGGCGCGACGACCGTGATCCGCTTCGCCGAGGCGCGCTTGAGCGCGTCGACCATGATGAGCTGCTCCATGAGCCACTCGTTGATCGGCGAGGTGTGCGACTGGAGCACGAACACGTCGCCTCCGCGCACGGATTCGCCGTAGCGCACGTACAGCTCGCCGTTGGCGAAGGTGCGCCCCTCGGTGGTCACGAGCTCGGTGCCCAGCTCGTCGGCGACCGCTTCCGCCAGTGCCGGATGCGCCCTCCCCGAGACGAGGACCAGGCTCTTCTTGTTGCTGGCGGTGATGCCCGTCACTGTTCTCCGCTTCCTCCGGTCGGCTGGTCCGAGCCCTCGGGCTCGAGCACCCGGGCGGCCTCGGCGGCGGTCGCCGCCGCGGTCCTGGGTCGGTGGGTCTGCACCCAACCGGCCATGTTGCGCTGCGGAGCGACGGTGATGCCGAGGGCTCCGGCCGGGATGTCCTTGCGGACGACCGTTCCAGCACCCGTGTACGCTCCGTCCCCGATTCTAACGGGGGCGACGAAGACGTTGTGCGACCCGGCGCGCACGTGCGACCCGACCACGGACGACGCCTTGGTCACTCCGTCGTAGTTGGCGAAGATCGAGCCCGCGCCGATGTTCGACTCCTCGCCGATGGTCGCGTCGCCGACGTACGAGAGGTGCGGCACCTTCGATCCGGCTCCGATGACGGCGTTCTTCGTCTCGACGTACGTGCCGATCTTGCCCTTCGCGCCCAGCACGGTGCCGGGGCGGAGGAAGGAGAACGGCCCGACCTGGGCACCCGCGCCGATCACGGCGAGGGTGGCGTCCGAGCGCTTCACGACGGCGTCCTCGCCGATCTCGCAGGAGTCGAGGGTCGTGTCGGGGCCGATGATCGCGCCCGTCGCGATGACGGTCGGTCCCTTGATCTGCGTGCCGGGCAGGATCTCGACGTCGGGCGCGAGGACCGCGTCCACGTCGATCCAGGTCGTCGCCGGGTCCTGGATCGTGACGCCCTCGAGCTGCCAGCGGCGGACGATGCGGGCGTTCAGCTCGACGGCCGCGTCCGAGAGCTGCGCGCGGTCGTTGATGCCGGCGACGAGCCACCGGTCCTGCACGGGCACGGCCTCGATCGCGCGGCCGGCGGCCTTGAGCGCGGCCGCGGCGTCGGTGAGGTACATCTCCCGCTGCGCGTTGTCCGTGCCGATGCCGCCGATGACGGCTCGGAGGGCCGCGGCGTCGAAGGCGTAGACGCCGGCGTTGATCTCGGCGATGGCGAGCTGGTCGGCGTCGGCGTCCTTCTGCTCGACGATGGAGGCGAAGCCGCCGTCCTCGCCGCGGACGATCCGGCCGAAGCCGGTCGGGTCCTCGAACACGCACGAGAGCATCGTCAGGGCGTTCGCCGCGCCGAGGTGCGCGTCGACCAGGCGGCGCAGGGTCGGCGCGTCCAGGAGCGGCACGTCGGCGCTGAGGACCACGACGGTCCCGGCGAAGTCGGCGGGCAGAGCGGCGAGACCGAGCTCGACGGCGCGTCCCGTGCCCGGCACCTCGTCCTGGTCGACGACGAGCGCCGCGGGCGTGTGCTCGAGCACCGCCTCCGCGACGCGCTCGCGCTCGTGGCGCACGACGGTGACGACGTGCCCGGCCTCGAGCGAGGCCGCGGTGTCGAGGACGTGGCCGAGCAGCGGCCGTCCGGCCAGGCGGTGCAGCACCTTGGGTGTGCGGGACTTCATGCGGGTGCCCTGGCCTGCGGCCAGGATCACGACCGCGAGCGTGCTGTCGATGATCGCGTCTCCTCTTCGGCGGGCGCACCGGGACCGGTGCACCCTCGTCTTCCCCGCTCCGCCACCAGGATTCGAACCTGGACCGGACAGCTCCAAAGGCTGCCGTGCTGCCGTTACACCATGGCGGACCGCGCTCGCGCGCGTCGTCCATCCTGCCATCCGGCCGGGACCCCCACAGAACTCCGGAGCCGCCCGTTCACGACTCCCGGGGCGGACCCTCGCAGCCCGCACCCGCCACAATGGAGGGGTGAGCGCGAACGACGAGGTCGACGGCATCGTCGACGCCTGGGTGAGGGAACGACCCGATCTGGACTTCACGCCGCTGCAGGTCTTCTCCCGCATGCGGCGGCTGGCCAAGCAGCTCGAGCGCGCCCGCGGGATCGCCTTCGGCCGCTCGGAGCTCGAGACGTGGGAGTTCGACGTGCTGTCGGCGCTGCGCCGCGCCGGCGCCCCCTACCGCCTCTCCCCCAAGCAGCTGCTGCAGGCGACCATGGTCACCAGCGGCACCATGACCAACCGCATCGACCGCCTCGTCGAGCGCGAGCTGGTCGAGCGCCTCGACGACCCCAACGACGGACGCGGCGTCCTCGTCCAGATGACGCCGTCCGGGCTCGCGCGCGTGGACGCCGCGATCACCCGGCTGGTCGACGCCGAGCAGGAGCTGCTGGGCGCGCTGACGCACGCGCAGCAGGAGCGGCTGGCGCAGCTGCTCCGCAAGCTCTCGCTCGACTTCGGCTGAGGACGGGCCCGCCCCGGCTCAGCCCTCCAGCTGCTCCGAGAGCTCCAGCCAGCGCAGCTCGAGTTCGGCGGTCTCGTCCTCGTAGCCCCGGAGCGTCGCGTTGAGCGCCAGGATGCCGTCGTAGTCGTCCTGGTCGTGGGTCGCCATCTTCTCGTGCACCGTCTTCGCCAGCTGGGTCAGCTTGTGCAGGCGCCGGTCGATCGCCGACACCTCCTTCTCGGCGGTGCGCCGCTCGGCGCCACCGAGCCCCGAGGGTGCTGCGGAGGGGGACGAGGTCAGCGCCGCCGGCCCCGCCTTCTCGAGCGCGCGGCGCAGCTCCAGGTACTGCTCCACGCCTCCCGGCAGGTGCCGGAACGCCCCCTCGAGCACCGCGTACTGCTGATCGGTGACCCGCTCGAGCAGGTACCGGTCGTGCGAGACGACGAGCAGCGTGCCCGGCCAGGAGTCGAGCAGGTCCTCGATCGCCGCGAGCATGTCGGTGTCGAGATCGTTGGTCGGCTCGTCGAGGATCAGCACGTTCGGCTCGCTCAGCAGGATCAGCAGGAGCTGGAGGCGCCGGCGCTGACCTCCCGAGAGGTCCTTCACCGGCGTCGACAGCTGCGCGCTCGAGAAGCCGAGGCGCTCGAGCAGCTGCCCCGGCGTCATGTCCTTGCCGCCGATGGAGTAGCTGGTGCGCTGCTGCGCGATGATCTCGCGGACGGGCTGGTCCTGCACCTCCGTGAGCTCGCGCAGCTGCTGGTCGAGGATCGCGACGCGCACCGTGGTGCCGCGCTTCACCTTCCCGCTCGTGGGCTCGACGCTGCCGGCCACCAGGCCCAGGAGGGTCGACTTGCCCGCGCCGTTGACGCCGAGGATGCCGGTGCGCTCGCCGGGCGCGATCCGCCACTCGATGCGGTTGAGCACCGTCCGCTCGCCGTAGCGCACGGTCACGTCCAGCAGGTCGACGACGTCCTTGCCCAGTCGCGAGACCGCGAGCTGCGACAGCGAGACGGAGTCGCGCACGGGCGGCTCGTCCTCGATCAGCTGGTTGGCCGCGTCGATGCGGAACTTGGGCTTCGCGGTGCGGGCGGGGCTCCGCGGCGCAGCCACGCGAGCTCCTTCTTCATCAGGTTCTGGCGCTTGGCCTCCATGGTGGAGGCCATGCGGTCGCGCTCGACGCGCTGCAGGATGTAGGCCGCGTAGCCACCCTCGAAGGGCTCGACGATGCGGTCGTGCACCTCCCACGTGGCGGTGCAGATCTCGTCGAGGAACCAGCGGTCGTGGGTCACGACGGCGAGGCCGCCGGAGGCCGTGGCCCAGCGGCGCTTGAGGTGCTCGGCGAGCCAGGCGATGCCCTCGACGTCGAGGTGGTTGGTGGGCTCGTCGAGGAAGACCACGTCCCAGTCGCCGACGAGGAGCTTCGCGAGGGCGACCCGGCGGCGCTGGCCTCCCGAGAGCGAGCCGACGACTCCGTCCCACGGAACGTCGCGCAGGAGACCGGCGATCACGTCGCGGGTGCGCGCGTCGCCCGCCCACTCGTGCTCCTCGAGCCCGCCGACGACCGCCTGGGCGACCGTGAGCTCCTCGTCGACCGTGTCGGCCTGGTCGAGCATGCCGAGCGTGACGCCGCGGCGGTGCGTGACGCGCCCCGCGTCCGGTTCGATGCGCTGCGCGAGCAGGCGCAGGAGGGTCGACTTGCCGTCGCCGTTGCGGCCGACGATGCCGATGCGGTCGCCCTCCTCGATGCCGAGCGAGACGTCGTCGAAGATGACCCGCGTGGGGTACTCGAGTCGCAGCGCCTCAGCGCCCAGGAGATGTGCCATAGGGATCGATTTTACGGGGCTCCGGAGCGGCCCGGCCGACCGCCAGGCGACGGTGATCGTCCTGAGGTGCCAGCCGGTGGCTCCGTCGGGAGCCGGCGGCGCCTCGTCCGAGGTCTGGGTGAGCCCCTCGGAGTCGGTGGCCCGCACGAGCAGGACGTGATCGCCGGGCAGGGCCTCCCACTCGTAGACCCACTGGATCCACGTGTCGGCGGTGACCGCCTCGGCCAGGCGAGCGCTCCTGCCACACTCCCCGTCGACCTGCACCTCGACCTTCGAGATGCCGGTGTGCGGAGCCCACGCGACTCCGGCGACCGCGACCGTGCCCGCGGCGACCGCCTGACCCTGGCGCGGCACGTCGATCCGCGACTCGACCTTGATCGGGCCGCGCTCCGTCCAGCCGCGCGTCGACCAGTAGGCCACGTCGTCGGCGAACGTCGTCACCTTCAGCTCGGTGACCCACTTGGTCGCGGAGACGTAGCCGTAGAGCCCGGGCACGACCATCCGCACCGGGAAGCCGTGCTCGACGGGCAGGGGCTCGCCGTTCATCCCGACGGCGAGGATGCTCGCCCGGTTCTCGTCGGCCAGCACCTCGAGCGGGCTCGAGGCGGTGAAGCCGTCGATGCTGCGCGAGAGGACCATGTCGGCGCCGGCGGTCGGCCGTGCGCGGGCGAGCAGCTCGCGGATCGGGTAGCCGAGCCACAGCGCGGTGCCGATCAGATCGCCGCCCACCTCGTTCGAGACGCACGACAGGGTCACCAGGTGCTCCTCGAGCGGCAGGGCGAGCAGCTCGTCCCAGGTGAGCACGATCTCCTCCTCGACCATGCCGTGGATCCGGAGCGACCAGTCGGCGGGGTCGACGGAGGGGACCGACAGGGCCGTGTCGATGCGGTAGAACTCGGCGTTCGGGGTGACGAACGAGCTGATGCCCTCGACGTCGTCGAGGACGGCGGCGGCCGGGACGGGCGGGGCGGCGGCCGCGGCCCTCGGCAGCACCACGGCCTCGCGGACGGCGGTGACGGCCGCGGAGGCGGCGGTGGCCAGGCGGGCGCCGACGCCCACCACGACGGCGGCGGCTCCGGCGATGCCCACGAGGCGGAGGAAGGACCGCCGGTCGGTCCCACCCCGCGCGGGCTCGTCGTCCCAGGCGCGCAGCCGGGCCGAGGCGGTCCAAAGCACCAGCGCGCCGGCGACCATGCCCGCGATGCTCGGAGCGGCCGAAAGTCCGGTCGCACCTCCCGTGTGACCGCGGCGAGGGCGCCGAGACCGGCGACGACCACGAGGAGCAGCGCGCCCAGCGGCGGGCGGCGGAACTCCAGCAGACCCGCCGCGACCGCGAGCAGCGCGACCGCGAACGCGAGCGAGGCGAGCAGCACGATCTTGTCGCCCGTGCCGAACAGCGCGATCACCGTGTCCTTCACGCCGGGCGGCACGATGTCGATGACGAAACCCCCGACCGCGACGAGCGGACCGCCTCCGGCGCCGTGAACACGGCCACGAGCTCGGCGCTCGCGAGGGCGACGACGGCGGAGACGATCCCCGTGAGGATCGCGAGCAGTGCGGCTCTTCTGGGGGCATGAGCCGCACTCTAAGCCACTGCGCGGGGTGCGGGCTGGGGCCCGCTCAGATCGAGAGGAGTCTCGCTCCGTGCACGGGGCCGGTCACGCGGAGGGCCTTGTAGCGCGCGGTCGTCAGCTCCAGCTGGAGCTCGAGAGCCGCATCCGCGTCCGCCGCGAGGAAGGCGACGGTGGGTCCCGAGCCCGAGACGAGCCCGCCGAGGGCGCCGCTCTCCTCGCCGCGCTCCAGGATCCGCGCCAGACCCGGCTGCAGGTGCAGCGCCGGAGCCTGGAGGTCGTTGTGCATCGCGTCGGCGAGCATCGCCGCGTCGCCCGCCCTCAGCGCCTGCAGCACATTGGGGTCGACGCTCGGCGAGGCCGAGATGGGGCGGAAGTCGTGCAGGTGCCGCTCGCGGTGGCGGTCGAGCTCGCTGTAGACCTCCGGAGTCGAGAGCCCCTGCTCCGAGAGCACGAGCACCCACTCGAAGCGGCCCTTCGCGAGCGCGGGGCTCAGCTCGTCGCCGCGGCCCACTCCGATCGCCGTGCCGCCTGTGAAGGCGAAGGGCACGTCGGCGCCGAGGCTCGCGGCGATGCCGAGGAGCTGCTCCCGCGTGCAGGCCGTGCCCCACAGCGCGTCGCAGGCGAGGAGCGTCGCGGCCGCGTCGGCCGATCCGCCGCCCATGCCGCCCGCGATCGGGACGTTCTTCTCGATCTCGAGGTGCACGCCTCCGCGGTGGCCCGTCGCTCGTGCGAGCGCTCTCGCGGCCTTGACGGCGAGGTTGCTGCCGTCGACCGCGAGGCCGCTCGTGTCGATCGAGCCCGAGAAGGCGACCGAGAAGTCGTCGGCGGCGCTGGCGCGCACGTCCTCGTAGAGCGAGAGCGACTGGAACGCGGTCGCGAGCTCGTGGTAGCCGTCCTCGCGAACGGCCCCCACCTTGAGGAAGACGTTGATCTTGCCCGGTGCCCGCGCGTGGACCACGGTCGACGTCGCGCGAGCAGCCATGCCTCCAAGCTACAGGGTGGCGGAGGGGCCCTCGTGCCCGTCGGACGGGTCCGTCCCGGGGTCCTCCTCGACCGGGTCCGGCACGGTGCCGCCGCGGGTCGGCACGCGAGCGGGATCGAGCGTGCGGCCCAGCGCGACGAAGGAGTCGACGGTCAGCTCCTCGCCGCGAGCAGTCTGCGGGACGCCCGCCGATTCGAGGGCGGCGATCGCCGAGGCGCTGTCGCCGAAGAGCGGGGCGAGCGACTGGCGCAGCATCTTCCTCCGCTGGGCGAAGGCCGCGTCGACGACCGCGAAGACGGCCCGGCGCAGGGTCTCGTCGCCCGGCTCCTCGCCGCGCTCGAACGCCACGAGCACGCTGTCGACGTTGGGGACGGGCCAGAAGATCTGCCGCGAGACGGTGCCGCCGGTCGAGAACGAGCCGAACCAGGCGGCCTTCACGCTGGGGCCGCCGTAGACCTTGGAGCCCGGGCCCGCGGCGAGCCGGAGGCCGACCTCGGACTGCACCATGACCACTCCGGAGCGGATGCTCGGGAAGTGCTCGAGGAAGTGCAGCAGCACCGGCACCGAGATGTTGTACGGGAGGTTCGCCACGAGACGGACGGGATCGCCCGGCAGCTCGAGCACGCGCATCGCGTCGGCGTGCACCACGTGCAGGTCGGCCCCGGGCGCCATCAGCTCGACCGTGCGCGGGAGCTGCTCGGCGAGCCGCCCGTCGATCTCGACGGCCACGACCTGCGCGCCGGCCTCGAGCAGGCCCAGCGTCAGCGAGCCGAGGCCGGGTCCGATCTCGACCACGGTCTCGCCCGCCTGCACGCGCGCGAGCTTGACGATGCGGCGCACGGTGTTGGCGTCGTGCACGAAGTTCTGACCGAGCTTCGGTCGGCGTCACGTCCAGCAGCTGCGCGAGGTCGCGGATCTCGGCGGGGCCGAGCAGCCGCGGAACGGCGGGCGCCTCGGCGTCCGCCGCGTGGCGGCCGCTCATGCCAGCTGCCCCACGGGCTCCGTCGGCTCCGAGCCGACCTCGCCGCCCCACTCGCCGTAGACCTGCTCGGTGTTGGAGGCGATGGTCGCGGCCAGGTGCCCCACGTCGGTCTCGAGGTGCAGCGCCATCGCGCGCAGCGTGTGCGGGAGCAGGTACGGAGCGTTCGGGCGGCCGCGCAGCGGGCTCGGAGTGAGGAACGGGGCGTCGGTCTCGACGAGGATCAGGTGCCGCGGAGTGACCGACAGCGCCTCGCGCAGCGACTCCGCGTTCTTGAAGGTGACGTTGCCCGCGAAGGACAGGTACCACCCCTCCTCGGCGCACATCCTGGCCATCTCGGCGTCGCCCGAGAAGCAGTGGAAGACGGTGCGCTCGGGGGCGCCGACACGGCGGAGCGTGTCCATCACCTCGCGGTGCGCGTCGCGGTCGTGGATCTGCAGCGCGATCCCGTTCTCCTTGGCGATGCGGATGTGCTCCTCGAACGAGCGGAACTGGGCGCCGCGGCCGCTCTCGCCGGTGCGGAAGAAGTCGAGCCCGGTCTCGCCGACGGCGCGCACGCGCGGCTGCGTCGCGAGCTCGGCGATCACCGCGAGGGCGTCGTCGAGCTCCCCGCGGGCCTCGAGCTCGGGCGCCTCGTTGGGGTGGATCGCGACCGCGGCCAGCATGCGCGGCTCGGCAGCGGCCATCTCGGCCGACCAGCGGCTCGTCGCCACGTCGGTCCCGACCTGGACGACTCCGCGGACGCCGACCGTGGAGGCCCGGTCGAGCTGCTCGCGGTAGTCGAGCGGCTCGAGGCCGTCGGCGATCTCGAGGTGCGTGTGGTTGTCGTAGACGGGGACCACGAGGGCCTCGGGCAGCGGAGGGTACGTCAGGTCGCGGCCGGAGGTGTTCTCGCGGGCACGGACGTGCTGGCTGTCGCTCATGCGCTCCAGGCTACCGGGAGGGCTCCGGACGGCCCGCGTCCGGGGCGGAGGGATCTCGCGCCCCCTCTGCTGCTCGAGCAGCCCCGCAGGGGCGCATCGAGCCCCGCCGACTCCGAGACGGCGTGGATCTCGATACGCGCGCTTCGAGCGCTACTCGATCAGCAGCGAGAGGCGCTGCGCACCCCGGCCGAAGGCGCGGCTCTCACAGGAGGACGGCCGCAGCAGAACCTCGGCCAGGAGCACCGGTCAGCCACCATCGCGACTGAGGAGCGCTCCGGCCGAGGTTCTGCACCCGAGCCTGCTGGTCGAGTAGCCCCGCAGGGGCGTATCGAGACCGACCGACTCCGGACATCGGGGATCCCGATACGCCCGCGGAGCGGACCACGTGATCAGCAGAGGAGGGCGTCCGCCGCGCGGGCTCGATCAGCAGGCCCGCGGCGTCAGCTCGCGGGGGCCTCGATGCGCGGGAAGAGGGCCTCGAGGGCGCCGACGGTCGTGCCGACGGGCAGGCGGCCCCACTCCCCGGCCTCGCGGATCCGCTGCGCGGCCAGCGCGCCGAGCGACTCCTCGACGCCGAGCGCCGTCCAGAGCTTCGCGGTCGCGCGGGGCACGACCGGCGAGAGCAGCACGGCCAGGGCGCGCAGGCCCTCCGTCGCCGTGTAGAGGACGGTGCCGAGCCGCTCGCGGTCGGCGTCGTTCTTGGCCAGGGCCCACGGCTCCTGCTCGGTGATGTAGCCGTTCAGTTCGTCGACGATCGTCCACACCGCGGTGATCGCGTCGTGGATCGCGAGGGAGTCGATCGCCGCGTCGGCGGTGGACGCCGCCTCGGCGACGGTGCGCCGGACGCGCTCCTCCGCGGGGGTCGCCTCGGCGGGTGCCGGCACGACGCCGTCGTAGTAGCGGTTGAGCATGGCGATCACGCGCGAGGCGAGGTTGCCGAACCCGTTCGCGAGCTCGGCCTGGTAGCGCGCCGAGAGGTCCTCCCACGAGAACGAGCCGTCCTGGCCGAACGTGATCGCCCGCATGAAGTAGTAGCGGAACGCGTCGGAGCCGAAGGTGTCGGTGATCTGCTCGGGAGCGATGCCGGTGAGCTTCGACTTCGACATCTTCTCGCCGCCGACCAGCAGCCAGCCGTGGCCGAAGACCTGCTTGGGCACGTCGAGCCCGGCGGCCATGAGCATGGCGGGCCAGATCACCGCGTGGAAGCGGAGGATGTCCTTGCCGACGATGTGGGTCGCCGGCCAGCGGCGGGCGAACTCCTCGTCGTCCTGGCCGTAGCCGACGGCGGTGACGTAGTTGAGCAGCGCGTCGAACCAGACGTAGACGACGTGCGAGTCGTCCCACGGCACCTTCACGCCCCAGTCGAAGCTCGAGCGCGAGATCGAGAGGTCGGCGAGTCCCTGGCGCACGAAGCTGACGACCTCGTTGCGGGCCGACTCCGGCTGCACGAAGTCGGGCCGCTCCTCGTAGAGCGCGAGCAGGCGCTCGGTGTACTCGCTCATCCTGAAGAAGTAGTTCTTCTCGCTCAGCAGCTCCACCGGCTTGGAGTGGATCTTGCAGACGTACTGGCCCTCGTAGTCGCCGGTGCCCTCGTCGAGGTCCGAGAGCTGCTTGTACTCCTCGCAGCCCACGCAGTAGTAGCCCTCGTACTCGCCGGTGTAGATCGCGCCGGCGTCGTAGAGCCTCTGCAGGAACTTCTGCACGTTGACCTCGTGCCGCTCGTCCGTGGTGCGGATGAAGTCGTCGTTGGCGATGTCGATCGTGCTGAGCAGCGGCTGCCACGCGGTCTCGACGAGGCGGTCGGCCCACGCCTTGGGAGTCGTCCCGTTGGCGGTCGCGGTGCGCAGGATCTTCTGTCCGTGCTCGTCCGTGCCGGTGAGCAGCCAGGTGTCGTCGCCCGCCTGACGGTGCCAGCGGGTCAGCACGTCCGCCGCGACCTCCGTGTACGCGTGCCCGATGTGGGGGACGTCGTTGACGTAGAAGATCGGGGTCGTGAGATAGAAGGAGGCGCCGTCGGACATGGCGACCATCCCTATTCACCGTGCGGTGCTGCTCCTTCTGTGTGACGACGCGCTCAGCCGCGGCGGGAGGCGAGGGCCGCCTCGTACAGCTCGCGCCGGGAAAGGCCTGTGCGCTCGGCGACCTCCGCGGACGCCTCCCTGAGCCGAGCTCCGGCGGCGACCCGCGCGAGCACGTCGGCGAGCGCATCATCCTGCGAGGCCTCCCGCTCCGGAGCGCCCTGCACCACCAGGCAGATCTCGCCGCGGAGCCCCCCGGCGGCCCAGTCGGCGAGCTCGGCCGCGGTGCCCCGGCGCACCTCCTCGAACATCTTCGTCAGCTCGCGGCAGACGACGACCCGGCGCTCGGGGCCCATCGCCTCGACGAGGTCGGCGAGCGCGTCGCCGATGCGGTGCGGGGACTCGAAGAACACCATGGTGCGGCGCTCGTCCACCAGCGAGCGGAAGGTCGACACCCGCTCGCCGTGCTTGCGCGGCAGGAAGCCCTCGAAGCTGAACCGGTCGGTCGGCAGGCCCGAGACGGCGAGCGCCATCAGCACGGCCGAGGGTCCGGGGAGCGCCGTGACCGCGACTCCGGCGGCCACCGCGGTCTCGACGAGGTGGTACCCCGGATCGGACACCGTGGGCATGCCGGCGTCGCTGAGCACGAGCAGGTCCTCCTCCCGGGCGAGTTCGACCAGCTCGGCCGCCCGCTGGCGCTCGTTGTGGTCGTGCAGCGCGTAGAGGGTCGGCCGGTTCTCGATGCCGAGCGCCCGCAGCAGCTGGATCGTGACGCGGGTGTCCTCGGCGGCGACGTGCTGCGCGGTCGAGAGCGCCTCCACGAGCCGCCGGGAGGCGTCGCCGAGGTTTCCGATGGGCGTGCCCGCGAGGATGATCATGCGGCCAGTCTCCCAGCCCCGATCCAGCGCAAGCTCCTGCGGGGTTCCAGGAGCAGAGCGGAGGGTGGAGGTCCCGGGGCGATCGCGCCCGGGAGGGAGAAGGAGAACCGTGAAGGCAGTGCAGTACCGCGAGATCGGCAGCGAGCCCGAGGTCGTCGAGGTGGACAAGCCCGTGCCCGGACCGGGCCAGGTCCTGCTCCGGGTGACCGCGGCGGGGCTCTGCCACTCCGACTCGTTCCTGATGGGCCTCCCCGAGGACCAGTACACCTACGGGCTCCCGCTGACCCTCGGTCACGAGGGCGCCGGAGTCGTCGACGAGCTTGGCGAGGGCGTGACGGGCGTCGAGGTGGGCGACGCTGTCGCGGTCTACGGGCCCTGGGGCTGCGGTGTCTGCCGCACCTGCGCCTCCGGACGGGAGAACTACTGCCCGCACGCGGCGGAGCTCGGGATCACGCCTCCCGGTCTGGGCTCGCCCGGCGCCATGGCGGAGTACGTCGTGATCGACGACGTCCGGCACCTGGTGCCGCTGGGCGACCTCGACCCGGTCGACTCGGTCTCGCTGACCGACGCGGGCCTGACTCCGTACCACGCGATCCGCTCGGTCGCCTCGAAGCTCGTGCCGGAGCGTCCGCGGTCGTGATCGGGAGCGGCGGACTCGGCCACATCGGGATCCAGATCCTCAAGGCGATCTCGCCGGTCCGCGTGATCGTGCTCGACCTCTCGGACGAGAAGCTGGCCCTCGCCCGCGAGGTGGGCGCCGACGAGACGCTGCGCTCGGACGACGAGGGCGTCGTCGCCCGGATCCGCGAGCTGACCGACGGGGAGGAGCCGAGGTGGTCCTCGACTTCGTGGGCGCGGAGCCGACGCTCGAGATCGCCCGCCAGGTGGTCGCGGCCGACGGAGCGGTGCAGATCGTGGGCATCGGCGGCGGCGTGCTCCCGACCGGCTTCTTCTCCACTCCGTACGGGGCCTCGGTGCGCGCGCCCTACTGGGGATCGCGGACCGAGCTGATGGAGGTGCTGGACCTGGCGCGCGCCGGACTCGTGCGCGTGCACACCGAGCGCTACTCCCTCGACGAGGCACCGGAGGCGTACCGCCGACTGCACGACGGGAAGGTGCGCGGACGGGCGGTCGTGGTGCCGTGAGGCCCCGTTAGCATGGCCGGGTGACGGACCGACCGCAGCGCGACTTCGACGACCTGCTCCTCGACTCCGCCGGAGCGACCCGGTCGGTGCCCGTCGAGCCCGCGGAGGACGTCGCCGCCGCACCCCGGGTGCGCGAGCCGCAGCCCGACGTGCCGCGCGGCTCCTGGTTCGACGACGTCTTCACCCGACTGACCCTCACCCCGCTCCGGCGACGGCTGTGGGATCTCGGGCTGCCGATCGCCGTGGTCGTGCTCGCCTCCGTGCTGCGGCTGTGGAACCTCGGCCACCCCCGCTCGCTCGTGTTCGACGAGACCTTCTACGTCAAGGACGCCTGGACCCTCTGGAACCTCGGCTTCGAGGGCGCCTGGCCCGAGGACCCCGACCCGGGCTTCGCGGCGGGCGACGTCGACACCTTCACCGGCGCCCCCTCCTTCGTGGTGCACCCGCCGCTGGGCAAGTGGATCATCGGGCTCGGCATGGGCGCGTTCGGAGCCGACGACAGCGTCGGCTGGCGCGTCGCGACCGCGGTCGTCGGGATCCTCGCGGTGGCGCTCGTCATAGCGATCGGGAGGATGCTCTTCCGCTCGACGCTGATCGCCTCCCTCGCGGGCCTCCTCCTCGCCCTCGACGGCCACGCGATCGTGATGTCCCGCGTGTCGCTGCTCGATGGGATCCTGATGTTCGTCGCGCTCTGCGGAGTGGCGGCCGTGCTGCTGGACCGCCGCTGGGCGGAGCTGCGGCTCGCCGAGAAGGTCGCCGCGGGGGCCCTCCCCAGCTGGGGCCCCGTGCTCTGGTGGCGGCCGTGGCTCCTGGTCGCGGGCGTCGTCTTCGGCCTCGCCGCGGGCGTGAAGTGGACCGGGATCTACTTCCTCGCCGCCTACGGCGTGTACCTCGTCGTGGTCGACGCGCTGATGCGCCGCCGCGCGGGCGTGCCGTTCTGGGGCAGCGGGGCGGTGCTCAAGCAAGGACCGGTGACGTTCCTCCTCGTCGTGCCGATCGCGCTCGCCGCCTACCTCCTCACCTGGACCGGCTGGCTCCGCACCTCCGGCGGCTGGGCCAGGCAGTGGGCGACGGAGGCCCCCGGCAACGCCTGGACGGGTGCTCTGGCCTGGGTCCCCGACTGGGCGCAGAGCCTCTGGCACTACCACGTGCAGATGTACGACTACTCGATCAATCTGCGCGCCACGCACCCCTACGAGGCGAACCCGCTGACCTGGCTGCTGATGACGAGGCCGACCAGCATGTACTTCGTCGACCAGGCCCAGGGCGTCGACGGCTGCACGGCGATCCGCTGCGACGAGGCGATCACCTCGGTCGCCAATCCGCTGATCTGGTACGCCGGGGTGGCCGCGCTGCTGTACCTGCTCTACCGCCTCGCGCGGTACCGGGAGTGGCGCGCGGGCTTCGTGCTGATGGGGATCGTCGCGGGCTACCTGCCGTGGATGCTCTACCTGGACCGCACGGTCTTCCAGTTCTACTGCGTCGTCTTCCAGCCCTACATGATGCTCGCGCTCGCGATGACGGCGGGGATCGTGATGGGCTCGCCGCAGGACGCACGGCCGAAGCGGACCCGCGGCCTCGTGATCGTGCTGGTGTTCGTCGCGCTCGCCGCAGCGCTCACCGCCTTCTTCTACCCTCTCTGGACCGGGCAGCAGACCTCGTTCGCCTTCTGGCAGGCGCACATGTGGCTCCCGTCGTGGGTCTGATCGGGCGCCTGGGTCCCGGAGTCGCGGTCTGCGCGGCCGCGGCGGTCCTCGCCGCACTCGTGCACGCTCTGGTGCCGGCGGTGCCGATGCTGACGGCCGCCGTCGCGCTCGGGATCCTCGTGGCGCAGGTGCCTGCCGCGCGTCCGACCCTCAGCGGTGCGCTCTCGCCGGGTCTGAAGTTCTCGTCCCGCTCGCTGATGCGCACGGGCATCGTGCTGCTGGGGCTGACGCTCTCGCTCGTCGACATCGCAGCGCTGGGCTGGGCGGCGATCCTCGTGGTCGTGGGCATCGTGCTCGCGACCTTCGCGCTGACCTGGGCCCTGGGCCGCGCGGTGGGCCTGCCGGGGCGGGAGCCGCTCCTGCTCGCCGCGGGCTTCTCGATCTGCGGCGCCTCCGCGATCGGCGCGATGGCCGGGGCGACCCGGGCGAAGGAGTCGGAGCAGGCCGTGCCGGTCGCGCTGGTGACCCTCTGCGGCACGCTCGCGATCGCCGTGCTGCCGGCACTGCAGCACCCGCTGGGCCTCTCGGCCGATCAGTTCGGGCACTGGGTCGGCGCGTCGGTGCACGACGTCGGCCAGGTCGTCGCGACGGCCCAGATCGCGGGCGCCTCCGCCCTCGCGATCGCGGTGGTCGTCAAGCTGACCCGCGTCGTGCTGCTCGCCCCGATGGTCGCGGTCGCCGCGGCCGTCACGCGCAGGAGCGGATCGGGCACCGGACCGCGCCCCGCGATCGTGCCGCTGTTCGTGGTCGGGTTCCTCGCGGCGATGCTCCTGCGCACCTGGGCGCCCCTGCCGGAGGGCCTGCTCGAGGCCGCGGCCGTCGCGCAGACCTGGCTGCTCGCCGCGGCGCTCTTCGCGCTGGGAACCGGTGTGCGGCTCCGGGCCCTCGTGACGACCGGCTGGCGCGCCCTCGTCGTGGCGCTCGGCTCCTGGTTCGCGATCGCCGCGATGGCGCTGGCCGCCGTGCACGCGACCACCTGACGCACCGACTGTTACGGACTGCGACACCCTGCGCGCCGTGGTGTCGGAGGACGCGGGTAACGTCGATCGCATGGCAGATCGCGAGTACGGCTTCAAGACGCGTGCAATCCACGCGGGCAACATCCCCGACCCGGTGACCGGTGCGCGCGCGCTGCCGATCTACCAGACCAGCGCGTTCGTCTTCGACGACACGGCGGACGCCGCGGCGCGCTTCGCGCTGCAGAAGTACGGCAACGTCTACTCGCGCCTCTCCAACCCCACCGTCGCCTCGTTCGAGGAGCGCGTCGCGAGCCTCGAGGGCGGCCTCGGCGCCGTCGCGACGGCGTCCGGCCTCTCGGCGCAGTTCATCGTCTTCGCGGCGCTGGTCGGCTCGGGCGACCACGTCGTCTCCTCCGCCAACCTCTACGGCGGGTCCATCACGCAGCTCGACGTCACCCTGCGCCGCTTCGGCGTCGAGACGACCTTCGTGCAGTCGAGCGATCCGGCCGACTACGCGGCGGCGATCACCGAGAAGACCAAGGTCCTCTACGCCGAGACCATCGCGAACCCGTCCGGCGAGATCGCCGACATCGAGGGCCTCGCCGCCGTCGCGCACGCCGCCGGCATCCCGCTCGTCATCGACTCGACCGTCGCCACGCCCTACCTGGTGCGCCCGATCGAGTGGGGTGCCGACATCGTCATCCACTCGGCGACCAAGTTCCTCGGCGGACACGGCACCACGCTCGGCGGCGTCGTCGTCGAGTCGGGGCGCTTCCACTACTCGCACGAGAAGTTCCCGCTGCTGCACGACTCCGTCGCCTCGTACGGCGACCTCTCGTGGGACGGCAACTTCGGCGAGTACGGGTTCCTCACCCGGCTGCGCGCCGAGCAGCTGCGCGACATCGGGCCGGTGCTCGCCCCGCACTCGGCGTTCCTCCTCGCCCAGGGCGTCGAGACGCTGCCGTACCGGATCCAGGCCCACGTCGACAACGCGCGCCGCGTCGCCGAGTGGCTCGACGCCGACCCGCGCATCGAGGCGGTCTACTGGGCCGGCCTGCCCGAGCACCCGCACCACGAGCGCGCGCAGAAGTACCTGCCGAAGGGGCCGGGCTCGGTCTTCAGCTTCGTCGTGAAGGGCGGCCGCGCGGTCGGCCAGACCTTCATCGAGTCGGTCGACCTGGCCAGTCACCTCGCCAACATCGGCGATGCGAAGACCCTCGTCATCCACCCGGCGTCGACGACGCACGCGCAGCTCACCGAGCAGCAGCTGCTCGACGCGGGCGTCCTGCCCGGCCTCGTCCGCCTGTCGGTCGGCATCGAGGACGCCGACGACATCATCTACGACCTCGACCAGGCGCTCACCACGGCCGTCGAGAAGCACGGCACGCCGGACGCGCCGAGCGAGCTCCCGGAGGACGCCTCGGCCACCCTCCTCTCCCCCACCGTGGAGGTCTGATCCCATGAGCACGACCGACGACACCGTCGTCCAGCTGTCGAACGGACTGAGCTGCTCCGTCCCGGCCAACTCGCCGCTGGCGAAGATGCTGCGCTCGCAGCGCACCTGGGTGGGGCCCGACGCGAAGCAGCGCCTCGACATCCTCCGCCGCGCGAAGACCGTCGCGATCGTGGGCGCCTCGCCGAACCCGGCGCGCTCGTCGTACTTCGTCTCGACGTACCTGAAGCAGTCGAGCGACTACGAGCTGTTCTTCGTGAACCCGAACGCCACCGAGATCCTCGGGCAGCCGGTCTACAAGAGCCTGGCCGACCTGCCCGTGGTGCCCGACATCGTCGACGTCTTCCGCAAGGCGAGCGACATCCCCTCCGTGATCGACGACGTGGTCGCGATCGGCGCGCCGACCGTCTGGGTGCAGCTGGGCATCTGGAACCAGGAGGCGGCCGAGTACGGCGAGTCGAAGGGCCTGACGGTGGTCATGGACCGCTGCATCAAGGTCGAGCACGCCCGCTTCCACGGCGGCCTGCACCTGCTGGGCTTCGACACCGGGCAGATCACGGCGCGCAAGACGATCCGCTGACACGACGGGCCGGCCGGGACTCCCCGGCCGGCCCGCTCCGCTCAGTCGCCCTTCACGTTCACCAGCTGGCGCAGCGTGTGCCTCACCTCGACCAGGTCGGCGGCGTCGGCCATCACGCGGTCGATCGGCTTGTAGGCCGCCGGGATCTCGTCGAGGAACGCCTCCGTGTCGCGGTACTCGATGCCGGCCATCGCCTCGCGCAGCTGCTCGCGCGTGAAGGTCCGGCGTGCCGCCGAGCGCGAGTACTCGCGGCCGGCCCCGTGCGGCGACGAGTTCAGCGACATCGCGTCGCCGCGTCCGACGACCACGTACGACGCCGTGCCCATGGAGCCGGGGATGAGGCCGGGGCGCCCCGCGTCGGCCTGGATCGCGCCCTTGCGGCTCACCCAGACGTCGAGGCCGAAGTGGTGCTCCCGCTCGGTGAAGTTGTGGTGGCAGTTGATCCGCTCGAGCTCGTCGACCTCGGAGCCGATCCACTCCGAGAGCTGCCGGACGACCCGGTCCATCATCTCCTCGCGGTTCAGCAGCGCGTAGGTCTGCGCCCAGCGGAGCTCGGCGATGTACCGGGCGAACTCCTCCGTGCCCTCCTCGAGGTGTGCGAGGTCCGGGTCGGGCAGGGCGATCCGCCGTCGCGCGCAGGATTCGCGGGCGATCCGGATGTGCTCGCTCGCGATCCGGTTGCCGACTCCTCTCGAGCCCGAGTGCAGGAACAGCCACACCGCTCTCGTCGCGGCTCACCTCGATGAAGTGGTTGCCGCTGCCGAGCGAGCCCAGCTGCACCGCCCACCGCGTCGCGTACCGCGCCGGGTCGAAGCCCGCCGCGGCGGCGAGCGCCCTGAGCTCGGCGATCCGCGGTGCGGCGGTCTCGGCGATCCTCCGGTTGGCGGCTCCCGCCGACAGCGGCACGGCGCGCTCGATCCGCTAGCGCAGGGCGGCGAGGTCGCGGCCGACCAGGTCGTCGCGGACGAACCCCGTGCGCACGGCGATCATCCCGCAGCCGATGTCCACTCCGACCGCTGCGGGGATGATCGCGCCGAGGGTCGGGATGACGGACCCCACTGTCGCGCCGCGACCCAGGTGGGCGTCGGGCATGAGCGCCAGGTGAGGGAAGACGAACGGCATCGCGGAGGCGGTGAGCGCCTGGGCGAGTGCGCCCTCGTCGAGGATGCTCGCCCAGGAGACGAGCCGGTCTGCGATCCTCTGCATGGTCCTTCCTCCCGAGAGGCCCGGCCGCGCCGGGGTGGAGATCTGTTCGGCGCGAGCCTGGGAGAGCACCGGAACGCCGCGCGGGAGGGTTGCGCGGAGCTCGACAGGCCGGACGTATTCGAGCGCCCGCCCCTTCCGAGCGAGCCGGGCGTAGTCTCGCGTCATGAGCGCCTACGTCTCCGTCCTCGACCTGTTCAGCGTGGGGATCGGCCCGTCCAGCTCCCACACGGTGGGCCCGATGCGCGCCGCTCTCGACCTCGCCGGGCGCCTGCGCGCGGCCGGACTCCTGCCGCGGGTGAGCCGCGTCGGCTGCACCCTCTACGGGTCCCTCGGCTCCACCGGGATCGGCCACGGCACTCCCGACGCGGTCGTCGCCGGGCTGTCGGGGCTGGCTCCCGAGACGTGCGACCCCGAGCAGGTGCGCGGGGCGTGGCGGCGGCTCGACGACGAGGGGTCGATCCTCCTGGCGGGCGAGCAGCCCGTGCCGATGACGCCGGACGACGTCGGCTTCGAGCCGCGCACCCGCCTGCCCGAGCACCCCAACGCGCTCACCTTCAGCGTCTGGCTGGGCGAGGACGCCCTGCCCGCGTGGGAGGAGACCTACTACTCGATCGGCGGGGGATTCATCCGACGCGCAGGTGAGCGGGCGCCTCTCGCGGCGCTGGCGGAGCATCCGCACCCCTTCGCGTCGGGCGCCGACCTGCTGGCCACCTGCGACCGCACCGGCGCGAGCATCGCCGGCGTCGCGGCGGCGAACGAGGAGGCGCTGCATCCCGGCGTCGACGTCGACGCCCGGCTCGACGCGATCTGGGACGCCATGGCGGCGTGCGTCGACCGCGGACTCACGACCGACGGCGTCCTGCCGGGCGGGCTCGCCGTGCGCCGCCGGGCCTCGCTGATGCGGGAGCGGCTCGAGGCGCTCGAGCACGATCCGCTCGATGCCGCCCGGGTGACGGCGGTCGAGTGGCTGCACGCCTTCGCGCTGGCGGTGAACGAGGAGAACGCCGCCGGCGGGCGCGTGGTCACCGCGCCGACGAACGGAGCGGCGGGCATCCTCCCCGCGGTCGGCCACTACTACCTCCGCTTCGTGCCGGGGGCGGACCGGGCCGGCCTGCGGGACTTCCTGCTGACGGCCACGGCCATCGGCTCGCTCTGCAAGACGAACGCGTCGATCTCGGGGGCGGAGGCGGGCTGTCAGGGCGAGGTGGGCTCGGCGTGCGCCATGGCCGCCGGAGGCGCTCTGCGCCGTGCTCGGCGGGACGCCCCGCCAGGTCGAGAACGCTGCCGAGATCGCGATGGAGCACCACCTCGGGCTGACCTGCGACCCGGTCGGCGGGCTCGTGCAGATCCCGTGCATCGAGCGCAACGCGATCGCCGCCTCGACGGCCGTCAGCGCGGCGCGGCTGGCGCTGCACGGCGACGGCACCCATCGCGTCTCGCTCGACACGGTGATCGAGACGATGCGGCAGACCGGCATCGACATGTCCTCGAAGTACAAGGAGACCAGCGAGGGCGGTCTCGCGGTCAACGTCATCGAGTGCTGAGGCGCGCGCCTGTCGAGCACGATCCCGCGTGCTCGCGACGGCGATCCCCTGTTCGACGGGCCCAGGTGAAGCCGGGTTACGCGCCGGGGTGCGGCCGGGACGACCGGCGCCTAGCGTGGGGCGGGTGAGCAGCTCCCCTACCTGGCCCGGCCGATCGTCTCGACGCAGTGGCTGGCCGATCAGCTCGGCCGCGACGGACTCGTCGTGATCGACGCCAGTGTGCTCTTCGTGCCCGCCTTCGACGGGCGCTACCGCTACCTCACGGGCGAGGACCAGTACCTCGTCGAGGGGCACGTGCCCGAGGCGGTGTTCGCCGACCTGCTCGAGCACCTCTCGGACGCCGAGGCGCCGCATCCGTTCACGAGGCTCGCCGCCGAGCGGTTCGCCGCCGCGGTCGGGGCACTCGGCATCGACGACGACTCCGTGGTCGTCGTCTACGACTCCGCCGTCGGCCAGTGGGCGTCGAGGCTGTGGTGGCTGCTGCGCACCGCGGGCTCGACTCGGTCGCCGTCCTCGACGGCGGTCTCACCGCGTGGCGTCAGGAGGCGCGCCCGCTCGAGACGGGGCGCGTCGCGCCCGTCCCGCGCGACGGGCTCACGGTCCGCGAGGAGCGGCCGCTCTGGGTCGACAAGGCCGACGTCGAGCGGATCGTCCGCGGCGAGGCCCCCGGCGCGCTCGTCTGCGCCGTGCCGCCGAAGGAGTTCACCGGCGAGGCCGGCCAGCGTCCGCGCCGCGGCCACATCCCGGGCTCCCGCAGCGTGCCGGCGGCGCGACTGGTCGACCGCGAGACCAACACACTCCTGCCCCTCGACCGGCTCCGCACCCTCTTCGGCGACGCGGTCGACGCCGAGCGCGTGGTCCTGTACTGCGGAGGAGGCATCGCCGCCGCGGCCGACGCCCTCGCCCTCACGCTCCTCGGCGTGCGCGACGTCGCGATCTACGACGGATCGCTGAACGAGTGGGCCGCCGATCCGGACGCGCCCCTCGTGGTCACGGCCGCCTGACGAGCTGCTCCGGGAGGCGCGTCGTCGGCAGCGCGCAGACGAACGCCTCGCAGGCGTAGGCGGTCGGGAGTCCGTCGCGCGACGTCCTGCCCTCGAAGAGCTCGAAGCCGGCGCCCGCCCAGGCGGCCGCCTCCCGATCGGTGACCAGCGCCAGCACCCCCACGTCGGTCGCGCGGGAACCCGTCGCGAGGCCGTCGAGCGAGGCGTCGTCCGGGGCGACCACGACGAGCTGCAGAACGGGCGCGGCGAGCGCCGAGGCCAGCGCGAGCACGGCGCCGAAGCCCATCGGCTGCCCGAGGGCGCCCGGAGCCACCGCGGCGACCACCGCCTCGGCCGCCTCGCGGTAGCGCCGCTCCCCCGTCAGCAGGAAGAGCTCGTGCGCGGCGCGCGCCGTCGCCGAGAGGCCGGAGGGGTACGCACCCTCGGACGGATCCGCCGCGAGCAGCAGTCCGCGCGCGGCGAGCGCCAGGTCGCCGCCGCCGGGGAGCGCGAAGGGCGGCCATCCCGAGGCGGCGTCGAGCGCGCCGTCGAGGAGCGACCGGGCGGCCTGCGCGTAGCGGGGCGTGCCGCCGGCGAGTGCCAGCTGCAGGAGTCCGCCGGCGAGCATGCCGAGGTCCTCGAGCGCCGGGCGGGCGGTCGAGACGCGGTCGTCGAGCGAGGCGCGGACGACGAGGACCCCGTCGACGACATGGCGGGAGAGCAGGAAGTCGGCGGCGCGGCGGGCGGCGTCGAGCCACTCCGGCCGTCCGAGGACACGACCGGCGCGCGCGAGCGCCTGGATCGCGAGGCCGTTCCATCCGGTGACGACCTTCTCGTCGAGCGCGGGCGGCTCGAGGCCCGAGCGGTCCTCGGCGAGGTAGTAGCCGCCCTCGGAGCGCCGGCCGTCGACGATGCTCTCCGGAGTCCTGCGCGCTCGCGAAGCCGCCGCCGGGGCGCTGCAGGGTGGTGATCAGGAAGGAGGCGATGCCGTCCGCGACGCCCGCCAGGGCGTCCCGGTCCCGGACGTCGGAGCGGCCGAGCAGCAGGGCGGCGACGTCGAGCAGCTGCGCGTTGTCGTAGAGCATCCGCTCGTAGTGCGGCTCGCTCCAGTCTCCTCGGGTCGCGTAGCGGAAGAAGCCGCCGTCGCGATCGCGCAGCGGCGAGGCGGCGACGGTCAGGAGAGTGCGCTCGGCGAGCTCCGCACCGCTCGCCCGCGAGGCGAGGAAGCCGAGGACGGGGGCCACCGGGAACTTCGGCGCCCCGCCGAAGCCGCCGTGCTCGCGGTCCTCCTCGGCGGCGAGGCGTGCGACGGCGGCATCGAGCGCGCCGTCGTCCGGCAGCGCGCTCGCGGTGGGCAGCGCGGCGGTCGCCTCGCGCAGCGCGTTCGCCAGCGAGCCCGCCGTGGCGTGCACCTCGTCGCGCCGCAGCCGCCAGGCCTCGCCGACCGCGTCGAGGACGTCCGAGAACGCGGGGACCCCGCCGACCGCACGGGGCGGGAAGTAAGTACCGGCGTAGAACGGCTCGCCGGCCGGAGTCGTGAAGACCGTGAGCGGCCAGCCGAGGTTCCGCGTGAACGCACTCGCCGCGGTGAGGTAGGCCGTGTCGACGTCCGGGTGCTCCTCGCGGTCGACCTTCACGGCGACGAATCCGCCGTTCAGGCGCTCGGCGAGCACGGGGTCCGAGAACGACTCGCGGGCCATGACGTGGCACCAGTGGCAGGTCGCGTAGCCGATCGACACGAGCACCGGCACGTCCCGCCGCTCGGCCTCGGCGAACGCCTCCTCACCCCAGGGGAACCAGTCGACGGGATTGTCCGCGTGGGAGCGGAGGTAGGGGCTGACACTCGAGCGCAGTCGTTCGGCCATGGCTCCACGCTAGACGCGAGCCCCGGCACGGTCACGGGGTTGCAGAAGCTCCGCCGGGAGGCGCGCTCGGCCACGATCGTCGCCGGCGCGCCCTCTCCAGCTCGGGTTCTGCTCCTCCACCGCCCGCGACGGCACGAGCGGCAGCTGCCAGGGCGGGCGTCAGCGCCACGATAGCGAAGGCGAGCGGATAGCCGACCAGGCCGATCAGCGCGCCGACAGCCGGCGCCGCGATCGCCGCCGCCGCGAACTGCCCGGTGTTCTGCGCCCCGAGCGCGCGGCCCGACCAGAAGGGCCCGGCGATCTCGGCGACGGAGGTGAAGGCGAGCCCGTTGTCGGCGACCGAGATCGTCGTCGCCGCGACGAACAGGACCGCGGCGACGGCCACCGCCCCGTCGACCGCGCTCGTGGCGGCCAGGAGGAGCAGCGCCGCGACTCCGGCCACCGCGACCCAGCGCAGTGGACGCAGCCGCGACCCGACGCGGTCGCTCAGCACCCCGACTCCGATGCGGCCGAACGCGCCGGCGAACTGCGCGACGGCCACCAGGACGCCGGCCGCCCACGGTTCCCAGCCCTGGTCGGCGATCAGCCAGACCAGGCCGAAGGTCGAGAGGGTGAACTGCGGCACGACCAGCAGGGCTGAGACGCCGTGGATCCGCCAGAGCGCGGCACCCGAGCGGTAGGGGTTCTGCACCGGAGCCGAGGCCCCGGTCCGGGGCGGACGGGGCGGATCGACGATGCCGATCGCGCAGGCGACGGCGAGCACGGCGAGCAGGACGACGGGCAGGGCCAGGGCGGCGGGCACCCCGCGGCACTCGCGAGCGGCGGCACCGTGAGCGAGGCGACCGCGACTCCGAGCGGCTGGCTCATCTGCCGGATGCCCATGGCGAGCCCGCGGCGATTCCGGGGGAACCAGCCGATCACGACGCGGCCGCTCGCCGCGTTGACGCTGCCGGACGCCATGCCTCCGAGGAGCAGGAAGACCCCGAGGAGCACGAGATCGCCCGTGAGCATCGCCCCGACGCCCGCGAGCGCCGTCGCGGCGACACCGGTGGCGAGGACGATCCGCTCGCCGTACCGATCGGCGAGAGCGCCCCACGCGACGAGGGTGAGCACGAGCCCCACGTTCGGCGCCGCGGCGAGCAGTCCCGCCTCGGCGAGCGAGTAGCCGTACTGCGTGTGCAGGAGGGGGATCAGGAACGGCGGCACGGACACGAACACGGTCGTCGCGGCCTGCGCGGCCACTCCGATCGCGAGCATCAGCCAGGGGCGGGGAGTGCGGGGCACGGTGCTCCAGGGATCACGGGCGGGACGGTGCCCAGGAGGCTACCGGTGCGACCAGGTGCGGCGAGGCGGGAGTCGCTCCGCGTCAGCGCTCGAAGAACCAGCCGCTCGGTCGCTGCGGCCCGCTCGGTGAGGCACCGCCTCCGATCCGCCCGCCCCGGCGGCCGAGGACCAGGTACGCGATGCTCCCGACGAACGGCGCGATCACGATGAAGGCGACCCAGCCCACCTTGCCGACCCGGCCGAGGCGCGGGTTCGCCAGCACGCCCTGGATCGCGAACAGCAGCAGCACGATGTTCACGACCACGAGCAGGGACTGCGGATTCACGGCCGTGCTCTCCGCTCGGGGTCTGCACCCTCCGGCGGATCTCGCGGGGGGACCTGGGCATTGTGCCACGGCGCCGTAGGATGGAGGGCTCATGTCAGACGTCCTCAGCATCCACTACCCGCCCGAACTCCCCGTTTCGGGACGGCGCGACGACATCGCCGCCGCGATCCGCGATCACCAGGTCGTCATCGTCGCCGGAGCGACCGGGTCGAGCAAGACCACCCAGCTCCCCAAGATCTGCCTGGAGCTGGGACGCGAGAGCATCGCGCACACGCAGCCGCGGCGGATCGCCGCGCGCACGATCGCCGAGCGCATCGCGGAGGAGCTCGACGACGAGGTCGGCGGCCTCGTCGGCTACCAGGTCCGCTTCACCGACAAGGCGAGCGCGTCGACGCGGATCAAGCTGATGACCGACGGCATCCTGCTCAACGAGATGAACCACGACCGGCTGCTCGGCCGGTACGACACGATCATCATCGACGAGGCGCACGAGCGCAGCCTCAACATCGACTTCCTGCTCGGCTACCTGCACCGTCTGCTGCCGCAGCGGCCGGACCTCAAGGTGATCATCACCTCCGCGACCATCGACCCGCTCAGCTTCGCCGCTCACTTCGCCGACGCCGAGGGGAAGCCGGCTCCGATCATCGAGGTCTCGGGGCGCACCTTCCCGGTCGAGGTCCGCTACCGCCCCCTCGTGGCCGAGGAGCCGGAGGAGGACGACGACACCGACACCCCGGACGCCACCGCGGGCAGCCGCGACCTGATGACCGGCATCGCCGACGCGCTCGCCGAGCTCGCCCGCGAGGATCCGGGCGACGTGCTGGTGTTCCTCTCGGGCGAGAACGAGATCCGCGACGCCGAGGACGCGATCCGCGGGCTCGCCCTGCCGGGCACCGAGGTGCTGCCGCTCTACGGGCGGCTGTCGGCCGCCGATCAGCACCGCGTCTTCGAGCGCTCGCGCACCCCGGGCGTCCGCCGCGCGTCGTGCTCGCGACCAACGTCGCCGAGACGAGCCTGACGGTGCCGGGCATCCGCTACGTCATCGACGGAGGAACGGCGCGCATCTCGCGCTACAGCGCGCGCTCGAAGGTGCAGCGGCTGCCGATCGAGGCGGTGTCGCAGGCGTCGGCGAACCAGCGCTCCGGCCGCTCGGGCCGCACCAGCGACGGCATCGCGATCCGCCTCTACTCGGAGGAGGACTACCTCCGCCGTCCGGAGTTCACCGACCCCGAGATCCTGCGCACGGGTCTCGCGGCGGTCATCCTGCAGATGATCTCGCTGGGCCTCGGCGACATCGCCGAGTTCCCCTTCCTCACTCCGCCCGACTCGCGCGGGATCAAGGACGGCCTCGACCTGCTGACCGAGCTCGGCGCGATCCGCACGCCCGGCGCGCCCTCCTCCGATGCCGCCTCCTCGGGCGCCCCCTCGCGAGATGCCACTCCGGTCCGCAACACTCGGCAGAAGGCGAGCCGGAGTGGCATCCCGCGGAAGGAGCAGGGCCCGCAGCTTCACCCGCATCGGCCGCGACCTCGCCCGCCTGCCCATCGATCCGCGGTTCGCCCGCATGGTGATCGAGTCGCGGACGCACCACACGAGCCGCGAGGTCATGGCGATCGTCGCCGGCCTCACGATCCAGGACGTCCGCGAGCGCCCGCTCGAGCGCCGCGCACAGGCCGACCAGCAGCACGCGCGCTTCGTCGACCCGACCAGCGACTTCCTCACGCTGCTCAACCTCTGGAACTACGTGGAGGAGAAGCGGCAGGAGCTCTCCTCCAGCGCCTTCCGCCGGCTGTGCAAGGCCGAGTACCTCAACTACCTGCGGGTGCGGGAGTGGCAGGACGTGTTCCGCCAGCTCCGCCAGCTCGCGAAGCCGCTGCGCCTGGAGCTCGGCGAGCCGCGCGTGGACCCCGACGGGATCCACCGCTCGATCCTGGCCGGGCTGCTCTCGCACATCGGCGTGAAGGACACGACCTCCCAGCAGGCGCAACGAGCCGCCAAGAGCCGCGAGCGCCAGAACGTGCAGTACGTCAGGGCCCGCAACGCCAAGTTCTCGATCTTCCCCGGCAGCGCGCTCGCGAAGAAGCTGCCGGATGCGGTGATGAGCGCCGAGCTCGTCGAGACGAGCCGCCTGTTCGCGCGCTCGAACGCCGCCATCGACCCGGCGTGGGCCGAGGCGATCGCAGGCGACCTCGTGAAGCGGCAGTTCAGCGAGCCGCACTGGGAGAAGGCGCAGGGCGCGGCCGTCGCCTACGAGCGCGTCACCCTCTACGGGGTCCCGCTCGTCGCCCCGTCGCCGTGTGCAGTTCTCGCGGATCGATCCGTCCTACGCCCGCGAGCTCTTCCTCCGCCACGCTCTTCGTCGAGGGCGACTGGGAGTCGCGGCACGCGTTCGACCGCAAGAACCGGGCCCTGCGCGCCGAGCTCGAGCGCCTCGAGGAGCGCACCCGCCGCCGCGACCTCCTCGTCGACGACGAGGCCGTGTTCGACTTCTACGACCGGCGCATCCCGCGCGACGTCACCTCGGTCCGCTCCTTCGACTCCTGGTGGAAGACGAAGCAGCACGACGAGCCCGACCTGCTGACCATGACGCAGCAGACGCTCCTGCCCGAGGACGCGGAGGAGATCGACGAGACCGCGTTCCCCACGCAGTGGCGCCAGGGCGACCAGCGCTTCCGCCTCTCGTACCGGTTCGAGCCGGGCACGGAGGAGGACGGCGTGACCGTGCACGTGCCGCTCGCGCTCCTGCCGCGCGTCACTCCGCTGGGCTTCGACTGGCTGGTGCCCGGCCTGCGTGCCGAGCTCGTGACCGCGATGATCAAGGCGCTGCCCAAGCACCTGCGCCGGAACGTCGTCCCCGCGAACGACTGGGCGAAGCGGCTCACCGCCTCGCTGCCGCAGGACGTGCCGAACCCGCCGACGGAGTCGTTCGCGGCGACGCTCGCCGGTGCGATCCGCCGCGAGGCGGGCGTGGTGATCGACGCCTCCGACTTCGACCTCGAGCGGATCCCGGCGCATCTCCGGGTCACCTTCGCCATCGCCGACGAGCGCGGCCGCACGATCGCCGCCGGCAAGGAGCTGGCCCCGCTGGCCGAGCGCCTGCGCGGACGGGTGCGCGACGAGGTCGCCCGCGTGGTCGAGGCCCGCGTGCCGGACGCGCTGGAGCGCCGGGGCCTGAAGACCTGGGACATGCCCGAGCTGCCGCGCACCACCGACACCCGTCAGGGCGGCAGCACCATCCGCGCGTACCCCGCGCTGATCGACGACGGCGACTCGGTCTCGATCCGCCTGATGGCGACACCCGAGGACCAGGCCCGCGAGCACCCTCGCGGCGTCCGGCGGCTCCTGCTGCTCGCGACGCCGAGCCCGGTCGCCTACGTGCAGCAGCACCTCAGCTCGAACGAGAAGCTCGTGCTCGCGCAGAGCCCGTACCAGAACACGACGGCCCTCTTCACGGACTGCCTGCTGGCCTGCGTCGACGCGGTGCTCTGGCGGATGAAGCCCGACGGCATGCTGTTCCTCCGCGCCGAGTTCGACGCCGTGCGCGACCGGGTGTCGGCGAGCGTCATGGACTCGATGTTCGAGACGGTCAAGACCGTGACCACGGTGCTCACGACCGCTCGGGCGGCCGAGAAGGCGCTGAAGAACTCGACCAGCATGGCGCTGCTGCCGGCGCTGACCGACGCGCGCGAGCAGCTGTCGGCCCTCGTGCATCCGGGCTTCGTCTCGGCGACGGGGCTCGAGCGGCTGCGGCACCTGCCGCGCTACCTCGCCGCGATCACCGAGCGCTTCGGCAAGATCGCCGAGAACGTGGGGCGCGACCGCGTCTGGCTGAACGAGGTGCAGGCGGCGCTCGAGCTCTACCGCTCGGCGGGCGGCGTCCTGCCGCTGCCGCCGCACTCCCCGAGAACCTGCAGCGGGCCCGGTGGATGATCGAGGAGCTGCGCGTGAGCTTCTTCGCGCAGTCGCTCGGCACCGCCGAGAGCGTCTCCCTCCAGCGCATCCGCAAGGTGCTCGCGGGCTGACGCCCGTCCTGCGCCGAGGAACCCCGACCCGTCGAGGGAGCCTGCGGAAGCGGGTTCCCCGGACCGTCCGGGGTTCCCTCGCGGGGCGCTAGTGTCGTCCGGTGGGCAGCTACACCGAACTCCTCAGAACCCCCGGGGTGGGGCGCATCATCGCCGCGCAGCTCACCGCGCGCTTCCCGTTCGGGATGCTGTCGCTGGCCTTCCTGCTCCACGTCGAGCACGTGCACGACTCCTACGCGGCCGCAGGGCTCGTGCTCGGCTCGATGTCGATCGGGCAGGCGATCGCCGGGCCGCTGACCAGCCGCCTGATGGGCCGGCTGGGCATGCGCCGCGTGCTCACGCTCACCCTGATCGTCTGCGCCGTCGCGATCATCGCGATGGCGGTGCTCCCTCGAGATCTGGCAGTTCGTCGCCGTCGCCTTCCTCGCGGGCCTCAGCATGCCGCCGGTGCAGCCGGCGGTCCGCACCATCTACCCCAAGATGGTGCCGAGCTCGCAGCTCACCCCGCTCTTCTCGCTCGACGCCTCCGCGCAGGAGATCATCTGGGTGCTGGGACCCGTGCTCACGACGTTCGTGTCGATCCAGATCTCGACGGTGGCCGGCATCCTGACCGCCGCGGTGTTCCTCATCGGCGGCGGCATCTGGTTCATCGCCTCGCCCGAGGTCGGTCGCGTCCGCATCCCGCGCTCCCGGCGCAGGCTCGGCGTCGTGCTGACGAAGCCGCCGGTACTGCTGGCGACCGTGGTCGGCTTCCTGCTGGTGGGCGCGTGCGCCGCGCTCGAGGCCGGCGTCGTGGCGGTGTTCGGCGAGGGCGGAGTGGAGTCGGGCGTCGTGCTCGCGATCTTCGCGGCCGGCTCCCTCGTCGGCGGTCTGACCCTCGGGCACATCCCGATCAGCCGCTGGGCGACCGCCCGCCGCATGCTGATCGTGACCGTCGGCATGGCGCTGGCCGCCTTCTCGACCGACTTCTGGTGGCTCTCGATCACGCTGTTCCTGGCCGGCGTGGGTATCGCTCCGGCGCTCGCGGCGCTCTTCACGATCACCGCCGCCAGCGTCAAGTTCTCGGACACCGCCGAGGCCTACGGCTGGGTCGGCACCGGCCAGCTGATCGGAGCGGCGCTGGGCTCGGCGATCGCGGGCGTCCAGATCGACGGCAACGGCCCGACCGCCGCCGTCGTGGTCGCCGCGGTGTTCTCCTTCGTCGGCTTCGTGGTCCCCGCGCTCGGCCGCCGCTACCACCCCGACCTCCGCGGCCGCGACGCGAGCCCGCTGCCGGACACCGAGCCGGTGCAGCTGCCCACCTGATCCTTCCCAGCCGCCGTCGAGCGGGCATCCAGCGCCGCAGCCGTAGGGTGGGCCGCACCCGACCGGGAGCGAGGCGACCATGGGACTGCGCGAGGACGCCGAGGAGCTCGTCCGAGCCCACCGGCGTGCCGCCGAGCGGGCCGAGCGGACGGACCCCTGGTCGGATCCCGAGACGCCGGAGTGGTGCGGGGAGCTCACCGCGGCGCTGTGGCAGGGCTCGTACCGGCCGAGTCCCGTGTACTACCGGGCCGAGGACCTGTCGCACGCCTGGCGCGGACCGCATCCGGTGCGCCTGAACCACCTCGGCTTCGGCTGGCAGATCACGGCGCGGCGGATGCACGAGGGCGCTCTCGCGTCGAGCACGGCCGTCGTCCTCGAGACGGGATCGCTGTGGCTCGGCCTCGGACCCGGTCGACGGCCGCACCGCGGCCTCCTCGCGCTCGCCGACTCCGAGAGCGTCGAGGGTCTCCAGCCGGGTCACGACCACTACTTCGCCGTCCGCCGCTTCCCCGACGCCGACGAGGAGCAGGCCGCCGAGCGGCGCCTGCTGTTCGGAGTCGCGGGGCTCGCCGCGCTGATCGAGGACGCCGTCGCGATCGGTCCGCAGGGCGAGCTCGAGTGGACCGTCTGAGCGGACCCTCCGCAGGGACCCTCGGGACGGTGCCCCCAGGACCGCATGCCAGCATGGAGGGCATGAGCGTCCCCCTGATCCCCCTGAACGACGGCCGCGCGATCCCGCAGATCGGGCTCGGGGTCTACAAGGTCGACGACGACGAGGCCGCGCGCACCGTCGCGACGGCTCTCGAGGCGGGCTACCGCCACGTCGACACCGCCACGCTCTACGCCAACGAGCGCGGCGTCGGCGAGGGGATCCGTGCCAGCGGGATCCCCCGCGAGCAGGTGTTCGTGACCACCAAGGTCTGGAACGACGACCACGGCTTCGACGAGACGCTCGAGGCGTTCGACCGCAGCCTCGACCTGCTCGGGACCGACTACGTCGACCTCTACCTCGTGCACTGGCCGATCCCCTCCCGCGACCGCTACGTCGAGACCTACCGCGCCCTCGAGAGGCTGCAGCAGGAGGGCAGGGCGCGGTCGATCGGCGTGTCGAACTTCGCCGTCGAGCACCTCGAGCGCCTCTCGGCCGAGACCGCGGTGGTGCCCGCGGTGAACCAGGTCGAGCTGCACCCGCGCCTGCCGCAGGAGGAGCTGCGCGCGTTCGGCGACGCCCACGGCATCGTCACCGAGGCCTGGTCGCCGCTCGCGCGCGGCCGTCTGCTGCAGGAGCCGGTGCTCGAGCGGATCGCCGCGCGGCACGGCGTCTCCGCCGCGCAGGTCGTCCTCCGCTGGCACGTGCAGAACGGGGTCGTCGTGATCCCCAAGTCGGTCACCCCCGAGCGGATCCGGGAGAACATCGACGTCTTCGGCTTCGTGCTCGACGACGAGGATCTGGCGGGAATCCGCGCTCTCGCGACCGGCGAGCGCACGGGTCGCGACCCCGCCTGGACTGACCCGCCCGAGGGCCTGACGAACACGATCTCGCGTGCTCGACAGGCCCTACCCTGGCCGCATGACGACGCGCACCGCTCTCCTCCTGCACGGCCTCGGCGGCTCCTCCGGCACCTGGTGGCGCGTCGCCGAGGCGCTGGGCAGTGCGGGATGGAGCGTCACCGTCCCGGATCTGCGGGGCACGGCGCAGGAACGCGCGGCGGAGCGTCCGGTCACGACGACTACGCCGACGACGCACTGGCTCTGCGCCCCGACTCCGGCGCGTGGGACCTCGTCGTCGGGCACTCGCTCGGCGGGGCGATCGCCGTGCGCGCCGCCGCCCGCGACGGCGGCTGGGCGACGCGGCTGGCACTGCTGGATCCGGTCCTGCGCCTCGAGGACGGGCAGCGGACCGGGATCCGCGCCGGGGAGCTGGCCGATCTGGAGACCTCGGCCGAGGAGCTGGCCGCGGGGACCCCGCACTGGTCGGAGCGGGACCGGCGGGAGAAGCTGCACGCGGCACGCGCCGCGGATCCGCAGGCCGTCGCCGCGACGATCGACGCGAACGACCCGTGGGATGTGCTCGAGGACGTGCCGCGGCTGAGCGCCCGGGTGCTGGTGCTGGCCGGCGATCCCGGAGTCGTCACGCTGTTCCCGCCCCGGCACGCCGCCGCCGCGCTGCGGGCGAACCCGCTCGTGCGCTACGCGGTGGTGTCCGGAGCCGGCCACAGCCCGCACCGGGATCGGCCGGACGAGACCCTCGCCATGCTGCGCGAGTGGGCCGAGAGCGACGCGACGGCCTAGGACCTGGTGAACACGATCTCGCGTGCTCGCGACGGCGATCTCCTGTTCAGCAGGCTCTCGGCGGGCACCCCTGAGGCGCGGCCGTGGCAGCCGCCGCTCCGTGTTTCGCAGTTGTGAAATCGGCCCCGGAAGGGTGTCCTTCCGCGTCTCCTGAGAATAGCCTCGCCAGAAGCGCCGCCCGTTCACAGGAGTTCGGGAGCGCCGGTCGCCGTTCCCGGCGGCCTCTGTCATCGACGAAGGGACACCCCTGTGGCGAACAGCACCTCAGGAGCACCAGGCGCACGGCGCCGCCGCTCACTCCTCGGCACCAGCGCGATGATCGGAGCAGGCGCGCTCGTCGCCGGCTTCCGCATTCGCACCGACGGCCAGCGCCGTCGAAGCCTCCGACTTCGCCGATGCCGTCACGGTCGACGGCATCATGGAGCACCTCGAGGCGTTCCAGGCGATCGCCGACGCGAACGGCGGCAACCGCGCCATCGGCACCGAAGGCTACGAGCTCAGCGGCCAGTACGTCGAGGCGGTCCTGAAGGCCGCCGGCTACGAGACCGAGCGCCAGGACTTCACGACCACCACCCAGACCATCGACGAGTTCTCGCTCACCACGACCCCCGCGGTCGAGGGCATCCCGATGTCGTTCACGCCCTCCACACCCGAGGGCGGGGTGACCGGCGAGCTCATCCAGCCCGCCGACCCGCTCGGCTGCACGGCGGACGCCTGGGCCGGACTCGACGCGACCGGCAAGGTCGCCCTCGTCAGCCGCGGCACCTGCTCCTTCTCGGAGAAGAGCGCGGCGGCCGGCGCCGCGGGCGCCTCGGCGATCCTGATCTACAACAACGTTCCCGGTGAGGCCCTGAACGGAACGCTCGGCGCTCCGGACGACAGCTACATCCCGTCGGTCGGCATCACCCTCGAGGAGGGGCAGGCGCTCATGCGGCGCTGCCGACGACGGCGACGCTGGTCCTCGAGCAGACGACCACCGACACCGAGACCTTCAACATCATCACCGAGACCGAGGGCGGCGACCACGACAACGTGGTCATGCTCGGCGCGCACCTCGACGGTGTGCCGGAGGGTCCCGGCATCAACGACAACGGCTCCGGATCGGCGACGCTCCTCGAGACCGCCGTCGAGCTCGCCGAGGCCGGCGAGACCACCAACGCCGTGCGCTTCGCCTGGTGGGGCGCCGAGGAGGTCGGCCTGGTCGGCTCCTACGAGTACGTCGACTCCCTGACCCAGGAGGAGGCCGACAAGATCGCGACCTACATGAACTTCGACATGGTCGCCTCGCCGAACTACGTCATCTCGGTCTACGACGCGAACGAGTCGACCTACGAGGCCCCCGTCGAGGTGCCCGCCGGCTCCATCGCCACGGAGAAGGCGTTCACGGACTACTTCGACTCCATCGGCCAGCCGTGGATCGACACCGCGTTCGACGGACGCAGCGACTACGACGGCTTCATCTCGGTCGGCATCCTCCTCGGGTGTCTTCACCGGCGCCGACGACATCAAGACGGAGGAGGAGGCCGCGCTCTTCGGCGGCACCGTCGGCATCCCGCACGACCCGAACTACCACTCGGAGGGCGACGACCTGGCGAACATCAACCAGGAGGCGCTCGGCATCACCTCGAAGGCGATCGCGTACGTGACCGCCTCCTTCGCCGAGGACACCTCGGCGATCGACGAGGAGAAGAACCCGACCCCGCCGTCGCCGACCCCGACGCCGATCACGCTCCCGACGCGGGCCGAGGTGCTGCGACTGCTGACCTCCGGTCTGTCGTACCGCGAGATCGCCGCTGAGCTCGGAGTCACCGGCGACAACGCCGAGCAGTACCTCGACGCCGTCCTCGACGAGGTCGGCATCAGCCGCGCCACCGCGGAGCGCCTGGTGCGCGAGTACCTCGACGACCGCGGACTGCTGACGGGAGCCGCGCTCTAGCGCACGACCGTCTCGTCCAGGAACCCAGGGACGTCGAGACCCCCGCTGCTGCGGGCTCCCTCGACGGACCGGGGTTCCCTCGCGTGGAGGGGGGTCCTCGCGTGAAGGGGGTGCCGCGTCAGGCGCGGCGGGCGCGGCGGGCGCGGTCGAACGCCTCCTCGACGTCCTCCTCCGGATCGGCGAGGAGGCGGAGGGTGGCCAGGGCGTGGATCCGCCGCGGCTCCTCGGCGGACAGCGCGGCCGCCTCAAGGGGGCGGCCGCGGACTCGCCGAGCATCAGCAGGGCGCGGGTGAGGCTCTTCTGCACCGGCCGGTCGCCGTCGCCCAGGTGCTCGGCGAGCTGCCGGGCGAGCGCGGGCCGCTCGTGCTCGGGAGCGAGGCGGGCGGCGGTCCGCCACGCGGCCAGCGCCACCTCGAGGTGCTCGTCGTGCAGCAGCGCGGGAGTGATGGCGGGCCACGCCCTCGCATCGCCCACCTTCGAGAGCGTGTGCAGCGCCTGGCTGCGCGCCTGCGGCACCTCCGACACCAGCTCGGGCAGGAGCAGATCGACCGTGCGCGACGGGTCGTGGCGGATCAGCGCCCAGGTGAGCATCTCGCGCACGCCGAAGTCGGGTTCGACGCGGCAGCGCTCGATCAGGACGGGGATGTACTCGTCGGCCGGGCGGGTGCCCGCGCTCATCGCGGACCGCAGCCTCGAGGAGGCGTCCGAAGCGTGCAGCGCCGCGCGGAGCCTGTCGGCCGGCTGTGTCAGGTCGCTCATGCGGCCATCACACACCACGCCGCCGGGAGGACGGCGAGAGCGCGAGCGGCACCGGGAGCCCGCAAGGGCTTCCCGCGATGCGGCCGTCGGTGTTCACTGGTGCCCATGCGAGCGATCTGGAAAGGCGCGATCACCTTCGGCCTCGTCAACGTGCCGGTGAAGATCTACAGCGCCACCGAGGACCACGACATCGCGCTGCACCAGGTGCACGACCGCGACGGCGGGCGGATCCGGTACCAGCGCAAGTGCGAGGTGTGCGGCGAGGTGGTCTCCTTCGACCACATCGACAAGGCCTACGACGACGGCGAGCACACGGTGGTGCTTACCAAGGACGAGCTGAAGGCGCTGCCCGAGGAGCGCGACCGCGAGATCGACGTGGTGCAGTTCGTGCCGAGCGAGCAGGTCGACCCCATCATGTTCGACCGCGCCTACATCCTCGAGCCCGACTCCTCCTCCCCCAAGGCGTACGTGCTGCTGCGCCGGACGCTCGAGCAGACCGACCGCACGGCGATCGTCGAGTTCGCCCTGCGCCAGAAGACGCGGCTCGCCGCACTGCGCGTGCGCGGCAAGCTGCTGATGCTGCAGACGCTGCTCTGGGCCGACGAGGTGCGCGAGGTCGAGTTCCCCTCCCTCGAGGGCACCACCCGCATCGCCGCCCGCGAGCTCGAGATGTCCTCGCACCTGGTCGACTCCTACTCCGAGGACTTCGACGCGTCCAAGTTCACCGACGCGTACCAGGAGGAGCTGCGGACCCTCATCGACGCGAAGATCGAGCAGGGCGACGCCCTCGACACGGCGGCCACCTTCGGCGAGAAGCCCGAGGCGGAGGGCGGCGGCGAGGTGCTCGACCTGATGGAGGCGCTCAAGCGCTCCGTCGAGCGCAGCCGCGGGGCGAAGGGGCGGCGCCGAAGGACGACGAGGCTCCGAAGCGGAAGCCCGCCGCGAAGAAGGCATCGGCGAAGAAGAGCGTCGCCGAGGAGGCCGAGCCGGAGGCGGAGAAGCCCGCCGCGAAGAAGAAGACGGCCGCGCAGAAGAAGGCTCCCGCGACGAAGACCGCCGCGGAGAAACCTGCGGCGAAGCGCTCGAAGGCCGAGGACGCACCGGCCGAGAAGGCCGCGTCCTGACGGTCGGACGGCTCAGACGAGCTCGTCGACGTCGTCGAGATCGACCGACAGCGAGCTGACCAGCGCGAGGAGCGCCTCGGCGTAGGCGTTCTCGGCGACCTCGTCCTCGAAGACGCGCGTCGCTCCGGCCAGCTCGATCTCGACCGCGTAGCGCACGGGCTCCCCTGCGAGTCGGCGGAGCGAGCGGAACGTGCCGCGCAGGAGCTCGCGGAGCTGGTCCTCCCGCGGCAGCCAGAGCGAGTCGTCGAGCGAGACCGAGTCGAGCGCCCACTCGGTGGTGCCGTTGAAGCCGAGCACGGTGCCGCTGGGGTACTCGTGCGCCTCGATGGTCATGTCGCTCACGGTGAAGACGTCGCCGTCGAACCCCTCCCGCTCGATGCGGAAGCGGTCGCCGGTGACCGGGGACCAGCGCACGCCCGCGGTGCGCAGCGCCCGGGCCAGCTCGAAGGTGATCATGCCCCGATCATGGCCGCCGTTCCCGGACATCAGCCGCGAGCGGGCCGAGGTCGTCCCGATCGCGCGCTCACAGCTCCGCGTCGAGCACGAGCGAGCGCACCCGCAGGTCGGCGCGCCGCGCGTCGTCCTCCAGGCCGTCGACGACGACGGCCGCGCCGACCCACTCCGCTCCGGCGAGCTCGACGAGACGACGGCACGCGGCCGCCTGGGTGCCGGTCTCGATCCAGTCGTCGACGAGCAGCACGCGGTCGCCGGGTCCGAGCAGCGCGCGCCGCACGCGGAACAGGAGCGGATCGTCGCGGTAGTCGAGGGCGATCGCCGACTCCCACCAGTCGGCCGAGTCCTCGACCGGGGCCGACGCCTTGCGCGCCTCGACGAGCCCGACGCCGCGGTGCAGGGCGGTGAGGGCGGCGAGTGGTGTGCCGCGCGTCTGGGGGCCCAGGACGGCGGTGATCTCCTCCTCGGCGAACAGATCGCCGAGCCCCGGACCCAGAGCGGCCAGCAGGACCGGATCGCGCCACCAGCCCGTGACGTCGGAGGACGCGGAATCGCCCGCCCGATCCCGGAGTCGCCGTGCGCGCGGACCAGGCGGCCGCGCAGATCGTGGGGATCGGTCATGGCTCGACCGTAGTGGCGCGGACCGTCGGGTCCGGCACGACCGTGTGTCGGTGGCTGAGTTCACACTCATGAAACACCTGGTTCACGGACCGGGCATCTGAGCTGCATAGCGTGGCTGTTCGTGCCCCTTCGGGGCACGCACACCGCGCCGACGCGAGGCGCGACCGGCCGTCCCTCCCCGGACGGCGACCGAGAGGACAGCCATGAACGACGATCCGGTGCTCGACACCGCCACCCCTTTCCGCCGACGGAGGCGCTCCCTCGCCGTCGCCGCCCGCTCCGCCGCCGCGATCGGCGGTCTCGCCCTCGTCGCCGCTCCGCTCGTCGCGGCGCCCGCCTCGGCCGCGCCGTCCGGTGACGAGCTCGTGATCAGCGAGGTCTTCGCACGCGGAGGCTCCGCCGGCGCGATCTACAGCAACCGCTTCGTCGAGTTGCACAACCCCACCGGGTCCGACATCGCCCTCGGCGGCACTGAGCCTGCAGTACCGCTCGGCCACGGGCACCGCGAACCCCACCACCACCATCGCGCTGCAGGGCACGGTGCCGGCCGGCGGCCACTTCCTGGTGCAGGGCGCGAGCAACGGGACCAACGGCGCCGCACTGCCCGCCCCCGACCAGATCGCGGGCGGCCTCAACCTGGCCGCTGCGGGCGGCACCGTCTTCCTCGTCGAGGGCACCGCCCCGCTCGTCGCTCCGCCCACCGGGGCGTCGCCGCAGCCCGAGGCCGTCCTCGACCTCCTCGGATACGGCACGTCCAACACCTTCGAGACGGCGGCGGCACCGGTGCCGACGCTCACCGAGTCGCTCTCGCGCGCCGACGGCACCGCCGGCGACACCGATGTCAACAGCGCCGACTTCACCGTCGGAGCGGCCACCCCGCGCTCGAGCGGCGGCGGCACCGCGCCGACCCCCGGCCCGACGACCGCTCCCACGACCCCGCCGACGACCCCGCCCGCTCCCGCCGAGAGGGCGACCATCGCCGAGATCCAGGGCACCGGAGCCGCGTCGCCGCTCGTCGGCCGCACCGTCGTGACCACGGGTGTCGTCACCGCCCGCTACCCCTCCGGCGGCTACAACGGCTACGTCATCCAGACCCCGGGCACGGGCGGGAGCACGACGGGCCGCACCGCCTCCGACGCGGTCTTCGTCTACTCCTCCGCCTCGGTCGGCTCCGTCGCGATCGGCGACCACCTCGAGATCACCGGCGCCGTGAGCGAGTTCAACGGCCTCACCGAGCTCACCCCCACCTCCGCCGCGACCGTCGTGCGCCTCGCGGCACCGGCTGCGCCGGTCGTCCCGGCCGCCGTCGAGCTGCCGCGCACGGCGGCGGAGCGCGAGGTGCTCGAGAGCATGCTGATCGCCCCGCAGGGTCCGTTCACCGTGACCGACACCTTCGATCTGAACAGCTTCGGCTCGATCGGCCTCGCCGCCGGCACCTCGCCGCTGCTCACCCCGACCGAGGTCGCGCGTCCGGGCTCCCCCGAGCTCGCGGCGGTCGTCGCCGACAACGCGGCCCGCGCGATCGTGCTCGACGACGGAGCCTCGATCAACTTCCTCGGCTCGGCCGCCAACAAGGCGATCCCGCTGCCCTACCTGACCCCCGCCGAGCCGATCCGCGTCGGAGCCCCCGCGACCTTCACCGGTCCGGTCGTGCTCGACTACCGCAACAACGGCTGGTCCTTCCAGCCGACCACGCAGCTGACCGTCGAGAACGCCGCGACGGTGCAGCCGGCCGAGTTCGCCGACACGCGCACCGCCGCGCCGGAGGACGTGGGCGGCGACGTCGCGATCGCCTCCTTCAACGTGCTGAACTACTTCTCGACCACCGGCGACTCCGTCGCGGGCTGCACCTTCTACACCGACCGCGACGGCGACCCCGTCACGGTGAACAGCGGCTGCGACGCCCGCGGTGCCGCGAACGCCGACGACCTCAAGCGGCAGCAGGCCAAGATCGTCACGGCGATCAACTCGCTCGGCGCCGGCGTCGTCTCGCTCGAGGAGATCGAGAACTCCGCCAAGTTCGGCAAGCCGCGCGACGAGGCCCTCGCCACGCTGACCGCGGCCCTCAACGCGGCCGCAGGCTCGGAGGTCTGGGCCTACGTCGCCTCGCCCGCCGCGCTGCCCGCGCTGGCGGACGAGGACGTCATCCGCACCGCCTTCATCTACAAGAAGGCCGTGATCGAGCCCGTCGGCGAGTCGGTCATCCTGAACGACACCACCGCGTTCTCGAACGCGCGCAAGCCGCTCGCCCAGGAGTTCCGCCTGATCGGCGTCGCCGAGAGCGAGTTCGTGGCGATCGTGAACCACTTCAAGTCCAAGGGCTCCGGCTCGGGCGCCGACGCCGACCAGGGCGACGGCCAGGGCGCTTCGAACGCCTCCCGCGTCGCTCAGGCCACCGCGCTCGTCGCGTTCGCCGACCGTCTGCAGGCCGAGAAGGCCACCGAGCTCGTCTACCTGCTCGGCGACTTCAACGCCTACTCGCAGGAGGACCCGATCCGGGTCATCACCGACGCGGGCTACCTCGACCAGGGTGCGAAGGACGGCGGGGAGTACTCCTACTCCTTCGACGGCGCGGTCGGCTCGCTCGACCACGTCTTCGCCTCGCCGGCAGCCGACGCGATCGTCACCGGCGTCGACACCTGGAACATCAACAGCGGCGAGTCCGTGGCGCTGGAGTACAGCCGCTACGACTACAACGCGACGATTTTCTACGACACGTCGGCCTTCCGCTCGAGCGACCACGACCCGGTGATCGTCGGTCTCGACCTCCCCGAGGCCCCGACCACGAGCATCGACGTCGCGACCAGCGCCGAGACGGGTGCCCGTGGGCCCTTCGCGACGGTCACCGTCACCGCGGTGAACAACGGTCCGGAGGAGGTCGCCGTCGTCGTCTCGACCGACTACGGCACGAAGTCCACCAAGAAGTTGAAGCCCGGTCGCGAGTTCAGCGTCACCTTCAACACGCACGAGCGCTCGATCGACGCGGGAGTCGCGACCATCGACGTCACCTCGCGCGACGGGTCCACGCGCAGCTACGAGGAGGCGTACCCCGCTTCCTGAGTGGGCCTCCCTGAGAAGGGCAGGAGCCGCACCGCCTAGAGTGCGGCTCGTGCCCGAGGGAGACAGCGTCCACCGTCTCGCCGCCCGGCTCCGTCGGGCGGCGGACGGCCGCCTGGTGGAGGACGGGGAGCTCCGATCGGGAGACGCCGCCGGAACCGCCCTCGCCGGCCTGCGGATCCTCCGCCACGAGACCCACGGCAAGCACCTGCTGACCCGCCTCGACGAGGGCTGGACCCTGCACACCCATCTGCGGATGCAGGGCTCCTGGACCGTCACCGCTCCCGGCCGCGCGATCCCCCGGCGGGTGCAGCCCGACGTGCGCGTCCGCCTCCGCCTCGACGACGGCACGACACTCTGGGGACTCGAGCTGCCGGTGGTCGAGCTGCTGCCCGATCGCGACCTCGCGACGGCGATCGGGCACCTCGGTCCCGATCCGCTCCGCGACGACTGGGACGCCCAGGAGGCGGTCGCCCGTCTCTCGCGCGATCCCGACCGCCCCGTCGTCGCCGCGCTGCTGGATCAGCGGAACCTCGCGGGCCTGGGCAACCTCTGGGTGAACGAGGTCTGCTTCCTCCGCGGCCTCTGGCCCTGGCGCCCGATCGGCTCCCTCGACGTGCGCGCCCTCGTCGCGACGTCGGCTCGAGCCCTGCGGGCCTCCGTCACGATCCCCGGCATGTTCCAGACCACGACCGGCGACACCCGGCAGGGAGAGCGGCACTGGGTGGTGGGCCGCGCGGGCCGGCCGTGCCTGCGCTGCGGCACCACCGTGCTCGTGCGCGCCGAGGTCCGCGACGATCCGGAGCGGCGCCGCACCTGGTGGTGCCCGCACTGCCAGCCGGAGGCGTCCCGACCCGGCGGCTCACGGGACGGGGCCTACCCGACTCCTCGGAGCGCGGCATAAGCTCGAGGAATCGGGCGCTGCGGAGCATCGCCCTGCGCAATGACAGGCGACTCGTCGAGGAGGAACCGTGTACGACCCCGCTCTCCTCCGGACCTTCCTCGCGGTGGCCGAGACGCGCGGGTTCACCCGCGCCGCGGCGCAGCTCGGGATCAGCCAGCCGACGGTGAGCCAGCACGTGCGCCGACTCGAGGAGGCGGCGGACCGCATCCTCGTGCTGCGCGACACCCGCGAGGTCGAGCTGACCGACAACGGAGTGGCCATGGCCGGCTTCGCACGGACGATCCTCGCCGCGCACGCCGCGGCCGAGAACTACTTCAGCGGCACCGCCATGCAGGGCCGGCTGCGCTTCGGATCGGCGGACGACCTCGCGATCACGCAGCTGCCCCGGATCCTCCGCCACTTCCGCCAGCTCCACCCGCAGGTGAAGCTCGAGCTGACCGTCGACCAGAGCGGGCCGCTGCGCCGCCGACTCGACGCGGGGCACCTCGACCTCGTGTTCGTGAAGACCGCACCGGGATCCACGGACGGCCGCCTCGTCCGCCGGGACGCCATGGTCTGGGTCGCGCACGAGAACACCGTCCTCGAGCACGACGAGACGGTGCCGCTCATCGCCTACCGGGGTCCGAGCGTGTCGCGGCAGATCGCGATCGACGCGCTCGAGGCCGCGGGCCGCACCTGGCGCATCACCTGCAACACGCGGGAGGTGAACGGCGTACTCGCGGCGGTCCGCGCCGGCATCGGCATCGCCGTCTTCCCGCGCTCGCTGATCCCCGGCGATCTGGTGACCGTCAGCGACCGGTTCGGCCTGCCCGAGCTCGAGGACATCGAGTTCCGGCTCCTGGAGAGCGCGTCCGCCGCGCGCGAACCGGTGGAGGCGCTGACGACGGCCATCATGGAGCGCACCCACGTCTAGGGCCTGGTGGACAAGAGATCGCCGTCGCGAGCACGGCCTGGTCGTGCGAGCTGCAAGGAGGAAGCCGAAGGTCGATGCGGGCATCGACCGAGGATTCCGACGCCGCAGATCGTGCGATCAGGCCGAGCGGAGCACGCGAGATCGTGTTCACCAGGTCCTAGGGCCTGATGCGGCACTCCGTGCTCGTGCGTAGTCTGGACACGACGGAGGGGGCCGGATGAGCGACGAGTGGGGATCCCCGGATCCTGCAGCACGACGGGACGCGACGGGGGCCGCCGTCGAACCGGCCTCGGGATCGGCCGCCGCCGTCCCCGAGGCGGCGCGGGTCGAGGACGCCGACCGGGCGCTGGCTGTGCGCGAGATCAAGCGCCGACGCGACTTCGCCGGCACGGTGGGCGGCTGGGCGAGCGTCTCGGCCATCACCACGACCGTCTGGATCGCAGGCGGCGCCGACGGCTACTTCTGGCCGATCTGGCCGATGCTGGGCATCGGGATCGGAGTCGTGGCGCAGGCCGCCGCGATCTGGGGGCCGATGAAGAAGGAGATCACCGAGGACGACATCGCCGCCGAGATGCGCAAGCGGGAACTCCGCGGCCGCTGACCGACGATCGCCGGACAGCCTGGGCGTCCCTCCGGGAGCGGCTGCTAGGGTGCAGACCGAGCGCTCCGACAGCCCGACGGCGGCGCTCACGGCACAGCGTTGCGCGCCGGACCTGCGGCGTGCCGCCTCCGGCACCGCCCACTGACGGTTTGGACACCCTTGGCCGACTCCACTCGCCTCCCGCCCGACGACGCCGACCACTCGGCCGACGCGACCCCGTTCGACGGGAGCTTCCACGAGCTCCCTCCGCGCAGGCCCAGCCGCCGCGCCGTGATCCTCGGCGCCGTCGGCACCGGCCTCGGCATCGCCGCGCTCGGCGGTGCCGGCTACGCCGCATTCCGCGCCTTCGCGCCCGACACCGTGCGCGTCCCGGGCGACCCGGACGCCGAGGCCCGCGAGCTCGACCTGCTCGCCGGCGTGCCCGAGCCCGTCGCCTCCTTCGGCCCCAACGGCACGCACTGGCCCTCGCTCACCCCGTGGATCACGGGCGACGTCGACCTCGAGGTCGAGGTCGAGTGCTCGTGGGCCGCGATCAGCGAGGCCATCACGAGCGCCGTGTCCGAGGTCGGCCCGTCCGACACGGTGCGGATCCTCGTCGCGCCGGGCGAGCTGCCGGGAGGCGGCGCCGGCTCGAGCTCCTCGCCGATGATGCAGGACGTGGGGTCGCTGGAGCGCGAGAACCGCATCCTGGTCTACCCGCGCGACGGCTTCGGCACGGTCACCACCGCGAACTCGTGGCGGCTGCTGCGCGTGAACGGAGTGGCCCTCGGCGGCATCGTCACGAACGGCGCGTTCCTCGCGAGCGGCTGCAGCGGCTCCGCCTTCGCTCGCATCACGACGAACGCCTACAACGTCTACGGGGTCGACGGGGTCGAGTTCACCGAGAACGTCGAGCTCGTCGAGGTCGTGGTCCCGGACGCGCAGCTGCGCGACGAGGACGTCTCGAGCATGCGCACGCCGACCCAGGGCGCCGGCGGCCTGCGCTTCATCTACCGCATCGGCTGCTGGACCGCTCCCGCCTACAAGGAGAAGGGCTCGAACGCGCACACCGACACCGTGCAGTTCTCGGGTCAGGGCGGCAACTACTACGGCGAGATCACGAGCATCGACTGCATCGACTTCGCCTCGAGCAACACCGCCTTCCAGATCGGCTCCGCCTCGGGCGTGCGCTACGAGCACTGCCTCGTCGTGGGCGCCGACGTGGTCAAGCGCGTCTTCCCGCTGCCCGACGCGGCCGACACCGAGGGCGGCTTCGGCGCCTCGAACGGCCCGGGCACCGAGTTCGGCTGCTCCGCGGTCGACAGCACGTTCATCGGGCCGATGGGCGCCGCGACCTGGGCGTCGGTGACGAACTCGGTCGCCGGCTACGAGACCACCGGCGCCGCTCCCGAGGAGGGCGAGTGGACCATCGATCCCTCGATCCTCGAGTGGACCGCCGACGACGTGCACGAGCGCAGCCCTCAGGTCACCGCCGAGTACCTCGCGCAGATCTGGGCCTGAGCGCTCGTCCGAGCGCCGCGTCCAGGCGTGAGCGCCGAGTGACTCAGCCCGCGTGCCGGCCGCGGCGCGCGGGCCGGGCGAGCGCGACGAGCGCCGCGGGCACGCTGAAGAGCGGGTCCGTCGGGATCCGGGCGAGCAGCGACCTGATCGCGAGCGAGAGCGCGACGATCGCCGCCGTGACGGCGAGCGGGTAGGCGAGCTCGGCCAGCGGGTTCCGGAGGAGCTCCACGAGCCCGGTGCTCGCGGGCTCCGCGACCAGGGACAGCAGTCCGAGCAGCGGAACCTGCAGGAGGTAGATCGGCAGCGTGCGCCGTCCGATCGCCGATCCGAGCCGCGCGGCCGGCTCCCAGCGGCACAGGAGGCGCTGCGCACGCGATCGCCAGCGGGATCGCGCTCGCGCTCGCGACGAAGCCGAGGACGTCCTCGGCGCGCCCCTGGACCACGCGTCCTCCGACGACCGCGACGGCGAAGACGCCCAGCGGTGCGAGCAGGGCGATCGGGCGCGGCTGGGAGAACCAGCGCAGCCGCTCCGCTCCCAGCACGCCGAGCGCGAAGAAGACGAAGTTCGCCAGCAGGGCGTCGCCGAAGAGGATCACGCGCAGATCCGCCGCCACGAACCACGCCGCGGCGCCCAGCAGCAGGATCCCCCACCACGGCACGCGCAGCGCCCGCAGCAGCACGAACACCACGGGGTAGACCGCCAGCGCGTAGAGGAACCAGAGCGTGGTCGTCGGCAGCACCGCCTGCAGCGCGAACTGCTGCAGGGTGTCGATCGAGTGGGGGAAGCCGGGGCGGGCCAGCACCGCGAAGAAGACGCCGTAGAGCACCACCCAGACGACGTAGAGGTAGCCGTTCGAGACCAGGCGCAGCCGTGCCGTGCCGCCGCGCCAGCCTCGCAGGAGCCCGCGGGAGGCGAGCAGCCCCGACAGCGCGAACAGGATCGGCATGCGGATCCGGCCGAGCGACCCGCCGACCTGGTCCCAGAGCCCGCTCACCGCGGAGCGGCCGTCGACCAGCAGGTCGTGGTTCCAGATCAGGACGTGGAAGAGGACCACCGCGAGGACGCCGAGCCCGCGCGTCGTGTCGACCCATGCGAGCCGCTCGCGGGCGGTCGCGCTCGCTCCCGTCCCCCCTGTCACCCTCCCGAGTATGCGGGAGTCGGGCCGCTGAGCAGGCATCGACGGGCTCAGGTTACTGTCCCCCGTCCAGGCGTCCTACGGCCGTGACCCGCACGACCGCGGCGCCGGCCTCGTCCGACTCGGCGAGGTCGACCCTCGCCGAGATCCCCCAGTCGTGATCGCCCGCGGGGTCGTCCAGGATCTGGCGGACCCGCCACTCGGTCGGCGTCTGCTCGACGAGCAGCATCGCCGGTCCGCGGGCGTCGGGCCCCGCGCCGATCGTGTCGTGCTCGTCGTAGTAGTCGTCCAGGGCCTCGCCCCAGGCGTCGGAGTCGAACCCGGCCGCCGCGTCGAGCTCGCCGAGCGCCTCGTGGTCGTCGAGCGCCGCGAGGGTGACCCGGCGGAACATCTCGTTGCGCACGAGCACGCGGAAGGCGCGCTGGTTCGCCGTGAGGCGGCGCGGCGCAGGCGGCACGATCGCCTGGTCGGCATCGTGCAGAGCGGGGTTCACCAGCTCCTCCCACTCGTCGACGAGCGAGGAGTCGACCTGGCGGACCAGCTCGCCCAGCCACTCGATCAGGTCGTGCAGCTCCTCGTTCTTGATCTCGTCCGGGATCGTCTGGCGGGCCGCGCGGAACGCGTCCGACAGGTAGCGCAGGACGAGACCCTCCGATCGCGAGAGCTTGTAGAACGCGGTGTACTCGCCGAACGACATCGCCCGCTCGTACATGTCGCGCACGACCGACTTCGGCGACAGCTCGAAGTCGCGCACCCAGGGCTGCGCCGCCGTGTAGGTCGCGAACGTCGCGTCGAGCAGCTCCTCGAGCGGCTTGGGGTGGGTGACCGACTCGAGCAGCTCCATCCGCTCCTCGTACTCGATCCCCTCCGCCTTCATCGCGGCCACCGCGTCGCCGCGCGCCTGGAACTGCTGGGCACCGAGGATCTGCCGCGGATCGTCGAGCGTCGACTCGAGCACCGAGATCACGTCGAGTGCGAAGGTGGGCGACTCGGGGTCGAGCACGTCGAACACCGCCAGGGCGAACGGCGAGAGCGGCTGATTGAGCGCGAAGTTGGGCTGCAGATCGACGGTCAGCCGGATGCGCACCACGCCGTCCGCACCGACGCTCTGCTCGACCACGCCCGCCTCGCGCAGCGTCCGGTAGATGCCCAGCGCGCGCCGGGCCAGCTGGAGCTGCCGCTTCCACGGCTCGTGGTTGTCGAAGATCAGCGCGTGCACGTTCGCGAAGGCGTCGCCGCCACGGGCGATCACGTTCAGCAGCATCGCCGAGGTGATCGTCATGTGCGAGGTGAGCGTCTCGGGCTCCGCGTCGACGAGCTTGCGGAAGCTGGGCTCGCCCCAGCTCACGAAGCCCTGCGGCGCCCGCTTCGCGACCCACTTCCTGCGCTTCTTGGGGTCGTCGCCCATCTTGTCGAGCGCCTTGCGGTTCTCGGACTCGTGCTCGGGCGCCTGGACGACCACGGTGCCCGCGGTGTCGTAGCCGGCGCGGCCGGCTCGGCCCGCGATCTGGTGGAACTCGCGCGCCGAGAGCTGGCGCATCCGGGTGCCGTCGTACTTGGTCAGCGCGGTCAGCAGGACCGTGCGGATCGGGACGTTGATCCCGACGCCGAGGGTGTCGGTGCCGCAGATCACCCTGAGCATGCCCTGCTGGGCGAGCTGCTCGACGAGGCGGCGGTACTTGGGCAGCATGCCGGCGTGGTGCACGCCGATGCCCAGCCGCAGCAGCCGCGAGAGCGTCTTGCCGAACGCGGTGGTGAAGCGGAAGCCGCCGATCACCTCGGCGATGCGGTCGCGGTGCTCGCGGCTGGCGATGTTCGCGCTGGTGAGCGCCTGCGCGCGCTCGAGGGCGGCGGCCTGCGAGAAGTGCACGACGTAGACCGGCGACTGGTTCGTCGCGAGCAGCTCCTCGATCGAATCGTGGATCGGCGCGATCTCGTAGAAGTAGTGCAGCGGCACCGGACGCTCGACGCCGGTCACCCGCGCCGTCTCGCGTCCCGTCCGCCGGGTGAGGTCCGCGGCGAGCGCCGTCACGTCGCCCAGCGTCGCCGACATCAGCACGAACTGCACATGGGGAAGCGTGAGGAGCGGGACCTGCCAGGCCCAGCCGCGCGAGGGGTCGGCGTAGAAGTGGAACTCGTCCATCACGACCTGGTCGACGTCGGTCTCGGGCCCGTGGCGCAGCGCGAGGTTGGCGAGGATCTCGGCCGTGCAGCAGATGATCGGGGCGTCGGAGTTGACGGAGGAGTCGCCCGTGACCATGCCGACGTTCGCGGCCCCGAAGACGTCGACGAGGGCGAAGAACTTCTCGGACACGAGCGCCTTGATCGGCGCCGTGTAGTAGCTGCGCTTCCCGGCGGCGAGCGCCGCGGCGTGCGCGCCGATCGCGACCAGCGACTTGCCGGTGCCGGTCGGGGTCGACAGGATCAGGTTCGCTCCGGAGGCGATCTCGAGCATCGACTCGTCCTGCGCGGGGTAGAGCGGCAGCCCCCGCGCCTCGGCCCACTCCGTGAACGCCAGGTAGACGGCGTCGTCGTCCACGCGCCCGTCGGCGTCGGGCGTCGGCATCCGTTCGAGAAGCGTCGGGTTCATCCGTCCATCCTCCCAGGCCGCACCGTCGCCCCGGGTGGATGCGGGATGCGCGTCGGCGGTGCGGGCTAGGCTCCCCGGATGCGCGCCGCGATCCCCGCTCCCCGACTCGATCCCCTCCGCCTCGACGCCCTCGCCGAGGGGTTCGCCGGTGATCTCGGCGCCCGCGAGCACGCCGAGGGCCTGCGCTTCGACGGGGTCGACCTCACGGGCGCCGACCTCACCGCCGTCTCGATCAGCGAATGCGTGCTCTCCGCCGCCGTTCTCTCAGGAGCTCAGCTGCGCGCGGCCTCCGTCGTCGAGTCGCGCGTCGAGCGGATCGACGTGCCCGGCCTCTCCGCGGCCCGCAGCCGGTGGCGCTCGGTCGAGCTGCTCGGCTCGAGGCTCGGCTCGGCCGAGCTCTACGAGAGCACCCTCGAGCAGGTGCGGATCGCCGACTGCAAGCTCGGCTACGTCAACCTGCGCGGAGCCGCGCTCCGCGACGTCCTGCTCGAGCGCTGCACGATCGACGAGCTCGACCTGGGAGGGGCGACCGGTGCCCGGGTCCGCCTCGTCGACTGCGACGTCCGCTCCCTCGAGCTCGGCGGAGCCCGCCTCGAGCACCTCGATCTGCGCGGCGCCGAGCTGCACGTGCTCGGCGGGCTCGACGGCCTGCGCGGAGCGGCGCTGACCGAGCTGCAGCTGAGCCTGATGCTGCCGCTGTTCGCCCAGCACTTCGGCGTGCAGGTGCTGGGCTGAGGGTCAGCGGCTCCTGACGAGCCTCGTGAGAGCCCGCCGCCCGAGGAGGAACGCACCGAGCACCAGCGCGGTGACGATCACGAAGCTCCACTGCACGCCCTGCTGCGAGACGATGCGCAGCAGGAGTCCGACGACGACCGCGCCCGCCCAGACGATCAGCCCGGTGGGCACGATCCGGTCGGGAGCGCGCCACGAGCGCGCGAGCGCCCAGCCCGCGAGCAGTCCCGCGAGGAACGGCCAGAAGGTGGTCAGGAAGCCCAGCAGCTCCGCGCCCTCCTCGTGGCTGCGACGGCCGATCAGGACGAACACCGCGACGAGGAGGACGTCGAGCGCGAGGGCGACCGCGACTCTCACGCCGGTTCCGTCACGAAGTCGATCAGCTGCTCCACCCGTCCCAGCAGCGCGGGCTCCAGGTCGCGGAACGTGGTGACCTTCGACAGGATCCGCTGCCAGGCGCGCGCGATGTCGGCCTGCTCCTCGTGCGGCCAACCGAGCGCCGCGCAGATGCCGTGCTTCCACTCGATCGAGCGCGGGATCTCGGGCCAGCGCTCGAGTCCGACGCGGTCGGGCTTCACCGCCTGCCAGATGTCGATGTAGGGATGGCCGACGACCAGGACGTGCTCGCCGTGCGGGCCGGCGGCGACGGTGTCGGCGATGCGCGACTCCTTCGACCCCGGACGAGGTGGTCGACGAGCACTCTCGATGCGGCGGCCGGGGCCGGGGCGGAACGCTCGGACCAGCTCGTCGAGGTGGTCCACACCCTCGATGTACTCGACGACGACGCCCTCGACGCGCAGGTCGTGACCCCACACCTTCTCGACGAGCTCGGCGTCGTGCCGGCCCTCGACGTAGATGCGGCTGGGCAGCGCGACACGGGCCTTGGCGTCGGCGACGTGGAACGACCCGGAGGCGGACCGCGCCCGTCCGAGGTTCGCGTCGCGCTTGAGGCCCGGCGCCTTGAGCGAGACCGGCTTGCCGTCGATCAGGAACCCGGGACCGATCGGGAACACGCGGACCTTGCCGAACCGGTCCTCCAACCGCACCATCCGCATCTCGACGCCGAGCACGGCACCCACGAATCCGGAGGCGACCTCCTCGACCACGAGGTCGCGCACGGCCTCGACGACCGCCACCTCGACCTTGTGCTTCGCCCGCCAGTCCCCGGCGAGCACGTCCTGCCCGTACCTGTCGTCCATCCGACCGAGGGTAGCCGCCGCACGCCGCGCGCCCCGCTGCGCCGCACCCGTCCCGGCAGATCGGGCAGCCCCTCCACCTGCTGATCGAGCAGCCCGCGCAGCGGGCGTCTCCCTCGTTGATCGAGTAGCCCGCGCAGCGGGCGTATCGAGATCCACCTCCACCAGCCGTCCGCGCTCCCCTGATCCGGGCCGACTCGACCGCGGGCGACACGGAGACCGCCCTTCTGGGGACGTGGGTCTCGATACGCCCGTCCGGGGCTACTCGACCAGCAGGAAGACGAAAGTCCCCTGCCTCCCTGCTGATCGAGTAGCCCGCGCAGCGGCGCGTATCGAGATCCACGTCCACCAGCAGCCCCGCCTCTGGACTGCTCCTGTCGCGTTCCACCGCCGCCTGACGTGACGGGGCGGAGTCCTCGACCGGACCAGTCCCGCCGGACGACACCACCTCACGAGGCCGAGGGAGCCGGGTGCACCGCCCGGCACGCGGAGTTGCGCGCGCATCGACGACCCGCCCCCGGATCCGGTCATCGGTGGCCCCGCACCTCCGAGTGTGACGTGGGAATACCGCACCCCCACCCGCGTTGACCTAGGCTGAACGAGAAAGCACGTGCTCCGGGGTCGGTAGAGTCCGAACCGGCGGTGACAGTCCGCGAGCGGCCGACCACTTCGGTGGGGAGCTGTTGATCCGGTGGAATTCCGGGACCGACGGTTAAAGTCCGGATGGGAGGCAGCACGAGCGTCGCGCGCAAGCGCGGCGTCGAACGACGGTGCCCGCGCACCGACGATCGAGACCCCGGAGTTCGGCGACGAACGGAAGACCGGGAATGACGATCGATTTCGAGCACGCGATGCGCAGAGCGCTCGCGATCGCCGAGCACGGTCCCGCCCGCGGAGTGAATCCGCGCGTGGGCTGCATCCTTCTGGCGCCCGACGGCACCGTCCTCTCCGAGGGCTGGCACCACGGGGCGGGCACCGCGCACGCCGAGGTCGATGCGCTCTCGAAGCTCGCGCCGGGCGTCGCCGCGGGCGCGACCGCGATCGTCAGCCTCGAGCCCTGCGATCACACCGGCCGCACCGGTCCCTGCAGCCGAGCCCTCATCGAGGCCGGCGTCGCGCGCGTGGTCTACGCGGTGAACGACCCCGGCTCGCGCTCCGGTGGCGGCGGCGACACCCTCCGCGCCGCCGGCATCGAGGTGATCGAGGGCGTCCTCGCCGAGGAGGGCGAGGAGTTCCTGCACGTCTGGCTCACCGCCGCCCGCCGGCACCGCCCCTTCGTCACCCTCAAGTGGGCGTCGACCCTCGACGGCCGCACCGCCGCCGCCGACGGCAGCAGCCGCTGGATCACCGGCGCCTCCGCCCGGCAGCGCGTCCACGAGCAGCGCGCCGCGAGCGACGCGATCCTCGTCGGCACCGGCACCGTCCTCGCGGACGACCCGAGTCTCACGGCCCGCGGCGACGGGGGGAGCTCCTCGCCCACCAGCCGGTCCCCGTGGTCGTCGGCACCCGCGCGATCCCCGAGGACGCTCACGTGCTCCACCACCCGCATCCGGCCCGCCTCGAACGCCATCACGACCTCGAGGCGGTCCTCGACCGCCTCTACGAGTCCGAGGTCCGCCACGTCTACGTGGAGGGCGGGCCCACCCTCGCCTCCGCGCTGGTCGCCGCGGGGCTGGTCGACGAGTACCTCGTCTACCTCGCTCCGGCGCTGCTCGGCGGACCCCGCCTGGCGCTCGGCGACATCGGAGTCACGGGCATCGCGGACGCCCGCCGTCTCCGCATCCACTCGGTCGAGGTCCTCGGCGACGACCTCCTCGTGACCGCGCGCCCCGTCGCGCACCCCGCGGGCGGCGCCGGCGAACCGGCCCGCCTCCCCCACGCCCTGCAGATGGAGACGCACTGATGTTCACCGGAATCATCGAGGAGATCGGCGTCGTCACGGCGGTCGATCCGGGGGCGGACGCGATCCGGCTCACCGTCCGCGGACCGCTCGCCGTCGAGGGCGCCCGGCACGGCGACTCCATCGCGGTCTCCGGCGTGCGCCTGACGGTCGTCGACCAGTCGGACGAGGGCTTCACCGCCGACGTGATGGCGCAGACGCTCCGCATGTCGACCCTCGACGGCGTCGCCGCCGGCGACTCGGTGAACCTCGAGCGGGCCGCCCGGGTCGGCGACCGGCTCGGCGGCCACATCGTGCAGGGCCACATCGACGGCACGGCGACGCTGCTCGCGATCACCCCGGGCGACGCGTGGCGCGTGCTGCGCTTCTCCCTCCCCGCCGCGGCGGCTCCGCTGGTCACCGACAAGGGGTCGATCGCCGTCGACGGCGTCTCGCTCACCGTCTCGGCGATCAGCCCCGCGGCAGAGCCCGAGCAGTGGTTCGAGGTCTCGCTCATCCCCGAGACCCTCGCCGCCACCACCCTGGGCGTCCTCGCCGTCGGCGGCCGGGTCAACATCGAGACCGACATCCTCGCCCGCCACGTCGAGCGGATGCTCGCACTGCAGGCCGTCGCGATCCCCGCGCACGCCCTTCCCGTCACCCTTCCCGGAGGTGGGGCATGAGCCTCTCCAGCATCCCCGAGGCCGTCGCCGCACTGCGCGAGGGCCGTCCGATCATCGTCGCCGACGACGAGGGCCGTGAGAACGAGGGCGACGTCATCGTCTCGGCGCAGCTCGCCAGCCAGGAGACGATCGCCTGGATGGTGCGCAACTCCTCCGGCTTCATCTGCGCGCCGATGACCAACGAGATCGCCGATCGGCTCGAGCTGCCGCTGATGGTCGTCGACAACGAGGATCCGCGCGGCACGGCCTACACGCTCTCGGTCGACGCCGCCGACCGCCTCTCGACCGGCATCAGCGCGTCCGACCGGGCGCACACCCTGCGGGTCCTCGCCGATCCGGAGGCGACGCCGTCGCGGCTGCACCGGCCGGGCCACATCCTGCCGCTGCGCGCGGTCGAGGGCGGCGTGCGCGAGCGCGACGGCCACACCGAGGCCGCGGTCGACCTGATGAAGCTCGCCGGGCTCTACCCCGTCGGCGCGATCTCCGAGATCGTCGCCGAGGACGGCGAGATGATGCGGCTCCCCGGCCTGATCGCGCTCGGCGAGCGCGAGGGCGTCCCGGTCACCACGGTCGCGGCCCTGATCGAGTACCTGCAGGAGTTCCACTGCGACACGGAGGTGCCCCTCACGGTCCCCGTGCCCGAGTCCTCGCGCGTGAGCTTCGAGGTCGAGACCACCGTGCCGACCACCCACGGCCCGTTCCAGGTGCGCGCCTACCGCGACCGCCAGACCGGTGCCGACCACGTCGCAGTCGTCGCGGGAGGCCTCGGCGGCACTCGTCCGCCGCTGGTGCGGGTCCACTCCGAGTGCCTGACCGGCGAGGCCTTCGGCTCGCTCAAATGCGAGTGCGGTCCGCAGCTCGACGCCGCTCTCGACACGATCCAGCGCGACGGCGGAGTCGTCGTCTACCTGCGCGGGCACGAGGGCCGCGGCATCGGCCTGATCAACAAGCTGCGCGCCTACCGCCTGCAAGAGGACGGCCTCGACACGCTCGACGCGAACCTCGCGCTGGGCCTGCCCGCCGACGCGCGCGACTACGGAGCCGCGGTCGGGATCCTCGAGGACCTCGGCATCCGCGACGTGCGCCTGCTCACCAACAACCCGAGAAGGTCCGCCAGCTGACCGACCGCGGCATCACCGTCTCCGAGCGCGTGCCGCTCGTGGTCGGCGTCGGCGCGTTCAACGAGGGCTACCTCGAGACCAAGCGCGACCGCATGGGCCACGACATCGAGAACCTCGGCGATCTTGCCGGGCTCGGACACCTCGACGCCGGGATCGCCGGCGCGACGACGAAGGAGTGACAGCATGGCCGGTTCCGGCGCCCCCACCACCTCCCCCTCGACGGATCGGGACTGCGCGTCGTCGTCGTCGCCGGGACCTGGCACACGCAGATCTCCGACGGTCTGATCGCCGGTGCTCGCGCCGCCCTCGACGAGTCCGGCGCCTCGTGGTCGCTCGTGCGCGTCCCCGGCTCGTTCGAGCTGCCCGTCGCGGCGAAGGTCGCTCTCGACGCGGGAGCCGACGCCGTCGTCGCGCTCGGCGTGATCATCCGCGGCGGCACCCCGCACTTCGAGTACGTGTCGGACGCGGCCACCTCCGGCCTGACGACCGTCAGCATCCAGACCGGCAAGCCCGTGGGCTTCGGGGTGCTCACCCTCGACACCGAGCAGCAGGGCATCGACCGCGCCGGCCTGCCCGGGTCGAAGGAGGACAAGGGCCGTGAGGCGGCGGAGGCGGCGGTCGCGACCGCGCCGCTGCTGCGCGAGCTGCGCGGCTGACCCGCACGCGAGCGTCCGGCCCCCTTCCGCGGGCCGCTACAGCACGAAGCTGGGTGAACACGGAGTAAAGTGGTCGGGCCGTCACGAGCGGCCCGACTCCTCCTCCCCACCGCCATCCGGTCCGCGACGCCCGATCGACGCCTCGCCCGCCGGCACGGGGACCCCTGTCTACCGGAGCAACTTCCCTCCCATGTCTCACGCACCCGCCACCGCCGACGCTCCCTCCGCCCCGCAGAACTCCCGCGGCCGCGTCATCCTCGCGAGCCTCATCGGGACCTCGATCGAGTTCTACGACTTCTACGCCTACGCGACCGCCGCCGTCCTGGTCTTCCCGGCCCTCTTCTTCGTGAACCAGGACCCCGCGACCGCGCTGCTCGCCTCCTTCGCCGTCTTCGGAGTCGCGTTCATCGCGCGGCCGATCGGCTCGATCGTCTTCGGTCACTTCGGCGACCGCGTCGGCCGCAAGGGCACCCTCGTCGCCTCCCTGCTCACCATGGGCATCGCGACCTTCCTCATCGGCTGCCTCCCCACGGCGCTCACGCCCGGCTGGGAGTTCCTCGCGCCCTTCCTGCTCGTCGTGATGCGCTTCTGCCAGGGCCTGGGCCTCGGCGGCGAGTGGTCCGGAGCGGCCCTGCTCGCCACCGAGAACGCCCCCGCGAACAAGCGCGCGATCTACGGCACCTTCCCGCAGCTCGGCGCGCCGATCGGCTTCATCGTCGCCAACGTCCTGTTCCTGGTCCTCGCGAGCTCGATGGACGACGAGACCTTCGCCGCGTGGGGCTGGCGCGTGCCGTTCCTCGCGAGCGCCGTCCTCGTGATCATCGGCCTCTACGTCCGATTCAAGCTGGTCGAGACCCCCGCGTTCCAGAAGGTCGTCGAGAAGGGCGAGGTCGCGAAGCTCCCCCTCGCGCGCGTCTTCGTCCCGAGCTGGCGTCCGCTGATCCTGGGCACGTTCATCATGCTCGCGACCTACGTGCTCTTCTACCTGATGACCACGTACACGCTGACCTACGGCACCGCGCCCACCGACGGCCCGGTCGCCGGCCTCGGCTACACCCGCAACGACTTCCTGATCATGCTGATCGTCGGCGTCGTGTTCTTCGGCATCTTCACGCTCGTCTCCGGCCCGCTGGCCGAGAAGTTCGGGCGTCGGAAGCTCCTCATCACGGTCACCTCGGCGATCATCGTGTTCGGCCTGCTCTTCGTGCCGCTCTTCGGCGGCGGCTTCGTCGGAGTGATGGCCGTGCTGATCCTCGGCTTCACCCTGATGGGCCTGACCTTCGGCCCGATGGGCGCGGTCCTGCCCGAGCTCTTCCCGACCAACGTCCGCTACACCGGCTCGGCGATGTCCTACAACCTCGCGTCGATCCTCGGAGCGGCCGTGGCGCCGATCATCGCGGTCGCGCTGTGGCAGGCAGCGGGCGGCAGCCCGGTGCTCGTGGGCCTCCTACCTCAGCGCCGCGGGCGTCCTGACGCTCATCGCGCTGATCCTCTCGAAGGAGACGAAGGACCTCCTCGTACACCGACAACGTCTCGTAGTCGTCGGCACGACCGCCGATCGCTCGGCACCCTCTCGTTCGGCCCGCCGGTCCTCCGGCGGGCCGAGACGCGTCTCCGGAGCGTCAACCACTGTTGACGAGGGGCTCGCGAACGTCTAGGGTCGTCAATCTAGGTTGACCTCTCCGGCCGCACGGACGGCGGGCTCCGCAGCGACGAGGAGGCAGAATGGACGACGGCACGATCGCGACTCTCGCGGGTGACGCGGCCGCGGACGATCCGCTCACAGCACTCCGGGCGATCCACCGCCTCCGCGGCGAACTCGACCGCACCGAGGCGATCGCCGTCAGGCGGGCGCGCAACGCGGGTGCGTCGTGGCAGCTGATCGCGCTGTGCCTGGAGGTGAGCCGCCAGGCGGTCCACAAGAAGTACGGCAGGGCATGAGCGGGAACGGACGGTCGATGAGCACCAGCACTCGAAGCGCACGAGGCGGACGGCGCGGCGGACGCGGTGCCGACGACGGGCCCCGCGCCTCCTTCTCGCAGCTCGCCCTACCTCCTCGAGCACCGCGGCATCCTCGGCGTCGTCGTCGTGCTGAGCCTCTTCGGAGCCGCGGCGAGCCTCGCGCAGCCGCTGGTCGTCGGCCAGGTCATCACCCGCGTGCAGGAGGGTCTCGACCTCGGTCCGCTCGTCTGGGCGCTCGTCGCCCTCGTCGTCGCCTCCGGCCTCATCTCGGGCTTCGCCCACTACCTCCTCCAGCGCACCGGCGAGGGCATCGTCCTCTCGAGTCGGCGCCGCCTGGTCGCGCGCCTCCTGCGCCTGCCGATCCGCGAGTTCGACGCGCGCCGCACCGGTGACCTCGTCTCGCGCGTCGGCTCCGACTCCACGCTGCTGCGCGCCGTGCTCACCCAGGGCCTCGTCGACTCCATCGCCGGCTCGCTCGTCTTCGTCGGTGCGATCATCGCGATGGCGATCATCGACTGGGTGCTGCTGATCATCATCGTCGTGGTGGTCGCCGCCGCTCTCGGCCTCGCGCTGACGCTCGGGCGCGGCATCCGCGTCGCGAGCCGCAAAGCGCAGGAGAAGGTCGGCGACCTCGCCGCCGCGGTCGAGCGCGCCATCAGCGCGGTGCGCACCATCCGTGCGGCCGGCGCCACCGACCGCGAGATCGCGGTGGTCGACACCCACGCGACGGAGGCGTACCGCCTCGGCATCCGCGTCGCCCACATCTCGGCCCTCGTGGTCCCCGTCGCCGGCATCGCCCTGCAGGTCGCTTTCCTCGCCGTCCTCGGCGTCGGCGGCTATCGGGTCGCCTCCGGCTCGATCGACATCGCGCAGCTGGTCTCGTTCATCCTGTTCCTCTTCATGATGGTGATGCCGCTGGGCAACTTCATCGGCGCGATCACCTCGGTCAACTCGGCACTCGGGGCGCTCGGACGCATCCAGGAGATCATCGACCTCCCCGTCGAGGGCGACGGCGACCGCGCCGGAACGGTGAGCGGCCTCGGCGTCGGAGTGGGCGAGGACGCCATCGCGTTCGAGGACGTCGTGTTCTCGTACGAGCAGACGGCGTCCGTCGACGGAGCCGAGCCGGTGGCGGAGGAGCGCGACCGCACCGTCCTGCGCGGCGTGTCCTTCACCGTCCCCCGCGGCAAGCGGACGGCGCTCGTCGGCCCGTCCGGCGCCGGCAAGAGCACGATCCTCGCGCTCATCGAGCGCTTCTACGACCCCGAGGCGGGAGTCGTCCGACTCGGTGGCGTCGACATCACCGCGGTCGACCGCGACGCGCTCCGCGCCCAGATCGGCTACGTCGAGCAGGACGCGCCGGTCCTCGCCGGCACGATCCGCGAGAACCTCGTGCTCGGGCGCCCCGACGCGGACGACGCCGACTGCCTCCGCGTGCTCGAGGCCGTGAACCTCACCGACGTGCTCGAGCGCAACCCGCTGGGCCTCGACGCCCCTGTGGGCGAGAGCGGCGTGATGCTCTCGGGAGGCGAGCGCCAGCGCCTCGCCATCGGCCGCGCGCTGCTGGCCGCGCCGCCCATCCTGCTCCTGGACGAGTCCACCTCGAGTCTGGACGGGCTGAACGAGCAGCGCCTGCGCCTCGCGATCGACGCGGTCGCCGAGGACCGCACTCTCCTGGTCATCGCGCACCGCCTGTCGACCGTCGTCGACTCCGACCGCATCGTCGTGCTCCAGAAGGGCGAGGTCGTGGGCGTCGGCACGCACTCCGAGCTGGTCGAGTCGACTCCGCTCTACCGGGACCTGGCGAAGCACCAGCTCCTGGTCTGACGCTGCCGGTCCCCGCGCTGACGCGGGCTCAGCGCGGCAGCCCAAGGCCGGGCTCAGCGCGGCGGCAGCCGCAGCGCCCCGTCGAGACGGACGACCTCGCCGTTCAGCATCGGGTTCTCGACGATGTGGCGCACGAGCGCGGCGAACTCGGACGGACGGCCCAGCCGCGCCGGGTGCGGGGTCGCCCCGCCGAGCGACTCCCTGGCCGCCTCGGGCAGGGCGGCCAGCAGGGGCGTGTCGAAGGTGCCGGGAGCGATCGAGACCACGCGGATCAGCACCGCCGCGAGCTCACGGGCCAGCGGCAGCGTGAGCGCCGCGACGGCGCCCTTCGACGCGGCATAGGCGGCCTGGCCGATCTGGCCCTCGAACGCGGCGACGGACGACGTCGTGACGAGCACGCCGCGCTCCCTCGATCGGCTCGCGCTCGGCGATCGACGCCGCGGCGAGACGGAGCACGTTCAGGGTGCCGACCGTGTTGACCCGGAGCACCCGCTCGAAGTCCTCGAGGGCGAGGGGGCCGTCGCGGCCGAGCAGGCGGCCCGGGGTGGCGATCCCGGCGCACGACACCGCGATGCGCAGCTCCCCCGCGGCGGAGACGGCGCGGGCGACGGCCTGCGAGTCGAGCACGTCGCCCGGCGTCGCCCGGACGCCCTCCGGCAGGTCCGCCCGATCGAGTGCGGCGGGCAGATCCAGGACGTGGACCCGCGCCCCCGCCTCGTGCAGGGCGACCGCCGTCGCCGCTCCCAGGCCGGACGCACCGCCCGCGACGAGCACGGGCATCCCGTCGAGTCGCATGCTCAGGACCCCGGCACCGGTGCGGCCGTGGACAGCGCCTCGGCCGAGCAGGTGGTCAGCGTCTCGTCGTACTGCTGCGCGAGCCGGATCGCCTCGTTCCGCTCCTCCTCGTCGGCGGTCGCCGCGGGCGCCGGCGGGCGCTCGCCCAGCCCCCAGCGGGCGAGGCAATCGGTGATGCGGCGGGTGACGGACGCGGTGTCGTCGAGGGCCGGGTCGACGGAGGGAGCGTCGTCGGAGGACTCGTCCGGGGAGGAGGGTGAGCTCGTGCTCGGTCGCGGCTCCGCATCGTCGGGCACCTCGGCGAGGGGCTGCCGCACCCGCTCACGAGAGCGAGCACGAGGGCCGCGAGGGCCGGCAGCGCGAGCAGGCGGCCGAGCGGACGCGGGGCGCCGCGGTCGGCGACACGGGGCTGGGGCATGTCGACCTCGTTCGGACGCGGCGGGACGGGACGGCTGTCACGGTACCCCAGCGACGGCCGCCCGCGGGAGCGCGGCGCGCATCGGCGGATGCTGCCGCACGATCCGCAGAGAGGACGGGCGGGCCGCTCAGTCCGGATCCGCGAGCGCCCACATCGCGACCGCGCTGGCCGCCGCGACATTGAGCGAGTCGATGCCGTGCCGCATCGGGATCTGCACCGCGACATCGGCGGCGGCGAGCGCCTCGTCGCTCAGACCGGCCCCCTCCGTCCCCAGCACCAGGGCCACACGGTCCGGGGCCTGAGCGGCGAACGTCCGCAGCGGCACCGCGCCGGGCGTCAGCGCCATCGCCGCGATCGTGAAGCCCGCTGCGTGCAGGAGCGACGCCGTCGCGCTCCAGTCGCCCACCCGCGTCCACGGCACCTGCAGCACGGTGCCCATGCTGACGCGGATCGCCCGGCGGTAGAACGGGTCGGAGCACCGCGGCGTGACGAGAACGGCGTCCGCGCCGATCGCCCCGACCGAGCGGAAGATCGCGCCGACGTTGGTCGGATCGACGACGTCCTCGAGCACCACGATCCGGCGCGCACCCGAGATCAGCTCGGCGGGATCGGGGAGGACGGGGCGGTCCATCGCCGCGATCAGCCCCCGATGGAGCACGTAGCCGGTCAGCTCGGCGAGGAGCTCCCCGGACCGGTGAACACCGGCACGTCGTGGTCGCCCACGAGGCGCTCGGCCTCCGCCGCCGAGGAGCCCAGAGCGAGGACGGAGCGGGGGCGGTGCCCCGCACGCAGGGCGCGCTCGAGCACCAGCGCCGATTCCGCGATGTAGAGGCCCTGCGCCCCGCGCGCGTTCTTCAGCGCCACGTCCGTGGCGTGCGCGTAGTCGCGCAGGCGCGGATCCTCGAGAGGAGACCTCGACGAGCTCCACGGATCAGGCGAACGGGTCGGGGGTGAGCGTGTACTTCGTGCTGAGGTACTCGCCGATGCCCTCGAGACCGCCCTCGCGGCCGAGACCGGAGTGCTTCACTCCACCGAACGGCGCCGCCGCATTGGAGACGACTCCGACGTTGAGCCCCATCATCCCCGTCTGCAGGCGCTCGATCATGCGCTGGCCCCTCGCGAGGTCGCGCGTGAAGACGTACCCGACCAGCCCGAACTCGGTGTCGTTCGCGAGGCGCACGGCCTCCTCCTCGTCGCGGAACGGCATGATCGCCAGCACCGGCCCGAAGATCTCCGTGCGCAGCAGCTCGCTGCCCTCCGCGACCCCCGAGAGCACCGTCGGCTCGTAGAAGTGCCCCGCACCCTCGATCCCGTGCCCGCCGACCCGCACCCGGGCGCCGCGCGAGACGGCGTCGTCCACGAGCGAGCCGGTCTTCGCGACCGCCCGGTCGTCGATGAGCGGGCCGATCCCGACGCCGGGCTCGGTGCCGCGTCCGACCCGCAGCGCGCGGACCCTCTCGTCACGCGGGCCGCGAACTCCTCCGCGATCGACTCGTGCACGAAGAAGCGGTTGGCCGCGGTGCACGCCTGGCCGATGTTGCGGAACTTCGCGGCCATCGCACCCTCGACCGCCCGGTCGAGGTCGGCGTCCTCGAAGACGACGAAGGGCGCGTTGCCGCCGAGCTCCATCGAGGTGCGGAGGACGTTCGACGCCGCCTGCTTCAGCAGCGTCTGCCCCACGGGGGTGGATCCCGTGAACGAGACCTTGCGCAGTCGGGGATCGGCGAGGATCGGCTCCGACACCGCCCCGGCGCTCGAGGTGGTGACCACGTTGACGACACCCGCGGGGACCCCCGCCTCGGCGAGCAGCGCCGCGAACGCGAGCGTGGTCAGCGGAGTGAGCTCCGCCGGCTTCACGACGACGGTGCAGCCCGCCGCCAAGGCGCGGCGCGATCTTGCGGGTCGCCATGGCGAGCGGGAAGTTCCACGGGGTGATCAGGTAGCACGGCCCGACGGGGTGCTGCGAGACGATCATCCGCCCCGTCCCCTCGGGGTTGACCCCGTAGCGACCCGAGATGCGCACGGCCTCCTCGCTGAACCAGCGGAGGAACTCGCCACCGTAGGCCACCTCGCCGAGCGCCTCGGCGATCGGCTTGCCCATCTCGAGCGTCATCAGCAGCGCGAACTCGTCCTTGCGCTCCTGGAGCAGGTCGAAGGCGCGACGGAGGATCTCCCCGCGCCGACGGGGCGCCGTCGCCGCCCACGCGTCCGCGGCGTCGGCAGCGGCGTCGAGGGCGCGCAGCCCGTCCTCCGGAGTCGCGTCGGCGATCGTCCGCAGGACCTCGCCGGTCGCCGGGTCCTCCACGTCGAGGGTCCCGCCGCCCGAGGCATCGATCCACTCGCCTCCGATGTACAGCTGCGCCGGAGTGCGCGCGAGGAGGGCCGTCTCGGAGGCGGCGCGGGTGTCGACGGAATCAGTCACAGTATCGCTCTTTCTCTGCGGATCACGGCGCGGAGGGCGCTCGCGGGGAGAGGATCACCTCTCCGATGGTACTCGCCGTGCCGCGGCCGCTCGGGGGCGGAGCGGCGGATCCCGATCAGGCCGACGGCTCGATGCGGACCCCTGCGGCGGCGAGCTCGCGCAGCGCCGCCGCGCTCGCCTCGTCCGACACCCCGGCGACGAGATCGTCGAGGACCCGCACCTCGAGCCCCGCCGCCCGCGCGTCGAGCGCCGAGGCGCGGACGCAGTGATCCGTCGCGAGACCGACGATGTCGAGCTCGGTGACGCCCAAGCGCGCGAGGACCTCGGGCAGAGCGTCGCCGTCGGACGTCGTGCCCTCGAACGCCGAGTACGAGGGACGGCCCTGACCCTTCCAGACGTGCACGTCGACGGTGTCCGTCCGCAGCGCCGGGTGGTACTCGGCCCCGGGGTCCCCGCCACGCAGTGCACGGGCCAGCTGTCGACGAAGTCGGGTGCGGAGGAGAAGTGGCCGCCGTTGTCGGTGCCGCCGTCGTGCCAGTCGCGCGAGGCGAGGACCGTCCGGTACCCGCTCGGGGTGGGCGGTGAGGTAGGTGGAGACGTCCTCGGCGACCCGGGCGCCCCCGGCGACGGCCAGGGCACCGCCCTCGGTGAAGTCGTTCTGCACGTCGACGATCAGGGAGCGCGGTGGTCATGGTGGGTCCTTCCGGGACGGGTGGCGGGGAGTCGGGGGCGGGAGTCGGGGAGTCGGGGGCAGGAGTCGGGGATCAGGAGTCGGAGAGCGAGGCGCCGCAGCGGTAGAAGCCGGTGACGAGCGTGTCGATCGCGGACTTGGCGGAGTCGGCGACGTCGCCGAGGGCGTAGACCGCGAAGGTCAGCACGGTGCCGTCGGCCGCGGTGACTGACGCCCGCGAGCGTGTAGCCGGTGTCGATCCAGCCGGTCTTCGCGAGCACCGCGCCGTCGGCCACGGCGTTGTCGCCCGCGAACCGGTCGGCGTACGAGAGCGAGCCCGTGCGTCCCGACACGGGCAGCCCGTCCAGCACGATGCCCAGATCGCCCTCGCGAGCCTGGACCTTCCGCAAGAGCTCAGTGAAGTACGCGGGTGCGACGGAGTTGTCGTCGCTCAGCCCCGAGCCGTCCGCGACGACGATGCCGGTGGTGTCGACGCCGTAGCCCGAGAGGCCCTGCAGCACCCCCGCCTGCTCTGCCGCGAACGTGCTGCCGGCTCCGGTGCGGATCGCGACGAGCCGGGCGAGCATCTCGGCGATCGCGTTGTCCGAGACAGAGCAGCATCTGCTGCACCAGATCCCGGACCGGAGCGGACTCGACCGTGCCGAGGACCGCGGCTCCCGCCGGCGCCGTCCCCGTGCTGACGGTCGGCGATCCGGGCAGCTCGCCGGCGAACGCGGAACCCGCCCGCCCGATCGGGTCCGTGCCGCGGACCGAGGTGGACGCGGTCGGATCGGCGCGGTCTCCGTCGACCTGCAGCGCCGTGATCTCGGGCATGTAGCCCTGCGTCTGCTCCTTGCGGTTCCACGACGGCTGCCAGGTGTCGCCGGTGAAGAGGAGGAGTCCAGGACCAGCGAGGTGATCGGAGCGCCGGCCGTCGCGGGGTCGGCCGCCCATGCGCTCCCGACCTGCGCTGCGAGGTCGTCGAGGTGCGCCGCTCCCGGGTAGAACGACTCCTGCCCGCTCGGCAGCCGGCTGAGGGTGAGGTCGCCGCCGCCGACGAGCACGACGGAACCGGGCGCCTCCCCGCGCACCACGGTCGTGGCGATGCGCGTGTCGGGTCCGAGCACCGCCAGAGCGGAGGCGGCGGTCAGGATCTTGAGGGGCGCTCGCGGTGCGCGAGGGATGAGTCCTCCGCGGTCGAACAGCACCTGGCCGGTCGCCGCGTCGACGACGCGCGCCTGCATCGACCCGAGCCGCGGGTCGGCCGCCGCGTCGGCGACGGAGCAGGTGCGCAGGGCGGACGTGATCTCCGCGGCGGTCGGCCGGGCGGAGGGAGTGGGAGTGGCGGTCGGGGCGGCGGTCGCGGTCGATGACGGGGTCGAGGTGGCGGCCACCCGGGGCGCGTCACCGCCGATCGCCGCTCCGACGGCGACCGCGCCCGTCCCCAGCAGCACGGCGACGACGGCACCGGACACGGCGAGCAGCCACGGCCGTCGGCGGGCGGCGTCGGTCGGTCTCGGCTCGGTCATCCACGACATGGTAGTCGCGGCTCGCGAGCGGCTCCTGGAAGCCGGATCAGCGGGATCGTGCGACCGGCTGCACTCCTGGCTGCACGTGCAGGAGCAATGTGGAGCCGCCTGTGGAGAATCGAACCCACGACCTTCTCATTACGAGTGAGACGCTCTGCCGACTGAGCTAAGGCGGCGTGAACAGAGGGCCTGAGCCCCGGACACGAGTACACAGCATACCCGCTGCCGAGCCCGGTCGTGAACACGACGGCCGGCACGGCCGCCCCTCACGCGAGGGCGGCGCGGAGCTCCTCGAAGGACGCGGCCACACGGCCGGCGAGGGCCTCGCGTCCGTCCTGGTCCGCCCAACCCGCCCAGGCGTGCCGCATCGCGGCGAGTCCGACGAGGGTGAGCATGCGGGCGCGGCTGCGCGCGCGTTCGACATCGGGCTCGGTGCGCGAGAGGCGGTCGGCCACGAGCTCCTCCACCGCGATCTCGAAGTCGCGCATCCCCGCGATCTTGAGACCGACGAGCTGCGGGTGCTCGCGGAACAGCTCGCGCCGGAGCAGGTGCAGCTCGCGGTCGTCCTCCATCGGCTCCTCCACGGCGGCGACGAAGACGCTCTGCAGCGCCTCGAGCACCGGGCCGTCTCCCCGGAGGAAGTCGGCGGCGGTGTCGTCGGTGATCACGGGGAGACCGCCGACGAGGGCGTCCTCCTTCGAGGCGAAGTAGTTGAAGAAGGTCCGGGTCGAGACATCGGCCTGCCGCGAGACGTCCTCGATCGTCACGCGGTCGGGGCCGCGCTCGGTGGCCAGGCGGAGCACCGCCATCTCGATGGCCCGTCGGGTGGCGAGCCGCTTGCGCTCGCGGAGGCCGGGGCGGGCGCCCGGGGCGCCGGTCTCGTTCAGCACTGCGGATCCTCCTCCGGCACGACGCCCTCGAGCAGGTAGGCGTCCACCGTGTCGTTCACGCACGCGTTCGACTTGTTGTAGGCGGTGTGCCCCTCGCCGGTGTAGGTGAGGAGCCGGCCCTCGGCCAACTGCCCGGCAAGTGCCTCGGCCCAGACGTAGGGCGTGGCGGGATCGTTGGTGGTGCCGACGACCAGGATCGGCGCGGAGCCCTCCGCCGCGATGGGCGCGCGGGAGCCCTCGAAGGCCGCCGGCCACTCGCTGCAGAGGATGTCGCCGTAGGCCATGTAGCGCCCGATCGTGGGAGCCGCCTCCTCGAGGGCGGCGGCGTCGGCCCGCATCACGGCGGTGTCACCCGTGTAGGAGTAGTCGACGCAGTTGATCGCGAGGAACGCCTCGGTCGCGTTGTCCCGGTAGCCGCCGTCGGCGTCGCGTCCGTTGTAGGCGTCCGCGTACTGGAACGCGGTCTCCGCCGCGCCCTTCCGCACCTCCGCCAGCATCTCGCTCAGTGCGCCCCACGCCCCCGCGTCGTAGAGCGGGTAGACGATCGCGGTGAAGAGGGTGCTGGAGCCGAGGACGCGCCCGTCGGCCGCGCGGATGGGCGACGCGTCGACGCGCTCCAGCATCGCCCGGACCTGCGCCATCCCGTCCTCGACCGAGCCCGTGAACGGGCAGGCCGCGGTGCCGAGGCAGTCGGCGAGGTAGGCGCGCAGGGCGCTCTCGAAGCCCTTCGCCTGCTCGCGCACGACGTCGAGCGACGACGCGGCCGGATCGATCGCCCCGTCGAGCACGAGACGCCCCACGCGGTCGGGGAAGAGTCCCGCGTACGTCGCTCCGAGGAACGTCCCGTAGGAGTAGCCCAGGTAGTTCAGCGACTCGTCGCCGAGAGCGGCGCGGAGCACATCGAGGTCGCGCGCGGCGTTCGGCGTGCCGACCTCGCCGAGGAGCGCGCCGCTGCGCTGGGCGCAGGCGTCGGCGAACGCCGCGGCGGCGGTCCGCTGCGCCGCGATCCACTCGTCGCTGCCGCGCTCCCCCGGCGTGATGTCGTACAGGTAGGAGTCGAGGCCGGCGTCGTCGAGGCACGAGACGGCGGTGGAGGCGCCGACGCCGCGCGGATCGAAGCCCACGACGTCGTACCGGGCGGCGAGCTCGTCGTCGACCGCGTAGTCGACGCTGTCGCGGATGAAGTCGACGCCCGAGGCGCCCGGGCCGCCGGGATTCACCAGCAGCGAGCCGAGCGCCGGCTGCTGCTCGGCGGGGTGGCGGACCAGCGCGATCGACGCGGTCTCCCCCGTCGGGTCGTCCCAGTCGAGCGGCACGGTCGCCTCGGTGCACTGCGCGTCGTCGCCGCAGTCGTCCCAGACGAGGACCTGCCCGTAGTACGGCTCGGGACCGGCGTCGACCGACTGCGGGCGGGAGTGGACGTCGTCTCCGCGGGGCCCGGCGCGAAGCAGCCGGCGAGCAGCGCGGTCGTCGCGAGCACCGCGGAGACGCCGAGGGCGCGGCGGGCGCGCGTCACGCGGCCACCGGGCGGCGTGCGGCGACGACGAGCATCGCCTCGAGGGCGAGGACGGGCGACACGTTGGCGTCGATCCGCTGGCGCGCGGTCGAGACGGCCTCGAGCACGGCGAGTGTGCGCTCGGGACGGGTGGACTCGGCGAGCGCGGTCATCTCGGCGCGGACCTCCTCGTTGATGACGCCGCCGGGAGCGCCGAGCTGGAGCCGGACGACGTCGCGGTAGAGCGAGAGCAGGTCGACGAGGATCCGGTCGAGCCCGTCGCGCAGGCTGCGGGTGGCGCGGCGCCTGGTCCTCCTCGAGAGCGCGCAGCTGCGACCGCAGCTGCGGCGGGATCGTGCCCCGGCTCCACCCCGAGCGAGCGGAGCGCCTGCGCGCGCTCGACCTCGTCGCGCTCGAGCGTGATCGCCTTCGCGTCCTCCGTGGCGACCTCGATGAGGCGGGCCGCCCCGAGGACGGCGTCGGAGACCCCGCGCAGGCGCAGAGCGATGCGGAGGGTCTCCTCGCGCCGCTCGCGCGCGTTCGCGTCGGTGGCGAGGCGGTGCGCCATGCCGATGTGGCTCTGCGCCTGGCGCGCGGCGCGCTCCGCGGTCTGCGCGTCGACTCCGTCGCGCCGCTCGAGCAGCCCGGCGACGTCCTCCACGCTCGGCACGCGCAGGCGGACGGAGCGCACACGGGAGCGGATGGTGGGCAGGAGATCGGCCTCGCTGGGCGCGCAGAGGATCCAGACGGTGCGTTCCGGCGGCTCTTCGAGCGCCTTCAGGAGCACGTTGGACGTGCGCTCGCTCATCCGGTCGGCGTCCTCGATCACCATCACGCGGTACCGCGAGACGGACGGCGAGTACTGCGAGCTCGGGACGAGCTTGCGCACCTCCTCGATCGAGATGATCACGCGCTCGGTCGCGAGCACCGACAGGTCGGGGTGCGAGCGCGCGGCCACCTGGCGGCAGTCGGGGCACTCGCCGCAGCCCCGTTCCGGCACAGCAGCGCGGAGGCGAACGCGTAGGCGAGGTTCGACCGGCCGGAGCCGGGGGGCCCGGTGATCAGCCACGAGTGCGTCATGGACGCCGACTCGTCGCCCGAGGCGGTGCGCGGCGTCGAGGCGTCGCGGAGGGCGCCGATGGCGTGCTCCTGACCGACGAGCTGGCTCCAGACGTTCACGGGACCACGCTACCCGCGAGCACCGACAGGGCCGCCGCCCTCGGAGCGCCGGCGCTCGAGGAGCTCCTCGACGCGGGAGCGCACCGCTGCCGCGAGCTCTTCGACGGGCAGGGTCGCGTCGAGCACGAGGAAGCGCTCGGGGTCGGAGTCAGCGATCGCGAGGAAGCCGCTCCGCACGCGCTCGTGGAACTCGGCCTTCTCCGCCTCGAGCCGGTCGAACCTGGTGCGAGCGGCGTCGAGCCGCGAACGGGCCGCCGCTGGATCGAGATCGAGCAGCACGGTCAGATCGGGGCGGAAGTCGTGCGTCGCCCACTCCGAGAGGCGTCTCACCTCGCCCGCGTCGAGCACGCGCCCGGCGCCCTGGTAGGCGACGGAGGAGTCGATGTAGCGGTCCTGGACCACCACCTCGCCGCGCTCGATGGCCGGTCGCACCAGGGTGCCGATGTGCTGGGCGCGGTCGGCCGCGTAGAGCAGGGCCTCGGCGCGCGGGTCGATCTCGCCGCGATGGTGCAGGACGATCTCGCGGATCTGCACCCCCACCTCGGTGCCGCCCGGCTCGCGCGTGCGCACGACGGTCTCGCCCCGCGAGACCAGCCACTCCTCGAGCAGCCGGGCCTGCGTGGTCTTGCCGGCGCCGTCCCCGCCCTCGAGGGTGACGAACAGCCCGGTCACTCCGTCGCGCCCGTCGCCTCCGACGCGGCCGCGGGCTTCTTCGCGGCCGGCTTGCGCGCGGTGGTGGACTTGGCCGCAGTGGTCTTCGCGGCGGTCGTCTTGGCAGCCGTCGTCTTCGCAGCCGTCTTCGTGGCAGCCGTCGTCTTCGCCGCAGTGGTCTTCGCCGCGGTCGTCTTCGCCGCCGGCTTCTTGGCCGGAGCGCGCTTCGCCGGGGCCTTCTTGACCGGTCCCTTGGCGCGCTTGTCGGCGAGCATCTGCACGGCCTGCTCGAAGTCGATCTCCTCGATCGTCTGGCCCTTGGGGATCGTGACGTTCGTCTCGCCGTCGGTGACGTAGGCGCCGAAGCGGCCGTCGCGGATCCGGATCGGCTTGCCGCTGACCGGGTCCGCCTCGAATTCCTTCAGAGCGCTCGACGCCCGCTTCGCTCCGTACTTGGGCTGCGCGAACACCTCCAGCGCGGTCGGCAGATCGACCTCGAAGATCTGGTCCTCGCTCGTGAGCGACCGGCTGTCGGTGCCCTTCTTGAGGTAGGGGCCGTAGCGGCCGTTCTGAGCCGTGATCGGCTCGCCCGTCTCGGGGTCCTCGCCCACTGTGCGCGGGAGGTCGAGCAGCCGGAGCGCGGTCGCCAGGTCGATCGACGCGACGTCCATCGACTTGAAGAGGAGGAGGTGCGCGGCTTCACGACCGCGGGCTTCTTCGCTCCCCGCTTGGCCGGCGCGGGCTCGACGACCTCGCCCGTCGCCGGGTCCGCGGTCGTCTCGGGCTCGGGGTCGACCTCGGTGACGTACGGGCCGAAGCGCCCGTCCTTCACGACGACGGTCTTGCCGCTGTCGGGGTTGCTGCCGAGCACCCGGTCGGTCTGGACCGGGGCGTCGATGAGCTCCTGCGCCTTGGCCGGCGTCAGCTCGTCGGGGGCGAGCTCGAGCGGCAGGTTGACCCGGCGCGGCGTCTCCTGCCCCTCCTCCTCGGCGACCTCGAGGTACGGGCCGTACTTGCCGATCCGCAGCGTGATGTCATCGGTGATGCGGATGGAGTTGATGCTCTTCGCGTCGATCTCGCCGAGGTTGTCGACGACGTTGCGGAGTCCGGGGTGCGCACCGCCGCCGAAGTAGAAGCGGTTCAGCCAGTCGACCCGGTCCTCCTCGCCGCCGGCGATGCGGTCGAGGTCGCCCTCCATCTCGGCGGTGAAGTCGTACTCGACGAGGTCCGAGAAGAAGTCCTCGAGCAGGCGGACCACCGAGAACGCGATCCAGTTCGGCACGAGGGCCGTGCCGCGCGGAGTGACGTAGCCGCGGTCGACGATGGTCGAGATGATCGACGCGTACGTCGAGGGGCGCCCGATCCCCAGCTCTTCGAGCGACTTGACGAGGCTCGCCTCCGTGTAGCGCGGGGCGGCGAGGTCTCGTGGCCCTTCGCCTCGACCTCGGCGACCACTAGGGACTGGCCGACCTCGAGCACGGGCAGCTTGGCGTCCTTCTCGTCGCGGGCGCCGTGGCGCTCCTCGTCGCGGCCCTCCTCGTAGGCGAGCAGGAAGCCGCGGAAGGTGATGACCGTGCCGGACGCGGTGAACTCCGCGCTGCGGGCCGTGTCGCCGGCCGGGTTGGCCTCGGAGTGACGGTGGCGGTCGAGCCCTTGGCGTCGGCCATCTGCGAGGCGACGGTGCGCTTCCAGATCAGGTCGTAGAGGCGGTGGTCGTTGCCGCGGAGGGTGCCCGCGAGCTGGTCGGGGGTGCGGAAGGTCTCGCCGGCGGGCCGGATCGCCTCGTGCGCCTCCTGCGCGTTCTTGTTCTTGCCGGAGTAGAGGCGCGGCTTGTCGGGCACGGTCTCGGCGCCGTAGAGCGCGGTCGCCTGCGAGCGCGCCGCGGTGATCGCCTGCTGCGACAGGTTGGGCGAGTCGGTCCTCATGTAGGTGATGAAGCCGTTCTCGTACAGCGACTGCGCCACGCTCATGGTCTGGCGAGCCGAGAAGCGGGAGCTTGCGCGCCGCCTCCTGCTGGAGCGTCGACGTGGTGAACGGAGCGGCGGGCCGGCGCGAGTAGGGCTTGGACTCGAGGTTCGTGACGCGCACGAGCGTCGCCGGATCGCGCAGCGCCGTGGCCAGGGCGGTGGCGCTGGTCTCGTCGAGCACGGTGACGTCGCTCTTGAGCTCTCCGCGGTCGTCGAAGTCGCGGCCGCTTCCGATGCGCTTGCCGTCCAGGCGCGCCAGTCGGGCGTCGAAGCCCGCCGAGGCGTCGGCCTCGGGGCGAGCACCGTCGCCAGGTCCCAGTAGCTGGCCGAGACGAAGGCGAGACGCTCGCGCTCGCGGTCGACGACGAGGCGGGTGGCGGCGGACTGCACGCGTCCGGCCGAGAGCCCGGGTCCGACCTTGCGCCAGAGCACGGGCGAGATCTCGTAGCCGTAGAGGCGGTCGAGGATCCGGCGGGTCTCCTGCGCGTCGACGAGGGAGGTGTCGATGTCGCGGGTGTTCTGGCTGGCCTTCTGGATCGCGTCCTTGGTGATCTCGTGGAAGACCATGCGGTGCACGGGGACCTTGGGCTTGAGCTCCTCGAGGAGGTGCCACGCGATGGCCTCGCCCTCGCGGTCCTCATCCGTAGCGAGGAAGAGCTCGTCGGCGTTCTTCAGCGCGCGCTTGAGATCGGCGACGGTCTTCTTCTTCTGGTCCGACACGACGTAGTAGGGCTCGAAGCCGTTGTCGACGTCGACCGAGAACTTGCCCAGCGGGCCCTTCTTGAGCTCGGGCGGGAGGTTCTTGGGCTCGATGAGGTCGCGGATGTGGCCGACGGAGGCGAGCACCTCGTACCCGTCGCCCAGGTACTGGGCGATGGTCTTGGCCTTCGCCGGCGACTCGACGATCACCAGCTTCTTCGTGCCGGACACAGTTCTCCTCGGTTGATGCTGTCGGGTCGGACGAACAGGGTGTCCGACGGGTCCCCGTCCAGGGAGGCGGTGCGCGGCGACCGCACGGGGAACGGTCATCCGTTCACGTGGGCTGCAGGCGCCCGACAGGCACACCATACACACCGAGTCCGGGGACGGAGGCCCGGTCGGGGGCCGGATGAGGCTGAGAGCGAACCCTGAGCGCGCCGAACGCCGCCCGACCGGAAGGCCCTCTCCTGGTGACGCGGCGCCCGGATCGGCGCATGATGTGGTGCATGGCAACGACGCTGACTCCTTTTCTCCCGCCCTCTCCGCGTACACCGCGAAGCTCACCGACGGACCGCTCGAAGGCAAGACCCTCCGACGGCCGTACGGCGACGAGCAGGCCCCGGCCGCTCGCCTCGAGATCCCCACCGGCCGGAACGGCTCCCGCTGGATCTACCTGCTCGCCGGGTCCCTCGAGCACGACGAGGGCGCCGGCTCCCTGCCGACCGCCGCCGCCTACCGGTACCAGCGGCTCAGCTCCGACTGATCCGCCGCCGGGGCCGCCGCGTCACGGCGGCGGCCCTGCCCGGGAGCGCGCCGGCAGCACGACCGGCCCGACGGACACCACGACCTCGACGGTCGCGACTCCTTCGTCCACCGCGCACTCCGAGATCCGCGCCGCACCCGCCCGGGCCACCCGGTCGGCCGCGCCGCACGGCTCCCCGGCAGGAGTCCCGACGCGACGTCGGCCGCGGCGAGCGCCGCGCCGTCGGCCGCCGCGACCGCGCGCTGATGCCCGACCAGACCGCCGCACCCGGCGAGGACCGCCGCGGTCACGAGGATCGCGCCCGCCACCACTCCGATCGCCGCCGTGGCGGCCGAGCCGTCCCTCCCCTGCGCGCACCCGCACCGGGCCTCCCCAGCGACCGGTCACCCTCCGCTCCCGAGAGCGCACGAGCGGATCGCGACCGGCACCTCGAGAACGGGCAGGGGCCGGAGCCGGGCCGCCACCTCGACGCAGACCAGACCGCCCTCCGTCGAGACCCCCACCTCGGCCTGCGGATCGACGCGACCCACCGGAGGGGCCGGGTCGTCGCCCCGGGCCGAGGACCGGGCGCTGTCGGCCGCCGCGTCCACCAGCCGCACGTACTGGGCGGATGCGGCGACCGAGCCCAGGCAGAGCGCGAGCACCACGACCACCGCGGGCAGGACGACGGCGAGCTCCGCGCTCGCGGACCCCTCCTCCTGCGCGGCGCACCGCACGAGGCGCCGCGTCCAGCCGCTCACCCGCCCGACGTCAGAGCGCGGGTGACCAGGTCGGTCAGGATGCCCCTGACCTCGTCGCCCTTGAGGATCACGACCAGCAGCCCCGCGAAGCCGACCGCGGCCATCGTCGCGATCGCGTACTCCGCGGTCGCCGATCCCTCCTCGTCGGCCAGTCGCGCTCCCCAGCCGCTCCACCCCGCCGTCGCGCCGCCCCGCAGGCCTCGTCCGTCGAACCCGTTCATCTCCGCTGCTCCGTCCCGCCCCCTGTGCCGTGCCCCGGGACGAGCATCGCGGAGCCGCTCCGGCACCGCGGACGAGCCCGTCGCGATCCGTGCAGAGGTCGCCCGGACCGCGGTTGGGGAGGAGCGCCGTCACGACGTGGCCGCGAAGGTCGACAGCAGCACCGACACGATCATCGGAGCCACGCCCAGGAGGAGGAACGCGGGCAGCACGCAGACCCCCAACGGCAGCATCAGCATCACTCCGAGCCGCGCCGCCCGCTCGCGGGCGAGACCCGCCGTGCGCAGGCGCACGAGCGTCGCCTCGCTGCGCAGCAGAGCGACCCGCCGGCACCCCCGCACCGCTGGAGAGCGCGAGGATCGCGTCGGCCCCCTCGAGAGCCCGGGCGTCGGACGCGAGACCGCACTCGGCGAGCGCCGCGAGCACCTGCGCTCGCGCCCGGTCGATCGCGCCGCCGCCTGCGAGGGCGACCGCGAGCAGGTCCAGCGCGAGCCCCGGAGCCGCGCCGCCGGGATCGGCCCCGCGGACGAGCCTGCGCGTCCAGAGCTGCGCGAGGACCATCAGGCCCGCCCCGGCTCCCAGGCAGACCAGCCCCGGAGCCGTGCCCAGGAGCACGCCGACCACGTCGAAGCCGAGCACGGAGCCGAAGCCGAGGCCCACGAGCGGGAGCACCCCGACGACCCGGCCGGTGGCCGCGGGACCGGCCAGCGCCACGTCGATGTCGCGACGGGCCCGACCCGACTCGCGCATCGACTCGGCCAGTTCGGCCAGAGCCGCCGCGACCGGTGCTCCGGAGTCGGCGGCCACCCGCCACGACGCGGCGAGCGCCGCCCACGCGGCCTCCTCGCCGTCGTCGCGCCGGGGAGCGGCGCCGCTCGCCCGAGCGACGGGAGGCGGGCACGCCCCGCAGGAGCGCCTCCGTCACGTCCCCGCCCCGCGCCGCCTCGAGCGCGACCGCGCGGAGCAGCCTCCTGCGACGAGCGGCCCCGGCCGCTCCCGCCTCCCCCGCCGAGGCGAGGTGCCCGAGAGCGGACGCCGGCGCCACCCCTGCGGCCAGCAGCACCGAGAGCCGGTGCACGACCGCGGCGACCTCGTCCAGGCCGTCCGCCGAGCGCCTCACCGCCGGGACCGGGCGCGCGCGGGCAGCACTCCCTCGTCGATCCTCAGGCGCCCCTCCGCATCCAGCGCGAAGCACCCCAGGACGACAGCCGCCGCCGCCCGTCGCCCCGCTCGAGATGCAGCACGAGATCCAGAGCGCTCACCGCCTGCCGGGCGACCGCCTCCGGTCCGAGCCCCGCGAGGGCGCCGAGCGCCTCCAGCCGCGCCGGCACGTCGGCGAGGGAGTTGGCGTGGATCGTGCCGGCTCCGCCGTCGTGACCGGTGTTCAGCGCCGAGAGCAGCTCTCGGAGCTCCGCTCCGCGGCACTCGCCGAGCACCAGGCGGTCGGGGCGCATGCGCAGCGCCTCGCGGACCAGCCGGTCCAGGCCCACGCCCCCGCCCCTTCGAGGTTCGGCTGGCGGGACTCGAGCGAGACGACGTGCGGATGCGCGGGTCGGAGCTCCCCCACGTCCTCGATCGCGACGATGCGCTCGTGCGGGGTGCGCAGCCCAGCAGCGCCTGGAGCAGTGTGGTCTTGCCGGACCCTCCCGCCCCCGAGACGAGCAGGTTCCACCGCGAGGCCACCGCGCGGCGCAGCAGCGAGTCCTGCCCCTCGTCCACCATCCCCGCCGAGCACAGGTCGTCGAGGCTCCAGGCCGCGGACTGCGGCACGCGCACCGAGATGAGCGCTCCGGCCGTCGCCACGGGCGGGAGCACGACGTGCACGCGGACACCGTGCCGGAGCCGCACATCGACGCAGGGGCTCGCCTCGTCGACGTGCCGACCTCCCGCCGCGACGAGGGACACGGCCAGGCGGCGCACCGCCGCCGCGTCGAACGTCCACTCGGGCTCCCGCACGGCGCCGCTCCCGCGGTCGACCCAGAGACCGGCGCCGCCGTTGACGAAGAGGTCCGTCACGGCGGGATCCGCGGCGAAGGGGGCGAGCAGCCCGAGGGCGGCGGCACCGGGGCGGACGACGGGCGGCGGAGCAGGCGGCGCCGGCGCGGGCGGGGCCTCGCTCCGGTACGCAGCGGGGACGAGCGGGACGAAATCGGCGATCATCTCGGCACGGTAGAGCGGGGATCGGCTCGGACGATCGGGCCGGCCCGGATCGGTGGAGGCACGCCGGTCGGACGAGGCTGGGGAGGACGACCGAGCGCCCCGCGACGCCGGCCTCGTGCGATCGCGGTTCCGCGAGCTCAGCGCTCCAGCGGCGATCCCGCCTCGCAGTGCAGCTGCTGCACGGGGCGTTAAGAGAAGGGGGCGGCACCCATTGGGGGGAACAGGTGCCGCCTCGGCGGCGCGGGATTGGGGGGAATCACTTGCGCCGCTGAGACCGAAGTTCATTCGGCCGTATGCAACAGTACGGCACGACGCCCTGATCACCAAGCTCGGATCCCGCATTCGAGCGCCTCTCAGCGATAACCGACGAGTGCCGCGTGGATCGGAGTCGCCGCCGCGGTCTCCGCTGCGCGCTACGGTGGAGCGAGATCGGCCGGCAGCGGCCGTGCCGGTGCACTCGCGAAGGAGCGAATCGCAGATGACCACTCCCCGGACGAACTCGCAGCCCCGGCCTCCGAGACCATCGACAACCTCCTCCACGAGACGCGCCGGTTCCCGCCCCCGCCGACTTCGCCGCGCAGGCCGTCGCGACCGCGCACCTCTACGACGAGGCCGCCGCCGACCGCCTCGGCTTCTGGGCCGACCGCAGCCGCGAGCTGCTGCACTGGCACCGTCCCTTCACGCGCACCCTCGATTGGAGCGAGGCGCCCTTCGCGAAGTGGTTCGACGACGGCGAGCTCAACGTCGCCTACAACTGCCTCGACCGGCACGTGCTCGCCGGCCACGGCGACCGCGTCGCGATCCACTGGGAGGGCGAGCCCGGCGACACGCGCACCCTCACCTACGCGCAGCTCACCGCCGAGGTGAAGCGCGCCGCCAACCTCCTCACGAGCCTCGGCGTCCACGCGGGCGACCGCGTCGCGATCTACCTCCCGATGGTCCCGGAGGCGGTGATCGCCATGCTCGCCGTCGCCCGCATCGGAGCCGTCCACTCGGTCGTCTTCGGCGGCTTCAGCGCCGAGAGCCTCCGCGCGCGGATCGACGACGCCGAGGCGAAGCTGGTCATCACCGCCGACGGCGGCTGGCGCAAGGGCTCGGTCTTCCCGCTCAAGCCCGCGGTCGACGCGGCGCTCGCGATCGGCGGCGAGGACTCGCCCTCCACAGTCGAGCACGTGCTCGTCGTGCAGCGCGGCGGCAACTCCGTCGACTGGCGGGAGGGTCGCGACCTCTGGTGGCACGAGGAGATCGTCGCGGTCGACGCCGACCACACGGCGCGCGCGTTCCCCGCCGAGCAGCCCCTCTTCATCCTCTACACGAGCGGAACCACCGGTAAGCCCAAGGGGATCCTGCACACCAGCGGCGGCTACCTCACCCAGGTCGCCTACACGCACCGCGCGGTGTTCGACCTGCATCCCGAGACCGACGTCTACTGGTCGACCGCGGACGTCGGCTGGATCACCGGCCACAGCTACGTCGTCTACGGCCCGCTCGCCAACGGAGCGACCCAGGTGATGTACGAGGGCACTCCCGACACGCCCCACACGGGCCGCTGGTGGGAGATCGTCGAGAAGTACGGGGTGACGATCCTGTACGCGGCGCCCACCGCCATCCGCTCGTTCATGAAGCTGGGTCGGCAGATCCCCCATCGCTTCGACCTCTCGAGCCTGCGGCTGCTCGGGTCGGTCGGCGAGCCGATCAATCCGGAGGCGTGGGTCTGGTACCGCGACGTCATCGAGGCGGGCGCACGCCGATCGTGGACACGTGGTGGCAGACCGAGACCGGCGCGATGATGGTTTCCCCGCTGCCCGGGGTGACGACGCTGAAGCCGGGCTCCGCGCAGGTGCCGCTCCCCGGGATCTCGATCGACGTCGTCGACGAGGCCGGGCGCTCCGTCGGTCAGGACTCCGGCGGCCTGCTCGTGATCACGGAGCCCTGGCCCGCGATGCTCCGCGGCATCTGGGGCGATCCGGAGCGCTACGTCGAGACCTACTGGTCGAAGTTCGGCGACCGCTACTTCGCCGGCGACGGCGCGCGAGTGGACCGCGACGGCGATCTCTGGCTGCTGGGCCGCGTGGACGACGTGATGAACGTCTCCGGTCACCGGCTCTCGACGGCCGAGATCGAGTCGGCCCTCGTCTCGCACCCGGTGGTCGCCGAGGCGGCGGTCGTGGGCGCGGCCGACGAGGCCACCGGCCAGGCCGTCGTCGCGTTCGTCATCGCGAAGGCCAGCCAGGCCGAGACCCTGGCGGGCGGTCACGACGAGCTGGTCGCGACGCTCAAGGCGCACGTCGCCGAGCACATCGGGGCGATCGCCCGGCCGAAGCGGATCCTGATCGTGCAGGAGCTCCCCAAGACGCGCTCGGGCAAGATCATGCGCCGACTGCTGCGCGACGTCGCGGAGGGACGTGCCGTGGGCGACACGACGACGCTCGCGGACACGCAGGTCATGAACGTCATCTCGTCCGCGGTCGCCGCGGACTGACGGCGGGGCCGGGTCCTTCGGGCCCCGCCGCCGGGATCAGGCGAAGGCGACGACCAGCTCGACCTCGACGGGAGCGCCGAGCGGCAGCTCCGCGACTCCGACGGCCGAGCGCGCGTGGCGGCCGGCCTCGCCGAAGACGTCCCCGAGCAGCTCTGACGCGCCGTTGATCACTCCGGGCTGGCCGGTGAACCCGGAGGCGGAGGCGACGAAGCCGGTGAGCTTGACGATGCGCGTGACGCGGTCGAGCGAGCCGATCGCGTCGGCGACCGCGGCGAGGGCGTTGAGCGCGCAGACGCGGGCGAGCGCCTTCGCCTCCTCGGGATCGACGAGACCGTCTCCCGAGCCGACCTTGCCGGTCGCGGGCAGAGCGCCGTCGACGAAGGGGATCTGCCCGGCGGTGAAGACGAGATGCTCGTGCACCACCGCGGGGACGTACGCGCCGGCGGGGGCGGCGACGGCGGGCAGCTCGATCCCGAGCTCGGCGAGGCGCTCCGCGACGGAGGGCCCGCTCACGCGCCGGCCTCGACGACGGGGCGCTTGAGGTAGGCGACGAGCCCGCCCTCGGGACCGGTCACGATCTGCACCAGCTCCCAGCCCTCGGAGCCCCAGGTGTTCAGGATCGCCGTGGTGTTGTGGATCATCAGCGGGGTGGTGACGTACTCCCAGCGCGGAACGGACATGGCTCTCCTCGAGTGAAGGGCGCGCCGCCGCGAGGCGGTGCGGGCGGACGTCGGCCGCGTCCGGTGCGGTCGCGGCGACTACGCTGATTCTATGTCGGGGGCAGGCGGGACCAGGGTCGTCAAGTCGATCGGAGGCGCCGTGGGCGGCCTGATCGGAGTGGTGGCGATGAGCGTCATCGCGGGGGTCCTGGTGGCCGCGTCGATCACCCCGGCGATCGCGCTCGGCGGCATGGCCGCGAACAACGGCGTGCAGATGTTCGACAACCTCCCCGGGTACCTCGAGATCGGCACCCTCGCTGAGAAGAGCAACATCTACGCGAAGGACGCCGCCGGCCAGGACGTCCTGCTCGCGTCCTTCTACGCGCAGAACCGGGTCGAGGTCGGCTGGGACGACATCTCGCCGTTCGTGAAGGACGCGGTCGTCGCCTCCGAGGACCCGCGCTTCTACGAGCACGGCGGCATCGACCTGCTCGGCACCGTGCGCGCCGCCGCGACGACCGCCGTCGGCGGGCGGGTGCAGGGCGGCTCCTCCATCACCCAGCAGTACGTGAAGAACGTGCTCGTGCAGAAGGCGGAGGCCCTCTCGGACCCGATCGAGCGCGACGCCGCCTACCGGGAGGCGACCGAGACGACCCCGGAGCGCAAGGTCGCCGAGATGCGGCTGGCCATCGGCCTCGAGAAGCAGTACCCCAAGAACGACATCCTGCTCGGGTACCTCAACATCGCGCTGTTCGGAGGAACGGTCTACGGCATCGAGGCCGCCGCGAACTACTACTTCGGCGTCAGCGCGCGCGACCTGACCCTCGCGCAGTCCGCGGCGCTCGTCGCGATCGTCAACAACCCCGAGAAGTTCCGCTTCGACCGGCCGACCGACCCCGCCAATCCCGCCGCCGCGGGCTACCCCGAGACGCTCAACCGGCGCAACTACATCCTCACGCAGATGAACAAGGAGTCGAAGGCGACGCCGGAGCAGATCGCCGAGGCGGCCGCGACGCCGGTGGCCCCGTCCATCACCGAGCCCAGCACCGGCTGCCAGACCGCCGGCATCGCCGCGTTCTTCTGCGATTACGTCACCTGGGTGATCAAGAACGACGACGCCTTCGAGCGAGCCAGGACGAGCGCGACGCGACCTTCAAGCGCGGCGGCTACCAGATCTGGACGACCCTCGACACGGAGCTCCAGCAGGCCGCGGTCTCGGCGACGGACGCCTGGGTGCCCAAGTCGATGGCGTCCGTCGACATCGGCAGCTCCAGCGTCTCGGTCGAGGTCGGCACCGGCAGGATCCTGGCGATGACGCAGAACAAGGACTACTCCAACGACCCGGACGTCGCGGGCGCCAACTACACGAGCGTCAACTACAGCACCGACTTCGGCTACGGCGGATCCTCGGGCTTCCAGGTCGGGTCGACCTACAAGGTGTTCACGCTCGCCGAGTGGCTGCAGGAGGGGCGCTCGCTGGGCGAGAGCGTGAACGGCGTGCGCCGGGCGTACACGAACTTCCGCGACAGCTGCGAGCCCGACGGGATCTACTACGGCGAGTCGTGGGACCCCAAGAACGACGAGGGCGGCGACGGAGGCGTGTACTCGGTCGTGGACGCCACGAAGGGCTCGATCAACACGGGCTTCGCGGCGATGGCCGAGCAGCTCGACCTCTGCGGCATCCGCAACACCGCGCTCGCGATGGGCGTGCACCGCGCCGACGGCACGGAGCTGCAGAAGTTCGCCCCGACGATCCTCGGCACCAACGAGATCGCTCCACTGACCATGGCGACCGCGTTCGCGGGCTTCGCGAACAAGGGCACCGTCTGCACGCCGGTGGCCATCGACCGGATCGTCGACCGCTCCGGCGCCGACATCGCCCCGCCGACTTCGGAGTGCACGCAGGGCCTGTCCGAGAAGGTCGCGGCCACCGCCGACTTCGCGCTGCAGCAGGTCATGACCGGCGGGACCGGCCGCGCCTCGGCCACCGGGACCGGCATCCCGCACATCGGCAAGACCGGCACCACCGACAACGCGGTGCACACCTGGATGGTCGGCGCCAGCACCGAGGTCGCGACGGCGACCTGGGTCGGCAACGTCGTCGGCAAGACCTCGATGCAGGGGCTGCGCCTGAACGGCGTGAACGCCGGGCAGGTCCGTCATCAGATCTGGCCGAGGATCATGCGGGTCGCCGACGCGAAGTACGGCGGCACCGCGTTCCCCTCCCCCGAGCGCTCGCTCGTCGACGTCCCGCAGGAGGCGGTCCCCGAGCTCATGGGTCAGAACCCGGCCGCCGCGGCCGAGCGCCTGCGTCAGCTCGGCTTCACCGTCACCGTCGATCCGGCCCGCGTGCCCTCCGATCGACCCGCGGGGTCCGTCGCCGGGACGAACCCCCCGGCGGGCTCCCGCGTCGCTCGGGGCACCGCGATCGTGCTGCGGGTGAGCGCCGGGCCGACGCCCTCGCCCACGCCCGGAGGCTGATCCCCTCGCATCGGGCGCCCGGCGGGGTCGTGCAGAATGAACGCGGTCGCGCCTCGCGACAGGACGCTCGGAGAAGGACACATGACCGGACGCAGCCGACGCCCCTGACCACCGCTCTCGCGACCGTCGCCGCGGCCGGCACCGCCGCCGCGGTCTGGGGGATCGGCATCGAGCGGACGATGTTCACCGTCCGCCGCATCACCGTCCCCGTCCTGCCGGAGGGCTCGGTGCCGCTGCGCATCCTGCACCTCTCGGACCTGCACATGGCGCCCTGGCAGTCGAAGAAGCAGGAGTGGCTGCGCTCCCTCGCCGCGCTCGCCCCGGACCTCGTCGTCGACACGGGCGACAACCTCGGGCACCGCGACGGCGTGCTCGGCATCCGACGCGCTCTCGAGCCCTTCGCCGGGGTCCCGGGAGTCTTCGTGCACGGGTCCAACGACTACTTCGACCCCCGGGTGAAGAACCCGCTGCGGTACTTCCGCGGACCCTCGAAGAACCCGCAGGCGCACCAGAGCGATCTCGACACCGCCTCGCTGACCCGCTTCTTCTCCAGCGATCTGGGCTGGACCGACCTCAACAACACCGCCACGAGCATCGAGGTGCGCGGCACCCGGATCGAGTTCTTCGGCGTCGACGACCCGCACATCTCGCGGGACCGGATCGATCTCGTCGCCGGCGCCGTCGACGAGCTCCGCGCGTCCGAGGAGGGATCCGCCGACGTCAGCATCGGAGTGGCGCACGCCCCCTACCGGCGGGTGCTCGACGACTTCGTCGCGCGCGGCGCCGAGGTGATCCTCGCGGGCCACACGCACGGCGGACAGGTGTGCGTGCCGGGCTTCGGCGCCCTCGTGACCAACTGCGACATCCCCCGCGACAAGGTGGCCGGCTTCACGACCTGGGACAACGGCCTGCGCAGCTCCTACCTCAACGTCTCGGCAGGGGTCGGCACGTCGATCTACGCGCCGGTGCGCTTCGCCTGCCGCCCCGAGGTGACGCTCGTCACCCTCGAGGCCGCGCGCTGATCGAGCCGTTCCGGCGCGGCCGCGCGTCGCGCCGATCGGGCCGTTCTTTCGGGCCGCGAATATCGGCTATCATTGACGAGGTTCGCACGCGTCAGCGGTGCGAGCACTCCACCGGGGTGTGGCGCAGCTTGGTAGCGCGCCTCGTTCGGGACGAGGAGGTCGTGGGTTCGAATCCCGCTACCCCGACCGGTGAGAAGCCCGGCCAGGATCCATGATCCGGCCGGGCTTCGTCGTTCCCGGGGCGCCGATCCCGCTGCGGTCCACCGCCCCGCTCCGAGTCCCGACTGCCGACTCCCGCCGGATGCGCCGCCGATCCGCGCTTCGGCACCCGGGCCCGGCGAGGACGGAGCAGACTGGAGGACCGTCGACGGGGCCGGCCCTCGTCCGTCCTCGGTCGCCGCACGGCGATCCCCTCCGAGAGGAGCACCGTGACCCGGTCCCTCACCCGTCTGACCGTCGCCGTCGGCGTGCCCTATCTCGGCGCACTCGCCGCGATAGCGTTCTGGCCCGTCCCCGTCGACTCCGCGCTGCGGGGCGGCCTCGGGCGCCTCCTCGCCCGGCTCGACCGCCTGGGCCTCGGGTTCGTCGACTACGACCTGATCGAGCACGCCGCGAACGTGGCGCTCTTCGTGCCTCTCGGACTCCTGGTGGCCCTGCACCTCCGGGCCCGCTGGGCCGGGCTCGCCGTCCTGCTGGGAGCAGTCACCAGCATCGTCATCGAGACCGGGCAGCTGCTCTTCCTCGAGGCGCGCTACGCGAGGACCGACGACGTCCTGATGAACACGATGGGCGCGGCCCTCGGAACGCTGCTCGGGGTGCTCCTGCGCGCCCTCCTGCACCGCAGGGAGCGACGGCGACGGGCGGAGTGGGATCTCGCCTTCGCGCATCTCCCCGCGCCCGGTCACGGCCGCGCATGAGTGCGGACCGATGAGGGTCCGCACGCACGACGACGCCGGAGGGCTCGGAGGGCTCCGGCTCGCGCCGGCCCTCCTCCGCCCTCCGGCGTCGTGGTGGTGTGCTCCGCGTCAGCGGCCCAGGCCGCGGTACTCCCAGCCGGCGGCGCGCCACGCGGCGGGGTCGAGGCAGTTGCGGCCGTCGACGACGAAGCGGTTGGCCACGAGGTCGCCCACGACGGACGGGTCCATCGCGCGGAACTGCTTCCACTCGGTCACGACGACGACGGCGTCGGCCCCGCGCAGGGCCTCGTCGATGTCGGTCGTGTAGGTGACGTCGGGGTAACGGCGCTTCGCGTTCTCGATCGCCTCGGGGTCGGTGGCGACCACGGTCGCGCCCAGGTCGTGGAGGCGGGCCGCGACGTCGAGCGAGGGCGAGTCGCGGACGTCGTCCGACTCCGGCTTGAAGGCGAGACCGAGCACGGCGACGCGCTTGCCCTCGACCGAGCCGCCGAGGCCCTCGGCGACCAGGTCGACCACTCGCTGGCGACGGCGCAGGTTGATCGCGTCGACCTCCTTGAGGAAGGCGACGGACTCGCCGACGCCCAGCTCCTCGGCCCGGGCCGAGAAGGCACGGATGTCCTTCGGGAGGCATCCGCCGCCGAAGCCGATGCCGGCGTTGAGGAAGCGGCGGCCGATGCGCACGTCGTGGCCGATCGCGTCGGCGAGCTGCGTGACGTCGGCGCCGGTGACCTCGGCGATCTCGGCGATGGCGTTGATGAACGAGATCTTCGTCGCGAGGAAGGCGTTGGCCGAGACCTTCACCAGCTCGGCGGTCGCGTAATCGGTGACGACGAGGGGTGTCGGCGGCCAGCGCGGTGGCGTAGACCTCGTCGAGCACGGCCTTCGCGGCGGCACCCGCGTCGGTGGACGGGACTCCGTAGACGAGGCGGTCGGGGCTGATGGTGTCCTGGACGGCGAAGCCCTCGCGGAGGAACTCCGGGTTCCAGACGAGCGTCGCACCGGTCGGGGCGATCATCTCGGCGAGGCGAGCGGCGGTGCCGACCGGGACGGTCGACTTGCCGACCACGATCGAGTCCGGGGTGAGGTACGGGAGGAGGCCCTCGAAGGCGGCGTCGACGAAGCGCATGTCGGCCGCGTTCTCACCCGGCTTCTGCGGGGTGCCCACCGCGACGAAGTGCACGGCGGCACCGGCCGCGTCGGCGGTGGTGGTCGAGAACCGCAGTCGACCGGAGGCGACGCCCGCGGACAGGAGTTCGGGCAGGCCCGGCTCGAAGAAGGGAGCGGTGCCGGCGGCGAGGGCGTCGATCTTCGCCTGGTCCACATCGATGCCGATGACGTCGTGGCCGAGCTCGGCCATCGCGGCGGCGTGGACGGCACCGAGGTAGCCGCAACCAATGACAGAAAGCTTCACAGGGGTTCTCCGAATCGTGGACGTGGTGGGTGTCGCGTCGGCGACGGCGGGCAGAGGGAGGTTCTGGGGAGCGGCGGGGTGCGCAGGAGCGCTCTACCGCCGCGCCAATGCTCTCAGATCACGGGAGATGTCGGAGACGGCTCCCGCGATCTCGGCGGCGACCCGCGCGTGCGTGGCCTCGCTGCGGCCGATCGGATCGTCGATGTCGTCGCCTCCGTCGGCCCTCGGCGCACGACCGCGATGGGCCGCGGCGAGCCGGACGACGGTGCGCAGGCGCACTGCGGGATCGTCGACGGCCGGGATCGGCACCTCGGCGATGACGAACGGCAGCACCCGGGCGAACTCGAGCAGCGTGAAGCCGCGCAGGAGGATCGAGGGGAACCTCCTCGCCGCGTCGACGAGGTGCTCGCGGGTCATCGTCAGCATGACGTCGGCCTCGGCGACGAGCTCCTCGGAGAGCCTGGCGCTGGAGTGGCCGACGGGCTCGCCGCCGTACTCCGCGCTCAGCCGGGACGAGATCGGGTCCATCGGATAGCCGTCCCTCGTCTGCACACCGGCGCTGCGGAGGGAGAACAGCGGACCTCCCGCCGGGGACGTCGCCTCCGCGAGGGACCGCCGCAGCAGCTGCTCCGCCATCGGCGAGCGGCAGATGTTCCCGGTGCAGACGGACAGGATCGTGAAGACCGGAGCCTCCGAGGCCGCCGCCGGCTCGGAGGGGCGCCAGCCCCGCCGGACCCGCCGCGATCCGTCGTCTCCCGGGAACGTCATGCCCGGCCGATCAGACGGCGCTCGGTGCGGGAGCGGTCGGGTTCTCGGCGCGCGCTCCCGACCGCTCGGAGCCGTAGTAGCTCGTGTAGTAGTAGCCGTAGCCGCGGCCGACCTGGCCGCGCGGCGGGACGCGGTTGAGGATCACGCCGAGGGTGTGCCCGCTGACGCGCTCGAGGTTCTGGATGGCCTTGCCGAGCTCGTCCGTCGTCGTCTTCCCCGCCGAGATCACGACGAGCGCGCCGTCGGTGCGGGCCGTCAGGATCGCACCGTCGGTCACGGGGAGCAGCGGAGGAGCATCGACGATGACGATGGCCTCGCGGGCGATCTCGTGCAGCAGGATGTCCATCCCGTTCGAGCCGAGCAGCTCGCTCGGGTTCGGCGGGATCGATCCGGCGCCGAGGATCCAGAGGTTGCCGGAGGGGCCCCACGGCTGCAGGACGTCCTGGAGCTCGGCCTTGCCGATCAGCAGGTCGGTCAGGCCCACGCCCGGGACGAGACCGAAGGACTTCGCGACAGTGGGCTTGCGGAGGTCGCCGTCGACGACGACCGTGCGCTGGCCGGAGGCGGCGAGGGTGACGGCGAGGTTCGCGGTCACGGTCGACTTGCCGTCGGAGGGCAGGGGGCTGGTCACGACGATGATGCGCGGGGGGCTGTCGACGTTCATGAACTGGAGGTTGGTGCGCAGCTCGCGGAGCGCCTCGGCGAGCGCGTGCTTGCCGTCGGACGCGACGTAGTCCGTGGTGTCGGCCTCCGGGACGATGCGGTTGGTCTCGTTGAGCCGCTTGTCGACGGGGAGCGTGCCGACGACCGGGAGATCGAACAGGCGCTCGACCATCTCGGCGGTGCGGATGCGGCGGTCGAGCGTGTTGCGGACGAAGGCGTAGACGAGCCCGAGCACGAGGCCGACGAGCGCGCCGACGGCGAGGACGAGACGGAGGTTCGGGAAGTCCGGCGAGCTCGGCAGCGCCGCGGACTGCACGACCGACAGGCCGACGGTGTCGCCGACCCCGGTCTCCTGGTTGACCTGCTGGATGCGGGTGGCGAGGGCCGAGACCCAGGCGTCGGCGAGCTTCTGCGCACCTCGGGCGTCGAGGCGGTGGCCTGGACGGTCATGACCGGGGCGGTCGTCTCGGAGGTGACCGTGATCGCCGAGATGAGCGAGGACGCGCTCAGGTCGAGGCCGAGGTTCGTGATGGCGATCTCGGCCACGTCGCGGGACGTGGCCAGCGGCAGGTAGGTCTGGAGGCTCGACCGTGCGACGGTGTCGGCGATCTGGCGGGAGTAGATCGCCTGGCTCTCGTCGCCGCCCGCGGCCACCTTCGCCGAGACGATGCCCTGGGAGTCGGCGACGTAGCGGGGCTTCTGGGTCAGGGACCAGCCGAAGGCCACCAGGGTGCCGAGGAGGATCGCTGCGACGATCGCCAGCCAGTGATCACGGAGAAGTCGGAGGACGTCTCTAAGTTCCACAGTGTCAAGTTCCTTCACTGGTTCGGATCGAGGCGCGACCGTCGGAGACGGTGAGCCCTGGAATTGTTACACAGCCGTGTATCCGCGCTGTTTCGCGGCGCATCACGTGTGCACCCCGTCGGGGGTGGGCCGTGCGGGACTCCTCCTCGTCATCACCCCGAGCGCGACGAGCTCGTCGACCGCCGCGCCGACGGCCTCCCGCGGGTCCACTCCGTCGGGTGCACCGCCGACGTCCGCGAGCACCGCGGCGACGAGGTCGTCCCCGGCGGCTCCACTGCCGACGAGGCGCCAGACGGACGGGCCGATCCCGGAGAGGCGGACGAGCGTCCCCGCGCAGAAGACGAGCAGCTCGCCGGAGGGCGTGAGGAGCGCGTCGTCGGCCGGTGCGCACGCGAGGTCGGCCTCGTCGCCCGCCCGCTCCGGCAGCGGGAGCGCCAGCACCTCGTCCCAGATCGACGGAGCGGGGACGTCGAGCGACGAGAAGAGCTGCTCGACGAGGTCGAGCGCCGCCGCGGACTCCGAGTACACGAGCCGGCGGACCCCTCCGAGCGCGCGCAGCGTCTCGACGAGGTGCAGGATCGGGCGCGGACGGGCCGAGAGGTAGGAGGTCTGCGGCACGAGGCCGTCCACGGCCTCCACCGGATCGACCGGCTCGAGGAAGGGCTCCCCCACCCCGGGGCGACGGTCCAGCAGGACCACTCCGGCGAGCACGAGGGGCGCGGCGGGACGGGGCAGGAGTCCGAGCCCACCGGGCGCGAGCTGCGCCTTGGGGGCGCTCCCGGTCAGCGGCTTGATCGACAGCGGCTTGGGATAGGGCACGACGGCGCCGTCCTCCGCGACCGCGACGGTCTCGTCGGTCACGTAGCCGAACCGGCGTCCGAGCGCGCGCGCCATGGTGGTCTTGCCGGTGCCGGACGCCGCGACGAAGGCGAGGACCCTGCCCGACCCGTCGGCGACGCCGCAGGCGTGCAGCATCAGGAGCTCGTGACGGCGGGCGCCGATCGCCTGCACGGTGAGGGTCGAGGTCAGCGACTCCTCCAGCTGGGCGACGGAGCCGGCGAGGACGCTGACGTCGTCACCGCCGGGGCGGGAGGGCAGGACATCGGCGTGGACGATCCGCCCGTCACCACCGGCCGGTGCGAGGCAATCCGCCCAGCTGGCGGTGATCCGCTCGACGTCCCGGTCCGAGAGGCCGCCGCCGAACACGACCCGGAACGGCACGTCGAGGACCGAGACGGCCATGCTCCGCTCCGGAGTCGCGTGGTGCGTGCCGCTCAATACGCGCCGTCTCGGGCGAGCACGGCACGCGCCGTCTTGAAGAGGATGATCAGGTCGCCGGTCATCGACCAGTTCTCGACGTAGTAGAGGTCGAGGCGGACGGTGTCCTCCCACGACAGGTTGGAGCGGCCGCTGACCTGCCAGAGGCTCGTGATCCCCGGCTTCATGAGGAAGCGGCGGTGCACGTGCTCCTCGTACTGCTCGACCTCGCGCGCCAGGGGCGGGCGCGGTCCGATGAGCGACATGTCGCCGCGGAAGACGTTGAGGAACTGGGGCAGCTCGTCGAGGCTGAAGCGGCGCAGCACGGCGCCGACCTTGGTGACGCGCGGGTCCTTGGCCATCTTGAAGAGGATGCTGTTGCCCTCGTCGCGCTGCTGAGCGGCCAGCGAGGCGAGGCGGGCCTCGGCGTCGACCACCATCGAGCGGAACTTGAGCATCTCGAAGGTGGCGCCGTTCAGCCCGATCCGCTCCTGGCGGAAGAGGATCGGTCCGGGGCTCGTCGTCTTGACGAGGACGGCGACGACGATGAGCACCGGGGCGCTCAGGATGATCAGGAGCGTCGACGCGGCGATGTCGAAGAGGCGCTTGGCGAAGCGCTGGCGCCCGTCGAAGCGCGGCGTCTCGACGTGGATGAGCGGCAGACCCGCGACCGGGCGGGTGTGGATCCGGGGGCCGCCGATGTCGGTGAGGCTGGGGGCCACGACGAGGTGCTCGCGGCCGGGCTCCAGCGTCCAGCTGAGCTCGCGGATGCGCTGCGGGGCGAGCTCGTCCGAGCTGGTGACGACCACCGTGTCGGCGCCGGTCGCATCCATGACCGCGCGGACGCCGTCGACCCCGGTGAAGCCGTGGACCGCGAGGCCCGTCAGCTCGTCGTCGGCGAGGAGTGCTTCCGCTCCCCCGGCGAGGTCGAGACCGCGCCGACGAGCTTGTAGCCCGCCTCGGTGCCGCGGCGCAGCTCGCGGGCGGTGTGCAGGACGCTCGCCCGCGAGCCCAGGAGCACGACCTGGTTGGCGAAGCGGCCCTGCCGGCGCTGCCGGGTGAGCCAGGCGCGCCAGCAGAGACGGCCGACGCAGATGAGGAGGATCCCGGCGGGGAAGGCGGTGACGATGTAGCCGCGCGCCAGGAGGATCTGCAGGAGGTAGGCGATGATCGCCACGATGCCGAACAGCCAGATGGAGGCGTCGACGATGCGCCGGTACTCGGCGTAGCCGGTGCCGATGATCCGCCGGTCGCGGGTGTCGAATACCTGCAGGGCGATGAGCCAGCCGAGCACCAGGATGACGGAGACCCACGCGTACGTGATGGGGATCTCGACGGGGTTGTTGAACCCGACGTCGGAGCCCAGGTCGAGGTCGAACCAGAAGAGCTGGGTGCCGAGGACGGAGACGAGGATCGCGACGATGTCCGTCGCCAGCAGTCGCCGACGGTACTCCTGCTCCCAGGACGTTCCGCGCTTCGGAGTGGTCTCCTGCGCCGCCATCGATCCCCCCGACCTCTCCTCGTGCTCCGAAAGGCGTAGTTCCGTTTCCGGTGATGTCACGCCCGCAAGGCTACCCACTAGTTCGTTTCGCGTGGGTGACGCGACAGCGAGGATGCCTCGGGGACTCAGCCGCGCAGCCGGCCGCGGCTCTCCTGCAGGTAGCAGGATCCGCAGAGCGACTCGTAGGTGACGGACGCGCCGTCGATGGCGACCTGGTCGCCGTCGAAGACGAAGCGGCCGTCCACGACGCGCCCGTTGAAGATCGCTTTGCGCCCGCACCGGCAGATCGTCTTCAGCTCCTCGAGGCTGTGCGCGATCTCGAGGAGGCGCCTGCTGCCCGGGAACGCGGCGGTCCGGAAGTCGGTGCGGATGCCGTAGGCCAGGACCGGCACGTTCTCGAGGATCGCGATCCGCAGCAGATCGTCGACGTGGGACTCGGGCAGGAACTGCGCCTCGTCGACGAGGAGGGCGCTCACATCGCGCGCCGACTCGGCCAGGGTGCGGGCGCGCGCGGCGGTGAAGACGGCCACCGGGTCCTCGTCCGGCCGGAAGAGGATGTCCACCGGACGGGTCACGCCGAGTCGCGACACGATGAGCTCCTCGCCCTTCGTGTCGACCGACGGCTTGGCCAGCAGGACGCGGTGGCCGCGCTCCTCGTAGTTGTGCGCGGCCTGCAGGAGCGACGTGCTCTTGCCGCTGTTCATGGCTCCGTAGCGGAAGTACAGCTTGGCCATCAGGTCTCCTCGGTGCTGGTGCGGGGGGCGCGGCTCACTCGAGGAATCCGTCCTCGGCGGCGCGCCGGATGAGCTCCGCCCGGCGGCTCGCGGGTCGGCCCACCTTGGCGTACTTCTGGCGCACACGGCGCAGATAGGTCTTCGCGGTCTCGAACCGCACGTTCATCGCGGCGGCGACCTCCGGCGTGCTGGAGCCGCCGACGTACAGCCGGAGCGCCTCCAGCTCCCCCGCGCTCAGCTTCGGGCGCTGCTGCGCCGCGACCCCGATGGGCAGCGGGCGCCACTGCGTCGCGGATCCGGCGTTCGAGCGCATCTCCATCGCGGAGCGCGCACTCTCCATCACGTCGCGCATGGGCTGGGACTTGGTGAGGTGCCTGGCCGCTCCCGCGCGCAGGCAGCGGTCGCGGACCTCGTCGTCCTCGCGCTCGGACAGCACGATCACGGTCGCCCCCGCGGCGCGGCAGGTCCGGATCCGCGCCTCGATCGAGATCGGCTCGCTCAGCTCGAAGTCCATGATGACGACCTGGGTCGGGAACACGGTGCTCGTGACGAGCTCCATCCAGGTGCCGGCGCTGACGACGAGGTCGAAGTCGGGCGCGTTGGCCGCGATCCAGCTGCTCATGCTGTCGAGGAGGAGCTCGTGGTCGTCGAGGATCCCGAGGCGCACGGCGCGGCGGGGCTCGTCGTCGGCGCTCCGAGCGGAGGAGCCGGGCGAGGGCTCGCCGGAGCGGGTCACCATGGGTCGATCCTATCGGCGCGACGGGGGTCAGAAGAGGGTCGGCTGACCGACTCCCGGCAGGATCGCCGCACGCTCGGCTCCGAGCTCCTCGGCGAGCAGGCCGCCGTGCTGGAGCGGCCGACGGTCGCCGCCGAGCACCTTCAGCATCCCGAGACCGGAAGAGCGCACGGAGCCGGTCGCCGGATCCTCCCTCCCCTGTTCGAGGCGGTGGGCGCGCATCAGAGGGCGGATGCGATCGGCCAGCCAGCGCCGGTACTCCTTCGGGGCGTAGGCCGAGCCGCCGGGATAGAGGGAGCGGTAGCGGTCGAGCAGCTCGGGGTGCTCGTGCGCCAGCCACTGGAGGAACCACTCCTTCACCCCGGGCTTGAGGTAGAGCGTGGAGTACAGGATCGACGTCGCCCCCGCCTCGCGGCACGCCCGCAGCGACGCGTCCAGATGGGCCGTCGTGTCGGTGAGGAACGGGAGGATCGGCATCAGGAACACCGAGCAGTCGAATCCGGCCTCGCGCGCGGCGGTGACCGTGGCGAGTCTGGCCGCGGCGGTGGGCGCACCGGGCTCGACGGAGCGCTGGAGGTCCTCGTCGTAGACGGCGATGGAGACCCCGAGGTCGACGGGGACGTGCTCCGCCGCCTCCTTCAGCAGCGGCAGATCCCGACGGAGGAGCGTGCCCTTGGTGAGGATCGAGAGCGGCGTGCCGGATGCCGCGAGGGCCGCGATGATGCCCGGCATCAGACGGTAGCGCCCCTCCGCCCGCTGGTACGGATCGGTGTTGGTGCCCAGGGCCACCGGATGGCGCTCCCAGCTCGGCCGGGCGAGCTCGCGCGTGAGCACCTCGGCGACGTTGACCTTCACCACGATCTGGGAGTCGAAGTCGCGGCCGCCGTCGAACTCGAGGTACTCGTGGGTCGGGCGGGCGAAGCAGTAGGTGCAGGCGTGGGTGCACCCGCGCATCGGGTTGATGGTCCAGCCGAACGGCATCTTGGACGACGTGTGCACCCGGTTGAGCGCCGACTTCGCCAGCACCTCGTAGAACGTGATGCCGTCGAACTCGGGGGTGCGGGTCGTCCGCACGAGATCCGTCAGCCGCACGAGGCCGGGCAGGGCGCTCTCGTCGGCCGCGCTCATCGACTGCCCGCTCCACCTCATGGAGCAATTAGAACATATGTTCGAACTCTCCGGGCCGATCGGCGCGGGATCGCGACCGGCCGCGGAGAGCGGAGCTCAGACCGAGGCGCCCAGGGCCAGCGTCTCGGCCGTCGCCGCGACCGTGCGCTCGGCCGCCTCCGGAGCGTCGTTCAGGGTCGAGCCGTAGCTCGGGATGAGCGAGCGGAGGCGCGGCTCCCAGCCCTTCAGCTCGTCCGGGAAGCAGCGCTTCAGCACGTCGAGCATGATCGGCACGGCGGTCGACGCCCCGGGCGAGGCGCCGAGGAGGCCGGCGATGGTGCCCTCGCCCCCGGTGATGACCTCGGTGCCGAACTGCAGCACTCCGCCCTTCTTCTCGTCCTTCTTCATCACCTGGACGCGCTGACCGGCGGTGATCAGGTACCAGTCCTCGGAGCGGGCGGTGGGCAGGAACTCGCGGAGCGCCTTCATCTTCTTGCCGCGGCCGGCGACGACCTCGCCGAGGAGGTACTTCATCAGGTCGAGGTTGTCGCGGGCGACCGCGAGCATCGGCCCGATGTTGTGCGGGCGGATCGAGAGCGGCAGGTCGAGCCACGAGCCGCGCTTGAGGAACTTGGGCGTGAATCCGGCGTAGGGCCCGAAGAGCAGCGACGCCTCACCGTCGACGACGCGGGTGTCGAGGTGCGGCACCGACATCGGCGGGGCGCCCACGGCGGCCTTGCCGTAGACCTTCGCCTGGTGGCGGGCGACGATCTCGGGGTTGTCGGTGCGGAGGAACTGGCCCGAGATCGGGAAGCCGCCGAAGCCCTTGATCTCGGGGATCCCGGACTTCTGCAGCAGGTGCAGCGCTCCACCGCCGGCGCCGACGAAGACGAAGCGGGCGAGCACGCGCTTGGGCGTGCTGCCCACGAGCTGCTTGAGATCGAGCTGCCAGAGTCCGTCCTTGCGGCGGCTGATGTTCGTGACCTCGTGGCCGGTGTCGAGCGTGCCTCCGTTGCCGACCACGTGATCGAACAGCTGGTGGGTGAGCGCGCCGAAGTCGACGTCCGTGCCCGCCGGGATGCGGGTCGCCGCGTAGGGTCCACCGCCTGCGGGGCGCTGCTCCATCAGCAGGGGGGCCCACTCGTGGATCGTCTTGATGCTCTCCGTGAACTCCATGCCTGCGAAGAGGGCTGGTCCTTCAGCGCCTCGTAGCGCTTGCGGAGGTACTCGACGTTGGCCTCGCCGTGCACGAACGTCATGTGCGGAGCGGCGTTGATGAAGCTCGAGGGCTCGCGGATCGCGCCGGCCTCGACGAGGCTCGCCCAGAACTGGCGCGAGATCTGGAACTGCTCGTTGATCTGGATCGCTTTGGCGGGGTCGACGGAGCCGTCGGCCGCCTCGGGCATGTAGTTCAGCTCGCAGAGGGCGGCGTGACCCGTTCCGGCGTTGTTCCAGGGGTTCGAGGACTCCTGCGCGACGTCGCCGAGGCGCTCGTAGGCGGCGATCGTCCAGTCGGGCTGGAGCGTGGTCAGGAGGGCTCCGAGCGTGGCGCTCATGATGCCCCCTCCGATGAGGGCGACGTCGACCGGTTCCGAGGAGTTCACGAGAATCGAGTTTACCGTCGCGGAAGGGTCGGCAGCCCGGACGGGGGCCGCACCGTCATCAAATTCGCGGCTTTTCGACGCGGAGGCCGGCGGCACCGCGCGGAGTCGAGCGGTCCGCTCGGCCCGGACGGCGCCGCCGAGCCGTCAGGAGGCGGCGGGACGCGCGGCGATCAGCTCGGCGATCTGCACGGCGTTCAGGGCGGCGCCCTTGCGCAGGTTGTCGTTGCTGATGAAGAACGCGAGACCGCGACCCTCGGGGGCGCCCTCGTCGGCGCGGATCCGGCCGACGTAGCTCGGGTCGGTGCCGGCGGCCACGAGGGGCGTCGGCACCTCGCGCAGCACCACTCCGGGAGCGTCGGCGAGCAGCTCGCGGGCGCGCTCCGGAGTGAGCTCGCGCGAGAACTCGGCGTTCACCGAGAGCGAGTGGCCGGTGAACACGGGGACGCGGACGCAGGTGCCGGAGACGAGCAGGCCCGGCAGCTCGAGGATCTTGCGGCTCTCGTTGCGGAGCTTCTTCTCCTCGTCGGTCTCGTTCAGGCCGTCCTCGACCAGGTTGCCCGCGAAGGGGATGACGTCGAAGGCGATCGGAGCGACGTAGACGGCCAGGTCCGGGAACGCGACGGCCGAGCCGTCGTGCACCAGGTCGAGGAGGCGCTCATCGGCGACGGCCGCCTTCGCCTGGCCGGCGAGCTCGTTCGCCCCGGCGAGACCGCTGCCCGAGACGGCCTGGTAGGTGCTGACGATCAGGCGGGTGAGCCCGGCCTCGGCGTCGAGCACCTTCAGGATCGGCATCGCGGCCATCGTCGTGCAGTTGGGGTTGGCGATGATGCCCTTGACGGCCTGGTCGATCGCGTGCGGGTTGACCTCGCTGACGACGAGCGGGACCTCGGGGTCCATGCGCCAGGCGCTGGAGTTGTCGATCACGAGGGCACCGGCGGCCGCGAAGCGCGGGGCCTGCGCCCGGGAGCCGGTCGCTCCGGCCGAGAAGAGCGCGATGTCCAGGCCCGACGGGTCGGCCGTCTCGACGTCCTCCACGACGACGTCCTCGCCGCGGAACGGCAGGGTCGTCCCGGCTGAGCGCGCGGTGGCGAAGAAGCGGATCGAGGCGATCCGGAAGTCGCGCTCCTCGAGGAGGCGGCGCATCACCTTGCCGACCTGTCCGGTCGCGCCGACGACGCCCACGTGGAGGGGGTGCTGCTCATGCTCTGCTCTTTCGTTCGGGCGGCGGAGCCGCCGGCTCGTAGGGTCGGGTTCCGCGGGAGCGGGTACCGGTGAGAAGGTACCGGGCGGGGAGTGCTCTCCGCGCCCGTTTACCGCGCGATCGGCGGGATCGCGGGGGTCGGTGTCCGTCAGCGGCCGGTGCCGGCGTAGACGACCGCGTCGTCCTCGCCGTCGAGCCCGAAGGCGGTGTGCACGACGCGCAGCGCTTCGTTCACCGTGTCGGCGCGCGTGACGACCGAGATGCGGATCTCGCTGGTCGAGATCATCTCGATGTTGATGCCCGCCTCGAAGAGCGAGCGGAAGAGCTTGGCCGAGACTCCCGCGTTGGTGCGCATGCCGGCGCCCACGAGCGCGAGCTTCGCGATCTGGTCGTCGTACTGGAGCGCCTGGAAGCCGACGTCGTCCTTCTCGGCGTTGAGCGCCATGAGGACCGTCTGCCCGTCGGCCTTGGGCAGCGTGAAGGAGATGTCGGTGAGCCCGGTCGAGGCGGCCGACACGTTCTGCACGATCATGTCGATGTTCGATCCGGTCTTCGCGACGATGGTGAAGATCTGAGCGGCCTTCCCCGGGATGTCGGGCACGCCGACCACGGTGATCTTGGCCTCGTTCAGGTCGGCGGCGACGCCGGCGATGATGGGCTCTTCCACGGTCTGTCCCTTCTCGGTGCCGGCTGCTCCGGCGTTGTAGACGATGGTGCCCTCGTTGGGGCTGAACGAGGAGCGCACGTGGAGCGTGACCCCGTGCCTCCGCGCGAACTCGACGGCGCGGATGTGCAGGACCTTCGCTCCGGCGGCGGCGAGCTCGAGCATCTCCTCGCTGGAGATGCGGTCGAGCTTGCGCGCGCGCTTCACCACGCGGGGGTCGGCGGTGAAGACGCCGTCGACGTCGGTGTAGATCTCGCAGGTGTCCGCGCCGAGGCCGGCGGCGAGGGCGACGGCGGTGGTGTCGGAGCCGCCGCGGCCGAGCGTGGTGATGTCCTTGGTGTCGCGGTTGAAGCCCTGGAAGCCGGCGACGATGACGACCGCGTTCTCGTCGAGGGCCTCGCGCAGGCGCACCGGCGTGATGTCGACGATGCGCGCGGCGCCGTGCTGGGCATCGGTGATCATGCCGGCCTGGCTGCCGGTGAACGAGCGGGCCTCGTACCCCATGCTCTTGATGGCCATGGCGAGCAGCGCCATCGAGATGCGCTCGCCCGAGGAGAGGAGCATGTCGAGCTCGCGGGGGGCCGGGATGGGGGTCACCTGGTGGGCGAGCTCGAGGAGGTCGTCGGTGGTGTCGCCCATGGCCGAGACGGCGACGACGACGTCGTTGCCGGCCTGCTTGGTGGCGACGATCCGCTTCGCGACGCGCTTGATGCTCTCCGCGTCGGCGACGGAGGACCCGCCGAACTTCTGGACGATCAGGCTCACGTGCTGCTCCCGGGTCGGTGGCTGGGGGCCGTCGCGACCCGACGAGGGAGTCTACCGGCGGGCGCATGCGCGAGGGGCCATGTGTCGGGCGGGACGCTCGCCTCCTCCTGGGTCAGTTCTCGACGAGGCGGCGGCCCTCGAAGGCGCGGCCGAGGGTGATCTCGTCGGCGTACTCGAGGTCGCCGCCGACGGGCAGGCCCGAGGCGAGGCGGGTGATGCGGATGCCGAGGGTGCTGAGCATGCGCGAGAGGTAGGTGGCGGTCGCCTCGCCCTCGAGGTTGGGATCGGTCGCGATGATGACCTCCTGCACCTCGCCGTCGGCGAGTCGCTGCAGGAGCTGGCGGATGCGCAGCTGATCCGGGCCGATGCCGTCGATGGGGCTGATCGCGCCGCCGAGCACGTGGTACAGCCCGCGGAACTCGCGGGTGCGCTCGATGGCGGGGACGTCCTTCGCCTCCTCCACGACGCAGATGACGGCGCGGCTGCGGCGCGGATCACGGCAGATTCCGCACGTCGCCTCCTCGGCCACGTTGCCGCAGATGTCGCAGAAGTGCACGCGGCCCCGCAGCTCGAGCAGGATCTCGGCCAGACGGGTCACGTCGAACGTCTCGGTCTGCAGGATGTGGAACGCGATGCGCTGCGCGGACTTGGGTCCGATGCCGGGGAGCCGGCCGAGCTCGTCGATCAGCTCCTGGACGATGCCTTCGTACATGCGGTCGCCTCCTCTCGGTGGGGGCGGACGGGGTGGAGGGACGGGAGCATCACGCGCCGCTCACGCGCGGACCGCGCGGGACGTGCGGCTGCTCCTCGATGAACTGGGCGCCGAGGATCTCGCGCACGACGGCCTCGCCGTAGCGCTGGCGGCCGTCAGCGGTGGCGGAGCGGGTGGTCCTCGTGACCGGGCGGGCGGGCGCCTCGCGGCGAGGGGGAGCCGCGGCGGGACCGCGGACGGGCTCGGGCGCGGGCGCCGCGGTCGGCTCCCCCGGAGGCGCGACGGTGGCCCAGGAGTCGGGCATCGGCGGCTCGACCGGCGGCATGTCCTCCTCCGGCGGCTCCTCGTCGAACGGGGGCGCCTCGTCGGAGGGCTCGGGAGCCGGGACGGGCGCGCGCGGCGGGGCGGGAGCCGCTGAGGCCGTGGGGGCGGGAGCGGCGGCCGGGGCGGGAGCGGCGGCAGCAGCCTCGGCGGGCGCGGGCGCCGGATCGGGGTCCGCGGGGATGGCCACGGTCGCCCAGCCGTCGGAGTCCGTCGCGGCCGGGGCCGGGGCGGGGGCCGCCGAGGCCGTCGGGGCGGCGGGCGCCGGAGCCGCGCGGGACGCGGCGCGCTCGGCCTCGGGAGCGGCCGCCGACGGCTCGACGCGGGCGATGTACTTCACCCGCAGGCCCAGGACCTGCTGGATCGCCTGCCGGAGGTGCTCGCTGACGCCGGGCTGACCGGCGGTGCCCGCCATCTTGAAGGAGTCGACGTCGTTCTGGCTCGGGAAGGACAGCGTGAGGACGTCGTCCTTCAGCGCGCGGACCTGGGCGGTGTACGCGACGAGCCAGGCGGTCATCCTGGCCTTCTGCACGACCTCGAGGATCTCGGGCCAGCTGTCCTTCATCCGCTGCAGGGTGATCGGACCCTCCTCGGCGGCGGCCGGCACGACCGGGGCGGAGGGAGCGGCGTCGGCCGGCGGAGTGGGAACGGAGGCGGGCTCGGGGGCGGACTGCGCCGGAACCTGCTCGACGGGCACCACGGGCCCCGCCGGCTCGACCGGGACGGCCGTCGCGATGACGGCGGCCGGACGCTCGATGCGGTGGGCGGGAGCGATCGGGGCCGGAGCGGCGGGGCCCGGTCGCGCGGCTCATCGGCGGCCCGCGGCGCCTGCGGGCGCACGGCCTCCTGCGGGCGGGCGGCCTCCTGCGGGCGCTCGCCCGCCGACGGGGCGCCACCCAGCACCAGGGCGCGCGCGATCATCAGCTCGAGGTGCAGGCGCGGCGAGGTGGCGCCGGTCATCTCGGTGAGGGCGTCGTTGACGAGGTCGGCGACGCGGGAGAGCTCGGCGAGGCCGAGCGCCCGGGCCTGGCCCGCCATGCGGTCGAGCTCGTCCTGCGAGACGCCGCGCAGCACCGCGGCGGCCGCCGCTCCGGTGGCGGCGACGACGATGAGGTCTCGGAGCCGCTCGAGGAGGTCGTCGACGAAGCGCCGCGGGTCCTGACCGGTCTGGATGACCCGGTCGACCGCTCCGAACGCCTCGGCGGAGTCGTGCTCGGCGAGCGCGTCGATCACCTCGTCGAGGAGGGCGCCGTGGGTGTAGCCGAGCAGCGCCACGGCGCGCTCGTACTCGACGGTGCTGTCCTCGGACCCGGCCATCAGCTGATCGAGCAGGGACAGCGTGTCGCGGACCGAGCCGCCGCCCGCGCGGACCACGAGGGGCAGGACGCCCGCCGCGACTCCGACGCCCTCGCGTTCGCAGAGCTCCTGCGTGTAGTCGAGCATCTGCGCGGGCGGGACGAGGCGGAACGGGTAGTGGTGGGTGCGCGAGCGGATGGTGCCGATCACCTTGTCGGGCTCGGTCGTCGCGAAGATGAACTTCACGTGCTCCGGCGGCTCCTCGACGATCTTGAGCAGCGCGTTGAAGCCCTGCGGCGTGACCATGTGGGCCTCGTCGAGGATGAAGATCTTGAAGCGGTCGCGGGCCGGGGCGAACACCGCGCGCTCGCGGATGTCGCGCGCGTCGTCGACTCCGTTGTGGCTCGCGGCGTCGATCTCGACGACGTCGAGCGAGCCCTGGCCCTCGCGGCTGAGCTCGACGCAGCTGTCGCAGACGCCGCAGGGCGTGTCGGTCGGACCCTGCGCGCAGTTCAGGCAGCGGGCGAGGATGCGGGCCGACGTGGTCTTGCCGCAGCCGCGCGGACCACTGAAGAGATAGGCGTGATTGACGCGGTTGGTGCGCAGGGCCGTCATGAGCGGATCGGTCACCTGCGACTGGCCGATCATCTCGGCGAACGTCTCGGGCCGGTACCGGCGATACAGGGCTGCTACCACCCGTACAGAGTAGCCGCGACCTCCGACACCGGAGCGGGGTCGGCCGAGGCGGGGCCCCGCGTAGCCTCGGAGCGTGACGGACCCCGCGCCCCTCCCCCGCTTCGACGCCGTCGTGCTCGCCGGCGGGCGCGCGCGCCGCCTCGGCGGTGCGACCAAGCCGCTCCTGGTGCACAGCGGGGCGACCCTGCTCGCCACGGTGCTGGCGGCCGTCGAGGGCGCCGAGCGGACCGTCGTCGCCGGGCCGGCGCAGCTGGCTCCGGAGGCCGGGACGGCGCTGCTGGTCCAGGAGGATCCCCCGTTCGGCGGGCCGGTCGCGGGGCTCGCCGCCGCACTCCCCCGGCTCCTGCGGCCCGCCGCCCCGGAGTGGGTGCTCGTTCTCGCCGCGGACCTGGTCGCGCCCGCCGCCGCCGTCCAGCGGCTGCTCGCGGAGGCCGCGAGCGCCGACTCCGACTCCGTCCTCGCCGTCGACGCCGAGGGCCGGGCCCAGCAGCTGCTGGGCGTGCACAGGACGCGGTCGCTCGTCCGGGCGCTCGACGCGCTCGGCACCCCGGACGGAGCCTCGGTGCGCGCGCTCCTGCGCCATCTCGCGGTCGCACTCGTCGCCGTCCCCGCCGAGGCCACCGCCGACGTCGACGGCCCGGACGACGCCCGGCGGCACGGCATCGACGTGCCGCCGTCCGTCCCGTCAGACTGAGCGGATGAACGAGACGACGGACGACCGGCCCACCGACGACGTGCTCCGCGAGTGGTGGGACGAGCTGTGCACCGCGCTGGGACTGGACGAGGTGCCGATCGGGCGCGACGCGCTGCTCGCGCTGGCGGGCGACGCCGCGCACGGGATCGTGCGTCCGGCGGCTCCGCTGACGACGTTCCTCGCGGGGTACGCGGCGGGCCTGCAGGGCGGCGGGGCGGAGGCGCTCGCCACCGCGCTGGCCACCGCGAGCGGCGCGATCCGGGACCGCGCGCACGACTCCTGACACCGTACTCCCCGAGGCTCGATCCCGCTCCAGACTCCGGGCGTACGGTGCGATCGGGCCCCGACGCCGCGGCCGGACCACCGCGCGGCGCCAGGGACTCCCGCGGGGCGAGCGCTCCGCGGTCGCTGCGCTGAAGGAGCACCCATGTCGGGCAACAGAGCCGTCGCCTACAAGTCCCCCGGAGTCGTCGAGGTCATCGACATCGACTACCCGACCTTCGAGCTGAAGGACGGTCCGGGCGTCAATCCGGCCAACATCGGCCGGAAGCTGCCGCACGGCGCGATCCTGCGCACCGTGTCCACCAACATCTGCGGATCGGACCAGCACATGGTCCGCGGTCGCACGACCGCCCCGTCCGACCTCGTGCTCGGGCACGAGATCACCGGCGAGGTCGTCGAGGTCGGGCCCGACGTCGAGTTCGTGAAGGTCGGCGACATCGTCTCGGTGCCGTTCAACATCGCCTGCGGCCGCTGCCGCAACTGCAAGGAGCGCAAGACCGGCATCTGCCTGAACGTGAACCCGGACCGCCCGGGCAGCGCCTACGGCTACGTCGACATGGGCGGCTGGGTCGGCGGGCAGGCCGAGTACGTGATGGTGCCCTACGCGGACTGGAACCTGCTCGTGTTCCCGGACCGCGACCAGGCGCTCGAGAAGATCCTCGATCTCACGATGCTCTCGGACATCTTCCCGACCGGCTTCCACGGCGCGGTCACCGCGGGCGTCGGCGTCGGCTCCACCGTCTACGTCGCAGGCGCCGGTCCGGTGGGCCTCGCCGCGGCCGTCGGCGCGCAGCTGCTGGGAGCCGCCGTCGTCATCGTCGCGGACCTCAACGAGGAGCGGCTCGCCCAGGCGCGCTCCTTCGGCTGCGAGACCGTCGACGTCTCCAAGGGCGACCCGGCCGGGCAGATCGAGCAGATCCTCGGCGTGCCGGAGGTCGACTGCGGAGTCGACGCCGTCGGCTTCGAAGCGCACGGCAACGGACCCGATTCGCATCAGGAGGCTCCGGCGACGGTGCTGAACTCGCTGATGTCGATCACGGCGGCGGGTGGCGCCCTCGGCATCCCGGGCCTCTACGTCACGGGCGACCCGGGCGGAGTGGACGACGCGGCGAAGGAGGGCTCGCTCTCGATCCGGCTGGGTCTGGGCTGGGCGAAGTCGCTGTCGTTCACCACGGGCCAGTGCCCGGTGATGAAGTACAACCGCCAGCTGATGATGGCGATCCTGCACGACCGGGTGCACATCGCGGACGCGGTGCAGGCCACCGCGATCACGCTCGACGAGGCTCCGCGCGGCTACGCGGACTTCGACAAGGGCGCGGCGAAGAAGTTCGTGCTGAACCCCAACGGGTACCTCGGCTGAGCGATCGGCGGGGTCCGCGCGATGCGGGCCCCGCCCTGCTCCCGGCCAGAATGAGGGGATGAGCGCGCACCGGCACGAGGCGACCGACTGGGACGACGCCCGGCGGCGCGCCGCCGAGGCGGTCGCGATGGGACCGGTCGTCGAGGTCCCGCTCCTCGCCGCACGCGGAGCGGTGCTCGCCGGACCCGTCGCGACGACCCGTCCGCTCCCGCACTACGACTCGTCGGCGATGGACGGCTGGGCGGTGCGCGGCGCGGGACCGTGGCGGCTCGAGGACGGGGTCGCCGCTCCGATCGTCACCGGCGGCGTCGTGCCGGACTGGTGCGACGCGGTCGTGCCCACCGAGCAGGGCCGCGTCGACGACGGCCTGCTCTCGAGCTCGGCGGTCCTGCCGCACGGGCGCCACGTGCGCCGCGCCGGGGACGAGGCCGCGCCCGGGACGGTGCTGGTCGGAGCCGGCACCCGCCTCACTCCTGCCCACCTCGCGCTGCTCGCGGTCGCGGGCGTCGACCGCATCGGCGTGCGTCGTCCGTGCCTCGTCGACCTCCTCCTCACCGGCGACGAGATCGACACCGAGGGGGCGCCCGCGGCCGGGCGGGTCCGCGACGCGTTCACCCCGCTCCTCCCCTCGTTCGTCGAGGGCGTCGGCGGAGCGGTGGGCGAGGTCGACCGGCTGCGCGACGACGACCACGCGATCGCCGCGCGGCTCTCGGCGGGGACGGCGCCGATCCGTCTGACGACCGGCGGGACCGGGCGCTCGCGGGCGGACGCCGTGCGGCGAGCACTGACCCTCGCAGGAGCCACGGTGCTGGTCGACGGCGTCGACATGCGTCCCGGTCACCCGACGATGCTCGCGGTGCTGCCAGGAGGCGCGCTCGTGATCGCGCTGCCGGGCAACCCCCTCGCGGCGCTGCTCGCCGCGCTGTCGTTCCTGCCCCCGGCGCTCGACGCCGCGGCCGGAGCGACGCCGCGCGTCCCCGGCACCGGAACACTGGGCGAGCCGCTCGGCAGGCCGTCGACGACGGTGCTCGTCCCCGTCTCGCGCGGCGAGGGCGGCTGGCGGGCCGCGGCGGGCATCCGCTCGCACATGCTCACGGGGCTCGCGGCCTCGGAGGCCGTCGCGGTGGTGCCGGCCGGCGGCGCGCAGGCCGGCGACCCGGTCCGCCTCCTGCCGCTGCCCTGGTAGCGGTCAGGCGACGGGCTCGAGCCGGACGACGACCGACTTCGACGTGGGCGTGCCGCTGATCCTGGCGGTCGAGTCGAGCGGCACCAGCACATTGGTCTCGGGGTAGTAGGCGGCCGCGCAGCCGCGCGCGGGTGTCGTAGGCGACGGTCCGGAACTCCGGTGCGCGGCGCTCGACGCCGTCCTCCCACTCCGACACGAGGTCGACCATCGCGCCGTCGGCGATGCCGAGCGCGGCGAGATCCGAGGCGTTCACGAAGACCACGCGCCGCCCGCCGTGGATGCCGCGGTAGCGGTCGTCGCGGCCGTAGATCGTGGTGTTGAACTGGTCGTGCGAGCGCAGGGTCTGCAGCAGCAGCCGTCCCTCGGGCACGCGGGGGTACTCGAGCGGGTTCGCGGTGAAGCGCGCCCGGCCGGTCGCCGTCTCGAAGCGGCGCTCGTCGCGCGGCGGATGCGGGAGGACGAAGCCGCCGGGGGCGCTCACCCGCGCTTCGAAGTCCTCGAATCCGGGGACGACGTTCGCGATGTGCCCGCGGATGAGGCGGTAGTCCTCGCGCAGTGCCGCCCAGTCGACGACCGGGGCGTTCTCGCGACCCGCGAGCAGCCGCTCCGCGATCCCGGTGAGGATCGCCACCTCGGAGCGCAGGTGCTCGCTCGGCGGAGCGAGGCGACCGCGCGAGGCGTGCACGGCGCTCATCGAGTCCTCGACCGTGACCCGCTGCTCCCCGTGGCACGGACGTCCGCGTCGGTGCGGCCGAGCGTCGGCAGGATCAGTGCCCGGCGCCCGGTGACGACGTGCGAGCGGTTCAGCTTGGTCGACACGTGCACGGTGAGCGCGAGCGAGCGCATCGCCGCCTCGGTCACGGCGGTGTCGGGGGTGGCGCGCGCGAAGTTGCCGCCGAGTCCCATGAAGACCCGCGCCGCTCCGTCGCGCATGGCGCGGATCGCCGCGACGGTGTCGGTGCCGTGCTTCCGCGGCGACGAGAACGAGAACTCCGCGTCGAGCCGGTCGTGGAAGACGTCCGGCATCCGCTCGAAGATGCCCATCGTGCGGTCGCCCTGCACGTTGGAGTGGCCGCGGACGGGGCAGACGCCCGCGCCGGGCTTGCCGATGCTGCCGGTGAGCAGCAGCACGTTCACGACGTCCTTGAGCGTGGCGACGGAGTGGCGGTGCTGGGTGAGTCCCATCGCCCAGCAGACGATCGTGCCCTCGGACGCGGCGATCAGCTCGGCGATCGCGCGGATCCGCGCCTCGTCGATCCCGCTGCCGACCTCGATCTCGGACCACTCGGCGCCGCGCAGCTCGTCGAGGTAGGCCTCGAGCCCGTCGGTGCTCTGCTCGATGAACGCGCGGTCGAACACCCCGCCGCGCAACTCCTCGAGGTCGAGCAGCGCCTTGCCGAAGCCCTGGAACAGGGCCTGGTCACCGCCGAGCCGGACCTGCAGGAAGTGGTCGGCGAGGGCGGTGCCTCCGCCGATCGTGCCGCGCACGGTCTGCGGGTTGTCGAAGCGGAGCAGTCCCGCCTCGGGCAGCGGGTTGATCGCCACGATCGTGCTACCGGCCCGCTTCGCGCGCTCGAGCGAGGTGAGCATGCGCGGGTGGTTCGTGCCCGGGTTCTGCCCGGCGACGATGATCAGCGGCGCGCGCTCGATGTCGCGGAGGCTGACCGACCCTTGCCGATGCCGATCGTCTCGGTCAGCGCGGACCCGCTGGACTCGTGGCACATGTTCGAGCAGTCGGGGAGGTTGTTGGTGCCGAAGCCGCGCACCAGCAGCTGGTAGACGAAAGCGGCCTCGTTGGAGGTGCGGCCGGAGGTGTAGAAGATCGCCTCGTCCGGGCTCGCGCAGGCGCGCAGCTCCTCGGCGACGAGGTCGAGCGCCTGGTCCCAGCCGATCGGGCGGTAGTGGGTCGCGCCCTCCTCGAGCAGCATCGGCTCGGTGAGGCGGCCCTGCTGGCCGAGGGCGAAGTCGTCCCAGGTCTCGAGCTCGGCGAGCGAGTGCTGCGCGAAGAAGGCCGGGGTGACGGTGCGGAGGGTCGCCTCCTCGGCCACCGCCTTCGCCCCGTTCTCGCAGAACTCGGCGACGTGGCGCTTGTCGGCCTCGGGCCAGGCGCACCCGGGGCAGTCGAAGCCGGTCTTCTGGTTCACGCGGAGCAACGTCTCGGCGCTGCGCAGCGGACCCATCTGCTTCATCGAGATCTGCAGGGCGTGCGCGACTCCGGGGATGCCGACCGCACGGTGCTTGCGGGCGCCGACCGTGAGGCCTCGCTCGTCGATCGGAGTCTCTCGGGGTGCGGCGTCATCGACCATCCCTGCATGCTACGTCGCGCAGCCGGGGATCGGAGGGGCGCCCCGGTGTCGCGCGGCCGGTGCGAGGATGGACAGCACCGCTCGAAGAGGAGACCGACATGAGCCGCGCGAGCACGAGGACCCGACTGACCGCCGTCCGACTCGCGGAGCCGGACCGCCGCCGAGAGGACGTGCTCGCGGTCGAGGAGCCGCTCGAGATCCGCGTGGGGGGCCGCCGGTTCAGCGTGACGATGCGCACCCCGGGCGAGGACTTCGATCTGGTCGCGGGCTTCCTGGTCTCGGAGGGGTGCTCACCGCGACCGACCAGCTCGCGGCGCTGCGCTACTGCGCCAGCGGCTCGGGTCCGGGCGAGAACACGTACAACGTCGTCGATGCGACCGTGCGCGGCGGGCGCGCGGCGGTGCTCCTGGAGCGGGAGCGATCGGTGTACACGAGCAGCTCGTGCGGAGTCTGCGGGCTCGCGTCGCTGGACGCGGTGACGACGGAGTCGGCGTGGACCGTCGACGAGGACGGGGTGGCGGCCTCGTCGGAGCTGATCGCATCGCTCCCGGATCGGCTGCGCGAGGCGCAAGCCCTCTTCGAGCGGACCGGCGGGGTGCACGCGGCGGGGCTGTTCGAGGCCGACGGCACGCTGCTCTGCCTCCGCGAGGACGTGGGTCGGCACAACGCGGTCGACAAGGTGGTGGGCTGGGGGCTGCGCGAGGGCGGCTCCCGCTGCGCGGGACGCTGCTGCAGGTGTCGGGGCGCGCGTCGTTCGAGCTGGTGCAGAAGGCCGTGATGGCGGGGATCCCGCTGCTCGCGGCGGTCGGGGCGCCGTCGTCGCTGGCGGTGGACCTGGCGCGGCGGGCGGGTCTCACGCTGATCGGCTTCAGCCGCGGATCCGGCTTCAACGTCTACTCGGGCGAGGAGCGGGTGCGGGAGGGGTGAGCGGCGACCGCCGTCCGGCGGCGGCGGGTCTCTGAGGAGAAGTCACCGCACGGGTGGCTGCAGCCTGCTGATCGAGGAGGCCGCGCAGCGGGCGTATCGAGATCCACCATCAGCAGAGGACCTGACCTCAGCGCGGGGCTGCTGGCGGACGGGGGTCTCGATACGCCCCTGCGGGGCTGCTCGACCAGCAGGAGTCGTGCGGGGCTACTCGTCCAGCACGGGAGACGGTGCGCCGAAGTACGACGTCTCCCGGCTCAGGCGGACAGGAACTTCACGGCGACCGGGGCGAACGTCTCCCAGTACTGGAAGATCCCGCCGTGGCCGGAGTTCGGGTAGATGACGAGCTCGGACCCGGCGATGCGCCTGTGCAGATCGCGGGACAGCACCGACGGCACCATGCGGTCGTTGTCGCCGTTGGCGATGAGGGTCGGCTGGGTGATGATCGAGAGGTCCGACGGGGCGGAGCGGCCGAACCGCTGGATCGCCTTGAGCTGGGTGGTGAAGGCCTTGTTGCTGATCTTCTCGTCGCGATCCACCGTGCGCTCCTTCAGGCGTCCGACGAACTCCTTCGCCGCCTTCTTGCCGGCGGCGTCGCGGTTGAAGAAGAGGAACTCCTTGATGTCGGAGCGGGCGAGGACCGAGCGGACGAGGTCGTAGTAGGTGACTCCCACGACCTTGTCCATGTCCTTCCCGCCGCGCGGGCCGGTGCCGGTGAGCACCAGCCTGCGCACCAGCTCGGGGTGCTTCACGACGACGTCCTGGGCGATCATGCCGCCCATCGAGAACGAGAAGATGTCGATCGTGTCGTAGCCGAGGCCGCGGATGAAGGCGTACGCATCGTCGGCCGCCTCCTCGATCGTGCCCGGAACGGTGCCGCCGGACGCGCCGACGCCCTGCTGGTCGAAGGTGATCACGCGGCGGTTCTGGGCGATCGCATCGACGATGCGCGGGTCCCAGTTGTCGAGGGTCGCGGCCAGGTGCACGAAGAAGACGACGGGGACCGTCTCCTCCGGGCCGAGCTCGCGGTACGCGAAGGTCTTGCCGTGCGTGGTGATGCTCTTCGCGGGGGCGAGTGCGTAGGACGTGATGACGGGGTCTGCGGCGCTCATGGTGGGTGCTCCTTCTGGAACGGTCGCGCGGGGAGGGGTGGGGGTCAGAGGCCGAGGACGACGGTCTTGCCGCGGGCGCGGGACGAGTGCAGCGACTCCATCGCGGCGGGCGTCTCGTGGAAGGGGAACGTCGCTCCGACGACCGGGCGCAGGGCCCCGGCGTCGACGAGCTCGGTGATCCGGTCCAGCTGCTCGCCGCTGGCGCGCATGAAGAGGAACTCGTAGCCCACCCCCAGGTTCTTCGCCTGCCCGCGGATCTTGCGGCTGAGAGCGGCGACCGCGAGGCGCAGCACCGGGTTCATGCCGCTCGCCTTCGCGAAGGCGGGGTCGGGCGGGCCGGAGACGCCGACGGCCCTCCCCCCGCGCCGGAGGACCCGGAGCGACTTCTCGAGATTCTCGCCGCCGAGACTGTCGAGCACGAGGTCGTACCCGGAGAGCTCCTGCTCGAAGTCCTGCGAGCGGTAGTCGAGGACGACGTCGGCACCCAGCTCCCGGACGAAGTCGGCGTTGGCGGCGGAGGCCGTCGTCGCGACATGCGCGCCGAGGTGCTTCGCGAGCTGGATCGCGATGCTGCCCAGGCCTCCGGAGCCGGCGTGGATCAGCACCTTCTGACCGGGCTGGACCCGCCCCTCTCGACGAGCGCCTGCCAGGCGGTCAGCGCGACCAGGGGCAGGGAGGCGGCGTCGACGGCGCTGATCGAGGACGGGGCGCGGGCCACGTCGGCCTCGTCGATCGCGATCCGCTCGGCGAAGGTGCCGATGCGGTGGTCGCGGGGGCGGGCGTAGACGTTGTCGCCGACCTGCACCCGGCGCACCTCGGCACCCACGCGCAGGACCGTGCCGGCGACGTCGTGCCCGAGGACGAACGGCGTCTTGTACGGGAGGAGCGTCGTGAACTCCCCCGCCCGGATCTTCTCGTCGAGCTGGTTGAGGCCGGCGGCCGCGACCTGCACGAGGACGTCGCGGGGGCCGACCACGGGCTCGGCGACGTCGGTCTCGTGGAGGGGCTGCTTGTAGGCGTCGAGGACGAATGCTCGCATGGGGGGTGTCTCCTGGTGAGGTGTGCGGGTCGCGGATCAGCGGCGGAGGAAGGTCCGGACGGCGTCGAGGACGGCGAGCCGGTTCTGGGGCACCGCTCCGTGGCCGGAGTCGGAGAAGACGATCACGAGAGCGTCGTCGAAGCGGCGGCGCAGCGGTTCGGTGTTCTCGGGCGGGACCATGCGGTCGGCATCGCCGTGCAGGATCAGCGCGGGCTGGGGGAACGTGCGTCCGGGTGCCGGCTGCCCGCCCCAGCGCTTCACCGCCTGCAGCTGGGCGCGGAGGACACCGAGCGGGACCGGACGGTCGCGGTCGGCCCGACGGCGCTTCAGCCGCGCGTCGTGCTCGACCGCCGCCCGGCGGCCGACCGGAGTGCGGGTGAAGAAGAGCAGAGCCGTGGGGTCGGTGGCGGTCAGCGCCCCTCGCAGGATGGTGCGGACCATCACGCCGGTCATCCGGGTGAGGCCCGGCCCGCCCTCCGGGCCGGTCGACGCGAGGACCACGCGGTCGACGAGGGCCGGTGCCCGCTCGAGGACCGCCTGGGCGACCATCCCGCCCATCGACTGGCCGAAGAGGTCGATCCGCTCGAGCCCCAGCGCCCCGACCGCGGCGATGAGGTCGTCGGCCGCCTCCTCGAAGGACCGTCGCACCCCGCCGCCCGAGCCGCCGACCCCGCGGTACCCGATCAGCAGGACCCGGCGCTCGGCGGCCAGCGGGTCGACGACCTCCGGGTCCCAGCTGTCGAGATCGGCGCCGAGGCGGGTGAGGGCGACGAGCGGAGGCACTCCGTCGCGGGCGGTGCCGAGGTCGCGGTACACGACGTCCTCGCCGCGCACGCGCAGTCGGCGCGTCGGTGCACCGAGGAAGGACGCCCGTCCCGCCTCCGCGTTCGATGACCCTGCCATGTCGATCCGGTCTCCTGTCCGATCCGGCGGCGGGAGGTGCTCCTCCCCGCTCATCCGAGTAGACTCAAGCATGAGCACACTCAGTAATTTTGTCAACGAGGAGTCGCATGGGTTCGGAGGAGAAGCCGCCGGGCCGTCGTGAGCGGGCGAAGGAGGACAAGCAGCGCCGCATCGAGCAGGCGGCGCGCGCGCTCTTCGCCGAGCGGGGAGTGGGCGGAGTGACCACCCAGCAGATCGCCGACCGCGCCGACGTGGCGATCGGCACGCTCTACCTCTACGCCGCGACGAAGGCCGAGCTGCTGGTCATGGTGCAGAACCGGAAGTTCGGAGCGGCCATCGACGACGGGCTCGCCGCCGCCCGGGCGCCGGCGAGTGACGCCCTCGAGAGGGTCCTCGCCCTGATCACGCCCGTCGTCGCCTGCGTCCGCGAGCATCCGGAGAACGGGCGGATCTATCTGCACGAGCTCGTGTCCGGCGACCCGGAGGAGGAGCACCGCCGCGAAGGCCTGGCCCTGTCGCAGCGGCTCGAGGAGGGGTGGGCGGCATCCTGCGCCTGGACAGCAGGATCGACCGGCTCGATGCGGCGATCCGCGCCCGCGTGATCACGTCCGTCATCCACGTGACGACGACGGCGACCCTCCACCTCGGCGATCCGCTGCCGACCCTCCTCGCGCACCTCCGCCGCCAGATCGCCGTCGTGGTGCCGGGCCGGGGCGAGGGAGAACGGGTCGGAGCGCCCTGACGCGGAGGTGGGACGGACGCGGTCCCTCGTCGACGCGGGCCGCGAGCAGGGCGGAGCACCCCGGGCGTGGGCGGGTCTCGATACGCCCCTTCAGGGCTCCGCGACCAGCAGCTGGAACCGAGGTCGGGCCTGCGGACAAGAGCTGGTAACGCGGATGACGGCACTCTCGGACACGGGGGTCTCGATACGCCCCACGGGGCTACTCGACCAGCGAGGGGGCGAGGCGACCGACATCAGGAAGCGGACGGGCGAAGCCCCGTCCCCCACCGACCAGCCGCCACGCGCAGAGGGCCGCGACCCGGAATCGCGTGCCAGCGATTCAGGGCAGCCCGACGCACCCCGCTCCTGGGAACGCGACCACTTCGGAAGCCGACCGCGGGTCGTCTAGCGGCCCGCTAGACGACCGATAAGGACTGCCGGGCGATCTCGAGTTCCTCGTTGGTGGGGATGACGAGGACGGCGACGCGGGAGTCGTCGGTCGAGATGCGGCGGGCTCCGCGGTCGCGGGCCGCGTTGCGCTCGGGGTCGAGCTCGATGCCGAGGCCCTCGAGGCCGCGGAGGGCGCCGGCGCGGACCGCGGGGACGTTCTCGCCGACTCCGGCGGTGAAGACGATCGCGTCGACGCGGCCGAGCTGGGCGTAGTACGCGCCGATGTAGTGGCGGAGGCGGTGGTAGTAGACCTCGAGGGCGGCGGCGGCCTTCTCGTCGCCGGCCTCCGACGCCTCCTGCACGTCGCGCATGTCTCCGCGGCCGGAGAGGCCCAGGAGGCCGCTGCGGCGGTTGAGGACCGCGTCGAGCTCGTCGATCGAGAGGCCCGCCTTGCGGGCGAGGTGGAAGACGACCGCCGGGTCGAGGTCACCGGAGCGAGTGCCCATGACGAGCCCCTCGAGCGGGGTCATGCCCATGGAGGTCTCGACCGAGGCTCCGCCGTCGACCGCGCAGACCGACGCGCCGTTCCCGAGGTGGAGGACGATCGTCCTGAGATCGGAGCGGCGGCGGCCGAGGTAGGCGGCGGCGGCCTCGGACACGAACTTGTGCGACGTGCCGTGGAAGCCGTAGCGGCGGATGCGGTGCTTGTCGGCGAGCTCGGCCGGGATCGCGTACGTCGAGGCCTCGGGCGGCAGGGTGTGGTGGAACGCGGTGTCGAAGACGGCGACGTGCGGCACGTCGGGGAACGCCTTCTGCGCGGCCTCGATGCCCTCGAGGTTCGCCGGGTTGTGCAGGGGGGCGAGGTCGGAGAGGTCCTCGATGTTGATCTTGACGAGGTCGGTGACGACCGTCGCCTCGTAGAAGCGCTTGCCGCCGTGCACGACGCGGTGCCCGACCGCGACGGGCGGGAACTCCGACAGGCTCGGCCCGTTCTCGTCGAAGGCGCGGATCATGGCGTCGAAGCCGGCCGTGTGGTCCGGGATCGGACCCTCGATCTCGATGCTCTCGCCGTCGCGGGTGTGCTTCGTGCGACCCGTCTCCTCGCCGATCCGCTCGACGAGGCCGCTCGCGAGCGTCTCCTCCGTCGTCATCTCGATGAGCTGGTACTTGAACGACGACGAACCGCTGTTGACGACGAGGACGACGGACATGAGGGGACTCCTGGGGGTCGGGGTCGGAGGGGCGGCGACGCGGGTGGCGTCAGCGCACGACGGGGATGGCGGAGGTGGGCGGCACGATCGCCTGCGTCGCGGCCTGGATGGCCGTGATCGCGACGGTGTTGACGATGTCCTGGACGAGGGCGCCGCGGCTGAGGTCGTTGACGGGCTTGCGGAGGCCCTGCAGGACGGGGCCGATCGCGACGGCTCCGGCCGAGCGCTGGACCGCCTTGTAGGTGTTGTTGCCCGTGTTGAGGTCCGGGAAGATGAACACGGTGGCGCGGCCGGCGACCTGCGAGCCGGGCATCTTCGAGGCGGCGACGGCGGCGTCGGCTGCCGCGTCGTACTGGATCGGACCCTCGACCAGCAGGTCGGGACGGCGCTCGCGCACCAGCGCCGTCGCGGCGCGCACCTTCTCGACGTCGGCCCCGGCCCCGCTCTCGCCGGTGGAGTACGAGAGCATCGCGATGCGCGGATCGATGCCGAACTGCTGCGCGGTCTCGGCCGAGGAGATCGCGATGTCGGCCAGCTGCGCCTCGGTGGGATCGGGGTTCACCGCGCAGTCGCCGTAGACGAGCACGCGGTCGGCGAGCGCCATCAGGAACACGCTCGAGACCACCGAGACGCCGGGGCTGGTCTTGATGATCTCGAAACCGGGGCGGATGGTGTGCGCCGTCGTGTGCGCGGCGCCCGAGACCATGCCGTCGGCGAGGCCGAGCTGCACCATCATCGTGCCGAAGTACGAGACGTCGGTGACGGTGTCGAAGGCGTGGTCGTAGGTGATGCCCTTGTGCGCGCGGATGCGGGCGTACTCCTCGGCGAACCGCGCGCGGTGCTCGGGGTCGAGGACGCTGAGCACGCGTGCGCCGTCGATGTCGACGCCGAGGCCCGCGGCCCGGCCGCGCACCTCCGACTCCTCCCCCAGGATCGTCAGGCGCGCGATGCCGCGCTTGAGCACGGTGGCCGCGGCGCGCAGGATGCGGTCGTCGCCGCCCTCGGGCAGCACGATGTGGCGGTCGGCGATGCGGGCGCGCTCGATGAGCCCGTACTCGAACATGAGCGGCGTGACGACGTCGGACCGGCCCACGTCGAGGAGGGTCAGCAGCTCGACCGCGTCGATCGCCTCCTCGACGAGCGCGAGGGAGGTGTCGCGCTTGCGCGGCGAGTCGGCGGCGAGGCGCCCGCGGGCGGCCGTGACGCGCACGGCGGTGTCGTACGTGCCGAGCTCGGTCATGATGATCGGCAGCGGGGTGTCGACGCCCTCGATCAGGCGGACGATCGGCTCGGGCAGCTCGAAGCCGCCGTTGAGGATGATCGCCGAGACGGTCGGGAAGTTGCCGGAGGCGTGCGCCATGATCACCGCGAGCACGACCTCGGGCCGGTCGCCCGGGACGATGACGACGCCGCCCTCCATGAGGCGCGGGAGCACGTTGACCATCGACATGCCGGCGACGACGACGCCGAGCGCCTCGCGGCCGAGCAGCTCGGGGTCGCCGGCGACGACGACCCCGTCGACCGCCTCGACGAGCCGGGACACGCTGGGGGCGACGAGGAACGGATCCTCGCGGATGGCCCAGACGGGGACGCCCGCGGGCAGTCCCCCGCGGATCGCCTCGACGGCGGCGGGGGCGGTGGCGGGATCGGCGCGGTTGGCGATGACTCCGATGAGCGTGGCGTGCGCGGTGCGCAGTTCGACCGCGGCGAGCTCGGTGATCTGCCGCATCTCCTCCGGGGTGCGCGCGGGCGCCTGGCCCAGCTGCTCGCTCCGGGACACGTCGCGCCCGGTGAGGACCAGCAGGACGGGGGCCCCGAGGTTGGCGGCGATGCGGGCGTTGTAGCCCAGCTCGGTGGGGCTGCCGACGTCGGTGTAGTCGGAGCCGAGGATCACGACGGCGTCGCACTGCGCCTCGACGCCCTTGTAGCGCTCGACGATGCGCGAGAGGGCGGCCTCGCCGTCGGCGTGCACGTCCTCGTAGGTGACGCCGATGCAGTCGTCGTAGGCGAGACCTGAGTCGGAGTGGCCGAGCAGCATCTCGAGCACGTAGTCGGGCTCGGAGGTGGAGCGGGCGATGGGGCGGAAGACGCCCACCCGCTGCACCTGGCTGCTGAGCATGTCGAGGACGCCGAGGGCGACCGTGGACTTGCCGGAGTGACCTTCAGCGGACGAGATGTAGATGCTCTGGACCATCGGAGCCACCCTACCGACGGGGCCCGCGGCGAGACTGGGCAGTCGCTCCAGGATGGGAGAGCGTGCACGCGGGGCGGGCTGGGGAGGAGCCGTGCGGTCCCGTTAACGGAGGAAGACCCCCGCGCACCCGCCAGAGCCCGGTTACCCTTGCTGCGTTTCCGCCCTGGGGGAGTTGGCCTGGATGGCGCCACGCGGGGAGCCGGGAGACAGTCTAACCCGATCCGCGGGAGGTGACGAGCGCCCCGTGGTCTGCAGCGGGCCTCGGTTCCGTGTAGTGTGCATGAGGTCGCGATCACGGTCGCGCCTGGAGGATTCGCCTAGTGGCCTATGGCGCACGCTTGGAAAGCGTGTTGGGTGAAAGCCCTCGGGGTTCGAATCCCCCATCCTCCGCCGAACGGTGTCCGTCGCTCTCGCCAGCACGGGCACCGTTCTCCTTCCCGCGGGGACCGGTGGCGAGGGTCGGAACCGCGTCGGCGGTCGATACGCGTCAACGGGCGACGCGGATCAGCGGGCGATGCGGACGAGCCACTCCTCGAGCAGCATCCGCTCGGCGTCGCTCAGCACGTCGACCGTGCCCAGCGCCGCGCGCAGGGCGACCGCGTGGGCGACGAGGGCGCGGGCCGCGGGATCGGTCGGTCCCGCCTCCGACGTCGTGATGGCCGCGAGGACCGCATCGCGGGAACGCGAGGACAGGTCGTCGTCGCCGTCGTGGCCGGCGGTGAGCGTCAGAGTGCAGCCGAGGGCCGCCGACTGGAGCAGCCGGGCGGCGTGCTCGACATCGACGGTGAGCCGTCCGGCCTCCGCGACGGCGCGGACGTGCGCGAGCAGCGCACCGCGGGACAGGCGCGCCGCCTCCGACTCCTCCCCGGCCGGGCGGTGAACATCAGGGCGTAGACGTGCGGCTGCGCGAGTCCGAAGGCGACGTGCTGGTCCCAGGCGGCGCGGAGTGCGTCGACGGGATCCTCCGGGGCGTCGCCGCGCTCGAACTCGGCCAGGGCGTCGGCGACGCCCGCGGCGACGACGGAGTCGAGCAGTCCGCGGAGGTCGCCGAAGGTGCGGTAGATGGTGGGCGCCTGGACGCCGGCCGCCGAGCTGATCGCGCGGGTCGAGACGGCGTCGCGGCCCCCCTCGGCCAGCAGCTCGGCGGTCGCCCGGAGGATGCGGTCTCGGGTGCTGAGGCTCTCGGTCACGAGGAGTGACGCTAACACGCGGGCGTTGGCGGGGTCCTCCGGCGCGGGTCGATCTCGATACGCGCGCTGCGCGCGCTCCTCGATCAGCAGGTGGTGCCCGCAGGGCCGCCACCCCTGGAGGGGCGCCCGCAGGGCCGCCGCCCGCCCTCGTCGAGGCGCCCACAGGGCCGCCGCCGCTGACGGGGTCGGCTGCAAGGCGGACGAGGAAGCGATACCGGCGGTATCGCGACCGAGGACAACGCCGCAGACGGCCCCGTCAGCGGCGGCGGCGGCCCCGTCAGCGGCGGCGGCGGGCGGTGCCGAAGATGCCTCGGACGACCTCGCGGAGCAGGGTCTTGCCGACCGAGGACTCGAGGACCTGTTCGACGACGCCCTTGTCGGCGCGGGAGGTGCGGCTGCGGGTCGTCGGCGCGGTGCGGCGGCGGGTGCGCTCGGCAGCGGCGTCGGCGCGGCGCTCGGCGGCCTCGCGCTCCTTCTCGCGGCGGGCCTGCTCCTTCGCGAGGCGGGCCTCCTCCTCGGCGCGCTCCTCGGCGGCGAGGCGCTCCTCCTCCGCGTCGGCGGCGGCGTCGAGCCGACGGGTGAGGATCTCGCGGGCGGAGTCGCGGTCGAGCGCGGTGCCGTAGCGCGCGAGCAGCGGGGAGCGCTGCACGCTCGCCTCCCGCTCCGACTCCGGGGTCGGCGACATCGAGCCCTGCGGAGCGCGCAGACGCGTCCAGGCTACCGGGGTGGGGGCTCCGCGCTCGTTCATGACCGTCACGATCGCCTCGCCGATCGGCAGGGCCTGGAGCGTCTCGCCGAGGTCGTAGTCCGACTCCGGGTACGTGGACACGGTGGCTCTCAGCGCCTTCGCGTCGTCGGGGGTGTGGGAGCGCAGCTGGTGCTGGATGCGCGAGCCGAGCTGCGCGAGGACGTCGCCCGGGACGTCCTTGGGCGTCTGCGTGACGAAGACGATGCCGACCCCCTTCGAGCGGATGAGGCGCACGGTCTGGGTGATCGCCGCGAGGAAGTCCTTCGACGCGTCGCGGAAGAGCAGGTGCGCCTCGTCGAAGAAGAAGACGAGCTTCGGGCGGTCGAGGTCGCCCACCTCGGGCAGGTCGTTGAAGAGGTCGGCGAGCAGCCACATCAGGAACGTCGAGAAGAGCGCGGGCCGGTCCGCGACTCCGGGGACCTCGAGCAGGCTCACGACGCCGCGGCCGTCGGCGGTGGTGCGGAGGAACTCGGCGGTGTCGATCTCGGGCTCGCCGAAGAACACGTCGGCGCCCTGGTCGGCGAACGCGATGAGCTCGCGGAGGATGACGCCCGCGGTGGCCTTGGACAGACCGCCCAGCTCGGCGAGCTCCCCCTTGCCCTCGTCGCCGACGAGGTAGGTGAGCACGGCGCGCAGGTCCGAGAGGTCGACGAGCGGGAGGCCCTCGCCCTCGGCGTAGTGGAAGACGAGGCCGAGGCTCGACTCCTGGGTCGCGTTCAGACCCAGGACCTTCGACAGCAGCAGCGGGCCGAAGCCGGTGACGGTCGCGCGCACGGGGATGCCCGTGCCGATGCCGCCCAGGGCGAAGAACTCGGCGGGAGACGCGTCCGCCCGCCACTCCTGGCCGATGGTTCGGGTGCGGGCGAGGAGCTTCTCGTCGGCGGTGCCGGGGGTCGCGAGACCCGAGAGGTCGCCCTTGATGTCGGCGGCGAACACCGGGACTCCGGCGGCCGAGAGCTGCTCGGCGAGGACCTGCAGCGTCTTGGTCTTGCCGGTGCCGGTCGCGCCCACGACGAGACCGTGGCGGTTGAGCATGCCGAGCGGCAGGCGGACGGGGACGTCGGGACGGGCCTCGCCGTTGACGAGGGCGCCGAGCTCGAGGACCGGGCCGGCGAAGGCGTAGCCGGCGCGGACGGCGTCGACGGACGATTCGGCGAGGGGGCCCGGGGCCGCCGGAGCCGCCTCGGGAGCCGCGTCGCCCTGCACCGCCTCGACGAGCCGGACGTCGTCGACGACCGCGCTCGCCTCCTCCGGACCCGAGACGGCGCCCAGAGCCGCGGCGGCCGCCTCGGCGCGCTCGAGGGCCCGAGCCGCCTCGGCCTGCAGTGCGCGGGCGGCCTCGAGTGCCGCTCGCGCCTCGTCCCTCGCCGAGGCGAGCCCGTCGTCGTTGGTCATGCGCTCAGCCTAGGGTCGCGTGTCCTCGCGGACGTGCCAGGCCTGGCCGTACCCGCCCTCCTCGATCGGGCGCGCCATCAGCTCGAGGAACGGAGCCGCGTCGAACGCCTCGGGACCGAGCACCCCCGCGCCCGACCAGGCGCCGGTGGCGAGCATCTCGGAGGGCCACGACGGGGTTCAGCGCCGTCTGCCAGACCACGCACTGGGCGCCGTACTCGGCCATCGTCCACTCGTTGTCGCTCACGTGGTAGAGGTACACCTCGCGGTGGGCGCCGTCCTTCGTGCCGCTGACCCACAGGCCCGCGCAGGTCTTGCCGGTCATGCGGGGGCCGATGCCCGCGGGGTCGGGCAGTGCGGCCGCGACCACGTCGCGCGGAGCGACCATCACGGGGCCCTCCGAGGAGCGCACCCGAATCGGCTCGACGCCGTCCAGGCCCAGCAGGTGCAGAGTGCGCAGGACGCCGATGAACTGCTCGCCGAGCCCGTACTTGAAGGTGACCCGCTTCGCCTCGAGCCAGCGCGGCATGAGGAGCACCTCCTCGTGCTCGACGTTGACGCACTCGACGGGGCCGATGCCCTCGGGGAACTCGAACACCTCGGGCTCGGAGAAGGGCGGCGTGGTGAACCAGCCCCGTCCCTCCTCGTAGACCACCGGCGGGTTCAGGCACTCCTCGATCGTCGTCCAGATCGAGAAGGAGGAGCGAAGACCTCGGCCCCGCTCTCGTCGCGCACCACGAGGTTCGCCCCGTCGCGCACGCCCAGCTCGTCGATCTCGTCGAAGAGGTGGTCGGAGGCGTAGCGGGCGAAGACGTCCGAGAGGCCGGGCTCGACGCCCATGCCGACGAGGGCGAGCCGCCCGCGCGACTCCCACTCCCCCGCCGCCTCGAACTGCTCGTCGCCGAGCTTGACCCCCGTCTGCGCGTGCGGCTCGTCGGGGTGCGGGCGCGACAGGCTCATGGCCATGTCGACGTAGTCCGCTCCGGCGGCGAGCGCTCCGGCGAAGATCGTCGGCACGAATTTGGGCTCGACGGCGTTCATCACGTGGGTGGCGCCGTGAGCGCGCGCCACGGTCTCGACGCTCTCGGCGTCGGAGGCGTCGATGCGGGCGGCGACGAAGCGGTCCTCGACTCCCTCGACGCCGTGGCGCTCGGCGATCCAGGCGACGGTGCGCTCGGCCCGGGCGAGCTCGTAGTCGCAGACGATGACCTGCTCGAAGAAGGTGCGACGGGCGGCGATCCGGGCGAAGGCGTCGCCGACGCCGCCGGCGCCGACTAGGAGGATTCTCATGCCCCCACCGTAGCGACGGATCGCGTCGTCCACCACGTCGATGGCCGCTGAGAACATCGCTGAGGCGGCCCGTGGGCCACCGATTCCGTCACTCCGGCGCCCCCGCACCCCGCTCGAGCAGGCGGATGAAGCGCGACAGCCGCTCGAGCCCGACGAGCGAGGTGGGCAGCGAGGCGGCGAGCGCCGGCGAGTGCACGAGGTAGGCCGCCCACTTCGCGCGGGAGATCGCCACGTTCAGCCGATTGGACAGGAGGAGGAACTCGAGCCCGCGCGGGACGTCGGCGCCCGAGGACGCCGCGAGGGAGACGATCGCGACCACCGCCTCGCGTCCCTGGAAGAGATCGACGGTGCCCACGGCCGTCTCGTCGAGCCCCGCCGCGTCGAGGGCGGCGCGCAGCAGACCGCCCTGCGCGTTGTAGGGCGCGACCACGATCACATCGGCCGCGGTGAGGCTCCGCTCGCCGTGCTCGTCGACCCAGGTGCGGCCGATCATCGACCGGGCGATCTCGACGACGCGACGGGCCTCGTCGGGCGAGGACGTGGTGTCGCCGGCGTGCACGACCGGGACGGAGTGCAGGCCCGGCCTGACGCCCTCGAGGCGGCGCTCCTCCGGCGCCCGCGACGTCAGGGCGCCCTCGTAGGACAGCTCGGACACGGCGGCGGCGAGCTCGGGGTGCATCCGGTAGGTCTGCGCGAGGAAGTAGCCGTACTCGGCGGGCAGCACGTCGTGGCCGTCGGCCAGCCAGCCGAGCGCCGACTCGTCCACCGGCTCCGGGTGCGAGCCCTGGCTGACCTGGGGCAGCTGCTGCGGATCGCCGAGGAGCAGGAGGCGCTCGGCCGCGAGCGCGCTCGCGATCGTGGGCGCGAGCGAGAACTGGCCCGCCTCGTCGACGACGAGCAGGTCGAGGAGCGGCGGGGCACCGTGCCCGCGTTCGCGAAGGTCCACGCGGTGCCGCCGACGACGCAGCCGCCACCCTCGGCGAGCACCGCGGCGAGCGCCGCTCCGTTCTTCACGGGCGCCCAGGCGACCGCCTCGAGCGCCTCGGCCGAGGTGCCGTTCTTGGGCACCTTGGCGACGCGCGACGGATCGACTCCTCGGCCCACGACCGCCGTGAGCACGTTCTCGACGACGGAGTGGGACTGACCCACGACGCCGACGCGCCAGCCGTGCTCGCGCACGAGGTGGGCGATGACGTGCGAGCCGACGTAGGTCTTGCCGGTGCCGGGCGGGCCCTGCACCGCGAGGGTGGCCCGGTCGAGCCCGAGCAGGGTCTCGACGACGGCACCGATCACGTCGTCGCCGTCGACCGGGGCGACCGCGGCGGGCGGCCTCCGACGCAGCACGTCGAGCGCGGGATCGGGCAGGAGCTCAGGCAGCGCGTCGAGCACCTCGCGGCCCCACTCCGCGATCGCCTCGGGCTGCGGGGCCGCCCGAGGCGGCGGCGCGGGCGCCAGCGCGACGGGGGTGTCGTCGTGCGGGTCCTCCCCCGCCCTCAGCCCCTCCTTGAGCAGGAGGACGATGCGCTCGCCGTCGTCGTCGACCGCGAGGATCTCGGACCGGTCGGACGCGCCGCGCAGCCCGGGTCCGGGCGACGGCGCTCCGGGCGGCGGCGGGGCGTCGTAGACGAGGTAGGGCGAGGATCCGGTGCCGAGCCTGCTCCCCGGCGCGAGTCGGCCGAGGATCCGCAGCTCGCGCGACTGCGTGCGCGCCTTCGGGAGCTTCGACCAGTCGCGGACGACCTCGACCCGGTCGATCATCACGACGTCGCGGACGTCGGCCCATTCGTCGAGGGGCTGGCGGAGGCGGTCGAAGTGCTCCTGCCAGAAGGTCTTGGCCTCGCGGCGGTGGTAGTCGATCGCCGCGCCCGCGAGGGCCAGGGCGGTCTGGTCGGCCGTCCGCTCCACGGCTCGACGCCCGCCACCTGCTCGAGCAGGGCGACGGCCGTCGGATCGGGCTCGCGCGGAACCGGGAGGTCGACCTCGACGAGCGGCAGGGGCTCGTCGCGGGGCGGCGCGAGCGACAGCAGCCAGTCGCGCAGGCGCAGGGTGGAGCGGCAGTCGTAGGCGTTGTACTCGGCGACGAGATCGAGCTCGCGCTGACCCTTCACGGGGTCGTCGGCGAACGCGGCGCGCGCCTTCACGTAGACGTCGATGCTGTCGGCCGCGTTCGTCACTCCGGACGCGTCGCGCTGCTCGGACCCCATGTAGAGAGGCTCGAGCTTCTTGATGGAGTAGCTGCGCGAGCCCACCCGGAGCCCCCGCCGCACCACCGGGTAGAGGTCGACGAGCACGCCGTCGCGCAGCAGCTGGTCGACCTCCTCCTCGCCGACGCCGTGGCGCAGGGCGAGCGAGAGCAGGTGCGTGCGCTCGTAGGACGCGTAGTGGTAGACGTGCATCCGGGGGTAGCGGGAGCGGCGCTCGCGCAGGAACGCGAGGAAGTCGACGAGCGCCCGCCGCTCGGCGCCGAGGTCGTGCGCCCAGAAGGCCGTGAACCCCTCCTGGTCGTCGACCATGCCGAACAGGTAGTCGAGGCCCCACTCGCGGTTGTCCTCGGTGTGCAGCGGGTCGCCCTCGAAGTCGAAGAAGAGGTCACCCGGGTCGGGAGCGGGCAGGGCGGCGAGCACGGAGGCGTCGACGACCTCGACGGCGGGCACCGGCGAGGACTCGGACAGCACCTGGAGGCGCGCCTGCGCCCGGAGGGCGTCGAGGGTGCCGGCCCCCATCCCCGGGACCGGGCTGTCGTGCTCGGCGAGCGCGTCGAGGGTCGAGACCCCGGCCGCCACCAGCTTCGCCCGCTGGTCGAGCCGCATCCCGGCGACGAGGATCGGATCGCGGTGCGCCTGCACCTCGGGAGCGCAGACGGGGCAGCGCCCGCAGGCCGCGTAGCGCGGGTCGCCCCAGGCGAGCGGCTCGTCGGCAGCCAGGCGCTCGTCCAGCACCGCGCGCAGGCGCGCCCGCTGCACGCGCTGGACCGGCGCGATGGACGCCAGCTCGTGGCTGGTGACCGTGCCGTCCCCGAGCACGAGGTGCACCTGCTCGCCGACGCGGATCCCGCGGGCGCTCATCTGCTCGGCGTAGGCGGCCAGCTGAAGCAGCGCCGGGATCTTGGCGTGCCGGGCGAGCTTGGTGTCGTAGACCTCGTACGCGCCGTCGGCGGTGCGGAGGAGGAAGTCGGAGAAGCCGATGAACGCGCCGTCGAAGAACGTGGCCTGGAACAGGACGTCGACCCCGGCGCGCATCGCCTCGACGGCGGCGTCGGCCGCGGCCGTGTACCCCGCGGGCTCGGGCCGCTCGAACTCGAGGACGTCGTGGGTCCGCTTCAGCTCGGCCAGGAAGCGGTGCTCGTGCTCGTCGCCGAGGACGGCGGTGCGGTCGAGCATCGCGTCGACCACGGGGTCCAGCCGCGGCGACCGGCCCAGCATCGCGTCGAAGCGCCGGAGCACCGCCCACTCGCAGGCCGCCCAGTTCGAGAGGTCGGTGGGGCTCGTGACCACGCGGCCGGCCTCCAGGTACATGCGACTCCCTCCGTGCCGCCGGGCGGCGGACGCCTCCAGGCTAGGGCGACCCTCCGACACCGGGTCGTGGGAGGGTGGACGGGTGACCAGGACGCGCTTCGAGATCATCCCGTCCGACGACATCGCCGAGCGGGCCCGCCGCGCGTTCGCCGAGCCGCCCGCGATCACCCTGACCGTCACGAGCCTCCCGCAGCACGGCACCGAGCGGACGCTGGACGCGGCCGTCGAGCTCGCCGCACTCGGCTTCCGGGTGGTTCCGCATCTCGCCGCGCGCAACGTCGAAGGGCGCCCGGCCCTCGAGCGGGCGCTCGGCCGGCTCGGCGACAGCGGCATCGACGAGGTGTTCGTCGTGTCGGGTGACGCGAAGAAGGCGAGCGGGACCTACTCGACGAGCCTGGAGCTCCTCCGCGACGCCGTCGAGATCACGCCTGACCTGGCCGTCGGCATCGCCGGGTACCCGGAGGGGCACCCGCACCTCTCGGACGAGAGCATCCTGACGCACCTGCGCGAGCGGGCGCCCTTCCTCCGCTCGATCGTCACGCAGATGTGCTTCGACGTCGACGCCGTGGTGCGCTACGCCGAGCTTCTCCGGGCGGAGGGCATCGAGGCGGAGCTGTGGGCCGGGGTGCCGGGACCGGTCGAGCGGGCGAAGCTGCTGAGCCTGGGCGCAAGGATCGGCGTGGGCTCCTCGCTGGGGTTCCTGAAGCGGAGCACCTCGGTGGCGGGCGGCCTGCTGCGCGGCCGGCGGTTCGATCCCACCGCCTTCGTCTCCTGACTCGAGGAGGCCGCGGGCGACCGGCTCCACGGGCTGCACGTCTACACGTTCAACGAGCTCGACGGGCTCGCGCCGCTCGGCTCCTGACCAGGACCTGTTGAACACGATCTCGCGAGCTCCGCTCGGCCTGATCGCACGATCTGCGGCGTCGGAACCCTCGGTCGATGCCCGCATCGACCTTCGGCTTCCTCCTTGCAGCTCGCACGACCAGGCCGTGCTCGCGACGGCGATCTCGTGTTCAACAGGCCCTAGCGCACGTCCGAGCGCTTGACCCAGATCGGCGGATGCGGCAGCTCGCTCTCGCTGCGCAGGCGCCCGGCGAGCGGGGCCCAGACGACGAGCGCGACTCCGACGCCCAGGAGCAGGCCGCCGATGGTGTCGCTCAGCCAGTGCGCGCCGAGGTACGTGCGGCTGGCCATCATGGCGACGGAGTAGAGGAAGCCCGCGATCCAGACCCAGACCAGCGGGAAGACCAGCGCGAGCACCATCGCGGTCGTCGCCGCGTTCGCCGTGTGGCCGGAGGGGAACGAGCCGTAGTCGCTCGTGACCAGCATGTCCTCGGGGCGGGCGCGGCCGACGAGCTCCTTGACGAGCTGCGTCAGGCCGACGCTGACCAGGGCGGCGACGGCGTAGTACAGCGCGGCCCAGCGCCTGCGGAACACGAGCAGGACGGCGACGATGGCCAGCGGGATGATCGCCGTGCCGGTGATGCCCGCGCCGACCGTGTTCATGACGAGGGCCGGGATGTCCCAGACGTTCGAGCGGTGCTCGACGATCTCGTCCATCCACTCGACGTCGAAGCCGAAGGCGGTGGTCGGGCGGTAGGCGATCATGATCGCCAGGATCACCGTGAGGAGCAGGGCGATCGACGCCGAGATGAGCGGCCAGCGACGCGAGACGCGGTGCGCGACCTCCTGCGTGAGGACCTTGGTCGCCGCGGGATCGGCGGACGGGGCGGACGTCCCCATCCGCTCGCGCTGCACCGCATCGGGGCTCGCGGAGGCGGGCTCGGTCGTCGATCGGTTCTCGCGGTTCACCATCCCGACATCCTCCCCCGCCGGACGTTCACGTGCAGGGGCTTGCGCGCGGGGCGCGGAGCCGCCGCGTCAGTCCTGCAGCGCCGCCACGGTGCGCGGCCGCACGATCAGCCAGAGCGCCAGGATCGAGATCCCCGCGGTCGTCATCATCACCAGCGCCATCGGGATCGCGGAGGAGGCACCGAAGATCCCCGAGATCGGCGAGAGGATCCCCGCCATGCCGAAGTTCACGGCGCCCAGCAGCGACGCCGCGGTGCCCGCCTCCTTGCCGTGGTTCACGAGTCCGAGCACCTGCACGCACGGGAAGCTGAAGCCGCACGACGCGATGAAGAGCCACAGCGGCACCAGCGTGCCCCAGAGTCCGAAGCCGAGCGCGTCGAAGAGCGCGATGAGCCCGGCGGTGGTGAACAGCGAGATCGTGGTGATCGCGAGGATCCACTGCGGGCCGACGCGGCGGCTGAGCCGCGAGGACGCCTGGACGCCCACGACCACTCCGAGCGAGTTGACGGCGAAGAGCAGGCCGTACTGCTGCGGATCGAAGCCGTAGAGGCCCTGGAACAGGAAGGCCGAGCTGGAGAGGTAGGTGAAGAGGCCGGCGAAGGTCATGCCGCCGATGAGCGCCACTCCCACGAACTGGCGGTCGCCGAGCACGGAGCGGTAGCGCTGCAGCAGCGAGCGGCGGTCGCGGTCGCCCCGGGCGGTGCGGGGGCGGGTCTCGACGATGAGGAGGGCGACGGCGATCATCACGACGAGGCCGTAGGCGGCGAGGAACACGAACACGCCGCGCCAGTCCATGACCAGCAGCAGCTGCGAGCCGATCACCGGGGCGAGCACGGGCGCCAGGCCCGAGACCAGCGCCAGGCGGGAGAGCATCAGGACCAGCGGACGCCCGCCGAAGAGGTCGCGGACCATCGCCATCGCCACGACACCGCCGGCCGCTGCTCCCGCGCCCATCAGCACGCGGAACACGCCGAGCCAGACGATGTCGGGGGCGAACGCGGCGCCGATGCAGGTGAGCACGTGCACCGCGGTGGCGAGGATCAGCGGCAGGCGCCGGCCGACCGCGTCGCTCCACGGGCCGACGATCAGCTGGCCGAGGGCGAAGCCGAGCGTCGTGCCCGTCAGCGTCAGCTGCACCGCCGCCTCCGACACGTTCAGCTCGTCCTGCAGCACCGGGAAGGCGGGGAGGTAGAGGTCGATCGTGAACGGCCCGAGCGCGGTGAGCGCTCCCAGGACGATGACGTAGACGAGGCGCTGACGGGTGGTCAGAGCGTCGCCGGGGTGGCGGTGGACGGGGACGGAGCCGGTGGGCGTCGGGGCGACGGTGGTCACGGAGGCCTTCCTGCGCGAGGCGCGGGGAGCGGGGCGGAATCGTGCGGGAGCGGCGCCGGAACGGCCGCGAGGAGCGGCGCGGGATGCTCGCATCCCTGCACCGCTCCTCACGCTAACCGCCGCGGGCGCTCCTGCACTCACCCTCGATCGAATTGATTCGACTATCAGTTCATCCGGGGACGTGATCGACGGGGCTCGACGCCGTGAGCGCTCTCATCCGACCCGCAGCAGTGCGACCCCCTGGGGTGCCAGCGTGACGGAGTCGGCGCGCTCGCCGGACAGCACGTCGACTCCTGCGATCGGCACGACGGCGTCGGAGCGGCCGTGGTTGATCGCGAAGACGAGCGCGCCGCGGCGCACGAGCTCCACTCCCTCGATCGGCTCGGCGACGACGCCCTCCACGCCCGCGTCGGCGAGCGCGCGCTCGACGACGGTGCCCAGGAGCTCGGGCGCGGGCCAGGTGGCGACGTACCAGGCGGATCCGCCGCCGGTCGTCTCGCGCCGCGTGATCGCCGGCCAGCCGTCGAGGTCGTCGGTGAAGCGCGCGAGCACCTCGGCGCCCTCGGCGTGCAGGTACTCGCGCCAGCGGGTGACGACGCCCTCCAGCGAACCGGTGACCGTCGAGTCGGGCAGCTCGTCCGAGAAGGCGTCGGCGGAGGCGAGCGGAGCGAACTCCTCGACGCGCACGCCGAGCGTCGACTGCAGCGCGCCGAGGTAGCCGCCCTCGGTGATGTGCGCGTCCTCGTCGGTGATGCCGCTCTGGAACGTCGTGACGAGGTGCCCGCCGCCCTCCGCGTACGCGGCGAGGCCGGCCAGATCCTCGGCCCGGGCCGCGAAGAGTGCGGGCGCGACGACGAGGTCGTAGCCGTCGAACGGCCCGGAGGCGCGCACGAAGTCGACCGTGACGTGACGGCGGGTGAACTCGCGGTGCCACGCGGTGACGTGCGCGGCGTAGTCGATCGCTCCCGGAGTCGCGTCCTGCTCGATCGACCACCAGCTGTCCCAGTCGAAGACGATCGCGACGCGGGACTCCACCTCGGTCCCGAGGATCTCGTCGAGGCGGCCGAGCTCGGCGCCCAGCTCCTCGACCTCGCGGAACACGCGGGTCTCGGGGCCGCCGTGCGGCACGAGCCCCGAGTGGAACTTCTCGGCGCCGGCGCGCGACTGCCGCCACTGGAAGAAGAGGATGCCGTCGGCTCCGCGGCCCAGCACCTGGTAGCTCCAGGCGCGCATCTGCCCGGGCTTCTTCGGCGCGTTGCTGCGGCGCCAGTTGACGGCGCTGGTGGCCTGCTCCATCAGCAGCCACGGGCGGCCCTCGCCGAGCGAGCGCATGAGGTCTCGCGCGACCGCGGCGGTGAAGGGCGCCTCCGGGTCGGCGGGATCGGGGTAGAGGTCGTCGGACACGACGTCGACGTGCGGGGCCCAGGCCCAGTAGTCGACGGGCTTGAAGAGCCCCATGAAGTTCGTGGTGATCGGAGTCTCGGGCGAGTACTCGCGCAGGATCTCCTTCTCGGCCAGGTAGCACTCGAGCAGCTGGCGGGAGGAGAAGCGGTCGAAGTCCAGGCGCTGGGTCGGGTTGGGCAGCGTCGGCATCGCCGCGGGAGGCCGCACCTCCTCGAAGCTCGAGTAGCGCTGCGACCAGAAGGCGGTGCCCCAGGCCTCGTTGAGCGCCTCGATGCTGCCGTACTTCGCGCTCAGCCACTCGCGGAACGCGAGGACCGCCGACTCGGAGTAGTCGTGCGAGACGTGGCAGCCGTACTCGTTGCCGATGTGCCACATCTCGAGCGCGGGGTGGCCGGCGTAGCGCTCGGCCAGCTTGCGCACCAGGCGCGCGGCGTAGCGGCGGTAGACGGGCGAGGACGGCGCGTACTGCTGGCGCGAGCCGACTCCGAGGACCACTCCGTCGGCGGTGACGGGCAGCATCTCGGGGTGCTCGTGGCTCAGCCACGGCGGCGGGGACGCGGTGGCGGTGGCGAGGTCGACGCGCACGCCGCCGGTGTGCAGGCCGTCGAGGACCTCGTCGAGCCAGGCGAAGTCGAACTCGCCGTCGCGCGGCTCCAGGTGCGCCCACGAGAAGACGCCCACCGTCGCGAGATTCACGCCGGCGCGGTTCATCAGTGTCACGTCCTCGGGCCACACCTCCTTCGGCCACTGCTCGGGGTTGTAGTCGCCTCCGTAGCGAACGGGCATGTGCTCTCTCCTTCGACCGCCGCAGCGGTGGTGCGGGCCGGGGCGCCGACGGTGGTGCCCGGTCCCGGTGGTTCTCCAGCAGGGTAAACGCTTACCGCCACCCTGCCCAAGCCCCGGCCGTCACGGGCCGAGCGGATGCAGCGGCGCGGCCAGCGGATTGGCGAGCAGGTGCTCGAACGCCAGCTCGGCCGCTCCGATCATCAGCAGGTCGCCGCCGAGCTCGGTGCGCGCGATGCGGACGGAGTCCAGCGCCACCCGGAACGGCCCGCCGTGCGTCAGGCGCTCCTCGAGGAACCCCGGCGCCACGCCGACGAGGGCGCCGAGGAACCCGCCGAGCACGACCAGCTGCGGGTTGAAGATGTTGACGACGTTGCGCAGCGCCACCGCGAGGTGGCCGAGCTGGCGCTCGACCTCGGCGCGGACGGCCGGGTCGTCGGAGGCGGCGAGCGCCTCCTCCAGCCGCTCGCTCTCCTCCAGGCCCAGCACGCGCAGCAGCTCGGCGCGGCCGACCTCGGTCTCGAGGCAGCCGACGGCGCCGCAGTGGCAGTCGACCCCCGCGCTGTTGACGAGGGTGTGGCCGATCTCGCCCGCGTAGCCGTCGATGCCGTGCAGCGGGGCGCCTCCGACGATCACGCCGGCGCCGACGCCGCTCGCGCCGCCGTTGAGGTAGATCAGGTGCGAGACGTCGCGGCCGGCGCCGAGCACGCTCTCGGCCAGCGCACCGAGGTTGGCGTCGTTGGCCGAGAGGACGGGCAGTCCGGTCGCGTCGGCGAGCATCCGCGAGAACGGCTCGTCGCTCCAGCCCAGGTGCGGGCCGGTGCGGACGAGACCGTCGGCGTCGCGGACGAGGCCGGGAACCGCAACTCCGATGCCGACCGTCCGGGCGTCGGCGGGCAGCTCGGCGCGCAGCTCGGCGATCGCGTCCGCGGCGAGCGCGGCCGCCGCCTCGGCGGTCGGCACGATCGCGGTGCGGCGGAGGCGGCGGCGCACCTCGGCGTCGAAGCCGACCACGGCGACCGTCACGGCGTCGATCTCTGGGTTCACGGCGAAAGCGACCACCCGCGGGTCGGCCTCGACGATCGGGCTCGGCCGCCCCACTTGATTGAGCGTGTCGGGATCGCGCTCGCGCACGATGCCCAGCTCCACCAGCTCGCCCACGAGCGCGGCGATCGTGGACCGGTTGAGCCCGGTGGCCCGCGTCAGCTGCGAGCGCGAGCGGGGGCCGCCGCGGTGCACGAGGCGCAGGATCGCGGCCAGGTTGTGGCGTCGGACCCGGTCGAGAGTGTTGCCGCGCGTCGCGTGATCGGGCATTCCGCGGTCTCCTCTGGTCTCGCATCAGCCTATCGGCGGCTCTCGGCACCCCCGCCGCGCGCATCGCAGCCGTCGGCCGCGCGCATCGTCAGCTGAGAGGAGGGGATGACCGCTGTCAGGCGATATCCCCTCCTCTCAGCCGACAGTCCGCAGGCTCACGCCCCCGCGCGGCTCCAGGTCCAGCTGCCCTCTGGCCCGTCGACGCTCACGTCGGCGCCCGAGCGGCTGACGGTGAAGACCGTCTCGTCGCCGGAGTCGTGCGCCACGACGCGCACCTCGCGCACGCCGTCGCCTCCCGGGAACACCCGGAGCTCCAGCCCGTCGAGGTAGTCGTACTCGGCCACGTCGGTCCGGGAGCCCACCGGCACCACCGCCCCCTCGCGCACGTAGAGCGGCAGGGTGTCGAAGCCGTGCACCTCGCGGCGCCACTCCCCGTCGAGTCGGTGGTCTCGCCGGTCCACCAGCTGGTCCAGCGGCCGCGGGGCAGGTAGAACTCGACCGAGCCGTCGGCGGTGAACACCGGGGCGACCAGCAGGTCGTGGCCGAGCATGTACTGCGTGTCCAGGTGAGAGGCGTTCCGGTCGTCCTCGAACTCGAGCGTCATCGGCCGCATCACCGGGATCCCCTCGCGGGCCGCCTCCGCCCCCGCCGCGTACAGGTACGGCATCAGCGAGAGCTTGAGCTCGGTGAAGCGACGGGTGATGTCGACGGCCTCGTCGCCGAACTCCCAGGGCACGCGCACCGAGGTCGAGCCGTGCAGTCGGGAGTGCGAGGAGAGCAGTCCGAAGGCCAACCAGCGCTTGAAGACGCCCGGGTCGGGCGTGCCCTCGAAGCCGCCGATGTCGTGGGCCCAGAAGCCGAACCCGCCGAGCGCGAGCGACAGGCCGCCGCGGAGGGTCTCGGCCATCGACACGTAGGACGACGTGTTGTCGCCACCCCAGTGGACCGGGAGGGCCTGCCCGCCGACCGTGGCGCTGCGGGCGAAGAGAGTCGCGCGTCCCTCCCCCAGCTCCTCGACGAGCACCTGGTGCACCGCGAGGTTGTAGAGCTGGGTGTACCAGTTGTGCATCGCCTCCGGGTCGGTGCCGTCGGCCCAGACCACGCCCTCGGCCGGGATCCGCTCGCCGAAGTCGGTCTTGAAGGAGTCGACGCCCTGGCGCACGAGGACGCGCAGCTTGTCCTGGAACCAGCGCGTCGCCTCCGGGTTCGTGAAGTCGACCAGCGCCATGCCGGCCACCCAGAGGTCCCACTGCCAGACGTCACCCGACGTCGTCTTCAGCAGGTAGCCCTTCTCGCGGCCCTCCGCGAAGAGCGGCGAGGCCTGGGCGATGTAGGGGTTGATCCAGACGCAGGTCTTCAGGCCCTGGTCGTGCAGGCGGGCGAGCATGCCCTCGGGATCGGGGAAGGTCCGGGAGTCCCACTCGAGGTCGGTCCACTGGAACTCGCGCATCCAGAAGCAGTCGAAGTGGAAGGCCGACAGCGGCAGCTCGCGCTCGGCGAAGCCGTCGATGAAGGAGTTGACGGTGTCCTCGTCGTAGCTCGTCGTGAAGCTCGTGGTCAGCCAGAGGCCGTAGCTCCACGCGGGCACGACGGAGGGGCGGCCGGCGAGCCCCGTGTAGCGGCGCAGCACGTCCTTCTTCGTCGGGCCCTGGATCACCAGGTACTCCAACGCCTCGCCGCCGACCGAGAACTGCACGCGCTCGACCGACTCCGAGCCGATCTCGAACGAGACGAGCCCGGGGTCGTTGACGAGCACGCCGTAGCCGCGGTTGGAGAGGTAGAAGGGGACGTTCTTGTAGGCCTGCTCCGAGGAGGTGCCGCCGTCGGCGTTCCAGACGTCGACGGTCTGGCCGTTCTTCACGAACGGTCCGAAGCGCTCGCCGAGACCGTAGACGAGCTCGCCGACGCCGAGGTCGAGCTGCTCGTGCACGTACGGGTCGCCGTCGGGCCCCGTCAGATAGCCCTGGGACTTGTGGCCGGAGCCGGTGAGACGGGTGCCGGTCGCGGTGTCCCAGAACTCCAGCGACCAGGGTGCGCCCTGCGCGACGCGGACCTCGAGGTCGCCCGTGCGGAGCACTCCGCCCGCCTCCGTGACGCTCGCCTCGCCCACCGATCCCTCGGCCAGCGCGAAGCCCGGACGGGTGGCGGTGCCGCGCCAGTGCTCGATGCGCACCTTCGCCACGCCCTCGGCGGGCGAGGAGACCGTGACGGTGAGGGCCGGGCGGTTGAGCACGTCGCCCCGACCCTGGATGACCTTCGTCGGCGCGATCACCTCCAGCGCGGAGCCGGTGGCGCGGATGTCGTACGCCTCCTGCGCGAACAGGGCGGTGAATCCGGCCCTCGTCTGCCAGAACCCGTCGGTGAACTTCATGCGTGTGCCTCTCTGGTGGTCGTGCGTCGTGCGGAGTGCGGGCGCCGCGGAGCAGGGGCCGGAGAGGCCCCCGCTCGCGGAGGTGGTGCTACTTGACCGCGCCGGCGGTGATGCCGCGGGTCAGCGTGCGCTGGAAGATCAGGAAGAAGATCAGCGTCGGGAGCAGGCCCAGCAGGGCGCTCGCACTGGTCGTCGTGACGTCCATGATCTTGTCGCCCTGGAGGCTCGAGATCGCGATCGGGACGGTCTGCGTCGCGTCGCTCACGAGGAACACCAGGGGGATGAGGAACTCGTTCCAGGTCCAGATGAAGAAGAAGATCATCAGCACCGAGAGGGTCGGCCGCGAGATCGGCACGATCACCCGGGTGAGCACCTGCCACTTCGACGCGCCGTCCAGCGCCGCGGCCTCGAGGATCTCCTTCGGGAACGTGCCGTAGACGCTCGAGAGCAGGTACGTGCCGAAGGCCGACTGGATGACCGTGAAGATGATGATCACGGACAGCTGGCTGTCGTAGATCCCGACCGCCTTGAACATGTAGTACAGCGGGTAGAGCAGGGCCTCCTGCGGCAGCATGTTCGCCAGCAGGAACAGCACGATGATCCAGCTGCGGCCCTTCACGCGGCCGATGCCGATCGCGTAGGCGTTCAGGACCGAGAGCGCGACTGCGAGGATCGCGACCGATCCCGAGATGAGGATCGAGTTGCCGAGCTTCTCGGGGAAGTTCACCCGCTCCCAGAAGGTCGACAGGCCGTCGAAGGAGAGGCCGGTCGGGAACGCGAGCGGGCCGCCGGCGGAGTACTCGGCCGGCGTCTTGAACGAGTTGAGCAGGATCAGCAGCACCGGGCTGATGATCACGAGGCCGATGACGATCGCGACCACGAGGATCGCCCAGTCGCCGATCGTGCGCTTGGTCGTGCCCTTGGCGGGCTTGGGCGCGCGGCGCGACGTGGTCAGGTCGCTGTCCGCGGTGCCCGCCTGGGTGAGGGGCAGGGTCTCGATGGCCGACATCAGCGGGCTCCTTCGCTGCGCTCGACGCGCTCCTGGGCGCGGATGAACAGCACGGCCAGGATCACGATGACGATCGTGAGCGCGGTCGCGATGGTGGCGCCGTAGCCCACCTGCTGCTTCTGGAAGAACTCGGTGTAGGAGTAGTAGCTCGGCACGATCGTCGAGTCGCCGGGACCGCCGCGGGTCAGCGCGTAGATCGGTCCGAAGACCTTCAGCGCGGCGATCGTGCAGGTGAGGGTGACCACGAAGATCTCGGGGCGGATGATCGACACGGTGATCCAGCGGAAGCGCTGGAACCAGTTCGCGCCGTCGAGCTCCGCCGCCTCGTAGAGCTCGGGATCCACGCGCTGCAGCGCCGCCATGAAGATGACGACCGGGTAGCCCAGCTGGACCCAGATCATCACGACCATGATCGAGAGCATCGCGGTGTCCGGCTTGCCCAGCCAGTCGTGCGAGAGCGAGCCGAGTCCGACGGCCTCGAGGATCGAGTTGAGCGCGCCGTTGTCGGGGCGGAGGATCCAGCCGATGACGATGGCCGCGATCACCGTGGGGAGGATCTGCGGGAGGTAGTAGGTGGCGCGGAGGAAGCTCGCGAGCTTGCCGCCGAACTTCTTGCCGACCAGGTCGAACAGGATCGCGGCGAGCAGGAGGCCGAGGATCGTGGGCACGATCACCATGGCGATGATCATGTAGACGGAGTTGAGGAACGACGTCCAGAACTGGTCGTCGCCCATCAGCTCGACCCAGTTCTCGAGGCCGATGAAGATCGGCGGCTTGATGCCGCGCCACGAGGTGAAGCTGATGTAGACGTTCCAGACGAGCGGGATCAGCACGATGAACGCGAAGAGCACGAAGCCCGGGATCAGGTAGAGCCAGTAGCCGCTCGAGCGCTTCTCGCGCGGGGGCTTCGCGGCCGGAGGCGGTGGCGCGCTCTCCGCGCGACGCGGTGCGGTCGTCGTCATGGGTACTCCTAGAGGGGTGTGCGGGGCGGCGTGCGGGAGGGGCCGCGAGATGCCACTCCGGTACGGGTCCGACGGCGTGTCGTGTACCGGAGTGGCGTCTCGCGGGAGGAGGCGCGAAGCTCAGCGGAGCTTCATGCGACCCCATTGAGGGTCGCCGTCGCGTTGTCGAGGCTTCCGCGGTCATTCCGCGCCTGTGGGCGCGGGGCTGGCCGCCTTCAGGTGACGCTGCGCGTCACTTGATGTCGTCGACGCCGTCGTCGTACTTCTCCTGGAGCTGCGACAGCATCTCGTCGGTCGACGTCGACTTGTTGAGCAGCTCCTGCGTCGCGGCCACGAGGTCGTCGTAGAAGGTCGCGGTGGGCCAGTCGGGGTAGAAGGAGAGCTGGTCGCCGTCGACGACCGTCTTCCACTGCGACAGCAGCTCCTTGCTCTTCTCGTCCGTGATCGCCGACTCGTCGACGACCAGCGGGATGCCTCCGTTGTTCCCGATCAGGTTCTGGATCTCGGGACGCATCGTGATGTCGATCCACTTGTAGGCGAGGTCCTTGTTCTTCGCCGTCTCGGGGATGACCCAGTGGTTGCCGGCGGAGCCCATCGTGAACTCGGCGCCCGGGAAGAGGAAGGTGTTCCACTCGAAGCCGGTGATCTCGGTCTTGAAGCGGCCGAACCACCACGAGCCCGAGAAGAAGATCGGGTACTCGCCCGAGATGAAGGCGGTGCCCGCGTCCTCGGCCTTGAGCCCGGAGGCGTCCGGCGAGATGTAGCCCTTGTCGACGTACTCCTGGAGCTGGTCGGCGGCGTAGGACCACGCGGCGTCCGAGAAGTCGACCTCGCCCGTGTAGGTCTGGTAGTCGGTGATCCACTGGCGGTCGGCCTTCAGCAGCGCGAGCTGGTAGAAGAGCTGCTGCAGCGGGTACTCGGCCCCGGCCTCGGCGAGCGGGGTGATGCCCTTGGCCACGAAGGCGTCGAGCACCGCGATGAACTCGTCGTACGTCGTCGGCACCTCGATGCCGTTCGCCGCGAAGACGTCCTGGTTGTAGTAGACGAAGGTGAACTCGCCGTAGTTCGGGATGCCGTACCAGGAGCCGGAGCCCATGATGCCGTCCTCGTCGTACTTGGCGGTCGTCTGGAGGGCTCCCGGGACGAGCTTGTCCCAGCCGTAGAACTCGACGGCCTCGTCGAGGTTCGTGAGCAGCCCCTGGCTCGAGAGCAGTCCGCTGGTCGCGTTGCCCTTGTTGTACTCGACGACGTCGGGGGCCGAGTTGGAGTTGAAGATCTGGCTGGCGCCGGTGCGCAGCTGCTCGAACGCCTTGAACTCGTAGGCGATCTGGGCTCCCGTCTCCTTCGTGAAGATGTCGCGGGCGGCGAGCCAGGCGATGCCGCGGTCGCTGTCGGGGGTCTCGAAGTCCCACATGGTGAGGGTGCGGCCGGCGCCGTCGACCTCGGTGGCGAGGGCGTCGGATCCGGCGTCGGATCCTCCTCCGGAGCAGGCGGCGAGCGCGAAGATCGCGCCGATGCCGACGCCTCCGGCGATCAGGCCGCGGCGGCTGAGCGAGCCGACCGCGGCGGCGGTGGGGCGGTGGAAGGCGGTGCGGGGACGAGGCGACATAGCGGGTGTTCTCCTTCGGACGGTGCCGCTGGGCTGTGACTGCGTGGATGGGTGGTGGAGCGCTCTCCGATCGGACGAGCGTCGAAGCGTTTCGACGATCGGCCGACGAGAAGCAGGAGCAGGAAGTGGAGGGAGGGGCGTCAGGAGGCGATCGGCGCAGGGGCGCGGATCGCCGCGAGCGCGATGGAGCCGCGGTCGACGTAGTGGGGCGGGAGGAGATCGACTCCGACGGTGCGTCCGGACTCGATCTGCTGCAGAGTGCGACCGACGGCCGCACGGCACATCGCGTCGAACGGCAGGGGGAACGAGCTGACCGGGACCGGCAGCGCCGCCCCGTCGTAGCTCGCGCAGGCGGCGAGGACCGAGAGGTCCCCGGGGACGGAGAGGCCGCGCTCGAGCACGCGCTCGACGGCGGCCTCCGCGACGGGCTCGTTGCAGTGCAGGACGAGCGCGGTCGGGGCGAGGGGGGATCGAGGATCGCGTCGACGGCGGACGCGGCGCTGGCTCGGCCGAGGTGCGGGCGCTCGACGACGACCTCGAGGCCGAGCGCGTCGCACTCCGCTCGGAACGCGTCGTCGAAGCGGCGCACGAAGCCGGCGTTGCGGTCGGTGTACGACTGCGGGTGCTCGATGAGCCCGAGAGAGCGGTGGCCCTGCTCGGCGAGCGTGCGGACGCTCCTCCGCGCCGCCTCCGCGAAGTCGAGGTCGACGCAGGCCAGGTCGTGGGCGTCGGAGGGGACGCCGATGAAGGTCGCCGGCACCCCGGCATCGCGGATGAGCGCGGCGCGGTCGTCGTCGTCGTCGACGCCCATGAGCACGATGCCGTCGACGAGGGAGGAGGAGGAGACGCGGCCGATGCCGCTGGACGCTTCGTCGGTGACGAGCAGCAGCACGTCGTAGTCGGACTCGCGGGCCCGCTCGAGCACCTCGGTCACGAAGCGCATGTGGGTGGGCAGGTGCAGCTCGCCGCGCATCGGCGCCGAGAGGGCCAGGATGTGCGTGCGGGCCCCGGCCAGCATCCGGGCTCCGGCGTGCGGCCGGTAGCCGAGCTCGCGCACGGCCTCGTCGACCCGCTGACGGGTCGTGGCGGCGATGGAGCGCTTGCCCGAGAGGGCGTAGGACACCGTGCTGATCGAGACCCCGGCAGCGCGGGCGACGTCGTGGATGGTCGCCATCGTTCCTCCTGCCGGACCTCGTCGTCGGACCCCTCCGATGCTCGAAACGCTTCGACGGGGCTGTGCTGCTGAGCACTGTACGCAGAGTCGAAGCGCTTCCGCAACAGGTTTGTCGCGACCCGCGACATATCCGGCGGATGTCGACGCGGAGACACTCGATCCGCATTGCGCGCAGCCGCCGCCCCCGATATGTTGGCCTCAACAACAATTCGGCGACGTCGCCGGAAAGGATCGGATCCATGTCCCTGACCCCCACCCGCGCCGACAAGTTCTCGTTCGGCCTCTGGACCATCGGCTACAACGGCACGGACCCCTTCGGCGGCCCGACCCGCGAGCCCCTCGATGTGGTGCACGCCGTCGAGAAGCTGGACGAGCTGGGCGCCTACGGCCTCACCTTCCACGACGACGACCTCTTCGCGTTCGGCTCGACCGACGCCGAGCGCCAGACCCAGATCGACCGCCTCAAGGGCGCGCTCGAGTCGACCGGTCTCGTCGTGCCGATGGTCACCACCAATCTCTTCAGCGCCCCGGTCTTCAAGGACGGCGGATTCACCTCCAACGACCGCGACGTGCGCCGCTTCGCGCTGCGCAAGGTCCTCCGCAACATCGACCTCGCCGCCGAGCTGGGCGCGCAGACCTTCGTCATGTGGGGCGGCCGCGAGGGCGCCGAGTACGACTCCGCGAAGGACATCCGCGCCGCTCTCGAGCGCTACCGCGAGGCCGTCAACCTGCTCGGCGACTACGTCACCGACAAGGGCTACGACATCCGCTTCGCCATCGAGCCCAAGCCGAACGAGCCCCGCGGCGACATCCTCCTGCCGACGCTCGGACACGCGATCGCGTTCATCGACTCGCTCGAGCGCCCCGAGCTCGTCGGCGTGAACCCCGAGGTCGGCCACGAGCAGATGGCGGGCCTGAACTTCACCGCCGGCATCGCCCAGGCGCTGTACCACGGCAAGCTCTTCCACATCGACCTCAACGGCCAGCGCGGCATCAAGTACGACCAGGACCTCGTCTTCGGTCACGGCGACCTGCACAACGCGTTCTCGCTCGTCGACCTCCTCGAGAACGGCGGCCCCGGCGGAGTCCCCTCCTACGACGGCCCGCGCCACTTCGACTACAAGCCCTCGCGCACCGAGGACGAGACCGGAGTCTGGGACTCGGCCGCCGCGAACATGCGCACCTACCTGCTGCTGAAGGAGCGCGCCGCGGCCTTCCGCGCCGACCCCGAGGTGCAGGAGGCGCTGGCCGCCGCCAAGGTCGCCGAGCTGCAGACCCCGACGCTGAACGAGGGCGAGTCGTACGACGACCTGCTCGCCGACACCGCGTCGTACGAGTCGTTCGACGCCGACGCCTACCTCGGCGGCAAGGGCTTCGGCTTCGTGCGCCTGCAGCAGCTCGCGACCGAGCACCTGCTCGGCGCCCGCTGACCCGCCCGGCACTCCCCTGACGGACGAGACCCCGGCCCTGCGGCACGGGGTCTCGTCCGTTCCCCTCGTACCCCCACGAAGACGCATCCCGCTGCTGCGGGAGGAACGGACACGGCGATGACGCTGGTCGCAGGAGTCGACTCGTCGACCCAGAGCTGCAAGGTGGTCGTGCGCGACCTCGAGAGCGGAGCGGTCGTCCGCACCGGCCGCGCGAGCCACCCCGACGGCACCGAGGTGCACCCCTCGGCCTGGTGGGACGCTCTGACCGAGGCGATCACGGACGCCGGTGGACTCGCCGACGTCGCCGCCATCTCCATCGGCGGGCAGCAGCACGGCATGGTCGTGCTCGACGCCGACGGTGAGGTGATCCGCCCCGCACTGCTCTGGAACGACACCCGCAGCGCCGGTGCCGCCGAGGCGCTGGTCGCCGAGCTCGGCGCCGAGGAGTGGGCGCGCCGCACCGGCACCGTGCCCGTCGCCTCCTTCACCGCCACGAAGCTCCGCTGGCTCCGCGAGGCCGAACCGGAGAACGCGGCGCGCGTCGCAGCAGTGGCCCTCCCCCACGACTGGCTGACCTGGCGCCTGCTCGGCTTCGGCCCGGGATCGCCCCGCGGAGTCGATCTCGACGCGCTGACGACCGACCGCTCGGACGCCTCCGGCACCTCCTACTGGGGCGCCGACGGCTACGACCTCGAGCTGCTCGAGCACGCGCTCGGCCACCGCCCGGCACTCCCCCGCGTGCTCGGGCCGTCGGAGGAGGCGGGCCGGACGGCCCAGGGCCTCGTCGTCGGTCCCGGCGCCGGCGACAATGCGGGCGCCGCGCTCGGGCTCGGCGCAGGGCCCGGCGACGTCGTGGTCAGCATCGGCACCAGCGGCACCGTCTTCGCGGTGACCGAGGACCCGGTGCGCGACCCCTCCGGGACCGTCGCCGGCTTCGCCGACGCGAGCGGCCGATTCCTGCCGCTCGTCGCGACGCTCAACGCCGCCCGCGTGCTGTCCTCGACCGCCGCCCTGCTCGGCGCCGGCTTCGACGAGTTCGCCGACCTCGCGCTGCAGGCGGAGCCGGGTGCCGACGGACTCGTCCTCGTTCCCTACTTCGAGGGCGAGCGCACCCCGAACCTGCCCGACGCGACCGCGAGCCTGCACGGCATGACCATCGCCTCGACCACGCGGCCGAACCTCGCCCGCGCGGCGATCGAGGGCATGCTCTGCGGACTGGCCGACGGCCTCGACGCGGTGCGCGGACTCGGAGTGGTCGCGCACCGCATCCTCCTGATCGGCGGAGCGGCGCAGAACCGCGCCGTGCAGCTGGCCGCCTCGCAGGTGTTCGACGTTCCCGTCGTGGTGCCGACCCCCGGCGAGTACGTGGCTGACGGCGCCGCCGCGCAGGCCGCGTGGGCACTCACGGGTTCGCGCCCGGAGTGGGAGGTCACCTCGGTCGCCGAGCCGGCGGCCGACCACCGCCCCGCGATCCGCGCGCAGTACGCGGCGGCCCGCGCCTGACGCCGTCCGCGAGATGCCGTTCCGGTACGCCTTCGACGGCGTGTCGCGTACCGGAGCGGCATCTCGCGGGAGCAGTCGAGGTCAGCTCGTCATCGAATCGACGTACCCGCGGTTCTCGTCCATCCAGGCCGCGAGCGCCGCGTCGCGGTCGTCGGCGCCGTCGTTGAACAGCGCGTTCTCGAGCGAGTAGAGCGTCTCGGAGTCCATCCGGAAGTCGCGCATCCAGCTGCTCAGCGTCGGGAAGTCGCTCTCGAACGAGCTCGAGCCGAACGAGTGGATGTCCTCCGCCTCGCCGAGCAGCCCCTCCGGGTCCTCGAGGTCCTTCACCGGGAACGCGTCGTACGCCCAGTGCGGGCGCCAGAGCGTCACGGCGATGTCCTCGCCGTTCGCCGTCGCGGTCTCGAGCTCCTGCAGCATCGCCGGCGTCGACGACGTCAGGTACTCCATCCCCTCGAGGCCGTACCCGGGGATGACCTCCTCGGTCGTGACGGCGTTCAGCCCCGACCCCGGCTCGATGCCGACGAGGCGGTTCCCGACGACGTCCGGATTCGCGGCGAGCTCCTCGAGCGTGTCGATCGGAGCGTCCTCGTTCACCGCGATGGTCAGCTTCGCCTCGTCGTTCCACGCGCCCAGGTCGACGAGGTCGTCGCCGTAGCGCTCGAGGTAGCTGCCGTGGGTCGTCGGCAGCCAGGTGTCCAGCGCCAGGTCGAAGCTCCCGGCGGCGAGCCCTGCGAAGCCCGGCGCCACGTCGATGTCCGAGAGCTCGACGTCGTAGCCCTGCTCCTCGAGCACCGCGCCCCAGAGCGCCGACACGGCGATGCCCTCGTCCCAGCCCTGGAAGACGGCCAGGCTCACGTCGGTGCGGTCGCCGTTGTCGACGGAGGCGGTGCTCGCCGGCCCGGCGACGGCCGACGCGCCGAGGGAGGCGACGACCGCGACCGACACCGCGGCGACGGCGGAGCGGGTGAGCACGACGGCGCGGCGGTTCCCGGCCCGGGCGGCTCGCGCGGGCGAGGGCTTCCCCAGCGCCCCCGTCATCCGGTCCAGCACGATCGCGAGGATCACCACCGAGATGCCCGCCTCGAAGCCCAGCGCCACGTCGATCCGGTTGAGGCTCGCGACGACGTCGCCGCCCAGGCCGCCCGCGCCGACGATGCCCGCGATGACGACCATCGAGAGCGCGAGCATGATCACCTGGTTCAGCCCGGCGAGGATCGAGGGCAGCGCCAGCGGCAGCTGGATCTGGCGCAGGATCCGCCACTTGGACGAGCCGAACGCCTCGCCCGCCTCGACGAGCTCGGGGTCGACGCCCCGGATCCCCAGCTCGGTCAGGCGCACTCCCGGCGCCATCGCGAACACGATGGTCGCGACGATGCCCGGCACGACTCCGACGCGGAAGAAGATCAGCGCCGGGATCAGGTACACGAACGCCGGCATCGTCTGCATCAGATCGAGGACCGGGCGGATGATCGTCGACGCCGTCCGGTTGCGCGCGGCGAGCACGCCCAGCGGCACGCTCAGGGCGATGGCGATCACGGAGGCGACGAGCACCAGCGCGAGCGAGTCCATCGCGTTCTCCCACTGGTCCACGCTCACGACGACCAGCAGCCCCACCGCGGTGCCGATCGCGAGGCCCCAGCCGCGCGCGGCGTAGGCGAGCACCGCGAGGAACGCGATGATCACCCAGAACGGCGGAGTGGCGAGCACGACGTCCACGCCGTCGTAGAGTGCTCCGAAGACGGTCCTGATCACGTCGAAGACGGGCTGGAAGGTGCTCGTCAGGGCGTCGATGCCGCTCTCGACGGCGTCGCCCAGAGGCAGGCGGATCATCGGACGCCTCCATCGCTCGCGAGGACCGCGTCGTCGACGGGGCCGCCCGTGGCGCGCAGCGTCGCCGTGACGATCTCGGTCGGGATCGTCGCGGGCGGCTCGATCACCGGCTGCTCGCCGGTGCGCGGGTCGACGTCGCCCAGCGCGGCCAGGAGCGTGACGCGCGGGATCGCGCCGAGCAGGCGTCCGCTCCCGTCGACCACCGCGACGGGCAGCTCCGACTCGACGGCGGGCTCGATGATCTCGCTGAGCGGGGTGTCCGGCGACACGGTGACCACGTCCGAGGTGACGACGGCCGCGAGGTCGGAGTCGCTGCGGCGCACCTGCTCCATCACGTCGCGGTCGCGCACGGTGCCCAGGAGTCGGCGGCCGGTCCCGACGACGAAGGCCGCCGAGGTCTGCAGGTCGCGCATTCCGCGCAGCGCCGCACGCGGTCCGGCGGCGAGGGTGACGACGGAGCGGGGCGGCTCCATCACGGCGGCCGCGGTCAGCACGCGGGCGCGGTCGACGTCCTGCACGAACTGCGCGACGTAGTCGGTCGCCGGATCGGTGAGGATCTCCTCCGGAGTGCCGATCTGCACGATGCGGCCGTCGCGCATGACCGCGATCCGGTCGCCGAGGAGCATCGCCTCGTTGAGGTCGTGCGTGATGAAGACGATCGTCTTCCCGAGCTCCTGCTGCAGCTCGATCAGCTGCTCCTGCATCTCGCGCCGGATGAGCGGGTCGAGCGCCGAGAACGCCTCGTCCATCAGGACGATGCCGGTATCGGCGGCCAGGGCGCGGGCGAGTCCGACGCGCTGGCGCATGCCTCCGGAGAGCTCGCCGGGCGTCTTCTCGTGCCAGCCGGCGAGTCCGGCGCGCTCGACGGCGAGCAGTGCGCGCTCGCGCCGCTCGGCCGCCGGCACGCCCTGGATCTCGAGCGGGTAGGCGACGTTCTCGAGCACCGTGCGGTGCGGCAGCAGCGCGAAGTGCTGGAACACCATCGAGACGGAGGCGCGGCGGACGCGCCGCAGCTCGGCGTCGGACACCCCCGTGATGCTCGATCCGTCGATCAGGACCTCGCCCGCCGACGGCTCCTGGAGGCCGTTCAGCATGCGGATGAGCGTGGACTTGCCCGAGCCCGAGAGGCCCATCACGACGAAGATCTCGCCGCGGCGCACCGCGAACGAGGCGTCGATCACGGCCGCGGTCCCGGAGGAGGCGAGGTCGCCGCGATCGGCACCCGCCCGCAGCCGCTCGACCACCTCCGCGGGACGCCTGCCGAAGACCTTGAAGAGGCCTCTCGCTTCGAGGACGGGAACGGCGAGGTCCTCCAGGACCCCTCCGCCCGCGGGCTCGCTGATGTCGTTCTGGTTCTGCTGCACGTACGCTCCGTCGGGGCGCAGGACGGATCCCGCGCTCTGTCATCTCGTGGTGCCGGGTCGGGGCGCGTGGGACCGCCCGGACGCGGGCCTCCGCGTGCTGCCCGCCGCGGGGAGCGGCCGGGGGACGGAGGCGATCGGGGTGAGTCCGAGGCGGCCTCGGGGCCGCCTCCGCTCCCGCTGACCGTACGCTCGCGGCTCGCCGTCACGGGGGACGGGGCACGGGCGCGGACCGGTTCATCGGGGTCTCGAAGACCGCCGTCCACGGTAGCCGCGGAGCCCCGATCCGGCAAATGTCCGACTATTCGAGAGGGGGTCGCGGCATCCCTCAGCAGGGACGCCGAGCGCGGAGAACTCCTGATCAACAGGCATTCCCTGTCGTTGCACGATCGTTACGCGACCATCTCCGGAAAACCGACCGTCACTCTCGTATCAGGCCGTCGTGTCCCCCGCCGGACCGGACGGGGCAGCCGCTCCGACTCCGCTCACGGGCTCGCCCTGCCACGACTCGAGCACCCAGTTCGAGCCGCCTCCTCGAGCACCACGACGCCCGTGTTGTCGAGCAGATGATCGGCGATGAACCGGGCGTCGAGGTCCTTCGCCCGCAGCCCGGCCCAGCCGCGGATCGCGGCGCCGTGGCTGACCAGCGCGACCGTTCGAAGGCCCGAGGCCTCGGCCTCGGCGACGACGGAGTCGTACCGCGCCGCGAACTCCTCGCCCGTCTCGCCGCCCGCCAGCTGCAGCCCCGTCTCGCCGCCCGCCCAGCGGAACACGGTGTCCATGTACTCGGTCACCGCCGCCTCGTCGCCGCGCATCCCGAGACCGGCCGCCGCGATCTCGCGGATCCCGTCGCGCTCGATCGGCTCGAGCCCGAGGGCGGCCGCGAGCGGAGCCGCCGTCTCGTGCGTGCGGCGCATCGTCGAGACGTAGATCGCGCCGATCCCCTCGCCCGCGAGCGTCTCGGGGAGCAGCTCGGCCTGCGTGCGCCCGAGCTCCGTGAGCCCGGGGCCGGGGATGCGGGTGTCGAGGAGCCCGGCGACGTTCGAGGGCGTCTGGCCGTGGCGGATGAGGATCAGGCGCATCCGTCCACGCTACCCGCCGCGCATCCGGGGAACCCCGGACCGTCGAGGGAGCCCGCCGCACCGGGCGGTCTCGACGGTCCGGGGTTCCCTCGGCGCACGGCCACCGCTCCGGTCCCGCGCGCACCCCCTGTGCCAGAATGTCCGGGACCGAAGGGACGCGCCCGTGCCGGCACGATCAGGACGCAGCTCCGGAGTGACCCTCCACGACGTCGCGCGCGAGGCCGGCGTCTCGCTCGCCACCGCCTCCCGATCGCTCAACGGCAGTCAGCGCAAGGTCGCCGAGGAGTACCGCGTCCGCGTCCTCGCGGCGGCGCAGCGGCTCGGCTACTCCCCCAACCTCTCGGCCCAGGCCGTCGCGAAGGGCTCGACCAGCACGGTCGCCCTCATCGTCAGCGACATCGCCGACCCGTACTTCTCGACCATCGCCTCGGGGGTCGCCGGCGCGGCGGAGGAGCTCGGGCTCGTCGTCACGATGGCCGTCACCGGCCGCGACCCGGCCCGCGAGCTCGCCGTCGTGCGCGCGCTGCGTGGTGCGAGGCCTCGCGTCATGATCCTGGCCGGCAGCCGCTTCGCCGGCGAGGACGAGCGCGAGGCCCTCGTCGCCGAGCTGCGCTCCTTCGAGGACGCGGGCGGCCGCGTCGTGCTGATCAGCCAGGGCGGCCTGCCCTTCCCCACCGTGGTGCTCGACAACCGCGCGGGCGCGCGAGCGCTGGCCGAGGCGCTCGTCGAGCAGGGCTACCGGCGCTTCGGAGTGGTCTCGGGCAGCCCCGCGATCCTCACCTCCCACGACCGCGTCCAGGGGTTCCGCGAGGGCCTCGAGGCCCACGGCCTCTCGCTCGCCGACGAGCTCGTCGTCGAGGCGCCGTTCTCGCGCGACGGCGGCTTCGACGGCGCGCGGGCGCTCCTCGCCGCGCACCGCGACGAGATCGACCTCGTCTTCGCCGTCAGCGACGTGATGGCGATGGGGGTCTCCTCCGCCCTGCGCGAAGCGGGCCTGGAACCCGGAGTCGACGTCGGGGTCGCCGGGTTCGACGACATCCCGACGGTGCGCGACGTGCATCCCGCGCTCACCACCGTGGCCGTCCCGCTGCGCGAGCTCGGCGAGCGCTCGCTGGCCGTCGCGCTGGGCGACGACGACGCCCCCGCCGACCCCGTGGCGACCTCCGTGGTCCTGCGGGCGAGCACTCCGGGGCCCCGAGCGACGTAAGGTGTGCTCACACGCGCCCGCGGACGGGCGGGTCCCGCGCTGACGCGGGCTCGGACGGTCCCTGCGAGAGGGCGCCGCCCGATCACAGAGAGCCACGGTGCCCCGATGCCGGAAGACAAGCCCGCGCCCCGGGCTCCCAGCATCTACGACGTCGCGCGCGCCGCCGGGGTGTCGCACCAGACCGTCTCGCGCGTCCTGAACGACCACCCGAGCCTGCGCGCCGAGACCAAGCGGCGCGTCCTCGAGGTGATGGCCGAGCTCGACTACCGCCCCAACCTCGCCGCGCGGGCACTGGTCACCAGCCGCACCAGGACCATCGGGGTGCTCTCCTCGCAGAGCCTGCAGTACGGGCCCGCCTCGAGCATCCAGGCGATCGAGGTGGCCGCCCGGGACGCCGGCTACCTCGTCGTCACGGCCAACGTCGACGGCACCGACGGCGAGTCGATCCAGGCCGGGATCCGCCACCTGCTGAACCAGGCCGTCGAGGGTCTCGTGGTCATCGCGCCGCAGATCCGGGTCTTCGACATCCTGTCCGGAGCCGCCCTGCGCATCCCGCACGTGACCCTGCAGACCTCGGACGATTCGCGCGACGACGCGCTCTACGTCGACCAGATGGCGGGGGCCCGCCTGGCGACCGCGCACCTGATCGACCTCGGCCACACCGAGATCGTGCACCTCGCCGGCCCCCAGGACTGGATCGAGGCGGAGGCGCGGATGCGCGGGTTCCTCGCCGAGCTCGACGACCGAACGTGGCGATGAGGCCGCCGCTGCTGGGCGACTGGAGCGCCGAGCGCGGCCACCGCGTCGGACTCGAGCTCTCGCGCTTCCTCGACTTCACGGCCGTCTTCGCGGCGAACGACCAGATGGCGCTGGGTCTGCTGAGCGCGTTCCACGAGCGCGGCATCCGCGTGCCGGAGGACGTCAGCGTCATCGGCTACGACGACATCCCCGAGGCCGCGTTCTACTGGCCGCCGCTGACCAGCGTGCGCCAGGACTTCGCGGAGCTCGGCCGCCGCTGCATGGCGACGCTGCTGAGCCTGATCGAGGGCGAGCGGCCGGAGTCGGCACCTCCGATCGCCCCGCAGCTGGTCGTCCGCGGGTCGACCTCACCGCCCGCACCCTGCGACGAGTGACCGTCGCGGAGCGTCCCTCCGGGCGCGCCGTTACCGAGTCGCAACAAACCCGGTTACACGAAAGCGATCCGCGGGTCTAGCATCACTCCATGTGATCGCTCACATGAGCGCTCACATCCCGCCCCGCACCCGGGAGCGGCCACTCCCACTGCATTCAATGACGAAGGAATCACAGTGACCACTATGAAGCGCTCCCTCCTCGCCGGCCTCGCCGGCGGAGCGATGATCCTCTCCCTCGCGGCCTGCTCCAGCGGCGGCGACTCGGGCAGCGGCGAAGGCGGTGGCGAAGGCGGACTCGTCGGCGTCGCGATGCCGACGAAGTCCTCCGAGCGCTGGATCGCCGACGGCGACAACGTCAAGTCGCAGCTCGAGGAGGCCGGCTACGAGGTCGACCTGCAGTACGCAGAGGACGACATCCCCACCCAGGTCTCGCAGCTCGAGAACATGATCACCAAGGGCGCCAAGGCCCTGATCGTCGCCTCGATCGACGGCACCACCCTCACGAGCGTGCTCGAGGAGGCGGCCGCGAACGACATCCCGGTCATCGCCTACGACCGCCTGATCCGCGACTCGGAGAACGTCGACTACTACGCGACCTTCGACAACTTCAAGGTCGGCGTGCAGCAGGCCACCTCGCTCCTCGCGGGCCTGGGCCTCACCGACCTGACCGGAGCCCCCGTGGCCGACGCGCCCGCCGGCCCGTTCAACATCGAGCTGTTCGCCGGAAGCCCCGACGACAACAACGCCACGTTCTTCTTCAACGGCGCGATGGAGACCCTCAAGCCCTTCCTCGATGACGGAACCCTCGTCGTCGCGAGCGACGAGACCGAGTTCAACACCGTCGCCACGCTGCGCTGGGACCCCGAGGTCGCCCAGAGCCGCATGGAGGACATCCTGACCAAGACGTACTCCGACGGATCCAAGGTCCAGGGCGTCCTCTCGCCCTACGACGGCCTGAGCCGCGGCATCATCTCGGCCCTCACCGACGCCGGCTACACCGTGGGCACCGACTTCCCGGTCATCACCGGTCAGGACGCCGAGCTCGACTCCGTCAAGGCGATCATCTCGGGCGAGCAGTACGCCACGATCTACAAGGACACCCGCGAGCTCGCCAAGGAGGCCGTGCTCATGGCGCAGGCCGTCCTCGAGGGCTCCGAGCCCGAGGTCAACGACACCGAGACCTACGACAACGGCGAGAAGATCGTCCCGTCGTACCTGCTCGAGCCGGTCATCGTGACCAAGGACGACATCGAGTCGGTCCTGGTCGACGGCGGCTACTACACCGACGCCGAAATCAACGGTTAAGTCGCGAACCTCGGTGGGGTGATCCGCGGCGTTGTCGTCGGTTGCGATACCTCCGGTATCGCGCCCTCCTCCGCCTTGCAGCTCACCCCACCGAGAACCGCGAAAGCCCTCCAGAGGAGGAGCTCACCGGACGCCCTCCAGACGGAGGAACCGGACGAGCCCCTCGGTGGGAGGAGCTGACGCGTCACTCCTCTTATAAGAGGGGTGGAAGCGAGCCGGGCCTCCTCCGAGGGGCCGTGACCGGATCGGCGCCCGAGGGCGCGGGTCGGTACTGAGAGATCCGAGCCGGGTCCCCGAGAGGGGGCCCGGCTCCCTGAAGGAGTGAGGCGTAGTGAGCACCAACATTCTCGAGATGCGCGGGATCACCAAGACGTTCCCGGGCGTCAAAGCGCTGCAGGACGTGACCTGAACGCCGCGCGCGGCGAGGTGCACGCGATCTGCGGCGAGAACGGCGCCGGCAAGTCGACGCTGATGAAGGTCCTGTCCGGGGTCTACCCGCACGGGACGTACGAGGGCGACATCGTCTTCGAGGGCGACGTGATGCAGTTCGGCAGCATCCGCGACTCGGAGGCCAAGGGCATCGTCATCATCCACCAGGAGCTGGCCCTCAGCCCCTACCTCTCGATCGCCGAGAACATCTTCCTCGGCAACGAGGTCCGCGGCTTCGCGGGGCTGATCGACTGGAACAAGACCAACCAGGAGGCGGCCGCGCTGCTCGCCCGGGTGGGTCTGAAGGAGAACCTGACGACGAAGATCCAGGAGATCGGAGTCGGCAAGCAGCAGCTCGTCGAGATCGCCAAGGCGCTCTCCAAGCGGGTCAAGCTGCTCATCCTCGACGAGCCCACCGCGGCGCTCAACGACGAGGACTTCGGACCACCTGCTCGACCTGATCCTGCACCTCAAGGAGCAGGGCATCACGTCGCTGATCATCAGCCACAAGCTGAACGAGATCAAGAAGATCGCGGACACCGTCACGGTCATCCGCGACGGCAAGACGATCGAGACGATCGCGCACGACGACGTGACCGAGGACCGGATCATCAAGGACATGGTCGGCCGCGACCTCGACCACCGGTACCCGGACCACACCCCGCACATCGGCGAGGAGATCCTCCGCGTCGTGGACTGGACGGCCCACCACCCGCAGGACCCGACGCGCGTCATGGTCGACAAGGTGAACCTCACGGTGCACCGCGGCGAGATCGTCGGCATCGCCGGCCTCATGGGCGCCGGGCGCACCGAGTTCGCGATGAGCCTCTTCGGCCGCTCCTACGGCAGCCGCATCTCGGGCCAGGTCTTCAAGGCCGGCAAGGAGATCAAGATGCGCAACGTGTCGGAGGCGATCGCCCACGGGCTCGCCTACGCCACGGAGGACCGCAAGCACTACGGCCTCAACCTCATCGACGACATCAAGCGGAACATCTCGCTGGCCTCGCTCTGAGAAGGTGTCGAAGGGCGGACTCGTCGACGACAACCGCGAGTTCGAGGTCGCCAACGAGTACCGCGGCAGCATGAACATCAAGTCGCCGACCGTGCTCGCCAAGACCGGCAAGCTCTCGGGCGGCAACCAGCAGAAGGTCGTCCTGTCGAAGTGGATCTACTCCGACCCCGACGTCCTGATCCTCGACGAGCCCACCCGCGGCATCGACGTGGGGCGAAGTACGAGATCTACACCATCATCAACAAGCTCGCGGCCGCGGCTAAGGGGATCATCGTCATCTCCTCCGAGCTCCCTGAGCTCCTCGGCATCTGCGACCGCGTGTACGCGCTGTCGGAAGGCCGCATCACGGGCGAGCTGCCCATCGCCGAGGCGACCCCCGAGGCGGTCCTCACCCTCATGACCCAGGAGAAGCAACGATGACCGATCTGCAGAACACCCCGCCCACTGCGGCGGGTGCGCGGTGAACCCCACCGAGAACGCGTTCACGAAGCGCCTCAGCCACGTGCTGGGCGACCTCGGCAAGAACGGCATCTTCATCGCCCTCATCGTGGTGGTGCTGCTGTTCCAGATCATGACCAACGGGATCCTCCTGCGCCCGCAGAACATCTCGAACCTGATCGTCCAGAACGGCTACATCCTGATCCTCGCCATCGGCATGGTGATGGTCATCGTGGCCGGCCACATCGACCTCTCGGTCGGCTCGGTCGCCGCGTTCGTCGGAGCCGTCTCCGGAGTCTTCGCCGTGACCATGGGCCTCCCGTGGTGGTCTCCTCGATCGTGCTGTCGCTGGCGATCGGCGCCCTGGTCGGAGCCTGGCAGGGCTTCTGGATCGCGTACGTGGGGATACCCGCGTTCATCGTGACCTTGGCGGGCATGCTGATCTTCCGCGGTCTCGCGCTCGTCGTCCTCGGCAACGCGAACATCGGCTCGTTCCCGATCGAGTACCGCGCGCTGGGCAACGGCTTCCTCACCGACCTGTTCGGCGAGACCGCACTCGACCCGCTGTCGCTCGGAGTCGGCGCGCTGGCCATCATCGCCTTCGCCGTGCAGTCGCTGCGCACCCGCCGCGGCCGCCAGAAGTACAACCAGAGCGTCGAGCCGGGCGCCTGGTTCGTCACCAAGCTCGTCCTCGTCGCGCTCGTCATCGGCGCCTTCGCCTTCGCGCTCTCCACCTTCAAGGGCATCCCGGTGACCCTGATCGTGCTGGCCGTGCTGGTGCTGGTCTACGGCGTCGTGATGAACCGCTCGGTCTTCGGCCGCCACGTCTACGCCATCGGCGGCAACCTGCACGCCGCGGAGCTCTCGGGCATCAAGACGCGCAACGTCACCTTCTGGCTGTTCGTCAACATGGGCGTCCTCGCGGCGCTGGCCGGACTCGTCTTCACCGCCCGCCTGAACCTCGCGGGCCCGAAGGCCGGAGACGGCTTCGAGCTCGAGGCCATCTCGGCCGCCTTCATCGGCGGCGCGGCGGTCCAGGGCGGCGTCGGCACCATCGGCGGCGCGATCCTCGGCGGTCTGATCATCGGCGTCCTGAACAACGGCATGTCGATCATGGGCATCGGCATCGAGTGGCAGCAGGCGGTCAAGGGCCTCGTGCTCCTGCTCGCGGTCGCCTTCGACGTCTACAACAAGCGCCGCGCCGGCGGACGCTGATCGGGTCCCGTGCCCGACTGGTCGCGGTTCCTCCCGCTGAGCGCTCGGCCCGACGTCGACGAGTCGGGGGTCAGCAACGACTGGCGCCCGCTCGTCGCCGATCGGCTCGACCGCCTGGCAGCACTGGCCGCCTCCCCTCCTTCCTGGAGGGCGAGGCGGCCGGTGCCGTCTCCGCCTCCCGCCTCTCCCGTCCCCGCCTCCGCGGTGCTCGGCGAGCTCGTCGTCCGGCTTCCGAGCAGCACCGGGCAGCGCTTCGCCACCTCGCGTCGGCGCCCGCGAGGCGAGCACCCCTCCTGTCGTCCGAGATCCCCGGCACCCTCGCGGCCCTCGCCGCGGCCCGCCGCTCCGGCTCCGGATCCCGTGGCATCGCCGACCTGGTCGACGTGGTCCGCGTCGAGCTGAGCCTCGTCACCGGCGTCGACCTGCCGCCCCGCGTCTCGGGCGCGATCGCCATGGAGCGGATGCAGCGTGCACCGCTCCCGATCCGCGCGGCGATCCGGGGCCGCTCGCTCGCCGCCACCGACGCGGGCTGGGAGCTGGGCCTGGGCCCCGCGGTCCGCGCGCCGGCCGAGGTGCTGCTGCGCTTCCTCCCGGGCCTCGGGCCGCTCCCGGAGGCGCCGGGTCCCGAGGCGTAGGGCCGGGTCGCCCACTCCCCGCGGAGGCCCCGCACGAAATGCAGGGCCGAGTGCGATCTGCAGGGCGGTGTGCGATCCGCAGGAGATGCGGCCCCGCGGGGGTGAGTCCGGCGGAGGAATCCGCGTGCCGGCTCGGATCCCCTGCGGATCGTGCACCAGCCACCCGGTCTCGCACACCGCCGACCTCGGCACGTCCGGGTGAGCAGGACGTCGTATCGCGCCCGTAGCATCGAGGGATGCACCGCTCGCTGCCGAGAAGCTCACCGTCGTCCCGCGGAGTCGATGCCGCCGGCGTCCTCGCCCTCATCGACTCCCTCGACGCGGCACCGGAGATCGAGCCGCACGGCTTCGTCCTCGTGCGCGGCGGCAGCGTGGTGGCCGAGGGCTGGTGGGCGCCGTACACCGCCGAGCGGCTGCACCTCCTCTACTCCTACTCGAAGAGCTTCACCGCGACCGCCGTCGCACTGGCCGTCGCCGAGGGCCTCGTCGACCTCGACGCCACCGTGCTCTCGTACTTCTCCGAGCTCGACGACGAGGTGACGGATCCGCGCTCGCGCTCGATCCGCGTCCGTCACGTGCTCGGCATGGCCAGCGGGCACCGCGAGGAGACGATCGACCGAGCGCGCGCGATCGATCCGGTCGACATGGTCCGGGGCTTCCTGCTCCTGCCGCCCGAGGAGGAGCCCGGCAGCGTCTTCGCCTACAACCAGCCGCACCCGCGGCCGCCGCGATCGTGCAGCGGGTGAGCGGCGGGTCGCTCGTCGACTTCCTCCGCCCGCGGCTGCTCGATCCGCTCGGCATCGGCGAGGTCGCCTGGACGCGCGCGACGCCTCCGGCCGCGAGATCGGCTACAGCGGGCTGCACGCCACGACCGAGGTCGCCGCGGCGCTCGGCCTCTACCTGCAGGAGGGCGCCGGGGATCGAGCAGCTCCTCGACCCCGCGTGGGTGGCGGAAGCCTCGACCGGCGCAGGTGCCGACGCCCGCCGAGGGGAACGCCGACTGGAGGCAGGGCTACGGCTTCCAGTTCTGGCGCTCGAGCCACGGGTACCGGGCCGACGGCGCCTACGGGCAGTTCGGCCTCGCGCTGCCTGAGCACGACGCGGTCCTCGCGATCACCTGGCAGACGACCGACACCGAGGCTGCTGGCGCGCGCCTGGGAGCACCTGCTGCCGGCGCTCCTGCCCTCGGGCTCGCCGGTTCCGAGCGGTGCGGAGCAGGCGCTCGCGAGACGTCCCGGAGCGCTCGGCCTGCCTCCGCTCGCGCCCGTCGCCGCGATGTCGCGCCCGGCCGCTTCCGGCCCTCCCACTCCGACGTCCTCTCGCTCACCGGTCCGAGATCTCGGCGGAGCGGAGCGGATGGACGCTCGCGCTGATCGAGGGCGAGACCGGCTCCTCGTCGCTCCGGGATCCGGGGAGTGGACGACCACGGGCGTGCTCGCGGCGAGCGCCGGCCGCGCTCGGCGGCGAGCTGCTCGTCGACGTGCTGTTCTTCGAGACTCCGCACCGGCTGCACCTCGTGCTCGAGCGCCGCCGCGGGCACCTTCACCGCCCGCTGCGCACGATCCGCTGCACGGCGGACCGCTCCGGGAGCTGCGCGCCCCGCGCTGAGCGGTCCGCCCCGAGTCCTGGGCGATCCGCCCCCTGCCGCATGTTGACGTCACCATGTACGTGGGACGCGGACCTGTTCGCGAGAACACCCCGAGGTCCCCGTGCAAAGGAGCACAGCATGACGCCCAGGAAGAGACCGTTCGGATGGGCGGTGACGGCCTCGTCGTCACCGGCCTGCTGGCCGCAGGAGCGCCGGCCGTCGCGGCCGCGCCGCTCGCGAGCACGGTGGTGACCGATCCCGCCGACGGGGTCCTGCGCGGATCCGCCGCTCGCGTACGACTCCACCCCGCGATCCAGGATCCGGGCGGAGGCGGCCGGCTACTTCCAGCCGAGCTGGTACGACACCGACGGGCGCCACATCCAGGCGCACGGCGGGCAGATCGTGACCGTCCAGGAGGACGGCGCCGACGTGCACTACTGGTACGGCGAGGACCGCACGAAGGGGTACTACAACTCCCCCGGAGTCGCCGTGTACCGCTCGACCGACGGGCTGAACTGGGAGAACCGCGGCACGGCGCTGCGCAGCGTCCAGGCTCCCGAGGAGCTCGAGCAGCCCTACTTCGACGCCCTCTACGACACGGTCGACGACGCGGCACCCGCGCGCCGACCGCATCGCCGAGATCGACTACCACCTCGACACGAACCAGACCTCCCCCAACACCGCGATCTTCGAGCGCCCGAAGGTGCTCTACAACGAGAAGAACGACCAGTGGGTGATGCTGGTGGCACTCCGACGGCCGGATCACACCGGCGGCAGCACCTACGCGCGCTCGATGGCCGCGGTCGCGGTGTCGGACAGCCCGACCGGCCCGTTCACCATGACCGGCGCGTACCGCCTCTACAACCGCACCGACTGCAAGGCGTGCATCTCGGCGGCCGTGCCGGGGCGAGGCCCGCACATGACCGTCTTCCAGGACGAGGACGGCACCGCCTACATCTCCTACTCCTCGAGGAGAACCGGAGCCTGTACATCGCGAAGCTCGACGCGGACTACACGAACGTCGAGCGCACGACGACGACCGACACCCTCGATGCGAACCAGTACTCGGCCGACGGCCGGTACCCGTACGTCTTCGCCGACGGACGCGCCCGGCGCCCGGTCCGCGGCACCGACTTCCAGATCGCGAAGGAGTGCGGCGTCCTCGAGGCTCCCGCGATCTTCACCGAGGGCGGGAAGTACTTCACGCTCGCCTCGGGAGCGACCGGATGGGCGCCGAACCCGCAGACCTACTACACGGCCGACAGCGTGCTCGGACCGTGGATCCGCGGCGTCCAGGCCGGCGACCTCCGAGAACGTGCCCTACAACCAGATCCCCGAGGGCGGCGACGGCCTCCTCTCTGTCGGCGACACCCGCAAGACCACCTTCGGCTCGCAGTCGACGGACGTCCTGACGCTGGGCCCGGGGAAGCACGTCTACCTGGGCGACCGGTGGAACGACGGCGCCGCCGACTCGAACTACGTCTGGCTGCCGATGACCATCGGCGAGAACGGCCGACTCCGAGATGCGCAATCCCGCCGTCGAGGACCCGGCGCGCTGGGCCGACGGCTGGGACGCGTCCTACTGGGACGACAAGGGCGTCGGGGCCGGCCTCTGGTCGATCGTCGACGACCGCCTCCCCGAGACGGTCACCCGCGCGGCCGACATCGGGGCCTCCTCCCCGCGACCGTGTCGGTCCGCTCCCCGGCGGCACGCGTGACACCGCGGTCGACTGGAGCCGACCGGGCCGAACGTCCTCGGCACGCTGCAGGTGACGGGCGTGCTCGCCGGTGACGCCGAGTACTCGGACGGCCGTCGCTTCACGCGCACCGTCGAGGTGGCCGAGCCCGGCATCGTGAACCTCGCGCGTCAGTCCGCGGTGACCGCATCGAGCCGCGCCGATCTGGCTCCGAAGCTGATCGACGGCGACGTGAAGGGCAAGGGCTGGGACGACTGGACCTCCTCCGGATACCCGCGCGACAGCCGCCTCGACGCCCGTGGGGCTCGCCGCAGGACCTCGACTCGCTCACGGTGCACACGTTCAAGGACGGGGCGCGACCTGGCCCTCGAAGGTCGAGGTCGAGTACCAGGTCGACGGAGCCTGGCGCACGTCGACCGTCTCGGCGACGCTGACGCAGGTGGCCGCCGATGCCGCACCGACCGTGGCGCTGGATCTCTCCTCCCTCCCCGACACCGCGGCCGTGCGCCTGCACCTCACCAGTGCGGCGAACACGTGGCAGTCGATCTCGGAGGTCGAGATCTGGGGCGATGCTCCTCCGGTGAACCTCTGCCGGATCCCGGGCGAGCGTGCGCGCCTCGTTCAGCCAGACGGAGTGGTCGACGCTCCCCGCGGCGAACGCCTGCGACGGGAGCTCGGCGACCGCCTGGTCGACCTGGTCCGGGACCGCGCTTGAGAGCAGCTCGGACTTCACGCTCACCCTCGCCGAGGCGCACCGCGTCGACCGGCTGACGTTCACGAACACGGAGGGCACCCTCGCCTCGGCGAGCGTCGCCTACCGCGGCACCGACGGCGTCTGGCGACCGACCACCGCGCAGGCCGCTCCGGGTCGCGGCGAACGGCTCGGCCACCACGCTCTCCTTCGGCGCGGTGACGGCGACGGGGCTGCGGATCACGTTCGCGACTCCGAACTCGTACGTGAAGATCCCCGAGATCGTGGTGCCGGAGGCCGCCGCGCCCGCGCTCGTGGTGCCGGTGACCGTCTCGACCCGGTGCATCGCCGGGAAGGCGTACCTGTCGGTCACGGCGACGAACGGATCCGCGGCGCCCGTCGACGTGACGATCCGCTCGAGCTACGGCCAGAAGGCGTTCACGCAGGTGGCGGTCGGAGCGAACGCGACGCACACGTTCACGACGCGCCAGAAGACCGCTCCGGCGGGTGAGGTCGTCGTGACCGCCGTCGGCGGCGGCGAGACGCTCGAGCAGAGCGCCGCGTACCCGCCGCGGAGCTGCTGACCGGGAGCGCAGCGCAGGAGCCCCGGTCGGGCGGAGGAACCCCTCCCGCGGCCGGGGCTCCTGCACGTCCAGGGGTCCTGCCGCCGCGTGCACCGGACGAGGGGTCTCGGTGGAGCGGGCAGCGCTGGTACCAAGGAGAGCCGCTCCGACGACGCACGGCAGAACCAGGAACCACCCGTGATCCACCGCACCCGCACCGCCGCCCTCGCCGCGGCCGCCCCCACCGCCGGCCTCGTGCTGGCCCTCTTCTTCGCGACGGCCGCGGCGGCTCCGGAGGCGGTTCCGCCGTCGGCACCGGCGCCGACGGCGACGAGCGCGGCTGCGGACGTCCCTGCTCCGGCCGCCGACCCGATCAGCGGGGTGCGCTCGAGCGGGATGACCGACGAGGGAGTCGCGACACCCGTCGCCGCCTGCACCCGACGGCCCTCTCCGACGGCTCTCTCCGGCGGGGAACCGGTCGGGACCGCTCCCCGGGGAGTCCCCCGTCGGGTCGGCGCTGCCCGTCGAGCAGGGGCCGGTCGAGCAGGCGCCCGTCGAGCAGGCGCCCGTCGATCCGGGGCCGGATCCCGTCGAGCAGGGAGCGGGCGGCGTCGACGTGGGTGTCGCGATCGACCCGCCGTCGGATCCCGGCGCGCTCGCGATGACCGTCGCGGGCGACGCGGCGGCGCTGTCCGAGTCGGGGAGCACGGCCGCGGTCCGCCGCTTCGTCGGAGCACTGCCGACGGTGACCGTGCGCGACACCCGCACACCCGTCGCGGACCGCCCGGGCTGGTCGGTGCTCGGCTCCGCGACCGCCCTCACCGGGACGAGCGGTCAGCCGCCGATCGGGGTCGAGCACCTCGGCTGGACCCCGCGCCTGCTCGAGGGCGACGACGCCGCGGCGGGGCCCGTGGCGCTCACGGTCCTGGACGGCGGATCGGCCGGGCCGCGCCCCGGACTCGTCGAGGCCCCGCTTCTGTCGATCGCCGAGGGCGCCCGGCCCGGCCGGTGGACGGCCGACGCCGAGCTGATCCTGCAGGACGCCGGCGGGCGTCCGGGCGGGTCGGTACACCGCGGTGCTCACGCTGTCGCTCTTCGAGTGAGCGGGCCCGCTCGAGCACACCGCCTCCGACGACACCGTGCTGAACGTGCGCGGATCCCGGCCCGACGGCGGACTCCCACGAGATGCAACTCCCTCCGCTTCCCACCGCGTGTCGCGGTACCCGGAGTGGCATCCTGCGTCGCCCCGGAAGGCCGGAGGACAACCGGGCACGGAATGCGCTTGCCCCCGGTGGAGGAGCGGTCCTACACTCTGGTAAACGCTTTCCGCCCGGCCTCTCCGCCGGTCGCAGCACCGCACATCAGAAGGGCCTCCGTGTCAGAGTCGACCACCCCCGCCACCGCCGCGCCGCGCACCCTCGGCATCATCATGAACGGCGTCTCGGGCCGCATGGGCTACCGCCAGCACCTCGTCCGCTCGATCCTCGCGATCCGCGAGCAGGGCGGCGTGCTGCTCTCGGACGGCACCCGCGTGCAGCTCGAGCCGCTGCTCGTCGGCCGCAGCGAGGCCAAGCTCGCCGAGCTCGCCGCCCGTCACGGCCTGGAGCACTGGACCACCGATCTCGACGCCGCCCTCGCCGACCCGAAGTGGCAGATCTACGCGGACTCTCGTCACCAAGGCGCGCGTCCCCGCGCTGAAGAAGGCCATCGCCGCGGGCAAGGACATCTACACCGAGAAGCCCACGGCCGAGAGCTACGCCGAGGCCCTCGAGCTCGCCGAGCTGGCCAAGGAGGCCGGCATCAAGAACGGCGTCGTGCACGACAAGCTCTACCTGCCGGGGCTGCAGAAGCTCAAGCGCCTCATCGACTCCGGATTCTTCGGCCGCATCCTCTCGGTGCGCGGCGAGTTCGGCTACTGGGTCTTCGAGGGCGACTGGCAGGACGCTCAGCGCCCCAGCTGGAACTACCGCAAGGAGGACGGCGGCGGCATCATCGTCGACATGTTCCCGCACTGGAACTACGTGCTCGAGAACCTGTTCGGCGCCGTCGAGGGCGTCTACGCCAAGGCCGCGACCCACATCCCCGTGCGCGTCGACGAGAACGGCGACGAGTACACGGCGACCGCCGACGACGCGGCCTACGCGATCTTCGACGTCGCCGGCGGTGCGACCGTGCAGCTGAACTCCTCCTCGGCCGTGCGCGTGAACCGCCCGGAGCTCGTCGAGTTCCAGGTCGACGGCACGCTCGGCAGCGCGGTCGTCGGGCTCTTCGGCGCCAAGGTGCAGCCGCGCGTCGCGACTCCCAAGCCCACCTGGAACCCCGATCTGCCCGAGCAGCACGTCTACGCCGAGGACTGGCAGGAGCTGCCCGTCAACGACGTCTTCGAGAACGGCTTCGGGACGCAGTGGGAGGAGTTCATCCGCCACGGTGGTCGAGAACGGCCCGCACCCCTACGACTTCTTCGCCGGCGCCCGCGGCGTCCGCCTCGCCGAGCTCGGCCCTCGAGTCGGCGCGCGACGGCCGCCGCATCGACATCGCCGCGCTCGACGCCGAGGCCGACGAGCGCGCCCTCGCCGCCTCCGCCCCGAGCGAGGTCGCCCGTGACCGACGTCACGCTGATCGCGCCGGACGGATCGCTCCGCCGCGCACACTGCTCCCCCGCCCCGGACCTCGTGCGCCCCGCCGCCCGCTCGGCGCCCGGGTCGCCTACGCGGCCGCGCATGTGGTCCCGGTCACCTGGGCCGAGGAACACGCCCGGGAGCCCCGCCACCGTCGACTGGGACGCGACGCTCGCATTCCGGCACCACGTCTGGTCGTGGGGCCTCGAGCCGCGGACGCCATGGACACCGCCCAGCGCAACATGGGCATGGACTGGGCCGCGACGACCGAGCTCATCCGCCGCAGCGGCGCCGAGGCCGCCTCGGTCGGCGGCGACGTCGTGGTCGGAGTGAACACCGACCAGCTCACCGACGACGTCGTGCCGCTCGAGCGCGTCATCGACGCCTACCTCGAGCAGCTCGAGGTCGCGGAGGACCTGCCGGAGTGGGCGTGGTCCTGATGGCCAGCCGCCACCTCGCGCGGGCGGCGCAGTCGGGCGAGGACTACGAGCGCGTCTACCGCGCCGTGCTCGAGCGGGCGTCGCGCCCGGTCGTCCTGCACTGGCTCGGACCGGCCTTCGACTCCGTCCTCACCGGCTACTTCGGCTCCGAGGACGCCGCCCACCGCGTCGGACACCGTGATCCGCATCGCGGAGGACAACCTCGCGAAGGTCCGCGGCATCAAGATGTCGCTGCTCGACGCGGACGCCGAGATCGCCGTGCGCGCGCGCTCCCGCTCGGCGCGACCTTCACGGCGACGACTTCAACTACGTCGGCCTCATCGAGGGCGGGCAGGACGCCGACGGCGAGGTCGCCACTCCGACGCCCTCCTCGGCGCGTTCGCCGCCTTGCACCCAACGCCTCCGCCGCGATCCAGGCGCTCGACGCGGACGACGTCGAGGCCTACCGCCGGATCCTCGGCCCGACCGAGGCCCTCGCGCGCCAGGTCTTCGCCGCTCCGACGCAGTACTACAAGACCGGTGTCGCGTTCCTGTCGTGGCTGAACGGCCACCAGAGCGCGTTCTCGATGGTCGGCGGGCTGCACTCCGCCCGCTCGCTGCCGCACCTGTCCGAGATCGTGCGGCTGGCCGACGAGGCCGGGGCGCTCGAGCGTCCGGAGCTCGCGCCGCCCGGTGGACCGGGATGCTCGCCGTGAACGGCGTCGACGCGCCTCCGGACGGTGCTCGCATGACCGCCCTCGAGCCGGTCGTCGCCGCCGGAGCCGGCACCGTGCATCCGCGGCTGTCCCTGAACCAGGCGACGATCAAGCTCGCCTTCGCTGCGGGAGGGCTCGACGTCACTGCTCGCGCCGGCTACTCCTCGATCGGCCTGTGGCGCGAGCCCGTGGCCGAGGTGGGCATGGCGGAGGCCATGCGCCTGGTCGCCGAGCGGCCTGCGCGTGTCGAGCCTCTGCCGCGGCGGCTTCTTCACGGTCCCGGAGGGCCGGAGCGGCGCGCGGCGCTGGACGAGAACCGCCGCGCGATCGACGAGGCCGCGGCCCTCGGCGCTCCGGGCGCTCGTGCTCGTCGCGGAGGACTGCCCGAGGGCTCGCGCGACCGTCGGCGCGCGCGCCCGGGTGTCGGAGGCGCTGGCCGAGCTCGCGGGCTACGCGCGCGGCACCGGGAGTGCAGCTGGCGATCGAGCCGCTGCACCCCAAGTGCGCGTCCGACCGCGCCGTCGTCTCGACGCTGGGCCAGGCGCTGGATCTCGCCGCGCCCTTCGATCCCGCCGCGGTCGGTGTGGTCGTCGACACGTTCCACGTCTGGTGGGACCCGGCGGACGGTGCTGCCGCAGATCGCCCGCGCAGGCGCCGAGGGGCGCATCGCCTCGTACCAGGTGTGCGACTGGGCCACTCCGCTGGCCGCCGACGTGCTGCTCTCGCGGCACTACGTGGGCGAGGGCGTCATCGACTTCCCGCTGCTGACGCGGGGCGGTCGTCGAGGCCGGCTACACCGGGGACATCGAGGTCGAGATCTTCCACCGGGACGTCTCGGGACACCCCGTACCCGGACGTGCGGCCAAGGTCGCCGCCGGCTTCGCGGAGCACGTGGCGCCGCACCTCCTGAGGCGCGCGGCGCGCGCGGGTCGGTCGAGCGCTGGTCGGTCGAGCGCTGATCAGTCCTGCGCGAGCCAGGGTGACGACGAGCGCCGAGTGGACCGACGGCCTCGAGACGGCGAAGTAGCGCTCGGAGCCGTCGATCCAGGCCTCGGTCCGCCTTCCGCGCGTGCGGAAGCGCACCGACTCGTCCAGACCCGTTCCGCGACCGTCGGCCTTGGTGACGGCCTGCGCGCGCAGCCCCTCGAGCACCTGCTCGGCGCTCTCCCGGCCGGAGGCGATCCGCTCGCGCACCACCCGCGCACGGGCGACGTCGATGCCCACGTCGCGACCGGTGGCCAGCGCCGCCACGACCGCGCCCTCGCAGTGCGCGATGCTGATGCGCATCCGCTCGAGCGCGGGGTGCTCGCCGCCCAGGACCGGGCGACCGTGCGGGCCGCACAGCGAGTGCAGCGCGCCTCCACGACGACCTCGAGCGGATCGATGCCGAGGGTCTCGGCGGCGAGCTCGCGCACGAGCACGCGGCCGAGCAGGAAGCTGTCGCGCGCCTCGCGACGGCCGGTGGCCCTCGAAGCGCAGGCGCTCGGCGAGGCTGAGGAGGCGGAGCATCCGGTGCCGCGAGGAGTCGAGCACCTCGGGCCGCGCCCAGCGCAGCTGGACGTCGTCGGTGGCGAGGAGGGGGAGTCGGCCATGGACCGCACGCTACGGTCCGAAGGCGTCCTCGACGTGACCTCCGGGTGGCCGATGCGCGACGCCCTCGTGTTCACCGGAGGGATGCAGACCTTCCTCCTTCCCTCCTTCCGCGCGAGCGCCGAGAGCCTCGACGACCGCAGGCTCGGCAAGCAGCGCGTCGAGACGCTGCAGGTGATGAAGGCGCTGATCGTGCCGGGCTACGGCTGGCAGCACCACCCGGTGACCGCGATGTGGCGCGGCCATAGGCCCGCCCTGATGGCGTACCAGCGCGAGACGTGCGCCGTGTGGTCGGCCCGCGGCTTCGCCGACACGTGCCCGAGAAGACGATGGCCGTGCTCGAGACGGTCCTCGAGGACGCCGAGGCGTACCTCCTCGGTGGATTCCCGCTGCCGCCGTGGCTGCCGGGAGGAGCTGCACCGGTCGCACCGGTCGCAAGCTCATCGCCAAGGCCCCCGAGCACTACGCCCCGCTCTTCCCGGGGTCCTGGACGATCTCGACTACGTCTGGCCGGTCGCGACGTCCTGACGCGTCACGCGCGCGCGGCGGCGGAGGAACGGATCGCGAGGGTTCCGGAGGACGCGGCCGCGGTTCGCGGTCACGAGTCCGCAGATGATCACCACGAGGTGGACCACGCAGAGCACGGCGAAGAGCGTGATCGGGATGCCGATCGGGTAGAAGGACGTCGACGGGGCGTCGGCGGTCAGGGCGAAGAGCAGCACGAAGTGCTCGACCAGCGTCAGCACCGTGACGAGGATCACCGTGAGTCCCCAGTTCGCGGCCCGGCGGCCGTTCTCGGCGGCCACTCCGCCGCGCGCTCGGGAGGAAGGGTGCACGGCCGCCATCACGATGCCGGCAACCAGCATCGAGAGGAACGGAGGCGGTCAGGGCGAGGAATCCGAGCGCGTAGGGCATCGCGCCGGTGGGCGGTGCGGGCTCGTGGACGGGCTGAACGGGCTGGGCCTGGTGCTCGGGCTGGGCCTGCTGCTCGGGCGGGACCCGCTGCTCGAACCGCTCGGGCTGCTCGGGCTGCTCGGGCCGTCCCTGCTGCGGACGGTGGTCAGGTGCGGACTCGACATACCAGCACCCTAGGAGACACCCGCTGCCACGAGGAGCCCCGCTCCTCCCGCGGCTCATCCGGCCCGCAGAGCGAGCGCGGGCTCGATCCGCGCGGCGCGGAACGCCGGGCCCACCGCCGAGACCGCGCCCGCACCGACCCCGGAGCGACGCCGACCGAGCGCGCTGGCGGGGTCGAGGACCGGCGACCAGCCCTGCAGGCCGCTCAGCACCGCGGTCAGGAGGCCGCCGAGCCCAGCCGAGCGCGAGACCTGATACCCCGCCCGCGAGTCCGATCGCCGCCCCCTCGATCAGGAACAGCAGCCGGATGTCGCGCCGGGTCGCCCCGACCGCCCGTCGGAGCGCGATCTCGCGGGTGCGCGCCGACACGGTGAGGAACATCGACGTGGCGCTGCTGAAGCAGACCAGGAGCAGGAGCACCGCCGAGATCACGAGCAGGTTCGCCGCGAGATCGCTGCTCACCCGCGCGCGAGCAGCCGCAGGTCGGCGACGGTCTGCACCACGATCCGCTCGGGCCGTCCGGGATCGATCACGAGCGGGATCGACTCGGCGAGGGCCGCGGGACGCCCCGGCGAGTACGGGCGACCCTGCCGCTCGGACCGGGGCGGGACGGCCAGGTCGGTCAGCGAGACGAGGATCGACTCCGTCAGAGCCGGATCACGGGTCGAGCGACGATGAAACCGCGACGACGACGGCCTGGCCGGCGATCCGGATGGTGTCGCCGGTGCGTCCCACGGGGATGCCGAGGTCCTCGGCCGCTCCCGTTCCCAGGAGCGCCACCGGCGACCCGTCGGCGAGGTCGAGCCAGGCGGACGCCGTCGCAGGCACGACTCGACCAGCTCGGCGGCGAGGAAGGACTCGTCGACCGCCAGCACGGGCGCCTCGGTCGTCACCTCGTCGGGACCGAGGAAGCGCCCCGGTCGGCTCTCCGCTCCGACCAGCGACACCTTCGGACCGGCGACCACGACCCCGTCGAGGGCGGCGATCGCCGTGGCGGCCTCCTGCAGCTCGTCGTCCGAGGCCGATTCCGGCATCTGGACGGTCACCTGATCGAGTGCCGCCGCGTCGAGTCGCTGCGCGACCTGCTGAGCGGCCGTGGCGCTCATCCCGACCGAGGACACGAGCCCCGCGATCGCGAGGACGAAGGCGGCGAGGACTCCCAGCGTGCGGGCGGGCGAGAGCAGCAGGGCCGACACGGCGTCGCCCAGCGCCCACGCCGGTCCCCGGCGACCCGACCGGCGGGCCGCCGGTCCCGCCTCGGCGGACGGCGCGGCCGCCGGCGCGGCCTCGGAGGACGGCGAACCCCCGGTCCGGCCGCGGAGGACGCGCCGCTGACGGACGCGATCGCGCCGTCCTCGAGCCGGATCGAGCGTCCGGCCACCGCGGCGACCTCCGCCGAGTGCGTGATCAGCACGACGGTGACTCCGGAGCGGTGGAGCTCCACGAGCAGGTCCATCACGACCGCCGTCGTCGCCGAGTCGAGGTTGCCGGTGGGCTCGTCCGCGAGGACGACCGCGGGTCGGCCGACGACCGCAGCGGGCAAGCGCGACGCGCTGGCGCTCCCCGCCCGAGAGGGTGGCCGCCGACTGCTCCGCCAGCCGCAGGAGGCCGAACCGGTCGAGCACGTCGGCGACGGCGGAGATCTGCGCGTCGTCGCCCTCCCTCCGCATGCGCAGCGGCAGCGCCGCCGTTGCAGGCCACGCCTCGCGCGGCAGCACGAACGAGTCCTGGAACACGAAGCCGAACGTGAGCGAGCGCAGGACGTCCCGCTCGCGCTCGGGGAGACCCGAGACGTCCAAGCCTGCGATGCGGTACTCCCCCGAGTCGGCCGAGTCGAGCAGCCCGAGGACGTTGAGGAGCGTCGACTTCCCGGCGCCCGAGCGGCCGACGACGGCGACGAACTCCCCCTCGTGGACGTCGAGATCGATCCCCCTGAGCGCCGGCGCCCCGGCCGCACCCGCGTAGCGCCGCGAGACTCCGCGGAGGGAGAGCAGCGGAGCGGTCACGGGCTCACCACGACGCGGTCGCCCTCGACGAGTCCGGACTCCTCGCCGATCCGCAGCCCAGCCGTCACCCGCGCCGAGCACCTCGACGGGCACGTGCTCGCCGGGGTCGGAGCGGTCGCCGCCCCAGGCGAGGACGAATGGGCCGTCGAGGCGTCGTGGACGGCGGCGAGCGGCACGGCGAGCACCGGCTCGCCGGCCTCCACGGTGGTGAGCATGACCGTCGACTTCTCGGCGAGGTCGGCCCAGTCCCCGGGCAGATCGACGAAGACGTCCCTGCCCGCGATGCTCTGCGCGGAGCCGTCGGAGGCGACGAACTCGCCCTGCCGCACGACGACGCCGCTCTGATCGGACCGGCCGCTCACGCGGAGGGTCACCGAGACCCCGACGGCGAACTCCTCGGCATCGAGCACGGACGCGCGCGACGACCCGGCGCGGGCTCGTCTGCAGCGTCGCCAGCGGGGCGTCGGCGGCGGCGGTCGCCCCGACGGCGAGCACGCTCAGGACCCCGACCGAGTCGGCGGGCAGCTGCACGATCTGGGTCACGTCGATGTAAGCCTGCGTCACCGCGGCGGCACTCGGGGCCGGGGCGGCGGACGCAGACGCGACGGGCACGGGGGCAGCCGATGCGGCGCCGGCGGGTGCGGACGCAGCAGGTACAGGAGCCGACGATGCCGTGGTGGCAGTGGTCGTCACCCCGGAGGACGACGGTGCGACGGCGTCGACGACGCGGGTCGGGAGGTCGTACCCGAGTCCGTCCCAGAGCTTCCCCGCGGCAGCCAGGGTGTTCGCGGTGAAGTCCTCGTCCACGTCGAAGTCGCCCGGGACGACCGCCTTGAGCGCCGACTCGAACGCCTGCACGTCCCGCCCCTCGTCGCCCACCTGCAGATCGCGGTAGAGCGGAGCCTCGACGTGCAGCGCGATGCGGGGCTGGTCGGCGACAGCGATCAGCAGCCGCCCGTTCGAGAGCGGGATCCGGCCGCCATGCCGACCTCGGTGACGTAGGGCAGCACTCCGCCGCTCACCCCGCCGAACGCCACCTTCCGGGTGTCGCCCGCGTCGACGAGCCCCTGCAGCATGCGCGGAGGATCACGGGCGCCGCTCGACGGCGGCATCGACCTGCGGAGGCGCCCGCATCGCGGCCTCGTCGACATCCGCGGTCGAGGGCATCGACGCTCCGATCGCGATACCCGCCGACCCCACCAGGAGCACCACGACGACGAACACCGCGAGCGCCGCGGACGGACCACGGCCGGGAGTCGGACGCGGGGCCGCGCTGTCGCTCATCGCCTGTGCTCCGCGAGGATCTTGTCGGCGTGCGCGATGATCTCCTGCTCCTTCTCGGCGACCTCGTCCAGCGCCGCCCTGTTCTGATCGATCAGAGCCGCCTGGTACTGCGCCTCCAGCGAGCTCAACGTCTCCACCAGACCCGTCTCCTGCTTGCACTGCACGTCCAGCACCGCAGTGCGGATGGCCGCCTCGGGATCCTCGGGCACCTCCGGACCCCACGGCGACTCCTCACCGCTGCGGAGCCGGAGGCCGTTCGCGACGAGGCAGTCGCTCCACTCGGACCGCGCGCGGTCCCACTCCGGGTCGGCGGTCGCGAGGGCGTACGCGTCGCTCGCCACCTGCTTCGCCGGCCCTGCGACCGCCATCGCCTCCGGGCCCGCGGTCCACCGGCCCGGCTCCGGGAGGAGGACCGTGGTGTCGGTGCACTTCTCGAACGCGGGTTCCCACCCCGGATCCGCGTCGGTCGCCATGTAGGCGGCGTTGGCCGCCTCCATCTCCGCTCCGTCGGACGGGTCCATCCCGTAGCCGAAGTGCGCCGCCCGGTCCGCGCTCCAGATGCCGTAGTTCGTGTCGGGAACGAGAGCGGACCCCGTCAGATCGAACTCCGCCGGAGGGTAGCTCCGCCCGCCGGCCCGCATGCACTCGTCCCAGAGCAGTGCATTCGCCTGCAGGATCCGCCCGCGCGTCGGCGGGTCGATGAAGAAGGCATCGATCGGGAAGACCATCGTCTCGTCCTCCCTGTTCAGGACCGCATGGACATCGGCGTAGGCACTGATGTCGACATTCGCGGGCATCCCGTTGATCCGAGGCCCCGGAGTCGGTGCGGTGCACGCGCTCACGCCGAGCACCGGGACGAGCAGCGCGATCAGACCCAGCGGGCGGAGCTGCGGCATCAGTCGACGCTCGAGATGAAGTCGTTCCAGTCCGGGTGCCACCAGACCCCCGTGCCCTCGGACTGGAGGTTGGCGATCTTCTGGCCAGCGCGGACCTCCAGCCTCAGGCCTCCGCGGTCGATGTGCTCGTACCAGTTCTTGTACCCGGGGAAGCGGTTCTTGATGCTCGAGATCGAGTCATTGGAAGATGAAGCCCCCGGGCGCGTGGTACTCGTTGTAGTTCGCGTTGCCGCGCCCGGAGAAGCTGCTCGAAGTAGTCCTTGTCCGTCCACACGCAGCTCCAGCCCGTGGGGCACTGGCTCTCCGCCGCCGCAGCGACCGGAGCCGTCAGGGTCGCGACCGCGACCGCGGCGAGGGCGAGAGCGCTTGCGCGCCGGGTGAGTGACATGAGATCTCCTTCGGTTCGGTGAGGTTTCCTCGGAGAGTAGAGGGCATACTCGTGTGGCGCAACGCGGCCCGCCTGTGGAGGAGCCTCGCTGAGCCCGAGCGCTCGACGACGTGCGGAGTCGGTGAGGCGAGCCCCCGCAGTGAGGCCGCGCTCTCTCGCCGCCCCGGGACCATAGCCCGGAGCGTCACAAACCTGTGTGTGCTTCTCAGACGACCATCACCTCGACGCGGAAGAAGGAGGCGCTCGCGCGGCCCCCTGCACGCGCACACCCGCCGCCGGGCCGCCCCGACGCCGCGTCACAGCCTCCGTTCAGGCCCCGGACCGGGCCTTCGTCTTCCGGAGGTCTCGGGTTAGTCTGTCGAGGTTGACCTGTCGCAGAGCGCGTCAGGGCGAGGGCTGCCGCCCCCGCGAGACCGGGGTACCCGAAGGAGACGTATTGGCGAGCGACAGAAGGACCACCGGCGGCGGTGATCAAGGCGATCGTGGGCTTCCTGGGCATGAGCGTCGTGGCCGGAGTCCTCGTGACCGCCACGGTGACGCCCGCTGTGGCGATCGCGGGCGTCGCGGCGAACCAGTCCATCGGGGTCTTCGACGGACTGCCCGAGTACTCCGAGGTCGACAAGCTCTCCGAGAAGAGCAACATCTTCGCCACGCGCACCGACGGCTCGACCCAGCTGCTCGCCTCCTTCTACGTCGAGAACCGCATCGAGGTGCCGCTCGATCAGATCTCGCAGTTCGCCAAGGACGCCGCCGTCTCGGGCGAGGACCCGCGCTTCTACGAGCACGGCGGGGTCGACCTCCCCGGCACGCTGCGCGCCGTCGCCCGGACCTACGTGCTCGGCAACGACGTCCAGGGCGGATCCTCGATCACCCAGCAGTACGTGAAGAACGTCCTCGTCGAGAAGGCCGTCCGCAACATCACGGACGAGGTCGAGCGCGCCGCCGCGATCGACGCGGCCACCAAGACCACTCCCGAGCGCAAGCTCCGCGAGATGAAGCTCGCGATCGGCCTCGGAGAAGGAGTACACGAAGGACCAGATCCTCCAGGGGTACCTGAACATCGCGTTCTTCGGCGGCACCACCTACGGCCTCGAGACGGCCGCGAACTACTACTTCAACACCTCCGCCGCGAACCTCACGATCGCCCAGGCCGCCAGCCTCATCGCGATCGTCAACAACCCGGCGAACCTGCGCATCGACCAGCCCGAGAACCCCGACAACGGCGCCGCCAACGGCTACGTCCGCAACAAGGAGCGCCGCGACTACATCATCGGGAAGATGCTGGAGGAGGGGAAGATCACGCAGGCCGACCACGACGCCGCGATCGCCACTCCCGTCGAGCCCGTCATCACCGAGCCCAGCACCGGGTGCTCGACGGCCGGGAACGCCGGCTACTTCTGCGACTACGTCACCAACGTCCTGAAGAACAACGAGATCTTCGGCGCCGACGAGGACACCCGCTGGACGAACTTCCGCCGCGGCGGCCAGGACGTCTACACGACGCTGGACGTCGACCTGCAGGACGCCGCCGTGAACGCCGTGAACGCGCAGGTCCCGCAGACGTGGAACTTCGACGTCGGAGCCGTGTCGGTCAGCGTCGAGGTCGGCACCGGTCGCGTGCTCGCCATGACCCAGAACAAGAAGTACTCGCAGGACCCCGACGTCCTGAACGCCGACGCGTCCTACAGCGCCATCAACTTCAGCACCGACAAGGCCTACGGCGGCTCGTCCGGCATCCAGCCCGGCTCGACCTACAAGCTGTTCACCCTCGTCGAGTGGCTGAAGGAGGGGCACAGCATCAACGAGCGGGTCGACGGCACCCGCAAGCCACGTGGGGCACCTTCACCGACTCCTGCGAGCCCGGGGGCACCACGACCAGCAACGACACCAGCGCCCGGAACGACGAGGGCGGCGGCGGACAGGTCGGCACCGCGGCGGACTTCACGAAGACGTCGCTGAACACGGGCTTCGTCGGCATGGCACGCGAGCTCGACCTCTGCGCGATCCGCGACACGGCGGTCGACATGGGCGTGGTGCAGGGCAGCGACGGCGAGCTCGACCGCTTCCCGGCGACGGTCCTCGGCACGAACTACGTCTCCCCGCTCTCGATGGCCGGCGCCTACGCCACCATCGCCTCCGGCGGCATCACCTGCGATCCGATCGCGATCGACCGGATCACCGACGCGGCCGGCGCGGAGCAGCCCGTGCCCGCCGCGAACTGCCGCCAGTCGCTCGACGGCAACGTCGCGGCCACCGCCGCGGTCGCCCTGCAGATCCACGTTCACGTCCGGTGGCACCGCCTCCGCGTCGAGGACGCGCGACGGCGTCCCCTGATCGGCAAGACGGGCACCACCGACGACGCCGTCGCCACCTGGATGACCGGCGCGAGCACCCGCGTCGCCACCGCCGTCGGCGTCTTCAACGTCAAGGGTGAGGCGAGCCTGCGCTCGGGCCGCTACGCGTTCGACTCCGGATCCGCGGCCACGGCCCGGCACCGGATCTGGCCGGTCGTCATGGCCGCGGCGAACGCGAAGTACGGCGGGGAGGCGTTCCCCGAGGCGAACGGCTCGCTGCAGGTCGTGCCCAAGGTCGAGATCCCGGATGTGAAGGGCCTCACCGTCGCCGACGCGAAGGCCAAGCTCGCAGCGGCCGGCTTCTCGCTCATCGAGGGCGGGACCGAGGCCAGCGATGCCGCGGTCGGCACCGTGACGCGTCAGGACCCGTCGGGCTCGGCCCAGGCGGGTACCGGCATCACCGTGTTCACGAGCACCGGCAACCAGAAGACCGTGCCGGATGTGACGGGGCAGGACCTCGAGGCCGCGAAGTCGGCGTTCGGAGCAGCGGGCTTCACGAAGATCACCCTCGCCTGCACCGAGGACGGCAACGCTCCGGACGCCGGCCAGGTGACGGGTCAGGAGCCGGCGGGCGGATCCTCCGTCGCTCCGGACGCGACCCTGAAGGTCTCGATCACGGCGAAGAAGTGCCCGTGAGCCGCCTCGGCTGACTCCGGCTCGTGAGACCACGTTCGGCTCGCAGAATCCACGGATTCCTGCGAGCCGAACGTGTTTCCGCGAGCCGAACGCGCCCGGCTCCGTCCCTACTGCCCGCGCCCGCGGATCGCGCCGACGATCGCGACGACGGCGAAGTGCACGATGAGCGCCGCGATGCCGAAGCACGCGAGCGCCCCGCTCGCCTCGGCGTAGGGGCGCGAGGCGTCCGTCATCGATCCCGGAGTGACGACGTCGAGCGCGAAGAAGCCGACCGCCAGTCCGAAGCAGACCAGGGCGATCCAGAGGAGGGCGCGGATCGCGCGACCGACCGGGTCGTAGTAGCGCGGATTCGACATCGGGCCTCCGGTTCTCGTGCTCTCCCGTGTCTATCCGGCCCCGCTCCCCCGCGCAAGCGGTCGCGCGAGGGCCCGTCGCCGGACACGACGACGCCCCGGCTCCCGAGGAGGGAGCCGGGGCGTCGGATCCGGGCGGCCTACGCCGCCATCGGCATCCGCGACGCGGACGTGACGACGAGCTCGCCGCCGACCGCGTCCACGCGCACCGCGCCGCCGTCGGTCACGTCACCGCTCACGAACAGGTCCGCGATGCGGTCGTCGACCGAGCGCTGCACCAGGCGGCGGAGCGGACGGGCGCCGTACTGCGGCTCGTAGCCGTGCTCGGCGAGCCAGTCGATCGCCGCCTCCGTGACCTCGAGCGACACCTCGCGCGGCGCGAGCCGGGCACGGGTGGCGTCGAGCACGATGCCGACGATCTCGCGGAGCTGCGCCCGGCCGAGCTTGCGGAACAGCACGATCTCGTCGATGCGGTTCAGGAACTCGGGCCGCATCGCCTCGCGGAGACGGCCCATGACGCGGTCGCGCAGGTCCTTCTCCGAGGCGAAGCCCTCGGCCGATGCGTCGCTCTGCGCGACGAAGCCGAGCGCACCGGAGCGCGAGGCCAGGAACTCCGACCCCAGGTTCGAGGTCATGATGATCACCGTGTTGCGGAAGTCGACCGTGCGGCCCTGGCCGTCGGTCAGGCGACCGTCGTCGAGCACCTGCAGGAGCAGGTTGAAGACGTCGGGGTGCGCCTTCTCGATCTCGTCGAACAGCACGACGGAGTAGGGGTTCCGCCGCACGCGCTCGGTGAGCTGGCCGGCCTCGTCGTAGCCCACGTACCCGGGAGGGGCGCCGACCAGTCGCGAGACGGTGTGCCGCTCGCCGAACTCGCTCATGTCGAAGCGGATCACGGACTGCTCGTCGGCGAAGAGCGACCCCGCCAGCGTGCGGGCGAGCTCCGTCTTGCCGACCCCGGTCGGGCCGAGGAAGAGGAACGATCCGACGGGCCGGGAGGCGTCGCCGAGTCCGGTGCGGCTGCGGCGGACGGCGCGGGCGACCGCGGTCACCGCGTCCTCCTGGCCGATGACGCGCCGGTGCAGCTCGTCCTCGAGGTGGGCGAGGCGCTCGCGCTCCCTCCGTCAGTCGCGACACGGGGATGCCCGTGGCACGGGCCACGACCGCCGCGATCTCGGTCTCGCCGACCACGGCCTCCACCGGGGCGCGCCCGGTCGTGGTCGCCTCGTCGAGCCGGGCCTGCACGGCCGAGATCTCGTCGCGCAGTCGCGACGCCTCCTCGTAGTGCTCGGCCGAGACCGCCGCGTTCTTGTCGCCCTCGAGCACCGCGAGGCGCTCGAGAAGAGCGGAGGTGTCCACTCCGCGCCCAGACTGAGACGCAGTCGCGCACCCGCCTGGTCGATCAGGTCGATCGCCTTGTCGGGCAGCACGCGGTCGGGGAGGTAGCGGTCCGAGAGCTCGACGGCGGCGCGGAGGGCGTCGTCGGTGAAGCTCACGCGGTGGTGCTCCTCGTACGCCGCGCGCAGTCCGTGCAGGATCGCGACGGCGTCCTCGACCGACGGCTCGCCCACGCGGACGGGCTGGAAGCGGCGCTCGAGCGCCGGGTCCTTCTCGATCGTGCGGTACTCCTTGAGCGTGGTCGCACCGACCAGGTGCAGCTCGCCGCGGGCGAGCCGGGGCTTGAGGATGTTTCCCGCGTCCATGCCGCCCTCGCCCGCGCCCCCGGCGCCGACGACGGTGTGGACCTCGTCGATGAAGACGATCAGCTCACCCGAGCGGGCCGCGATCTCGTCCATCGTCTTCGTGAGGCGCTCCTCGAAGTCGCCGCGGTAGCGGGTTCCGGCGAGCATGCCGGGGAGGTCGAGCGAGACGACGCGCTTGTCGCGCAGCTGCTCCGGGACCTCGCCCGCGACGATCGCACGGGCCAGGCCCTCGACGATCGCGGTCTTGCCCACGCCGGCCTCGCCGACGAGGACCGGGTTGTTCTTGGTGCGGCGGCTGAGGATCTCGATGGTCTGCTCGATCTCGTCGGCACGGCCGATCACCGGGTCGAGCCGGCCGTCGCGGGCCAGCTGCGTGAGATCGGTGCCGAACTTGTCCAGCATCGGAGTCTCGGAGGCGGGGGTGCCGGCCTCCTGCTGCTGCTCCGGACCGGTCGTGACGGTCTCGCGCAGTCCCTGGGTGAGCGCCTCCGCGGTCACTCCGGCGCGCGCCAGGACCTGCCCGGCGGGCGCGTCCTGACCGAGCACGAGCGCGAAGAAGAGGTGCTCGGGGTCGATGTAGGTCGATCCGCTCGAGCGGGCGACCTGGTAGCTGTGGAACAGCGCGCGCTGCGCACTGGGCGTGATGGTGGCGGCGCTCTGCGAGGGCGTGGGCCTCGCCGGCCTGCGGCAGGCGCGCCTCCGTGGCCGTCGCGATCGCGCCGGGGTCGACGCCGATGCGGCGCACGGCCTGAGCCACGGCCTCGTCGTCGATGAGCACGCGCAGCACGTGCAGGGCGTCGAGCTCGGTCTGTCCGCGCTCGAGGGCGAAGCGTCCTGCGGCCTGCAGGATGCTCTGGGTACGGGCGGTGAGGAATCGGCTGAGGTCGATGGACCGCGCCGCGCGGGCGCGCTCACCGTCGAGGTAACGGGCGAGGAAGTCGTCGAACGAGTTCGCTCCGGCCTCGTTGAAGTTGTCGGGCACCAGTCCTCCTGAAGAGTTGAGTCACTTGCACTCAAGTTCAACGCGGAGGGCCGGATCCTATTCCCGGGTCTTCGCCGCACACCTCCTCCGCCCTCGGTACCGTCGAGTCATGAGCAGTGATGGAGGAGAGGTGCGTGCGCAGGAGCGTGCGACACCGACGGCTCCGTCGCTGCAGGAACTGCGAGCGCACCGAGAGGAACTGCTCGATCTCGCATCTCGATCAGGGGATCACCGCGGTCGCCGTCTTCGGTTCGGTCGCGCGTGGCACGTCGACGAGCGGCAGCGACGTCGACGTGATCGTCGACGCCGAGCCGGGCACGAGCTACTTCTCCCTCGCTGCGTTCGCTCTCGGCGCGGAGGCGCTTCTCGGTCGCTCCGTCGACGCCGTCTTCCGATCCGGCCTGCGTCGAGGACGAGACGACGCCATGCTCCGCGATGCGGTGCCTCTGTGACGGACCGATCGGCACGCCGGCTCGACCTGATCGTCGAGGACTGCGCGAGAGCCCAGGCCGCAAGAGCCGACTCGGTGACTGACGGCCCCGGGTGCTGAGCACGTGGAGATCGAGTTCGACGCGATCGTCGTCTTCTGGCGCGGGCCGGCGCCCTGGCATTTCGGTGCGGGTGCCGGAGGAGCACGTCCCGGCGATCGCGGACGCCGCAGCCCACGTGTCGTACGGCTGGGGCATGATCCCCGCGACGGTGACGCTCGGCTCGAGCACCTGGAGTACGTCGCTGTGGCCGAAGGACCGCGGCTACCTCGTGCCGCTCAAGACCTCCGTGCGCCGAGCGGAGGGCGTCGAGGTCGACTCCGCCGTCACCGTGCGCCTGCGCATCTGACGCCTCCCGGACGTGCGAGAGGGCACGGCCGGAGCCGTGCCCTCTCTGTGCGCCGACGCGCATTTCCTCCGGGGTGGGAGATCAGGGGACCGTGTAGCCGGCGGCGCGGAACATCTCGTACCACTCGGCCCGGGTCAGGGGGATGTCGGAGCCGAGCGCCGCTTCGTGCACGCGCTGCTCGTTGGTGGTGCCGAGCACGACCTGCATGTTCGCGGGGTGGCGCGTGATCCACGCCGTGGCGATCGCGATAGCGGGCACGTCGTACTGCCCGGCGAGGCGGTCGATCACCGCGTTGAGCTCCGTGTAGGCGGGGTTGTCGAGGAAGACACCGGTGAAGAAGCCCGCCTGGAACGGCGACCACGCCTGCACGGTGATGTCGTTGAGGCGGCAGTAGTCGACGATGCCGCCGTCGCGCATGATCGACTGATCCAGCGCGGCCATGTTCGACGCGACTCCCTGCGCGATCAGCGGCGCGTGCGTGACCGACAGCTGCAGCTGGTTCGCCACGATCGGCTGGTTCAGCGACTTCTTCAGCAGCTCGATCTGGTACGGCGTGTGGTTCGAGACGCCGAAGTGCGTGACCTTGCCGGCGGCGTGCAGCTCGTCGAAGGCGCGGGCGACCTCGTCCGGTTCGACGAGCGCGTCGGGGCGGTGCAGGAGGAGCACATCGATGCGGTCGGTCTGCAGCGCCTTCAGCGACCCCTCGACCGACTCGATGATGTGCTCGTACGAGAAGTCGAAGTAGGGGCCGTCGCCGACGATGCCGCACTTGGTCTGCAGCACGATCTCGTCGCGCTGGGACGGGGTGAGCCGCATCGCCTCGGCGAAGCGCTCCTCGCAGTGGTGCACGGCGTTGCCGTAGACGTCGGCGTGGTCGAAGAAGTCGATGCCGGAGTCGCGCGCCGTGCGCACGAGATCACGGATGGCGTCGTCGCTCATGTCGGGGATGCGCATGAGGCCGAGGACGACGTTCGGGGATTCGATGCCGGAGGCGCCGAGGGGGACGTGCTTCAGGGGGACTCCTTCGTCGGGTACTCCCCACGGTAGGGGGCCGGCTGAGTGGCGTCCAACAGCGGGTGCTGGTGCGATTCATGAGCCGGAGTGGTCAATCCGGATGCTTGCTCGTCCCCCTCCCCGGTGAGAGGGTGCCGTCATGACGATCGAGGTGCGCCCGGCGTCCGTCTTCGAGGACGTCGCGACGATGAACGGGCCGAAGCGAGCCGATGCGAGCGTGTGCTGGTGCCTGAGCTACCGGCTGCTCTCCTCCACCGAGAACACCTCCCTCCGCGGTCCTGCACGGGGCGAGCGGATGCGCGAGCTGGTGGCGCAGGATCCCCCGCCGGGCGTGCTCGCCTACGACGGCGACCAGGTGGCAGGCTGGGCCGCCGTGCACCGCCGTGCGGACACGAGCTATGCGAAGAACCGGAGGATCCCGCACGTCGACGACCTCGACGTGTGGACGGTCTGGTGCATCCGGGTCCGCCCCGGCTTCCGCCGCCGCGGCATCTCGCACGCCCTGCTCGCCGGCGCCGTCGACTTCGCACGGTCGCACGGAGCCCCGGCGATCGAGGGCTACCCGGTCGACAACCGCGGCGCGACGGTCGAGCAGACGATGGCCTACGTCGGCACCCGCGCCCTCTTCGAGCGCGCCGGCTTCTCGTGGGCGGCCGACACGACCTCGGTGCTGAACGGCTTCCCACGGGTGCTCATGCGCCTGCCGCTCTGACATACCACGGCGATATGATTCGGTCGTGAACCTCGACCGCCTCCCCCTCGGCGCCGTTCTGCGGCGCGCCCGCGAGGACGTCGCGATGTCGCAGACGGCACTCGCCGCGGCCACCGGTCTGCGCCAGCCGAACATCGCCGCGATCGAAACCGGGGCGCGTCGTCCGAGTCCGGAACTGCTCGAGCGACTCCTCCGGGCCGCCCGACTCCGCCCGTCGATCGTTCTGGAGTACCTCGCCGACGACGTCCTCCAGCTCGCCGCAGAGCACGGACTGGGCGACGTCCGGGTGTTCGGATCGACTGCCCGCGGCTCGGACGACGAACGGAGCGACATCGATCTGCTCGTCACGGCGGATCCGTCCGTCGACTTCCTCCGCCTGGCCGCGTTCCGCGGTCGCGCCGAGGCGCTCCTCGGGTTCCCGGTGGACGTGGTGATCGACAGCCCCGACGACGAGGTCGTGGCGGCGATCCGACGCGAGGCGGTGCCGCTGTGACCTGGCCGGACGACGGAGCGACGACGCCCGGCCGCTTCACCGCCCGCCCCCGCCGCCCCGCCGACGACGCCGACAAGCGCTCCCGGCTGATCCTCGAGGCGGACCGGCTCCTCTCCCGCCTCGATCGTGCCGCGCGAGACGGCGAAACCGAGTTCATCCGCCCCGTCTCGGACAGCAGGGACATCGGCGCGCTCGCCCTGATCACTCTCGCCGAGTTCGTGCACCGCGACCTGCCGGCCGCCGTCGTCGCACAGCTGCCCGGCGACGCGGTCGAAGGGCTGCGAGCGACGCGGAACATCGCCGCGCACAACTACTCCGCGCTCGACAACGAGCGCTTGTGGGCGACCGTGACCGTGCACGCCCCGGCGCTGCTCCGCACGATCCGGGCCGCGCTCCTCGACGGCTGACCAGCGCGCCGTCCCCGCGAACGAGGAACGGCCCCTCACCTGTGTCGGGGAGGGGCCGTTCGCCGTGGAGGACCGGACGTGGTGTCGACGCCTAGAAGTCCCAGTCCTCGTCCTCGGTGTTCACGGCCTTGCCGATCACGTAGGAGGAGCCGGAGCCCGAGAAGAAGTCGTGGTTCTCGTCCGCGTTGGGCGAGAGGGCCGACAGGATCGCGGGGTTCACGTCGGTGACCTGCTTGGGGAACATCGGCTCGTAGCCGAGGTTCATCAGGGCCTTGTTGGCGTTGTAGTGCAGGAACTTCTTGACGTCCTCGGTCAGGCCGAGCTGGTCGTAGAGGTCCTGCGTGTACTGCGCCTCGTTGTCGTAGAGCTCGTAGAGCAGCGAGAACGTGTAGTCCTTGATCTCGTCGCGCTTGGCCTGGTCGACGCGCTCGAGGCCCTTCTGGAACTTGTAGCCGATGTAGTAGCCGTGCACGGCCTCGTCGCGGATGATGAGGCGCACGAGGTCGGCCGTGTTGGTGAGCTTGGCCCGCGAGGACCAGTACATCGGCAGGTAGAAGCCCGAGTAGAAGAGGAACGACTCGAGCAGCGTCGAGGCGACCTTGCGCTTCAGCGGGTCGTCGCCGCGGTAGTAGTCCATGACGATCTCGGCCTTCTTCTGAAGGTTCGGGTTCTCCACGGACCAGCGGAACGCCTCGTCGATGTCCTGGGTGTTGGACAGCGTCGAGAAGACCGACGAGTAGCTCTTCGCGTGCACCGACTCCATGAACGCGATGTTCGTGTAGACGGCCTCCTCGTGCGGGGTGATCGCATCGGGGATGAGCGACACCGCGCCGACCGTGCCCTGGATGGTGTCGAGCAGGGTCAGGCCCGTGAACACGCGCATCGTGAGCTGCTGCTCCTCGTGGGTCAGCGTGTTCCACGACTGGATGTCGTTGGACAGCGGGACCTTCTCGGGCAGCCAGAAGTTGCTCGTGAGGCGGTTCCAGACCTCCACGTCCTTGTCGTCCTGGATGCGGTTCCAGTTGATGGCGTTGACGTGGCTGACCAGCTTGAGCTTCTCAGGGGGAGTCATGATCTCTTCTTCGTGCGGATAGGTCGTGCGGTGTCGTTCGGGTGGGTGCCGCGGCGGACGCTACAGCATGCAGCTGACGCAGCCGTCGACCTCCGTGCCCTCCAGCGCGAGCTGGCGGAGACGGATGTAGTAGATGGTCTTGATGCCCTTGCGCCAGGCGTAGATCTGCGCGCGGTTGATGTCGCGGGTGGTCGCGGTGTCCTTGAAGAACAGCGTCAGCGAGAGTCCCTGGTCGACGTGCTGCGTCGCCGCCGCGTAGGTGTCGATGATCTTCTCGTAGCCGATCTCGTACGCGTCCTGGTAGTACTCCAGGTTGTCGTTCGTCATGAACGGCGCCGGGTAGTAGACGCGGCCGAGCTTGCCCTCCTTGCGGATCTCGATCTTCGACGCGATCGGGTGGATCGAGGACGTCGAGTTGTTGATGTACGAGATCGAGCCGGTGGGCGGGACCGCCTGCAGGTTCTGGTTGTAGATGCCGTGCTCCATGACCGAGGCCTTCAGCGAGCGCCAGTCGTCCTGGGTGGGGACGGCGATGCCGGCGTCGGCGAAGAGGCGGGCGACGCGCTCGGTGGCGGGAGCCCACTCCTTCTCGGTGTAGGTGTCGAAGAACTCGCCCGAGGCGTACTTCGAGTCGGCGAAGCCCTCGAAGGTGGTGCCGCGCTCGATGGAGATGTTGTTGGAGGCGCGCAGGGCGTGGAACAGCACCGAGTAGAAGTAGATGTTGGTGAAGTCGATGCCCTCCTCGGATCCGTAGTGGATGCGCTCGCGGGCGAGGTAGCCGTGCAGGTTCATCTGGCCCAGGCCGATGGCGTGCGACTTGTCGTTGCCGTCCTCGATCGAGCGGACGGAGGTGATGTGCGACTGGTCGGACACCGAGGTGAGACCGCGGATGGCGGTCTCGATGGTGCGGCCGAAGTCGGGCGAGTCCATGGTCAGCGCGATGTTCATCGAGCCGAGGTTGCAGGAGATGTCCTTGCCGATGGTGGCGTAGGAGAGGTCCTCGTTGTAGGTCGTCGGGGTGTTGACCTGGAGGATCTCGGAGCACAGGTTCGACATGTTGATGCGGCCCTTGATCGGGTTCGCCTTGTTCACCGTGTCCTCGAACACGATGTAGGGGTAGCCCGACTCGAACTGGATCTCGGCGATGGTCTGGAAGAACTCGCGCGCCGAGATCTTGGTCTTCTTGATGCGCGGGTCGTCGACCATCTCGCGGTACTTCTCGGAGATCGAGATGTCGCCGAAGGGCAGGCCGTAGACGCGCTCGACGTCGTAGGGCGAGAAGAGGTACATGTCCTCGTTGTTCTTCGCGAGCTCGAACGTGATGTCGGGCACGACGACGCCGAGGGACAGCGTCTTGATGCGGATCTTCTCGTCGGCGTTCTCGCGCTTGGTGTCGAGGAAGCGCAGGATGTCGGGGTGGTGCGCCGAGAGGTACACGGCTCCCGCACCCTGGCGGGCGCCGAGCTGGTTGGCGTAGCTGAAGCTGTCCTCGAGGAGCTTCATCACGGGGATGATGCCCGAGGACTGGTTCTCGATCTGCTTGATCAGGGCGCCGGCCTCGCGGATGTTGGAGAGCGAGAGCGCCACTCCGCCGCCGCGCTTGGAGAGCTGCAGCGCGGAGTTGATGCCGCGGGCGATCGACTCCATGTTGTCCTCGATGCGCAGGAGGAAGCACGAGACGAGCTCGCCGCGCTGGGCCTTGCCCGTGTTGAGGAACGTGGGGGTCGCGGGCTGGAAGCGGCCGGCGACGATCTCCTCGACGAGGGCGACGGCGAGCTTCTCGTCGCCCTGGGCGAGCCCGAGCGCGGTCATCACGACGCGGTCCTCGAAGCGCTCGAGGTAGCGCTTCCCGTCGAACGTCTTGAGCGTGTACGACGTGTAGTACTTGAAGGCGCCGAGGAAGGTCGCGAAGCGGAACTTCTTGGAGTACGCGAGATCGTTCAGCTGCTGGATGAACTCCGAACGAGTACTGATCGAGCACGGCCTGCTCGTAGTACTCCTTCTCGACCAGGTAGTCCAGGCGCTCCTTGAGGGAGTGGAAGAACACGGTGTTCTGGTTGACGTGCTGCAGGAAGTACTCGCGAGCGGCCTCGCGGTCCTTGTCGAACTGGATCTCTCCGTTCGGGCCGTACAGGTTCAGCATCGCGTTGAGCGAGTGGTAGTCCATCTGCGCGGCGTCCCGGGGGGCGTCGATCACTGCTGCGTCCAAAACGTGTCCAATCCTTCGTCGACGGCGCGGACGTCGTCTGGGGTTCCGAATACTTCGAAGCGGTAGAGGTGCGGCACGGCGCACTTCCTCGCGATGATGTCGCCGGCGAGGCAGTAGGCCTCGCCGAAGTTGGTGTTGCCGGCGCCGATCACGCCGCGGAGCAGGGAGCGGTTGCGGGGCTGGTTGAGGAACCGGATGACCTGCTTGGGCACCGCTCCCCGTCGATCCCGCCGCCGTAGGTCGGCAGGACGAGCACGTACGGCTCGTCGACGTGGAGCGTCTCGGCCTTGGCGCCGTCGCGGTGCGAGTGCAGCGGGATGCGCTGCGCGGGCCGCCCCAGCTTCTCGATGAAGCGGTGCGTGTTGCCCGAGCTGCTGGAGAAGTAGACGAGCTCACTCATCGCGTGCTCCTCCTCCGGGTGCCCTGCGGGGCGTCGTTGGCGGTCGTTCCGGTGAGGACCCGGGCCTCGCGACTCGGATCCTCCGCCGATCCGGGGCAGAACCTGCCCACCCGGACCGACGGAGCGTGAGGGCTCTTCCACTCGCACCTGCTCTGAGGCGCCTGAGTGGTGAGCTGCAAGGCGGAGGAGGAAGCCGTAGCGGCGCTACGGCGCCCGACGACAACGCCGCAGATCGCCGCTCAGGTGCCTCAGAGCGTCGCGATCTTGTCGGGGCGGAAACCGCTCCAGTGGTCGTCGTCGGTGATGACGACGGGGGCCTGCAGGTAGCCCAGCGCCTTGACGGCCTCGAGGGCCTTCTCGTCGACGGAGAGGTCGAACACCTCGTAGTCGATTCCCTTGCTGTCGAGGGCTCGGTAGGTCGCCGTGCACTGAACGCAGGAGGGCTTGGTGTAGACCGTCACGGCCATGCGTGTCGTCCTTTCCGGGAGGGTGTCCTGGGCCGGCTCCTGTGCTCCTCGTCGGCGTGCCGATCGGGGAGGAGACGGTCGTGAATGGTACGTCTGGGGTGGTGCGGGGCGCCGGTGGGGCACTCGCTCCGACCTGCTCAGCAATACTACATATAGGGGGGCGCCCGACGGGAGCCCACTAGGGCTAGTAGTTACATTCGTGTAGTTATCCACCGGTTCCTCCCCGTTCATCCACAGGCCGAGGCCCGCGGATCCGCGGAAGGACGCGGATCGCGCCGAGTTATCCACCGCTGTGGAGGAGCTCCCGGCGTTCCCTGTGTACAACGCTCGTCGGCGTGTCGCTGTTCCCGACATCTGGGTGCGCAGGCAGGGGCGACCACCACATCTAGGGGTCGTCGCGCGTCCGGGATCATGCTCGAACGCTAGGCCGCACCACCGACACCGGAGGCGGGGCCGCGCGCGGTCAGACCAGGCGCGCCAGGTCCCGCGCCACCGCGCGCAGGTAGGGCAGCGGCTCCGCGATCGCGGCGGCGGAGGACCCGGCCGCGTCGGTCAGCGAGGCCGCCGCGGCGAACGCTCCGGTGGGCGCCTGGATCGCTCCGGCGACCAGCATCGCCCGGGCCCCGGCCGCCTCCGCGAGCCCGAGGAGGTAGGACGGCACCTTGCCCGCCATCGACTGGGCGTCGAAGCGCCCCTCCCCGTGAGCACGACGTCGGCGCCCTCGACGAGGGCGGGCAGGCCGAGCGCCTCGCCGACCGCGGCCGAGCCCGGGGCGAGGCGAGCGCCCCACGCGAGCAGCCCGAATCCGGTGCCGCCCGCGGCCCGTGCCCGCCTCCTCCGGATCCGCGTCGAGGTGCGCGGCCAGGTGCCGGAGTCCGTCGTCCAGGCGCACGACGTCCTCACGGCTCGCGCCCTTCTGCGGACCGAAGACGTGCGCCGCTCCGGAGTCGCCGAGCAGCGGATTGGTGACGTCGCTCAGGATCAGCGCGCCGCCGGCCGGCACCCGCCGCACGCCGTGCAGGTCGACCGCCGCGAGGTCGTGCAGCGCCCCGCCTCCGTCGCCGATGTCGTGACCCGAGACGGTGAGGAACCGCGCGCCCAGCTCGCGCAGCGCCTCCGACGCCGCCGTCGGTCGACGAGCTGCCGCCGATCGCGAGCAGCAGCGAGTGCGCCCCGGCGTCGAGAGCGGCCGCGATCGCCTGCCCGAAACCGCGGGTGTGCGCGGTGAGAGGACGGAGCGGGTCGAGCAGCGTGATGCCGCTGGCCGACGCGAGCTCGACGACCGCCGCACCGCCGGGCAGCAGGAGCCACGAGGTCTCGACCGGCCGGTCGTCGGGCCCCGTCGCGGTGATCGTGTGCCGCGCCGCCTGGGGAACGGCGACCTCGAACGCGTCGACCGTCCCCTCCCCGCCGTCGGCCATCGGCGCGAGCACGATGGCGTCGCCGGGACGCTCCTCGCGCCAGCCCTCGGCGAGCGCCTCGGCGACCTCGACCGCGCTCGCGGACCCCTTGAAGGAGTCGGGGGCGATCACGACACGGAGGGCTGCGCTGCTCATGCGCCCCATTCTGGCAGCCGCGCGCGCGGGGCCGGCCTGTGGAGAACGCGAGCGAGAGAGCCCCGATTCGAGGCACCCTTCTGCGATGCGCGAGCCCTCACCCCTCCCCGACGGCCTCCCCGGTCGTGCGTTCTCGATCGCCGAGGCCGCCGCGCACGACGTCACCGGTGCGCGCCTCCGCGCAGCGGACCTGGACATCCCTCATCGGGGCGTGCGGGCGCCGAGAGGATCGCCGGCGACCGTCGCGGCGCGGGCCGGGGCGCTCTCGACCGTGCTCGGCGACGGAGCCGTCTTCAGCCACCTCACCGCGGCTCGGCTGTGGCCACTCGATCTGCCGCGCGAGGCTCCGGACGAGCCTCTGCATGTCGCGGTCCGGCATCCCGGTCGAGCTCCCCGGCGGCGAGGGTGTGATCGGGCATTCGATCCGCGACCCGGAGGTGCGCGCCGTCATCCGACACGGACTGCGCCTGACTGACGGCGCGAGCCTCTTCTGCCACCTCGCGACCGTGCTCGCTCTCGAGGACCTCGTGGCGGTCGGGGATGCGCTGGTGCGCCAGCCGGTGCGACAGGTCGCCGGGGATCAGCGCCCCTGGGTCACCCGCGACGAGCTCGAGCGCCGCGTCGCCGGCTTCACCGGTCCGGGAGCCCGAGCGGCTAGGCGCGCCCTCGCCCTCGTGCGCTCGGGTGCCGAGTCGCGTCGGGAGACCCGCTTCAGGCTCGCCCTGCTGAGGGCGGGGCTGCCCGAGCCCGAGCTCCAGGTCGAGCTGTTCGACGCGGAGGAGTGTTCATCGGACGGGTCGACGTCTTCTACCCCCGCTGGAAGGTGGGCGGCGAGTACGAGGGAGACCACCACCGCACCGACCGCGCGCAGTGGGATCGGGACCTGATCCGCTACGAGAGGCTCGCGGCGGCGGGCTACTCCGTCGCCAGGATCTCGGGCCTGTCGTTCAGCCGAGATCCCGCGGGATGTGCCGCTCTGGTACGCGCCCGACTCCTCGCCGCGGGCTGGCGGCCGGCTGCGTGACACCGTTGGACACTTTCTGCGGCTACGGAGCCGTCAGAGCAGCAGAAAGTGTCCAACGGCGACCCGCAGACCGGGGCGGCGGGCTCAGAGGGGGTAGCGAGGCGGTAGCCGCGCTTGATGACGGTGGCGACCAGGCGCGGCTCCGGGAGCGCCTGGCGCAGGCGGCTGATCGCGACGTCGACCGCGTGGTCGTCGAGCGCCTCGGGGGCGGAGGCGGCGAGCACGCCGCGCGCGACGGTCGCTCCCTCGGCGGCGACCAGGGTGCGGAACAGTGCCAGCGCCACGGGGGTCAGCGGCACCCGCTCCCCGCGAGCACAGCGTGGCGGCCGCGCAGCTCGAGGGGCCCGTACTCGGTGGCGATGCGCGGCGCGCTCTGCTCGAGGTGCTCGCAGAGCAGGCGGATGAGGGCGCCCATCCGGAACCGGTCGGGGACGATCGGCAGGATCTGCGCCTCGACGAGCGGGGCCGCAGTGACGGGGCCGACCGCCGCCGCGACGACCGTCTCGCGGAAGGCGGCCTGCAGGGCGTCGAGCCGGCCCGCGGCCTCGGCGACGGTGAACAGGGCCTCGACCGCGGGCGCGCTCGTGAAGGTGACGGCGTCGATCCCGCCGCAGCAGATCGCCTCGATCAGGCGCAGGACGCGCGCGGAGTCCTCGTGCACGCTCCAGCGGTAGGGCGCGGCGGTGAGGACCGTCGCGCCCGCGTCGGTCAAGCGCTCGGGCTGGTGCGGGTCGGTGAAGCCGTGCAGCTGCACGGCGATCGTGCGGCCGTCCACTCCGGAGCGCAGGGCGAGGTCGACGAGGGAGGTGGTGGTCTCGCGCTCGCTCATGCCGTGGTCGTCGAGGCCGGCGGCGCGGACGGCTCCGCGGGCCTTCGGACCCCTGACGAGGATCCGCGCGGCCGAGAGCGCGTCGACGAGCTCGTCGCCCAGCCCGGCCGCGTCGGCCGCCTCGAGCCAGCGGCGCATGCCGTAGGAGGTGGTGGCGAGCAGCATGTCGGGACGCCCGGCGACGATCGCCCGGGTCTCGTCCTCGAGGACGCCCTCGGTGTCGATGCCGCGCATCCGGATGGTGGGTGCGTGGGTGACGTCGGCGCCGCGGCGCTCGAAGGCGGCGATGAGGTCCTCGGAGCGGCGGTCCGAGGTCACGCCGATGCGGAAGCCGACGAGCTGGTCGGGGCGGAACCCGGGCGAGGAGGCGTCGGAGGTCGGTCGCGTCGGTGCCGCTCATCGGGGGGTGCCGCTCATCGGTCGGTGCCGGTCATCGGGGGCCTCGGGGTCTCACGTGGTCAGCGCATCGACCGCGCGGGCGATGCTCTCGGGATCCTGAGCATCATCGCACGCGGCCTGGCGCACGACCTCGCCGATGACGATGACCGCGGGAGAGCGCGGAGCGAGGTCGGCGAGCAGCCCCATCACCTCGCCGACGGAGGTGATCGTGGTGCGCTGGGCGTGCGACCAGCCGCGCTCGACGATCGCGAGCGGCATCCCCGCCCCCATCCCGGCGCGCTGCAGTCCGGCGACCAGGTGCGGGAGCGTGTTCACACCCATGAGGACGACGAGCGTGCCGCCGAGGCCGGCCAGGTGCCCGAGCTCCTCCTCGCTGAAGGGCGCGTGGCCCGAGACCACGGTGAAGGCGCGGCTGACCTCGCGGTGGGTGACCGGGATGCCGGCGGCGGCCGGCACCGAGATCGCGCTCGTGACTCCAGGCACGACCGTGACGGGGACTCCGGCGACGCGGCAGGCGCGCACCTCCTCGGACCCGCGGCCGAAGACGAAGGGGTCGCCGCCCTTCAGCCGCACGACGTCGAGGCCGTCGAGGGCGCGGGCGACCATCAGCCGCTCGATCTCGTGCTGCGGCACCGCGTGGTGGCCGGGGTCTTGCCGACGTCGATCAGCTCGGCGCCGGGCGCCCAGTCGGCGAGGCCGTCGTGCGGGCCGAGGCGGTCGTAGAGCACGACGTCGGCCCTCGCGGAGCGCCCGGTGCGCGGCGAGCGTCATCAGCTCGGAGTCGCCGGGGCCCCCGCCGACGATGCTCACGTGCCCGAGGGCGGTGCGGAGCGGCGGCCTCCTCGACCGTCCAGATCCCGTGGCGGGCGGCCTCGGCGGAGGCGGCGGCGCGCAGCTCGGCGGAGCCCTCGACCCACACGAGGAGCGCGGGGCAGCCCGCGGCCAGGAGGAGGAGGCGGAGGCCAGCCGCACGGGCAGCGAGTCGTCGGCCTCGCGCCGCTCGGCCAGCGCCCCGGCGGCGCGGTAGCGGGCGAGCACGCGGCGGGTGCCGGAGGCGGTGCCCACGACGAGCACGCGGCGGCCGGTCAGGTCGAGTGAGAGCTGCATCAGGACTCCTTCACGGAAGCGGAAGCGGAACCGGACGCAGGCGCGGACGCGGACAGCGAGGCCGGCGGCCCCACCACGCTCACCGGTCCGACGGGGATCGTCGTCCCCGCCACCAGCACCGGTCCGTCGGAGCGCTCGTCGCTGCCCGCGGGGCGGATCTGGCCGCGCTCGCGCACGGTCGCGACCCGGGGATCGGCGGTGTCGGGCGCGTTGACGAAGGAGCGGAAGCGGCGCAGCCGATCGGGGTCGGCCAGGGTCGCCGCCCACTCGTCGACGTAGGTGTCCACGTGGGTCGCCATGGCGGCCTCCAGTTCGGCGGCGATGCCGAGCGAGTCCTCGCAGACCACCTCGCGCACGTGGTCGAGACCGCCGGGGAGGTCCTCCTGCCAGCGCGCCGTGCGCTGGAGGCGCTCGGCGGTGCGGACGTAGTACATGACGTAGCGGTCGATGTACTGCACGAGCGTCGCGTCGTCGAGGTCCTGCGCGAGCAGCTGCGCGTGAGCGGGCTGGTAGCCGCCGTTGCCGCCGACGTAGAGGTTCCAGCCGGTGTCGGTCGCGATCACGCCGATGTCCTTGCCGCGCGCCTCCGCGCACTCGCGCGCGCATCCGCTCACGCCGAGCTTGAACTTGTGCGGCGAGCGCAGGCCCGGTAGCGCTCCTCGAGGAACACGGCCATGCCGACCGCGTCCTGCACGCCGTAGCGGCACCAGGTCGATCCGACGCACGACTTCACCGTGCGCAACGACTTGCCGTACGCCTGGCCCGACTCGAAGCCGGCGTCGACGAGCAGGGTCCAGATCTCGGGCAGCTGCTCGAGGCGGGCGCCGAACATGTCGATCCGCTGGCCGCCGGTGATCTTCGTGTAGAGCCCGTACTGCTCGGCGACCTCGGCGATGACCTTGAGCTTGGCGGGGGTGATCTCGCCGCCCGGGATGCGCGGGACGACCGAGTACGTGCCGTCCTTCTGCATGTTGGCGAGCGCGCGGTCGTTGGTGTCCTGCAGGGGCGCCTGGCCCGCGTCGAGGATGTAGGCGTTGGTCTGCGTGGCGAGGACGGAGGCGATGACCGGCTTGCAGACGTCGCAGCCGAGCCCCGAGCCGAAGCGCTCCATGACCTGCTCGGCCGAGTGGAGGCCCAGGATCCGCACCGACTCGAACAGCTCGCTCCGGCTGAGCGAGACGTGCTCGCAGAGTGCGCGCGACACCTCGACGCCGGCCCTCGTGAGCTCGGTGTCGAGCAGCTTCTTCACCAGGGGGACGCAGGACCCGCACTGGGTGCCGGCGCGCGTGCACGCCTTCAGCGGCCCGAGCTCGGTGCAGCCCTCGCCGATGGCGTGGCGCACCTCGCCCACCGACACGTTGTTGCAGGAGCAGAGCTGCACGTCGTCGGGCAGGTCGCCGCTCGGGCCTCGGCGCCGGCCGCGGCGAGGTACGCGCTGGGCTCGGCGGGCAGCTCGCGGCCGAGCAGGGGGCGGAGGGAGGAGTAGGGCCCCGCGTCGCCGACGAACATGCCGCCCAGCAGGGTCTTCGCGTCGTCCGAGACGACGATCTTCTGGTACAGCCCGCGGGCCGGGTCGGCGTAGACGACCTCGAGGGCGCCCTCGCCGGCCCCCAGCGCGTCGCCGAAGCTGGCCACCTCGACGCCCGAGAGCTTGAGCTTGGTGGCGTCGTCCACTCCGGGGAACGTCGCGTCGCCGCCGAGCAGCCTGTCGGCGACGACCTCGGCCATCGCGTTCGCCGGGGCGACGAGGCCCACCGTGCGTCCCTGGATCGCGGCGACCTCGCCGATGGCCCAGACGTGCTCGCGGCTGGTGCGGCAGGCGTCGTCGACCACCACTCCCCGCGCGGAGCGACGTCGATGCCGACCGCGCGCGCCAGCTCGTCGCGGGCGGTGATGCCGATCGAGAAGACGACGACGTCGGCGCTGATGCTCGAGCCGTCGGTGAGGGTGACGCCGAGCACCGTGCCGGTGGGGGACGTCAGGATCTCGGTGGGCCGGTTGCCGAGGTGCAGCGCGATGCCCTGCGCCGAGATGATGCGGCCCAGAGCCTGGCCGGCGCCCTCGTCGAGCTGGGCGCTCATCAGCCAGCGGCCGGAGTGGATGAGCGCGGTGCGCGCGCCGAGCCGGTGCGCGCCGCCCGCGGCCTCGAGGCCGAGCAGCCCTCCTCCGACCACGACCACGTTGGCCGGGCGGCCCTTGCGCTCCTGGAAGGCGGCGAGATCGGCGACGAGCGAGTCGACGTCCTCGAGCGTGCGGTAGACGCGGCCGTGCTCGGCGCCGGCGATCGGGGGCACGGTGGCGGAGGAGCCGGTGGCCAGCACGATCTCGTCGCCCTCGAACCAGCGGCCGTCGGCCAGCTCGACGCGGGGGTGCTCCGGATCGATCGCGACGACGCGGGAGGAGGTGATCAGCCGCGCCGACTCCCACAGCGCGCCGTCGCCGAGGGTCAGGTCGACGAGTCCCTCGAGCCGCTTCGAGAGGGCGACGCGGTCGTAGGGGTGGTGCACCTCCTCGCCGAAGACGGTGATGTCGAGGGCGTCGGAGCCGGTCCGTGCCACGAGCGCGTCGACCAGGCGGTGCGCGGCGGGCCCTGCGCCGACGACGAGCACGCGTCGAGGGGCTCGGGCGGCGGGGTTCGCTCCTGCGGTTGTCATGCCCTCCACCGTAGGCACGCGCCGTTTCCCCACCGTTGCCCGGACGTAACGCTCTGTGACGGGCGTCTCACGGGGCGGTCCGGCCGTCGTGAGAGCTTCGTTACGCCCGGGACACCGCAGGCGTCATCGGACGAAACGCGGGGTCCCTACCGTGTCCATCACCGCCTCCGACCGGATGCGCGTCCTCCACCGCCTCCCACCGGATGCGGCCCCTCGATCGAGAAGGCGGGACCATGACACTCCTCGACAGCCCGTCCGCTCCGGCGACGACGACCACCTGGGTCCCCGTCTGCAACCGGCTCGAGCTCGAGCCGCTCTGGGGCGAGGCCGCCCTCGTGGGCGGCGTGCAGCTCGCCCTCTTCCTCCTCCCCGACGGCCGCGTCTTCGCCGTCTCGAACCTCGACCCCGCGACGGGAGCCGCCGTGCTCTCGCGCGGCATCGTCGGCTCGCGCAGCGTCGACGGCGTGCAGCGCGCCACCATCGCCTCCCCCCTGCACAAGGACGTCTTCGACCTCGAGACCGGCCGGTGCTACACCTCCGAGTCGCTGCACCTCGCGACCTGGATGGTTCGGGAGTCGGACGGCGTGATCGAGGTGGCCCAGCGGACGGCGCTGATCGCCGCCTCCCACGGCACCTCGGACGACGACGGCCGCCGCGCCGTCGCCGCGCTCGTGGACGCGGTGCGGACCGCGAATCCGGCCGTCGACGTCCTGGACTCCTTCGTCGACGTGCAGCAGCCGGACGTGCCCGAGACCCTGGGCGCCCTCGAGCCCGGGCGGTCGGCGGTCGTCGTGCCGCTGCTGCTCAGTGCCGGCTACCACGTGCACGTCGACCTCGCCGAGGCCGCGGCCGAGGCGGAGCGGCCGGTGCGGGTCACCGGCGCGCTCGGGCCGGATCCGCGACTCGCCCGGATCCTCGCCCGCCGCCTGCGCGAGGCGGGCCTGGGCGACGGCGACCGGATCGTGCTCGCCGCGGCCGGCTCCAGCGATGCCGGCGCCGTCGCCGACTGCTGGACGACCGGTCGGCTGCTCGCCGCCGAGCTCGGCCGCGAGGTGAGCGTCTCGTTCATCTCGGCCGCCGAGCCGCGGGTCGCCGACGCGGTCGCCGCTGAGCGGGCCGCCCACCCCGGCGAGCGCGTCGTCGTCTCGACCTACCTCCTGGCCCCCGGCTACTTCGCCGGGCTCGCCGCCTCCGCCGGCGCCGATCTCGCGTCCGCCCCCCTGCTCACCGCCGTCGACCCGCCCGCCCGCGAGCTGGTCGACATCGTCTCGGAGCTGTTCGGCCGCCACGCCTGAGCACCCGCTCCTCCCGCACCACCACCGCTCCACCTCCCCTTCCCGAGCCCGCCCCCGCGCGCGCCGACCCTTCTCCGGAGGAACACGATGACTGCTGCACCGCCGACGACCACCGCCCCCACGACCGTCACCGCCTCCGGCCTCACCCGCCGGCCCGGCCGCTGGATCGACGGCTGGAACCCCGAGGACCCCGCGCAGTGGGAGGCGGAGGGGCGGGCATCGCCTCCCGCAACCTGCGCTGGTCGATCTTCGCCGAGTTCCTCGGTTTCGTCGTCTGGCAGCTCTGGTCGGTCGTCGTGGTACAGCTGCCCGCGGCGGGCTTCGACTTCACCACCGGCGAGATCTTCTGGCTCATCTCGATGCCGAGCCTCGTCGGCGCGACCCTCCGGATCCCGTACACGTTCATGGTGCCGCGCTTCGGCGGGCGCAACTGGACGATCGTCTCGGCGGCGCTGCTGCTCATCCCGAGCATCGGACTGGCGCTCGCGGTCGGGAACCCCGACACGCCCTTCGGCGTGATGCTGCTGATCGCGGCGCTCGCCGGCTTCGGCGGCGGCAACTTCGCCAGCTCCATGGCGAACATCACCTTCTTCTACCCGCATGCCCAGAAGGGCTACGCGCTCGGGCTGAACGCGGCGGGCGGCAACCTGGGCGCGGCCGTCGCCCAGCTGATCGTGCCGATCGCGATCACGATCGGCGCCGCGGCGACCGTCAACCTGCCGCTCGCCGGCTGGATCTGGGTGCCCCTGATCGTCGTCGCGATGATCGGCGCGTACAAGCGGATGGACAACCTCGGGGCCGCGAAGGCCGACGTCGCCGCCTCCCTCGCCGCTCTGCGCGAACCGCACCTGTGGATCCTCGCGGTCCTCTACATCGGCACCTTCGGCTCGTTCATCGGCTTCGCCGGGGTCTTCCCCAAGCTCATCGCCGACACGTTCCCGGAGTACTCGACGTTCGCCATCGGCTCCGCGACCCTGACGCTCGCGTTCCTCGGGGCGCTGGTCGGCTCGCTCTCCCGCCCCTACGGCGGCCGCCTCGCCGACCGCTTCGGCGGCGCCCCGGTCACGATCGCCGCGTTCATCGCCATGGGCGCGGGGATCCTCGGGGTCATCGCGACACTCCCGCTGGGCAGCTTCTGGCTGTTCCTGCTGGGCTTCCTCGTGCTCTTCGCCGCGGCGGGCATCGGCAACGGGGCGACGTACCGGATGATCCCGACCGTCTTCGCCCTGCGTGCCCGGCAGTCGGGAGGCGACGGAGTCGGCGCCCAGCGCAAGGCCGCCGCAGCCCTCGGTCTCATCTCGGCCATCGGCGCCTACGGCGGCTTCGTGATCCCGCAGCTGCTGGGCTTCTCGAAGACCGCGTTCGGCGACTACACGACGGCACTGGGCTGGTTCGTGGCCGCCTACGCGGTGATGCTCGCGATCACAGCGGGCGTCTACCTCCGCCTCGCCGCGACGACGGGGACCAGGATCTGAGCATGGAGACCGCCGCCGCACCGACCGCCCCCGCGGGCGTCGACTCCCACTGCCCCTACTGCGCGCTGCAGTGCGCGATGACGCTGACGCCGGTCGACGCTCCGACGCCGATCGCCGTCGCCGGGCGGGAGTTCCCGACGAACCGCGGCGGGCTGTGCGCCAAGGGCTGGACGGCGGCCGAGCTGCTCGCGAGCGGGCAGCGGCTGCGTGCTCCGCTGATGCGCGGTACCGACGGCGACTTCGCCGAGGTGTCGTGGGAGCGGGCGCTGGACGCGGTGGCGGAGGCGGTGCTCTCGACCCGGGAGCACCACGGCGCCGACGCCGTCGCGGTCTTCGGCGGCGGCGGTCTCACCAACGAGAAGGCCTACCAGCTGGGCAAGTTCGCCCGCATCGCCCTCGGCACCTCCCGGATCGACTACAACGGCAGGTTCTGCATGTCCTCGGCCGCGGCGGCGGGGAACCGGGCGTTCGGAGTCGACCAGGGGCTGCCGTTCCCCGTGACCGACCTCGACGAGGCCGACACGATCCTCCTGCTCGGCTCGAACGTCGCGGCGACGATGCCGCCGTTCCTCGCCCACCTCGCGGGGGCGCGCTCACGCGGCGGACTCGTGGTCGTCGATCCGCGCCGCTCCGCCACCGCTCGTCTCACCGAGGACGGCGCGGGGATCCACCTCCAGCCCGCACCCGGCACCGACCTCGCGCTGCTGCTCGGGCTCACCCACCTCGTGCTCGCGGAGGGGCTCGCCGATACGGAGTACCTCGAGGCGCGCACGACAGGCTTCGACGCGGTCCGCCGCAGCGTCGCGTCGTGGTGGCCCGAGCGCACCTCCTCCGTCACGGGCGTGCCGGTGGAACTGCTGCGCCGCACCGCCCGGCGGCTCGCCGAGGGCCGCTCCTACGTGCTCACGGGCCGCGGAGTCGAGCAGCACGTCGACGGCACCGACACCGCCACCGCGGCGATCAACCTGGCGCTGGTGCTCGGCCTCGTCGGCCGGCCGGGCTCCGGCTACGGCACCCTCACCGGGCAGGGCAACGGGCAGGGCGGCCGCGAGCACGGCCAGAAGGCCGATCAGCTGCCGGGCTACCGCTCGATCCGCGACCCGGAGGCGCGACGCCACGTCGCCGGCGTCTGGGGGGTCGACGAGGCGTCGATCCCCGGACCCGGCCTCCCCGCCGTCGCCCTCCTGGGCGAGCTCGGCCGCTCCGTCCAGTGCCTCCTCGTGCACGGCTCGAACGTGGTCGTCTCGGCGCCCGACGTCGACGCGGTGCGGGCGGGACTCGCCGCGCTCGACACCCTCGTCGTCTGCGACTTCTTCCTCTCCGAGACGGCGGCGCTCGCCGACATCGTCCTCCCCGTGCCGCAGTGGGCGGAGGAGGAGGGCACCATGACCTCGCTCGAGGGCCGGGTGCTGCGCCGCCGCCGCGCCCTCGATCCGCCGTCGGGCGTCCGCAGCGAGCTCTGGATCCTGAGCGAGCTCGCCCGCCGCCTGGACGCGCCCTCGACCTGGTCGACCGTGCCGTCGGAGGTGTTCGACGAACTGGCGCGCGCCTCCGCGGGCGGCCCGGCCGACTACTCCGGCCTCTCGCACGACCTGCTCGACACGGGAGTCGCGGCCTACTGGCCCTACCCCGCCGGCAGCACCGGCACGCCCCGCCTCTTCGGCGAGCGCTTCGGCCACCCCGACGGCCGCGCGCGGATGGTCGCGGTCACCGCCGCCGACCGCTCGGTCGTCGACCGCGGCGACGAGCTGACGCTGATCACCGGGCGCTACCTGCAGCAGTACCAGTCGGGCACGCAGACCCGCCGGGTCGCCGAGCTCGACGCCGCGCGGCCGGAGGCGCGGCTCGAGATCCACCCGGCCACCGCGTCGCGGCTGGGCGTGCGCGACGAGACCTCCGTCTCGATCGGCAACGCGCGCGGAGTCGTCACCGCCCGCGCGAGCGTGACCGCCGACATCCGCCACGACACCGTGTTCCTGCCCTTCCACTACGCGGGCCGCCAGTGCGCCAATCTGCTCACCGAGGCGGTCGTCGATCCGATCTCGTCCATGCCGGAGTTCAAGCGCACCCGGGTCTGGGTGCGCGCGGAAGGAGCGTCCGATGCCGTCTGACCGCCACCCCGAGCGCGTCGTCCTCCTGGGCTACGGCCCGGTCGGCGCGCGCTTCGTCGAGGAGCTGCTCCCCGCCGTCCGCGCCGGCTCCGTCGCGCTGACCGTCGTCGGCGCCGAGAGCGACGACGCCTACAACCGCGTGCTGCTCGCCGAGTACGCCGTCGGCCGTGCCCCGCGCGAGCGCCTCGACCTCGGCGACCGCGCCGTGGCGGAGGAGGCGGGGGTCGTCTTTCGCCTCGGAGCCGCCGCCGTCGGCCTCGACCGCGCGCGGAACGTCGTGCGCCTGCACGACGACGAGCGCCTCGCCTACGACCGCCTCGTCTTCGCCACCGGCGCCCGTGCGAACGTGCCCACGCTCGCCGGCATGGAGCGTGCGCGCCGCGACCGCCGGGTCCGCTCGGCCTCGCCCGAGACGCTCGACGTCGGCGCCGCCCCGCTGCCCGACCGCGTGGTCGCCCTGCGCGATCTCGCCGACGCGCGCACCGTCCGCGAGGCCGTCCGCGCCGGCTCCCGCATCGTGGTGCTGGGCGCGGGAGTGCTGGGAGTCGAGTTCGCGCTCGCGGCGGCCGAGCAGGGCGCCGAGGTCGTCGTCGTCTACCACGGCGACATCCCCATGGGCCGCAACCTCGACCACGGCGGCGGGCGGATGCTCGCCGCAGCGGCGCGCGCGGCCGGGGTCGAGATGGTCTCGCACGCCCGCTCCGAGAGCATCCTGCTCGCGCACGACGACCTCGGCCGCGCGCACTTCCAGGCGCTGGTCTGCGCCGACGGCAAGCAGATCGAGGGCGATCTGCTCGTGCTGTCGTGCGGAGTGGGCGCGCGCACCGAGCTCGCGGCGAGCGCCGACCTCGCCGTCTCGACCGGGATCCTCGTCGACGAGCACCAGCGCAGCTGGAGTGACCCCGACGTCTACGCGATCGGCGACTGCGCGCACGTCGCGCCGCGCGGCTCCGCTCTGCCCGACGGCCGCGTCGAGGGCGGACCGAGCGGACTGATCGGGCCGGGCTGGCAGCAGGCCGACCGCCTCGCGGCCCGGATCTCCGCGGAGTCCGCGGGCCGGGAGGCGGACGAGCGGGTGCCCGAGGCACGCCCCGCGGTGGTGATGCTGAAGGCCGACGGCGTCGACCTGGTGGCCGGCGGCGACCCGACTCCGGAGCCGTGGGACGCGGCTCCCCACTCCGCCTCGTGCGCCGACCACGCCGAGGTGACGGTCTGGGCCGACCCGGCCCGCGGCGGGTACGCGAAGCTCGTGACGGTGGGCGGAGTGCTCCGCGGCTTCGTGTCGGTGGGTCTGCCGCGGGTGGGCGCCGAGTTGACGCTGCTGTTCGAGCGCGGCTCCGAGCTGCCCGCGGACCGCTCCAGCCTGCTGCGACTGGACGCCCCGGATGCGGGCGCCGCGCCCACCGGCGACCCGTTCGCTCCCGACGCCACGGTCTGCTGGTGCAACGGCGTCTCGGCCGGCACCATCACGGAGGCGGCGGCCGCAGGGAACGACACGGTCGCGTGCATCGGCACCGCGACCCGCGCGGGCACGGGCTGCGGCGGCTGCACCGGCCGCATCTCGGAGCTGCTGGCACGCACGGCCGTGCCGGCCTGAGCGCGGCGGAGAGGCGCCGCCGCGACTCTCCTCACTCTCCGCCGTGCTCGCCGATGACCCGACGGGCCAGCGTCAGACGCTCCTCCCACTCCGCGTCCTCCGCCGTGAGCGCCGCCTCGTTCTCCCCGAGGAACGCCACCTGGTAGGCGGCGACCACGTCGACGAAGGCCTGCGCCGCCCCCGTGCTCTGCAGGCAGTCCACCTGGTCGAGTGCGGCACGGATCCCGGACTCGCTGTCGGCGGCTTCGGCGAGCACCGGCGAGTAGGGCGTCCAGGCGTCGTCGAAGGTCCACCCGCGCTCCTGCATGCAGCCCCGGTAGCGGAGGAGCGCCGCCCGCCACACCGGATCCGATTCCGCCCACTCCCAGCTCTCGGCGGTTCCGCGCGCGAGCACCGAGTCGGCCGGAGACGGCTCAGCGAGTGCCGCAGCCGCCTCGTCGGACTCGTCCGGACAGGCGAGCACGACCTCGTAGGCGGCTCCCGGCACGGTCCCGTCCCACGCGAGCCGTGCCGAGGTGAGCGGATCCGAGGCGGGACCGAGGCCCGTCCTGAGAGCCCGCTCGCGGGTCCAGACCCCGAAGAAGTTCAGATCGCCCAGGGTCGTGGGCGGGAAGTCGAGCACATCGACGAGGGCGACGTCGACGCCGCGTTCCGCGGCGCAGTCCTCGGTCAGGAGATCGGATGCCCGCTGGATCCGCTGCCTGCCGAGAGCATCCGGGCCGAAGGCGTCGAGCGGAAGACGCACGGTCTCGGAGACCGGGTCGAGCACCGCAGCGCCGGGGACGACGACGATGTCCGGTCGGGCGTGATCGGAGCGGTCCGACGGCGCGCAGCCCGCGAGGAGGAGGAGGACGCCGCTCACGAGGGCGCACGCTGCAAGGACGGCAGTGCGTCGGCGCTGGCGCATGCGCTCAGTAGACGGTCACGCTCGAGATCTGGTCGTTCCAGGTGCCACCGTCCGGACGCCATTCGAACTGCAGCTGCAACGCCGTCGAGTTCTTCCCGAGCTCCCGCTGATGTCCCTGGCCCCACGCGTGCTGGTAATAGACGACGCGGCTCAGCCGCCGGTTCTCGAGCGAGGAGAAGCGGTCGTTCCAGCTGTCACCCACGAAGCTCTGGGTCGCGTTGTGGTTGTAGAGGTGGCCGTCGCGCAGATCGTTCTCCCACGCGCAGAACTGCGCCGCAGGGCAGTACAACGTCTGCGACGCCTGCGCAGGGGCGACTCCGCCGCTGAGAACGGCGACAGCCGCGACGGCGAGGCCCCCCGCGATCAGGGAGACGGTTCTCGGTCGGGTCGAGCCGGTCTGCTCGGTGCGTCGGATGCTCATGTGGTCTGCCTCTCGTCGTGTGACACGAACCCAAGCACACGCCCGTATGGCCATCCATGGATGGCGCATCCCGACGGGTACCAGTGCCCGGTCCTCGCCCACGGCAGAGAAGGGGAGGCCGGGCGGATGCCCGGCCTCCCCTTCGAGAACGCGCGCGGATCAGGCGCGCGAGGCGCGACGCGTCACGGCGACGAGCGAGACGGCTCCGGCGAGGAGCAGCGCGGCACCGCCGGCGGCGAGCCCTGCGGTCTCGACGCCGGTGCTCGCGAGCGTGCCGCGTCCGGTCCTCCCGGACGTCGTCACCGCTGCGGGAGTCGACGGGGCGACGGGAGCCGCCGTGGCGGTCGGCGCCGGAGTCGCGGCCGGGCCCTCGCTGGAGGCACCGCCGTCGAGCGTCGCGGCGGCGATGAGACGTCCGTACTCGTCGAACGAGGCGTAGGTGTGCGGCTCGGTCGTGAACTCCGCGGGGATCGTCTGCGTGTAGGCGCCGCCCGCGACGACGGACGTGCCGATCTCCTTCGGCTCGGAGTAGAGGTAGCTCGTCACCTCGAGGCCGTCGAGGTCGCCCGGCGTCTCGTCGCTGAACTGCAGTCCGCTGACGGTGAGGTCGAAGGCGACCCCCGTCTCGTACTGCGCGGGCGCGAGGTCGTACTCGCCGACGGCGATCAGGCCGCCGTTCTCGAGGGTGTCGAGACTCGGCACGTCCGGCGTCGGCGCCTCGCCGACGAGCGTCTCCTCATAGGTGGCGGCGTCGATCGTCCAGCTCACGGTCTCGCCGCGGTAGGCGAACACCTCGTACACGTCGGCGGGCGGGTCGTCCCGCGGGTTGCTGGGGTTCGTCAGGTAGATGTCGACCGGACCGGCGTAGGTCGTGACGGCCCCCGTGCCGTCGGTGTCGAGGACCCCGTCGTCCAGCTGATCGACCCGCCTGACCCGGGCACCTGGAAACCGGCGACGGCGGTCCAGCCCGCCCACTCCGGGCCGAAATCGAGCTGCACGGTGCCGCCGTTGGCGGGGATCCCGTCGTTCTCGGCGGCCGCAGCGGGCCCTGCTCCGAGGAGCACCCCCGCTGCGCCGATGGACAGGACGACGGCGGCCCCCAGGCCGCCGGTGACAGTGCGCGCGCGTGAATCCACGTGCTTCCCCCGGATGGTGCTGATGTCGCTGCGGCGCAGATCGGCCGCTCACGGCGATCATCCGGGTTCGCTCAGCCGACCGCAAGGTCCCCTCAGGGAGGTCGCGAACGCTCACCTCCGCAGCTCGCGTGCCGGTTCGACGGCCGCCGAGCGCCGCGCGGGGATCAGGGCGGCCGCTCCGCCGACGAGCGCGCCGAGCAGCGGGCCCTGCGCGAGCACGCCGACCGCGAGCACCGGCGTCCAGCCCTGACCCGCGGAGGCGGCCAGCACCACTCCGATCCCCAGTGCCGTGCCGAGGCCCCCGCCGACGAGGCCGGTGAGCGCGCTCTCGAGCACGAAGAGCGCACCGATGCCGGCCCGGGACGCGCCGAGCGCGCGACGCAAGCCGATCTCGGACCGTCGAGCGGCCACCGCGCTCCAGGCCGAGGCGAAGGCTCCGGCGATCGCGAGCACCAGCAGCACCGCCCCGGTGGAGCGCACCAGCTGCTCGAGCTGCGCGGTGATGCGGCTGCGCAGCCCCGCGAGATCGGCGGTCGTCTCGGCGGCGAAGGCGGAGGGAGCGGCCGGATCGAGTGCGGTCGGCGCGATGTCGGCCACGGGCCGGGCGAGTCCGGGCTCGGTCGTCGCCAGCAGCACGCCCGAGGTCGAGCCCTTCGAGACGCGGGCCGCCGCACCCGGGGAGAGGACGATCGCGCGCGTCAGATCGGCCGCCGCCGGACCCGCCCCGGTGATCGTGCCGACGACGCTGAGGGACGAGCCGCCGATCGAGACCGTCGCTCCGTCGGCGCCGGGGACGACTCCGAGCCGCTCGGCCGCCTCGGGACCGACGAGCGCGATCGAGTCGGCCACCGGCGCCGGAGCCGCGAGCAGTGCGCCCACCGAGGCCGGCGCCGTGACGAGGCCGAGCGCCGCGACCGCGTCGCCTCCGAGGGCGACCACCGGCACGGAGTCCCCCGAGGTGTCGAGGACGGCGGCGGGCGCACGGGTCACCGGTGCCCGCAGGTCCGAGACGTCCCAGCGCAGCCCGACGTGCAGGACGCCGTCGAGCGCGGAGAGGCGCTCGGCATCGGCCTCGGTGACGTCGCGGTCGGCGGAGGTCGGAGTGATCCGCACCAGGGCGCCGGCCGCACTGCGGACCGACTCGTCGACCTGGCGCGCTGCCGTCACCGTGAGGGCGTCGGCGGCCACCAGTCCTCCGGCGCCGATCGCCACGACGGCCACGGCGATCAGCGCGCGGGAGGGCCTCGCCAGGAGGCCGAGCACCGCGTCCGACAGGAGCGCGGCCGGGCGGCGCCGCGCCCGCGGCGGCGGCGCAGGGATCGGGACCGCCGCAGGGATCGGGACCGCCGCAGGCATCGGGGCAGTCGGCCCCTCGGGCGTCCGCGCCGCATCGAGAGGTGCCGATCCGCACGGGCGGCGAGTCGCGAGTCGTGCGTCACGACGACGAGCGCCATCCCGCCGTTCCGGAGCGACTCGAGGACCCCGACGATCCCGTCGCCCGTCTCCTCGTCGAGGCTGCCGGTCGGCTCGTCGAGGAGCAGGACGCTCGGTCGGTGCACGAGGGCGCGAGCGAGGGCGACGCGCTGGCGCTCCCCTCCCGAGAGCAGCTCGACGCGGGTGAGCGCCTTGTGCGCGAGGCCGACCTCGCCGAGGACCCGGAGGATGCGATCGCTCCGATCCTGCGGGTCCAGCCCGGTGGTGTTCAATGCGACGTTCTGCGCTGCCGTCCGGCCGGGCAGCAGGTGCGGGTCCTGGAAGACGAAGCCGTACCGCTCTCCGCGCAGCGCGTCGAGCCGCCGTCCGCTCATCGCCGCGGTGTCGATGCCGTCGACGAGCACCGCTCCCGCATCGGGGGTGTCGAGGAGTCCGAGGACGCTCAGGAGCGTCGACTTGCCCGAGCCGGACGGGCCCGTGATCGCGACGAACTCGCCCGCCTCCACGGTCAGGTCGACGCCGCGCAGGGGGTGGTTCTCGGCGTCGAAGCGGCGCTCGAGGCGAGGCACTGCAGAACCGGCACCGCGTCAGCCGATCACGACGGTGTCGCCGACAGCGAGTGCCGGCTCGCCGTCGAGCAGCGCCCAGCCGTCGGCCAGAGCACGGACGTCGACGTCGACCCGCCTCGGCTCGCCGACCTCCTGGACGAGGACGAAGGTGGTGGCGCCGTCCTGCCGCAGCGCCGTCGCCGGCACTCCGATCCGCTCGGCGCCCCGCTCGCCGAAGGTCAGCGACACGGAGGAGCCCGCAGCGAGGGCCGCGCGGTCGCCCTCGGCGACGAGCACCGTGACGTCGTAGCCCGGCGGCGCGTCGTCCACGGCCGGGGCGAAGGGGCCGACGCTCTCGAGCACACCGGCGACGCGCGCACCGGAGGCCGGCTGGACGATCGTCACTGCCGAGCCCGTCGCCAGGGAGTCGACGGTCGCCGCATCCACGCGGGCGACGACCCGGTCGATCGGCACGGTCCAGGTCATCACCGCTCCCTCGGACGGGACCACCGAGTACAGGGTCGGTGCAGTGCCGACCGTGAAGTCGCTGCGATCGAGGTCGACGACGTCGGCGAACGGCAGCCGACCTCCTCGGGCGCCGGGCGACGCGACCGCCGGCAGCGGAGGGGCGGTGCTCGGAGTCGCGGTGCTCGGAGTCGCCGTGCTCGGAGTGACGGCGACCGGTGCGGCGACGACGTCCGGGCCGCGCGGGGCGCGGTAGCCGCGGTCGTCGTAGAACGCGGCGAGCGAGGCCGCGGTGTCGCCGTCGAACGCGTCCTCCTCGGGATCGGCCGCGTACCCGAGCCGGAAGAGCGCGCCGTTCAGGGCGAGAACGTCCGCCCCCTCGTCGCCGCGGACGAGGTCCCGGTAGTGCGGTCCGTCGAGCGCAAGAGCGAACACCGGGGCCTCGGCCACGGCGAACAGGAGCGCCCCGTCGACGACCGCGGCGCCCGGACCGAGCGGAGCGGCGGTGATCTGCGCCGACGCGGCTCCCGCCGGAGCCGATCCGCGCACCTCGACCGACGCGCCTCCCCGACGGTGCCGAGGGCCGTCGGCACGGGCATCGTCCGAGTCTCGACGACACCGGTGGTCGTGAGCGAGCGGAGGCCGTTGTCGTAGGCGGCGGCGTCGGGCTCGCGGAGGGCGAGCCCCGCGAGGAACGCCGCGGCCATCGCGCCGAGCACCACGGCGACCACGACGACCACCACCGAGGGGCGCGGGCCGAGGCGGAGCCGGGGAGCGTCAGTGCTCACTGATCACCCTCTCGGCGAGCGCGACGCGCTCCCGGGTCTCCTTCTCCTCCGCCGCCAGGGCTCCCTCGTTCTCGGTGATGAACGCGACCTGGTACGCCGCGACCACGTCGACGAACGTCTGAGCGGCGCCCGTCTCCCCCAGGCACTCGACGTGATCGAGCGCCGCCCGGATCCCCGCCTCGCCGTCCGGCTCGCCTGTGATCGTCGGGAGGTAGGGGCTCCGCGACGCGTCGTAGACGTAGCCGCGGTCGCCCATGCACCCCTGCAGGCGCCCGAGCGCCTCCTGCCAGACCGCGTCCTCGCTCGCCCAGCTGAAGCTCGACGAGCGGCCGCGCTCGACGAGCGACTCCTCCGGGCCCCGTTGCTCGAGCACCGCCGCCTCCTCGGTCATCGCCTCGGGGTCCAGACAGTCCATGATCGCCGCGTAGGTGTCGGCCGGCATGGCCTCGTCCTCCGCTCGGCGAGCCTCGGCCCGCTCGTCGGCCGGCGGGGCGAGCCCGGTCCGCGCCGCTCGCTCGGTCGTCCAGGGGCCGAAGTAGTTCAGCGACCACTGGGTCGACGGCGGGTACTGGAGGACGTCGATGAGGGTGAGCTCCCGACCCGAGCGGTGCACGCAGTCCTCGATCAGCAGATCGGAGGCGCGGTCGAGCAGCCGGCGCTCCCGCGGATCGAGGCCGTAGGCGTCGAGCGGCCCGAGCATCGTCCCGGAGGCTTCGTCGAGTACGGCGGCGTTCGGCACGATCTCGACGGCGGGTGGTCTCTCCTCCTCGGAATCCGGCCCGGCGACGCACCCGCTGACGACGAGGACGCCGGCCGCCGCGACCGTCGCCGCCAGGACCTGCACTGCCTTCACCACGGATCAGTACGCCGTCACGCTGGTGATGCGGTCGTTCCAGAGGCGCCCCTGCTCTGTCCACTCGAACTGGAGCTGCTTCGCCACCTCCCCGCGGCCGACGACGCGCCCGTCGCCTGCTCCGTAGTCGTGCTCGTAGAAGACGACCACGTCCCTGCCGCGGTTCTGAAGCGATGAGAAGCGGTCGTTCCAGCCGTCGCCCACGTAGCCCAGAGTCGCCACGTGGTTGAAGATGTGCCCCTGGCGCAGATCGTCCTCCCACGCGCAGTACTGGCCATCGGGGCAGTACAGGGTCTGAGAGGCCTCCGCGGGAGCGGCACCGCCGATCACGATCGCGACCGCCGCGAGCGCCGATGCCGCGGCGACCGCGAGAGCCCCTCCTCCCTCGCTACGCCGGCGTGCGGGGAGTTCTGAAGGGATTCGTCGTGCCATTGTCCGGCCTCTCTCGATGGATCGTTGTCGATCGAGACGAGGGAACCACATATAAGTATGGCCGGATCGTCTGGCGCGGAGCGTCCGGCGCCCGACGATCGGAGGCGTCAGAGCCCGCTGTCGACCACGTCGGCCATCCGCCGCGTCAGCGCGCGCAGCTCGAGCTCGACGCCGCGGAGGCGCTCCTCGGCACCGTCCGCTCGGTGCTCGGACTCGCGCAGGCGGTGCGCCGACTCCTCCGCCGCCGAGGCGGTCGTCTCGGCGAGCGCGGTGCGGAGCTCCTCCGTCGCCTCCCGCAGCGCGGTCGTGTCGGCGTGCAGCGCCGCGAGCCCGGCGCGGACCGCCGCCAGCTCGTCGCGCAGAGCGGCGGTCTCGGCGCCCACCTCCTCGGTGCGCAGGCGCGCCTGCTCGAAGTACGGCGCGACCAGGCGGTGCACCGCCTCCCGCAGCGCCAGCCCGCCGCGGCCGAGCTTCGTCGGCACGGAGCCGGGTGCGTCCCGGTACTGGTCCTCAGTGGTCATCGTCGTGCTCCCGTCCGGAGAGCCGGCGGTGGAGCAGATCCATCGCCCGGCGGTCCTTGTCCATGATGTCGGCCTCCAGGCCGGTGTCGGCGGTGCGCTCCGAGAGATCGCCCGGTCGCGACCGCCGCTCGAGCGAGCGCTCGATCAGCTCGATCGACCGGTCGAACGAGAGCGGGCCGCGGGCCGCGGCGCGTCCCCGGCGCCCGAGCGCCTCCAGATCGGTCTCCCCGAGACCACGTCGCGCATCGCGTCGAGCAGCGCCGCGGCGGTGCGCGGGATCTTCACGCAGTCGACACCGTCGATGAGGAACTCGGCCACCCCGCTCGTCGCGGTCACGATCGGCACGCAGCCCGCCGCCGCCGCCTCGACCGGGGCGACTCCGAACGCCTCGCCCGACCAGGTCGGGAAGAGGAACGCGTCCGCTCGCTCATGAGCGGCGAGCACCTCCTCGCGCGGGCGGGCGCCGTGGAACTCGACGATGCCGTCCAGGCCCGCGGCGAGCGCCCGCTCCCGGTAGCCCGCCGCGTTGCCGTCGCCGTACAGGTCGACGCGGAAGTCGCGCGTCTCGCCCGCGAGGCCGCGGCCGCCTCGAGCACGAGGTCGACGCCCTTGTGCTCGCCGAGCGAGGCGGCGAACGTGAAGCGGGTCACTCCCCGTCGCGGTAGCTCCGCGGGGCGTCGGAGTCGGGCGGCGTGCTCACCCCGCGGCCGATGATCTCGACGTCGCCCAGCAGACGGCCACCCGCTTCGATCGACTCGACGAGGCGGAGCTGACCGCCACGATCTCGCCGCGGGCGAAGTGATCGGGGGCGTCCGCTCCGTAGACGGCGAGCACGGGCTCGGGGAGCCCGTCGACGAGCTGGTTCGGGACCCGGTCGCCCAGGTTCCACATCCAGGCCGCGTCGACGGTGCGCAGCAGATCGATCAGCGCGAGACCGCCGAGGCCGACGAGGTTGAAGGCGACGACGTGCGTCGGGGCGAAGTCGCGCAGCTCCTCGAGCATGATCCGCGTGTTCTCGAAGCGCGACACCGCGCTCTCGTGGTGCATCAGCTGGGCGATCTCGCCGCCGGTCCGCGGCAGCGGGAAGTAGGTGCGCAGGCCCAGCGTGCGGTGCACCTCGACGGGCGAGGGCTCGGGAGGCAGGTAGGTCGGCGTGGTCAGCACCCGCACGGAGTGGCCGCGCGCAGCCATCGCCTCCGCCACCCGCGCGCAGGTCATCTCGTAGCCGCCGAGCACCTGCGGCGGGTAGAGGTTGCTGACGAAGAGGAGGCGCATCATGCGGTCGGATCCTGCCGATCGGGAGTCGCCCCGGCGATCCGAGCCGTGACCTCGGGCGTGTAGCTCGCCGCGGCCTGGCGGTCGTTGCCGCCGTCCCAGTAATTCACGAGGTAGAGGCCGGTCTGCTGGGTGCGGGGGACGAAGGGGAAGAGCTGGGCGGTCGGCTCGATCTGGGCGATGCGATGGCCCGCGTCGACCGCGCGCACGTGCAGCCAGATGTCGTCGGCGTCGGGAGCGACCTCGCGGAAGGCGTCGCCGTGGCGGGCCACCTCCTCCATCAGGGTGCGCGGGAACAGCTGACCCGACACGGAGGTGCCGAAGACGTCGAAGCGCGCCCGGGTGTCGGCGACCGGCCGCCAGCTCGTGTACGGGGCGACGGCGCCGTCGACCACTGCGACGCGGTGGGCCCGGTAGCAGAGCACCGTCTCTCGCGGGTAGCGGGAGCGGGCGTCGACCAGGCCCCGGAGCCACCGGCGCGGGTAGACGATGTCGTCGTCCGAGGTGACGAGGTCGCGCTCGCCCGCCCGTCCCGACAGCAGGTGCGGGTAGTACTTCGTGTGCACCCGGTAGCCGCTCTCGACCAGCCGCACCTCGAGGCCGCGCCGCTGCCAGTCGTCGCAGCGGCCGCGGGAGGTCGGCGGCGAGGGCCGGGTCGTCGAGCCACAGCACCAGCCGCGCCGGGCGGGCGTCGCCGCGGGCGATCGACTCCAGGGCCACGTGCACGCGCCGGATGCGCTCGCCGTGCGTCGTCATCGTGACCACGACGTCGCTCCCGCTGTCGACGGCCGGGCGGTGCGAGAAGCAGTTCGCGAGCTCCAGACCGAGCAGCTCGCGGCGGAACGCGAGCGAGGAGGGGTGGTCGATCGGACGGGCCGCCACGGCCGCCGCCCGGCGCTCGCGGAGCCGCTGCGGCGAGGACCCGGCCGCGCGCGCGAGCGCCAGCAGTCGCGTCCGCGGGCGGACCCGGCGGCCGAGAGCGGCGAGCCGGGTGCGGGGCCGGACACGGCGGCCGAGCGCGGCGAGGGCGGGGTGCATCGTTCCAGGATAACCAGACGGCTCCCGGCCCCCGCGGCCGCTAGGGGCGTCGACCACGGCGAACGCGCGCACGGGGAAGGTCCCGAATCCGCTGACCTTCGGGGGCACCGCGGTGAAGCGCGCTCCGGACGGGGGCAGCTCGGACAACCCGGTCAGGTGCTCGACGACGTGCACCCCGCCCCCAGGAGGAGCGAGTGCGCGGGACGGGAGCCCGTGCCCTGCGTGTCGTCGATGTTCAGCGAGTCGATGCCGACGAGCACGGCGCCGCCCGCGACGAGCACCCGGGCGCCCTCCTCCGTGAGGAAGGGCGCGTCGCTCGCGTACCCGGGCTCGCCGAACAGCGCGTCCCACCCCGTCGAGAGCAGCACGGCCGCACCGCGGACGTCGAGGCCGTCGAACGCCTCCGGTCCGATCGCACGGTCGCCCCGTGCCGTGACGACGACGGCCGGCAGGTCGACGAGCGTCGCCAGATCGAGCCCGGCCAGATCGGTCCCGCCCTCGTAGCGGTGGAAGGGGCTGTCGAGGTACGTGCCGGTGTTGCCGATCATCTCGATCACGTCCAGCGCGAACTCGGTGCCGGGGGCGTAGGAGGCGCGCGACGCCTCGCGGGTGAGGTGCGGCCGGATCCGCGGGGCGGGCAGCCCCGGGTAGGTCACGAGGCCGTCCGAGACGGTGTGGCTGAGGTCGACGAGGCGGCGTGCGGAGGAGATCATGCGGCGATCCTCGCAGTGGCAGGATCGCGCTGTCGCACGAGATCCTGCCAAGTAGGCCGCCGTTCAGGTCAGAGCGGCCCGGGCGTCGACCTCCGGCTCGCGAAACCACGTCCGGCTCGTGGAATCCGCCGGTTCCTGCGAGCCGAACCGGATCCCACGAGCCGGAGATCGAGCCGGGCGCCGCCCGCCTCGCTCAGCGCTTGGGCAGCGCCGCCGACAGGTCGGCGATCAGGTCGCTCGCGTCCTCGATGCCCACGGAGAGGCGCACGAGCGACTCCGAGACCTCGAGCGGCGTGCCCTTGACCGACGCGTGCGTCATCTCGCTGGGGTAGCCGATCAGCGACTCCACCCCGCCGAGCGACTCGGCGAGCTGGAACAGCTTCGTCGACTCCGCGAACTTGCGCGCGGCGCGCGGCGTCGCGAGCTCGACCGACAGCATGCCGCCGAAGCCCGACATCTGGCGCTTCGCCAGCTCGTGGCCGGGTGCGTCGGCAGGCCGGGGTAGTGCACCGCCGTGACGGCCGAGTGCTCGGCCAGGAACTCGGCGACCGCCTGGGCGTTCTTCGAGTGCCGCTCCATGCGCACCGCGAGCGTCTTGATGCCGCGGACCGTGAGCCACGCGTCCATCGGGCTCGAGATCGCTCCGACCGCGAACTGCAGGAACGCGACCTTCTCGGCCAGCGGACCGGAGCGCAGCGCCAGCGCGCCGCCCACCACGTCGGAGTGCCCGCCGAGGTACTTCGTCGTCGAGTGCACGACCACGTCGGCACCGAGGGCCAGCGGCTGCTGCAGCGCCGACGAGGCGAAGGTGTTGTCCACGACCACGATCAGGTCGTGCGCGTGGGCCAGATCGGCCAGCTCGGCGATGTCGCTGATGGTCATCAGCGGGTTCGACGGGGTCTCGACCCACAGCATCTTGGTCTCGCCCGGGACGATCGCCCGCTGCACCTCGCGCAGGTTCGACATGTCGACCGCGGTGTTGCGGATGCCCCACGCCGCGTGCACCCGGTCGATCAGCCGGTGGCTGCCGCCGTACGCGTCGTTGCCCAGCACGATGTGGTCGCCCGGAGCCAGCGCCGCGCGGATCAGGGTGTCCTCGGCCGCGAGTCCCGAGGAGAAGGAGTAGGCGACGTCGGCGCCCTCGATCGACGCGATCAGCTCCTGCAGGGAGTCGCGGGTCGGGTTCGCCGACCGGGCGTACTCGTAGCCGCCGCGGAACCCTCCGATGCCGTCCTGGACGAAGGTCGAGGTCATGTAGACCGGCGGGACGACGGCGCCCGTGGTGGGGTCGAACTCCTGTCCGGCGTGGATGGCGCGGGTGTCGAAGTGCTGCTTCTTGGGCATGAGCGTGCTTTCCGGATCGAGGAGGAGGTGCGGAGTCGGGAGGGAGGGTGCGCCGGCTACCCGGTCGCGAACGACAGCAGGTCCTGCCGCGTGATGACGGCGACCGGCTTGCCCTCGTCGGTGACGAGCAGCGCGTTGTTCTCGGTGAGCGCCGCGCGGGCCGCCGAGACGCTCTCGCCGAGCCCGATGAGGGCCAGCGGGGCTCCGGCGGAGGGGCCGAGCGGGTCGGTCATCGACGCGGCCCCGCTGAAGACGCGGTCGAGCAGCTCGCGCTCGTCCACCGCTCCGACGACCTCGCCCATCACCACGGGCGGCTCGGCCGTGAGCACCGGCAGCTGCGAGACGCCGTAGGTGGTCATGATCTCGATCGCGTCGCGCACGGTGTCGCTCGGGTGCGCGTGCACCAGGTCGGGCAGCTCGCCGGTCTGCGGATTCGCGGCGCGGGCGCGCAGGACGTCGCGCACGGTGTCCTCCTCGCGGTGCTCGAGGAACCCGTAGGAGCGCATCCAGCGGTCGTTGAAGATCTTGCCGAGGTAGCCGCGCCCACCGTCGGGGAGGAGCACGACGACCACGTCGTCGGGGCCGAGGTCGGCCGCCGCCTTGAGCGCGACGGAGACGGCGAGCCCGCTGGAGCCGCCGACGAGCAGGCCCTCCTCGCGGGCGAGCCGCCGGGTCATCGCGAACGACTCGGCGTCGCTGGAGGCGATGATGCGGTCGACGACGCTCGGGTCGTAGGCGCTGGGCCAGAAGTCCTCGCCCACGCCCTCGGTCAGGTAGGGGCGCCCGCCGCCGCCGGAGTAGACCGAGCCCTCGGGGTCGGCGCCGATGGTCTGCACGCGTCCGTCCGAGACCTCCTTGAGGTAGCGGCCGGTGCCGCTGATCGTGCCGCCCGTGCCCACTCCGGCGACGAAGTGCGTGATGCGGCCGGCGGTGTCGCGCCAGATCTCGGGGCCCGTGGTCTCGTAGTGGCTGAGCGGCCCGTTGAGGTTCGCGTACTGGTTCGGCTTGAAGGCCCCCGGGATCTCGCGGGCGAGGCGGTCCGAGACGGGTAGTAGGAGTCGGGGTCCTCGGGGGCGACGGCCGTGGGCGTCACGACGATCTCGGCCCCGTACGCGGTGAGCACGTTGCGCTTGTCCTCGCCGACCTTGTCGGGCAGCACGAAGACGCAGCGGTAGCCGCGCTGCTGCGCGACGAGCGCCAGGCCGATGCCGGTGTTGCCGCTCGTGGGCTCGACGATCGTGCCGCCGGGCTTCAGCAGCCCGTCGCGCTCGGCCGCGTCGATGATGCGCGTGGCGATGCGGTCCTTCGAGGATCCGCCGGGGTTGAGGTACTCCACCTTCACGAGCACGGTGGCCTGCACTCCGGAGGCGACCGGGCCGAGCTTCACGAGGGGTGTCCCCGATGAGGTCCAGCACCGATTCGGCGTAGGCCATCCCGGTGTCCGGGCGTGCTGGCAGGGCTCGATCGAGGGTCATGGGAAAAGCGTAGCAATCGGTCCAGGACGTATGACGGGAGCCCGCGAACGCGTCCACCGTGCCCGCGGGACGCCTCTGCCGCGATCCTGCGCAGTGCCCTATCGTGGGGGTCCGCGACGCTGCCGGCGGTCGCGCGAGACGCCCCTCCCGACGTGCGGAACGGACCCCGATGACCACTCCGATCGCCGCCGTTCCGCGGCGTCCCGCCGACGGCCGCCTCCTCCGCCTGCTCGGCCCGGCCATGGTCGCCGGAGTCGCCTACCTCGATCCGGGCAATGTCGCGAGCAATATGACGGCGGGCGCCCGCTTCGGCTACCTGCTCGTCTGGGTGGTCGTGCTGGGCAACCTGATGGCCTGGCTCATCCAGTACCTCTCGGCGAAGCTCGGGCTGATGACCGGCCGGAGCCTGCCCGAACTGCTCGGCGACCGGCTCCGCGGCCGCTGGGGCAGGCGCGCCTACTGGGTGCAGGCCGAGATCGTCGCCATGGCGACCGATCTGGCCGAGGTCATCGGCGGTGCGATCGCTCTGAACCTGCTCTTCGGCCTGCCGCTGCTGGCGGGCGGTCTGCTCACCGGAGCGGTCTCGCTCGCGCTCCTGCTCATCCAGACCCGCGGAGGTGCCCGCCCCTTCGAGCGCGTCATCACGGCGCTCATGATCGTCATCGCCGTCGGGTTCACGATCGGCGTGGTCGTCGATCCGCCGGACGCAGGCTCGGCGATCGCCGGGCTCGTGCCGCGCTTCGAGGGATCGGAGTCGGTGCTGCTGGCCGCGTCGATCCTCGGCGCGACCGTCATGCCGCACGCCATCTACGCCCACTCCGCCCTCGCCCGCGACCGCTTCGGCCGTGTCGACGGGGTCGGCGCCCGCCGGAGGATCCTCACGGCGACCCGGATCGACGTCACCGTCGCCCTCGCGATCGCCGGCACCGTGAACCTCGCGATCCTCCTCCTCGCCGCGCACTCGCTCGCCGGAGTCGCCGGCACCGACAGCCTCGAGGGGGCGCACGCCGCCATCGGGGCAGCGCTCGGACCGGTGATCGCGACCCTGTTCGCGGTCGGGCTCCTCGCCTCCGGGCTCGCCTCGACCTCGGTCGGCGCCTACGCCGGCGCCGAGATCATGCACGGGCTGCTGCACGTGCGGGTGCCGCTCGTGACGCGGAGGCTCGTGACGCTGATCCCGGCGCTCGTCGTGCTGGCCGTCGGCTTCGACCCGACCCGCGCCCTCGTGCTGAGCCAGGTGGTGCTGTCGTTCGGCATCCCGTTCGCGCTCGTGCCGCTGGTGGTGCTGACGCGCGACAAGGCGCTGATGGGCGATCAGGCCAACCGCTGGTTCACCACGCTGGGCGCGATCCTCGCCGCGGTGTTCCTCATCGTGCTCAACGGCCTGCTGCTCTGGCTGACGTTCGCAGGCTGAGGGCCCGCTGCCGCGTTGATCCGATCCGGAGGCTGTCTCGTTATCCTCTGAGAGCGCCTCTCAGGGCGCCCGCGCCGCTCGACGGCGCCACCGCCCCCGGATGGAACGAGAGAACGCCGCCGTGCCCAAAGACACGATGTCCGCCAAGAACCGCGCCCGCCAGGAGAAGGTCGAGGCCTACAAGCGCGAGCAGGAGCGCAAGAAGCGGAGCGGCCGCATCTGGATCATCACGCTCACGTCGCTCGCGATCCTCGCCGTCGGCGCCATCGTCGCGGTCACGGTCATCGGCAACCAGCAGATCGTCGAGGCGCGGAACATCGACGGGCTGCAGACCTTCGAGAACGAGGCCGATCACGTCACCGGCGCGGTCGAGTACGAGCAGACTCCCCCGCGGGCGGCCCGCACAACGCCGTCTGGATGAACTGCGGCGTCTACGACCAGCCCGTCCCGAACGAGAACGCGGTGCACGACCTCGAGCACGGCGCCGTCTGGGCGACCTACGACCCCGCGCTCCCCCAGGCCGACGTCGACGCGCTGATCGCCGCCCTTCCCGACACCTACACCGTCGTCTCGCCCTACGAGGGCCTCGAGTCGCCCATCGTGCTCAGCGCCTGGGACGCCCAGGTCGCCCTCGACTCCCCGAGGACCCGCGCATCGACGCGTTCGTCGAGCGCTTCTGGCAGGCGTCCACCGCCCCCGAGCCCGGAGCCCCCTGCACGGGCGGCATCGACGCCCCCGGCAAGCAGTGACGGGCGGATCCACCGGCGCACCCCGCGGCCGGGGCCGCCTCCTCGTCGCCGCGGTGGCCGTCGTCGCCCTCCTCCTGGGCGCGGCCGGCGGCTACGTGATCGGCGCCCTCGCGCCCTTCGCGCCCGACTCGACTCCGTCCTCGACGAGTGCCGAGGCGGGCTTCGCGCGCGACATGCAGGTGCACCACCTCCAGGGCGCGGAGCTCGCCCTGATCGCTCACGAGCGCAGCACCGACTCCGAGGTCCTCACCGTCTCGAAGGACATCCTGCTGACTCAGCAGCAGCAGGCCGGCCAGCTGTTCGGCTGGCTCGTCTCCTGGGGGCTCCCGCAGGCCTCCCCCGAGCCGTCGATGACCTGGATGGGCCGCCCCACGCTCGAGGGCGCCGCCGACGAGCACTCGTCGATGGGCATGGGCACGGAGCAGGGCGTCGTGCCCTCGAGCATGCCCGGCCTCGCCACTCCCGAGCAGATCGCCGAGCTCACCGCGGCCTCGGGCCGCGACCTCGACCGCCGGTTCCTCCAGCTGATGATCGCGCACCACCGCGGGGCGATCGACATGGCCGAGGCGCTGCTCTCGCGCAGCCGCGACCGCGTCGCGACCGACTTCGCCACCTCCGTCGTGAAAGCGCAGGAGGCCGAGATCTCTCTGATGGAGCAGATGCTCGAGGACCGCCCGGCGGAGTGACCGGCGCCGGTCGGTGCGCGTCCCCGGTGCGAGGTCCCCGGTGCGAGGTCCGTCGTGGCGTCACCGACTAGGCACAACAACCGTGTTGTCGTCGTCGCTGGCGCGAACTAGCGTGAGTCGGCCCCACTTCTCGGGGACAGACGACGAACTGCACGGGGGCACCGCCATGACGACCAGCACGAACAGCACCTCATGGCCGCCGCCGCTGTCTTCCGCGCGCCGCCCCGCGGACACGAAGCGCCGTACCGTCCCCCTCTGGGCGCTGGTCTGGTCCTCGATCGGCGCTCTCACCGTCGGCTCGCTCCTCGGCACCGGCGCCGCCGGCTCCGGCAAGGCCGGCATCCAGGAGCAGCTCGACGCCGCTACGGAGCAGCTGGTCGCGTCGCAGGACACGCTCGCCGAACAGCAGGACACGCTCGCCGAGCAGCAGGAGGAACTCGCGACCGCCGTCTCCGACCTCGCCGCGGCCACGTCCTCCGCCACTGGTCTGCAGTCGAGGATCGACACGCTCACTGCGGAGGCGTCCTCCTCCGCGACCACGATCACCGAACGCGAGACGCGCATCGCCGAGCTCGAATCCGCCGCCGCATCCGCCGCCGCGCAGGCCGTCGTCGTCCCCGCCCCCGTCGCAGCGCCCGCCGCGCCCGCGGCCGCCGTCCCCGCACCCGCTGGCGCCTCGACGTACTACGAGAACTGCACCGCGGTCCGCGCAGCGGGAGCCGCTCCGATCCGCACCGGCGACGCCGGCTACAGCCGGAAGCTCGACCGCGACGGCGACGGGGTCGCCTGCGAGTGACCCGCCTCAGGGCCTGATCCCCGTCTCGGCTCGACACCGAGTGGACACGGAGCGGGCCCTGCCCCACGAGCAGCGCCCGCTCCGCGGCGACCCGGGCGGACGGGGCCCGGCCTCAGGCCGTGATCGTCGTCTCGGCCTGCTGCGCGTAGAGCGAGGCGTAGAGGCCGTCGAGAGCCAGCAGCTCGCGGTGGGTCCCCGACTCGACGATCCGTCCGGCGGCGACCACGTGGATCACGTCGGCCGAGACGACCGTCGAGAGGCGGTGGGCGATGGCGATGGTGGTGCGACCGCGGGAGGCGTCGTCGAGGGCGGCCTGCACGACCCGCTCCGAGACGGTGTCGAGGGCGCTCGTCGCCTCGTCGAGGATGAGGACGGCCGGGTCCTTCAGCAGCACGCGCGCGATCGCGAGGCGCTGCTTCTCGCCGCCCGAGAGGCGGTAGCCGCGCTCGCCGACCAGGGTGTCGTAGCCGTCGGGGAACGAGACGATCGTCTCGTGGATGTTCGCCGCGCGAGCGGCCGACTCGAGCTCCTCCTGCGTCGCCCCGGGACGGGCGTAGCGGAGGTTGTCGCCGATCGTCGCGTGGAAGAGATACGTCTCCTGGCTGACGATGCCGATGTGCGAGACGAGCGACTCCTGCCGCAGCTCCCGCACGTCGGTGCCGGCGAAGCGCACGGCGCCCCCGGTCACGTCGTAGAGGCGCGGCACGAGGTACGAGATCGTGGTCTTGCCCGCGCCGGAGGGCCCGACGAAGGCCACGAACTGCCCCGGCTCGATCGAGACGGAGACGTGGTCGAGCGTGGGGCGCGCCTCCTCGGTCTGGTCGGGGTAGCGGAACACGACGTCGTCGAGCTCGACCCGGCCGAGCTCGCCGTCGACATCGCGCGCGCCGTCGCGGTCGATGATCGCGGGGCGCAGGTCGAGGTACTCGAAGATGCGCGCGAAGAGGGCGCCGGCGGTCTGCAGATCGAGTGCCACGCGCATGAGTCCGAGCAGCGGCCACATCAGTCGGGCCTGGACGGTGGTGAAGGCGACGACCGTGCCGGCGGTGACCGTCGTGCCGCCGAGGATGAGCCAGGCGGCGGCGAGGTAGACGACCACGGGGATCACCGAGAGGAAGATCTGCACCGTCGCGAAGAACCACTGCCCGGACATCTGCTGGCGCACCTGCAGGTCGATCTGGCGGCCGTTCTCGTCGGCGTACCGCGACACCTCCGACTCCTGGCGTCCGAAGCTCTTGGCGAGCAGGATGCCCGAGACGCTCAGGGTCTCCTGCGTGATCGCCGTCATCTCGGACAGCGACTCCTGCGTCTTCGTCGCGATGCGTGCGCGCACCTGGCCGACGCGGCGCTGGGCGACGACGAGCACCGGCATCAGGATGAGCGCGACGATCGTCATCTGCCACGACAGCAGCAGCATGGCGACGACCGCGGCGATCACCGTGACCGTGTTGCCGAGCACGCTCGACACCGTGTTGGTGAGCACGCTCGCGACACCGCCGACGTCGTTGGCGAGCCGGGACTGGATCACTCCGGTGCGGGTGCGGGTGAAGAAGCCGAGCTCCATCGCCTGGAGGTGGCGGAACAGCCGGATGCGCAGCTCGCCCATCACGGAGTTGCCCACCGTGGCGGTCAGCAGGGTCTGCCAGACGCCGAGCACCGCCGAGAGCACCCACACGAGCACCATGATCCCGACGAGCTCGAGCAGCACGGGCAGGTTCGGGGTGCCGTCGGGCGGGAAGAGGCCCCGGTCGAACGCCAGCTGGGTGAGCAGCGGCGGCACGACGGTGAAAGCGGCGCCCACGAGCACGAGGACGACGGTGAGCGTCAGCTTGGCGCGGTGATCGCGGAACAGGTCGGCGATGCGCCGCAGCAGGTGGTCGATGCGGGGAGCGTCCTCGTTCTGCTTGCGCTGACGATCGGGGTCGCTGCTCGAGATCTTCCCCCGCACCGCTCCCGGACGCATGCCGCCGCTCGCCGCCACGTCGCCCATCCTGCTCATCGCTCGACCATAACCCCGGCCGCCGACACCTTCTCCCGCTTCCGCCCAGGGCGGATCCGTGCTTGCGGCACACCCGCTCCCAGCACCGGATGAGGTGGATCTCGATACGCCCGCTCCGCGGGCTACTCGATCAGCGAAGGCGGCGACCCGGACCTGCCTGCTGGTCGAGTAGCCCCGCAGGGGCGTATCGAGACCCCGGACCCACCCGAGCGGGCCGCTGAAACGCCGAACGGCCCGGGGCCCCTGCTGAACAGGAGTCCCGGGCCGTGGAGCGGCGCGCGGTGCCGCGAGGCGCAAGGCGGAGGAGGAGAGCTGTAGCGAAGCTACTGCCGACGACGACAACGCCGCGGATCGCGGTACCGCGGGCCGCTCAGCCCTTGGTGGCGCCGGCGAGGAGGCCGCGGACGAAGAACCGCTGGAGGGCGAAGAACACGATGAGCGGCACGATGATCGAGATGAACGCGCCCGCCGTGAGGAGCTCCCACGACTGGCCGTACGAGCCGGACAGGTCCTGCAGCGCCTTCGTGATCGGCAACCCTCGCCCGAGGTGAAGACGGTCGCGACCAGCAGGTCGTTCCACACCCAGAGGAACTGGAAGATGCCGAAGGACGCGATCGCCGGCACCGAGAGCGGCAGGACGATGCGGAAGAAGATCTGGCCGTGGCCGGCTCCGTCCACGCGCGCCGCCTCGATGACCTCGCCCGGGATCTCCGAGATGAAGTTGTGCAGCATGAAGATCGCCAGCGGCAGCGCGAAGATCGTGTGCGCGATCCACACCTTCGCGTACGAGCCGTCCAACCCGTTCACCCCGAGCCCGGGGAGGATGTAGAGGTTGCCGATGCGCAGTCCGTCCGAGAACAGCTGCAGCAGGGGCACGAGCGCCATCTGGATCGGCACGATCTGGAGCGAGAACACCAGGACGAAGAGCGTGTTGCGGCCCTTGAAGTCGATCCAGGCGAACGCGTAGGCCGCGAGGCTCGCGATGGTGATGGGGATGAGCGCCGCCGGCAGCGTGATGACCAGCGAGTTCACGAACGCCTTGCCCAGCGTCAGGCTGTCGCCCGAGTTGAGCGCGTTCGCGTAGTTGTCGAGCGTGAAGCCCGGGTTGGCGAAGATCGTCCACCAGCCGGTCGTCTTGATGTCGTTCGCGGGGCGGAACGACGAGATGAACAGACCCAGGGTCGGGATCGTCCAGATGGCCGCGATGATCGCCGCCGCGAGGGTCGCTCCGCGCGAGGTGGTCGCCTTGCGGACCTTGCCGCTGGCCGTCTCGATCTTCGACTCCCCGCGGGCGAGGCGTCGTTCGGTGGTGCGGTCGACCGGGACCTGGATCGGAGTGGGCGTGACGCTCATCGGATCTCCCTCTGCTTGGCGAGCTGGCGGGCGTTGTAGACGACGATCGGCAGCACGAGCAGGAACAGGATGACCGCGAGGGCCGCGCTGTAGCCGCTGCGGGCTCCGAGCTGGAACTGGCGCACCATCTCGAAGGCCAGCACCGTGGTGTCCGAGCGGCCGCCGGTCATCGCCGAGACGATGTCGAAGACCTTGAGGGACGCGATCGAGATGGTCGTCAGGACCACGACGATCGAGGAGCGGATGCCCGGGACGGTGACGTTCCAGAACGACTGCCACGCGTTGGTGCCGTCCAGCGACGCCGCTTCGAGCTGCTCGGCCGGCACTCCCTTGATGGCCGCCGAGAGCACGGTCATCGCGAAGCCCGCCTGGGTCCAGATCAGGACGACGACGAGGAACAGGGTGTTCCAGGGCTCCAGGCCCAGCCAGTCCACGGGGGTCGCGCCGAACGCGGTGAGGATCCCGTTCAGCACGCCGATCTGGTCGCCCTGCCGGACGTCGTAGAAGAACTTGAAGATGATCGACGCGCCGACGAACGAGATCGCCATCGGCATGAAGACCAGGAGCTTGAAGAACTTCTCGCCGCGGCTCTTGTCGATGAAGACGGCGTAGGCGAGGCCGATGGCCGTCGCGGTGATCGGGGCGAGGAGCACCCAGACGACCGTGTTGAGGAAGGCGGTGATGCCGTCGGGGCTCGTGAAGACCCAGACGAAGTTGTCGAGCCCGGCGAAGCCGAATCCGTCGTTCTTCATGAAGGCGTTCAGCGCGGTCGTGATCGTCGGGTAGATCAGGCCGATCAGGATGAAGAACGCGGCCGGGGCCATGAACGCGACCAGCTGGAGTCCGTAGCCCGCGCCTTTGCGGGATCGGAAGTCGAGCAGGAACAGCGCGCCGCCCAGGACCGCGGCGACGACCGCGACCCACATGACCGAGTTGTAGAGACCGAAGGCGAGGAGCAGCACGACGGGCAGGAGCACGGTCACCGCGAGACGGAGGACCGTGTAGAGGGTGCCTCGGCGGGGCGCGATCTCCACGAAGAACAGGATGATCGCGACGACGGCCGCGAAGGCGAGGAGGATGATCGGGATCTGCGCGAGCGGGGATGCTCGCGAGCCACTGGAAGAATGCGGACATGGACGCCCTTTCGAGTGCGACTCTGAACTCAGCTGAAGCCTAGCGAGGACGAGGGCCGCCGCCCAGTGAGCGGCGGCCCTCGTCCTCGTTGCCACTAGGAGGTGTATCCGGCCTGGATCTCCTCGAGGACCTGATCGGTGCTCGAGCCGTCGATCCAGTCGACCATGCCCTTCCAGAAGCTGTCGGCACCCACGGACTTCGGCATGAGGTCCGAGCCGTCGAAGCGGAACGTGGTGTCCTCGCTCTGCAGGATCGCGATCGAGTCCTTCAGGATCGCGCTGCCCGCGTTCTCGGCGTCAAGTCCCTTGTTGGCCGAGATGACTCCACCGAGCGAGACGCGGCTGTTGGCCCAGTCGGCGCTGGCCAGGTACTCCTGGACCTTCGCGGTGTCCTCGTCGTTGGAGAAGGCGGCGACCATCTCGCCACCACCGGTGACGGCCTGCGGGTCGTCGGCCGAGGTCGGCGGGGTGAGGAAGGCCCAGACGTCGCCGTCCTCGGACACGTCGGCGCCGGCCGAGATCAGGAAGCCCTCGAAGAAGGAGGCCTGGTGGGTCAGCGCGCAGGTGCCGTTGGCGATGTTCTGCGCGACGTCGCCGAACGCGGTCGAGTTGATCGACGAGACGTCGCCGTAGCCCGCGTTGACGAGGGTCGGGTCGAGAAGGATCGATCCGACGGAGTCGAACGCGGCCTTGATCTCGGGGTCGGTGAACGGGGTGTCGCCCGCGACCCAGGAGTCGTACACGTCGGGGCCGGCCTCGCGGAGGACGGCGTCCTCGATCCAGTCGGTGCCGGGCCAGCCCGACGCCTCACCGGAGTTGAAGCCCGCGCACCAGGACGGTCCGCCGGACTTCTCGGCGATCGTCTTGCCGAGCGCCTCCATCTCGTCCCACGTGGTGGGGACCGAGACGCCCCACTCGGCGAACTTGGCCGGCGAGTACCAGATGTAGCCCTTGACGCTCGCCATGAGCGGCGCGCCGTACTGGGTGCCGTCGACCTGGCCGTACTTCTGCCAGTCCTCCGACCAGTTCTCCTGCACGTTGGTCAGGGCGCCCTCGGGCAGCTCCTGGACCTTGCCGGAGGCGACGGTGTCGGCGAGCAGACCCGGCTGCGGGAAGATCGCGAGGTCGGGGGTGTCGCCACCCTGGACCTTGATGCCGATCTGCTTCTCGAACTCCTTGTCGCCGGTGTACTTGATGTCGATGCCCGACTCCTCTTCCCAGGCGGCCCAGGACTCCTCGAGGAGGGTGGCCTCGTCACCGTTGATGGTGCCGTAGACGTTGACGACGCCGTCGGCGTTGCCGACGGAGTTGCCGGAGCCGCCGCCGGCGTTCGGGTCGTTGGGGTCGCTCGTGCCGGAGCAGCCGGCGAGCGCGATACCGGCAGCCGCGAGAACGGCGACCGGAAGGGTGATACGGCGGTGCAGGGATGACCGCATGGTTCCTCCTCATTGAGTGGTGGTTCAGCCGAGGGCGGGGCCCGTCAGACTCGAGAGCCGCAGGGAGGTCTTCCGTGCGGATCACCGGTTACACGTGGGCAGGGCTCCCACGGAGGGAAACCTTTCCACAAGTTCGATGAAACCACAACGTGTCCGGTAGAGCGCTCTCTGAGATAACGATTCGGCGTCGAACCGCGGATCCGTCCCCGGAACTGCGGCATGCGGTGTGCCTGCCGAATGGTCAGGACCCCACGGACGGGGTATAACTTCCTGGAACCGTTTCCAGCATCGACGCCGGGCGGGACGGGAGGTACGCCGTGACGGGCATCGAAGAGGTCGCCGAGCTCGCGGGAGTCTCGAAGGCGACGGTCTCGCGGGCGCTGAGCGGCCGCGGCTACGTCTCGGCCGGCACCAAGCAGCGCGTCGAGAAGGCCGCCGCGAGCCTGGGCTACGTCGTGTCGGCGAACGCCTCGAGCCTCGTCACCGGGCGCAGCAACAACGTCGCAGTCATCATCCCCGTGATCAACCAGTGGTTCTTCGGCGGCATCATCGACGGCATCGAGCACGCCCTCCTCGCCGCCGGCTACGACCTGCTCCTCTACAACATCGACAAGCACCGCGACGCGCGCCGCAGCGTCTTCGAGTACTACCTCGTGCGCAAGCGCGTCGACGCGATCGTGGCCGTGACCCTCGAGATCTCGCCCGGCGAGACCGAGGCGCTCCTGGCGCTCGGCAAGCCGGTCGTCGGCATCGGCGGCGAGCTCCCCGGGATCCCGACCTTCAGCATCGACGACGTGGCCGCCGCACGCCTGGCCACCGAGCACCTGCTCTCGCTCGGACACGAGCGCATCGTGCACATCGGCGGGCTGGCGGAAGAGGAGATGGACTTCCGCGTGCACACCAAGCGCCTCGCCGGGTTCCGCCAGGCGCTGGACGCGGCGGGGCTCGAGTTCGACGAGGGCTCGTTCGTCCCGACGCGCTTCGACATCCCGGGTGGGCACCGCGCCGGGCGCCAGGTGCTGGGCGACCCGCGGACCCGGCCCACCGCGATCTTCGCCGCCTCCGACGAGATCGCGATCGGCATCGTCCTGGCCGCCCGGGAGCTGGGACTGTCGGTGCCCGAGGACGTCTCGATCATCGGGATCGACGACCATCCGCTGGCCGACCTGTTCGGGTTGACCTCGATCCGCCAGGACCCGCGTCAGCAGGGCGAGCTGGCGGTCCAGCTGATCCTCGAGGCGCTGGCGGCTCTCACCCGCGGCGAATCGCCGCCCCCGGCCCGGCACACGACGATCCCGGCGTCGCTCGTGATCCGCACGAGCACCTCGGCGCCGCGAGGGGCCGGATCGGAGCGTGAGGGCCCGGATCGGAGCGTGAGGGCCCGGATCGGAGCGTGAGGGCGCGGATCGGAGCATGAGGAGCAGAATTGGAGCATGAGCGACTCCGACTCCCCCGTCATCCAGGACGTCCCCGAGCGATCGCGGTTCGAGATATCCGTGGGAGGCGAGACGGCCGGCTTCGCCGCCTACTCCCTCCGCGGCGACCGCGTGGTCTTCACCCACACCGTCGTCGAGGACGAGTGGGAGGGGCACGGTCTCGGCAGCGCCCTCGCCCGCGCAGCCGTCTCGGCTGTGACGGAGGCCGGCGGCACCGTGGTGCCGCGCTGCCCGTTCATCGCCGCGTGGCTCCGCAAGCACCCCGAGGTGCAGGCGCGCGTGGAGTGGCCGGAGGACTGAGCCCTCGACCCCTGCTCAGGCCGGCGGCCGGGCCGCGGCGCCGATCTGCTGCAGCGCCCAGGAGTTGCCGTCGGGATCGGCGAAGTACGCGTAGAGCACGCCGCCCATGTCCTGCACCTCGCTGGCCGCGAGGCCTCGGCCCACCAGCTCCTCCCGCGCCTCGGCCAGATCGTCGACGACGAGGTGGAGGTTGCGGACCACCCCGTCGGAGGGATCGAGCCCCATGCCGGTGCCGACGACGACGGAGCACGACGAACCCGGCGGAGTCAGCTGCACGATGCGCATCCCCTCGGCCGGGCGGACGTCGTGGTCGATCGCGAAGCCGACGACACCGCTGTAGAAGGCCACGGCACGATCGACGTCGGCGACGGGCAGGGGGACGAGTTCGAGACGCAGGCGCACGGCCCCAGTGTGGCGCGAGGCGGGGTCTCAGAACAGAGCCACCGGTGCGCTCCCCCGCGGCACGAGTCCGGTGAGGGTCACGGCGGCCCCCAGGAGCGGAGGAGGCGCCCCCTCGGCGAGCAGCTCCCGCACCGTGGCGCCCCACTCCTCCTCGTCGGCCGAGGCGTCGGCGCGGGCCCGTCGCAGCACGATCGAGGGCCCACCGGAGGCGGGGCGGAGGGAGAGGGAGAGTCCTGTCGCGACGAGACCCGCACGCCGGGCACGCCGGCAGACGCGCGCGAGACACGACCGGATCAGCTCCGACGGCGCGTGGTCGGCGCGGTCGTACCCGGTGGTGGTGCCCTCCGAGCTCAGCGTGCGGCGCTCCTCGACCGGGCGGACGACGGCGTCGTCGGATCCCGCTCGGTATCCGCGGAGGCGCCGAGCCATCGCGGGCCTGCAGACGCTCGTGAGCTCGCCGTCCGAGACGTCGTCGAGATCGCCGAGGCGCTCGACCCCGATCACCCGGAGCCGCTCCCGGCTCACGGGTCCGACGCCCCAGGCGTCCACCAGCGGCAGCCGTTCGCGGAGGTCCGCCTCCTCGGAGGTGCCGATCAGTACCAGCCCGTCCGGCTTCGCGGCCCGGGACGCGAGCTTCGCGATCAGCTTCGTCGATCCGATGCCGACGCTCACGGGCAGGCCGAGCTCGACCGCGGCCCTCCGGCGCAGCTCGCGCGCCGCCGCGAGGGCGCTCGACTCGTCCCGAGCCCCGACGTCGAGGAACGCCTCCTCCATCGATCCGGGCTCGACGGCGCGGGCGGAGGAGGCGAAGAGGTCGAACAGCGCGTCGCTCGCCTCCTCGATCGCGTCGTGCGGCAGGTCGACCAGGGCGAGCGACGGGCAGAGCGCCCGCGCCTCCTGCACCGGCATGCCGCCGCGCACCCCGAGCGCACGGGCGGGGTAGTTGGCACTGGCGACGAAGACGTGCGCGACGGCGGCCATCGGGACCTTCCGCAGATCCGGGCGCCGCCGCATCACGACGGAGGCGAAGAACGCATCGGCGTCGGCGTGGAGCAGGAAGCGGGTCACGCAGGGACCGTAGCGGGCACGACCCACACCGTCGTTCAGTCGCGGGGGCCGACCACCAGGCGCTCGTGCATGATCTCGACCGCGCGCTCGAGGACGCGGCGGTCCTCGGGGGCGAGGTCGGCGAAGATCGGCGTGAGGGCGTCGCCCAGCTCCGAGCGCCAGGTCGCCAGGGCGTCGGCTCCGACGTCGGTGAGCTGGATCTGCCAGGCGCGGGCGTCGGCGGGATCGGCGATGCGGGCGAGCCAGCCGCTCTCGACGAGGTTCTTCACGATCTTGGTCATCGTGGGCTGCGAGACGCGGCTCTGCGAGGCGAGCTCGCCCAGTCGCATCGGGCCCATCGAGAGCAGCACCGAGAGCGTGCGCCAGACGGCCTGCGACTCCTGGTTGTCCGTGGCCTGCGCGGCGAGGCGGGTGATGCGGTGGGTCACCGACACGAAGTCGCTCAGCAGCTCGCTGAGCGAGACCTCGCTGGGCGGCACGTCGCGGGCGGGCAGGCCTGCGAGCGGATCGAGGAGCGGACACGCCCCGATTCTAGAGCCCGCGCGGATCCCGGCCCGCGGAGACACGGTGCGGGAACCGCGCGGGAACGGCGAAGGGCGCCGCCTCCGAGGAGACGGCGCCCTGCGCTCATGCGCTGCCGGCCCGGCGTCGAGGACGCGGGTCGGGAGTGCGGTGCCCCGAGGGCGGGTACTACTTGACGGTGACGGTCGCGCCGGCGGCCTCGAGCTGAGCCTTGGCCTTCTCGGCGGTCTCCTTGTTGACGGCCTCGAGGACGGCCTTGGGGGCGCCATCGACAACGGCCTTCGCCTCGCCGAGGCCGAGGCTGGTGAGCGCGCGGACCTCCTTGATGACCTGGATCTTCTTCTCGCCGGCGGCCTCGAGCACGACGTCGAACTCGGTCTGCTCCTCGACCTCTTCGGCGGGAGCGGCCGGGCCGGCGACTCCGGCAGCCGCGACGGGCGCGGCGGCGGTGACCTCGAAGACCTCTTCGAACTTCTTGACGAACTCAGAGAGCTCGATGAGCGTGAGCTCCTTGAAGGCCTCGATGAGCTCGTCCTGCGTGAGCTTTGCCATGATTTTTCTCCTAGTTTTTCTTGTCTACGAACCGCGTGCGCTGTCTCCCGGAGGAAGACGTCAGCTCGCGGACTCCTGCTTCTCGCGCAGCGCCTCGACCGTGCGAACGGCCTTGGACAGCAGGGCGTTGAACAGATATGCGGCGCCGAACAGCGAGGCCTTGAAGGCGCCGGCGAGCTTGCCGAGCAGCACTTCACGGGACTCGAGGTCGGCGAGCTTGCCCACCTCTTCTGCGGTCAGGGGGTTACCGTCGAAGTAACCGCCCTTCACCACGAGCAGAGGGTTTGCCTTGGCGAAGGCACGCAGCGACTTCGCGACGGCGACGGGGTCGCCGTGCACGAACGCGATGGCCGAGGGGCCAGCGAGCTCGTCGTCGAAGGACGAGATACCGGCGTTGTTCGCCGCGATCTTGGTCAGCGTGTTCTTCACCACGGCGTAGGTTGCGTGCTCACTGATGTCCTTGCGCAGCGTCTTCAGCTGCGCAACAGTGAGACCGCGGTACTCGGTCAGCAGAACGGCCGTCGAGCTCTGGAACTTCTCCGTGAGTTCGGCAACCGAGGCTTCCTTGTTCGCCATGGCTACTCCTGTGAATTCTCGTGCCGGTAGCCCGAAGGCAGGCAAAGAAAAAGCTCCGGCGCAAGCGCTCGGAGCTTCGGAAGACGCGATCTCTCGCGGTTCATGATCTCGTTCACACCTGCGCGGGCCATTCGCTTCGCGAATCCTTCGTCCGAGTGGCGATCTCGCGGGGCCGGGGCCCTGCTCGTGCGCGCACCGGAAACCGGCGGTCTTTGGCTTCGGGAAGCGTACGACATGCCGAGCCTCCGATGCAAGTCGGGTCCTCGGGCGGACCGGGCACGATGGAGGCATGACCGGAGAGAGCCCCACCCCCGCCCGCGACGTCGACGCGGCCATCGCCTCGGTCGAGGGCGAACTCAGCACCCTGTTCACGCGGGTGCGGGCGATGATGGGCTCCTACGCCGAGCGCGTGCATCCGGAGCTGACGGCGGCCGGGTACAAGACGCTGTCGGCGCTGGAGCGGCGCGGGCCCGTCTCCTCCGGTGCTCTGGCGGAGCTGCTCGAGACCGACAAGTCGACGCTCAGCAGGCAGATCACGGCGCTGGACCGGCTCGGCCTGCTCTCCCGCTCCCCCGACCCGGCCGACGGACGGTCGACGATCCTGTCCGTCACGCCGGAGACCGCCGAGCGGCTACGCGAGAGCCGCTCGTCCGATCAGGCGCAGCTGCACGAGGAGCTGCGCGGCTGGGGCGTCGGCGAGGTCGAGCAGCTCGGGCGCCTCCTACACCGGATCAACGCGCTGGAACTGTGACCGGGTAGCACCGACCCGCCTCGCGGGCAATCGGCGCGGCGACGACGACCCACTCGGTAGCGTCGCCCGCGATGGAACCGCTCACCTCCTCCCTCCCCCTGCACGCGCCCCTGCCGACCGACGTGGCCGGCGCGCTCGCCTTCGCCCGCGCGCTGGGCCCCGACGCTCCGCTCCCCGGCTCCGGCCGCACCGCGGAGCTGCTCGCACTGCTGGCTCGGCTCGCCCGTCACGACCTCGGGGTCGCCCGCACCGTCGAACCGCACCTGGACGCCCTGGCGATCCTCGCCCAGGCGGGCCTCGCGCCGGCCGACGTCGGCGTCTCCCCGGACGCGGTCTGGGGCGTCTTCGCGGCGGAGGGCGGCGAGGATCCGCTGGTCGCCCGCGCCGACGGCGACGGCTGGCGACTGGACGGGGTGAAGCCGTGGTGCTCGCTGGCCGACCGCCTGGACGCCGCTCTGGTCACGGCGCACGTGGGCGACTCCTCCGGCGAGCGCCGGCTCTTCGCGGTGGCCCTGCGCGACGGCTCGGCCCGCGTGCAGGAGGGGGCGTGGCACGCGAGGGGTCTCGCCGAGATCCCGAGCGGGCCGGTCCGCTTCACCGCCGCGACGGCGGCTCCCGTCGGCGCGGCGGGCTGGTACCTCTCGCGTCCCGGGTTCGCCTGGGGCGGCATCGCGGTCGCGGCCTGCTGGTACGGCGGGGCGCGCGGGATCGGCGCGGTCGTCGCCTCGGCCGCCGCACGCCGCGAGGATCCGCACCTGCTGGCCCACCTGGGCGCGATCGACACCGCCCTCGAGGCGGCGCGTCGGGCTCTGGCCGAGGCGGCCCGGCTCGTGGACGCCGGCGCGGCGACCGGCGCGGCCGGCTCGCTCCTGGCGAAGCGGACCCGGGCGAGCACGGCATCGGCGTGCGAGGAGGTGCTCGCCCGCGCGGGCCGCGCCCTGGGGCCGGCTCCGCTGGCGCTGGACGAGGAGCACGCCAAGCGCGCCGCCGACCTCGCGCTCTACGTCCGCCAGCACCACGCCGAGCGCGACGACGCGGCGCTCGGGCGAGCGGTCCTCTCCTCGGGGTCCTCGGACGCGTGGTGAGCTTCGACGGGCACCTCGAGGGCACGCCCCTCGAGGTGTGGCGCAGCGACGGCCGGCGCGACGCCCTCCCGGTCGCCGTGGTGCTCGACGGTGTGCGGCGCGTACTCGTCGTCGCCGCTCACGCCGACGACGAGACGCTGGGCTGCGGCGGCACGATCGTGCTCGCACGTCGCCGCGGAGTGCCGGTGGACGTCGTGATCGTGACGGACGGAGCGGCCTCCCACGGCGAGCCCTCCCCGCGATCGCCGCGGAGCGCCGGCGGGAGGCACGGGCGGCGCTGGACCGGCTCGGCGACGGCATCGGGCTGGGCTTCCTCGAGGTGCCCGACTCCGCGACTCCCGAGCACCGCGACCGCATCGCCGACGACGTGCGGCGCCGCGCCTCCGGTGCGCCGGGGACCGTGCTGGTGCTCTCGACGTGGGCCGGCGACGGGCACCGCGACCACCGGGTCGTCGGCGAGGTGTGCGCCGAGGTGGGCGCCCTGCTCGGGCAGCCCGTGCTCGCCGCGCCGATCTGGCTCTGGCACTGGGCGCGGCCGGACGACGCGGCGGTGCCGTGGGCGTCGCTGGTGCGCGTCGAGGTCGACGAGGACGGCCGCTCGAGCAGGCGCTCGGCGCTCGGCGAGTACGCGAGCCAGACGCGGCAGGAGCCGGACGGCGGCCCGGCGGTGCTGCATCCGCTCTTCGTCCGCCACTTCCTGGGCGACGACCACCTGATCCGAGTCGCCGGATAGCGCACCTCGGTCGCGCGGACAAGTGGCCGCCCGGCGTCCGCATCCTGCTTGGGGTCAGGAGCGATGGACGGCCGGACGACCTACTTCGATGACCTGTACGAGCGGCACGAGGACCCCTGGGGGTACACCAGCCGCTGGTACGAGGAGCGCAAGCGTGCGCTCACGCTGGCGAGCCTGCCCGAGCGGCGCTACGAGACGGTGCTCGAGATCGGCTCGTCGATCGGCGTGCTGGCCGAGGCCCTCGCCGAGCGCGCCGACCGGCTGCTCGCGATCGACGTCTCGGCCGCCGCGGTCGAGCGGGCCGCGCGACGACTCGCTCCGCTGCCGCACGTGCGCGTCGAGCGGCACGACATCACCGCTCGCGTGCCGCAGGGGCCGTTCGACCTGATCGTGCTCTCGGAGGTCGGCTACTACCTCGGCGCTGCGGCGCTCGACGAGGTCCTGCAGGGCGTGCGCGACGCCCTCTCCCCGTCGGGCGAGCTGGTGACGGTGCACTGGCGGCACCCCGTCGCCGGACTCGAGCTCGACGGCGACGCCGTGCAGGCCGCCGTGGGGCGCCTGGGCCTGCACCGTCTCGTGCGGCACGAGGAGGAGGACGTGCTGCTCGAGGTGCACGCCCGCGATCCGCGCTCGGTCGCGCGCCGCACGGGCCTGCTGTGAGGCGCGTGGAGCACGTGCTCGTCGTCGTCCCCGCGCACGACGAGCAGGAGCGGATCGGCGGACTCGTCGCCTCGGTGCAGGCGAGCGCCACGCGCCTCGTCCGCTCGCACCCGGGAGTGTCCGTGCGGCTGCTCGTCGCCGCCGACGGCTGCACCGACGCGACGGCGGAGCGGGCCCGGGCCGCCGGGGCCGACGTGCTCGAGCTGGAGCGGTGCGGCGTGGGGGCCGCGCGGGCGGCCGGCATCGCGCACGCCCTCTCCTCCACTCCGGAACCGCTCGACCGGGTCTGGATCGCGAACACCGACGCCGACACGGTGGTCCCGGTGGACTGGCTGAGCGCCCACGTGGAGCACGCGCACCGGCACGACGCCCTCGTCGGGACGGTCCGGCCCGACCCGGCGGACCTCGCTCCCGAGATGTACGAACGGTGGCGCGAGACGCGCGAGCGGGAGCAGTCGATCGGGAGCATCCACGGGGCGAACCTCGGCGTCCGCGCCCGGTGCTACCTCCTGGCCGGCGGCTTCGGAGCCGAGGCCCTGCACGAGGACGTGCGACTCGTCGAGCGCCTGCACGCGATCGGAGCGCGGGTCGGAGCGACGGACCGGGGCGAGGTGATCACCTCGGGCCGACGGGACAACCGGGTGGACGGCGGGTACGGGGCGTACCTGCACGAGCGCTTCGCCGACTCCGTCGCCTGACGCCCTCCGTCGACTGCGGGTCTCCGCCGCCTCCCGCCCGTCAACGACTCCGCCGCTCAGCCGCGTCCGCGATTCGCGGGAGGCACCCGGATGCGGCACTGCGCGCACGCGAACCAGGCCGGAGGGGTCGCTGTCAATGGTCGGGCGCTGAATTGCCACGCACTGCGCAGGAGAGTCAAATGGTGGTCGAGCACGCCCCTGTGCTCTCCGATGGAAGGGTCACCGCATGAATCCCCGCCTCGTCCTGTTGACGCTCGTCGCTCTGGCAGCGTACGTCTTCGGCGCCCGCGCCGGACGTGCCCGCTACGAGGAGCTGCGTCATCTCGCACTCGGTGTGTGGAACGACCCTGCCACGAAGAAGACGCGCAAGAAGCTCAAGAAGACCTCCAAGCGCGAGGCCAAGCACTTCGCCTCCATCGCGGACAAGGCCCGCGCGAAGGTGCAGCGCTCACTCCGCTGACCGGAAGAGAACTTCACAGGACGCCATCACGACAGGCGTCGACGCTCGCATCGGAACGGCCGGTCGAGCACGACCACGAAGGAGAAACATCATGGGCATCATCGGATTCCTCATCCTCGGACTCATCGCCGGAGCCATCGCGAAGGCGATCCTCCCAGGCCGTCAGGGCGGCGGATGGATCATCACGCTCGTCCTCGGTGTCGTCGGCGCCCTCCTCGGAGGCTTCATCGGCAGCGCGATCTTCGGTCGCGGCCTCGAGAACTTCTTCGACCTCGGCACCTGGGCGCTCGCCATCGTCGGCGCCCTGATCGTGCTGCTCGTCTACGGTGCGATCACCGGTCGCAAGTCCCGCGCGTAAGTCGGCGCACCGCGCTCCTGGAGCGCGACGACGAGGCCCTCGGCATCCGTGCCGGGGGCCTTCGCCGTTCCCGGGCCGCGACCCGGCCCGCCCGTACACTGGAAGCCCTCTACCGACGGGAGACCCTGCCGTGGTCCGCGCCTCCCTCGTCACGACCGTGGCGGACGCCCTGCTCGACGACATCGTCGCGGGGGTCCTCGAGGTCGGCTCCGAGCTGCCGAGCGAGGCCGAGCTCGCCGAGCAGCACGACGTGAGCCGCGTGACGATGCGCGAGGCGCTCAAACGGCTGCAGGGCCTGGGCGTGCTGGACGTCCGGCGCGGCAAGCGCGGCTCGGTCGCACCCTCGCCCTCTGGACCGATCTGGCCTCGATCCTGCGCGTGACGGCCCGCGGCGCCGATCCCGGTGTGACCGAGCTGCAGCTGATCGAGGTGCGCGAGATGATCGAGAGCGGAGCCGCCGCACTCGCCGCCGTCCGCCGCTCCGATGCCGACCTCGAGGAGCTCGAGCGGTTGCTGAGCCTCCAGCGCGCGGCGCACGACGCCGACGACGTCGCCGCGTTCGTCGAGGCCGACATCGCCTTCCACGACGTGATCCTGCGCGCGACCGGCAACGTCTTCGTCGGGACGGTCTTCGCCCCGCTCTCGAGGGTGATGCGCGAGAAGCGGGCCCAGACGTCGGCGATCGAGCGGATCCAGCGCCGGGCGATCGCGAAGCACGCCGCGGTCCTCGAGGCGGTGCGGGCCGGCGAGCCCGAGGGCGCGCGCCGGGCGATGGCGGACCACATGAAGCAGACGGCGGACGACTTCCGCGAGCACGTCCTGCCGACCCTGCGCTGAACCGGGGTCCGGGCTTGACGCCGCTCCTTTCACTTGTATGATATCTGCTATCAGCTACAAAGGAGTGATGATGGAAGAGTCGAGCGCCCTCGCGGGCCACCCCGAGCACGTCCCGGTCGATGCGGCCGAGGTCGCCGCGGCCGTCCAGCGGAGCGGCAGGGTGCTGATCGTCCTGGACGACGACCCCACAGGGACGCAGTCGGTCGCCGATCTGCCCGTCCTCACCTCGTGGGAGACGGCGGACTTCGACTGGGCGCTGGCGCAGGGCGCCCCCGCCGTCTACGTCCTCACGAACACGCGGAGCCTGGACCCCGACTCGGCCGCCCGGCGCAACCGCGAGATCGTCGCCCACGCGACGAGCGCGGCCGACGCCGCCGGCACTCCGATCGCCTTCGTCAGCCGCGGCGACTCGACCCTGCGCGGGCACTACCCGCTCGAGACCGACGTCATCGAGCAGACGGTGCGGGAGTCGACCGGCCACGGCTTCGACGCCGTGCTGCTGGTCCCCGCCTTCCCCGATGCCGGCCGCGTGACGATCGGCGGCGTCCACTTCATGCGCACGCCGGACGGGCTCACTCCCATCGCCGAGACCGAGTTCGCCCGCGACGCGACGTTCGGCTACTCCTCCTCCGACCTCGCCGACTACGTCGCCGAGAAGACGCAGGGCCGCTGGAGCGCCGGGCAGGTCGTCCGGCTCGACCTCTCCGTGCTGCGCGGCGGAGTGGACGGGATCGTCCGGGCGCTCCTGCCGCTGACCGCGTCCGTGCCGGTCGTCGTCGACGCCGTGCACGAGGACGACATGCGCCTGCTGGCCCTCGGGCTCGCGGCGGCGGAGGAGCAGGGCAAGCGGTTCCTCTTCCGCGTCGGCCCCCCGTTCGTCCGCGCCCGCATCGGCCAGGAGGTGCACCCGCCGCTCACCGCGGAGGACGTCTACGGAGCGGCCGGGAGCGACGCCGTCGGCGGGCTGATCGTGGTCGGCTCGCACGTGGGGCTCACCTCGCGCCAGCTCGCGGTGCTCACCGCGCAGGGCGCGCTGGAGCAGACCCTCGAGATCGACGTCGAGGCCGTCCTGGCCGAGGACGCCGCGCACCTCGACGGGATCGTCGACGCCGCGGTCGACGCTCTGGGCCGCGGCGACGTCGCGGTGCACACCAGCCGCCTCCTCCGCCGCACGGACGACAAGGACGAGAGCCTCGACATCTCGCGGCGGGTCTCGGCCGCGGTCGTCGACGTCGTGCAGCGCGTCCTCGCCCGCACGCGCCCCCGATTCGTCATCGCCAAGGGGGGCATCACGTCCAGCGACGTGGCCACCCACGGGCTCGGCATCCGTCACGCGATCGTGCGCGGCCCGATGCTGCCCGGGATCGTCTCGCTCTGGGAGCCGGTCGACGGCCCCGCCCGCGGCATCCCCTACATCGTGTTCGCGGGGAACGTCGGCGACGACGAGTCGCTCGCCGCCGTCGTCGGCACGCTGACCCGTCCCACCCCCGCAGTCGCGTGACCCGCGAGCACCCCCTCCCCCACTCCCCAGGAAGAAGGACCACCGTGACCACCCCTCCTACCGCGTCGCCGTCCTCGGCCTCGGCGCCATGGGCCTGCCCATGGCCACCCGCCTCGCCACCGAGCTCACCGTGCACGGCTTCGACATCGCCGAGCCCCGCCTCGCGCTGGCCGCCGACGCCGGCATCACTCCTTTCGACTCCGCGCGCGGCGCGGTGGCCGGCGTGGACGCCGTGCTGCTGGCCGTGCGCAACGGCGCCCAGCTGCGCGACGTGCTCTTCGGTGAGAACGGCGTGGCCTCGACGCTCGAGCCCGGCGCCGTCGTGATCATGACGAGCACCGTCGGCATCGACGACGTCGTCTCGGTCGCCGCGGAGCTCGACGCGCTGGGCGTCCACCTCGTCGACGCCCCGCTCAGCGGCGGACCCGTCCGCGCCGGAGCGGGCGACCTGCTGATCGTCGTCGGAGCGGCTCCCGAGGCCCGCGCGAAGGCGCAGCCCGTGCTCGAGCTGCTCGCGTCGACGCTGAGCATCATCGGCGACCGCGCCGGCGACGGCCAGGCGTTCAAGACCGTCAACCAGCTGCTCTGCGGCGTGCACATCGCCGCGGGTGCGGAGGCGCTGGCCCTGGCCGAGGCGCTCGGGCTCGACGTCGCCGCGACCCTCGAGACGCTCTCGGCCGGAGCGGCCGGCTCTTTCATGCTCGGCAACCGCGGCCCGCGGATGCTGCAGGCCTACGACGAGGAGGGCGCCGAGGTGCTCAGCCGCCTCGACATCTTCGTGAAGGACATGGGCATCGTGACGACGGCCGCGCGCACGTCCGGGCTCGCCACTCCGATCGCCGCCGCCGCCGAGCAGCTCTACCTGCTGGGCGCCGCGCAGGGACTCGCCGCAGCCGACGACTCCGCCGTGATCAGGGTCATCGCACCTGCAGCACCTGGCCCCGAAGGACGCCCGATGAGCCTCGCCACCGCGCTCCGCAGTGCCGCGGACGCACCGATCGCCCCGGCGGTCACCCTCGACACCCCGGTCCTGCTGGGGATCGCGGCGGCGGGCATCGCCCTGCTGCTCGTGCTCATCATCCGCTTCAAGATCCACGCCTTCGTGGCCCTGCTGCTGGTCAGCGTGCTCGTCGCCGTCTCGGCGCGGATCCCGCTCGAGGACATCTTCGTGCTGGTCGCCAACGGCGTGGGCAGCACCATGGGGAAGGTCGCGCTCATCATCGCGCTCGGCGCGATCCTCGGCCGCCTCATCGAGGTGTCCGGCGGCGTGCAGAGCCTCGCCGACCACTTCACCCGCGTGCTCGGGCCCAAGCGGGTGGCCGTGGCGCTGACGATCGTGGCGTTCCTCGTCGCGATCCCCGTCTTCTTCGAGGTCGGCGTGATCGTGCTCGTGCCCATCATCTACGCGTTCAGCAAGGTCGCGGGCCTGAGCCCGGTGAAGTTCGGCCTGCCGATGGTGGGCCTCATGCTCGCCGTCCACGTCGCCGTGCCGCCCCACCCGGGCATCGTCGCCGGAGCGGGCGTCTTCGGCGCCGACGTCGGCCTCATCGCGCTGATCGCGCTGCCCATCTGCGCGGTGCTCGGAGTCCTCTCCTACGCCGTGTCGGCGATCATGAACCGCCGCGACTACGAGCTCGCGCCGGCCGTCGCCGCGCAGCTCGCCGAGGTCGGCGGAGTCACCTCCGCGATCCGCACCGTCGGCCGCGACGGCACCGAGCTCGCCCCGCCGCGGGCGGGGCTGATCATCCTGCTCGTGGCGATCCCCATCGTGCAGATCCTCGTCGGCACCGTCGGCGCCCTGATCCTGCCCGAGGGCACCTTCGCGCACGGCCTCAGCGTCTTCGTCGGCACTCCGGTGCTCGCGCTGCTCGTCGCCGTCGGCATCGCGTTCTTCGCCCTGCCGGTGAAGCGCGGGTGGTCGCTCACGCAGACCAACGAGATCTTCGAGAGCGCCCTGCCTCCGATCGCCTCGATCCTGCTCGTCGTCGCCGGCGGCGGGGTGTTCGAGGCGGTGCTGCAGGCCAGCGGCATCGGCGGAGCTCTCGCGAGCACGCTCGACACTCTCGGCGTGCCCCTGATCGTGCTCGGCTTCGTGGTCTCGCTCGTGCTGCGCGCGGCGCAGGGCTCGGCGACCGTCGCCATCGTCACGACGGGCGGGCTCCTGGCCACCGGGGTCGCCGACGGCGGCTACACCGCGCTGCAGATCGCGATCATCACCGTCGCGGTGGGCTTCGGCTCGCTCGGCCTCTCGCACGTCACCGACGCCGGCTTCTGGGTCGTGACCCGCTACCTCGGGCTCAGCGTCGCCGACGGGCTGCGCACCTGGACCGTGCTCACCACGATCCTCGGCGTCGTCGGCTTCGCACTCACGTACGTCGTCTGGCTCGTCGCCGGAGGCCTCGCGTGAGGGTCCGGATGGACGACCTGATCCGCGAGCGGCAGGCCGCGGGTGGGGCGGTCGGCGCGCTCACCTGCTACGACTTCTCGACGGCCCTCGCGGTCGTGGACGCGGCGGAGGAGCTGGGCCGCGGGGTGATCCTCCTGGTCACCCCGAAGACGGCGGCCGACCGGCACGGACCGCGGTTCCTCGCGGCGATGCGCTCTCTCGCGGACGGCGCCTCGGTGCCCGTCTCGGTGCAGCTCGACCACGCGACCGACCTCGCCCTGATCCTCCGCTCTGTCGAGGCGGGAGCGGACGCGGTGCTCGCCGACGGCAGCGCCCTGGGGTTCGAGGAGAACGCGGCGTTCACGGCCGAGGCGGTGCGCCGCTCCGGAGTCGTCGTCGAGGCCGAGCTGGGCGCCCTCGCCGGCGACGAGGACCGCGCGCTCGCCTCGCTGCCCTCCGCCCGCACGGACGCGGCCCTGGTCGCGCCGTTCCTGGCGGCGTCGGGCGCCCACGTGCTGGCGACCTCGGTGGGCAACGTGCACGGCACGTACGCCGCGGAGCCCGAGCTCGACTGGCCGCTCATCGACGCGATCCGCGCAGCGAGCGGGGTACCGCTGAGCCTGCACGGAGCCTCCGGGATCCCCGAGGCCGACCTGCGCCGCGCGATCGGCGCGGGACTCGGCAAGATCAACATCAACACCGAGCTGCGGGCCGCGGTGCTCGACGCCGCCGCCGCGCAGCTGCCCACGTCGCGCGCGGCGGGCGACGACGTGCTGACGCTCGAGCGCGTGTGGCGCGGCGGAGCGACGGCGTTCGCTCGCGAGGCGATGCTGCGGTTGGACAGCGCGGCCTGACGCCCGACCTGGGGGTCGTTCGCGGCGGTGAACCGGCACCCGCTCTCACTAGAGTCGCAGGGCCGGGGAGGGGCGATGCGTCTCGCCGTGCCCGCGGCGCGACTGCTCCGCGGACGACTCCGCCCGAAGGACCCGCCGTGCACCGCCCGCTCCCCCCGATCCGCCGGGTGATCCTCGCCCTCGCGGCAGCGCTCCTCCTCGCGGCGAGCGCCGCCGTCGCCGCTCCCGCGCACGCCGCCCCGGCGGATCCCCCCGCGCTCACCACGGCCGACGCGGACGCCTGGCTCGACGGCCTCCTGCCCGCCGCGCTCGAGCGCGAGGGCATCGCGGGAGCGGTCGTCTCGATCGTCGGAAGCGGCGAGGTCGTCACCGAGCGGGGCTTCGGCTGGGCGGACACGGGCGCGGGCGGCGGGGATCCCGTGCCGGTCGATCCGGCGGGCACGCTCTTCCGGATCGGATCGATCTCGAAGCTCGTGACCGCCACGACCGCGATGCAGCTCGTCGAAGACGGACTGCTCGACCTGGACGAGCCGGTTCAGGACCACCTCGACTTCCCGCTGCCCGTCGCCTTCGAGCGGCCGATCACGATGCGGCACCTCCTCAGCCACACGGCGGGGTTCGAGGACCGGATCGCGGGAGTCATCGCGGGTCCGGGCGGCGCGCCCACTGCGCTGCGCGACTCCCTCGTCGTCGACCCGCCCGAGCAGGTCTTCGAACCGGGCACGGTGCCCTCGTACTCCAACTACTCGAACGGGCTCGCGGCCTACGTCGTCGAGCGGATCACCGGGCGGACGTTCGAGGACGTCGTCGCCGACGACGTGTTCGGCCCGGCGGGCATGACGACCGCGACCCTCCAGCAGCCTCTGCCGGCCGACGCCGCGATCTCCCGGGGCTACCGCGTCGCGCAGTCCTCCGAGGAGGTCCCCTTCGAGATCGTCGCTCCGGCGCCGGCCGGGGCGATCTCGGCGACCGCCGCCGACATGAGCGCGTTCCTCCTCGCGCAGCTCGCCGACGACTCGCCGCTGCTGGGCCCGGACGCCCTGGAGCGGATGCAGGAGCCCGCGCTCGACGAGTCCCTCGGTGGTCTGGCCGCAGGGCCGCGGATGGCGCTCGGCTGGTTCGAGCAGGACCGCAACGGCCACCGCGTGCTCGGCCACGGCGGCGACCTCACGGCGTTCCATGCGCAGCTGGACCTGCTGCCGGACGACGGTGCGGGGATCTTCGTGTCGCTGAACAGCACGGGACTGCGTCCGGACTCGTCGGTCGCGATCCGCGACGCCCTGTCGCGCGGCTTCGTCGACCGCTACTTCCCCGCCGACGGCTCCGCTCCTCCCGCGACCTCCACGGCGGCCGAGCACGCCGAGGCCGTCATCGGCACCTACCAGGTGTCGCGTCGGAGCGAGTCGACCTTCCTCCGCCTCTTCGCCGCCCTCTCGCCCGTCGAGGTCGCCCGAGCGGGCGAGGACGCCGTCATCGTCTCGGCGCTGACGGACGCGTCCGGGACCCCGGTCGAGCTCGTCGAGGTCGAGCCGTGGGTCTGGCAGGAGGTCGGCGGGCAGCGCCGCATCGCGGTCGACCAGCAGGACGGGACGGTGACGGCGATCGCGCTGAACCCCGCGTTCACACTCCAGCCGATGCCGGCACTGCGTGCCGCGCTCCCTGCGATCGCCGGCCTCTCGGTCGTGGTGCTGCTGCTGGCGCTGATCGCGGTGCCGGTGCTCGCGCTGGTGCGCCGCTGCTACGGGGTGCGCGTCGAGCGGCGACGGGCCGAGCGGATCGCGCGGCTGCTCGTCCTGCTGAGCCTCATCGCGCTCGTCGCCGCGGGCGCGCTCTGGTCGGTCGTCGCTTCCTCGCTGCTGTCCGACGGCGTCCCCCCTCCGGCGCTCCTGCTGCGGTCGGCGCAGGTCCTGACGCTAGCGGCGGTGCTCGGCGCGGTGCCGGCGGTCGCGCTGGCCGCGTTCCGCCTCCGCGGGCTGCGCGCGGCACCGGGGCGCGGGCGGGCGGTGGCGGCCGCAGGAGGCCGACTCTGCTCGCGGCCGCTCACTGCGGGCTCGTCGTCACGGCTGTCGCCGGGGGCTGCTCGCGCCGAGCATCAGCTACTGAGACCGCGTCCGCTTGCGGACACGTCCGCAAGCGGCGCTTGTGCTCGGGATCCCGACCTCAGGAGACTCGGAGGTCGGCACCTCCCTCGGGACGCGCGGACGGGCCTCCGACCGAAGGACGCCATGCGGCCCCGCCTCGCACCCCGACCGCCCGCGCGGCCCGCGTCCTCGTGGCTGCTCGTGGCCGCCGCGATGGCGGCCCTGGGCTAGGGCGGCAACCAGTTCATCCCGCTGATGGTGATGTACCGGCAGGTCGCCGGCTTCGAGCAGACCGAGGTCACGCTGCTGCTCGCCGTGTACGTGATCGGCATCGTGCCGGGCTTCGCGCTCGCCGGGGCGTGGTCGGACCGCTTCGGCCGGCGGAGGATCATGCTGGCCGGAGTGGCGCTGGGCGCCGTCGCGAGCGTCGTGTTCGCGCTCGCGGGCACGAACCTGCCGGGGCTCTGCGTCGCGCGCCTGCTCGCCGGGGTCAGCGTGGCGGTCGCGGCCGTCGTCGGCAGCAGCTGGGTGAAGGAGCTGTCCGCGGCGGCGGGCACCGGAGCACGCCGCAGCGGCGTCTCGCTCTCGATCGGCTTCGGTGGAGGGGCTGCGATCAGCGGGGTGCTCGCCCAGTGGGCGCCGAACCCCACCGTCCTCCCCTACCTCGTGCACGCCGGGGTGACCTCGCCTCACCCTGCTCGCCGTCCTCCGCGCGCCCGAGACGCGCACCTCGAGCCCGCACCGGCGCTCGCTCCTGGGCGACCTGCGCGTGCCCGCCCGCTACCGCAGCCGGTTCCGCGGCACGGTCGCCCCGATCGCTCCGTTCGTCTTCGGCAGCTGCGGGCTCTCGTTCGCCGTCGGGCCGAGCCTCGTGACCGGCGGGCTCGGCTCACTCGGCATCGCGTTCGCTACCCTCGTCATGCTGATCACCCTGGGAGTCGGGACCGCGGTGCAGCTGCTCTCGGCCCGCATCGACCGGGCGCTGCGGGGACGGAACGGGCCGGTCGGCACGATCTGCTTCGCGACCGGGGCACTCCTGCTCGCGCCGGCCGCACTCTCGGGCTCGCCGTGGCTCGTGCTCCTCGCCGCCCCCTTCCTCGGGGCCGGGTACGGCATCTGCCTGCTCTCGGGACTCAAAGCCGTGCAGACCATGGCGGCTCCCGACGACCTGGCGAGGCTCACGGCGACGTTCTACACGCTCACCTACCTCGGCTTCTTCTTCCCACTGATCATCGCGGCGCTGGTCCCGCTGACCGGGCACGTCCCCTCCTGCTCGCCCTCGCGATCGCCGCGCTGCTCGGCGGCACGCTCGCCGACCGCTCCGCCCGTCGCCTCGCGCCCCGCGAGCCGGTGTCGTCCGCTACCGGACATGGCCGCTAGAGGGCGTTGCCCCGCGGCCCGGCACCTGCCACGGTCGCAGAGCGACCGACGACGGTCCACCGACTCGAAGCGACCGGAGTCCGCTCATGAACGATCCCCTCTCGACCGACGACAGCACGAGTGAGATGACGCCCGAGATCCTCGCCGCGTTCAGCGACGCCTGGACCCGCCACGACCTCGAAGCGCTGATGAGCCACGTCACCGACGACTGCGTCTACGGCGCGTCCGTCGGCCCCGAGCCCGGCCGGACCTGGTCGGGGAAGGAGCAGGTCGGGGAGGGCTTCGCACTCATGCTCGCCTTCGACACCGGTCAGGAGCGGCACGAGGACGCGCATCCCCTCATCGCCGGGACCCGCGGTGCGGCGACGTGGTCCTTCACCGGGACCGGCCCCGACGGGGAGCCCCAGGTCACGCGCGGCTGCGACATCTACGAGTTCCGCGGGGGAAGATCGCGCGCAAGGACGCGTTCCGGAAGGTCTACCGGGCGGACGAGTAGTCCGCGGTCGGCCTCTCGGCTCGACGCTCCCTGAGTGTTCAAGGGGTTGCAGCTGACAGGCCTCGGGGCGTGGACTGGAGTTCTGGCCGCGGGCGTCGAGCGCGCGGCCTCCCCGATGAAAGGACGAGACTCAAGTATGAGCACGGACGCCACCACGGTCCCCACGATCACCCTCAACAACGGAGTGGAGATCCCGCAGCTGGGCTTCGGCGTGTTCCAGATCGACCCCGCGGAGACGAAGGACGCCACCCTCGCCGCGCTCGAGGTCGGCTACCGCCACATCGACACGGCCGAGATGTACGGCAACGAGGCGGGCGTCGGCGAGGCCGTGCGCGCCTCCGCCTCGACCGCTCGGAGGTCTTCGTGACCTCGAAGCTCAACAACGGCTTCCACGCCCGCGAGGACGCCCTCGCCGCGATCGACCAGACGCTCGGCGAGCTGAAGTTCGACTACGTCGACCTGTTCCTCATCCACTGGCCGCTGCCGAACGTGGGCGACTACCTCGAGACCTGGAAGGCGATGGAGGAGATCTACCGCAGCGGCAAGGCGAAGGCGATCGGCGTCTCCAACTTCCAGACGAACCACCTCAACCGCCTGCGCGCCGAGGCCACCATCGTGCCCGCGGTGAACCAGATCGAGGTGCACCCCTACCTCGTGCAGGACGAGCTCCGCGCGTACGGCGTCGAGCACGGCATCGCCACCGAGGCGTGGTCGCCCATCGCCCAGGGCCTCGTGCTCGAGGACGACACGATCACCCGCATCGCGCGCAACGTCGACCGCAGCCCGGCGCAGGTCGTGCTCCGCTGGCACATCCAGCGCGGCGACATCGTGTTCCCCAAGTCGGTCACGCGTGCCCGCGTCGAGGAGAACTTCGCGCTCTTCGACTTCGAGCTCGACGACGAGTCGATGACCGACATCACGGCACTGGACCGCGGCCACCGCACCGGACCGGACCCCGACACGTTCAACTACATCCCCAGCTGATGCAGCGCTAGCCGCACCTGCGGAAATGGACCGGCCCGCCGGATCCTCGGATCCCGGCGGGCCGGTCGCGTTCGTGCAGGGTGCTGATGTGCGGGGTGCTGATCTGCAGGGTGCTGCGGGCGGAGTCGCCCGATCAGCCCTGCTGCGAGTCGCGCCACGAGTGCTCGGGCGCGTAGCCGAGCACCTCGCGGGCGTGGTCGATCGACAGCAGGGTCTCGTTCGCCCCGACCTCGCCGCGCACCTCGACACCGGGGAACACCTCGGCGATCAGCTCGTCGTTGGAGCGCGACATGACGGTGTCGGCCGCCGCGATGATGAAGCGGTCGAAGCCGGTCCCCTCGTGCTCGAGCGCCTTCTCGACGGCCTGAGCGCCGTCGCGGCCGTCGATGTAGCCCCAGAGGTTCCACTTGCGCAGCAGCGCGTCGGAGTCGAACGAGGGGAACTCGGCGTAGTCGGCCTCGTCCATCACGTTCGAGAAGCGCAGGCCGAAGATCTTGAGGTCCGGGTGCCAGCGGCAGAGCTCGATGGCGAGCTGCTCCTCGAGGTGCTTGGTGAGCGAGTAGACCGACTCCGGACGGGCCGGGTACTTCTCGTCGACCGGGATGTAGGGCGGCGGCACGTCGAACGGCAGGCCGAGGACGGTCTCGCTGGACGCGTAGACGATGTTCCGGATGCCCGAGCGGATCGCCGCGTGGAACGCGTTGAACGTCGAGAGCATGTTGTTCTGGAAGGTGGCGATGTCGGGGACGATGCCGGGCGCGGGGATCGCGGCGAGGTGCACGAGCGCGTCGATGCCCTCGTACTGGTCGCCGACGGCCTGGAGCGCGTCTACCACCTGCCCGTAGTCGGCGATGTCGATGCGGACGAAGCCGGCGCCGCGCTCGCCCGCGCGGTCGAGGTTGTAGACGTCGTGGCCGGATGCGCGGAGGCGGGCGACGACGCTGCGGCCGAGTTTGCCGGATCCACCGGTGACTGCGATTCTCATGCCTCGAACGCTAGCGGCCGCGATCCGCGCGGACGAGGGGTGGCGGATCAGCCGCGGGTGTACAGCGAGACGCCGTCGCCCGCCTCGGGAGTCGTCTCGTCGTCGACGAGCTCGGTCCAGCGGCGCAGGATCGCCGCGCCCGCCGCGTCGTTCACCAGGTCGTCGACCACCAGGACCGGGTAGGGCTTCTCGGGCACGCCCTCGGCGGGGCGGACGTCGACGTGGGCCACGTCGTACGCGTGCTCGAACAGCCAGTCGGCCATGGCGTAGTCGCTGCGCGAGTCACCGACGGTGCGCCAGCGCTGCGGGATCGGACCGGTCGCGCCGAGCAGCTCGACCGCGCGCTGGGCGCCGAGGTCCTTGCCGAGGCGGTTCGACTCGATGTCGGTCGAGATGACCGTGGGGTCGATGCGGTAGTCGACGGCTCCGGAGTCGTCCGGGTAGCGGATGCCGCGGCGCTCGACCCCGAGGCCGGCCGCGGTCATGATCTGCAGGGCGTCGGCGTCGAAGACGAGCTGGCGGGCGAGGTACTCGTCGCTGGGCAGGTCGACCAGCTGCTCGGCCGAGACCATGGCGCGCTTGGTCTCGTCGAAGAACACGAGGTCGTCGTAGTCGGAGCGGATCATGCGCTCGAGATCGCGGGCGACCGGCTCGGGGATCGCGAGGGACTCGTCGACGATCGGCTCGGACGTGCCGCGGTAGTCGACCGTGAACCACACGGCGCCCTTCTCGCAGACGCAGACGATGCGCGCCTCGGGCGAGACCCCGCGCTCGAGCAGCGACGGCAGCACCCGTTCGCGCAGGAACGCGTCCGAGCGGCCGGTGTTGAAGACGATCGGGATGCCCGCGTTCGCCAGGCGCACGAGGTCGTCGGCGATGGCGGGGATCGCGATCGTGCGGCTGATCGGGCTGGCGATGGGGCCGTCGACGTCGAGGAGGAGGCCGAGCGGAGGCGGTGTGGAGGTCATCGCGCTCCATTCTGCCGTGCGGGGCGCGTCGAGCGGGTGCTCAGTCCTCGGCGGAGATGACGAGGGTGCGCTGGGCGGTGGAGCCGTCGGCTCCCTCGACGGTGAGGGCGACGAGGGTCTCGGAGTCGCGGCAGGCCACGCTCAGCCCGTAGCCGGACGCGGAGAGCTCGACCGGGTCGCCCGCACCGGCGTCGGTGGTGCCGGTCGCGAGGCGGGCGGTCGCGCCTCCGCTGGTCGACCACGAGAGCGAGACGGGGCGGACGGCCGTGCGATCGCCGGCGCACGACACTGTCGAGGGCGACGCCGAGAAGGCGTCGACCGCGGGCGCCGCAGCGGGGGCATCGGGAGCGGAGCCGGCAGGCGCGGAGGCGTCGGGGGCCGGAGCAGCTGGGGATTCGGCGGAGGGTTCGGCGGACGGGTCGTCGGGTGCGTCCCCGCTCGGGCCGGGTCCGGCGGACGCCTGGCCGCCCTGCACCGCGGGCGCTGTCCCGCTCGCGGACGGGCTCGTGCCGGCGGTCGCTCCGGGCGCCGCCGCTCCCCCGCCCGGACGGACGAGGAGGACGATCGCGACGACGACGGCCACGAGGCCGACGATCGCGAGGACGATCCCGGTGGTGCGGGTGGAGCGGGACGGCATCGGTCCTCCTGGGGACGGCGGGATCGGGGGGACGGCGGGATCGGGGTGGAGTGGGGGCGGCGCGGGAGGGGGCCGACGAGTCGTGCTCGCCGGCCCCCTCCCGTGCGCCGATGCTAGCTCTCGGTGCCTCTCCGTGCTCTCGCGGCGGCTGCGCGCGATCAGCAGGGCGCCGAGTCCGAGGACGAGCGCGCCTCCCGACAGCAGCAGCCACGGCCCGGTCTCGACACCGGTCGAGGCGAGTCCGCCCGATCCGGTCGTCGGGAGGGGCACCGCGGTGGCGGACGGAGCAGCCGTGGCGGTGGGCGCCGCCGTGGCGGTGGGCTCAGGCGTCGCGGTCGGCTCGACCGTCGGCTCCGGCGTCGCCGTCGGCTCGACCGTGGGCTCAGGCGTCGCCGTCGGCTCGACGGTCGGCTCCGGCGTCGCCGTCGGCTCCGGCGTCGCGGGCGCAGCTCGACCGCCGCGCCCTCCGGCACGACGGAGAGCAGGGCCCGTGCCACGTCGCTGAACGCGCCGACCGGGTGGTTGCGGAAGACCGGCGAGGTGCCGAAGAGGAACGCCTCGGTGCCCGACTCCGTCGCGAACGAGACGGCGGACGCCTGTCCGGCCGCGTCGGTGCGCGACGCGCCCTCGCTGTCGGTCCAGTGACCGGCCACGAAGTCGCCGTAGGTCTGCTCGATGGCGACGCTCGCGTCGAGGTCCGAGAACCACATCGCGGGCGAGACGAACGCCGTGTCCTGCGGGTAGTCGCCGAGGACGCCGCCCTCGGGGGTCTCGACCGACACGATGCCGTTCGAGCCGCCGGTGGCGGTGGTGGCGGTGAGCTGGGTGAGGGCGAAGTCGGTCGCGAACGAGGCTCCCGCCGCTCCGCGGCCCACGACGTCGCCGCCCGCGGCCAGGAACTCCTCGACCGCGGTGCGGCCGGCGGCCTGCTCCGGAGTGAAGGACAGCGCGCGACCGAGCAGCAGCACGTCGGCGTCGGCGAGGGTCGCCTCCCCCGTGGTCAGCGTCTCGGCGTCCACGGCGACCGCGTCGGCGAAGCCGAGCTTGGCGAGGGCGTCGCGGTCCTCGTGCGAGCCGGAGTAGGCGACGCGCACGGAGGCGAGCGCGGTGCCCTCCTCGTCGCGGATCCGCTCGGCGGTGGTCGCCGTGAAGTCGACTCCGAAGACCGACGCCGCCTCCTCCGCGGCCGCGAGACCGGCGTCGTCGGCGCGGAGGGCGATCGTGCCGTCCTCGAACTGCTCGAGCGCGATGCCGTCGGCCAGCAGCGCGTTCACCGCCTGGTACTCCAGGACGCCGCGCGGCTCGAAGGCGAGGTGGTCGGCTCCGCTCGGGACGGTGCTGGAGGAGGACCCCGGTGACGGGCTCGACGGGAACGTCCGGCAGGACGTCGGTGGTCGATCCCAGCGCCTGGACGTCGGCACCCCACAGCAGGGCGAGGCTCCAGGCCGAGACGTCGTACATCTCGGGCACGCGGCCCGAGATGTCGGTGCCGTCGGCCAGCAGGACGTTGGCGAGGCCTCGCACGCTCTGGTGCATGTCGACGAGGTAGGTGCCCGCCGCGTAGGTGCGGCCCTCGACGGTCATCTCGGACGTGGTGCGGCCGACCTCGACGCCGTGCGCGAGGAGCTGCGCGACGAGGGTCTCGGCGTCGGACGTCGAGCGCTGGGTGCCGTCGACCGGGATCGCGTAGGCACGGGGGTACTCGGTCGTGTAGACGTCGGTCTCGTCCCAGATCTCGGTCCACTCGGTCGGCGTGCCGGCCGGGAGGTCGGACGGGGCGACGTCGGCGGGGATCTCGACGGCGGGGGCGCCGGTGACGCCCCGCTCGAAGATCGCGACCTGGTTGGTCAGCAGCGCGTCGCGGTTCGCCTCGATGTAGTCGACCGTCGCGTCCATGACGATGTCGGCGACCTCGATGTCGATGTCCGCGTTGGCCTGGTGCTGCGCCACGTCGTCGGTGCGCCCGAGGGGCAGCTCGACCGTGTTCGTGATCGCGCCCTGGAAGGCGACGTACTGCGGGGCGAAGATCGGGGGCCAGTCGTCCCAGCCCGCGCGGATGTCGCGGTAGGGGATGAGGATCTTGCCGGTGTTCTCCTCCGTCGCGCTGCCGTCGGCCGCGAGGTAGGTGTTGCCGGGCACGTCGGCCTCGACGACGCGGCGCTCGATCTCGAGCGCGGTCGCGTAGGCGTGCGGCAGGAAGAGGTCGTACTCGTAGTTCTCGCCGTGGGGCGGGCCGCACGGCTCGACCTGCAGGATGCCGGTGTAGCCGTGGATGTCGATGAAGTACGTGGGCTGCAGCACGCTCGAGAGGTCGCGGATGACGGCCGACTCGTTCGTCGCGCCGGTGATCATGTCGCGGTTCGGGTCGTAGCCGGTGGCGACGGCCCGCTGGCCGAGCGCACGCCCGTCGGGGTTGTTCGTGACCGTGAAGTAGAGGCGGTTGCCGGCGAGGAGCTCCTCGGTCTCGGCGTCCTCGGCGGTGGCGAGGCGCTCGATGTAGTTCAGGATCGCGTCGGTGCCCTCCCACTCGTTGCCGTGGATGTTGCCGTTGAACCAGGTCGGCACCTTGTAGCCGGCCATCAGCTCGGCATCGGCCTTCGCGCTCGCGGGGTCGTACTTGAGCCGATCGCGCCACTGCTCCTGCTGCGCGGTCTCGGCCGCGGTCTCGGGAGCGGTCAGGGTCACGAGGTAGATGTCGCGCCCGAGGGCGGACTGCCCGACGACCTGGGTCGAGACGCGGTCGGAGCTCTCGGCGAGGTCGTTCAGCATCGGCGCGATGGCGTCGTAGGGCGTGACTCCGCGGACCAGCGAGGCGTCGGTCGGATCGACCGGCACCTCCGTCAGCGGGGTGCGCACCGGGTACGACTCGGGCTCGACGAGCGAGGCGGGAGCGGCTGCCGGGCGGACGAGGTCGACGCGGCTGTAGTCGGGGGCGGTCGTGGTGCTGCCGGGCAGGGTGGTGGCCGTCGCGGCGGGCGCGACGAGGAGTCCGCCGGTGGCGAGCGCGAGCGCGGCGCAGCCGGAGACGAGGGCGGTACGTGTTCTCAAGCGGAGTTCTTCCCGTGTCGGAGTGGGTCGGTGAGGTGGCGCGGAGAGGTGCAGGGGCTCGCGCTCACCCGTTCGACGTCGTCGACCTCGGAATGGCGTGTGAACCCTTTCAGGAACCTAGGTGAGTCGTGTTTCGGGCGCGTGTCGGCGGCCGAAACATGATCGACACACGTCGGAGAGCGGGTCGGGACGACCCCGGTCCCGACTCGAACTGCTCGCGTCAGAAGGGGGGCGGGTCGGTGAAGAGCGGGCGTGCGGGACGGCCAGCGGGGGTCGGGGCGAGGCCGGGTGGTCTCGTGGTGATGCGGCGTCCGGTGGGGGTGGTCCAGTCGGCGGTGCCGTCGGGGTGGAGGACGTAGGTCCAGCGATCGCCGTGGCGGACGTGGTGGTGGGCGACGCAGAGCGAGGCGAGGTTCTCGAGCGCGGTCTCTCCTCCGTGGCGCCACTCGATCGTGTGATCCGCCTCCGTCCGGGCCGCGACGCGGGTGCAGCCGGGGAAGCGGCAGGTCTGATCGCGCAGCTGCAGAGCGAGGCGCATCTGCGGCGGCGGCACCCGGTGCGTGCGCCCGACCGACACCGCCGCGCCCGTCCGCGGATCGGTGAGGACGCGCGTGAACGACGAGGCGACTCCGGCGAGCTCGCGAGCGGCACCCGCGGGCACCAGGCCGTAGCCGTCGAGGACCGCGGGCGCGTCGTCGAGTCCCGCGGCCGTGCTCGCGGCGAGGGTCAGACGCACCTGAGCACGGACCCCGGCACGAACGTCGAGGCCGCCGGCGTGTCACCGGGAGCCGTGCCGGTCACGTCCCCATCGCACAGGAGGTCGGCGAGCGCATCGGCGCGCAGCTGCGCGAGCGTCCGCTCCTCCTCGGCGCCACCGGGTCCATCCCCCTCGCGCAGGCATCTCGCGATGCGGTCGAGGCGTGCGTGCGCGCCGACAGCGACCGGAGCGGGCAGCAGCGCGCAGAGCAGCGCCATGCCGTCCGCCTCCGGGACCACCCACACTGCACGATCCTCCCGAGCCCGCGCGTGCCGGTCGGCGAGCGGCTCGACGTGCAGCTCGTCACGCAGCCGCGCCACCCGGCGCCGCAGCTGCGTGGGCGTCAGCTCGAGCGCCAGCACGCACGCCCGCTCATCGAACACCGCTCGCGACTCCGCTGGAAGGGTGCCCGCGGTCGCGCAGATGATGCGGCCCGCCTCCCACCGCAGTCGTGCCCCCGCGAGCGCCTCGCGCGTGCGCGGCAGATCCTCGATCAGCAGCCGCGCCTCCTCCAGATCCCGCGATACCACCCGCTCCGACACTCCACAGCCGACCGCGAGCTCCGCCCGGACAGAGCGCTCCACCAGATCCGCCGACCCGCCCTGCGGCAGACCCCGCGCGAACGCCTCCGGGCATGACACCGCTGCCTCGTACGCCGCATGCAGCTCGATCGCCGCCGCCAGCAGCACCGGCGACGCCGACCGCGCCAGCTCACCCGCCCGGTCCCCGCGCTCCCGCACCAGCGCGAGCACCTCCACCACTTCTGTTCCCGTCATACGAGCACAGAACCAGCGACCACTGACATTCCCTCGCTTTCAACGGGCAGCCGAGTCACAGCGCGCCAGGAGCCGCGCCATCGACCAGGAACGGGGCCCGCCTCGTTCCCCTACAGGAACAGCGAGAGCACCAGCGTCATCCCGAGCGCCAGCACCGACGCCAGCGACACCCCCACCGTCACGGTCTTGAGCGCACCGCGCACCGACTGGTCGAGGAACGACTGCAGCAGCCAGAACGTGTTCGAGGTGACGTGGATGCAGAACAGCGCGCCGGAGCCCGCGGCGAGCGCGATCAGCAGCGGGTCCAGGCCCAGCGACGCCGCGACCGGCGCGATGACCCCGGCGGCGGTGATCGCCGAGAGGGTGACCGATCCGACGGCGATGTGCAGCACCGCGGCCATGAGCCAGACGAGCAGCAGCGGAGCGAAGGAGGACGCCGAGAAGTAGCCCTTCAGCACGTCGCCCAGATCGCCCTGCGCGATGACGGCGGCGAGGGCCGCCGATCCCGGTGAGGAGGAAGATCTGGCCGCCGTCCTGGAAGCCCTTCACCACGGCCTTCTCGATGCGCTTGGTGCCGACCGCGAGGCGGCCGATCACTCCGGTGGCGATGACGGCGAGCAGCAGGGCGATGATCGGATTGCCGAGGAACTGCATCGCGGGCACCTCCGCGCCGGCCACGCTCAGCACGGCCTGCGACGCGATCAGCAGGAGCGCCACGAGCATGGGCGCGAAGAGCAGCAGGAGAGGGCGCTGGCGCTCCTCGACGGCACCGGGCCGGAGGGCGGCCGGTCCGCGCGGCACCCCGCCGACGGCGGTGCGGACGGTGCCGGTGGCCGGGGCGGCGGAACCGACGGCGCCGGACGCTCCGGCGAGCACGGCCTCCTCGTCGTCGTCGCGCACGACGACCTGCTGATCGCGCTCCGGATCCCGAAGCCGAGCCGGAAGGCCAGCGACATCAGCAGGATCGTGAGCACGACGGTGGGCGCGACGACGGCGAAGCCGCCGAGCATCGCGACCCCGAGGGGGACGCCGAGCAGCCCGGCCAGGGCGACCGCCGCGAAGCCGGGCACCATCATCACGATGCCCATCTCGAGGCCGACCGCGAAGGTGACGCCGATGATGCCGGTACCGGCGGGACCCAGGCGCGGGGCGATCCTCCGGGCCAGCAGGGCGGCGATCACGATCAGAACGTCGACGAAGATCGTCTGCAGGTGACGTGGCGAGCGAGAGTCCGAGCGCGTACGGGATCCCACGGCGCCCGAGGACGCGCATCAGGCCCTCGACGAGGCGGACGATCGCGCCCATCTCGTTGAGCATCGCGCCGATCAGCACGCCCCAGCCGATCAGGATGCCCGCCTCGGCCATCACCTCGCCGAAGCCGGTCGACATGGTCGAGACCGTGTCGACGGGTCCGAGTCCGGTCAGCAGGCCGATCGCGGCGGCGCCCAGCGCGAGCGCGATGACGGGGTTGATGCGGAACCGGACGATCACGACGACGACCACGACGATCACCAGCGCGACGACGCCGAGGGTGTACCACTCGGGCATGACGAGCCTCCTCTTGCCCGCGGCGGCGCGTGCGAACACACACTAGGGCCTGGTGGACACGAGATCGCCGTCGCGAGCACGGTCTGATCGTGCGAGCTGCAAGGAGGAGGCCGAAGGTCGATGCGGGCATCGACCGAGGTCACCGACGCCGCAGATCGTGCGATCAGGCCGGAGCGGAGCACGGGAGATCGTGTCCACCAGACCCGAGGGCTCCGCGGGGATCGGCCGCGCGGGACATGGTGGCGCTCCGATCACGGGAGGCGGGCGCTCCTCCGGGACACTCGTGTACCCCGCGGCGGGACCCGTCGACGTCGTCGGCAGCGAGGCGGGAGCGGCGGCCACCTCGGCGGGGAGCTCCGGATCCCGACGCGGCGGTCCGGCGGCGCGTCAGCGAGGCCGGACCCGCGGCGTCCGCGACCCTCTCTACCGAAAGGGTTCATCGGCACTGTTCCCCGCCGTGCCGGGCGCGTTAACGTGAACACACCCCCGCTCTCCCCGATGGAGGGGACCGCGGACCGGGCCGAGCGTCCGCGCCGACCCCGGGAGCCCCACCCCACCGATCGGAAAGGTCTCGATGATGAGACGACGCTCCTCGGAGCACCCCGCGCCCGCGCGCCGGACCCGCACGCTCCTGCTCTCCACCCTCGCCTGCACGAGCGTCGCCCTCACCGGCGTGCTCGTGCCGACGGCCGCCTCGGCGGTCGACGTCCCCGCGCCGAGCGCCCACTACGACATGTCGCACGCGGGCTCGGCCTCCTCGACATCTCGGGCAGCGGCCGCAACGCGACGCTCACCGGCTTGACCGACGCGTCCTTCGCGGACGCGGGCGGCGACCAGGTCGCCCGGTTCCGCGCCAACGGCTACGCGGCCCTGCCGAAGAACCTCGTCACGGGCACCGACAACGCCTTCGCGGTCGAGTACACCGTGAAGACGCGGACCTCGGCGAACCAGTTCGGCTAGGTCATCGGCGACGGCGTCGGCCCCTGGAACACGACGACGCTGGGCAATCACGTGTTCGTGAACCCGCGCAGCTCCGAGGGCGCCTACAACGCCCAGGTGCTGGCGGGCATGCGGGTGAAGGACACCGGCAACGGCGAGGACGCGGCTCCCGGCCGGCGGCGGGCTGAACCCCGGCTTCACGACCCTCACGATGGTCGGCTCGGGTACGGGCTCGAGCACCACGCTCACGCTCTACCGCGACGGTGCGCAGATCTCGACGGTCACCGCCGCCAAGTCGATGGCGAGCATCATCCCGTCCGGGACCACGCTCGGCTACCTCGGCCGCTCCCTCTACCAGGGCGATGCGCTCTTCACGGGCGACGTCACGGACGTGAAGTTCTGGGACACCTCGCTCACCGCCGAGCAGGTCGCCACGAGCATGCCCACCGCGGAGGCCAAGTCGGCGGCGACGGCGGGGCTGCTGCGCTCCGACCTGCTGCCGGTGGTGCTGAACGGCAACCCGTCGCTCACCGCCGTCTCAGGGAACCTGAACCTCCCCACGACGAGCAACGGCATCGCCCTCAGCTGGGCGTCGACGAACCCCGCGGTCGTCTCGACCACCGGAGTCGTCTCGCGCACGATCACGACCGACACCCCGGTCACCGTGACCGCGACGCCGAGCTCCGGCGGCCCGATCACCTTCGATCTCGTCGTGCTCGCTCCGCGGATCAACGACGACCTCGACGCCATCGTGCTCGCTCCGCGCACCACCGAGAACCTGCCCCTCGTCGTGAAGGGCGCGAAGAACGGCACCGCGATCACCTGGACGTCCTCGGACCCGGCGCTCGTCACTCCGACCACCGCGGGCTACCAGGCGCCGGCCGTCGGCGCGGCCGACCCCTACCAGGGCGGCGGAGTCGTCACCCGGCCCGCCTACGGCAGCGGCGACGCGGCGGTCACCCTGACCGCGAACGCGACGCTGAACGGAGTCTCGGAGTCGCGCACCTTCGCGCATCACGGTGGCCGAGCTGGGCCGCACCGCTCCCGACGCGGGCTACGCCTCGGCAGCACTTCAAGTCCGACGGCGACGAGAAGATCTACCAGGCGGCGACGTCGGGCAACGACTTCTTCACCTTCTCCCCCGTCAACGGCGGCAAGGCCGTGATCACGTCGACGACCGACACCCGCGGACTGCGCGACCCGTTCATCCTCCGCTCGCACAAAGGCGACAAGTACTACATGGTCGCCACCGACCTCTGCATCTCCTGCGGCACGAGCTGGGGCGACGCCCAGTCCAAGGGCAGCCTGAAGATCGAGGTCTGGGAGTCGACCGACCTGGTGCAGTGGACCCGCACCAACGGCGCCGACACCGGCATCACGGTCAACCAGCCCGCGGCCGGCATGACCTGGGCCCCGGAGGCGTACTGGGACGACGCTCTGCAGTCGTACGTCGTCTTCTTCTCGTCGCGGCTCTACTCCGATGCCACGAAGACGAACGGCGACAAGCTCTACTCGCGCGTCTTCTCGGTGATCACGCGCGACTTCCGCACCTTCACGCAGCCGCCGCCACGTGGCAGGACACCGGCTACGCGCGGATCGACTCGACGATCGCCAAGATCGGCGACTACTACTACCGCTTCACCAAGAACGAGGAGGGCGGCGCCGCCGGGGTCCTCGGGCCGGGAAGGACATCTTCCTCGAGAAGTCGACGGTGCTCACCGCCCCCGACGACCGCGTCGAACTGGGCGCCGACCCCACGACGACCTGGCAGCTCACCGACACCAACATGACCCGCCTGGAGACCGGTCAGGAGGGCGAGGGCCCGAGATCGTCAAGCTCAACGCCGGCGGCCCGAACGACACGACGGGTACCGGTGACGGCTACGCGTTCCTCGTCGACAACTACGGCAGCGGCGGCCTACCAAGGCCTTCGTGACCTCGGGCGCGGCGATCGCCGGCAGCTCGCAGGCCTCGCGCCTGTCGAAGTCGGCCGACTGGAACGTCTCGACGAAGGCGGCCTGCCGGCCAGCCCGCGCCACGGCGCGTTCGTCAGCGTCCCGCAGACGGTGCTCACCGCGATGAAGGAGTGGGCGCCCGTCAAGGCCGTCGGCTCGACCACGACGCTCGCCGTCGAGGGCCGGACCGCGACCGCGACCGTGACGGCCGCCGACTCCGGCGACGTGGCGGGCTCGGTCACCTTCCGCGGCGGCAGCTGGAGCCAGACCGTGCGCCTGAGCGGCGGCACCGCCACGGCGACGGTCCCGGCCGGAGTCACGGGCGTCACCGCCTCGCACGACGGCTACACCGACGCCCTGGTCGCCCTCGACCTCGGCCGCGGTGAGCCTGGACACGCTGGAGCTCGCTCCGACGGCGTCGACGCGCTGCATCGCCGGCAAGGTCGTGCTCACGGTGACGGTGCGGAACACCGACACCGCTCCGGCCGCCGTGCAGGTCGAGGCCGCCTACGGGTCGAAGTCGTTCGCGTCGGTCGCCCCCGGCGCCTCCGCCTCGGCCGCCTTCACCACGCGCCTGCGCTCGGTCCCCGCGGGGACGGCCACCGTCACGGGCACCGCGGTCGACCAGCCCGCGTTCTCCGGGTCGGCGCCGTACGCGGCGGCCGCCTGCTGACCCGCCGCTGACCGACGACGGCGCCCCTTCCTCCCCGCGGAGGGAGGGGCGCCGTCGTGCGCTCAGTCCTCGGGCAGCTCGGCGTAGGCGCGCTTGACGCCGTTGTACCAGTCGAGCGCCTTCTTGGGCCGCATCCAGCGGCCCTTCATCGCCTCGCGCGCCTCGCGGTGCGACTCGTCGCCCGCCTTCACCGCGTCCTTCAAGTGGCGGTCCTGGGCGTTGATGATCTCGTCGGCGGTGGCTCCGCGGTGCTCGAGGGCGCACGGCCCGCCGAGGTCGCGGCACGTCATGGTCTTCACGGTGTCCTCCTCCTTGCCGTCGCGCTGCGCGGCGGCTCCTGCTACTCCGACGGGCGGGGGCCCTCGGATGTGACCGCCGGCGTGTCGCGGGGCCGGCGCACGACGCCCGCCAGGGACGCGGGAGCGGCGCGGAACACGATCGACTCGACCCGGCCGTCCACGACCTCGAAGTCGAAGAGCACCCGGGCCTCGCCGAGGTGGAACCAGGCGAACCCCGGCCGTCCGGCGGTGAGCACCGGGAGCGCGGCGTGCGCGCTGCCGTCGAAGAACGCGGCGACGGCCTCGCGCCCGTCGATCCGCTCGGGGGTGCCCGCCGCGATCGCGGAGGCGTCGGCGCGGACCGTCGCGCCGGGGGCGAGCAGCGCGAGGAGCCGGGCCAGGTCGCCGCCCCGCGCCGCCGCCATGAACGCGTCGACGACGCTCCGATCGGACACCGGCCCGTCCTGCCCGGCGCTCGCGACCTTCTCGCGCGCCCTCGAGGCGAGCTTGCGCGCGGCGGCCGGCGAGCGGTCGAGGATCCCGCCGATCGTGTCGAAGGAGTAGCCGAAGGACTCGTGCAGCACGAGCGCGACCCGCTCGTTCGGGGCGAGCCGGTCGACGACGACGTGCAGCGCCCGCCCCACCGCCTCGCTCCGCTCCACGGAGTCGGCGGGATCGACACCGGACGCGGGGGCGTCCTCTCGGGCCTCGATGGGTTCGGGGATGCGGGCGCGGAGCCGGTCGAGGCAGAGCCGCGTGGTCACCGTGGTCAGCCAGGCGGCGGGGTTCTCGAGCACGGCGTCGCTGCCGTGCAGTCGCAGCCAGGCCAGCTGGACGATGTCCTCGGCCTCGTGCCGGTCGCCGAGCAGCCGTGAGGCGAGCCCGGTCAGCCGGCCGCGCTCCGCCTCGAACACCCCGGTCCCGTCCACGCGCCCACCCTACGGCCGGGAGGGCGCGCGCGGCCCTTGCCCGACCGACGGCCGGTGTGGGACGGTCTCCCCGTCCGCCGGGCAACGGCGGCCCTGAGCGGAGGAGCGGCCCGTGGGACTCGTGCGCATCGACCTGTTCGCGTCACTCGACGGCATCGCCCAGTCGCCGGGCGGACCGGACGAGGATCAGCAGGGCGGCTTCGCGTTCGGCGGCTGGCAGGCGCCGCTCCTCGACGAGGTCGCCGGCGCCTGGGTGCAGTCCGGCGTGGAGGGGATGGACGCGCTGCTGCTGGGCCGCCGGACCTACGAGATCTTCGCCGACTACTGGCCGCGGCACGGCGACCCCGGCATCGGCCGGCTGCTGAACTCGATCCCCAAGTACGTCGCGTCCCGTCGAGGCGTGCCCCTGCCGTGGGAGCGGTCGACCCTGCTCGGACCCGACCTGGCGGCGGCGGTGCACGAGCTGCGGACGCGCCACGAGCGGATCCACGTGATCGGCAGCCTCGACCTGGTGCAGACCCTGCTCGCCGAGCGCCTCGCCGACGAGCTGACGCTGTGGCTCCATCCGATCGTGCTCGGCGCGGGCAAGCGGGTCTTCGAGGGCGGTGCGGCCCCGCGATGCTGGAACTCCTCGAACCGGCGGCCACCTCGCCCCGCGGGGTCGTGCAGCTGCGCTACCGGATCCTCGGGTCCGAGCCGCCGGTGGGGGACATGACGGTCTGAGGTCCGCTCAGGTGAGGGTCGTGTAGATCTTCGCGATCCGTCCGTCGACGACGAGGCAGATGTCGAGCCCGGACACGACCGGAGGCGCTCCCTCGGGACCGAAGTTCCAGGCGAGGTGGCCGAGGTCGTGGTTCTCGTACACGGGGCCGACGGCCGAGAAGACGAAGCCGGGGGCGTCGTCGAGCAGGCGCTGCGCCTTCGCGTGCAGGGCGTCGTGGCCGACGACCACCTCCTCGGGATCGAGGAACTCGACGTCGGGTGTGTAGGTGCGTGTGATCGCGGCGCGGCGCTTCTCGGAGTCGCGCTCGCCGAACACCTCGAAGAGGTTGGCGTGCATCAGGGTGTCCAGGGGCATGGTTCTCCTTCGGTGGTGGTGGGGCGTGTCACGGCGACGACGGCGAGCGGTCGGTCCAGTCGATGACGAGGCGGCGCACCGCGATCCTCCAGCGGCCGTCGATCCGCTCGAAGCGGTCGAGGTAGCGGATCGACATGGTCACCAGGTACCGCTGCCCGGCGTCGTGCAGCAGGTGGAGCGCGAGGCAGTACGTCTCGCCCTCGGCGACGTCGGCGGTGGCGAAGCGGATCGAGGACTGCCCGTTCAGGTAGGTGGTCGCCTCGTACTGCGCGATCAGGCCCTCGAAGGTCCGCACGAGTGCGTCCCGTCCGCGGATCGTGTCGAGCGGCTCCGTCGCCTCCGGGTCGCCGGCGACGACGAGCACCTCGCCGTCGTCGGCGAACACCGACGCCTCCAGCGCCGCATCCCGGCGGTCGGCCCCGCGCGCGTAGGTGTCGACGAGCTCGCGGATCGCGACGCGGTCGATCAGGGTCGCGAGAGTCTCGTCCACAGCGCTCCTCGGGTCGGTGCGCTCAGAATAGGTGAAGCTTCACGCGGAAGGGAAGAGGCGTCGGGGGTGGTCCACCGGTCGCGGAAGGTGCCGTGCTCGATCAGCCGGTCGTAGACGGCGTCGAGCGACTCGCGCATCGCCGCCATCCGCTCCGGGTCGAGCGCGTCGAGGAACGCGCGGCGCACGAAGTCGATGTGGCCGGGCCCGGCCTCCCGCAGCACCGTGCGGCCGACCTCGGTGAGTACGACCTCGGTGCTGCGCAGATCGCGGGGCGCGGGCCGCGTCTCGACGAGCTCGCGCTCGCGCAGGCCCCGGAGCCGGTGCGAGACCCGGCTGCGCTCCCATCCGATCCTCGCGGCGAGGTCCGCGACGCTCATCCGACCGTCGGGTTCGCTCGTCAGCGCGACGAGCACGTCGTAGTCGGCCAGGGACAGCCCGGTCGCCGTGCGGAGGCTGGTGGTTGAGCTCGTAGCGCAGGCGCAGGTGCACCTTCATGTAGGAGTACCAGACGGCCGCCTCCTCGTCGCCGAGGAGCGCGAACGGCGACTCGGACGGGACCTCGCGGGGCTCGCTCACGATTCCTCCTCCTGCAGCCCGTGACGGCAGGGCGCTCCGACGCTACCGCCCGCGCCGCGTCAGCGGATGGTGTGCGCGGTGATGACGGCAGCGGCGCGCCAGCTCCTCGGCCATGTCCTCCTCGCCCAGGCGCGGCGAGGCGCGCAGCACCTCGGCGCTCACGGCGTCGTAGCGCTCCTCGACGCGGGACAGCAGCGCGGCGCCGGAGTCGGTGAGCCCGAGCAGGACGCTGCGCCGGTCGCGCGGATTCGGGAGCCGGTCGACGTGCCCGGAGGCGGCGAGCCGGTCGAGCAGGGCCGTCACGGCGCCGGTGGTGAGGCCGAGCTCGAGGCCGAGCATCTTGGGGGTGAGACCGGTCAGGTCGGAGATGGTCTCGAGGGCCGTCAGCTCCGAGAGCCCCACGCCGACCTCGGACGCGATGCTGCTGCGCAGCTGCCGCTGCGCGGTCTCGAGCAGACGGAGCGCGTGGCGCAGGTGCGCCACCGAGGTGATGCCGGCCTCGCCGTCGGGCGGGGTGGGGGTCGGAGTCATGCGGAGCCTTCTCGAGCGGGGAGGGACACCTCGAGGGCGGCGTCCCACTAACAGGGGGTAAAAGTCTAATTGAAAAGTATCTTTATCGCGGAGTAGCTTAATCATCAAGCAATCAGCAGCACCGAGACGAACTGCCCGGCAGTTCACCTTCTACCCGATCAGGAGTCCTGTCATGTCGAACCACACCGCCACCACCAAGACCAAGCGCGTTCGTTTCGCCCCGCTGGTGATCGCGACCAGCGTCGCCGCCGCCGCACTGCTCTCCGTCTCGATGTCCGGAACCCTGTCCGGCTTCGTCGCCAGCATCACCAACTCGAACAACACCGCCGCCTCCGGCTCCCTCATCATGGAGGAGAAGTCGACCGGCACGACCCCGTCACCTGCCTCAGCACCGACGGCGGCTCCATCAGCACCAACACCGCGACCTGCTCGACCATCAACAAGTTCGGCGGCTCGACCACGATGGTCCCCGGCCAGACCGTCAGCACCTCGATCACGATCAAGAACGCCGGCACCGTCGCGGCGAACACCTTCACCCTGACCCCCGGCTCCGCCTGCACGCAGGGCGCCAACGGCAGCCCGGCCGGCACCGCCACCGACTTCTGCGCCAAGGTGAACGTCCTCATCACCTCCGGCAGCACCACCGTCTACAACGGCACCGCCGCCGCCCTCGCCGGCACCGCCGCCAAGTCGCTCGCCACCGCCCCCGTCGCCGCAGGCACCAGCACCCCCTTCACCATCGCCGTCACCCTCGACAACTCCGCCGGCAACACCTACCAGAACCTCTCCGCCTCGCTCCCCCTCACCTGGACCTTCGCGAGCTAGTCCCCGGCGCACCCACCCCCTGAAACACCCGCACCACCCCCACAACACCCGCACCACCCCGGCTTCCCCGCCACTCCCCCCACCCGAATCGCGGAACCGCCCCTCCGGTCCCGCACGCACCACCCCGAGCGGAACCGCACCCGAAGCGGCCCCGCACCGCACCACCCGATGAGCGGGGCCGCACCCGAGGCGGCCCCGCTCTCGACACCGTCGAGGAGGCGGAGGACATGACGCTCACGGACACCCCCGCCGCCGCCGCTCCCGCCGCCACCCCCGCACCGCGCTCCCCCAGGCGCCTGCGGACCGCGCTGATCTGGACCGCCTCCGTCCTCCTCCTCGGCGTCGTCGCCCTCGGCCTCCTCTTCCAGGCCTCCGGCGGCCGCTGGTTCATCGTGCAGACCCCGTCGATGGGCACCTTCGCGCCGGTCGGCACGCTCGTCCTCACCACTCCCACCGCGATCCAGGACGTCCGCGTCGGCGACGTCGTCAGCTTCCACCCCTCCACCACGCCCGACGAGACCTACACCCACCGCGTGGTCGAGATCGCCCCCGAGGGCACCCTCGTCACCCAGGGCGACATCAACGGAGCCGTCGACCCGTGGGCCACCGGCCAGGAGCAGCTGATCGGAGTCGTCACCACGTCGCTCCCCGGCGTCGGCTGGCTCGCCAAGGCGCTCCCCCTCCTGCTCGCCGGCGCCGTCCTGGTGCAGCTGCTCACCCGCCTGCTGCCCTCGCCCACCCACCCGCGCGGCGATGCGGATCCTGGGCCTCTCGCTGGTCGCCTCGATCACCGTCTTCCTCCTGCGCCCCTTCGTCGGCCTGGTGGTCCTCGAGGCCACCGTCTCGAACGGGTTCACCGACGCCGTGCTGGTGTCGACCGGACTGCTGCCCATCCGCGTCAGCGCCGAGGGCGCCGCCCCGGCGGACCTGGTCTCGGGCGAGGTCGGACGGCTGAAGGTCCCCGCGAACGAGCAGGACTGGTACAGCGTCTCCTCCGCTCTGCACCTGCCCGTCTGGGGCTGGATCGTGTTCGCGCTGCTGTGCGCCCTGCCCCTGATCTACACGTTCGCGATCGGGCTGCCCGCCGCGACCGAGCACACCGAGCACGGCCGCCGCGCCGCCGCGAAGGAGGCGACCCGATGAGCCGTCACCGCGTCGTGCGGGTCCCGCTCCTCGCGCGCCTCCGCTCCGCTCTCGCGCAGCCGCGGAAGGCCCTCGCGGCCGTCGCCGTGGCCGCCCTCGCCGGCGGACTGCTGCTGACGCCCGCCACCTCGGGCGCCTACACCGCCGCCATCACGAACTCGAACAACACCGTCGGCAGCGCCGCCGCTTTCTTCACCTGCGACGCGGCCTACGCCGCCGACAGGACCGCCGCGCTCTTCTCCTACACACTCGCGCAGGCCTCCAACTCGCGCACCGCCGCCGACACCGACTCGGGCAGGTACCCCGGCACCTACCAGGGCGTGATGACGAGCTCGTCCACGACACCGAAGGCGTGCCCCCGCGACGCGGGCGGATCCTGGCTGCTCAACGGCACGACGAACCACCTCACCAACACGCTCGAGCTGAGGAACCCCACGACCTTCAGCACAGAGATCTGGTTCAAGACCACCGTCGCCGGCGGCAAGCTCTTCTCCTTCGGCGCCGGCGCCTCCGCAGGCGGCGGCCAATACGACCGCCACACCTACATCGGGCGCGACGGGAAGCTCGTCTTCGGCATCTACAACTTCGGCGTCGAAGCCCTGACGAGCCCGACCGCCGTGAACGACGGCAACTGGCACCACGTCGTCTCGACCCTCTCGCCGACCACCGGCATGACCCTCTACCTCGACGGGCAGCGGGTCGCCTCCAACGCCGCCTACCGAAGCCCCGAGAACACCACCGGCTACTGGCGGATCGGCTACGACACCCTCGGCGGCTCCCTGGCCCAACGTCGGCCCGGCCTACTTCAGCGGCAGCCTCCGCTACGCCGCGGTCTACTCCACCGCCCTCACTCAGGCGCAGGTGCAGAACCACTACAGCGCCGGACGCGCGACCTAGCGTCGGGCGAGGACGGCGGAACCGTCCGCCGCCGGGATCAGGACAGGCCGACGCCGATCAGCGGAGGCAGGATCAGCGCGGACAGCTGCACGATCACTCCGTTCGCGCCGGCGCCCAGGGCGATCGCGGCCAGCGTCTTCGGGGCTCCCCGGCGCGAGACGGCCACGACGCCCAGGATCGTGGTCAGCGCCGCGAGGATCAGCTGCGCGATCCCGATGACGATGAAGACAGCCCCGATCTCGGTGGTGTCCAGCCCGCCGCGGTAGGCGAGCACCGGCACGATCGTCGTGAGGCAGACCTGGACGATCTGGCTGATCGTCAGGATCACCGCCAGGACGAACGCGATCAGGCCGGGCAGGTTGCGGCGCCGCGGCGCGGGAGCGGTGGGGGTCACGGACCGAGCCTAGGCGGGCTCCGGAGCAGGCCGTGTACCCTTGTCCGTTTCGACGAGAGGGTTCCACCATGACCGAGACAGCGGTCGCGACCGACTCCGCGCGCCCCACCCAGAGGCTCGCCCCGTGGGTCTTCTGGCCCGCCGCGATCCTGATCCTCGCGATCGTCGCCTTCGCACTCCTCGCGCCGGGCACGGCGACCGAGGTGTTCGCCTCCCTCCAGACGACCGTGGTCAACACCTTCAGCTGGTACTACGTGCTGATCGCCGCCGCGTTCGTGGCGTTCGCGATCTGGATGGGGGTCAGCCGCTTCGGCGACATCAAGCTCGGCAAGGACGACGACGAGCCCGAGTTCTCGATGGCCGCCTGGATCGCCCTCCTGTTCGCCGCCGGTATGGGCATCGGTCTGGTGTTCTACGGCGTCGCCGAGCCGCTCAACCATTTCGCGAATCCGCGTCCCGGAGTGACGGGCACCGAGCAGCAGCTCGCGCAGAGCGCGCTGTCGCAGACGTTCCTGCACTGGGGCGTGCACGCGTGGGCGATCTACGTGGTCGTCGGCCTCGCTCTCGCGTACGCGATCCACCGGCGGGGCCGCCCCGTGTCGATCCGCTGGGCCCTCGAGCCGTTGCTCGGGAGACGGGTGCGCGGCGGCTGGGGCAACGCGATCGACGTCGTCGCCCTGATCGGCACGATGTTCGGAGTCGCGACCTCGCTGGGCCTCGGAGTCACGCAGATCTCGGCCGGGCTCGGGCCTCCGGCGTCGTCGAGTCCTCGCTCACTGTGCAGCTCGTCGTCATCGCCGTGGTCACCGGGCTCACGATCCTCTCGCTCGTGTCCGGCGTGGGCAAGGGCATGAAGTGGCTTTCGTCCGGCAACCTGATCCTGGCCGGCGCGCTGCTGCTGTTCGTCCTGTTCGCGGGGCCGACGCAGTTCCTCCTGCGCGAGTTCGTGCAGTCGCTCGGCAACTACCTCCAGAAACCTCCTCGGCCTCTCCTTCACCGTGAGCGCGTTCGCCGGCGAGAGCGGCGAGCAGTGGCAGGCCTCGTGGACGACGTTCTACTGGGGCTGGTGGATGTCGTGGGCGCCGTTCGTCGGCATCTTCATCGCCCGCGTCTCGAAGGGCCGCACCGTCCGGGAGTTCGTCGCCGGTGTGCTGCTCGTGCCGACGATCATGACGTTCCTGTGGTTCAGCGTGCTCGGCGGCACGGCCCTCCACCGCGAGCTGTACGGCGCAGGCGGACTGGTCGGCGCGGGCGGTGCCGTCGACTCCGACCTCGCTCTGTTCCAGATGCTCGCGGATCTGCCCGGCGGCGCCGTCGTCACGTTGGGCGCGATCCTCCTGATCGGGTCTTCTTCGTCACCTCGGCCGACTCCGGCGCCCTGGTCATGGCGATGATCGCGACCGGCGGCTCCGTGGAGCCGAAGAACCCGATCCGCGTGTTCTTCGCCCTCGCGACGGCGCTGCTCGCGATCGCGCTGCTGATCGCGGGAGGTCTCGACGCCCTTCAGACGGCGGCGATCCTCTCGGCCCTGCCCTTCAGCGTGGTGATGATCCTGATGTGCGTCGCCACGGTGATCGCGTTCCGCCGCGAGCTGCGGGCCTACGACAGGGCCCGGCGGGCCGCGTTCGTCGGCGACATCGGCCGCTTCTACGGGCTCGAGGTGGAGGAGCCGACCGAGCGGGAGCCGGTGCCGCTGCTGAAGCGGGTGCTGCGGCGCGGGCACTGAGCCCTCGCGCGCCGGCACCGACGTCTCGCGCGCGGCCGCTGACCCCTCGCGCGCGGCCGCGCCGGGGCCCTAGCGTGGAGGGATGGCACTGACGCTCCCGAAACCCCGGCTCCTCCCTCCTCGACTCCCCCGTTCTGAAATGGGGGATCCTGGCCCCGGGCGGCATCGCCACCAGCTTCGTGGAAGCGCTGCGCCGCACCTCGCCAGGAGGTCGTCGCCGTCGGCTCGCGCTCGCTGGAGCGCGCGCAGGAGTTCGCGAACCGCTTCGGCATCGCCCGCGCGTCCGCCGGCTACGAGGCCGTCGTGAACGATCCCGAGGTCGACGTCGTCTACATCGCGTCGCCGCACTCGGAGCACGCGCGGCAGGCGCTGCTCGCGATCGCCGCGGGCAAGCACATCCTGGTGGAGAAGCCGTTCGCACCCACTCCGGGCGAGGCCGAGATGATCGTGCACGCCGCGCGCGACGCCGGGGTCTTCGCGATGGAGGCCATGTGGATGCGCTACCTCCCGCACATGGACGTGGTGCGCCGCCTGATGGAGGACGGCGCCGTCGGGGCGCCCGCCCTGGTCTCGGCCGACTTCGGCGCGGCGTTCCCCTTCGACCCCACGAGCCGCATCTTCGACCCCGCGCTCGCGGGGCGGCGGGCTGCTCGACGTCGGCGTGTACGCGTCCTCGTTCGTCTCGATGATCGCCGGCACTCCGCAGAGCACGGTCGTCTCGGGCGGCCTGACGGACACCGGAGTCGACGCGACCGCCACGATCGTCGGCCGCCACGCGGGCGGCGTGCAGTCGCTCGCCACCTCCACCGTGCTGGCCGACACGCTGCAGGCCGCGAGCGTCGCGGGCAGCGAGGGCCGGATCGACGTGCACCCGGCGTTCTGGCGTCCGGGCGGGGTGACGCTCACGCGCGGGGACGACTCCGGCACCTGGCTCGACGAGTCGCCGTTGCGTGCCGGGGAGGGACTGGCGTGGGAGGCGGTGCACCTCGCGACCTACCTGGCCGAGGGGCGCACGGAGTCGCCGCTGCATCCGCTCGACGAGGTCGTCCAGGTGGTGCGCACGCTCGACGACGCGCGCCGGCGCATCGGGGTGTCGGTCTAGGGCGCTCGGGTCCCACCGCCGGGCGATGCTCGATCGGCAGGCGCTTGCACGATCTGCAGGCGCCTGCACGATTCGCAGGCACTTGCACGATCCGCAGGGGATGCGACCTGATCGAGGCCTGCTCCTGCGGCGGAATCGCGCCGCACCGCTCCGATCCCCTGCACATCGGACGAGCCCCTGCGAGACGGGCGGATGCCGTGGAACGTGCGTCCTCGGCAGGGTGCGCACCATCTGCAGGGGATCCTGCCGGTGACGGACGAGCATCCGCGGCGGGAAGCCCTTTCTCTGTCGGATCACCTGCACATCACACGGAGGCCTGCAGACGGCACGGAGACTTGCAGGTGGCGCGCGCGCTCGACGACGCGCGCCGGCGCATCGGGTGTCGGTCTAGGCCGGCAGCTCCACGCGGAACGCGGTGCGGCCCGGCTCCGAGTCCACGAGCACGCGTCCGCCGTGCGCGTCGACGACCGCGGCGACGATCGCGAGCCCCAGCCCCGTCGATCCGGTCGTGCGGGCGCGCGAGGAGTCGCCGCGGGCGAAGCGCTCGAACAGCACGGGGACGAGCTCGGGGGCGATGCCGGGCCCGGAGTCGGTGACCGTCACGACCGCGATCGGCCGACCCCGGTCATCGCGCTCCTCGGCGAGCGCCGCCACGACACGCGTGCCGGGCGGGGTGTGCACGGTCGCATTGCGCAGCAGGTTCGCGAGCACCTGGTGCAGGCGGAAGCCGTCGCCGCGGATCTCGACGGGCTCCTCCGGCAGCTCGAGGTCCCACTCGTGGTCGGGACCGGCGACGTGGGCGTCCGAGACCGCCTCGATCAGCAGCATCGTCAGGTCCACCGGCTCCTTCTCGAGGTCGCGGCCCTCATCGAGCCGGGCGAGGAGCAGCAGGTCCTCGACGAGCGAGGTCATCCGGGTCGCGGCCGACTCGATCCGGTCGAGGGAGTAGGCGGCGGCCTCGGACAGCTCGGCCTCACCGCGGCGGGGCAGCTCGGCGTAGCCGCGGATCGCGGCCAGCGGCGTGCGCAGCTCGTGCGACGCGTCGGCGACGAACTGGCGCACTTTGCTCTCGCTCGCCTCGCGCGCCTGGAGCGCCCCGGTGACGTGATCGAGCATGCGGTTGAAGGCGGCGCCCACGCGGCCGACCTCGGTGCGGGTGTCGGCGTCCTCCTCCGGGACGCGCTCGACCAGCTCCACCGCACCGCGCTCGAGCGGCAGCTCGGCCACGCGGGTCGCGGTCGCCTCGACGCGGTCGAGCGGTCGGAGGGCGACGCGGATGATCGCCGTGGCGAGGAGGGCGACCAGCAGCATCGCGAGCAGGGTGATCGCGACGACCACCGCCGTCAGCGAGCCGAGGACCTCCGTCGTCCCGCCCAGCGGCACGCCCACGACGACGACGGAGCCGTCCACGACGGCCGCCTGCGTCCGGTACGCGCCGAGGGCGCCGCCGAGATCGACCGTCGTCTCGTCTCCCCCGGCCGCGACCGCCTGCGCGAGGACCGAGTCCGGCTCCTCCGCGAACTGGCGGCAGTCGCCGTCGCCGTCGATGTAGGCGCCGACGAAGGAGCCGTCGCCGCCGCGCACCGCCGTGATCGTGCTGAGGTTCTGGCTCGGGCCGCCGAACGAGTCGTCGGGGCACGAGGTCGCGCGCTCGATGCCCGACGGGCCCGCGAACGGCCCCGGGCCGTCGAACTCCTGCAGCCGTTTCAGCGACTGCGAGAGCTGCGTGTCGGTGCTCTCGTAGAGGATCCCGCGCAGCGACAGCACGCTCACCGCACCGACCACTCCAGCGGTGATCGCCACCATCAGGACGACGGCGAGCACCATGCGGCGCCGCAGCGTCCACGGCACCCGCCCGCCGGATCGCCCGGAACGGGAGCCGCGCAGCGCCGATCGGGTCGCGAAGTCGCCGAAGGCGGGGCGGGAGGCCACTAGTCGGCGGGCTTCAGCAGGTAGCCGGCACCGCGCACCGTGTGGATCATCGGCGCGCGCCCGGCGTCGATCTTCTTGCGGAGGTACGAGATGTAGATCTCGACGAGCGCTCGACTTGCCGCCGAAGTCGTACGACCAGACGCGGTCGAGGATCTGCGCCTTGCTGAGCACCCGCCGGGGGTTGCGCATCAGGAAGCGCAGCAGCTCGAACTCGGTGGCCGTGAGCTCGATGGACGTGTCGCCGCGGCGCACCTCGTGGCTGTCCTCGTCGAGCTCGAGGTCGCCGACGACGACACGGGGGTCGTCGGCGTCGTTCGCGAGCAGGGTGCTGCGGCGGATGAGGCCGCGCATCCTGGCCACGAGCTCCTCGAGGGAGAAGGGCTTGGTCACGTAGTCGTCGCCGCCCGCGGTCAGCCCCGCGATGCGGTCGTCGAGGGCGTCCTTGGCGGTGAGGAAGAGCACGGGCGTCTGGCTGCCGTCGGCGCGCACCCGCTGCAGCACCTGCAGCCCGTCGATGTCGGGCAGCATCACGTCGAGGACGATCACATCGGGCCGGAACTCGCGCGCCAGGGTGATCGCCGAACGGCCCTCGGCCGCGGTGCGCACCTCCCAGCCCTCGTAGCGCAGAGCCATCTGCAGCGGGTCGGTCAGAGTGCTCTCGTCGTCGACGACGAGGACGCGGATCGGGGATCCGTCGGCCCGCTTGAGGCGCGTGCGCTGCGCGGGGGCGAGGTGCTTCGAGGGAGCGGGGCTGGGCATGCCTCCCAGTATCGGGAGGTTCCCTATGACCCCGCTATCAACGGCCGATGTCCTCGCCGTGCGCGTCCGGTGCCGCGACGCCGGCCTTCTCCGGCTCCTCGACGGCCGCCGAGCGGGCGTAGCCGCGCACACGCCGGTCGATGAAGGTCGCGAACCACAGCAGCACGCCGATCACGAGCAGCACCGCCGCGATCTCGTACTGGGCGATGTCGCGGCCCGAGGTGATCGGCAGCACCAGGTAGACGCAGGCGAGCGCGCCGATCACGGGCAGCGCGGTGGGCGTGCGGAAGTGGGAGTGCTCGACGGGCTGCCTGCGCAGCACGAGGACCGAGACGTTGACCACCGCGAAGACCGCGAGGAGCAGGAGCGACGTGGTGCCGCCGAGCAGGACCGCGATGGGGTTCTGCGTGTCGCGCGACACGTACGCGGTGAGCAGCAGCGCGATGACGGTGGTGAAGAGGATCGCCGCCCACGGCGTGCGGCGCCCCGGAAGCACGTTCTTCAGGAACGGCGGGAGGACACCCTGCTTGCTCATGCCGTAGAGCAGCCGGCTCGCCATCATCATGTTGATCAGCGCGCTGTTGGCCACCGCGAACAGCGAGATGAACGGCAGCAGCGTCGAGATCGGGAAGTCGGGCGCGGCGGTCTCGACGACCGTGACGAGCGGAGTGTCGTTGCCGGCGAGCTCGCCGACGGGCACGATCGCGACAGCGAGGGTCGAGACGAGGATGTAGACCACGGCGGTGATGCCGAGCCCGGTGAGCATGACCTTCGGGAAGATGCGGCTGGGCTCCTTGGTCCTCCTCCGCCATGTTGACCGAGTCCTCGAAGCCCACCATCGCGAAGAAGGCGAGCGAGGTGGCCGTGCTCACCGCGAGCAGCAGCGACTTGTCGCCCGACGTCTCGAAGGCGACGACCCGCGAGAAGTCGGCCTGCCCGCCGAAGACGGCGAAGAAGCAGACGAAGATCACGAGCAGCAGGCCCGAGAGCTCGATCAGGGTCAGCACGACGTTCAGGCCCACGCTCTCGGCGACCCCGGGAGGTTCACCAGCGCGATCAGCACCATGAAGACCAGCGCGATCGTGATCTTGACGCCGGCCCCCTCGCCCAGGCCGAAGCCGATGGCGAAGTTGCTCGCGAGACGCCGGACGCGGCGGACGCCGACGTGATGCCGCTCGCCATCACCGTGAAGCAGACGAGGAAGGTGATGAAGTGGATGCCGAACGCCTTGTGCGCGTAGAGCGCGGCTCCGGCCGCCTGCGGGAACTTCGTCACGAGCTCGAGGTAGGAGCAGGCGGTGAGCGTCGCGACGGCGAACGCGATGAGGAACGGCAGCCACGCCGCTCCGCCGACCTCGGCCGCGACCTGCCCGGTGAGGGCGTAGATGCCCGTGCCGAGGATGTCGCCGACCACGAACAGGAGCAGGAGCTTGGGTCCGAGGACCCGCTTCAGCTCGGGCGGGGCGGTGGTCTTCTCGCGTGTCGCAGTCATGATCGGCGCCTCCGTCGGCTCGTTCCGGATGAGCGCGAGCCTAGGACCGCGGCGGGCGCGGGGGAAGGGTGCGGGAACGACGGAAGGGCGGAGGCTTCCGCCTCCGCCCTTCCTGTTTCGTCCGCTCAGACGCGGAGGTCGACGAGGCCGCAGGTGCCGATGAAGATTCCGGCGACGCTCGCACCGGTGAATTCGGCTGCCGCGGCGTTGTTCGCGCGGTTGCCGTCCGTCGTACCCGGTGGGGAGCGACTGAACCGAGAGCGAGAAGTAGCCGTCGAGGATGACGGCGAGCGGCGCTCCAGGTGACGGTCACGCTGGCGACCGGCGCGGTCACGGTCAGGATCTGCGCACCGCCGCTGAGGCGCACCGACTGCGGCACCACTCGCGGTCACCCCGACGCTCACGAGGGAGTTGCCCGCGAGGCGGAGCGTCGTGTTCTGCGGGATCAGCGAGCCGTCGACCGTGGTGACGGTGAAGCGGGGTGCGGTTCCTCGGCCGAAGGCCGAGCCCGTAGCAGGTGCGCGTCACGACGAGGTCGATCGCAGTGGTCGACGCGGCGGCCATCGGAGCGGCGACCGCCACGGCGACGACGGGGACGCTCCAGGCGGCGGACTTGGTGAGACTGCGGCGGGAGATGGAGTTCTCGGGCACGTGTTCCCTTCCGGAGGAAGGAGGTCGGAGGGCGGCAGTGCGGTGATCACCCCACGTCCGTAGGGGAAAGGTAGGGAGAGGCCGGGGGCGCGCTCCGCACGCCTCGGCCCGGGTCGACGATTCCTCGACTCCTCTTCGTCTGACGGTTCCCCTGGGAGCCGTCTGGCCTTCTCGGCCGGGAGGTTCCGCGTGATCCCGGGGCAGTCGCCCGGTGATCGACTCCGGCGCCGCGCCGCACTGCCCGTCACCCTCGACCGGGGGCGCCTCGCTCCGGCTCGCCGACATGGCGCGGAACAGCGCCCCCGTGTCGGAGGGGGGCGGTCCGCGGGCGGCGCCTCATAGGCGACCCACAACCGCTCGATACAGCGCGCAGAAACCGCGTCCCTACCGTCGGGGGAACCGGGCGGACCTCTCCGCCCCGCGTCCCGCTCCCGGGCGCCCCTCCCCGACTCGAAGGACACGATGTTCGCCACCTACCTCCGGCGAGAGCTCCTGAACCGGCGACGGCAGACGATCGTCGTCGCCGCCGGCACCGCCCTCGCCATCGCCCTCGTCCTGCTCGTCTCCTCGTTCTCCGCAGGGGGTGCGGAACGCGCAGGCGTCCGTCCTCGACCTCCGTCTACGGAGTGGGCACCGACATCACCGTGACGCAGGCCGCCGCCGCGCCCGCCGCGGGCGACGGCGGCCAGCGGTTCGACTTCGGCGAGGCCGACGGCACGACCCAGGACGGCACGACGTCCGTCAGCCAGTCGCGCCTCGAGGTCGACCGCGGCACGACGGCGTTCGACGCGTCCGCCGTCGCCACGGCGCTCGGCGTCGAGGGTGTGCAGACCGCGATCGGGGTGCTCTCGCTCACCAGCACGACGTTCTCGGGCGAGGCTGCCCGACCGCGGCGCCGCCGCCGCACCGGGCGATGCCGCGGCCGGGGAGGCCCCCGCGGGCGGTCCCGACGGCGCGGGCGGCTCCTCCTTCGGCGTCGACTCGTTCTCGGTGCTCGGCCTCGACCCGGCAGGCAGCGCGATCGGCCCCCTCGCCGATGTGGTCCTCACCGACGGGCGCACCTTCACCGCGGAGGACGCGGGGCAGGACGTGGTCGTGCTCGACTCCTCCTACGCCACGACCGCCGCACTGACGGTCGGCTCGACCCTCGAGGTCGGCGGCACCGCGTTCACCGTGATCGGCATCGTGACGACGGACTCGCCCGACGCGAGCACCGCCTCCGACACCTACGTCCCCCTCGACGTCGCGCAGACGCTCTCGGGCGAGACCGGCCTGATCTCGTCGGTCTACGTGCAGGCCGCGTCGGCCGACGACATCACGAGGATCCAGTCCGAACTCGAGGCGGCACTGCCCGACAGCACCGTCTCGACGCAGGCCGACCTCGCCTCCACCGTGTCGGGATCCCTCTCGACCGCCGGCGATCTCGTCGCGGACCTCGGCACCTGGCTGTCGCTGCTCGTGCTGGCCGCCGCGTTCCTGATCGCCTCGCTCTTCACCCTCTCGGGAGTCGCCCGCCGCACCCGCGAGTTCGGCACCCTGAAGGCGATCGGCTGGTCGAACGGCGCCCTCGTGCGCCAGGTGGCCGGAGAGTCGGTCGTGCAGGGGCTGATCGGAGGCGCCGTCGGCATCGCCCTGGGCCTCGCCGGCATCGCGATCGTGAACGCCGTCGCGCCGACCCTGTCGGGCTCCTCCGCTGCGAGCGTCGCGGCGGGCCCCGGAGGAGGGTTCGGGCCGGGAGCCGCCCCGGCGGCCACCGCCACCGAGGTCGCGCTCTCACTTCCGGTCACCGTCCCGGTGCTCCTCCTCGCCGTCGGGCTGTCGATCCTCGGCGGAGTCCTCGCCGGCTCGCTCGGCGGCTGGCGGGCCGCGCGGCTGCGCCCCGCCGCGGCGCTCCGCTCCGTCGGCTGACCCCCTCCCTCCTCGATCCGAAGGACGACATGTACACCCTCACGAACGTCACCAAGAGCTACACCGGCGCGAAGACCCCCGTCACCGCGCTGAAGGACGTCACCCTCACCATCCCGGACGGCCAGATGGTCGCGATCCAGGGTCCGACCGGCGGGGGCAAGTCGACGCTGCTGCAGATGCTCGGCGCCCTCGACCGGCCCACCTCGGGCACCGTCGTGCTCGGCGAGCACGAGATCTCCTCCGCGGGCGACCGCCGGCTCGCGGCGATCCGGGCGTCGGAGGTGGGCATCGTGTTCCAGAGCTTCAACCTGATCCCGACGCTCAGCGCGCTCGAGGACGTCGAGACGGCGCTCGCCCCGCAGAGGATCGGAGCCGCGGAGCGGTCGGAGCGGGCGCGCGCCGCCCTCGCCTCCGTCGGGCTCGCCGATCGGGCCGACCATCTGCCGGCGCAGCTGTCGGGCGGTCAGCAGCAGCGCGTCGCCATCGCGCGCGCCCTGGTCAAGGAGCCGTCGGTGCTGCTCGCCGACGAGCCGACCGGCGCGCTGGACGAGGACACCCTGGGACGACATCATGACCCTGCTCGAGTCGCTCTGGACGAGCCTGGGGCTGACGCTGGTGATCGTCACGCACGACTCCGCCGTGGCCCGTCGAGCTCAGCGCCGGCTGCTCCTGAAGGGCGGCCGGGTGACCGAGGCGGCGTGAGCGGAGGGCCCTCTGGCCCTGTCCCGAACCTGCCGTGACCGCAACCTGCCGCACGTCCGCGAGCCGCCCGTCCCCGGTGCTGCACCCGCCGCCCGCCGTCACCACCGAGAGCCCCCGATCCCCGTCCGTTCCGCGGATCGGGGCTCTTCGGCGTCCCTCGGACGGCTCCTTCGGAACACCGTGTCCGGATCGGGCGGACGGGGCCGATGGCACCATCCGGGCATGCCCGGAAGGTGATGTTGTGGCGCCCCGAGGCCTCCGCGAGTCTCGACTCACCGCCACCGAGGCGGACACGACCACCGCCCGGCTCCAGCCGCTGGACGCATCACCACCGGGGCCGCCCGGAGTAGGAGCAGAACATGTCGAAGTCCCGTCGCATCCTCGTCACCGCCGTCGTCGCCCTCGGCCTCACCGCCGCCGCGGCGACGCCGGCCCACGCCGACGCGATCACGGCCTCCACCGCCACGGACATCGTCCAGTCGGCGATCGACCACCGCGACGCGGTGCCCCTGCCCGAGCTGCCCGTCCCCACCCCGAACGTCTGGGACTGGTGACCATCCTCTCCCCCGCGACCGACACGTCGGCACCGACGCCGACCGAAGGAAGAGCATGAGCATCCTCGAACGACCGGGCACCGCCTCCTCGGCGGCCACCGCCTCCCGCACCGACACCGTGATCGAGCTCCGCGGACTTCGAGAAGGTCTACGACGGCTTCCACGCCGTCGCGGGCATCGACCTCGAGATCCGCCGCGGCGAGGTCCTGGGACTGCTCGGCCCCAACGGCGCCGGCAAGACCACCACCATCGACCTCATCGTGGGGCTCCGCCGCCCCACCGGAGGCACGGTCCGCGTGCTGGGCCTGGACCCCTCCGTCGACCGCGAGCAGCTGACCACCCGCGTCGGCGTGCAGCCGCAGGAGGCGAGCCTCTACGACACGCTCACCGTCGCGGAGACCCTCCGCCTGTTCGCCTCGCTCCACGCCTCACCGCGTCCGGTGGCCGAGATCGCCGAGCGGATCGGCCTGGCGGACCAGGCGGGAGTGCGGGTCGAAGCTCTCGGGCGGTCAGCGCCGCCGGCTGCTGCTGGGCGTCGCGCTGATCGGGGATCCCGAGATCGTGGTCCTCGACGAGCCGTCGGCGGGGCTGGACCCCGCCGCCCGGCAGAGCCTCTGGGGTCTCGTCTCCTCCTCCGCGACCGCGGCACCACCGTCGTCGTCACGACGCACCACATGGACGAGGCCACGGTGCTCTGCGACCGGGTCGCGATCGTGGTCGACGGCTCGGTCGTCGCCCTCGGCGCTCCGGACGACCTCGTCCGCCAGCGCTCGGCGCAGCGCCGGGTGTCGTTCACCGTCCCGGCCGCCGCCGACCTCGACGCCCTGCGCCGCCACCCGGGCGTCGTCTCGGTCGAGCAGGCCCCGCCGGAGCCGGCGTCCGGGTGACCATCGCCACCACCGACTCCGACGCCCTCCTCGCCCACCTCTCCTCGGCGGGCTCCGGCGCCCGCGACCTCACGGTCGCCACCGAGACGCTCGAGGACGTCTTCCTCGCACTCGCCGAGACGAGCGACTACGACTCCCGCACCGGTAGCACGAAGCGGCAGGAAGGAAGAACCGATGACCGCCACCCTCCAGGCCCCGCCCCGCTCGGCCCTCGCCGAGCTCAGCCTCACCAATGCGCGGGAGCTGCTGCGCGACGGGAAGACGATGTTCTTCCTCCTCTTCTTCCCCTCTTCTTCCTCGGCCTGTTCTGGTTCCTCGCGAACACGATCGACGCGGAGTCGCCGCAGCCGGTCGTCGCCGTGCAGGAGTCGACGGGCAGCGCCGCGCTGATCGACCGGCTCGAGGCCGACGGCTTCGCCGCCTCCTCCCTCCCCGCCGGCGAGACCACCACCGACGCGACCGCGATCGTCACTCTCGGCTCCTCCGGAGCGCAGGTGCTGCTCGACGCGGACGAGGCGCCCCAGTGGCGCGGCCTCGTGGACGCCGTGGCGTCGGAGGGGATCGCGAAGTCGGCGATCACCACCGCCTACAGCGACGGCAGCCCCGTCAACGACCCGCTGCGCAACAGCCTCGCGTCGATCGTGATGGTGTCGTTCCTCTCCCTCGCGCTGCTCGGCACCGCGGTCCCCGTGGTCGCCCTGCGCGGCAAGGGCACGCTGCGGCTGCTCGGAACGACTCCGCTGAAGAGGTCGACGTTCATCCTGTCGCAGTCGCCGGCCCGCTTCCTGCTCGGAGTCGCCCAGCTGGGCCTCGTGGTCGGCGTCACCGCGGTGCTGGGCTACGTGAGTCCCGCGGCGATGCCCCGGCTGATCGTGACCGCGCTGCTCGGGCTGACCATGCTCTTCGCCCTGGGGTACCTCATCGGCTCCCGCGCCTCGAACGCCGAGGCCGCGACGACCATCGTGTCGCTGCTGATCCCCGTCGCCCTGATGCTGTCCGGGTCGATCATCCCGCTGAGCGTGTTCCCGCCGGAGGTCTCGGCGGTCGTGAGCTGGCTGCCGACCACGGTGCTGGCGAACGCCCTCTCGGTGGATCTCGTCGGTGCCACCGACGCCGCGAACGTCTGGGTCGCCTGGGGAGTGATGGCCGGGGTGGCCGTCGTCGCCGGAGGACTCGCCACGTGGCTCTTCCGCTGGGACCAGGGGGAGAAGCGATGAGCCTCCTCGAGTCCGCCGCCCGCCCCGACCTCGCCCCCGCCACCGCCACCGCCTCGAAGGAGAGCAGCGTGACCGCCCCCACCGCCGCGCCCCTCGGCGCCCAGCACGACCTCGGCCGGCTCGCCGACCTCGACCGCCTCGTCGGCCCGTTCGGAGTCGTCAACGGCATCGACCGCCTGCCGAACCAGCCCGGAGAGCCCGGCTTCCCCATCTACGTCGCCCAGATCGGCGATCTCTCGCCGCTGAACGACACGGTGCGGGAGTCGACCGGCGGCCGCTCCACCCGCGGCCAGATCGACGGGGCCGGCGGCGCCCTCGATCCCGAGAAGGCCTCCCGGCTCTGCCTCGCCGAGGCGATCGAGCGCTACGCCTCCTGCTTCGTCGAGGAGGACCAGCTGATCTGGGCCTCCTCGGACGAGCTCGGCGAGCAGGCGATCGACCTGCGCCGCTTCCCGCAGTGCTCCGAGACGGAGCTGCGGAACCCGCGGTCGATCCACGCTGCGGTCGACACCGCCGCCCCGCTGCGGTGGGTGCGCGGCTGGTCGCTCACCCACGGACGCCCGGTCTACGTGCCGGCGGTGTCCACCTGGCTGCACATCCCGGCCCGCACGATGGCGGAGCGGTTCACGATGCCGATCTCGACCGGCTGCGCGACGCAACCTCGCTCGCCCAGGCCGTCGTCAACGGACTCGGCGAGGTGATCGAGCGCGACTCCATCGCCCTGACCTGGCTGCAGCGGCTCGCCCTCCCGCAGCTCGAGATCGACGTCGACGACGAGCGGCTCGCGCACCGTTCCTCGAGCGCTACCGCACGAGCCACGTCCGCACCCGCTTCTTCGACGCGACGACCGACGTCGGAGTGCCGACGTTCTACTCCATCGACGTCACGCCCGAGAACCGCGTCCTCGGCCAGCTGGTGATGTGCAACACGTCCCTCGATCCGGTCGACTCCGTCGCCAAGATGCTCCGCGAGTCCGCCTCTTCGAGGATCGCGATGCAGGCCTCCCGCGGCCGGCCGGACGACGTCGACGAATTCACCTCGGTCTTCCACGGCGCCAGCTACATGGGGCAGCCGGAGCGGATCCGGACTTCGACTTCCTGCTCGAGTCCGTGTCCTCACGGCGGCTGTCCGAGATCCCGTCGCAGCTGACGGGGGACACCGAGGGCGATCTGCAGGGCATGGTCGACCGGCTCAGCCCGCATCCGGAGCCGAGGCCGTCGTCGTCGAGATCACGACAGCGGAGGCGCGCGCCGCCGGGTTCCGCGTGGTCCCGCGTCATCGTCCCCGAGCTCATGCCGCTGTCCTTCGTGCACACGGGCCGCTACCTCGCCCACCCGCGTCTCTACGACGCCCCCGTCGCGATGGGCCACCCCGCCGCCGACGAGGCCGGCATCAGCCACGCTCCCCCAGCCGTTCGCCTGACGGCACTCCCGAAGGGAAACCACCATGAGAGTCCACCCTCCTCGCCGCGGGCGACGCGGCCGTCGCCGTCGCCGACCGACTGACCACCGAGCTGCGTGCCCGGGGCGACGTCACCCGCACCGACGTCGTCGCCGGCGGACGGGGGACGGACCCCGCGCACTGGCCCCACCCGGACCTGCGCATCGTGATCGCCTGGCGCGAGTCCGCCGCCCTCCTCGAGGCCGTCGACCGCTCCTCCGCCGAGACGGGCACGCCGTTCGCCCAGGCCGTCTTCACCCACCCGCGGCTGCGGGTCGGCCCGACCGTCGTCCCCGGCGGCTCGGGGGGCCCTGCGGACACCGTCGGAGGCTGCCAGCGGTGCTTCGAGAAGCGCCAGCGCCAGCACGACGCCGGGATCGGCAAGGCCCGCGCCCTCTGGGAGCGCTACGCGGCCGACGAGACGGCGGGACCCACGGGGTTCCTCCCCCACCACGTCTCCCTCGCCGCAGCCCCTGCTCGGCCTGGTCGCCGACGCCGCCCGGGAGGGACGCATCGCCGACGAGCGCAACATCGTCCGCACCGCGCACCTGCTCAGCGGCACCGTGCAGCGCACGGAGCTCATCCCGGTCCACGGCTGCCGGCGCTGCGGGGTACCGCGGCCCGACTCCTCCTGGATCGACCTCGCCGCCGAGTTCGGCCGGGCGAGCACCGCCGCCGTCTCCGCCGCCGTCACCACCGCCACCGTCACCGAGAGGAGCACCGCCCGTGCCTGAGAACGCCGTCCTCGCCGCCGACGCCATGGGCGTCGCCGCCCTTGCCGACCCGCAGTTCCGACTCCCCCGCCTGCCCCGCCTCGCCCCTGGCCTGGTGGTCGTGCCCGGCGAGGACGGAGTCCTCGTCGAGGGCGGCCCCACCCGCCAGCTCCTCGGCGGGCGCGCCGCCGCCGACGTGCTCGGCGCTCTTCCTCCCTGCTCGACGGCAGCCGCACCGTCGAGGACCTCGCCGGTGACACCGGACGTCCGCTGCGCTCCACCCACTCCGCGGTCGCCTTGCTCTACGCCAGCGGTCTGCTCGAGGACGCCGACGGCGAGCCTCGCCCCGGCCGATGCAGATCCCGCCGCCCTCGCCTTCTACAGCCGCTCCATCGACTCGACCCGCGTGAACGCGTCGGGAGCCGAGAACGGTGCCGCCTGCCTCGGCCCGCGTGCTCGTCGACGCCGGCCCGACCGCCGGCTCCCTCGCCGAGTCGATCGTCGAGGAGCTGCGCCGCACCGAGATCGGCGACGTCGAGCTCGCGGTGCCGGGAGCCGCGCACGCGGTCTCGGACCGCACCCTCATGGTGCTCGTGGGCGACTCGAGCGAGCTCCGCCGCCGCGCCGACAGCGCCGCCGAGGCGGGCATCGGGGTCTACCCGGTGCGACTGCGCGGCCGCTCCCTCTACTCCGGCCCGTTCGTCGATCCGTCCTACACCGCGCGGGTTCGACGACCTGGCCGACCAGATCGAGGCCGAGCCGCACGACGACCCTCGAGCCGCCGACCACCCCCTGGCCGCCGCACTCATCGTCGGCGACATCACCGCGATCCTGGCGCGCGTCGGCACTGCGCCGTCGCAGCAGTCGCTGGTCCGCGTCGATCTCGGCACCCTCGTGCAGGAGCGGCTCGTCGCCGTCTCGTCCACCCCCGACGGCATCCCGCTCGCCTACGCCTTCGAGGCGTCGACCGCCTTCGCCCCGCGGTCGCTCTCGTCGCCCAAGGACCACCAGGTCCACTACAAGCAGTCGAACATCCTGCTGCAGCGCGAGTCGAAGCGCTGGCCGAGCGCGGTCCGCGTCGCCGCTCGCCGAGCGCACGGCCCCGCCTGCACCCCACCGGCGCGCTGATCGGCCGGCGTCCTCTCGGACCTCGTCGTCCGCACCGCCGGCAACCGCGAGGCGGCACTCCCGCGAGGGGAAGGTCCGCCGCTGGGCGGCCTCGGGCGGCAACCTCGGCTCGGTCCAGATCACTGTCCTGGTGCGGCGCGTCGAGGGCTCTGGCATCGGGCGTCTACGGCTACCAGCGCGGCGACGACACGTGGGCGCACCTGCCCTGGGCCGATCCGGAGGAGTCGCCCGCCGGCGCCGATCCCGCGGCCGACGCCGTGATCGTGCGTGACCGGGGCCCTGGGCCGCGTCGCGTCGAAGTACGCGGCGTTCGGCTGGCGCATCGTGCACCTCGACGCCGGAGTCGGAGTGACGCACCTGCGCCTCCTCGGCGCGGCGCACGGCCTCGACGTCCGCGTCGCCCCCGCGTGGGACGACGACGCGTTCGGCGGGCTCCTCGGCATCGACCAGGACCTCGAGCCGATCACCGCGGTCGTCTCGATCACGGGCACCGCCACCAGTACCGCCACCAGCACCCCGAAGGGATCCGACGATGACCACCACGAGCGATCCGATCGCGTTCCCCCTCGACGTCCCCCGCCCCACCCCGGTCGGCGGGCTCCGCGCCCAGCACGCCATCATCGGCGACCTGCAGCGCTCGGTGCGGCTCGGCCCGGACCAGCTGCGCCGACGCCTCGACCGCGGGCGCCGGCCGCCGCCCCCGCGTGAGCGGCGTCCGCCCGACGGCGCTGCCCCGCGTGGCGGTCCCCGCGGCCGTCCCGGAGCCGGTCCTCGCCCTCGACGAGGTTCTCGCTCGCCGCGAGTCGGTGCGGTTCCACTCCGACGTCCCGCTCGATCCCGCCGTCGTCGCCTCGGGTCGTCCGGGCCGGCCACGCGGCGGATGCGGCGGCGTGGCCCGACGAGGTCGCCGCAGGCCTCGGCATCGAGCTCCTCGTCGCCGCCCGGCGCGCTGGCCGGAGCCGCCCCTCGCCGTCTACCGGCTGGCCGGAGACGCGTTCGAGCCGCTCGCCGACCTGCACGACGAGGACGCGGACGACCTGGTGCTCCAGCTCGAGTTCGCGCCTTCCCCGTGATCCTCGTCGCGATCGCCCCGTTCGCCGACGCACTCGAGCGCTGGGGGGACCACGGCGAGCGTCTCGCCAACACGCCGCGCCGCAGCGGCCGCTCGGCCGCGCTGCTCGAGGCCTTCTCCTCGGCCTCGACGGGAGCCCCCGCGGGCTTCCTCACCTCGGACTCCGCCGACTCCTCGACGTCGACGGCTACGCGAACGCTCTGCATGTTCGCCGCCTCCCTCGGCCACCGCGCCGGGGAGGACATCACCGACGCGGACACCACCCGGTAGTCCGCGCCCCACCGGCTCGACACCCGCGCCGCCCACCGAAAGGACCGCACCATGACCCAGACCCCCTTCGCACGACGACGACCTCTTCTCGGTCGACATCGAGGGCCTCGAGATCGGCGAGCTGCCCAGCGACGCCGCCCTCGCCTCGCTCAGCTCCGGATCCTCCGCCTCCTCGGCCTCCTGCCCCGCGTCCTCGGCCCGAGCCTGGGCACCGTCGGTTCCTGGGGCTGAGCCGCCGGCTCGCCCCTCTCCCACCACCACTCACTTCTCCCCACTACGGAAGGACACCACCATGACCGACGACCAGGGTCGCGACGACCTCACCGCACAGGACCTCGACGGCGACTTCGCGATCGACGAGCTCGACGGGCAGACCGCCCTCGGCACGTGGGGATCGGCCGGCACCTTCGGGTCCGCCTCCTGCCCGATCGACCGCCTTCCTCGGCCGGCCTCCGCCTCCCCTCGTTCGGCTGAGTCGGTCCGAGCTCGAACCCCGGCTCCGCTCCCGGAGCCGGCCCACCGCACCACCCTCATCCGCACCACCCTCGCACCACCTACGGAAGGACCACGACCATGACCCAGATCCCCGGCGAGAACCAGGACCTCTTCGCACAGGACCTCACCGTCGACGAGCTCGACAACCAGGTGGCGGCCGGCTTCACCACCGCGGCGTCGTTCGCCACGGCCGGCTCGGCCTCCTGCCCGGCCTCCTCGGCCTCCTCGACCGGCAGCTTCTCCAGCGTCGGAGACTGACCGCCGCGGCGGTGCGGGACGCGCGACGGAGGCTCCCTCCTCCGCGCCGTGCCCGCACCGCCGGCACCTACACCGTTCTCTCCTCCCATCGTCACCGCCCGGAAAGCGAGGCCCCCCTGGAGCACCACGGCCTCCTGCGCGTCACCTCGCCCCGCTCGGCGAGGACGCCCTCTCGACTGGTTCCTCGGCTCCCGCTCGAGCTGCGCGCCGACGCCGAGCTCCTCTCGGGGCTCGACGACCGCCCCTGCTCTTCCTCGCCGACTCGGGCCGCTACGTCGCCCTCGGCCGCGAGGTCGTCCCCCTGCTCTGCCACTTCGACGGCGCGACGACGGGCGACGAGCTCGTCGAGCGGATCCGGGGCGAGCGCGACGCCGAACTCCGTCGCCGACCGCCTGCCCGCCTCGCCCGGAGTCGCGCTAGGCCGGCGCGCTCGTCGAGCCGCCCGAGCGCATCAGCGGCCGCCGCGGCGTCGCCCGCTTCAGGTGCGAGCGACCTGCTCCGACTGCCCCTCACCCGCAGCGTCGACCGCCTGCTCGACGCCGGTCACCGCCCCGCTGCGGGCGGGTCCCGGGTCGCGTGCTGGTCGGTCCTCTGAGCGCCCTCGCCGCCGTCGGTCTGGTACTCGGCGCCGTCGCCCTCGCCACCGCGGGCGCCGGCTGGGCGATGCCCGAGCACGTGTGGGTCGTGTACCCGCTGCTCTTCCTGCAGATCGCCGCCCACGAGACCGCGCGCGCCCTGGTCTGCCAGGTACCTGCGGGTGCCGGTGCGCGAGGCCGGCATCGGCCTGATGCTCTACGTGATGCCGGTCGGCTACGTCCGACCGCACCGACGCCTACCGCGTGCCGGACCGGCACGCCCGCGCGTTCCTCTCGCCGCCGGTCCGGTCAACGACCAGCTCTGGTTCGGCGCCGCCGCGATCGTCGCGATGACCGTCCCCGGCGAGATCGGCGACCTCGCCTTCGTCCTGCTCATCCTGCAGGCGCTGCTCTGCGTGATGAACCTCAATCCGGTCCAGCCGCCGTCGGACGGCTACCACGCGGTCTCCGCGCTCGCCGGCGAGGTGAACGTGCGCGGCCAGGCGCTCGTACCTCACCCACCTCGTGCTGAGGTGCCTCTGTCGCCGGCGCTCCAGGCGGTCTCCCCGCGCCGCCGGTTCTACATCGGCTACGCCGTCGGCTGCCTCCTGTTCCTCGCCCCTCGTCGCGGGCGCCGCCCGGAGCGTCACGACCCTGCTGGGAGCACTCTCATGACGATCCTCACCGCGTCCCGCCCCACCCCGACCGGCGCCCCCGCGAGCGCGTCCCTCCGCATCGACCGCGTCGCCGGACTGGCCGTCGAGCGCGTCGCCCTCGGACTCGCGGAGGCCGACGCCCTACGCCGCCCGGCTCGACGACCTCGAGCAGCCCTCCTCGCCGAGGGCGAGCGGCCGGCGACGCGCTGCACGCCCTCGTGCCGCTCCTCGACGACGATCGCGCCCTCCGCCGCACCGCTCTCGCCGTCCGCCGGCGCACCCGGTCCGAGGCTCCCGGGCCCGACGAGCGGATCGACGCCCTCCTCGTCGCCCTCCGCGCACGGGATCGATCCCTGCCCCTTCGGCAGTGGGCCGCCCTCGCCGCGGAGCACGCCGCGCTCGCGGTCGAGTACTCCGCGGCCGTCTCGACCGGCGTCGCGGCCGCCTCCCGCCGCCTCGAGGCGCTCCGCGAGGATCCCGAGCTGCTGACGGCGATCGCCGACGCGAGCCCCGACTTCGCCGCCGCTCCCGGACGCGACCCCCTGCTGCCCGGGCGGCACGCGGGTCGCAGCCTGCTGGCGTACGCCGGACGCGCGGCCCGCAAGACCAGCCCGTTCGGCACCCTGACGACCGTGGGCCTGGCCGGCGACCCCGCGCCCCGCGCGAGCGCCGTCGCCGTCACCCACGCGTACGCCGCGGCCTGGCTCGACGTCCTCGCCCGCGACGAGCGCGCGGCCCACGCCTTCGAGGTCGAGCCGCTGGACACCGGCGGCCTCGACCCCGCGAGCGAGCCCGTCGGTGTCCCGGCGCTCCTCGAGAGCCCGGACGTCGTGCGGCGGCGGACGCTGCGCGTCCCTCTCCGCGGCGGCGTCCTCGAGCGCCTGCAGCCGCTCGGACGTGTTCCGCTGCGGGTCCTGCTCGGCGCGATCGGCGGCGACGACCCCTTCGCCTCCTACGTCCGCTTCCTCGACTCCGGGCTCCTGCGCGTCGTCGCTCCCTGGTCCTACGGCGAGCGCGGCGGCCTCGATGCCCTCGCGGCCTGCCTCTCCGTCTCCGCTCCCGCGCACCCCGCCACCGCGCTCCTCACCGGCATCGCCGCCGACGCACGCCGGGTGACCGCGCTCGAAGGCCGCGAGCGGGGCCGCGCCCGCGCCGCCCTGCGCGACCGCGCCGAGCAGAGCCTCCGCGCTGCCGGAGCCGACCCGGCCCGCAGCCGCTTCGAGGTCTACGTCGACGCCGCCCCGTCCGCCGCGGTCGCCGACCCGCCGCCGGGCATCCGGAGCGAGCTCGAGCGCTACCGGGCCTCGCTCGGCCGCCTCGTGCGCCGCTCCCCCGCCTACGACGCGCTCGTCGCCGCCTTCGTCGCGGCGCACGGGGTCGGCGGCACCGCCCCCTCGGCCTGGCGCTGGCTCCTCGCGGCCGGCTCCGACGAGGCGCTGACCACGGCCTCGCCACCGCGCGCCTGCGAGCGAGCGACGGACCGGACGAGCGGCCGCGCGGTCGGTCGATGCCCCGGCCCAGCGCCGCCCTCGCGGTGCAGATCGCGCACGGCGACGAGCCGCTGCTCGTCGTCAACCAGCTCCTCGGCGGCCAGGGGCGGACTCGTCTCGCGCTTCGCCCCGCTGCACGCGGGCCTCGCTCCACGCCTCGCCGCCCGCGCCCACCGGCTCGCCGCGGGCGCCCTGCCCCCCGAGATCGTGCCCTCTCCTGGGACGTCAACGGCATGCAGTCCGCGGCGTCCGGGATCCTGCCGCGACTGCGCCTGCCCGTCGACCAGCCGGTGGCCGGCACTGCCCTCCGGCGACGTCGACCTGGCCGACATCGCGCTCCATCACGACCCGGTCGGCGACTCGCTCGAGCTCCTCGCTCCCGGCGGCCGGGCGATCGCGTTGTTCTACCTCGGCCTCGTCCCGTCTCACCTGCACAGCGGAGTGGAGCGCCTCCTCACCGTCCTCGCCGACCCGTGGCTGCTGCCGCGCCGGCGCCCCCGCCTTCGCCTCGCTCGCCGACGCGGAGCAGGTCGTCGCGACCCCCGGCGCTGAACGGGAGCATCGTGACCCGCCGCGCGACCTGGAGCGTCCCGCGGGCCGCCCTGCCCGCGCCGACGGCGGACGACGCCGAGCTGCTGCGCTCCTTCGGCCGGTGGCGGCGCTCCCACTCACTCCCGGACGAGGTCTTCGTGCGCTGCGTGCGGCAGCACTTCCCCGCCGACCCGTCTCGCGGAAGCCCGTCCCCGTCGATCTGCGCAGTCCCCACTCGCTCCGGATGCTCGCCGCGCTCGTCACCCCCGACGTCGCGGGACTCGAGATCACCGAGGCCCTGCCCGCCGCCGGGCAGCTCGGCCACGTCGACGACGAGGGCGGCCACCGCGCTGTCGAGCACCTCCTCCTGCTGGAGTGGGACCGATGAGCCGCCCGATCCCTGCGAGCCGCGCGATCCCCGAGAGGAGCAGCCGATGATGATCACCGCCGGATCCGCTCCGCACCCGGGCGCCGTCGCCGCGACCCCGCAGTGGTGGTACGCCTGCCTGTACACGGGCGGCGTCGAGGGCGGGGACGACGTCATCGCCGGCCTCCTCCCTCCGCTGCTCGCCGAGGTGCGCGCGCTGGGCGCAGGCCGCTGGTTCTTCCTCCGCTACTTCGACGAGACCGGACCGCACCTGCGGCTGCGCGCCCGGACCGGGCCGCAGCCTCGACCGCCTCGTGCGCTCGATGGCCGACCTGGGCGCGCACTCCGAAGCTGATCGCGACGCGGCCCCGGCAGCGCGTCGTCGAGCTCGTCCCCGAGGCGACGGCCGCCGTCCTCGGCAGCGCCTCCCGCGCCGTGGGCACCCGCCCCGCCGTCTACGAGCCCGAGATCGACAAGTACGGCGGGCTGGACGGCGTCGAACTCGCCGAGCAGCTCTGCGAGTTCTCCTCCGAGCTCGCCCTCTGGGGCGTCTCGGCCCACGAGAAGGGGGCACGCCGCGACGGCCTCGCCGCTCCTGCTCGCCGACACCGCCGGCGCCCTCACCCGGGGTGCCCGCGCCCGACGCCTGGCCCGCCCGCGGCCGGACGCCGTGGCCGCGCTTCTGGGCGACCCACACCGACTGGTGGACGGGGGCGGTGACCGGCGACACCCGGTTCCGCGATCGCCCCGAGGAGCACGCCGCCGCTCACCGCGGGGCCGTCGCCGAGCGGATGCGCAGCACAGCCGCGGACCCTCGGAGTGGAGGCGTGGCGCCGCCGCTGGTTCCGCGCCGTCGACGACTACCTCGCCGCCGCCGGGCACCCGGGAGTCCCCCGCTCGCCCCAGCACCTGGCCTTCCACCAGAACCACATGCTCATGAACCGCCCCGGCTACCTGCCGCGCGAGGAGGCCCTCCTGGGCCTGTACGCCCGCGACTGGATCGCGTCCGTCCGGACGCTCCCTCCACCCCCGATGAAAGGACGACCTCATGACCTCCTCCACCGTCTCCTCCCCCTCCCCGCACCGGGCGCGCCGTCGCCCTCGCCGCCGCCGGCGCTGTCGCCTGGGCCGCGCTCGGCGCCCTCCCGATCGCCGGAGCCGCGATCCCGGGCCTGATCATCGCCCTGGTGCTGATCGGAGTCGCCGCCACGAGCCTCACCGATCGTCCGGGTCGTCCGCTCGAGCCCCGCCTCGCGCCGGACCGGCCTGGTCGTCGCCCTGCTCGCCCCGGTGATCGCGATGGCCGCGATGACCCCGCTGTTCGCCCTCGCCGGTCCGCTCGTCTTCGGCATCGTCGCTCTCGTGCTCGCCGCGGAGCTCGTGGTCCTCGCCGTCGTCGCGCGCGGTCGGGACGGCGCCATGGCTGAGCGGGAGCCGGACCGGGACGAGCCGGAGGACGAGCCCGAGCACTCGGCTCCCGACACCGACGGCTCCGAGCGCTCCGCCGACCCGGAGCGGGCGGCGCTGGGCCGCCCGCCTCTGGCCCCGCTGACGCCCGGCCCGCGACTCCCGCGGCCGGGCGTCGCCGGCGCCCCGTAGGATGCTGGCGGGGTAAGCAGGAGCAGGGGGCCGTGATGCTGAGCGAGAACGCCGTCGGGCTCTATCTGTACGTGTCCACGCGCGCCGGATTGGACGCTCGAGGGCGCGTCGATCGACCTCGGCGTACGGATCCGCGACCTCGAGTCCGCCCGCGATGAGCTGCTCGAGCGGCGCCTGCTGACGCCGCTGCACGACGGCGGCGCAGCACTGGCCACCAATGCCCCCGACGTCGCGCTCGCCGAGCTGGTCGACGAGGACGAGCGCCGCATCCAGGAGCTGCGGGCGGGCGTCGCGCACGCCGCAGCGAGCTGATGGCGCTCCTGCCCGCCTACCGCGAGGCCCGCGACGCCGTCGGCACCGCGTCGCAGGTCGAGGTCGTCGAGGACCCGGACACCGTCATGCGCCTCCTCCTGGACGTCGGCCGGAGCATCTCGCGCGAAGTGCTGATCGTGCAGCCCGGCGTCAGCACGAGCGTGGAGCGCCACGAGGAAGCAACGAGAAGGACCGCGAGCTGCTCGCCCGCGGCGTCGTCCGCCGCCGATCTACCACGACCGCCGCCGCGACCACGTTCACCCAGCGCACGATCGCCGAGCTCAGCCGCTCGGCGCCCAGTTCCGCACCCTGCCGATCGTCCCGTTCCGCATGCTCGTCTTCGACCGCCAGCTGGCTCTGCTGTCGTCAGCGCGACGAGGACGACCGCCGCCTCGTCATCCGCTCCCCGATGTGGTCGCCGCCTTCGTGCGGGTCTTCGACGCCGCGTGGGAGTTCGCCTCGCCGTTCAGCGCCGCCGCCGACTCGGCGCCCACGGTGGTCGGCGGACCGGACCTCTCCGCTGTGCAGTCCGCGATCCTCGCGGGTCTCGCCTCGGGTCTGACCGACGAGGTCCTCGCGAGCCGCCTCGACATCAGCGTCCGCACCTGCCGCCGCCACATCGCGACCCTCTTCGAGATGCTCGAGCCGAGAGCCGCTTCCAGGCCGGCGCCCACGCCGTGCAGCGCGGCTGGCTCGGCGAAGCCCTCCCTCCGCCGCGCGAACGGGCGCGATCCGGCTTCCCGGCTGAGCCCTGGTCCGGGTGGTCCCCCAGATCGCCTCGCTCGAGGAACGCCCAGCGCCCGCGTCCACGCGTCGGCCGCCGCCTCCGGAACGCACGTGCCGTCGTGGGAGTCGCTGAAGGGCGCGTGTCCGCGCCCTCGTACGACCACCTCGACGTCCTTCGCCGGCCGTCGCCTCGCGCACCCGGGCACCTGCTCGACGAGCGGCGCGTCCTGGTCGCCCACGAACGCCAGCACGCCGACCTGAGCGCGGCCAGCTCCTCGTCGGTACGCCGACGCGCCGTAGAACGGGACCCCGCCGCGCCGCGGCTCCGCGAGCGCGAGCGCCCAGCTGAAGGTGCCGCCGTAGCAGAACCCGGTGACCGAGACGCTCGATGACGCCGTCCTCGCTCAGCAGCCGCGTGACGAGCGCTCGGAGACCGCGATGCTCTGCTTCGCGTGCTGGCGAGTGAACGGGCGCGAAGAAGGTGCGCAGCTCGACCTGCCGCGCAGGCGCCGCACCGGGTGGTCGTAGTCGGCCTGCTGCTCGGTGTCGAGCTGCCCGAGCAGCCCGCTGCGGCCAGCAGCTCGGGCGACGACTCGGAACCCTCGCGTACCGGTCGGCGACCGAGCGGATGTGCCCGTCCACACCCAGACCTCGCGGATCAGGACAGGGCGCGCTCGCCGTCCCCGCTCCGGTACAGGGGACGTCGTGGGCGCCAGGTCCAGGTCCTCATCGCTCGTGGGCATCCCTCGCACGATAGCCGGGCGCCCCGAGAGGGGACGCGTGCTTCCTGAGCGGCGCGGTCCCGCTTGACCGGGCGCATGTGTGAGGACCGGCGACGAAAGGCGTTCCGCGGACGCGACGACCGCGGGAGTCGTGACCGCGATCGTGGTGGGGCACCCGTGGTGTCTCCTGCTGCTGGAGGTCTGAGCACTCGCAGTGCCCACGCCGCGCTGGTGGTCTGGCTCCTCCTCCTGACCGGCCTGTTCGCCGTTCCGGTGGCCGGCTCGCTCTACCAGGCGCGGGATCCGCGCACACGTGCCTGGTCGACCGGCAGGCGCCGCCGAGCGAGCGGCGTCGACGAGGGGTGGATCGTGCGGGACGGATCACGCCGTTCCTGCCCGGGCGAGTTGGAGTGCACGTCTTCCTCAGTCCGGGGAGGAGATCGTCCTCGGTCCGGGCTGGCCGCCGACGCTGTTGCCGGCAGCGCCGGCGCCTTCGGCGTCGCGTCGATCGTCGCGGCACTGTGGTCGCCTCCTCGACTCGGCGCCGACGGCGCGACCGACCGCCGCAGGGCGAGCGGCGCTGAGCGAGGGGGACGCCGTCCGCCCGGGATCCCTCCACCCCGGGCGGGGCGGTACGGTGACCGCATGGACGACGACGAACCGCCAGAACCTCGTGGCACGCGTCGAGATCCTCAGTGCTCGCATCGGAGTCCTCCTGGACCCCGGGAGGCTGGTGCGGGTGCGCGGACGTCTCGGGAGTGTCCGCGACGACGAGAGGGCGGCCGTCGCCGTGGAATTCGGTGTCGGCGGCGAGAGGGTGGCCGACGCCATCCTCGACCTCCAGGTAGGCGCTTCACGCCGAGGTCGATCGAGCCCCTGTGGAACCAGCTGGCCGACGACGAACGCCGGCTGGCCGAACGCGACCGGCAGAGGATCCCCCGCCGGACGTCCGCGGGAGCCCTTCCGGGACGGCGCTGCCCTGCCACAGGGGACCCTTCACCGAGCGCGCCGCAAAGGGGGTACCCGATCTGGGGGTGACGGTGCTCGGGTGCGTCACACTGAACCCGGTGGGAGTACCGCGTCCCCCGGTGCCCGCCGACCGGACCGTGCGGATGCTGCACGGCACGGACGTCGGCCTCGCGTCACGCTGCGGCGGTGGCCGCTCCTCCGAAACCCCGCACGACCGAACGCCCTGGAGCACCCCGTGACCGACCTCGAAGACACCACCTCCGACGCCTCCGGCCCTCGCGTCGCCTACCGCACAGGCTGCGGGCTGGTCGGTGCCGCTCGTGGTCGCCGGTCGGTGCGCCGGCCGCCCAGGCCAGCACTCCCCTGCGGAGCCGTTCGACGGCCTACGGAACCTGGAGCACCCCGGTGCGACAAGCGGATCGCATCGGAATGGCGACCTTCACTCTGATCAACACGTCGAGCACGGTTCTTCAGCTCGACAATCTTCTCTTCCTGCCCACGGATCCCAATGGGGAGCTCTACATCATGCTCGGGGACGTCGAGCAACTGGTCGACCCGTCGTACTTCCAGCGTCTCGATGACGTCACGTCCGCCGCCCATGTCCGCGGTCGCGGACTGTTCCAGCCCGGGCAGGGGATCCAGGTCAACTGCTACATCAACCTCCCGCGCGTTGGTGACCAGCACGACCGTCGTCTCCGTCACGCCGGACGGCTACACGGACACGCCGGTCTCCTTCGCGTCAGTCACATTCGACCCGATCAACTACTAGAACCCGCACGCATGGCGACCTACTGGCACGTCGTCATCGAAGGTCTCGGACAGCGGATCGAGGTCGATCACCGGTCGCTGAACGGAGTCGAGCAGGCGGTGCTGGAACGGCTGTGGAGCCGTACGACGGTCACTGGCGGGTCGAGTGCCGCCCGCTCCCGCTTCGCTGCATCGCGCCGATACCCTTCGAGCACGACGCCGCCATGGCGATCGCGGAGGTGACGCTGCGGGCGATCGAGGCCGCGCAGGGCTCGCTCCTGATGCTGCACGCCTGCGCCCTCACCGACCCCACCGGCGCTGCCATCGTGCTCGTCGGCCCCTCCGGCCGGGGAAGACCACGGCCGCCGCGACCCTGGGCCGCTCCTATGGATACCTCACAGACGAGACCACCGGCATCACCCCGGACGGACGGATCCTCCTACGAGAAACCCCTCCTGATCCGCACTGCGGAGGGCATGCCCAAGCGGCCCTTCTCCCCGACGAGCTCGGCCTCCTCCCGGCACCCGCCGACCACGCGGCTGGCCGCGCTCGTGATCCTGACCGCGACCTGTACCTGATCGGTCCGGCGCAGCTCGAACTCCCCGACCTGGCCGACGCGATCCCGCTCCTCGTCCTCGAGGACGAGCCGTGTCGGCGCTCGAGAACGGCATCCCGACCCTCGCCCGCCTCGCCGCCGGCATCGGCGGCGTGGCACCGCGTCCGCTACCGCGACGCCGAACAGCTCGTTCGATCGTCGCCGGCCTGCTCGCGACACCGCCGACGACGGAGGACCGCTGGTCGGAGGTCCCCGCGCGCAACGCGGTGACGGACGGGCAGCGCGTCATCGTCCTCGCCACCGGCACCGTGCACGTGCTCGACGGGATCGCGGCGACCATCTGGCAGCACCCGCACGCCACTGGCGCCGAGCTCACCGCGGCCGTCACCGCACACCACGGGCACGCCGACGACGCGTCGAAGCGCGTCCATGACGCGGCGGCGTCCCTGGTCGCGCTCGGGCTGCGCGACGAGGAGTAGACACGAGCGACCGCCGCCCCAGCGACACGACGTGACCGCAGAAAGCGCGCGCACCTCCACAGCGCGAGCCGTTCGCGCAGTCGCACCGCTTCCCCGCACTCCGCGGACAGCGCTCGTCACGCGGGCGGCCGGCAGCGCTCGGTGGAGGGTTCTGCCAGCGGTCCGTGTCGCACGGTGATCAGGTCCGCGGTGCCCGCCGGCTCTGCCGTGCCTCGCAGCCCGGCTCGACGAGCGCGACCGCGGTGGCGCCCAGGAGGCCACCGAAGCGACTCCTACCAAGTCCGCAACGTCAGCGGAAGGAGAACGGCGGGACGGCGCCTCCGTTCCAGTACTCGCTGACGACGGGTTCCAGGGCGACGCTGCCCGAGCGCGCGACGAACACACCGAAGACGACGGACTGCCCCGGCTGGAGAGATGCCGTGCCTGCACGCCACGACGAGATCCTGATCGGAGGCGACGCCGCGGAGCCCCGGATCGAAGGAGTCGTTCGAGGACCGCCACCCCACCGCTCCCATCGTGAGAGTCTGCTGATCACCCTCATCGATGTTCGAATGGCTCAGAGTGATGCCGCTGAACAGCAGACCGGTCGTCGCCGTATTCGTGACGGTGAGATCGACACGGGTGACACCGCCGAGGTTCTGCGGTGCACCCCACACCCCGACAGCCCGTCGAACGGAGCGGGCGGCGTCATGGACGCCTGCGCGACGGGAGCACCGACGGCCACGATCGCGACGGGGGCGGACCACGCCGCAGCCGCGGCCACCTGACGGCGCGATGGACCGAAGCAGTGACCGTCGAGTCGTCGGGCATGAGCAGGGCGCCTCAGGGACGGATGCGCGGCCAGGACGACACGTCGCACGCCTGACGTGATCAGGATGACGCATCGGCGCTCCTTCCTCCCGTGACTCGGGTACCCCCACTTCAGCGCGACGCGCGCTACGGTCGCCGCACTCAGGCACCCAGGCGAGGGTCGACCCTCCGGGGAGCCTCGTCACGTCACGAGATCCGACGCGTCACCGACGTCACGACCGGCTAGCATCCGAATGCCGTCGACCTCCGGCGCCTCTGACCGAAAGAGCACCAGTGCCTCGCCGTCGCCGCCTTCCTCTGCTCGTTCTCACCGTCACGGCGGCGCCTGCTCGGCGGTGTTCGCGCCGCTCGCCTCCGCCGCGCCCGACTCGACGGTCACCGACACCTGTTCGCCCGTCGGCGCCGCGTCCGGTCGACGGCCGGACGGTTCCCCGGAGACGCCGTCGGCGCCGTCGACGGGAACTACTCGTTCGTCCCACGGGGGAAGGACCCCGCGGCGGGCACCGCGTCGGGGACCATCACCATCTCGGATCGGTCACCGTCGCCGACGGGCCGGCGGCAGCGGGGCCCTCCTGTTCGGCGTCCAGCCCTTCGTGTCGCTGTACAACTGGGACGGCTTCCAGATCCGGAGTTCGACGTCGGCGGACTTCTCGTTCTCGGCGCCGGCCGGTGCCACCTACTTCCTCCTCGCCGGTGCCGGATTCGCGGCAGCCCTACGCCTCGACCTGGTTCGGCGGCACGCCGATCCCCGCGCGGTCGCCGGGGATCACGGCGAGCACGACCGACGCCGACATCACCCTGCTGCCCGGAGGTTCGGTGACGGGGACCGCCGGCGCACCCGCTGCCGCGACCGGGACGCGCCCCACTCGCCGAGGCGTGGCTCCTCGAGGAGGGCACGGACTCCGCCTGGCCCATGGGCTCGGGATACATGAACATCCAGGAGGCGGGAACCTCGCCGTTCCAGATCACGGGCCTGGCTCTGCGGGCGCGCTACCTCCTCCGCGCACTGGAGAGCACGTCCTCGACCACCGCACCGGCGAGCGCCACACCTTCTGGCGGGCCTCGAGGACGCGACGACCGCCACGCCCGTGACCGTCGGGGCGGGAACGACGACCGGCATCGACCCTCACGCTGCCGGCCTACGACTCGACGACGGCCCGGATCGCGGGAACCGATCGGTACGCGACGTCCGTCGCAGCGACACGCAGCTTCTTCACCTCTGGCATCCCCGTGCTCTACGTCGCGAGCGGTGCGAAGTGGCCCGACGCGCTCAGCGCAGGGCCGGCCGCTTCGGTGCAGGGCGGAGCGCTCCTGCTCACCGACCCCGACGGCGTGCCCTCCGTGGTCCGCGACGAGATCGTGCGCCTCGCGCCGGAGCGGGTGGTCGTGGTCGGCAGCCCTCGCCACGGTGAGCGCCGCCGTGTACGACGAGCTCGCCGCGCTCACCCCCTCGATCCGCCGCATCGGCGGAATCGATCGGTACGAGACGTCGCAGCTCATCGTCGCGGACGCCTTCCGCGGCGAGGACCGTCCGGAGGTGTTCCTCGCCACCGGCAACGACTTCCCGGACGCGCCTCGACCGGCCCCGCAGCCGGTCGACGCGGCGCACCGGTCCTCCTCGTCGACGGCAAGCGCGACGCCGTCGACCAGGGCACAGCCGATGCCCTCAGGCGGCTCGACGCGGACCGCACCGTGCTCCTCGGCCCGGAGCTGTCCATCTCGGACGGCATCAGCCTCGACCTCGTCGGACGCGGGCTCGCGGACGATCTGCGCCGCATCGGCGGCGGAGAACCGCTACGACACCAGCGGTCAGATCAACGCGTTCTACGACGGCGGGGCGCTGGCGACCAGCGCCTTCCTCGCCTCGGGAGAGGGCTTCGCCGACGCCCTCTCCGCCGGAACCGTCGCCGCGGCGATGGGAGCGCCCATCGTGCTCAGCCGCCCCTCCTGCGTCCCGCAGCAGGCCCTGACCGCTCTCGCCGTCAAGCACCGCTCCGACCTCACTCTCCTGGGCAGCCCCTCACCTCTCGGAGGCGGTGGCGCGCGCGACCCCGTGCTGACGGGCCGGCGCCGAGCGCCGATCCTCCCTGCGCTCGCACCGGACTCGTACCTTCGCAACCGCAGACCGGCACCGACGTCCGCTCGATCCGCGTCGACGGAGTCGGCCGCGCAGCGGTGCAGCGCCGGTCGGCGTCGGAGGAGACGGTGCGAGCGATCCCCTGCGTTCTCCTCCCGCGATCCGAGAGCGTTCCTGCACGCGCGATCGATCGGTGACGACCCTCGACTCGATACGCTCAGCAGATGACCGACCCTCGCCCCGTCCGTCACGACGTCGGTGGCCGGTCCCTCCTGGCCGTCGTCGCGGCGGTGCTCGTGTATGCGACGGTCGTGGCCGCTCTACGCGAGCGGCATCCGGGAGTCGAGCGAGGGCTGCGAGACGGTCATCGCGGGCGACGACCCCGGTCACGGTGAAGCTGCAGCCGGCGGAGGTGAACGCGGCCCGTCAGCGGCTGGAGTTCCAGTTGACCCTGGTGCCGTCGGAGGGCTGACCTCGTCCGAGTCGGGTACACGGCCGACGAGACGATCAGCCTGGTGACCTTCCCGGTCGACGGGCCGAGCGTCCTGACGTTCCCGGCGGGCGAGGTGCTGGACAGCTCGGTGCAGTCGGACTTCGCGGAGGGGACCGTCGAGGATGGCCCTTCGACAGCTACCGGGCCGACCTGACGACGTTCGCCTTCCTCGGGGAGGACGATCACGACGACCACGAGCACACCGGCGGTGCCCACGCAGGTCTGCCTCGACGACTCCGTTCCCGGGTGGCATCTGGACACCGTGACGGTCGACCGTCCCGGCAACACCGTCCCCACGGCCGACGGCGATGAACCGCTGACGTCGGTGGTGATCACCGCGACCCGCTCGGCGAGCACCGTCGCCTTCGGGATCGTGCTGCTCGGGCTGATGGCGGTCACCCCCGTGCTGGTCCTGTTCGTCGCCATCAGCGCCTACACCGGACGCCGGAGGGTGGAGGCGACCCTCACCAGCTGGATCGGCGCGATGCTCTTCGCGGTCATCCTGCTGTGGAACTTCCTTCCCGGCGCCCCGCCGGTCGGCTCCTGGATCGACTACCTCGTCGTGCTGTGGGTGATCGCGGGGCTCGTCACCGGACTGGCGATCTACGTCCTCGCGTGGAACCGCTGGGGTCACGGCGCCTCCCGGAAGCGGACCGACCCCGCACCGGACGGCCCCTGAGTCGCGGGTACCGGTGCGCCGACGGCTCTCCGTGGCGAGTGGGCGATCCGCGGCTCCCCGACTCCACTCCCGGCGCCTAGTGTTCGATCATGGATCCTCTAGAGCAGACGACCCTCAGCCCGAGTCCCTGAGGTGATGACCCAGTACCAGGACGGTGTCGTGACCATCAGCACGGAAGGCTCCGGGCGGTTGCGGGTCGTCCTCAACGGCTCGGTCCTCTTCGACGGCACCGTGGCCGAGGACTGAGACCCAGCGGCAGAGTTCGCGATCCGACAGCGGCGCTGCCCTGGCGGGCGAGGCGACCATGTGGAGACCCACGAGCACCGGACCCGTCATGGCACCGGCCGAGCCGCTGGCGACGACAGCATCGGCGCCTACGGGCAGCGCGAGGACGGACCGGCGCGTCAGGTCTCGGGAGAGCCACTCGTCCGGGGTGGCCCTCCGCCGCAGGTCCTCCTCGTCGCTCCTGGCCTCGTCCTCGGCTCCGCGCTCCCAGAGTGCTCCCTCCACGCCGACCCCGCGGCGGTCCGCACGTCGGCAGCCGGATCGTCCAGCAGCATCCGGGGGAACCAGCCGGGCAGTCCCGGCCGGTGGAGAGCAGTCCAGCGCACCAGAGCCGATCGGTCCTTCGCGACGAGCAGGAGGTGGTCGTCGTCCGGGAAGAGCAGCCCGACCTCGACCGCCATCGCTCGAGCCCGACGGTCACCGTCTCGGAGCAGCCTGTCGAAGTCGGCGCGCCCCGCACGCGGATTCGTCGTGCACAGCGCACGGACGTCGGGTGCCTCGTCTGCCAGCAGCAGCTCGAACAGGTCGCGGAAACCGGTGCGCCGCGCCATCGCTTCACGGGTCGAGGGAAGCGGATCGCGGACCAGCGCCTCCTGCGCCTCCCGGGAGAGCTCTCGCTCGCCGACCGAGAAGCGCGATGCCAGCTCGTGCCTGACCCAGGGGTCGGCCGAACCGAGGAGTGCCGCTTCCAGCCAGGGGCGAGGAACCGCCGTGCCCGCGGCCGAGAGGCGCACCAGCTCGTCCTCATCCGTCAGCAGCCTCCGCAGAGTCGCGTCGTCGACCGCACTGTCGCCCGCGACCGCGCGACGGACGCGAGGCGACGCGTGTCCGTCGAGCGCCTGCAGTTCCTCAGCCGAGGTCACCGTCGAGACGCGGTCGGCCGGCCTGGCGATCCCGTCCTCGACCGGAGTCACGGTCTGCGCTCGTCGTCGACCATCACACGTGGATCCTCTCATCCGGGGTCCCGCACGGCCGTTCCGGTTCCCCTGCTCCGACTACCGCCGCCGCAACGCTCGGTACAGCGCGCCGATGACGACCAGGACGCCGATCCCCACGAGGACCCAGGTCCGCGGATCCTCGTCGACGCCGGTGCACACGCCCGGCGAGTCCGGCATATTCCGCGCAGCTGCCCGAACGGTCGCCGGCGAGGAGGACCACCGCCAGGAGGGCGACGAACGCGAGCGCGAGCCACCACCCTCGAACGCGACGCCGGACCGATGCACCCATGACGAGACTGTACGACGGCGGCGCCTCCCGCTGAGGGCCGGCCTGGTCGACAACGTCGATCCGCGTCACACTGATCGCATGAGCATCCGGATCGCCGCCGTGCCGTTGCTCTGCGCCGTCGCCGTTCTCAGCGGGTGCGCCTCGGCACCCGTGGTCGACGGCAGCGTCGTGCCCACGGAGGGCACGCGCCGTGAGCTGACCGCACGCGCCTTCGTCCTCGACGACGGCGACGGGGCGGAGCTCTGCCTGGGCGCTGTCGGCCAGTCCCTCCCACCCGCGTGCGGTGGACCGACCATCACCGGGTGGGACTGGGACGACGTCGAGGGAGAGGAGAGCCTGTCCGGCAGCACGTGGGGCGACTACGACGTCGTCGGGACGTGGGACGGCACCTCCTTCACTCTCACGCGCACACCGGTCTTCTCGGACCCCTTCGCTCCGTCGACCGCGACGCCGCGGCCCGAACCGACGCCGGGCGACCCCTCGAACGCCGACGCAGTCGCGCGGGCCATCGAGGACTACTCGAACGCGATGGGTACGGTGACGGGTCTGCTCGGTCTCGGTGAGCATCGCGGCCGAGCGTGGGTCGTCGTCGTCCACGACGACGGCACCCTGCAGGCCGAAGCGGATGCCGAGTACGGCGACGACGTCGTCGTGATCGAGTCCCGCCTGCGCCCGGCAGCCGTCGAGTGACGGCGGTTCCCGGGGGTCGTCGGTCCGGGCGCTCGCTCGCGACGTGAGAGCACTGCCGGCCGTCGCCGCGGGCCGGGCCGCGTCTCTTGACACCGTCGTGGAGCGCTCATCATCATTCAGGGACGACCGGCGGCGGCGGGCCACCGGCACCTCGAGGGAAGCGGCGCACCGATGCCCACCATGATCTTCGTCAACCTGGCCGTCAGCGATCTCGCCCGGTCCCGGGCGTTCTACGAGTCGCTCGGATACTCCATCAACGAGGGGTTCAGCGACGAGAACGCCGTCAGCGTGGTGATCAGCGACACGATCGTCGCGATGCTGCTCACGCGGGAGTTCTTCGCCGAGTTCACCAGCAAGCCGATCATCGACGCCACCACCTCGACCGAGGTGCAGCTCGCCCTCAGCGCCGCACAGCAGGAGGAGGTCGACTCGCTCCACGCGAAGGCCCTCGCCGCGGGCGCGGCACCCGCGGGCGAGCAGGACCACGGCTTCATGTACTCGAAGAGCTTCGACGACCTCGACGGCCACCACTGGGACTTCGTCTGGATGGACCCGGAGGCGGCCGCCGGCGGCGCTCCGGAGGTCAGTCTCGACGAGATCCGGCAGAACACGACGCACAGCTGAGCCGACCCCTCGCGACGGCGATGCGGAGAATCGCGCCGTCGGGTGAACGCTCGCGCCTGCCGGGCAGTACCTCCCTGCGAGTCGCCGATCTCCGGCGACCGAAGCGTCAAGGAGTACACCAATGAGCAGGACTTTCTCCGTAGGTATCACCGCCGTCGCCGTGGCGGGCGTGCTGGCCGTGGCGCCCGTCGTCGCAGGTGCGAGCAGTGCCGCTCCCGCCGCAGCCAGCAACGAGTCGCGCAGCGCCTCGGTCAGCGCCGCCGACAGGGTCTGGCCGACGCCGCCCGCTCGGTGGCGCGCACGCTGCGCGTCGTCGGTCTCGCCGACGGCGGCACCGGACTCCGTGCAGTTCAACCCCACCAAGCCCGGCACGGTCACCGGCCGGGTCGCCGTCAGCGGGCTGACCGGCGGCGACACCGCTCTCGTCGGCATCGACTACCGCGTTCAGGACGGCAGCCTCTACGGAGTCGGGAACTCCGCGGCGAGCGCCGGCGTCTACCCTCGACGCGAAGACCGGAGTGGCCACCCCGGTCACCCGGCTCACCGTCGCGCTCAGCGGCACCAGCTTCGGCGTCGACTTCAACCCCGCCGCCAACGCGCTCCGCGTCATCAGCGACACCGGCCAGAACCTCCGTCAGCCGTTCGCCACCCCGGGCGCCGCCACGGTGTCCGACGGCGCGCTGAGCTACGCCGCGCCGGCCGTGGCCACCGGCGTGAACGGGGCCGCGTACACGAACAACGATCTCGACCTCGGCGACGGCCACCACTCTCTTCGTGCTCGACACCGCCCTCGACCAGATCGCGATCCAGTCGCCGGCCAACGCGGGCTCGCTGGCGCCGACCGGGAAGCTCGGAGTCGACGCCGCCGGCGTCACCGGCTTCGACGTGTACTCCGTGCTCCGCGGCGGCAGCCTCCGTCGCCTCGATCGGCCTCGCCGCCGTCAACGGGTCGCTCTACGAGGTCGGCCTGCTGAACGGCACCGCCACCTCGCTCGGCACTCTCGGAGCGGACGTCACCGACATCGCGATCCCGCTCGTCCAGCGCTGACGCGCCGGACCAGCCACCGCCGACCGGCGCTCCTCCGGGAGTGCCGGTCGGCGTTCGCGTCTGCGCGGAAGAGCTGCCCGTCGCGCGCGGGCACTCAGACACGTCGCGAGATGGCAAGGGTCGGTGCCGGGAGCCCGTCGCGGCGCGGGTCCTGTCGATAATGAGGAGGAGGGGGTGGTCGCGATGAGCGCAGTGGACGGGTCGGGTGCCGACTTCCTGGACTTCTCCCCCGCTGCTCCCGGAGTGCCCGCCGACGTCACCCCGCTCTTCGCGTGCTCGACGTCGGACCACGACGGCGGCGGAGCGTCGCCATCACCGCCGACGCCGTCTACCTGGGCGAGGAGAGCGGATCCTCCGCATCGGCGCGGGCGACATCCGCAGCTGGTCCTCCGCCGCCCGCGGCAGGATGTTCGCGCTGACCGTCGAGAGCGACGTGGCGCACCGCACGCACCTGTTCTCGCAGTTCCGCACGGCGACCGTCCTCGCGATGACGAAGACGATCGGCCCCGAGGGCGTCCTGCTCCGCGCGGCGTGAGCGTCGCCGGGTCCTCACGTGTCCTCGCAGCGAAGCCGCCGCGGGCGTTCTCAGGTCGAGGCGCCGCATCCGTGGGACCCTTGCCCGTGATGAACGAGGACGCCGACCGTTTCGTGCGCTCCGAGATCGCCGGCAGCGACTTCGACGAGGCCCTCTCGCTCCTGCAGGGCGAGTACAACGGCGGCGGATTCACCGCCGGGCGGACCGGCGAGGACTTCTCCTACCGCTACACCTCCGTCGGAGACGACGAGCTGACCCTCCGCGGCAACCTCTTCCGCGGCTCGATCCGCGGGACGATCCGCACCGAGGGCGAGTACATCGTCTCCTGGATCACCGCCGGCTCCGGAGCGCTGGACCTCACCGGCGACGCCGTGCGGCTGGACCACGGCCGACCGGCGATGTTCGTCGCCGGCCGACCGGCCGAGTTCGACTTCGCCGACCACCGGCAGAACCTGATGCACTTCGACGGCGAGTTCCTCGAGAGGGTCGCCGCCGAGCACGAGGGCTCCGCGGGACCGCTGCTCTTCGACACCCGATCGCACCCCACCGGCGAGGCCCTGCAGCGCTGGGCCGGCACCGTCGCGACCGTCGCCCGCGTGATCCAGGACCCGGACAGCCCCGCCCTCCTGCGCAGCGAGGCCAACCGCTCTGCCGCGATCGCCCTGCTCGACACCTTCCCCCACATCGGCCTCGCCGTGTCGACGCCGCTCGCGCTGCCCACGAGCGACCGGCTCCGCACGGCGATCGAGTACCTGCACGCCCACGCCCACCTCCCCGTGCGGATGGAGGACGTCGCCGCCGCCGCCGGCCTCAGCGTGCGGGTGCTCCAGAGCACGTTCCGTCGCGAGCTCGACGTCACTCCGCTCGACCACCTCCGCCGCATCCGCCTCGATCGCGTGCACACCGAGCTGCGCGCCGGCGAGGCCGGAACGGTCACCGTGGCCGAGGTGGCGCACCGGTGGGGCTTCGCGCACCTCGGACGCTTCGGCCTCGTACGAGCGGCGCTTCGGCGAGTACCCGAAGAGCACGCTCGGCTCCGACTGACCGCCGCGGAGCGATCCGCACCGCGAGGCTGGTCCTCCACTGCGCCGGGCGGCGACCGAGCACGGTCGGGAGTCGGGGTGCCGTCATCCGCTCGTGCGGTCGCGGGCACCCCGACGGGCGCTCAGACCCGGGCGGTGCGCCGACGGGCGATCAGGAGTGCGCCGCCAGCGGCGAGCAGGACGCCGGCGCCGAGCAGCGGTGCGGAGGTGCCGGCTCCCGTCTCGGCGAGGCGCGCTCCGGTCGTGGCCGCGGTCGGGCGGGCCGACGGGGAAGCGGCCGCCGGCGCGGGCGGCACGGCGAAGTAGCCGGGGGCGCCGTCGACGAAGTGGACGTAGAAGGCGTGCTCGAGGTCGGCCTCGCCCTCGGCGCGGGCGATGTACTCGGCGAAGACGAAGTACGAGCCCGGGGACACGGCCAGCGGGATGTCGCCTCCGTCGGCGAACTCGGCGAGGTCGTACCAGCGCGAGGTCGGAGGCGTGTAGTCGCCGTCGGTGTCGAGGACCGCGGTCGCCACCACGCGGATCTCGCCCGAGCACGACGCAGTCGCGGATCGTCAGGGGCTCGAGGTGCACGACGAGGCCGCCGGGCGCGACGGCGGTCGTCCCGACCGGCTCGGTGGTGGTGGCGCTGGGAACGCCTCCGAGGTCCTCGAAGCAGGTGTCGTCGACGGGCGCCGGGGCGGCGGTCGGAGTCGGCTCCGCCGGTGCGGTGGCGGGCGGCGTCGCGACGGGTGCGGCGGTGGGCGTCGGGGTCGCGGTCGCGGTTCCCGTCGGAGTCGGAGTCGCGATCGGCGTCGCAGACGATGTCGGTGCCGCCGTCGGGGTCGCAGTCGCAGTCGCAGTCGCAGTCGCAGTGGGCGCCGTGCTCGGGGTCGTCGAGGCGCTCGCCGACGGCGCGACGATCAGCACCCCTCCGAGAGCGAGGCTGGAGGCCGCCAGGACGGTGAGGAGGAGCGCGCCGAGCGGGCGCGGGAAGAGGGAGCAGGCACGGTGGTGTCCTTCATCGAGAGGTGGGTCGTCGGTCGAGACGCACCATCGTTTCCCCCGGGCGTTCCTCTCGATTTCTAGCAGTCCGCCGACAGCGCCGACAGCGGGCCGGGACCGTGGAGCCGTCTCCTTCTCATAACGGTCCGTCGCCGCGTCCGACCGGGCGTCCCCGCGGGGTCTCAGCGCGGCGCGGCGGAGGCGAGACGGGAGCGCAGCCGCAGGATCGCGTCGCGCAGCCGCGTCTTCACGGTGCCGAGCGGCAGCTCCAGGGCGCGGGCGATCTCGGAGTGGCTGCAGCCCTGGACGTAGGCGAGCACGAGCACCTCGCGCTGGACGCGGGGCAGCGCCCGGACCGCGGCGGCGACGGGCGCGAAGACGAACCGGACGTCCCCCTGCTCGGCGGTGGCGTCCCGCTCCGGCCGGTAGTCGAGAGTCGCGAAGGCGTGATCCCGCTCCCGCGACGACCGGGTGGCGCGCACGCGGTCGATCGCCCGGCGACGCGCCATCGTCGAGATCAGGCCCGCGCGGTCGGGATCGAGACGGCGGGCGTTCTGCCAGACCTTCGAGGAACACCTCCTGCGCCACCTCCTCCGCCTGGGCGCGGTCGCGCAGAACGGAGTGCGTGATCCGGAGGACCTGCGCGGCGGTGAGAGCGTAGAACCGCTCGAACGCGGCGGTGTCGCCGTCGGCGATGCGAGGGATCAGGTCGCGGATCGCGGTGGCGTCAGTGACGCTCACCGCCGACCTCGTCGTCGATGGAGCACCCGCTCAGCATGTCAGGGCGCCTCGCTCGACGGCGCCGTTCCGGCCGTCGCGGACCGGTCAGATGTCACCCCCTTCCAGGGGGTGACACCACCGGCCGCGCGTGCGCGGATCGAACGCGCGGACCGCCGTGGTCCTCCCCGACCGCTCCTTCTGGCATGGTGCGTCGTCCCCCTCGACGAGGACACTGGGTCGTCGCCCCTCGACCCGCGGATCGGACCGTCATGCTCACCGGACTCAGCGCCTTCCTCTCACACCTCTCGAGGACGACGCGGTCGACGAGCAGGCGTTCGCCGCCCTCGTCGAGCGCCTGGTCCTGAGCGGGGGTCGACTCGATCACCGCTCTGGGCTCGACCGGCTCCTACCTCTACCTCGACCGCGAGGAGCGCCGCCGCGTCGCCGCGTCCGCCGTCGCGCACGCCGGAGCGGTCCCCGTCGTGGTCGGGATCGGCGCGCTGCGGACATCGCAGGTGCTCGCCCTCGCCGAGGACGCGCAGAACGCGGGCGCGAGCGCGCTGCTGCTGGCTCCGGTCACCTACCAGCCGCTGACGGACGACGAGGTGTTCGGCCTGTTCGAGGACGTCGCCGGGCACGTCTCCGTCCCGCTGGTGGTCTACGACAACCCCCGCACGACGCACGTCACCTTCAGCGACGACCTCTACTCGGCCGTCGCTCGACTCCCCACGTCGCCTCCCTGAAGATCCCCGGCGTCCCTGCGGGTCGTGAGGCCGCGGGTCGACGGGTGAGGACGATCCGCGAGCGCGTGGGCGCCGGGGTGACCCTCGGAGTGTCCGGCGATCCCTCCGCCGCTCTCGGGCTGAGCAGCGGCTGCGACGCCTGGTACTCGGTCCTCGGCGGAACACTCCCGTCGCCCGCGCTGACGATCACCCGCGCGGTGCAGGCGGGCGATGACGCTGCCGCGGCGGCGGAGTCGGAGCGGCTGCAGCCGTTGTGGGACCTGTTCGCGGAGCACGGCGGCAGCTACCGGGTCATCGCCGCGATCGCCGAGCACCTGGGACTCGTCGCGGTGGACAGCCTGCCTCGCCCGGTCCGCGGTCTCGACGCCACCGGCCGGGTGCGGGTCGCGGAGCTGGTGACGACGCTGGGACTCGACGGGCGGGCGCGAGTGACGGCTGTCGTGCACCGGATCGGGCCGGTCCCGCCGCACCTGCCCGATCCCGGGAGGTGAGGGCCGGCCCGAGGGGACAGCAGAGGGGGTGCGCCTCGCGGCGCACCCCCTCCTCGGATCAGCTCAGTCGCGTCAGTTGGCGACGCGCAGCGTGATAGCGGCGCTCGTGGTGACGTTGCCGGCCCTGTCCTGCGCCTTCGCGGTCACGGAGTAGGGAGCCGTTGGGGTACGCGGACGAGCTCGCCGAGAGCGTCCACGAGCCGTCGGCCTGCTTCACTCCGTTGCCGAGCTTCGTGCCGCTCGCGTAGAACGCGACGGCGGTCACTCCGACGTCGTCACTGGCTGCGGCGACGAGGCGGATCGTCCCGGTGACGGTCGTCCCCGAGGCGGGGGACGTGATCCGGACGGTCGGCTTCACCGTGTCCACCGGCGCGGTGGTCGCGGTCGCCGTGGGCCGCGGGGTCGCGGTCGCGGTGGCCGTGGGCTTCGGAGTCGCGGTCGGCGAGGGGGTCGCGGTCGCCGTCGGCTTCGGAGTCGCGGTCGGCGAGGGCGCGGGCACGGAGCCGACGGGGATGGTGCTGATCGCGTAGCCGAAGTACTTGCCGGCGGTGGGACGGGTCGGGTCGCCCTGGAAGGAGCGGCCGCGCTCGGTCGCGGCCTTCGCCTGCGCGATGACCTGGCTGCGGACCTGCGCGGGCGCCTTGCCGACGCAGGATCCTCCGGAGCTGAGGCAGTCGAGGACGACGCCGCTGACGGCCGCGGCCGACATGCTGGTGCCGGACTGGACGTAGGCGTAGCCGCCGCCGAGCTTGGTGGTGTACGGGCACATGCCGGGAGCCGGCGATGGTGTGCGCCTGGTCGGCCGCCGTCGCGTAGTTGCTGTTGATGGCGACCGTGTCGTCCTTGGTGGTCACGTTCGCGCACGGCACGGCGGCCAGAGAGCCCGGCTTACCGTCGTAGTTCGCCATGTTCGTCGCGGTCAGGACCTCGTCGTAGGCCGCGGGGACAGCGCCGGCGAGGCTCTTCGGGGTCGACGCGTTGCCGGCCGAGCTCACGATCGTGACGCCCTTGCCGACGACCTCGCACACCATCTGGTGCATGACGTCGTTGTTCGTCCGCCCGCAGTTGTTGTCGTCGGCGCCGACGGCGGCCAGGGACATGTTGACGACCTTGATGTTGCGGGACGCGGCGTTCTTCGACACCCAGTCGAGCGCGCAGACGATGTTCTCGGCGGTGCCCTTGTTGTTCGCGTCGAGGACGCGGATCGAGTAGATCGGAGCGCCCGGGGCGATCTCCACGGTGCCGATCCCGTCGTCGTAGGCGGCCATGTAGCCGGAGACGGCCGTGCCGTGCCCGTTCGAGTCGGACGCGGTGCCCGACCCAGAAGCAGTTGACCTGCTCCTTGAGGTTGTAGTCCGCGTTCGGGTTCACACCCGAGTCGATCACGGCCACGGCGGGTCCGGAGTAGTTCGTGACTCCGTCGCCGGCCCTGACCGGGGCCTTGTCCGCCTCGGCGGTCAGCACGTGCGAGGGCAGGGTCTGCGCCTGGCCCTCGACGAGGACGTCGGCCGGCGCGACGGCCACCACGCGGGGGTCGGCCCCGAGTGAGCGCCTGCTGGCGGGCGGTGAGCGTCGCGGTGAAGCCGGCGGTGCCGCCCTCGTAGGTGACGAGGTCGCTGACACCGAGCGCGGCGACGACCTCTCCTGCGACACGGCACGCGAGTCGACGGTCACGAGGTAGCGGCCGGCGTCACCGGCCTGGGCGGGCGCGGCGCCGGCGAGAGCGAGCCCCGCACCGACGGCGAGAGCCGTGGTCAGGACGCCCAGGCGGCGGAGGAAGGCGCGCGCGGGCGGCGGCGCTCGGGGAACGAAGAAGACAAGGGTTCCATCGATTCTGTCGGCGCGACGGCCGACCGGTCGGTGCTGCGGCTCTGGCCCGCGCGCCGAAGGGCGTCGGCGTCGCGGACGGGACTCGGTCAGGGTCGAGGAGCGACGGGACGACAGCGGCGAGGAGCACCGCTTCTGCACCGACCCCACGGCGCCGCCCTCGATCAGGACCGGGATGCTGACAATTTACCGAAGAAGGACGACTGCCGGATAGAGCAGTACTGTCCCCTCTAGCGCTGACACGCCGTGGGAGGTGCTCAGGCTGTCGGCGCGACCCCGCGCCCTCGAGGATCGGCGAGGCCCGGAGCAGCGCGCGGATCCGGGGCTCCACGTCACGACCGGCGCCCTCTTGCGGACATGTCTGCAAGAGGACACCTCGACGGCCTCCTCCCGGTGACGCACGGCCCTACCGTGAACCCGTGACCCGAGACTCCGACGACGCCCCCGCCCTCCCCTCCGGGCCCTCGCGCCGCCTGGTCGCCCAGTCGTTCGGCTGGTCGGCACCCCTGATCGTCGCCGCCGTCAGCGCACCCGCCGCGCAGGCGAGCACACCGCCACCGACGGCGTTCGAGGGCCTGGTCGGGACGTGGAGCACGGCCCGTCCTGGACGGGGGACTCGTCGAGACGGCGTTCGACGGTCACGAACACGGCCACCGAGACGCTGGTCGTGAACGAGATGGTCTTCACCGCGTCCGAGCCCGACGCGGCCCGCCCGATCGTCGTCGGAGGGCCCCGCGACTTCCTCTGCTTCGTCGGCCCGTCGAGGGCGGCCGCGGGCGGGGACGGGCGCTACGAGCCCGGCCAGAGCCTCCGTCTTCACCTGCAGTGCTCGGCCGGAGGAACGCCGACCGGACCGAGGTGACGGTCGAGGCCTACGAGTCCGGCGTCCCCACTGCGTTCGCCGTTCTCGTCCTGCCGTCCGGGTTCTGACCCACCGTGTTCCGCAGCCTGCGCCGTCACCCCGGCGCGAGGCGCCGTCGGGCTCCGATCGTGCGGAGGAGGAACCCGCCCGACCTGGGGAGGAAGGGTGGTCCGCGACGCGATGCGCCCCTAGGTTGGGGGAACTCAGCTTCGCACCCCACCGAACTCCCCGGAGGAACGCCATGGCCACGACACACGCTCTGCGACGGACAGCGCTCGCGCTGGTCGCGGTCGCCTCCCTCGCCGTGGCGGGTGCCGCGCCGGCGTCCGCTCTCGACACCCGCCGCCTCCCCTCGCCCGAGCAGATCCGCGACTACCTCGGCGGCCCGGTCGTCGCGCCCGCGACCTCGGTCGGCTACGGCGGAGCGGTCTCGTCGGTCGATGCGCTCGCGAGCCGGGTCGGGCTCGAGGTGCTGAAGGCCGGCGGCAACGCCGCGGACGCCGCCGTCGCGACCGCCTCCGCTCTCGGCGTGACCGAGCCGTACAGTGCCGGCATCGGCGGCGGCGGGTACTTCGTCTACTTCGATGCGGCCACCGGCGCGGTGAGCACGATCGACGGTCGCGAGACCGCGCCGGCGGGCATCACTCCGGACGCCTTCCTCGACCCGGCGACGGGCGCCCCGTACCGCTTCTCCCCCGAGCTCGTCTCGTCGGGCGTCTCGGTCGGAGTCCCCGGCACGGTCGCCACCTGGGACACCGCGGTCGACCGCTTCGGCAGCCTGCCGCTCCCCGCCGTGCTGGCGCCGTCCATCGCGCTGGCCGCGAAGGGCTTCCCGGTCGACGAGACCTTCCGGAACCAGACGCTCGACAACCTCGAGCGGTTCCAGGAGTTCCCCGACACGGCCGAGCTGTTCCTCCCCGGCGGTGACGCTCCGCGCGTGGGCAGCACCTTCCGCAACCCGGATCTCGCCAAGACGCTGGCCGGGATCGCCCTGCGCGGTCCGAGCGCGTTCTACGAGGGTCCACTGGCCGCCGAGATCGCCGACACGGTGCAGAACCCCGCGTCGCCGAGGGCTCCGCGCTCCCCGCTCCGGCCGGCTCGCTCACCGAGGCCGACCTCGCCGCCTACTCGGTGCTCGAGCAGGCACCCACCCGCGTCTCGTACCGCGGGCTCGACGTCTACGGCATGGCGCCGTCCTCCTCCGAGGAATCGCCGTGGGCGAGGCGCTCAACATCCTCGAGAACCACGACCTGGGCGCCGAGGAGACGGGCAGCGCCCTGCACCTCTACCTCGAGGCGTCCGCCCGCGCCTTCGCCGACCGGGGCGCCTACGTCGGCGACCCGGCCTTCACCGATGTCCTGACCGGCACTCTGCTCAGCCAGGAGTTCGCCGACTCGCGCGACTGCACGATCGACCCGACGACGGCCTCGGTCGCGCCCCGTCGCCCCCGGCGCTCTCGACGGGTCCGGATGCGCCACCGCCGCCGCAGTGCAGGAGAGCGACACCGAGAACATCTCGACCACGCACCTCTCCGTCGTCGACAAGTGGGGCAACGCCGCGTCCTACACGCTCACGATCGAGCAGACCGGCGGCTCGGGGATGACCGTCCCCGGACGCGGGTTCCTCCTCAACAACGAGCTCACCGACTTCTCCACCGTGTACGTCGCCACGGATCCGAACCGCATCGAGCCGGGCAAGCGCCCGGCGGTCGTCGATGTCGCCGACGATCGTGCATCGACGACGGGAAGGTGAAGTTCGTCGTCGGCTCGCCCGGAGGATCGACGATCATCACCACGGTGCTCCAGACGCTGGTCAACCGCATCGACCTCGGCATGACGCTGCCGGAGGCGGTGGCCGCACCCCGCGCCTCCCAGCGCAACACCGCCTCGACCACGGCCGAGCCCGAGTTCATCGAGGCGTACGCCGACGACCTCGCCCTTCGGGCAGCAGCTGACACCCTCGGGCGACTCCTTCACCTCGGCCGCGCAGATCGGCGCGGTGGCCGCGATCGAGGTCGACCCGTCGGGTCTCATGACGGCAGCGGCCGAGCCCGTGCGGCGCGGCGGCGGCGTCGGCCTCGTCGTCGATCCGGCGGAGTGACCACGGGCCGTGCCCTCGCGCGGGGCGACCGCGGTGCCGCGAGACCGGCGCCGCGGAGCTCCTCGCGGACTCGCGCGAGGCGTCGACGGATCGCAGGAGCGGCCGCACTGCTGGCCGGTCTCGCCCTCGCGACGGCCGGCTGCACCGGAACGACCGCGGCCGCGTCCTGCGCGATGCCGGAGCTCGAGCTGCGGGAGTCGGCCCTGCACCCCGGCGGCATCGTCCGAGTGCACGCCGACTTCATCCACGAGACGTGCGAGGACACCGAGGGTACGAGCCGCGCCGCCTCGGACGTCGCGGTCACCCTCACCCCGTCGGCCATGGGCGACGAGATCGTGCTGGGCCGGCCGGCGCCCGAGGGCGAGCGCTCCACCGTCAGCGGCTCCTTCGACCTCCCCTCCGATCTGCCCCTCGGTGCGGCCGTGCTCGCGGTGCGCACCGGGAGCGGGTGACCGGATCGACGCCGAGCTGCCGATCGAGATCACGGAGGCTCCGGCCAGCTGAGGAGCGCTCGGGATCCCCAGCGATCACGAGGGCCGACGGCGCTGCGAGGCGGGGGCGGCGCGAGGCGTTCGGGGATGCCCGTCCCGCTCTTGCGCAGGCACTTGCATTTTGCAAGCATGACTCCCATGAGCCTCTTCCTCACCTGCCCGGTCGAGAGCGTCGAGCGCGCGACCGCCTTCTACACCGCCCTCGGCTGGACGTTGAACGCCGAGATGTCGGACCACAACGTGTCGTGCTTCTCGATCGCTCCGGAGCAGTACGTCATGCTCGGCAGCCGCGAGATGTATGCGGGCGTCGGCGGCACCGAGGACCTGATCGGCGGCCCCGGCACGCCCTCGAAGATCACGGTCTCGTTCGATCTGCCCAGCCGCGAGGCGGTGGACGAGCTCGTCGAGCGCGCCGCGGCCGCCGGTGGGCGGGTCGGCGACACCGACGACTACCCGTTCATGTACCAGCGCCAGTTCGACGACGTCGACGGCTACCACTACTCGCCGTTCTGGATGAAGCCGGACGTCGATCCGACCGCATGAGCGACCTCGCCGCGGCTCTTCGAGGCCGTCGGCGCCCGGATGGGCCCTGCTCATTGTGGAGCGGCTGCTCGACGGGCCCCAGCGCTACGGCGACCTGCAGCGCGACCTCGGCGTGCCGACGAACATCCTGGCGACGCGCCTCCGCGAGCTCGAGGCGGCCGGCGTGCTGACCCGCCTGCCCCTGCGGCACAACACCCGCGCCTACGCGCTGACCGACCGCGGGCTGGCGCTGCGCGAGGCGATCACCGCGCTCGGAGAAGTGGGGCGCGGACGAGAACGGAGCCTCGACATGACCGCACTCCCCGCGATCGGAGCCCCCGCACTTCGAGCGCTCGCAGCCGTCGGCATCCGCACCCTCGAGGACCTCCGCGGACGGGATCTCGCTCCGCTGGCGGCGCTGCACGGAGTCGGACCGAAGGCGATGCGACTGCTCACCGAGGCGTGCCGGTCGTCGAGCGGGGACATCGTCCAGTCCTACTCCGCCCGCGCCGAGGAGTACGCCGCGCTCTTCGGCTCGATGTCCTCAGTGCACCCGTCGGACGAGCACCTCGTCTCGTCGTGGGCGCGGAGCGTGGAGGGACGCCTGCTCGACGCCGGATGCGGCCCCGGGCAGTGGACGGCCCACCTGGCCGAACGGGGCCTGGACGTCAGCGGTGTCGATCGCGTGCCGACCTTCATCGAGCTCGCTCGGCGGGCCCACCCGGAGGTGCCCTTCACCGTCGGCGACATCGACGCCCTGGAGGAGAGCGACGGCGCCCTGGGCGGGGTACTGGCCTGGTACTCGCTGATCCACCACCGCCCGAGCGCCCTCCCGCGCGCACTCGCCGAGTTCGCGCGCGTCCTCCGGCCGGGCGGCACGCTCCTCGTGGGATTCTTCGCCGGTTCGGAGGTGGAGGCCTTCGACCACGCGATCACCACAGCGTACCGATGGCCGCCGGAGGCACTCGCGGACGAGCTCCGTGCTGTCGGCTTCGAGGTCCTCGAGACGCACACCCGCACAGCGGAGGCGCCCGGCCCCCGTCCCCACGGCGCGATCCTCGCGCGGCGGAGTGCCGACGGCTGACCGCAGGTCGCCACCGGAGTCCGGATCACCCCGCCTCGTCACAGCGGCCTCGCCTCGCCGAGGCGGCCACCTCTCGCGGCGCCCCGACACGTTCGAGTGCTCAGAAGTCATCGCCCTCGAGCGCGAGACTCCAGAAGTCGTCGTACTCGAGCTCGAGTACGACAACTCTTGGAGGGTCAGCCGGGCGAGCGCGCGCCGACCGCTCACGCCCTCGGCGCGGCGCAGGATCAGGTTCGTCATCACCTGGCTCATCACCGCGACGCGATCCTGGTTCAGCAGCTCGATCCGGGTGCGGACCACACCGCGATCGGGCCGGGAGGCGGAGCGACGCGCCCGAGGACCGTGAAGCGGGCGCGCAGGACGTCGTCGGGCCGGACCGGCGCCGACCAGCGGAGCTTCGTCGAGCGCCGGGCGAGGCGATGCTGGTCGCCTGGTTGAGGTAGGACTCGACCAGCATCCGCATCATCATCGCCGTCGTGTGCCAGCCGCTGGCCGCGAGCCCGCCGAGCGGTGTGCTCCGGGCGAGCTCCGGATCGACGTGCATGTCGTGGGGATCGAAGCGGCGGCCGAAGTCGATGATCTCGGCGTTCGTGACCCGGTACGAGCCGTGCTCGAGGACCAGGCCCGGCACGTAGTCGTCGAGGGAGCGCTCGGCGAGCGGTCGCGCGAAGGGCGACGCGTCCTCGGGAGTCGCGGCATCCGGTTCGTAGGGCACGCCCCCACCCTAGGCGCGGGGCGCCGCTCCAGCCTCCCGGGCGCCGGCGTCGAGCGCTCCCGCGCGCTCTCGATCCGAGGCAGAGTGGCCAGCACCCACGAGCCGACCGCCCGGATCGGCTCGGCCATCTCGCGCCCCAGATCGGTGAGCACGCGGCTGCTGCCGACGCTGCTGCGCGTCACCCCGAAGCTCCTCGGCGACAGGGTGTCGGCGCTGTGAGCGGAGCGGTACGCGCACCGACGAGGATGTGACGCATGAGCTTCCCGCCGAACCCGTCCTCGAGCACCTCCCGCCCGCCCCCGGAGCACCCGGGCCCCGGCGCTGATCATGGGGCTCTTCTCGCGGCGGCGCCCCGTCGGCGGTGCTCAGGAGGCGGTCGCCGTCATCGCCGACCCCGTCACGGGGCGGGCCCGCGTCGGCGCCGACGCCGTGCCGGTGTATCCGCTCGTGCTGGACGATCGCGCCCGCGACGTGCTGCTCTCCCGGTTCGCGGCGACCGCGGAGCCCGTGCTCGGCACCCACGCCTCCGGCCTCACCGTGGCCTACGTCCTCGAGCGCGACGCGGCGTGGGAGTACGTGACGGCGGCGAGCGCCGCCCGGCTCGGACTCGACGGCTCCGCGCTCGCTGCGGAGTCGCTCGCCTGGCTGGGCCGCGTGGATGCCGTCGTCGAGCGGAGGCGACGGTCGGTTCTCGCCTCGAGGCGCCGCCCGGTCGCGAGGACCTTCGCGGCGTCGCAGATCCTGCGCGCGGACGTGCTGCACGACCTGCTCGACGAGTTCGTGGCGGGCGACCCGGTGGTCGCGATCGGCCACCGCGCAGCGATGCACCTCTGCGGCAGCGACGACCTCGACGCGGTGGAGGGCCTGCGGGCGCTCGCCCGGGGCCTGTACGAGCTCCGCGACGCCGCGCCGGTGAGCACCGAGGTCTACCGGCTCGGAGCGGGCGGGTCGGCCGTCCCCTGGTGAGCGGGCCGCGACCGAGCCGGCTCTCGGATCGGCCTCCGCACCACCTGTCACAGGAGCGCCGCCGCCTGCAGTGACGGTGCCCAGCACACGGCACCGCCCCCGGCCCTCCGCGCGAGCGGGGAACGGGGGCGATGCCGTGCCTGCGGGAAGGCGAGTCACCGGATCACGGCTTGCCGGGCACCTTCCTCGTGACGATCACGTCGAACGTGCTGGTCCGGGTGTTGCCGGCCGCGTCCTTCGCCGTGCACGTCACGGTCGTGGTGCCGATCGAGAAGCGGCTGCCGCTCGGCGGGGTGCAGATCAGGCGGACCGCTCCGTCGCGCGTGTCGATCGCCGACGGCAGCGTGCGCGCCAGACCTTCGCCCCCGACGCTCCGTTCGAGACCGCGCGCACGTCGGACGTGTCGGCGATGCGGGGGGCGAGCACGTCCGCCGGGCGGGCGGGCAGCTTCGACGGATCCACGATGCCCCAGTAGGCCGGAGTGACCTGGAGGTCGTCGTCGAACGGGAGCGGCTGCCCCACGGGCGCGCCATCGGCCATGTCCGGAGCCAGCTGCGGGCGTTGCTGATGCCCCAGAAGGTCACCGACTCGATCGACGAGTCGTGCTCGCGCAGCATCGCGAACAGGTCGCGGTAGTAGTAGCCCACCTCGGCCGCCGCGTCCTCGTCGTCCTCGAACGCCGGGCTGTGCGGGTCCACCGGGGCGCCGCTGACGTCCGCACCCTGGTTCTCGGTCGACGCGTTCACGTCGAGCTCGGTGATCGCCTGGAGCAGCGTGGGATCGAGCTCCTCGACCGCCTCGATCGAGTCCTCGAGCCACTGCACCGGCCGGGCGACGTCGACGTGGGCCTGGTGGCCCACTCCGTCGATCGGCACACCGCGGGCCTGCAGGGCCGCGATGAGCTCCACGTAGTCCGCCCGCTTCTCGGGCATCTCGGTGTTGTAGTCGTTGATGAACAGCTCGGCGTCCGGGAAGTACTGGTCGGCGAGACGGAACGCCTCGTCGACGAAGCCCTCGCCCAGCACCTGGAACCAGCGGCTGTCCCGCATGTCGTGCGGATTCGCGGTGTCGCCGTCCGCGATGACCTCGTTCACGACGTCCCAGGCCCAGACCGGGCTGTCGCCGTCGGGGTAGCGCGCGTCGAGGTGCGCGGCGATCCCGGCGATGTGCGCCCGCATCCGGGACTTCAGCAGCGCCTGGTCGGCGGGGCTGCTCGTCAGCGGTCGCGTGCCGTCGAGGAAGAACCACGCCGGGGTCTGCGAGTGCCAGGCCAGCACGTGCCCGTAGACGTCGATGCCCTCGGCGTCGGCGAAGTCGAGCAGCTGGTCGAGCTGCGTGAAGGTGAACTCGCCCCTCCACGGGCTGCACGCTTCCGGGCTTGCCCGCGTTCTCGGGCGTGAAGGCGTTGTAGTGCTTGCGGAGGAGGTCCGCGGCGGTGCCGACCGTCTCGCGGGCGTCGATGGCGACCCCCACGTGCTCGATCCCGGCGGCGCCCAGCACGTCCTTCAGCGCGGGGACATCGCTCTGGATCGGCGTCTCGACGATCGGCTCGAGGACGAAGTCGTCGAGCAGGAAGTCGACGCCCACGGGGCCCTCGACGTAGATCTGCACCCGGTCGGCCGCGGCCGCGAGGGTGTAGGTGCCGCTCATCCGGACCCAGCCGTCGGCCGTGACCTGCGCGCCGGCTCCGGCGACGCCCTCGTAGGCGCTGCCGCCGCCGTTGTCGCGCTGCACCGAGATCTTCAGCCCCGCGGGCGACTGCCCGGGAGCGAGCTTCGCCCAGACGGACACTCCGACCGCGGTGCCGACGGGCATGCCGGCGGTGGCGTCGATCGTCGCGCCGTGCCACGGCTGCGTGCGGCTCGTAGACCAGGAGGATCCCGATCCGGAGTGCGCGTCGGCGCTCGTCGCGACCTGCACGCCGTCGCCGCGGGCCGCCCAGCCGTCGAGGCCGTCCTCGAAGTCGGAGGAGAGGCCCGGCTGCACCGCCGCCGCGGGGCCGCCCTGGGGCAGCACGAACTCCCAGCCCTCGGCCTGCTTCTCGGTGACGACGGTCGTGACCGCCTTCACCGTGCCACCGCGATCGCCTCCGCCGTCGTGGGCGAGGACGATCGCGCCGGGCGTGAAGGCGGCGCGGAGGTTCGCCGTCAGGGTCGCCTCGCTGAGGTCGTTGCCGTCCCAGTCCGAGATGGTCGAGCCCAGGCCCAGCGGCTGCATCCCCAGCGCCGCGGCCACGGCGCCGGTCGCGCCCCAGCTGCCGTTGGGGGCACGGAAGTACGGCACCGCGAGCGACGGGTCGCCGACGGCCTCGCGGATGATGCGGAGGTTGGCCTTCAGGTCGGTCTCGACCTGCGCCTGGGTCCACGAGCCCATGTCGGCGTAGGAGGTGCCGTGGTTGCAGAGGGTGTGACCCTCGGCGACGATGCGCCGGAGCAGTTCCGCTCCGCCCGCCTGCTGCACGTTCTGGCCGATCACGCAGAACGTGGCGCGGATGCCGCGGGCCTTCAGCAGATCGAGGATCGCCGTGGTCTCGCCCGGGTTGGGCCCGTCGTCGAAGGTGAGCGCGACCCGGTTCCCGGTGCCGCGCGCGGCGGTCACCGGTGTCGTCGTCGCTCCGACCGCTCCTCCGGACACGAAGGAGGCGTCGGGAGTCGGCTGCCAGGTGACGGGCGCGGGAGCCGCGGTGCCGGTGATCACGATGTCGTCCAGGAGGTAGTCGGCCCGGCGAGCGCGCTCGTGCCGATGTAGGCGCGGAGGGTCGCGGGGTCGGCGCCGGCGGGAGCGGCGAAGGTGCCGCTCACCGTGGTCCACGCGTCGGAGGTCACGGTCGTGTTCCCCACCCAGAGAGTGGCCTCGATGACGAAGCGGGCCGAGGCCGTCGGCCGGCCGGGCCGGCGAGGCGCACCTGCGCCGACATCGTGTAGAGCCGCCCGGCTGGAGCAGGTTCGCCGGAGTCTTGACCCGTCGTAGTCGTTGGCGCGGCCCTGCACGGCAACGCCTTGTCGCCGCCCTCGGGGATCACCGAGAGCGTCGGGCCGCCGTTCTGCACCAGCGGATCCCACGCGCCGTCCTCGAAGTCCTCCTGGAAGAAGGACGGTCGGCTCGAGCTCCGCGGCCTGGGCCGAGGGCAGCACCAGCGCGCCCGCGAGAGGCCGAAGGCGGTGGCTCCGGCGAGCAGGCCGCGCCGGTGGCGGAGGAGGGAGCGGCGGTCAGCCGGCAGGGGGCGGCAGTGACCGGAGCGTCCGGTCGTCGTCCCGGATGGGATCGTTCTTCATCGAACAGCACCTCTCGAAAGTTTCGACCTCGGTGTCGAAATCTGTTGGTGTGCTGACGGTAACCGGACCCCGCAAGGGGGTCAATTGTTTTCGAAACACTTTGTTGGCATGTGCAACGAATGTGTCGACAGCGAGCCGACACGCACGGCCGGGAGTGGCCGGTCCTCAGACCCGGGCGGTCGAGCCCCGGACGACGAGCGTCGTCGCGAGATCCATCCGTGAGGCTGCGTCGACGCGCCGTCCCGAGCCGGAGGACGAGGCGGGTCGCCTCCTCCCCCATCGGCCGGAGAGGCCGGTGCACCGTCGTGAAGCGGCGGCGAGGTCCACCTGGGCGATCGGCAGATCGTCGTAGCCGACGAGGGAGACGTCCTCCGGCACGCGCGGTGACCGAGCATCCGCGCGGCTCCGGAGAACACCGAGGAAGCCCGTGCGTGGTCCGACTCCGGCGAAGAGCGCCGTGGAGGCGACGCCGACGACAGCAGCTCCAGGGCGTGATCCCGGCCGCCGGGCACGTGGAAGCCGCCGAACCGGATGAGCGGCTCGCGTCCACCTGGCACTCCCGCCGAGGCCATCGCGGACCGGAATCCGTCGAGCCGCGCGCGGGAGCACATCATGTCCGCCGGGCCGGTGACGACCCGGATCCGCACGTGCCCCTGCTCGAGGAGGCGCCGCGCGGCGAGCACGCCGCCCATCCAGTTCGCCGACCCGACCGACGGCACGTCGGGAGCGGATCTTCCCGGAGGGGTCGATGATCGCGGTAAAGGGGATGCCGGCGGAACGCAGCCGGCGCTTGTGCTCCTCGGCGAGGCCGGACAGCACCAGCACCGTCGCCCGCAGGGCGCCGACCGAGGACCCCGCGGTCACCCACTCGGGCCCGGCGAGCGGTGGTCTCCACTCAGCGCGAGGACGACGCCCATGCCGTGCTCTCGCGGGCGACGGACTCGACGCCCTGGATGATCTGCGTCGACCAGGCGCTCTCGATCTCGTGGAAGACGAGCCCGAGGATAGGGGTCGAGGTCGAGCGCCCCGCGGCGCCGGCAGCCGTGCGCGCCGAGGAGGGCCTCGGACCTCTGCTGCGCAAGGTCGCCGGCGCGACGTCGGAGCGGCCGTTGAGGACCTTGGAGACCGTCGAGAGCGACACCCCCGCCTCCTCGGCCACGCGGGGCGAGCCGGGCGCGCGCGGGGACGACGGGCACTTCCTCCCACCGCGCACCTCGCACTCGTCCGGGACCGCCGGTCCGGGACCGGCCGTCGCCCGGCGGCCCCCGGCGGATCGGCGCCTCGCCCCCGATCCTACGGACCGACGCGGACGGCCTCCGTGCTTGACCCTTGAGAAAGCTTTTCAGTAAAGTAACTCAGACATCAAGACATATGTGTGCGGCGGGAGTCACGACCCGCCCCGGCGCGACCGCCCGCCGGCCGCTCCCCCACCTCCCCTGAGCCCCCCACTCGGCCCCCTTTCCCCGCCTCGTCGGCCCCTCCGGGTCGCCCGGAGGCTCTGCACGTGCCCGCGCATGGACCACTCGTGCGACCGGCCGACACGTCGATGCCACCGGAGCAGATCACCCCATGACCACGATCACCCCCGCGAGACCCGACGCCGAGAACCCCGCGAGACCGGGATCCGCGACTCCCGCGACACCCGGATCCGGAGAACCCTGCCCGATCCGACGCCGAGAACCTCTGCCCGGATCGAGAGGCCACCGCCGCCACTCGGGTGCCCCGTCTTTCGGATTCGCGCCTCAGACGCACCTGGCCGAGCTGACCGCCACCACCATGACCGCCGGCGCCCGGGTCGTCGGCGCCTTCGCCGTCGTACTCTGTACCTCCGGCATCCGCTGAACCGGAACCACCCGAGCAACTTCGTCCCACTGACGCCCGAGCAGACCCGCGCGATCGAGCGGGCGGAGACCGATCTCCCGCGCCGGGATGATCGAGCAGGTCGTCCGCATCCGCTATCCCACTCTTCTGGGACGCCGTCCGCACCGCGAAGGTCGGACCGGCCGATGCGAAGAACCCCGAGCCTCGGCTCGCCGCCCACGCCAACGACGTCCTCCGCGCTCAGGACCCGCACCACGCGCCGTGCGGGTACCCTGGGCCACAGCCACCACGACCGGCCGCCTCTCGCGCGGCGATCTCGCCCGAGAGCACCTGCGTGATCGTCGACCGCGAGCTTTCCCACCGCGCCCGGCTCCTCCAGGCCGGACCGCACCTCGTGGCGACCTGGAGCGCGGATCGACGGCCGCCACTCACCGTCGTCTACGACCGCCGGACGGCCCTGGCGCTGCGGGTGGAGTTCACCGTGCACCATCCCGGGAGCTGAGGCGTCCCTCCACCGCGCCGGTCGTCGCGGTGCGCTGCTCCGTCGGCTCTTCGGCGGAGGAGCATCGGTTGCCCTCCCGGCCGGCGCGTGCCTTACTTCCCTCATGACTCCAGGACTCCCCTCATGACTCCGGGGGACGGCGATGCTCGGCGCCGCGTGCGTCCTGGTCGGCGCCGTGACCGGGTGCTCGGCGGCGGGGTCGACCGAGTCCGGAGCCGGCCGGACCGCGGCGACGGTCGAGCACGAATGCGTCTTCCAGTCCGAGATCGGCGAGGAACGAGCCGGGGCGGCGTGCTCTCGGTGCATCGCGGACCGGACGGGCCGTGCGACGGATCCTCAGGCCGAGACGGGCACGACGCAGCGGTTCGAGCTCCGCTCCATCGTGGAGGCGGACCTCGGTGCGGGCGAGCGTCGACGTCGACGTCGCGAGCGACGGATCCCTGGCCTTCGACGTGCAGGTCCCGGAGGAGCTCCGGCTCGGCCGGGCCCTCCTGCAGGCCGTCTCCCTCGAGCGGGAGTGCCGATCCGGCCGTGCTGACCGCCCGGCGCCGACGGTCCGCTTCGTCGTCACGGACTCCTCCGTGCAGGATCTGCGGCTCGCCTCCGCCCCCTCCCCTGACATCACCCGGACCCGTGGGGCGACGGACAGCAGCCGGGCCTCCTACCGTCCCGGTCCGCTCCCCGACCAGATCACGGTCGTCCTCCCCGGACCCACCTGCGAGACGGTGCTCCGCGTCCTTCGTGACCGACGCTCCGGCGGACAGCCCCGAGATGGTGAGCGCGATCCGAGGAGACGCCTGCAACGAGAGCCTGAACTGGTGGATGAGCGTCGTCGACGTGCCGGACGGCTACGCCGACTACGACTCGGTGAAGGTCGACAACGTCCCGGCCGTGCTCCTGCCTGCGCCGTGAAGCACGTCCCTCCACGGCACGGGCGGGAGTCAGGGGGCCGACGACGTCGTGGCCGCGAAGCCGACCCGCACCCTCCGCTGAGCGGGGACGCCCCTCCTGCGAGCCGCCGGTAGATTGGCCCGCGAGATGACTGCCGACCCCGATTCGCGCCAGTGGCGGAGGCCGTCCGTGACGGCCGATCAGCACGGCCGATGCGGCGACCGCCGCCGCACTGTTCGGCGCGTCCATCCTCTCGCTCGTGCTCGGACGCGCGATCGGCATGTACCCGGACGGCGCCGAGCCGCCGCTGAGCATCGGCCTCCTGGCTCCTCGTGACGCTGCCGCTCGCCTTCCGCCGCCTGGCACCCGTGCCCGTCCTCGCCGTCACCGCGGCGGCCGCCCTGCTGGTCGGCGAGCTGCGCGTGCCCGAGCTCACCATCACCAACATCGCCCTCTTCACGGCGATGTACAGCGTGGGCGCCTGGGAGCCGAGGCGGGCGCGGGCGGACTGGCGCGCGGCGTGCTGGTGACCGTGATGGCCGTCTGGCTGCTCGTGACCTTCTTCCGCGCGAGCACGCAGGACCTCGAGTTCGACGGCGGGCATCGGCGCGCTCACTCCGGTCGCCGCGTACCTCCTCCAGCAGATCCTGATCAACGTCCTCTACTTCGCGGGGTCCTGGTGGTTCGGCAACCACGCGTGGGCGTCGGCGCGCCAGCGGGCCCTGACCGACCTCCGCACCCGGCAGCTCGAAAACGAGCAGGCCAAGGTCGCCCGGCAGGCCATCACGATCGAGCGTCTGCGCATCGCGCGGGAGCTGCACGACGCCGTGGCCCACCACGTCCCGCTGATGGGCGTCCAGGCGGCGGCGGCGCGGACCCTGCTCGACCCCGACACCGACAGGGCCCGCGGGCAGCTCGAGGCCCTCGAGGGCACGTCGCGCGCGGCCGTCGGCGAGCTGTACCAGCTCCTCGGCACGCTCCGCGACGAGGAGTCCGTGCTCGACCCGGTCACCGCCGCTCGGCCTCGACTCCCTTCCCGCGCTGATCGCCGACGCCGAGGCGGCCGGGCTCCGAATGACGCTCGAGCAGGTCGGCGAGCCGTTCGACGCCGCCGCTGGTCGGGCTGAACCTCTACCGCATCGCTCAGGAGTCGCTGACGAACGTGCTCAAGCACGCCGGCCCCGGCACGAGGGCGCGCGTCCACGTGCGCTACAGCGGGTCCACCGTCGAGCCCGAGGTCGCCGACGACGGACTGGGCCGCCTCGGCCCCCGCCAGCGCAACGGCGGCCTCGGCCTCCTCGGCATGCGCGAGCGCGCGGCGACACTGGACGGCACGCCTCGAGGCGGGGCCGCGCGCCGGCTCCGGCTGGGTCGTCCGCGTCGCCGTCCCCCCGGGGGGTCTCGGCATGAGCGACGTCCGCGTCGTCCTCGTCGACGACCACGCCCCGATGCGCCAGGGCATCAGCACGATCCTCTCGGTGCAGCCCGGGATCGACGTCGTCGGAGAGGCCTCCAGCGGCGAGGAGGCGCTCGAGCTCGTCGCGCGCACCCGCCCCGACGTGGTGTGCATGGACGTCGAGATGCCGGGCATCGGCGGGATCGAGGCGACGAGGCGGCTGCTCGCCGATCCCCGGACGCCGGTGCGCGTGCTCACGCTGACGACCTTCGACCGCGAGGACCACCTGCTCGAGGCGCTCGACGCCGGAGCGAGCGGCTTCCTGCTGAAGAACTTCCGCCTCCCGAGCACCCGGTCTACGGGGTGCGGGCGATCGCAGCCGGAGAGGCGCTGCTCGCACCCGAGCTGACCCGAGCGGTCATCGAGCGCGCCGTGGCCGCCGACCGCTCGCGGACCTCCCCGTCGACCGGCCCGAGCCCGACCAGCTGACCCCGCGCGAGATCGAGGTGCTGCGGCCGATGGCGCAGGGGCTCTCGAACGACGAGATCGCCGACCTGCTCGGAGTCGGGCGCGCCACCGTGAAGACCCACGTGTCGAACGTGCTGATGAAGCTCGCGCTGCGCGACCGGGTGCAGGCGGTCGTCTACGCCTACCGGTCGGGCCTGGTCGGCTGAGCCCTTTTCTCCGTCCCGGGAGGCGGAGACGCGGGTTCACCCCCGGGCCGGAAGCGCTCGATCCGGCCCGCTCCTAGCGTGGAGGTGTCAACGGATCCCGGGGAGGTCGCATGCTCAGCGTGCAGAACATCAGTCGTAGTTTCGGCGAGCGCCGCGTCGTCGACGACGTCAGCTTCGACGTGGGCCGCGGGCGGCTCACCGGCTTCGTCGGGGAAACGGAGCGGGCAAGACCACGACCATGCGGATGATCCTCGGGGTCCTCCGCCCCGACTCCGGCACCGTGACCCTCGACGGCGCGCCCGTGGGCCAGGCCGCCCTGCACGGCTTCGGCTACATGCCGGAGGAGCGCGGCCTCTATCCCAAGATGGAGATCGGCGAGCAGCTGGCCTACCTCGCGCGCCTGCACGGCATCGACAAGGCGACCGCCGTGCAGCGCGGCGACGACCTGCTCGAGCGGCTCGACTCATCGAGCGCCGGCGGGACAAGCTCGAGGCGCTCTCGCTGGGCAACCAGCAGCGCGTCCAGGTCGCCGCGGCGCTCGTGCACGACCCCGACGTGCTGATCATGGACGAGCCCTTCTCGGGGCTCGATCCGCTGGCCGTCGACGAGGTGGTCGCCGTCATCGCCGAGCACGCCGCGCGCGGAGTGCCGGTGCTCTTCTCCTCCCACCAGCTCGACGTGGTCGAGCGACTCTGCGACGACCTGGTCATCATCGCGGGCGGCCGGGTGCAGGCGGCCGGCGAGCGCGAGGCGCTGCGCGATCAGCACTCCGGCAACCGCTGGTCGCTCGAGATGACCGGCGACGTCGGCTGGATCCGCGGACTCCCCGGCGTCGAGGTGGCCGAGCTCGCCGGCACGTCGGCCCTCTTCCACGCCGACGCGGCGGCCGCCGACGCGGTCCTGCGCGCGGCGGTCGAGCGGGGCACCGTGTCGTCCTTCCGGCCGGTGAGGCCGACCTCGGAGAGATCTTCCGGGACATCGTGGTCAGCGCACCCTCGGGTGCCGACGAGCAGCAGCCTGATGAGCACCAGCACGAGCACCACCACCCCCGCGACCGGCAGCGCCCCTCGTCCGGACGCCCCCCGCGACGCGAGGCTCGGCACCCGGGGCGCGACGCTCCTCGTCGCCGAGCGCGAGATCCTCTCGCAGGTCCGCTCGAAGGCGTTCATCGTCTCGACCGTGATCACCCTCGCCCTGGTGATCGGCGGCATCGTCCTCTCGAGCGTGCTGGGCAACCGCACCGCCGAGGCGACTCCGGTCGCGGTCGTCGGATCCGCGCCCTCCGCCGTCGCCGACGCGGACACCCTCGAGGTCACCGAGGTCGCGACACGGGCCGACGCGGAGGACCTGGTCCGCGACGGAGCGGCCGACGCGGCCCTCGTCCCCGACGACTCCGCGGTCGGCTTCTCGGTCGTCGCCCTCGACGAGGCTCCCGAGGGGCTCGTCTCCTCGCTCTCCGTCAGCCCGGCGGTCGAGCTCCTCGACGCCTCCGAGACCCCGTCCGGTCTGCGCACGCTCATCGGGCTCGCCTTCGGCCTGGTCTTCATGCTCGCGGTCCTCGGCTCGGGCGCGACGATCATGCAGAACACGGTGCAGGAGAAGCAGTCGCGCATCGTCGAGATCCTGCTCGCGGCCGTTCCCGCCCGGGCGCTGCTCGCGGGGAAGATCCTCGGCAACTCGGTGATCGGAGTCGGCACCGCCGCCGCCATCGCGGCCGCGGCGGCCCTCGGGCTCGGCGGTCACCGGCCAGACCGAGCTGCTGGACCCGCCGTCGGCGCCGCTGTATCTGGTTCGTCGTCTTCTTCGTCTTCGGGTTCGTCCTCGTCGCGAGCGTCTTCGCGGCCGGTGCCGCCCTGGTCTCGCGCCAGGAGGACACGGCTCGGTGATGACCCCGGCGATGATGCTCGTGATGGTGCCGTACTTCGGAGTCGTGCCTTCGGCGACAACGCGCTCGTCATGACGATCCTGTCGTACGTCCCGTTCAGCGCTCCCGTCGCGATGCCCGTGCGCCTGTTCTTCGGCGAGGCCGACTGGTGGGAGCCGCTCGTCTCGCTGGCGCTCCTCATCGTGGCGACGACCGCCGTGATGGCCGTGGCCAGCACGATCTACACGAACTCGCTGCTGCGGATGGGCTCGCGGGTGAAGCTCCGCGAGGCCCTGACGTCGAGCTGACCCCGGTCGGCTCCACTCGGCTCGCCGGACGGCGGGTGCGCTAGGGTCCCGCCATGCAGCGCAGGCGGACTCCGGGCGCTGCCCGTCGTCCCCGTGCGCCGGGCCGCGCCGTGAGCGGGCCGCTCCTGCTCGCGATCGCCGGGCTCGCCGCGCTCGACGCCTTCAACCCCGCGACGATCGTCGCGGTGACCCTCATCCTCCTGGCCGCCCCGCGCCGTCCGGCGCTGACGGCGCTCGTGACGGTCCTCGGCGCCGCGCTCACGGTGTTCGGCGCCGGCGCCGCCCTGTTCCTCGGCGCGGGGGCGGCGGCCGGAGCCGTGGACGGCATCGTGCAGGGCATCCGCTACCTGGCTTTCGCCGCAGCGGGGGTCGTGCTGGTCGTCTCGGGGATCCGACGGTTCCGCACGCGGCCGCGCCGGCGCATCGCGCTCCTCGCTGGTTCACCCCCTGGACCGCGCTGCCGTTCGGAGCGCTGCTCACCGGCGCCGACCTGCCCAACGCGTTCCCCTACTTCATCGCGATCGAGCGCCTCCTCGACGCCCGGCTCGGCCTCGCCGAGGGCCTGCTGGTCCTCGCCGGCTACGCCGTGATCTACTGCCTGCCCTGCCTCGTGCTGCTCGCGGTCGGACTGCGCGCCCGGAAGCGGACCCACGACGCGCTCTCCTACGTCGCCGAGCACCTCGGCTCGGGCGAGGTGAGGGCCTCGCCCGCGACCGGCATCGTGCTGATCGTGCTCGGCGCGGTCGTCACCTCGCTGCCCTACTGGGCGCTGCGCTGAGCGGCGCCCGCCCTGGGAAGGCGATCGTGCTGCCCCGACGAGGGCGCCCCTCCGCAGAGGCGGCCGTCGTCATACGGGGGCCGGGTCCCTCGCCCCCGTCGTCGACGGAGTCGCCGCCCGCGCGCTCCGCTCCAGAGACGCGTGGCGCCCGCGGCCGCAGCTCGCTCACGACCGTCCCCGCAACGATGAGCGCGGCGCCGACCAGCGCGAGACCCGGCAGCCGCTCGCCGGCCAGGCGGCCGACGACTCCGGCCCAGACCGGCTCGGCGGCGTAGATGATCGTGGCGCGGCTGGGCGAGACGGAGCGCTGAGCCCAGTTCATCGTCAGCTGGATGAGGCAGCTGCTCGCCCCCAGCGCGAGGGCGGCGACGAGCCACACCGCAGGAGAACGCGGGGATCGCTTCTCCCGCGACGGGCATGGCCGCGAACCCGAGCCCGCCGGCGACGAGCAGCTGCACCACGGTCACGCGCCCGAGATCGACCCGGCCGGCGAACACGCCGATCAGGATGATCTCGGCGGCGATCGGGATCGTGCTGACGAGCGTCGCGATCTCGCCCGCGCCGAGCGCGACTCCCGGCTGCGGCCCGGCCACGAAGAGGAGCCCGACGAACGCCAGCGCGACGCCCACCAGGGTGAGGACCCCGGTCGCCGCCGGAAGACGACCCACTGCAGCAGCGGCACCAGCGGCACGTAGAGGGCGGTGAGGAACGCGGAGGTGCTGCTCGGGATGCTCTGCAGGCCGAAGGTCTGCAGCTCGTAGCCGAGCGCGATCATCAGTCCGATCGCGGCGCCCGCACCGAGGTCGATCCACCGCATCCCGCGCAGGGTCCGGTGGAAGACCAGGGCGCTGATCAGCCCGGCCACGACGAAGCGGACCCCGACGAAGAACAGCGGACCGCTGTGCTCCATCGCCACGTGCACGGCGAGGAACGTCCCGCCCCAGACCGCGGTGATGCCGATCAGCGCCCACTCGGGCCTCGAGAACCGGAGGGAGCGGAGGAGCGGGAAGTGCAGCATTCTGCACACTCTAGGGTGCAGAATAGTGCGCATGCAACCGTCCTCGGTCCTCGCCCACGTCGGCAGCAACCTGCGGCAGGCCCGACAGCACGCGGGCCTCAGCCAGGCCGCGCTCGCGGAGCGCTCGGGCATCAGCCGGCGCACGATCGTGAACGTGGAGGCCGGAGAGGCCAACATCAGCCTGACCGGCGTCGACCGCCTCGCGGAGGCCCTCGGCACCAGCTTCACCGCGCTCGTCTCGGCACCCGGCGGCTCTGCGACGTCGATCGGCGAGGTGGCCTGGCGCGGCGCGGATCCGGCGAGCGTCGCCGTGCTGCTCGCCTCGGTCCCCTCCCGCGAGGAGTCGCAGCTGTGGACCTGGACGCTCGGGCCGGGAGAGCGCTACGACGCGCAGCCCGACCCCGACGGCTGGCACGAGATGCTCCTCGTCACCGACGGCGCCCTCCTCCTCGCTCGCGACGGGGAGGAGGATCTGACCCTCGCCGCCGGGCGGCACGTCGCGTTCTCGACGGCCCGCGAGTACGCCTACGTGAACGCCGAGGCGGAGCGCCCGGTCGCCTTCGTCCGCATCGTCGTGCGGTGACGCCGGCCGCTCGCGCGCGAGTGGTTCACTGGACGGATGACCGATCGTGACGCCCGCATCGCCGATTTCGCCGAGTTCCTGACGGCCTCCTCCTCCTCTTCCACGCCGCTGCCGAGAGCGCGCGGCGACTGGACGCCGCAGGGTTCACCGGGCTGGACGAGACCCGGGCGTGGCCCGCCGAGCCCGGCCGGTACTACGTCGTGCGCGACGGCGCGATCATCGCGTGGCACGTCCCGGCGACCGCCGACGCCGTGACGCCGTTCCGGATCCTGGGCGCGCACACCGACTCCCCCGGCTTCACCCTCAAGCCGCGGCCGACGATCGGGTCGGAGGGCTGGCTGCAGGCCGGAGTCGAGATCTACGGCGGGCCGCTGCTCAACTCCTGGCTCGACCGGGAGCTCGAGCTGGCGGGCCGCGTCGCGACGCGCGACGGGCGCGAGCTGCTCCTGCGCACGAGGCCGTTCCTCCGGATCCCGCAGCTCGCGATCCACCTCGACCGCGAGCAGAACGAGGGCCTCACCCTCGACCGGCAGAAGCACACCGTGCCCGTGTTCGGTCTCGGCGACTCCTCCGAGGTCGATCTGCTCGACCTCCTCGCCGCCGAGGCGGGGCTCACCGACGCGTCCGACATCGCCGGCTACGACCTCGTCACCTGCGACACCCAGCCGCCCCGGCGCTTCGGCCTCGACGACGCGCTGTTCGCGGCCGGGCGGATGGACGACCTCAGCTCCGTCCACGCCGGCCTCGTCGCCCTGCTCGCGGCGAGCGCCGCCCCGCCCCGCCGCGTCACATCAGCGTGCTCGCCGCCTTCGACCACGAGGAGCTCGGGGTCCGCCAGCCGCTCCGGAGCCAGCGGCCCGTTCCTCGAGGACGTGCTGAACCGCGTCTCGGCCTCGCTCGGCGCCGGAGTCGAGGAGCGGGCGCGCGCGATCGCCGCCTCCTGGTGCCTCTCGGCCGACGCGGGCCACTCCGTGCACCCGAACCGCGCCGACAGGCACGACCCGGTGAACCACCCCGTCGCGGGCGGAGGTCCCCTGCTCAAGATCAACGCCTCGCAGCGCTACGCGACGGATGCGCGGGGCGCCGCGCTCTGGGCGGCCGTCTGCGCGCAGGCCGGCGTCGAGTACCAGGAGTTCGTCTCGAACAACTCCGTCCCGTGCGGCTCGACGATCGGGCCCTCACCGCGACCCGCCTCGGCATCGCCACCGTCGACGTGGGCGTTCCGCTGCTCTCGATGCACTCGGCCCGCGAGCTCGCGCACGTCGACGACCTCGTCGCACTCGCCCGCGCGATCGAGGCGTTCTTCACTCCGGAGGCGTGACCCCGGCCGCCGGGAACTCTGCTCCGCGCCGCGCGGTTGTCCCCGGCATGTCCTCGCGCCTGCTCATCGTCCACGGCTACCGCGCCTCGGTCCGCGCCCACTGGTTCCCGTGGCTGGAGCGCGAGGCCGAGGCGCTCGGCGCGGCGGTCACGCGCGTCGTCCTGCCCGATGCGATGGCTCCGGATGCGGCCGCCTGGCGCTCGAGCGTCGGGGAGGCTCTGGGATCCGCCCGCGGACCGGTCCGCCTCGTCGTGGTCGCGCACAGTCTCGGCTGCATCACCGCGCTGCGCGCGATCGCCGCCACCGGCACGCACGTCGACGGCGCCGTGCTGGTGTCGGGATTCGTGGAGCACCTCCCGGCCCTGCCGGCCCTCGACGGCTTCCTCGGCGAGGACCCGGCCTCCGTGCTCGCGGAGGCGGCTCCGCATCTGGGCGCCGTGCACGTCGTCCGCTCCGACGACGACCCGTTCGTGCCCGCCTCCGCGACGGACTCCCTGGCCTCCGCGCTCGGCGCTCCGGTGGACGTCGTCCCCGGCGGCCGCCACTTCCTCGCGTCCGAGGGCTTCACCGAGCTGCCGGTGGTCGGCCGCCTCGTGCGCACGCTCCTCTGACACGCCCCTCCCGCTGGTCGAGCAGGCCCCGCCGGGGCGTACAGAGACCCGCCACCACCCGGCGCCCGCCCGTCAGAACCGCGCAGCCACCTCGTACAGCACCTCGTCGTCGCCCGCGTAGATCCCCTCGGCGCGCGGCCAGTGCGAGATCACGTCGGTGAAACCGAGCTCCGCGGCGCGGCCGACCATCTCGTCGAACACGTCGACGCTCTCGAGCGAGAAGTGCGGTCCGGAGTCGAGGGACAGGTGCCGCCCGAGCGTCCCCGGATCGCGGCCCGCCGCCTCCAGTGCGTCGTCGAGGTGGCGGCCGAGGACGCCGACCGCGGCCCACCACTCCTCGCCCGAGGACGCCTCCGGCCCCGTCGTGACCCAGCCCTGCGCCCGCTCGGCCACGAGCGCGAGGCCCTTCGGACCGTTCGCCGCGAGCACGAACGGCACGCGCGGCACGCTGCACGGGCTCGCCCACCATGCGCGCCCCGCGCGCCGTGAACCACTCGCCGTCGAGGTCGATGCCGCCCGAGCCGGGCTCCTCGTGCCGGAGCAGCACGTCGAGCCCTGCGACGAACTCGACGTAGCGCTCGCGCCGCTCCCGCGGCGAGTACGCGGGCTGCCCGACCACCGACGCGTCGAAGCCCGTGCCGCCCGAGCCGATCCCGAGGACGAAGCGCCCACCGGCGATGTCGTCGAGCGTCGCGATCTCCTTCGCGAACGGCACCGGGTGCCGGAAGTTCGGCGACGCGACGAAGGTGCCGAGCCGGATGGTCTCGGTGACGAGCGCCGCCGCGGTGAGGGTCGGCACCGTCGCGTGCCAGACCTGGTCGGCCAGCGAGCGCCACGAGAGGTGGTCGTACGTCCAGGCGTGATCGAAGCCGAGCCCCTCCGCCGACTGCCACTTCCGGCGGGCGGTGGACCAGGACTCCTGCGGGAGGATGACGATGCCGTGGCGCATCCTGCGAGCGTAGATCCGGGCCGAGTCAGCGCTCGAGCGGCGGGACGGGCGTCGGCGAGGATGTCGTCCCACTCCTCCGCGCGCTCCCAGCGGAAGCCGTGCCGCTCGTACAGGCGGCGGGCGGGACTGAGCTTCAGCACGTCGATCCGGAACGGCAGCCCGGGGCGGGCCTCCGCCTCCATCATCCGCCGCAGCACCGCGGAGCCGATCCCCCGCCCCTGCACGGCGGTCGCGAGGTAGAAGTGCTCGATCCAGACGGCGTCGTCCTCGAGGCGGAAGGCGATGCAGCCGGAGTCGGTGCCGTCGACCGCGACGACGCAGGTGCGCTCGGGCGCGAAGCCGTCGAGGAACCGGTGCCGCACCCGATGCTCGTCGTACCGGTCGAGGCGCTCCAGATCCGGGCGCATCACGACGGCCCGCAGCTCCGCGATCCACTCCGCGTCACCGGCGACGGCGGGGCGCAGGCTCCAGGGCTCAGCGGCCACGGGGCTTCCGCGTGCGCCGCACGACGGGCTTCGCCGGCCCGGGGCGCGCGGGCTTCTTCTTCCCGCCGCCCGCCTTCTCGGCCTTCTCGCGCGCCTCGCGGGCCTTCGCCTTCGCCGCCTTCGCGCGCGACTCCACCTCGGCGTCGCCGCCGTGCCCCGCGTCGTGCTGGCGCTGCGGCCGCGCACCACGCCGATGAAGTCCTCGACGTCGTCCGTCTTCTCCTCCGTGACCCAGGCCAGGCGCACGGACGTCGGAGCGACTCCCGTCACCGGGACTGCGCGCACGTCCTTCCGGCTGTGCACGCGGGCGATCGCCTGCGGCACGATCAGCACGCCCACTCCCGCTGCGACCTGCTCGACGGCGTCGTCGAGGCCGGCCATCCGCGGCAGGGGACGTCGCGAGCCGTCGGCGATCTCCACCGCGACGGCCGCCCACTTCCTGCACGGCCGACGGCTCCTGCAGCAGGTGCTCGTCGGCGAGATCGGCGACGTCGACCGACTCCGCGTCGGCGAAGGCATGCTCTCGGCCGAGCACCACGACGGGCTGCTCGTCGTAGAGGTGGATCGCACTGAGGAGGGAGGGATCGACGTCCCCGCGGACGAACGCGACCTGCGCGCGGCCGTCGAGCAGCGCGCGCGGCGTCTCGTCCTCGGCGAGCGCCAGCACCCGCAGCGGCAGGTCGGAGCGACGATCGCCCCAGATGCGCGTCCACTTCGTCGGGGTGACGCCCGGCGCGAGAGCGACCGAGAACACCGGGCCGACGGGCTCGTCCGCATCGGGCAGGTCCGCACCCGGCTCGTCCCCTTCCGACCGTTCGACCGCAGCCTCGTCCAGGCGCTCCGTCCCGACGACGTCGGCGTCCTGCTGCGGGGTGTCCGGCTCGTCGCTCATCCGACCAGGGTAGGCGCTGTGCGCGCGACGGTAGGGTTGCCGCATGGCCAAGGCGACACAGACGATGAAGGCTGCGACCGCGGCGAAGAAGCTCCAGATCTTCCTGCCCGCGACCCCGGAGGAGTTCCAGGAGTCGGCGATCACGCGCGAGCAGTACGACGAGCTCGCCGCGAACCCGCCCGCGTGGCTCGTAGAGCTCCGCGAGAACGGGCCGCACCCCCGCCCCGTCATCGCCTCGCGGCTGAACGTCTCGATCTCGGCCTCGCCCGCGGCGGCATCACCGACGCGCTCACGACCGACGAGATCCAGGCCCTCCTCGACGAGGTCCCCGAGTGGCTGCGCGTCGAGCAGAACCGCTACGCCGAGGTCCGCCGCGAGCAGGCGCGCCTCAAGTCCGAGCGCGCCGCCAAGGCCGCCGAGTAGCCCCTCCGACCCCGGCAGCAGCGCCCTACTGGCTCGAGAACGCCGCGTCGAAGGACGCCGTCGGCGTCTTCCAGAGCAGCGAGCGGATGAACCCCACGGCCTCCGCCGCTCCGTGCAGACGGTCCATCCCCGCGTCCTCCCACTCGATCGAGATCGGGCCGGAGCAGCCGATCGCCTCGAGCGCGCGGAACGCGTCCTCCCATGGCACGTCGCCGTGTCCGGTCGAGACGAAGTCCCAGCCGCGCCGCGGATCGCCCCACGGCAGATGGGAGCCGAGCACGCCGGCCCGGCCGTTCTGCGGACGCATCCGCGTGTCCTTGCAGTCCACGTGGTGGATCCGGTCCTTGAAGTCCCAGAGGAACCCGACCGGGTCGATGTTCTGCCACATCATGTGCGACGGGTCCCAGTTGAACCCGAAGGCCTTCCGGTGGTCGATCGCCTCGAGCGTCCTCACGCTCGACCAGTAGTCGTAGGCGATCTCGGACGGGTGCACCTCGTGCGCGAACACGACGCCCTCGGCGTCGAACTCGTCGAGGATCGGGTTCCAGCGGGTCGCGAAGTCCTCGTAGCCCTCTTCGATCACCGAGGCGGGCACCGGCGGGAACTGCGCGACGTACGGCCAGATCTTCGACCCGGTGAAGCCGACGACCACATCGACGCCGAGCTTCCGGGCCACGCGGGCCGAGCGCTTCATGTCCTCGGCCGCCCGCTGCCGGACGCCCTCGGCGTCGCCGTCGCCCCAGGTGTAGTCGCGCACGAGCGCCTTGTGGCGGAAGTCGATCGGGTCGTCGCAGACGGCCTGCCCGGTGAGGTGGTTCGAGATCGCGAAGACCTCGAGCCCGTGGCGGTCCAGGATCTCGAGCCGCGACGCGGCGTACGAGTCGTCCTCGTCGGCGCGCTGGAGGTCGAGGTGGTCTCCCGACGCCGCGATCTCGAGGCCGTCGTAGCCCCACTCGGACGCCAGGCGCGCCACCTCCTCGAAGGGCAGGTCCGCCCACTGGCCGGTGAACAGGGTCACCGGGTGCGTGGCGGCGTAGGTCTTCTCGCTCATGGCGCTGTCTCCTTCGACAGGGGTGTCAGAGCGCGCCGGGCACGGTGACCCAGGCGCCGGAGTCGGCCGCGTCGAGCACGGCCTGGGTGATGCGGGCGGCGCGGAGTCCGTCGTCGAACGTCGGCAGACCCTCGACTTCGGCTCCGGCGATCGCCGCGTAGGTGTCGCGGGCGAACGCAGTGAACGCGTCCTGGTAGCCCATCGGATGCCCGCTGGGCACGATCGAGAGGCGGGCCGCATCCGGTGCGAGGATCGCGCCGTCGCGCGGCACGAGCACCGCGCTGTCGCGGCGCCCGACCCAGAGCGTCTCGGGCAGCTCCTGCTCGAAGCGCAGCGACTCCTCGAGCCCCGACACCTCCAGCACGAGCTCGTTGCGGTGCCCGGCCGTGACCTGCGAGACCAGGAGGGTGCCGACGGCGCCGCCCGCCAGACGGACGATCGCTCCGGCCACGTCCTCGGTCTCGACCGCGCGGCCGCCCTGCTCGGCGTGGATCGTGCTCGTGATCGCCGCGAGCGACTCGATCCGCTCGCCCGACACGAACTCGAGCAGGTCGACCAGGTGCGAGCCGATGTCGCCGAAGGCGCGCGAGCGCCCGCCGGCGGCCGGATCCACACGCCAGTTGTCGTCGGACGCGCCCAGCAGCCAGTCCTGCAGGTAGCTGCCGCGCACCGTGACCAGCCGACCGGTCTCGCCCGCGGCGACCCGGGCGCGCGCCTCGCGCACCATCGGGTGGAACCGGTAGGCGAACGGCACGGCGGCGACGATCCCCGCGGCCGACGCGGCGCTCGCGAGCGCCTGGGCCTCCGCCACCGTCGCCGCCAGCGGCTTCTCGCACACCACGTGCTTGCCCGCGTCGATCGCCGCGAGAGCGAGCTCGGCGTGGCTGGCGTTGGGCGTGCAGACGTGGATCACGTCGATGCCGTCGTCCTCGATCAGCGCCCGCGCGTCGGCGTAGGCGCGTTCGAAGCCGAGCTCGCCCGCCGCCCCTCGCCCTTCTCCGGGCTGGAGGAGGCGACGCCCGCCAGGACCGCGCCGGCGCTGCGGGCCGCGCGGCTGTGCACGGCCGCCATGAACCCGCCGCCGAGCACGCCGACGCGCAGGGCACCGCTCATCAGACCAGGGTCGCTTCGCTCGGGTCCCAGTCCTCGGGGACGGCGGGGCGCGGCGCGACGGTGCTCTCGACGAGCACCCTCTCACCCGTCTCGGCGGCCTCGAGGAGCGACAGCATCACGTCGGTCACGTGGTACGCGAGATCGCCCGACGCCGCCTCGGGCTGATCGGCCCGGATCGCCCGGGCGAGCTCGAGCACGCCGGTTCCGCGCGAGAAGGTCGAGCCCGTGGCCTCGATGACCTCGGGCTCCTTCTCTCCGCGGCGGTACAGGGTGACCTCGCCGTCGTGCATGTTGGGGTCCGGCAGCACGAGCGTGCCCTCGGAGCCGTTGATCTCGACGAAGCCCATCCGCTGCATGCTCGACTCGAAGCTCCAGACGCCCTGCGCCGAGGCACCGGATTCGAAGCGGAGCAGTCCGCCGATGTGGGTCGGGATCGTGACGGGGAACTCCGTGCCCTCGCGCGGTCCGGAGCCGACGACGCGCGTCGCGCGGGCCTGGGAGGAGACCGCGGTGACGCTCTCGACCGGCCCGAGGTTCTGCACGAGGGTGGTGATGTAGTACGGACCCATGTCCAGCAGCGGTCCGCCGCCGGGTGCGAAGAAGAACTCGGGGTTCGGGTGCCAGCCCTCGGGGCCGGGGCCCTGGAAGAGCGTGATCGCCGACAGCGGGGTCCCGATGGCTCCGCTCTCGATGACGCGCTGCGCGGTCTGGAGGCCCGCGCCGAGGAAGGTGTCGGGCGCCGTGGCGACGCGCAGCCCCTTCTCCTTCGCCAGGGCGAGCAGCTCCACGCCGCTGTCGCGGTCGAGCGAGAAGGGCTTCTCGGTCCAGACGTGCTTGCCGGCCTCGAGGGCGCGACGGGCGACCTCGACGTGCACGGCCGGGATCGTCAGGTTGACGACGATCTCGATGCCGGGGTGCGCGAGGAGCTCCTCGACCGTGCCCGATCCGGGCACGCCGAACGCCTCAGCCTGGGCCTTCGCGCGCTCGAGGTCGATGTCGGCCACGAAGAGCACCTCGAGGTCGGGGAAGACCGTCAGGTTGGTGAGGTACTGGGTGCTGATGTTCCCGGCCCCGATGACGCCGACGCCGACGCGTCCCGCGCCGCTCATGCGGAGAGCTCCGAGACGTAGGTGAAGCCCGTGGTCAGGCCCTCGAAGATGTCGCCCGCGTAGGCGTCGAACTCGAGCACGGGGAGTGCCTGCGGGGCGGCGGCGAGAATCGACGGGATGTCCATCGCGCCGTCGCCTGCGGGCAGCTGCTCCTGGGTGTCGCTCGAGACGGGTCCGTCCTTGATGTGCAGGAAGCGGACCTTCTCGCCGAGGCGGCCGAGCACCGCGGCGGGGTCGTCGCCGCCGACCGCAGCCCAGTAGGTGTCGAGCTCGAGCAGGATCCGCTCGTCGAGCAGGCTCGCGAGGTGCTCGAAGGCGCTGCGGCCGTCGATGCGGTTCTCGAACTCGAACGCGTGGTTGTGGTACCCGAGGGTGAGGCCGCGCGAGGCGGCGGAGTCGACGAGCGCGTTCAGCTCGTCGGCGATCTTCTCGACATCGTCGGCGGTGGTCCAGCGCGTCGGGTCGACGTGCGGATCGATCACGGTCTGCACGCCGAGCGAGGCCGCGATGTCGAAGATCTCGTCGACGGAGGTGCCCTCCTGCGGTCCGAGGAGGCGCGCGTGGGCGCTCGGGGCGGTCAGGCCGCTGGCGGGCAGCGCCGAGCGGTAGCCCTCGGCGAGGTCGACGAACGAGAAGAGCTCGACCTTCGTGAAGCCGATGCCTGCGAGGCGGTCGAGGGTGGCGGGCAGATCGGCGGCGAGGGACTCGCGGACCGAGTACAGCTGGACGGAGAGGTCTGCTGGTGTGGCCACCGGGGTGCTCCTGATCGACGTCGAACGTGGGTGCTCCGAACCCTACGCGGGCTTTTGAGTCCCAACAAGCAGAACTTCTCCAGGAGGCGTAGAAAGTCGGACTGGCTCGGAGCAGAAGGCCCCGCGCTGTGATTGACTTCCGCCATGCCGTCCCGTCGCCGTTCCGCCACGAGCGCCCCGGGCGAGCTGCTGCTGCTGCTCGCCGACGGCGGCGCCCGCACCCGGGCCGACGTCGTCGCCGAGACCGGCCTCCCCGCGCGGCGGTCTCGGCGCAGCTGGACCTGCTGGCCGCCACCGGACTCGTCGTCCGTCGCGACGACGCTCCCTCCTCCGGCGGCCGACCCGCGGCGCGGATCGCCTTCGACGCCTCGGCCCGCACCCTCCTCGCCGTCGACCTCGGCGCCGCCCACGCGACGACCGCGGTCACCGACCTCGACGGCACCGTCCTGACCGAGAGACGGGAGGCGATCGCGATCGCCGACGGCCCCTCGCCGTCCTCGGGCACGCTCCGAGACCGCCGCCGCCCTGCTCGCGGACCTCCCCGGCGCCGGCCCGCTCGCCGGGGTCGGAGTCGGAGTGCCGGGTCCGGTGGAGCACGCCACGGGCCGCCCGGTGAAGCCGCCGATCATGCCCGGCTGGGACCGCTTCGACATCCCCGCCTTCGTGGCGCGGTCGCTCCCGGTGCCGGTGCTCGTCGACAACGACGTCAACCTCCTCGCCCTCGGCGAGCACGCCGACCACTACTCCGGCGTCGACGACCTGCTGTACGTGAAGGTCTCGACCGGCATCGGCGCGGGCATCGTCAGCGGAGGCGCACTGCAGCGGGGAGCGCTCGGCGCCGCGGGCGACCTCGGCCATGTCCAGGTCCCCGGCGATCACGGCGACGCCGATCCCGAGGCCATCGCGAGCGGCTCCGCCATCGCCCGGCGGCTCGGCGGCGGGGTCGCGAGCACCTCCGACGTCGTGCGGCTGCTCACCCAGGGCGACCCGGCCGCCGTCGAGCTGACCCGCACGGCGGGCCGCGACATCGGCGAGGTGCTCGCCACGTGCGTGAACCTGCTGAACCCCTCCGTCATCGTGATCGGCGGCAGCATCGCGGAGGCGAGCCACGAGGTGCTCGCGGGCGTCCGGGAGGTCGTCTACCGCCGCTCCCTCCCCCTCGCCACCCGCTCCCTCGACATCGTGCAGGCCTCGGGCGACCGCGGCGGCGGCGTCCGCGGAGCGGCCCTCATGGTCCGCCGCCACCTCCTCTCCCCCGGGTCGTCGACTCCTTCCTCGCCGCCTCCTGACGCTCTCCCGCGCCGGTCGAGCGTCCGCCCCGATCTCGCGCTCGGCGAACACCGCGCCCCCGCGTGCCGATTCGGCACCTCCTCGGAACGGGCGCAGAATGTATCGGTGCCCGATCTGCAGCTCACGTTCCCCTGGGAGACGCAGCCCGTCTTCCGGGAGGCCGAGCCGCCCCACCTGAAGCGGGTCGTCGCCCACTCCACCGATCGCGTCGCCTGGCTCCGGGCCCGTTCCCGCGGCATCACCGCGACCGACGTCGCGCGCCTCTCCTCCACGGCCGCCATCGACCGCGTCGCCCTCGACAAGCTCTACGGCAGCGGCTTCGGCGGCAACGCGTTCACCGATCACGGCCGGGCCCGCGAGCCCGAGATCGCCGCCTGGGTTCTCCGCGAGCACGAGATCGAGCCCAGCAGCACCCTCTTCCACGCGAGCCAGGAGCGGCGCCACCTCGCCACCCCCGACGGCATCGGCCTGCGCGAGGACGGCCGGCTCGAGCTCTGCGAGATCAAGACGACCACGAAGCCGTGGCGCAGCATCCCGCGCCACTACCTGCGGCAGGTCTTCTGGCAGCAGTACGTCCTGGGCGCCGAGCGCACGCTCGTGGTCTGGGAGCAGCACCGCGACTTCGTGCCGATCGACGCCGAGCCCGAGTTCCGCTGGGTCGACCGCGACGAGGACGAGATCCACGTCCTCGTCCGCCTCGCCGGCATGCTGATGGCCGAGCTGCACGAGAGAACCCGCGCGGGCGCGCGGTGACCGTCCTCCTCCTGCACGGGCTCGGCAGCGACCGCTCGCAGCCGCTCGGCCTGCTCCGACCGGCGCTCCCGCCCGGCAGCGAGGTCCTCGCCCCGGACGTCCGCGCGCACGGGGCCTCCGACCTCGTGGGCGCCGGCTCCGACTTCTCGCTCGACGCCCTCGCCGACGAGGTGACCGAGCAGGTGATCCGCGCCGGAGCCGCGCACAAGCCGCTCACGGTCCTCGGCATCTCGATGGGGGCCGCGATCGCCCTGCGCCTCGTCGCGCGCCGCGTGCTGCCGATCGACCGGGCGGTCTTCGTGCGCCCCGCCTTCACCTCCGAGCCGATGCCCGAGAACCTCGCCGTCTTCCCCGTCCTCGCGCAGCTGCTGCACGACCACGGTGCCAAGCGGGGCGAGCGGCTCTTCCGCGCCTCCGGCCTCTTCCAGCGGGCCGTGGAGGAGTCGCCCGCCGGGGCTCAGGGCCTCGTGCAGCAGTTCCGCGCGCCTCGGGCGGCGGAGCGCGCCGTGCGCCTCGCCGAGATTCCCCGCAACGCCGCGTACCGCGACTCCGGCGAGCTGTCGCAGGTCATCGCGCGCACCCTCGTCATCGCCGCCGAGCGCGATCCGGTGCACCCGGTCGCCGTGGCGGAGCAGTGGGCGAGAGGTCTTCCCGACGCGGAGCTCGAGCGGGTGCCGGCGCGCGACGACGGCCAGGAGCGGCAGACCGAGGTGCTGCGGAGTCGCGTCCGCGACTGGCTCGCGCGGCGCTGAGGTCCTCCCGCGCGAGCACCAGGCCCACGGTCGCGAGCCACAGCAGGGCCACGGCGGTCGCGACGAACTCCAGCGTTCCGCCCAGGCGCATCCAGACCCGGAGGAGCGACAGGATCGCGCCCGCTCCCGCGATCACGGCCACCGCCACTCCGGCCACGAGCGAGAGCCGGGCGACGGCCGGGCGCTCCCGTGCCGCCGCGAGCTGGAGCATCGCGACGCACGCCGACGCGAAGCCCAGCACCGCCGCGCTGGTGTGAATGAGGTCCTGCCAGCTGAAGCTCTCCCCCACCGGCAGCGGGCACCCCGCCGTGCAGGTCACCTGCGACGCGAGCGCGAAGCACCCGGCGGCGGCGAGCAGCACGAGGGAGGGCGCGAGCGAGGGCAGCAGCCGGGACCGCACGTGCCGGGCGCCGAGCGCGACGGCCGTGCCGCCGGCCGCGACGAGCAGCAGCGCGATCCGCACCGCGCCCGCCGTCGGCATGCCCGGCGCTCCCATCTCGCTCACGTAGACCCAGCGCGAGAGGCTGAGCCGCGCACCGAGCAGGAGGATCAGACCGGCGAGCACGAGGACCGATCCGCCGATCAGCAGGGCCTCCGGCACGTCGTCGCAGCATCCCCTCATCGTGCCAGACGCCGCTGCGCCCCGAGCCCGACGCCGCCTCACCTCCCCATCGGGGCACGGAGAGCCAATCTTCTCGGGCGGGTGACACCGCCGTAACAGCCCGGACTCATTACCTCGATTGACTGATCGCGGCGCTCGGAGACGGGGTCGGGGGACGCACGCCAGCGCGTCGCCCACCCCTGGAACCACCACCGGGGCCGGGACACAGGAAGGGCGATGATGCACAGCAGTGCGCTCGGACACGGCCTCACGATCGGCGAGATCCCCGAGGAGGTGGTCCTCCCCGACACCATGACGGCGGCGGTGATCGACGCCCCGGGCGACGCCTCGGCGCTGCACCTCGCGACCGTGCCGACCCCCTCGGCGATCAACGCCGAGTTCCTGGTGAAGGTGGTCGCGGCCGGAGTGAATCCGCTCGACGTGAAGACCAGGGCGGGCCGCGGAGTCGCCTCCCAGATCACCTCGTACCCCGCGGTGCTCGGCCACGACTTCTCGGGCGTCGTCGTGCAGAGCCTGTACCCCGCGCATCCGCTGCGGCCCGGCGACGAGGTCTACGGATTCGTGATGGTGCCCCGCTACTCCGGCTCCTACGCCCAGTACGTCAGCGTGCCCAGCGTCTCGGTCACGCGGAAGCCCTCGACGCTGTCGCACGTGGAGGCCGCCGGCGTCCCGCTGGCCGCGCTCACCGCGTGGGGCATGGTGGTCGAGCTGGCCAAGGCGCACGAGGGGCAGCGGATCCTCATCCACGCGGGCTCCGGCGGAGTCGGCCACTTCGCCGTGCAGTTCGCCTCGTACTTCGGCGCCACGGTCACCGCCACCGGGTCCACGCGCAATCTGCAGTGGCTCCGCGAGCTGGGCGCCGACCAGGTGATCGACCACACGGCCGAGCGCTTCGACGAGATGCCTCGGACATCGACGTCGTGATCGACCTGGTCGGCAACGTGCACGACGACACGGGCTCGCGCTCGCTGCGCGTGCTGCGCCCCGGCGGACTCGTCGTGAACGCGCCGACCGGCAGCTGGCCCGGGTTCTTCGAGGAGGCGGCCGCCGCCGGCGTGCGCGCCTCCACCTTCAAGGTCGCGCCCGACGGAGCGACGCTCGCCGTGGTCTCGCGCCTGCTCGAGTCGGGAGACGTGCGCGTCTTCATCGACGGCGTCTTCCCGCTCGAGAAGGCGGGCGAGGCGCACGAGCAGCTCGAGACCGGCCACACGCGCGGCAAGATCGTGCTCACCGTCTGCGAGGGCTGACCTCGGTCCTCCGCGGGATGCCACTCCGGTGCGCCTTCCGTGCGCGTCCCGTCGCGGAGCGGTCCCTCGCGACGGGGATCAGGGCAGCGGGCGCTCCAGGACGAAGTCGTCCTCGTAGCGGTCGCCGACCAGGAAGCGCTTCTCGCCCACCACCGCGAACCCGTGCCGGACGTAGAACCGGCGCGCCCGCTCGTTCTCCTGGTTCACCCCGAGCCAGACGCCCGCCGCGCCGGTCGATCGCGCATCGTCCAGCGACGCCGCCATCAGCGCCGAGGCGATCCCGCTGCCGTGACCACCGGGCAGCACGTAGCACTTGCTCAGCTCGACGCTCGGGCGCCGGCTGATCGCGGCGGCCGCGTCTTCGTCGGCCGGCTCGCCCCGCACCAGCATCGTGTAGCCGACCAGCGCCCCGGAGGCGTCCTCGGCCGCGAACAGGGACCGGTGCGGGTCGACGAGGTACGCGGCGAACCGCTCCTCGGACAGCACCGCGCGGATGAACTCGGCCTTCGCCTCGTCGCTCGTGTGCGGCGGGCAGGCGAGCGGGAACGTGAGAGCGGCGACCTCGGCCAGCGCCGGCGCGTCCGCGGGCACCGCTCGGCGGACCGCGGTCGGGGCGTCGTCGGAGGGTCGCTGCTGATCCTGGAGCACGACGACCAGTCTGCGCCCGCCGCGCGGCCGGCTCCGACCCGGAACGACGAAGGAGGGGCCCGCTCACGCGGACCCCCTCCTGTCGGTGCTGCCTCGGGGCAGCGACGTCCTAGGACAGGACGTTGACGTCCAGCGGGATGCCGGGGCCGAAGGTCGTCGAGACGGCGGCCTTCTGGATGTAGCGGCCCTTGGAGGAGGAGGGCTTGAGACGGTTGATCTCGTCGAGAGCCGTCTTGAAGTTCTCCTGGAGCTGCTCCTCGGTGAACGCGGCCTTGCCGACGACGAGGTGCACGTTGGCGTGCTTGTCGACGCGGAACTCGATCTTTCCGCCCTTGATCTCGGTCACGGCCTTCGCCACGTCCGGGGTCACGGTGCCGGTCTTCGGGTTGGGCATGAGGCCGCGGGGGCCGAGCACCTTTCCGAGACGACCGACCTGGCCCATGAGCTCCGGCGTCGAGACGGCGGAGTCGAACGAGGTGTACCCGCCCGCGACCTTCTCGATGAGCCTCGGCGCCGCCGACCTCGTCGGCACCCGCGGCGATCGCGGCCTCGGCGGCCGGTCCCGTCGCGAAGACGATGACGCGGGCGGTCTTGCCCGTGCCGTGGGGGAGGATGACCGTGCCGCGGACCATCTGGTCCGCCTTGCGCGGGTCGACGCCCAGCTTCAGCGCGACCTCGACGGTGCTGTTGAACTTGGCCGAGCCGGTCTCGCGAGCGAGGGCGACGGCCTCATCGGCCGTGTAGTACTTGCCCTCTTCGAGCTTGGCTGCGGCGGCCCGGTAGGCCTTCGACTTCTGTGCCATGTTGTTTCTCCTTGAAACGAGAATGTGGTTCTAGAGCCTGGCGGGCTCTCCCACGGGATGTTGAGTTCTTGAGTGACGCGACGTGACGAGTCGCAGAGCGGTGTGGCTGCTCCCGGAGGCCAGGAGGAGGTGTCGTGCGACCCATTGAGGGTCGCTGTCACTTCTCGCAGTCTCCCGAGGACGACGGGCCAATCGTACCGTCGGGCTGCCGCCGTCCGCGCAGCACGGGAATCACCCCGTGCAAGCGCTGGAATGGGATCAGCCCTCGACGGTGATTCCCATGCTGCGCGCAGTGCCGGCGATGATCTTCGCGGCCGCGTCGATGTCGTTGGCGTTCAGGTCGACCTGCTTCGCCTCGGCGATCTCGCGGACCTGCGCCTGGGTGAGCTTCGCGACCTTCACGGTGTGCGGGGTCGAGGAGCCCTTGGCGACGCCGGCGGCCTTCTTGATGAGCTCCGCCGCGGGCGGGGTCTTCAGGATGAAGGTGAAGGAGCGGTCCTCGTAGACGGTGATCTCGACGGGGATGACGTTGCCGCGCTGCGACTCGGTCTGCGCGTTGTACGCCTTGCAGAACTCCATGATGTTGACGCCGTGCTGACCGAGCGCCGGACCGATCGGGGGCGCGGGGTTCGCCGCGCCGGCCTTGATCTGGAGCTTGATCAGGCCGGTGACCTTCTTCTTGGGGGCCATTCTGATTCCTTTTCTCAGGGTTCGAGTGGTCGGGGGTTCCCGGCCGCTCTCCCGCGCACCCGACGGAGTCGGATCGCGGTGGAGGAGGGTCGGACGGCGCGCACGCGGACGGGCGCCGACACGAAAACCCGTACGAGCTTACACGGGTATCGCTACTCCCGACAGGGCGGATCCGCATCCGCCGCTGCCGTCTGCGGGCGCCGCACCGTCTGCAGGCCCCGCACCATCTGCGGGCACCCGCCCCATCTGCGGGCACCGGCACGATCTGCAGGGGAATCGGGCCGGGTCGTCCCCAGCGATGCGGAGGAAAGCGCTCCTCCAGTCGGATCCCCTGCAGATCGCACCGACGCGGCGCCGACGAGCGCGTCCCGGAACGACGGACGCCCCCTCCGCCGGAGCGGAGAGGGCGTCGTCGCGACGTCAGGACGTCAGAGCTTGGTGACCTGGTCGAAGGACAGCTCGACCGGGGTCTCGCGCTCGAACAGCGACACGAGCACCGTGAGCTTGCCGCTCTCGGGCTTGATCTCGCTGATGGAGCCGGGGAGACCCGCGAACGAGCCCTCCTTGATGGTGATCGTCTCGCCGATCTCGAAGTCGACCTCGGCGGGCAGCACGCGCTGGGCCTGCTTCTGGCCCTTCGCGCCGGGCGCCTTCGAGGGGGCGACGTCCTTGATCTCGACGAGGCTCTTCAGCATCGTGAAGGCCTCCTCGAAGCGCAGCGGAGTCGGGTTGTGGGCGTTGCCCACGAAGCCGGTCACGCCGGGGGTGTGGCGGACGACCGACCACGAGTCCTCGTTGAGGTCCATGCGCACCAGCACGTAGCCGGGGATGCGCACGCGGGTGACCATCTTGCGCTGGCCGTTCTTGATCTCGACCACGTCCTCCATTGGGACCTGGACCTCGAAGATGTAGTCCTCGGCCTCGAGCGAGACCTTGCGGTTCTCGATGTTGGACTTCACGCGCTTCTCGAAGCCGGCGTAGGAGTGGATGACGTACCACTTGCCCGGCTTGCCGCGGAGCTCCGTGCGGAAGGCCTCGTAGGGGTCGATGTCGGCGAGGTCCTCGCCCTCGGCATCCGCGTCCTCCGCGGCGACCTCGGCCCTCGTCCTCGACGGCACTCGAGGGCCGCTTCGGCCTCCTCGACGGTGTCGATGTAGGCGGCCTCGTCGACGGCCGCGTCGGCCTCCGGGTCGTCGACCGAGCCGATGGCGTCGAGCGCGGCCTCGAGGTCGGACGCCAGGTCCTCCTCGGACTCGTTCTCGTCGATGACGCTCAGGGCGCCCTCCTCGGCGGGCTCGCTGGAGTCCTCGGCCTGCGTGAGGGTGCCGCCCTCCTGCGCCTCCTCGACCTCCGACGACTGCTCGGCAGCCGTCGACCAGTCGACGTCGTCGCGGTTTCTGTCAGACCTCGTCACAGCTCTCTCTCGATCGATGCGGTCGGCGCCGCGAGGGCGCGTACCGCTGGCCGGCATCCTCCGCCCAAGCGGTGTCGGATGCCACCGGGTCAGGCGGCTGGTGTGCCGAAGACGTAGGTCACGGCCAGCGCGAACACCCAGTCGAGGAACGAGACCAGCGCCATCGTGATGACGACGAAGATCAGGACCACCACGACGTAGTTGCCGAGCTCTTTCCTGGTCGGCGTCACGACCTTCTTCAGCTCGGCGATGACCTGCCGGATGAAGAGGGCGATCCGCGCGAACGGATTGCGCCGCGCCGCACGCTGCTGATTCGCGATCGCGACGACGTCCTCGCTCGGCTCGTCGACTGCTTTCCCGGCCACCTGCACGCACCTTTCCCGCACCGGAACCTCCGGTGTGGCCGGCCGCCCTGCGGGCGACCCTGGACCGATGACCGCTGCATCGCGGGGACCGCGAGCGACGGGCATCGATGTGCAAGGCGGACGAGGGCTCGAACCTGCAACCTGCGGTTTTGGAGACCGCTGCTCTACCAATTGAGCCACCGCCCTATGGATGCCGTTGCGAGCATCCGAGGAGGAGGCGAACTCCGCGGCACCCTCCTCCGACCCTGTCGGGCGCGGTGAAGACTGGCAGAGTTCGACTACCTCGGACGAGTGTACGTGGACCCGAGAGGAGTGTCCAGCCGGGCCGCGCCGCCCGGATGCGCCCCCTCGCGCGCAGAGGATACGCTTTCGCTCGTGTCTGCTCCCACGCGCGTCTCCGCCCGAATCTCCGCCATCGCCGAGTCCGCGACCCTCAAGGTCGACGCGAAGGCGAAGGCCCTCCAGGCGCAGGGACGCCCCGTCATCTCCTACGCGGCGGGCGAGCCCGACTTCCTCACCCCGGAGCACATCGTCGAGGCCGCGTCCGCCGCGGTGCTCGACCCGAAGAACTACCGCTACACCCCCGCGGCGGGACTCCCCGACCTCCGCGCGGCGATCGCCGAGAAGACCGCGCGAGACTCCGGATGGGCGGTCGAGCCCTCGCAGGTCGTCGTCACCAACGGCGGCAAGCAGGCCGTCTACCAGGCCTTCCAGACCCTCCTCGACGACGGCGACGAGGTCCTCGTGCCGACCCCCTACTGGACCACCTACCCCGAGGCGATCAAGCTCGCGGGCGGCGTGCAGGTCGACGTCTTCGCGGGTGCCGACCAGGGCTACCTCGTCACCGTCGAGCAGCTCGAGGCGGCTCGCACCGAGCGCTCCAAGGTGCTGCTCTTCGTCTCCCTCCAACCCCACCGGAGCCGTCTACTCCGCCGAGCAGACCCGTGCGATCGGCGAGTGGGCCCAGGAGCACGGCCTCTGGGTGATCGCCGACGAGATCTACCAGAACCTGGTCTACGCGGTCGACGGGCAGGACGACGCCGGCCCCCTCGAGCGCGCCACCTCGATCGTGGAGGCCGTTCCCGAGCTGCGCGACCGCACGATCCTCGTCAACGGAGTCGCCAAGACCTACGCGATGACCGGCTGGCGGGTCGGATGGATGGTCGGCCCGGCCGACGCCATCGCCGGCGCCTCGAACCTGCAGTCGCACCTCTCGAGCAACGTCTCCAACATCTCGCAGCGGGCCGCGATCGCCGCTCTACCGGACCGCAGGAGCCGGCCGAGGAGATGCGCCTCGCCTTCGACCGCCGCCGCCGCACGATCGTCGGCCGAGCTGAACGCGATCGACAGGTCGAGTGCCCACCCCGGTGGCGCGTTCTACGTGTACCCGGACGTCCGCGGGCTGCTGAACCGCGAGTGGGACGGCGTCGCCGACCACCTCGCTCCGGGCTCGCCGACCTGATCCTCGGAAGGCCGAGGTCGCGACCGTCCCCGGCGAGGCCTTCGGCCCCAGCGGCTACCTGCGCCTCTCCTACGCCCTCGGCGACGACGCGTTGCTCGAGGGCGTGCAGCGGCTGCGAGCCGTTCGGCTGAGTTTTCCGCCTCTCTCCTCCTGCGTCGTCGATCGGCCGCGGTCGGCTCGACGAGGCGGGGCGTTCCGCAGAGCGTCCTGCGTCCGCCTACGGCGATCCGCTGACACGCGGATCACCGGTTCGGCGGTGCCGATTCGGCGGTGCCGGGCCGCCTCTCTCCTCCTGCGTCGTCGATCGGCCGCGGTCGGCTCGACGAGGCGGGGCGTTCCGCAGAGCGTCCTGCGTCCGCCTACGGCGATCCGCTGGACACGCGGATCACCGGTTCGGCGGTGCCGATTCGGCGGTGCCGGGCCGCCTCCTCCTCCTCCGTCGTCGATCGGCCGCGGTCGGCCGGCTGAGTGGTCGCGTTCCGCAGAGCGTCCTGCGTCCGCCTACGGCGATCCGCTGACACGCGGATCACCGGTTCGGCTTCGCGACGCTGCGCTCGCCTGTGCCTGTCGTGGAGAACGTCAGGAGGGAGGGGGCTCGGCCGCGATGGTGGCCGAGTGGTGCGCTCTGCTGAGGGTGCGCTCGGGGAGGGGACCGCGGCGGGCGAGGACGAGCGGTCGCGGAAGTGCTCTGCTCGGGATGCACATCCTCCGCAAGGAGCAAGGGGCGACCGCTCACAGGGCGCAGGGCCCTCAACAGCTGAGGATGCGCGGCGGCGACTGCGCGAAGTGCGGGGTCAGCGCAAGGCTGCGCCGAAGCGGTGCCGGCGCTGTCGCTCGGGCGCGCGACAGGGCACGCTGGTGCGATGACCCCCGACGCCGCAGTCCGTGTCCGCGATCTGCGCAAGGACTACGGCGGTGCACCCGCCCTGACCGGGATCTCGTTCGACATCCACCGCGGCGAGACCTTCGCCCTGCTGGGACCCAACGGCGCCGGCAAGTCGACGACGATCGAGATCCTCGAGGGCTATCGCGACCGCTCCGGCGGCGAGGCCTCGGTGCTCGGGGTGGATCCCCGCCACGGCGATCTCGCCTGGAAGTCGCGCCTGGGCATCGTGCTGCAGTCCAGCGGCGAATCCGGCAACGCGACGGTGCGCGAGCAGATCGCGCACTTCGCGAGCCTCTACCCCCGTCCGCGCGACGTCGACGAGACGATCGAGGCCGTCGGGCTCCCACCGCCAAGGCGCGCTCGCGCATCGGCAAGCTCTCGGGCGGCCAGCGCCGTCGCGTCGATGTCGCCCTCGGCATCATCGGACGCCCCGAGCTGGTGTTCCTGGATGAGCCGACGACCGGCTTCGATCCGGAGGCGCGGCACTCGTTCTGGGATCTCGTCGCGCTGCTGAAGAGCGAGGGCACCACGATCCTCCTGACCACGCACTACCTCGACGAGGCGGCCCGCCTCGGCGATCGCGCCGCCGTCATCGCCGGCGGGACGCCTGCTGGCCATCGGCCCGGTCGGTGAGATCGGCGGCGACGAAGGCGCGCGTCCCGCAGATCGTGCAGTGGGAGGAGTCGGGGGTCGCGCACCGCGTGCGCGCGACCGGCGCGCCGGCGCGCTTCGTCGCCGGGCTTCTGCGCCCGGCTGGGCGAGCCCCCGGCGCTCGGGGTGCAACGGCCCGGCCTCGGGGACATCTGCCTCGACCTCGCCCTTGGGACGACCGGGCCGGCGACGGCGGCATCGCCCTCGACGTGATCGAGGAGAGACGGCGCCGAGCACCGCGGTCCAGGCCCCTCCCGCACCAGGCTGCGCACCGGCCCCGGCCGCACCCTGCGACTGGGCGCCGCGCGCGCCGCTGCGAGGTGCGCTCGTACTTCCCCGCCCCCGGCCGGGTCTTCTTCACCTTCCTCTTCCCCGTGCTGCTGCTCACGATCTTCCTCGGTCGCGTTCGGCGAGAACGCGGTCGTGCCAGGCCGATCCGCAGGACCCGGGCATCGACCCATGGCCGCGTGCTACGTCCCGGGGCTGGCCGCCGCGGGCATCCTGCTCTCGGGCGTGCAGAATCTCGGGGTCCACGACATCGCGGTCGAGCGCAGCGACCCGGAACCTCAAGCGCCTCGCCGGCGCCCCGCTGCCGGTGCTGAGCTGCTTCCTGCACGGCAAGTTCGGCCGGGTGCTCGTCACGAGTCTCGCCCAGACGGCGCTGCTCTGGTCGTCGCCGCCACGGTCTTCTCGGTCCAGCTGCCGACCGACAGCGGGCGCTGGGCTACGTTCGCCTGGGTCTACCTCGCCGGAGTCGCCACCTCGGCGATCCTGGGCATCGCGGTCTCGGCGCTCCCCCGCTCGGGCAAGAGCGCCACCGCGGTCATCGTGCCGCCGCTGCTCGTCCTGCAGTTCGTCTCCAGGCTCGGCCTCTCGTTCACCACGCTCCCCGACTGGCTGCAGAACATCGCGAGCGTGTTCCCGCTCAAGTGGATCGCTCAGGGCATGCGCGCCGTGTTCCTGCCGTCGGACTTCGAGAAGCTCGAGGTGGACGGCGCCTGGGATCTGGGTGGCGTCGCGATCGTCCTCGGCGTCTGGCTCGTGCTGGGCCTGATCGCGAGCCGACTCACCTTCCGCTGGATCCGGCGCGACGCCTGATCCGGCGACATCCGATCCGGCGACCCCTGTCGTGCGACAGCGTGTCGAACGCTGTGCCGACCACCACAGCTCGGGGAGCAGGACGCCGAACTCGGCGAGGACGCGGCCCTGCACATAGCGGGCGAGCTCCGCGATCTCCTCGGCGCGCGCTGCCGCGGTTCGTCAGGGCGAGCGTGTGCTCGGACGGCGGCACGCGACCCCGGCAGGGCGAAGCCCCGGGTGATCCCCGAGTTCTCGATCAGCCAGGCGGCGCTGAGCTTCACGAGGGCGTCAGGCGCGGCGGGCGCCGGCAGTCCGATCGGCGCGCCCGCGGCAGCGGCGTCAGAGGAGAGTGACGACATCGGCCTCGGCGGACGGCTCGACGGGCCAGCGCGGCGCCGTCGGGGGGCAGTCCGGAGGCGGCGGCACGGGTCACGATGGGGTTGGTGAAGAAGGACCCCGCGCTGGCGGTGTCCGGATCGTCGGCGTCGAGGACCATGCCCTTCGAGGAGCGCAGTCGCAGCACGGTCTCGCGCACGGTCCAGCGGGACCCGGTCGCCAGCTCGACTCCGAGGGCCGACGCGAGCTGCGCGTAGGCGATCAGCGCGCCGACCCCGTCGGTCTCCTCGAGGGCGAACTCGACGGCGAGCACCGCTCCGCGGCGCCCCTGCTTGAGGACGGAGGTGCGGTAGCCGAGCTCGAGCTCCGCGGCCGTGAGGCGCACCGGCTCCCGCGCGCCCTCGTCGAGGAAGTCGACCGCCACCAGGGTGTCCGACACCTCCTGGCCGTAGGCGCCGATGTTCTGCGCAAGGGAGGCGCCGACCGTGCCGGGGATGCCGCTGAGCGCCTCGGCGACCCGGGTCCAGCCGCGCTCGACGGTGAGCGCCACGAGGCCGTCCGACTCGCCCGCCTGCGCTCGCAGGTGCACCGCGCCGGGGCGGTCGGAGTCGAGCCGTTCCACACCGCCGTCCGCGCGGACACGGCGCCCTCGACGCCGTCGTCGCCCACGAGCAGGTTCGAGCCGCCGCCGACGAGCAGCCAGGGCTCGTCGGCGGCCCAAAACTCCTGCAGCACCGAGACGAGCTCGGCCGTGGTGGCGGGCTCGTAGTAGCGCTCGGGCGCACCGCCGACGCGGAGGGTCGTCAGCTCGGAGAGGAGGGCGCGGGCATGGGATCAGACGAGCGAGACGCGCGCCTGCGCGCCTTCCCGAGGACGACTGGCCGGCGACCGTGACGGCCAGGTCGATGCGCGCGGCTCCGGCGTCGACGTCGAGCTCGCCGACCTTGGCGACGACGAGGACATCGGCTCCCTCGCGGGGATCGACGACGATCGGGCGGGTGAAGCGGACGCGGTAGTCGACGATGCGGCCGGGGTCGCCGATCCAGTCGGCCGACCTGCAGGCCGTGCCCATCGTGAGCATCCCGTGCGCGAGGACGCCGGGCAGGCCCACCTCGGCCGCGACGTCGTCGCGGTAGTGGACATCGCATTGAAGTCGCCGGACGCGGCGGCGTAGCGGACGAGGACGTCGCGCGTGAAGTGGAAGCTCCGCTCGCCGACCACCTGCCCGATCTCGAGGTCGGCGAGGACGGGGACCGCGGCGATCCTCGTCACCCCTGACGACGAGCGTGGAGATGCGGGTCACGACGTGCTCGCCGTGCCCTCGGCCACGGTGGACTCGGAGACGATCATCGAAGTGCGGTCCGAGCTGCTTGACGCTGGCGACGGCGAGGGTCGCGGTGAGCTCGTCGCCGGCGACGATGGCGCGGGAGTGCACGAAGCGCTGATCGCCGTGGACCACCCGGCTGTAGTCGATCCCGGCGTCGGGCTCGGCGAGCAGCTGCGCGACCGTAGGCGCTCCTGCATCACCACGGGGAAGGTGGGCGGCGCGATGACGTCGTCGTACCCGGCCAGGCGCGCAGCCTCGGGGATGGTGGTGGAGCGAGGAGGCGGCGGACACGGCGCGGGTGACTCGCGCACCTTCTCGCGCCCCACCTGGTACGACGCGGTGGGCGCGGGCGCGACCGGTCAGTTCGAGTTCACTGGCACCGGACATCTTACGCGGTGGCTCCCGCAGGCCCCGGAGGCCTCCCCCTCCTCCGGGTGGCACGCTCGTATGGCCATCGCGAAATACCCCATGCGCGTATGGCTGACCCCCGACCCTTCTTCTCGGAAGCTGGCCAGCATGTCGACACCCCCGCCCCGAACGAGACTGGGCCGAGTACGCCCGGGAGCTCGGAACGAACCTCCACCATGGCCAAGGGCGAGAGCCAGGAGCGGATCGCCCACGCCGCGGGCCTCGCCGGCTACACCTATCAGAAGTTCGAAGAGGGCGGACCAAGCCGGATGCCCGCGAACTTCACAGCTGAAGACGCTCTTCGCCCTCTGCGAGGCGCTCGACCTGGAGCTGAGCGAGCTCCTGCCGCCGAATCCGCCCCGCGTCTCATCGCGCGGCTCCGCGTAGGGCAGGGAGGCGTCGATCGCCCCGGCCGAGCGCGCCGCCCCGCTGGGGATCGAGATCGAGCACCCCCAGGGCGTCCGCCTCGGGCGGATCCTCACCTCGCCCGCCGGACCCGGCCGGCAGAGGGACACGTGCACGAGCAGCGCCTCCGGCCGACCGAGCGGCCCCGGTCCGGCCCTGCACGAAACGGCGCTGCTCGCCGCCGAGCGGTGCAGCCGCTCGAGCGCCCTCCGATGTCGTCGTGCTCGCCCGCGCACCACTCGGGCACCCGTCGCTCCGCCCGCTGTCCTGCCGTCCGTCCATGTTCCGCACCAATCGCTCCGGGCGCACATCACACCGGTCGGCACCGACATCGAGGAGGTCCCTCGGCCTCGTTCCGCCCGGGGTGTGGACAGTCACCACCACCTCCCCGCTGTGGAGGTGCCGACACTCCCATACGCAGGTGGTGCCGCGCGATCGGGCCGTCGCCGATCGCGTCAGCGGTAGACGATCAGCCAGGTCGCGACGGCGGTCGACTCCCCGCGGTTCACCATCCGGTGCGGGCGCTCGCACGGGAACGTGATCCCGTCCCCGGCCGCGAGCACGATGATCTCGTCCTCGAACTCCACCGTCAGCTCGCCGAGCGTCACCGTGCCCTCGAAGCCGTCGTGCCGGAGGAACCGGCGGTGCGCCGTCGAGGTCGACCCCGGCCGGATAGGTCGACTCGAAGAAGTCGACCGCCTCGACCGAGCGGGGCGCGAGCCGACGGAAGAGCACTCCGCCGTCGAGGGTCACCGGAGCGACCTCCCCCGCCCGCACGACCGCCGTCGCGACCGACGGGGGCGCCGGCTCGTCGAAGACCGCCGAGAGCGGCACGCCGAGTGCGCCGACGACCGCGATCAGGCGCCCGACCGAGGGCTGCATCGAGCCGCGCTCGATCACCGAGACCGCGCTGGCCGAGATGCCGAGCTCGCGGGCGAGGGCGCGCAGCGACAGGCCGGAGGCGAGGCGCAGCTCACGGAGGGCGCGCTCCGAGACGCTCTCGCGATCCGTCCCGGCGGCGAGGCGCTCCGCCGCGACCTCCACGGGGTCGTCCGTCGGGACGGTGCCGGAGGCGCGGCAGGCAGCCCGTCGGAGTCGGGCTCGGGGGCGTCGGTGATCATCGGCGACCCTCCTCCGGCGATCGTCACACCCGTAACGGAGCCGAAACGAGCCCGGGGGTGTCAAGCAATAGGTTCACATGCTGTGAAGCGACTGCTTCACAGCATCCACACAGCACCTCACGCACTCCGCACGGGGACGGCCGACCGCCTCGGTCCGCCACCGACCACCCTGACACATCCGATCCGAGCCGGGCCCGCGCCCGGCCGCCCGGAGGTGGATCCTCCATGACCGACCGCGCCACCGCACCCCGCACCGACCTGCCCACCGTCCGCGTCGCCGCCGAGCTCCCCGTCGGTGCCGCCCTGATCAAGCCCGGCTACGACGACCGCCTGGCGAACGAGGACCTCGCTCCGCTGGTGAAGCAGCGCTGGTCGAGCTACAACATCTTCGCGTTCTGGATGTCGGACGTGCACAGCGTCGGCGGCTACGTCACCGCCGGATCCTCTTCGCGCTCGGCCTCGCCGGCTGGCAGGTGCTCGTCGCCCTGGTCGTCGGCATCGTGATCGTGCAGATCTTCTGCAACCTCGTCGCCAAGCCGAGCCAGATCACCGGCGTGCCCCTGCCGGTCATCAACCGGGCGATCTTCGGGATCCGCGGCGCGAGCATCCCCGCGATCATCCGCGGCCTGATCGCGATCGCCTGGTACGGCGTCCAGACCTATCTGGCGGCGCAGTCGCTGAACATCGTGTTCCTCAAGTTCTTCCCCGACTGCCGCCTCCTGGAACACCCCGGAGGCGTCCTTCCTCGGACTCTCCGCGCTCGGCTACCTCTCGTACGCGATCCTCTGGGTCGCGCGAGCCGCGCGCTGTTCTGGCAGGGCATGGAGTCGATCCGCCGCTTCATCGACTGGGCCGGCCCCGCCGTCTACGTGGTGATGCTGGTCCTGGCCGTGTACCTGGTGTCGCAGGCGGTGCAGGAGAACATCTCGCTCAGCCTCGGCTCGGGCGAGGTCCTCGACTTCGCCGCGTCACTGCCGGTGATGATCTCGGCCGTCGCGCTCGTCGTGTCCTGCTTCTCAGGTCCCATGCTCAACTTCAGCGACTACTCGCGCTACGCCCGCAGCTACGGCGCGGTGAAGAAGGGCAACCTGCTCGGGCTCCCGATCAACTTCCTCTTCTTCTCCCTCCTCACCGTCATCACCGCGTCCGCGACCGTGCCGGTCTTCGGCGAGCTCATCACCGACCCGATCGAGACGGTCGAGCGGATCGACACCTGGTTCGCGGTGCTGCTCGGCGGGCTGACCTTCGTCATCGCGACGATCGGCATCAACATCGTCGCCAACTTCATCTCGCCCGCGTTCGACTTCTCGAACGTCAACCCGAAGATCAGCTGGCGCATGGGCGGCATGATCGCCGCGGTCGGCTCGGTGCTGCTGACCCCGTGGAACTGGTACTCGAACGACACCGCGATCCGCTACACGCTCGGCATCCTGGGCGCCCTCATCGGCCCGCTGTTCGGCGTGCTGATCGCCGGCTACTACCTGGAAATCCAGCCGTCAGCGCGTCTGGGTCGACGACCTCTACACGATGAGCGGGCTGAATCCCGGTACTGGTTCTCGAGGGGCTTCGGCGGAGCGCCGTGGACCACCATCATCGGCGGAGTCCCGTCGGTCGCCTCGGTGCTCGTGCCCCGCTGGATCGCCGAGGCCAGCGGCCCCTCCTTCACCTGGCTGGGCGACTACAGCTGGTTCCTCGGCTGCGGACTGGGCTTCATCGCCATGGCCCTGCTCGAGCGCCGCGCCCCGCGCATCGGGCACCTCGAGGAGGACCTCGAGAACGTCAGCGACGGCAGCGCCGCCTGATCCGCGGGCGGCCGCCGCTGCGGGCAGCCGCCCTCCCCTCCCGCCACGTCCCCGGCAAGGAACCCATGCGCATCACCGTCGTCAACCCGAACACCGAGCGGATGACGGAGGCGATCGGCCGGGCCGCCCGCTCCGTCGCCTCCCTCGGCACCGAGATCGCGGCGGTGACGCCTCCGATGGGGCCCGCCTCGATCGAGAGCCACTACGACGAGGGCGCTGGCGGTGCCGGGACTGCTGCGCGAGATCGTCCGGGGCGACGCGGCGGGCAGCGACGGCTACGTCGTCGCGTGCTTCGGCGATCCGGGGGTCGATGCCGCCCGCGAGAAAGCTCGCGCGGGGCCGGTCGTCGGCATCGCCGAGGCCGCGATGCACATGGCGACCCTCGTCGGCCGCCGCTTCAGCGTCGTGACCACGCTCTCGCGGACCAGCGGACGCGCGTGGGACATCGCGCCGGGCGGGCTTCGGCGAGGCGTGCGCCGGCGTCCACGCCTGCGACATCCCGGTGCTCGAGCTGGACGACCCCCGCTCCGACACTTCCGCCGGGTCGTGCTCGAGGAGTGCGCCGCCGCGCTCGCGGCCGACGGCCAGCAGATCGTGCTGGGCTGCGCCGGCATGGCCGACTTCTGCCGCGAGCTCTCGCGGCAGCTGGGCGTGCCGGTGATCGACGGGGTCTCGGCCGCCGTCCGCCTCGTCGAGGGCCTCGTGGCGATGGGCGTCACGACCTCGCGGCGCGACGAGTTCGCGAGGCCGCTCCCGAAGGCGATGTCCGGCCTGCTCGCTCCGTTCGAACTCGTCTGACAGCCGCGGCACGGGCTGGGAGGGATCATGACGGTCCTCCGCGAACTCGGCCTCGGCGCCCGCCTCTTCCTCCGCGGCTTCGGCACCTGGGTGCGCTCGCCCCGGGCGATGCTGCTGGGGGCGATCCTCGGCCTCGTCTTCGTCGGCCTGCTCGTGCTGGTCGTGACCCGCGTGGGCGACGTCGTCACCGCGCTGACGCCGTTCGCCGACGGCTGGAGCGACGCCTGGGCGTCGAGCGCGCGCCTGGCGATCTCGGTCGCCGCGGTCGGGGCGCTCGTCGCCCTGGGGGTCGTGGTCTTCGCAGCCGTCACGCTGCTCGTGGGCGATCCCTTCTACGAGCGGATCTGGCGCGGCGTCGAGAACGAGCTCGGCGGGGTGCCCGACGAGCGCGAGACCGGGTTCTGGAGCGGGCTCGGCCGCTCGCTCCGCGACTCCGCCGTGCTGATCGCCACCTCGGTGGGCATCGGGATCGTGCTCGTGCTGCTGGGCGTGATCCCGGTCGTCGGCCAGATCATCGGCCTCCTCGCGGGCGCCCTCGTCGGCGGGCGGGCCCTGGCCCTCGAACTGACCGGGTTCGCGGGAGACGCACGCGGGATGACCCTGGCCGAGCGCCGCCGACTCCTCGGCGAGCGCCGAGGGATGTCCCTCGGCTTCAAGGTCGCGGTCTACCTGGCGTTCCTGATCCCGGGCGGCGCCGTGGTCGCGACCCCCGCCGCCACCGCGGGGGCGACGCTCCTGCTGCGGACGCTGCGGGGCGAGACGACCGAGCGCCCCGCCCCGCGGACGATCAGCTGACGCGGCGGCGCAGCTGGCGTCACCAGGGCCGCGGCTCCGGCGAGCAGCGCCAGCGCGCCGATCGGCAGCAGCGCTCCGGCATCCGATCCGGTCTCGGCCAGCGCGTGGCCGGCGGTGAGGACGGCCGTGCGAGGCGCGGTCGCTGGTGCTCGCTCAGACCAGCAAGTGGGGGACGACGCCGATCACCGAGGATCGGGACGGGGACGACCGGAGCGGGCTCGGGATCGACTGGCGGCCGCGAGCGAACTCCGCGACCACGAAGTCGGGACCGGGGACGGTGCCGAGTAGCCGCAGTAGATGTAGCGCACCCTCTCCTCGACCCCGCCGAGCCACCGGGTCTCGGTGAGCGGCGGGACCTCGCGGAAGGAGGAGCCGTCTCCGGCGACCGCCTGCCACTCGTCGTCGATCAGGACCTCGATCACGTCAGCTCCACGAGGTGAGGCAGTCGCGCAGCGTCCGCCCGGGATCGAGATCTCGGTCTGCGTTCCCACCGGAGCTGATGGTCGCGACGCCGGCGAACTCGATGGGCGACTCGCCCTCCTCGTAGCACTCCTCCGAGACGGGTGCGGAGTGAGCGTCGGCACCGGCAGCGGCGGCGAGACGGTGGGCACCGGGGCCGGGGTGAGGTCCGGCGTCGCAGTGGGCGCGGGCGACGGGGCCGACGTGCTCACGGCGGGAGTGAGGGTCGTGGTCGACGCGGCGGGGGCGAGCATCGGGGTCGCTGGGGCGGCGGTCAGCAGGGAAGAGGTGGAGCGGAGCATGCGTGTCCTCGCGTGGCGCCGATCGTCGGCGGTGATCCGGGCGGGTATTCCTATCACGGGGCCGAAGAGCGGAGACAGACACCCGTTCGGGACGCGCCACCCCCTCCCGCTTGGCCGCCCGTCGCGCGGTCCCTGGAGCTCCCCTGCGCACGTGAACCGAAGCCCCTGGTGGCCCGCATAGGCGGACCGACGCACCCGAACCCCTCGCACACGACCGCCTCGTCCGGGCGGTCGTTCTGCATGTCAGGGCCCGGGTGAGGGACACCCCGAACCAAGGACCACGATGACCTCGCTCCTCTCCCGCATCCTCTCCTCCGACGGATCGCTGCCGTTCGCCGTCGTGCTCCGGCAGGAGCCGCTCCGAGGTGGACGTCTTCACCGGCGACGTCGTCGACGTCGACGGGCTCGCCGACATCCCGCTGAACGGCGGGGACGTGCTCACGCTGGTGCCCTACGCCCAGGGTGCGCGACGCGGGTTCGCCGCGAAGGACGACGGAGCGCCGCTGCGCGGCCTCCTCGTCCGCGAGCGCGAGAGCGTGCCGCTGGACGAGTCCTCCGACTGCTCCCGAAGCGCGAGATCCCGGTCGAGGAGCGCGGCTTCGACGTGCTCGACGAGGAGTACGCCGACATCGTCCGGCGCGTGATCGACGACGAGATCGGCCGCGGAGAGGGCGCGAACTTCGTGATCGCCCGCGCCTTCGTCGCGCACACCGACGCCGCTCCGATCGAGGCGGTGCTGGCCTGGTTCCGCCGCCTGCTGACCGACGAGTCCGGCGCCTACTGGACCTTCGCGATCCACACCCCCGGCGTCGACGGCGCGCAGACGGTGACCGCGGTCGGAGCGACCCCCGAGCGGCACGTCTCGGTGCGTGACGGCGTCGCGATGATGGACCCCATCAGCGGCACCTTCCGCCATCCGGCCGCCGGGCCCACCGGAGAGGAGGTGCTCGCGTTCCTCGCCGACGTGAAGGAGAGCGAGGAGCTCTTCATGGTCGTGGACGAGGAGATGAAGATGATGAGCGCGGTGGTCTGCCCGAACGGCGGACGCATCCTCGGTCCCTTCCTCAAGCAGATGTCGCGCCTCAGCCACACCGAGTACCTCCTCGAGGGGCGCACCGATCTCGACGTCCGCGAGGTGCTGCGACTGACGATGATCGCGCCGGCCGTCACCGGCTCCCCGATGGAGAACGCCTGCGCCGTCATCGCCGAGTACGAGAAGGAGCCGCGCGGCTACTACTCCGGCCGTCCTCGCGCTCTTCGAGCCCGAAGGAGCACGGCTACACGGTCGACGCGCCCATCCTGATCCGCACCGCCTACCTCCAGCCCGACGGCCGAGCTGGCCGTGCCCGCCGGGCGCGACCCTCGTGCGCCACTCGACTCCGGAGGTGAGGTCGCCGAGACGCGCGCGAAGGCCTCGACGGGCGTGCTGTCGGCGCTGGGACTCCTGCCGGGTCGCGAGATCCCGCCCGCCGTCGATCTGAACGCGCAGCCCGGAGTCGCCGAGGCGCTCGAGGCGCGCAACGAGCGGCTCGCGTCGTTCTGGCTCCGCCCGCAGGCGCCCGAGCACATCGCGGGCCTCGACGGGCGCACCGCGCTGATCGTCGACAACGAGGACCAGTTCCGCGACGATGCTCGCGCGCCGGCTGCGCCACCTCGGCATGGACGCCCGCGTCGAGCGCCTGGTCGAGCGTCGAGGACGTGCTCTCGGACGACCTCGTCGTGTTCGAGGCCCGGCCCGGGCGACCCGCGCGACGACTCCGAGCCGCGCATCGCGCGCCTGCGCGAGCTGATGACCCAGCGGCTCGACAGCTCGAGCGCCCGATGCTCGCCGTGTGCCTCAGCCACCAGATGCTCTCGCTGCTCGCGGGCCTTCCCGTCGAGCCGCTGCCGCGCCGCTGCCGAGGGCGATGCGGCGCTCGCGGTCGACGTCTTCGGCGAGGAGGCGGCGATCGGCTTCTGCAGCACCTTCTCGTCGGTCGCGGGATCGGGTGTCGAGCGCCTCCTGCTCGGTCTATCGAGGTGTCGGGCGACCCGGTCGGCGCAGGTGGTCGACGCCCTGCGCGGCGAGCACGTCGCGTCGGTGCAGGAGCCACCTGGAGTCGGTGCTGTCCTCGGACGGACTGCGCACGCTCGAGCGCCTCGTGCGCACCGCCGCCGCGCAGCCGGCCCGCTCGTGAGCGAGGTGCGGCTGGTCGCGTCGGACGCCTACTCCGTGGAGCTGCGGTACGCGATCGCCGACAGCGTGCGCGCGGCGGCCGAGGCGGCTCGCGCCTGGCACGGTCGCGGCGACAAGGTCGCCGCCGACGAGGCCGCGGTCGCCGCGATGCGCGCGGTGCTGGCGGACGCTCCGTTCGACGGCACGGTCGTCATCGGCGAGGGCGAGAAGGACGAGGCCCCCATGCTCGCGAACGGCGAGCGGCTCGGTCGGGGGTCCTCGCCGTCGTGCGATGTGGCCGTCGATCCGCTCGACGGCACGCGGCTGACCGCCGAGGGGCTGCCCGGCTCGGTCTGCGTGATCGCGCTCGCCCCGCGCGGCGCCCTCTTCGATCCGCGCGACGTCTTCTACATGGACAAGCTGGTCTGCTCGGCGGCGGGCGCGGGAGTCGTCTCGCTCGAGCGCTCCCCCGGGGAGAACGCGCGGGCGCTGGCGGAGGCACTGGGCAAGCCGGTGGAGGAGCTCGTCGTCGCGGTGCTCGACAAGCCGCGGCACGCAGGGCTGATCGCCGAGCTGCGCGACGCCGGAGTGGCGCTGTCGCTGCGCGGCGAGGGCGCGTCTCGGTCGCGATCGAGGCGGCCGACCCGGCGGGCGCGGTCGACCTGGTGCTCGGCATCGGAGGGACGCCCGAGGGCGTCGTCGCGGCGTGCGCGGTGCGCGCGCTGGGCGGTGTGATGGAGGGCGGCTCGCGCCGCGGACGGCGGCCGAGCGTGCGAACGCGCTCGCGGCCGGTCACGACCTCGACCGGCTGCTGCGGCTGGAGGACCTGGTCGCCTCGGACGACGTGCTCTTCGCGGGCTGCGCGGTCCGATCCGCGGCCCGCGCCGCCTCCGGAACGCAGAAGAACCCCGGCTCGCGAGGAGCCGGGGTTCTTCCCGAACGTAGCGGGAGCGGGACTTGAACCCGCGACACCACGATTATGAGCCGTGTGCTCTAACCACCTGAGCTACCCCGCCGCGCGTCGGCCCCGCGGGCTCGACCTGCGGGAACGGAGCCCCCTGTGGGAATCGGACCCACTACCTCTTCCTTACCAAGAAGTGCTCTACCAATGAGCTAAGGGGCGCACCTGCGGGCATCGGACCCGGAGGACCTGCCCTCTCGGGGCGTGCCCGCGATTTGGCACCGTTAGACAATAGCACCTCGCTGGAGCGGCGGTGACCGCGGGTGGGGCGGTGCGCCCCTGCTGGTCGAGGGACGGCGATCTCGATACGCCCGATGCGCGGGCTACTCGATCAGCAAGGACTCCCTGCTGGTCGAGTAGCGCCGCAGGCGCGATCGAGACCACGCTCAGACAACGGGGATCTCGATACGCCCGCTGCGCGGGCTGCTCGATCAGCAAAGGCTCCCCTGCAGGGCCGTATCCGAGACCTACCCCGCTAGGAGCGGCTCGCCTCGTCGAGGAAGCGAGCTCGTCGTCGCCGAGCACGAGGGTCGCCGAGGCGACCAGGGCGGGAACTGCTCCATCACGCGCGCGCTCGCGATCGAGGGCGACGACTCCGGGCTGCGAGCGGAGCCACGCAAGCGCGACGGTCGCGACCTCGGCACCGTGAGCCTCCGCCACCGCGTCGAGGGCCGCGAGCACGCGGCGACCGCGCGCGTCGAGGTACTGCGCGGCTCGGAGGCACAGGGCGAGTCGGGCGTGGAGCCGTCGCGGTACTTGCCGGTCAGGAACCCGGACGCGAGGGCGTAGTAGGGCACGACGGCCAGGCCGTGCTCGCGGGCGAGCGGCAGCAGGTCGGCCTCGATGGCGCGCTCGACGAGGTTGTAGTGCGGCTGCAGCGCGACCGGCGCGTGCAGTCCCTCCTCCGAGGCGAAGCGCATCCACTGGGCGATGCGGTCGGCGCTGAAGTTCGAGACGCCGATCGCGCGGACGAGACCCTCGTCGACCAGCTCGGAGAAGACCCGCGCGATGTCCTCGATCGAGACGGCGTCGTCGTCGAAGTGCGCGTAGTAGAGGTCGATGTGGTCGGTGCGCAGACGCGCGAGCGAGGCGCGGGCCGCCGCGCGCACGGTGTCGGGGGCGAGACCCTGGAACTCCGGGTGGCGGCTGACCTTCGTGGCGACGACCACGTCGTCGCGGTCGGAGCGCCGGCTGAGCCACTCGCCGATGATCGTCTCGGACTCGCCGCCCTTGTTGCCGGGGACCCATGCGGAGTAGGAGTCGGCCGTGTCGATGAAGTTCCCGCCCGCGGCGACGTAGCCGTCGAGGACGTCGAACGAGGTCTGGCGTCCGGAGGTCCAGCCGAAGACGTTCCCACCGAGCGAGAGCGGGAACACCTCGATGCCGGAGGCGCCGAGGGCGCGGGTGGAGGAGTCGCGGGCGGTGGAGGCGCTGTCGATCGTCATCCTCCGATTCAACCCGCTGGGTGCGGGGCGCTCCTCCCCCTCCGGGCTATGTGGAGCAAGCACTCAGCCGACATGACGACCGGGTCGCGCGAGGAACTCGGGCTCAGCGGATCGCGCTCGGCTCCAGAGGTGCTCGAGCGGCGGGTAGTCCGCGTACGCGAAGCGGGACGAGTCCGGCGCCCACCCGGCGACGTTGATCGTGCCCTGTCCGCCGAAGAGCCGCTCGACGACGCGACCGGGCTCGAGCGAGGCCTGCGGGCCGCCCCGCGAGATCGAGCAGGCGCAGCTCGACCGGGAGGTTCTCGGGGTGCCCGGCGGTGCCGTCCAGGTACGCGAGCGAGAGCAGGTGCGCGCCGTCGGGCGAGACGTGCGGGAACCAGTCGACGGTGTCGGACTCGACGACGCGCTCGAGCCCGGGCCGTCGCGACGCATCCGGAACAGCTGGGCCCGCCCGCCGCCGCGCTCGGAGTTGAAGTACAGGACCTCGCCCGTCTCGTCGAAGTCGACACCGTCGTCGGGGTGCTCGTCCGCGGTCAGCGCGGTGAGCGGACCGCCCTCGGCGGCCATCGTGTACACGTTCGTGACCCAGCGGCCGGAGGCGTCCTCGCCGCCGCCGATCAGGGCGAGTCGTGCCGTCGGGTGAGACTCCGTGGAGGTAGTGCTTGAAGCGGCGCCCGTCGACCTCCTCCGTCAGCCGCCGCGCCGGCGCCCGGCCGTCGAGCGCCACCGCGTACAGGTGCCCGTCGCGCGCCGATACGTACGCGAGACCGCCGCCGGGAGCGAGCACGTGGTCGTTGTTGAGCTCCTCGGGCACGCCGACGGGCGGGATCGGGACAAGCGCACCGGCGCCGGCGCCCTCGAGCGGCAGCCGGAACAGCAGCCCGTCGCCGTTCACCACGAGGGAGGAGCCGTCGGGCGACCAGTTGGGGGCCTCGACGAGCACGGTGCTCGACTCGAAGACCGTGGTCGACGTGCCGGAGGCGACGTCGTGCACGCGGATCCGGCAGAGCTGGTCGGGGAGGAGGAGCGGGCCATGCGCCCACGCTAGAGGAGGCCGGCGCCGGACCGGAGGCCCTCACGGCGCCGCACGGGCGCGTCAAGCCTTCCCGCACTCAGGTTCCGCCGCCCACCCCTCCGATAAACTCGACTCACGACTGTGCTGGATGGATCTTGAGAGGAACATGTGATGCTCCTCATCCTCGTGATCTCGTTCGCCCTGGCCGTCGTGACGCCGTGGATCGTCGACCGCTTCGGTCCGAGGACGTTCTACGCCCTGGCGCTCGTGCCCGCCGGCACGTTCGTCGCCGGCCGCCGCGCTGCCGACGATCCTGTCGGGCGGTGAGATCCGCAGAGCGTGCCGTGGATCCCCGCGCTGGACATCGCGCTCTCGTTCCGCCTCGACGCGCTCTCGATCGTGCTGGCCCCTCGTGGTCAGCGGAGTCGGCGCGCTCGTCCTCGCGTACTGCGCGAGCTACTTCCGCCGCGACGAGCGTCGCTCGGGCGCTTCGCCGCCCTGCTCTTCGCCTTCGCCGGAGTGATGTACGGGCTGGTCACCGCCGACGACGTGATCATCCTCTTCGTCTTCTGGGAGGCCACGAGCGTCCTCTCCTACCTCCTGATCGGCCACTACAACGGCCGCAAGGAGAACCGCGGTGCCGGACTCCAGGCGCTGCTGGTGACGACCCTCGGCGGTCTGGCGATGCTGGTCGGCATCGTGATCCTGATCGTCCAGGCGGGCACCACGAGCCTCGCGGAGATCGTCGAGGCGGCACCGTCCGGCCCGATCGTCTCGGTCGCCCTCGTGCTCGTGCTCCTCGGGGCGTTCTCGAAGTCGGCGCTCGTCCCCTTCCACTTCTGGCTGCCGGCCGCCATGGCCCGCCGCACCCCGGTCAGCGCCTACCTGCACGCCGCGGCGATGGTGAAGGCCGGCATCTACCTCGTCGCCCGCCTCGCGCCGGGCTTCGCCGACGACTCCGTCTGGCTGCCCGTCGTCGTCAGCGTCGGCGTCTGGACCATGCTCGTCGGCGGCTGGCGCTCGCTCCGCCAGTACGACCTCAAGCTCGTGCTCGCGTACGGCACCGTGAGCCAGCTCGGCTTCCTGACCGTCGCCGTGGGCTTCGGCTCGCGCGACGCCGCCCTCGCAGGGGCTGACGCTGCTGATCGGCCACGCGCTGTTCAAGGCGCTGCTCTTCCTCGCCGTCGGCATCGTCGACCACCGCGCCGGCACCCGCGACCTGCGCAAGCTCAGCGGACTCGGGCGGCAGGCGCCCGTCCTCGCGGGGACCGTGCTGCTCGGCGTGCTCTCGATGGCGGGCATCCCGCTGCTCGGGTTCGTCGCCAAGGAGGCCGTCTTCACGAGCCTGATCTCGGCGATCGAGCAGGGCTCGGTCTGGGGCTGGGTGGCCCTGATCGGACTCGTGCTCGGCTCGATCCTCACCGTGGCCTACTCGGCCCGCTTCTTCTGGGGCGCCTTCGCCCGCAAGAAGGAGCTCGAGGACACGCACCTGCACGACGAGGCGTGGACCTTCACCGCTCCTCCGGTGCTGCTCGCCGCCGCGGGCGTCGTCTTCGGCATCGGAGCGAACCTCCTCGACCCCCTCATCGCCGTGTACGCCGACACCCTGCCGTTCGGCGCTCCCGACGGCGATCCGGGGCTCGTCGCCGCGGCCGAGGCCTCCGACCACGGCGGCTACCACCTGGCGCTCTGGCACGGTTTCGAGCCGGCGCTCGGTCTCAGCGCGCTGGTGATCGCGATCGGCCTCCTCCTCTTCGCCAAGCGCGTGACGGTCGCGCGGATCCAGTCGAAGGTGCCCAACCGCATCGACTCGGCCGAGGGCTACTGGGCCACGGTGCGCTGGCTCGACCGCGTCGCCAGCACGGTGACGGAGTTCGTCCAGCGCGGATCGCTCCCCCGCTACCTCACGGTGATCTTCGCCGTCTTCGTCCTCGGGGCGGGCGGCGCCGCGGCGGTCAACCGCACCTGGCCGAGACGAGCTCGTCCTCTGGGACACCCCCGGTCAGCTCGCCGTCGCCGCGGTGATGATCCTCGCCGCGATCCTCTGCGCGATCGCGCGCAACCGCGTCGCCGCGGTGCTCCTCGCCGGAGCGACGGGCTACGGCATGGTCGCGCTCTTCGCCCTCCAGGGCGCTCCCGATCTCGCCCTCACGCAGGCGCTCATCGAGACGGTCACGCTGGTCGTCTTCGTGCTCGTGCTCCGCCGGCTCCCGACCCGGATCGCCGCGAAGCACCAGCCGATGCGCAAGCGCCTGCGGGCGGTCATCGGCATCTCGGTCGGCGCTGTCATGGCCGTGGTCGCGACGATCGCCCTCGGCGCCCGCACCGCGACTCCGATCTCGGTCGACCTGCCGCGCCTCGCCTACGAGGAGGGCAAGGGCCGCAACATCGTCAATGTCCTGCTCGTCGACATCCGCGCCTGGGACACCATGGGCGAGATCTCGGTGCTCGTCGTCGTGGCGACCGGTGTGGCGAGCCTGATCTTCCTCTCCAGCCGGGCCGGAGGAGCGCCGCGGCTCGAGCAGCCCGGCGCCGGAGACCGCCGCGAGCGCGCGAGCGACCTGACCGCTCCCGCCTCCGAGTCCGAGCAGGCCTCGGGCGAGGGCGACCGCGGATCCTGGCTCGTCGCCGGCCGCACGCTCCGGCCCGAGAACCGCTCGATCGTGCTCGAGGTGCTCGTGCGCCTGCTGTTCCACCCCGCGATGATCGTCTCGGTCTACCTGCTCTTCACCGGCCACAACACCCCGGGCGGAGGGTTCGCGGGCGGCCTGCTCGCCGGCCTCGCGCTCGTTGCCCGGTACCTCGCCGGCGGTCGCTTCGAACTCGGCGAGGCCGCTCCGATCGACGCCGGGAAGGTGCTCGGCCTCGGACTCCTGTTCGCCGTCGGCACCGCGGTGTCCTCCCTCTTCTTCGGCCTCCAGGTGCTCGAGGCGAGGCTGGCTCGACCTGTACCTCCCGGTGCTCGGCGAGCTGCACCTGGGCACCTCCACCCTCTTCGACATCGGGGTCTACCTCATCGTGATCGGACTCGCCCTCGACATCCTCCGCAGCCTCGGCGGCGAGGTCGACCGCCACGGCGAGGAGGCCGAGGACGGCGCGCCATCGGGCGACGGCGTCACCCACTCGACCGACGGCACCCCCGGCCCCGGCGCCGGCACGGTCGACGGACTCGAGACGAAGCTCCCCACCGGCTCCACCGTCGTGGGCGGACCGGGACGGGGGGACGACGCATGAGCACCACCCTCGTCCTCGTCGCCGTGATGGCCGTGATGTACGCCGCCGGCGTGTACCAGATGCTCGAGCGCAGCCTCACGCGGATCCTGATCGGCTTCATCCTGATCGGCAACGCGACCAACATCCTGATCCTGCTGATGGCGGGCCGCTCCGGTTTCGCTCCGTTCGTGATCGAGGGGCGCGGCTACGAGGAGACCGCGGAGGGCATGGCCGATCCGCTCCCCCAGGCGCTGATCCTCACCGCGATCGTCATCACCTTCGGCATCACGGCGTTCCTGCTCGCGATGATCTACCGGCGCTGGCGCCTCGCCAACGCCGACCAGGTGGAGGACGACGAGACCGACGCCTCGGTGCGCGCCGATGCGGCGGGCATCTCGGCGCAGACCACCGCCGACGACAAGGCGCTCGACGATCTGCTCGAGGCGAGCGACGAGGGCACGGCGGCCCGGCACGGCGAGAGCTCGATGAGCGACGACAGGAAGGAGGATCGATGAACGTCCTGATCCCCCTCGTCGTCACGCTGCCGCTGCTGGGAGCCGCGGTCGCCCTCGTCCTCGGCCGGCACCGCAGGGCGCAGATCCTCGTCAACATCGTCACGCTGTCGGCGGTCCTGGTGATCTCCTCCGTGCTGCTGGTGCTCGTGCTCACGGGCGAGGACGGCGGCAGCGCCGTCTACGTCGGCGGCTGGGAACCGCCGTGGGGCATCGTGCTGGTGGTCGATCCGCTCGCCGCGCTGATGCTCGTCATCACGTCGATCACGCTGCTCGGCGTCCTGCTGTTCTCGGTGGGCCAGGGCCTGGTCGACGGCAACCGCGAGACGCCGGTCACGATCTTCCACCCGACCTACCTGATCCTCTCGGCGGGCATCCTCAACGCGTTCGTCGCGGGGGACCTCTTCAACCTCTACGTCGGCTTCGAGATCCTGCTGGCCGCGAGCTACGTGCTGATCACCCTCGGCGGCACGGCGCCGCGCATCCGCGCGGGCACGACGTACGTCGTCGTCAGCCTGGTCTCGAGCGTGTTCTTCCTCTCGGCGATCAGTCTCCTCTACGGAGCGACCGGCACCGTCAACATGGCGCAGCTCTCGATACGCATCGCCGAGCTCCCCGCCGACGTCCAGCTCGTGCTGCACGTCGTTCTGCTGCTGGGCTTCGGGATCAAGGCGGCCGTGTTCCCGCTGTCGTTCTGGCTCCCCGACTCGTACCCGACGGCGCCCGCTCCGGTCACCGCCGTGTTCGCGGGACTGCTCACCAAGGTCGGCGTCTACGCGCTGATCCGCACCGAGACGCTGCTCTTCCCGGGAGACGATCTCAGCGCGGTGCTGCTCGTGGTCTCGCTGCTGACGCTCGTGGTCGGGATCCTCGGCGCGGTCGCGCAGGCCGACATCAAGCGCATGCTCTCGTTCACGCTCGTCTCGCACATCGGCTACATGGTGTTCGGCATCGCGATCGGGACCGAGGCCGGCTACGCCGCGACGATCTTCTACGTCATCCACCACATCACCGTGCAGACGACCCTGTTCCTCGCGACGGGGCTGATCGAGCGCGTGGGCGGGACGACGTCGATCCTCCGGCTCGGCGGGCTGCTCAAGGCCTCGCCGCTGCTGGCCCTGCTCTACTTCGTCCCCGCGATGAACCTCGGAGGCATCCCTCCCTTCACCGGGTTCCTCGGCAAGGTCGGGCTGTTCGTGGCCGGCACGGAGTCGGCCGTCGACCAGCCCTCCTGGCTGATCTGGGCCGTCATCGGCGCCGGTGCCGTCACCTCGCTGCTCACCCTCTACGCGGTGGCCCGCGTCTGGAACATGGCGTTCTGGCGCCGGCAGGAGGAGGTGCCCGGCTACGAGTCGCCGCTGATCGACCAGCTGCAGGAGGACCCGCACGACACCGGCACCGTCCGCACCCGGCACTCGCCGCCGATGATGGTCCTCGCGACCGCCGGCATGGTGCTCGTGAGCGTCGGGCTGACCCTCGGTGCCGGTCCGCTCTACGACGCGAGCGCGCACGCCGCGCGGGACATCGCGGATCCGTCGACCTACATCGCCACCGTGTACCGCGACTCGTCCTTCGGAGAGGAGGGCCCCCGATGAGCCCCCGCCGCCGCGTCGACGTGTGGAACCGCGTCGCGATGTTCGTGACCCTCGTCGGCATCTGGGTGCTGCTCTGGGACGACGTCTCGGTGCTCTCGATCGCCTCGGGCTTCCTGATCGCCCTCCTGATCACCCGGGTCTTCTACCTCCCGCCGGTCGAGTTCTCGAACCGCATCAACCCGTGGTTCGTGCTGCTCTTCCTGCTGCGGCTCGCCCTCGACATCGCGATCGCCTCCGTGCGGGTGTCGTGGCAGATCCTCACCCTGCCCGTCCCGGTGCACAACGCGATCGTCGCCGTCCACCTGCGCAGCCGCTCCGAGGGCATGCTCGTCTGGACCACCGAGGCGGTCTCGCTGGTGCCCGGCTCGCTCGTCATCGACGTCGACCCGCAGCAGAACGTGCTCTACCTGCACGTGCTCGGCGTCACCCACGACGAGGGCGAGCGCATCGAGGAGGTGCGCCGCACCGTGCTGCGGACCGAGGCGCGCATCGTCCGGGCCATCGGCTCGAAGGACGACGTCGCCCGGGTGAGCGAGCCGCTCGACGCGGCAGCGGGGTCGACGCGATGATCGACTGGCTCGTCTGGGTCCTCGTGCCCCTCTTCGGCATCGCCTGCCTGCTCGCGCTGGTGCGCATCCTGATCGGCCCCTCCGTGCTCGATCGCGTGGTCGCCGCCGACGTGCTCGTCGCGACGATCATCTGCGGCCTCGGCGCCGACATGGCGGTCAACGAGCACGCGACCACGCTGCCCGTCGCCCTCGGGCTCGCGCTCTTCGCGGTCTTCGGCTCGATCAGCGTCGCCAAGTTCATGGCCAACCGCGAGGAGGACTGAGGTGGACACCGTGCTCGACATCCTCACCGCCGTGCTCCTGATCATCGGAGCGGCGCTGTCGCTGATCGCCGCCGTCGGCCTGATGCGGTTCGACGACCTGCTCTCGCGGATGCACGCGGGCACCAAGCCGCAGGTCCTCGGCCTCATCTGCGTGATGCTGGCCGTCGCGATCCGCAATCCGGGGTTCGCCGCGGCCGGCACGATCATCCTCGTGATCGGGTTCCAGCTGCTCACCGTGCCGGTCTCGGCGCACATGGTGGGCCGCGCGGCGTACCGGGCCGAGGCCGTCTCGACGGGGTACCTCGTGGCGGACGAGCTCGCCGAGGCCGTCTCGCGGGCCGACGAGCAGGCCCGGACGACGACGGGACCGGAGTCGGGGCACACCTCGGAGGAGGCGGCAGGCACCTCGCGCGCCCCGCAGCCCGAGGACGAGGACGGACCGGCCGCGACGGCGTAGACCGGTCGCGCTGCGCGAGTGGACGCGGAACGGGGTCCGGTCGGGAGCGCCCGGTCGGCGTCGGCCCGCGCACGGGCATCCGCACGAGGGGACGCGCAACGGGCTTCGGAGTGAGCGCGGACCCCGTCCGAGGCCGACTCCCCGACGCGTGGCTGCTCGAGTGGACGCGGAACGGTTCCCGGAGCGGGCGAGAGCCCCGTTCGGAGTCGATTCCCGCAGCCGGCGAGGACCGCTCAGCGCAGGAGAGCCGCTCCGGACACGGCGGCGCCCTGCGCCCCCGTCATCGTCCGCGCCGCGAAGCCGCCGACGGCGAGCGTCGCGGCGAGCAGGCCGCCGATCAGCAGCACCAGCAGCGGCACCACCCAGAGCAGCGCCCTGCGGCGGCGGGCGCGGGCCTCGTCGGGAGTCTCGTCCATCACCCGTCGACCCTACGACGTCGTGCACCGCCTGCCCCTGAGGGGTGCTCTATCCTGGCCGCATGCCCCTCGAATCTACTGTTTCCGGCGCGCCCGCGGACGAGTCGGTCGTGTTCCCCACCGACTCTCCGAGCACCCCGGGGCGGAGTGGTGGCGCACCGCCGTCATCTACCAGATCTACCCGCGGTCCTTCGCGGACGCCGACGGCGACGGCATCGGCGACCTCCCGGGCATCACGGGCCGCCTCGACAGCCTGGCCGAGCTGGGCGTCGACGCGATCTGGCTCTCCCCTTCATGACCTCGCCGCAGAAGGACGCCGGCTACGACGTGGCCGACTACTGCGACGTCGATCCGCTCTTCGGCACCCTCGCCGACTTCGACGCGATGCTCGCCCGCGCGCACGCGCTGGGCATCCGCATCATCGTCGACCTCGTGCCCAACCACTCCTCCAGCGCCCACCGCTGGTTCCAGGAGGCGCTCGCTGCGCCGGCGGGCAGCGCCGAGCGCGCGCGCTACCTGTTCCGCGACGGCCGCGGCGAGACCGGCGAGCTGCCGCCGAACAACTGGGAATCGGTCTTCGGCGGCCCCGCCTGGACCCGGGTGACCGAGCCCGACGGCACCGCCGGCCAGTGGTACCTCCACCTCTTCGACACCACGCAGCCCGACTTCGACTGGACGAACGAGTGGGTGCGCGAGCGCTTCCGCGAGGTCCTGCGCTTCTGGCTCGACCGCGGCGTCGACGGGTTCCGGGTCGACGTGGCCCACGGCATGATCAAGGCCGAGGGCCTGCCCGACTACACGCCCCCCGCCGACAGCGGATCGATGGGCGGAGTCGCGCCCGCCGACGACGCGGACCCCGAGACCGCCCCCTACTGGGCGCAGGACGGCGTGCACGAGATCTACCGCGACTGGCACGAGCTGCTCGCGGAGTACCCGGCCGACCGCGTGCTCTGCGCCGAGGCGTGGGTGCAGCCGCTGCCGAAGCTCGCGCGCTGGGTGCGCCCCGACGAGATGCACCAGGCCTTCAACTTCGCCTACCTCGAGACGCCGTGGGCCGGACCCGCGCTGCGCGACATCATCGACTCCTCGCTGACCGCCTTCGCCGCGGTCGGTGCTCCGTCGACGTGGGTCCTCTCGAACCACGACGTCGTGCGCCACGCGAGCCGCCTCGCGCTCACCGCGGACAACCCCCAGGGCTACGGCATCGGCCCGAAGAGCGCCGGACTGCCCGACCCCGTGCTGGGCCTGCGCCGCGCCCGCGCCGCGACGGCGCTCATGCTCGCGCTCCCCGGCTCGGCCTACGTCTACCAGGGCGAGGAGCTCGGCCTCCCGGAGGCGATCGATCTGCCCGACGAATCGCGCCAGGACCCGACGTGGTTCCGCACGAAGGGCGAGCGCTACGGCCGCGACGGCTGCCGCGTCCCGCTGCCGTGGGAGGCGGAGGCTCCCGCCTACGGATTCAGCCCGAGCGGCGACTCCTGGCTCCCCAGCCCGGCGACTGGGCGCCCCTCGCCCGGGACGCCCAGCGCGGAGTGGAGGGCTCGACCTACGAGCTCTACCGCGCCCTGCTCGCGGAGCGACGCGCCTCGCGACTCGGCGAGGGCACGATCGAGTGGCTCGAGGGCTGGCCTGAGGAGGTCGTCGCGTTCCGCACCGGGAGCCTCACCGTGATCGCGAACACGGGCGCGGAGCCGGTGGACCTGCCGGCGGGCGCGGTCGTGCTCGCGTCGGAGGCCCTGGCAGAGCGCGTGCTGCCGGGCGACAGCACGGTCTGGCTCCGCACGAGCTGACGCGGCGCGAGGGGCGTCGCCGGGCGTCCGGCCGGTTCGCCGTCTCCCCGGCCTCCGCGGGAGACGGTCCGATCCGCAGGCACTCGTTCGATCTGCAGGCACTCGTTCGATCCGCAGGCGCACGTTCGATCTGCAGGCACTCGTTCGATCCGCAGGAGATCCGAGGCCGTGTGGGGGCGCTCCTGCGGAGGATCGCGCTCCCTCTCCGCGAACCCCTGCAGATGGTACGGAGCCCTGCAGACCGTACGCGCCCCTGCAGACGGCGCGAGCCCTGCGGATCGCGCACCCCTCGGCCGCGGCGAGCGCGCGGCTCCGGTCGGCAGGTGGCGTGGTCGGCGGGTGAGGTGCCGGCGGATCAGCGCCCGGCGTTGGCCTTCAGCCAGAGGTACGAGTCGACCTTCGTGACGCCGTCGATGCGGATCTCGAAGTGCAGGTGCGGGCCGGTCGACATGCCGGTGCTGCCGACGAGCCCGAGGAGCTGGCCGACCTTCACCGGGTCGCCCTCCTTCACGGCCGCGGTGCCGTGCTGCATGTGCGCGTAGACGCTCGGGACGAGCTCGCCGTCGATCTCGTGGTCGACGATGACGTGCACGCCGAGCGAGCCCTCACCGTCGATGACGGTGCGCACGACTCCGTCGGCGATCGCCTGGATCGGCGAGCCGTTGCCGGGGTTGAAGTCGGTGCCGCCGTGGTTGACCGAGCAGCCCGCGCAGTTGCGGTAGCCGAAGCGGTCGCCGACCGGCACGCCGACCGCGAAGGGCCACTGGATGGACGCGTTCTGGTCGTTCGTGAAACCGGTGTCGGAGGTGCGCACGATGGCGGCGACGTTCGTCTGCGTCTTGCGCTCCTGCACTCCGAAGGAGTCGCGGGCGACGGTCTCGGCGCCGACCGCGCCGGCGACGAAGGACTGCGCGCCCTCGCGGACGGAGGAGCCCGGGGCGATCGCCGCGGTCAGGTTCTGCGCCTGCACGTCCTCGGCGGTGAGGAGCGAGGTCGCGGGCAGCGAGGTGGCGGCGACGATCGCAGCCGCGAACGACATCGCGACGAGGCCGCCGACGCGGGGGCGCTGAGCGCGCAGCGGCGTCACGCGCGGAGCCGGGACCGGAGCGGGGGCGGCGCGCAGGGCGGCGACGCGGCGCTCGGCCTCGCGGAGGTCGGTCACGACCGGGGCCGGGGCCTCCGACGCGTCCGCGACCTCGGCGGCGAGGGCCTCGGCGCGCTCGCGCTCGCGGAGCTCGCGCCGGGACAGGGGCGGGGTGGATCCGGGGAGGGGCGATTCGCCGAGGGTCGATGCGGACGCAGCGGGGGAGGGCGAATCGGGGCTCACGAAATCGGGATCTTCCGTCGGGGACAGGCGGGCGAGGGGCGCTCCGTCAGGGATCGGGGCACTGCTCGGGTCTCCGTGACCGCATCCTGTGCGAATGTCACGAATTCATAAAGGATGCCACGGACTGCGGAATACGACCAGAGGGGCGGGTGCCCAGGCACGATCCGAGCGTGATCCACCGGTCGCAGCATCGCTCCGTTGCGCGCTCATTCGCACGCATGCATCGACCCTGCGCCTGAGCACTCCCGAGAGAGCGCTCACACCTCGTCGGCGCGCAGTCGGCGCAGCAGCTGCTCCAGCTCGTCGAAGAGGGGGCGGGAGCCGCGATCAGCAGGTCGGAGCTCGCCGGTCGGCCGTCGAAGCCGGCGACCCGCACGCCGGCCTCCTGAGCGATCAGGACGCCCGCCGCCTGGTCCCACGGGTTCAGTCCACGCTCGTAGTAGGCGTTCAGCTGCCCCGAGGCGACGGAGCAGAGATCCAGCGCCGCGGAGCCGATGCGCCGGATGTCGCGCACCTCGCCGAGCAGCTCCTGCACGACCGCGCCCTGGCGCATCCGGCGCGCGGAGTCGTAGCCGAAGCCCGTGCCGACCAGCGCCAGCGAGAGCGAGGCGGGCGCGGTGGCGCGCAGCGGCGCTCCGTCGCGGTGAGCGCCCTCGCCGAGGGCGGCCGTGAAGACCTCGCCGGTCGCGCCGTTCACGACGGCGCCGGCGAGCGCCCTCCAGGTCCGCGGGTCGGGCTCCCCCTCGACCACTGCGATGCTCACCGCGTACGAGGGGATGCCGTAGAGGTAGTTGACCGTGCCGTCGATCGGATCGACGACCCAGGTGGAGTCCGCTCGTGCCGTCTCCGCCGCCCGACTCCTCCCCCAGGAAGCCGTCGTCGGGCCGCGCCTCGGCGAGACGGCGCCGGATCAGCTGCTCGACCTCTCGGTCGGCGGCAGTGACGACGTCCTCGGGCGACGACTTCGACGCGGCGATCTCGACGCCGTACTCCCGCCGCTGGCGGGCCAGGTGCGCCGCCTCGACGGCGATCGAGCGGGCGATGGCGAGGAGGAGGCGTGGGCGCTCATGGTCCCAGCCTAGGGACCGCGCCATCATGGAGGCATGAGCATCCCGATCGCGATCACTGGAGCCACCGGAGCCGTGGGCGGGCGCGTCGCACGCGAGCTCGCCGACGCCGGCCTCCCCCTCCGACTGCTGGTCCGCGATCCCTCCCGCGCCCCGGAGCTCGCCGGGGCGCAGGTGGTGCGCTCGACCTTCGCCGAGCCCGGCGCCTCGCTCGTGGGCGTCCGCCTGCTGCTGATGGTCTCGGCGTCCGAGAACGAGCGCCGCCTGGCGGAGCACCGCTCGCTCGTCGCCGCCGCCGCGGAGGCGGGCGTCGAGCACGTGGTCTACACCTCGTTCGCCGGAGCGGCGCACGACGCCGTGTTCACCCTCGCGCGGGACCACGCCGCGACGGAGGACGCGCTCCGCGACTCCGGCATGGGCTGGACCTTCCTGCGCGACGCGCTGTACCTCGATTTCCTGCCGGACATGCTCGGCGAGGACGGCGCGATCCGCGGGCCCGCGGGGACGGGACGCGCGGCGGTCGTCGCCCGCGAGGACGTGGCGCGCGCGGCCGCGGCGATCCTCCGCTCCCCCGACGAGCACCGCGACGCGCGCTACGAGCTCACCGGGCCCGAGGCGCTGACGCTCGACGAGGTGGCCGCCACTCTGACGGCCGCCGGCCGCCCCGCCGTGTTCGTCGACGAGACGCTCGAGGAGGCCTACGCCTCGCGGCAGCGCTGGAACGCCCCCGACTGGCAGGTCGACGCCTGGGTGAGCACGTACACCGCGATCGCCGCGGGGCAGCTCGAGCACGTCTCGGACGATGTGGAGCGCCTCACCGGGCGGCCGCCGCTGTCGCTGGCCGGGTTCCTGGCCCGCGAGCAGCGATGAAGCGGGGCACGAACCTCCCGGCGCTCGGCGGCTACAACCAGGCGCTCGTCCTCGGGCTCATCCGCCGCGCGCCCGCCGGCATCAGCCGGATCGAGCTCGCCGCGCAGACCGGGCTCTCGGCGCAGACGCTCTCGAACGTCGCCCGGCGGCTCCTGCAGGACGGACTCGTGCGGGAGGCCGGCAAATCCGGGTCCGGCCCGGGCAAGCCGCGCACGATCCTCCAGCTCGAACCCGATGCGCGCTTCGCGATCGGGCTACACATCGACCCCACCGTCACCACCTGCGTGGTGCTCGACCTCGAAGGCCGCACCGTGGCCCACGCCCGCACGCGCACCCCGCGCGGCATCCGCCCCGAGGAGACCATCGCCCGCCTCAGCGCCTCGGTCGCCGCCATCATCGAGACCTCGGGCGTGGATCGGGAGCGGGTCCTGGGGGTCGGCATCGCCTTCCCGGGTCCGCTCGACGCCGAGCAGGGCCGGATCTTCGACCCGCCGCTGCTCGAGGTGGCACGACGTGCCGCTGGGAGAGTCGCTGTCGGCCTCGACGGGTCTCCCGGTGCACGTCGAGAAGGACGTGACGGCCGCGATGGTGGCCGAGACCTGGATCTCGACCCAGGACGTGGGCGCGAACGGCCTGCTCTTCTACTACGGCACCGGAGTCGGAGCGGGCCTGGTCGTGCACGGCGCCATCGTGCGCGGCGCCAGCAGCAATGCGGGCGACATCGGCCACCTGATCGTGGACCCGGACGGGCCACTGTGCCGGTGCGGGCGGCGCGGCTGCCTGGGCGACTCCATCGCTCCGAGCGCGCTCGTCGCGGAGGCCGTCGAGCGCGGCATCCTGCCTCCTCCGCGCGACGTGCTCGATCCGAGCTCCGTCGACGCCGGGTTCAGCCGCCTGCTCGAGCGTGCCGACGCCCAGGACGAGGACGCCGCCGCCATCGTCCGCGTCGCGGCGCAGCGTATCGCCCGCGGCGTGCTCAACATCGCGGGGCTGCTCGATCTCGATCACGTGATCTTCGGCGGGACCCTTCTGGGAGCGGGCGGCCGGCGCCGTCCTGCCTGTCGTCGCCACCGCCCTCGCCGAGGACCCGGCCTCGATGCTGACCCATCGCGTCCAGCTGCGCAGCTCCCGGCTGGGCGAGGACATCGCGGCGATCGGCGCCGCCTGCGTGGTCCTCGACCGCGCGCTGACGCCCGCGACGGCGTCGCTCCTCATCGAGACCTGATCGTCATCATCGCCCGGCTCTGCACCTGGCCATCGCTCTTGACAGAGTTATTCAAGACGATTTATAAATAGCCCGGAGGCCGGTGGGACAACTCGCTCGGCCCCCGGAGCCGACCCGCGTGCGCGGACGCTCCGACCCTCGCCCCTCCCCCGGGGGCGGGGGTCGTCCGGTCGCAGTCGCGACCCTGAAGCAAAGGAGCTTTCATGTCCCGTCGAGTCGCGGTCGCCGCCGCTGCACTCACCGTCGTGATGGGCCTCACGGCCTGCTCGGCGTCGACTCCCTCCGCCGGAGGCGAGGAGCCGAAGTCGATCAAGGTGGCCTACCAGACCACCGCCACCTTCGCCCAGATGCAGACGCTGATGGAGGATGCGAAGGAGCAGTACGAGGCCGCCCACGAGGGCGTCACGATCGAGCTGGTCCCGATCCAGGGCGAGGGCCCCGACTACTACACGAAGCTCGCGCTGATGAACAAGTCGGCGGCCACCGCCCCCGACGTGCAGTACGAGGACACCTTCAAGATCCAGTCCGACGCCGCGGCCGGCTACCTCCTGCCCCTGGACGACCGCCTCGCCGAGTGGGAGGACTGGTCGCAGTTCGCCGACGGAGCCAAGCAGGCGGGTCTCGGCCCGGACGGCAAGACCTACGGGGTCTCGCTCGGCACCGACACCCGCGGCCTCTGGTACAACACCGAGCTCTTCGAGCAGGCCGGCATCGCGACGCCCTGGGCGCCCGCGACCTGGCAGGACGTGATCGACACCGCCGCGACGATCAAGGCAGAGCTGCCCGACGTGATCCCGCTGAACGTCTACTCCGGCAAGGCCGCCGGCGAGGCCGCCTCGATGCAGGGCCTCGAGATGCTGCTCTACGGCACCGAGGACACCCTCTACGACGCCGACTCCAAGAAGTGGATCACGGGCAGCCAGGGCTTCCGCGACTCCCTCTCCTTCATCGGCGACGTCTACCAGGACGGCCTCGGCCCGACTCCGCAGCAGGCGCTCGACCCCAACATCTTCACCAACGTGACCGCGGAGTGGCTGCCGTCGAGCACCCTCGCCATCGCCCTGGACGGCTCCTGGCAGTCCGGTGCCTGGATCGAGGGCGGCTCCAGCCCCTGGCCCGAGTGGGATTCGACCCTCGCCCTGGCGCCGATGCCGACCCAGTTCGGCGACGCCCCCGGCGCGACCAGCATGTCCGGCGGCTGGACCCTCGCGATCGGCGCGAACACGAAGGCGCCCGACCTCGCCTTCGACTTCCTCACCACGGCGCTGAACAAGGACAACTCCCAGTCGTACGCGATCTCGAACTCGCAGATCGCGGTCCGCGCCGATGTGGCCGAAGACCCGGAGTACACCGCCGCGAACCCGTCGTTCGAGTTCTTCTCGAGCCTCGTGCCGAACACGCACTTCCGCCCCGCGACCGAGGACTACGGGCAGATCTCGAACGCGATCACCGTCGCGATGGAGTCCGTGATGACCGGGCAGCAGAGCGTCGACGAAGCCGCCGCCGCGTACGACGAGGCCGTCGAGGGCATCGTCGGAGCCGACGGCGTGACGGAAGCCGAGTAGCGTGACCCCTCCCTCCGCGCACCCGCGCGACCGGTCGACGGCCGGGAGCCCACCCGCTCCCGGCCGCCGACCGGCGAAGGGGCGAGGTCGGCGGCCCTGCACCGCCGCCGCTCGCTCCTGCGCACCCTGCCTCTCGGCCCCGCCACGGTGATCCTCGCGATCTTCCTGCTCGGGCCGATCCTCGTCTCGTTCTGGGGATCCTTCACCGACTCCTCCCTCTCGGGGAGCACCGCCGCGGCGGACTCGTTCGTCGGCTTCGACAACTACGTCGCCCTGTTCCAGGACCCGGACTTCCCCCACGCCGTGATCCTGACGGTCGTGTTCGTGCTCGGCTCGGCCGTGATCGGGCAGAACGTGCTGGGCCTGGGTCTCGCCCTGCTGATGCGGGCCTCCGGGCCGATCGTCCGCAGCATCGTCGGCACGATCGTCGTGACCGCGTGGGTCCTGCCCGAGATCGTGGCGGCCTTCGCCTCCTACGCGTTCTTCCGCGACGAGGGCACGGCCAACTCGATCCTCGCCCTGCTCGGGATCAGCGGCCCGAGCTGGCTCTACGTGTTCCCGATGGTCACGGTGATCGTGGCGAACATCTGGCGCGGCACCGCGTTCTCGATGCTCGTCTACTCCGCCGCTCTCGCCGACGTGCCGCCGGAGATCACCGAGGCGGCCGAGATGGACGGCGCCAGCGGAGTGAAGCGACTGCTGTTCGTCACCATCCCGATGATCCGCCGCACCATCGCGACGAACGCCATGATCACGACTCTGCAGACCCTCTCGGTCTTCACGCTCGTGTACGTCATGACCGGCGGCGGACCCGGCACCTCGGCGACGACCCTGCCGCTACTCGCCTACCAGGAGGCGCTTCAAGTTCGGCCAGATCGGCTTCGGCACCGCGATCGCCACCATCATGCTGCTCGTCGGCGGCATCTTCTCCGTGTTCTACGTGCGCGCGCTGCGCTCGGAAGTGGACTGACCATGTCGATCTCGATGTCCGCCCCCTCGCACCGCGTGATGCGCACTCTCTCGAACACCGTGCTGCTGATCATCGGCGCGTGCTTCGCCCTGCCGCTGCTGTGGCTGGTGCTCGCCTCCATCGACGCGACTCCGACCCTCTCGGTCCGGCTGCCCACGGTCGTCACCCTCGAGAACTTCCGCAGCGTCCTCACCCCGGAGCTGACCTTCGGGCCGCTGGGCAACAGCGTGCTGCTCTCGGGCGGCGCCGCGCTGCTCACGGTCGTGCTCGGACTGCTCGCGGCCTACCCGCTCTCGCGCTACCGGATGCGGATCACCAAGCCGTTCCTCTACGGGATCCTCTTCGGCACCTGCCTCCCGATCACCGCGATGATGGTGCCGGTCTACAGCCTGTTCGTGCAGCTCAACCTGATCGACTCGCTGATGGGCACCGTGTTCTTCCTCACCGCCTCGTCGCTGCCGATCGCGATCTGGATGCTGAAGAACTTCATGGACTCGGTGCCGATCAGCCTCGAGGAGGCCGCCTGGATGGACGGCGCCTCGTCGATGACCACGCTCGTGCGCATCGTCATCCCGCTGATGCGCCCCGGGATCGCGGTGGTCTTCATCTTCACCTTCGTCCAGGCGTGGGGGAACTTCTTCGTCCCCTTCGTGCTGCTGCTCAGCCCCGGCAAGCAGCCGGCCGCGGTCAGCATCTTCAACTTCTTCGGCGCGAACGGCGCGGTCGCCTACGGCCAGCTCGCCGCCTACTCCCTCGTCTACTCGCTGCCGGTCCTGGCGCTCTACGTGCTCGTCCAGCGCGGTCTCGGCGGCGCCTCGGCGCTGGCCGGCGCCGTCAAGGGCTGAGCCCGCGCCCGGCCGACCGCTCCCTCCGGAAGGAATCCCCTCATGCACGACCGCCGCCTGCTCGTCGAAGAGCGCGTCGACCGCTTCGTCCGCGAGCGCCTGCTCCCCGCCGTCCACCGCGCCACCGCTCCGCTGGACCTCCTCGCCTGGCAGGTACCCGGCGAACCTGTGCCCTTCGCCGAGGCCGCCTCGGCCGAGTACGCTCCGTTCTCGGCCGGAACCGCCTGGGGCCGACCCTGGTCGACGCTCTGGCTCAAGGTGTCGGGCTCGGTGCCCGCCGAGTGGCTCGTCGACGGCGCGCTGCCCGAGGGCGTGCGAGCGGAGCTGGTCGTGGACCTCGGCTTCGACGGCGGTCAGTCGGGCTTCCAGTCCGAGGCGCTCGTCTGGCGACCCGACGGCGTGATCGTGAAGGCGATCTCGCCGTTCAACAGCACGGCGGCCGGAGCGGTCGACGCGGACGGTCGGGTCGACGTGCTGATCGAGGCCGCGGCGAACCCCGACGTCGGCAGCGACTGGAGCTTCCGCCCGACCACCGTGGGCGATCTCGCGACGGCCGGCGACGCTCCGCAGTACGTCCTGCGCCGCGTCGACGTCGCACTGCTCGACGTCGACGTCTGGGAGCTGCTGCAGGACGTGCGCGTGCTGCGCGGACTGCTGGACGAGCTGGTGGTCGGCTCACCCCGCCGCGCCGAGCTGCTCGTCGCACTCGAGGCGGTGACCGACGCGGTCGACCCGTCCGACGTCTCCGGAACCGCCGCGGCCGGCCGCCGCGCCCTCGAGGGCGTGCTCGCGAGCCCGGCCGTCCCCAGCGCCCACCGACTGCACGCCGTCGGGCACGCGCACATCGACTCCGCCTGGCTCTGGCCCGTGCGCGAGACGATCCGCAAGTGCGCGCGCACCTTCTCGAACGTCATCGCCCTGATGGACGAGCACCCCGACTTCGTCTTCGCCTGCTCGTCCGCGCAGCAGTTCGCCTGGATGAAGGAGCACTACCCGGAGCTGTTCGAGCGGATCCGCGAGAAGGTAGCGGCCGGTCAGTTCGTGCCGGTCGGCGGGATGTGGGTCGAGTCCGACACCAATCTGCCGGGCGGCGAGGCGATGGCCCGCCAGTTCGTCGCCGGCAAGCAGTTCTTCCTCGAGGAGTTCGGCGTGGAGTGCGAGGAGGTCTGGCTGCCCGACTCCTTCGGCTACTCCGGCGCCCTGCCGCAGATCGCCCGCGCCGCGGGGGCCCGCTGGTTCCTCACGCAGAAGATCTCGTGGAACGAGACCAACACGATGCCGCACCACACCTTCGACTGGGAGGGCATCGACGGCACGCGGATCTTCACCCACTTCCCGCCGGTCGACAAGTACAACTCCGACCTCGTCGCGTCCGACCTCGCCCACGCCGAGCGCAACTTCGCCGACCACGGCCGCAGCACCGCCTCCCTCCTCCCCTACGGCTACGGCGACGGTGGCGGCGGCCCGACCCGCGAGATGGTCGCGACCATCGCGCGCACGACCTCCCTCGAGGGCTCGCCGCGCGTCGAGCACTCGTCGCCCCGCGCGTTCTTCGAAGCGGCCGAGGCCGAGTACCCGCAGCCCGAGGTCTGGAGCGGCGAGCTCTACCTGGAGTCGCACCGCGGCGTCTACACGAGCCAGCTGCGCACCAAGCAGGGCAACCGCCGCAGCGAGCACCTCCTCCGCGAGGCGGAGCTGTGGGCGAGCACCGCGACCGTGCGCACCGGTTCCGAGTACCCGGCCGCGGAGCTGCGGGAGCTCTGGCAGCTCGTGCTGCTGCAGCAGTTCCACGACATCCTCCCCGGCTCCTCCATCGCCTGGGTGCACCAGGACGCCGAGCGCAACTACGCGGCGATCGCCGTGCGACTGGAGGCCGTCATCGCCGAGGCCCTTCGAGCGCTGGCGGGGACGGGCGAGCACGCGCTGCGCGTCAACGCCGCTCCGCATGCACGCGCCGGCGTCGCCGCGCTCGGCGCGACGTCCTCCGCGGTCGCGCCCTCGCGACTCCGGGTGCAGGAGCAGGACGGCGGGTTCGTGCTCGAGAACGAGCGGATCCGCGTCCGCGTCGACTCCGACGGCCTGCTGGCCGAGCTGGTCGACCTCGCGACGGGCCGGGACGCTGTGCCCCCGGGCGAGCGCGCGGGCGTGTTCCAGCTGCACCGCGACACCCCGAACAAGTGGGACGCCTGGGACATCGACCACCACTACCGACGGCACGTCACCGACCTGGTCGCCGCCGACGGCGTGCGCCTGGGTGAGGACGGGGTCTCGGTGATCGTCGAGCGCTCCTTCTCCTCCTCGCGCCTCGTCGAGACGATCACGCTCGAGCCCGGCTCGGCCGAGCTCGGGCTCACGGTCGACATCGACTGGCAGGAGAGCCAGAAGCTCCTCAAGCTCGCGTTCCCGGTCGACGTGCACGCCGACCGGTTCGCCTCCGAGATCCAGTTCGGGCACATCGAGCGGCCGACGCACGCGAACACGTCCTGGGACGCGGCCCGCTACGAGACCAGCGCGCACCGCTGGATCCGCGTCGGCGAAGGGGCGTACGGGGTCGCGATCACGAACGACTCGACCTACGGCTACGACGTCACCCGGCAGCCACGCCGCGGCGGCGGCAGCACCACGGTGGCGCGGCTCTCGCTGCTGCGCTCGGCCGTGTTCCCGGACCCGCAGCAGGACCGCGGGCAGCACCGTCTGCGCGTCGGCGTCGTCGTCGGGGCCACCACGCAGGACGCGGTGACCGCCGGCTACCGGATCAACCTCCCCGAGCGCCTCGTCGACGGGGCGGCGGAGGAGGAGCTCGCTCCGCTCGTCTCACTCTCCTCCCCGCGGCCGTCGTGGAGGCGGTCAAGCTCGCCGAGGACGGCAGCGGCGACGTGATCGTGCGGCTCTACGAGGCGCTGGGCCTGCGCTCGACGATCGAGCTGGCCGCCGACTTCGCCGTCTCGGCGGTGGTGGCGACCGACCTGCTGGAGCGCCCGCTCGAGGACGACGCGACTGTCTCCTCCGCCACCGGATCCGGCGCGACCCTGTCGCTCCGGCCGTTCCAGCTGGTGACGCTGCGCCTGCGGCGCTGAGAGCGCGGGCCCCGGAGACGGGGCCCTGGACGCGGAACGCCCCGGTCACCTGCTGGTGATCGGGGCGTTCTGCGATGCGTGTGGCGAGTGAGGGATTCGAACCCCCGAAGGCTACGCCGTCTGATTTACAGTCAGATCCCTTTGGCCGCTAGGGTAACTCGCCGTGGCGCACCCGACCGGGAGTCGTGCTCTCGACCGAAGGCGCTGGTAAAGGATACCCGCGGGGCGGGCGGATCGGAAATCGGCGCGGGGACGCGTCACTCGGCCGCCGCGGCGTAGCGCGACGCCGCCTCGGCCACCTTGCCGGCGTAGCTGGTCGCGGGGTTGTACGCCGCGATGGCCGCGCGCCAGCCCGACTCCGTCGACAGGTCGCCACCGGCCTCGCAGAGGTAGCGGGCGGCGGTCACCGCCTGCTGGTCGACGTTCTGCGGATCCCAGCCGCTGGAGGCCCAGCGCATCCAGGTCGCCGGGATGATCTGGAGCGGACCCATCGCTCGGTCGACCTCCGGGTCGCCGTCCAGCGCCCCGCGGTCGTTGTCCTCGACCCGGTCGAACTCCGTGCCGTCCAGGCGCGGGCCGTAGATCGGCTCGGCCGCGCGCCCGTCCTCGCCGAGCGCGCTGCCGAAGATGGTGCCGTGCCTGCTCTCGACGTAGCCGATGCCGGCGAGGGTCGCCCAGTCGAGGCCGCAGTCGGGATCGACGGAGGAGGTGAGCAGCGCGGCTCCCGCGTAGGCGGTCAGCGCGCGCTCCGGGATCCCACTGCCCTCGGCGGTGCCGGTCAGCCACTCCGGGCTGGTCAGGAAGCGCACGGGGGCCGCGGCCGTCGCATCCGGGTCCTCGAGCAGCGCGGGATCGACCGACGCGGGTGCCGGAGCCGCCGGCGGGACCGTCACGACGCCTCCCTCGTACTCGATCGTCGAGGTGGTGACGGCGCTGCAGCCCGCGAGCAGCGCGCCGACGAGCGGCAGCAGGAGCAGAACGGGGAGACGGCGCATCCTCCAGTGGTACCAGCACAGCCTCCGCGGACGCCCCGCACCGCCCGGGAGGCCGGGACGCCCGGAAGCTAAACTCGCAGTCATGGCAGATTCAACGTTCGACGTCGTCAGCAAGGTCGACAAGATGGAGGCGGACAACGCCCTCAACCAGGCGCACAAGGAGGTCGAGCAGCGCTACGACTTCAAGAACGTGGGCGCCTCGATCGCCTGGAGCGGCGAGAAGATCCTGATCAAGGCCAACACGGAGGAGCGCGCGAACGCGATCCTAGACGTCTTCCAGTCGAAGCTGATCAAGCGCGGCATCAGCCTGAAGAGCCTCGACTCCGGCGAGCCCTTCCCCTCGGGCAAGGAGTACCGGATCGAGTCGACGCTCAAGGACGGCATCGACCAGGAGCACGCGAAGAAGATCAACAAGCTGATCCGCGACGAGGCCCCCAAGTCCGTCAAGTCGCAGATCCAGGGCGACGAGCTGCGCGTCTCGTCCAAGAGCCGCGACGACCTGCAGGCCACGATGGCGCTGCTCAAGAGCGCGGACCTCGATCTCGACCTCCAGTTCGTCAACTTCCGCTGAGGATGTCGACCGCAGGAGCACGAGCATGACCGCCGGGATCGACGAGCCCGACCGCCGGGGCCGCACCGGCCTCGATCAGGAGGGCTACGACCTCACCGGCAACCCCGACGTCGACGTGAAGCGGGTGACCCTGCTCTCGAGCCACTGGTACGTCCTGCGCACGACCGAGTTCGAGTACCGCCACCGCGACGGCCGAGTGACCACCGAGCACCGCGAGACGTACGACCGCGGCAACGGGGCGGCCGTGCTGCTGTACGACGCCGATGCGCGCACCGTGGTGCTCGTGCGGCAGTTCCGCTACCCCACCTACGTCAACGGGAACCTCGACGGCATGCTCCTCGAGGTGCCCGCCGGCCTGCTCGACGAGGAGGGGCCCGAGGAGGGCGCCCGCCGCGAGGCCTCGGAGGAGACCGGTCTCGAGGTCGGCCGGCTCGAGCACGTCTTCGACGCCTACATGAGCCCCGGCTCGATCACCGAGATGCTGCACTTCTACGCCGGACGCTACCGCGCCGGCTCCCGGGAGGGCGCTTTCGCCGGCCTCGCCGACGAGGGCGAGGACACCGAGGTCGTGGAGCTCTCGTTCGACGAGGCCCTCACCCAGATCGGGGTCCAGATCGTGGACGCGAAGACGATCATGCTCCTGCAGTGGGCGGCGCTGCGCGGCCGTTCTCGCGCTGAGCCGCTCGGCGAAGGACGCGCCCCGCCCCTCCGCCGGGCGGTCGGGGGCGAGGTAGCCGCGCGCCCACCGCTCGAGCTCGGCGTAGGCGCGAGCTCGGATCCGGGGCGCCGAGAGCACGACGTCGTGCACGGCTCCGTCCAGGCGGACGATCGTCACCGTGGATCCCAGCGTCGCGGCGCGCTCGCCGATCGACCGCACGTCGAGGGCCACATCGGCCGAGCGCATCTCGTCGCTCCACCACGGCAGCAGCACGCTGCGGGAGGAGAGCATCGTCAGCACGGGCATCCGCAGGTTCAGCCCGCGCTCGACGCGGCGGTGCCCCGCGAGCACCGTCGCCAGCCAGGCCGGGCTCACCGGGAACCCGCGCTCCGGTCGCCAGGCGGGGTCGTACTCCCACTCCCCCTCGAGCGTCGCCGAGACGGTGCGCGAGTAGAAGCCCTGATCGATCGGGGGCAGAGTGCCGTGCGGAGCGACGCGGGCGCGCAGCATCATCCACGGCGCGAGCATCTGACGGCCCACCGAGCGGGCCTGGAACTCGAGCCACGGACTGTTGAGGACGAGCGCCGACAGCTCGTCGGGATGGCGGGCCGCCCAGAGGCTCAGCGTCAGCCCGCCCGTCGAGTGCCCCATCAGCACGAGCCGGCGGTCGCGGTGCTTGTGCTCGGCCATCGCCGCCCGGGCGGCCGCGAGATCCTCGTCGTAGACGGTGAGGTCGGTCGCGAAGCCCGGTGTCTGGTGGGGCCGCAGGCTGCGGCCGTACTTGCGCAGGTCGAGGGCGAAGAAGCGCGCGCCGAGCCCGTGCCAGAACTCGGCGAGCTCGGTCTGGAAGAAGTAGTCGCTCCAGCCGTGCACGTAGAGGACGTCCACTCCGGAGGCGGGGCCCGGCCAGCGCGGCGCGGCCGGCCGGTGGCGCACCAGGGTCGCGACGACCTCTCCCTCGTCGTCCTCGCCGAGGGGCAGGGTGCGCTGCTCGAAGCCGGGCCCCAGGACGTCCGGGCGCCATGCCCCGCTCAGGACGCGTACGCCTTCAGCGCGCGGGCGGTGAGGGTGGCTCCGTCCGCGACGAGATCGCGAGGCGTGCCCTCGAAGACGATCGAGCCGCCGTCGTGACCGGCGCCGGGGCCCACGTCGATGATCCAATCGGCGTGCGCCATCAGCGCCTGGTGGTGCTCGATCACGATCACCGAGCTGCCGGAGTCGACCAGCCGGTCGAGCAGACCCAGCAGGTTGTCGACGTCGGCGAGGTGCAGGCCCGTCGTCGGCTCGTCCAGGATGTACACCGCGCCCTTCGAGGCCATGTTGATCGCGAGCTTGAGGCGCTGCCTCTCGCCGCCCGAGAGCGTGTTGAGCGGCTGACCGAGGGTCAGGTAGCCCAGGCCCACGTCGACCAGGCGCGCGAGGATCGTGTGCGCGGGACCCGAGCCGAAGAACTCGGCGGCCTCGACGATCGGCAGCGAGAGCACCTCGTGGATGTTCAGGCCCCGCAGGCGGTACTCGAGCACCTCGGCGGTGAAGCGCTTGCCCTCGCACTCCTCGCAGACCGACGAGACGGTGGCGGCCGGTCCGAGCTCGGTGAAGATGAGCCCCGCCCCCTTGCAGACGGGGCACGCTCCGGCGGAGTTGGCGCTGAACAGCGCGGGCTTCACTCCGTTGGCCTTCGCGAACGCCGCGCGGATCGCGTCGAGGACGCCGGTGTAGGTCGCCGGGTTGCTGCGGCGCGAACCGCGGATGGGCGACTGGTCGGCCACGACCACTCCGGGCCGCTTGGCGAGGCTGCCGTGGATGAGCGAGGACTTGCCCGACCCGGCGACGCCGGTGACGACCGTCAGCACCCCGAGCGGCACGTCGACGTCGACGCCGCGGAGGTTGTGCGTGGCCGCCCCGCGGATCTCGGCGAACGAGGTCGGCGTGCGCACCTCCGCCTTCAGCGGCACGCGGTGGTCGAGGTGCCTCCCGGTGAGGGTGTCGGAGCCGCGCAGGCCCTCGACCGATCCCTCGAAGCGGATCTCGCCGCCGTGCGCACCCGCTCGCGGCCCCAGGTCGACGACGTGGTCGGCGATCACGATGATCTCGGGCTTGTGCTCGACGACGAGCACCGTGTTGCCCTTGTCACGGAGGCGGCGCAGCAGCTCGATCATGCGCGAGACGTCGTGCGGGTGCAGTCCGGCGGTCGGCTCGTCGAAGACGTAGGTGATGTCGGTGAGGCTGGAGCCGAGGTGCCGCACCATCTTGACGCGCTGCGCCTCGCCGCCCGACAGCGTGCCGGACTCGCGATCGAGCGAGAGGTAGCCGAGACCGACCTGCACGAGCGAGTCGAGGGTGCCGAGCAGGGTCTCGACGATCGGGGCGACGGAGCGGTCGTCGACGCCGCGGAGCCACTCGGCCAGGTCGGTCGCCTGCATCGAGGAGCACTCGGCGATGTTGCGCCCGGCGATGCGGGAGGCGAGCGCCGCGCGGGTGAGCCGCGCTCCCCGCACTCGGGGCAGGCGGCGAAGGTGGCCACGCGCTCGGCGAACGCGCGGATGTGCGCCTGGGGCGACTCCTTCGCCAGGTAGAGCCGGGTGACCTTCACCACCAGGCCCTCGTACGTGAGGTTCATCCCCCCGATCGCCATCTTGGTGGCGGGGCGGTAGAGGAACGCGTCGAGCTGCTCCGGGGTGAACTCGGCGATCGGGCGGTCGGCCGGGTACAGGCCCGACTCGGCGAGGGCCTTCCAGTACCAGCCGCCGACGACGAAGTTGGGGATCGCGTCGAGCGCGCCGCCCTCGAGCGACTTCGAGCGGTCGAAGAGCGCGTCGAGGTCGATGTCGGAGGCGCGGCCGGTGCCCTCGCAGCGCGGGCACATGCCCTCGGGCAGGTTGAACGAGAACGCGCCGCTCGTGCCGGCGTGCGGGTCGCCGATCCGACTGAAGAGGATGCGCAGCATGGTGTACGCGTCGGTCGCGGTGCCGACCGTGGAGCGGCCGTTGGCGCCCATGCGCTCCTGGTCGACCACGATGGTCGCCGAGAGCCCGTCGAGCGACTCGACGTCGGGCCGCGCGGGCGAGCCCATGAACTGCTGCACGAAGGCGGGGTAGGTCTCGTTGATGAGCCGCTGCGACTCGGCGGCGATCGTGCCGAAGACGAGCGACGACTTGCCCGAGCCCGAGACCCCCGTGAACACGGTGATGCGGCGCTTGGGGATGTCGACGTCGACGCCCCGGAGGTTGTTCTGCCGGGCACCGCGCACCCGGATGACATCGTGCGGCCCCGCTGTCGTCGTGCTGGTCATCGCATCCCCGTCCTTCGCGCCGCCCTCGCGGCTGCCCGCAGTGTACGGGAGCCCTCCGACATGCACGAAGGCCCCCCGGTGCGCACCGGAGGGCCTTCGGACGAGCGTGGGGTCAGCCCGCGACAGTCTCGGCGCGGGAGATCGCGATCATGTCCTCGCGCGGCACGACCTTGACGCGGGCGCGTCCCTCCGGAGCGCCGAGCGCCTGCTCGTGCTCGTCGAGGCGGTGCCAGCCCTCGAGGTCGGTGTAGGCGACACCGCGCTCCTCGAGGAGCGCCACGATCGCCGACTCCTCGGGGTGCGCCGGGGTCCACCACGACGCCTGGTCGCGCAGCACGTGGCCCACGGTCTCCATCGCGTCGGACTTGGTGTGGCCGATGAGGCCGACCGGGCCGCGCTTGATCCAGCCGGTGGCGTAGACGCCGTGGACCTGCTGGTCCTCGTCGTCGAGGACCTGGCCCTCGCGGTTGGGGATCACTCCGCGCATCTCGTCGAACGGGAGGCCGTCGAGCGGGGAGCCGAAGTAGCCGACCGCGCGGTACACGGCCTGCACCGGCACCTCGCGGATCTCGCCCGTGCCGCGCACGCCGCCCTCGCCGTCCGGCTCGGTGCGCTCGTAGCGGATCGCGGCGACGCGGCCCTCCCCGTCGTCGACGAACTCGAGCGGCTTGGCCCAGAAGTGCAGGTGGAGTCGGCGCGACGCGCCGCCCGTCTCGCGCGTGCGCCACTGGTTCAGCACGCGGTTGATGACCATGACCTGCTTGTTGGTCTCGATCGCGGCCTGCGAGGCGGGGTCGAGCACGAAGTCCTCGTCGTGCACGATCATGTCGACGTCGCGCAGCTCGCCGAGCTCGCGGAGCTCGAGCGGCGTGAACTTGACCTGCGCCGGGCCGCGGCGGCCGAAGACGTGCACGTCGGTGACGGGCGACGCCTTCAGGCCCTCGTAGACGTTCGGCGGGACCTCGGTGGGCAGCAGGTCGTCGGCGTGCTTGGCGAGCATCCGCGAGACGTCGAGCGCCACGTTGCCGTTGCCGATGACCGCGACCGAGGAGGCCTCGAGCGGCCAGGTGCGCGGCACGTCGGGGTGCCCGTCGAACCAGCTGACGAAGTCGGCCGCTCCGTACGAGCCCTCGAGGTCGACGCCGGGGACGTCGAGCGGGGCGTCGCGGATCGCTCCGGTCGAGAAGATGACCGCGTGGTAGTGCCGCTTCAGGTCCTCGAGGGTGAGGTCGGTGCCGAAGTGCACGTTGCCGAAGATGCGGATGTCTCCGCGGTCGAGGACCTCGCGCAGGGCGTTGACGATGCCCTTGATGCGCGGGTGGTCGGGGGCGACTCCGTAGCGGACCAGGCCGTACGGCGCCGGGAGCTGCTCGAACAGGTCGATCGAGACGTCGTACTTCTTCTCGGCCTTGATCATGAGGTCGGCGGCGTAGATGCCCGCGGGCCCCGCGCCGACGATGGCCAGCCTGAGCTTGGTCATTGCGTTCCTCCTGCCGGGGCGCCGCGGCGCACGTCCGGTCTCATTTCCTGCGGCGCAGGGAGCGCCGCGACGATCGGGGTCAGCCGTTGCGGTCGACGACGGTGTCCGCGAAGCGCGTGAGCGCCTTGCGGACCGAGCCGTCGGGCAGCGGGGCGAGGGCGGCGACGGCCTCGTCGGCCCAGCGGTGGGCCTCGGCGAGGGTCTGCGCCGTCACGTCGTGGTCGCGCAGCTGCGCGATGGCGTCCGAGATGTCGGCGTGCTGCTCGTCGGTGTGCGCGATCTCGTCGTGGGTGCGGCTGACGTAGCTCTCGATGCGGGCCAGCAGCACGGCCGCCTCGCGGTCGGACTCAGCCCGCTCGCGCAGACGCAGGATCGGCAGCGTGGAGACGCCGGCGCGGATGTCGGTGCCCGGGTTCTTGCCGGTCTCCTCAGGCTGCGGGGAGAGGTCGATGACGTCGTCGACGATCTGGAACGCGACACCGATCTTCTCGCCGAAGACGCGCATCGCCTCCTCGTACTCGGCCGGGCCGTCGGCGAAGACGACGCCGGTGCGACCGGCGGCCGCGATGAGCGAGCCGGTCTTGTCGGCGAGCACCGAGAGGTAGTGCTCGACCGGGTCCTCGCCGTCGGTCGGGCCGACGGTCTCGTGCAGCTGGCCGAGGACGAGGCGCTCGAAGGTGTCGGCCTGGAGGCGGATCGCGCGGTCGCCGAGCTCGATCATCAGCTGGTTGGCGCGGGCGAAGAGCAGGTCGCCGGTGAGGATCGCGACGTTGTTGCCCCACACGGTCTGGGCGGAGGGGACGCCGCGGCGCTTCTCCGCCTCGTCCATGACGTCGTCGTGGTACAGCGAGGCGAGGTGCGTGATCTCGATCGCCTGGGCGCCCAGCAGCACCTGCGGGGTGTTGCCGCGGCCCAGCTGCGCGGCGAGGAGCGTGAGCATCGGGCGGACGCGCTTGCCGCCCGCCTCGAGCAGGTAGCGCGTCGAGACGTCGGCGACCTGGTCGGCGAACGAGAGCTGGTGGACCAGCCCCGACTCGACCAGCTCGAGGCCCTCGTCGATCGCGCGGGCGAGCGAGCGGTCCGACGCGGTCGAGAAGATGCGCTCGGAGAGGCCGAGCTGCGCCGTCAGGGACGGGCTGCGGCGGGCGACGGGCGCAGTGGCGTTCACACTGAAACCCTAACGTCTCGGCCCGGGTCGGCTCCGGCGCTCATGAGGTCGCGACGATCGGCTTGATGCCGCGGTGCAGCGCCACGATTCCGAAGGTGAGGTTCTTGTAGGCGACGCGCTCGAAGCCGGCTCCGCGCAGCCACGACGCCACGACCTTCTGCTCGGGCCAGGCACGGATGGAGTCGCCGAGGTAGTCGTAGGCGGGGTCGTTCGACGAGGCGATGCTCACGACGGCCGGCATCACCCGCGAGAGGTAGAGGTCGTAGGCCGCGGCGAGGGGCTTCACGGGCGGAGTCGAGAACTCGCAGATCACGACGCGACCGCCCGGCTTCACCACGCGGAAGAACTCGGCGAGCGCCGTGCGCGGCCTCGGCGACGTTGCGCAGTCCGAACGAGATCGTGACGGCGTCGAAGGACTCGTCCTCGAAGGGGAGGTCCATCGCGTCGGCCTGCACGAACTCGATCAGCTCGTTGCCGGCCTGGCGCCGGCGGCCGACCGAGATCATGCCGGGCGAGAAGTCCGCGGCGACGACCTCGGCACCGGAGCGCGCGAGGGAGGCGGAGGAGGTGCCCGTGCCCGCGGCGACGTCGAGGATCCGCTCGCCCTTCACGGGGTTCACGGCCCGCGTCGTGGCGATGCGCCAGAGGTGGTCGTTGCCGGCGGAGAGGACCGTGTTGGTCAGGTCGTAAGCGGGCGCCACCGTGTCGAACATGGCGGCGACCTCGTCGGGGCGCTTGGTGAGGTCTGCCTTAGTCACGATCATCGAGTCTAGAGCGAGCGGCGGCGCGGCGGCTGTGGATCCGCCTCCCGCGCGGGGTTGCGGGAGGACGTGCGAGGAACCGGAACCGCCCTGCTCCGCCTAGCGGGCGGCTCCGGCGCGCATCACGGTACCGGCGCGGATCCTGCGGGAGGGCGCGGGGCGTGGGACGTCCGCCGCTCCGGCGCGGGGCGGCCGGTCTGCACACCCTCCCGATCCGGAGGAGGGCCCATCGGCGCGGGCGTAGCCTTAGGGCGTGACGCTCATCGGCGCCGGGGCTCCTCCTCTCCACGTGGGGACGACCCCGCTGGACTCCCCCGCGGCGCTCCCCTCTCTCGCGGATCCGCGGCGTCCCCTCCTCTGGCAGCGGAACGGCTCCGGACTCGTCGGTCTCGGCGAGGCGCTCCGGCTCGAGTTCTCGGGGCCCGACCGACTGCGCGAGGCCGCCGACGCGTGGCGGGCGCTGTGCGCCTCCGCCGTGGTCGACGATCCGATCGGACTGCCGGGTTCGGGGCTCGTCGCCTTCGGTGCGTTCGCCTTCTCGAGCCGCTCGTCGGCGACCAGCGTGCTGATCGTGCCGCGGACGGTCGTCGGCGCGCGCGGCGGTCGCTCCTGGCTCACCACGATCACCTCCGATGGCGGATCAGGCGCGGACCGGCCCGCCGCACGGCCGTTCGGCGACGAGTACCGCCTCTCCTCCTGCCCGGCGCGCATGACGCCGGACGGCTACCGCTCGGCGGTGGCCTCGGCGGTCGGCAGCATCCGCGCCGGGGCGCTCGAGAAGGTCGTGCTGGCGCGCGACCTCCGCGAGCACCTGCCCCGCGGTGCGGATCTGCGGCGGATCCTGGTCGACTTCGCCTCGACCTATCCCGACTGCTGGACTTCGCCGTCGACGGCTTCGTCGGCGCGAGCCCCGAGACCCTCGTGGGGGTCGACCACGGAGCGATCACCGCGCGGGTCCTCGCCGGCACGAGCGCGCGCGGGACGGACGCGGCGTCCGACGCGGCCATCGCGCAGGGTCTCCTCGACAGCGCCAAGGACCGCTCCGAGCACGCCTTCGCGATCGCGAGCCTGCTGAGGGAGCTGCGGCCGCACACATCGTCGCTGAGCGCGAGCGGCGAGCCGTTCACGCTGAAGCTCCCGAACCTGTGGCACTTGGCCACCGACGTGCGCGGCACGCTCGGCGATGCCTCGACGGCGCTCGACCTGGTCGACGCCCTGCACCCGACGGCCGCCGTCGCCGGCACGCCCACCGCCTCGGCGCTCCAGCTGATCGACGAGCTCGAGCCCTTCGACCGCGGCCGCTACGCCGGGCCAGTGGGCTGGATCGACGGCCGCGGCGACGGCGAGTGGGCCGTGGGCCTGCGCAGCGCCCAGATCGACGACGACGGCGATCTCACTGCGTGGGCGGGTGCCGGGATCGTCGCCGACAGCGACCCCGACGCCGAACTGGCCGAGACGCGGATCAAGTTCCGCCCGGTGCAGGACGCGCTGAGCTGAGCCGCGCACGCGAGCGTCCACTCTCGACGTCGCGCGCGAAGGCGCATCGACGTGGCGGTCATCACGACTCCCCGAGCCGGATCCTCTCGCCCCTCCGCTTCTCTGCACCGACCGACTGCGGCGGCCGTCGGCGCCGGCCACCGCTCTCCCTCCTCAGGAGGGAGGCGGCTCCTCGACGGACACCGTGCTCGGCAGCACCGGACGGCGCTCCAGCGCCACGGGCCGAGTCGTCACGCTTCTCCCGGTCGGCGTGGTCCAGTCGGCCACGCCGTCCGGATGGAGGACGTAGGTCCAGCGATCGCCGTGCCGGACGTGATGGTGGGCGACGCACAGCGAGGCGAGGTTCCCGGGAGATGTCTCTCCGCCCTTCCGCCATTCGATCGTGTGATCGGCCTCGGTCGCGGACGCCGACCGGGTGCAGCCCGGGAAGCGGCAGGTCCGGTCGCGCAGCCGCACCAGCAGCCGCATCCGCGGTGGTGGCACGCGGTGCGTGCGCCCGACCGAGACGACCGCGCCGGTCCTCTCGTCGATCCCGACCGGCGTGAAGCTCGTGCCCGATCCGACGAGCTCGTCCGCCGCGTCGGCGGGCACGAGCCCGTACCCGTCGAGGTCGACCGGGGCATCGTCGGCTCCCGACGCGGTGGTCGCCGCCATCGTCATCCTCACCTCCGCACGGATGCCGGGGAGGAAGGTCGTCGGCGCCTCCGTGCCGACCTCCGGTGAGGTGCCCGCGACGTCGCCGTGGCACAGGAGGTCGCCGAACGCATCGGCGCGCAGCTGGGCGAGAGTCCGCTCGTCAGCGCGCCCGTCGGCAGGAGAGGCACCGCGCAGTCCGCGAGCGATCCGGTCGAGACGGGCCAGCGCGCCCACCGCGATCGGCGCCGGTACGTGCGCGCAGAGCGTCGCCATCCCGTCGGCCTCGGGTCGCAGCCAGACCGCCCGGTCCTCGCGAGCCCGCGCGTGCCGCTCAGCGAGCGGCTGCTCGTGCAGCTCGTCCCGGAGCAGGGCGAGAGCACGCCGCAGCTGGGTCGGAGTCATCGCCACGGCGAGCACGACCGCCCGCTCGTCGAGAGCCGCGCGCGAACCCGCGGGAAGGGACCCCGCGACCGCGCAGATCACCTGGCCCGCCTCCCACCGCATGCGCGCCGCGGCGAGTGCGGCGCGCGTGCGCGGCAGTTCGTCGACCAGCAACTGCGCGTGCTCGATCTCGCGGGTCACGGCCCGCTCCGAGATCTGCAGGACCACCGCGAACTCGGCCCGGATCGATCGCGCCACGAGATCGCGTGCCCCGCTTGCGGTGAGGCTCCGCCCTCGCGCGAACGACAGAGGGCTCGCCAGCGCCGCTCGGTATCCCGCGTGCAGGGCCTCCGCGGCGGCGAGGAGCACCGGTGCCGCGCTGAGCGCGAGCTCCGCCGCTCGGTCGCCGAGAACCCGCACCTTGCTCAGCGCCGCTGAATCCGATCCCGTCTCCGCCATGCGTTCAGTGAAGCGGCAAGTCCCGTCACGCGTTCCGCAGTGCTCGGCATCGGGGGAGGAACCGGCTCGGCCCACGCCGGTGGAGGAGCGCCTTCCCGCACGATTCACCGCCCCAGCGGCACCTCCACGATCCCCGGCCCGTCCCCCGGCGCCGTCAGCACCTGCTCGAGCTCCCCGCGCGTCGAGACCCGCGAGTACGACCATCCGTACGCCCGCGCCAGCGATTCCAGATCCACCGACTGCGGAGTGAACTGCACGCGGTCGAACGCGTCCGGCGCCGAGCTCGACGCGACCTCCGAGGCCGTCGAAGATCGTGCCTCCCCCGTCGTTCACGACGACGAGCTGCACCCGCGGCCGCCGCTCGCCGGGAGCGAGCATCAGTCCGCCAGCCTCGTGCAGCAGCGTGAGGTCGCCGAGGATCACGCGCGTCACTCCCGCCGCTCCGCGCTCGGTCGACTGCGACGCCACGGCGATGCCGAGCGCCGTCGACACGGTGCCGTCGATGCCGGCGAGGCCGCGGTTGGCGTGCACCGTGACCTTCTTGCCCGGCAGCACGCCGTCGGCCACGCGGATGAGGCGCGACGCCCCGAAGAGCAGGCGGTCGTGCGGCCAGGTCACGCGCCAGACCGCCGACACGACGAACTCGCGGGTGAGGGCGCGCGCACGGCGGCGAGGGCGTTGCGGGCGAAGCTGCGCCGGTCCTCCAGCGACATGGTGCCGCCGTCGGGGGCCTCGGGCAGCGCGTCCGGATCCTCCACGAGCGCGCGGCTGCTGAACACCCAGGAGCCGGCCCACGCGCGCTCGGCGCGATCGGGACGCGGCGCGTCGGCGGGGCGCACCACCTCCACTCCCGCGACCCGCCGCGCACGACGGCCCGGGTTGTAGAACTGCGGGCGACCGCGGTCGACGACGATCACCTCGACGTCCTCGCGGCGCAGCAGCTCCGGCACCTCCCGCGAGAGCGTCGGATGTCCCAACACGATCGCGCGCCGCACCCGCCCGCCGAAGTCCGGCTCGCCGAGCAGTCGCCGCCAGGCGACCACCAGCTGCGGCCCGAAGCGCGCCCGGAGGAGACCTCGGCCAGCAGGGCCAGTCGCCCGCGCGGGCGGTCGCCTCGGCGACGTCCCCCGCCTTGTCCCCGGCGATGACGACCGTCAGCGGCTCGTCCGGCCCGGCGACGACGCGCTCGACCTCCTCGGCGGGACCGCGCACGGGGGGCGCCTCGGCCACGGGGACCTCGAACGCCGGCAGCCGCGAGGAGAGCGGATCGCGGAACGCCAGATTGAGGTGCACCGGGCCGCCGGGGTGCAGCGCAGCGGCGAGCCCGGTCGGCGAGCGCGGCGGTCTCCTCCGGCAGCGACTCGGGACCGGGCGCGGGGACGTCCTCGAACAGCCGCACGGCGCGGCCGTAGAGCTCGCGCTGCTCCGTCGTCTGGTTGGAGCGGATGCCGCGCAGCTCGTCCGGGCGGTCCGCGGTCAGCACGATCAGCGGCACGTCCGAGGCGTCGGCCTCGAGGACGGCGGGGTGCAGGTTGGCGGTCGCGGTCCCGGAGGTGGTGATCACCAGCGCCGGCAGTCCGGACTCCAGCGCGAGCCCCAGCGCGAGGAAGCCGGCCGAGCGCTCGTCGACGCGCACGTGCAACCGGATCGCCCCGCGCGTCTCGAGCTCGGCGGCGACGAGGGCCAGCGCCTGCGACCGCGATCCCGGGGACACGACGACGTCGCGGACGCCGAGCGCGACGAAGCGGGCGAGGAGGTCGACCGCGGAACGGGTGGAGGGCGCGACCGGAGGGTGCTCAGGCATCCCGTCGGCCGGGGCCGTCGGACTTGTCGGGGTCGTCCAGATCGGCGAGGTCGCGCTCGAGCTGGGCGATGCGCTCGGCCTGCTCGCGCTCCTTCTCGGGATCGCGCTCCTGGCGGATCGTGCCGAGGAAGTCGGGGTCGTCGTCCGGAGCCGTGAAGCGGCGCCCGTTCACACGCTGCTTGCGGGGACGGCCGATCCAGAACCACAGCCCAGCGCCGATCACCGGCAGCAGGAGGACCACGAGGACCCAGGACCACTTGGGGATCGCGCGCACCGCGTGGCGATTGCTCATCGCGACATCGATCACGGTGTAGACCGTGAAGACGGCGAGGGCCACGAGCAGGCCGATAACGAGGCGGATCACAGAGTTCAGTCTACGTCCGCCTGCTGTTCGCGGACCGGGCGCTCGGAGGCTGGACAGGAGGCTCCCGGGGTGCTCACGGAAGCGCGTGCGGGGGCCGACGTACACTGTCCCGGTGAAACTCAGCCGCGCCGTCGTCGTCTACTCGCTCCTGCGTCTGGCGATGTTCGCCGCTGTCTTCGTCCTGGTCTACCTGCCCGCCCGCAACTTCGTCGACTCCGAGCTGACCGCGGCGGTCACCGCGGGCGTCGTCGCGGCGATCGCCAGCATGTCGCTCTCCTACATCGTCCTGCGCAGGCCCCGCGAGGCCATCGCCGAGGCGATCTACGAGCGCCGCAAGGACGTGCCCCGCGCCCCGACCGACGACGACATCGAGGACGCCGCGGTCGACCGATCGCGCGAGGAGCGCTAGGGCGCCTCAGCGCACCAGCGCCTCGGCGCCGTGGCGTCTCAGAACGCGAGCGCCGCCCCGAGGATCGCCGCGTACGCCAGCCCGCCCAGGCTCGTCAGCTGCAGGGCCAGGATCAGCTCCTTCGCCGTGCGCGCGGTGAGCGTGATGAGGATCGCCGGCAGGATCGCCAGCAGCACGAACAGCGTCAGCCAGGCGAGCGGGTAGAACAGCGCCAGGATCACCGAGATGCCGAAGGGCACCAGCACGAACGCGCTGTACAGCGCGCGGGCGACGGTCGGGCCGACGATCACGGCGAGGGTCCGCTTGCCCGACGCCCGGTCGGTCGGGATGTCGCGGATGTTGTTGACCATCAGCACCGCGCAGGCGAAGAGGCCGGCGGCGACCGCGCCGAGCCACGACTCCTGATTGGTGCGGCCGATCTGCACGAAGGTGGTGCCGACGGTGGCGACGAGGCCGAAGAACACGAAGACGAACACGTCGCCGAGGCCGAGGTAGCCGTAGGGGCGGCGGCCGCCCGTGTAGAACCAGCCGGCCGCGATGGCGGCGGCGCCCACGAGCAGGAACCACCAGTGGCCGGACAGCACGGTGAGCACGAGTCCGGCGACGGCGGCGAGGCCGAAGAAGACCAGGGCGACCGTGAGCACCTGCTTCGGCTTCGCCGCTCGGAGCCGGTGAGGCGCGAGGGGCCGACGCGGTTCGCGTCCGTGCCGCGCACGCCGTCGGAGTAGTCGTTGGCGTAGTTGACGCCGATCTGGAGCGCCAGCGAGACCGCGAGGCAGAGCAGGGCGCGGACCCAGTGCCAGCCCTCGTCGGTGACCTGGGTCGCTCCGGTGCCGATCAGCACGGGGGCGATCGCGAGCGGGAGCGTGCGCAGGCGGGCTCCCGCGATCCATTCGCGCGGTCCGGCCGGGGCGACCTGCACCTTCTGCGGGTTGCCGCCGGGACGGCCGCTCCGGGGCTTCGCCTGCGGCTTCTTCTTGCGACTCGTACTCGACACGGAGGGAATCCTACCGAGACGCCTCAGTCCGCGGTCGCGGCGAGGCCCTCCAAGGCACGGCGGTCCGGCTTGCCGGAGGCGAGCAGCGGCACGGCCTCCACGCGCAGCACCGCGGCGGGCCGGGCCGCGCGGCCGAGCGCCTCCTGCACCGCGGATCTGACGTCGGCGAGAGCCGCCCGGACGTCGTCACCAGCACGGGCACCTCGCCCCACTGCTCGTCGGCACGGCGCACGACGACCGCATCGGGGACGGCGCCGTCGCGCAGCACCTTCTCGACCGCGTCGAGCGAGACCTTCTCCCCGCCCGAGACGATCACCCTGTCCAGGCGGCCGGTCACGCGGAGTCGTCCGTCGACCAGCTCGCCCGCGTCGCCGGTGCGGTACCAGCGCTCCCCCGCGATGCTGGTGAACGCGGCCGCCGTGCGGTCGACGTCGAACCCGCCGTCGGCGTCGAGGTAGCCCTCGGCGAGGGTCGGCCCGCCGAGCAGCACCTGTCCGTCGTCGATCCGGACCCGGACGTCGCGCAGCGGCGAGCCGTCGTAGACGCAGCCGCCCGCCGTCTCGCTCGAGGCCGTAGGTCAGGCGCACCTGCACCCCGAGCGCCGCAGCCCGGTCGCGCAGCGGCTGCGGGGCGGCCTGCCCTCCGATCAGCAGCCCGTCGAACGAGCGGAGCGTCGCGGCCTGGGCCGGGTCCGCCTCCGCCGCGTCGAGCAGCCGTGCGAGCTGCACCGGCACGAGGGAGGAGTAGCGGCGCTCGCCCGCGGGCATCGTCCGGGCGAGCTCCAGGAACGCGAGCGGATCGAAGTGCCCCTCGGGCAGGACGACCGGGTCGGCGTCGGCGGTGATCGAGCGCACGAGCACCTGCACCCCGCGATGTAATGGGTGGGGAGGCACAACAGCCAGCGGCCCGGTCCGCCGAGCTCGGCGAGGGTGGCGGCGGCGCTGGTCAGCAGAGCCCCGGTCGCGAGCGCGACGCGCTTGGGCGGGCCGGAGGAGCCGGAGGTCTCGACCACGACGGCCACGCGCTGCGGAACCACCGCGGCGGCGGATTCCGACGCTCCGGGGGCGGCGACGCGGATCGCCGGGCCGCTGCCGTCCAGGGCGGCGCGCAGGGCGATCAGCACCTGCTCCGGGCGAGGTCGACCGCGATCAGCTCCCGGGTCATGGGCTCAGTACTGCCACGGGAACGGGGACCAGTCGGGCTCGCGCTTCTCGAGGAAGGAGTCGCGGCCCTCGACGGCCTCGTCGGTGCCGTAGGCGAGCCGCGTCGTCTCGCCGGCGAAGAGCTGCTGGCCGACGAGCCCGTCGTCGACCGCGTTGAACGCGTACTTGAGCATGCGGATCGCGGTGGGCGACTTGGTCAGGATCGTCTCGGCCCACTCCAGCGCCGTCGACTCGAGCTCGGCGTGGGGCACCGCCGCGTTCACCGCGCCCATCTCGTAGGCGCGCTGCGCCGAGTACTCGCGGGCGAGGAAGAAGACCTCGCGGGCCGCCTTCTGCCCGATCTGGCGGGCGAAGTACGCCGAGCCGTAGCCGGCGTCGAACAGGCCCACGTCGGCGTCCGTCTGCTTGAAGCGGCCGTGCTCGGCCGAGGCGATCGTGAGGTCGCAGACCACGTGGAGCGAGTGGCCGCCGCCCGCCGCCCAGCCGGGCACTGCCGCGAGCACGACCTTGGGCATGAAGCGGATGAGGCGCTGCACCTCGAGGATGTGCAGGCGGCCCGAGCGTGCGGCGTCGATCCCCTCGGCCGTCTCGCCGTCGGAGTAGCGGTAGCCGTCGCGCCCGCGGATCCGCTGGTCGCCGCCGGAGCAGAACGCCCAGCCGCCGTCCTTGGGGCTCGGGCCGTTGCCGGTGAGGATCACGACGCCGATGCGCGGGTTCGTCCGGGCGTCCTCGAGCGCGTTGTAGAGCTCGTCGACGGTGCGCGGGCGGAACGCGTTGCGCACCTCCGGCCGGTCGAAGGCGACGCGGGCGATGCGCCCGGTGCGGTCGTGGTGGTAGGTGATGTCCTCGAGAGCGTCGAAGCCGCGCACCGGCTCCCACCGGCTCGCGTCGAACAGCTCGGAAACCTGCGTGCTCATGCCCTCGACCCTACTGTCGGTGCCCGAGCGGACGCCTGCGGCCCCGAGGACGGGGATCTCTATAGGCGCGCTGCGCGCGCTACTCGATCAGCAGGAAGCGCGCGCTCCTCGGTCAGCGGTGACCGCACGCGAAGAGGGACCCCGCGCAGTGCGGGGTCCCTCTGTCGTCAGTGCTGCGGAGTGCTACTTCGCGGTGGAGGTGCGGCGGTTCTCGGCCGACACCATCCAGGCGAACTGCTCGAGGCTCTGGATGATCGCGTGCAGGAGGTCCGCGCTGGTCGGGTCCTCCTCGTCGACCTGGTCGTGCACCTCGCGCATGGTGGCGGCGGTGTTCTCGAGGCGGATGGTGACGAGGTCGACCGTCTCGGCGGTGTCGATCTCGCCGTGCGGGTACTCGGGCAGGGTGGTGGTCGCCGCGACGGTGTCGCTGCGGCCGTCCGGGATGCCGTGCAGCGCGCGCATGCGCTCGGCGATGTCGTCGCTGAACTCGCGCGCGGCCTCGATGATCTCGTCGAGCTGCAGGTGCAGGTCGCGGAAGTTCTTGCCGACGACGTTCCAGTGCGCCTGCTTGCCCTGCACGTGGAGCTCGATCAGGTCGACGAGGACGATCTGGAGGCTGTCGAGCAGCTCCTTCGAGGCCTTGAAGCCCTTCTCGGCGTTCTGACGACGGCTGGTCTTGGCTCCGGAGCCGGCGGGGGCTTCGACGTGGCGTTCGAGGGTGGTGGTCATGGACCATTCCTTTCTCTTGACGGTGTCGGGGTGATCCCCTCCACCGAGTCTGGCTGCTGCGGCTGGACGCCGCCCGGACGGGGGCCCAGAGCGATGGGGGTTGACTCCGGGCGCGCGGAAGGAGATCAGATCGTCGCGACCGAGCCCGAGTCGACGCGGTAGTTGGATCCGTTCACGAACGAGGCCCGCTCGGAGCAGAGGAACGCGATCACAGCCGCGACCTCGTCGGTCTCGCCGCGGCGCTTGAGCTCCATGTACGGGCGCTCCTCGTCGAGGAACGACGCGATCGCCTCGTCCGTCGACGTGCCGCGCTGCTCCGCTCGCTTCTGCATCATCGCGTCGGTCATGGGGCTGCGGATGAACGCGGGCGAGACCGCGTTCACGAGCAGGCCCTCGAGGGCGTGCCGAGCGCGAGCCCCTTGGCCAGTGCGAGCACTCCGGCCTTCGCGGCGCAGTACGGCAGCTCGTCGTCGTAGGGCTGCACCGCGTCCTCGGAGGCGACGAGCACGAGCCGCCCCATCCTCCGCTGCGCAGGTCAGGGAGGAACTCGCGCACGAGCCGCACGGGCCCGAGCAGGTCGGTCTCGAGCGTGCTGGTCCAGCCCTCGTCGTCGATCTCGTGGAAGAGGCCCTGGGCGCCGGTGACGCCCGCGCTCTGCACGAGGATGTCGATCTCGCCGACGGCCTCGGCGACCTGCGCGTGCAGGGCGGCGAGCTCCTCGACACTCGTGACGTCGGCGGCGAAGGCGTGCAGGCGTCCGTCCGGAGCGTCGAGCCCGGCGGCCGCCGCGTCGAGCTTCTCCTGATCGCGGTCCGACACGACGACGGTCGCGCCCTCCGCGAGCAGGAGCGTGGCGGTGGCGAGCCCGATGCCCGAGTCGGCTCCGGTGACGAGGGCGGTGCGTCCGGCGATTCCTAGGTCCATAACTCCGGTCTACGCTCCCCCGCCCGAGTCGCTCAACGACTTGCGCCGAACACCTCCGCAGGTCTACCGCGTGTGGGGGTGTCGATCGCGAAGATCCCACCCGAGAGCGGGGCGTCGACGAGCTGCTGCTCCTCGAGCTTCTCGCGGGCGGTGCCGACGAACAGGGTCGACAGGTCCGTTCCGCCGAAGCCCAGTCCGGTCACGTTCGGAGCGGGGATCGCGATCTCGTCGAGGAGCTCCCCTCGGGGCTCCAGCGCAGCACGGCGCTCTCGCCGTTCGCTCCGGTCCAGAAGCAGCCGTCGACGTCGAGGGCGAGGCCGTCGAACGACCGGCCGACGAGGAACGGCTCCGGCTCGCCGAGCTCGTCGCCGTACGAGCAGCGGAAGACGGTCGAGACGCCCGTGTCGGTGAAGTAGAACGTCGCGCCGTCTCCGGACCACTCGAAGCCGTTCGCGACGGCGAAGCCGCCCAGCAGGGTCTCGGGCGCCCGGAGGCGTCCACGCGGTAGAAGCGCCGTCCGGCTCCTCGGTGGTGAGGTTCATCGACCCCGCGACGAACCGCCCGGAGGGGTCGCACTTGCCCTCGTTCATCCGCAGACCGGCGTGGACGTGCTCGATCGGAGCCAGCTCGCGCTCGATCGCGAACGCGTCGTCGAGCAGCACGATCCGGTCGCCCAGGGCCGCGACGAAGCCGCCCCCGCGCGCCGGCTGGAACGACCCCAGCGGAGCTTCGACGGGCACGACCAGGTCGTCGGAGCCGTCGACGGCTCCGTCGAGCGCGCTCGCGTGGATCGTGCCGGTCGAGATGTCGCACCACAGCAGCCGGCCGTCGAGCCAGAACGGGCTCTCGACCAGGATCGCCCGGGTGTCGCGGAACAGACGTGCGCTCAGCTCGCTCATGAACTCCTCCTCTTGCCGCTCCCGGGCTTCCTCGACCCGGGCTTCCTCGACCCGACCTTCTCGGGTGCGAGCTCCTCGATGGTGATCGCCGCGTTGACGAGCGCCAGGTGGCTGAGGCCCTGCGGCAGGTTGCCCCAGAAGGCCAGATCATCGGTCGCGACCATCTCGGACATGATGCCGACGTCGTTGGGCATCGTGGCGACCAGCTCGTCCATCAGCGCGATCGCCTCGTCGTGCCGGCCGACGCAGGCGAGCGCCGAGGCCAGCCAGAACGAGCAGGCGACGAAGGGTGCTCCTCCCCCTCCATGCCGGAGTAGCGGAACATCAGGGCGCCGCGGCCGAGCTCGCCCACCAGGGCGTCGATCGTCGAGATCATCCGCTCGCCGCGCTCGTACCCGCTCGGGGCGTGCAGCAGCACCGAGGCGTCGAGCTCGGACGAGCCGGGGTACATCACGTAGGAGCCCAGCTCCTCGGACCAGCAGTGCTCCTCGATCCACTCGCGGAGGCGGTCGCGCTCGAACCGCCACCGGTCGGGGCTGCCCGGGATCTGCCCGACCTCGGCGAGGTGCACGGCGGCGTCCAGCGCCTCGCCAGCAGCCCATCTTGGAGGACGTGTAGTGCTGCTCCTCCTTCAGCTCCCACATGCCGGCGTCGCGGTTGCGCCAGAGGTCGCAGGTGGTGTCGGCGACGCGCGAGAGCAGCCGGCCGGTCTGGATGTCGAGCACGTTCCCCGAGTCGACGTAGATGCGGCAGATGTCGAAGAGGTCGCCGAACACGCCGAGCTGCAGCTGGTTCTGCGCGCCGTTGCCGAGGACGACCGGACCGATGCCCGCCCAGCCGGGCACGTCGTACTCCGTCACCCCGCTGGGCAGCGAGCCGTCGAGCCCGTAGAAGATGTGCAGGTCCGGGCCGTGCTCCTTGATGGTGCGCAGGAGCCACGACAGGGCCGCGTGCGTCTCCTCGCGCAGACCGAACCGCACGAGCGCGTGCGCGGTGTAGGCGGCGTCGCGCACCCAGGCGAAGCGGTAGTCCCAGTTCTTGCCGCCGTTGGGCGACTCGGGGAGCGACGTGGTGGCGGCCGCCGCGATCGCGCCGGTGGGCGAGTAGATCAGCAGCTTGAGTGCGAGCGCGCTGCGCTGCACGGCGTCGGCCCACGGGCCGTCGTACGAGAACTCCTCGGACCAGGCGAGCCAGCTGCGGATCGTGCGGTCGATGCCCCGGTCGACGTTGTGCGCATCGGGGAAGTGCAGCGGCTCGTCGCGCGTGGCCGAGACCACGAGGACGTGGCGCGACGGCTTCTTCCCGCCCGTGACGGTGAAGGCCCCGGTGAGCTCGTCGCCGGCTCCCGAGGGGCGTCGTCGCCGTCGGGTCCGTGCTCCTGACCGGTGATGCCGATGGTGATGTCGCCGGCGCGGATGAGCGAGCGGCCGTCGGCGTTCTGGATCCACGGCGAGACCGTGCCCAGGCCCGTGCCGGGTCGGACGGCCCAGCGCATCCGCACCTCGCCCTCGACCCCGTCGACGCGCCGGGCCAGCTCGGCCCACGGCAGGCGGCCCGCGATGCCGGTGACGAGCGCGTCGGTGACCGTGACGGATCCCGACTCGGTCGTGAACGTGGTCTCGAGGACGTTGGTGTCCTGCAGGTACCTGCGGGTGACTTCGGCGGGCTCCTCGGGCCGCAGCTCGACGCAGCCGCCGGACTCCGGGTCGATCAGCGCGGCGAACGCGGGGGTCGATCCGAGGTCGGGCACCGGCATCCAGTCGACGTTGCCGTCCCGCGCGATCAGTGCGACCGTCCTCCCGTCGCCGATCGCCGCGTAGTCGCGCAGGGTCTGGTCGCTCGGGGTTCCGCCATGCCCTCACGCTAGGCGGGACGCCTGCGGCGGACCTGGGCTTGCGGGGGCGGGCGGATGCGGATAGCGCGGCGTCGTCAGGCGGTCGCGATGCCGCCGAACTCCTCCATCCGAGCGGTGAACTCGGCGCGGTCGCCCGACTCGAGCACCTCCGCTCGCGTAGCCGGCCAGGAATGCACCGCTCGGCGCCGGGCTCAGGCCGACATCGTTCAGCATCGCCTCCACCTCGCCGCTCGCATCGGAGTCGAGGTCGACGAGCCCCAGCTCGACCGCCGGCACGAGCCGGTCGGTGGAGGAGGCGGTGACGACCCAGAGTGCCGCCCGCGCCTCCTCGTCGCTCAGCTCGCCGGGGAGGGTGTAGCCGACCTCCGACCACTCGGACGGCGCGTCCGCGATGTCGATCGAGTCGAAGCCGAGGGGGGCGAGCGCGGCGGTGAAGCGGTCGACCACGGCCTGCTTGTCGGCGTCGGTCGAGAGGTCGGCCTCGGCGTAGCCGGTCGCCGAGAGGTAGTCGACGAGCAGGGACGGGCCGCCGTAGGCGTTCTCGGAGCGCTCGTAGTACTCGTCGTCGGCAGATTCCCACTCTCCGAGGACGGCCGCCTCCACCGCGGCGACGGCCTGCTCCGAGAGTGCGATCGCCTCCTCGGCGGAGGGCTGGTCCAGCACGGAGGCGGCGTCGCCCTCCTCGTAGCCGGGGTAGCCGTAGAGGGGATCGGTCGGGTCGCCGGAGTCGTCGCCGAACGGGTCGCCGGAGTCGTCGTCGCCGAACGGGTCGCCCTCGCCGAACGGCTCCTCCGAGCCCCCGGGAGCGGGGACGCTCGTCGCCGCCGGCTCCGCGGCGTCGACCGCGAGGCCGACGCCGACCGCCAGGAGCGTGGCGAGCACGCCGGTGTAGACGAGCCCGAGGACACCGCTGATCGCGATCGCGACCCAGGCGCCCGCACCGAGCGGGGTGCGCCCGGGCCCGGGCGGAGCGACCGGCGGCGGGCTCATCGGGACCTGGCTCATCGCGTTCCTCCGGGGGTCGAGCGGCTGCGCGCCAGTCTTGCACGCACTGCACGGAGCCCGGGAGCGGGGCGTCCGGGCGACCGCGCAGCCGGTGCGGAGGATGATGGCGGCATGGACGACGTCGTGCCCACCCGTGCCCTCCCCACCCTCGACGAGGTCGACGCGGGACTCCGCGTCGTCGCTCTGCCCCTGCTGACGCGGTTCCGGGGAGTCGACCACCGCGAGATCGCGCTGGTGCGCGGACCTGAGGGGTGGACCGAGTTCTCGCCGTTCCTCGAGTACGGCGCCGAGGAGTCGGCCGCCTGGCTGCGCGCGGCCCTCGACTACGGCTGGACCCCGCTGCCGGCGCCGCTGCGCGACCGCATCCCGGTGAACGCGACCGTGCCGGCCGTCCGCGTGGACGAGGTCGCGGCGATCCTCGCGAGCTACCACGGCTGCCGCACGGCCAAGGTGAAGGTCGCCGAGCGCGGGCAGACCCTCGCCGACGACGTCGCGCGCGTCGCCGAGGTGCGCCGGGTCCTCGGTCCCGAGGGGCGCATCCGGGTCGACGCCAACGGCGGCTGGAACGTCGACGAGGCCGAGCACGCGGTGCACGCCCTCGCCGAGTACGACCTCGAGTACGTCGAGCAGCCGTGCGCGAGCGTCGACGAGCTCGCGCAGCTCCGGAAGCGCGTGAAGTACATGGGCATCCCCGTCGCCGCCGACGAGAGCGTGCGCAAGGCCGCGGATCCGCTCGCCGTCGCGCGAGCCGGAGCCGCCGACCTGCTGGTGGTGAAGGCGCAGCCGCTCGGAGGCGTGCACCGCGCCCTGGCGATCACCGCCGAGGCCGGACTGCCGGCCGTCGTGTCGAGCGCTCTCGACAGCTCGGTCGGACTCGCGATGGGTGCCGCCCTCGCCGCCGCGCTGCCCGAGCTGCCGTACGACTGCGGACTCGGGACCGCCTCCTCCTCGCCGCCGACGTCACCGAGCGGCCGCTGCGACCCGTCGACGGCGCGATCCCCGTCGAGCGCGTCGAGGTCTCGGAGGAGCTGCTCGTGCGGCACGCCGTCTCTCCGGACCGTCTCGCCTGGTGGCGCGACCGGCTCCGTGGGGCGTACGACCTCCTCTGATCCCGCACGGCCTGCGCCCGGAGGCGGCGCGGCGCTACCCTCGCGGCATGAGCACCGGACCGGGCGGCACCCTCGCGCACCGGCGCGCCCTCCTCGAGGACCTGATCGAGGCGAGCGGGATCGACGGTGTCGACATCGCGACGATGTTCGGCGCCCCCGCGATCCGGTTCCAGGGGGTCATCGTCTGCTTCCTCGGCGGTGACGAGCACCTGGTGGTGAAGCTGACCCGGGAGGAGACGCTCGACCTCGTCGCCGACGGCAGCGCTCTGCCGGTGGTGATGGGCCGCCGGACGCTCCGCGAGTGGGTCAAGGTGCCCCGCCTCGCCGAGGAGCGGGCGTCCCTCGAGCGGTGGTCGCCGCACGTCGTCCGGGCGCTGTCGCTCGCCCGCGAGCGCGCAGCCGACCCGCCGGCGTGAACCGAGTGGTGCACTGCGCGAGAATGGAGCGGCCCGGTCGCCGATGCCCGGGCCGAACCCCTCCTCCTCGAGCATCGGAGCCCCGTGACCGCACCCACCGTCCCCGTCTTCCTCGACTGCGACACCGGCATCGACGACTCCCTCGCCCTCGCCTACCTGCTGCGGTCCCCCTCGCCGACCTCGTCGGCATCAGCACGGTCAGCGGCAACACCGATGCCCGCCGGGCGGCGGTGAACAGCCTCGGCCTGCTCGCCCTCGCCGGTCGCACCGACGTCCCCGTCGCCGTCGGCGCCCACGACTTCCTCGAGGAGCCCTACTCCGGCGGCTCCCCGCACGTGCACGGCGAGAACGGCATCGGCGGCGTCGAGCTGCCGCAGGGTGCCGACCCGGTCGAGGAGGACCCGGCCGATCTCCTCCTCCGCCTCGCCCGCGAGCACGAGGGCGAGCTGCGGCTGATCGCGGTCGGCCCTCTGACGAACATCGCCCTCGCGCTGCGCAAGCACCCGGAGCTGCCGGGACTGCTGCACTCCGTCACCGTCATGGGCGGCGCCGCCCTGGTCCCCGGCAACGTGACCGCCGTGGCGGAGGCGAACATCTGGCACGACCCGGCCGCGGCCGCCGAGGTCGTCGCCGCCGACTGGGACCTCACCCTCGTGCCGCTCGACGTCACCATGCGGCACCTGATGACCCAGGAGCACCGCGCGATCCTGCTCCAGTCGGGGGATCCGCTCTCGGAGGCGATCGGGCAGGCGCTCGACTACTACTTCGACTTCTACGTCGGCCACTTCGGCGAGCGCACCGCCGCGATGCACGACCCGATGGCCGCCGCGATCGCCCTCGACGCGGTCGGAGTCGCCTCCGCCCCGCGCGTCCCCGTCGAGGTCGACGCCACCCGTGGCCCCGGCCGCGGGCAGACGATCCCCGACCTCCGCGGCATCTACCGCGACGTGCATCCGGAGGGCTCGCGCACGCGCTTCGTGCTCGCCCTCGACGACCCATTCGCTCCGCACCTCGTCGACGTGATCGTCTCGAACGCCTGACGCCGGGACGCCTGCACGACGAAGGCCGAGAGCCCCGGATCCGCAGGACTGCGGTGACCCGGGGCTCTCGGCCTCGTTCGTGCTGCTCGAGCTACATTCCGGTGTCCAGTCCGGAGTACGCGTGGAGCCCCTTGAAGAACACGTTCACCACGCCGAAGTTGAACATCACGGCCGCGAAGCCGATGATCGCGAGCCAGGCCGACGGGGTGCCGCGCCAGCCGCGGGTCGCCCGGGCGTGGATGTAGCCGGCGTAGATGGTCCAGATGATGAAGGTCCAGACCTCCTTGGTGTCCCAGCCCCAGTAGCGGCCCCACGCCTTCTCGGCCCAGACGGCGCCGGCGATGAGCGTGAAGGTCCAGAGGATGAAGCCGATGATGGTGACGCGGTACGCGAGGTTCTCGAGCGTGAGCGCGCTGGGCAGGGTCTTCAGGAACCGCAGGACGGAGCGCGGGTTCTCCTCCGCCCCCTCGCGGCGGGCCTGCAGCAGCTGCGTGACCGACAGCGCGAAGCCCAGGGCGAAGAACGCGGTGCCGAGGATCGCGACGAGCACGTGGATCACGAGCCAGTACGACTGCAGTGCCGGCGGGAGCGGCACGACGGCCACGTAGTAGTTGACCGTCGCGATGCCCAGCAGCACCAGCACGAGACCGGTGATGAAGGCGCCGAGGAAGCGGAGGTCCCAGCGCAGCTGGACGACGAGGAACACACCGATGATGATGAGCGTGCCCGTGAGCGAGAACTCGTACATGTTGGCCCACGGCACGCGGCCCGCCGCCACTCCGCGCAGCACCGCGGCGGCGGCGTGCAGCACGAAGGCCAGCAGTGTCAGCGAGAAGCCGATGCGCATGGTCTTGGAGCGCGCGGGGGCGTTGTAGACCTCGTCCTCGACACGGCTGCCCAAGCGCGAGAGCGTCGCGGTGGGACGGCCCGTCCCTCCGGACGCCACGGTGGCCCTGCCGCTCGCGGCCCTGTCGGCGGCGGCGACGGAGGCGACCCGCTCGGCCTCCTGGACGACCCCGAGCGACTCCCCGTCCGCGAGCGAGGACCGGCGGGCCAGGTCGATCGCGAAGAAGATGAAGGCGAGGGCGTAGACGCCCATCGCCGAGGACAGGGTCAGCACCGAGTACTGGGAGAGGGTCTCGATCACCGGACAAGGATAGGCGACGCTCCTTCGAACCGCCCCTGCACGGATGCACAGGTTCGGCCTCCCCCGGCAGGCTCTCAGTCGAGCGGAGCGTGCCGATCGGCGATCGTGCGCACCGCGCGCACCAGCTGCGGATCCTCGCCGCGGGCGAGCCCCGCGTACTCGAGCCGCAGCCCGCCGTCCTCGGCGGGCGTCGCCTTCATCCAGACCCGCCGGCGCGGCACGAACAGCGACGTGAGCAGGCCCGCGAGCACGAGGATCGCGAAGGACCAGCACCCAGCCCTGGGTGGCGTCGTGGTGGATGTCGAACGACGCGAACCGGCGCACGCTGTCGGTCCCGACGACGTCCGGATCGGCTCCCACGTTCTCGAAGGTCACGGTGCCCAGGCCGTCCGGCAGGTCGACCGTCTCCCCCGGCTTGAGCGTCAGCGACGCCACCCCGGTGTCGCCGCCGGTGAGGCGGGTGAGCGTGTCGGTGTTGAGCACGTAGACCGACGTGGGCACGCCCTCGTCCAGGCCCAGGTTCCCGGCGAACACGTTGAGCGAGAGCACGGGGTACTGCAGGTCCGGGAAGATGGACGACGACGCGCCGGTCGCGCCCTCCTGCTGCGTAGGGTAGAAGAAGCCGGTCATGCCGATCTGCTCGGCGAGTCCGTCCGTCACCTTCACCACTCTCGACGGAGGTCAGGTTCGCATCGGTCGGGAGGAACGGCACCGAGTCGGTGAAGATCGCCGTGCCGGACGGGTCGCGCACCGTGATGGTCGGGGCGTAGCCGTTGCCGAGCAGGTAGACGTTGGTGCCGCCGATCGCCAGCGGCTCGTTGACCTTGACGGTCCGCTCCTCGCTGCCGCCGCCGCGCTCGGTGGTCGTGACGTTCGCGGTGAAGTCGATCGGCTGCCCGAACGCGTCGCCCGGCTCCGTGACGTACTCCACGTCGAGCCCGTCGAGGGTCAGCTGGTACGGGTCCAGCGAGCCGCTGTCGAAGAAGCGCCCCGGGTTGAACGAGTCGTAGGCCGCGAGATTGTTCGCGAAGCCCTGGCCGCCCTCGACGAGCACGCGCTGGCCGCTGTAGCCGAAGCCGCCGCCGATGCCCACGGCCAGCAGGATCCCGACGAGAGCGGAGTGGAACACGAGGGTTCCCGGTCTCGCGGAGGTATCCGCGCTCGGCCGACACGCTGCTCCAGCGCCCGCGGGAGTCGTCGTAGTGCTCGACGCGGTACCCGGCGCGGCGCAGCACGGCGTCGGCGGAGGCGACCGCCTCCTCGGCCGTCGCATCCTCGACCTCGCGGACGGTGTAGCCCGCGAGCCGCTGCAGGCGCACCGGCGTCTTCGGCGGGCGCGAGCGCATCGCCTCGAAGTGGTGCTTGGTGCGCGGGATGATGCAGCCGATGAGCGAGACGAACAGCAGCAGGTAGATGCTCGAGAACCAGGCCGACGTAGGTGTCGAAGGCCTGCACCCGGTCGAGCAGGGGCGCCAGATCGGGGTTGTCGACGAAGTACTGGGTGACGCCGTTGGGGTCGGAGGAGCGCTGCGGCACGAGCGAGCCCGGCACGGCCGCGATCGCCAGCAGCAGGAGGAGGAACAGCGCCGTGCGCATGCTCGTGAGCTGGCGCCACATCCAGCGCAGCCAGCCGACGAGGCCGAGCGTGGGCTGCGTGATCGTGTCGGCAGCGGAGTCGTAGTGGTCGGACGGGCGGAAGTTCGCGTCGGCGCGCTTCTGCTCGTCGACGTCACCGCGCTCAGATCGCGGGCTGGAAGCCATAGATCACCTCGCCGAGGGCTCCGTAGACGAGGGCGTTCCAGACGCCGGTGACCATCAGGAGTCCGATGACCACGAGCGCGACGCCGCCGATGATGTTGACCGCGCGGATGTGGCGCTTCACGAATGCGAGGGTCGAGGTGACCCAGCTGAAGCCGAAGGCGACCAGGAGGAACGGGAGGCCGAGGCCCAGGCAGTACATCAGCGCGAGCAGCGCCCCCGCCAGGGCGAGCCCGCACTCCAGGCCCAGCGCGAGGATCGAGCTGAGAGTGGGGCCCAGGCACGGCGTCCAGCCGATGCCGAACACGATGCCCAGCAGCGGAGCGCCGATGAGGCCGGTCGCGGGGCGGATGCTCGGGCGCAGCGTCCGCTGGAGGAACGAGAACTGGCCCACGAACACGAGGCCCATCGCGATGACGACGACGCCGAGGACGCGCGTGATGACGTCGCTGTAGCGGCTCATCCAGAATCCGATCGACCCGGCGGCCGCTCCGTAGAGCACGAACACGAGGGAGAAGCCCAGCACGAAGAGCAGCACGCCCAGCAGCACCCGGCTGCGGCCGCGGGCGCGGCGCTCGTCGGCGTCGGTGAAGCCGCCGACGTACGCGAGGTAGCCGGGCACGAGCGGCAGCACGCAGGGCGAGGCGAACGACACGAGCCCCGCGAGGAGCGCGATCGGCACCGCGAGCAGCAGCTGACCGCTGATGACGATCTCGCCCACGGCGCTACTCCGCGTCCGCGAGCGTGTCGCCGACGAGGGTCGACAGGATCGACGCCTCCTGCAGCTGACCGAGGATCCGCGAGGCCACGCGGTGCTCGCGGTCGAGCACGAGCGTGGTGGGGACCGCGTTCGGCGGCACGGTGCCGCTGAAGGCGAGCTGCGCGGATCCGTCGACGTCGACGATCGAGGGGTAGGTGATGCCGTGGGTCTTCGCGAAGGCGGCGGCCTGGGGAGCCTGGTCGCGCACGTTGACGCCGACGAACGAGACGTCCTGGCCCGCGTACTCGGCGTTCACCGACTCGAGGTCGGCCGCCTCCGCCCGGCAGGGGCGCAGCTCGCGTACCAGAAGTTGACGACGACGACCCGGCCGGCGAGGTCCGCCGAATCGACCGCCTCGCCGTTCTCATCGGTGCCCGCGAACACGATCGGATCGGAGCGGTCGGCCTCGTCGATCTCGGTGATCGTGCCGTCGCCCGAGATGTAGCCCTTGTTGTCGCCCTTGCGGTAGTCCTCCGCGAGCTGGTCGCGGGTGCAGCCGGTCCAGCACGACGGCCGCGACGAGGGCGAGAGCGGACACGGAGAGCAGGCGTCGGCGCATCAGACGGCGCCCACGTCGGTCGCGAGGCCCTGGAGGCCCGCGGCGGGATCGGTGTAGCCGACCTCGACGAAGCCGTCGCCGCGGCGCTCGATCGTGGTGATGCTCGAGAGCGCGCAGCGGCGCTTGCGCGGGTCGTGGAAGAGCCGCTCCCCGCGAGGGCGCGGTGCACGGTCCAGATCGGGAGCTGGTGGCTGACGATCACGGCGTCGCCCTCGGCGGTGCCCTGCCAGGCCGACTCGATCGCCGCGTACATGCGCGCCGAGATCGAGAGGTAGGGCTCGCCCCAGCTGGGCTCGAACGGGTTGCGCAGCCACGGCCAGTGCTTCGGGTTGCGCAGTGCCGAGCTGCGCGCCGCGAGCGACTTGCCCTCGAAGCGGTTGCTCGGCTCGATCACCCGCGGGTCGCTGGTGATCTCGAGCTCGAACGCCTGCGAGATCGGCTGCGCCGACTCCTGCGTGCGCTGGAGCGGGGAGGCGACGAGCGTCGTCACGTGACGGCGCCGCTCGAGCAGGTCGTCGGCCGCCGCGCGGGCCATCCGGTGGCCCAGGTCCGAGAGTCGGAAGCTCGGGAGTCGTCCGTAGAGGACCCGGTCGGGGTTGAACACCTCGCCGTGCCGCACGAGATGGATCTGATCGGCAACCACGAGCGTCAAGTGTACGGAACGCCGCGTGGGGGAACGCCGGGAACGGCAGTCCTGGGCGGACGCTGAACGGGTGCTCAGCGCGACGTGCTCAGCGGCGGGCCAGCACCGCCGCCGACAGCCGGCGCACGAGGGCGTCCGGCAGCTGCCGCACCACGGCGACCGGCACCCCGAAGCGCCACGACGGCACCGAGACGACCCGACCGCGGGCCACGTCGCGGAGGAACTCCTCGACCACCGCGTCGGCGTCGAGCCAGAGGAAGGAGGGGATGGCGGACGTGTCCATGTCGGCCCGCTCGTGGAACTCGGTGCGCACCCAGCCCGGGCACAGCGCCGCCGCCCGGACGCCGGTGCCGCGCAGCTCCACCGCGAGCGACTGCGCGAACGCCGTCGCCCACGCCTTGATCGCGGAGTAGGGGCCCAGGTGCACGAAGCCCGCGACGCTCGCCACGGTGAGGATCGCGCCGCGGCCCCGTGCGGTCATCGCCTCGGCGGCCGCGCCCGAGAGCACCGCGACCGAGCGGACCATCACCTCGAACGCCGCGTCCTGCGCCGCGACGTCCGGCTCCGAGAAGCTGCCGTCGATCCCGAAGCCCGCGTTGTTGACGAGCACCCGCACCGGCCGCTCCGGATCGACGAGCCCGCTGCGGATGCGCTCCACCTGCTCCCGATCGGTCAGGTCGGCCGGCAGCACCTCGACGTCCGGGGCGCCGAGCACGCGGAACGCTGCGGCCGCCTCCTCGAGCCGGGCCTCGTCGCGCGAGACGAGCACGAGGCTCAGCCGCGGCTCGCGAACGCCCGCGCGAAGGCGGCTCCGATGCCGGTGGACGCTCCGGTGATCAGTGCGGTGCTCATGCTCCGACGCTACCCGTCGCCCTCGGCCGCCTCGCCGCCCCGCGGGTAGACTCCCCTACCGTGACCGACGAGACCCGCCTCCCCCGAACCACCGTCAAGAAGCTCGCCGCGCTCGAGGACGGACCCGTCCGCGTGTCCGGCTGGGTCGAGACCGTGCGCGACCAGAAGAAGGTGCAGTTCGTGGTCCTCCGCGACGAGTCCGGCGCCGTGCAGCTGGTGAACCCGGCCGTCCGCGAGGCCGAGGAGGGCGACGAGGTCGCCGCCGCGGAAGCTCGCGATCACCGAGGAGATCTCGGGCCTCGCCCAGGGCTCCTTCGTCACGGTGACGGGTCAGCTCAAGCACGACGAGCGCGTGAAGCTCGGCGGCATCGAGGTGAAGCTCGAGACGCTCGAGATCGTCGCCGCGTCGATCCCCGAGGCGCCCATCGCCCCCGACTCCGGCATCGACAAGCGCATGGACTGGCGCTTCCTCGACCTCCGCCGCCCGGAGCAGAACCTCATCGCCCGCGTGCAGACGACCTTCGAGCACGCCCTGCGCACCTACTGGATCGACAACGACTTCATCGAGATCCACACGCCCAAGCTCATGGCGAGCGCGTCGGAGTCGCGCGCCGAGCTGTTCGAGGTCGAGTACTTCGAGACCAAGGCCTACCTCGCGCAGAGCCCCCAGTTCTTCAAGCAGATGGCGCAGCCGCGCAGGGCCTGGGCAAGGTGTTCGAGGTGGGGCCGGCCTTCCGCGCCGACCCGAGCTTCACCTCCCGTCACGCCACCGAGTTCACGAGCGTCGACTCCGAGGTCTCGTGGATCGAGTCGCACGAGGACGTCATGGAGCTGCACGAGCAGCTGATGGTCGCCGGCCTCACCGCCGTCGTCGAGAAGCACGGCGCCGAGGTGAAGGCGCTCTTCGACATCGACCTCGGAGGTGCCCACGACCCCGTTCCCGCGCATCCCCCTCGCCGAGGCCAAGCGGATCGTCGCCGAGCGCGGCTACGAGGTGCCCCGCGCCGACGACGACATGGATCCCGAGGGCGAGCGCCGCATCGCGGCGTACGTGAAGGAGGAGTTCGGGCACGACTTCGTGTTCCTGACCGACTACGCCTCGAGCATCCGGCCGTTCTACCACATGCGCCGAGAGGGCGACGCGGCGATCACCAACAGCTACGACCTGATCTACAACGGCGTCGAGATCTCGACCGGCGCGCAGCGCGAGCACCGCGTCGACGTGCTCGTCGAGCAGGCCCGCGAGAAGGGCCTCGACCCCGAGGAGCTCGGCTTCTACCTCGACTTCTTCCGCTACGGCGTCCTGCCGCACGGAGGCTTCGGCATGGGCCTCTCCCGCGTGATCATGCTGATGCTGCACCAGGCGAACCTGCGCGAGGTCACCTACCTCTTCCGCGGCCCGTCGCGCCTGCTGCCGTAGGGCTCCACCCGCCGAGGGAACCCCGGACCGTCGAGACCGCCAGGAGCACCTGGTTCCCCGACGGTCCGGGGTTCCCCGCATCCGAGCACCAGCCGTCAGCGCGGGAGGCGCTCGTACGGCACGCGGCGGCTGAGCCAGGCCAGCAGGCCCGCGACGACTGCCGCGAGTACCGCCGGCACGAGCAGGAGCCACAGGCTCGACGCCACCGCCACGAGCAGCAGCGCGACGGCCGCGACCCCCGCTCCGATCGCGAAGTTCCAGCGGACGTCCGTGACCACTCCCGGCTCGGGCCTCGCCCAGATCACGACCAGCGCCAGCGCGAGCGGCCCGAGCAGCAGGCCCAGCACGAACCAGCGCCAGCGCGAGCGCCCCTTCTGCTCCGCGAGCCCGCGGTCACGAGCGCGAAGCCGATCCAGATCCAGCCGGTGTCGTTCCAGGTCGTCCCCATGACCGGAGCCTAGAGCCTGGTCAGCGGGGCGGCGGCGACACCATCAGGTCGAGGTAGTCCGCCAGGCACGCGACCATGTCGACCGCGTCGCGTTCGAGCAGCCACTGCAGCTGGATCCCGTCCCACAGCGCGATGATCGACGCGGCGACCCGGTCGGGGTCGGCCCCCTCGCGCAGCCGCCCCTCGGCCTGCAGGGCGCGCAGGTCGTCGGCGTACCCCTGGCGGAGCGACCGGAAGCGCCGGGCGAAGAACTCGCGACCCGGATGATCCGCCGTCGTCGAATCGCCGCAGAGCACCGCGTAGAGCTCGATCACTCCGGGTGCCGTCTCGTTGTAGCGGGTCTGGCGGAGGATCCCCTCGACCATGCTCTCGCCGGGGTCGGGCGGGGACGAGCCGTCGCCGGTGATCTCGTCGCGGTGCTCGAGCACCGCCAGCAGCAGGTCGGTCTTGGTCGGGAAGTAGTGCAGCAGGCTCGTCTGGCTGAGGCCGACCCGGTCGGCGACGTCCTGCAGCGACCCCCGGGCGTAGCCGCGGGAGGCGAAGACCGCATGGGCCGCCTCGATGATCGCGCGGCGGCGCTGCGCCGACTTGGCGTAGGGCCCGCGGCGGGGGCGGACGGGTTCGACGGTCTCAGACACGACGGGTCCCTCCACTGTGAGCGAGAGCGGATGCCGCCCTCAGGCGGACAGCGTACCTCGCGCTCCGACCGCGCTCCCACCAATTTCGAGCAGCCACTCGATTTTGTGATAGCGTCCGACCCACCGGGCCGGGAGACCTCCCGGGCACCCACCCACGACGAAGTGAGGGACAGTGAAGCCGTTCACACGGAGACAGCTCATGGCCGCCGGACTCGGCTCGGCCGCACTCGGGACGCTGGCGGCCTGCGCCACCCCCGGCACCACCTCGGTCAACACCGCGCCGGCGATCCCGGCCGCGAGCGGACCGATCCGCCTGCAGTACTGGGCCTGGCTGAAGGACCTGCAGAAGGTCTGCGACGTCTGGAACGCGTCGCATCCGGACGTCCAGGTCGACGCCGTCTGGATCCCCGGCGGCAACGCGGGCGGCTACCAGAAGCTGTACTCGGCCCTCGCGGCCGGCGGCGGACCGGACCTGGGCCAGGTCGGCGCTGCGCTCGCTGCCCGAGTTCATGCTCGTGAACGGGCTGGTCGACCTCGACCGCTACGGTGCAGCCGACTACGCCGATCTCTACGACCCGACCCTCTGGGGACAGGTCAGCTACTCCGGGGGCGTCTACGGGATCCCGCAGGACAGCGGTCCGATGGCCTTCTTCTACCAGCCGGAGGTGCTCGGACGCGTGGGCGCCGAGCCGCCGCGCACGTGGGACGACTGGGCCGCCGTGGCGACCGAGCTCCGCGGCGCCGACTCCTACATCGACTGCTTCCCCTCGCTGACGCCTCCGTCTTCGCGGCCTTCGCCACGCAGGCCGGTGCGCAGTGGCTCACCGCGGAGGAGGACGGCTGGGTCATCGACATGACCGACGAGGCGACGACGCAGGTCGCCTCCTTCTTCGACACCGCGATCGATCAGGACCTCGTCGAGACCGGCTACGGCGCCTACTCCCCGCGTGGTTCGCGGCGGCGGCGACGGGCGGCATCGCCTCCTGCACCACGGGCAGCTGGGGCGACGCGCTCATCCAGGGCGTGAGCGGTGGCGAGGGCAAATGGCGCGCGGCGCCCATGCCCGTCTGGGGCGACTCGGGCTTCGGCTCGAGCTTCCTCGGCGGCTCGACGGCCGCCGTCTTCGCGAGCAGCGCGCACCCGAAGGAGGCGCTCGAGTTCGCCGTCTGGATGACCACCTCGCAGGAGGGCATCGACGCGATGATCGCGAACAGCGGCATCGGCTGGTCTCCCGCGGTCGGCGAGATCGGCACGGCGCGCAAGGGACCGAGCGAGTTCTTCTCGGGCCAGAACTACACCGAGGAGGTCCTCGTGCCCGCCTCGCAGCAGCAGAACCCGGACTGGTCCTGGTGGCCGGTCACCCAGCAGTCCTTCAACATCCTCAGCGACGGCTTCCGGAAGAAGGCGTCCGGCACCAGCCTCGTCGACGCGGTCGCCGAGGCCGAGAGGCAGATCATCACGGTCTTCGAGAACAAGGGCCTCAGCATCAGGAAGGCCTCCGCATGACCACGACGACCTCCCCCGCCGCAGCCGCCATCGCGGCCACCGGCGACACCGGGAACCGCAAGCGCAACGGAGCCGTGGGGCGCGCCCCGTGGATCCTGCTCGCCCCGTTCCTCGCCCTGTTCGTCCTCACCTTCCTCCTCCCGATCGTCGTGGCCATCGGCTCGAGCTTCACGAAGGTGACCCGCTCGGGGCTCTTCGGCGAGGCGGGAGTGACGACGGAGTTCGCCGGGTTCTCGAACTACGCGCAGGCCCTCGCCGACGGCAACTTCATCGCGTCGATCGGCCGCATGTTCCTCTTCGGCATCGTCCAGGTGCCGGTGATGATCGCGCTCTGCACCGTGCTCGCGCTCATGCTCGAGTCGGCCTCGGCCCGGTTCCCCGGCTTCTTCCGCGCGGCGTACTTCCTCCCCTACGGCGTGCCCGGAGTGATCGCGACGATCCTCTGGTCGTTCCTCTACGTCCCCGGGCTCAGCCCGATCATCGACGCGGCGAACGTGGTCGGCCTCGAGCCCGACTTCCTCGGCGCGGACTCGGTGCTGTGGTCGATCGCGAACATCTCGCTGTGGAGCTACACCGGCTACAACATGCTGATCATCGTCGCCCAGCTGAAGGCGATCCCGGTCGAGCTGTACGAGGCGGCGAAGGTCGACGGAGCGTCCACGTTCCGCGTCGCGCGCAGCATCCAGCTGCCGCTCATCCGCCCGGCGCTCGTGCTGACCACGATCTTCTCGATCATCGGCACCCTGCAGCTCTTCGCCGAGGCCCAGGTCCTCAAGACCGTCGCGCCCGCGATCGACAGCCAGTACACGCCGAACCTCAGCGCCTACACGACCGCCTTCGCCTACAACGACTACAACGTCGCCGCCGCGCAGGCCGTGCTGATCGCCCTGGTCGCGTTCGTCCTCTCCTTCACGTTCCTCTCGATCTCGAACAGGAAGTCCTCATGAGCCAGGCGACGCGCGACACCGTGCAGCCCACGACCACCGGGGTGGTCACCGCGAACCGTCCCGTGAAGTCGGGTCGCGGCCCCGACCGCTCGGCCGGCCGCAACCGCGCCTCCACGATCATCGTCACCGGGATCCTCGTGGTCGTCGCGGTCTACTTCCTCGTCCCCGTCTACTGGGTCGTGGTCGCGGCGACGAAGACCACCGAGGACCTCTTCGCCACCTACGGCTTCTGGTTCGCCCCGACCTTCGCCCTCTGGGACAACCTGGGCCAGGTGCTGACCTACGACGGCGGCATCTTCGTCCGCTGGTTCCTCAACTCGGTGCTCTACGCCGGAGTCGGCGCCCTGCTCGCGACGTACCTCGCCGCGGCCGGCGGCTACGCGCTCGCGAAGTACGAGTTCCGGGGCAACCGCCTCGTCTTCGGCACGATCCTCGCGGGCGTGCTCGTGCCCGGCACGGCGACGGCCCTGCCGCTGTTCCTGCTCTTCAGCCAGATGGGCATCGCGAACACCTACTGGAGCGTGCTGATCCCCTCGCTGGTCTCGCCGTTCGGCCTCTTCCTCTGCCGCATCTACGCGCAGGCGACGGTCGACACCGCGATCATCGAGGCGGCGCGGATCGACGGGGCGAGTGAGCTGCGCATCTTCCACACCCTGGGGCTGCGCATCCTGACCCCGGCGCTGGTGACCGTGTTCCTCTTCCAGCTGGTCGGCATCTGGAACAACTACTTCCTGCCGCTGGTGATGCTGTCGGACACCGAGCTGTTCCCGATCACGCTCGGCCTCAACAACTGGCTCAGCCAGGTCGACCGCCTGCCCGAGTTCTACGAGCTGACGACCGGCGGCGTGCTGCTGTCGATCATCCCGCTGGCGATCGCGATGGTCGTGCTGCAGCGCTTCTGGCGAGGGGGCTGACCGAGGGCTCGGTGAAGTAGGGGCGATCCGGAGGGAGTGGAGGAGCCCCCCGGGGTCTCACGCCAGGGGCTCCCGTGTGGCGGTGGAACGGTCTCGCTCTCCCGCTCGCCGGCGTATCACCGCCGGCGGACCGCGGGGTCTCCCGCGCGCGGCCGCCGCGAGTCTGCACCGCCAAGCCGGGAATGCGCCGAGTCCGGGTGGAGGACACGGGCAGGATGGGCGCATGCCCGCCACCGCCGCTCTCGTCGCGATCTCGGCCCTCGTCGCCTTCGTCGCGGGGGCCCTCCTCGACGCCGTGCTCCGGCGCGTCCCCCGCGTCGAGCGGGGCCTGCCGCCCGGTCGCTCCTCCCCCGCCGTCGCGGTGGCGACCGGAGCCGCGAGCGCCGTGGGAGCGGCGGCGCTCACGGCGACGAACCCCCCGAGCGCCGTGCTCGCCGCCCTCGTGCTCCTCACGGTCGTGGGGGTGCACCTGTCCTCGATCGACCTCCGGCACCGGCTGCTGCCGAACGTCCTAGTCGTCCCCGCGATCGCGGTCGGCGGACTGCTCGTCCTGATCGCGAGCGTCGTCGATGGACGGCCGGGGGACGGGCTCCGCGCACTGCTGGGCGGGCTGGCGCTGTTCGCGGTCTACCTGGTGCTGGCGCTGATCTCGCCCGGCGGACTCGGGATGGGCGACGTGAAGTTCGCCGCGGTGATCGGCACGATGCTCGCATCGCGCGGCTGGAACGAGCTGCTCGTGGGCGCCGCCGCCGGGTTCGCACTCGCGGCCCTCGCCGCGGCGGTGCTGCTGCTGACGGGTCGCGCCCGGCGCGGGACGCCGGTGCCCTTCGGTCCGATGATGCTCGCCGGGGCCGTGGTGGTGCTCGCACTCTCCCCTGAGGCGGAGGGACGGATCGTCAAGTGCTTTGTCCCCCGGAAGGGTACGAGACGAGCCGGGTGATCTCTCTATCATCAGTGATGCCGCAGAAATGAATACGGCCGAATCTATTCGGCGGGCTCTCGATCACCCCCGTGATCCGGCCCCTTCTCTGCAGCAGCACCACTGGTATTCGCACGATCGGTCTCACACTGGGTCGTCGAATTCCTGCTCCCTTGTAAACCGGTCTCGCTCACCCCATCTCGGAGGTTCACCATGCTCTCTCTCCTCATCACTCTTCAGACTCTCGTCACCACGACGAAAGACCGCCTGCGCGAAGAGCAGAAGGGCGCGACCGCTGTCGAGTACGGCCTGCTGGTGGGCCTGATCGCCGTCGTCATCATCGGAGTCGTCGTCCTCCTGGGCCCGCAGCTGGCCGGGATCTTCCAGAGCATCAGCGACGAGCTGCCGGACGCGCCCGCCGCCGAGTAGTCCACCCCCCGAGGGACGGCGTCGCACTCTCCCGCGACGCCGTCCCGTCTTCGCGATCCTGAGGTCTCGAATGAACAGACGACTCGGAGAAGAAGACGGTGCTGTCGCTCTCGAATTCGCGATACTCCTCCCTATTCTGATGGTCATCCTCGTCGGAATAGTGGAGTTCTCACTGCTCTTCACCGCGCAGACGACTTTGACCAATGCCGCCCGAGAGGGTGCGAGAAGCATGGCGCTGCACAACGATCCCGCGGCGGCGAGAAATGCCGTCAAGGACTCGGCCTTCTACTTGTCCCCCGCCCTCGCCGATGCCCAGATATCCGTCTCGCCGGCCACCTGCACCGCGGGTGCCCGCAGCACGACGACGATCACCTACAGCTACCGGTTGATGACGGGTCTCTTCGGCGACAGCATCACCTTGACCGGGAAGGCGGCGATGCGGTGCGGCGGCTGACTCGCGGGCTCGCGGACGAGCGGGGTGCCGTCTCGATCGTCGTCGCGGTCGCCATGGTCGTCGTCCTGGCCAGCGCCGCTCTCGCCATCGACATCGCCCGGCTCAACGTCGAACGCGCCGAACTGCAGAACGGCGCCGACGCAGCAGCCCTCGCGGTGGCGCAGAGTTGCGCGACGACCCCCTGCACGACGACAGCAGTGAAAGCGGCGGCTGTCGCGCTCGCCGCGACCTACGCCGACGCCAATGCCGGCGACGGAGCGTCGGGCTCCGCCGCGACGTTCCCGACCGCCACGTCCGTGCGCGTCACGACATCGGCGGAGGACGACGCCACCGGTGCCGGCTCCCTCGCGACCGTGTTCGCGCCGGTCTTCGGAATCGACTCCCTGCAGGCGGACGCGTCCGCCGCATCCTCCTGGGGCAGCCCGGCCGCCGGTCCGGCCGCTCTCGCCCTCGCCTTCGCGCCGTGCGTCTTCCGCCTCGACGGCGCGATCCAGGTCATCAGCATGCACGGCGACTCCGGCGGCACCGCCTGCCAGACCACGAGCCCCTCCGGACAGCTCCTCCCCGGCGGATTCGGCTGGCTGCGCGATCCTGTGGGCACCTGCAAGGCGAGGGTCGACACCACGAAGCCCGCGCCCGTCTCCGGCAGCACCGGGGTCAGCCTGCCCCCCGGCTGCGCCGCCCAGCTGTCGAAGCTCGGCGGCACGACCGTGCTCCTCCCCGTCTACTCCGACAAGGGCGGCACCGGGTCGAGCGGCTGGTACACGATCAGCGGTTTCGCCGCCTTCCAGGTGCTCGGCTGGAACTTCCCGGGCATGAGCTGGAACAACCAGACCTATCCGGGCGCGGGGTGCAAGGGCACCTGCAAGGGCATCATCGGGAAGTTCACGACCTTCGTCTCGCTCGACGACGCGTTCAGCCTCGGCGGCGCGGACCTCGGCGCGTCCATCATCACTCTGTCGGACTAGGACCCCCTGCCCCGTGAAGCTCCGCATCCTGCTTCGCGATCCTCGGATTCGTGCTCGCCGTCATCGGCGTGATCGCCGTGACCCTCTACACGAGGGGCGCCGATCAGCGCGCTCTCGAGGGCCAGCAGCCGGTCGACGTCCTCGTGCTCTCCCGCGACGCTCCCGCCGGCACTCCCTCCGAGCAGCTGTCCGAGTACCTGGAGGTGAAGCCCCTCCCCCGAGCGGCCGTCGCCCTCGGCGCCGCGACGACGCTCGACGGCCTCGGCGGCCTCGTCACCTCGGTCGATCTGGTGACCGGGGAGCAGCTGCTGACCGTGCGGATGGTGTCACCCGATGCCCTCGAGGTCCCGGGTCGCGTCGACGTCCCCGCCGGACTGCAGGAGGTGACCGTGCTGCTCAGCCCCGAGCGCGTCCTCGGCGGAGGTCTCGCTCCCGGCGACACGGTCGGAGTCGTGCTCACCGTCGGGACGCAGACCCACATGCGGTTGCAGAAGGTCCTCGTGACGACGCTGCAGGGACTGGGCACGACGGCGGAGGGCGACACCAGCGGAACCGTGCCCATACCCCCCGCGTCCGTCTACGTGACGCTCGCCGTGAACGGAGCCGACGCGGAGCTCCTCGTGAAACGCGGCGCAGTACGCGTCGATCTGGCTGACGAAGCAGCCGGAGGGCACGGATCCGAACGGCACCCGCATCATCACGCCCGAGGAGCTCCTCCAGTGACCCGCTTCCTCGCGGTGACCGACGCCGCCCCCTTCGTCGACCGCGTGACCGCCGCCCTCGTCGACGACGGCTCCGGGGTCACCGCGCCTCCCCGCCTCCGCCACCGGGCTGCGCCCCGAGGCGATCCTCCCGCCGCCCGGCGAGGACCCGGTCGACGTGGTCCTGATCGGCCCCGGCATCGAGCGCGAGACGGCGCTGCGCTTCGCCGCCGCCCTCGACACCGCCTTCCCGCGGATCACGCTCGTCCTCGTCGCGGAGCCCGACCCCGACCTCGCGGTCGCCGCGATGAGGGCCGGCATCCGGGACGTCCTCTCTCCCGACGCCGACGACGACTCCCTCGGCGACGTGATCCGCCGATCGAGCCGGGCCGCGCAGGCGCGGATCGGCGATCGTCCCACGGCCCCCGCGGCGGTCGGGAGAAGAAGGTCATCGTCGTCCTCTCGCCCAAGGGCGGGGTGGGCAAGACCACGCTCGCGGTCAATCTGGCCGTCGCCCTCGGCAGTGCCGCTCCGCTCTCGACCGTCCTCGTCGACCTCGACGCCCAGTTCGGCGACGTCGCGAGCGCGCTGGGCCTGGATCCGGTGCACACCCTCCGCGACGCGGTCGGCCCGGCGGCGTCCTCGGACCTGCTGGTGCTCAAGGCCTACCTGTCCGTGCACGAGGCGGGCTTCTACTCCCTCGCCGCTCCGATCGACCCCGCCGACGCCGACCGCATCTCGTCCGAGGCGGTGACGCACCTGCTGCGGCAGCTCTCGTCCGACTTCGCCACCGTCGTCGTCGACACCTCGGCCGGGCTCACCGATCACACGCTCGCCGCCCTCGAGGTGGCGACCGACGCGCTGTTCGTCACGGCGATGGACGTCCCCGGGGTCCGAGGGGCTCCGCCGCGAGCTGACCGTGCTCGAGGAGCTGGGCCTCCTGCCCGAGAACCGCCACCTGGTCGTCAACCTCGCCGAGAAGAAGTCGGGCATCACGGTGAAGGACATCGAGGCCACGGTCCGCATGTCGGTCACCGCGGTCCTGCCCCGCTCGGCCGACCTCGCGCTCGCGACCAACACGGGTCGACCGCTGCTCCTCGCCAAGCGCCGCTCCCGAGCGGCCGTGCTGCTGACCCGGCTCGCGGGCGCGTTCACCGGCAGCGACGGAGCCGCACAGCAGAGAAGGGTCAGGATCCAGTGAGCCTCGCCGAACGCCTCGCCTCCCGGCACGCCGCGCGCGACGCGCCGTACGAGCCCGCCGCCGCAGCGCCGCCCGCCCCCGAGCCCGCTCCCGCTCCTGATCCCGAGACGGACCGGCAGCAGGACGAGCGCGAGCGGGTCGACGGACTGCTCGCCCTCAAGAGCAGGGTCGGCGACGAGCTCTTCCGCCGGATGGGCTCGCGGCTGAACGACCCCACGCTCGCGGAGTCGGACCTGCTCGGGCAGGCGCGCGACATCCTGGGCGAGATCGTGGACGCCGAGTCCGCCCCGCTCACCCCCGAGGAGCGTCAGCGCCTCGTCGCCCAGATCGCCGACGACGTGCTCGGCTTCGGACCGCTGCAGCCCCTCCTCGACGACCCGACACTCACCGAGATCATGGTCAACGGGCACGAGCAGATCTTCGTCGAGCGCGGAGGCCGGCTGACCCTGAGCGGCACGCGGTTCCGCTCGGAGGCGCAGCTGCGCGCGGTGATCGAGAAGATCGTCACCCGGGTCGGGCGCCGCATCGACGAGTCGTCCCCGCTGGTCGACGCCCGGCTCGAGGACGGCTCGCGCGTGAACGCCGTCATCCCGCCCCTCGCCGTGAACGGGTCGTCGCTCACCATCCGCAAGTTCTCCCGCGACCCGCTCACCGTGTCGGATCTCATCGGCTTCGGCTCGGTGACGTCCGAGATGGCCGAGCTGCTCGACGCGTGCGTGCGCGCGCACCTCAACATCATCGTCTCGGGCGGCACCGGCACGGGCAAGACGACCCTGCTCAACGTCCTCTCCTCCTTCATCCCGCACGGCGAGCGCATCATCACGATCGAGGACGCGGTGGAGCTGCAGCTCCAGCAGTCGCACGTGGTTCGGCTCGAGAGCCGGCCGGCGAACATCGAGGGGCGCGGCGAGGTCTCGATCCGGGAGCTGCTGCGCAACTCCTCCGGATGCGGCCCGACCGCATCGTGGTCGGCGAGTGCCGCGGCGGCGAGGCGCTCGACATGCTGCAGGCCATGAACACCGGTCACGACGGCTCGCTGTCGACCGTCCACTCCAACTCGCCGCGCGACGCCATCTCGCGACCCTCGAGACCCTCGTGCTGATGGCGGGGATGGACCTGCCCCTCCGCGCGATCCGCGAGCAGATCGCCTCGGCGGTCGACGTCATCGTGCAGCTCACCCGCATGCGCGACGGCAGCCGGCGCGTCACGCACGTCACCGAAGTGCAGGGCATGGAGGGCGATGTGGTCGTGCTGCAGGACGCGTTCGTCTTCGACTACGCCGGAGTGGACCCTCGGCCGGATCCTCGGCGGCCCGGTCGCGACCGGGTGCGGCCCCGCTTCCTCGACCGCTTCACCGAGCTGGGCATCGAGGTGTCGCCGCGGGTCTTCGCCCTGCCGGTCCCGGGCGAGCGCCGATGATCGCGGTCCTGGGGGTCGTGCTCAGCGCGCGGCCGTGCTCGTCGTGGTCTTCGGGGTCTTCGGCTCCTCCACTCCGCGGCTCCCCGTCGAGCGGCGTCCCGACGCCGGCGCCGGCGACTCCGGCCTCTCGCAGCTGACCCGCTCGACGAGCGAGGCGATCTCGGCGGCGCTGACGCGGCGGGGCTGGGCCGAGCGGCTCGCCGACGCGCTGCGCGAGGCGGGGCTGTCGCAGTCGCCCTCCGAGCTGCTGATCCTGGTGTCGGCGGCGTCCGTCGTGGCCTTCCTGCTCGGGCTGCTCGCCGGCTCCGCTCTCCTCAGCGTCCTGCTCGTGGCGGTCGTCCTGGGCGTCACCGTCGCCCTCCTGCGGATCCTCGCCGATCGCCGTCGGCGCCGGTTCGCCGACCAGCTCGACGGCACCCTCCAGCTGCTCGCGAGCGGGCTGCGCGCCGGTCACTCCCTGCTCCGCGCGATCGACGCCGCCTCGCGCGAGTCGGAGGCGCCGACGGCGGAGGAGTTCGCGCGCATCGTGAACGAGACCCGCCTCGGGCGCGACCTGGAACGTGTCCCTGGCCCAGACGGCCGAGCGGATGCGGAGCGAGGACCTCAGCTGGGTCGGGCAGGCGATCGGCATCCACCGCGAGGTGGGCGGCGACCTGGCCGAGGTGCTCGACCAGGTGGGCGACACGATCCGCGAGCGCAACCAGATCCGCCGCCAGGTCTCGGCCCTCGCGGCCGAAGGCAAGATGTCCGGTCTACATCCTGATGGCGCTGCCGTTCGTGGTCCTGGGCGTCCTGAGTCTGACCAGCCCGAGCTACGTGGGCAAGTTCACCGAGCACTGGCTGGGCTACGTGCTGATGGTGGTCGCCGCGATCATGTTCCTCATCGGCGGCCTCTGGATGCGCCGCGTCATCAGCTTCAAGTTCTGAGAGGGACCGGATCGTGCTCCTCGCCTCCCTGTGCCTGCTGGCGGCACTGCCCCTGCTCTTCGCCGCCCTGGCACCCGCGGGGGCCGAGCGCAGCGCCGCTCGCCGCAACCTGATGCAGGGGCTCGTCCAGGAGGCGGTCGACACCCGCTCGGCCGCCGATCGACTGGAGCGGATCGCGGGAGGCTGCTGCTGCCCGGTGCGCTCCGCCGGCTCGACCGGCTGCACGCGCACGCCGGCCGTCCCGCCTCCTGGCCGCTGGGCCGGGTGATCCTCGCGAAGCCGCCCTGATGCTCCTCGCCGCCGGCGCCGCCGCCCTCGTCATGCGCCAGCCGCCGCCGATCCTCGTCCTGCTCCTCGTCGTGGTGGTGGTCGTGGCGTACTTCGTGCCCGATCTGCTCCTGCACAGCCGCGGGCTCGGGGGCGGCAGGCCGCGATCGCCCTCGAGCTCCCGGACACCCTCGACCAGATGCTGATCGCCGTCGAGGCCGGACTGGGCTTCGAGGCCGCGATGGCCCGGGCGGGCGACAACGGCAAGGGCCCTCGCCGAGGAGCTGGTGCGACTCTGCAGGACATGCGCGTCGGCATGACGCGGCGCGACGCCTACCGCGCGCTGGAGCTGCGGACGTCGGTGCCCGACCTGCGCAGCTTCGTCCGCGCGATCGTGCAGGCCGACGTCTACGGAGTCTCGGTCAGCGGGGTGCTGCGGACGCAGGCGAAGGAGATGGCTGAAGCGCCGGATGCGCGCGGAGGAGAAGGCGATGAAGATCCCCGTCAACATCCTCTTCCCGCTCATGCTGTTCATCCTGCCGGTCCTCTTCATCGCGGTCCTGGGGCCGACGGTGATCTCGATCATCACCATGAGGACCGAAATTCGAGTGTCTACTCGGGATTGTGCTAGCGTCCGGAGACGGCGTAGCCGCACGAGGCGGAGGCGTCCCCACGACGACGTGACGGCTCGACTCCGCTCGGATGCTCAGAGGCGCGCGGCGCCGCAGCGCTCCGGCGCGGCGGCCTGACGAAGGCTCGCGAAGTGACCCCGACCTCGACTCCCGAGCACTACCTCACCGACACCGGCCCCGGGCGGGGCCTGCGCCGCCGGGCCCGCTCGTGGCTCCGCTCCGACGCCCCCTCGATCGCGCTCGACGGGCAGTGGCGCTTCCGCCTGCTGCCGGCTGCGCCCGGCACCCTCGGCGGACTCGACGTGCTCCCCGAGGGCGAGGGAGTGGACGACGTCGGCTCCGAGTCCTTCGACGACTCCGCCTGGACTCGATCCCGGTGCCCGCGCACTGGGTGCTGCAGGGCGACGGCCGCTACGGCCTCCCCGCCTACACGAACGTGCAGTTCCCCTTCGCGACCGAGCCGCCCTTCGTGCCGGACGAGAACCCCACCGGCGACTACCGCCGCACGATCGAGGTCCCGGAGTCGTGGGGCGACGCCGAGGCGGTCGTCCTGCGCTTCGACGGGGTCGAGTCGCGCTACCGGGTGTGGGTCAACGGCGTCGAGATCGGCATCGGATCCGGCAGCCGCCTCGCGCAGGAGTTCGACGTCACCGAGGCCGTGCGCCCGGAGAGAACCTCGTCGTGGTGCGCGCACCAGTGGTCGGCGTCGAGCTACGTCGAGGACCAGGACCAGTGGTGGCTGCCGGGGATCTTCCGCTCGGTGCACCTGCTCGCCCGCCCCGTCGGCGGACTCGAGGACGTCTGGGTCCGCACCGGGTACTGGAGGGCACGGGCACGATCGACGCCGAGCTGACCGCGTCGCCCGCGGCGTTCCCCGTCGTCCTGCGCGTCCCCGAGCTCGGCGTCGACGTCGAGTGGGCGAGCGCCGACGACGTCGCTCCGATCGCCCTGGACGCCGTCGAGCCGTGGTCGGCGGAGGCGCCGCGCTCTACGACGCCGAGATCGCCTCCACCGGCGAGACCGTCTCCACCCGCCTGGGCTTCCGCACGGTCGAGATCCGCGGCGACCGCTTCCTGGTGAACGGCGAGCGCGTCGTCTTCCACGGCGTGAACCGGCACGAGACGCACCCCGACCGCGGGCGCGCCTTCGACGAGGACTCCGCCCGCGAGGACCTCGCGCTGATGAAGCGGTTCAACGTCAACGCGATCCGCACCAGCCACTACCTGCCGCACCCGCGCCTGCTCGACCTCGCCGACGAGCTCGGCTTCTGGGTGGTCCTGGAGTGCGACCTCGAGACCCACGGCTTCGAGCGCTGGGGCTGGGCCGGCAACCCGAGCGACGACCCCGCCTGGCGCGAGGCGTACCTCGACCGCATCGAGCGCACCGTCGAGCGCGACAAGAACCACCCGAGCATCGTGCTCTGGTCGCTCGGCAACGAGGCGGGCACCGAGCGAACCTCGCCGCCATGTCGGCGTGGGTGCACGGCCGCGACCCCGAGCGCCCGGTGCACTACGAGGGCGACTACACCGGCGCCTACACCGACGTGTACTCGCGGATGTACTCCTCGGTGCCCGAGACCGAGCAGATCGGCGACGACGCGTCGCGCACCACCCTGCTCGGCCTGCTCCCCCGGCGAGTCCGCGCGCCAGCGCTCCAAGCCGTTCCTGCTCTGCGAGTACGTGCACGCCATGGGCAACGGACCCGGCGCGATCGACCAGTACGAGGACCTCGTCGAGCGCTACCCGCGCCTGCACGGCGGCTTCGTCTGGGAGTGGCGCGACCACGGGCTCCGCGCCCGCACCGCCGACGGCGTCGAGTACTGGGCCTACGGCGGCGACTTCGGCGAGGTCGTCCACGACGGCAACTTCGTGATGGACGGCATGGTCCTCTCGGACAGCACCCCGAGTCCCGGCCTGTTCGAGTGGAAGCAGATCGTCGCGCCCGTGCGCACGCGCATCGGCGAGGACTCGGTCGTCGTCGAGAACCGCCGACACGACGCCTCCACCGCCGACCTGCGCGTGCTGTGGCGCGCGGAGGTCGACGGCCGGCTCACCGCCGAGGGCGTGCTCGAGACCGGAGTGATCGCCGCGGGCGGCTCCGCGACCGTGCCGCTGCCCGCGGTCGAGGTCGCCGCCGACGGGGAGACCTGGCTGAGCGTCGACGTCGTCCTCGCCGCCGCGGCCGCCTGGGCCCCCGAGGGGCACGTCGTGCACACCGCGCAGCGCCGGCTCTCGGCCGCGGCACCGCAGCCCTGTGGGTGCGCCCCGCCCGGCGGCGCCCTGGGCGACGACCTCCTCGCCGTGGCCCGCTTCGGCGGCGGACGGCTGCGCTCGCTGGCCGGCCTCGCCGTCGACGGTCCGCGCGCCGAGCGTGGCGCGCCCCCACTGACAACGACGAGGGCGCCGGATTCCCGGCGTACGTCAGCGGCGACCCGAACGCGGGCGACGGACGTGGGGTGCCCGCCCGTCCTCGGCCGTCCGCTGGCGCGAGGCGGGCCTGGACCGCCTCGTCCCCGCCTCGGAGAGCCTCGACACCTCGGACGGCCTCCGCCGCCGCACCCGTTGGTCGGCCGCCGACCTCGACGCGGCCCTGCTGCTCGACGAGCACTGGACGGCCGACGGCGACGCCGTGATCCTCCGCGCCGACCTCGTGCCGACCGGCCGCTGGGACCTCGTCTGGCCGCGCCTCGGGCTCACCTTCGAGCTGCCCGCCTCGATCGACCGCGCCGACTGGTTCGGCACCGGTCCGCTCAGTCCCACTCCCGACAGCCTCCGCGCCGCCCGGGCTGGGTCGCTTCTCGGCCGGGATCGACGCGCTGACGACCCCGTACGCGCGACCGCAGGAGAGCGGGCACCGCTCCTCCGTGCGCGAACTGGTGCTCGCCGAGGCGGGTCGCCGCGCTCCGGATCGAGGCGGCGCGCGATCTGCACGGACGCCTGCCCGGATTCACGCTCGCCCGGCACACTCCGCAGGAGATCTCCGCCGCGCAGCACCCGCACGAGCTGCCGCAGCCGACCCGCTCGGTCCTCACGATCGACGCCGCCCAGCACGGCCTCGGCTCCCGGGCGTGCGGCCCGGACGTCTGGCCCGACTTCCAGCTGCGGCCCGAGGCCCGCACGATCCTGCTGCGCTTAGCGCGGCGGAGTGACGCGGCGCCTGACGCCGCACGAACGGAACGCCCGCGGGACCTCGTCGTCCCGCGGGCGTTCCGCGTCCTGCCCGGCGCTCGCGCCGGCTCCGATCACCCGTGCCGCGGGATCACTCCTGCGGCTGGTGCGGCAGCGGACCGCCGATGAGGAGGTCGCTGTTCTCGCGGCGGCGGCGCAGCACGACGGCGGTCACGAGACCGGCGAGCAGGATCGCGACCAGCAGGCCCGCGCCGATGGTGAGGCCGACGCCGGCCGAGAGCCCGCCGGTGCCGTCCGCCGAGGCGGGTGAGACCGACCCGACTTGGCGGTCGTGATGGCGATGCCGCAGACCTGCGACGCGTCCGGCACCTCGACGGAGGAGCCGCTCCGGGGTAGGCGATCGTCACCGCGGCGGTGCGTCCCGAGACGGAGCCGACGGCCACGATGCAGTACACCTCGGCCGTGGGCTCCTTCACGATCGCGTCGCCGAGCGCGAGGTCGGACCAGCCGAGCGCGTCGACCCGGACCGACAGCGCTCCGGCGGCGAGCTCGGCACGGACGCCGGTCGTCGTGAACGCGCCGACCGACCGCTCTCGATCGGGCCGAAGCCCCAGACGGCGCCGCGGGGCGAGCCCGCCTCGCTGCTGGTGGACTCGCGCGGCTCGACGAGCACGCCGGGCGCCGTCGAGGCCGCCAGCGAGAACGTGGTCGAGGCCGAGGAGCCGCGGTCGCCGGTGACCTGCACCGTGTAGGCGCCGATCGAGGAGAGCGCGGCGGCGGGAACCACGGTCGAGCCGGTGCTGGTCGTCTCGCCGTCCTGGCGGCCCTCGACGGTCAGCGGAGTCTCGGTGCCCGAGGGAGCGCGGAGGACCGCCGTGGCGGTCTCCTCGCGCTGGAAGCCCGCGTACGCCGCGCCGACCCCGTAGAAGCGGGCCAGGTCGACGGTCAGCGCGCCCGGGTCCACGCCCGCGTCGCGCGTGAGGTACACGGAGACGGCGGGAGCGGTCGCCTCGGCGGCCGGCTGGCCCCCCGCGGCGGGCGCGGAGCGGCTGCCGGATCGGCGGCCGACGTCGAGAGGAGCGTGCGGCCCGGAGCGGAGGAGCGCGGCGCACTCGACCCGGCCTCGGTCGTCGCGGTGCCTCCCCCGGCACCACCGCTCGGCGCCTGCGGCTGAGCCGGGCGCGGGTTGGCAGGAGCAGGGTTCGCCGGCGCCGGGTTCGCGGGAGCCGGGTTCACCGGAGCCGGGTTCACCGGAGCGGGGTTCACCGGAGCCGGATTCACCGGGAGCCGGGTTCGTGGGCCCCGGGCTCGACCGGGACGACCACGGGGGGCGAGGGTTGGTGGACGGCACGGGGTTCACCGATCGGGACCGGGTTCACCGGGCCGACTGGGCCCACCGGGTCGGGATCTCCGGATCGACCGGTCCCAGGGTTCTCGGGTCCTTGACCCACAGGCCCTGGTTCGACTGGATCCGGGTCGACAGGACCGGGTTCACCAGCCCCGGATCGTCGGGCCCCGGCTCCACCGGCGCCGGATCTCCAGGGGCGCAGCCCGTAGCCTCGCCGAGTCCCAGCTCGGCCGCCTGTGCGGAGGCCGGCAGCGCGAGTCCCGCGACGAGTGCCGCCAGGTCGAGCGCGGAAGCCGCGGTGCGGCGACACTGACTGCGACATGGATGTTCCTCCCCAGCGAGACGCAGCCTGCACCTCGGAAACGGGGACAGGCGTCCCCCGGGAAAGAGACTATGCGGGATGGGCGCGCCGTCACCGGCCGATCCGTCCTCTTCTGCGGGTCGGCTACAACGATCGCATCACGACGATCGTGTCGGAGCGGTCGCGCGAGGTTCAGACCTCGAAGTCGACGCAGGCACGCTCGCGGACCAGCGGGCGGATGAACCCCGCGACGCGGCGGTGGTCGGGGTGCTCGACGTACGCGTTCAGCGCGTCGGCGTCGGCGTAATCCGCGATGAGGACCATGTCGAAGTTGTCCTTCGGGAACAGCGAGTTCTTCCCGATCGTCATCGACTCGATCTCGGGGATGATCGGCAGGAGGCTGCGCAGGGCGTCCGAGATCTGCTCGGTGCGCTCGGCCCGCTGGGCGGGGTCGACGGCGTTCAGCTTCCAGGCGACGACGTGGCGGATGGTCATGCGTGCTCCAGGAGTGCTCTGCGGAGGCGGATCGGGTCGATGCGCCGGCAGTTGTGGACGCGGCCGTCGATCAGGAGGACCGGGATCTCCTCGACGAACCGCTCGTGCAACTCGGCGTCGTCCAGGATCGAGACCTCGGACAGCGAGACGGCCGGAGCCGCAGGAGCGTGCTCGAGGTCCGCGAGGACCTGCTGCACCACCGCGCGGGCGTCGTCGCACAGATGGCAGCCGGGCTTGCCCACGAGAGTCAGGCGACGTCCACCATGCTCCCAGTTTAGAGGAGCGGCACCGCGAGACCCGGACGGCTTCGGCGTGCCTGCAGTCGCAGACGAGCGCCCTGATCCCGGATGGGAGCGCGGACGCTCGAAGGGGAAGGAGGCCTCGGCCTACTTCTTGTTGCGACGCTGGTGACGAGTCTTGCGAAGCAGCTTGCGGTGCTTCTTCTTCGCCATGCGCTTGCGACGCTTCGGATAACAGAACCCACGAAGACCTCACAACGCTCAGGGGGTCGACCGCCCGACGGGACGGCCGCTTACGAGAAAATGCCTCACGCGAGCTTACACGACGAGCGGGCGGCCGGGTCACGCGCCTAGCAGACCACCCGTCGGCGACCGGCACGACACGCGTCACTTGCGGATGCGCAGCGCCTCCGCCACCTTCGTCGCCCTCGCTGACACCGCGCTGGATGTCCTGCACCACCGCGCTGACCTGGTGCGTGCGCTCCGGCGAGCGCCCGGCCCAGCGACTCCGCCCGCTGCGCCGCCGCGTCCAGCAGCGCCGGCTCGTCGACGGCGTCGGCCTCGGGGAACGGCAGCAGCCAGTCCTCGACGACCTCGAGCGGCGCGTACTGCAGGCGTAGAGCGGTTGCCCGCTCGTCGCGGACGCTCACGAGCCCCGCCTCGCGCAGCACCTTCAGGTGCTTGGACACGGTCGGCTGGCTGAGCCTCGGGACGCGCGACGATCTGCGAGACGCTCATGCCGGTCGCGCCCGCCTCCCGCTGCTCGAGCAGGAGGGAGAGGATGTCGCGGCGGGTGCCGTCGGCGATCACCGCGAAGATGTCTGGCATGCGCCCAGGGTAGTCAGCCCGCCCCGTCGCGTCGCGGGCCGTCGCTCCCCGCCCCGTCCCGGCGCGCCCCGAGGGCGACTCGGCGAGCGGGGTATGGCCGCGATCGAGTGGAGGATCCGCCGTGGTCATTCGCCAGCAGTTCCGCAGCCCCGTCGGGGTCTCGCCCGTCTCCCCGTGGTCGGGCTTCGAACGGGCCCGCGACCTCATCGACGACTTCGCCGGCCGCTCTCCCCTCGCGCTTCGCGATCCTCATCTTCTCGGCGCTGATCCTCGTCTTCACGCTCCTCTTCTCCCTGCCTGTCTCGACGACCGCCGGCGAGGTCACCCGCTGCACGACGCGTTCTTCACCGCCATGTCGGTCATCTGCGTCACGGGCCTGGCCACGGTCGACATGGCGACCCACTGGTCGGCGTTCGGCCACTCGATCATCTTCATCGGCGTCAACATCGGCGCCCTCGGTGTGCTCACCCTGGCGTCGATCATGGGCATGGCTGTCTCGCGCCGCCTCGGCCTCCGCGCCAAGCTCATGGTCGCGAGCGACTCGAACCCGCTGCGGATCCACTGGCCCCGTCGCCGAGGGCCAGGCGGTACGGCTCGGCGAGATCGGCGGGCTGCTCACCACGGTGGCCGTGAGCGCGGCCGTGATCGAGATCGTCGTCGCCCTCCTGCTGTTCCCGCGGATGCTGATCGACGGGATCCCGATCGGCGAGGCGGTGTGGCACTCCTTCTACTACTCGGCGATGGCGTTCACGAACACCGGGTTCTCGCCGAACGCCGCCGGGCTCACGCCGTTCCAGGACGACTACTGGTTCCTCGGGATCCTGATGATCGGCGTCTTCCTCGGCTCGATCGGCTTCCCCGTCATCTACGCCTTCTCGCGCCGGCTGGCGGCGCCCGCGCAAGTGGTCGGTGCACGTCAAGCTCACGCTCGTCACCTCGCTGATCCTGCTGGTCGCCGGAGCGGCGCTCTACATCGTGCTCGAGTTCGACAATCCGAAGACGTTCGGCGTGCTCGATGCGGGCGACACCGTCTTCCAGTCGTTCTTCCTCTCGACGATGACCCGGTCGGGCGGCTTCTCGACCATCGTCATCCCCGACTGAACGGCTCCAGCCTGCTCGTCACCGACATGCTGATGTTCATCGGCGGGCTCGGCCTCGACCGCGGGCGGGATCAAGGTCACGACGCTCGCGATCCTGTTCCTCGCCGCGTTCGCGGAGGCCCGCGGCACCAACGACATGGAGGCGTTCGGCCGCCGGATCCCCAACGACGTCCTGCGCCTGGGCGTCTCGGTCGTGCTGTGGGGCGACGACCGTCGCCGTCTCGTCGGTGATCATCCTGCACATCACGAAGGCCTCCCTCGACCACGTGCTGTTCGACGTCATCTCGGCGTTCGCGACGTCGGGGCTGTCGACCGGGCTCGCCGAGCTCCTGCCGTCCGGCGTCTACGTGCTGGCACTGACGATGTTCATGGGCCGCGTTGGTACCGTGACTCTCGCCGCCGCGCTCGCCGCGAGTCAGCGGAGGCAGTTGTTCAGACGACCGGAAGAGAGGCCCATCGTTGGTTGACCGCATCAGGTACGACGCCCCGGTGCTGGTGATCGGCCTCGGGCGCTTCGGTGCCGCCACGGCCGGCCAGCTCGACCGACTCGACCGCGAGGTGCTCGCCGTCGACGCCGCACGCCGGGCTCGTGCAGAAGTGGTCCGAGCGCGTGACCCACGCCGTCCAGGCGGATGCGCGCTCGCTCGACGCGCTCGCGCAGATCGGCGCCCAGGACTTCCAGGTCGCCGTCGTCGCCGGTCCTCGATCGAGGCCTCCGTCCTCATCACCGCGAACCTGGTCGACCTCAAGATCCCGCAGATCTGGGCGAAGGCGATCTCGCGCTCGCACGGCAAGATCCTCGAGCGCATCGGCGCCAACCACGTCATCTACCCGGAGGCGGAAGCGGCGAGCGCGTCGCGCACCTCGTCTCGGGCCGCATGCTCGACTTCATCGAGTTCGACGACGACTTCGTGCTCGCGAAGATGTACCCGCCCAAGCCCATCCGGGGCCTCACGCTCACCGAGTCGGGAGTGCGCCGCAAGCACCGCGTCACCGTCGTGGGCGTCAAGGGCCCGGGCAAGTCGTTCACCTACGCCACCGAGCAGACGGTGGTCTCGAACCACGACCTGATCGTGGTCAGCGGCACGCCCAGCGACATCGAGCGCTTCGCAGCCCTGGGCTCGTAGGCCCGGGCCGTCTCAGGACGCGGCGAGCTCCCGCGCGCGGGCGAGCGCCGCGTCCGTCGCCCGGGTGAAGAGCGACGCCAGGTCCGCCTCCTGCAGCACGGCGATCGCGCGCTCGGTGGTGCCGTTCGGGCTCGTGACCCGGCGGCGCAGCTCGGCGGGCCCTCGCCGGAGTGAACGAGGAGCTCGGCCGCATCGAGGAACGTGCCGGTCACCATGGTCGCGGCCTGCTCGGGGTGAAGCCCTTGGCGACGGCCGCCGCGATCAGCTCCTCGATCAGGAGGAAGACGTAGCCGGACTCCGATCCCGAGATCGTCGGGAGCGCGTCGAGCTGCGACTCCGGCACCTCGACCACCTCGCCGACGGTCTCGAAGAGGCGGCGCACGAGCGCGAGGTCCTCGCCGCTCGACCGCGTCCCCGCGCTCAGCCCGGTGACGGCCCGGCCGACGACCGCGGGCGTGTTCGGCATCGAGCGCAGCACGGGCACGCCGGCCGGCAGGCGGCTCTCGAACGTCGCGACCGTGACCCCCGCCGCGACGCTGACGACGACCGTGCCCGGAGCGAGCGACCCGGCGATCTCCTCCAGCAGCGCCGGCACCATGTGCGGCTTCACGGCGACGAGGACGACGGAGGCGCCCGCGACGGCCCGGCGGTTCGCCTCGGCGTCGTCCTCGGTCGCGAACGCGGTGACCACGGGGTGGTCCTTCCACGCGGCGGCCTTGGCGGCGTCGCGGTTCGTCACCCGGACTCCGCCCTCGATGCGGACGCCGGGCGCGAGCAGACCGCCGAGGATCGCACCGCCCATCGAGCCCAGGCCGAGCACGGCGATGGAGGGGAGCAGCACGGTGTCGTCGGTCACCCGCCCATCCTACGAAGCGGCCTCACGGCCCGACGCGCTCGCGGTGACGGCCGCAGGGGTCCTCGCCCGACCGGCGGGACCCTAGGATGATCCGACCACCGACCGGCACCACCCCGGATCCCCGAGGAGACCACGTGAGCGCATCCGATGCCGGTGGAGCCCCCGTCGCCCGAGCGGGCGCTGATACCGCCCGACCCCCGATCCCTTCGCGCGAGAGCGTCGGCTGAGGTGCCGCGCGCACTGGCGATCGTCAACGAGCGGGGAGCGGCCTGGGGGTCCTCGAGCCGATCCTCCGGGGAGGCAGGGCTGGAGCGTCGACGCTCTGGCCGGCACCGACCTGGCCCGTCGACCTCGACGAGCCGGACCTGGTGATCACCCTCGGATCCAGTGCCGGCGTCTACGAGACCGCCCGCCATCCCTTCATCGCGCCCGAGATCGCCCTGCTGCAGGACCGGCTGCACCACCGCCGCCCGACGCTGGGCATCTGCTTCGGCGCTCAGCTGATCGCCGCCGCCCTCGGCACGGACGTGCATCCTGGCCGACCCGCGAGGTCGGGTTCCGCTCGATCGAGCCCACCGCCGAGGGGATGCGGTCGCCGTTGCGCCACGTCGCGGGCGTGCCCGTGATGCAGTGGCACGGCGACACCTTCGCCCTCCCCGCCGGCACGACGCTCCTCGCCTCCTCCGCGGCCTACGAGGTCGAGGCCTTCGGCATCGACGAGTGGCTGCTCGGCGTGCTTCCACCCGGAGCTCACCGGTGCGATGGCCGGTCGCTGGCTCGAGGGCGACGCCGACTACGCGGCAGCGGCGGGCTACACCGCGACCCAGCTCGGCGACGACGTGCGCGAGGGGCGCTTCGATCGGATGCGCGAGGCGACCGGGCTCGTGCTCGCGGAGTGGCTCGCGGGGCACTCCCGCGACTGAGCGCGGCCTCGACTGTCCGTGCAGCGCCTCAGCGCCGCGCGCGGAAGAAGTCGAGGAGCGGGGCCGTGCTCTCCGGGGCGCGGAGCCCCGGGTACACCTCGGTGACGTGCGTGTGCCTGCGGTCGCGGAGCAGGTCGTGCAGCGAGCCCACCGCTCCCGCCTTCTTCGTCCCACGCGCCGAACACGACGCGGTCGACGCGCGCGGCCAGAATCGCTCCGGCGCACATCACGCACGGCTCGAGGGTGACCACCAGCGTGCACCCCGTGAGCTGCCAGTCGCCGCAGGCAGCCGCCGCGCTTCCGCAGCGCCACGACCTCGGCGTGCGCGGTCGGATCGGTGCGCAGCTCGCGCTCGTTGCGCCCGCGCCCCACCACGCGGCCGGCGGAGTCGACGACCACCGCCCCCACGGGCACGTCGCCCCAGCTCGCGGCGCGGCGGGCCTCCTCGAGCGCGAGCCCCATCCACGCGTCGGCGGCGGCGGGAGGCGGAGGTCGCTGTCGCGCATCGCGCCCCCTCGTGCCCGCGTCCGGTCCGACCGCGCGCGGACCGGAGGGATTGAGCTTATGCGCGTCCACGTAGCCGACCACCCGCTGATCACGCACAAGCTCACCGTGCTGCGCGACAAGCGCACCCCTCCCCCACCTTCCGGCAGCTCGCCGAGGAGCTGATGACCCTCCTCGCCTACGAGGCGACGCGCGGCGTCCGCACCGGGACCGTGACGATCGAGACCCCCGTCACGCAGACCACCGGCCTCGCACTCAGCGACCCGCAGCCGCTGGTCGTGCCGATCCTGCGCGCCGGGCCTCGGCATGCTCGAGGGCATGGTGAAGCTGATCCCGACCGCCGAGGTCGGATTCCTCGGGCATGGCGCGCAACGAGGAGACCCTCGGGCCCACCACCTACGCCGAGCGCCTGCCCGACGACTCTCGAACCGCCAGTGCTTCGTGCTCGACCCGATGCTCGCCACCGGCGGCTCGCTGATCGCCGCGATCCGGTTCCTCTTCGACCGCGGAGCCGTCGACGTCACCGCCGTCTGCCTCCTCGCCGCCCCCGAGGGCCTCGCCGCCGTCGAGAAGGCGTTCGAGGGCCGCGAGGTGACCATCGTCCTCGGCGCTCTCGACGACCACCCAACGAGCTGGGCTACATCGTGCCGGGCCTCGGCGACGCGGGCGACCGCCTGTACGGGCTCGCGGGCTGATCCACCTCCTCCGGGTGCCGCGACGCGCCCGGAGGAGCCGATCCCGCGCCGGATCCTGGACGCGAACCCGAAATCTGTTGACTCGGTCCGTCACAGTCCGCTTTACTTTCCCCCATGACTGACAACGCGCTCGCCCTGACCTCCCTTGAGGCCATCGGGGATGCCGGCATGATGATGGCCGGCGGCCTCGTCATGTGCTGTCGAATGTGCGCTTGAGGCACTGGCCTCGCCGGGTTCCCGCACCACCTCCGCCTCCTCCCCGTGACCGGGTCGATCCCTCCGATCGGCTCCGCCGGCCGGAACGGCGTCGCAGGCTGCGAACCCCGTGGATGCCCCGCATCCGCCTCTGCCGGATCTCCCCGAACGGGAACCGGCTCCCTCGCGCACACCCGGATCCGCTCCCCCGGACACTCGTCCCGGATCCGACCAGTCCCAAGGATTCGCCATGTCCCTCCTCGACGCCCGCACCGTCCCCGCCCCCTCCGTCACCGAGGCGCCCCGCCTCCAGGCCGCTCCCGAGAGCGTCCCCACCGCCCCGCGTCTGCGCGCCGTGCCCCAGGGCACCGAGGCCCGCGGCTTCGCGCTCTACGTCGGCATCGACGAGGCCAAGGCGCGCGCCGCCGGAGTCGACCTCGGCCGCCTCGTCGAGGAGCTCAAGCGCGTCACCGCCCTGATCGCCCCCGACGCCGAGACGTACGCGTCCGTCGCCCTCGCCCCCCAGGGAGCCGGCGGCCGCGACGTCGACGTCGTCCGCCTCGCCCTCCAGGACCCCGCCGCCGTCGCCAAGCGCCGCGCCGAGGCCGAGCCCGACCTCGACCGCGCCCCCGGCGGAGTCGTCATCGACATCTCCCGCAAGCGCGTCATCCTCGACGACGAGACCACCGCCCTCACCTACAAGGAGTTCGAGCTGCTGCAGTACCTCGTCCTCCGCGAGGGCCGCACCATCGAGCGCGCCGAGCTCATCGCCTCCCTCTGGGGAGCCGCCGACGACGACGCCCCCAACGAGCGCACCATCGACGTGCACGTCCGCCGCCTGCGCGCCAAGCTCGGCCGCTACGAGGACATCGTCCGCACCGTCCGCGGGGTCGGCTACCGCTTCGACCGCCACGCCGACGTCGCGATCCGCTACGCGTCCACCCCGTCGCCCGATCTCTTCTGAGCGAGGGGCGCTCGCGCTCCTCGCTCAGAAGAGATCGGGCAGGGCCAGCGTTGAGGGAGCGCAGGCGCTCCTCAACCGCGGTCGGCTTCTCGACGGGTCGAGTACCGCAGAGCGAGGGCTGCTTCGGCTTGCTCGAAACGCTGACACGCGTTTCTCGCCCATCGCCTTCGAGACGAGCGGCGGGTCGAGGCGCGAAGCCTGAGGTGTGGCTTCGCCGGCACGGTTCGCCGGCAGTCCGGTCGGATCGACGCCTTCCTCGGAAGAAGCGCTTCGGGGGCTGCTTCAGCAGGTCCGGAGCGCGCGCTTCGTCGGAATTCGATCGCCCTCAGTGCCTGGCGCAGGCGGCCGTCGGTGGGGCGTACCGGAAGCGGCACGCAGGTGCTCGGCGGCTCCGGATCGAGGACCTCGGGCGCGCGTTCCGGGGCGGGGGCGGGAGCGGATGCGGCGTTCAGGGAGATCTCAGGAAATGGCCTCTCGCGGCGTTATCGATCCGTTATATGTTCAAGAGCGTTAGTCGTTTGCTGTGGCGGCGAAGCGTGGAAGTGATTGCAGGACACTCTTGGTGCGGAACGAAGGCCGGCCGCTCGCCTCAGCGGCCGCCTTCTGTCGTTCCCTGGCCCGTGCGGTCGCGACGCTCCGCCGCCCGCGGGACCGAACCCGCACTCGCGCCCCGCCGACCAGGGTGGGGACACCGTATCCTGAGCACGACGGAGGAGGTCGGTGAGTTCGAGACGCGGTCGCGGCCTGGGAGTCGCTCTTCCGCGCGCAGGTGCACGTGATGCGGGCGCTCAGCACCGAGTTCCCCTCCAAGGAGATCTCGCTGAACGAGTACGACGTCCTTCAACCTCACGCGGCAGCCCGATCGGCGCGCGCGCCTCCGCGACCTCAACAAGCACGTGCTGCTCACCCAGCCCAGCGTGAGCCGTCTGATCGACCGGCTGGTCAGCCGCGGACTCGTCGTCAAGAGCGAGGATCCGACCGATGCGCGCGGGACGGTCATCGCGATCACGGACGACGGCTACGACATGTTCCGCCGCGTGGCGCTGCACCATGGAGACGATCCGCAGCACGTCGGCGACGCCCTCGACGACGACGAGCTCGACCAGCTCACGGCCCTCTGCGACAAGCTCCGCGACCGCGTCGCCCGCCTGACCGGCGGGCTGCCACGGTCTCCTCCCAGGCGCGCTCCTCCGCTAGCACTCCACGAACGCGGCGGCCAGCACTTCGCCCCGGTTCCGCTCTCGCGGATCATGGAGGCACCATGAGCACCTCCTCCCCCACCCTCGTCTGGCTCCGCGACGATCTGCGCCTTGCTGACAACCCGCGCTGCGAGCGGCGGTCGATCGCGGCGGGCCGGTGGCGGTCTGCTACGTCCTCGACGACGAGTCGCCCGGCATCCGGCCGCTGGGCGGCGCGGTGGTGGCTGCACGGCAGTCTCACCGCTCTGGGCGCCGACCTCGCTGCGCACGGCGGGTCCTCTCCTGCGCCGCGGACCCGCCGAGGCCGTGATCCTGCAGCTGGCCGACGAGCTCGGCGCGGGTGCCGTGCACTGGAACCGGCGCTACGCGGAGGGGCCGAGCGCGCCGTCGACACCGCGGTGAAGGAGGGCCTGCGCTCGCGCGGCATCGAGGCCGAGAGCCACCAGGGCTCGCTGCTGTTCGAGCCGTGGACGGTGCAGACCGGCGGAGGGACGCCCTACTCCGTCTACACGCCCTTCGCGCGCGCCTGCAGGAAGAAGGACGTGCCGCGAGCGCCGCTGCCCCGTCCGCGCTCGATCGACGGCGTCGTCGACCCGGTCGCCTCCGACGACCTGGACGACTGGGAGCTGCTGCCGACCCGGCCCGACCGGGCGGCGGACTGCGCGAGCGCTGGGTGCCGGGAGAGAAGGCCGCGGCCGATCGTCTGCGCGCCTTCATCGCCGAGCAGCTCGACGACTACTCCGACGGCCGCGACCGCCCGGCCGACGACGCGACGTCGAACCTCCGGCGCACCTGCGCTGGGGCGAGATCAGCCCGTTCCAGGTCTGGCAGGCCGTCGTCGAGTCGCGGGGAGAGGGGGCGCACCACGAGCAGGGCCGCGAGCGCTTCGCCTCCGAGGTGCTCTGGCGCGAGTTCTGCTACCACCTGCTGTTCCACTGGCCCGACCTCGCGACCGCCAACTTCGACACCCGCTTCGACCGCTTCCCGTGGGCCCACGCAAGTCAGGAGCACCTCGACGCCTGGCACCAGGGCCGCACCGGCTACCCGCTCGTCGACGCCGGCATGCGGGAGCTCTGGCGCACCGGGTACATGCACAACCGGGTGCGGATGGTCACCGCCTCGTTCCTGATCAAGAACATGCTCGTCGACTGGCGCGTGGGCGAGGACTGGTTCTGGGACACCCTCGTCGACGCCGACCCCGCCAGCAACGCCGCCAACTGGCAGTGGGTGGCCGGATCGGGAGCCGACGCCTCGCCGTTCTTCCGGGTGTTCAACCCCGTCACCCAGTCGCACAAGTTCGACCCCGCCGGCGACTACCTGCGGAAGAACATCCCGGAGTCGCGGCGGTGACCGGCTCCGCGATCCACGAGCCCTGGACCCTCCTGGACACGCTGACCACGGAGGGCGAGGACTACCCCGCGCCGATCCTCGACCTCAAGGAGACCCGGGTGCACGCCCTCGACGCCTTCGCGCGCATCAAGAGCTCGCCGCGCAGCATCGCGCACGTCGACGCCGACTGAGGGAGGCCTCGTCCGGCCGCGGGGCGGGCCCGGACGCCAGTCGTCTCCGACCCTCAGTCGTCGCCCGCGGGGTCCAGGAGGAGCGCGGGATCCGCGAGCGGAGCGCCGCCGCGGCCGGGGGCCCGCAGATCGCGGGCGGGGATGCCGACGAGGACGGCTCCGTCCGGGGCGTCCTTCACGACCACCGCGTTCGCCCCCACGCCGACGTCGGAGCCGAGGGCGATCGGGCCCAGCACCACGGCTTCCGCGCCGATCACGACGCGGTCGCCGATCGAGGGTGCCTGCGCTCGCGCGTCGACGACCGCCTCGCCGAGGGTGACGCCGTGGTAGATCATGCAGTCGTCGCCGATGCGCGCCGTCTCGCCGATCACGACCCCCATGCCGTGGTCGATGAAGAGGCGCCGGCCGATGGTCGCCGCGGGATGGATCTCGACTCCCGTGGCCGCCCGGGCCGCCTGCGAGAGAAGCCGCGCGGGGAGGCGCAGACCGCTGCGCCACCAGCGGTGCGCGATCCGGTGGAGCCAGACGGCGTGCACACCCGGGTACGCAGAGGACGACCTCCGCCGCGCTCCCGGCGGCCGGGTCGCGCCGCGCGGTCCGGACGTCCTCGCGCAGTCGCACGAGGACGCCGGGACCGCGATCGGCGGGGCTCAGCTGCGGAGGTCCTCGTACAGAACGGTCGAGATGTACCGCTCGCCGAAGTCGCAGACGATCGCGACGATGGTCTTCCTCGCGTTCTCGGGCCGCTTCGCGACCCTCGAGAGCGGCCCACATGATCGAGCCGGACGAGATGCCGCCGAGGACGCCCTCCTGAGCGGCCATCTCGCGGGCCACGCGGATGGAGTCGTCCAGAGTCACGTCGATGATCTCGTCGTAGACCTCGCGGTCGAGGTTCGCGGGACGAAGTTGGCGCCGATGCCCTGGATCTTGTGCGGTCCGGCGGTGCCCTGCGTGAGCAGCGGCGAGTCGATCGGCTCGACCCCGATGATCTGCACGCCGGGCTTGCGCTCCTTGAGCACCTGCCCGACTCCGGTGATGGTGCCGCCCGTGCCGATGCCGGCGACGAAGACGTCGACCTCGCCGTCGGTGTCGTCCCAGATCTCCTGGGCGGTCGTGCGGCGGTGGACCTCGGGGCCGGCGGCGTCCTCGAACTGGCGGGCGAGGATCGCGCCCGGGGTCTCGGCGACGATGGCCTCAGCGCGCTCGACCGCTCCGCGCATGCCCTCGCTGCCGGGGGTGAGCACGATCTCGGCCCCGTACGCGCGCAGCAGGACGCGGCGCTCCACCGACATGGTCTCGGGCATCGCCAGCACGACCCGGTAGCCGCGCGCCGCTCCCACCAGGGCCAGCGCGATGCCCGTGTTGCCGCTCGTGCCCTCGACGATGGTGCCGCCGGGCGGCAGCTCGCCCGACGCCTCCGCCGCGTCGACGATCGCCACGCCGATGCGGTCCTTCACGCTGTTCGCGCGGGTTGTAGAACTCGAGCTTGGCGAGCACCCTCGCGCTCTCGGCGCCCGGGAGGCGGTTGATGCGGACGAGCGGGGTGTTGCCGACGAGCTGCGTCACGTCGTCGTGGATGCGTGCCATGGTGTGCGCTTCCTGCCGGAGTGGGACCGCCCCGGGGGCCCGGGGCCGGCGCGTGCCGAGTGGTGCTGCAGCGGTGCGGCCCGTGCGGGGCGCGCTCCCCCCACGATACGGATGCATCGGCTCCGAGGGAGCCCCGGGGCGCCCTTCGGAGGCACCTTCGGAGGCGCCGTCCGGCGCCGCGGCTACCAGGCGGGTCGGCCGCTGTACATCCCCCGCCACCCCGCATCTCGTCCTGGCGGAGGACGCCCTCGGCGGGGGTCGTTCACGTACCATTCTCACGGGGCATCGCGCGACGGCGCGAGGCTCCGGGCCGCCCCTCCCCTCGACACCCCGCGGCCCCGCCGCGCCGGAAGGACCTCTGCTCCACGGCTCTCCCCACCGCGTCCCGCCGCTCCGACAGGCCGCTGGGGATGTCGCTGCGGGCGGTCATGGGGTTCATCGGCATGAGCGTCGTCGCCGGCGTCCTGATCACGGTCGGGGTGACCCCGGCGCTCGCGCTCACCGGTCTCGCGACGACCAACACGATCGGCATGTTCCAGAACCTGCCGGGCTACATCGACGTCGGCCAGACCATGCAGCGGACCAACGTCTTCGCGGGGACGGCACCACCCTGCTCGCCTCCGTCTACGACCAGGAACCGGTCGAGGTCGGCTGGGACGAGGTCGAGCAGACCGCGAAGGACGCCGCCGTCGCCGGCGAGGACCCGCGCTTCTACGAGCACGGCGGGATCGACATCCAGGGCACCCTGCGCGCGCTCGCGGTCACCCTCTCGGGCGACGACCTCCAGGGCGGATCGTCGATCACGCAGCAGTACGTCAAGAACGTCCTCGTGCAGAAGGCGGAGTCGATCGCCGACGAGGTGGAGCGCGCCGCCGCCTACAAGGTGGCGACGGCCCCCACCCCGAGCGCAAGCTCAAGGAGATGCGCCTCGCGATCGGACTCGAGAAGGAGTACTCGAAGGACGACATCCTCCTCGGCTACCTCAACATCGCCCTCTTCGGCGGCACCGTCTACGGCATCGAGGCCGCCGCGAACTACTACTACGGCATCCCCGCGAGCCAGCTCGACCGCCCAGGCCGCAGCACTCCTCGCCATCGTGAACAACCCCGAGAAGTTCCGCTTCGACGACCCGGCGAGCGAGGCGAACGGCGCCGCCAACGGCTACGCCGCCACCAAGGAGCGCCGCGACTACATCCTCACCGAGGAGCTGAAGTACGGGAAGATCGACCAGGCCACCCACGACGCCGCGATCGCCGAGCCCATCACGCCGAACATCACGCAGCCCTCCACCGGCTGCGACGGCCGGCAACGCCGCGTACTTCGCGGATTACGTCCTCAACGTGCTCCGCAACGACGAGGTCTTCGAGCGACCGACGACGAGCGCTACGCGAAGATCCGCCGCGGCGGCTACGACGTCGTCACGACGCTCGACCTCGACATCCAGCAGGTCTCGCAGGCCGCTCTGAACGCCTACGTGCCCCAGACCGATCCGCGCTTCGAGGTGGGAGCGATCCGCCCGAGCGTCGAGGCCCGCACCGGCCGAGTGCTCTCGATGGTCCAGGACACCGTCTACAGCCAGGACCCCGAGGTCCTGGCCGCCTCGCCCGGCACGAGCGCCGTGAACCTCAACGTCGACGAGGCGATGAGCGGCAACCGCGGTGTCCAGACGGGCTCCACCTACAAGGTGTTCACCCTGGCCAACTGGCTGACCGCCGGCCACACCCTCAACGAGAGCTTCCCCTCCCTGACCTCCGGCTTCCGCAGCTACCCGCAGAAGTGCAACATCGCCGAGGACGGGGTCACGGTCCCCGTTCCCTTCTACCGCCCGAAGAACGACGCCCCCTCCGACAACCGCGAGTCGATGAGCGCCGTCACCGCGACGCAGGGGTCGATCAACACGGGCTTCATGGGCATGGCCCACCAGCTCGACCTCTGCGACATCCGGACGACCGCCGAGGCGTTCGGCATGCACACCGCGACGAACACCGAGCTGTGGTCCACCCCGTCCACCGTGCTGGGGACCAACACCATCGCCCCGCTCACAGTTGCCGGCGCCTACGCGGGCATCGCGAACGACGGAGTCGCCTGCGACCCGATCGTGATCGACCGCATCACGGGCGCCGACGGCGCTCCGGTCGCCGTGCCCGCCGCGGACTGCGCCCCCGCCGTCTCGCCCGAGGTCGCGCACGGCATGCAGTACGCCATGCAGCGCGTCATGACGTCCGGCACGGGCGTGTCGTCGAACCCCGACGACGGGATCGAGCACATCGGCAAGACCGGCACCACCGACGACGCCGCCGACGTCTGGACCGCGGGCGCCAGCCGTTCCGCCTCGCTCGCCGTCTGGGTTGGCAGCATCAACGGCTTCGAGGACGGCGAGAAGATCAACCTGCGCCAGGTGAGGATCACCGGCGAGAAGGGCAGCATCCAGGCCGCCCAGGCGCGTCACGCGATCTTCCGTCCGATCATGACCGCGCTCGACTCGAAGTACGGCGGCGACGACTTCATCGATCCGCCGTCGTCGATGCTCGCCTCCTCCTCGCGCGCGGCCTCGGTCACCGAGGTGCCCGACGTCACCGGCCGCACCGTCGAGGAGGCGACCGCGACCCTCCAGGCGGCCGGCCTCACCGCGGGCCACCAGGAGATCGTCGACTCCACGACCGTCCCGGCCGGATCGGTCGTCTGGACGACCCCGAGCGCCGGCCAGGACGCGGTCGACGGCGCGGTGATCCCCCTGCAGATCAGCTCGGGCGAGGCGCCTCGTCAACACGAGCGACGTCGGCGACGTGGACGGCGACCTGGTCTTCGACTGATCCGGGCAGGCGCGCTCCGTCGAGCGCAGCGCGCCTCCCCCGAGCCGCTCCGGCACCTCGCCTACAGTGCTGGTGCAGCGAGAGGAACGATCCTGAAGCGACCCAACGTCCCCGTCTCTCCAGCCCCGTCGAACCGTCCACGGAGCTCTCGGCGCGCTGATCGGATTCGTGATCGTCAGCGTCCTCGCCGGTCTCCTCGCGACGATCGCGGTCGCTCCCGCCGTGGCCCTCACGGGTGCGGCGACGTCGGGCACGATCTCGCGCGTTCCAGTCGCTGCCGAGCTACCTCGAGGTCGGCGAGCTGATGCAGAAGACGGACGTCTACGCGGGCGACCCGGAGGATCCGGACGCTCCTCGCGTCCTTCTACGACCAGAACCGCATCGAGGTCTCGGCCGACCGGATCGCCGACCCGGTGAAGGACGCGCTCGTCGCCAGCGAGGACCCGCGCTTCTTCGACCACGGCGGCATCGACCTGCAGGGCACGCTGCGGGCGGTCGCGAGCACGTACCTCCTGCACGAGGAGACCCAGGGCGGATCCTCGATCACCCAGCAGTACGTCAAGAACGTCCTGGTGCAGAAGGCCGAGTCGATCAGCGATCCCGACGAGCGTGAGAAGGCGTACGCCGAGGCGACCGCGACGACCGCCGAGCGCAAGCTCAAGGAGATGCGCCTGGCGATCGGACTCGAGAAGGAGTACTCGAAGGACGACATCCTCCTCGGCTACCTCAACATCGCCCTCTTCGGCGGCACCGTCTACGGCATCGAGGCCGCCGCGAACTACTACTACGGCGTCCCCGCGAGCGAGCTCCTCGACCGCCCAGGCCGCCGCACTCCTCGCCATCGTCAACAACCCCGAGAAGTTCCGCTTCGACCGGCCGGACGACCCCGCGAACGGCGAGGCGAACGGCTACGCGCTGACGACCGCGCGCCGCGACTACATCCTGGACCGGATGCTCGAGACCGGCTCGCTCGATCGGGCGGCGCACGACGCGGCACGGGCGGAGGCGATCCTGCCCTCGATCACCCCGCCCTCGACGGGGTGCCGGACGGCCGGCGACGCCGCCTACTTCTGCGACTACGTCTCCCACGTCCTGCGCGACGATCCGGCCCTCGGAGCCACCGACGACGAGCGCTACGCGACGATGAAGAGGGCGGCCTCACGGTCTACACGACCATCGACCTCGGCCTGCAGAAGGAGGCGCAGGCGGCGCTCGACGCGCAGGTGCCCTCGTACGACCCGCGATTCCCGGCGGGAGCGACGGCCGTCGGCGTGCAGACCGGCACGGGCCGGGTGCTGACCATGGTGCAGAACACGCGCTACAGCCAGGACCCCACGGTGCTCGAGCGGGCCCGGGTACTCGGCGATCAACCTCAACGTCGACGCGGACGACGGCGGCGGGCAGGGCTTCCAGACGGGCTCGGCGTACAAGGTCTTCACCCTCGCCGAGTGGCTCGACCGGGGGCACACGCTGGTCGAGAAGTTCGACTCGAAGCGGAAGAACTGGACCGGCTTCGCCGACCGCTGCGACGGAGTGCAGAACTATCCGACGTACGATCCCAAGAACGTCAACGACTTCGGCTACCCCGACACCGACACCGCGCTGAACTCGACCATCAACTCGCTCAACACCGGGTTCACGGGCATGTCGCACCTGCTCGACCTGTGCGACATCCGCGAGCGCGCGGAGGCCTTCGGCGTCCACCGGGCCGACGGCGACCCGCTCGTGCAGACCCCCGCCGCGGTGCTGGGGACGAACGAGATCTCGCCGCTGACGATGGCCGTCGCGTACGCGGGCATCGCGAACGACGGCGTCACGTGCACCCCGGTGTCGATCACCGCGATCATCGGGGCGGACGGCGAGGAGATCGCCCCGATCCAGACGCAGTGCAGCCGCTCGGTCACCCCGGAGGTCGCCCACGCGATGCAGTACGCGATGCTCCAGGTCACCGCCATCGGCAGCGGCTACGAGGCCGACCCGCGCGACGGCGTGCAGCACATCACCAAGACGGGCACGACCGACGACTCCGTCGACACGTGGACGGTCGGCGCCTCGAGCTCGGCGTCCCTCGCCGTCTGGGTCGGCAGCATCTCGCCCCGAGAGTCGGGCACGCGGATGAGCCTGGACGGCCTGTCGTTCGAGAGCGGCTGGGCACCAGAACGCGCGGCACCGCATCTGGAAGCCGCTGATGACCCGCATCGACGCCCGGTACGGCGGAGCGGACTTCGCCGCTCCTGACCCGTCGATGATCGTCGCCCCGCAGACGACCGTGCCGGACGTGGTCGGGCTCGGCATCGACGACGCGCGTCGAGCTCTCGAGGCGGCGGGCCTCGTGGTGGGAGTGACGTCACCGGTCGACTCGGTGCGTCCCCGAGACGAGGTCGACGGGGCGGATCCCTCCGCGGGGACGTCCGTCGACGAGGGGTCGGCGGTCGGGCTGAGGCTCAGTTCCGGAACGCCGCCGCCCGCGACCGGCTGACCGCGTCGTCAGGGCCAAAGACCGGGAGGACCGGCGGCACCGACTCGATCGGCTGCGCCACCGGTCGGCTGCGGCTCAGGCGCTCCGTCGTGCTCCTGCTCGGCGACGAGCGGGCACCGCCAGCAGCAGCACCGCGGCGACCAGCACGGCGACGCCGACCACCGCGTCGGTCGTGAGCCGCTCGCCGAGCAGGGCCACGCCCAGGAGGGTCGCGGTGGCCGGCTCGACCAGCGTCAGCGTCGAGACGGTCGCGGCCGGCAGCACGCGGAGGCCGCGCGCGAAGAACGTGTAGGCGAGGGCGACGGTGACGACCCCGAGCCAGAGGACCGCGGGGAGCGCCGGAGCGAGACGGGACAGGATCACCCGCGAGCAGCACGGGCAGCGACAGGATCGCCGCGGCTCCGAACTGGGCACCCATCGCCGCGGCAGGAGTGAACCCGCGCCCGAGCAGGAGCTTGCCGCAGACGGCGTACAGGGCGTAGGAGGCGCCGGCCCCCGCGGACCTCGAGGAGTCCCTGCACCGAGACGCCCGCGGAGCCGCCCTGCGTCAGGAGGCCGGCCAGCAGCACCACTCCGACGGCCGCGAGGGCGGTGGAGGCGAACCAGCGGGCGCTGGGCACGGTGCGCAGGACCAGCCACTCGAGCAGCCCGGTGAAGGCCGGGGCCGAGCCGAGCGCGACGATGGTGCCGACGGCCACTCCGTTCTCGGACGTGCCCGTGAAGAAGGCGGGCTGGTAGGCCGCCACGCCCAGGGCGCCGAGCAGCACGAGCAGGAGCGTCGCCCGTGTCGGCCGCGCGAGCCGTCGCGAGCGCAGGGCCTCGACTCCGAGGAGGAGGGCGAGCAGCGCACCGCCGAGGACGATGCGCGCGGCGCCCAGCAGCAGCGGATCCGTGCCGGAGGCACCGAGCGCCTGGGCGGTGCCGGTGGTCCCGAAGCAGACGGCGGCGAACACCACCGCGGCGATCGCCGACGTGCGCGTGGTCATCCGGGCCCGTTCCTGCGTCGGTCGACGCGTCCGCCCAGTCTCCCAGGACGCCCGTCCTCCGCCGTCGCCGTGAACCGGCTCGCCGGTTTCCCAGGATCCCGGCCCCCGGTCGGCGGAGGATGAGGGGTAGCGTCGACGGGGTCGGCAGGAGGGGCGGGACATGGGGATCGCGGAACCGTTCGACGTCGACGACTACAGCAGGAGTGCGCACGGCAGCCTCCGTGACGACTTCTCGATCCGCGAGTTCGAGGAGGTCCTGCTCGACCGCGAGGCCATCGTCGCGACCGCCTACCTCCGCGCCCTCGAGCACGCGATCGTTGCGCGGGTCCTGCCCGTCGCGCGGACGCATCCGGACGCCCGCGTGCGCGGCTTCGCGAGCGCCTGGGCCGCTGAGCGGCACCGCATCGCCGATGCCCTGGGCGACGTGCTGACGGCCTCGCCGCGCATCCGCGGGATCGAGACCCGGCCTCCCGAGCCGATCGCCGCCCCCTCCGCTCTGCGGGCACGGGTCGCGGGCCTGCTGCCCGGCCCGGTCGCCCTCGTGCTCGCCGTGGAGCGCGCACGTCTCGCTGCACGGCGTACCGCCGCCTCGCCCGCCTCTCGCTGCACCCGGAGATGGAGCGCCTCGCGGACGCCGTGACCGGGATCCTCGAGCGCCACGCGGACTTCTTCGGCGAGCTCGCGGCGTCGCGGCTGGGTCGCCCGCTTCCCGGTCGGATCGCGGCCGCCGCTCTCCTGCTGACGCTCCGGCTCCCGATCGGCGAGGCCGATCTGCCCGAGCCGCTCGCCCGCGAGGGGCGCGAGCTGGTCTTCGGCCGCGACGACGGAGGCCTGGACCGCATCGACGCGGCGGTCACGGGGGCGTTCTGCCTGCCCTGCAGCGCGGCCCAGCGGCTCGCGCAGCCGCACCGCGCCCCGTCCCTCCGTGCCGCGGCGGCCCTCGGCCGGCGGGCTGCCGACGTCGTGCACGCGGTGCGCAGCGCACGCGAGGCCGCGGAGCAGGCCCGCGGCTGATCCCGGCAGGGTCCACGGCCCCCGCAGCCCGACGTCATCCCGCTGTCACACGGACGGGGTACGGTGTGCGCCGGGGAACGGAGGGCGTGTGGCACGACTGCTGCGCTCGGCGCGCCGGATCGCTCTCGTGGCGGCCCTCGTCCTCGGTCTCGTGGTCGTCGCGGGGCTGCCCGTCTACGTCCTCCCTCCGTCGACGCGGTGCCGGAGCGCGCCGATGCGGTGCTCGTCCTCGGCCCGCCGACCCGCGCTCGCACCGACCTCGGCCGGGAGCTCGTGCGCGAGGGCGTCGCCGACACCCTCGTGATCTCGGTTTGGCCCTCCGACCTCGCCGCGGATCCGGACGATCGCGACGTCGTCGCGTGCGACGAGCCGGGGATGCGCGTGGAGTGCTTCACCGCCGACCCCGGCACCACGCAGGGCGAGGCGCGCGCTCGCCGACGAGGCGCGCGCCGAGGACTGGGCATCGGTCGTCGTCGTGACCCAGACCCCGCACATCACCCGGGCGCGGATGCTGCTCGAGCGCTGCTGGCCGGGCGAGGTGCTGATGGTCAGCTCCGGCGAGCCGTACACGCTCGGCGCGTGGGCCTACGAGTACGCCTACCAGACCGCGGCTTTCGCCAAGGCGTTCGCGACTCCCGACTGCTGAGCCCCGAGGCGCTCGCCGCGGGCCGCTACCCGAGGAGCTCGCGCACGTCCTCGGCCGTGATGCCGCCCGTCGCCGCCGCACCGTCGTCGGACATGACCGCGGCGAACAGGGCGGCCTTCGCCTCCTTGAGCGCCATCACCTTCTCCTCGATCGTGTCCTTCGCCACGAGGCGGTAGACCATGACCGAGCGGGTCTGGCCGATGCGGTGCGCGCGGTCGACGGCCTGCGACTCCGTCGCCGGGTTCCACCACGGGTCGAGCAGGATGCAGTAGTCGGCCTCGGTGAGGTTCAGGCCGAAGCCGCCGGCCTTGAGCGAGAGTGAGGAACACGCCCGCCTCGCCGGAGCGGAAGCGGTCGATCACCTCGTCGCGCTTCTTCGTGGCGCCGTCGAGGTAGGCGTACTCGATGCCGGCCCCGTCCAGGCGGTCGCGCACCCGGCCGAGGAAGCGGGTGAACTGGCTGAAGACCAGCACGCGGTGCCCCTCCGAGAGGGCGTCGGCGAGCAGCTCGTCGAGCAGGTCGAGCTTGGTCGAGGGCACGGTGGCGTGCGCCTCGTCGACCAGCGCCGCATCGAGGGCGACCTGCCGCAGCACGGTGAGCGCACGGAAGATCGCGAAGCGGTTCTTCTCGAAATCGCCGATGAGGCCCAGCACCCGCTGCCGCTCACGGGCGAGGTAGGTGTCGTAGACCTTCCGCTGCCGGGTGCCGAGCTCGACCTCGATGGTCTGCTCCTGCTTGGGCGGCAGTTCGGTCGCGACGAGCTCCTTCGGCGCGGCGCAGCATCAGCGGGCGGATGCGGCGGCGCAGCTGCGTGAGGCGCTCGGTGTCGGCCTCCCGCTCGATCGGCTTCTGGTAGTACTCCGCGAAGCCCGCGGGTGAGGGGGAAGAGGCCGGGCGCCACGATGGAGAGCAGCGACCACAGCTCCATCACGTTGTTCTCCATCGGGGTGCCCGTGATGGCGAGCTTGAACGGCACGTCGAGCCGGCGCGCGAGCTGATGCGTCGCCGACTGGCGGTTCTTCACGAACTGCGCCTCGTCGAGCATCAACCCGGCCCAGCGGATGCCCGCGTACGACTCGTAGTCGAGGCGGAAGAGGGCGTAGGAGGTGACGACGAGCTCGGCCTCGCCGATGGTGGTCGACAGGGCGCGGCGCTTCTTCTTCGACGTCTCGTCGATGCCGACCACGGTCAGCCCGGGGGCGAACCGCTTGGCCTCGCCGACCCAGTTCGGCACGACGCTGGTCGGCGCGATCACGAGGAAGGGCCGCGGCGACGTGCCGGCGTCTCCCGCCGCGGCGCGCTGCTCCTGCATCGCGCGGGCGATGAGGGCGAGCGACTGCACGGTCTTGCCCAGGCCCATGTCGTCGGCGAGGACCCCGCCGAGCTGGTTGTCGTAGAGGAAGGAGAGCCAGTCGTAGCCGAGCTGCTGGTAGGGCCGCAGCTCGACCTGGAAGCCGTCGGGCAGGGGCCGCGACTCGAGCGCACCGGTGGCGGTGAAGCCCTGAGAGGCCCTCGACGGCGCGGCGCCAGGCGGCGGCCTGCGCCTCGACGACGCCGAGCTCGACGAGCTCGTCCCGGAGCGACGACTGGAAGCGGCTGATGCGCAGCGTCTCGCCCGGGTCGTCCGAGAGCTCGCGCGCCTCGGCGATCAGCTCGCGCAGGCGCCCGAAGCGCTCGTCGTCGAGGGCGAAGTAGACGCCGCTGCGGCAGGACCATGTACTCGTCGCCGCGGGCCAGCGCGAGGAAGATCTCGGCGAGCGGGACCGCCTCGTCGTTGACGGTGACCGAGATCTCGAGGTTGAACCAGTCGCGGCTGTCGGGCTGGGCGACGGTCTGCACGGCGACGACGGGCGCGGTCTCGGCCTCGCGGTACTCGACGCGCTCGCCGATCTCCTCGATCTCGACCGTGCCGAGCTCGCGGAGCCGCTCGACCTCGCCCGTGAGGAATCCGACGGTCTGCATGCCGCGCAGATCGAAGGTGGGCCGCAGCCGTCTGCTCGAGGCCGAGACGAGGGCCGGGGTGGACTCGGGATCGATGCCGGCGGCGACGAGGGAGTCCAGGACCCGCTGCTCCGCGTCGGGGTCGCGGTAGCCGGTCTCGCCGTCGATCCGCAGCGGGAGGCGCTCGGCGTCGACTCCGCGGGCGCCCTCGACGCCGTAGCGCCACCACCACGAGCCGCGCAGGCCCGCGCCGTCGGTGTGCTCGAGCGTCAGTCCGAGCCGCGGCTCGGGCACGGGCGGCGCCTCGAACGAGCCGTCGCGCGAGACGATCGCGAACAGCCGGTGCAGTCGCTGGTAGTGCTCGGTGAGGAACGCCGCCTCCTCCTGCTCCGGGATGCGGATGGGCTCGCGGCTCCAGAGGAACGTGCGGGCGGAGGAGAGCAGCGGCGCCGCGAACGGCACGAGCGTGACGGGGCGCGCGCGCAGCTCGTCGCCGGGCTCCCAGAGGTAGAGGCCGACGGCGGGGTCGCCGATGAAGCCGAACTCCTCGGGCGCGGGGGTGTCGCCGATGGCCACGAGCGAGCGCAGCTCGAGGCCGCCCGCCGTGCGGGTGACGTCGATCGAGGCGGTGGCCGTGGTGTCGAGGATGCGCAGCGGGTCTGGTCGCGGTCGCCCATGACCAGGCCGATGCCGGCGCGGACGGCGCCGTGCAGCGCGGCCCAGATGGCCTCGCTCCGGCAGCCGTCGAGGTAGAGCCAGGTGTCGGGCGAGTAGTAGCTCCGAGGCGCTGTGCCCCGAGAGCAGCCCCTGGATCTCGCGGACGACGTCGATCTGGCGCTCGTCGTAGTCGTGGCTGTAGTGCAGGTAGCCCAGGTCGCGCCAGCTGGTGCCGGTGCGCACCCAGCGGTCGCGGTCGCCCATCCGCACCGGTCGCACGCCCAGGCGGGGGCGCGGCTCGGGCGGCGGCCGGTAGCTGTTGTAGCGGCCGGGCGGTCGTCGCACCGGCTCGCCGGGGAGCAGCTCGAACTGCAGCCCGAGCGGGATGCCGGAGCGCGAGCGCTCGGTGCCCGCGAGCAGCGGGGCCAGCGCGCTGCGCCACTCCGGCACCGCGTCGGCGCCGGTCTCGCCGGCGAACGGGCCGGCGAGATCGCCCTCGCGCTCGCGGCGCAGGGCCTCGACGAGCACCGCGGCGACGTGCTTGCACTCGTGCTTGACCGGGCAGCCGCGAGGCGCCGCCGAGGAGGATCGAGCGCCCCCCGTCCTCGCGCAGCTGCACGCTGACCGCGTAGGGCGAGCGGCCGGAGCCGCGGACCTGGCCGAACAGGCGCGTGCGCCCGCCGAACCACTGCAGCTCGCCGACCCGGCCCTCGTCGGCGTACGCGGTGCCCTTCTCGAAGGCGGCGGTGCCGACGAGCGCGCGGATGTCCTGCTCGGAGAACGGGTCCTGGGGCTCGGGGTCTCCGGCGGAGCGGGCGCGGCCGAGGGCTGCGCGTCGCTCGAGGGACTCCGGCGGGCCATGGACCTCATGCTCTCCGCGCTCCGAACGGAACGCATCCGTCCATTCAACCCGATTCCGGGCGCTCGCGAGCCGCGGGCCGGGATCCGTGGACGCGCGACGCCTCCGTACGATGGTCGGATGCCCCGTCTGGCCGTCGTCTCGGCGCACACCTCCCCCTCGAGCAGCCCTCGACGGGTGACGCGGGCGGCATGAACGTGTACCTCGCGGCGGTGCTGCCGGAGCCTCGCGCGGCGGGGCTGGGACGTCGTCGTGCTGACCCGCGGTTCCGGGACGAGGACGCTCGCTCCGGGAGTCGAGGTGGTCGGCGTGCCCGTGGAGGCCGGCGACAAGTACGCTCTCGCGGCGTCGACGCCCGAGTTCGCGCGAGCGGCGGCCGGTGCCGACGTCGTGCACTCGCACTACTGGGTCTCGGGCCTGGCGGGCGCGCTGACCGGGCTGCCGCACGTGCACTCGATGCACTCGAGCTCGCTGGCGAAGAACGCCCGGCTCGCGCCCGGCGACGTGCCGGAGCCCGCCGAGCGGATCGACGCCGAGCGCTCGGTGCTCGCGTCGGCCGATGCGGTCGTGGTCGCAGGGTCGGCGGAGCGCGCGGACGTCGAGGGCGGGTACGGCGTGGATCCGTCGCGGATCGTCGTCGTGCCGCCGGGGGTGGAGGCGCGGTTCCACCCGGGTGCGCAGGACCGCCCGTACGAGATCGTGCTGGTGGGCCGGGTGCAGCCGCTCAAGGGGCAGCTGCTCGCCGTGCAGGCGCTGGCGCGGATGCCCGCCGCCGAGCGACCCCTCCTGCGGATCGTCGGGGGGCCCGCTCCGGGACGCGAGGAGTACCTGGCCGCCGTGCGTTCCGCGGCGCGCGCCCTCGGCGTCGAGGCCGACGTGCGCTTCGACGGAGTGGCCGACCGAGACGAGGGTGGCGCGGCGGCTCCGCAGCGCCCGGCTCGCACTCGTGCCGTCGGCGGCCGAGACCTTCGGGCTGATCGCGCTCGAGGCCGCGGCCTCGGCCACTCCGGTGGTGGCGCGCCGGACGACGGGCCTGGTGGACGCGGTGCGGGACGGCAGGAGCGGCGTGCTCGTCGACTCCGCCGACCCGGACGTCTGGGCGGACGCGGTCCCTCGGCCTGCTGCGCAGGGCCCGAGGAGCTCGCCCGGCTCGGCCGCGGCGGCACGGCCTGGGCCGCCGCGCACTCGTGGCCGGCCGCGGCCGAGCGCCTGGACGACCTCTACAGGCGGCTGCTGTCCTGCTGAGGGGAACCCCGCGACCGTCGAGGGAGCCCGCTCCCGGGGTTCCCTCGACGGTCCGGGGTTCCCTCGGCACGGTGGCGGCCGACACGGAGGGCGGAGGCCGGGCCGGTCAGTCGAGGACGGCCGGGGCGCCCGGGTCGAGGCGGGCGCCGCTCGTGGAGCGGTACCAGGGGGCGAGGCGGTCGGGCGAGACGGCGACCATGGCGGCGCCGGTGAAGCCGGCGTCGTTGCCGAAGCGGGCCGGGACGATCTCGGTGCCGATGTCGAGGAAGCCGGCGAACTCGTCGAAGACGTGCGCTGCCGCTCCTCCGATCACGAACAGCTGCGGCGAGAGCAGCATCCGGAGGTGGCGGTAGTAGACGCTGAGGCGCCCCGCCGCACTCCTCGAGCGTGATGCCCTCGCGGCGCACCGCCGAGAAGCCGACGCGCGGCTCGAAGTCGGGGCCGTCGATGTGCACGTGGCCGAGCTCGGAGTTGGGGATGACGACCCCCTCGTGCACGAGCGCAGTGCCGATGCCGGTGCCGAGGGTGGTCAGCAGGAGCAGCCCCTCGCGATCGCGCATCGCGCCGAACTCGCGCTCCGCGACTCCCGCCGCATCGGCGTCGTTGACGACGACCACGTCGACGCCGGTCGCCTCCGACAGGAGCGCCTGCGCGTCGAGGCCGACCCAGCGCTGCGAGACGTGGGTGGTCTGGCGGACCACTCCCCGCGCACGATGCCCGGGAACCCGACCCGACGGGCGTGCCCGCGATGGGCGAGACGTCGCGGACGATGCCGGCGATGGCGACGGCGAAGTCCTCGGGCTCCTTGCCCAGCGGGTTGGCGACGGCGAAGCGGCGCGCGGCCCTCTCTCCGGTGGTCACGTCGACGAGGGACGCCTTGATCGACGTCCCGCCGATGTCGACTCTCGACGGCGAAGCGCGGCAGGACGCCGTCCAGGGGCTGGGTCACGGATGCTCCGACTGCAGAGGGGTGGGGAAGTGACGAGTCTACGAGTCGGAGCCGGGACCGGGCTCGGAGAGGGCCGCCAGGACGTACCGGAGGACGGGTTCGTAGAGGTGCACGGCGAGGCCGTCGTCGATCGGCACCACGACCTCGACCGAGCCCTGCGCCTCGGCGACGAACACCGCGGGATCGTTGCAGTCGGCGATCGCGATCGTCGGCAGGCCGCGGCGCCCGGCCGCGCCGGCCCAGCCGTGGTCGGCGACGACGAGGTCGGGGCGGATCCCCAGGGCGTCCAGCTGGTCGAGCAGGGCGTTCATCGGCTCCGGCGAATGGTGTGCAGCAGGCTCCCGCCGCGGTAGACGCAGGTAGACCCCGCCGGTGCACCAGGGAGGAACTGGTGCTCGTCGGCCAGCGGTACCCGGATGCGGTCGGCGCCCGCGAAGGGCAGCGCGTTGACGTCCAGGACCTGCGCGCCCGCCTCGGTCGCGGCGGTGGCGAGCCGGCGGTAGAGGTCCATCAGGGTCGCGGGATGGGCGGTGGCGAAGAGGAGCAGGTCGCCGCGCTCGACCGACTCCGCGAGCTGGCGGCGGTAGGCGTCGAGGCGGGCGAGGGTGAGCCGCACGTCGATGCGGTCCTGCCCGCTCTCGAAGGCGGGGTCGGTGCTGATGCCGACGCGCTCCCCCATCAGGGCGAGGAGGCTGTCGAGATCCCAGTGCTCGGCGACGTCGACGCCGTAGAGGTGGGCGGGGTCGCGGGCGGCGAGCTTGCGGAGGTTGCCGAGGTTGCTCGCCCGATCGGTGAGCACGGCCCCGGTCAGGAGCGTGGAGTCGAGGACGGCGGCGAGGTCGTGATCGTCGGTGTGCATCGCGATCAGGATATCGGTCTTGACTTCGCGAACAGTAGCGATATATCTTTAACGCATCGCCGACGGATCGAAGAGCACTCGCTCGAAGACGGGCGACCGGATACCGGAAGGCATCCACACGAACGAGAGCAGATCAGACATGACCGCCAGGAACTTCTTCCCCGACCACGACTCCTCGCGCCACGACGGCGCGCCCCACGACGACCCCGACGCGGCGGTCACGACCACCCGGGTCGGCGCGAGCGCCGCGACCCCGGCGGCCACGGGCGCGGCTTCGACCGGGCTTCGGCTTCGGGGCCCGGCTTCGGCCCCGGCTTCGGCGGACCCTTCGGCGGACCGGCCGCCGCGGCGGAGGACGCGCCCGGCGCGGCGACGTCCGCGCGGCCCTCCTCTCCTCCTCGCCGAGACCACCTCGAACGGCTACGGCCTGATCAAGGCGATCGCCGAGAAGACCGGCGGTGCCTGGCGTCCCGGCCCCGGCTCCGTCTACCCCACCCTCCAGCAGCTCGTCGACGAGGGCCTCATCACGGCCGTCGGCGAGGGCCGCGGCACCGAGTACCAGCTCACCGACGCGGGCGGCACCTACGTGCGCGAGCACGCCGACGAGCTCGCGGCCGCCTGGGAGGCGACTCCCGGCGCGAGCGACGGCGACCGCGCGTTCATGGAGAACGTCGGCAAGCTGATGGGAGTGATCCAGCAGTTCCGCGGGGCTCCGACGTTCGCGCGCCGCGGCCTCCGACAAGCTGGACGAGGCGCGGCGGGCACTGTACCTCATCCTCGCGGACTGGAGGTCCTCGCGGGCGGACCGAGATCCTCGCGGACCGAGCCGGTCCGGCCCGAGGGGGCGCCGCCTCAGCGCGACGCCTCCGCCAGCCGGGCGAGTCCCTCGTCGAGGGACACCGACGGCGTCCACTGCAGGTCGGCGCGCGTGCGGCGCTGGTCGAACCAGTGCGCGGTCGAGAGCTGCTCGGCGAGGAAGCGGGTCATCGGAGGCTCGTCCGCGCCCGGCCGGACCGCCCAGACCCGCTCGACGAGCGAGCCCGCGGCTCGGGCGACGGAGGCGGGCACCGACCAGCTCGGCGGCTGGACGCCGGACGCCCGGCAGATGCCCGCGAGCAGCTCGGCGACCGGTCGCGGCTCGCCGTTCGTGACGACGTAGGCCTGCCCGTGCACCTCCGGGGCGCGGTGGAAGGCGGCGACGATCGCGGACGCCGCGTTGTCGAGGTAGGTCGAGTCGATGAGCGCCTGGCCGTCGCCCAGCAGCGGGAGCCGCCCGGTGCGCGCCCGCTCGACGATGCGGGCGACGAGCTGCGTGTCGCCGGGGCCCCAGACCAGGTGCGGCCGCACCGCGACGACGGCGAAGCCGGCCTCGTCGGCCGCCAGAGCGAGCAGCTCGCCGCGCGCCTTCGTGCGGGCGTAGTCGCCGCGCGCGCGGTCGGGATCGGCCGGCTCGGCGTCGTCGCCCGTGATCGAGGAGCCCGAGTGGGCGACCGACGGCGAGGACACCCTGCACGAAGCGGCTCACGCCGGCGCGGCGGGCAGCGGCGAGCAGGCGGCGCGTGCCGTCGACGTTCACGCGATCGAAGTCGCCCGGATCGCCCGCGAGCGAGACCTTGGCGGCGAGGTGCACGACGCCGTCGACCCCGTCGAGCGCCTGCTCCACGGCGCGCGGATCGGTCAGCGAGCCGCGCGCGTCTTCGACGCCCGCGACCCCGGAGGGCCGGCGCTGGAAGGTGCGGACGTCGTGGCCCTCGGCGGCGAGCAGAGCGGCGACCGCTCCGCCGAGCAGCCCGCTGGCGCCCGTGACGAGGACCGTCACGGCGCCGTCATCCGTCCACCGGCGAGGATCGCCCCGGCCCAGCGCGAGAGCGCGGCCCGGTCGATCTTGAGTTGTGCCGGATGTCGGTCGGCAGTGCCGGCACGACGAGCACCGCCGCGACGGGAGCGCCGACGGCGGCGCGGACCTCGGCCGCGAGCCCGGGGTCGGCGAGGCGGGTGCGCGCGACGGCGTCCCTCCGCTCGACGACCGCGACGAGCTGGGCGGTGCCGCGCGGCCCCACTCCGACGATCGCGGCGCGGGCGACGGTGGCGACCCGCGCCTCGATGCGCTGCTCCGGACCCACGGGCGTCACGACGCCCTCGGCGGTGACGACGACGTGCGGCATCCGGCCCTCGACCCAGAGGCGGCCCTGCGCGTCGAGCGCGGCCGACGTCGCCCGTCCGATGCCAGCGCTCACCGGGCACGGCCCCGATGCGGGCGGTGCGGTCGGTGAGCCACAGGCGCTCGTAGTGGTCCTCGACGTGCCCGGCCGAGACGACGATCTCGCCGGTGACGCCGACGAAGCTCCTCCACGGAGTCGGAGGCGCGTCCGTCGGCGTCGAGCGGGGCGATGCGCACGCGCACGCCCGCCGCGGGGACGCCCACGCAGACGCCGCCGCGCGGATCGTCGTCGGCGGCGGCCTCGCGGATGCCCTCGAGCGATGCGTCGGTGAGCAGCAGTCCCTCGGTCATGCCGTAGGGGGTGCGCGCCGACGCGTTCGGCATCAGCGCCTGCGCCTGCGCGAGCAGCCCCTCCGAGACGGGGGCGCCGGCCGAGAGGAACGTCCGCACGTCGGCGAGGACGCGGTGATCCTCTGCGGTCAGCGCGTCGGCGGTGGCGACCACGTCTCGCGAGCGCCGCGGGCGAGAGGAACACGACGGTGGCCTCGACCTGCGCGGCCGCTGCGGCGACGGCGGTCGCGGTCAGCGTGCGCGGGGCGGTGACCTCCATGTCGGGAGTCGCAGAGCGCGCTCCGAGCGCGGGCCCGAGCAGCGCGAACGGAGCGAAGCCGGCCACGAGACCCGTGCCGGGCCCGATCCCGTACTGGCGGGCCAGGGCGTCGCGGACGCCGGCGAGCTGCCGGTGCGTGTAGACGACACCCTTGGCGGGACCGGTGGAGCCCGAGGTGAAGAGGATCGCGGCGACGTCGTCGGCCGCGGGCGACTCGGCGAGCAGCCCGGGGTCGGCGGCGAGCTCGGCGCGCCCGAGCTCGATCAGCTGGCCGAGCGAGGAGTCGATGCCGAGGGCCGCGGCCGAGGCGCGCGGAAGGGTCTGCGTCGAGACGCGGCCGCCGGGCCAGCCGAGCGCGCGGGCGACCGCGAGGCCCGACAGAGCACCGACCACGAGATCCGGCCACGTGCCGCGGACGGCGCGGGTGAGGCCCTTCAGGCCCAGCCCGGCGTCGGCGACGACCACGACGGCTCCGATGCGCAGGCACGCGTAGAGCAGCGCGGTGAGATCGGCGCCGGGCGGGACGAGCAGCGAGACGCGGTCTCCCGGCCGCACCCCCGAGGCGCGGAGCCCTGCGGCGAGCTCGTGCACGCGGCGGGAGAGCAGGCGCCAGGACACGCGGCGCGGCCCGGCGCCGCCGGGCGGCGCCATCTCGACGAGCGCGAGAGCGTCGTCGTCGGCGTGCGTCCCGAGGTGGCGCCAGAGCGGCTCGATCGGAGCGGTCGGCCGACGGACGTCCGGCGCGGCGCCCGCTCCGGAGAAGACGTCGCCGAGCCAGGTCAGCGCGGCCGAGGCGTAGTCCACGTCCTCGGCGACGAGGTGGCCCGCGCCCTCGAAGCGGTGCACCTGCGCGTGCGGCAGGCGGTCGACGAGGTCGTCGAGGTAGCGGTCCGAGAAGATCGGGTCCAGCGGGCCCCAGAGCATCAGCGCAGGCACGTCGAGGCCCGAGACGCCGGCCGCGATCCGGCTCAGCTCGCCGTGGCTCGGATGCGCGGCGTCGACCGGGATGTCGGCGACGAACCCGCCGACTCCGCCCCGTCGCTCCGCTCCTCGGTAGGGCGCGCGGTACCCCTCCTTCACGGCGGCGGGAAGGGCGGGGTGCGCGATCGCGAGCGTGGTCCTCGAGGAACGCCGGAGTGCCGACGGTGGAGGCTCCGAGGACGCCGGACGCGAGCGCGAGGCGCAGCGGAGCCGGGATCGGCTCACCGTCCGGCTGGTGCACGGCGGTGTTCAGGAGCATGACACCCGAGAGCGCGTCCGGGTGGTCGACCGCCCAGCCGAGCGAGACGACTCCGCCCCAGTCGTGCCCGAACGTGACGACGTCGCGGTCCAGGCCCAGCACATCGGTGAGGTTCGAGAGCTCGCGGACCCGGTCGGCGAGGGTGTGCAGAGCGCCGGTGCGCTCAGAGAAGCCCATCTCGGAGCTGGTCCACGGCGACGACGCGCCACGCGGGCCCGCCGCGACGGGCCGCCTCGAGGGTCGCGGAGGCGAGTCGGCGCCAGAGGTACGACCAGGTCGGGTTGCCGTGCACGCACAGGATCGTGCCGACGGGCTCGGCGCCGAGGGCCTCCCCCGTGTCGAGCAGGTGCCAGCGGCGCGGGTCGCCGTGCACGTCCGGTGCGTCGACGAGCCGCGACCACGACGGGTCGAGCCCCTCGAGCCCGGGCGGCGGCAGCTGCGCCGGTGCGGTGGAGCCCAGCGCGGAGCGGATCCGCGCGGCCGGGTGGGGACCGGCGGGCGGGGTCACCAGGGCGATCTCGAGCATCGCGGTGTTGATGCCGGAGCCCACGCCCATCAGCAGCACGCGGTTGCCGGGCTGCAGGGTCTTCGACTCCTGCGCGAGGGTGATCGGGATCGAGGCCGGGCCGACGTTGCCGAGCAGCGCGTAGGTGGTGGGCACGCGGTCGCGGTCCAAGCCCACGGCCTTGACGAGGGCGCTGGTGTGCACCTCCGAGACCTGATGCATGATGTAGCGGTCCATGCCGCTCCACTTCCAGTCGCGCTTCGCCTCCTTCCAGGCGGAGACGACGAGCTCCATGCCGCCCTTGAGCAGGGCCTTCGCGTCGGTGAACATGCCGTCGACGCTGCCGACGCAGAGCTCGTTGAACTGGGTGGCGGCACGGGTGATGCCGCCGAGAGGCGGTGCCCCTTCGGATGCGCATCGGCCGGGCCGAGGATGGCGGCCGCGGCGCCCGACCCGAGGGTGAGGCTGGCGAACTCGCTCATGAAGTCCTTGCGCGAGACGCCGTCGCGGCTGAGTCGCTCGATCGTGTTGACCTGGATCTCGTCGGCGTCCTCGCCGTCGATGATCATCGCGTAGCGGATCTGGCCGGAGTCGATCAGCTGGGCCGCGAGGGTCATGCCGCTGACGAAGCCGAGGCAGGCGTTGGCGATGTCGAAGCTGATCGCCGAGGACGGCAGGCCCAGGCCGTGGTGCAGGCGCACCGCGACGGAGGGCTCGAGGTGCTTGCGCGTGACCGAGGTGTTGATGATCAGCCCGATCTGGTCGGGCCGCACCCCTGCTTCCTCGAGCGCGCGACGCCCGGCGTCGATGGCCGCCGCGTCGAAGGTCTGGTCCTCGCCCCAGTTGCGGCGCTCGTGCACGCCGGCGACCTGCTGCAGGAGCCCGGTGGGCAGGCGGAGTCGCTTCAGAGCCGGCGCCAAGCGCGCGTCGATCTCCTCGGAGGTCGTCACGCGCGGGGCGATGGTGGTCGCGACGGACAGCAACGCGACGTTGCGGTGCGTGGTCGTTGCGTTTCCGTCCAACGGAACTCCCTGTCGAGTTGTCGATCGTGGCAGGTGCCGCGATGATTTTACGCTTTCGTTCACTCAGTGAATCCTGGACGGCCGCTGAGTGCCGTGGAACCCCCTCCGCGGCCCCTCCCGCCCGGAACGGCGCGGATCGCGGCGTACGGCCACACCGCGCCCCCGCTGTCAACCTCCCCGGCGAGCGGCGTCAGGTGCCCATCGCCCAGGGTTCGCGGTCGCCCCGCAGCCGCGCGGCGAGCGCCATCGCCTGCTCGTCGGTGAGGGTCGCGACGTAGTCGACGATGCCGCGGGCGCGGCCCAGGCGCCGGAGCGACTCCGTGTCCACGCGCGGGCGGCCCCTCTCCCGCGGGCAGCCACTCGGGCCGGTCGGCGCGCAGCCGGAAGTACCCGTCGGTGGCGAGCTCGATCAGGTCCAGCAGCTTCTGCGGGGCGCGGGATCCGTCGCGCGGGTCCTCCAGCCAGTCGTCGAGGTGGGTGACGAGGGTCTCGAGCACCCGCGACTGCCCGCGCTGGTAGGTCGCGAAATCGGGGCGGTCGATGACGAAGCGGGTGTGCACGAACTTGAGCACGGCGACGTCGTGCCAGGCGTCCGGGAGCAGCGACACGTGCCCCGAGCGGACGTTGGGCTCGGCCAGCACGAGCACCGACCGCTGCAGGCGGCCGATCCACGACGAGACGAACGCCTCGATCGCCCGCTCCGTGCGGGTGGACCTCGTCGAACGGCACGGCGAGCAGCCCCTCCACGAGCTCGGCCGAGACGCGCTCGACGGAGGAGCGGAAGTAGCTCGTCGCTCGCGATCCACGGGTCGCGCGCGACGAGGCGCCGCCGGAGCATCTCGAGCGAGTGCCCGGGCGCTCGGGCCCACAGCTCGGCGGCGTCGAGGGCGGCGAGCGCGTTCTGCTCGCGCAGGAAGGCGCGGAACTCCACCGCCACCGCGGCCTGCTGCAGCACCCCCGCGCGGTAGAAGTCGTCGAGGTCGTGCAGCGAGTAGGCGATGTCGTCGGCGACGTCCATCACCGAGCACTCGAGCGTCTGCTGCCAGGGCGCGATCGCCTCGAACGTGCCGCGGGCGTCGAGCATGTCGTCGAGGTCGAGGGTGTAGGCCGAGAACTTGGGCGGCGCGGTCTCCCAGCGGCTCGCGGTCGAGCCCCGGGGCAGCTCGGTGGGATCGGCCGACGCGATGTCCGGGCGGCAGACGGTGCGCCCCCACGGGTACTTCAGCACCGCGGCGCGGGAGGCGGCGGTGAGGTTCAGACCCGCCTCGACGGTCTCGCAGACGTCGAGCTCCGAGAGGATCCGGAAGGACTGCGCGTTGCCCTCGAAGCCCTCCTCGAGGCCCAGCCGCTCGCGTGCGAGGCGGTCGAGCGCCTGCTCGCCGAGGTGCCCGAACGGAGGGTGGCCGAGGTCGTGCGCGCTGGCCGCGGCCTGCACGACGACCGGGTCGCAGCCGCCGAGCCGCTCGACCAGCTCGCGCTGGGCGGGATCGGTGGTCGTGAGCTGCATGGCGATCGCCCGGGCGACGGCCGTGACCTTGATGGAGTGGGTGAGGCGGTTGTGGACGACCTGGCCGACCCCCGAGGGCGAGATGACCTGCGTGACGGCCGAGAGCCGGGCGAAGTACGGCGAGAAGCGGATCCGCTCGAGATCGACCCGGTACTCCGGGAAGTCCTCGCCGGTCGCGAACCGGTCGACGGGCTCGGGGATGCGCCGGTCCGTGCGCCGGTCGCGGCTGTGCTTCGCCTCCATCCGCTCACCCTAGACGAGGGGCCGATCCTCCTCGGGACGCGCCCTGGGAGCGACGGCGATCAGCACCGCGGCGGCGACGACCGCACCGAGGACGTAGGCGCCGATGTCGATCCAGGAGAAGGTGCTGCCGACGACCAGGCGCAGCGGCGGCCACGCGTCGACGAGCCGCTCGGCGACTCTCGATCGCCTGCAGCTGCTCCATCGCGATCGACCACGCGAGGGCGATGCCCGCGGCCGGGAGCCCCGCCAGGGCCGGCAGGACGACCGCCGCCAGCAGGGCGACGAGCACGACGTAGAGCACGCCGCCCGCGACGTCGGCGATCAGGCCGACGAGGAGGAAGCGCAGGGCGAGACCGAGGCCGAGCGCCGCGACCGCGGCGAGCGCGTACGGGAGGCGGGCCCTCACGAGCCGCTCCCCGGCCACGCGGCCAGGAGGCGGTCGTGGGCGCGGAGGAAGGTGCGGTCGTCGGCGACGCCCCAGCCCAGCGGACCGGGCGAGGCCACGACCAGCGGGACCAGCACCGTGCGGCGCCGGCGCCGGCCGGGGGCGAGCACCCCGAGCGCGAGGGCGCGGACCCGCCGGGCACCGAGGGCGACCGTGGCCACCTGGACCGACGCGACGTCGTCCCAGCGGGCGATCGGGAGGAAGTCGCGGCGCGCTCGGCGGCGAGCGCCGGACCGTCGGAGCCGAGGGCCACGACCGAGACGGAGTCGGGGCGCCGCGCGGCGGCGGGGGCCGCGGCCCGGCGCAGCGACCGCTCGAGCTCCCGGGCGCCGAGGACGGCGAAGCCCTCGCCCACGTCGGCCAGCTCCGCGAGCCTGCGCTGGCGGGCGGGCGCGGCGTGGTGGATCCGCGAGCGCACGCTCTCGCGCAGGCGCAGCAGCTCGCCCGGAGACGTGAGCAGCACGGTCGGCTCGAACCGGGTGCGCGGAGGGAGCGGCGCTGCGCGGACGGGTCCCCTGGTCGACTCCCGGGTCGGAGCGCCCCACGGCGGCGGTGCACCTGCGTCCACGTCCCCTCCTCCCGTCGCGATGACGGCTCGATTCTCCTCCGTCGTGCCGCGTCTTGCCCGAGAGCCCTCCCCCGACCTACGATGGGAGTACCCCCTGGGGGTATCCGACCACGACGGCGGCGGACCGGGTCCGCCACCACGAGGAGCACCGACATGACCACTCGACTCGACCTCGGCCTGACCGCGAAGGCGACCGGCGACGCCGTCGCCGGCGGCTCCTGCGGCTCGGCGGGCGGCTGCGCCTGCGGCGGCCACGCGGACGCGCACGGCGGCGCCGGCGCCACGATGATCGCGCCCTCGGTGCAGACGTTCGGGGTCGCCGGCATGACCTGCGAGCACTGCGTGCGCAGTGTGACGGAGGAGCTCGCCGCCTACCCCGAGGTGACCGGTGTCGACGTCTCGCTCTCGCCCGAGCGAGTCTCGGCCGTCACCGTCGGCTCGTCGCGTCCGCTGGGCCGCGAGGAGATCGCGGCCGCCGTCGCCGACGCCGGCTACCGCCTCGCGCCCCTCTCCCTGACGTGCCGACCCGGGAGGCGGCCTCGCTCGAGCTCGCGATCGGCGGGATGACCTGCGCCTCGTGCGTCGCCCGGGTCGAGCGGCGCCTGGTGGCGCTGCCCGGAGTCAGCGCGACGGTGAACCTCGCTCCGAGCGCGCGACCGTCGTGCTGCCGGAGGGCACGACGGCCGCCGACGCGATCGCCGCGGTCGAGTCCGCGGGCTACACGGCGACGGTGCCCGCGGCCCGGACGGGACGAGCCCGGGCGACCGGACGGCGCAGCGGATCCCGACGACCTCGAGCGCCGCACCCTCCGCACGCGCCTGAGGGTCTCCGGCGCTGCTGGCCGCACCCGTCGTCGTGCTCTCGATGATCCCTCCGCTGCAGTTCGCGAACTGGCAGTGGCTGTGCCTGATGCTCGCCGCGCCGGTCGCCGTCTGGGGGGCGTGGCCGTTCCACCGGAACGCGGTGAGGGCGCTGCGGCACGGCTCGACGACGATGGACACGCTGATCAGCCTCGGCGTGCTCGCGGCGTTCGGCTGGTCGTTGTACGCCCTCTTCCTCGGCGACGCCGGGCGCCCCGGGATGAGCATGCCCGTCGAGCTGCCCGGCTCCCGCTCGGGCCACGACGAGATCTACCTGGAGGTCGCGGCCGCCGTCCCGGTCTTCGTGCTCGCCGGCCGGTACCTGGAGGCGCGCTCGAAGCGCGACGCCGGGGCGGCCCTGCGCGCGCTGCTCGATCTGGGGGCCAAGGACGCGGTGCGCGTGACCGCCGAGGGCGCGGAGGAGCGCGTCCTGGCGGCCTCGCTCGCCGTCGGCGACCGGATCCGCGTGCGCCCGGGCGAGGTCGTCGCCGCCGACGGCACGGTGCCCGAGGGCTCGAGCGCGGTGGACGCGAGCATGCTCACGGGCGAGAGCGTCCCGGTCGAGGCGGGTCCCGGATCCGCTCTCGCCGGGGGTGTGCTGAACGCCCACGGGGTGCTGACGGTGCGGGTCGACCGCGTCGGCTCCGACACCGTCCTCGCCCGGATGGGCCGCCTCGTCTCGGACGCGCAGGCGGGCAAGGCGCGCATCCAGCGCCTCGCCGACCGCGTCTCCTCCGTCTTCGTCCCCGTCGTCGTCGTGCTGGCGCTGGCCACCCTGGTCGGCTGGCTGCTGACCGGCGCCGAGCTCGCGGCCGCCGTCTCGCCGGCCGTCGCGGTGCTCGTGGTCGCCCGCCCGTGCGCGCTCGGCCTCGCGACTCCTGACCGCGGTGCTCGTCGGCACCGGCCGCGGCTCGCAGCTCGGCATCCTGATCCGCGGACCCGAGGTCCTCGAGAGCAGCCGGCGGATCGACACGGTCGTCTTCGACAAGACCGGCACGCTCACCACCGGCGCCTTCGAGGTCGTCGACGCGAGCGGCGACGAGGCGCTGCGGATGCTCGCGGCCGTCGAACGCGGCTCGGAGCACCCGCTCGCCGCGGCGATCGTCCGCGGCGCCGAGCAGCGCGGTCTCGTCGTCCCCGAGGCGAGCGGGTTCCGCGCGAGCGCCGGCTTCGGCGTGCGGGCGCGCGTCGAGGGGCGCCTGGTCGTCGCGGGCCGCCTGCGCCTGGCTCGAGGAGCGTGGGGCTTCGCGCCCGGCGCCCTCGCCGAGCAGGCCGACCGGGCCGGGGAGAGCGGCGGCACCGTCGTCGGCGTCGGCTGGGACGGCGAGCTGCGCGGTCTCGCCGTGCTGCGCGACGAGCCGCGGGCCGAGGCCTCGCGGGCGGTCGCGTCCTTGCGCCGCCGCGGACTGCGCGTGCTCCTGCTCACCGGCGACAACCCGCGCGCGGCCGCGGCGGTCGTCCTCCGCCGTCGGCATCGACGAGGTGATCGCGGAGGTGCTCCCGGAGGAGAAGCTCGCGGTCGTCGAGCGCCTGCGCTCCGAGGGGCGCAGCGTGGCGCTGGTGGGCGACGGGGTGAACGATGCGGCGGCCCTCGCGGCGGCCGACCTCGGCATCGCGATGGGCGCCGGCACCGACGCCGCGATCGAGGCGAGCGACATCACGCTCGTCGGCGACGACCTCGCCCGGGTGCCCGACGCTCTGCGCCTGGGCCGCCGGACGCTGGGCGTCATCCGCGGCAACCTCTTCTGGGCCTTCGCGTACAACGTCGCGGCGATCCCGCTGGCGATGGCGGGGCTGCTCGGCCCCCTCGTCGCGGGAGCGGCGATGGCGTTCTCGAGCGTGTTCGTCGTGCTGAACAGCCTGCGGCTGCGGGCCTTCCGCGCCGAGGACTGAGGCGGCGCCGGGCCCTGGCGCTCGTCGGTCCGCCGTGATCGACTGGGGCGATGCGCACCGAGACCCGCCAGGGCGTCCCCTCCTCCTCGTCGACGACGACGGGCCAGCACTCTCCACCCCCGAGGACGCGCTCGCGCTCGTCGCCGGGACCTACGACGGCGACGTCGAGACGGTGGTCGTGCCTGTCGGCCGCCTCGACCCCGAGTTCTTCCGCCTGCGCTCCGGAGTCGCGGGCGAATTCGTGCAGAAGCTCGTCAACTACCGCAAGCGCCTCGTCGTCATCGGCGACATCACCGCCGCCGTCTCGGACTCAAGCGCGTTCCACGACTTCGTCGTCGAGTCGAACCGGGGCGACCACCTGTGGTTCGTCCCCGCGCTCGACGCGCTCGACGCCCGGCTGTCCGGCTCGGACTCCCCCGAGGCGCCCGGCTCCGAGGGCGGAGTCGGAGCCCACCCCGGGTCCGGCGCACTGATGGCGCTGCTCGTCCCGGACGCGGCCGGCGGCTCCCCCGCGGCTGGACGGACCTGTCCGCCTCCTCCTGCTCGCCGACACCCACCTGCCCCAGCGGGCGAAGGAGCTGCCGAAGGAGGTCTGGCGCGCCGTCGACGAGGCCGACCTGGTCGTGCACGCGGGCGACTGGGTCGACGAGGCCGCCCTCGATGCGCTCGAGGCGCTGTGCTGCACGGCTGCTCGCGGTGTGGGGGAACAACGACCCGGAGGGGCTGCGCGCGCGCCTGCCCGAGGTCGCGCACGCGGTCGTCGGCGGCCTGCGGGTCGCCGTGGTCCACGAGACGGGCGCGGCGTCGGGACGCGAGACCCGCGCCGACGCCGCGCACCCCGACACCGACGTGCTCGTCCTCGGGCACAGCTTCGCTATCCCCTGGGACTCGACGAGCCCGGCGGGGATGCGCCTGCTCAATCCGGGCTCGCCGACGGATCGACGCCGCCAGCCCGCGTGCACCTACCTGACAGCGGTGGCCGAGGCGGGCGCGCTGCACGACGTGCGGCTGGTGGAGCTGCCGCCACGGGTGCCGGCGGCTCCGCGCCTCCTGTAGGCACTCAGCGCTCCCCCGCTCACCACTCCCCGCGCCGCGACAGCTCGCGCTGCAGGCTCCGCGGAGCGGGGCGCCCGGAGCGCCGAGCAGCTCGCTCAGCCCCCGCGTCCCTCCCTCCGCGAACGCGCGACGCTGGCGGGCGGCCCCCGTGCCGATCCTCGCCAGCCGCTCGAGCCCGTCGTCGACGGCCTCCGTATCGCCGCTCGCGCGCAGCTCGCGGTCGATCCACTCGCGCAGCTCCGCGACGACCTCGGCGGCCGGCAGCGCCCGCCCCTCCCCGGGCGAGAGCAGCGTGCCGTCCAGGCCGAAGCGGCCCGCGTGCCAGAGCCCCGCGTCCAGCAGCTCCGGCGCGAGCGGGGAGCAGGGCTCGCCGGCCTCCGCCCGCTCGAGGCCCGAGCGCACGAGCGCGCGGCAGATCCCCGCGAGCAGCACCGAGTCGGCGGCGCCGAGCTGTGCGTCCGCCACCCGGATCTCGAGCGTCGGGTAGCGCGACGACAGGCGCGCCTGCCAGGCGATCGCCTCGCGGTCCACGCTCGAGCCGAGCCCGATCAGCGCGCGCTCGCGGCGGTCGTAGTCGTCCGCGCCGGTGAAGAGGGGCGGCGCAGCCGGCCGTCGACCAGCGCCGCAGCGCCACGCTCCGCCAGCTCCCGAACCCCGAGTCGGCCTCGCCCTGGAACGGCGAGTTGACCGGAGAGCGCGAGCAGCGTCGGCAGCCAGACCCGGAGCCGGCTGAGGGCGGCGGCTCTCCGCGTCGCGGTTCGGCACCTCGACGTGCACGTGCAGCGCCTGAATGCGGTGCCCCTCGAGCGGCGCCCCCATCCGCTCGCCGACCTCCCGGTAGCGCGGCTCGGGCGACAGCGGCGGGCGCGCCCCCGGAGGAGAAGGGGACGCCGACACCCGCGGCCAGCGCGTCGAACTCCGCCGCGGTCGCTGCGAGGCGCGAGCGGAACGACGAGAGGCACTCGTGCGCCTGCGCGAGGCTCCGCAGCACCGGCGAGGTGAACTCCGAGCTGGCAGGCGAGGAACTCGCGGCCCACGCAACCGCCGAAGTTCGGATCGCCGAAGAACTCGGAGTAGACCGCGTTGCCCAGGTCCAGCGGTCGGAGCCCCGCGGCGTCCAGCAGGACGAACTCCTCCTCGATCCCGAAGCCGAGCATGGCTGCCTCCCGATCCCCGGTCCCCGCGACCTCGTCGTCGCTCGAGGGGTCCGATGACGCGACGCTAAGCGAGCCCGAACGGTGTCGGGGAGGGCCTTGACGAACCCCCGCGCACGCGGTCCAGGACGTTCCGCGCCCTCGGCGCAAGGGGGTGGCGACGAAGTATGGTCCGCCTAAGCTCGATGGAATGACCGGTTCGCACGACACCCCCGACACCGCGCACCTCCGCCCGGTCGGGCTCGACGACGCCACCGTCGCCGCACTGGGCAAGCTGTCCGAGGCCTTCGGAGACCGTCGAGCACGCCCGCGGCCTGCTCTACGGGTTCCACCGCCTCACCGGCGCCGCCGACCTCGCGCTCGGCGAGGCGGTCGAGGCGTTCCGGGAGGCGGGCACCCAGGAGGGCCGACAGGCTCGAGTCGGAGCTGGTCGGCCGCAACGTCATCGAGGGTCGATGGACCTTCCAGATCGTCGAGGACTACGACGACACCTACTACTCGGCGTTCCGCGATGGAGCGCGCCGCCCGCGACGAGCTCGCCGACGGGCGCCGCCACCTCTTCGAGTCCGAGATGAAGGAGGACCGCCGGCACGGCGGCCGCCGCCACCACGAGTCCCGACTGGAACGCGGATGAACGCCGTCATCCGGATGCACGCCGCCTCGCTGCGCGTCAAGGCCGCGACCCTGGTCGCGCAGGGCGCACCGGGGGCCCCGATCAGGAGGACACGATGAGACGCACGATCCTGAGCATCGACGGACGCCGGTTCCTCCTCTCGCTCGCCCTCGACACCGAGGAGCTCGAGAAGCGCCTCGTGCAGGCCGTGCGCGATCACGGCGACATGGTGAGCTTCACCGTCGCCGGCGAGCGCGAGGTCTGCGTCCTCGTCTCCCCCGGGGTGGCCGTGATCCTCGAGCACGAGGACGTGCCGGCCGAAGACCCGGACGCCGAGGACGCGCCCTTCCACTACGACGACGTCGAGTACCTGAGCCAGGACTCGAACCCACCGCCCCGCGAGGGCTCAGACCGCGCCCGCGAGGGCCCACAGGTGGTACGCCGCGTGCGCCCGGTGCGGACGCCAGCGCTCCGACTCCCGCATCGGCCGCCGCCGTCGAGACGCCGCCGAGCGCCCGCCGCAGCACGAGATCGCCCGCCGGGAAGGCATCGGGATCGCCGAGCAGGCGCAGCGCGAGGTAGTCCGCCGTCCACGGACCGATGCCGGAGATCGCGAGCAGGAGGCGCCGCTGCTCGGGCAGATCACCGGCGGCGTCGAGCACCAGGCCGTCGGCGAACGCGGCCGCGACGGCGCGGACGGTGCGGGCGCGGGCGTTCGTCACTCCGATCGCCGCCCGCAGCTCCTCGAGGGGCACGGCGAGCAGCTCGACGGGGACGGGAACAGCCGCAGTCCCGCAGGGCCCGAGCCGCCGAACGCCGCCACCGCCCGTCCGGCGAAGGTGTGGCGCGCCGCCGCGACCGACACCTGCTGCCCGAGCACCGACGCCACAGCGGCCTCGAACGGCTCCGGATAGCGGATCGCGCGCAGACCGGGCCGCGCCGCGACGGACGCGGCGAGCCGGGGATCGGCGGACAGCGCCGCTCCGATCGCCTCGACGTCGGAGTCGAGATCGAGCCAGGCGCGCACCCGGACCGCGACCCGGTCGATCGCATCGCCGTCCGCCGTCACGAGCGCTCCCGCCTCCGTCAGCTCGAGGACGACGTGGCGCGGTCGCCCGTCGACGACGAGCAGGCGCTCGAGCCGGCGACCGCCCTCGGCCACCCGCTCGGCACCGGGGACCGCGTGGTTGCGGAGGAGGCTCGCGGTGGCCGCGAGGTCGACGGGCCCGTCCGCCCGGAGCTCCACCGTGCGCGTCTCGCTCAGGGGATCAGCACCACCTTGCCGCCCGCGCGGCCCGGACGCGACCAGCCCGAGCGCGGCGGCCGCCTGAACGAGCGGGAAGGACGGACCGAGGACGACCTCGAGCTCGCCGCGACCGGCGGCCTCGACGAGGGGCTCCCGGGCGGAGTCGCGCAGCGCGGTGCCGGGGTCGGCCCCGCTCCCCCACCCAGCCGCAGCACGCCGCCGAGCCGCTCGGCGTGCTCGAAGCCGGCGATGGTGGCGATGCGGGAGCGGTCGGCGACGACGGCGACCGAGACGTCGAGCGCCTCGTCGGTGCCGGCCGTGTCGAGCGCGACGTCCACCCCGTCGGGTGCGGCCCCGCGCACGCGCTGCTCGAGGCCCGGCCTCGTAGGCCAGGGGTTCGCCGCCGAAGCGCCGCACGACCGGGGCGCCGCGCCCGCTCGCCGTGCCGAGCACGCGGGCCCCGCGCGCGACGGCCAGCTGCACGAGGAGGCTGCCGACGGCTCTGCTCGCCCCGTGCACGAGCACGGTCTCGCCCGCCGCCACCCGGGTGGCCTCGAGCAGGTGCACCGCGGTCGTCGCCGGTCAGCAGGAGCCCGGCCGCCGCCTCCCAGCCGAACCCCGCAGGCTTGGGCAGGACGGACGACGCCCTCGCGAGGAGCTCCTCGCTCCAGCCGCCCGAGACGCGGAACGCGACCACTTCGTCGCCGACGCGGAGCGCACCGAGCGGACCGACCGCATCCTCGCCCACGGCCGTGACCACTCCCGAGACCTCGCCGCCTCGGGCGGACGGGGGTGCGGCCCCGCCCGAACACCCCGGAGAGCAGCTTCGCGTCGGAGGGGTTCACCCCCGCGGCGCGCACCCGGATCCGGACGGACCCCGGCCCGGGCTCGCCGGAGCTCGACCTCGGCCGGGCGCAGCGACGCGATCGAGTACTCGTCGGCGAGCATCTGCAGAACCATGCCGTCCCCTCCGGGATCGTGCTCGGGGTCCGAGCAGGGCCGACGCTAGCACCGGCGACCGACACCGGAGCAGCCGGTTCCCGTCGGTCCGAGAACGCGCGTTCTGACGACGCGTACCATGGGACGATGCCCGCGACCACGACAGCCGACGCCCTCCCGGCGTCCTCGACCCCGGGTGGGGCGGTGCCCGTCCCCACCCCCGCGAGGCGATCCTGGCGGCGGCGGACCGTCTCTACTACGCGCGCGGGATCCTGTCGGTCGGCATGGACGAGCTGCGCACCGCGGCCGGCGTCTCGCTCAAGCGGCTCTACCTCGAGTTCCCCAGCAAGCGAGGCCGTCGTCGTCGCCGTCCTGCACGGCCGTCACGCCGGATGGACCGCCGGGGTGACCGCCCGCGTGGCCGGGGTCGAGGGGGCCCGCGAGAAGCTCCTCGCCATCTACGACTTCCTCTTCGACTGGTTCTCGGAGGACACGTTCCGCGGCTGCGGGTTCATCAACGCCTTCGGCGAGCTCGGCTCGTCGAACCCCGCCGTCGCCGAGCTCGCGCGCGAGCACAAGGCCGTGTTCCAGCGCTTCCTCGCCGAGCTGGCCGAGCAGATCGGAGGCGACGCCGAGCTCGCCGCGCAGCTCGCGATCCTCGCCGAGGGCGCGCAGACCACCGCGGCGATCGCCGGCACGCCTGAGTCCGCGCTGCACGCCCGACGGGCCGCAGAGATCCTGATCGACGCGGTCTCGCGCCGGACCGCCTGAGGGCGGCTACGCCTCGCCGCCGCCGGGCGGCCCGACCACGAGCAGCGCCGTGAACACGACGGCGACGGCCGCGAGCACCAGCGCACCCGCGAGCACCGGTCGGACGAGAGCCCAGCGCAGCAGCCGGCTCGCGAGGCGGTGATCGCGCGGATCGTCCCCGGCGGCCCGGCGCCACTCCCCTCGAGCAGACCGCGTCGCTCGAAGCCGCGCTCGAGCGGGACGGTCGCGTACGGGACCACCGCGCTGGCGAGCGCGAGCACCGTCGCCGCGATCGACCAGCGCTGGTTGACCGAGAGGACGAGCGCCGCCGCGCCGTACGCGAGGAAGGCGAAGCCGTGGATCGGGCCGGCGACGCTGACGGGCCAGTCGCCGACTCCGACGGCGTACTTCAGCAGCATGCCGGCGATCAGGAGGGTCCAGGTCACCGCCTCGACGACGGACAGGACGCGGAAGAGTCGACGGGGCTCATGGCCGGGAGACTACGTCACCGCCGCTCCGGAAGCCCTGAGGGAGCGCGATGCGGGCGGAGGGGGACGGAGCGTCCGGTCAGTCGAGGACGCCCGTGAGCGAGAGCGCCGAGAGCGCGCCGACCGCCAGCGTCGCGACGGTCGCGAGCAGCCCGTGCAGCCGCATCCGCGCGGGAGCGGTCGGGCCGGCGCCGTGCAGGCCGCTCCAGAGCCGCCTCCGCCACGGTCGCGGCCGAGGGGCGCTCCTCCGGGTCGAGCGCGGTCATCGCGGCGAGCAGAGCGCGCCAGCGCTCGGGGAGCCCGGCGGGCAGGACCGGGGCGTGGTGCATCCGCTGCAGGGAGATCTCGAGGGTCGTGCCCTCGTAGGCCCGCTTCCCCGTCAGGGCCTCGAGCAGCACGAGGCCGAGCGAGTAGACGTCGGAGGACGGCCCGACGGGCCCCGCGCCCACGCTCTCGGGGCTGAGGTACCCGGCGGTCCCGACGAGCAGGTCCGGACGGGTGAGGCGCGCGTCGTCGACGGAGCGCGCGATGCCGAAGTCGCTGAGCTTGGCATCGCGGAGGGAGGAGCCGGCCGGCACCGGACGCGATCGCACGAGCACGTTCTCGGGCTTCACGTCGCGGTGCAGCACATCGCGGGCGTGCAGGTGGGCGAGCGCGTCGGCGACCTGAGCGCCGACCTCGGCGATCATCCGCTCGTCACGCGACGAGAACCACGCAGCGGCCGGGTCGGCGGGATCGAAGTACTCGAGGACGAGGTAGGACAGCTCCCTCCTCCTGGGCGATCTCGCCCTGATCGAGGATCTCGACGACGCTGGAGTGGCGGGAGTCGATGAGCATGCGGATCTCGCGCTCGCGGCGGGCCCGCTCGTTCGGGGTGTCGGCGACGGCGCGGTGCACCTTGACCGCGACGGGCCGGGCGAGGCGCAGATCGCGAGCGCGGTAGACGCTCGCGCTGCCTCCCTCGCCGATGCGCTCGAGCACGAGGTAGCGGCCGGACAGGGTCGCTCCGAGGAGCGGATCGACGGAGGTCCCGGCGGGGAGGAGGTCGAGCTCGTCGATCACGCCGCATCACCCCCTGAATATCGCTAGCTCGTCTAACTAGCTACGAGAGTTCTATCGGAGGGGACGTCGCCGCACAAGCCGGTGGGACGGGGTTTGGCATCACTAGATGTTCTTGCTACATGACTGTCTAGACTGTCCTGCATGGACGACGTCGCGACCACTCGACCCGGAGCCTTCTGGTTCCCGGGTGAGTCGAGCGAGCCCGGTGCGGTCGAGGTGCTCGCCGCGATGAGGGCGTTCCGCACGGCCGAGACCGCGATGCGCCGCCGCACGCGCGGGTCGATGGGGATGGGCGAGAACGACCTCCTCGCCGTCCAGTTCCTCATGCGCCGCCAGCAGACGGGTCAGCACGTCAGCCCGAAGGACCTCGCGGCCTACCTCGGCATCTCCTCCGCCTCCACCACGGTCCTGATCGACCGCCTCGTGAAGAGCGGTCACGTGGTGCGCCAGCCGCATCCGAGCGACCGCCGGGCCATCCGCATCGTCGCCACGCCGACCTCCCACCGCGAGGTGCGCGAGACGCTCGACGAGATGCACCGCCGGATGCTCGAAGCGGCCGAGCAGCTCGACCCCGTCGAGGCCCGCACGGTGATCCGCTTCCTCTCGACGATGCGCGACATCGTGGAGAACCCGGCCGAGACCGCCGACATCGCGTTCGCGGACCAGGCGTTCGCGGACGAGCTCGTCGAGAGCGCTCCGGAGCGCCGCCGCGCCTCGACGCGCGGCCCGTCCGGGCTTCCGGCGACGCCTTCGTCACCCCTCGCCATCCGTTCACCTGCGGTGGCTACCGTGTCGCTGAGCCGACGGCAAGGACTGGCGCACGCCGCTCGCCGTGGAGCGTGTAGTGCGGGTCGCGCCGAGGGTCAATCCCCCGAGCAGAAGTAACTAGCTTGACTAGTAGGAAGTCCGTCTAGCGATATGCTGATCGGACCGCATCCACTCGTCTGATCGGAGAAGATCATGGGCAACATCCTCTACGGCACCCCTCCCGCCTCGATCGAGGTCGAGGACCGGGCTCTCGCCCATCTCCAGATCGTCATCATCAACAAGTTCCGCCGCGACGAGCGCTTCCTGCTGACCCTGGACGCCTCCCCCCAGGCCGGCACCGGCCGCCGCGGCGTGTGGATGCACCCGACCATCCCGATCCAGTTCGAGTTCAAGGGCAGCCGCCAGCCCACCATCAACCCCGAGTGGGTCGAGGCGCTCATGGAGCGCGCGAACAGCGGAGCGGGGCTGCGCATCGTCCCCGAGCCGGCGTCGCAGGCCGCCGTGCCGCTGCGTCGGGCCGAGTCCGCCGCCTGATCCGCCCCGGCACCCGGATCGATCGGCTCCCGATCGAGCATCCGATCCGGACGACCTCCTTCGAAGGCCCGATCCCCAGCGGGGACGGGCCTTCGGTGCGTTCGAGACCGACGATCGTCGGTCTGAACGGCCACCCCGCAAGTGGTTGACATTCCGCGCCAGAACCCAGATACGCCCCCTACACTGCGAGGGCGGTGCGGAGGGCGTTCCGGCGGGCTCGCCCCCGAGCCGCACGCATGACCGACCGCTGGTCGCCGGGTCCCCCTGCCCGCGACCAGCGGTCGGGTGCGAGGCGCACCCGAAGCGCCGCGGACAGGTCCGCCACCCCCAGGAGCCGGGCGACAATGACCATCGAGATCTCACCCTGCAGCGAGGAGCGCGTCGAGCCCCTCGATCCCTCCGACGGCGTCGACGTCCGTGCCGACGGCAGCAGCGGAGCGACGGCCGACGACTCCCGCGACCCCGGCGCCGCCCACGCCGAGGTCCTCCCCGGAGCCGTCCTCACCGCCGTCGTGACCGGCGGTCCCCGAGCAGTGGCGCGTCGTCGCCGTCCTCGGCATCCGGGTCCTCGCGGAGCGCCCCGAGGGCTCCGAGCGCCGCAGCTTCACCCTCCGCTTCGTGCGCTGCCGGCTCGCGCTCCCCGCCGACGAGCAGGAGCCCCGTCAGCGGGGAGCGGGCCGCCGGAGCGCCTAGGGCCTGCTGAACAGGCCCCGACGCCTCCTGAGGGCGGTCCTCACGCCTCGAGCGCCGGCTCCGGCCGGGCCGTGCGCCCGAGTCGCGCGAACAGGCGGTCGAACACCGCGCGGCGGTCGAACCGCAGCGCGTACTCGCGGGCGGCGACGGCCAGTCGGGCGCGCTCGGAGTCGTCGAGCCCGAGGATCGCGTGGTCCAGGAGCGACGCGATCGCGTCCGGATCCTCCACCGGGACGACGAAGGCGTGCTCGCCGATCGCCTCCTCGATCCCGCCGGTGAGGGTCGTGATGACGGGACCGCCCCCGGCGAGCATCTTCTCGGCGAGCGCGATGCCGAACGTCTCGACGAACTCGGGCCGGGGCTTGCTCGGCAGCACGAACGCCGAGCAGCCGGCCATCAGGTAGGGCTTCTCGGCGTCTCCGACGTCGTCGAGGAACCGGATGCGGTGCGCCAGCGGCGAGGCGGCCGCGATCCGGCGCAGCTCCGACTCCTCGAGGGCCGCGCCCCGCGATGACGAGCTCGTGCTGCTCGTGGACGCGGCTGCGCTCGTAGCCGGCGATGAGGTCCTCGACGCCCTTGGCCTCGGTGAGGCGCGAGAGGAAGAGCACGTAGCCGTCCCGGCGGAGCCCGCGTGCCCGGATCAGGTCGTCGAGGGCGACCGGATCGAGGTCGGAGTAGGCGTCGGAGTCGATCGCCGGGTACGAGATCGCGATGCGGGACCGGCACTGCTCGGCGAAGCGCGTGCCGTGCACGGCGTCGATCTGCTCGGCCTCCTCGACGACGAGGTCGCGGGTGTACTCCGAGACGGCGACGCAGTGGTCCTGCGAGAGATAGGAGGCGAAGATGTGGCGGCGGCGCCCAGACGCCCCTCCTCGACCGCGCGGCGGACGACGTTCGTGACGTCGGAGCCCACCGCCTCGGCGATGGTGGTGACGTTCACGGGCAGCCCGCTGCTCCAGGCGGCGCGGAGGGCGTCGGACACCGCGATCGTGTGCGGGCTGAGGTAGAGCGACAGGCAGACCGTCGGCACCCCGTCGGTGAACAGCTCGATGAGGCGGCCGATCATGCCGGCGAGGTAGCGGCCGTCCGGCACCTTGTAGTCGCCGACCGGTGCCGGCCGCTCCACGATGATGCCCTCGCTGTAGGGCAGGACCGCGTCCAGCGGCTTCAGCGGCAGACCCGCCGCCTCGAGTCGCTCGATCGGCCAGGTGACGATGCGGACCTCGTCGAAGCCGCGCTCGAGCGCCGTCTCGGCGAGATTGCGCGCCTCGACCGAGTGCCCGCAGATCACGGGATCCGCCCGGACGACGATCACGAGCCGATTCTGCACGGTGCTCGCGTGAGTGCTCTGGTCCATGGTCTCCTCCTAGGGCTGGGTGGTGCTGGTGGTCGTGGCGGCGGGCCGCGCGGATGCGACGGCGGCCGGTGCTCCGGGGCATTCGCCCACTCCGACGGCTCGGGTCCGAGGTGCAGGGTGAGCTCGCCCCCGCGGTGCAGCTCGGCCGCGCTGATAGCGCTCGACACGAGGGGTGCGCCGTTGAACTCGGCCGACTGCACGTACTGCACCGCTCCACCGGGCACGGGCTCGACGAAGCCGGTGGTGCGGATCTCGAGGTCGGCCCCGCCGACGGCGACCGAGACCCGGGAGAACGCCGGTGCGTTCACCAGGACGAGTCCCTGCCCGGCGACCGGGAACAGCCCCAGGCTCGCCCAGACGTACCAGGAGCTCAGCCCGCCGGAGTCGTCGTTGCCGGGCAGCCCGCCGCGGCCGGTGCCGAAGCGCTGGTGCAGCACGCCCTGCACGATCTCGGCCGTGCGGTCGGGCCGGCCCGCGTAGTGGTACGCCCAGGGAGCGTCCATGTCGGGCTCGTTGTTGAGGCCCTCGAAGCGCCCGAGCGCGGCTCCTCCGCCATCTCGGCGCGAGCGGGGCGCAGCCCGGGCTGCGTCACCGGCTCGGCGCCGTAGCCGAAGAACTCGTCGAGCTGCGCGACGAACGCGTCGTCGCCTCCGCTCAGCGCGATGCGGCCCGCCATGTCGTGCAGCAGACGGAAGGAGTAGTTGTGGCGCGTGCCCTCGTAGTAGGTGGAGTCCTTGAGCAGCCCGGTGCGGAGGTCGAAGGCGTTCACCCACTGCGCGGCGCGCTCCTCGAGCTGCTCCGCGAGCACCCGGTCGCCGACGTGGCGCGCCACGACGGCCGTGCACCAGTAGCCGTGGGCCAGGTCGAGGGTGTGGCTGATCGGATGCGCCTCGCCGGCCGCGAGGAACTCCTCGCCGTAGGTGCGCTTGAGGTCCTCCGCCATGTGCACGAGCGCCGCGTCCCAGTCGATGCCGGGCAGGCCCAGTCGGCAGAGGTCGGCGAGGAAGGTGTGCGCCAGGGCGCTGCCCTGCCGCGAGAAGCGGTCGCTGCCCTTGGCCATCCGGTAGCCGATCGGGAAGTTGCCCTCCTCCTCGCAGATGGTGAGCAGCGCCGCTCCGATCTCGACCGCACGCTCCGGGATCAGGGCGGTGAGCAGAGGCAGCTGGGTGCGGTAGATGTCCCACATGGTGCTGATGTCGAAGACGAAGGGGCCGTCGGTCGGCCAGAACGGGCTCTCGGAGGGGGCGAGGCACGGCTTGATCAGCGAGTGGTACAGCGCGGTCGAGAAGACGGTCTCGCGGTCGACGGACGGGGTGTCGACGGCGATCCGGCGCAGGTGCTTCCGCCACGTCTTGCGGGTGCGGTCGCGGCGCTGGTCGAAGCCGGTGCCGGTGGGCGGCACGTCGCGATGCAGGTTCTCGCGGGCGCGCTCGGTCCCGCGGAGCGAGAAGCCCATCCGGAGCTCGACGGTCGTGCCGGGCTCGCTCGGCCCCGCCCACATCAGGCCGAACGGGCGGAGGGTGGTCGGGCGGATGTGGTCGAAGTCGAGCCGGGTGCCGCCCGGCATGAGCCGCCGGTCGTACCAGAGCATCTGGCGCCAGTGCAGTGCGTCGCACTCGAGGTGCACCGCGAGGGGCGCGCCCTCCATCACGACCTCGCCGCTCGCGACGCCGGGCGAGATCGACCGCAGCTGCGCGCGCAGCGGCACGGTCGCTCCGCTCGGGATGGCGAGGCCGCCGAGCGAGAGGTCGACGACGACGCGGGCGCTGCGGTGGCGCGGGAACGTGTAGCGGTGCACGGCCGAGGCGGGGCCGACGGTCAGCTCGGCGCGGACCCCGGAGGAGAGGGTCGCCGCGTAGTAGCCGGGCTCGGCGACCTCGTCGACGACGTCCCAGCTGCGGCCGAGCTCGTCGAGCGGCTCGATCATGGGCGTGACGCGGAGGTAGTTGTAGTACTTCCGGATCGCCCCGGTGCCCGACTGCTGGAAGTGCGTGAAGCCCGAGGCCTCGATGCCCTCGCGGATGAGCGAGGGCACGCCCTCGAGCGCCAGGTCGTAGCGTCCGTATCCGGTCGGGTAGGCGCCCGAGTAGGAGCAGGCCGAGACCATGCCGAGCGGTACGTCGCTCCGGGGTGCGTGTTGCCGATCAGCGGCTTGGGCGACCACCAGGTCGCGGCGAGACCGGTGGGCTCGGCGAGCGCCGTCGCCTCCGTGCCGATGAACGGGTCGACCCGCTCGATCATGCTCCGCTCACCGCCGCCGCCATGCCGTGACGCTAGGTGCGGTCGGTGTCATCGGGGTGACGGGGAGGCGACGGGACGGCGACGGTCGGGAGGACGGGGAGGTGCGCGGGGGCTCGCCCTACGGGATCAGCTTCTCCGCGCGGTAGCGGTCGAACAGCGCGGTGAAGGAGTCGGCGGTGCGGTGGTGCAGCGTGAATCCGGCGAGGCGGGACTTGCTGATGTCGGTCACGACCTCGATCTCGCGGCCGAGGTCGGCGTCGGTGTGCCACCAGGACGCGACACGGCCGAGGTCGGGCTCGATCAGGCCGTGCTGCTCGACCAGGCGCTGCCAGACGGGCTGCGCGTCGGCCATCTGCTGCTCGAGCGGCTGCGGCTCCTCCCCCGGGCCCACCGGCTCGACGCCGAAGTGCTCGGCGAGGCGCGTCCACATCCAGCGCCAGCGGAAGACGTCGCCGTTGACCACGTTGAAGGCCTCGTCGCGACCAGCCTCGACGTCGAGGCCCAGACCATCTGCGCGGCGAGCACGGTGGCGTCCGTCATGTCGGTGAGGCCGTTCCACTGGGTGAGCGAGCCCGGGAACACGAAGGGCCGGCCGAGCTCGCGCTGGATCGAGGCGTAGACCGCGAGGGTCAGGCCCATGTTCATGGCGTTGCCGACCGCGTGGCCGATCACGGTGTGCGAGCGGTGCACCGACCAGGTGAAGCCCGCGCGCTCGGCGGCGGCGAAGAGCTCGTCCTCCTGCGCGTAGTAGAAGTTCGGGGCGTCCAGCCGCTCCTCCTCCTCGTGGAAGGGGGTGTCGGGCATCGCGCCCTGGCCGTACGCCTCGAACGGGCCGAGGTAGTGCTTGAGCCCGGTGACCAGGGCGACGTGCTCGAGCGGAGCGTGCGCCAGCGCGGCGAGGAGGTCGCGGACCATGCCGGCGTTGACGGCGATGTTCTCCTCCTCCGTCTCCTGGCGCGACCAGGCGGTGAAGTAGACGTGCGTCGGCCGCTCGTCGGCGAGCACGCGGGCGAGGTCGTCGGCCGAGCGCAGGTCGGCCGCGAGCGGGCGGACGCCGGGACGCTCGGCGATCGGCCGGCGCGAGAGGGCGGTGACGGGCCGGCCCTGCTCGGTGAGCAGATCGACGAGGGCGGATCCGGCGATGCCGGTCGCGCCGACCACGAGGGCGCGGCGGTCGGAGTCGGCGGGAGCGGAGTGTGCGGGGACGGGTGCGTCGAAGTCATCCCCTGTGCCAACACCGAGCGTCGCCAGGCATTCCCCGGTCCAGCTCTCCTCCCCAGCCGCCCGACTTCCCCGCACTCCCCGTAACACCTGGACACAGAGCCCGCCGCGTCGCGCCCGGCGGCTACCGTCGCTCCCGTGCCGCCGCCTCCGGCGCGCCGTTCGAGAGGAGCCGACCATGTCCGTCGCCACCGCCGCCGCGCCCACCGCCACCGCCGCCGCACCTGCCCCGGCCGTCGGGACCGTGCCCTACGACGAGCTCGCCGCGCGCTTCCGCCCGCTCTTCGCCGAGATCGCGGCGGGCGCCTCCGCCCGCGAGCGCGACCACGTGCTGCCGGCCGAGCAGATCCGGGCGCTGGCCGCGGCCGGCTTCGGCGCTGTGCGGGTGCCGATCGAGAACGGCGGAGCAGGGGCGACCCTCCCCCAGCTCTTCCGGCTGCTGACCGAGCTCGCCTCGGCCGACTCGAACATCCCGCAGGCCCTGCGCGGGCACTTCGCGCTCGTCGAGGACCGCCTCGTCGCCACCGACGGCACGCGCGAGCGCTGGCTCCAGCGCTTCGTCGACGGCGAGATCGGCGGCAACGCGTGGACCGAGGTCGGCACCGTCGCCATCGGCGACGTGAACACCAAGGTCAGCCCGATCGAGGGCGATGCCGAGCGCTTCCTCGTGAACGGCACCAAGTACTACTCGACCGGCAGTATCTTCGCCGACTGGATCGACGTCTTCGCCCAGCGCTCCGGACACCGGCGCGACGGTCATCGCGATCGTCGACGCCCGTCAGGGCGGAGGTGACGCACGCCGACGACTGGGACGGCTTCGGTCAGCGCACCACGGGCTCCGGCACCAGCACCTTCGTCGACGCCGTGGTCGCGGCCGAGGACGTCGTCGACTTCGGCACCCGGTTCCGCTACCAGACCGCGTTCTACCAGGCCGTGCTGCTGTCGGTGCTGGCCGGATCCATCGCCGCCGCCGAGCGCGAGCTCGCCGAGGCGGTGCGCGGCCGCACCCGCATCTACTCGCACGGCAACGCCGACTCGTACGCCGCCGATCCGCAGATCCTGCAGGTCGTCGGGCAGGTCTCGGCCGCCGCGTACGCCGGCTCGGCGATCGTCGAGAAGGCCGCCGCAGGCCCTGCAGCTCGCCTACGAGGCCGCGTCCGGAGAGGACGTCGTCGAGGAGGAGCGGCTGAACGACCTCGCCGAGCTCGAGTCGGCGCAGGCGCAGATCGTGCTGACCCAGCTCGCGACCCGCGCGACGTCCGACGTGTTCGACGCGCTCGGCGCCTCCGGAGTGAGCACGACGAAGAACCTCGATCGGCACTGGCGCAACGCCCGCACCGCCGCGAGCCACAATCCGTGGGTCTTCAAGGCGCGGATCGTCGGCGACCACTCGGTGACCGGTGCGCTCCCTCCGCGGGTCTGGTCGATCGGAGCGGGCCCCGGGCGTCGCGCGTAGCGGGGGATCCCGCCGCCCCGACCAGCGCCCGGCTCAGCGAGAGGTCAACCCGCTGGAGGTGCTCGCGGCGCCCCTTCTAGGGTGCGGAGCGACCGGAGACGAGGCGCCACGGGGGGACCGCGCACGTCTCTCCGTCCTCGCTCCCGACGACGGAAGGGCCGCTCCGCCATGCCTCGAACCACACCGCACAGCACACCCAGCAGCACGCTGCGCAGCACGCGGCAGGACACCGGGAGCCGGGGTCCGGCCGCGCTCTCCGGCGTCGAGGACCGGACGCCTGCTCGGCGTCGGACTCCTCGCCCTCCTCCTCGTCGCCGGGCCCCTCGCGGCCCCGCCCGCGGCCGCCGCGGACGCCACGGTCCCGGTCGTCAGGATCACATCCCCCGCCTCGGGCAGCACGGTGTCGGGGCCGGCCACCCTCGTCGCGACGGCGACGGACGACGTCGGCGTCGCCTCCGTCTCGTTCTGGTCCGGCAGCACGCGCGTCGGCGACGGCGCGAAGCGCTCGGACGGCCGCTGGGCCCTCACCGCCGACACCCGCGCCTGGCGCGACGCGACCTACACCGTGACCGCCCGCGCTGGGGACGCCGCGGGGAACACCGGGACCAGTGCGGGGGTGCGCCTCATCGTGCGGAACGCGGGGGCGCGACTCCGACGCCGACGGCGACTCCGACTCCGAGTGCCACCGCCACTGCGGCGCCCCCGCCGACGCCCACTGCGACTCCCACCCCGACCGCCGCGCCGACCTCCGCACCCACCCCGGCTCCGACACCTCCTCCGACGACCGCGCCCACTCCGACCCCCACCACGGTCCCCAGCCCCTCCGGCGTCCCCGTCGGCGTGCCCGCGCCGATCGCGCAGTGGGACTTCACCGAGTCGGCCGCCCCGTTCCGCACCACCGCGGCTGACCTGCCGCTCGCGCAGGCCGGGCGGACGGCCGCCACCCGTGTCGCGACCCCTGGGGCACGGGCCTCTCGCTCACGGGCTCCAGCTACCTGCGCCTGCCGGCCGCTTCGACCGGCAGGCTCACGATCGGCGCGTCGAAGAACACGGTCACGGTCGCCGCGTGGGTGCGGGCCACCGACACCGACACGGGCTTCGTCGCCGGCTCGTGGACCGAGGACGCGAACCAGCCGCGCCGCTCCTACGGCCTGTTCTACGACCTCGGGACCTACGGCGGTGCCGACCGGGCCAACTTCCACGTCTCGCGATCGGGCGGGCCGACCCCGGGTACCCCTACTCCCGCGATTACTCCGCCTCGGGCACGAGAATGACGCGCTCCGTCTGGCAGCTGCACGTCGGCACCTACGACGGCGCGCAGGCGGTCTCGTACCTCGACGGCGTCGCGACCGCCTACCCGAGGTACACCGACACGCTCCGCAACACGTACGCGAAGAACCCCTACCTGTTCCCGCACGGGCTGAACCCGGTCGCGGGCGACTTCACGGTCGGAGGCGTCCAGCTCACGGGCAAGGCCGGCAACTTCGCCCGCGGCACCGTCGCCAAGGTGCGCGTGTGGGACCGGACGCTGACGGCCGGCGAGGTGAAGGCTCTCTACGACGCCGAGAGCGCAGCGCTGCGCTGAGGGTGCTCGGCGTCCTCGCGCGGTGACGCGTCACAGCCCGGGCAGCGGGTAGCGTCGGGGGTGAGACTTCCGTGGCAGAACCGGGGCGAGCGCGAGAGGCTTCCGCGCGACGTCCTGGTCCTCGGGATCGTCGCGTTCTTCGTGATGCTGGGCTTCGGCGTCGTCGTCCCCGTGCTGCCCGTCTACGTCCGCAGCTTCGGCGTCGGCTACGTGGAGGTCGGCGCGGTCGTGTCGGCGTTCGCGCTGATGCGGCTGGTCGCGAACCTGTTCGTCGGGCCGCTCGTCGACCGGCTCGGCGAGCGCGTGGTGCTCGCGACGGGCATCGGCATCGTGGCGCTGTCGAGCGCGCTGGTGGGGCTCGCCGGCGACTACCTGCACCTGCTGCTGCTGCGCGGGGCGGGCGGGATCGGCTCGGCGATGTTCTCGGTCGCGGCGATGACGCTCCTCCTGCGCACGGCGGCACCGGAGCGGCGCGGGCGCCTCGATCGGCTTCTACCAGGGCGGGTTCCTGCTCGGCGGCATGGCGGGCCCCGGCGGTCGGAGGCGTGCTGACCGCGATCTCGCTGACCGCTCCCTTCTTCTTCTACGCGGGCACGCTCGCCGTCGCGGGGCTGGTCGGACTGGTGCTGCTGCGCCGCCCCGAGCGGGACGCGGCGGCGGGGACGGCCGCGGTCGTCCGGCCGATGCGCGAGGTCGTGCGGGACCGCCGCTACCAGAGCGCCGTGCTCGCGAACTTCGCGCTCGGCTGGTCGGCGATGGGCGTGCGGGCCACCTCGTGCCGGTGCTGGTGGTCGAGGGCCTCGGCGACGACCCGGCCTGGACGGGCATCGCCTTCGCGATCGCGGCCGTCGTGCAGACCGTGGCGCTCGCTCCGGCCGGCCGCTTCGTCGACACGGTGGGTCGCCGGCCCGCACTGATCGGCGGCTTCGCCGTCGCGGCGCTGGCGATGCTCGCGATGCCGCTCGTCTCGGAGCTGTGGCTGCTCGTGGTGCTGCTCTGCCTCTACGGAGCGGCGGCCGCGTTCATGGGGACGGCGCCGGGCGCCCTCGTCGGCGACGCGGCGGGCGATCGCGGCGGACGGCCGGTCTCGGTGTTCCAGGCGGCCTCGGACCTCGGCGGCGTCATCGGCCCGCTGCTCGCCGGCCTGCTGGCGGACACGGCCTCGCCGACCGCCGCCTTCGGGCCTGGCCTTCGTGCTGCTGGGACTGACCGCGCTCGTCGGGCTGCGGATCCCGCGCCGGGGTCCCGCCCTCTAGCTGTTGCGCCTCGCGCGCGTCCACGGGCCACGCGTCGGCGCCCCCGTCGGCGAGCAGCACCCGGTACTCGTCGGCCAGGTCTCACCGCGACGCATGACGTGGTTCGGGGCGATGCGGACCCGCGAGCCGAGCGGCAGGTCGATCCCGGTGATCGTGGCGTGGTGCTCCGAGAGCACCGTGACGCGCGCCTCCGGGTGCTCGGGCAGCCGCCCGAAGCCGCTCGAGACGGCCCCGCGATCGGAGGAGAGGACCTTGCTGCCCGCGTCGGCGATCAGCCGGCCGTCGTGCCGCGAGACGATCGTGGCGAGGACCGTGACGGCGATCGACTCCGGTCCGATCGTGCCCATCTCCCACTGCTGGGCGTCGCCGAGCGATGAGACCCCGGGCGCAACTCCGTGAGGACTCCCGCGTCGGCGAAGTCGGCGGACGGAGTGGAGCCCCCGCTGATGACCCGCGCCGTGACGCCGACGGAGGCGAGGGACGCGGCGGCAGCGGCGAGCGCCTCCGCCTCGTCGCGGGCGGCGGCGGCCCGCGCGTCGAGCGCGTAGCTGTGGCCCGGGAAGGTGAAGACGCCGACCACGTCGAGTCCGGCGGCGACGGCGGCGGCCGCGACCTCGCCCGCCTCGTCGGCCGGCACCCCGCTGCGGTGGTGGCCCGAGTCGATCTCGACGACGACCTCGAGGCGCCCGCGCTCGTCCACCGGGATCGCCGCGGCGGCGCGCTCGGCCGAGGCGGCGGAGTCGACCCCGATACGCACGCGCGCGGTGCGCAGGACCCGGCGCAGCCGTCCGGCCCGGCTCGGTGTCGAGCCACAGCGGGTACGCGATGAACAGGTCGTCGCAGCCGCCCGCGGCGAAGACCTCCGCCTCGGACACCGTGGCGACCGTGAGTCCGACCGCCCCGGCGGCCAGCTGACGCCGGGCGATCTCGAGCGGACTCAGTGCGTCTTGGCGTGCGGGCGCAGCGCCAGCCCGCGGTCACGGGCCCGGGCGGCGGTCGCGGCGATGTTGCGGTCGAGGACCGCCTCGTCGAGCACGAGCGCGGGAGTGACCAGGGAGTCGAGGGAGTCGGAGACCATCTCCCGATCCCGGCAGGGGTGCCGTCCGGGTGCGAGGCGGAGCAGAATGCCGCCATGAGCGCCGCCGCCGTCACCGTCGAGGAGTACCTGTCCGCGTTCCCGCCGGAGCGACGGGAGCGGCTCGAGGAGGTGCGGCGCCTGATCCCCGCCGCGGCGCCCGGGGCCGAGGAGCGGATCCGCTACGGCATGCCGGCCGTGATGCTGGGCGGGCCGCTACGCGATCCACTGGGCCGGCTGGAAGACGCACGTGGGACTGCATCCGGTGCCCCGGCTCTCGCCCGAGCTCGAGCACGAGCTCGCGCCGCTGCGCACGGGCAAGGACACGGTCGCGCTGCCCTGGGGGCGCGAGCTGCCGGCGGACCTCGTCTCGCGGGTCGCCGCGGCGATCGTCGAGCTGAGGGAGGACGCCGCCCACCCCCTGCAGTCCCACCCCCTACAGTGAGGACCACCCCGTCGCCGATCGAGAGCCCGCCGCCATGACTCCCGCCCCCGATGCCGACGTCCCTGGATCCCCGTCCCCGAGACACCCGCTCCCGCGCACGCCGCGACCGCCCGCACCCCCTTCGCCGCCGTCGGTGCCGTGAGCGCGATCCTCCGCACCGAGGGCGCCATCTACGGCACGGTCCTCGCGATCACGCTGATCGCGGTCGGCTGGGACGACGACACCGATCCCGAGGTGCTGCTGTTCCTCCTGGGCTCGGTGAGCGTCTTCTGGCTCGCGCACCTGTACGCGGGCACGCTCGCGCGCGCTGCCGGAGGCGGAGCCCGGCGTGCGCACGATCCTCGACGCGGTGCTCGCCACGCGCACGGCACTCGATCGGGATGCTCGTGGCCATGGTCGTGCCCGCGGCGCTGCTCGCGCTCGCCCCCTGGACTGGTCGAGGATGGACCGCCTACTACCTGGCGCTCGGCTCGGGCGTCGCGATCCTGGCCCTTCTGGGCTACCTCACCTCGGCCTCGCCGCGTGGAGCCCGCCCGGCCGCCGCGTGCTGAGCACCCTCTGCACGATGCTGCTCGGGCTCGTCGTGGTCTGGCTGAGCACGCTGGTGCACTGAGCACGCTGGTGCACTGAGCACGCTGGTGCACTGAGCACGCTGGTGCACTGAGCCACGCTGGTGCACTGAGTCCACCCACTGACAGGCTGGGGGCATGACATCGCAGTCCTCGAATTCGAGCTCCCCTCTCCTCCGCCCGTTCGGCCCCTCCGGCGCCTCGGTCACCCGGCTCACGCTCGGCACGTCCTGGAACCCCGAGCGCGTGCGGGACCTCGAGACGGTGCCCGCCCTCGAGCGGGTGCTCGGCTCCTCCGCCGATCGCGCCGTGTCGGTGATCGACACCTCCAACGAGTACGCGCAGGGGCACAGCGAGCGGCTGATCGGCGAGGCGCTGCGGGCGCACGGCGGGTTCCGGACGGCATCACCGTCGTGACGAAGCTCGACCGCGATCCCGAGACCGGCAGCTACTCGGGCGAGCGGATGCGGCGCAGCCTCGACGAGAGCCGCGAGCGCCTGGGCATGGACGTGCTCCTGCTGCTCTACCTGCACGACCCCGAGCGCATCTCGTACGAGGAGGCGTTCGCCGAGGACGGCCCCGTGCGGGCCCTCGTCGCGATGAAGGAGGCCGGCGTCGCGCTCTCGATCGGCATCTCGGGCGGACTCCGCGCCGATGCTGCACCACTACGTCGAGACGGGGCTGTTCGACGCGGTGATCACGCACAACCGCTGCACGCTCGTCGACCGCTCCTCGGACGAGCTGATCGACGTCTCGGTCGACCGCGGCGTCGTCGTGGTGAACGCGGCGGTCTACGGCGGCGGCGCGCTCGCCCGCTGGCCCAGCCGGTCGAGACGTACGCCTACCGCCCGGCTCCCCCCGAGATCGTGCAGGCGGTCACCGAGATGGGCGAGGCGTGCGACCGCGCCGGGGTGCCGCTCCGGGCCGCCGCCCTGCAGTTCTCGACCCGCGACGAGCGGATCACGACCACCGTCGTCGGCGCCACGACGGCCGAGCACTTCGACGAGTTCGTCGCCGACGACGCGCTCGAGATCCCGGACTCGCTGCTCGAGGAACTCGCCGCGCTCACCCCGCCGAGCACCGTCTGGCAGGAGGCGCCCGGCTCGACCTGGCCGAGCTGACCCTCGCGCCGCCGGGAATGACGGGCGGCCGGGAGCGGTTGTCACCTGGATGACCACCGCTCCCGCTCTGCTCCAGCCCCTCACCCTCCGCTCCCGTACCGCCCGCAACCGCCTCTGGGCGGCTCCGACGTGCCAGTACTCGGTCGAGGCGCGCGACGGGGTGCCGACCACCTGGCACCTCGTGCACCTGGGCTCGATCGCGCGCGGGGCGTGGGCGTGCTGATCGCGGAGGCGACGGGAGTCGTGCCGGAGGGACGGATCAGCCCCTGGGACACCGGCCTCTGGACCGACGAGCAGCGCGACGCCTGGGCGCCGATCGTCGACTTCGTGCACGAGCAGGGCGCCCTCGCCGGGGTGCAGCTCGCGCACGCCGGGCGCAAGGCGTCGACGTACCGCGAGTGGAGCGGGCGCGGAACGGTGCCGGCGGAGGAGGGCGGCTGGGACACGGTCGCCCCGTCGGCCGTCGCCTTCGAGGGGCTACGCCGCCCCGCGGGGCCCTCGACGCGGACGAGCTGCCCGGCCTCGTGCAGGCGTTCCGCGACTCCGCCCGCCGCGCCGTCGAGGCCGGCTTCGACGTGATCGAGATCCACGCCGCCCACGGCTACCTGCTGCACCAGTTCCTGTCGCCGCTGTCGAACCGGCGCGAGGACGCCTACGGCGGCTCCTCGAGAACCGCGCGCGGCTCCTGCTCGAGGTCGTGCGCGAGGTGCGCGCCGAGATCGGCGAGCTGCCGCTGCTGGTCCGCTTCTCGGCGACCGACTGGGCGGAGGGCGGCTGGGACCTCGACGAGACGGTGACCGTCGCCGGCTGGGCGCGGGAGGCGGGGGCCGACCCTTCGACGTCTCCACCGGCGGCCTGGTCCGCGGCACGGACATCCCGGTCGCTCCCTCTACCAGGTGCCGTTCGCGGCCGCGGTGCGCCGGGCGACCGGAGCACCGGTGGGAGCGGTGGGCCTGATCACGACGTCCGAGCAGGCGGAAGGGGTGCTCGCCGCGGGCGAGGCCGATGTCGTGCTGCTCGCGCGGGAGCTGCTGCGCGACCCGCACGCCGCCTCGCGCATGGCGCAGGAGCTGGGCGCCGACCTGGACGCGGTCGTGCCGCCGCAGTACGCGCGCGCCTGGCGCCGAGCGCACAGCGCACGCGAGATGCCACTCGCGGACGCCCTGGGGCGTGCGCACGAGTGGCATCTCGCGGAGGTGTACCCGAGTCTCAGGACTCGTCGTCGGCGGGGGCGTCCTCTTCGGGATTGAAGTGGAGTCGCCGGTCACCCGACGGCCAGGCCGCTCTCGGAGTCGGGGATGGTGCCGTCGTCGCCGAGGCCGCCGTCCTTCTTCTCACCTCGGAGTCGTTCAGGGAGCCGGTCGTGCCGGACATCGGAGCCTCAGGCCTCGACGTCGCCGCGCCAGGCGCCGTCCGGAGTGCCCCTTGGACTCGATGTACTCCTTGAAGTTCTTCAGGTCCTTCTTGACGGCGTGGCTGCCGGCGCCGACGAGCGAGCCGAGCGACTCGAGGAAGCCCTTGGGCTCCCAGTCGAGCTGCACGGTGACGCGGGTCTCGGAGTCCGAGAGCTTGTGGAAGGTGACGACACCGGCGTGGTCGGTCTCGCCTCCGGTGCTGTTCCACGCGACGCGCTCGTCGGGGTGCTGCTCGGTGATGTTGGCCTCGAACTCGCGCTCGACCGGTCCGACCTTCACCTTCCAGACGGTGAGGACGTCGGTGACCTGCTGGATCGACTCGACCTCGTCGAGGAACTTGGGGAACTCCTCGAACTGGGTCCACTGGTTGTAGGCGACGGACACGGGGACGTTGACGTCGACGGTCTCGATGATCTGCGGCACGGTGGTGCTCCTTGCTCTGTCACTCGGTGTGCGGCGGTCCGCTCTTGCGGCCGTCTTCCTCGACGTTAAGCGCGAGCCGCCTGGGAGCGCACCGGGTTGCGGGATGCCCCGAACGTGATAGAAACCCGTCCGGGACCCCGCTCCCAGCTTCAGACCAGCAGCTCGAGCTCCGACGCCAGCGGGACGTCCTCGAGCGAGGTGCCGACGCGGATCGTGAAGGCTCCGGCCTCGTAGTCCCAGCCGTCGCTCCACGTCGCGAGCAGTCGCGGTGGGCACGGTCACCGCGATCTGCGCGGCGGCTCTCGGCCTCGATGCTCGCGCCTCGAAGCCGACCAGCCAGCGCACCGGGCGCTCGACGGCGGAGTCGCGGCGCTCGGCGTAGGCCTGCAGCACCACCTTGCCCGCGCGGTCGCCGGTGTTGACGACGTCGACCAGCAGCACCGCGTCCTCGCCGGCCCGGACGGGCTCGACGGAGGCCAGGCGACACGAGGTCGAACGACGTGTAGCCGAGGCCGTGGCCGAAGCCGTAGGCCGGCTCGACCTCGCTCCGCAGCCACGCGCGGTAGCCGATGTGGATGCCCTCGTCGTAGTGCAGCTCGCCGTCGGTGGGCAGCGTCGAGAGCACGGGGACGTCCTCGATCGCGGCCGGCCAGGTCGTGGGGAGGCGCCCGCCCGGCTCGACGGCGCCGAGCAGGACGTCGGCGACCGCGTCGCCCATCTCCTGCCCGCCGAAGTAGCCGACGAGCACGGCGGCGACCTCGTCGCGCCAGGGCAGCAGCACCGGCGATCCGGAGTTGACGACCAGCGACCGTGCGCGGGTTCGCCGCGGCGACGGCGCGCACGAGGGCGTCCTGCTGCCCGGGGAGGTCGAGGGAGCTGCGGTCGTAGCCCTCGGACTCGACGGCGGAGTTGGTGCCGACGACCACGAGCGCGACGTCGGCGTCGCGGGCGAGCGCCACCGCCTCGGCGATGAGCTGCTCGGCGGGGGTGTCGGCGGGCTCGATGCCGTAGGTGAAGCCGAGGGCTCCCTCGAGCTCGCCGTCGGTGTGCTCGATGTCGTACTCGATGCGGATGTCGACGGGCGTGCCGGCGGTGACCTGCAGCGGGCCCGAGACCGACGGCGGCGCCAGGAGCGCGGCTCCGAGGTCGGCGCCGACCGGGGCGAGGGTCTCCTCGAGGAACAGGTCCCCGTCGACGAAGATGCGCGCGGTGCCCACGACCGCGAAGCCCAGGCGCACGGTCGCGTCGGCCTCGGGGGTCAGCACCGTCGAGAACTCGACGCGAGCGGACGCCGCGATCGGCGCGGTGCCGCCGAACCAGACGAGCGCGGTGGCGCGGCGGTCCTCGACGAACAGCTCGGTGCCCTCCGCGTCGAGGAAGCGCACCCGCTGGCCGGGCTCCCCCGTGACCGGGTTGGTGATGGTCCTCGAGCGCGAGCGGCGCGACTCCGTCCTGCACGATCGCGCCGAGGGCGTAGTCGACGCGCGCGCCGGGCAGCGCGGCGCGGATCCCGTCGAGCGGGGTGACGACCTTCTCGGGCAGGACCGTCGCCGATCCGCCGCCCTGCGTGCGGGCGTCGCGGGCGTTGTGGCCGATGACGGCGACCGAGGAGAGGGCGGAGGCGTCCCAGGGCAGCTCGCCGGTGTTGCGCAGCAGCACGCTGCCCGCGGCGGCGGCCTCGCGGGCGAAGGCGCGGCCGTCCTCGACGAGCACCGGCTCGGCGACGGCGGGGGCGAAGCCCTCGAGGGCGCCGACGCGAGCGGCGAGGCGGAGGATCCGGCGCACCTTGCGGTCGATCACCGACTCCTCGATCGAGCCGTCGCGGACGGCGGCGACGAGCGCCGCGCCCCAGGGCCCGTCGGGGCCGGGCATCACGAAGGTCCTGCGCCGCGCGGGCGCTGTCGACCGAGCGCACCGCGGTCCAGTCGCTGATGACCACTCCGTCGAAGCCCCACTCGCTGTTCAGCGGCGTCTCGAGGAGGTCGTTCTCGGTGGCGGTCGTGCCGTTGATCGAGTTGTAGGAGCTCATCACGAGCCAGGCGCGGGTCTCGACGATCGCGCGCTCGAAGGCGAGGAGGTAGAGCTCGCGCAGGGCGCGGTCGCCCACGCGCACGTCGACGGTGAAGCGGTCGGTCTCGGAGTCGTTGGCGATGTAGTGCTTGGGAGTCGCTCCCACGCCGTTCTCCTGCACGCCGCTCACGTAGGCCGCGGCCAGGTCGGCGGTGAGCACCGGGTCCTCGCTGAAGCCCTCGAAGTGGCGGCCGCCCAGGGGCGAGCGGTGCAGGTTGATGGTCGGGCCGAGCACGACGTCGACGTCCTTCCGGCGCGCCTCGACCGCGGCGGCGGCCTCCGTAGCGCCTGGCGATCGAGCGGTCCCAGGAGGAGGACAGCGCGGTCGCCGCGGGCAGGTTGAGCGAGGGCGAGCGCTCGTCCCAGACCTCGCCGCGCACGCCGGACGGGCCGTCCGAGACGAGCATGCGGCGCAGGCCGATGCTCTCGATCGGCCAGGTGGTCCAGAAGTCGCGGCCGGTGAGCAGCTGCACCTTCTCCTCGAGGTCGAGGCGGCCGATCAGCTCGGTCAGGCGGGCATCGGCGTCGGGGCCCTCCGCCCAGAGGAGGAGGCGGTGGTGGTGTCGGTCACAGGAGTCTCTCTTCGTCGAACGGGCTCGGCGACGGCGTCGTCACTCGAAACCTAGCATTGGTTGGTTTTAATGCGCCCAGGCTGCAGTGCAGAAGGGTTCAGTGCAGCGGGCTCAGCGCTGCGCCGTCAGCAGGGCTCGGCGCTGCTCGCGCCGCTCCTCCTGCCGCACCGGGTCGGCCACGGGCGCCGCGAGGAACAGGCGCTGCGTGTAGGGATGCGCGGGCCGCGCGGTGACCTGGTCGCCGTCGCCCCACTCCACGATCTCGCCGTGGTACATCACGGCGACGCGGTGCGAGAGGTGCCGCACGACCGCCAGGTCGTGCGAGACGAAGAGGTACGCCACTCCGGTGCGCTCCTGGATCTCGGTGAAGAGGTCGAGGACGCGGGCCTGGGTGGAGAGGTCCAGCGCCGAGACGGGCTCGTCGCAGACGATGAGCCGCGGCTCGAGGGCGAGCGCCTGGGCGATCGCGATCCGCTGCCGCTGCCCGCCCGAGAACTCGCGCGGGAGCCGGTCGGCGGCGGACTGCGGGAGCCCGACCTGATCGAGCAGCTCGCGCACCCGCTGGGACGCGACCTTCGCGTCGACCTTCCGCACCGTCAGCGGCTCGACCAGGATCTGCTCGATCGTCAGCGACGGGTTGAGCGAGGTGTACGGATCCTGGAACACGACCTGGATCTCGGACGAGAGTCCGCGCCGCTGCCGGCGATCCAGGTGCGCGATGTCGCGGCCGTTGTAGAGGATCTCGCCGCCGGTGACCGGGGCGAGCCCGAGCACCGCGCGGCCGAGGGTCGTCTTGCCCGAGCCGGACTCGCCGACCAGTCCCACGGTCTCGCCGGGGCGGATGTCGAGCGAGACGCCCTTCAGCGCGCGGAAGGGCGTGGCGCGGAAGCCCTTGCCGGGGTACTCGACGACGACGTCCTTGACGTCCAGGAGCAGATCGCTCATCGTCCGTCCTCCTTCGATGATGCTGCGGTGGCGGCGGCTGCGGTGGTGGCGGCTGCGGTGGTGACGAGCGGTCCGCGGGCGGGCCCCTCCTCGAGGATCGCGTCGAACAGGGCGCGGGTGTACGGGTGGCGGGGGTCGGCGAAGATCGAGCGGACGGGGCCGGTCTCCACGATCCGCCCGTCGCGCATCACGGAGACGCGGTCGCACAGGTCGGCGACGACGCCGAAGTTGTGCGTGACGAGGATCATGCCCATGTCGAGCTCGGACTGCAGCTCGCGGAGCAGGTCGAGCACCTCGGCCTGCACCGTCACGTCGAGCGCGGTGGTCGGCTCGTCGGCGATCAGCAGGTCGGGGTCGCACGAGACGGCGCCGGCGATGAGCACGCGCTGCGCCATGCCGCCCGAGACCTCGTGCGGGTAGGCGTCGAACGTGCGCTTCGGGTCCGGGATTCCGACGCGGGCGAGCAGCGCGAGCGCCCGCTCCGTGGCCGCCGCCTTCGAGAGGCCGAGGCAGAGCCGGATCGGCTGCACGAGCTGGGTGCCGATGGTGAAGGACGGGTCGAGGTTCGACATCGGCTCCTGCGGGATGTACGCGATGCGCTTGCCGCGCAGCTTCGTCATCTCCTTCTCGGAGAGGTGGGCGAGGTCGGATCCGTCGAAGACGATCGAGCCGCCCGTGATGCGGCCGCCCTCGGGCAGCAGGCGCAGCACCGACCAGGCGGTCTGCGTCTTGCCCGAGCCGGACTCGCCGATCAGGCCGTGGATCTCGCCGCGGCGCACCGACAGCGAGACGTCGTGCACGACCGTCTTCACGGATCCGTCGCCCTGGCCGTAGCCGACCGACAGGTTCGTCACGCGGAGGACCTCCTCGGCGCGGACCGCTCCCGCGGGCTCCTCGTGGACGACGGTCCGCGGAGTCGCGGCGTCCTCCTCGAGCATGGTGCGGATGCCGATGGTCGACAGGGTCGTCGGCACGGTCGCGGCCGTCGAGGCGGCCTTGCGCTTCTTCGAGCGGGTGCCGCCGGAGGCGCTGCGCTCGAGCTCGTCGCGCATCGCGTTGCCCAGCAGGGTCAGCGCGATCGAGGTGAGGGCGATCGCGAGGCTCGGCCAGAGCATGAGCACGGGCGCGTTGAAGATGTTCGAGAAGCCGTCGTTGAGCATCGATCCCCAGGTCGGGATCGAGAGGTCGCCCAGACCGAGGAACTCGAGTCCGGCCTGGATCGCGATGGCGATGCCGGCGATGAGCGCCGCCTGGATGATGACGGGCGCGCGGACCACCGTGAGGATGTGCCGCGCGATGATGCGGCCGTTCGAGAGGCCGGAGACGCGGGCCGCGTCGACGAACAGCTCGCCGCGCACCGCGGTGACGGAGGCGTAGACCAGCCGGTGGAACGCGGGCGACATCAGGACTCCGAAGATCGCCATCGACAGCCACATCGACGGGCCGATGACCGCGCGGGCCGCCAGCAGCACGACGAAGCCGGGCAGCGCCATGATCAGTCCGGAGGTCCAGGCCGACACGGAGTCGAACCAGCCGCCGAAGTAGCCGGCGAGCAGACCGCTCGTGACGCCGATGACGAGCGCGACGAGCAGGGCCACCGCGGCGCCCGCGAGGCTGAACTGCGTGCCGAACAGCAGCCGCGAGAGCACGTCGCGGCCGGCGCTGTCGGCTCCGAGCGGGTTCGCGCCGCCGGGAGCGGCGAGCACGTCCTGCAGCGAGGCGCGGTTGGGGTCGGCGGGGGCGAGCAGCGGAGCGAGCAGCGCCGAGAGCACCACGAGGGCCAGGAACACCAGCGACGCGAGGCCGACCGGGTTCTTCAGGAGACGGCGGAAGAGGTGCGAGCGCGCGGCGCGCTCCTCCACGCCGACGGTGAGAGCGGGATCGGGCAGCGGGGCGGTCGCGGTCATGAGAGGCGCACCTTCGGGTTGAGCCAGCCCTGGGCCAGGTCGATGAGCAGGTTGACGATGACGACGATGATCGCGGTGACGAGCACGAGGCCCATCACGAGCGGGATGTCGCCCTGGGTGGTCGCGGTGACCGCGACCTGGCCGAGACCCGGGATCGCGAAGATCTGCTCCACGATCACCGCGCCGCCGAGGAGGCCGATGAACTGCACGGCCAGGACCGCCAGCGCCGGACCGCCGGCGTTGCGCAGCACGTGCTGGAACACGACGCGGGAGGCGGGGATGCCGCGGGAGCGGAGCGTGCGGACGTAGTCCTGCCGGAGGGCGTCGATGACCGAGCCGCGCACCTGCTGGGCGACGCCGGCGATGCCTCCGATCGCGAGGGCGAGGATCGGGAGGGTCACCGTGGCGATCCAGCCCGAGGGCGAGTCGGTGAAGTTCACGTACCCGGTGGGCTTGAACCAGCGCAGGTTGATCGCGAACACGGTCACCAGGCCCAGGGCGATGAGGAAGCCGGGGATCGCGAAGCCGAGGATCGAGACGAGCTGCACGAGCTTGTCGGCCCAGCCGCGGCGGACCGCGGCCCACACTCCGAGCACCACGGCGACGACCGCGGAGATCACGGTGGCGCCGACGACGAGCGAGAGCGTGACCGTCAGGCGGGTGGAGATGGCCGCGGTGACGGGCTGGCCGGTGAACCACGAGTTGCCGAGGTTCCCGGTGACGGCCTGGCCGAGCCAGGACGCGTACTGCAGCCAGATGGGCTGATCGAGGCCGAGCTGCGCGGCGCGCTGGGCCACCGCCTCCGGTGTCGCGTTCTGTCCGAGGATGCGGCGGGCGATGTCGCCGCCGCCGAGGTAGAGGAGGGCGTACGCGACGATCGAGATCAGCACCACGAGGATGATCCCCGAGATGACGCGTCGCAGGATGAACCTGGTCATCAGTGGTCCTTCCGGTCGGAGACCGACGGAGCGGGAAGAAGGAGAGGGGGCGGGCCGGCCTCGACGGAGACCGGCCCGCGGCGGCGATCAGGCCGGGGTGATGTTCCAGAGGTACGGGTAGGCGTTGCCCGTCTGGGTCTCGACCTTCGTGTTCGCGTCGGTGACGAAGCCTCGACTGCTGGCGGTACCAGGGGGCGAACCAGGCGTTCTCGACCGTGTAGGCGTTGACGGCCTTCACCGCGTCGGCGTAGCCGGCCTCGTCGGCGGTGCGCACGGCCTCGACGAGCGCCTGCAGCTCCGGGTCCTCGTTCTTGAACGGGTTGAAGATCGCGTTCGGGGTGAGCTCGAAGTTGAGCAGCGCCCAGTCGGGGTCCTGCTGCAGCGTCAGCCAGGTGGCGGGGTACTTGGGCGCCAGCACGTCGGCGATGAAGTTGTTGCCCACGTCGGTGTAGTTCACGGTGATGCCGACCTCGGACAGCTGCTGCTGGATCAGCGTGAAGGTCGCGGAGCCGACGAGCGAGGAGGAGGGCATCTCGAGGGTGAAGCCGTCGGGGTAGCCGGCCTCGGCGAGCAGGTCCTTCGCCTTCTCGGGGTCGTAGGGGTAGGCGTCGTCGAGCGACTCGTCGTAGCCCTCGGACGAGGTCGGGAAGATCTGGGTGGTCGGCGTGCCGTAGCCCTGGCCGATCGCCTTGAGCAGCGCCTCCTTGTCGAAGGCGTGGTTGATGGCCTGGCGGACGCGGACGTCGCCGAGGGCGGGGGCGAGGGTGCCGTCGCGGTCCAGGAGGAGGAGGCCGGTCCAGTTGAGCTCGAACGCGTTGACGGTGAAGCCTGACGCCTCGATCTCCTTCAGGTCGTTGTTGTCGACGGTGTTCGCCGCGTTGACCTGGCCGCCCTTGATGGCGTTCACCAGAGCGGTGGAGTCGCTGTAGACGTTGATGACGAGGTCGTCGTAGTGGACGGACTCCTCGTCCCAGTAGTCCTCGCGGGCCGTGAAGGCGTAGGAGGTGCCGATGACGGTCTTGGACGCGTCGAGCTCGTACGGGCCGGAGCCGACCGGGGTGGTCTGGATGTCGGCCGAGTCGAACGCGGAGGGCGCCTCGACGAGGCCGGCGTTCTGCGTCAGGTAGAAGAGGAAGGTGGGGTTCGCCTGCTTCAGCGTGACGGTGACGGTGGAGGCGTCGGTCGCGACGGCGTCGGCGAGGTCGGCCATCTTGTTGGTGTCGGGAGAGTTGCCGTCGCGGAAGCGGATCAGGTTCGCGGCGACCGCCTCGGCGTCCAGCGGCGTGCCGTCGCTGAACGTGACTCCGTCGCGGATCGTCAGCGTGAGGACGGTGTTGTCCTCGTTCCAGGTCCACTCGGTGGCGAGCCCCTCGACGATCGTGCCGTCGGGGTCGGCGCGCAGCACCGTGTCGTACACGGCCTGCATGTAGGGCGACTCGTTCGCCCAGTAGGAGTCCGCCGCGGCGAACGTCGACAGGGTCTGGATGGCGCCGAGGGTGAGCGTGTCGCCCGAGCCGCCGGAGGAGCCTCCTCCTGCATCGGCAGCGCAGCTGGTCAGACCGACCATCGTCGTGACGGCGATCGCAGCGGCCGCCAGCCTCTTCCATCGGAACATCTTTGGTCTCCCGGTTCTCCCGGCACGTCCATGAGCCGGTGCCGAGGAAGCTAACACGAAAAACAGACGACCCCTAGGTTTTGGTGGAAAAAACTTCTCGGCGTTAGGTTTTCGTGATCTCGGCGGTCTGGCCGGTGCTTCAGATGCGGCTCGATCCGCGCCGTTCCGGCCCTGTGATGAAAAAGTTCTCGGGAAAGGCTTTTGACGCAGAAACCTCGACGGGCTAGGTTTCTCACACCGGGGGCCGTGATCGACCTCCCCCGGCGACCGGCGTCGGCACCGCTCGCCCTCGGCTCCCGGCCGCAGCACCCGGCCTCAGCACTCGGGCTCAGCACTCGCCCTCGGCACCCGCTCACAGCACTCGCCCACACCCTCGCAACGACGCGCCAGGAGGAACCCCATGGCACTCCCCACCTCGCCACCGCGCCGACCGCGCGGGCAGTACGCGAAGACCGCCGCGCGCCGGGCCGAGATCGTCGCCGCGGGCCTGGAGGTCTTCTCGGCGAGCGGCTACCACGCCGCGTCCCTCCGCGAGATCGCCGAGAAGGTCGGGCTCAGCCAGGCCGGCGTGCTGCACCACTTCGCCAACAAGTGGGAGCTGCTCTCGGCGGTCCTCACCCTCCGCGACGACCACTCGATCACCCGGGTGCCCAGCGGCGGATCCGTGCCCGGCATCCAGACCGTCCGCGCGCTCGTCGACCTCGTCGCCTACAACACCCGCATCCCCGGGCTCGTCGAGCTGCAGTGCGTCCTCTCGGCCGAGGCGACGCACGCCGACCACCCCGCGCACGAGTACTTCGCGAAGCGCTACCGCTTCGTCATCGACCTGTTCACCGACGCGTTCGGCGACATGCTCACCCGGGGCCAGCTCGTGCCCGGAGTGGACCCCCGCAGCGCCGCGATCCGCATCGTCGCGACCATGGACGGCCTCCAGGTGCAGTGGCTCCTGCAGCGCGACTCCCTCGACATGCAGGCCGAGTTCCGCCGGACCGTGCAGACGCTGATCACCGTGGAGGTGTGAGATGGCCTTCACCCGCGACTCGACTCTGGCGAGCGTCCTGGACACGCCGGAGGCCGCCGCTCTCGTCCGCCGCCACGCGCCCGGCGTCGTGAACTCGCCGCTGCTCGTGCAGCTGCGCTCGGCTCCGCTGGGCCTGGTGGTGGGCCTGGATCCGCTGCTCGGAGGCGACGAGGCGCGCGCCGCGGCGTTCTGGTCGGCCCTCGCCGAGGTCGATGACTCCGCCCTCGCGCCGCCACGACCCGAGCGCGTGATCGCGGTGCCCCGCGACGACTACGAACTGCAGTCGTCGCCGCGCGGATCCGCTGCGCTGCGACCGCCCACGGCCGGGTCGGTGCACGCGCCCTGCGAGATCGTCGTCGACGGCCCGTCGCACGGGAACCCCTTCGTCGACGTCGAGTTCTCGGTCGAGTTCCGGCTCGATGACGACGGCACGGGAGCCTCGGCAGTGCGAACCGCCGCCTCGGTCGTGCGCGTCGGCGGCTTCTACGACGGCGACGGCGTCTACCGCGCCCGCTTCCTCCCGAGCGCCGCGGGGACGTGGACCTTCCGCACCTCCTCCACCGCCCGCTCGCTCGACGGTCTGACCGGTGCCGTCGAGGTGGGGCCGGCGCTGCCGGACGCGCACGGTCCCGTCCGCGTCGCCGACGGCTTCCACTTCGCCCACGCGGACGGCGTCCGCCACGTCCCGCTCGGCACGACCGCCTACGCCTGGACGCACCAGAGCGCCGAGCTCGAGGAGGCGACCCTCGCGACGCTCGCCGAGGGGCCCTTCACGAAGGTGCGGATGTGCCTCTTCCCGAAGGCGTACCTCTACAACGCGAACGAGCCCGAGCGGTACCCGTTCGAGCGCGACGCCGACGGCGGGTGGGACGTCGAGCGACCCGTGCCCGAGTTCTTCCGCCACTTCGAGGAGCGCGTCGCCGACCTCGACCGGCTGGGGATCCAGGCCGACGTGATCCTCTTCCACGCCTACGACCGCTGGGGCTTCTCGGACCTCGGACGTGCCGCCGACGACCTCGTCACGCGGCACGTCGTGCGCCGACTCTCGGCCCTGCCGAACGTCTGGTGGTCGCTCGCGAACGAGTACGACCTGCTGTGGTCCAAGAGCGTCGAGGACTGGGAGCGGCTCGCGGCGATCGTCGTCGACGAGGACCCCGTGGGGCACCTGCTGTCGATCCACAACTGCTTCGGCTTCTACGACTACTCGCGCCCCTGGATCACCCACGCGAGCGTGCAGCGGATCGACGTGTACCGCACCGCCGAGAACACCGACGCATGGCGCGAGGAGTGGGGCAAGCCCGTCGTGATCGACGAATGCGCCTACGAGGGCGACATCGACCAGGGCTGGGGCAGCATCACCGGCGAGGAGATGACCCGGCGGTTCTGGGAGGGAGCGGTGCGCGGCGGCTACGTCGGCCACGGCGAGACCTACCTCAACGACCGCGAGGAGCTGTGGTGGTCCAAGGGCGGCGAGCTCGTCGGCGACAGTCCCGACCGCATCGCGTTCCTCCGCCGCATCACCGCCGAGATGCCCGACGGCCGCATCGACCCGATGGCGTCCGAGTGGGACGCGCCGTGGGGCGCCTCGGGAGGAGTGCAGCTCGTCTACTTCGGCTTCAACCGGCCGCGGTTCCGCACGATCGTGCGCGATCCCGCCGACCGCTGGATCGTCGATGTGATCGACACCTGGTGCATGACGGTGGACCGCGTGCCGGGGGTCTTCTCGGGGTCCTTCCGCGTGGAGCTGCCGGGCCGGCAGTACGTGGCGATCCGGCTGACGAAGGTCGCGGAGGCCGCCGGAGCCTCTTCTTCCGCGGGGGTCCCCGCATGAGCGCCCGCCTCCGCGTCGTCTCGGACAACGACTACTCCGGCGACCCCGACGGACTGGTGCAGCTCGCGCAGCACGCGCTCTCGCCCTCGGTCGAGCTCGCGCTCGTGATCGGCTCGCATCTGCGGCCCGGCGATCCGTTCGACCCCTCCGACCGCACCTCCGAGAACGCGGCCGTTGCGGCGCGACGGGTGCTCGAGCTGTGCGGTCGCTCCGACGTGCCGGTGATCGCGGGCTCGCCCGTCGCGCTCGCGGCGAACCCGACGCCCTCCCCGCCGCGCGCGCCCTGGTGGCCGAGGCTCTGCGGGACGACCCGCGACCGCTGTACGTCTGCGCCGGCGCGGGGCTCACCGAGATCGCCGCCGCGCTGCGCCTCGAGCCGGCGATCGCCTCGCGGATGACCCTCGTCTGGATCGGCGGGCCGGAGCACCCCGGCCTCGCCTCACCGCCGCCCGGCGCGATGCCGATCGAGTACAACCTCCTGATCGACGTGCCCGCCGCCGCCGAGGTGCTGGCCTCGGCCGTGCCCGTGCAGCAGTTCCCGCGCGACGCGTACCGCACCGTGCTCGCCTCCGTCGCCGAGCTGCGCGTGCGGATGGGCGGCGCCGGCGAGCTGGGCCGGCACCTGTTCGACGCGCTCGACTCGGTCGCCCGGATGGCCGAGCGGCACGGCCTGAGCCTGGGCGAGACCTACGCCCTCGGCGACAGCCCGCTCGTGCTCGCCACGGCCCTGCTGTCGGCGTTCGAGCCCGACACGTCGTCGAGCCGGAGCGTCCTCGTGCCGCGGCCGGGCATCGACGCCGACGGGCAGTACTGCGCGGGGAACGGCGGGCCGGACCTGCGCGTGTTCACGCAGGTGGACACGCGGCTGCTGCTCGAGGACCTCTACGCGAAGCTGGCGCTGCACTCCCTCACCCGCTGAGGCCGGGGGCGGCGGGGCCCAGCACGGCAGAGTCGGGCGCGCGCAGCGTCCTCGGCACCAGGCCCTCGTCGGCGAGCAGCCTCGCCGCCGCGAGCGTCGCCAGGTCGTGTCCGTGCCGTCCGATCAGCTGCGCCGCGATCGGCAGTCCGGAGTCGCGACCGAGAGCGATCGGGACGACCGTCGACGGTCCGCCGGCGAGGTTCGCCAGACAGCTCCAGCGCCCGATCACGCGCGTGGATCCGGCCTCGAGCGGCGCGAGCGGTGCCGCGGAGGGCACGGTCGGGGCGAGGACCACGTCGACGCCGTCGAGCTGATGCTCCCAACGCTCGCGGAGTCGCAGCTGGGCGTCCCAGTCGGCCCACGCTTGCGCGACGGCGGCGCCGGCCGCGGGGTCGCCGACCGTGTCGAGGGCGCGCTCGCGCTCGGGCCCGGTGCCGCTCTCGAGCAGCACCCCGAAGGCGATCTCGTGCTGCACCAGGCGGTCGAAGAGCTGCTCCGCCTCCTCCGCGGCGAGGACCGAGCCCGTGATCGGCACGAGCGTCGCCCCCGCCCCGCTCAGCCGCCGGGCGAGGTCGTCGAGCGCCGCGGCGGTCTCGTCGTCGACCGGGGCGGACTCCTCCGACAGCCAGAGCCCCACCCGCAGCCCGCGGACGTCGGTGAACGGCGGTCTCGGCAGGTCCAGCCGCCAGGGCCCGGAGTCGACCGTGCCTGCGAGCACCGCGACGAGCGCGGACAGGTCCTCGGCCGAGCGCGCGAGCGGTCCGGCGACGGAGGCCGTGGGCTCGAGGCGGGTCGCCGTCGGCCAGGGCAGATGGCCGCGCTTGGACACGAGCCCCGCGCTCGGCCGATGCCCGCAGACCCCGTTCCAGGCCGCCGGGATGCGGATCGAGCCGGTCAGATCGCTCCCGAGGTCGCCCCACGAGAGCCCCGCGGCGACGGCCGCCGCCGACCCGCCCGACGATCCCCCCGCCGAGCGGTCGGCTCCCCACGGATTGGCGGCGCGACCGTGCAGGTCGTTCACGGTGTCGTAGGAGTCGAGCAGCGGAGGCACGTTCGTCTTGCCGAGGAGGATCGCATCGGCCGCGCGCAGGGCGGCGACCGCGGGAGCGTCCTGCCGTGAGAGGTGGAGCGTGCCGGACGTTCCGGCGCTGCCCGGGAGGCCGCGGACCTCGAAGGAGTCCTTCACGGTCAGCGGCACCCCGGCGAGAGGCCCGAGCGGCTCGCTCCTCCTGCGCCGGTCGTCGACGGACCGCGCCGCGACGAGCACCGCCTCCGGATCCCAGGCGACGACCGTCCCGCTCTGCGCGTCGAGCGCCGCGAGCCGGTCGGCGGCCACCTCGACGGCCGACACCTCGCGGGACTCCAGGGCGCGGAGCAGCTCCGTGATGCTCGAGAACGGGACGGCGGCGGTCCTCCCGATCATCGGAGGCTCGACGTGGTTCCCGCGAGCACGCCGGCCTCGACATCCGCTGCGACCCGAGCCAGACACGCCTCGAGATCGCCGCGGACGACGGTGCTCGAGGAGGACAGCATGAGGTTGAACGGCGCGCCGAAGTTCTCGACCGACATGCCCTCGGCGTCGACGTAGCCGGTCGGAGTCGCCGTGACCGGTCCGTGGAAGGCGCGCACGCGGTCGACCGCGGTGTCGCCGTCGGCGGAGTGGACGTAGGACGGCTTCCCGCGGCCGACCGCGTAGCCGACCTCGAAAGAGGTGCCCGAGTCGGGCTCGGGTCCGCGGAAGTGGTTGAGGTCGGCGACGATCACGTCCGCCCGCTCGATGAGGGCGATGTTCTTCGCGTAGATCGCGTCGGCGAGAGCGGTGCTGCCGGCCCCGGCTCCGCTCTTCTCGGTGACGTCGCCCTTGTCGAGGGGCGAGATCGGCTCGAGTCCGTAACGGCGGCAGAGCTCGCGCGTGCGCTCGGCCCGCTCGCGGGCGTCGGGGGCGAAGGCCTCGACGCCGGCGAGGTAGACGTGGACGGGCATGGTGGGACCTCTCGTGGATGGGACGGCGGGGGTCGGGAGGCGGGGATCGGGGCTGAGGCGCCCCGTCCGCTCGGTGATCCGCGCAGTGGGCGGGGTGGCTCCACCCTCGCTCCCCGACCCTGGCAGGCGCCGGTCACCGGCGCGTTTCGGAAGGTTTCGGGGGCGTGAACGCGGTTGCAGTGGCACTGTGGCAGGGGCAGAGGAGCGCGACGGCACTCACTGCCGCCCGGTCAGAAGGGAGCCGCTCGTGGACCGGGTGGCGGCACCCTCATCGGCTGCCGCGTCCCTTCTGGCGGCGGACCTGGCGGCTCGACCGTCAGGATGCGACCCGCGGGGCTGCGCCAGCGGACGCCGCCGTCGCCCAGGTTCTCGGGGCTCCAGGTGCTGAGGTGCCGGAGCCGGTGGTGCGCGGCGCAGAGGTGGGCGAGGTTCGCGGCGTCGGTGGCGCCTCCGTACTGCCACGGAACGGTGTGGTCGAGCTCGCTCGTGCGGGCGGTGCGGAGGCAGCCGGGGAAGCGGCAGGTCCCATCGCGGTGGGCGAGGGCTCGGCGCAGCTCGGCCGGTGGTCGGTAGCTCGTGCGACCGACGGCGAGGGTCGCTCCGGTGTGCGGGTCGGTGAGGATCCGCGTGAGGCTCGGTGCTCCTGCGGCCAGCTCCCGTGCCGTCTCGGCGTCGATCAGACCGTAGCCGTCGAGCACCGCGGGCTCGTCGGAGCGGCCGAGCAGCGTGAGGACCGGCACCGTCACGGCGACGACGGCGCGGATGCCGCGCGGGACGGCGGTGCGGGGGCGGACCCGCGGCGAGGCGGATCCGGTCGGAGAGGTGCTTCGAGCCGCCGACTCCGCCGACTCCGGGGCGGGCGACGTCTCACCGTCGAGCAGCAGCGCGGTCGCGACGTCGGCGCGGATCTGCCGGAGGAGGCGCCCGTCCGGCTCGGCGCCTCCGCCGCTCGCCGACTGCACCGAGCGAGCAGCTCGGTCGATGCGGTCGTAGGCGCCGAACGCGTCCTGCGCGGGGACGTGCAGGTGCAGCGTCGCCATGCCGTCGAGCTCGCCGTCGATCCAGACCGCGCGATCCTCCCGGCACCGCCGGTGGCGCTCGCGCAGGGTCTCGGGATGCAGCCGCTCGCGGAGCGCCCTCAACCGACGGCGCAGCTGGGGCGGAGTGCAGGTCGCCGCGAGCACGGCCGCCTCCTCGTCGAACCGCGTCCGCGACTCCGCCGGCACCGCCACCACCTCGGCCGTCACCACGCGCGAGTGCTCGCTCGCGCAGACCCCCGCCTTGAGGGCGGCGAGCACGGCCGGCAGCTCGTTCACGAGGAGGCGGCTCTCCTCGACGAGCGCACCGGCGTGCGCCTCGGACAGGCGGTAGGAGGTCGCGATCTCGGCGACGTGCGCGCGAGCGGCGGCCTCGATCCGCTCGCCCTTCCCGAGCACTCCCGCATCTACGAGGGCCTCGGGCACCGCCATCGCCGTGCGGCGCGACAGCTCGATCAGCTCGGCCTGCTCGCCGTCGATGCGCGACCGGAACCGCCGCAGCGCTCCCGCCGCCTCGATCGCGTGCCCGTAGGCCTCCTCGAAGCAGGCGTGCACAGAGGGCCCGCCCCCGGCGGGTGCTGCGTACGGATCGATCGTTGCCATACCCGGATGATGGCACCGACCACCGACACACGGAGGTGAGGTCTTCTCGATCGGTGGAGAGCAGCTTCATCCCCGAGATGTGAGGGCGATGGGGAAGTTCCGCTCAGAGGATTTCTACGCGAAGCAGTTGCCCTCTACTCTCGTGTCTTCGACAGAACGAGGTCCCAGTGAAGCTCTCCCGCACCGCCGCACTCCTCTTCACGAGCGCTGCCGCTCTCGCACTGGCGGGATGCACTGCCGACGCTCCTCAGAGCGCCGATTCCGACGCGACCGCTGTCACCTCGAGTTCGACCCCTGTCGTGTCAGATCCTCCTGCGACCTCGACGCCGGCGTCCGAATCGGGGACTCGTGCGAATCCGACTCCGATGGACGTGCCCGTCAAGTACGCCGAGGACTCCATCTGGACCTTCTCGGTCGGGTCCACGGACGCGGATGCTGCACCCGAGATCGCTGCTGAGAACGAGTACAACGAACAGGCTGCCCTCGATCAGACCTACGTAACGGCCCCCGTCCACGTGATGATCGCGGACCGGGAGGCCGCGATCGACGGCGCAGACCCGTGGTCGTCGTTCACCATCGAGTACGTCACCGCCGCCGGCAACAGCTTCGACGCGACGACGTGCAACGTCGTCCTGCCGGCGCCAGGCACCCTCACGGAAGTGGGAACGATGTACGGCGGCGCCGAGGCGGACTTCCTCGCATGCGCCCAGGCTCCGATCGCCGACGTTGCGGGAGGCACATGGAGGATCTCCTCCCTCGTCGACTCCGGATCCTTCACATTCTTCGCGGGAGCCTGACCGAGCGCGGCAACCGACCCCCTACTTCTGCACGTCCCCGCCCAGCTGCCCGATGGCGGGCAGCGGTCCGCCGTCGTCGGCGCCCGTGCGGCGCCAGCGGGCGATCGCGTTGCCCAGGTGGTAGATCACGAGCGCCGCGCCCGCGCCCAGGACGATTCCGCCGAGCTGGAAGCCGCCGGAGGAGAAGCTGAAGCCCGCGATCGCGATGACCAGGGCCACGGCGGCCGTGTACTGGTTGACCGGGCGCGAGAAGTCGACGCGGTTGTCGACCCAGATCTTGATGCCGATGACGCCGATCAGGCCGTAGAGCGCGGTGGTCGCGCCGCCCAGGACGCCCGCGGGGATCGAGTTGAAGATCGCCCCGACCTTGGGAGAGAGGCTGAGCAGCACCGCGGTGACGCCGGCGACCCAGTACGCCGCGGTCGAGTACACGCGGGTGGCGGCCATCACTCCGATGTTCTCGCCGTAGGTCGTGGTGCCCGAGCCGCCGAAGGTTCCCGAGACCGCGGTCGCGACGCCGTCGGCGATCAGCGCGCGGCCGGTGTGGGCGTTGACGGAGGGGTCGGTCATGGTCGCGACGCCGCGCACGTGGCCGACGTTCTCGGCGATGAGCACGAGCACGACGGGGAGGAACATCGCGATGCCCGACCACGTCGATCCGGACGCGAAGTCGGGGAAGGAGAAGGGCGGCAGGCCGACCCAGGCGGCGTCGCCAACCGCGGAGTAGTCGATCTCGCCGCGCAGCAGGGCCACGACGTAGCCGATGACGACGCCGACGAAGATCGAGACGCGGCCGAGGAAGCCCCGGAAGAACACTCCGCCGAGGATGATCGCGGCGAGGGTGACCGTCGCCGTGACGAGGGCCTGCTGGTAGCTCGACCAGGCGGTGGGAGCGAGGTTGAAGCCGATCAGGGCCACGATCGCACCCGACACGACCGGAGGCATCAGGCGGTCGATCCAGCCGAGGCCGACGAACTGCACCACGACGCCGACCGCGGCGAGCAGGAGGCCGACGGCGACGATCCCGGCGAGCGCCGATCCGGTGCCGCCGACCGCCGTGGCGGCGGTGACGGGGGCGATGAACGCGAAGCTCGAGCCGAGGTAGCTGGGCAGCTTGTTGCGGGTGATCAGGAGGAAGAGGAGCGTGCCGACACCCGAGAAGAGGAGCGTGGTGGCGACGGGGAAGCCGGTGAGGACGGGAACGAGGAACGTCGCTCCGAACATCGCGACGACGTGCTGCACGCCGATCGCGATCGTGGCGGGCCAGCTGAGCCGCTCGTCGGGGGCGACGACGGCGCCGGGCTCGACGGTGCGGCCGTCTCCGTGCAGGGACCAGGTGGGCATGGGGGCTCCTCGGGCGGGGAAGAAGGGGGCGGAGAAAGAGGGATGCGGAGAAGAAGGGATGCGGGGAAGGAGAAGGGGCGGGCGGATCGCCGGGGTACAGGCTAGCGATCGACGGCCGCCGCGGGAGTGGCGGTGAACTCCCCCGCGCGGGTGACGCCCCTCGCGTCCGGCCTCCGTAGGCTCGCGGGATGGTCTCAGGTCTCGTCGGCTGGCATCTCGCGATCGTCCTCCTCGTGCTCTCGCCCGTGCTCGTGCTCGCGATCGCCGTTCCCGTGTCGTTCGCGCAGGGGCGTGCGCGCAGGGAGGCGGGACTGGTCTCGGATCCCGTCGTGGAGCCGCTGGCGATCGCGGCGTTCGTGCTCGCGTTCCTGGTGGGGCCGGCCGCGGTCGTCTGCGGCGTGCTCGCGCGGTCGCGGATCCGCCGCTCCGGTCGCGCGGGCTGGGGGTTCGCCACCTACGCGGTGATAGTGGGCTGGCTGCTGACCGCGGTCCAGGTCGTCGCCCTCGTCGGGACGATCGCTTCCCTGACGCGCTAGCGGCGCCTCGATGTCGCGCTAGCGGCGCCCGGACCGGCCCTCGACGTGCGCGAGATGCTCCGGCGGGGGACCATGAGGACATGCACGATCCTCTCGCCGACGCCGGACGCTTCGACGCGGTCGCCGCCGCGGTCGCCGACCCGGTCCGCCGCTACCTGTGGCGCCGCGCCGACGCCGCCACGGCCGACGCCGTCCTCGGGCTGACGCTCGGCGTGCTCCGCGAACGGCGGATCGGCCCGCCCGACCCCGTCGCGAAGTCGCTCGCCGTCGCCCGAGCGCTCCTGCGCAGCTCCCTCCGCGCCCAGCGCCGGCAGTCCCTCCTGGCCCAGCGCCTCGCCCTGGTCGAGCCGCCGCAGCTGCAGTCCGACGAGGAGTCGCGGGCGCTGCACGAGTGCGTGCGCCTGGCACTCGCGCGCGTGGCGGAGTCGGACGCGGAGCCCCTGCGGCTCTGGGCGTGGGACGGCCTGGACGCGCACGCGATCGGCATCGTGCTCGGCATGCCCGAGGAGGAGGCGTCGATCCAGCTGGCGAGGGGACGTGCGCGGATGGCGGACGCCCTGCGGCAGCCCGGCGCACCGGAGGTCGGCGCCGAGCTGCGCGGCCTGCTGCGCTCGATCGATCCGGCCGCGGCCCTCCCCCGCTCTCGGGGGCCGATCTCTCGACGGTCCTCTCGGGCGCCGACCGCGACGACGCGGCGCCCCGGCGGCGCTCGCCCTGGCTCATCGCGGGGGTCGGTGCGCTCGCCGTCGCGGCGATCGCCTCCCTCCTCCTGCCGCTCGCCTTCGCCCTCGCGACGTCCTCGGCGCGCCTGGCGAGCACGAGCAACGGCTGCCCGACGGACCCGGCCGCCGCACTCGGCGAGGCGCAGGTCGCGTTCCGCGCGGAGGTCCGCTCGATCGACGACGGAGCGGTGACCCTGCGCGTGATCGAGCGCTACCGGGGCGACATCGGGGACAGCGTCACCGTCAGCACGCCGCGCGGCGCCACCGCGCAGTGGGAGACGGGCATCGACTACCTGGTCGCGGCCGACGCCGAGTCGCTCCTGGGCTGCGGACTGACCGGTCCGAGCTCGCCCGAGCTGACCGGGCTGTACCGGGACGCGTTCGGGGGCGCCGGGATCTGGTGGTCTGCGGCCTGAGAGGCCGGGGTCTGAGTTGTCCGGGGTCCCAGGCGCCCGGGTCCGACCCGCACAACTCAGGCTGGGACGGCCGAGAACGGCGAAAGGCCGCGGATCGGCCCGCTCAGCCTTACTTGCGAGGACGCATTCCGGCCGACCCGGGCGGCCGACTCGCGGAGGGGAGTCTTGTCGCAGAGTGATGGGTGGTGACAGTATCGACTTTCGATACGAATCGCACGACCAACGATACGCCGCCCCCTCTGGAGGACCCGATGCCCCGCCCACTCCTCGTCGCGCTCCGCGGCCTGCTCGCCGTGCTGCTGCTCGGCTGCGTCCTCGTGCAGGTGGCGGTCGGCCCCTTCGCTCTGAACGCGCTCGACGGCGGACCGATCGACGGGGTCCTCGTCGCCGTGATCGTCGCCGGCGTGCTCTGCATCGAGGTGGTCCTGGTGTCGGTCTGGCGGCTGGTGTCGCTGGTGCGCGACGACGTGCTCTTCTCGGGCGACCACCGCTCCGATCTCTGGGTCGACCTCGCGATCGGCGCGTTCCTCTTCGGGGCGGTGCTGGCCCTCGGGGGCGCGGTCGCGGTGCTCGCGGTGGTGCCGGCTCCGATCCCCGCGCTCGCCTTCGGACTCGTCGCCGTGTCGAGCGCGACGCTCGCCCTGCTCGTCATGGTGATGCGGCGGCTCCTGCACCTCGCCGTCGAGCAGCGCAGCGAGCTCGCGGAGGTGGTCTGATGGCGATCGTGCTGCACCTGGACGTCGAGCTCGCGAAGCGGAAGATGTCGGTCACCGATCTGGCGTCGGCCATCGGCATCACGACCGCGAACGTGTCGATCCTCAAGAACGGGCGGGCGAAGGCGATCCGCTTCTCGACGCTCGAGGCGATCTGCTCGGTGCTGGGCTGCCAGCCGGGCGACATCCTGACGTTCGTCCCGGAGGAACTCCCCGTTCCCGAGGCCGCGCGGTGACCCGGAGCGAGCGGCGCGCGGTCGCGATCCTGCTCGGGGCGGTCGGCGCCGCCCTGCTCGTGGGCTGGGCCCTCGTGACGAGCGGGGCGCTTGCGGTGCTCCTCGACCGCGGCTGAGGACCGCCACGGGCGCAGGCCCCCGCCCCCGCGTGCAGAACGTCAGCTGAGAAGGGGCCCGACCGCTGACAGCCGAGCGACCCCACTCGCAGCGGAGGTTCTGCTGCGCTCACGCGGCCACGGCTCTCTCGGCCGGCCGCACGACGACCCGCGGGGCCCAGCCCAGCAGGATCGCGGCGCCCCCGAGCGACAGCTGGCCGACGTACGGCAGCACGGCCGACACCACGGAGCCGTCGCCACCCGAGGTCGCGAAGGAGTCGGCGATCGACATGCCGATGCCGAAGCCGGTGAAGAAGCGCAGGAAGATGGCGGCGCCCACCAGCGCGAGCATCACGATCGCGAGGCGCCGCGGGGTGAGGGCGGCGGCGGTCCGGTGCACGGCGAGCGCCGCCACCAGCAGGGCGGGCACGGTCCAGAACGCGACCCAGATCGCGGTCATCACGAGCGTCGGCTGGAGGGAGAACCCGTCGCGCTCGGCCATCAGCGCGTAGATCGTCGCGAGGTCGGTCCCCGGCACCTTCGCGAGCGGGTTCCAGACGAGCAGGTCGATCGTGCCGAGCACGACGACGGCGAGCATCAGCGCTGCTCCCCGAGAGCGACCGGGACGCGCTGCCGCCGGGTCGCGACGCGGTGCGCCGGCGCGATCGGGCGGGTGCCGCCGAGCACGGCGACTCCGGTGGAGAGACCGGCGAGCACGAGAACGAAGCCCAGAAGCGGGAGCCACCACGGCGCTCCGGGGATCAGGGCGCCGAGGACGACCGTGGCGGGCCCGACGATCGCCAGGAGGAGGAGACGCGGGCCGTGCGGGTCGCGGCCGAGCGGGCGGCACCGGCGAGGTGGACCACTCCGATCACCCCCGCGACGAGCGCCAGCGCGACGACCAGCCGACCGGTCAGCTGCAGCGCGGCGACGACTCCGGCCGACGCGTTCTCGGGCACGATGCCGCCGGCCGTCAGGTAGTAGCCGATCAGGACGACGGCCGCGGCCGTCAGCAGGCCGAGTCCGCGGCGGGCGAGGCGGCGCGGGCGGAGGAAGAGGGCTCCCCGAGTGCGCGGGCAGCGCCCGGTCGAGGGTCGCGCTGAGCACGAGCGCGCCGAGCACCACGTCGCGGCGGCGCAGTCCCGCCTCGGCGGTGCCGGCCGCGTCGGCCCGCCACTCCTCGACGTAGCGTTCGCGGGCCAGCGGAGGGAGGAGTCGGGCGAGCAGGCGCAGCAGCAGGTCGATCACGCGCGGGCCTCCGCTCCGGAGAGGCGGGAGGCGGGCCGGGCCTTCACGGCGTCGAAGCGCGCGACGGCCGAGCGGGCCGCCTCCGCGCCGTCGCCCGTGAGCTCGTAGAGCCGCCGCCGCGGACCGCTGCGATCGGTGTCCGGCTCCCACGACGACGCGACCCAGCCCGCGCCCTCGAGCCGCTCGAGGATCGGGTAGACGCTGCCGGCCGGACGGCCCGTGCGCTTGATCACGAGCATCCCCCACACGGACGCGCCGTCGTCGAGGAGGACGCGGAGCACGTCGACCGTGGCGGGCGTGAGGCGGGCGAGCGGGGTCATGCGCGCAAATCTAGCTATGTAGAGATAGGGCGTCAATGCGGATGCGGCGCCCCTTGGCGCACCTTGAGAGGATCGATGCATGACTCTGTACAACCCCGCCGTGTTCCCCGAGCCCGCCTCCGGCCCGTCGTCGACGCCGCCGTCGCAGAAGTCGGGGAACGGACTCGGCCTCGCGTCCCTGATCATCGGCATCGTCGCGCTCGTCGGAGCGGTGATCCCGCTCGTGAACTACGTCTCGGGCTTCGTCGCCTTCGTGGGCCTGGTGCTCGGAGTCATCGCCCTGTTCCTGAAGAACCGGACGCGGGGCACGGCGATCGCCGGCTCGATCCTGAACCTCGTGGCGCTGATCCTGTCGATCGTGCTCGCCATCGTCTACACCGCGGGTCTCGTCACGGGCATCTCGAGCGCCGTCGAGGACGCCGAGGCGAGCCGGGCCTCGAACAGCCCCGGTGTCTCCGCCGCCCCCAGTGCCTCCGCCGCCCCCGCGGGCCCGACGCGGACCGTCGTCTACGAGGTGACCGGCGACGCCACGAGCGCCTCGATCGGCTACTCGACGTCGGGAGTGGCGGGTACGGAGGACGGCTCCGACTCGCTCCTGGACCAGTCCTCCCTTCACGAAGGAGGTCCAGGTCGAGGAAGGCGGCGAGTACTCGATGAACGTCTTCTCCCTCACCGCGACCAACGGCCCCGACGACACCGGAGCCATCACCTGCCGCGTGACCCTCGACGGCGAGGTCATCGCGGAGCAGACGAGCACGGGCGCGTTCGCGGCGGCGTTCTGCACGACGACGTCGGACTGAGGGCAGGGCGCTGCCTCCTGCGTCGGTGGCGTCCGGCAGAATCGCCCTGACAGCAGGAGGCGCTTTGCAGTTCACGATCGACGGAGATCCGTACGAGCTCACGCGGGAGTCGGTGGAGGCTGCGCTCGGCGCCGTTGAACCGGCTGCCGTCACGAAGTACTCGATCGAGGCACTCGGGCGGCGGTGGCCGGTGAAGCAGGTGCTCGCGGTGGCGACCGGGCTGGGATCGAAGCCGTTCGACTCCGGCACAGCGCAACGAGTCCTCAAGCAGCTGGGGTTCGTGGTCGTAGGCGACCACACCGCTCGCACCCCCTCGACGGCTCGCAGCGCACCTTCGGCGGCGTGAGCTGGAGCCTGGCGGCCTCGGACGACGACTACCTCGAGGCCCGATCAGGGCGGCTCCACGTGCCGACCTGTCGGCACGGCGTCACCCAGCCGCGCCGCTCCTGGAGCGAGGCCGAGGTCCTCGATGCGTGGCTCGCAGCACCGGACACCGATCCCCGCGAGCTGACGTCGCCCGGCTGGTGCTCCGATTGCCTCATGGTGCGCGGGCTCGAGGAGGAGGTGACGCGCTCGGAGGAGTGGCCGCCAACCGGCAGTGCCGAGCGTCGAGCCATCGCGGCGGCGGCAGGTGTGATCCTCACGCCGGCCCTGAGCGGCGGCTCCTCGGCGCTCGACTCGACCGTGCGGACCTGGACCGCGCCCACCGCCCGAGCTCTTCGCGGCGCCCTGGACTCGCTACCCGACGCGTCGGGCGGGTTCCGAGGGCGGCTTCTGCGGCAGCTCGCCGAGGCTCCACGGGAGGTCGTCCTGCTCGCGGCCGAGCTGTGCTTCGTCCAGCGCCTTCCGCTCACCAACGTCGGCGCCGAGACGAAGCGCGAGCTGCTGCGGGAGATCCTGGCGCTGCTCCCCGACGCGCCCGTCCTCCCCGAAGCGGTCGCGGCCGCGTTCGACGTCCGCGGCACATTCAACGGCGGGGCGGGGTTCACCCCGCAGATCGCCCGCCATCTGCAGTGGCTCTGCTCGTTCATAGAGCACTGGGACGGACTGGATGCCGAGATGCGGGACGCCGCTCTCGGAGATCCGTGGCTCTTCCGAGAGCAGACCGCCGCCGTCGATCCCGCCTCCCCTGCCATTCAGAACTCCCTGCTCGCGCTCACCTGGCCGAGCGTCTTCGAACGCATCGTGTCGACGGCGGACAAGACGAAGATCCGCGACACCTTCGCTCCGGCGCTGCCAGCGGGGCCGACTGGGGACCTCGACCGGGATCTGCTGCATCTGCGCGACAGCCTGGATCCGCAGGGGCACCTGGACATCGACTGGTATCTGCCGCCGTGGAGCACAGAGTGGCGGGACGCCGATCGGAGCGACGCTCCGGCCGCCTGGTGCGTCCCGAGCGCAGCGGTACTCGGGGACACGATCGGCTACCCCGGCGCGATCGCCGCCGACTTCGGAGCGAGCCGCTCCGTCATCCGATCGACGGCGCTGGCGCGGTGGGACGGGGCGGAACCGATGCCTGCACTCCTGCAGCGGGTCGACGCCACCGCAGCCGTGCTCAGCGGGATGCGTCCAGGCGAGCAGATCCTCGTGCGGGACGGTCGTGGGATCCGGGTGGGGACGCTGCGGAGCGGACGATGGATGCCCGGCGACCGTGCTCAGCGGTCAGTCCGGTGGGAGGACGAGCGCGTGCCAGAGGAGGCCCTTCCGGAGGCGGTCCTGGCCGCGCTCTCGGAGGAGGTGGGCTTCACCCGGGTCGAACCACTATCCATGCCCACACCCGCACCGCTCGACCTGCGCCTCCCGCGCCCCACCGCCGAGTTCGCGGCCGGTCTCCATTACGACCGGGTGTGGCTGGACGACGTGACCGCGGTCCTCGAGGAGCGGAGGCAGATCATCCTCTTCGGCCCTCCCGGCACGGAGAAGACGTTCGTCGCGCGGGCCCTGGCCCGGTTCGCCGCCCCCGCGAGCGCCGTGCGGATCGTGCAGTTCCATCCCTCCTACTCCTACGAGGACTTCTTCGAGGGCTTCCGTCCCGCGACCGACGCGAGCGGCTCCGCCGTGTTCCGCCTCGCGAAGGGGCCCTCCGGCTCCTCGCCGATTCGGCCGTACGCAACCCGGCCGTCCCCCACGTGCTGATCATCGATGAGATCAACCGCGGCAACATGGCGAAGATCTTCGGCGAGCTGTACTTCCTCCTCGAGTACCGCGACGAGCAGGTGTCGCTGCAGTACTCCCCCGAGGAGCCGTTCGCGCTGCCCAAGAACCTGTTCGTCATCGGCACGATGAACACGGCGGACCGCTCGATCTCGCTCGTCGACGCCGCGATCAGGCGGCGCTTCGCCTTCTTCGAACTCCATCCGGCCCAGCAGCCGGTGCGCGGTCTGATCCACCGTGTCGAGGGGCGGACGACGCGACGCGGTGCGCTGCTCGACACGCTGAACGACCGCATCGGCGAGACGGACCGCGACTTCCAGATCGGCCCCTCCTATCTGCTCCGCGACAGTGCTCGCACGGAGGAGGGACTCGCTCGGATCTGGGAGCACGACATCCTGCCTCTGCTCGATGAGCACTACTACGGCCGGCTGTCTCCGGACGAGGTCCGGGCGCGGTTCGGGCTCGACGCCCTCGATCTGACCGCACCGGTGGTGGACGACGAGATCGACGAGCCGTGACACGCGTCTCGCTCGAGGAGAACGGAGGCTGGCGGCCGTGCGACCTCTCCTCCGAGGTCATCGCCGCCGCCACGTCAGCGGGGCTCGTCGACTCCCGGCTGAGTCGCACCGGGATCGAGATCGCCGCAGCGTCGAACAAGGTGGGAGCGGTGCGCTGGGGCGACGACGAGATCCTGGTCCATCCGAAGACTCCTCTCGGGTCGCTGCTGTTCCTGCTCGGATACGCGCGCGACCCGGATTTCCGCCCGGAGGACGTCGATGCGACGCCGGACGACGACCTCGCCCCCGCCGTCGCAGAGACGTTCGCCCGGCTCGCCGAACGTGCTCTCGCCCGCGGCGTTCTGCAGGGCTACCGCACCTACGACGAGACCGCGGTCACCGTCCGCGGGCGCATCCGGATGTCCGACCAGGTCTCTCGAGGCGGGCGACTGCTGCCGGTCGAACTGTCCGTCGACGAGTACACGATCGACATCGCCGAGAACATCGTGCTGCGCGCTGCTCTCAGCGCCCTGCTGACGCTGCCCCGACTCCGCGATGCGCTGCGTCGTCGCCTCCTGCATCTCGACGGACGCCTCGACGGGGTCGAGCGGCTCCGCCGTGGTGCGCCGGCGCCCGCCGTGCGTCAGAGCCGCCTGAATGCGCACTACGCGCCGGCACTCGCCTTCGCGATGCTGATCCTCGAGCGCCGGTCCCCCTCCAGTGCCGAAGGCGAATCGCCTCTCGCCTCGTTCGTCGTCGACATGGCCGTGCTCTTCGAGAGCTTCGTCACGACGGCGCTGCGGGAGGCTCTCGCTCCGCTCTCGTCGGGCGTCACGCTCGCGCAGTACCCCGCCACCCTCGACGAGCGCGGGCGGCAGCCGGTGCGGCCGGACATCGTCCACGTCCGCTCCGGGCGCCCGCGGATCGTGGCGGACGCGAAGTACAAGACCGGCGCCTCCCGCGTGGAGGATCTCTATCAGATGCACGCCTACTGCACCGTCCTGGGTCTGCGCGACGGGTGGCTGATCTCGGTCGGCCAGGGGCAGCTCCTCGTACTCGGTGCGCGGCGCCGCGGTGGAGCTCCACATCCGTCGACTGGATCTCGCGGCCGCACCGGGCCGGCTGCTCGAGGAGGTCTCCGCCCTGGCTGCGGAACTGGTCGCCGACCGAAGGCACGTCACCTCAGAGAACGGTCACCCGCTCACCCCTGAAGCGCGACGGCGACGAGCACCCCCGCGAGGAGGAAGGCCGCAACGGCCGCCGCCATCCCGAGCACCGGGATGGACCACGCCCGGCGCGAGGTGGTCGACCGGCGGACGACCGCGACGAGTGTCAGCACCGCGAACACGCCGACCACGGCGGGGACGATCCACGTCGCGACGCTCAGGAGGGAGAGGTCGCACCCGGAGGGTTCCCTCCGCACGCGTCCATCCCCATCTGCAGGATCAGGACGAGGAACGAGAGGCCGGCGCCGAGGCCCACCAGCAGGATGAGGAGCAGGACCGCCTCGATGCGGCTCGCGAGCCCTGCCGGCTCGCGTTCGGCCGGGCGGCGGACGCGCGGGGGCGGATCCGGGTAGGGGTCGTCGGCATCGAAGGACACGGTGACCTCCCTGGTGAGCGGGTCCCGGACGGGCCTGGGGAGATTCTCGCCCACCGCGCACGGAGAAGGACGGATCGCCAGTGCCGGCGGGTCCGTCCTCCTCCGTGTGTGCTCCGGGACTACTTGCGGAACATGCGCGCCGTGGTCTCGAAGAGGCCCTTCACCGGGCGCTGCTGCTCGCCCTGCTGGGCGCCGAGGATGATGATGACCGAGGTCAGCACCGGGATCAGCCACTGAGTCGCCTTCTGCACGCGCAGGGCGGTGGTCAGCTCGGCCGAGTTCTGCGGCAACGCCTCGGTGACGCCCTTCGCGCCCTCCTCGATGTGCTTGGCCTGACTGGCTCCGGCGATCGCGGCGGTGACCGACGCGGCGCCGGCGAGGCCGGTGACGACGGTCTTGATGACCGTGTTGGTGCGGCTCTCCTGCTGGTTCGCCAGGCGGGTCTTGTTCGCGAGGATCAGGCCGATGCCTCCGACGCCGTGGGCGACGATCGCGGCGAGCTGCACGGGCGTCCAGCGGGCCCAGCCCACGGATGCGATGCGGAGGCGCTCCGACGGGTCGGAGGAGGTCGCGGCGGCACCGTTCAGGCCGACGGCACCCATGAGGGATCCGCCGAACCAGGCGGCGGCGCCGAGGTCGTGGAGGCTTCGGACGAGCGTGTTCCGTGACGGCATGCGTGTCTCTTTCTCTTCTCGGTCGACAGGAGGGGGCTGCGACCCCCGTATATGGGTGACGCTACGCGCGGGGCGGGTCGAGCGGTCGGGGCTTGACCTCTCCCTCCGCAGCCGCTCTGGTAGAAGAGCGCGCCGACGCGCACCGACAGGAGGAGCGACATGGCGGACCAGGACGAGCAGAAGAGCATCCGCGACGACTTCCACGAGGCCGTGAACATGACGGCCAAGCAGATCGAGAGCTGGCTCGAGACGGACGAGTCGAAGGAGGTCGGTCAGAAGTCCGACGGCGGCGAGTCGGTCGGCCACCACAGCGGCCGCCGCATCATCGAGATCCTCGGCACGAAGCAGGCCGACCTCGGCGACGACGACTACGCGCACATGAAGAAGGTCGTCGGCTACGTGCACCGGCACTCGGCGCAGCGTCCGGACGGCGACGTCACGGAGACGAAGTGGCGGTACTCGCTGATGAACTGGGGGAACGACCCGCTGAAGAAGTGACGGGGGTCACTGGCGAGCGACCATGATCGAGGAATGCAGATTCTCGAGGTCGTGGCCGCCGTGATCACCGACGGGGACCGGATCCTCGCGTGCCGGCGCCGTCCGGAGAAGGCGTCCGGCGGCCTGTGGGAGTTCCCGGGCGGGAAGATCGAACCCGGAGAGACGCCCGAGCAGGCGCTGGAACGTGAGATCGCAGAAGAGCTGGGAGTAGCTGTCAGCGTGGGAAGTCGGCTGAGCGTCGACGACACCGAGGTGGGTTCTCGGGTCATCCGGTTGAGCTGCTGGTGGACGATTCTGCAGGGTTCCGCTCCGGTTGCGAGCACCGACCACGACGCGCTTCGCTGGCTGGGTCGGAAAGAGCTGGCAAGCCTCGAGTGGGCGGCGCCTGATCTTCCGGCTGTGGCGAAGCTGATCGCCGGGGCCTGAGCCTCGATCAGCCACAGCCGAGATCGAGCCGAGCATCTCGCAGCCGGCGGAGGCGCCGATGTTCCGGTCGAACACCGCTCCGACCGAGAGCAGGAGTCGTTCAGTCGTCGGCCTCCGGGCGAGCGCTTGCGGAGCCGATTCCGCCCAGTGGCAACCGACGCCGAGACGATCTCGACCACGACCTCGACGTCCTCGTGTTCCCAGAATCGGAGGGAGACCCAACCCGCTTCTCCCAGCAGGCGGTCGGTGTCCCGATCACGCGCGCGGTTCGTGGCCACCTTGTCGGCCCAGAAGCCGGCGTTCGTCTTCGACACCGTGTGGTGGATCGGACAGCCGTGCCAGAAGCAGCCGTCGAGGAACACCGCGACCCGCTGCTTCGGGAAGGCGACGTCGATCGTGCGTCGCGTGGACCCGGGAATCCTCACCTGCAGGCGGTAGCGCAGCCCTGCCGCGTGAAGTGCAGATCGCACCCGCAACTCGACCTTCGTGTCACGCCCGCGATTCGAGAGCATCGACCGCCGGACACCGTCGCTCGAAGCCCATGACATCGCTCGAGACTAGAGCCCGACGCGACTATGTCGATCTGGACGAGGCGGGTGGTGTCGCTGGCGAAGGAGACCGTGGTGCCGTCGTAGGGGTCGATCAGGAGGCCCGAGAGGACCTTGCAGTCGCGGGTGCCGGGAGTGAAGACCGGGTCGAGGAGGTCGCGGCCGAAGACGTGGATGGGGGTGTCGTAGCCGATGGCATCGGCATCGGCATCGGCATCGGCATCGGCATCGGCATCGGCATCGGCATCGGCATCGGCCGAGAAATGGCCGACGCAGCGCGCGCGCCGCACGTCGTCACGAAGGCAGATCTGTCGGACTTGATCCCGCCCCGCACCAGAGTGGAGCGACCCGATGGGCGACGACATTCTGGGTGCGGCTTGCGCCGGTCAGTTACTGACCCGGGCGAATTGCGGCACGGCAAGGGATGATGGTCACTCATCGAGTGAGAGGATGCCATGTTCTTCGAAGAACTGCGCGACAATGGCTGGCCAGCCGAGATGTCCATCACCGTCGCAAGTGGGGAAATTCATCTCCTAGAGCTTCTTTGGATCCGACATCACGCCAATCTTCGGGCCCTTCCTCGACTCCCTCGGCGGACCTGCCCGGTCCGTCGAGCACCGGTGCGGACTTCTCGGAGTACGAGCCTGTATGGGCGGAGGAGTGGAGTAAGGCGTTGCAGTCAAGCGCACAGGTCCATACGACTAGCCCCCGAACGCATGAGAAATCTGTCCGAGCTTTGGGAACTGTCACATCCGGTCGCACTCGCCCGGTCTGTGGGTGTGTCGCTCGCCGGCGCTCATGAGTGGAAGCGGCGTCTACGGAACCGGACGGCGGTCAGGGACGAGATCCCAGAGGAGATGCACGATGCCTGGTCGAAAGGCCTGAGGGTGATCATCGAACTCCCACTCCGGGGGGATTACGGTCGGCAGTATGACGACCACGTCTTGCTCGTTTCGGGAGCGCTTCGTGCCAGCGAACGAAAATATGCGACACTCCTGAGTTCCTTCAGCTGAAGAGGAAGCCCCCGGCTGCGATGTAGCCGGGGGCTTCCTGCACGGAAGAAGTTCTCGCCCGGAGACCCGGACGAGCAAACCGTCCCGTTGTTCATGACAACATTCGACCCGGGCGTGATGTTGATGAATCCACCGCCGGTGTAGAAAAGGGACCAGGAACTCGACCACGTCGCTCCTCCGGGTCCAATCCATGACTTCGACGGAAGACCAGCACCGCCGTAGATCTGAGTGATCCACAGCTTGGAGATCACAGGACGGGGCACCGTGTAGCCAGTCAGTACCACTTTCCGCTGACCGTAGGAGGTGATGTCGATCCAGGATTTTCCGCAGGAGCCGTTGATTTCCGTCTTTGCTACTGAAGAACTTTTCGAAAGCCGCTTCTCCAGGTTTCGAGCTTCAGGGCTCACGGCGACGGACTTCTCTCTTCCGTCGGGCAAGGCGACGATCTTGTAGCCATTCGCTGCGGCCACCTTTGAATCGAATCCGGAGAACGTCATCTCCGATTCGAAGCGTTCGGTTGACGACGGTGCGCGCACTTCGTCGGATGCGGACGCTGTAGCTGGTGTACTGAGCAGCATAAGGCCAGCTGCGGCGGCGAGCATAAAGCCTGCGGCTCGTTTCTTCGGCATTAGTGATCCTTCCGATTTGTAACTGAGACGACCGCATGTTTTCGGTCACGGACCGAGGTGTCAATGAGTCGGCGCCGGAAGCACCTCTCTGGCGTCGAATGTCGCTTGGTTCGGAACCTGTGGAGCGACGGCCAGATCGAATCCGTGCGCGGCAGTTGCCGTTGAGCTACGCCCTGTCCGGACGGGGACGGAGGCGGAATCAGATCCGCGGACAAGACGTGAGGACTGCCGCCGCCGCTTCACGGTCCCTTGCCTTGATCCCCAGCCCGTACGTGCTCAGCACTCCCACGAACTGCTCCACGTACCCGCACCGCAGCTCCACAGCCGGCGGCGGCCACTCCCCCGGCCCCGCGTCGCTCTTCGACTGGTTCGTCTCCTCCGACGCCGCGACGAGGTTCGCCGGATCGTTCGCGAAGGCGAGGCGCTGCTCGTCGGTCCACGCCCACGCCCCGTGGTGCCACGCCCAGCCGAGGGCGACGACGTGGTCGATCTGGACGAGACGGGAGGTGTCGGTGCCGGAGGTGAACTGCACAGCGGTGCCGTCGTAGGGGTCGATCAGGAGGCCCGAGAGGACCTTGCAGTCGCGGGTGCCGGGCTTGAAGACGGGGTCGAGGAGGTCGCGGCCGAGGACGTCGTTGCGGGTGTCACAGCCGTTGCGGTCGACGTCCGACCAGGACTGGCCGAAGAGGTCGCGGTCGTACGGCACGCCGGCGCGGCCGTCGTCGGTGGGGAGGGCGGCGAGGAGGGCGAGGGCGGGTGAGTCCGGAGCCGACGGGGCGGGCGACTCCGGGGACGACGGGGTGGGAGCTGATGCAGTGGGACCAGCGGAGGACGACGACGGTGCCGGAGACGTGAGCCACGGGCCCATCGGCGCCACCGACTCCGACACCGCCATAACCGCGAACGCCACGGCGACGGCCGCGACCAGCGCCAGCGTCACGGCGAGCGCGGGCCGGCGACGACGGCGCGCACGGGGCGCACGGGGCACGCGGGGCACGCGAGGCGCCGGCCGCCGCGCTCCCGGACGCGGCGGCGGGGTCTGCCTGCCACGCGCGCTAGACGCCCGAGTCGGTGTCGACGGGGGCGTCCGGCTCGGTGGGGCGCGCCGCGGCGTCCCACAGGCGGATCGCCGAGCGGGGCACGGGGCCGACGACGTCGACGCGCCAGACGAGGTCGACCGGGGAGCCGGTGGCGCTCTCGTAGGGCAGCACGTGGAGGGGGGTGCCGGGGTCGAAGCGCAGCCGGTCCTGCTGGCGGGCGGGGGCGACGAGGAAGCTCGTGACGCGCTCGTGGTAGCGCTCGCCGACCTGCAGCTCGGTCAGCACGGTGGCGCTGACGGGGGTCATGGGGTCGGGGCGGGTCAGCGAGTCGAGCAGGAAGTCGTCCGCACGGGACGTCGAGCTCGACGCCGTCCCAGTCCTCGGGGCGGCGCAGGGCGTTGAGCGGGTTGGTGCCCATCGGGCGGACGCGGGCGGGCGATGGCCTCCTCGTCGCGGGTGACGGAGGCGACGATGTCGGCGAGGCGCGGAGCGGCGACGCGGGTGAGGAGCGACTCGTCGTCCGGGGCGCGCAGCAGCATCCGCCGGGTGTGGTTGGACGAGTGCGGGAGGTCCTCGTCGAGGGCCGAGAGACCGAAGCCCTGGCCGGATCCGTAGTCGGCGGCCATCTCGCGTACGAGGGACTCGAATGCGTCGTGCCGCCAGCCGCGGCGGACGAGCTGCGCGGTCATGGCGGCGCGCATCCGGGCGACGGCGGCGGTCTCCTCTCCGCTCACCGTGGCGAGGCGCACGGCGAAGGGCATGTGGCCGCGCTCGACGTCGAACGTCTCGTGCTGCGTCCACACCGGCGGCACGTGCCACGGGCGGTGGATGGCCTTCGGAGAGCAGCACCAGCCACTCCACGGCCTGGCGGTGCACGGAACGCAGGCGCGCGGCCTCCTCGCGGGCGCGGCGGGCGCTCGCACCGAGGTGGGCGAGGCGGGCGCGCTCGAGGCGGATCCTGCGCTCGAAGCGCGACCAGCCCGCGTGGTAGCGGGCCAGGGCGACGACGGTGAGGGTCACCCCGGCGACGCCGAGGCCGGCGAGGATCCACCACAGCACGGCCGAGATCGGATCCGGATTGAAGGAGCCGTCGGCATCGCGCGCGGCGTAGTCGTTCACCTGCCAGAGGCCGAAGCCGACGGCGAGCGCCAGGGCGATCACGAGGATCCAGCCGACGAGCATCGAGCGGTGGAAGTCGCGGCGGAGTCCGAGGAGCTCTCCGGGGCGCTGCGGGGCGGAGGGCGTCGATCTCGCGGACGAAGGTCGCCGCCTCGTCCTCGGCGCGGCGACGCTCGCCGGCGAGGCGGTCGAGGAAGCGCCAGACGAAGGAGGTGCTCTGCGCGCCGGCCCAGAGGTCGTACTCGGCCAGGGCGCGGAGGCGGCTCGAGCGGCGCTCCTCGGCGAGGACCGGGTCGGGGTCGGGCTCGGCGGGGAGCTCGATGCGGACGCGGGCGGGGGTCTCGGGGTTCTCGGCGGGCGAGGTGGTCTCGGCGGGCTCGGCAGGCTCGGCGGTCGGCTCCTCGATCCGGGTGCCGTCCTCGGGAGGGGCGAACGGGGCGGGCTCGGGAGCCGGAACAACAGCAGGAGGAGCAACAGCCGCGGGAGACCGCCGCCACCGATCCCTCCGCCGCCGTCACCCAGTCCTCGAGCCTCCGCCTGGGGTCGTCCAGAGTCAGCGCGTACCAGTCCACCCGCTTCGGGAATACGGGCGGCACGTCGTGCCCGGCCGGGTTCCACGCGTCGTCCGGCAGGGCGAGGACGTCGGCGACGCGGCCGAAGACCGGCACGGCTCCCTCCACGGGGCGAATCCGGCGTCGCGCAGGTCGGCGCTGCCGTCGAGCGAGCCGAAGACGAGTTCGCGCAGCCCGGCCCAGAGCTCGGGGGTGGTGCGCACGTGCGCCATGGCCGCGGGGGCGTCGGCCTCGGTGCGGGCCCGGGCCTCGTCCTCCTGCAGGCGCCGCAGATCGGCGAGCAGCAGCCGGTCGCGCACGTCGAGCACCTCGTCGAAGGAGGTGCCGACGACGGCGGAGCCCTCCTCGGTGTGCAGGGCGCGGGTGACGGCGCGGTAGGTGCTCGAGGTCAGGCGGCGCAGCGCCCACTTGGGCATCTGCGCGAGCTTGCTCGACGCGAACACCAGGAAGCGGCCGCCCTGCGAGGCGAGGCCGATGCGGTCCACCTCGGGCAGGGCGAGTGCACCGGCGGCGTCGTAGGTGAGGGCTCCCCCGTCGAGCCGGAGGGCGCCCTCGACCATGCCGTCGACGTAGCCGGCGATGCGGCCGTCCTCGATGAAGGCGGTGCCGGGCGGCGGCGGGCTGACGCTGGGGTCGATCAGGAGGGAGTCGGGGCGGGCCGCGTTCTCGAGCACGCCGGCGGCGACGCGGCGGCCGAGCGACTCCGTCAGCACCGCGTTGAGGAACACGCGCGAGATCCAGACCGAGGCTCCGCCGTCGCTCTCGCGCGACATCAGCTCGACGCTGCCCTCGCTGACGCCGTTCCAGAGACCGGCGACCGAGGCGAGGTGGGTGAGCGTGAAGCCGGTGAAGCGCTCGTCGTCGCGCACGAAGGCGTCGCCGGACCACGGGCTCGAGCGGTCCTCGGGCGAGGCGATGACCACGAAGCCGTGCTCGTGGCTCTCGACGCGCTCGCGCAGCTGGAACGCGGTGGGCGCGCAGATCAGGGTGACGTGGCGCAGCTCCGTCGTCTGGTCGGCCAGCGTCGCGGAGGGATTGGGCAGCGGCATCGAAGTGCGCACCCACGAGCGCACCAGGTCGGCGACCTCGTCCTGCGCCTGGTCGGTCTCGCGCTCGGGCAGGGACGAGCGGAGGGTGATCAGGCGCACCAGGGCGAGCTGCTCCTCGGCCAGTGCCTCGAAGAGGTCGACCGAGATCGCCACCGACTCGAGGTCGGCGCCCACTCCCAGCACCACGGCCTCGATCTGCGGAGGCGCGTAGGGCGAGGTCTTCACGTGCTCGGGCAGCACCCAGAGGGCCTGGCCCAGCAGGCCGGTCTTCGTCCACTGCGCCGCGAGCTCGAGCAGGGTCTCGCCCTGCGCGCCGCTGGGCAGCAGCACGATCGCCGCCTTGCCGTCGGGCCAGAAACCGCCGGTCCGCGGATCCGACTCCACGCTCAGACCCCGGTGTCGCGCGGACCGGTGGACAGGACCGACGAGACCAGACCCTGCAGGGCGTCGCGGAACTGCTCCCGCATCTCCCAGGTCACCGGGTAGTCGTAGACCGACACCCGGTCGTCCTGCGCCACGATGTCGCTCTCGAACTTGGCCAGCTCGGCCGAGAGGTACGCCTGCACGGCGGTCCGGCGCGACGCGAGGTCGCCCTCGGCGGTGCCGGCGCGCGACGGCTCCGGAGTGGGGGCGCCGGTGGGCAGGGGCGCCCGTCTGCAGCCACTCGGCCAGCTCGGTCTCCTCGCCGCGGCTGCCACCGAGCGACGTGAGCACGCGGTAGGGGGCGAGCGGAGCGAGCGTGCCGTCGACGTTGCAGAGCGCCATCGCGATCGCGAGCGACTGCAGCACCACTCCGGGGAAGTCGGCGGGGCGGGCGTTGCGCTCGCTGAGCAGCGGGTGCGGGAAGTCGGCGAAGCCGCGCGCCGCCGGATCCCAGACCGAGCTTCGGGCCCTTCTCGCCCTGCGTCGAGTCGACGGCGAGGCGGCCGAGGGCCTTGGCGACGTACCAGCCGCGGATCATCGACTCGATCGCGCGCGGATCCGCCGGGATGCTCTCGCCGAGCAGTCGCGCGCGCTTGAACTTCCAGAACGCCTCGCGGCTGTCCTGGGTGTTCGACTGCGCGAGCCAGCCGCGGGCGATGGGCTCCATCACCGAGTCCATCACGATGGGCTGGTAGGGGAAGCCGGACATCGCGAAGACCTCGATGCCGTCGACCTTCTGGTCCTGGAACCACGACTCGCTGGTCGCGTCGTCCCAGACGCCCATCTGGCCGAGCACGCCCTTGGTCACCTCGTACATCTCGGTGCCCGTGCGGAACGGGATGGAGCTGAAGACGAGCGAGGTGTCCTCGTTGATCGCCTTGCCGTGCACGGCGCGCAGGAGCGCCGGATTGAGCTTCACCAGCGGCTCGCTCGCGCCGAGGGCGGCCTGGAGCTGCTCGCGGTAGCGGTCGCGCCGCTCGGCGAAGACGTTCGGCGGCAGCACCTCGGAGGTCGAAGAAGCCGAGCAGGTCCTCGCCGATGTAGGCGGCGAACAGGGTGCCGCTCGCGCTTCATCCACGCGCGGGCCCGGGCGGCGTAGGTCTCGGGGTCGGTGGCGGAGGTCGAAGGTCGCGCGCTGCGCGGGGTTCGCGACGGCCGGATCCGCGGTGACGGTCGGCTTCCAGGTGCGCGGGTTCGCGACCAGCGTGCTGCCGGGTCTCGTCCGAGGCCCTCGGAATCGGGGCTGACGCCCACCAGGAGATCGGTGAGGACGCGCAGCACGGCGTCCTGGTACTTGGCGTCGCCGTCGACGGAGGCGCGCACCGGCTACTGGAACTCGGCGGGGTACTTCTCGGGCTCCACGAGCATCCGCTCGTTGGGCGCCGGGGTGGCCTTGCGCGGCACGGTCTCGTCGACGCGGCGGGGCCAGAACTCGTAGGCGTTCTCGCGGTCGTCGATCGTCTTGCGCGCGTTCACGCGCTGCAGGAGCGCGGTGCGCGAGCCGTCGAGGTAGTCGGCGAGCGGGCCGAGGAAGGTCTCGCGCAGCTCGGCGAGCAGGGCCGAGGCGGAGTCGCGGAGCGCCGGCCTCGGAGGACCACTCCAGCGCCTGCCCGAGCCGCTGGATCGCGAACTGCACCGCCTCCTGATCCGGGCGGATGGACTGCTGGTTCGCGGCCGTGCGCAGCTCGTCCGAGACGCAGGGAGCCGAGGCCGAGCCACCGCGCTCCTCGTGCTGGCGCGCGTCGATCCGGAGGCGTCGTCGACCGTGCACCCAGAGGCCGCGCTCGAGGCGGCGGAGCATCGCCACGACTACGACCGGGCAGCCGTCCTGGGCAACGTAGCGCGAGCACCGTCTCCGAGGAGGTGGCCGGGCATCGTGCGCGTCCGCTCGTCGAGGCGGCGCTGGCAGCGCCTCGCGGTCGCGCTGGAGGAGCCGGGGGCTCGTGCGCGTGTACTCGTTGACGAGGCGGTCCGACCAGGTGGTGATGTCGGCGCCGCCCTGGCGGTCGGGGAAGCGACTCCCGGACGGCTGAGCTCCTCGTCGGCGCCGCCCTGCAGCTCCGCCTTGATCACGTCGAGCACCGCGGTGTCGCGCAGCGCGTCGGTGACGTCGTTGTGCTCGGCGGTCTCCTCGTTCAGGCGCAGATCGCGGATGAAGCGCTGGTACTCGCTGTCGGCCGACTTCTCGATGTACTCGACGCGCTCGGTCATCCGCTCGAACTGCGGGTCCTCCTCGGAGTGCGCGAAGGCATCCGGTCGATGGCCGAGCGGGCGAAGCGCTCGGCGGAGTACTCGAGGAAGCGCTCGCGGCCCGGGGTCACCCGGCCGAAGCCGATGGAGGAGAAGGGCGGCGAGTGGTGCGCGGGGCTCATGAGACCGAGGTTGTCCGAGGCGGCACGTTCGCGGCCGAGCGGGCCTGCCAGTTGCCCGAGGGAGTAGGCGATCATGTCGTCCTGCACGCGCGCGTCGATCATCCACGCGGTGAGGCTGGTGGCGACGGCGTCGCCGACGGCGTTCTGGTCCTCGAAGGTGACCTTGCTGTTGCTGCGGCCCACGATGAAGGGGTACGCGGCGCCGACGCGGTCCATCACTCGCGGCTCCGTACGAGGGGGCGACGCCCTTGGTGCGCAGGAGCCTCGAGGGTGGCGGCCGAGGGTGTCGGTCCAGAAGCCGTTCATCGTCTCCGAGATCGCGGCGAGCGCGTTGCCGGGCATCCCGGCGGTCACGTTCAGCTGGTCGAAGACGTCGGGCGCGTAGAGCATGCTGAAGAACTGGTTCGACCACGGGTACTGCTTGGCGGTCGGCGCGGCGATCTCGATCACGTCGAGGAACTGGCCCGCTCCTGAGCCACTCCGCGACCGACGAGATCACGATGACGATCGGGCTGCCGTCTCCCCCGTCGTCGCGGGCGCGCAGGCGCTGGCCGAGCGTCTGCAGCTTCGGCGAGCGACTCCGCGTCGTTCATCTTGCCGATCGCGAAGCGCGCGGCCTGGGCGATCTCGCTTGGTGGCCGCGAGCGCGACGGCGCGGCCGACGGCGCGGTACTGGCCCGCGCCCATGCCCGACGCACGTCGACCTTGACCTGACGGGGGTCGGGCGGCTGGCGCTCGATGTCGTGGCGCATCGCGTTGTTGGTCGCGTGGGCGCTCGTGATCGAGCCCGTGCACGATGTCGAACGTCGCGGCGGTGCTCACCGAGGCCGCGGTAGTCCTGCCCGGGGCAGGAACGGCGCCTGGTACTCCATGCCGTCCTGCACGGTCGGGGTGTCGAAGTGCGGGAAGCGCCGGGCGGAGGGGATGCCGCCCTCCCAGCCGAGCTGCTGGAGCTTGAGCTCGAGCTGGTGCTCGATTGCCGCGGAGGGTCTTGCCGCCGGAGCCGCCGACTCCGATGAGAAAGAGAAGAGGTTTGAGCATGACTGTCTGCTTTCTTCGGCGGCGCTGTCAGCGACCGCGGGGCGGAGGGGTGCGGGGGCCGGAGCGTCCGGGCGGCGGGGGCGGCGGGGCGCCTCCCCGGCCTCGGCGGCGGCCCGAGAGGACGGGCGGCCGGGGGCACCGCCCGAGCGGGCGGGCGGGCCGCCGGGGCGCGGGGGCGACGGCGGGCGGGGCGGAGTGGCGGTGGGGGTGCCGCCGCGGGGCGAGGCCGGCGGGCGCGAGGGGCGCTCGGGGCGCTCTGGCTGCGGGCGCTGGTTCTGCGGGCGCTCCGGCTGCGCGGGCTCCGGGCGCTTCGCGGCCCGCTCGCGGCGCAGGGCCTCGAGGGTCGTCCATGCGGGGGCCCCGGAGTCGCGGAGCGAGATCGTCGAGGCGGCGCGCGTACTGCGCCTCGTCGTCGCGGTCGACGCGGTGGTAGAGCACCGCGAGGGCGCGCACCGGGTCGTCCGAGCGGGGCCGGTACGAGCTCGCGCTCGGGCACGACGATCGCCCAGGACGCATCCAGCGGCAGGGTGCGGAAGCCCATCCCGCCGTCGGGGAGCCGGGTGCCCGCGGAGGTGCTGCGGGTGCCGGTGCGGGACGCCACGACGACTCCGCCGGCGGGCGGGCCGAGGCGCGGTAGCCGGGAGGCCTTGAGCGGCCACCACGGCACATGCACGCGCAGACGGCCGAGGTCGGGATCCGGGATCTCGTGCACCCCGGTCTCGCTCCTCCAGGTAGCGGAAGCGGTCGTCGAGGCGGTCCGACGGGAGCGTCGAGCGGACGCCGTCCGGGGGTGATCTCGACGGGGATCGATGCCGCGCTGGAACGAGGCCCTGCATCGCGATCTTCGCGTTCCAGCGGTTGACAGAGGTACCCGGGACGACGAGAGGGAGCAGGAGGCCCGAGCAGGAGGAGGACCAGCGCGATCAGCCCGATCGCCGCCGCGTTCACGGGGAAGGTCGACGGGAACGAGACGGCGACCGGTCTGCGGGGCGCTGCCTCCGTCGGCGGTGCGGATGTCGAGGGGCAGGGTGGCCGAGACGGTGGAGTCGGCGGGCACCGGGTTCTCGGCGGAGACGGCGAGGGTCCGGGCGCTGCCGGGGGCGACGACGACGCAGTCGCCCGGTGCGAGCGCGGCGCCGCTGTCGTCGGTGAAGGTCCAGGTCCAGCTGCCGGCGCGGTCGGCGTTGTCGCTCTGTGATCTCGGGGGGCGCGGCGAGGCGGACCCGGCCGTCGCCGCCGGCGGTCGGTCCCTGGGTGCGCGAGGGTCCCTCCGCTCGGCCCTCCGCTCCCGTGAGCTCGCTCAGCACGAGCGGCGAGGCGACGCTCGGGAACGACGCGGGCAGCACGGTGGCGACCCGCTGCTGCGTGGTGACCGGCGCGAGGGCGACCGCGTGCGGCGCGGTGCTGAGCGGGTCGAGGGAGGCGGTGACGAGGATCTCGGACGCCGTCGTCGGCGGGCAGCGGGAGGGTGATCGCTCCGGACGCCTCGTCGATGCGCGCGCCCTCGAGCGGCGAGGTCGCGCCGTCGGCGGTCGAGGTGGCGGTGAAGACGGCCTCGTCGAAGACCGAGAGGTCGGCCGCAGTGCCGTCGGCGTTCTCGACGCGGGCGCTGAGGGTGGCCGAGAGCGAGGCCGTCCTCGGCGCGCTCGACCGGGGTGGCCTCGTCGAAGACGATGCGGAGGTCGCTGAAGAAGAAGACGTCCTCGGTGCCGGCGGCGCTCAGCGTCCACTGACCCTGCAGCTCGGGGCGGTCGACGGTCAGCGTGACGAGCGAGACGCCGGACGAGCCGAGGGTGACCTCGAGCCCCGCGGTGCCGGAGTCGGCCGACAGCACGGGCAGGCCGGACCCGGCGGGAGGGTGAGGGTCCACGCGGGGTCGGACACGACGGCCTGGATGCGCGAGACGCCGGCGTCGATCCAGAAGGTGCCGTCGGCGGCGAGGGGCTGGGCGGAGCCGCCGGCGATGCGGCTGCCGAGCTCGAGGAACACGGACGCGAGCGCGTCGGGGTCGGAGGCGTCGACGACGGCGCCGCGGACGGCCTCGGGCGCGGTGGCGGGTCCGCACGACGCGGTGCCGCCTCCGTACTCGCCCGTGCCCTCGACGAGGGGCCACATGATGCCGGCCTGCTCGCGCTGCTCGCCGTCGGCGAGGAGGGTGCCGAGGACCACGGCGCCGGCCTGGCGGAGCGCGGCGAGCACGCCGTTGCCCTCCGGCTCGGCGCCGTCGGGGTCGATGCGGACGCCGCACAGCGCGTTGGTGGCATCCGCGGTGGCCGAGGCCGAGCCGAGGTCGATCTCGCCGTCGGTCAGCCAGACGGCGAGCTGGCGGGCGGAGGCCGGCGCTCGGCTGGTTCTGCAGCGCGGTCTGCACGCCCTCGGGCCCTGCGAGCCAGTTCGTGCCTCCGCCCGGCGTCTTCTCGCGGATCTCGGTGGCGAGGACGCCCGGGCTGTCGGCGGTCCACGGCCGCCGGTCGACCGCGGGCTCGAAGGCGCGGCTGAAGAACGCGGCGCCCCAGTTGACCGTGAGCGAGTCGCGGAGTCCGCCGAGCTCGGCGAGGCTGCCCCCGAGGATGTCTGCCCGGGCGACGTCGGGGGTCGGAGCCGCGGCCGTCGTCGCCGCCGGTGTTCAGCGAGGCCGGAGCTGTCGATGAGGTAGTACACGTTCAGCACATCGGAGGAGGAGAGGCGGGTGCGCAGGTCCTCGATCGCGCCGCGGCGCACTGTGTCGGTGAGGGACGCGGTGGGTGTGGAGGGTAGGTGGTCGTGGCGATCGCGGCGGATCCGCCGGCCAGGACCAGCAGGAGCACCGCGACGACGACCGCGAGGAGCCCGCCGGATCACGCGGTGGAAGCCGATCTCGGACACGGGCACGCTGATGTTGAGGATGTGCCAGGCGCCGAGCACAGAGGCCCGCGCCCGAGATCCAGAGCAGTGCCCGCGAGTAGAGGGGTTCGGCACGAAGTGCCGAGGCGTCGCGGAGGGCGTGCGAGCGCTGGCTCGCTCGAGATCCCAGCCGGTCGCGAGGAACACGAGCACCGGAGTGAGGACGTAGCCGACGGCGCTCATCCAGACCGCGCCGCCCTGCACCAGCGGGAGCGGGACGCCGAGCACGCGCACGGGGGCGGCGGCCGTCGCGGGGGCCGCGATCGCGAGGATCAGGCTCGCCGCGAAGCCCGTCGCGCCCACGATCAGGGGCAGCGCACGGGCGGAACGACGGGCCGCAGGGGCCCGGTTGAGGACGGTCGACACCGGTCCGCCCTCCGCTGTCGCAGCTGAACGCTCTCCCTGTTGGGGGCGGCATTCCAGCCATGCAGACCCCTCCGCGCGAGGCCAAACGCCGTCGGGCGGGCGGCGGTGCGGTCGACTCGCGGACGACGAGGGTGGTGGCGAGCTCGAGGCGGTTGCGAGACCGGGGGGATGCCGTCGTGCATCCGGATCAGGGTCTCGACGGCGAGGCGGCCGATGTCGTGCAGGGGCGTGTGGACGGTGGAGAGCAGCGGCGCGGTGGGCGAAGATCGGCGTAGGTGTCGTCGTAGCCCATGACGCTGGCGTCCCCGGGGACCCGCAGGCCCGCGGCGAGCACGGCGCGGACCGCCTGCAGCGCCGCGAGGTCGGTGGTGGCGACGATCGCGGTGGGCGGATCGGGGAGCGCGGGTCCGGGGACGATGCGCTCGGCGCTCGCCTTGCCGTGCTCGGAGGGCGAGGGCCGGGTCAGCACCACGCCGAGGCCCGCTGCGCCCGGAGGGCCTCGCGGTAGCCGCCGCCAGCGGGCGCGGGCCCGGGTTCGCGGCGTGCCCGCCGACGAAGGCGATCCTGCGGTGGCCGAGGGCGACGAGGTGCTCGGTCGAGCTGCTGGCCGCCGACCCAGTGGTTCGAGACCGATGCTCGCGACGGAGGGGCCGAGCGGATTCAGGGCGTCGACCGCGACGGGCGCGAGGCCCGCGTCGGCACGCGCCTCGGCGACCCAGGCCCGAGTCGATGGCCGTGGTGACGGCGAGCAGGCCCAGGTGGCCCTGCGCGGCGACCCGGAGCGGACGAACTCGCGGTCGAACCGCATCCCTCACTCCGCGGAGCCGCCCGGGGCGAGGACGCGGGTCGCGGTATCGACGCGCTCGCTCACGGGCTCCTCCCGACGGCGGCGCCACTCGAAGGACGCGCAGGGAGTAGAGGGAGAGCGGCGTGTCGAAGGCGACGGTGATCGACCCGCCGACGCGCCGGGCGCGGGTGCTGGGCGTGTAGCCGAGCTCGCGCAGGGCCCGCTCGACCCGCTCGCGGGTGGCCGGGGACGCGCCGGGGCGGCCGTTGAGGACCTTGGACGCGGTGGCCTTCGGGAGCGCCGGCGCGGGCGGCGACGACGTCGAGGGTGACGCGGACGTCGGGGGTGCGAGCCACGCGGGGCCTTCCGGTGGGGGGGCGGGGGAGCCGCGCGGGCGGCGGGCGGGGCGGTTCGGGTGCGGACTTCGAGTGGAGGGGACGGCTCGGGTGCGGACTCGAGCCGGGTGGGACGAGCGTAGCGGAGACTGTTTCTCCTCCCAGCTCCCCTCGGCGCGCCTCGGCGCTCCTCCAGAAGTTGCGGTGAGCGCCAGCGCTTACCGCAACTTCTGGAAGAGCTGCGGGAGAGGATGAGGCGGGGAAGGTGCGAGACGTCGGGCGTTGCGCGCGCCGCGGCAGCCGCCTGCGCTGAGCCCGATCCGCGAAACTAAGCCCGAAACAGTTTCCAGGAGGGCTTCCCCATGACCTACACCCCGCCCCAGGTGCTCTTCGGCGCCGCGTACTACCACGAGTACCAGCCCACGCCGCGGCTGCGGCAGGACTTCGAGGAGATGCGCGAGGCCGGCTTCACGGTCGTCCGCGTCGGCGAGTCCGGTCTGGTCGACGTGGGAGCCGGAGGACGGCGTCTTCGATCTGGAGTGGATCACTCCGGTACTCGACACCGCCCGGGAGTTCGGCATCGGCGTGATCCTCGGCTTACGCCGACCTACGCGATCCCGCCGTGGCTGCAGCGCCGCTGCCCCGAGATCAACGTCGAGATCGCGACGGGCAGGCCGTTCGGCTGGGGCATGCGCCAGGAGATCGACGTGGCCCACGCGGCGTTCCGCTTCCACGTCGACCGCGTCATCCGCCCGGATCCTCGTGCGGCACGCCGAGCACCCCTCGATCATCGGCTTCCAGGTCGACAACGAGCCGGGGGCCTGGCAGATCTTCAACCACCAAGGCGTTCGAGCGGTTCCGCGACCGGCATCCGCACGACCTACGGCACCGTCGAGCGCCTCAACGAGGAGTGGGGGCTGACCTACTGGTCGCACCGCCTCACCGACTGGAGCGATCTCTGGCGGCCCGAGCGCCAACTTCCTGCACGCTGGTACGACCTCGCGTGGCGGCTGTTCCAGGCCGACCTGGTCACGGAATACCTGCGGTGAGCGGACGGACATCGTGGCGGAGTACGCGGGCGAGCGCTTCGTGATGACCTGCCTGTCGTGCACGCGGCCGACCATCCGCGATGACGCCGTCGGCGCTGATGATGACGGTCACCGCGGGCAACCCGCACTACAAGGCGCAGGACTCGCTCGCGCTGCCCGACGCCGAGGTGGAAGCCGCAGACCTGGTGGACGCGGGGCACCTGGGCGCTCTACCACTCCGCCGACTGGATGTACGGCACCCGGCACGAGCCCTTCCTCGTCACCGAGGTGGGCGCCCAGTCGATCGGCTTCTCGTCGATGAACAGCCCGGCCTATCCGGGCCAGCGCCGCCAGGGGGTCTGGGCGCTGATCAGCCGCGGCGCCCAGATGATCCAGTACTGGCACTGGCACACCCTGCACTTCGGCCCCGAGACCTACTGGGGCGGAGTGCTGCCACCTCGCAGAAGCCGGGGCGCACCTACCGCGCGAGATCGCCTGCACCGATCGGGGCCGAGCTCGGCGAGCTGGGCGATCGGATCGTCGGGCTCGCGCCGGACGCGCGGGTCGGCGTCCTCTACGACCACGCCTCGAAGTGGACGTTCGAGCGCTTCGGACCGCTCGGCGGGCCGGACGGCATCGCGTGCCCGACTCCTACTCCCCCCTCGTCGAGGCCTTCGTGCGCGGCGCGTTCGACGCGGGGCTGCAGACCCGGCTCTTCCACGCGAGCGGGCTGCTCGAAGCGCGAGGCGGCGGCGGCGGCCGAGCCGGCCGGTGTTCGTGGCGTCGGCCTACTACGCGGCCGACGACGCGGTGCTGGAGTGGCTGCTCGCGTACGCCGCGGCCGGCGAGCACCTGGTGCTCGGCCCCGCGCCGGCTGCGCCGGCTTGCACCAGGACGCGGGCCCGGCTGGAGGTCGCGCCGGGCGGCGGCCTCTCGGCGGCCGCGGGCGCCTGGTGCGACGAGTACACGAACCCGGAGCAGCCCGTGCCGGTCGTGGCGGTGGCGGCCCCCGGGCTGCCCGCACTCGAGCTGCCCGACGGCGCCGCGGTCACCTCGTGGATCGAGAGCTACGAGACGACGGACGCCGAGGTCCTCGCTCGCTACGAGCACCCGTTCCACGGCGACTACGCCGCGCTGACCTCGCGGGCGCACGGAGCGGGACGCGTCTCGACGGTGGGCGGGCTGCCCGACCCGCGCTTCGCCGCGGCCGTGCTCGGCTGGGCGGGCGAGGTCGCGGGCGTCGCGCCCTGGCGCCCGGAGGCGGGCTCGGTGCGCGTCCACTCCGCCGTCAACGCACGGGCCGAGCGCCTGCACGTGGTGCAGAACTGGTCGTGGGACCGGGCGGTCGTCACCGTGCCGTTCGCGGCCGAGGACCTGCACTCGGGCGAGCGCGGTCGCGGGGCGGCTCGGAGCTCGCGCTCGGCCCGCGGGACGTGCGCGTGCTGGTTACCCCCGGCCTGACGCCCGGCTCCGGCCCCCGCGGGATGCCACTCCGGTGCGCGACGCGCCGAGGGAGGCGTGCGTGGCATCTCGCGGGCGGGGAGCCGGGGAGCCTGGAGCAGGGCCGGGGTCAGGCGTGCGGGTGGGTGCGCTCGAGGGATGCGCCCTCGATGTCGACGTCCGGCAGCAGGCGGTCGAGCCAGCGGGGCAGCCACCGAGGCGGAGGCGGCCGAGCAGGTGCATCAGCGCGGGCATCAGCAGCATCCGCTGCGACGAACGCGTCGAGCAGCACGCCGAACGCGAGACCGAACCCGATCGAGCGGATGATCGTCGATTCGAAGACGAAGCCGCCGAACACCGCGATCATGATCAGCGCCGCCGCGATCACGACCGACTTCCCCGCCTGGAACCCCTGCGCCACGGCGAAGGCGCGCGGACGCGCCGTGCACGTACGCCTCCCGCATGCCCGACGCCAGGAACAGCTGGTAGTCCATCGCGAGGCCGAACGGGATGCCCACGAGGATCACCGGCAGGAAGCTCAGGATCGGGCCGGTCGCGTGCAGGCCGGTCAGATCGGCTCCCCAGCCGAACTGGAACACCGACACGATCAGGCCGTAGGTCGCGAACAGCGACGGGATGAAGCCGCCGGTGGCGATGACCGGGACCAGCAGCGAGCGGAACACCACGATCATGATGAGCAGCGAGAGCCCGACGACGACCGCGAGGTAGGTCGGCAGCACCGCGTTCAGCCCCTCCGAGATGTCGATGTTCGTCGCGGCCTGACCCGCGACTCCGAGCACGACGCCGTCGCCGACCGGCGGGAGGGCGCGGGGGTCCTGCACGAGCTGCTCGGTCGAGGCGCTGTTGGGCCCCTCGGCGGGCAGCACCTGGAAGGCCCGGCAGCGTGCCGTCGTCGGAGGCGGCGATCGGCGCCACGGCGACCACGTCGTCCTGCTCCGCGATCACGCGGGCGATCTCGACCTGGGTGCGCAGGAGGTCGTCGTCGGCGACCCCGTCGGGGACGGAGGCGCTGACGAGCAGCGGACCGTTCGCGCCGGCCCCGAACTCGTCGCCGACGATCTCGAAGGTGCCGAGGCGCTCGTCGACCCCTCGGGCTCGGCTCGAGCCGTCCGGGCAGTCCGAAGGCGCATCGAGAGCGACGGGATCGCGATGATCAGCAGGGCGACGACCGTGCCGACGACCGTGACGACCGCGCGCAGCGTCGACATCGGGCGGGCGGGAGTGAGCGCCTTCTGCCGGCCGATCGTCGACCGCGCCTTCCCGGCGCAGCAGTCGCGTGACCGAGGAGCCCGAGGATCGCCGGGGCGAGCGTGACCGCGATGAGCACGGCGACCGCGACGCAGACCGCTCCGACCGTGCCCATGAGGCCGAGGAACGGGATGCCGGTCACGTTGAGCGCCAGCAGCGCGGCGACGACGGTCGAGCCGGCGAAGACCACCGCGGTGCCGGAGGTGCCATTGGCGAGGCCGATCGACTCGCGGACCTCGACGCCCGCGAGCACCTGCCTCCGGTGCCGGTTCACGATGAAGGGGTAGTCGATGCCGACCGCGAGGCCCAGCATCACGCCCAGGACCGGAGTGACCGAGGCCATGTCGATGACGCCGGAGAAGGCGAGGCGAGGCGGTGACGCCCACTCCGACTCCGACGAGCGCGGTGACGATCGGCAGCGCCTGCCGCCGGCGAGGCGAGGCCGAGCATCACGATCAGCACGACGGCGGCGAAGACGAGGCCCACGGCCTCGCCGACTCCGAAGATCTGCGGGACGCCCTGGGCGAGGTCGGTGGCGAACGTGACGTCGGCGCCGGGAACGGGGGCGTCCTCGAAGTGGTCGATGACGCCCTGCTTGACCTCCTCGGACAGCTCCGAGGCGCCCGGGTCGGTGAACGAGACGTTCACGACGGCGATGGAGCCGTCGTCGGACACGACGCCGATGCCGTCGGCGTGGCCGAGCAGCTCTCTCGCCGAGGTCGAGCGGCTCGGCGCCGGCCCTCCAGCTCCTGCCGGGAGGCGTCGAGGGTCGCCTGCTGCTCCTGCAGCACGCCCGCCTGCGCGTCGAGCTGCGCCTGCTGCGCGTCGATCGCCGCGAGCTGCTGGGCCGGGGCGCCGGCGGCGACGGCTTGCTCGCGGGCGGCGCTCAGCTGCTGCCGGGCGGCGTCGAGCTGAGCGCGTCCCGCGTCGAGCTTCGCGCCTGCCCCGCCTCGAGCTGCGCGGTGCCCTGCTCGAGCTGCGCGCGGCCGTCGGCCAGCTGCGCGGCTCCGTCGATCTGCGACTGCCGGGCCTCGAACGGATCGACGACGGCCGCGACGCCGTCGAGCCCGGCGGCCGAGTCGGCGAGCGCCGAGATCGCCGACTCCTGCTCGGCGGTCAGCGCCGAGCCGTCGGAGTGTGCGGTAGACGACCGTGCCGGTGCCGCCGGCCGTGTCGGGCAGCTTCTCGGCGAGCTGATCGGTGTCCACGGCGCCGGAGGCCGTGCCCGGGATGTCGAAGCTGTTGGTGAGCGTGCCGCCGGCGGCGAGGAACGCGCCGACGGAGACGCCGAGGATCACGACCCACGCGACGATCACCGCCCAGGCGCGGCGGGCGGCGAAGGAGCCGAGACGGAAGAGCAGGGTGGCCACGGAGGTCTCCAGACGGGCGGGAAGCGGGGTGCGCCAGATCATACGCGACGTCTCGTCTAGTCAGTGGGAGTAGCCCTGAGAGCATGACGGAGCATCGGAGCGGCCCGGTCCGCAGCGCCGCGGCGCGCGAGTCGGTCCTCGAGGCGACCGCGCGGCTGTTCGCACAGCAGGGCTGGGACCACCTCACGATGGAGGGCGTCGCCAAGGAGGCGGGCGTCTCGAAGCAGACCGTGTACCGCTGGTGGCCCTCGCGCGGCTCCCTCATCGCCGACTGCATGATCGAGGGGCGCCTGGTCGCCGTCGAGATCGCGATCGCCGACTCCGGCGACCTGCGCCGCGATCTGGAGGAGTGGCTGACGCCGATCCTGGCGCTCGCCGAGACCGAGCAGGGCACCGCGCTCATCCGCTCGCTCGTCGCCGCCGGCTCCGAGGACGCGGCCGTGGGCGAGCGGCTGATCACCGCGTTCGGCGTGGACCGCACCCTCTCGGAGCGCTTCGCGAGCGCCGTGCGCGCCGGCCAGCTGCCCGAGGACACCCCGGTCGACGAGATCGGCTACGCGATCCTCGGCGCCATCATCCTGCCGACCGTCGGGCGGCGCGGGAGCGTGCCGGCGGCGGTGCGGCGGCTCGTCGACTTCCTGGTGCGGTCGGCGTAGCCGCGAGCCCCGGCCGCCGGGAGGCCGCCTGCGAGCACCCGGGACACCCGGCGTCACATCGATTCGACCCCGGCCGGACCGGCTGCTTCACTACCTGGCATGAGTAGGGATGTCGTCGTCGTCGGAGCCGGTCTCTTCGGGACCGCCACCGCGCTGCACCTCGCGCGGGCGGGTGCACGGGTCGTGCTGCTCGACTCCAGGCCGCGGCCGGCGGCACGACCGCCGCCGGCGCGGGCTTCGTCGGGCTCTGGGCCGCGGGCTACGCCTGGTACTGGAACGAGTCCGAGCGCGACCTCGAGCAGTACGGGATCGACTTCTACCGAGGACTCGCTGCGGAGCACCCGATCCACCTCCGCGAGACCGGCAGCGCCTGGCTCGCCGTCAGCGAGGCCGGGGTCCGCGACCACCTCGGACCGCTCGCCGCGCACCCGCTCCGCCCCGAGGGCGCCCGCGCGCTCTCGCCCGATGAGGCCGCCGAGCTGATCCCGGGGCTCGATCCCCGCGCCGTGTCCGGTGGATTCGTGCACCCCGGCGGCATCCAGATCAGTGCTCCGGATGCCGGGCTCGCGCTCGTCGCCGCCGCGCGCGCCGCGGGGTCGAGGTCGTCGAGCGACACCGCCGTCACCGGAGTCGTCGCGACCGACGGGCGCGCCACGGGCGTCCGCACCGCCGACGGCCGCGTGCTCGACGCCGACGCGGTGGTCCTCGGCGGCGGGCTCCTGGACGAACGCCCTGCTCGCCCCGCTCGGCCGCCGACTCCCCCTCGCGCGGGTCGTGGCGAGCCGCCTGACCACCGCCCCCTTCGGCCTGGATCCGCTGCCGACGCTGATGCTGCCCGAGCTCGACGGGCTCTGGGTGCGCGAGCACCTGGGCGGCCTGACCTACGGCAACGGCGTCGGCTACGAGCCGCTGGGCGAGGCGGCGGCTGACCGCCGACCGCAGCGCACCGACCTGATCGAGCGGATGGACGCGCACCTCGCGCCGGTCCTCGCCCGCCTCTCCCTCCTCCGCCGACGCGGTGCGCGCGACCGAGTGGACGCAGGGGGTCGTCTCGTACACGGCCGACCGGCGCTTCCTCGCCGGGCCGTGCCCGAGCTGCCGGGACTGTTCGTCGCGGCCGGCGACAACGAGTCCGGGTGGACGCACGGACCGGGGCTCGGCCGGCTCGTCGCCGAGCTCGTGCTCGACGGGCGCGGCACGCTCGGCGACGCGAGCCGCTACGCGCCGGGCCGCTTCGCCCCCAGTCCTTCACCGACGAGGCCCGCGGTGCTCGCCGCGATGCCGCCCCGGCGCGAGGTCGACGCCGAGGTGCCGCGATGACCGGGCGCGACGTCGTCGTCGTCGGAGCCGGGCTCGTGGGAGCGGCGAAGCCGCCCGCTCCCTCGCCGAGCGCGGCGACCGCGTGATCGTCTTCGAGCGGTTCGAGCGCGGGCACGACCGCGAGGTCCTCTGCACGGCGAGACCCGCATCTTCCGCCGCGGCTACCCGCAGGACGACTACCGCGCGCTCACCGGCCGCGCCGCCCGCGAGTGGGCGAGGCTCGGGCAGGAGAGCGGACGGCGCCTCTTCACCGCGACCGGCGCGATCGACCACGGCGATGCCCGGGCCTCTCCGCGAGATCGAGGACGCGTTCGGACGCGACGGCATCCCCGTCGAGCGCCTCGACGCCGCCGAGGCCTCGCGCCGCTGGCCGGGGCTGCGCTTCGAGACCGACGTGCTGCTGCGCGAGGGCGGCCGGATCGACGCCGGCCGCCGCGGTCGAAGGCGCTGCTTCGCGGCGGCCGAGTCGCACGGCGCGATCGTCCGCGACGAGCCCCGGCGTGCAGGGCATCGAGGAGCGCGAGGCGGCGTGCGCGTCGTCACCGACGAGGGCCCGCTGACGGCCGACGCGGTCGTCGTGGCCGGCGGGTCCGTGGACCCCGGTGCTCGTGGGCGGACTGGTCGAGGCGGCGGGCCGGCGCCTGCCTCCGCTGCGCGTGACCCAGGAGCAGCCCGCGCGCTTCGACCCGGACACTGCCGCTGGACGCGTGGCCGAGCTTCGTGCACCACCGCGGCGACCTGCCCGTGATCTACGGCCTCGCCACTCCGCGAGTCGGAGTGAAGGCGGGCGAGCACGGCACCGGGCGGGTCGTCGATCCCGACCGCCGCGACTTCCGCGCCGAGCCCGAAGCGGCTGGCGCGCCTCGTCGCCTACGTGCGGGACTGGCTGCCCGGAGTCGACGCGGCGAGCGCCGATCAGCTGCCTCTACGACATCACCCCGACCGAGGACTTCGTGATCGACCGGGTCGGGCGCGTGGCGCTCGCGACGGGCTTCTCGGGCCACGGCTTCAAGTTCGGGCCGGTCCTCGGCGACCTGCTCGCCGACCTGGTCGGCAGGGGCGAGCCCCTCGCACGCTTCCGGCTCGGCTGGTCCACGCTTCCTCCGACGAAAGCGGCGGCGCGCACTCCTCCCGCGCGCTCGGCGTCCTCGCCGTGCTCGGCACGACCGCCCTCCTCGCCGCCTGCACCGGGGCGACGAACGGCGGCGACTCCTCCGCCCGCCTCGTGATCGGCACGACCGACTCGATCGTCTCGCTCGACCCGGCCGGCGCCTGGGACCGCGGCAGCTTCACTCCCGCAGAACCAGATCTACCCGGCACCTGCTGAGCTACGAGGACGGCGACACCACGCCCGTGCCCGAGGCCGCCGAGGAGTGCGGGTTCGACGACCGGACCACCTACCGCTGCTCGATCGCGCCCGACCTGACCTTCTCGAACGGGAACGAGCTGACCGCGTCCGACGTGGTCTTCTCGTTCCAGCGGGTGGTCGACATCGCGGCCGACAACGGGCCCTCGCCTCTGCTCGCGAACATGGAGTCGGTCGCGCAGGACGGCGACGACGTCGTCTTCACGCTCGCCGTGCCCGACGACCAGACCTGGCCGTACGTGCTCTCGAGCATGGCCGGGCCGATCGTGGACGAGGGGGTGTACCCCGCCGACGCCCTGCTCGACGACGCCGACGTGGTCGGCTCGGGGCCCTACGCGGTCGAGAGCTACGAGGACGGCGGACTGCTGCTGCTCGCCGCGAACGAGGCGTACTCGGGAGACGCTCCCGTGACCGCGCAGGTCGTGCTGAAGCCCTACCACCTCGTCGACGAACCTGCGCCTGGACGTGGAGAACGGCGGCGTCGACGTGGCCTACCGCTCGCTCACCGCGACCGACGTGGAGGACCTGCGCGACGACTCCGCCCTGCAGGTCGTCGGCGGCCCGGAGAACGGCTCGGTGCGCTTCCTCACCTTCAACGTGAACACGCAGCCCGGCGGCACCCCGGAGCAGAAGCTCGCGATCCGCCAGGCCGTCGCGTCGCTCGTCGACCGCGAAGAGCTGGCCGAGCAGGTCTACCGCGGCACCTACGCGCCCGCCTACTCGGTCGTGCTCGACGGGCAGACCGGTGCGACGGAGGCGTTCGCCGACGCGCACGGGGCCGCTCCCGATCCGGACGCCGCCGCCGCGCTGCGCCGCCGCGGGCGTGCAGACCCCGGTCGCGCTGCCGATCCAGTGCACGAGCGACCACTACGGGCCCGACTCCGCTCAGGAGTACGCGCTCGTGAAGGCGCAGCTCGAGGAGTCCGGCCTCTTCACGGTCGACCTGCAGTCGACGGAGTGGACCAGCTACGTCACCGAGCTCGTGCCGGAGTCGGGCTACCCCGCTTACCAGCTCGGCTTCTTCCCCGACTACCCGGACCCCGACAACTTCCTCCGCGCCGCCTACTCGTCGACCGGCTCCTCCGTCGCGAACGGCTACGCGCAGGCGAGCGCCGTCGACGCGCTCATCGACACGGAGGCGACCGCCACCACCGACCTGGGCGCGCGCACGGCGGCGATCCAGGAGCTGCAGCGGGTGACCCGCGGCGGACGCGCCGATCATCCCGCTGCTGCAGGGCCGCGAGACGGTGGTCGCCGCCGCCGGAGCGACGGGGCTGGAGGACACGCTCGACGCGACGTACCTGTTCCGGTTCTCGGCGCTGGGGAAGTAGGGCCCGGCCGAGGAAGGCCTGCCGCCGAGGGAACCCCGGACCGTCGAGACGTCCCGCTGCCGCGGGTTCCCTCGTCGGTTCGAGGTTCCCTCGGTCGAGGAGCGGGTGCGTCAGCAGGTGAGGAGGACGGCGTCCTGCTCCCAGGGGTCCTCGGGCTGCGCAGGGGCAGGGGCGGGGCGCTTCGTGCGGGCGACGGCCACGGCGATGGTCGCCACTGCGTCCATCGCGAGGCGGCGGTGACCATCGCGGGTCCGAGGGACGTAGAAGACGTTCTGCAGGACCGCCTCGATCGGGATCGATCCGTTGGACGAGGACCGCTCCATCGGCACCATCGAGAGCCCCCAGCGGCGCGACGAGGGCGAGCGCCCAGAGCGCCAGCGTGTAGGCGACGAGGGCGATCCGGCGGCCGTTCATCGGCGGACCGCGCGGACGGCGAAGGCCGCGCCGATCGAGGAGGAGGCCGACCGTCACCGCCGGACCGGGCACGAAATTGACCACGTACATCGCGAACCGCTCGCTCGAGGTCGAGGCCCCGGTGTACATGATCGAGGACCCCGACCAGATGGCGAGCTTGGCCCCGAGAACGATCAGGAGCACTCCCATCAGGACGAGGGCGAGGGGCACCACGGACGTCGGTCGCCCGCCACGACGACGGCTCGGTCCCCGTCCGCCTCCTGGGAGCGGCTCGTCGTCCGACTCCGCCGGTGCAGGATCGTCGGACGCTCCAGCGGCCGCTCGACGCCGAGCGGCCGGACCGGGTCGAGCGCACGGCTCCGACGTCGGGAGCACCATGGTGCGGGGACGAGCGGCGGGTTCCTGCCCGGCCCCCGGACGGCGGAACCGCGCCTCGGCCCGGGCTCCGCCCGCTCGGGAGCGGGGCCGAATCGTGGCCCCGCTGGAACGCCGCCCCGTGGTAGCGCGGGTCGGTGTCGTTCGTCTCGCGTGTGTCGGTCACCAGGTCCCCGAAGGCTCGTGCGTTCCGCCCATCCTGGCCCATGCGCGGGGCGGGAGCGAGGGATCAGCCGGCACGACGGCCGCGCGGGACGGGAGGCTCGCGGCGGCCGCGCCGACGAGGAGCAGCGCGATCGTCACTCCGGTGAACAGGGCCAGCCGCCGGCCTCGACGGCGAGGCCGAGCAGCCGACCGCCCGCCCGAGCCGACGTAGAACGCGATCGTGTAGACGGCGCCGGCGGCGGCCGCGCATAGGCCGGGCCGCGCCGCGCGCCCGTCCACGCCGCTCCGGTCGCGTGGACCGCGAGAGAACTCGGCGGTGAGCACGACGAGCCCCGCGATCACCACGGCGACGACGTCCTGCAGGCGAGCGCGGCGAGCAGACCGGCGATCATCGCCCCGGCGATGCCCGACGCGCCATGAGCACGTCCTGGATCCGATCCACCGGCGCCCACCGCCCGGCCAGCCGAGGACACGGTGCCCGCCAGGTAGGTGGCGAACAGGAGCGAGACGAGGGCCGGCGGCAGTGCGGGACGGCGGCGCCTCGAGGCCGGAAGGCGAGGTAGTTGTAGACGGCGACGAAGACCCCGACCACGAGCACGGTCTGCACGGCGAGCGCGAGCAGCACGGGGTCGCGCAGGACCCGCGCGGTCTTCGCCCGGCCGCTCCCGGGCTCCGGAGCGACGGCCCGCGGCGAGGGTCCGCGCGGCGCCAGGAGCGCAGGCGAGTCGCGGCGGCGGCGCGGGCCGAGGGTCACGACGAGCGGCGCGGGGCGCCGGCCGGCGAAGGCGGAGCGAGGGGCCGGCGATCGAGCCGCCCCGCTGCTCCCCCGATCGTGGTCCCCGAGACGTACGCGGCCGCGGCGGCGGTGGCGACCGCACCGCCGACCCGGTCGTGGATCGCGGCGACCGCGAGGGCCGGCACGCCGCTCCGAGGACGGCACCGCCGAGGAAGCGGGGCACCAGCAGCACCTCGAACGACGGGGCGGCGCAGGCGAGGCAGTGCGAGCACCACCGAGGACAGCACGGCGATCCGCATCGACGCGAGGCGCCCGATCCGCTCGGCGATCGAGGCCCACGGCAGCACCATCAGCGCGAGTCCGAGGGTCGCGGCCGAGACGGTGAGTGCCGCGTCGGCCGGAGTGAGCGCGAACTCCCGCGCGAGCTGCGGCAGGACGCTCTGCACCGCGTAGAGCTCGGCGAAGGTGGCGACTCCGGCGGCCAGGAGCGCGAGGGTCATGCGGAGGTCGGAGCGCTCCTGGACCGGGGCGCGCTCGACGATGCTCATGCTCTCGGGGCCCAGGAGCGCGGGGATCGGATGACCAATGCCGTGCTCGCGGCGCATCTATACGCTGAACGAATGAGTGAGCGACTCCGACTGGCCCGCGATCCTGAAGCTGCTGCCCGTGCTCGTCGCGGTCGCGCAGGCGGGCAGCGTGACCGCACGCGGCCGAGGAGCTCGGCGTGCCCGCGGCCCACGGCGAGCCGCTCCCGCTCGCGCGGCTGGCCGAGCTGGTGCGCGCACCGCTCGTGCGCCGCGAGGGCCGCGGCGTCGTGCTGACGGAGGCGGGACTCCGTCTGGCCGAGGCCGCGCAGGACGGCATGGCGGTCATCCGGACGGGGCTCGCGGAGGTGCGCCAGGCCGGCGAGCTCGAGAACGGGCGCATCTCGATCGCATTCCAGACGCTCCTCGGCGAGAGCTACGTGCCCGACGTGATCCGCCGGTTCGCGCCGCCGATGGCCCCCGGGTCGGCTTCGGCCTGCGCCACGGCTCGCGGGCGCTGTGCCTGCGGGCGGTGGCCGATCCGGGAGGCGGAGCTCGCGATCATCGCGGATCCGCCGACCCTGCCCGGCACCACCACGACCACCCTCTACACCGAGCCGCTGCTCGCGGTCGTGCCGCACCACCGGCATCCGCTCGCCTCGCGCCGCTCGGTGACGGTGGAGGACCTGCACGGGCTCGACCTGATCATGCTGTCGGCCGGTTACGGACTGCACGAGTCGGCCAGGCGCCTGCTCCGCCACGACGGCCGCGACCCGGAGCCGGTCTTCGAGGTGGGCGACTACCGGGCCGCGCGCGGGCTGGCCGCCGCCGGTCTCGGAGTGACGATCCTGCCGCCGAGCCCGTCGTCGATCGACGACGGCGTGCGCGAGATCCCGATCGACGATCCGCGGGCGATGCGCGAGATCGGAGTGCTCGTCGCGGCGACGGGCAACCCGGTGGTGCCCGAGTTCGTGCGGGCGCTGCGCGTCGCGGCGGGAGCGCGGGGGCGCGTCGTCGACTGACGCTCTGTCAGCTGCGGTGCCGGTGTCCCAGCGCCAGGACGAGGACGATGAGCCGGTCGTCCTCGATCTCGTAGACGATCCGGACGTCGCCGACCCTGACGCGCCAGGCACCGCCGCTGTTCACGAGCACGTCGACGCCGGCGGACGGGGGGTCGTCGGCGAGGAGTTCGAGAGCGGCCTGGACTCTCCGCCTGTCCTGCGGGTCGAGCTTTCTCAGCTGCCGGACCGCCGAGGGTTCGAGCTCGATGCGGAAACGTCACGAGAGCCCGAGCTCCGCCTTCACCTCGTCCCACGGAACCGGCGTCGAACGGGTGCGCTCCCGCTCCTCCCGAGCGGCCACTGCGGCCATGGCGTCCTCCGCATCCTCCGCCAGCTCCAGGAGGCGGTCGTACTCGTCGGCATCCACGATCGCGACGACCCGCCTGCCGCGCCGAGACAGAGAGACCGCTTCGTGCGCGAGGTGTGCGCGGTCGACGAGGGCGCCGAGCTGCCGCTTGGCGTCGGAGACCGGAAGGATCTGAGTCATGAATCAAGAGCACTGAAAGATCGTCTTGATCAGATGGCCCCGATGAGTCGGCTTCCACTGACGAGCGCTCTGATGTCAACCACAGGACACGGCGGGCACTCCTGCAGGAAGCTCGGAGAGGATCCCTCACCCTTCCGCCGCACCACTTCTCCCGAGGACAGCACCGGCCGTGATCCTGCTCCGCACCCACTCCAACCGCTGGATCGCGCGCGCCCGCCGCGCGGGCCGTCGTCGGCGTGATCACGCTCGCAGCCGATCTGGCACGGCCCGTCTACCGGACGATCCGCCTGGATCCCAGCGGTGAGCAGCTCCTGCTGCGCGACACCGACGCCCTCGAGGAGGCCTTCGCCGTGCTGCTCGCGGGGGTCGAGCGGGCGCGGATCGCCGCCGAGGCGGAGGTCGCAGGACCGGTCGCGCCGCTGACGGTGCGGGAGCTCGTGGAGGAGGCGGCGATCGCGTCGGAGGAGGACGGGATCGCCGCCTGAGCCTCCGGCAGATGCAGTGCGCGCCGGAAGGGCGTCTGCCAGGATCGAGCGATGGGGATGACGAGGCCGGAATCGCATGCTTCGGCGCGGCGGCCGCAGCCGTGCTCCTCCCTCGGCGTGCACCAGCAGCGCGCCGCCCGGGAACGCGCCGTCGACGAGCCCCGCCGGATCGACGACCGTGGACTCGGCCGGAGCGCCGGGGTCGTCCGCGTCCGACGCCTCCCCGCTCAGCGCGTTCGCAGCAGCAGCTCCCCCTCGATGGCGACTTCCTCAGCCAGCAGTCCGAGACGACCGGATCGGTCCTGATCGAGCGCCGAGCGGACGGATCGACCTGGGCGGTCCTCTCCGGGTTCTCGACCGGTGACGCCTCCGATCCGAGGCTCTACCTCAAGGAGGGTGCGCTCGAGCAGGACGGCTCGGGCGCGCTGGGTCGACACCGCCGGATACTCGTTCGAGATCGCCCCGGTGGATCCCGACCTGCCGGACCAGGAGATCGCGATACCCGGGGCGGGGACCATGCCGGCGATCACCACCCTCACCGTGATGGACTACGGCGGCCCCGACTACCCGTCTCTCGGATCCGTCGCGCTCACGAAGTAGTCGCGTCGGCCGCACGGAAGGCCGGGGAGCGCACGCCCTCCCTCCCTGCGGCAGGATCACCTCGCAAGGAGCAGCATCCACAGCGAGGTTCCGGACGGCAGTCGCCGGCGCGAACGCGTGGCGAAGGTCGTCGCCGTCACCCTCACCTGGCTGTCCGTCCTCCCCGCAGGGCTGCTGACGACGGCCTTCTTCGTCGTGCAGAGCCACCCCTGCTCGATCCCGAGGACTTCCGGGCTGGACCGGTCCGAGCCTGCTCGACATCGCGCCGTGGCTCCTGCTGTTCCTCCTCCCGCCCCTCGTGACGGGCGCGGCGGGGCGATCGAGCGGAGGGTCCGAGGGGTGGCGGGAGTTCCGGCACTACGGCGGCGCGTCCTCCTGGTGATGGCGCCCTTCATCCTGCTCTCCGCGGCCTCGGCGTGGGGATGAGGGCGCGATCGCGATCGGAAGGAGCTGGCGCGTCGACACGGAGCCGGTCGCGGTCGAGTCGAGACCCGGCCGGACCCGCCGCGCTCTCCTCGCGGAACATCCGCTCGGCCTCCTCTCCGCCCACGGCCTCGCCGCGCGCGACCATGCCGGCCTGGTCCGACAGCGGGATCTGCTTGAGGAGGATCGCGAGCACGAGGGCCAGCAGGATGAACGGGATCAGGTACCAGAACACCGGCGCGAGCGAGTCGGCGTAGGCCGACACGACTCCGTCGCGCACCTCGTCGGGCAGGGTGCTCAGCGTCTGCGGGTCCAGCGTCGCCGCGGAGCGCCCGCGCGCGGCGTCACCCGCTCGGCGAAGACCGTCGTCAGCTTCTCGGTGAGCGAGTTGGTGAAGATCGTGCCGAAGATCGCGACTCCTGAGCGCGGCGCCGACCTCGCGGAAGTAGTTGTTGGTGCTGGTCGCGGTGCCGATCTGCTCGGCGGGGACGGCGTTCTGCACGACCAGGACCACGACCTGCATGATCAGGCCGAGTCCTGCGCCGAAGACGAAGAGGTAGACGCAGATCAGCCAGATCAGGGTGTCGGCGGCGAGCGTGGTCATCGCCGTCATCGCGATCGCGGTGAGGATCGTACCGACGATCGGGTACGCCTTGTACTTCCCCGTCTTCGTGATCGCGATGCCGGACAGGATCGACGTGCCCATCAGGCCCGCCATCATCGGCAGCATCAGCAGGCCCGACGCGGCCGCGGAGGTTCCGGACGCCATCTGCAGGAACGTGGGGATGAATCCGATCGCCGCGAACATGCCCAGCCCCCGGGTCAGGCCGATCGCGGTGGCGTTGAGGAAGATCGGGTTGCGGAACAGGCTCAGCGGGATGATCGGATCCTCAGCGCGCGATTCCACCCAGACGAAGCCGGCGACCGAGAGCACGAGGCCGGCGCCGAAGGCCAGGTCTCGGGAGCGCCCCAGCCGTGCTGCGCGTCGCCGCCGAAGTCGCTGAAGAAGATGAGGAAACGTCGTCGCGGCCGAGAGCAGCACGACGCCGGGGAATGTCGATCCTCTTCTGCGCCTTCCTGCTGGGCAGGGTGAGCGCGAACCACGCGATGGCGAAGGCGGCGATGCCGACCGGGATGTTGATGTAGAACGCCCACTGCCAGGTGAGGTGGTCGACGAACAGGCCGCCGAGCAGCGGTCCGGCGATGGCCGAGAGGCCGAACACCGCGCCGATCGGGCCGAGGTACTTGCCGCGCTCGTTGGCCGGCACGATGTCGGCGATGATCGCCTGCGAGAGGATCATCAGCCCGCCGCCGCCGAGGCCCTGCAGGGCGCGGAACACCACGAAGCTCGAAGTCGCCCGCGGACAGCAGGCCGATCGAGGCGACGGTGAACAGCGCGATCGCGATCAGGAACAGGTTGCGCCGGCCGAGCACGTCGCCGAACTTGCCGTAGATCGGCATGACGATCGTGGTCGCGAGGAGGTAGGCGGTGGTGATCCAGGCCTGGTGCTCGACTCCGCCGAGCTGCACCACGATGGTGGGCATCGCGGTCGAGACGATGGTCTGGTCGAGGCTCGGGAGCAGCATTCCGGCGATGAGCGCCGAGAAGATGATCCAGATCCTGCGCTGCGTCAGCAGGAGCGGCTTGGCGGTGGCGGCGGTCATCGGTCCTCTTCCGGAGTGGTGGGGGCGGCGGGAGCGAACAGGGCGCGGGCCTGGGCGAGACGGGAGCGGAGGATCTCGGGGAACGGGGCCGGGGACTCGGCGGTGAGCGCCTCCTCCACGGACAGGCGCGCGACGGTGCCGACCAGCTGCACGGCGAGTCGAGGTCGCGGATCGCCCGGCTCCAGTCCCTCGCGCTCAGCCGACAGGCGCTCGAGCAGGCGATCGCGCTCGCTGCCGACCTTCAGCAGCGCAGCGAGCAGCTTCGGCTCGCGCTCGAGCAGGGCCACGAGCTCGTGCGCGCGCTCGGCGTGAGTCCGATGGCCTCGAAGTGCTCGATGGCCAGGTCGGCGAGGGCCTCGGGCAGGTCGTCGGACACCCGTCCGGGCGCGCCGCCCCCGGCGAGGAAGCGCGCGACGGCCTCGCCTTCGAGCCCCTCCTCCGGGCGGCCGAGGACGGCCTGCTCCTTGGAGGGGAAGTGGTTGAAGAACGTGCGGCGCGAGGCCGACGTCCTCGCAGAGCCCGTCGATCGTGAAGCCCTGGATCCCGTGCTCGACCGCGAGCTCGCCGCGCGTCGGGCGAGCTGCTCGCGCCGCTCCGCGACCTGGCGCGCTCGCGCGGTGGTCGTTGCACTCTCGGACATGGAGTGCATTCTTGCACGCTCTGCAGATAGTCGTCACGGCCTTCCGGGCACAGCACTCCCGGTCGCAGGGACCCTTTCAAAACCTCTACGAACGCTTTGCTCCAAAAGGTTTTAGAATGGCGTTATGAGCACCTCCGACTCGGCGTCGTCCCTCACCGAGCTGCTTCTCGACACGGGGATCGCCGCGCACATCGTCGGCGCTCGTGACCTGCGGATCTCCTCCGCTTCCGGCGACGACGTCGACGTCCACCTCGTCTTCACCGCGCGCCCCCACTCCCTCGGAGATGCGCGCTCGCGCCGCGTCCGCACGGGCGGGCAGTACCACGGGTTTCGTGATGCCACGGCTCAATGCCGCCGCCCGCGGAGTCGCGCTGGAGGATCCCCGCTTCGCCCTGTTCGGCCTCGACGACGGGGGCGTCATCCTCCGAGGAGAGGATCGGAGCATCGATCGGCAGGAAGAGGCGGCGGACCCGATGAGGCGTCGGGTGCCGTACGCTCGCTTCGCGCTCCCACCGGGTACTCGTGCGCACTCGCGAGGCCCCGGTCGCAGGCCCGCCCTCGCGCGGGAGTGCGGCGTCTCGCAGATGACCGTCTCGAAGCTTCCTCTCGGCCGACCCGGCACTGGCCGCCCGGGTCCCGGGCGGCTGGGTCGCGGACGACCCGAGTCGCTCGTGGAGCGGTTCCTCGACGACTATCCGGGCCCGAGGCGGTCTCTCCCAGTTCTGGTTCTCCCTTCGACCCTGTCATCGAGCAGGGGGAACTCGCGGCGACCGCCGGCGGGCGGGCTCTGCTCTCCGGGGACGCGGCTGCCGACCTCCTCGCCCCCGTGGAGGATCCCGAGGCGCGCTGCTCGTCGTACTCCGGACCCGGGGCCTTCCGCTTCGAGGAAGCCGGGTTCGGCCGCAGCGACCCCCGCGAGGCGACGCTGCGGGTCACGGTCCCGGCGGATCGGACCCGCCGAGGCCCACTGCGATCGCCTGGAGCACCCAGGAGCCGCACGGTGCGATCCGCTGCTCGCAGCGTGGGACCTCCCGCTCCGGCGGCGGCTCCGGCTCCGGCGAGGCCGTCGAACGTCTCCTGAGCACGGCGGTGACGACGTGGACGCGGTGAGAGCGGTCGTGCTCCGCTTCCGGTCCCGCGCCGATGACGCGGCGTTCCGCGCGCCTACGCGACGCCTCGCTCGCGATCGCCGGCCTGGAGGAGGCCTGCATCGTCGGCGGTCAGATGGTGGCCCTCCTGTCCGGAGCATTCCCGAGCCGGTCGTCGATCCTGCGCCGGACGGTCGACGCGGACGCCGCCGTGTCGCCCGTCGTCGCCGCGTCGGGCGCGCTCCACGCGCTCCTGACGGCCGGCGGATACACCTCGACCCTCGGGCAACGCCACTGCATCCAAGGCGATCGCGAGATCGGCGTCCTGGTTCCGGCCACCGGCGGCGGATTCGAGAGAAGGCGGAGTACGGGGCGCGGATTCGAGCGGCGCGCCGGGGGCTGCATCTCGCGCAGAGCCGAGACGCTCGCACTCGACGCAACGACGGCCGTCCGCCTCGTGGACGGCCCCCTGACTATTCGCCACCCACGAGTACCCGGAGTCGACGGCGGCGCTGATCGTCGAAGCGCTCGCACGCGGAGTCGCGTCGCGCAGAAGGACCTGGTGGACCTCTCACGCGCTCCTCCTCATCCGGGAGAGCTCCGACCCCGACTCCCTCGGTGGCTGGCGGATCGGGTACGACGCCGGATCCGGAGCCCGCCGCGACGCGGCAGCTCGCTCTGCGCCGACTGGTCGGAGCGCCGGGACTCCACGCCGCCTGATGCCACGCGGGGATCGGACGTGCCCGAGGGACGCTTCGCCGCCCTCGTCCGCACCTACGTCGCCGGACGACTGACGCACCGGGGCCGATGGTCGGCGTCGACCCCGGTGCCGGCCGCAGCGACTTCGGCGTCGCGCGTGCTCCCCCGCGGTCAGCTCGCGGTCCACGGCGCCGGCCGAGCGGACGACCGCGGTCGCCCCCTCCGGCACCGTGACGGCGAGCGAGACCCCGTCGGCGGTGCGGTCCCAGCGCACCGCGCGCGAGGCTCGTGGGGGGTCTCGAGGGTCGACTCCGCCCGCTGCAGCTCGTCGCCGAGGCTGAGGGGCGACGAGGATCCGGGAGTAGCCGGGGTCGAGCGGGGCGAGGCCGCCGACGACGCGGTGCAGCCAGTCGGCGACGGCGCCGAGCGCGGCGTGGTTGAAGGCCTCGTCGTCTCGCCGGGGTTGATGGTGCCGTCGGGCAGCATCAGGGTCCGCGCTCCCAGATGGTGGTCGGCGCCCATGGTCACCGGGTAGAGCCACGGCCGGGCACATCGCGCTGCAGGAGGAGGCGGTACGCGGCGTCGATGTGGCCGGTCGACGACAGGGCGTCGGTGATGAACGGAGGTGCCCGCGAAGCCGGTCGAGATCGTGTAGCCGCTCTCGGCGACGAGTTCGGCGAGGCGGTCGCCCGCCCAGCCCAGCTCGTCGTCGTCGAGCAGGCCGAAGACGATCGCGAGGGAGTAGACGGTCGTGCAGTCGCTGAAGACGCGCTGGTCGGCGACGTACCGCGACCGGAATCCGGCGCGCAGGCGCTCGGCCAGCTCGGTGAACTCGGCCTGCTCTCTCGGTGCGGCCGAGCACGGCGGCGGAGTCGGCAACGATGCGGGCCGTGCGGTACGCGCACGCCGTGGCGACGACGAAGTCGGTGTCGGCCTTCGCGTCGGCGGGCGCGTCGGGCGCGGCGTCGAGGTCGAGCCAGTCGCCGAACTGGAAGCCGGTGTCCCAGACGCCCGTTTCGGACCGGTTCGAGCGGACTCGGCGGGCGTGCGAGGGCCATCGGGGAGCGACTCCTCGAGCACGACCCGGGTCGCCGTAGGCCTCCAGACCGCCCACGGCGCCCGGTAGCGCGGCGTCGCGCCAGAGTGCCGTCGAAGTCCATGGGCAGGAAGTCTGGTCTCGGCCTCGCGGTACTTCAGCACGTCCGGCACGACGAACGGCACGGCGCCGTCGTGGTGGGTCTGCTCGGGGGCGAGGTCGCGCAGCCAGTCGCGGAGAAGTCCTTCGCGTCGGCGAGGTAGACGGCGGTCGGCGCGAACGCGGCGATGTCGCCGGTCCAGCCGAGGCGCTCGTCCAGCGCCTGGGGGCGAGTCGGTGGGCACGTCGAGGAAGTTGCCGACGCATGCTTCGCGGTAGACGTTGTCGTGCAGCTGGTCGAGCAGCGGCTCGAGGCTGCCGGAAGGTGCCGATGCGGCGCAGGTCGCTGCTCGACGGCCGCGGTCAGGGCGCCGGGCTCGATGTCGCCGGAGCCGCCCGTCGACCTCCGCGTAGCGGAAGCCGTGGAAGGTCAGCGTCGGCTCGAACACGTCGCGGCCGCCCGAGAGCGTGAAGCGGTCGGTGGCCTCCGCCGCGCGCAGCGGGCGGACCCCGGCTCGTCGTCCTCGAGGACCTCCGCGTGTCGCAGGGTGATTGACGGATCCACTGGACCCTGCACCTCGACGCCAGAGAGCCAGCCGACGAGGTTCTCGCCGAAGTCGACGAGCGTGCGCCCGGACGGGCTGGTCCAGATGCTCTGCGGGGCGACCTCGCGCAGGCGCCGCACCGGCGGGGCGGTGTAGGGCTCGAGCGGTCCCGGGTCGACGTCGACCTCGTGCACGGCGCTCCAGCCGGAGTCGTCGAAGCCGGCCTGCTTCCAGCCCTGCGGCTCGAGGCGGGCGTCGATGTCCTGGCCGTCGTAGAGGCTGTCGGCGGTGGTCGCTCCCGAGCCTGCCTTCCATCCGCCGTCGGTCGTGACGATCTGCTCGGCGCCGTCCTCGAAGCGGATCCGCAGCTCGGCGGAGACCCGCGATCTCGGGGCCGTAGGGCGCGGCGCCCTCGCCCCAGGTGAGGCGTCCGCCGGTACCAGCCGTCGCCGAGGGCGAGGGCGGAGGTCACGGAGGTCGCCGGTCACCGAGGGCCGTGACGTCGTGCTCCGGAGTAGCGCAGGCGCCACTCGTAGCTGGTCCAGCCCGGGGTGAAGAGCTCGTCCGAGACGGGGGTGCCGTCGATCACCGCCTCGACGATCCCGAGCGCCGACAGGCGCAGGACCGCCTCGGTCACGGCTCCGTGGCCGGTCTCGAAGGCGGGGTCTCGCGACGGAGCAGGGGCGAGCCGGGGAGCTCGTCGTCGGGCGCCAGGAAGCGGGCGGTCCAGTCGGTCGTCGTCGTCCTTCTGCGTAGTGGAGTGCGGAAACGGTCGTGGAGGCATCGGCGCCGGCGGGCGGCGCGGAGGAGGAGCGGATGCGCAGCACCGGGTCCACCTCGAAGTGCACCGGGTTCCGGTGCGGCCGTCGAGCTCGTCCGAGGAGCAGCTGCACGGCGCGCTCGCCGAGCTCCTCGCCGGAGCTGGTCGACGGTGGTCAGCGCGATGCCCGGGTGCCCGGCGACCTCGATGTCGTCGTAGCCGACGATCGAGAAGTGCTCGGCGCCCAGGCCCGCATCGGCCCGCGCCCAGAGCGCGTCGAGCGCGAGGGCGTCGTTGCCCGCGAAGAGCGCGGTGGGGCGCTCGGGCGAGCGGAGCACCTCGAGGGTGCGCGCATAGGCGTCGTCCTGGCTGGGACTGAGGTAGAGCACGTCGGTCGAGAGACCCGCCTCGCGCATCCGCTGCTCGTACCGGGCGAGGCGGACGGCGTGCGGGGCGCCGGTCACCGCGCCGCACGATCTCCTCGCTCACGGTGAGGTGCGAGATGCGGCGGTGACCGAGGGCGAGGAAGGTGGTCCATCACCTGGTCCGTGCCGGCGACGTCGTCGTTGGTGACGGTGTCGTAGCCGACGGAGGCGTCGTGCCGGCCGAGCATGACGATCGGGGTGCGGACCGAGAGCTTCTCGAGCCACGACGGCTCGACCATCGGCGAGACGGCGATCAACCCGTCCGCGACCTGGCGGTCGACGAGGGCCTCGATCGCCCGGAACGCCCCTCGCCCGAGTCGCTCTGGGCGGGCGCGACGATCAGCTGGTACCGGGTGCCGTCGAGGGCGGCGGCGGCTCCTGTGACGATGCGGTTGAAGAAGGCGTTGCCCAGGTGCGGCACCTCGACGCCGATGGTGAAGCTCGCGCCGCGCATGGCCCGGGCGGCGACGCTGGGCCGGTAGCCGAGCTCGTCGATCGCGGCGGCGACGCGCTCGCGCATCGCCGGGCTGACGCCGTAGGCGTTGCGGATCACCTTCGAGACGGCGGCGCGGGAGACTCCTGCGCGCAGGGCGACGTCCTGGATGGTGGCGGGTCCGCGAGTCGCGCCGTCGGTCGAGCTCATCGCGGTCCTTTCGCCTTCTCCGCCCCGGTGGTCACCCGCCGGACGGCCTCGATGCGACGCCGCGAACGCCACTGTAACGCTTCGGTCGCGATCGTGTAGATCGGTCCACATATTTTCGTAGATCGATTGACACGTTTCACGGAGCCGACGTATGTTCTCCCTGCATCGCCCGCCGACCGGCCTTCCGGACCGCAGCGGACGACCGCCCCGGGCACCCCCGCAACGAAGAAGTTGTCTTTACATGGAGGTAAAGGATGTCGACCCGACAGAACCGGCGGCAGTGCTCGCCCTCGGCACGGAGGAGCGGCCCTCGCTCTCGCGCTCACCGGCTGCAGCACCGGCGGCGGCGACTCCGCCGACCGGATCCAGCTCTCGATCCTCATCGACAACCAGGAGGCGACCGTCGCGACGATGAACGCGCTCGTGGCGGCGTACCAGGAGGAGAACCCCGACGTCACGATCGACGTCGAGACCCGGCCGCAGGGCAGCGAGGGCGACAACGTCGTCAAGACGCGCCTCTCCACGGGCGAGATGAACGACCTGTTCTGGTACAACTCCGGCTCGCTGCTGAAGGCGATCAACCCGGACCAGAACCTCGTCGACCTCTCCGGCGAGGAGTGGGCGGGCAAGGTCGACGAGAACGCCGTCCGCGCGCTGTCGGGCGACGACGGCCTCTACGGCGTGCCGCTCGGGCAGTCGATGGCGGGCGCGATGCTCTACAACAAGGACGTCTACAGCGAGCTGGGCCTCAGCGTCCCGACCTCGTGGGAGGAGTTCGTCTCGAACGCGGAGGCCGTCAAGGCCGCCGGCACCGTCGCTCCCATCATCCAGACCTACGGCGACACCTGGACCTCGCAGCTGTTCCTGCTCGGCGACTTCGCCAACGTGCTCGCCGAGGACCCGGAGTGGGCCGAGTCGTACACGGCGAACGAGGCCAAGTACGTCGACGAGCCGCCTTCGCCGGGTTCGAGCACCTCGAGCAGCTCAGTGAGGCCGGGCTGTTCAACGAGGACTTCGCGTCGGCGACCTACGACGACGGCGTCCGCATGATCGCCACGGGCGAGGGTGCGCACTACCCGATCCTGACCTTCGCCGCGCAGCCGCTGATGCTCAACTACCCGGACGACGCCGACAACGTCGGACTGTTCGCGATCCCCGGCGACGAGACCGACTCGCCGCTGACCGTGTGGCAGCCGTTCGGCGTCTACATCCCGAAGTCGACCGAGGGCGCCACGCTCGACGCGGCGAAGGAGTTCGCCGCCTGGCTGGCGACGCCCGAGCTGCGAGATCCAGAGCGAGACCACCGCTCCCAGGGCCCGTACGTGATCGAGGGCTGCGCGCTCCCCGACGACGTGCCGCCGATGATCTCGGACATCGCTACTTCGACTCGGGCAACACGGGCCTGGCGCTCGAGTTCCTGTCGCCGATCAAGGGACCGGCGCTCGAGCAGATCACCGTCGCGGTGGGCTCGGGCATCACCCCGGCCGCCGAGGGCGCGAAGCAGTACGACGACGACGTGACCAAGCAGGCCAAGCAGCTGGGCCTCGAGGGGCTGGTGACCGACGGGCTCGCCGAGCCCCCGATCCCGGGGCGGCGCCCAGTGCGCCGCCCCCTTCCTTCTTCCTCTCGCCCGATCGACGGAGATCCGATGACCGCACTCACGCAGGAGCGCCCCGCCCCGCGCCCGCCCGCTCCCCCGGGAAGCCTCCGCGGCGCCGGGCGATGAAGAGCCCCTACCCCACCTGGTTCTACCTGCCCGCCGGCGTCTTCGTGGTCCTGTTCCTCGTGCCGACGGCGGCCTCCCTCTGACTTCTCCCTCACGCGGTGGACGCTGTTCGACTCGACCTTCATCGGTCTGGAGAACTTCGTCGAGTTCTTCCAGGACCCGGCGCTGACCACGGGCTTCGTCAACACCTTCATCTACGCGGCCATCACCTCGGGGCTGAAGATCGTGCTCGGGATGCTGCTCGGCCTCCTGCTCAGCTCGCAGATCATCGGACGCGGCTTCCTCCGCAGCGTCGTGTTCTTCCCCGTCCTCGTGTCGACGATCGGCATCGGCATCACGTTCAAGGTGCTGCTCGACCCCTTCGACGGCCTGATCAACCAGGGCCTCGCGACGATCGGCGTCGCCGGCCCGGGCTGGCTGACCGACCCGCAGTGGGCGCTGCTCTCGGTCGCCCTGGTCGACGTCTGGAAGGGCGTCGGACTCGCGACCCTCATCTACATCGCGGGCATCGTCGCGATCCCGCAGGACTACTTCGAGGCCGCCCGCGTCGACGGCGCGGGCTCCTGCGCCCAACTTCCGCCACATCACGCTGCCGCTGCTGCGCCGCGACGGTGACCGTGATCCTCCTCTCCCTCATCGGCGGGCTGCGCTCGTTCGACCTGATCTGGGCGATGACCAAGGGCGGCCCCGGCTTCCTGAGCGACGTCGTCGCCTCGGTCATCTACAAGCAGTACCAGGCGGGCTTCTACGGTCTCTCGACCGCCGGCAACGTGATCCTCTTCCTCGTCGTGGCAGCGCTGATCTTCCCGCTCTCGGCCTGGCTCAACCGGAAGGACAAGGAGCTGTGACCACCACCCCGCTCACCCCGACTCCGCTCTCGACCGCCCCTCTCGAGGCCGACCCGCTCCGCGCCAAGGTGCGTCAGCGCGGTCGGCCGCGGCTCCCGCCTGTGGCGCTGGGGCGGAGGGATCACCGCGATCGTCCTCGCCGTCCTCGTGTTCATCGTCCCCTTCGTCTTCATCGTCCTCACCGCGTCCAAGACGCAGCAGGGCGTCCCTGCTGGGCTTCACGATGCCGACGCAGTGGAACTTCGTCGAGAACCTCCAGGAGGTCGTCTCGGCCCGGAACTTCGTGCTGCTGCGGGCCTTCGTCAACAGCGCGATCCTGACGATCGTCTCGGTCGCGGTCATGGTGGTGCTGGCCGCCATGGTCGGCTACGTGCTGCAGCGCCGCGCTCAGGTGGAACCCGCTCGTCAACGGACTCGTCCTCGCCGGCCTCATCATCCCGCCCGCCGTCGTCCCGACGATCTGGGTGCTGCAGGGCCTCGAGCTCTTCAAGACCCTCCCCGGCCTGATCGCGGTGCACATCGCCTTCGGACTCTCGTTCTGCATCCTCCTGTTCCGCGCCTTCGTCTGACGATCCCGCGCGAGCTCGACGAGGCGGCGACGATCGACGGAGCCGGTCCGTTCCGCCTGTTCTTCACCGTGGTGCTGCCGCTGCTGAAGCCCGTCATCGTGACGGTGATCGTGGTGCAGGCGGTGACGGTGTTCAACGACTTCACCTACGCCCTGTACTTCCTGCCGGGCGACGAGAACGCGACCGTGCAGCTGACGCTGTACAACTTCTCCTCGCAGTCGGTGTCGTCGTGGAACCTCCTCTTCATGGACGTGCTGCTCATCACGATCCCGCCGCTGGTGATGTACATCTTCTTCAACCGCCAGATCGTGGCGGGCATGACCTCGGGAGCCGTCAAGGATGACCCCGCGCACGGCCGGGGATCCGCGCGCACGCGCGGGCGGTCTCCCGGACCCGGCGCCCGGGCGCCGCTCCGTCAGCCGAGACCGTCTGGCTCTACGGCCCGGCGCAGTTCGAGCTCGGCCTCCTCGAGCGCATCGTCGCCGAGGGACGGGCGGCGGGGCGCTTCGTCGACTACTCCGACGACCACTGGCGCCCCGACCGGTGGACCGCGTTCGGCTCCGCGACGCCGGGGCGGTGGAGATTCTGCCGGGAGGCGAGTGGACGGCCGCTGCGCCCGCCACCGCCCTCCCCACCGGATGGTCGGCACTCGACGCCGGTGGGCGGGATCTCGTCGTCACCGTCGGGGCCGAGGCCGCCGCGCTGGCGGTCGGTGACGCGACCGGCTGGGAGGTCCTCGACGGGGACCGCTGGGTGCCGGCGCGAGTGCGGCCCGGTGGCGCGACTCCTCCGCACCTCGACGACGAACCCGTGGTGCGACTGCCGCTGGTCGCGAGCGCGGGACTGCTCGACGCGGGCCGCACCCTCCTCGGCCGCCCCGTGCTCACCTGCTCCGGCACTCCGCGCGTCGTCGGCGAAGTCGCGGGAGGAGGCGCTCTCGGACGCCGTGCCCGAGACGCGGCACGACGTCGTCGACCTGGGCGGCGGACGCTGGACCCGCGGCACCGGCTGGGCTTCCGCTTCCTCGCCGTGCACGACGCGGAGGTGACGGACGCCGCGGTGGACGCGTCGATCCGGCCCTCTCGACCGGCCGGTGCGTTCGCCTGCTCGGACGAGGCCTGACGCGGATCGCGGCCGTCGCGTCTGGACCCTGCGCACTTGCCTCCAGGGGCTCGTGCTCGACGGTGCCAAGCGCGACCGGATGCCGTGGATCGGCGACCAGGCGCTCGCCACCGCGGTGAACGCGTACACGGTCGCCGATCCGGCGATCGTGCGACGGTCTCGTCGCGCTGGGACGGCAGCGCCGCGGGTATGTGAACGGGCTCGCCGACTACTCCCTCTGGTGGGTGATCGGACAGGGGTTCCTGCAGCGCTTCTTCGGCGAGCGCGAGCACCTGGAGCGCGAGGCGGAGGCGTCCACCGCGTTCCTCGGGCGGCTCGCCGAGGAGGCGGGACCGGACGCCGTGCTGCGACCCCGACGCCCAGGCGGCTTCTCGGAGGAGACCGGCCCGGTGCTGATCGACTGGGGTGTCGAACCGGAACCGGGACGCGACTCGACCGCACTGCGAGGCGCTCTGGTTCTGGGCGCTCTCGACAGGGGGCGGATCTGCTCGCGCGTCGGCCACCCCGGCGAGCGCCGCTGGCGGGACCTCGCCGCGACCCTCCGCTCGACGCTCGAGGAGCGGGCGCGCGCGATCGGCGCGTGGAGCCGGTGCCTCGACCAGCCCCAGGAGCACCGCGGCGCACCTCGCGTCGACGGCCCGCCACGTGCTTCCTCGGTGCGCTCGCCGGTCTGATCGAGCCGACGGAGCCGGTCGTCGCGGCGATCCGCGCCGCCCGCCGCGCACGCCCTGGATGGCCGGCGTTCGCGCTCCGCGCTCTCGGTGCCGCGGGTCGTCGCCGCGAGGCGGTGGCGCTCCCTCCGCTCGCGCTGGATGCCGATGCTCGACGCGGGAGCCACGACCTTCTGGGAGGAGTTCCCCGGCGACGGCGAGCCCCTCGTCGATGTGCGGCCGACCCTTCGGCAGGAGCCTCGCTCACGCCTGGGGAGCCGGCCCCGCCGCGCTGCTGCCCGCCGAGCTGGTGCTCGGCATCGCACCGCTCGCGGACGGCTGGTCGCGGATCGCCGTGGACCCGGAGCTCGGCGACCTCGACTGGGCGGCCGCCGTCGTGCCGACGCCGTTCGGCGACCTCGTGGTCTCGGCCGACCGGGGGTCGGTGGTGGTGGACGTCCCCGACGGCGCGGTGCTGCTGGCCGACGGCCGCGAGGACTCCGGGCCCGGCGACGGTGGAGTGGACGCTCAGGGCCTGACGTCATCCCCCGCTCCGATCGGCCGGACCGCGCTCCGTGCGCCGCGCGAGGGCGTGGGGAGCACCGGGATCCGCGAGATCAGCGGGTCCGATCAGGCGGCGGAGCCACGTCGGCCGCCGCGAGCGCCGCAGCGCTCGTGCCCAGCGGACGTCGGAGCGGGCCTCTCGGATCGGATCGACCGCACGGAGCTCCCCCGCCCGCCACTCCTCGATGAGGACGACGGACGCGGTGACCAGGTTGCCAGTCGCCGCGGCGGCTCGCGATCCGGGTGCGCGTGGCCGACGCGGGTCCGGAGCAGCTGCTCCGAGGCGCTCCGGGTCGGGCGCCGACCAGGTGCTGACGCCGGTGAGCCCACCGGGCAGCGGGAGGCCGCTCGGTGACGTGGAGCGGAAGAGGTGAGGGGGAGGTCATCGTCGCCTTCGAGTAGCGGGTGGAGAGGGAGGACCGGATCCCCGGCGTCAGCGGCGCCGGGGATCCGATCGATCGAGGTCGTTGCGGCGGTCGAGGCCGAGCGGAGTCGACGGGCGAGGGAGGAGCCCGCCGCCGGTCAGCAGGAGCGCCCCCGCTCCCAGCACTCCCGCTCCGCCCGCGACACCGGTCGACGCGAGCGCACCGGTCGATGCGAGGCACCGTCGGGACGACTCCCACCGGGGGCACGGCGACCTGAGCGCAGGACGCCGCCGCCTCGGCATCGGCGCACGGGTGGCCGACGCCGGTCGGCGCGAAGCCCGCCCCGGGCAGATCATCGATCCGCGCGCGATTCGGGATCGTCCACGCGTCGACCCCGTCCGCCACGCGGCCGGTCACCGGAACGTCGTCGAGGCGCCCGGAGCCAGGCTCAGCCCCTCGACCGAGAGGTCGGTGCTCGCGGGGCCGCCGTCACTGGGAGATCGTCACTCCCGACGGGTGGGCGAGCATGGGCACATCGACGAGGGTGAAGCCCTCCGCCGGGCGCGGTCCTGTGTTGCGGACCACGATCTCGAAGCCCGCGCGTCCTCCGTGCGCCACGGTGTCCTTCAGCGCCGTCTTCACGATCTCGAGACGCCCCTCGACTCCGGGCACGGGGATCTCGGCGCAGGCGGCGGTGGCGTCATCGGCGCACGGGTCCTCGACGACGGGCGGCTCGAAGCCCGGAGAGCTGCTCGGTGATCGAGGCGCGGTTGGGCAGGGTCAGAGCGTCGTAGCCGTCGGCCACGCGCCCGCTGACGTGCAGGACGATCCGCCCTCCCGCCGGGATGCTGAGGCCCGTGACCGGCTCGGTGGCCGGCTGCGTTCCTCCGGTGCCGTTCTCGATCGCGGCCTCGGTGGTGAGATGCTCGAGGGTCGGGACGTCCCTCACCGTCGCTCTCGGTGGCGTCGACGGTGCCGGAGTTGCTCACCGACGACGTCGAAGCCGGCCACGCCGCCGTGCTCGGCCGAGGGCTGGGACGCCGTCTTCCGGAGCCGGAGCTGCGCACTACGCCGACGGTGTGCGGCACGGTCGCGCACGGGTTCGCGTCGGTGCCGACGGTCCGACTCGAGACGGCTGGAACGGGGCCCCGGCGAGGCTTTGCCGTGTTCACGAGCGCCCGGTCGCCGTCGCCGCCGACGTGCAGCACGACGTCGAAGGAGGAGCTCGGCGACCGTGCCGACGGGCAGCGTGCCCGCGGCCCACTCGATGCGCCCGGTCACGGGATCGATCGTCGCGGTGCCGTGGGAGGTGCGGATCGACGCCGCATCGAGATCGGCGTCGTCGAGGACCCCCTCGTCGAGGAGGTCGACGACCGCCGCGTCGACCACGTCGCCCGTGCCGTCCGAGGTGAGGGCGACCCGGTGGGGCACCCGGCTGCCCGGCACAGGGAGGGACGTCGGACGGCACCGACGAGGTCTTGGCGATCGTGACGTGGGGGCTCAGTGCTCCGAGCCCCGCCTCGGCGACCGCGCCGTCGGCCCCGTAGGACCAGTCGTCGATCGCACGGAGATCGCCGTAGGACCCGTGGACGGAGTCGTTGGCGTTGGGCGCGACCGGCGCCGGAGTCGTCGCTGCGCCAGCGGGTGCACACCGCCGCGCAGAATCGGCCCCGCGTCGCCGGAGACGGTCGGCGCGGTGACGGAGTAGCGCTCGGAGTTCGAGCCCGCGAGGAGGGAGTCGTCCCAGTGCACGGAGGCGGGATCACCGCCACCGCCGCTCGAGCGCACGATCGAGACGCCGCCGACCGAGGTCTCGGCGTCGACGCGCGTGAAGTGGAACTCCTTGGTGCGGCCGATCGAGGCGCGGGGCCGGACGTCCGGATCGGCCGTGTCGACGGCGTCGCCCTGAGCGTCGAGGCCGAGCCAGTCGATCGAGGACGCACCGGGCCGGGCGAGGATCTCGGACAGGTGGACGTCTCGCTCCCCGTCGTAGGCGCCGTCGCCGTCGGCGTCGATGTCGACCGCCACGGTGCCCGGCTGGGTACCCAGCACCCCGGTGAGCGCCCCGGCGTTCGACCCGGAACCCGATCGGCGGTAGGCCAGCGACCCGATCGTCGCAGGCCTCGTACGCCGGCGCGATCGACGCCGGCAGGTCGGCGGCCAGGGCGAGGACGAGCTTGGCCGTCTGCAGGCCGTCGACGCCGGCGCGGCCGACGGCGTGCAGGTACTGCGCGCCGATCCCTCTCCGCTCTCGCTCGACTGCGGCATCGGCACCGAGAGGTACGAGGGGTCGGAGGAGCCGACCCGCACGTTGCCCTTGTTCGTCGCCTGCAGCGTGGACGCGACTCTCGTCGTAGTCGCGCAGCGTCATGTCGTAGCGCGCACCCGTCTCGGTGACGGCGTGCAGGGTGAAGGAGGAGCTGCGCTCGTCGGCACTCGCGTAGCTCTCGCGAGCACCGGACTGGATCCCGCACGACGTGGACCACACCCTGCCCGCGATCGCCGCGCCGGACGATGACGCGACCCCGACGCTCAGACGAGGTTCACGGGGGTCCGCCACGTCGTCATCCGTGACGCGCACCGCGGAACACGCACAGCGTCCGCTCCGCGACGAAGGACCCGCCCGCCGTCGTTCCGGGCGGGGCACCCCGCGGGCGCACCTGCGAGTCGAGCACGGAACCGTCGGGTGCCGCGATCGCCGCCGTCCCGCCTCCCGTCTCGCCCTCGCCCGCTCCCGAAGGCCGCCCTTGAGCGGATGCAGATCGACCTGCAGCACCTCGCCCGCGCGGAGCCAGGCCGAGACCGTCGTGACCCTCGTTCGTCGCTCCGCCGTGGAGCAGGGTGTTGTCGATCGTGGTGCGCGGGGGCTCGCCCGCGGCCGCGGCGGGCAGTGCGAGCGCTCCCGAGCCCAGCAGCCCGCCGATGAGGCGCATCCCGTCGCCGCCGCGGCGGCCGTCGGCGCCCCTCCGACAGCCGGCCCGCCCGCTCGTTCCGTTCTGCTCATCCGTAGTCCTCTCCTCAGCCGCTCGTGCGCATCCGCGCCGGCGACGGTCCGCTTCAGCCCCGTGGCAGGAGGTAGTACCCATCCAGGTGTGGTGTCGGCGGCTCCCAGCCGACCTGTGGAGAACTCGCTCCACCGCGCGGAGGAGGAGGACCGCCGACAGCGACGCCACCGGAGGATCGTCCAGGCCCGCACCCGATCCGCCCATTCCTGAACGGCCGCGCTCCTCCTAGCCTCGGCAGCATGGGATCCACCGCCGTCTCCTCCCCGCTCCTGCCCGCGCCCGCCGACGCCGCCGCCGTCCTCGCCGAGGGCGGCGCCGCGGTCTGGCACACGGTGTTGACACTGCCCACCTGGGCGCCGGAGGAGCCGAGCCGGCTGCCGATGTTCCTCGACCGCCGCGTCTACCAGGGCTCGAGCGGACGCGTGTACCCGCTGCCGTACATCGACCGCATCACCGCGGAGCCCGTCGACCGCGACTGGAGCGCCGTCGTGCTCGAACGAGTTCGTGCAGGTCGTCGTCCTGCCCGAGCTCGGCGGGCGGATCCACTCCGGCCACGACAAGACCACCGGCTACGACTTCTTCTACCGCAACGGCGTGATCGAGCCCGCCCTCGTGGGCCTCGCCGGACCCTGGATCAGCGGCGGGGTCGAGTTCAACTGGCCGCAGCACCACCGCCCGGGCACCTTCCTCCCCACGCGGCACGAGATCGAGCGCGCCGTGGACGGCTCCGTCGTCGTGTGGTGCGGCGACCACGACCCGCTCAGCCGCATGAAGGGCCTGCACGGCGTGCGCTTGCGCCCGGGATCCAGCGTCGTCGAGCTCGACGTGCGCCTGCACAACCGCACCCGCGAGCGCCGCACCTTCCTCTGGTGGGCCAACGTCGCCGCGCGCGTGCACGACGACTACCAGTCCTTCTTCCCGCGCGACGTGCAGCACGTCGCCGACCACGCGCCGGGCGATCACCGCTTTCCCCGCGGCCGACCGCCCCTACTACGGCGTCGACTACCCGGCGAGGGCCGCCGACGAGCCCGGGGCCGACCGCCTCGACTTCTACCGGAACATCCCCGTGCCCACCTCCTACATGGTGCTGCGCACCGAGGACTCGTTCTTCGGCGGCGGTACGACCACCGGGCCGGAGCCGGCTTCGTGCACTGGGCCGACCGCCGCTTCGCGCCCGGGAAGAAGCAGTGGACCTGGGGCGACGCGCCCTTCGGCCACGCCTGGGACGCGCAGCTGACCGACGAGGACGGACCCTACGTGGAGCTGATGGCGGGCGTCTTCACCGACAGCCAGCCCGACTTCTCGTGGCTGATGCCCGGCGAGACGAAGACGTTCTCGCAGTACTGGTTCCCGATCAGCGGCATCGGAGTGGCGCACCAGGCCACCCGTGGGACCGCCGTGCACCTGGACGTGGAGGGCGGCCGGATCCGGATCGGAGGTGGCGGTCACCCGGTCGCACCCCGGTGCCGTCGTCGAGCTGCGAGCGGCGGGCGCCGTGCTCGAGTCCTGGACCGTCGATCTCGCGCCCGGAGCGCCGCTCGTGGCCGACGTTTCCACCTCGCGACCCGGGCCCGAGGGCCTCTCGCTGGTCGTCCGCGCCGAGGGTGAGACCCTGCTCTCCTACGAGGTCCCGGAGTCGGCGGCCCAGGAGGAGCCCGCGACGGCGACCGAGCCCCCGTCACCCCGAGAGCCGCGTCGGTCGACGAGCTGCATCTGATCGGCGTCCACCTCGCGCAGTACCGGCACCCGACGCGCTCCCCGCTGCCCTACTGGCAGGAGGCGCTGCGCCGGGATCCCGGGCACGCGCAGGTCCGTCTCGCCCTCGCCGACCACGCCTACCGCCGCGGCGAGTACGCCGAGGCGCTGGAGCACTGCGACGCGTCGCTCCGTCGTCTGACCGCGCTGAACGGCAACCCCGCCGACACCGAGGCGATGCACCTGCGCGGACTGGTCCTCGTGCGCCTCGGACGACTCCGCGAGGCCGCCGCCGCCTTCGGCAAGGCCGCCTGGGACGGGAAGTGGGCGCACGCGGCGCTCGTCAGAGCGCGTGCCTGCTCGCCTCGGCGGGCGATCACTCCGCCGCCCTCGACGACCTGCGCACCGCCCTCCGCCTCGACACCGACGACCTGCGCGCCCGCGCACTCGCGACCGTCTGCCTCCGCGCCCTCGATCGCGACGACGAGGCGACGCGGCTGCTCCGCGAGACGCTGCGCACCGATCCGCTCGACCAGCTCGCCCGCACCCTCGACGGCCGCGACCCCGAGGACCCCTTCGAGCGGATCGACGTGGCGCTCGACCTGGCCTCGTTCGGCGAGGCGGCCGAGGACGGAGCGACTGCTCGCGTCGGTCCTGCACGGGGCGCCGGCACCGGAGGGGGCCGGCAGCGCCGCGGCGATCGCCGGCTACCTGCTCGGCCACCTCCTCGAGCGGCGCGGCCTCGCCGAGGAGGCGGCCCTCGCGCGCCGGGACGCCGCGGCGGCCGATGCCGTGCGCGCCTTCCCCGCCGGCCTCGATGCGCACGACGCGCTCACCGCGGCGATCGTCGCCGACCCCTCCGACCTCCGCGCGCGCTCGCTGCTCGGCATGCTCCTCTACGACGCCGGCCGCCGCGGCGAGGCGGCCGAGCAGTGGCGCCGCGCGATCGAGGGCGGCAGCACCGACGCGGTCACCCACCGCAACGCGGGGCTCTCGGCCTGCAACGACGCGGGCGACGACGACGCGGCGTGGTCCTTCTACCTCCGCGCGCGGGAGCTCGCCCCGACGACGCCGGATCCTCTACGAGCTCGACCAGCTCGCCGCCCGCCTCGGGCACGGGGACCGGCTCGAGCGGCTCGACCGCGAGCTGCCCCTCGTGCTCTCGCGCGACGATCTCACGGTCGGATACGCGGAGCTGCTCACCTCGGCCGGCCGGGCCGCGGAGGCGCTGGACCTGCTCGAATCGCGGCGCTTCCAGCCCTGGGAGGGCGGGGAGGGGCGCGCACTCGCGGCCTGGGACGCCGCCCGCACCGCCCTGGGCCTTCCCCGGGCACTCCCCCGTGAGTCTCGGCGAGGCGCGACCGCAGTTCACCGCGCCCGCCGCCGTGCGCGAGGACGGCTCGACCGACTACTTCGCGACGAGCCTGCCCGAGCTGCTGCTGTTCAACCGCGAGTGAGCGCGGGAAGGGCGGACGGCCCTTCCCGCGCCGGCCCTACTCCCCCGTGAACAGCGCGTTGCCACTCCACCTGCAGGGCGGCGTCGTCCCACATCGGGTGCTGCGGAGCCCGCGTTCGAGCAGACGATCGAGCCCCACGCACCGACGCGCCGGCGACTCCGCCATCGCGAGTCGGCAGTACTCGGCGCCGATCGGCCCCTCCTCGAAGCGCCCCTCGAGCGGCGTGTAGCCGACCCAGCCCTCGCCGAAGACGAGCGGAACGCCGCGCATCGCCGCGTGGTCGGCCGCGACCGCGATCCACTGGCGCAGCGTCGAGCGCATCTCGAGGTGGTGCCGGTCGTAGTGCTCCTCGAGCCAGCGGTCGATGGCGGAGGCGTCGCCCCAGTCGTGCGCGTAGATCTCGCCCCGGCCCACGATCGTGGCCGTCAGCTTCCACTGCGACTCGGGCGGCAGCGTCCACTCGGCGATCGGAGGGGCGCCGGGCAGCAGGAAGGCCCGCTCGGCGCGCTCCTGCTCGAACCCCTCGGAGAGGCCCGCGCAGGCCGAACTCGCGGATCATCTCGTTGAGCACCCCGTAGATGTAGGGGTGCAGCGCCAGCGCACGTCCGAGTTCCACGGGATCCCGCGCATGCCGCCGACGGGCACGTGCGCGTAGTTCACCGCGCACGGCACTCCCGGTGCGAGCTCGTGGAACCGGTCGATGCCGCGGGTCAGTCGCGGAGCGAGCGCGACGGTCGCCGCGTCGATGTCGGCGAGGTCGACGTCGAGCCCCTCGGTCAGATGGCCGGCCTGCACCTCGTTGTGCAGCTCGACGTAGGCGATGCGGTCGTCGAGCTCGTGCTCCGCGGCGAACGCGACGAGGGCGGCCTGCGCCTCGGCGAGCCGCACGGCCCGATCCTCCGGGTCCACCGCCATCAGGGCGTCGAACCAGTCGCGCTCGAGGGCGAAGGAGGAGGACTGCTGGTACTCCCACGACGACACGATCACGAACACGCCGTGGCGGCAGGCCGCCTCGAGCAGCGCGAGCAGGTGCGCGCGCCCGTCGAGCACCGTCTCCTCCTTCACGTCGTACCAGCGCACGCGCTGCGCGTAGTCGCCGCCGAGCGGGCCGAGCCGCAGCGCGCTCGTGTCGAGTCCCGAGCCGAAGAGGAGGAACGGCATCGCACAGATGCGGATCGTGTTGTACCCGCGCTCGAGGCGCCCGGCGAAGGCCGCGTCGAGGTCCTCGAACGGCTCGCCCGGCCCCGTCCGGACGTACCAGGAGAAGTCCCAGAGAGTGATCGTGAGCTTCTCGGGCAGATGGGCGGGCAGCGGGACCGGCGAGTAGCGGGAGTCGGGGTGCAGGGCGGAGCTCGGAGCCGTCATGGCGCCAGCCTAGGCAGCGGTCCGCGCCGATCCCATGGCGGATCGGACGGGCCCTGCTGGACGATCCTCCGGTGCTCCTACACTCGGTGACGTGACGATGACGGACGGATTCCTCGGGCAGAGGCTGCGGGTCCTCCCGGCGCCACTGGTGCAGCGGGCCCTGACCGAGCCGATCACCGACCGGCTCCTCGTGACGGATGCTGGACACTTCCCGCACGCACTCGCGCACAGCCGCAGCCGGCCGAGCGGGGCGGAGGAGGCGATCGTCATCCTCTGCACGGCCGGTCGCGGCCGGGTGCGGACGGGCGACGCGACCTCCGCCGTCGCCTCCGGGCAGGCCGTCGTGATCCCGGCCTCGGTGCCGCACCACTACGGAGCCGACCCCGCCGACCCGTGGTCGATCTGGTGGCTGCACGTGCGGGGAGCGGACGCGCCGGCCCTCGTCGAGGCCGTCCTCGGCGGCTCCCCCTCCCCGTCGTCCCCGTCGGCGACGCCTTCGCCGCCAAGGCCCTGATCGAGCAGGCCGTCCTCGCACTCCGAGCGCGACGAGACCGCCTCGAGCCTGTACCGCGCGAGCGGAGCCGCGTTCCACCTCCTCGCGCAGCTCGCCGCCGACCGCTCCCGCGGCCCCGTCGAGTCCGGCGACCGCATCCGCCTGGCACAGGAGCACCTCCGCGAGCACTTCGCCTCGCCGACGAGCCTCACCGAGCTCGCCGCCCTGGCGGGTCTCAGCCCCTCGCACTTCTCGGCGCTGTTCACCCGCGCGACCGGCCTCGGCGCGGTGGAGTACGTGAAGCGGCTGCGCAGTGCGCGCGCCCGCGAGCTCCTCGTCACGACCGACGACTCCGTCGCCGAGATCGCCCGCGCGGTCGGCTACTCCGACGCCTTCTACTTCTCACGCCAGTTCCGCGCCGTCGCCGGCACGAGCCCGTCGCAGTACCGGGCGGACTACCGCGCCCAGGAGTGACGCGTCCCCGCCGAGGGGACATCGATCCCCGGCACCTGGACATCGGCTGCCCGCAGTCCTAGCCTGCCCGCATCGGCGTTCCCGCCGTCGCGGTCGGAGAGCGGACCGCTCGATCCGTCTTCGGCTCCGCCCGCACCCCGAGTGCAAGGAGCACCTCGTGAACAAGCGCCACCTCATTGCAGCGACCGCAGCCGTCGCCGCCACCACCCTCGGTCTCGCCCCCGCCGCGCAGGCCGCCCCTCCCCCTCTCCTTCGTCTCCGTCACCGACCGGGCCACGGGCCTGGTCTCGCCGCTGAGCTTCGCCGTCGACGATCGCGGCACCGCCTTCGTCGCGCAGAACTTCGCCGGACTGCTCACGAAGGTCGCGCCCGACGGCAGGCACGTCGATCGCCGCCGCCGCCCCGGCTCCGAGATCGGCTCGGTCTCGGTCCGCGGCTCCACCGTCTACTACACCGAGGGGATCCAGGAGCAGGGAGTCGCACTGCTGAAGTCGATCCCGACCGGGGGCGGCGCGCCGACCGTGCTCGCCGACCTCGGCGCCTACGAGACGAGCGCGAACCCCGACGCCGGGAGCACCTACGGCTTCGTCGACCTGCCGTCGGACTGCGCCGCGCAGCTGCCCGGGCCGGCCTCCTACTCGGGGGTCGTGGACGTGCACCCGTACGCCTCGACCGCCACGGCCGCCGGCGTCTACGTGGCCGACGCCGCCGGCAACGCGATCGTGAAGGTGGCGCCGAACGGATCGGTCTCGACCGTCGCCGTCCTGCCGCCGACTGCACCGGTCGTCGTCACCGCGGAAGCGGCCGCGGCGAGCGGGTTCCCCGCCTGCACCGTCGGCTCCCGCTACTCCTTCGAGCCCGTCCCGACCGACGTCGAGGTGGGCCCCGGACGGCCTGTACGTCACCTCGCTGCCCGGCGGCCCCGAGGACGCGAGCCTGGGCGCCCGCGGCTCCGTGCTGAAGGTCGACCCGGCCACAGGAGCGGTCCGGACCGTCGCCACGGGGCTGATCAGCGCCACCGGCCTCGCCGTCGACCGCGTCACCGGCGCGATCGCGGTGACCGAGCTGTTCGGAGGAGCGCAGGGCACGGGCCGCGTCGCCCTGATCCTGCCGCGCACGTCGACGCCGATCACCGGTCTCGACGTCACCTCACCGCCGCGATCGAGCTGAAGAACGGCGCTCTCTACGTGGCGCGCAACGCGTTCGTGATCTCGCCCGAGGGCGCTCCGCAGCCCATCGGAACCCTCACCGTCGCGAAGCTGACGGGCGCGGGAAGCCCGCATGACCGCGGCCGACTGAGCACCGGCGGGTCCGCGGAGGAGTGGAGTCCCCGCGGGCCCGCCGCCGATTCGCGGAGGGGCCGCCCGCCGTGTATAGTCGTACCTCGTTGCGTGCGCCCCCCGGGGCCACGCGATGGACTGCGCCCGTAGCTCAACGGATAGAGCATCTGACACGGATCGGAAGGTTGGGGTTCGAATCCTCCGGGCGCACTCGGAATCCAGACCACTCGGTGGTTCGGAGCCACCGAGTACTGGTTGAGACAGTGCACCGCACACAAGTGCCACTCGCGAGAGTGCTGGAAGGCCCGCTTCGGCGGGCCTTCCGTGGTTCCGGGCGTACGTTTCGCGCCAATCGCAGAACGCCCGGTACTCCTCGGAGGGGACGAAGACACCGCCGGCCATGCGCTCCGGATCGTCGGTCTCGCCGGTCAGGAACGCGATGGTCATGGTCGAGCGCCGCCGCGATCGCCTCCACGTCCTTGAGATACCAGCGCGTCTTCCCGTGCATTTTCTGGCTCAGGTAGGTGCGCTGGATGCCTGACGCCCGTGCGAGGGATGCCATCGTCATACGTCGTCGGAACGCCAGGAGCGTGATGCGCTCCGGGGTCGCGGCGTGGTCACCGCCCGGGATGCTGAAAACGTTGCTCATGCGCCAACTCTCGCCGAGAAAGTGAGGATTGTCCACTTGGCGCTACCGTCTGGCTCATGCGTAACGAATGCCGCACATAGGTCAGAAGCAGAACGGTCAGCAGCCAACCGGCGATCGATCCGAGCCAACCATGGCCGTTGAGTCCGAGGTTGTCCGACCAGAGTTGACCTTCGAGCGCGAGTTCGGCCAGTACCGGAACTGGTGGACTTCGCGACCGACGAGTCGTCGGCAACGCCCTGGAGCATCTATCTGTATCTCCTGAGCCATCGTCGCGACTACGCAATCACGCAAGCTCGCGCGCAGCGGGACCTCGGCCTCGGCAAGGATGCGTTTCTCGCAGCGCGACAGCGGCTCGGAGTGCTGGATACCTCCGCGCAGAGACCGTTCGCTGGCCAGCAGGGTCCGTCGATGAGGCCGGCAAGAAGATCGGTGGCCAGCCCCGGAAGCTCGTCTTCCACGTGCTGGACCCTGAACCAGCCGCCGACCAAGCGGACCAGGCCAAGGAGGGAAACCCGACAACGGGTCGGGCTTCGATTCTCGCGGTGGACGAGCCGGACGGAGTCGGGGGGCTGGTAGGTCGAGCGCACGATCCACGGACGACGATCTCCCGAAAGCCATAAGCCGAGGAGGAATACCCGCACACGGATCGACCGAAGTCCGGTCACCCGCCGCGGAGCAACCGACAACGGGCCATCCCGCCCTTAAGAAAGACCATTCTCAAGAACACCCCTCGAGAAGAATCTCATCATCTCGACTATCGAAAGTGCCTGCGCCCACTTCGGAGTCACACCGACGAGACGGGCGAACTGCTACGTCAATTGCATCCGAGGCTGGATCGATCGCGACTCGAGAGGAAGCTGCTCGATTTGCGTTCCGCTGGTCTCCTTCACAATGGCGTTCAGATGATCGATCTTCTTCAGGCTTCCAGCGCCATCCTCGGTAGAGCGCGAGCGACTGTGGTCGACCCAGTCGCGTTCGTGGCTGCAGGAATCGAAGCAAGCCCGTACGAGTGGCTTCGAGCGGCCGACGACCGCGAACGCCCGGCCCCCGCGAGACGACCGAACGCGCTCTGTGCCACGAAAGGACACCTCTGGGAAAGGCATGGCTGGTGCCGACGATGCAGCGCTCAGTCCCCTGGTGCGGCGGGTGCGACTCGACGACGCGACTGGTGCGTTCGGGTGACGTCTGGGTTCCCTGCCCTGCATGCGAGAGCACCCTCGAGGGCCTTCAGGCGCAGGCCAACACTGTCGCCGAGCACTGACGAAGTGCGGGCCGTCCATGGGCGGCTGCTCGAGGACCGAACCGAATCCGAGATGCAGTAGCTACCGCACTACTTGATGAAGGACCTACTGAAGTGAGTACTTGCACATGAACCACAAGACGCTGGCATTCGTCAACCCGAAAGGCGGAACAGGGAAGACGACGTCGACTGCTTTCGTCTCTCATCAGCTCGCCAGCACCGATCGCGCCGTCCTCATGGTGGATGCCGACCCTCAGGGCTCTCTTCTTCGATGGAGCGAGAGTGCGGCATGGGCTATCCCGACGATCGCACTGCCGGTCCGGAACTTGGACTCTCGCCTCGGCGGCATCGTGCCGCCCGGTGTAGAGATAGTCGTCGTGGACACTCCACCGACCGATGACCAGCGAGGCATCACCGCGGCAGCGATCCGGAGTGCTGATGTCCTGGTCGTCCCCATGGCGCCCACGTTGCTCGATTTTGAAAGGCTCAAAGACGTCTCAGCACTCATCGAACTCGAGCGTGCTAACCGACCTGAAGCCTCGAGGACGGTCGTGCTGCTGAACCGAACAGTCACGAACGCTCGATCGACGCGGATGTACCGTGAGATCATCACCGAGCTCGGACATCAGGTTCTCGAGTCGGAAGTAGCCGAAGAGAAGTGGTCGCACAATCCTTCGGGTCTCGAAGTTGCATTCGGTTCTGTATTCGAGGCCGTTGCGCGCGAGGTCGCTGAACTACCGGGTCGCCGTGAACTCGTCCGCGCAGCACTTGGCCGAGCGACTTCGCGACGCCGCCCGCACACCTTCCGCGACCGTCGAGCCGGCGCGCACTGACCAGCAGGGCCTCCGATCCGGACAAAACCGATCAGGGTGACGGCGGATCTGCCGCCGAGTACCTATCGAACCTTGAACGCGCTGACGCAAGATCTGGCGGCCGCGCTAGCTCGACCTCGAGTGCATCAAGTAGAGGTCATCCGGGCTCTCATCGAGCTCGCGGGGGACGGATCACCATTAGCTCAGCAGATACGTGATGCAGTAGTGCAGCAAGTCCGTAGATGAACGACTGCCACCAGCTACTGTCCGGGTGGGCAGCGACGTCACGACTGCGGTGGCGCGGACCACTTCTGCAGGGCGAGCACCAGGACGTCGAGTCGAGCGCGATCCAGCACGTACTCCTGCCGATGCCAATCACCCGTCGAGGCTTGAAGTGCGCGTACGCGAAGAACGCCGAGGCTTCTGAGCCCGGCCAGGTGGAACTGGAGGGTCTTCAGATTGACGCTGAGCGCGCTTGCGATCGCTCCTCCTGGTCGACGGCCCGCTCTGCACCAGGAAGTCGATGATCGCCAGCCGGACCCGGTTGCCGAACGCATCCGAGGCTGCAAGCACGTCGTCGGGAAGTTCGAAGGAATCTCGGGTTGTCACACGCCAAGTTTCGCGGACACTACGCAACGATCGACGGCGACTCTAGGATAATTCTATGATCCTCAAGCTTGCCGCCCCAGTCCACCTAGACGCTCCCCCTTCAGACATCCTGATCCGGGCGGTGATCCTTGCACCTCCTCTCCGACTCGACTCGGGAGACCGGGCGTTCCCCATCGCGGCCAGTCGCTCCCGTGACGTCGTTCTCGGCGAGGTGCGAGTAGACGAGCGGCTCATGGCTCCAGCCCAGTTCGCCGAGCACGAGGAGTGGTGGATCGAAGGGGTCGTGGAGTTTGTGCGCAACCGGAACACGGCAGTAGACGAGGACATCGCCCCCGGGCTTGTCACGATCTTCGCCATCGAGGCGGAGCGCGTTGGATTGGAGCCTGATCTGTCCGGCCGGAGCTGACTCCGGCAGGTTCGAGTCTCTACATCTGAAGCCGGTGGAACCTGATGAGGATGGATCTGCCGCGGATCGCTCTGCGATCCTTGCCATCGATTCCTCTGCCGCCTTCACGCAGAGCTCCGTCTTCGCACGTGCGGAAACCAAACATCGACGCGTGGCGACACCTTTCGATCAGCACGGAGATGGCGTGCTCGCTCAGGCTTTTGACAATCAGATCATCGACTGGAGTAGATCATCAGCCGCGCTGTGGCGGATCTGTGAAAGCAGATCCTGGATGCGCGGCGTCGATCGCGCGGGCGAGAGGTCGGAAGATCGCGTGCCGCAGGACAGCTGCCGGACGCCCCCGACGGAGACCGAGCGGAGGTTCTGCTCGCCGTTGACGTTGCCGACCCAGACGGCCGTCGCGACCTCGCTCGAGGAGCCGACCATCCAGGTGTGCACGGCGTCGTCGGTGGTGCCCGTCTTGCCGAAGTACGGCGTGCCGTCGTTCGGATCCGACGCGGCGGCCGTTCCCGTCATACACCGCGCATCGCGGAGATCCCCGAGGCGGCGACGTCCGGAACCGACGCGCGAGGGCCGCATCGGCCGACTGCCCGGGAGCGTCGGAACCGTCCGGGGTGATGACGCGGTCCACGAGGACGGGCGAGCAGTAGGTGCCGCCGAATGCTATCGCGGCGTACGCAGCGGCCATCGCCAGCGGCGCAACGGTGTTCTCGCATCCGCCGATCGAGCACGAGGGCCGCGTAGCCAGAGGCTCACCGCTTGCTGCGCGGACGCCGAGCGACTCGGCGACGCCGGCGATCTCGCACTGGTCGAGCTCCTGCGCCATCTGGACGAACACGGAGTTGACGGACTGCGCCGTCGCCGGGCGACCGTGTAGCGACCCGACTCGTTCGCGTCGTTCCGGAAGGAGTAGGAACCCACCCACGGGCCGCCGCAGCTGTCGGCGAACCTCCGCATGTCCACCCGGCCCACTCCGGCGTCGTAGGAGTCGTTCACCGACCCTCCTCCGCGAGGTGCGCGAGGAGCACGAACGGCTTGTAGGTCGAGCCCGGCTGGAACCCGATCGACCCGCCGTGGGTGAGGTCGGCGTTCAGGTTGACCCCTGTCGTCCCGGCGGGAGCCGCGGGAGTGCTGTCGTAGGTCCGGTTCTGCGCCATGACGAGGATCCGTCCCGTGCCCGCCTCCACGGAGGAGGACGCGGCACCGATCTCGAAGCGGGCCCGTGACGGGTCGGCGGTGCTCTGCACGAGGGAGTTCGCCGTCTCCTGCAGGGTGGGATCGATGGAGGTGACGAGCGTGTAGCCGCCGGCACGCCAGTTCGCGGCGCGCTCCTCGGGGGTCGCGCCGAGGGCGGGGGCTCGGGCACGACGGTCGCAGCGTAGTCGCAGACGAATTCGAAGCCCTCTCGGGCGAAGTAGCAGCCCTGACCGGTGTCGGACAGCTGGACGAACCGATCGTCGACCGGCGTGGCGAGCGCCTCGTCGAACTCCGCGGGCGTGACGTACCCCTCATCGCGCATAGCGGTAAGGATCACGTCGCGCCGCTCCTGGTTCGCGGCGTAGTTCGCCGGGTCGACGAGGTTGCGCGCTGAGGGTGACTGCACGACGGCGATGATGCTCGCCGCCTGCGCGAGTGTCACGTCGGACGCGCTGCGGGAGAAGTACCGCTGCGCCGCCGCCTCGACACCGTAGGTGTTGGCTCCGAAGCCGGCGATGTTCAGGTAGGCCTCGAGGATCTGCTCCTTCGTGTAGGACTCCTCGAGGTCGACCGCCTGCCGCATCTCGAGCACCTTCCGCTCGATCGTCGTCTCCGTGGCCTCCTGAGCGAGGACCGCGACCTCCTCATCGGTGAGTGCCGGGTCGTTGACGGCCTCCTGGATGAGGATGTTCCGGACGAGCTGCATCGTCACCGTCGAGGCGCCACTGTCGCTGGATCCCGTGATCTGCCCCAGCGCTGCACGGGCGACGGACGGCAGATCCACGCCGCTGTGCTCGAAGTAGCGCCGGTCCTCCCCCGCGATCGCGGCGTTGCGCAGTGACTCGCTCATCCGCTCCAGCGGCACGACGCGGCGGTTCTGGTCGAAGACGGTCGCGAGGGGGACGACGGCGCCCGCCTCCACGACGGCGATGGTGTTCTGCTGGGAGCCGACTGAGTCTCCAGCTGCTCCGGTGCCCGGAAGAAGGCCAGCGACGAGCGCACCGACACCCCGGTCACCGCGACGACCGGGATGATCATCGCCACGACGAGCACGCCGGCGACCACGCTCAGGCCGATCATTCCGCCCAGGACACCGACGGCTCGCCCGAGGGACGCGGCGCCCCTCATCGCGGCACCTGCGTGACGAGGCTCCTCGCGGAGGACCTCCGGCCGGAGGATCGACGCAGGCGATCACGGAGAACGGCGTTGCCGGCGTCGGCGTAGCCGTCCGCCGTCGCGTGCCGCGGACCGGTCCGGTAGTCGTGCCCGGACCCCTCCGTCGCCCGTCGCAGGACCAGATCGGCCAGCGCGGGATTCTTCGGAGGAGGGGCCGTGCAGGTTGCTGCCGATCGCGGAGTCCGAACGAGCGCCCTCCGTTCCGGGCGTCAGCATGTTGCCCGAACCGGTCACCGGCGTGCCGAGCGGCTGGACCGAGCGGCCCAGGCGCACGGTCTGGCCGAGGTTCTGGTAGCCGTGGAGGATCCCGAGGGGCGAGTCGAGGACCACGAACTCGCTCACCCGCTCCGCGGTGGGCGAGGCTCTCCCTCGAAGACGCCGAAGCCGGGGCGGGCGATGCCGTCGCCGGGCAGAGTGACCTCGGCCATCAGGAGCTGGAAGCCGCCCGCCACCCCGAGCAGTGTCGTCCCCTGCTCCAGCCACTCGAGCAGCACTGCGGCGTTCGCGAGGACGTCGCCCATCACCGCGCGCTGCGCTGCGACGGATCCGCCTCCGATGTGCACGACGTCGGGTCGGGCGAGCCGGTGCCACCGCTCCCCCGGATGAACGACCGCAGTGCGCGCCGGGATGCCGGCCCACTCCGAGCCGCCGGCGGAGCGCGAGGACGTTCCCCGAGTCCCCGTTCACGTTGAAGTGGGTCGGGAAGACATCGAGGATCTCGATCGCGCTCATCGGATCACCGCCTTCCCCGTCATGCCGAGTGATCGGCGGATGCGGCGCATGCTCTCGGGGGTGAAGACGACGGTCTTCGGGCGTCCGCTCGTCGGCGCGGGGAGCTGCAGGAACCGCCGGGTGGCGGCGTCGATGTCCGGTTCGACGAGGTCGGCCGGCACGTCGTCGTACGCGAGTCGCAGTGCCGTGTCCCACGCCTGCCAGCCCGAGACGACATCGGCGTGACCGAGCGCGCTCCACTCGGGGATCCACAGTTGAGACGCGTCGAGGATGTCGCGGCCGACGGCGACGTAGACGCGCTCCGGCTCGGACTCCATCAGGTCGAGGTTCATCTGCATGCTGCTCGGACTCTTCGTCAGGACGAAGTCCACGGGTTGGCCCTCGACACGCGCGTGCTCGTCACGGCCGAAGACGGTCGGGAGCTCGGCGAGGCTCGTACGACGAGACGCGGGTCGAAGTCGACACCGAGCACGGCGCGCGCTCCCTCGACGGCGGCCGCCGCATCCACGGCGATGTGCACTCCGGCGGCGGGCAGACTCACCTCGACATGGACACCCGCGCCGAGCGCGAGACGCACATGCCGGCCATCGGTCTCGACGACCAGAACGTCCGCGGAGGCGATGCCCTGATCCACGGCGGCGCTGAAGTCGGGAACGTGGACCCGAGACCGTTCCGCAGCGTCGCGAGGATCTCGGAGCGACTCCCACGCGCCGGACGACGAGGCGGTCCTCCTGCGCGAGTCGCGCGCCGAGCCGGGCGAGGTGCGGGTCGCTCCGAGTGATCACGACGGTCTCGAGGGTGTCGTCGGCCACGTGCTCGAGGTAGCCCGCCACTCGCTCCGGCTCCTGCCAGCGGTGCAGCTGGTCGACCATCACGTTCAGCAGCACGCTCACCCGCGGGGCGCACCGACGCGTCGTCAGCGCCGCGTGCCCTCGTCCATCTCGAGGATCGCGATGTCGCCGAGGCAGCCGACCGCGCCGATCGGCCTGATCGACGAGCTCCGAGAGCATCCCCTGCCGATGTTCGCGGTGTCCGGATTGGTCACGACGCGCAGGCCGTGCGCGCGCACGATCGCGACGAGCATGCTCGTCGTGGTCGGCTTGCCACTCGATCCGCTCACGACCACGAGACCCTGCGGGGGCTGCGCGAGCAGGAGGCCCAGAAGGTCGGGGCAGAGACGCTCCATGATCAGGCCGGGAACGGCTGTGCCACCACCAGGCCGCACGATCCGCAGAGCTCGACGAATCGTCCGCCCGGCGAGCAGGGCGACGACGGCTCGCAGACCGAGAGCGGAGGGACGCCCAGGGACTGCGGAACCGGGCGCGGGCGGAGGACGACGCCGTGGTGCCGGCGGGCGTCGAGTCGCAGTCGTCGAGGGGCAGGAGTCGACGACTCCTGAGCTGCAGTGGTCACGGGCGGTCCCTTCGTGGGCGGAGAGAGGTCGCCCGGGCAGGACGCGGGCGATCGGGTGCCGCGTCGTCGCAGCCGGGTGGAGCCGAGGGGAGGTCGCCGCGATCTCCGCGGTCCGCTCGCACTCGGTAGCGGTGATCGTGAGGGGGACTTCATGGTCGATCTCTGTGCGTCCACTCCGTGAACGCTGAGGAGAGCTTCACTTTCGAGTGGAGCGTCGACCGGAATCTCGCGGATTCCAGGGTGATCCGTCCACCCTTCGGCTGGGAGGCCCTGCTGGAGACCCCAGCTCTCGACTCCGGGGACGGCGAGGGCACTTGCACGACACGCAGCCGGATCACCGTCGTGCCCGGACACCGGCTCACGCCGCCCGGATCTCAGGTGTAGGCCAGGAACCGTCCGGCGCAGGCGACTCCGTCCACGTCGCCGAGACACGCCCGCGGCCAGCCGTGCCGCGATCGGAGTCCACCGCTGCGTCCGTCCACTCGCCGGCGGTTCGGTAGACGCCGCGGTGGAGCACCAGGACGTTCACTCCCGCCACGATCAGGAGCCCGGCTTCCAGGGGGCGGCGGCGGCGCCGGCGACCGCAGTCGTCTGGGCGCTGAACAGTGCGACACCGGTGGCGAGGGCGACGACCAGGCCGACGTGTGAGACGGAGCAGGAGGTGGGTGGGCGGCGGTTCTGACGAGACACCACTCGTCGCCCGATCCCGAGCAGTCGCAGATCGAAGACGAACGCCGGCCGATGAGGACGGCGATCCCCAGGATGTGGACGCTCTCGAGCGTGGGGTGAGAGGAACGGCGTGCCTCGCACCGCCTCGCCGAGAGCGGAGGCCTGCAACCATCCGAGAGCGACCTCGAGCCAGTCCGGCATCTCGTCGCGCCGCTCAGCTCTGCCGCGATCGGCTGCGCAGGTAGAGGCCCCCGCCGACGGCACCGCGAGGACGATCACTCCGAACACGCCCCAGACGCCGGCAGCGCCGGCGCCCTCCGCTCCTGTCGCGGTGTCCGCACCGGTCGCCTCCGTCGAGGGTTCGAGCTCCTCCAGCGGGTCCGCCGCTGTCGACGTCGTCGACAGGGCGGGAGCCGTGGCCGCCCCCGACGGAACGGCGGAGTCGGGCAGCGGAGCCCGCACTGGGAGCGTGCTGCCGAGACACCTGATTCACCGGCACTGCGTCGTCTCCGTACCAGAACGCGACCGGACGGAACAGGGCGTCGTCGGATCGGTTGATGCGGCCGACACCCTGGAAGCGCTCGCCGACCTCCAGCGGTCGATCCAGCACCCCACGCCCCGTGTAGGCGGGCGGCGCGATGATGATCTCCAGCCGCTCCTGCGCTCCGGAGTAGGCGAGCGCGGACTCGACCCGGATGCTGTCCTCGGGCCCTACGGCTCCTCGGGTATCGCGAGCTCGGGCGTCTCCGCGGGGAGAGTGCCGTCGAGCTCGGCATCGAAGTACGGTGAGGCTCCCAGCTGCCGTCCGACGAGACCGTGCCCGCGATGTAGAGAGCGGTCCGTCTCGAAGCCGTCCCAGCCGTGATGGGCGGCGGCCGGCGCCGCGGCACCATCACCATCGTCGCGGCGATCACCGTGACGAGCGATCCGGTCAGGCGCATCGGCCGGCGTGGAGGAATGGTCGTTCTCTTGCTCATCATCAAGGTCCTTCGGGTGTCAACGGACGAACACGGCCGACGGTACGTGGAGACCGCGCGGGCCTGAGAGGCTCTCTCGGGCCCCCTCATCACGTGACAGTCCCCGCATGCGTCCCCTGGCGCGCCGGCACTTCGACAGAGCCGTGCTGGTCTCCTGCCCGCCGAGAGATTCGATCCACTCGCGGAGAACGGCGCCGGAGGGGGGTTCCGACAGACCCCTCGCTACTTGTGACACCGGGAGGTTCGATCGACACGGCGCTCTTCTTCTCAGTTCGCGTCCTTCAGTGCTTCCAGCCGACCTCCGGAGCGGCTTCGAGCAACCCACGCATGCGACCGACGTCGCGACCAAGGAGATCCACGCATGAGCACTCTCGCCGTCATCGGCGCCGGACCAGGCCTCGGCCTCGCTGTCGCCCGCCGATTCGCCCGCGAGGGCTTCGCGATCGCCCTCGTGTCCCGCAGGTGCCGACAAGCTCGCGGAACTCGTTGGCCGAGCTGACGGCGGACGGAGCACCACGCGGCGGCGTTCCCCGCCGACATCCGTGATCCCGCACAGCTCACCTCGGCCCTGGAGACGGCATCGGCGGAACTCGGCGCGATCGAGGTCCTTCAGTACAGCCCCGTTCCGGCGGCTGAGTTCATGAAGCCGCTCCTCCGGACGACCGCCGAAGACCTCGTCGGGCCCATCCAGCTCTCGGTGTACGGGCCGGCGACCGCCGTGCACCGGGTGCTCCCGGACATGCGCGCGAGCGGAACGGGCAGCATCCTGTTCGTCAACGGCGGCAGCGCGGTCCGACCGAACGGCGACGTGGCGGGGGTCTCGGTCGCCTTCGCCGCCGAGGGCGCGTACGCGCAGATGCTGCACGACGCGCTCGCCCCCGAGGATCCACGTCGCCCAGCTGATCGTCCCGTTCGGCATCGGCGACGGCGAGCTGATCGCGACCCTCCGTCCTCGCCGACGTCCTCTGGGATCTCCACACCGCCCGTGGCGCCTTCCGAACCTTCGCAGCCCCGCTGGAAGTGACCCTCCAGGCGGAGTCGCGGAACGACCCGGCCGACGACGGGCGCATTCCGCTCGCCCAGGTCGAGGCGCGCCCGGAGCCGTCCCACAAACTCGGTCTCGCGGGGACGAACGCCGCGTCCGGCGGCGTCGGTCAGCCGGGCTCCTCGAGGCCGCTGAGCCAGCCATGCACCCTCTCCCCGGCTCGAGCAGTACGGATGAGGCGGAGACGCCGTCTGCCGAGAAGCTCGCCGTGCAGCGTCACGACGATGCGGGAGTCGGGAAGCCATGTTTCACGCTCGTAGAGACCCAGGTCGGTGAGCACGACCGACGAGCCCGCCGCCTCGGCGCGCGCGGTCGTCGCCGCGGGGTCGAGGAACTCTAGTCCGTGGTCGTCCGTTCGCACCGCCAGCCGCTTCTGTCCGGGCTCGGCGGGCTCCCCCTTGGGCAGCGTCCAGCTGAGCAGCACGTCCCCGTCCTCGAGCCGGAGATCCCAGTGGAGGGCTCGGGCTCGATGCTCGGTCAGGAGGAACCGCCGCCCGTTCCGTGTCGTGGTCATCCCGTCACCGTCGAGTGGTGGCTTCAGGGGCGCGTCCGGGTGCGCACGAGCCTCGGAGCGCCCCTCCGGGCGTCATCCGCTCACCCGCACCGTCACCGGTCCGTCGCTCGCGTCCCTCCAGCGCCTCGACGTCGTCGAAGGTGCCCAGCGGCACGATGCCCGGATACGAGCCGACGGCGTCGTAGTAGAGGACGAGACCCTGATCCGGCGCGTAGTAGGCGAGGGTTCCCGCGGGAGCTGTCGCGCGATCCGGCGCTCCGTCGAGATCGATCGGAGCAGGGAGGGTCGCGATCTTCTCCTGACCGCCGTAGTCGCGGAAGTCGAGCTCGGCGGGGAGCTGGGCGAGGAGCGAGCGTCCGGCAGCGGTGTCCTCCACCGTCGCGGTGACGACGGCATCGCCGAACTGCAGCGAGATCGACGCCGGGCCGGCAGGGTCCTCCGCGACCGGAGCGGGCGTCTCGGGTGCCGTGGCGGCCGGAGCAGGCGCCTCGGCAGCTGCGGTCGACGACGGAGTGGATGCCGTCGGGGAGCTGGCACGGGTCGTCGAGGTCGGCTCCGAGCCGTCGCCCGAGACGCTGCAGCCGGAGATCGCCAGCACCATGACGGCGGCGGAGGCGAGAGGGCGGCGGGTCGTCCCCGGGCGGCGACGACGACCGTCATCGTCCGCCCGCCCGATCCGGGTGCCGACCCGTTGCCGGAACCGCGGATGTCTGTCATGGATTCTCCTTCGAAGGGGCGCTCCCCTCCAGGGCAGAGCATGGTGCGCGGCGAGCGGGGTCTGCTCGAACGGGTCGCCGCAGAGCCTCTCAGGCGGAGGTCACGCAGGAGCGGGAGCCGCGGCGTTCACCTGAGCGAGGGCGTTCGGGGTGCGGGGGTAGCCGAGGGAGGCGACCAGCACGGTGAGGACGTCGAGGAGGTCTCCTCGCGTGTTCCCGACGGTCAGATTCGCCGTGACGTGGCTCCTGAGCTGACTATCGGCACCGCCGAGAGCGGCGAGCAAGCGCGAAGGTGACGAGCTCGCGCTGCTTCACGTCGAGACCGGAGCGCGTGTAGTAGTCGCCGAAGCAGTTGCCCGCGAGGAACTCCGAGAAGCGCCTCGCGTCGACCGGGCCCGAGAAGAGCCCCTCGACGACCTCGGCGCCGAAAGCGGCGGTCTGCGCGGCGAGCCCGGCCTCGCGACGGGTGCCGGGAGTCGTGGTCGACTGCCCCTCGAGGGGCAGCGCGATCCCCCGAGCGGTGAAGATCTCGTTGCTCAGGACGATGAAGTCGACTGCTCGCGCCATGCCGACGTACGCGACGGCCTGATACGTCACCTCCTTCACCTGGATCGGGGGAACTCCGACCTCGAGCGCGGCCCCCTGAAGCACGCGGAAGTGGTCGACCGCCCCGACCGCGAGAGCAGCGGCGAGCTGCAGGAGGAGCCGCTCGCGACGGCCGAGGCGGACGTGCCCGAGCGTCTCGCCGAACGCGAAGTCGCGGTGGAGTGCGACGAGTTCGGGATCGGTCTCGTCGAGTGGTGCGCCGCGCTCCGGGGAACGCCCGGCGAACAGAGTCGTGAACTCGTCCTGAGCCTCCTCGTGCGCGGTCACGGTGCCGTCCTTCCGGTGAGCCGGGCTTCGACGTTCACGCATCGGCACCGGAGCACCCGGCGTCGGTGACGTGCTCAAGCCAGGTCGTGGTCGTGGCGGGATCGTCTCCGTTCTCCGTCATGGCGATGTGCGCCATGAAGCGGTCCGCCGGCGCTGAGTGCCAGTGCTCCTGGCCGGGCGGGGTGTAGAGGGTCTGGCCGGGAAGCACCTCGATGACCGCGCCGTCGCGGGTCCCGAACCGGCCGACCCCCTCCGTCACGCGGAGGTACTGCCCGCGGGCGTGCGAGTGCCAGGCGGTCCGAGCACCGGGGGCGAAGCGGACGGTGGCGACGGTCATGTGCTGGCCGTCCTCGTGCGGGACGGCGATCATGTCGAGCCAGACATCGCCGAGGAACTGCTCGGGTGGGTTCTTGACCGTCGGCCGGGAGGGTTCGATGTTCACGGTGGTCTCCTTCGTCTTCCAGTGGGTGCGCGGAGCAGTTGCGTCCCGCTCGATGGGGAACGCGGGGGGTCAGAAGGTGATCATCGCCTTCGGGATCCGGCGATCGTTCATCGCGCGATACGCATCCGGGACCTCGTCCAGGCTCACGGTGCGGTCGAAGACCCTGCCGGGATCGATGCTGCCGTCGAGGATCGCGGGCATGAGCTGCTCGATGTAGCCGCGGACGGGGGCGGGGCCGCCGGTGAGCGTGATGTTGCCGCCGAAGAGGCTGGCGAACCCGACGGACGCCTCCTCGTACTGCGGGACGCCGACGCGGCTGATGATGCCGCCCGGGCGGACGATCCTGTACGCCTGCTCGTATGCGGGCAGGTGGCCGACGGCCTCGAGGACCTTCTTCACGCCCGAGCCCCCGGTGAGGTCGCGGACCTTCGCGATGCCCTCCTCGCCCCGCTCGGCGACGACATCGGTGGCGCCGAACTCGATCCCGAGGTCGGTGCGGGCCTTGTGACGGCCCATCAGGATGATGCGCTCGGCACCCTTCTGCTTGGCCGACAGCACGGCCAGCAGCCCGACTGCACCGTCGCCGATCACCGCGACGGAGTCGCTCGGGCGAGACATCGGCGCGGGTGGCGGCGTGCCATCCGGTGCCGTACACGTCCGAGAGCGTCAGCAGCGAGGTGAGCAGCGGCGATGTCTCGTCGACGTCGGGCACCGCGACGAGCGTGCCGTCGGCGAGGGGGACGCGGACGGCCTCCGCCTGGCCGCCTCCCATGCCGGGCATGTCCCAGAAGCCGCCGTGCACGCAGGAGGTGAACAGCCCCTCCCGGCAGAACTCGCACGTGCCGTCCGAGAAGGAGAACGGGGAGATGACGAGGTCGCCCACAGCGAGCGTCCGGACCTCGGCGCCGATCTCCTCGACGACGCCGAGGAACTCGTGCCCCATCGAGACTCCCTCGGAGTTCTCCTCCATGTCGTGGTACGGGTGCAGGTCCGATCCGCACACGCAGGCGCGGACGATGCGGACGACGGCGTCGGTGGAGTGTCGGATGACGGGATCGGGGGCGTCGATGATGCGGACGTCGCCGGCACCGAACATGTATGCGGCCTTCATGGTGGACTCCTGGTCGTCTAGAGGCGGAGGATGGAGGGATTCAGTCCGCGCGTCGGAGAGTGACGAGCGTGCCGTCGGCGAGGTCCCTGACCGGGCCGACGTCGTCGAAGGACCCGAGAGGCACGATGCCCGGGTAGGCGCCCACGTACTCGTAGTAGAGGACGAGGTTGCGGGTCGGGCTGTAGTACCCGATGGTGCGCGGCTGCGCGTCACTCCGTGACGGCGCACCGCGGAGGCTGAGGGCCTCGCCCAGGTCGGCGAGCTTCTCCCTGCCCGCCCATGTCGCGGAACGGCAGCGTCAGCGGTAGCCGGGCGAGGAGGGACGCGCTCGTCGCGCTGTCATCGAGCCGTCCTGCGATCTCGACGCCGTCGATCGTCACGACGATCGCCGTCGGGGTGCCTGCGATGGTCATCGGGAGCTCCTGCTCTGCGGTCGCGCTCAGCGCGCGCCGAGGTGGTCCACGGAGTACGCCGTTCGGCGTCCGTAGAAGGTGATCACGAGAGCGACAGCACCGAGTACGGCCATGAGGACGGCGAGGACGAAGGCGTCGAAGCTCTGGAGCAGCACCGCGCCGAGCACGCCCGCGGAGAAGATCGCGAGGTTGAACGCGACGGGCAGGAAGGAGTTCGCGACGTCCGGAGTTCTCGCGACCCGATCGGCTCCAGCGCCGCCTGGAGCTGCGCCGACGCACCTCGAACGCGACGCCCCACAGCACGCCCGCCACCAGCACGGCCGCGGGAGCGCCGCGACCCAGCAGCAGGACCAGGCCCGCGAGGACGAAGACCGCGAGGCTGAGGTGCAGAAGGGCGCGGGGGAAGCGGTCGATGACCGCCGCGGTGATCGCGACGCCGACGATCGAGGACACCCCGTAGACGAGGAGCACGAGGTCGGGGCCGAGGCCCGAGCCGCCGTCGCGGAGGAACAGCGCGATGTACGTGTAGATCGTGTTGTGCGCGAGCATCCAGACGAAGATCGTCAGACACACGATCGCGACGCCCGGCATGGTGAAGACCTCGACCAGAGGCAGGCTTCCCTCGGCGGATCTCGGTTGGCCGGGAGCGTCCGGGACGAAGAGGGCGATCAGCACGAGGGTAAGGAGCGCGATCAGGCTCAGCCCGCCGAACGACCAGCGCCAGTCGAAGGTCGTGCCGAGCCACGCGCCCAGCGGAGTGCCGAGCGCGAAACCGACGAGGGCGCCGACCGACACGATCGACAGCGCCAGCCCTGCGCGGTGGCGCGGGCTGATCCGGCGACCGTAGGCTGCGAGCACTCCCCAGATGACGCCGGTGAACGCCCCCGCGAAGAAGCGCGAGACAGAGCGACACCACGACATCGCTCGGAGTGCGGTGACGGTGTTCGCGACGACGAGGAGTGCGATCGCGACCAGGATCAGCGGCTTGCGGCGGAGACCTCGGGTCAGGCTGATCGCCGGGATCGTCACGATCACGGTTCCGAGGGCCCAGACACTGATGAACTGACCGACGGTCCCTTCGCTGGTTCCCATCCCCTCGGCGATCACCGGCAGGAGGCCGGCGGGCATGGTCTCTGCGGCGACAAGGACGAACCCCATCGTGGCGAGCAGGGAGAGCGCCAGCCACGGCATCGTCCGCGGTTCGGCTCGATCGCTCGCGTCGGGGAGGAACACGGGCATGGTGGAGGTCATGGCATCTTTCGGGTTCAGGGCGGCGCCACGGCAGACAGGAGCCGCACCGTCATCGGCCGTGACAGGGAGAGCTCAGTTCGCTGAGCTGGTGGCGAGCCGCGCGATCTCCTCGGTCGCGGCCCAGGTGGCGAGGAGCCGGAGCTTGTCATCGGTGGCGCTGCCGGGCATTGCCGGGTAGACGGTCATCGAGTACCCCGGGTCGTCCTGCAGGTCGATCGCCTGGAAGGTCAGCTCCATCAGACCGACCGCGGGATGGTTGAACTGCTTCAGTCCCGTGTAGTGGCGCCGCACGTTGTGCTCGGCCCACCGTGTCCGGAAGTCGTCACTGCGCATCGACAGCTCGCCGATCAGCTCGGCGAGCTGCTTGTCGTGAGGATTGCGGCCCGCATCGCGCCGGAGGATCGCGACGTTGACGTCGGCGGCCCGCTCCCAATCGGGGTAAAAGACGTACGCGCGCGGGTCGAAGAAGATGAAGCGCGAGTGGTTGGCGGGGCGCGCCGGGCTCTTGTACATCTCGGAGTAGAGCGCGAAGCCGAGGGTGTTCGCAGCGACGATGTCCATCCGGGTGTTCGACACGAACGCCGGAGCCTCCGTGATGGAGTCGAGGAGGAACTGCAGCTCGGGTCGGATGGTCTTCGCGACCCGGGGACGCGGGCGAGAGCGCACCCCGGCTTCGTTCGCCGTGCGGGCGAGGTCGTAGAGGTGGTCGTGCTCGGCGCGGTCGAGGTCGAGTGCCCGGGCGATCGCGTCCAGAACGGAGTCGGACACTCCGGAGAGGTTCCCCCGCTCCAGTCGGGTGTAGTAGTCGACGCTCACTCCCGCAAGACGCGCGGTCTCGTCACGGCGGAGGCCGGCGACTCGGCGGCGTCCACCACCCGGCTCGATCCCGGCCTGCTCCGGCGTTCTGCGCGCACGGCGCGACGCCAGGAATTCGCGTACCTCAGCTCGGTGATCCATGACTGCAACGGTATGGCGCGCTGACCAGCACTTGAAGGGTTCTGCTGGAACCTGTTTAGCCGGGGCACCGCTCGGAGGGTCCAGTGCACCCGGTCAGGTCAGGCGTCGAGTCCTCCCGGGCAGCACTCCCCCTCGGTAGAGGACAGCAGCCGTGTCCTGCAGAGCGGTCAGAGCGACACGCTGGGTCCACGGACCGTACGAGACGCGTGCCACACCGAGCTCCTCGAAGCGGAGGGCCGACTGGGATCCGATCAGACCGATCACGCTGATCCGCTGCCGACCGAGTGCCTCGACCAGGCGTGCGACCGTCTCGTCCGAGACACGCCCGGCGATGAAGACCGAGGTCGCTCCGGCCTCCAGATACGCCCGGCCGCGCTCGATCGCGTCGGCGACGACCTCGTTGTCCGGTCGCTCGCCGGCCTGGGCGATCACATCGGTGCGGGCGTTGAGGGCGAACGGGACGCCCTCCGCCTCGGCCGCGCGCACGGCGGCCTCGACCGCCCGGAGCGACTGCGCGAACGGCTTCGCCTGGTCCTCGAGGTTGGCGCCGACCGCCCCGACGCCCACCGCTCTGCGGATCGTCTCGCCGGCATCCCCGTAGCCTGCCTCGAGATCCGCGGAGACGGGAAGATCGACAGCGGCGCAGATGCGGCTGATCATGTCGAGGTGAAGCTCCAGCGGGATCTTCTCACCGTCCTCGTAGCCGAAGGACGCCGCGATCGAGTGGCTCGCGGTCGCCAGCGCCCTCGTCTCGGGCATGGCGGCGATAGTGGTCGCCGAGATCACGTCCCACACATTGACCACACTGAGGATCTCGGGCGCACGGTGCAGTGCGATGAGCTCGCGACCGCGGCTCTCGACGCGGCTCGTCTCGGGTCGACCGGCGGTCAATGGAAGGTCCGCCCGCCGTCGGCGGCGAGCGTCGAAGCGGTGATGTACGACGACTCCCAGCTCGTGAGGAAGAGGAGGGCCCTGGCGATCTCGACCGGGTCCGCCAGCCGCCCGAGAGCGTAGTTCACGGCGTTCGCGCGGAACCCGTCGGCCATGGCCGTGTCGACCATTCCGGGGCAGACGGTGTTCACCCGCACGGTCGGCGCCAACTCTGCCGCGAACGCCTTCGACAGGGCGATCACGCCTCCCTTCGACGCCGCGTAGGCGGTGTAGCCGGGGCTGTTGGGCAGGAGTCCCGCTGCCGACGCGATCGTGACGACCGTCGCCGCCGGCTCCCGCATCAGGAACGGCACGCATGCCCGGATCAGGGTGTAGGTGCCCGTGAGGTTCACGTCGATCACCCGCTGCCAATCCTGCGGCGCGACGTCGACCGCCAGGCCGCGGAACATGATCCCCGCTGCATGGGCGACGCCGTCGATCCCTCCGAGCGCTGCCGCCGCATCGGCCACCGCGGCACTCACCGCCTCGTCGTCGGTCACGTCCACCGCGACAGCGGTGCCGCCGATCTCCGCGGCGGTACGGTGGACGAGGTCGCGATCGCGGTCCAGGAGGGCGACCGACGCTCCTTCGCGGACGAAGAGCTCCGCTGTGCTCCGTCCGATCCCCGAAGCCGCTCCGGTGATGACGACCCTGCGTCCGGTCAGTCGTCCGGTCGGTTCCGCTGCGTCGTGGTTCGTCGTCATGTCGTCGTCTCTCTGCTCGGATGCGCGAAGGCCCGGGCCGTTCCGCGGGAGGGGTCAGGGGTGATCAGTCAGGAGTAGGGAAGCTCGCGCTCGGTGGTGAGGTCCCAGACGACGGCCTTGCGCCGCGTGTACATCGCGACCGAGTCGAAGCCGTTCTCCTTCCCGAATCCGCTCTGCTTCATCCCGCCGAACGGGACCGTGGGGTGGAAGGAGCGGTAGGTGTTCACCCACACGGTGCCGGCGATGAGATTCTTGGCGAGGAACTGGAGGGTGCGCGCGTCATTGCCCCAGATCTGGGCGCTGAGACCGAACTCGGACGAGTTCGCCCGGGCCAGCACCTCATCGACGTCGGAGTAGGACAGCACGCTCGCCATCGGCCCGAACGCCTCGGTGAGGGCGGCGGGGTTGTCGTCGGTGACTCCGCCGAGAACGGTCGGGCGGTAGAAGGCGCCGTCGGCGAGCGGGCCGTCCTCGGCGGGGGCGCCACCGGCCAGGACCTCGGCGCCCGCTGCGACCGCCCGCTGCACGAGGGCGTCGACCTTGGAGCGGTGACGTCGCGTGATCAGGGAGCCCATCTGGGAGGACTCCTCGGTCGGCAGTCCGACCCGCACCGTCGCGGCCTTCCGCCCCAGCCGGTCACTGACCTCCGCGTACATCGAGTCCGGCACGAAGATCCGCGATCCCGTCACGCAGCTCTGCCCGCTCTTGGCGAAGTTCGAGTGCAGGAGTGACGGAAGCGCGATGTCGAGGTCGGCGTCCGGCAGGAGGATCGCCGGGCTCTTCCCGCCGAGCTCGAGGAACGTGGGCACGATGTTCGCCGCCGACTGGTGGATGATCGCGCGACCGGAGTCCGGCCCGCCTGTGAACGCGATCATGCCGATGTCGGGGTGCTCGGTGAGGAGCGGACCTACGGTCTCGCCGCGGCCCGTGACGACGCTGACGACGCCGGCGGGCAGACCCGCCTCGAGGGCCAGTTCGACCAGCCGGTAGTTCAGCAACGGCGCGACCTCGGGCGCCTTGACGACGATGCAGTTGCCCGCGACGAGGGCGGGGCCCGCTTTCAGCGCGAGGAAGTTCGCGTTGCCGTTGTAGGGGCTGACACCCGCGACGACGCCGAAGGGCTCGTCGAGCCCGTACGACAGGCGGTCCGGCAGCTGAGCGAAGGTGCGGCCCTCGAGCTTGTCGGCGAGACCGGAGTAGTAGCGCAGGATGCGCACGCACGAATCGAGGTCCGCGGTCACCTCCCGTCGCAGATGTCCGACGTCCGCGACCTCGATGTCGGCGAGCTCCTCGCGGTGGTCGGCGATGGCCGAGGCCCACGCGGCGAGCATGCGACCGCGCACCTCCGGCGCCGTGCGCCGCCAGATCGTCTCGTAGGCCTTCTTCGCTCCCGCCACCACCGCGTCGACGTCGGCGACGTCGGCCTCGTGGAGGACGCCGATCACCCGGCCCGTGGCGGGGTTGAGAATCTCCATCTCGACACCGCCGTGGGGAACGATCACGCCGTCGGCGGAGATCATCCCGATCCGGACGGGGACCTCGTCGGTCATCGGGTTCTCAGTCGACATCGTCGTCTCCATCGTCAAGTGCCCGAGGGCATACTGTCGTCGTGGCCGGCCCCGGTGCTGCGGCTCTTCCGCGGCCTTCGAGGGATCGGCGCCGAACGTCTTCGTCTTCGCTTCGGGGTGTCGCGCTCCCCGCCGGAACCGTGAACGGACGTGGCGTCGACCGAGTTCCACCCCTGCGGCAGGACGTCGCGGCACCACGTCGAACGGACTCGACTATATCCGGCATTATGAGACTTCTCAACGCAGGCAGTGCTAAGCAAGCGCTCATACAGCCAGCACCGCCATGACATCGCGCACGTCAGGGACCGTCTCGAGGCGCTGGATCGACTCGAGTGCCCGATCGACGCGCGACACTTCGAACGGCGTCGCCGAGGCACCGGCGCAACTCCTGAACTTCGTCGCGAGCCGGTCCCAGCCGAGCGGATCCTCGGAGCCCCCCGGGACGCTCGTGCCGACAAGGGTCGCCGCGCGTCCGTCGCGCGTGAGGATGTCCACCCGCCCCGGCGGCAGGACGTCCTTCCAGTCGAGATCGGGGTCCGGGACCGGCAGCACGCGATGCGCCAGTGCGAGGACGACCGGGTCGCGCAGGCCCGACTCGGTGAAGTCGGCCGCTCCCACCCCACCCCGGACCGCAGCCAGAGCGACCAGGAACGGCAGGCTGAACCGGGCATCGGCCGCCGACGCCGGAGCCCTCCTCTCGGCCAGCGGCCTGCACCTGACGGCGTGGTAGTCGCCCACGTGGACGCGCAGCGACTCGATGTCCCCGGCCGTGATGCGCAGCTCCTCCATCAGCGTCAGCGTCGCGTGGATGTGGCTGTGCGAGGTCCCCACCGACGGCCAGAGCTTGTACAGCGTCCCGGACCCGCGGAAGTCGGTACCGAGGTCTCGGAGTATCGCCCCGCGATCGTAGTCGCCCCGGAAGTAGGTGGCGAGGACTCCGGACTCGCCCTCGAACAGCCCCAGGACGCCGGACAGGCCCTGCTCGGCCAGGAGTGCCGACGTGACCGCGCCCCGCGCCGAGAACGCCGCGTACGCGCCTCGCAGATCGCCGCCCGTGCCGGCGACCATGGTCATCACCCCACTCGAGTGCATGCTCGCGATGCCCAGCGCGTGCTCGGGACGGTCGGCGGGAAGCCCCAGCACCCGGCCCGCAGCCGCCGTCGCCGCGTAGACGCCGAGCACCGAGGACAGGTTCCAGTCCTTGCGCCAGCCCACGTGCCGGCGCAATCGGGCGAAGAGGTCCTGGCCGACTGCGACGGCCGTGATGAGGGTGGCGCCCGACACTCCCCACCCGCTCGGCCAGGGCCAGTGAGGCAGGAACGATCGAGCTCGCCGCATGCTGCCCCCACGGCGTCTGGTCGTCGAAGTCGAGCGCATGCGCGAGGGCCCCGTTGAACGAAGGCGGCGTCCGTCGCGGAGGCGCGTCCGCCGTACCCGAGCACGGTCGCCTCGGAGGCGGAGCCTTCACGGACGAGCGCGAGGACGCTGCGCGCAGTGGAGTCGAGACCGGAAGCGGCCAGACTCACGCCGACCGTGTCGAGGATGCTCTTCTTCGCGGCCTCGACAGCATCGTGCGGGACGGCCACGGGATCGATGTCCGCGGCGAGGTGGGCGAAGTGCCGGGCGAGGTCGTCGTCAAGCACCGGAGAGGCGCGCGTCGCACTCATCCGGCGAGGCTGTCGAGCGGCAGACCGAGCGACCTGACCCCGGTGCGGGCGTCGAGGCTGCTCGGGTCGACGCCCGTGAAGACGGTCGGTCCGACGAACCAGCCGAGGTCCAGGCCCGCGGGTCGGCCTTCGCCGAGAACGAGAGTCGCGCCCTCCTCGCGCCGGACGGCACAGTCGATCACTTCGGCGTCGGTGGCGGGCACGGAGGCGAACTCCTGCTCGGTCGTCGGCGAGACGACCGGGATGCGCTCGGGCGACGACGGCGCCCACCACCGCCCGCCGATGAACATCCGGTCGGAATCCTGCTGCCACGACATGCGTCGCCTCTCGGTCGCGATCACTGGGCACGGATGTTCCGCGCGGGGGGAGGAATGCTGGGTGCCGGTGTCCACCGACAGGTGCGGACGACGTCCCGCGCCCGCACAGACGCGGCGGCGGCTCCAGAAGCAGGATCTCGATGCCGCATCGGGCATCCGATACTGTGGGACTTCGCGTCGATCGGGGGATCGTCGTTCCACTCCGCGGGAAGAGGGGAGACCGGCATGACCCAGGTGACCCCGTCGGCCGGCGCCCTGTCCGACGCCGCCGACGGCGCCGGCAGCCTGGCGAGGATGCTCGCGATCCTCGAGCTCTACACCGAGGAGCATCCCGTCTGGTCGACAGCGGATCTGATCACGGCGCTCGACACGTCCCGGTCGACCGGCTACCGGTACATCAAGACCCTCCACGACGCGGGCCTCCTCACAGCCGTCAAGAACGGCTACTACCGTCTCGGACCGCGCATCATCGAGATGGATCTGCAGATCCGCCAGACGGACCCTCTGCTGCTCGCGAGCCACGGAGTCCTCGAGGATCTGGTCGAGAGGATCGGCCACTCGGCCCTGCTGTGCACCGCGTTCCGCGACTCGGTGCTGTGCGTCGGCGAGTTCCGCGCCCCCTGAGTCCCGCGAACCGCTTCAGCCGTGGGCAGCGGCGCCCGCTCTTCCAGGGTGCGGTGTCGAAGGTGATCATGGCCCATTTCCCGCACCACCGGCTCAAGGCGATCTATCCGCGGCAGAGCGAGCAGATCGAGGCCGCGGGGCTGGGCGGCGACTGGAGCGAGTTCAGATCGGCGCTGGGTCAGATCAAGAAGGACGGCTTCCTCGTGACCCGGGGAGAGTTCAACCCCGGTGTCTGGGGGTGCGCCGCTCCGATCCTGACGGACCGGAAGACGGTCCTGGGCAGCGTCGGCGTCGCATGGGACGAGAACGAGCGCCGCGACGTCGAAGTGGAGCAGGCGATCCTCGCCGTCCGCGACGCGGCAGCCGTCATCTCGGAGCGGCTTCCCGACGTGGACACCCTGCTCTGACACCGCTCAGCCGCTGTCGGTCCCGTCGCCAGCCGGCTCCTCTCCCCGCGCACGACGGCGCAGCGGCCTCGCGAGAGCCCGCTGCAGCGTCGTGCGTCCCGAGGTCAGAAGCGGTGCAGCACCGTCCGGAGGAAGGTCGTCGGCTCGACGGCCTCGAGGGCGACCGGGCCCTCGTGGGCGAGGAACTCGTACCCGGTCTCGGGTCCGTAGGAACCGCTCTCGGCGGTCACCTCGCCATCGATCTGGAAGAGGATCTCGATCGAGTCGAACTGACCGGCCTCGTAGACCGCACCGGCCTCCAGGCGGATGAAGCCGATGCGGAGGTCGCGCTCGGTGAAGCGGCCGAGCCACTTCTCCTCGACACCCTCAGCGCCCTGAGGGTCCAGGCGTAAGCCTCCGGGTCCATCGCGATCACGTCGGTGTAGCGAGGAGGCGCGAACTCGAGAGGGTGGCCCATCGCGTGCTCGAAGATCGCCTGCGACCCGTCGACGCTCTGCTCCACGCCGTTCTCGTCGGTGTAGTAGTACAGGCCCTTCTTGAACTCGCCCTTCTCGTTGAGCTCGGCGTTGGTGGCCTCGCGCTGGGCGACGCTGAGGTAGCCGCCTCCGCTGGCGCCGCCGCTCTGCAGCACCATCGTGCGCAGACCCTCGGCGCGCTCCTGAGGTCCGTAGTGGACGCTCTCGGGGAAGTAGCCGACCCAGCCCTCTTCGAGGACCTCGGTCTCGGTGTAGGGGAGCTTCCCCTTGATCACGTACCGGATCTGGTCGAAGGTGTGGCGGTGACGCGGGGTCCGCCATCCACCTCCCCGGTCTGACCCATGTTCAGGTCGTAGTTGTTCGGCGAGCCGTCCTCGCCGAAGAGCAGGTGCTTCTGCTCCAGTACTCCTTCGCGCATGGTCCCGACCTTCTCGACGTCGGTGTCCGCTGCTGTGCTCACGCGCATGTCTGCTCCTTCACGATTCGATGCGCCGTCGGCGAGAGCCGACGATCGGCGTGTCCGGTCCCCTCTCGCTCCAGGAGCTGACGGTGCCGTTGATTGACGGTATCCCAGATGACGGGATATGTTCAATGACAGAAGCGAGGTCGCTTCCGAACCGCTTCCGATCTGGAGGCGATGCGCGGAAGGTGACGGCGCTTCGAACCTCACCTGTCCGCGCATCCAGCCCTCCGAGGAATGACATGACGACGATTCCGCTCACCCACGCCCCGCAGGACTCGGGAGTCCCCGCCTCGGCGCGCGATTTCAGCGTCGAGGGGCGCGTCGTGATCATCACCGGTGCCGCCCAGGGAATCGGCCGCGAGCTCGCCCGTCAGTTCGCCGCCGCCGGAGCTTTCAGCGTCGTCGCCGATCTCGACGTCCTGAAAGCGGAATCGGTCGTGGCCGAGATCGAGAGCGCCGGCGGTGTGGGCTTCGCGGTCTCGGTCGACGTGGCGGACGAGCCGTCGGTGACCGCGATGGTCGCCTCCGTGCTCGACAAGTGGGGCCGGGTCGACGTGCTGATCAACAACGCGTCGGTCTTCGCGACGATCGAGAAGGGCCCGTTCGATCTCATCCCTCTCCGGAGATGGGAGCAGGTCCTGAAGGTGAACATCACCGGCAGCTATCTCTGCGCTCGAGCCGTCGCCACCCCCATGCGCGAGGCGGGATTCGGCCGCATCATCAACGTCTCCTCGGACGCCGTCACCAACGGCACCGTCGACTACCTGCACTACGTCACGTCCAAGTCGGCGGTCATCGGCATGACCAACTCCCTGGCGCGCGAGCTCGGCCCGTCCGGGGTCACGGTCAACTGCATCCGCCCGGGAAGCGTCGCCACCGAGGTCGAACGCACCGTCAACCCGACCGTCGCCGTGCGCGAGCGCGCCGCGTCGCGGCAGTGCATCCCCCGCGGCATGGTCCCCACCGACCTCGTCGGGATCATGATCTTCCTCTCCACCCCGGCGTCGGGCTTCATCACGGGTCAGACCATCGCCTGCGACGGCGGCTACACCCACAGCAGCTGACCACCCGCTGCAGCCGACCCCGACCTGTCCCGCCCGGCCCGAGGAGGACCCCTCTCATGAAGCAGTACCCGCATCTCTACATCGACGGCCGCTGGGTCGAACCGATCACTCCGCGAACCACCGACCTCATCGACCCGACCCGCGAGGAGCCGTTCGCGCGGGTCGCCCTCGGCGGCTCCGCCGACGCCGAGCTCGCGATCGCCGCAGCCCGACGCGCGTTCGAGACCTACTCGCTCAGCACGGTCGGGGAGCGCATCGCCCTCATCGACCGCATCATCGACATGTACGAGTCGTACGCCGACGAGTTCTCGGAGCTCATCGCCCGCGAGGTCGGCATCCCCGTCGGCAACCGCGCTCAGGTCGCCGGCCCCGCCGAGCACATGCGGGTGGCGCGCGAGATCCTCCGGGACTACCCCTTCGAGTCGCGGGTCGGGAACGCCATCGTGCGCCGAGAGCCGGTCGGCGTCTGCGCGCTGATCTCACCGTGGAACTGGCCCGTGCAGACCGGAGTGATCAAGACGATCTACGGCCTGGCCGCCGGCTGCACCATCGTGGCCAAACCCAGTGTCGTGTCGGCTGCGAGCGGAGCGCTGCTCGCCCAGGTGATGCACGAGGCCGGCGTGCCCGCGGGCGTGTTCAACCTCGTCAACGGCCCGGGCCGTGAGGTCGGCGACACCCTCTCGCGCCACCCCGACGTCGACATGATCTCGTTCACCGGATCGACGGCAGCGGGTGCGCAGGTCGGCGCCGCCGCCTCCGCCACCGTGAAGCGCGTGTGCCTAGAGCTCGGCGGCAAGTCGGCCAACATCGTGCTGCCCGACGCCGACCTCGAGAAGGCCGCACGCTGGAACATCCAGCGCGGCTTCTTCAACGCCGGCCAGTCCTGTCACGCACCGACCCGGATGCTCGTGCACGAGAGCCAGATGGACGAGGTCGTCCCGTTCCTCGTCGACGAGGCCCGGCGCTTCACCCTCGGCGACCCGCTGGACGAAGCGACGACCATGGGGCCCATGGTCAGCGCGGCACAGCGCGACTCCGTCCGCGCCCACATCCGGAGCGGCATCGACGAGGGTGCTCAGCTCGTCACGGGCGGCCTCGACCGACCCGAGGGCCTGGAGCACGGCTACTTCGTGCAGCCCACCGTGTTCGTCGGGGTCTCGCCCGACATGACGATCGCCCGCGAGGAGATCTTCGGTCCCGTGCTGGCCGTCCTGCCCTACCGCGACGAGGAGGAGGCGGTGCGCATCGCCAACGACTCCCCCTACGGTCTCGCCGGCTTTGTCTTCGCCGGCCAGGCGGCGGATGCCCGCCGCATCGCGAACAGCCTCCGCGCCGGCCGCATCAGCTACAACGGCGCCGCGACCGACTCGTACGCCCCCATGGGCGGCTACAAGCGAGTCCGGGATCGGTCGCTCGATGGGCCGCTTCGGCTTCGAGGAGTACCTCGAAGTCAAATCCGAGTACGGATTCGACAACGAGGCGCAGACCCTGCCGACGCCCTTCGGCTGAGACACCGACCCCACCAGGAGAGCAGCCACCATGAACGACGACGTCCCCCGCATCCTCGTCAACCGCGCGAAAGACAAGCTCGCCAAGGGCGAGACCGTCTACTCGATGACCGTCCGACTCGTCCGGACCGTCGACATCGCTTCGATCGCCTCGACAGCCGGCTTCGACTCGGTCTACATCGACCTGGAGCACAGCAGCGTCTCGCTCGAGGACGCCGGCCAGATCTGCATGGCCTGCAACGCCCTCGGAGTCACTCCGCTGGTCCGGGTCCCCGGCCTCGACGCCCCCCTCATCGCCCGGGTCATGGACTCGGGTGCGATGGGCATCATCCTGCCCGGGGTGCAGTCGGCCGAGGAGGCGCGCGCTGGTGCGCGCCGTCAAGCACGTGCCGGTCGGCGAGCGCTCGCTCGCGGGCGCCGCCCCGCAGTTGAACTACCGGACCTTCCCGCCCGAGCAGGTCATCCGCGAGCTCGACGGCGCCTCCCTCGTGGTCGCGATGATCGAGTCGCGCGTCGGCCTCGAGGCCGTGGAGGAGATCGCGGCGGTCGACGGCGTGGACATGCTGCTGGTCGGTGCGAACGATCTCAGCGTCGAGCTCGGCGTCGCCGGGCAGATGGACCACCCATCGGTGCACGAGGCCTACCTGCGCGTGATCGCCGCCTGCACGGCGTCGGGCACCGCGATCGGCATCGGCGGACTGGGCGGATGGCCGGACCTCATCGAGAAGTACCTCGACCTCGGGGCGAGCTACGTCTCGACCGGCAACGACATCTCGTTCCTCCTCGGCGCGGCGACCGCGAAGCGTCGGCAGTTCGAGGATCGCGCATGACCGGCGGAGCACGCGCATGAAGGTCTGCGTGTACGGCGCGGGCGCAGTCGGCGGTCACCTCGCCGGCCGGCTCGCGTCGAGTGCGGCCGAGGTCTCGCTGATCGCGCGGGGCGAGAGCCTCGCCGCGATCCGTGAGAACGGCCTGCGCGTCGAGACGCGCGACGGCACCCTGCTCTCGCATCCGCTCGCCACCGACCGGCCCGAGCAGCTGGAGCCGCAGGACGTCGTCGTCGTCGCCGTGAAGGCTCCGGCGCTGCCGAGCATCGCCCGGAGCCTCGCTCCCCTGCTCGCGAGCGACGGCTTCGTGCTGTTCGTGACGAACGGAATCCCGTGGTGGTACTTCCGGTCGCACGGCGGCCCCCTCGACGGGAGGCCCCTTCCGCGACTGGACCCCAACGCCGTGCTCGGTACGCAGCTCGCGGCCGAGCAGGTCGTCGGAGCTGTCGCGTACACCGCCTGCTCGGCTGTCGCACCGGGGGTCGTCCGCGCCGAGAATCCGCGCAACCGCCTCCTGATCGGCCGCCCCGACGGGCGGAACGACCCGCGTCTCACGGCACTCGCCTCGGCCTTCGACGGCAGCGGTCTCGAGGTGTCGATCACTCCGGCGATCCGCGACGCCGTCTGGGGCAAGCTGGTGATGAACATGATCGGAGGATCACTGGGCGTGCTCACCGCCTCCGCCATGCAGGACGCCCTCGCCGCTCCCGCTGTCGCCGGCCTCGCCGGCTCGATGGCGGCCGAGGCCGGTGCCGTTGCGCGCGCCCTCGGCTGCGATCCGGGCGACACCACCGAGGGCCTCACTCGCCTGAAGGCCTCGCACCACGTGCAGAGCGTCGTGCAGGATCTGCTGTCCGGTCGGGCGATGGAGATCGACGCCCTCTTCCGCGTCCCTCTCGAACTCGGTGCCCTCGCGGGGATCGAGACCCCCGCGCTCACGCTCGTCCTCGGGCTCGCCACCCAGCGAGCCCGCGCGGCCGGCCTGTACCGCGACACCGCTCCAGCGTGACCCACCCCCGCACGTCCGATCGAAGGAGATCCGTCATGACCGAGAACAGCTGCGCATGAAAGCCGTCGTGTTCCTCGGCGAGGGCGAGTTGGAGCTGCGCGAGTACGCCGATCCGGTCCCCGGACCGGACGAGGTCGTCGTGCGCATCAAGGCGTCGGGGATGTGCGGGAGCGACCTGCACCACCTCCGCGGGCCGCGTCGCTCCCCCGCCGAGCAGGTCATCGAGGGCCACGAGCCGTGCGGAGTGGTCGAGGTCGTCGGCGACGCGGTGCGCCCGAGCGAGGCTCGCGTGGGCGACCGCGTGATGGTGCACCACTACGACGGCTGCCGCACCTGCCGGTTCTGCCGCTCCGGATGGACCCAGTACTGCCCCAACGGACGCACCGTGTTCGGCGGGCTCGACGGCGACGGTGCGCACGCGGACCTGATGAAGGTGCCCGCTCACACCCTCATCCGGCTGCCCGACTCCCTGTCCTTCACCACCGGAGCCGCGATCTCCTGCGGCACCGGGACCGCGTGGGGCGCTCTGCAGCGCGTCGAGCTGACCGCGGACGACACGGTGGTGGTCTTCGGCCAGGGCCCCGTCGGGCTCAGCTGCACGATGCTGGCGAAGGCGCTGGGCGCGCGGGTGATCGCGGTCGACGTCGACGCCTCCCGCCTGGCCATGGCCGCTTCCTTCGGCGCCGACCACCTGATCGACTCGAGCGCGACTGACCCCGTGGCCGCCGTCCGAGAGCTCACCCGCAACGGGGAGGGCGCGGACAAGGCGATCGAGTGCAGCGCCGTCTCGGCCGTGCGACGTCAGGCGATCCAGTCCATCCGCCCCTGGGGCACCGCCTGCATGGTGGGCGTCTTCGGCTCGTTCGAGCTCGACAGCGACGAACTGATCCACCGGCACAAGACGATCCTCGGCTCGCTGACCTTCAGCAAGAACCAGCAGGAGGAGTGCGCCCTCTTCGTCGCCGAGCGCGGCCTGGACGTCGAATCCCTCTTCACCGACGACTTCCGGTTGGACGACGCCGAGCGCGCCTACGACCTCTTCGACCGCCGCGAGATCGGCAAAGGCGTCTTCCTCTTCGACTGAGCGACGTTCCAGACCACTGCGAAAGGACTGTCATGACCACCACCTACGGCGACTTCCCTCTCGGCGACGAGGCTCGCCGCTTCCTGGAGCGCCCTGAGCACTTGCTCGTCATCGACGGCCGGCTGGTCCCTGCATCGTCGGGGCAGACACTCTCCACTGTCTCCCCCTCGAGCGGCGAGGTGCTCGCGCGCTTCTCATCGGGAGACGCCTCCGACATCGACCGCGCCGTCGCCGCCGCCCGCGCCGCGTTCGAGGGCGAGTGGAGCACTTGGACCCCTACCAGCGTCAGGCGCTGCTCCACCGTGTCGCCGCCGTGCTGGAGGAGCGGTTCGAGGAGCTCGCTCAGATCGAGTCGCTCGACATGGGCTCGCCGATCGCGCGGGTGCGCGCCTCAAAGGCGACCATGAAGAAGATGCTCGCGTTCTTCGCGGCCCAGGCGCTGACGATCTCGGGCGAGACGCTGATGAACGGCCTGCCGGGCGACGTCGCCACCATGACCTTCAAGGCGCCGGTCGGCGTGATCGGCGGGATCATCCCGTGGAACGGACCGCTGAACAGCCAGCTCTGGATCATCGGCGCGGTCCTCGCCAGCGGATGCACCGCCGTGCTGAAGCCCGCGCAGTACGCGTCGCTCTCGGTGCTGCGCGTGGCCGAGATCCTCCTCGAGGCCGGTGTCCCCGCCGGCGTCGTGAACGTCGTCACCGGCCGCGGCAGCGAGGCCGGCACCGCGCTCGCGGCGCACCTGGACGTTGACCGGGTCGCCTTCACGGGCTCGACCGAGACGGGGCGAAGGATCATCGAGGCGTCCACCTCGAACATCAAGAAGCTCCAGCTCGAACTGGGCGGCAAGTCAGCCGACATCGTCTGCGCCGACGCCGACCTCGACGCCGCGGTGCCGGCCGTCGCCATGGGCGTCTTCGCCAACTCCGGGCAGATCTGCTACGCCGGTACCCGCGTGCTCGTGCAGCGCTCGATCGTCGAGGAGTTCACGAAGCGGCTGCTCGCCTACGTCCACGGCCTCCGCGTCGGGCACAGCCTCGATGACTCCGCCGCCCTGGGGCCGGTCATCTCGGAGTCGCAGCTGGACACCGTGCTGTCCTACGTCGAGATCGGTGTCGCGGAGGAGCCGAGCTCCTCTCCGGCGGCAACCGGCTGACCGAGGGTCTGGGGAACGGCTACTTCATGGAGCCGACCGTCTTCGGCGGAGTGTCCAACAGCATGCGCATCGCGCAGGAGGAGATCTTCGGCCCGGTGCTGTCGATCCTGCCCTTCGACGACATCGACGAGGCCATCGCCATCGCCAACGACAGCGAGTACGGCCTCGGCGGAGCGGTGTGGTCCCAGAGCATCTCGACCGCCCTGCGCGTCGTCCGCGGAGTGCACACCGGAACCATGTGGGTGAACTGCTACGGACTCGTCGACCCCATGGTGGGGTTCAGCGGCATCGAAGACCAGCGGGTACGGGGCGAAGGGGACCGCAGCGCACCTCGACACCTACCTCTACACGAAGAGCGTCTACATCCAGCTCTGACCCGCGAGGCGAGGGCGGCACCTCCTTGTCATCAGGCGAGGTGCCGAGCACCGAAGTAGTTATTAAATCCAATGGTGCGGGATATCGTCATCCCGCTCTGAATCGAAGGAGATCACCGTGCCCAAGAAGATCGCAATCCTGCACACGAGTTTCGTGTTCGTCTCAGTGGAGCCGGTGATCAACGACCTGATCGCCGAGCTGATCCCGGACGCCGAGGTCATGCACTTCGTCGACTCCGACGTCCTCGCCACGGTCGTCCGAGAGCAGGGGATCTCGCCCAGAAGCGAGGCCCGCATGGTGCACCTGGCACAGGCCGCCGAAGAGGCGGGCGCCGACATCATCTTCTCGGCGTGCTCCTCGCTCGGCCCGGCGCTCGACGTCGCCGCGCAGAACGTGCACACGCCCGTCGTCAAGATCGACGAGGCGATGGCGCTGCGTGCCGCCCGCGAGGGCACCGGCATCGGCGTCCTGGCGACGGTGCCGACCACGCTGGGCCCGACCTCCGACCTCATCCAGGCGGCCGCCGACGGCATCGGGCGGAGCATCACCATCGAGCAGCGCCTCTGCGATGGCGCCTTCGCCGTCCTGATGGCGGGCGACCGCGACGCGCACGACGCCCTGATCATCGAGCAGGCCGTCGACCTCGCGAAGTCGGTCGACCTGATCGTCCTGGCGCAGGCATCGATGTCGCGCCTCGCGAGCGTTCTCGCGGAGAAGACCGGCCTGACGGTGCTCTCCAGCCCGCGCATGGGCGTCGACCACCTCGCGCAGCGCGTCTCCGAACTCGCCGTCTGATCCGACGTCACCTCGACGTCCCGGCACCGCGCACAGCCGCGCGAGTGCTTCACGCTTAGAAGGGCACACCCATGACCACGTCAGAGCAGTTCAGCGGCACGGTCGCGTTCATCACGGGCGGAGGATCGGGCATCGGTCGAGCGACCGCTCTCGCCTTCGCCCAGGCCGGCGCCGATGTCGCCATCGCCGATCGGAGCGAGCAGTCGCTCCGCGAGACCGTCGAGCTGATCGAGGCGACCGGCCGCCGCGCCCACACCGCGCTCTGCGACGTGTCCGACAGCGCCTCCGTCGAGAGCGCCGTGAACTCGACCGTCGCTGCACTCGGACGCCTCGACTTCGGCATCAACAACGCAGGTGTCGAGCAGGCCCCTTCCTCGCTTACCGAGACCAGCGACGAGGAGTGGGACCGCCTCATGAGCATCAACCTCCGCGGCGTCTTCGTCTCGATGAAGCACGAGGTCATCGCGATGGGCGAGCACGGCGGAGGCGATCGTCAACATCTCGTCCGGCGCCGGAGTCGTGGGGATCAGCGGCCAGGCCGCCTACTGCGCGACCAAATGGGGACTGATCGGCCTCACGAAGGCGGCATCGCTCGACTACGCGGCGCGCGGCATCCGGATCAACGCGGTCTGCCCGGGGATCATCGAGACGCCGATGATGGACCGCTTCTCCGGCGGGACGCCCGAGGGTCGCGCCCGGGTCATCGCGCAGGAGCCGATCGGCCGGATGGGTCGCCCGGAGGAGATCGCGTCGGCGATCCTCTGGCTGTGCTCGGACCTCGGCGGATTCACCCTCGGACACGCGCTGGTCGTCGACGGCGGCCAGACTGTGGGCCTCTGATGGTCGGCGGGGGCGGTTCGGCGAACCGCCGCGTCATCGTCGGGCTCGACGAGAGCGGCCGCTCGACCGTCGTGAACGACGCGTCGGATCTGCCGATCGTCCACCCCTCCTCCACGGTCGCGCTTCAGGAAGTGTGGCGGCGGGACACCGTGCCTGTTCGCCTCGACGACGACACGGACCCGCGGCGCGAGGGATCGCTCCCGGCCCCGCCGCACGGGGCGGTCGTGCGGATCCTCACGATCGCGCCGTTCAGCGGCTCGCCGTCCGAGTGGGTCGCCGACCTGCACTACGACGACTCGCTCCACATCATCACGATGACGACAGGCCTTCTCGACGTCGTCCTGGAGAACGGCCACGTCTCGCTGGCCCCCGGCGACAGCATCGTGCTGCCTGCGAGCATGCATGATCTGCGCAACACCTCCGCGCAGACCGCGACGTTCGTCTACACGTCGTTCCCCTTCAGCGCTAGGCGCGACCGGCTGCGGCCGACACCCCCTCTCCCGTCCCGAAAGGAAGGCTCCGCGTGCGTGCACGTCCGGAAACGACGAAGTTGCTGACCGAGTACTACTCGGCGATGGAGGCGAACGATCCCGATCTGTTCGGGTCCTACTACGCCGACGACATGACACTGACGTTCAACAGCGGAGGAGAGTCCGGGGCCGGGAGCAGATCGTCGCGGCCTTCGGCGCGATGCTCGACCGCGTCGTCTCGCTGGGGCACGAGCTCGTGAACGCCTGGGAGGAGGACGGTGGGATCGTCTTCTTCGAGTCGATCGGACGGTGGACGCTGCACAGCGGCGCCGTCGTCGAGATCGCAGCCGCGTCGAGGATCACGATCATCGACGGACGATTCACCGACCAGCGGATCTTCGTCGACAACTCCCCGGTCGACGAAGCGCTCGCCGAGGAGCTCCGGGGGTCGGAGGACGAGGCCCCTCGACCGGGCTCGCACCGGGAGCACCGCGCGCGGTTGATCGTCACCGGCGTCGACGACGACGGCCGGTCGGTGTTCCTGAGCGACGAACCGACGAGCGATCGTCTGGTCGGGGACGGCTACACCCGCAACCAGCTGTGGCAGGGCCTCACGGTCCCCGCTCCGGTCACGGCTCCCAACGGGCCGGGAGACGCGTCGGTGATCCCGCCGCCGCCGAACGGCTACGGCTACGACATCACCGCCTTCGCTCCGGATTCGGACTGGGACTACGAGGCCGGCTACGCCCGGCTCCTCGCCCAGTCGGGAGTCGTTCCGGAGCCGGGTGATGCGCCGGGGATGCACGCGACCGACACGATCGACATCGTCTCGGTCCTCTCGGGCGAGGTCCATCTGCTCGTCGACGAGGGCGAGAAGCTCCTGGTGGCGGGCGACACCACGGTCATCCGCGGGGTCAAGCACGCGTGGAGCAACCGGAGCGACCACCCCTGCGTCATCTCGGCGGTGCACGTCAGCGCCACGCGCTGACCGATCCCGCCCCGCTCCTTCGAAGTGGCCCGCTGCACGTCCTCGGACGCGGCGGGCCGCTTCTTCGTCGTCCGACCGGCTCGGCATCCCTCGGGAAAGCGCTTCATTGCGAGACGTCGCCACAGAGAAGCTATTCTCGTTGACAAGTCCCCATACTGCGGGATATCTTCACTCGTAAGCAGCGCGGCTTCGTGGTGGACGGGAGGACCGTGCACGGCCGATCGCGCAGCGCAGAGACACACTCCGCTCCCTCAGCCGTGGGGGTCGACTCCCCCTGAGACCGCTGGAGGCACCGGTGCCACTCGCCGAGCACGACCGCAGCTTCGACATCGAACTCGACGCGGCACCGACCGCCCGCCGGTCGAACCAGCGATGGCTGACGGACCTGAAGTACCGACTCCCCACGCGCTACCTGGCCGCTTGGGCGGCGCTCGCGCTCCTGGTCCTCGTCGCGGCGGCCTTCGCGCCGTCGAGCATGCGCGGGCCGTCGATCTCGGTGGTCACCGCCCTCGCGGGCATCCTGACTCTGGCCGCGCTCGGTCAGATGCTGATCCTCATGATCGGAGGCCTCGACCTCTCCGTGCCGGCGATGGTCGCCATCTCGGCCGGCATCGTCGTCCGCTACGGAGTGCCCGGCGCGAATCTCGCGCTCGTGATCGCCCTGGCCCTCGCCACGGCCGTCGGTTTCAGCCTGCTCAACGGCCTGCTGATCTCGGTCCTGCGCCTGAACTCGCTGATCGTCACGCTCGGCACCCTGGGCATCGCGTCCGGCGCCATCGGGCTCTGGACGGGAGTCTCCTTCTCGATCACCGGAGCTGCACCCGCCGCGTTGACCGACTTCGCGCATCGCAGCTCCTTCTTCAACGTCAACGTCTGCTTCCTCGTCGCGATCGTCGTCGCGGTGCTGCTCGGACTCGGCCTGTCGCGCACCCGGCCCGGCCGCATGGTGGGCGCAGTCGGCGCCAACCGGCGCGCTGCCCGCACGCTCGGCACGCACGTCCTCGCGATCGAACTCGGCGTCTTCGCCCTCGCCGGACTGCTCTACGGGTCGGCCGGCGTCCTCGTCCGCCTCCTTCATAGGCACCCCGACACCTCGATCGGGACCCCCTATCCAGCTGGCGACCGTCACGGTCGCCGCCATCGCCGGAGTCGCCATGAACGGCGGCCCGGGCAGCGTCGCCCCGGTCATCGCCGCCAGCGTGTTCCTCCAGCTCCTCGATCAGGTCATCGCGATCGCCGGGCTCCCCACGGGCGTCGGGACGATCTTCCAGGGCGTGTCCCTCGTCGTCGCCGTCGCGGCGATCGCCATCTGGCGGGCACTCGACACCGGAGCGCGCCGGCTGGGCCGTCTCCGCCGCACGACTCCTGAGGTCCGCACCACCTCGAGCGGACCACGACTCCTCCTCCTCGCGAGGGACCACTTCCCCCACCACCACTTCTAGAGAAGAGACCCGACAATGAAGTTCACCTCTCTCGGGCAGGCACGACGCAGCCGTCGCCCTCGCCACGAGCACCCTCGCCCTCGGCGGCGCGCTCGCCCTGATCCTCACCGGCTGCTCGACCACCACGACGCGGCGGCGGTGGCGGCGAGACCGCCGAGCTGTCGGACGAGACCACGACGATCACCCCCGAGAACGTCGACCAGGAGCAGTTCGCGGCCACGATCCGCAAGGCGTTCCTGACCGATGTCCCCGTCGCAGACCTCGATCCGGTGGTCGCCGACGCCCTCGCCGTCGCCTCCGAGCCGCTGAGCGCCGACGACCAGGCGCCCTCTTCGAGGAGTGCCCGCCAGCCTGTCTGCGAGACGGGACGCGGATCCCTGAAGGTCGGGATCCCGATCTTCGTCACCGCAAACGCCTACACGAACGTCAACCGCGCAGAATCGACCGCGCAGCTGCTCGCGTACCCCGAAGTCAGCGAGATCCACTACAGCATCTCCAACGGAGACATCGCCGCGTCGATCTCGAACGTGCAGAGCCTCATCACCCAGGGCGTCGACGTGATCATCGTCGATCTCGCTCTCGGCGAGGCGATGAACTCGGCGCTGCAGGAGGCGGCCGACGCGGGCATCACCATCATCAACGTCAACACTCCCGTGTCCGACGACACCGCCGAGCTGCTGACGATGGACTTCCCCACCGGGCTCTCGCCAGATCCTCACCAACGGCGTCGAGGCGCTGACGAGTTCGATCACCGAGCCGTCGACGCACATGCTCTTCACCGGCATCGCCGGCAACGACAACGCCGGCGCCTGGCAGCCCTGCGCTCGCGAGGCCTTCGACGCCGCCGGCTGGACCGAGATCGCCGGGTGGATTCACGAACTGGAACTCGCAGGGCGAGGCGCAGGCCGCGAACGCTGCGCGCTTCCGGGCAGGTGCCCGGCGCCATCGCGTACGACTTCTCGGCCGACCGCCTGGTTCAGCCGTTCATCGACGCCGGGGAGCAGCCGCCGGCCGTCATCTCGGGTGTCTCGACCTACGCCTGGCTCGGCACCGTGCAGAACGCCCAGTCCGCCGGCGTCCAGCTCGACTCGTGGGTCTCGAACGGGCACGTCTGGTTCGGCCGTCTCGCGGTGACCGCCGCGATGCAGCTCGCTCACGGCGAGGAGCTCCCCGAGCAGGTGACCGTCGACCTGCCGATGGCCCCCACCAGCGATGTCCTCGAGACCGACTGGCAGGAGATCCCGGCCGACGCCATCATCTCGAGCCTGCTCACCAACGAGCAGATCAGCCAGGCCCTCGCCGCCAACTGATCCGACGTCCCGCACCCGGTGCGGGGTCCTGATCCTCGGACTCCCGCACCACCCCTACTCGGTCCTCGACCAGCACGTTCTTCCGGAGGTCCCTCCCATGGCCGACACCCTGTCGACACCGCTGCAGGAAGCGCAGAACCTGGCGGTCCCCGCACTCTCCCTCCGCGGAGTCACGAAGACCTACCCGGGCGTGAAGGCCCTCGATCAGGTCGATTTCGAGTGCCGACCGGGGAGGTCCACGCGCTGGTGGGCGAGAACGGCTCGGGCAAGTCGACCCTGATCAAGGTCGCCTCGGGGTGCTCACCCCGGATGCGGGCGAAGTCCGCATCGGCGGCGAGGTCTCCACCGGCAGCGGTGTGAAGCGAGCTCGGATCCTCGGGCTCGGCACCGCATACCAGGACACCTCGCTCGTCCACGAGCTCTCGGTCGCGGACAACATCGCACTTTCCTTCACCGCGATCGGGAAGCCCTGCCCCGACGATCTCGTGGCGATCCTCGGCACGTACGCAGCGCCCTTCGCGCCGACCGACATCGTCGACGATCTCGGCCCCGGCTCCCGTCAGCTGCTCGAGGTCATCCGCGCGATGATCCAGAAGCCGCACGTGCTGATCCTCGATGAGCCGAACCGCCGCGCTCGACATGAACCTCGCCGCGCACCTCGAACACTTGATCCAGCTCTGCCGCGAGGAGGGCATGGCGATCATCTACGTCAGCCACCGCCTGGCCGAGGTCCGCCGTCTCGCGGACCGCTTGACCGTCATCCGCTCCGGCGTCATCCAGGGCACCTACGACGCCGACGACTGGGATGTCGACACCATCGTCGAGCTGATGGTGGGCGTGCCCGCCGATCTCAAGTTCCCCGACCGGCTGGCGACCCCCGGCGAGGAGAACCGCCTCGAGGCGCGCGAGCTCACCGGCCCCGGCTACGGTCCCGTGTCGTTCGCGGTGCGCGGGGGCGAGATCGTCGGTTTCGCCGGCGCCGAGGGCAACGGGCAGCGAGCCCTCCTCCGCGGCGTCATCGGTCTCGAGTACGACAGCGGAACGATCCTCGTGGACAGCGCCGAGCTGTCCTCCCCCAGCCGTCCTCGGCCCTGAAGGCCGGGATCAGCTTCCAGAGCGGCGACCGCGCGATCGAGTCCGTCTTCGCCCCGCTCTCGGTCATGGACAACGTCACCACTCAAGCTCGGCTCCGACGCCGGGCCAGCCGGCACCGCACCGGGCGGGCGTCTCCGAACCGCGTTCGCGGCGGCCTCGAAGCAACTGGACATCGTCGCCGCCTCGCCATACCAGCCGATCGGCGCACTCTCGGGCGGCAACCAGCAGAAAGCCGTCCTCGCCCGGCCCGCGCTGAAGAAGCCGAAGGTCCTCATCGTCGACGAGCCCACTCAGGGCGTCGACGCCCTGGCACGCATGGACATCTACCGCATGCTCGTCAGCGCCGCCGAAGAAGGCGTCGCCGTCGTCATCAACTCCTCCGATGCCGGCGAGCTCGCGGGACTCTGCGATCGGGTCTACGTGATGTCGCGGGGGCAGATCGTCGAGGAGATCGTCGAGCCGCCCTCCGAGGCGGCGATCGTGCGCAGCTTCGTCAACACCACCGACACCGCCGCCACTCGGCGGACCATCAGGAAGCCGACCTTCTTCGAGAAGTGGAAGGCCCGGCTGCCGGTCAACGTTCCCGTCCTGATCCTGGTGGCTCTGATCGCGATCGTCGCGATCTACACCGGCGTCGACTCCGACGTCTTCTGGAGCTCGCGCAACCTCGCGAACCTCCTCCTCGCGACGCTCCCCCTCGCGATCGTCGCCCTGGGTCAGCAACTCGCCCTGCTCTCCGGAGGGTTCGACATCTCGATCGGATCGACGATGAGTCTCACCGTGGTCGCCATGTCGTTCACTCTGCCGAGTCTCGAGGGCGGCCCGATCCTCGTGACGCTGCTCGTCCTGATCGCGATCGCGCTCGCCATCGGCGGGCTCAACGCCCTCATGGTGATCGGCCTCAAGGTCAATTCGGTCGTGGCCACCATCGGAACCCTCGGCATCGTCGCCGGTACTGCCATCGTGCTCCGCCCCCAGTCGGGCGGAGTCATCGCCCCGGACCTGGGGTCGCTCGTGAGCCTCGGTGTCGCCTTCATCCCTGCTCCGTTCGCGGCCCTCGTCGCCGTCGCCATCGGCCTCGAGATCTGGCTCTCCCGCAGCACCTCGGGCCTCGCTCTGCGCGCTGTCGGTTTCAACGACGAGGCCAGCAGCCGGATCGGGTGGAACGTCAACGCGATCCGCTCCCGCGCCCTCATCCTCTGCGCTCTCGGCGCGGTGGTCGCCGGCGTCTTCCTCGCCTCGCAGACGGGGGTCGGATCGAACGCCGTCGGCAGCAGCTACGCCCTCGCCTGCTTCACCGCGGTGTTCCTCGGCGGTGCCGTGATGACCGGCGGCCGCGGCTCGCTTCATCGGCGCACTGCTCGGCTCGATCTTCATCTCGCTCCTGAACAACGCGATGCCGTTCCTGAATGTGCCGCCCGCTGTCTCGCAGATGGTCAACGGAGCGATCCTGGTCATCGCCATCTCGCTGTACGCGATCCTCGCTCGGGCACGGGCGCGTCGATGAGCACGGGCACCCTGACCGCGCCGCTGGTGCTCCCGTCGTCGGAGGCGAGCCCGTGCTCACCCGACTGCGACTACTGCAGCGGCCCCGAGACGGACTGAGCACTGCAGCGGACCCGTGCCCCCGGTGGGCGCGGGTCCGCTGCGCTCCGGTCGGCGCGAAGCCGCTGCACTCCGCGCTGCTCCGCTGTGGAGGCAGCCCGACGGACGGTCCACCCGCAGAACGGGATCGAGCCGCGTCGAGCGGACGTGGTGCTCGATGACAGGCCGCCGTTCGAGTCGCCCCCCTGATCGACCAGCAGGCTCAGGTCCCCCCGTCTCCGACAGGTCGTCCCACCGCCGAGACCGGAGCCGCGACCGACGTCGACAGCCGCACCCCGTCGTCGAGCCCGGACCGGCACCACGGCCGGTTCCGTGCTCGCATCCGAGTCGCCGAGCACAGCACCATCCGCGGGCGGACCTCGCCTCCGCTCGGCGCCCCGGAGACCCCGCCCTCATCGGTCGCGAGCGGCGGGGCCGGGCGCGCCGAGCGATCCGCACCCGACGATCACCGCACAGCGGAACGGCCGCCCCTCGGAAGGAGGAGCGGCCGTTCGTGGAGGCGCGGTGCTAGGAGCGGCCCGGAACCTTGATCCCGTGGAGCACGCCCATGCGCTCGAAGTGGTTGTAGATGCGCTCGACGTAGGTGGCGAAGTCGGGCGATTCGACCAGCGCGAGCGGGCGCGGGCGCGGCAGGTCGACGACGATCTCGTCGACGATCCGGCCCGGGCTCGGGCTCATCACCAGGATCCGGTCGGACAGCCCGACCGCCTCCTCCACGCTGTGCGTGATGAAGAGCACCGTCGGCCGGTTGCGCAACCACAGCTCCTCGAGGTCGGCCCGCACCTGCAGCCGGGTCAGGGCGTCGAGCGCCCCGAACAGCTCGTCGAGGAGGAGGACGGAGGGTCGTGCACGATGGTCCGGATCAGCGAGACCCGCTGGCGCATGCCTCGAGCTGCTTGGGGTACTTCCCCATCGCCTTCTCGATGTGCAGCTGCTGGAAGAGCTCGGTCGCCTTCGCCCGCTGCGCGGCCTTGTCGAGGTGGCGCACGTCGGCCTGGATCAGCACGTTGTCCATCGCGGTGCGGAAGTCCAGGAGCAGGTGGTCCTGGAAGGCGATGCCGACGTCGGTGAATGGCTTGGTGATCGAGGTGCCGCCGATGCGGATCTCCCGCTTGACCGCGAGCAGGCCGGCGACCATGAGCATGAGCGTGCTCTTGCCGCACCCGGACGGTCCGACGATCGAGACGAACTCGCCGGGCTGGATGTCGACCGACACCGTGTCGAGTGCTGAGGAACGGCTTGGCCGAGTCGAGACCGAAGGTCTTCGACGCGCCCTCGATCGAGATCGGGAGACCGACCGTGGTCGAGGTGGCGGAGGGTGAGGTCACGGGTGGAGCCTTTCTGCGTGCAGGAGCAGGAGTGGGTGTCGGACCGGGTCTCACCGGACCCGGACGGCCGCGGGCATCACCCGCGGCCGTCGTGAAGGGCTCTACTCGCAGCTGCGGAGGTCGGCCTCGGCCGGCAGATAGTCGTAGCTGGTGTACGTGGCGGGGTCCAGAGGCGCTTCGAGCAGACCGGCGCGCACCATGAGCTCGTTGCTCGTCGTCCATCGTTCGGGAGCGGCCTCACCTACGTGGGTGGCGTCCGCGGCGCACAGCAGGGGAAGAAGGAACTCGAGCTCCGCCTCGGCGTCCTCCTCGACGCTGTCGGGCTGGAGCTCCTGGATCGCGTCCAGCGCGCGCTGCGGGTCGTCGAGCGCCTCGCTCCAGCCGTCGAGGCTGGCGGCCACGACGGCTCTCACGGTGTCGGGCTGCTCGTCGAGGAAGGCCTGGGTCGTGAAGAGCGAGTGCGCGACGAGAGTCACGCCGTAGTCGCCGAAGAGGAACTCGTCGAAGTCGGCGTCGAGGTTCGTCAGGGAGACGTTGGAGTCCTGCCCGCCGACGATCGCGTCGACGTTCCCCTGGAGCAGGGAGGGGACCATCGACTCGAAGGGGACGTTGGCGATGGTGACGTCGTCCTCCGTAAGGCCGTTCTGCTCGAGGAAGAGGGAAGAGGAACGAGAAGGCCCCGCCCTGGGGACGGCCACGGTCTTGCCGCGGAGGTCCTCGACCGTCTCGATGCCTTCCGACGTGAGCGTCTGCATCGCGGTGTTGGTCACCTGATTGATCGTGGACACCACGACCAGCGGCGCTCCCTGGGCCACGGCCTGGGCGATCGCGGTCGCGTCGGCGATCCCGATGTCGGCCTGGCCGCTCGAGACGAGCTGCACCGCGGTTCGGAACCCCGTCCCCTGCTCGACCTGCAGGTCGAGCCCGGCGTCCTGGAAGAGGCCGTCGGTCTGGGCCAGCGCGAACCCCCGCCGTCGAGGCGGACCACGCCCAGTGGAGCTGCAGGCTCGCGGACATCGTCGCCTCAGGGGCATCGGGGCTCCCACCGGAGCCACTGGCCGGACTGCTCGCCGAGCAGCCGGTGAGGAGGAGTGCGGCCGCCGCCACGGTCGCCGCGGTCGGGCTGTGAATGCTTCGTCGCATCGGAAGACCTTTCATCGTCGGCAGCCGAACGGGGTCGGGATCCGCCCACGATCGGTGCCTGGGTTTCTGAGTCGCGATCGGAACGACTCCGATCGCGATGGATCACTTCTCGAGAGACGTCCGCGCTGCCAGGGCGTCAGCAGCCATTCGATGAACTCGAGGAGGTAGTTGATGACGATGCCGATCACCGTGAGGATCACGAGCGTCGCGAACATGTACTCGGTGTCCAGGGCGCTGCTGGCCCGCAGCAGGGCGTAGCCGAGTCCGCTGTTCGAACCGAGGAACTCGGCGACCAGAGCTCCGGTGATGGCCAGAGTCGCCGAGGTCTTGATGCCGGAGAAGATCACGGGGAGTGCGGCGGGGAACCGCAGTGACCAGAAGGTCTGCCATCGGCTGGCGCCCATCGACTTCGTCAGGTAGAGCAGGCGGTCGTCGAGGATCGAGAACCCGCTGACGCTGGCCAGAAGCACAGGGAAGAACGTGATGAGGACCACCAGCATGATCTTCGTCTCGGGTCCGAACCCGAGCCAGACGAGCAGCAGCGGTGCTATCGCGATCTTGGGGATCAGCTGGAGGACCATGACCGGCGGGTAGAGCGTCTGCTTCGCAGCGCGGGAGAGCGCGATGACCAAGCCGAGAGGGATGCCGATCGCGATGCTCAGGACGAAGCCGATGACGATCGCCGTGAGCGTGGCCTGAGTGTGACGCCAGAGGCTCTCGGCGTCCTCGAACAGGCGGGTGAAGACGTCGACGGGGCCGGGGAGCAGATAGGTCGGGATCGCGAAGACCTCGACGACCGCCGCCCAGGCGACGAGGATCGCGAGGAATACCAGCGGTGGCGCACCATCGCCCATGCCACGGACCGAGTGCGTCGTCGGGTGCGGGCCCTCGTTCTCCGGCTCGATTCGAGCCTGTCCTCGTGGGTCTGCGCGGCGAGCATTCCGGTGTCGGCGGTGCCGGGGCGGTCGTCGGCCGTGCGCTGCCTGATCGGCATGGGCTCTCTCCTCATCGATTCGAGCGTCGTCCTCGTCGTCGAGTCCGGTCCTGCGACCGTCGACCGCCTCCCGGATCGACGTCCCGCGCCTCCGGGAGAGGTGGCGTCGGTGCCGAACCCGCGAGCACGGCGACCGCGCAGCGGAGGCCAGGGGCGAGGAGGTGAGTCGGGCGGTAGGGCGCGAGAGGGACGCGTCGACGCCAGGAGAGCGTCGTTGCATCGGTCCTGCGATAGAAGGAAGATATCCGACATTGTGGGACTTAGTCAACAGGGCGATATTCGCTTCGCAGAGCGACGAGCGTCTCGGCGAACCGCTCCCCTGGCGCTGCGTGCAGTCGAGCGTCGGTCCCACGGCGCACGTGCGCAGGACGAGCCCCCGGGAGGACTCGTCCTGCGCACGCTCATGACCGCGAGTGCTCAGAGGTTCTGCGTGAAGAACTCCGTGAGCGTGTCCCACGGGATCAGATCGACGCGGTCGTAGAGGTCCACGTGGCCCGCTCCCGGCACGATGTAGAGCTCCTTCGGCTCCGCGGCGCGCTGGTACGCGTCCTCGCTGAAGTAGCGGAGTTCGCGATCTCCCCGTGCACGAGGAGGATCGGCCAGGGCGAGATCCACTCGATGCTCTGGAACGGGTGGAAGCGCATGAGCGCCCCGCTGCTCGTGAGCGACATCTCGGTGGTCGACCGCGCGGTGCTGCCCGCGCGGGGTGCGGTAGTAGTCGTAGAACTCCCTCGCGACCGCCGGCGAGTCGGCGGTGATCGCCTCCGGAGTCCCGACCACGTACTCCGTGTCGTCCCCGCGCGCCTCGGCCCACCGCTGACGGCTCATGGCGTCGACCTGCTCGCGACGCTCCTCCTCGGTCATCGTGTCACCGAGGCTCTGCCGGCGGTCGCGCCCCATGTCGTACATGCTGACGGTGGCGACGGCCTTCATCCGGGTGTCGGTCTGCGCCGCGGCGATCGAGAAGCCTCTCGCTGCCGCAGACGCCCAGGACCCCGGGTCGTTCCGGATCGACGAGAGGGTGCAGTCCGAGGTAGTCCGCCGCGGCGCTGAAGTCCTCCACGAAGGCTTCGGGAGACGCGATGAAGTGGGGCTCTCCTCCGCTCTCGCCGTTGTACGAGGCATCGAAGGCGAGGGTGACGAAACCGCGAGCCGCCAGCGTCTGGGCGTAGAGGCCCGAGGTCTGCTCCTTCACGCCACCGAACGGGTGACCCACGATCAGGGCGCGGGACGGGAGGGAGCGCCTCGCCCCCGAGGGCGAGTAGAGATCGCCGACGAGGGTCAGACCGAGCCGGTTCGTGAACGTGACCTTCTCGTGGTTGACGGCCGGATCGCGGGGGAAGGTCTTGTCCCATTCGGTGGTGGCGATGCGCTCTTCCGCCTCGCCGGCGTCCTCACTGAACAGATTGCCGAGCGCGACGGCACCGACAGCGGCGGCACCGCCTGCGCCGGCCAAGGCGAGCAGGTGCCGCCGCCTCAGTCCCCGCGTCTCCTCGCGCTCGGGATCGGGGGAAGTGCCGGTGGTCGTGGTGTCGGTCATGGTGTCTCCTCGGAGATCATCGGAACGGGCGGCGGGGAAGGATCGGAGGTCCCGGTCGTGCCGGGCGGCCGAGAAGGATCGGCTGCACGGAGCCCACCGAAGCCGCAGAGCCGGACGCCAGCGAGGGTCCGCCCAAACGCGTTCCGGCAGGGCCCCTCTCGCGGTCGGCTCTCCGATCGCTGCACCGGCGGCGTTGCGGGCGGCACGGAGGGAGCCCGCTCCGCCTCGATCACTGGCGCGCATTCCCAGGGCGCGTTCAGCCCTGCCCTCGTGCACTACCTCCGATGCAGCCTCGCTCCGGGGGGCTCGGACAGGACCTCCTTGCTCGTGCCGATGCGGACACACGCACCGAGCTCCCCCTACCGCCCGCCCCTACCGCTAGGTGAACCATGACGATCAAGACCTCCAGCAGTGCCGTCGCTCTCGGCGCAGGCCTGCTGCTCGACTCTCCGCATGCTCTGCAGAACCGGCCGGTGATGCATCCGCCCCCATTGACGGCCAGTGGCGCGTGACGTCGCTCGAAGCGGGAGGGGAAGGGAACTATCTCGAGGTCCCGTACTCCGGACAGGTGATCTTCGACGGCGACCTCTTCTCGGTGCAGGCTTCGAACCCGGACGTGGCGGCGCCGGACACTGCGTACACGGTCAGCGGCTACGAGGCCTACTACGGCCTCGTCGACGTCGACGAGGACGAGGGGAGCTTCACCGTCGAGGTCGAGAACGCCCTCGCTCGCGACCTCGTCGGGCAGACCCTCGAGCGCAGGTTCGAGGTCGAGGGGGACACGCTGGTCCTGACTCCTGCGGACCCGTCCGAGGGCTGGCGCGTGACGTACGAGCGATTGAACGCCGAGTAGGTCCCTGCCGACCATGTGAGGTCGGGTGGACCGCCCTGCGAGCGGCGGTCCGCCCGACCGCGTCGACATCAGCGCTCGGCCGGCACCGACCCCAGCCGAGGAATCAGCCTCCTCTCGCCTCGACGACGGACGACGACCGAGGAGGTGCTGTCAGAGCCCTTCACGCCGTGCCCGAAGCGGCATAGCGTCCATCGAGCCCCCGAACCCACGAGAAGAGGAACCATGTCCCACCACTCGGACGGCTACATCTCCGCGCTCGCGCCGGACGTGTCGCGCACTCCTGTCCGCTACCGGAACCGGTACGGCATCGAGATCGCCGCAGACCTCTACGTCTCCACCGACCTCGACGCAACCATCCAGCGGGCCGGCGTCGTCATCGGCCCTCCGCACGGCGGAGTGAAGGAGCAGGGTCCGAGCGTCTACGCGCAGGAGCTCGCGCGGCTCGGTCTCGTCGCCCTCGCCTTCGATCCCTCGTACAACGGCGAGAGCGGCGGCGAGCCCCGGCACATCACCTCTCCGGAGCTGTTCGCCGAGGACTTCAGCGCCGGCGTCGATCACCTCGGAGCACTCGCCTTCGTCGACCGCGACCGGATCGGGGTCCTCGGGATCTGCGGGAGCGGCGGATTCGCCCTCAGCGCCGCCCAGGTCGACACCCGCATCAAGGCCGTCGTGACGTCGGCGATGTACGACATCAGCGGGATCTCACGCGACGGCTGGCAGAGCTCGTCCACCGACGACGATCGGCGCGCAGCCCTCGAGTCGCTCGCGGAGCAGCGCTGGCGCGACGTCGACAGCGGTTCGGCCGCACTCTCCCCTGCTTTCCCCGACGTCTACGAACCGGACGCACTCGATCCGATCACGGCCGAGTTCCAGGAGTTCTACGTCACCGATCGAGGGCACCACGAGGAGATCGATCGGCGCGTTCCACGATCACCAGCAGCGTCGCGCACGTGAACTTCGGTGCGCTGCGTCATCTCGCGGACGTCGCACCGCGCCCGATCCTGTTCATCACGGGAGACCGGGCGCACTCCCGATACTTCACGGACGACGCCCTGGCGCAGGCGACCGGGCCGACGTCGCTGGTCGTGGTCCCCGGAGCCCGTCACATCGACCTCTACGACCGGACCGATCTGATCCCGTTCGACACGATCAGCGGTTTCTTCGAGAAGGCGCTGGGCCAGCCCTCTTCCGCAACGATCAGGCCGTGATCGGCGCGGGCTCGAGCTGCGCCAGGAACGGGCTGCGCTCGGCCTGCGCCGGGTACCCGGCGACGTCGCGCACGCACTCCGGGCACCAGTGTCCCGCTCGGAGGATCAGGCGCGGGCTGCCTGCGAACCGGTGCCCGAACGCGCACTCCCATGAGAGCGCGGTCGTGACGTCCCCGGTGACGACGACGTCGGTGAGCAGTCGTCCTCCGCGGTGGCGGGCGACCTCTCCGAGCAGCGGTCCGTCCCACTCCGCGGTCGGGAGCGACTCGTCGTAGCCGTGGTCGAGGAGCGTCGGGACGCGGCCCGGGCGCGGCGGCCAGAACGTGTCCCAGCCTCGATCGCCTCGCGATCGGCGGGCGAGCCGAAGTAGGCCGCCACCGCCTCGAGGTCGCCGCGCCGGACGTAGTCCATCGTTCCGCGGTGCCGCAGGGTGAGCGGCTTCATCACGAGGTTCTTGACGAGGCCCGCCGGCAGCCGGCCGGCTACCCGCAGGGCCGGATTCGCCGCGACTGCGCGCCGCAGGGCGTCCTCCGGCGTGTCCTGCCGGAACGGCACGAGCTCGTGCAGGCGGTCGGAGTCGGTGTACCAGTTGCCCGTGGAAGTTGCGGGTCGCGAACCAGTCGCGCTCGTACCAGCCGCGCACGTCGCGGACCCCGAGGGCACGCGAGATGCGCAGCTGCATGTCCCAGTTGGTCAGGCGCCAGGCGTCCCCTCCCCCGATGTTGTGGATCCCGCCCCACAGCTCGTCCGGAACGTCGCGCTCGGAGACCGCGATCGCGAGTCGCGCGGCGTCCTCGGCCGAGACCCACTCCATGACCCCGCCGAGCGTGGAGTGGGTCATGATCGGGTCCCGGATCTCGAGCATGCCGGGGTGGAGGATGCCTGTCTGGCGCAGCTGCACCCACTTCGGGGCCCGGGTCGACGAGCTCCTTCTCGGCGATCACGCTTGCTCTGCCCGTACTCGTCGTAGCGCGAGACCCGCAGCGGATCCCCGACCCGACCCCAGTGGTGCGGGGGCGTGCGGTCGCCCGTCTGCGCGACCGTGCCGACTCCGACGACGGCGATACTCGAGGGGTCGGGCTGAGCCCGGACCGCGCGGATGATCGTGCGGATGCTGCCGACGTTGATCCGGTGCGCCAGCTCGGGGTGGTCATCGGCGAAAGGCGAGACGACAGCGCGCCGATGTGCAGCACGACGTCCGCTCCGCGAACGCAGCGCTCGACGGCGGGGTAGTCGGTCATGTCGCCGAAGACGACCTCGAGGTTCTCCATCTCCTCGTACTTCCGGATCACAGCGAGGTCCTTCGGCGTCGGGAGGACGAGCGCGACGACCTCGAAGTCGTCCGCCCGCTCGCGGAAGGCGTCGAGGACGCGGCGCCCCCAGTTGCCCGCGGCTCCGGTCAGGAACACACGTCGGCGGGCGGTAGTTCTGCGGGTCATCGAGTGTCCGATCCTGAGCGAGGGACGGCCGCTCGGTCGAGCGCACCGAGGAGCAGGTCGACGCCGGCCGCGAAGAAGGGGTATCAGGCCGATCGAGGAACCCGTGCGGTGCCTCCGGCACGACGGAGTAGTCGACGGTCACTCCCGTGTCGCGGAGTCCGCGGGCGAACGCGGCGCCCGAGGCGCGGAGCGTGTCGCGGTCGGCGTCGATCATCGTCGTCGGCGGCAGACCGGCCAGGCGGCCGTCGCCGAGGAAGACCGGGCGCGGTGCGTCACCGGCGTAGTTCGCGTTCATGCGCCTGACCAGCCTCGGACTGAACTGGGTGAAGGAGTGGCGTCCCCGGGTGCGGGAGCGCAGGGCGGCGTCGATCGGGGGCAGCTCGGCGTGGAAGGTGCCGTAGGCGAGCACCAGCCGGGCGGGCGGCGTGGCGTCCTCGTCCCGGAGCCGCATCGCGGCGGCCGCGGCGAGGCAGGCGCCCGCGCTCGCACCGCCGAGGACCACGGGCTGCGCGGCCGAGGCGGCGATGCTCGAGAAGGAGTCGACGAGGTCCTCCATCGGCACCGGAGCGCGGTGCCCCCGGGCCGATGCGCGGCGGGACGGCGGGAGGAACCATGAGAAATGAGGCGCCAGGCGATAGTCGACCGAGACCACCTCATGACCCGCCGCCGCCGTGCTTGCCGCGACGGCGTGGGCCTCCAGCTGGTCGAGACCGCCCCAGGCGAACGCTCCGCCGTGCGCCCAGACGAGCAGAGCGGAGTCGCCCCGCGCCACGCGCCCGCGGTAGCGCCGCACGGGGATGCTCCCGTGCCGGCCGATGACCTCGTCCTCCGTCACCTCGACGGAGGCGGGCACCTCGAACGCGGCGCTCACGCAGGCACCGGGTCCGCCGTGCTCAGCGCCATGAGCTGCTCGAGCGCCTCGGGCGGGAACGCGCCGCCCGTGAACGCGACGAACTGCTGCATCGGCATCGACTCGACCATCTTCAGGCCGTCCTCGTTCGCCTCCGCCTCGCGGGCCTGCTCCTCGCTCATTCCCGCCGCCAGGCCCTGCCGCAGGGCGGGTCCGACGACCGGGTGCGCGAACCACTCTCCGACCGTCGAGTCAAGGGTCAGCGGACGCACCAGCACGTCTCCGGCGAGCACGATCGCCTTCTCAGCCACGATCCGCGAGGCGTTCTCGCCGATCTGGACCGCGTACTCGCCTCCGGGCACGATCCAAATCCGACTGCTCGATGTCCCAGTACGCGAACGCGCGCCGGTCGAGCTCCAGCGACACCGTCCGGGACTCGCCCGGCCGGAGGCCGATCTTCCGCGAAGGCGCGCAGCTCCGTGTCTCGGTCGGCGCACCGGTCCGGCGTCGGTAGAGACGTAGACCTGTACGACGTGCCGGCCGGCGACGGCTCGGTGTTGGTGACGACGAGCTCGACCCGGGCGGAGTCGTCTCCCGTCTTCTCGACCAGGAGGTCAGGCGTGGCGAAGGCCGTGTAGCCGAGGCCGTGGCCGAACGGGTAGCGGACGGGAGCGGCGGCCGTCTCGTAGTGGCGGTAGCCGACCATCACGCCCTCGCCGTAGCGGACGTGGCCCTGCTCCCCGGGGAAGGTGTGCACGCTAGGGGTGTCCTGCAGCCTCAGCGGGATCGTCTCGGCGAGGCGCCCGGACGGGTTCACCACTCCAAAGAGGAGATCGGCGATCGCGGATCCGCCGGCCTGGCCGAGCAGCCAGCCCTCGAGGATCGCGTCGACGTCGTCGTGCCAGCCCTCGAGCGACACGACTCCGCCGTTCGAGAGCACGACGACGGTGCGAGGGGCCGCCGCGGCGACCGCGCCCAGCAGCTCGACCTGCGCAGCCGGGAGCTCGAGGGAGCTGCGGTCGAAGCCCTCGGACTCCTCCCTGTCGCCGAGTCCCGCGAACACGATCGCGATGTCGGCGCGAGCGGCGACATCGACCGCGCGCGCGCGACGCTCGGCCTCGTCCGGATCATCGGCCCCGACGAGGAAGCCGTCGGCGTACTCGACGGTGAGTGCCGCGCCTCATCGGCCAGTTCGCGGATCGCGTCGAGCGCCGTGTCGACCCGGGTCGGGGTCAGATGCGAGCTCCCCACCCTGGAAGCGCGGCTCGGCGGCGAAGGCGCCTATGACCGCCAGGCGGGGAGCGGAGTGCAGTGGCAGGACACCGGCGTCGTTCTTGAGCAGCACAGCCGAGTCCGCGGCCAGACGGCGCGCGAGTGCGTGATGGCCGTCGACGTCCGCGGCTCCGCTGGGCTCGTGGGGCAGCTCGGTGAGTGCGAGCACGCGGCGCACCGCGGTGTCGACGGCCTCCTCCGACAGCCGCCCGGAGCGGACGGCGTCGACGATCCGCTGATCGGTGGCACCGCCGCTCGCCGGCATCTCCGAGATCCATGCCCGACTCGACGCCGGCGACGCGGTCGCTGACCGCGCCCCAGTCCGAGACGACCGCGCCCTCGAAGCCCCATTCGGTGCGCAGCACGTCGGTGAGCAGCCTGCGGTTCTGGGAGGCGTAGGTGCCGTTGACCTTGTTGTACGAGGCCATCACGGTGGCCGGCGCGGCCTCCTTCACCACCCGCTCGAAGGCCGGGAGGTAGATCTCGCGCAGCGTGCGCTCGTCGACGTCGGCGCTGATGCGCATCCGCTCCGTCTCCTGGTTGTTGGCCGCGAAGTGCTTCACGGACGCTCCGGGGCCGACCTCCTGCATCGCCGAGACGTGCGCGGCACCGAGCACTCCCGACAGGAGCGGATCCTCGGAGTAGTACTCGAAGTTGCGGCCGCAGGGCAGGGAGCGCTTGATGTTGACGCCCGGGCCGAGCACGACGGCCACGCCTGCAGCGAGAGCCTCCCGACCCACCGCGGCGCCGACCTGCGCTGCGATCTCGGGATCCAGCTCGAGCCGACGGCGACCGCGGGCGGGAAGCACGTGGACGGGGAGCGCGTCGTTGATGCCGAGGTGATCGGCGGGGCCGTCCTGCCGGCGGATGCCGTGGGGGCCGTCGGTGAGGAGGATCGAGGGGATCCCAACCTCGTCGAGGGCCTTCGTCGTCCAGAAGCCACCGCCCGACAGCAGGGACGCCTTCTGCTCGAGGTCCAGGGTGCTGATGTCGTGGCTCATGCGGAGGCTCCGTCGGTGTCGGCGGTGAGGGCGTCGGCGAGCTCGACGCGGAACTCGGCGGAGGCACCGGGGATGTAGTCGAGCAGGGTGGTAATAGGCATCGCGGCCGCTTCGGGCGAGGCGCCGTCGAGCGGGACCCCGGGGTAGTGGCGGCCGAAGACGTCTAGGAAGCGGCGCCGAGGCCGAGGGGTCGGCGGCGACCTCGCCCAGTGTCGAGCTCAGGTCGAACGACGTCGGGGCGGCGGGACGCTCGACGGCGTAGGTCCAGCGGTGCTCCCCCGACTCGACGTGCAGCGCAGCGTATTCGGGATGCGTCGGGAGAACGACCTCGGCCGAGGTTCCGCCCGGCACCCGCACGGTGACGTCCATCTCGTCGTCCGCGAGGCTCCAGGCGACGAGGACCTCCCCGTGCACGGTCGTGTGACGCAGGGTCGCCGAGGTCAGACCCCCTCCCGGCTGCGGCGCGATGCGCATCCTCCGGTACCCGGGCTCGATCGCGCTGAGTCCGCCGATGGTGCGGTGCATCCAGTCGACGACGGCGCCGAGGGCGTAGTGGTTGAGCGAGGTCATCCCGGAGGGATTGAGCGTGCCGTCGGGTCGGACCGAGTCCCAGCGTTCCCAGATCGTGGTGGCGCCCTGCGTGACGGGGTAGAGGAAGGACGGGCAGCCCTTCTCGAGCAGCATCAGGTACGCCTCGGCGAGGTGTCCCGTGGACGACAGAGCGTCGGTGACGAGCGGAGTCCCGGCGAACCCGGTCGAGATGCGGTACCCGGATCGCGCGACGATCGCCGCGAGCCGGTCGCCCGCGTGCTGCCGCTGGTCGTCGTCGAGGATCCCGAACGTGATCGCAAGCGCGTACGCGGTCGCGGTCTCGTTCACGACCCGGCCGCGCTGGGAGACGTACTCGTCGAGGAACGCCGTGCGCACCCGCTCGGCCAGGCGCACGAACTCCTCCGCGTCCTCCGTGCGCCCGAGGATCCGCGCGGTATCGGCGGTCTCGCGGGTGGTGCGGCAGAGGTAGGCGGCGGCCACCAGGTGCCGGTCGGTCTTGCCGCCGGCGAGGTTGTCGTCGGGGGCGTCGGGATCGAGCCAGTCGCCGTACTGGAATCCGCTGCTCCAGAGCCCGTTCTCGTCGAGCAGGTCGGCGGCCTGGCGGAGGAAGGCGGTCATCGAGTCGTACGCCTCGGCGAGGATCCGCTCGTCTCCGTACTCGCGGTAGAGCGCCCAGGGCAGGCTCACGGCGACGTCGCTCCAGAGCGCCGTCGGCGAGGACGGCGTCGAGAGCACGTCCGGGACGACCCACGGCACGTACCCCTTCTCCTGCTGCTCCACCGCGAGGTCGCGCAGCCACGATCTGAGGACGCCGCGCACGTCGTAGAGGAACGCGGCGGTCGGCGCCGAAGGCGTTGATGTCGCCGGTCCAGCCGAGCCGCTCGTCGCGCTGCGGGCAGTCGGTGGGCACGCCCACGAAGTTGTCCCGCATCGACCAGACGGCGTTCGAGTGCAGCCGGTTCAGGAGCGGGTCCGACGTCTCGAGCCAGCCGGTGCGGATCATGTCGGAGTGGACCACGACGGCGCGGAGGGACTCGGCTGTCAGCTCGCCGGGCCAGCCGTCGACCTCGACGTACCGGAACCCGTGGAACGTGAAGCGCGGCTCCCACGTCTCGACCTCCCCGCCGCGGAGGGTGTACCGATCGGTCGCCGCCGCGGTGCGGGTCGTCTCGAAGTCGGCCTCTCCGTCGATCACAACCTCGGAGTGGCGCAGTACGACGGTCGTGCCTGCCGGCCCGGAGACACTCACGCGCACCCAGCCGGAGACGTTCTGACCGAAGTCGACGACCGTGCGCCCCTCCGGAGTCGTCAGGACCTCGACCGGAGCCAGCTCCTCGATCCGCCGGATCGGGGGTGCGATCGGGTCGACCAGCGACTCGGAGGGCCAGTCCAGGACCTCGACCGCGCTCCACGAGGAGTCGTCGAAGCCGGGGCCGTCCCAGCCGAGCGGTTCGAGCCGGGCGTCGAACTCCTCGCCGTCGTAGATGCTGTTCGCCCGCACCCCGCCCTGGGCGGCGCGGAAGCCGGTCCCGCTCGCAATCGTCTCGAGGCGGCCGTCGGCATACTCGAGCTCGAGCTCGAGCCACGCGGCGGGCCGGTCGGAGTAGTGCCGACGCTTCTCCTCCCAGCCCAGGCGCCCCACCGCCCATCCCTCTCCGAGGACCGCGCCGAGAGCGTTGGCGCCGACCTCGATCCGGTCCGTGACGTCGTGGCTGCTCACCACGAGGCGGTGGCGGTACGAGGTCCAGCCCGGCGCCAGCACTTCGTCGCCGACCACCGCGCCGTTGAGGTGCGGCTCGACGAGTCCCACCGCGGTAGAGCGGGGCGTCGCGCAGAACGGGCCGCTCGGCGACGTCGAACGAGCGGCGGAGGTAGGCGGCTGGCTCGCCGGCGTCCCCGGTCGAGGCGACGGGGGTGATGAGGACTGCGGTCACGGAGGACTCCTGTGAAGTGAGGAACGGGATCAGCGGACGGAGCGGACGCGCATCACGACGAGCCCGCCGAGGACGGTGAAGGCGGCGGCGATGATGTACAGGAGCGTGTAGTTCTTCTCGTCATCCCCTGCGGCCCCGATCGCCAGGAAGAGCGGCGCGACGAAGGGAGCGACGGCCTGCGGGATCGAGACGGCGAAGCCGATGATCCCCATGAACCGGCCGGCGGCGGTCGCCTTCTCGGGGAGCACGTCGAGGATCAGCGCCTGGTCGACCGCGGCGAACATGCCGATCCCGACCGAGGTGATGAGCGATCCGGCGATGAGGACCGGAACGTCCGACGCGAGAGCCATCACGACGGCGCCGATCGCGAAGAGGACCGCGCCACCGAGGACGAAGGTGCGTCGGCGCCGGAGGCGGTCGAGAGGAACCCGCCGCCGATGGCGCCGAGCGTGGTGGCGAGGATGCCGAACAGTCCCAGCGTCGCGATGATCGGCGCGACCTCGGTCACGTCGACGCCGAGCCGCGAGGCGAAGAAGAACGCCGTGAAAGTGGTGTTGAGCGTGAGGCCGAAGTAGAAGAGGAAGCGCCCGAGCCACACCCACGAGAAGTCGGGGTGGCTGCGCGGGTCGTAAAGGTACTTGCTGAACAGGGTGCCCAGCGAGAGTCGCTCGTCGAACCGCACGCCGCGGGTGTCCGCCTCTCTCGTGAAGAGCACGAAGAGCGTCACGAAGACGACGCCGACCACTCCGGGGAGCAGGAAGAGCAGGAGCGGGTCGCCCGCGACGCTGCCCGCGATCACGACTCCGAAGACGGGGGCGACCTGGGTCGCAAAGCCGGTCAGACCGGCTACCTTTCCGCGCTGCGTCTCGGATAGCTTGTCGGCCATCGACGTCTGCAGGTTCTGCAGCACCTGGCCCCAGCCGACCTGAGCGAGGATCCAGCCGAGGCCGAGCAGGAGCACGGTGGGCGCCGTGGCCATGACGAGCAGCGAGACGACGCCGACGAGCATGCCGACGATCATGATCGGGCGGCGGCGCCCGATCCTCGTCCGCATGCGATCGCTCAGCACGCCGAAGAGCGGAGCCGTCAGCATCACCACGAGCGCTCCCGAGCCGGTGATGTACCCGAGGTACTCCCTCGCGGCCGGGGGCGAGCGTCGACAGGCGGATCGAGAGCGAGATCGCCAGAGGGGTGATGAAGGCGACGAAGACGCCGAACTGGCCGAGCACCTGGAACCAGATGTAGAGGTGCTGGCCTTCCCCTCGACCGGAGCCTCGGTGCGCAGCACCTCGTCCGAGGCCGCCGGAACCGGAGGATCGGCTGCGGGGCCGGGGGCGGGGCGGCGGGAAGATCGCCGGGATGTTGGCCATGAAGGACTCCATTGTCGAGAGATGCCGCGAAGGTAGAACTAGCGCGAGCTAGCTGACGAGTAGCTGAACGCAGCTAGCGCGCGCAAGCGACGCACGAACACTCACTGGACGAGGGCTAGCACGCACAAGCGATACTCTCGTCAGCGAGATGGAGGCGGAGCGCAGTATGACGAGCACGGCACCCTCACGGCGCGTAACCGCAGGTCGACATCGCCCGCGAGGTCGGCGTCTCGCGCGCCACCGTCGGCTTCGTGCTGAATGAGACCGCCGGGCAGACGATCTCGGAGGCGACCCGCGCGAAGGTCCTCGAGGCCGCCCGGCGTCTGGGCTATCGCCCCCACCTCGCCGCCCAGGCTCTCGCGAGCGGACGCAGCAGGATCGTCCTCCTGGTCCTCCCCGACTGGCCGATGGAGTACAGCATGCGCCGGCACGTCGACGAGGCGTCAACCGCGCTCGACGAGGCCGGCTACTCCCTCGTCACGATGACCCCCCACGCGGGCGGACGCGCACGTCCGCTCTGGGAGACGCTGCAGCCGGACGTCGTGATGGGCATGACACCGTTCTCCCGGGAGCGCTACGACGAGATCCGCGCCGCCGGTGTCCCCGCCGTCATCCCTTCCCCCGACGACACGCCCCGGAACGAGGACCTCTCGTTCAGCGACGGACCTCGGCTCCAGGTCGAGCACCTGGTCGCCCAGGGGCACCGACGCCTCGGCTTCGCGTCCTCCCCCGACCCGCGACTCGTCGACCTGGTGTCCTCGCGGTACGCGGTGGCCGCTCGAGCCGCCCGCGAGCACGACCCTCGACCTCCTCGACCAAGCAGAGGTGGAGTCCACCCGGGTCGCCGAGCTCGTGGCGGCGTGGCATCGAGCGGGAGTGACGGGCGTCATCGCGTACAACGACGACATAGCGGCTCTGGTCGCCGGTGCGGCGATCAGGAGCGGGTTCACCCTTCCCGACGACCTCGCCGTCATCGGACACGACGACTCCCCCCTCGCGCAGATGTTCGTTCCCTCGCTGACGTCGGTCCACGTCGACGACGCGGGCCTGGGCCGGTACTTCGCGGAACTCGCCCTCAGCGCGGCGGCCGGAACACCTCCGCCTTCCCGCAGGTCGGGGCCGCAGATCTCGCTCGTGCTCCGGGAATCGGCGTAGCCGTGTTCCGGCCTCGTGAAGGAGCCCGACCCCTCGCATTCCAGCGCACGGATTCGGCGGAAGCGCTCGGGCGAAGCGGGCGACGACGCTCCGATGGGATCAGACTCGTTTCCGTACTGCGGTCTTCTACACGGACCGAGCTTGATTGCCGTCACTCGCTGCGCGCGAAGCAGATGGCCTGCGACACGCGGAACACGGTCGCGGCCGAAGGGGTCCTCAGTCCATCGAATCAAGCCGCTGCGCCAGCCACGCGCCGTTCCGTCCGGCCCTCGACGTGCGGATCAGACCGATACGTCGAGTCCCCCAATATCTGCCGTGCAACGTGACGACGATGCGGGAGTCGGGGAGCCAGGTCGCTCGCCTCGAATCCGCCGCTGTCCCTCAGCACTACTGAGAACCCAGCCGCCACGGCTCGTGCTCTCACCGCCACAAAATCGAGGACCGCGACCTGGTGGTTCTCTGTCCGCACCGCCAATCGCTTCTCACCGAGTTGCACGGGTACCCCCTGGGGAGCGCCCAGCTGAGCAGGACCCCTTCGCCCTCGAGCCGGAGGTCCCAGTGGAGCGTTCGAGCGTGATGCTCGATGAGGATGAAGCGGAAATCGCTGATGGCGGCCCCCGTCGTGTCGACCGCCGCAGCTGCGTTCAGCTAGCTCGGGAGAGTGAGTGTAATGCTTCCGTCCGCAACGGATGCGAATCAGTCCCACCGGTTGGGCTCCCGAGCCCAGACGGGTCGCGGCGCCAGTGACCTCGTGCGCCCGAGGCTTCCGGCTATCCGCCTGTTCTCACCAAGGCGAACGAGGAGCGACGCGCTTTCGCGACGCCGTCCCTGCTCAGGGAACAACGAGGCCAGAGGAACCGGTAACGACCGTTTCCGGGACGCCAGAGGCAGAGGCGGCAGGTGAACCGGACACGCCGTTCGCTTGCGTTGTGGGATTGATCGCTCTGTAGCGGTGTGCTGTGACCGTTCCGTGGCGGCATCGCCCAGTCGCTCATTCCAGGCCTTGGCGGGCGCGGCCGGCACGGCTGTTAGTGCTCTTGCCGACGGTGTAGGTCACGGTCCCTCACAAGTCGCAAATTCTCCGACTTACAGCCGAACGGGTTTCAGTAGTGATCGAACAGCGGATTGGCCGCAGCTCTTCCCACTATCAACTTCAAAGCCTGACCGTCCGAACCATTCGGTGGAACCTCCGGGTCCGGTACTTGCCTTGGAGATGACAACTCGCGCCCGGGTGGTGCTCAATGCGAACGGTTGGCGTACAGATCACGCGCGTACCGCGGGTGGATGATCTCCCGCCGTGCCCACTCGTGCACGGAAATGTTAACGTCGGGAAAGGTTTGCCTCCAGCCCGTGGCCGCGGTGTACACGGAACTGACGGTGCAGGTGAGTACCAGGAGGACGGCGTTCTAACAAGGGAGTCGACGAGAGTGCGCAAACCCCGACGAGCGCGGCGGTCAAGAAAGCACCGGAGAGGAGCAGGAGGGGGCGTCGAGGTACCGCGCGCCCTCGTCCGAGGAGGAAACCAGCAAGGGCAGCACCGACGATTACCACCTGTTGTTGTCATGTGGGTCATTCAAGCAGGCGCCCTCATCCCCCGCTCGGTCGTGCGGTACAAGAACCTCGCGACGCCCCGATGCGTGTCGCCGTTGAGGGCGGGGAAGGATTTGGACTGATCCTCCTCCTTCCCCTCCCCTTAGGCGTTGATCATCAGGACCCGTAGAGCGAGACGGACAGTCCCTGAACGCGGATGCCGAAGGCGCCATTGGCGACATTGACGATCGGTCCGACATTCGCGTGGAACTGCATTTCGGCCCATGCGGGTCCGGCGGTTCCGGCTGTCGCGCGCTTGATTCCGCCGCTGACGGAGCAACTACCTACGGAGTTGTTGCAGCCGGCTCCGCGGTAGTCGCGGACCTTGTTGGTTGTGTAGTCGATGCGGAACGAGGCGTTGCTGACGGCGTCGCTGATGCCGATCTTGCAGTTGTTGTACCAGCCCCCGCTGTAGCTGCATTCACTTTTCTGCGGATTGATGGCCCGCGTCGCGAGACCGGTGTCCTTCGTCGGGTTCTGCTGCTCCGTCCACCGTCGAGAGCCGTCGCTGAACACACTGACATTGCGCGTGAAGCCGTCGCGCTGCTCGGTGAAGCTGGAAAGCGGAATCGAGCTGCTGATCTGGGATTCGATGGCGTTGCCGCCGTTCAGAGTGGCAATTAGTCCCGCCTGCGACGAAGCGGGGATTCCCGCGTCGGTCATGTTCGCCCGGACGGTTTCGATTTGAGTGGCGGTCAGGTAGCCAGAGGTTGCTTCGTTGGCGGCAGCGTGCGGTCCGAATGCAACACAGGCGAGAAGCGCCAGCGCGGCGATACCGACGGGCTTTCGCCGAGAAAATTTCGAAAACTGCATGATTGTATTCCCCCAATAAGGTTCAGTTGATGACTTTCGAGGAGGACATTGCCATAAGCGATCATGAGTGCAGCAACTAGTTATTTTCTCAGATTGGCCAGGTCGGACTTAGCCGACGAGCGTCGACTAATCACCTGCTTCGCGACATAACACACGACGCCAATGAACACAGCGAAAAGTAATACGAGGATGACCACCGTGAGAGGGAGATTTGCGTTACCAAACATGTTGTTCACTTCTACTTTCTGTCGGGCCGGACTTATGTAGTCTGGTTCTTTTGTGGCGTGATGCAGACACCTCGCGCCTGGCTAGGCGCGAAGCTTCCGAGTATGAACGCGAGATGGATTACCGCCGTCTAGGTCCAGCTATCCAGTGCGGGAGCGTCTTCGAGGTGTCGACGACCCTCGATGGTGCTGGTAATGCGTGTTTCCGGCCGGTCGTGTCCGCTGGCGCAGGCGATGGCGGTCATGACGAGTGCGGCGTGGTCGCGGGTGAGGTATCCGATCGCGCAGTGGAGGTTGACCTCGACGCCTGTGGCGAGGGAAGCGGCGATTCGTGCAATGCATTCCTCGGACAGGTCGAGGTCGTGAGCATGTGCCGTCAGCACGTCGTAATCGATGGAGTGGCTGCCGTCTCTTGCAGAGATGACCCACGGTCTCGACGAGTGGGCGAGGCCGGCCCGGGCCAAGAGTTCTCGGCTCGCCCGCACGGTGAGCTGAAGGGAGTAGAGCGGAGTGTTCATGTGCAGTTACCGGGCGCGAGCGTTGGATGCGGCGCGGCTGGCGACAGTGATGGCTGTAGCGAGCAGACACAGGCCGCCGGCAACCAGCGGCGCGATCCACCCGAGTGGCGTGAAGTGGTCGACGTCTGTACCGAGGTAGCGCCATTCGGCGACGGCATAGACGAAGAGAGAGAAGAACAGCAACGCCAGTCCGGTCAGGGCGGCAACGAGATCGAGTGGCTGAACGAGGGCTTTCGTGCTGCGTTTTGACGGTGACGCGGACGGAGCGCGATCGGTAACGGAGGGTTTGCGCGTGTCGATGGTGGAGGTGTCAGTCATGTCGAAGTGCTCACTTCTGTGCGCTGAGATGGTGGTGACGGTGTTCTGGGTGGTGCTGCCGTCGGAGTCAAGGGCGGATCGAGAAGAGGTCTTGTGGGGTGGTGGAGAGGGCGTCGCAGATGAGGGTCAGCGTGGTGAATCGGATGGCCTTGGCTCGGTTGTTCTTGAGGATGGAGAGGTTGGCCATGGTGATCCCGGTTCGCGTGGAGAGCTCGGTGAGAGTCATCCCGCGCTCGGCGAGGACCGAATCGAGGTGACACAGGATGCGGTGCGCACCGACGTCCTCATCCGGTGCGCTAGACGACGCCATCGACGTCCTCTTCCAAGCGCGCTCCCGCCCGGAAGGCGGCCATGAGAGCAGTGGCGATCAGTCCGGCGATGACGACGGGAACCGGCCATTGGGGCAGGTTGGTGCCGACCGCCTGGTAGTTGCCGCCCAGAAAGGCGCTCTGCTGCTGCTCGTTCACCAGGCCCGTGCCGAAGAGCAAGCCGATCCTCGTGTTCCAGGTAGGTGCTTGCCGCGGTGTCGATCAGGCCCTGCACGAGACCGCCTGTCAGAACGGCGATGCTGAGGCGTCGCCAGCTCTCGAGCACGTAAGCGTCGAACGGCCGAGCGAGGTGCAATTCCTCGAAGGACCCTCAACAGGAAGACAGTGCCGAGAACGACGGTCGCAGCGTGGACTGCAGTCGGGAGCGCGCAGAGAAGACGCAGTGACAGGTCAGCATCGGCGAGGGTTCCGGCGGCCCCGTCCCGGAGATCAGCCTGCAGTAGCTGAGGAAGGTAGCTCAGCGGAAGCCTGCCGTCGACGTCTCCGAAGGTGAACAGCACTCGGCCCGTCACGATCGTGATCACCTGGACGACGTCCGAGAGAGGCCGTGAAGGCGGCGACGATGAGCAGAACTCCCCGCACCAGGCGAAGCAGCAGCGGACGATCCCGGACCCGACCGCTCGCGATCGCATTCGCACGTCCCATGACGCCTCCTTATCGAAAATCAATGTTATCGAGGAACGACACACAGTGCGTCTGTCGACGCATACCCCTCCCCTAGGGGGCAGCCCGGTCGTCGCACGTCGACGGGAGTGTCGTGATGCAAAATCCAGTAGCTTTTTGAGACGTGCCTTACGGCGGTCGCACCACGGTCAACGGATCCGGATTCTCGGGACGTCGGCTGTCTCGGAAAGATGCTCTTGACACGTTTCGTCTCAGGAGGGGACGCGGAGGGTGTTTCCGAGTCAGAATGAGGCCCGTGAGGCTTCTGGGTTATACGCGTGTGAGTACGTCGAGTCCAGGACGCGCAGCTGCAGCTCGACGCGCTCGTCGCCGCCGGCGTGCAGAAGCGCGACGTCTTCGCGGACGTCACCTCGGGGAGCAGACCGCGATCGAGCGGACCGGGATGAAGAAGCTCCTCGAGTACGCCGAGGACGGGGACACCGTGGTCGTGTGGCGAGTCGACCGCCTCGGCCGCTCCCTGATCGACGTGCTGAACACGGTGAACCTGCTGCGCGAGCGCGGGTGCAGGTCCGGTCGATCTCGGACAGCATCGATCCGTCGACATCGACGGGCCGGCTGATGTTGAACATGCTCGCCACGCTCGCGGAGTACGAGCGAGAACTCATCGTGGAACGGGTCAACGCCGGCATCGCGGCCGCCCGCGCGAACGGCACCCGGTTCGGTCGGCCTCCTGTCGGATCCGGTCGTGATTGCGGACAAGCTCGCGATCGCCGCGGATGCACGAGCGCGCGGTCGCACCGCTGAGGACGCTGCTCGTCTCGTCGGGTGGAGTCGCGCGACGCTGTATCGCCACCAGCAGGCTCACGCGGCCCGCGAGAGTGCAGCGATGTAGCGGCTGATGGACGGCCTCGAGCGGTGGCGGATCCTTCGACTTCACGTCGAAGATCAGGTCTCTCTCGCGGCCCTCGCCCGCGAGAGCGGCGTCGGCGCGCGGACGCTGCAGCGCTGGCATCAGCTCTATAAGAGGGACGGGCTCGCCGGGCTCGACGACACTGCGAGGACAGACAGGGGCGGCCGGCGCACTGACCCGGCGACTGTCGCCGCCATCGAGGGGCTGGCCCTGATCCGGCCTCGTCCGTCGATCGCGACGTTGCATCGCCTCACCGTTGAGGAGTGCCTGCGCGAAGGCAGGCCGGCGCCGAGCTACGCGACCGTCCGCGAGATCGTGCAGGCCCTCGACCCGGCGCTCGTCACTCTCGCGTTGGAGGGTCCCGCTTCCTACCGCGACCGGCACGAGCTGGTGTTTCGCCGTCGCGCGGAACGGCCGAACCAGATCTGGCAGGCCGACCACACCGAACTCGACATCCTCATTGTCGGCGCGAACGGGAAGCCCGACCGCCCCTGGCTGACGACCGTGATGGATGATCACTCCCGCGCGATCTGCGGCTACATGGTCTTCACCGGAGCACCCTCTTCGCTGAACACCGCTCTCGCCTTGCGGCAGGCGATCTGGCGGAAGACCGACCCGGCATGGGCGATGTGCGGGATCCCCGACGTGCTGCACGTCGACCACGGCTCCGACTTCACCAGCCACCACCTCGAACGCACCGCCGTCGAGCTGCACCTCCGGCTCATCTTCTCGACCGTCGGCCGACCCCAGGGGCGAGGCAAGATCGAGCGCTTCTTCGGCACCATCAACACCGAAGTCCTCCCCGACCCTCCCCGGCCACCTCGGCCCCGGGAACCGCAGCCCGCAGCCCGTGCTCGATCTCCCGGGCGTCGACGGGGCGATAGGCGCCTTCATCGCCGCTTACAACCAGCGCACCCACCAGGAGCTCGGTGTCTCCCCGCGCGACGCGTGGGTCGCGGACGGCTGGATGCCCCGCATGCCCGACACCCTCGACGAGCTCGACGGCCTGCTACTCACCGTGCCCACGCATCGGACCGTGCAACGAGACGGAATCCACTTCCAGGGTCAGCGCTACCTCGCGCCCACCCTCGCCCCCTTCGTTGGACATACCGTCACCATCCGCTACGACCCCCGCGACGTCTCCGAGATCCGCGTCTACGACCACGACACGTTCATCTGCGTCGCCGTCGACGAAGCCCACCCCAACATCCGCCTCAGCCTCCGCGACATCGAAGCCGCCCGCCGTGCTCGCCGCCATGAGCTCCGCCGGACCATCAACGATCGCATTCCCACCATCGCCCACCGCGAGGAACCCCACCTCGCGGACCCCACCCCGCGCAAGAAACGACTCCGCACCTACGAGGAGGAGTGATGACCCAGACCTTCATCGCCACCAAGGAACACCGCCGCTTCACCGAGTTCGCGAACGCGGTGAAGAAGGAACGCACCATCGGCATCTGCCACGGCGACGCCGGAGTCGGCAAGACCAACTCCGCCCGCCGCTACGCCAACTGGGACACCCTCGAGCCCTACATCACCGCGTGGGGCCCGCGCGGCGAAGACGACGCGAAACACAACGCGCTCGCGCATCGCTCCCGCACCGTCTTCTACACACCCGAGGTGCTGCCGCGACCCAAAGACCTCATGCGAGAGATCGGCAAGTGGCAGGCTCACCTCGGCATTTGCATCGACGAGCACCTCCGCACCATCGGGAAGGTCGCCGGCGTGCACAACGGCGACACCACTCGGTGGGTCGAGATGCTCATCGTCGACGAAGCCGAACGGCTCACGCCCACCGCCCTCGAGCTGCTCCGCGACGAACACGACCGCACCCACCTCGCGATGATCCTGATCGGCATGCCCGGCATCGACCAACGCTTCCGCCACTACCCCCAGCTCTACAGCCGACTCGGCTTCTCCCACCGCTACCGCGCCCTCGGCCGCGACGAACTCCTCTTCGTCCTCGACCGACACTGGAAACACCTCGGCCGCACACTCAACCCCGACGACTTCACCGACGCCCAAGCCGTCGCAGCCATCGAACGCATCACCCGAGGCAACTTCCGCCTCCTCGAGCGCCTGTTCCCCCAGATCAGTCGCGTCCTCAAGATCAACGAGCTCGAGACGATCACCGACGACGTCATCGAAGCCGCCGCCAGCGTCCTCGTCATCGGCAACTGACCTAGTGACACGGAGCGATCACAGAACACCGCCACCGAGCGGGCAACTCCACACGCTTGCGTCCCGAAACCAGATCGTGCCAGAACGCTTTCACACCCGTTTTCGGGATACGCTGGCCACGGCGGGAAGGGATCATGTTGAGCAGCATCGTGGGCTACGCCCGTGTCTCCCGCCGCGACCAGAACCCGGCAGCTCAGGAAGCTGAACTCCACGCCGCAGGTGCGGTCCGGGTCTTCGTCGATCACGGGGAGTCGAGCCGGATTGCTGATCGGCCGCAGTGGCTCGCGTGCCTTGACTTCCTGCGCGAAGGAGACACTCTGCTCCTTCGCCGTCTCGATCGACTCGGCGGAACCGAGCGGATCGTGATCGAGACGATCAACGACCTCGAACGCCGGGGCGTGAACATACGGAGCCTCACCGAGCCGCTGATCGACACGACGACGCCGATGGGACGGGCACTGTTCGGGATCGTTGCCGTCTTCGCGCAACTGCGAGTGGACACGATCCGACAGAACACTCGGCTCGGTCTAGATCATGCACGCTCCCAGGGCCGCGTCGGTGGCCGCCCGTCGGTGATGACCTCCGCTCGGCTGCGCGAAGCGCGACGGATGCGCGAGGCCGGTCGCAGCTTCGCCCAGATCGCCGAGGTCCTCGGAGTCGGCAAGTCCTCCGTCGCCCGCGCGCTCGGCAAGGAGACGCCGCGGACGGCCGAGCCCGAGCGACGGGTCTTCCTCCGCGACGTCAAGCCGTACGAGATCCCCGGCACACTGGATGAGCTGACCGGCCCATCGGCGGGGCTCCTCGAACTGCCCCATCACCTCTACTGGGGGCCTGAGCCGACCGTCGATCTCGACACGACGGGCGGCGTGACGAAGGCATATCAGGCGCTACTCAACGAGGGCACCGCGGTAGACCAGAAGGCACTGCTGAACCGCGAGATCCTTCTCGCCGTCTGGCCCGTTCTGACCCTCCCCGACCGAGTGCGGCTCCTGTGGGAAGACCGATTCCCCGAGCTACTCGGCGAGAACCAGGAGCGCAGCGTGCTCCCGATCGGGGCCGGCCCGATCAGCAGCGACGGGTGACCTGGTCCTCGCTCGGCGTGCGGACGTCAGGTGCCAATTCTGCGTCAGCGACTACCGCGTCTCCACACGTCGGCGACCCTCGAACTCCGCGGGCTCTCCGCGGAGCGAGCCCCTCCACCGCCCGCCCCCGGAGCGCCTCCGCCGGCGGACCTCGAGCCCCCGCCGCACGTCCCCGCGCGCCCCGCTCCCTCTACGCCCTGAGCGAGCCCCGGGCAAGAAGCAAACTCCATAGCCCGGCGATGTGCGAATGGGTACTACCGTGGCGATCACCCCCGACCCTGCAAGACCGAACGCGACGGTCCCCATTACCGCTCTGCCGCGAAGCAGCAGCGGCAGCCGTCGTTCACCGCACCATCCGCTCGGAACGCACTGACGCGTACAGCCGGAGCTCCGTCCTCGACGGGAGGAGCCCGGTCCGTTCAGCGTTTCGAGGCCTCCGCCGCGACGTGCTCCGGGCACCCCTCCCCCGCAGCACGAGTCGATCGGACGACACTCCCCATGGCCAGAGCCACCCCCTCCTGCACCGAGCAGCCGCGGACCGCGACCACGGATGCTCTGCGCCGGGCACGAGAGACGGCGGGATCGGCGTGGCGGACGAAGACGCACCTCGTGCGCATCCTCGCGGTCGTCGCTGCAGCGGGGATCGCCGTCACGGCGGCATCGTTCCAGGTCGCTCCGGCCGCCGCGGCCGGCTCGACCTACGGGCCCGACGGCACGCACTACCCGTCGGACACCCCCGACATCCGCAGCGCGTCCTCCGACCACGTCGTCGTCGACGTCGAGGCGTCGGGTCCGGCGATCCGGGAGGCGCTCGACGCCCTGACGTCGCGCGAGATCGCGGCGGGCGTCGTCATCAGGGTGGCGCCGGGGCGCATCGACGACCTGTCGGCGCTCAACGGCTACACGAACACCGGGAGCGCCAAGGTCCTGATCACCGCGCGCGACGGCTTCCAGTCGGTCACCGGAGGCAGCTGGGCGCTCCGCGACGTGACGGGCATCACGCTCATGCGCTTCGACATCGACGCGCTCGACGTCAAGGGCGCGACCCACTCGTCGTTCGCGTGGCTGCGCATCAACGAGAACTGGCTCGGCCTCAGCGCCTCCGCGGGAGTCCCCGTGCGCGACGTGGAGCTCATCGAGGTCGTCGAGCCCGACTCCACGGTGAAGAACTCCGACTCGGCGCAGATCAAGGCGTACGCGCCCGATGCGATGAAGGACGTGCTGGTCGAGGGCGGCTACATCGCCCCGTCGTTCTACGTCGACCAGCCGTACGGCGGCGACGACGCGGCCCGCCCGCACACCGACAGCCTCCAGATCGAGGGCGGCGGCGTGACCGGACAGGTGACCGTGAGGGACACCGTCGTGTTCAGCTCGAACAACAGCGCCGTCATCATCGGAGGGGTCAGGAACGTCGCGTTCGAGGAGTCCTACGTGGTCGGCGGCTCCGTCACCACCCAGCGCTACCCCTTCCTCCCCGGCGGCGCCGGCTTCGACCGGAGCCGTCAACGGACCGGGCAGCCTCAGCGCCGTCCAGGGGTCCGGCGGCGGCAACGTCGACGCCTCCGACTCGACGTTCATCGGATCGCTCCCAGCCCGCCTGGGACAGCGTCGTGAACACCCGCACGAGCCTTCCCGGCAAGACCGCCGCGAAGGGCGGCTTCACCGTCGACGAGACGCTCTCCTCGACGACCGCCGCCGACCTCGACGCGGTCAGCACCCGGCCGACCGGGAAGTACCTCAGCAGCATCTGGGACGGTGTCGAGCTCCCCGAGCCCTCGCCCACCCCGACGCCCACGTCCACGCCGACCTCGACGGCGTCCGCCACCCCGACGCCGACCGCGACCGCGTCCCCCCGACCGACGCCGACGGCGGCTCCGACGCCGCCCCGACCGCGGCCCGACGCGCCCGCCGAGCCCGAGGCGCCCGTCGCCGACACCACCGCTCCTGCGGTCGCGATCACCTCGCCCGAGTCCGGCGCCCAGATCAGCGGCACGACGACCGCGACGGTCACCGCCACCGACGACACCGGGGTCACCGCCGTGACGTTCTACGTCGGCAGCCTGAAGGTCGGCGACGCCGTCCAGACCGACGAGACCACCTGGTCGTGGAGGACGAGGACCGCCGGCATCCAGGGGACCTACCCGCTGACCGCCCGCGCGACCGATGCCGCGGGCAACGTCTCGGCGAGCGATCCCGTCACCGTGACCGTGAACCAGCGTCCCGGTTCCCCGAAGAACTGACGGACGGGAGGGTCGCCGGAGCGGCGGACGGTCCCGCGCTGCGACCGCAGACGCGGCAGTCCCGTCGACCGGCGGAGGAGGACGGCCTGCCGCCCTGACGACGCGGCGAGCACGCCGGAGGCACCGCCCTCACCGACCGTCCACGCGCCGCCCCTCCGCCCACACGGCGCGGACCTCCGACGCCGCGTCCAGCAGCACGACGTCCGCGCGGAATCCCGGCGCGAGAGGCCCGAGATCCGCGCGGCCCAGCACCCTCGCGGGTGCCGCGGTCAGCGCCGAGACGAGGCTCGCCTCGTCAAGGCCGGCGGCGAGGCCGATCCGCAGCGCCCGGTCCTGCGTCAGGGTGGAGCCGGCGAGCGTGCTCGAGCCGCGGAGGACGGCCCGTCCTCCTGAGACGTCGACGTCCAGCGCGCCCAGGCGGTACGACCCGTCGGCCGATCCGGCCGCCGCCATCGCGTCGGTGACGAGCGCGATCCGGCCGGGGGCCTCGCGGAAGGCGAGGGCGGCGACGCGCGGATCGACGTGCTCGCCGTCGAGGACGATCTCCAGGGTCACCCGCTCGTCCTCGAAGGCGGCGACGACGGGCCCCGGGTCGCGGTGGTGGATGCCGGGCATCGCGTTGAAGGCGTGGGTCAGCAGTGTCGCGCCGCGATCGAAGGCCGCTCGCGCGCCCTCGGCGTCGGTCGCCGTGTGACCGACGGCCACCACGACTCCGGCCGCGGTGAAGCGCTCGATCGCCGCAGCGGCACCCGGGAGCTCGGGAGCGAGCGTGATCTGGCGGAGCGCGCCGTCCGCCGCGTCCAGGAGCCGGGAGACCGACTCGTCGTCGGGCGCGGAGAGGGCGGAGGGGTCGTGGGCGCCGCGTCGCGACGGCGCGAGGAAGGGGCCCTCCAGGTGCGCGCCGAGCAGGAGCGGATCCTCGGCGGCGAGAGCGGCGACCGTGGCGAGCGACCCCTCGAGCACCTCGATCGGCTGCGAGACGAGGCTGACGAGCGAGCGGGTCGTGCCCCTCGAGCGGTGCAGACGCAGCGCGGCGCGGATCGCGTCGGCTCCGTCCTCGAAGGACTCGCCCGCTCCCCCGTGCACGTGGAGGTCGAGGAACCCCGGGGTCGCCGTGAGACCGCGCGCGTCGACGACGTCGAGGCCGGGCCGTCGCGGCCACTCCCCGCCGCGGCCCGCGGCCCCGATGACGCCGTCCTCGATGAGCAGCCACGCGTCCGGCACGACGCCGGACGCGTCAACCGTCCGCGCACCGTGCAGGACGAAGGAGTCGGCGCTGCTCACGACCGGCGCTGCCCCAGCAGCGAGGCCGCCTCCCGATCGAGCACCACCGTGACGTCGCCGTGCCGTTGGAGCGCACTGCCGGGCAGGTCCTCGGTGACGGGTCCCTCCAGGGCGGCGGCGACCGCCGCGGCCTTGCCCGCCCCCTGCGCGATCAGCAGGAGCCTGCGTGCGCGCAGGACGGTGCCGATGCCCTGGGTCACCGCGTGGGTCGGCACCTGGGCGACGCTGTCGAAGAAGCGGGCGTTGTCGCGCCGGGTCGCCTCCGTCAGCGCCACGATCCGTGTGGCCGAGTCGTGCGGCGATCCCGGCTCGTTGAAGGCGATGTGGCCGTTGGATCCGATCCCGAGGATCTGCAGATCGACGCCGCCCTCGCGCGCGACCGTCTCGTCGTACTCCTCGGCGCTCCGCTCGCTCGGCACGCGCACGCGCTCCGGATCGAGCCCGAGAGGCTCCACGACCTCCTTCCGGACGGTCGCGTGGTAGCTGCGCGGATCCTCCGGCGACAGGCCCACGTACTCGTCCAGTGCGACCGCGCGGACGTCCGCGAAGAGCCCGGGCTCGCGGGCGACGGCGACGGCGAGCTCGCGGTAGAGACCCGAGGGCTCGACCCCGTCGCGACTCCGAGCGCGTAGCGCTCGTGCCCGGCGAGGTCGTCGAGGACGACGCCGGCCGCGCGGCGGGCGACCGCCCGCGCGTCGGTCTCGATGTGGACGGTGACGGTCACGGGCGGCTCCTGCTCGCAGCGGTGGGCAGCGCCGTCCGGCGGCGCTCCCCCTGGGGATCCCCACGACCGCGGCACCGAGGGCGGCGATCGGGAGGAGGACGGGACGGTGACGAGTCGCTCGGCGACGGCGAGGGCCGACAGGAACGGCGACTGCTCGGCCTGGCGCTCGAGGAGCGACGCGGCCGCCTCGACGAGACCGTCGACGTGCCGGATGACACCGCCTCCGAGCACGATCGTGTCGGCTCCGTAGGTGGTCGCGAGCAGAGTGCACGCGTGGGCGAGTGCGCCGACGATGCGCTCGCGCTCCCGGGCCAGCCCCGGGAGGTCGGGGCGGTCGAGGAAGAGGTCGGTCGGAGTCAGGTCCTCGTCCACGGCGCGCAGCCGGCGCTCGATGCCGCCCCCGCCGAGGATCGTCTCGAGGCAGCCCGTCTGACCGCAGATGCAGCGCTCACCGCGGGGATCGACGGACAGGTGGCCGATCTCCCCCGCCATGGAGCCGACTCCGCGCAGGATCACGCCGTCGAGCGTGGTCGCCGCGGCGACGCCGGTGCCGACGTTGAGGTAGGTCACGTCGTGGTGCGCGAGCAGCCCGAGGTGCTCGCCGCCCCCAGCGCGGTCGCCTTCACGTCGTTGTCCACCGAGACCTCGATCCCGACGGCCTCCCGCAGTCGCTGTCTGAGGGCCAGACCGGACCCGCGGATCCCGAGGTTTACGGCATGGGTGATCACCCCGGTGCCGACGTCGACGGTTCCGGGGATGCCGATGCCGATCGTGCGGAAGGCGGAGTCGTCCAGTGCGCGCCCGTGCCGCTGCGCGAGGATCCGCAGCACGCCGAGGGTGCCCCGCACCACTCCCTCCTCACCGCGGCCCGACTCGGTGACGAGCTCGTCGACGATCTCGCCCTCCTCCAGGAGGATCGCGTGCGTCTTCGTACCGCCGATGTCGATGCCGACCCTCATGCGCGCTCCTCCCCGCCGTGCGCCTGGATCACGCGCAGCGCAGCGAGCACGGGCCGTGTCCGCGAGGCGGTCACGACGATCTCGATCGCCTCGACGGCGACGGGCTCGAAGGCGAGGATCCGGCGGTAGCCGACGCTCGACGCGCGGGTGAGTACGATCCGCCGACCGTCCACGATCGCCGCGGCCTCGACGCCCTCGATCCTCTGGCCGAGGGCGATCTCCTCCTCCAGCACCACCGCGCGGACCGTCCGTGGCCGGTCGAAGCGCAGCAGCACGGTCGGAGCGGCGTCGGCGGCGTCCGGGGACCAGGTGCCGCCGGCGCGCATCTCGCGCGCGCTGCCGGAGGAGCAGACCATCGACGCCTCAGCCGAGATGTCGGCCGCGTTCCACTCCCGCAGGAGCTCGCCGAGACCGCGCAGGGAGTGGATGTCGGCCGGGCTCAGCCGGCCGTCGCGTCGCGGAGGCACGTTGAGCAGGAAGGTCGAGTTGCCGCCGACGGAGCGCTGGTGGATCGCGAAGAGCTCCTCGGCGCTGCGCACCCGGTCGTCCTCCTCGTCGTGGTGGAACCAGCCGGGGCGCGTCGAGGTGTTCACCTCGGCGGGGTACCAGACGGGCTCGCCGCGGTAGTCGGCGAGCGCCGCGCGGCTCCCGAGGTCGTCCTCGTCGCTGCGGGCGGAGGCGCGCGAGAACTCGCCGTCGTCGACCTGCTGCGAGCGGGAGGCGGTGCCTTCCGCGTCACGGAGCTCCCAGGGGACGACACTCACTCGTCGCGGCGGGTCTCGCCCGCCTCGTTGCCGCACCAGCGGACGTCCGGTCCGCAGACGCTGATCACCGCGCCGGGCTGCAGGGCCCGGACGACCCGGTAGTAGCGGTCCCAGTCGTAGAGCTGCCTGCGGCCGTCCGGCCCCTCGCCGTTCGCTCCGTCGAGCCAGACGCAGAAGATCTCGCCGTAGCCCGTCAGCAGCTCGGTGAGCTGGGCGACGTAGAAGTCGTCGTAGGCGCGGCCCGAACCGTAGGACGCCTCGGCCCGGTCCCAGGGCGAGAGGTAGACGCCGAACGCGAGACCGTGCCGACGGCAGGCCTCGGCCACCTCGGCGACGAGGTCGCCCGCACCATCGCGCCACGGACTCGAGGCGACGGAGTGGTCGCTGACGGCGGTCGGCCAGAGCGCGAAGCCGTCGTGGTGCTTGCAGGTGAGGATCACCGCGCTCATCCCCGCGCCGCGGCAGGTGCGCACCCACTCGTCCGCGTCGACGTCGGCGGGGTCGAACAGCGACGGCGACTCCGTGCCGTCGCCCCACTCGCAATCGGTCATCGTGTTCATCCCGAAGTGCAGGAAGCCGTAGAACTCGAGGCGCTGCCAGGCGAGCTGCCCTCGCCGACGGAGCCACGTGGCCGAGGTAGCGCGGATCCTGCGCGGGCGCCGGGATCATCGCCGGCTCCGGTTGTAGGCGGCGAGCAGGACGAGCAGCAGCGCGAGGCCGGCGAGCATCAGGCCCAGCGCTCCCCAGCCGTCGGCGGCGTGGCCGACGACCACCAGGACGACCGCCCCCGCGAGGACCGCGAGGATCGCGACGGAGGTCAGGGTCGACCGGACGACGGCGCTCATCGGAGCTCCTTCCAGACGAGACCGGCGGCCTCGAGGTCGAGCGGCACCGCCGTGCCGTCCTCGAGGACGACCGTGGTGCTCTGCGGTTCACGGGTGTTGTTGACGACGCAGTACACGCCGGAGTCGGGGTAGACGTTGACCTCGCAGACCGGGTTGCTGCTCGTGAAGCGGTCCAGCTCCTCCTCCTTCCCCGCGGCCCAGTGCAGGGCGCGCGAGAGCAGCCGGGCGGCGATCGGGCTGTAGGGCAGCCCCGTCGCGTAGACCGCGCGGCCTCCGCCCGAGGCGCGCGCAGCGAGGTGCACGTCGCGGGACTCCGAGAGGTGCAGGATCTCGGTCTCGGGGGAGATCGCGTAGACGTCCGGCAGCGGCTCGCCGAAGGAGAAGGACCCGAGGTCGATGCCCTCGGTGATGAAGTGCTCGCCCGTCACCGACCAGTCGTGCTTGTCCGAGGAGAGGCTGAAACCGCGCTCGCGGTCCACTCCGAAGCAGTCGGCGAGCTGGAAGAACCGGCCCTGGTGGCTCGTGGCGGTCGGCTCGCCGACCCCGACGAGCCCGCCACCGGCGTCGACCCACGAGCGCAGCAGCGCGACGAGCTCGGGTCGGCGCCACACGTCCCCGCCCGAGAAGGCGGTGTCCGCGGCACCCGCGGTGATGATCACGTCGATGTCGGCGTCGATCCCCCGCTCGAGGACGTCGTCGAACGAGAGGAACCGGACGTCGACGGGCATGCCGCTCAACGCCTCGAGCACGCCGTAGTAGGAGTACGCCTGCTTGGAGTGCAGCGCGTGCGCGACCGTGAACGCCTGCCAGGAGCGCAGTGCGCCCCAGTGGTTCAGCACGGCCACGACGAGGGAGCTGCGCGGCGGGGTGCCCGCGATCCTCTCATGGAGCCCGCGGAACTCCTCCGCGATCTCCTCGACGGTCCGCACGAACTCGGGCGCCTTCGCCGCGAGGCTGAGATAGCCGCCGTAGCCCATGCGGTCGATCGGAGAGCGGAGGATCGCGCGGCGGGCCTGCAGCCAGTTGTCGAGGGCCTCGTCGCGGGGGTCGTTGCCCTCGTAGAAGGTGTCCGGGAAGAAGTACGGGAGGAACCGCCCCTCGGTGTAGCGCAGTCCCGGGATGTCCGAGATCATCCGCAGGGTCGTGCCGTCGCCGACGCTGCCGACGACGGCGTCGAGCCCGATGTCGGCGAAGCCCTCGCTGTAGGGCTCCATGCCGATCCACTGGTCGCCGAGGAACATCATCGCCTCGCGGCCGTCGGCCTTGACCTGCGCGACGAGCTCGGCGGCCGTCTCCTGGACGAAGGCGCGGACGAAGGCGGTCCAGGCCCGGTAGCTGTCGGAGGGGACCCGGAAGGACGAGTTGTAGTAGCCCTGGTCGACGAAGTCCTCGGCGCGCAGCGCGAAGCCGCGCTCGGCCTCGAAGTCGCGCAGCGCGCGCGGCGAGACGGTCGCGCCGTAGCCGAACCAGTCGACGAACTTCTCGCGGCCCTGCTCGTCGAAGACGAGCGAGAACTGGTAGAAGAACGTCGTGAAGCGGACGACGTCCACCTTCGGATTCTCCTCGAGCCAGCGGGTCCATGGCGGAACGCAGATGCGCGGCGGTGGCGAGGTGGCGAGGGTCGTAGGGGATCTCGTGCTCGCGATCGCCCCACCCGTTGGTGAGGTGGTTGTACATCTCGACCGGGTCCCAGGCCACGTAGGCGAGGAACGCGACGGTGTACTCGTGCCGAAGCTGCGCGCCCGAGAGCACGACGGCCGCGCCGTCCGCGCTCAGCCTCCACTGCTCGCGCGGGACGAGCGATCCCGTCGTCCGGTCGACGACCTCCCAGTAGGGCAGCGCCTCCGCGTCGCGGTTGGGCTCGAGCTGCTGGTCGAAGTAGCCGTCCGCGTAGCCGATCTCGACCTCGGTCGCGCGGGCGAGGACGCGGTCGGACAGCAGGAACATCTGCGGTCGCTCCTCGAGGTGCTCCCGGATGAAGGCGTTGTCGCCCCGCACCGGGAAGTACGCGCCGTAGACGGCGAGTCCGAGGTCCACCACCGCGTCGTCGAGTCGGGTGCCGTCGCTGTTGCGGATCGCGTCGGCGCCCCAGAGGCGCGCGAGGCGCGCGGTCTCGTCGGCGAAGTCCTCTTCGCTGGGGATCGTGAAGCGTCCGGGGGTCCGGGGTCATGCGAGATGCTCCGTTCATTTGTCGGCCGCCGTCGAGACGCCCTGGAGGAGGCGCTTCTGCACGAGGGCGTAGAGGATCAGGGCGGGGACCATGACGATCACCATGCCCGCGTAGAGGCGGCCGTAGTCGGCGGCGGCCTTCTGCGCCGTGAAGAGGTTCAGCAGTCCGACCTGGATCGTCTTGTTCTCGCCCGGCATGAGGGTGAGGGAGATGATGAAGTCGTTCCAGAAGGACAGGAAGTTGAAGAGGATCGCCGTGTTGATGGCCGGCAGCGCCATCGGGATGATCACCGACACCATGATCCGCAGGCGCGACGCGCCGTCGAGCACCGCGGCCTCCTGGTACACGACCGGCACCGTGCGGAGGTAGGTCGCGAGCAGGTAGACGGTGAACGGGATCGATGTCGCCGCGTACACGACGGCGAGCATCACCGGGTTGTTGATGAAGAAGCCGCCCGGCAGCATCCCGCGCAGAGCGCGGTCCCACCCGATCAGCATCAGGAAGATCGGCACGACGATGTAGTTGACGTTGACGAAGAGGCCGCCGAGCAGCAGCGTCTCCAGGATCGCCTTGCCGCGGAAGTCGAACCGGGCGAGGGCGTAGGCCGCCGGGACCGAGATCACCAGGCACAGCACGAGGGCGAGCGAGACGACGAGGATCGACGTCAGGAAGTAGCGCCCCATCTCGGCGTCGATGAAAGCGTCGGCGAAGTTCTGCCAGAACGCCGTCTCCGGCAGGGTCCACGGGCTGCCGTAGAACTCGCCCTTCTGCTTGAGCGAGGCGACCAGCACCCAGACGACGGGGATCGCGATCGCGAGGGAGGCGGCCACCAGCACGACGGTGGTGAGCACCTTCCCGAGGCGCCGAGCACGACGGGCGTCGCCGCAGCGGGGGAAGCGATGGTGAGAGCCATCAGAACTCCACATCCTCTCTCTTGGTGACGCGGTTGACGATCAGCGCGAGGGCGAAGGAGAACACGAAGATGACGACTCCGATGGCCATGCCGTAGCCGTAGGACGAGTTCGTGTAGGCCTGCTGGTACATGTAGCTGAGGAGCACCTCGGACGCGCCGTCCGGTCCGCCTCCGGTCATCGCCCGCACCAGCACGAAGCTGAGGTTGACGGAGCTGATGATGAAGAAGGTGAGGCTGGTGCGGATGCTCGGCCAGATCATCGGCAGGGTGACCTCGGAGGAACTGCCGCACCGGGCTCGCTCCGTCGAGGGACGACGCCTCGTAGAGGTCCTCGGGCACGGCCGACATCGAGGCCATGTAGAGGACGAGGTAGTAGCCGACCGACTGCCAGACCATCGCGATCGCGATGCTGAACATCACGAGCGACTGATCGCCGAGCCAGACCGGGCCCTGACCGCCGCCGAGGAGGCCCAGGGCGGAGTTGAGCAACCCGTTGGACTGGTCGTAGACGGCCGAGAAGATCGCCGCGATCACGACGATCGACAGCACGCTGGGAACGTAGAGGACGAAGCGGTAGACGTTGCGGCCGGGCAGGTTCTGCCGGGTCATCACGGCGGCGAGCACCAGCGCGGAGCCCATCGTGACGATGGTCACGACCACGAGCATCAGCACGGTGTTCTGGAAGGCCCGGAGGAACGCGGGGTCGGAGGCCAGCAGCACGAAGTTCTCGAAGCCGATGAAGGTCGAGGTGTTCGAGAGGCTGCTCGTGCGGAAGAGCGACATGCGGAACACGTCGATCGTCGGCACGATCATGAAGAGGACGTACAGCAGGAACGCGGGGGCCAGGCAGGCGACGAGGAATCGCCGGAGCCCCTTCTGGTGCCCGGCCCGCCGGGGCGGCCGCCGCCGGGACCGGAGTCCCGGAACGGCGGCCGCGGTCTCGACGGACCCGCCCGCGTGCGTGGTCTGGGGGGTGACGGGCAGGACCGTCGAGCTCTCGGTCATCAGCTCGCAGCGCTCCAGGCGGTTGCTGGCCTCGTTGAGCTCGGCCTGCCACTCGTCGACGCTCAGGTCGCCCGAGATGATCGAGTCGGCCGAGTTCAGCAGCGTCGTCTTGATGTCGACGCCCTCGACGGGCGCGGTGCTGGCGAATCCGCCGACCAGTGCCTTCGTGCCCTCGTCGGAGTAGACGGAGTAGAACTCCTTCGTGTCGCCGTCGAGCGAGTCGGCGAGGCCGGTGATCGGCTGGATCGCGTCGGAGGCGGCGAAGATCGCCGCGGCCTCGTCCGAGTAGAGGTACGCCATGAAGTCCTTCGCGGCGTCCTTGTTCTCGGCGGCGGCGGGGATCCACGCCGACTCGACGGACGTCGTGATGTAGCGCTCGCCTCCGGCCTCGACGGCGGGCAGCGGGGTCAGGCCCCAGGCGAAGCCGTCGGTGCAGGGCGCGTCGGCCATCTCGCCGACGATCCAGGTGCCGTTGGGCATGAACAGCGTGGTGCCGTCGAGGATCGACTGCTGGTTCTTGGTGAAGTCCTGCTGGTTGGCGTAGCCGACGGTGGTCGGGGCGGCGTAGGACAGCAGCTTCGCGGTGAGCTCGAGCGCCTCGCGGGCCTCGGGGGTCTCCCAGACGTCCTCCTTGTACGTCATGACGTCGGTGTAGAAGTCCTCTCCCCCGACGTCGGCCAGGAGCGAGAAGAAGTAGCCGTCGAGGTAGCCCGCCGTCGGGTAGGTGAAGAGCGACAGGCCCTCCGCCTTCGCCTTGTCGCCGAGCGCGAAGAGCTCGTCCCAGGTGGTCGGGACGGCCCAGCCCTTGGACTCCAGGAGGTTGGTGTCGTAGAAGAGGCCGGTCGGCGAGTAGTACATCGGCATCAGGTAGGTCTTGCCGTCGCCGTAGGGGTCGGTGTTGAGGTTGCCCACGACGCCGTCGACGAGCTTGTCGCCGACGGTCACGTCCTCGCCGGGGACCGTCGTCGTGAGCACGTCGGAGACGTCCTCGAGGGCCTTGTCCTTGATCAGCGTCTCGGTGAGGCCGGCCTGGCGGCCCTGGCCGAGCACGACCAGGTCGGGGTAGTCGCCCGCCTGGAGGTTCGGGGTCAGCTCGTCCTCGATGCTCTTGCTGGTCTGCACCTGGACGTCGATGTCCGGGTTGAGCTTCTCGTAGGCCGCGGCGACCTCGTCGTACATGTCGGCGCCGTAGCCGCCCTCGAGGGCGGCGATCTTCAGCACGCCGCCGGAGTCGCCACCGGAGGTGGATCCGGTGGTGCCGGCGCTGCAGCCGCTCAGGGCGATCGCGGAGGCGGCGACCAGGGCGGCGAGGCTCAGGGCTCGTTTCGTCATTGTCAGGTGTCCTTCTGTGCAGGGTGGGTGATTCGGGAGGGAGAAGTCCGAGGGGACGGACAGGTGGGTCAGTAGAGGGCGAGCTGCTCGCGGAGCAGCTGAGCGCTCGCGCCCAGCAGCACCGCGTCCTCGCCCAGGCGGGAGGTGCGCAGGCGCACGTCGGGGCGGAAGCTGGAGCGGGTCCGGGAATGGACGGTGGCGGCCGCCGCCGAGAGGAGGGGCCCTCGACCAGCGCCGCCGGACCGGCGATCACGATCTCGGAGAGGTCGAGCAGTCCGACCACGGGGGCGAGGGCTGCTCCGATCCGTCCGCCGGCGGCGCCGAGGATCTCGGCGGTCCGGGCGGGATCGCGGGCGATCTGCTCCTCGAGGACGACGGCGGCCGCGTAGGTCTCGAGGCAGCCGTTCTTCCCGCAGGTGCACGGGCGACCGCCGTCCTCGACCACGACGTGGCCGATCTCGCCCGCGGCGCTGGAGCGCCCCGAGTAGACGCGACCCTCGATCAGCACACCGGCGCCGACTCCGCTCGAGATCTGGAGCAGCACGAGCGTGTCGTCGCCGCCGCCGTAGCGCTGCTCGGCGAGGGCCGAGCTGTCGGCGTCGTTCTGGACGACGACCGGCAGCCCGAGGCCTTCTCGAGCAGTGCGCGGAGGGGGACGGAGCGCCAGCCGAGACGCGGCGCCTCGGCCACGGTCCCGTCGGGGAGGACCGTGCCCTGCGTGCCGACCGCGATGCCGACCACGACAGTGGCCGCCGATGCGACGACCTCGAGGGCCGCGGCGATCATGCGGTCCACCGACTCCGTGGGCGTGCCCAGTTCGCTGATGACGACCGCGCCGACCTCGCCGCGGAGATCGACGAGGCGGCCCGCACATGGGTCGAGGAGGAGAGGTCGAGAGCCACGACGCAGCGCCCCGCGGCGACGACTCCCAGGACCGTGGCCGGCTTGCCGGGCCGGGAGCCGGGACGCTGGCCGATCTCCTCGACGATGCCGTCGTCGATGAGGTCGGCGATCAGGTCCGAGACCGTGACCTTGGTCAGCCCGGTCAGTCGACCGATGTCCGCGCGGGACAGGCCGTCCTGCGCGAACAGCGTGCGCAGCACCAGGCCTCGATTGTGGTGTCGCGTGTCGCGCTGGCTGGCCTTCCGGCCCTGCGACGCCGCGGAGGAGTCGTCGCGCTCGACGGGAGCGAGGGTGAGCTCGGTCATCATCTGGTGCTCCTCAGGTGTCGCAGGGCCGGTCGGCGGGTGGTGGCGGTGGTGCGGTCGGGTCGGCCTCAGCGGACGACGACGACCGTCTCGGCGCTCGTGGACGGCGCTGCGGTCGTCGTGCCCGAGTACGACGCGGTCAGCACGTGCCGGCCCTTCGACGACTTCGGCAGGGTGAAGACGACCTTGCCGTTGGTCGCGTTCACCTTCTTGACAGCGACCACGACACCCCGGTCGTACACGGTCACGGTGCCGCCCTTGGCAGTTGCTCCGTCCGCGGCGGACACGGTCACGCGGTAGGTGATCGTGCGAGCGTGCACCGCCGCGATCCCCTTCGTCGTCGTGGCGCTCGCGGTGGTGCCGGCCGCCACCGTCACCGGCAGGCGCTGGTCGCGGACCCGCTGGTGAACCCGGGCTTGGACGCCTTCACCACGACCGTGATCGACTGGCCGGCATCCGCCTTCAGGAGGCGGTAGGAGGACTTCGTCGCGGAGGGGATCGCCGTTCCGTTGCGCTGCCAGGAATAGGAGAGCGTGACGCCCGCCTCGCTCCAGGTGCCGGCGCTCGCCCGGAGGATCGAGCCGACCTTGGCGGTGCCGGTGATCGCGGGGGCGATCACCGAGATGATCCCCTGCTGCACGGGCGGGGTGTAGGCCGTGGTCGCCGCGGTCAGCTCGCTCGTCGCGGTCTGCACCTTGGCGGGCGTGACGGTCGAATTGCCCGTTCCGGTGACGGTGCGGTTGGCGGAGTCGAGGACGGCCTGGGCCTCGTCGATCTCGGTCTTCAGCACGGAGTACTCGGGAGTGGCGGCGACCGGGATCGCGCGGGCGCGGGTCAGCGCGGCCTCGAGCTCGGTCGTGTCGACGATGGTCAGGTCGACGTCGCGGGTGGCGCCGGAGGCGAACTCGAAGCGCAGTCCCGACTCGCCGACGATGCGGCTCGAGAGGAAGGAGCTCGAGAGGTCGATCCGGGTGCTGCCGTCGGTCGTCGTAGCGGTGTAGTCGGTGCCCTGGGTCAGGCTGCCGAGCACGTTGCCCTCGGGTCCGACGTACCGGACGGTCGAGAGGGTGTCGCCGTCGAGCGCGATGTCGTAGGACACCGTGTTTCCGGGCAGCGACGCCGCGGAGGCGTTCGTGTCGTAGGCGCCGGCGGCGAGGGTGACCTGCGGGTCGGCCGAGACCGGGGTGGTCGGGCCGAAGACGCGGATCTCGGTCATCGAGGGCGAGTACTGCTCCCCCGCGACCTTCGCCGTGATGGAGACGCGGAGCTTGCTGGAGGTGACGTCGCCGAATCCGGTGATCGTCTTCGAGGAGCCGACTCCGTCGGTGCGCGAGGCGAAGGTGCTCCACGACGAGGTCGCCGCGTCCCACTTCTGCAGGTCGTAGTCCTGGATGCGCGGACCGGTGCCCGAGTCGAGGAACTCCGAGAGCTGCACCTCGGAGAAGACGACGTCCTTGCCGAAGTCGAGGTCCACCGTCAGCGGGTAGGTCGCGTCGTCGGCGGCCGCCCAGCGGGTGGTGGCGTCGCCGTCGACGAGCTTGGACGCGTTGAGCGAGAAGTTCTGGTGCGGGTGGGTGGAGCTCGCGGTCGCCGTGGAGCCGATCGCGAGGTTCGTCCGGGTGTCGATGCCGTCGTCCTCGATCGGGTCGGTGTCGACGGGGTTCGCGACCTGAGCGCCGATCCGCTTCTCCTGGATGCCGATGTCCATGCCGGCGCCGTAGTAGAGGTCGGTGCCGAAGAAGTCCTTCTGCCCGACGTGGACGTTGTAGCGTCCCGCGTCGATCAGCGGCGAGGTGTCGGCGACCTGGAACTTCGCGGCTGACGTGAGGATGTTCTCCACTCCCGCACGCGTCGAGTAGGACGAGACGGGCGAGACGAACTGCGGATCGGCCGTCACCTTGCCCGCGTCGGCGGGCTCCTGCGGCGAGTGCGTCCCGGAGGCCTCGAACATGGCGTTGTTCGAGAAGCGGGCGTTGTCGAGAGCGCCGGGCTTCCGGAACCACGTCGTGGGAGTCGTCGTCGACGTGTTGTAAAAGACGTTGTTGAGGAAGTAGACGGGGCTCTTGAAGACCTCGTCGTGGACCTGATGCAGCTGCGCTCCGTCGTAGACGAAGACGTTGTTGGTGAAGTAGGTCGGCGAGTAGTTCGTCGAGAGCATGTTCTTCACGAGAACGCCGTTGTCGTTGACGCTCAGGTTGTACCGCGCGACGGAGTTCGAGCTGTTGCCCATGTAGGACATCCACCCGCCCTTGTTGTCGTGCGAGTAGTTGTACTCGTAGGTCACGTCGAAGTTGGTGAACTCGAGGTCCCAGGGAGTCGCGTCGTACTCGTTCGCGGGTCCGTCGTAGACCTCGTTGTAGCGCATCACCGAATCGGCGCCCGCCCAGAGGTAGAGACCGGCCGAGACCTGGTTGTAGCGGCGGAGGAAGCCGTTGACCTCGTTGTACTCGACGACCATGTCCTTGGTGTTCGCGAGCTGGATCGCGCCCTGACCGGTGTCGGCGGCGTAGTTGTGGCCGATGTAGACGTTGCGGCTGTAGAGGTCCCGGTCGCGGACCCAGGCCTGCTCCACCCCTCGTGGTACTTCCCGGTCGAATCGGTCTGGCCCTGGGCGTCGCCGAACCAGTTGAACGCGAACTGCACGGCGTGCAGCTCCACCTTGGTGAAGGTGTTGTCCTCGATGCGGACGTCCTGGAAGTGGTGGCCGCCCGTGCCGTACTCCGTGTACTGCTTCGAGCCGAAGACCTGGAAGTTGATGCCGCCGTAGTGGATCCGCTGCCAGGTGCTCGGGCCGTCGATGTCGTGGATGTCGAGCCCTGAGATGCGGAAGTAGTCCATCACCGAGTCGTCGCCCGTGAGCTTGTCGGCGTTGATCGAGATGCTGACACCGTCTCGGACGATGGATCCGGTGGTGATGTCGGTCGCGAAGTCGTCGTCGTTGCTGATCGAGAGGTCGTGGATCTCCCAGTACTGCTGGTTGCGCAGGCTGATCGCGCCGGTCAGGCCGACGGTCTCGGGGTTCTTGGTCTGAGTGCCGGGGAGGAAGGGGCTGGCGACCCGGCCATCGGTGGCGATGGACGGCTTCGTCGCGGAGTCGCCGTAGGCGTCGATCACGATCGGGCGGCCTGCGGAGCCGGAGCCCTGGGGCAGCAGCTGCTGGCCGTTCCAGGTCTCGCCCGCCTTGAGGAGGATCCGGTCACCGGCGGAGTACGTCATCGTGCTGGCCTTGGTGAGCGACTTCCACGCGGTGGTGCGCGAGGTACCCGCGGCGGCGTCATCGCCGGCGGTCGCGTCGAGGAAGTAGTCGGTGCCGCCGAGGCTGTTGGCGGTGTTGCCCGCCCAGCCCGTCGAGGGCTCCGCGGCGGTCGCCGCGGGTGCGCCGGCGAGGCAGCCCAGGGCTACCAGCGCGGCGGTGCCGAGGGCGGCGAGGGAGAGCGGGAGCCGCCTCGTCGCTCCGGAGTGTCGGGTCATCATCTAGTCCTTCGGTTCGATCGTCGAGAGGAGCGCTTCGTCCGTGTCGGGCGAGGCGGTGGAGACGAGGTCGTCGAGGTAGCCGTCGAGACGGTCCGAGACGACCACCGACCGGATGCGGTCGGCGTAGAGCTCGAACGCGGCGTCGGAGTCGACCGACGACGAGACGAGCTGGAACAGGTGGACGGCACCGTCGGCGACGACGGGGGCGGAAGTCGCTCCCGCCTCGAGGCCCTGGACCGAGGCGAGCGCCTCGGCTGCGGGTGAGCCGGCCGGGAGATCGGTGGCGCCGTCGATCGTCGAGTCCGTGGCAGTCGCTCGGCAGGCGGACTCGACGGCGCCGAGCGACGGCGGTGCGACGGCGAGCGCCGCGGCGCAGCCGGTGTCCTCGGCCGCGGTGGCGGGGAGGCTCAGCGAACGGATGCTCCACGTGCTCGCTTTCGCCGCCCAGTCGGCCGCGTTCGCGTCGTAGTAGGCGCGGACGTCGGCGTCCGTCACATGCAGCGGTCCGCCGTCCTCCGCAAGCAGATCGGTGAGCTCGGTGCGCAGCAGCGTGATCGTCCGGGAGTAGTACTCCGGCGCCGAGAACTCGGTGGTCCCGTAGACGATCTCACCGGCGGCCAGTGCGGCGGCGCGGGAGTCGTTCTCCTCCTCCAAGGAGCGGAGGAAGCCGTCGAAGTCGTCGAAGTCGATCAGTCCGTGGGCACGGGCGAGGCCGAACAGCTGCGCATCGCGGAGGGACTGCTCGAGTGCGCGCTTTCGCAGCTCGGCGTCCGCCTCGGCGGCGGGAACGGTGCCGGCCCGGACGGCGTTCGACACGGAGTCGTCAAGTAGCCCCATCTGGAATCGGATCTCATCGGCCGAGATCGCACGGTCGCCGACGACGGAGACGGGACGGTCGGCGTGGTCCACGGCGAGGACGACGACTCCGGAGGCGAGGGCGGCCAGACAGAGCACGCCGGCGGTGATCAGAGCGCCGCGACGACGGGATCGGGGGTGATGCGGGTTCGGCACGTGCTCTCCTCTCGGTCGACGGCGACGATTCGATTTCGAAAGTATGTGGAACTAACTAACCCCGGCGCAAGAGCGTGGCGCCGTTTCGATGTAACCGTCTTGTTACGGATTGATCCGATGAATGATCCCCTTCTGTTGCCTAAGTTCGGATCCGGGAACCATGAACCCGATCTGCTGTCTGCTATGGTCCGATGAATACCTCGGCCGGGCGAGGTCGTCGAACGGAGCCGATGTGCACGGGATCACTCTCCTCGGTCGCGCCGGTGACGCGTTCGAGGCGTCCGTCGAGGCGCAGGAGGCCGGGGTAGTGGGCCGCTGGCTGCCCCTGCCGGCCTTGGAGCAGGCGCTCCTGCACTCACCCGTGTGCACCGATGGATCCGTCGACGCCGTACTCGTCCCCGCCGATCTCCTGCCGAGCCTCGCCGCCGCCGGAGCGATCCGCCCGCTCGACGACCTCGCGGCGCGCTCTCCCCTCCCGGGCGGGAGCACGGATCGGTCGGGCGCGTTCGACGCCTCCCTCGTCTTCGACACCGGCGGCGGTGCCCGCCTCTGGGGCTCGGCCTTCCACTGCGGACCGCAGCTCGTCCTCTACCGACGGGACCTCTACGAGGACCCCCGGGAACGCGAGCGCTTCGCCGCGGCTCACGGTCGCCCCCTTCTCCCCCGTCGACCTGGGCGGACATCGACGATCACGCCGTCTGGTTCACCCGACCCGGAGAGGGCCTGTACGGCACGGTGCTCGCCGGCGCCCCGGACGGGCACAGCAACGTCTACGACCTCGTCCTCCGGATGCGACTGGCCGGCGGTGACGTGCTCACCGCGGACGGCCGCTCGAACGGGTTCGAGGACGAGGCGGGGGCTGCGGCCCTGCAGAGCCTGCGCCGCAGCTTCGACACGGTGGTCGACCCGGCGGCCAGGAACTGGGACTCGGTGCGCTCGGGGCGGGCGTTCGCCGAGGGCCGCGTCGCCCTGATGGTCAACTGGGCGGGCTATGCGGCTCTGGGTGACGAGCGCATCGGCGCCGTCGCGGTGCCGGGTGTCGAGACGGTCAACGCTTTCTGGGCCCTGGCGATCACCGCCGGGTCCTCGAGGCCCCAGGCCGCCTGGCGCTTCCTCCAGCAGTGCGCCACTGCCGCAGGAGACCGCGCCACGACGGTCGCGGGATCCACGGGGGTCCGACGCAGCACGTGGTGCCACCCCGTTCTCCTGCAGAAGAATCCCGCACTCCGTGTCTTCGAGCAGGCGTACCGCCGCTCCCGTCCGCTTCCCGTCCACCCGCGACTGCCAGAACTGACCGCTGTGCTCGGCCGTCTGGTGCAGAGCGTCGTGCACGACGGAACGGACACCGCGACCTCGGTGGAGCGCGCAGCCCGAGCGGTGGACCGGATCGTCGGTGCCGCGGAGAGCACGACCGGGCAGACCCCAGGGAGAACAGCATGAGAAGCAGCGTCACGGCGCTCCGAGCGGGCGCACTCGCGTTCGGCGGAGCGCAGATCGGCAATCTGTACCGCGAGACGACCGAGGAGGAGGCGTCGACCGCCGTCGCCCGCGCCCTCGAGTGCGGCATCCGGATGTACGACACGGCACCGCACTACGGCCTCGGCCTCTCGGAGCGACGACTGGGCGCCGCGCTCGCGGGAGCGGACCGCGACTCGATCGTCGTGTCGAGCAAGGTCGGCCGGCTCCTCGAGCCCGCCGACGCCCCCGAGGACGCAGTCGACGACGAGGGCTTCGTCGTCCCTGCGACCCTGCGACGGCGGCTCGACTACTCACGTGACGGCGTCCTGCGCTCGATCGAGGCGAGCCTCGAGCGCCTCGGGCTCGACCGGCTCGACATCGTCTACGTGCACGACCCCGACGACCACGCCGAGCAGACCCTCGACTCCGCCCTTCCCGCGCTGATCGAGCTGCGCGAGCAGGGAGTGATCGGCGCCGTCGGGGTCGGGATGAACCAGTCGGCCGCTCCCGCCCGCTTCGTCCGCGAGAGCGACCTCGACCTGGTCATGCTCGCCGGCCGGTACACGCTTCTCGATCAGGGGGCTCTGCACGATCTGCTCCCCGTGGCGCTCGAGCGGGGCGTCGGCATCGTCGCGGCCGGCGTCTACAACTCCGGGCTGCTCTCGCGCCGACGTCCGGCGGTGGATGCCCGGTTCGACTACGCCCCGGCCCCCGCCGCGATGATCGCGCGGGCGACCGCGATCGCCGAGGTCTGCGAGCGGCACGGATCGACGCTGCCGGACGCCGCCGCCGCCTTCCCCCTGACCCACCCCGCCGTCGCCTCGGTCGTCCTCGGCATGCGCACGGCCGAGCAGGTCTCCTCCAACGTCGCCCGCTTCCGGGCCGCTCCCCCGGCCGCCCTCTGGACCGAGCTCCTCGAGCTCGGTCTGCTCGAGAGCGGGACCCCGATCAGGGACCTCTCGGGTCCCGACTCCGAAAGGCTCTCCTCATGACCCGGATCACGGCCGTGACCGTCACCGACCTCCGCTTCCCGACCTCGCTCAGCGCCGACGGTTCGGACGCGATGAACAAGGATGCGGACTACTCCGCCGCCTACGTGCGCCTCGACACCGACGACCCCGCGCTCAGCGGGTACGGGTTCACCTTCACGATCGGGCGCGGCAACGAGCTCTGCGTGCTCGCGGCACGCCTGCGCGGCGCCGCTCTCGTGGGCCGCGACGTCGAGGAGATCGTCTCCGATCTCGGCGGCCTCTACCGCGAGCTGCAGTCCGACTCGCAGGTCCGCTGGCTGGGACCGGACAAGGGCGTCGTGCACCTCGCCCTGGCCGCGGTGATGAACGCGGTCTGGGACCTCGCGGCCCGCCGCGCAGGAAGCCCCTCTGGCGCCTGCTCGCCGAGATGTCGCCCGAGGAACTGGTGGCTGTCGCCGACCTGCGCTACCTGTCCGACGCGCTGACGAAGGACGAGGCGCTCGCGATCCTCGCCGAGAAGCAGCCGACGCGGAGCGCGCGGATCGCCGAGCTCGAAGGCTCCGGCTACCCCTGCTACACCACGAGCGCCGGCTGGCTCGGCTACTCGGACGAGAAGCTGCGGCGCCTCTGCCAGGAGGCCGTCGATGCCGGGTACCGGCACGTGAAGCTGAAGGTCGGCGGCTCGCTCGAGGACGACGTGCGCCGCCTGGGCATCGCGCGGGACGTGATCGGCTGGGACGTCGCCCTGATGATCGATGCGAACCAGGTCTGGGACGTGCCCGAGGCGATCGAGCACACGAAGGCGCTCGCGCAGTTCCGCCCCCTCTGGATCGAGGAGCCCACCAGCCCGGACGACGTGCTCGGCCATGCCGCTGTGCGCGCGGCGGTCGCGCCGATCGGCGTCGCGACAGGAGAGCACGGGATGAACCGGGTGCTCTTCAAGCAGATGTTCCAGGCCGAGGCGATCGACTACTGCCAGCTCGATTCCGCGAGACTGGGCAGCGTGAACGAGATCCTCGCCGTCTATTTGATGGCGCAGAAGTTCGATGTGCCGGTGTGCCCGCATGCGGGCGGGGTCGGACTCTGCGAGCTCGTGCAGCACCTCTCGGTGTTCGACTACGTCGCGGTGTCCGGATCGCTCGACGGCCGGGTCACGGAGTTCGTCGACCACCTGCACGAGCACTTCGTCGATCCGTGCGTCGTGCGCGACGGCGCCTACGTCGTGCCCTCTCAGCCCGGCTATTCCGCCCAGATCCACGAGTCGACGATCGAGGAGTTCCGCTTCCCGGACGGGTCGTACTGGGCCACCGCCTCGAGCGCCGCGGTCTGACCCTGTGATCGTCGACGCGCACCTGCACGTCTGGGACCCGGTCCGGCACCGCTACGCCTGGCTGGGTCCGCAGCACGCTCCGATCGACCGCGTGGTCACGGCGCAGGAGGCCCTCGGCGTCCTGCGGTCCGAGGGAGTGCACCGCGCGGTGCTGGTGCAGGCGGCCGATACCGCAGAGGACACCGACGCCATGCTGGCCGCGGCGCGCGAGCACCCGGAGCTGGTCGGAGTGGTCGCGCACCTCCCCCTCGAGGACCCGGACCGCACCGCTCAGCGTCTCGAGGAGCTGAGCGGGGAGCCGCTGGTCGTGGGAGTGCGCGTGCTCGTGCACGACCGCGCCGACTCCGACTGGCTCCTCCGCCCGTCCGTCCGCGCCAGCCTGGACCTGGTGGAGCGGGCAGGGCTGACGCTGGATGTGCCGGCCGTGCTGCCCCGGCATCTGGCTCTCGTGCCCGAGCTCGTCGAGCGCCACCCCTCCCTCCGCATCGTCATCGACCACCTGGGCAAGCCGCCCGTCGGCGCGCTCGGGCCGTGGCGGGAGGGCGAGTGGGAAGCGGCGCTGAGAAGGATGTCTCCGCTGCCCACCGTCACCGCGAAGCTCTCGGGCTTCCAATCGCTGCGCGCGGACGCCTCGGAGTGGAGTGTCGAGGAACTGCGACCCGTCGTCGGCGCCGCACTCGAGTCACTCGGGCCGGAGCGGCTGATGTTCGGCGGTGACTGGCCGGTGTGCGAGCTCGCCGGCGGCTACGGCAGGGCACTCTCGGCCGTGCAGCATCTCGTCGCCGGACTCGCGGACGACGAGCGTCACGCGGTGCTCGCAGGGACCGCGACCCGCGTCTACGGTCTGGACGGATCCTCGACGGTGCGCGAGGCCGCGAACTCCTGCACGTCGTAGAGGTGCACGTTCATCGCGGTTCGCGCGCGGTCGGGATCACCGGTCTCCAGCGCGTCGACGATCGCGGTGTGCTGCTGGAAGGTCCTCGCGATGGCCCCCTCCTCGGAGACCGAGCGCCAGAGGCGGGTGCGGAGCGTCCGGCTCGAGAGCGCCTGGATCAGTGCCTCGAGCACCGGGTTCCCCGCCGCGCGGGCGATGGCCGTGTGCAGGGCGATGTCCGCCTCGAGCATCCGCTCGTGATCCTCCTCGCTCGGGTCCTCGAGCAGAGGCGCGATGAGGGCGAGGATCTCCCGCAGGCCGGCGATCCCCTCGGCATCGAACGATCGGGCGGCGATCGCAGCGGCCTCCGCTTCGAGGACCCGACGCACCGAGGCGATGTGCGCGCTCTGCCCATCGGCCTGCATGTCGATGACGAAGCCCATCGGCGCGATCAGGAGAGACGCATCCAGAGCGGTCACGTAGGTCCCGTCCCCCTGCCGGGTCTCGAGGACTCCCATGAGAGCCAGTGCACGGACACCCTCCCGCAGCGACCCCCGCGAGACGCCGAGCTCCGCGGCGAGCTCCTTCTCGATGGGGAGGCGGTCACCGGGGCGCAGCGCGCCGCGGACGACGAGCTCGCGGATCCCGTGCACCACGACGTCGGTCTGCGAGCGGACGGCCGGGTCGCGAATCTCGGAGTGCGGCATGACCCGATGGTAGCCGTGCCGATCGGAGCCCACTCCTTTCATCGGATGTATCAGCGCAAGAGCCCGGCTTCCACCTTTTTCAGCCTCTTCACGCCCCTTAACGTCTGATGTAAGCTCGCTGCGACCCTGTCACGGCGAGAAGAGGACACGATGCACATCCAACGATCAGGCGTTCGAGGCGAGGAGCGTCCACTCGTCGTCGAGAAGGGCGTCTCCTACGACCTCAGCAGTCTTACCGCGGACATCGACGGCCCCTTCCTCGCGTCGAGCGGCCTCGACCGCGTCCGCGACGCCCTCGCGAACGGAAGCCTCCCGCGGGTCGACGCCGAGAGCGCGCGGGTCGGTGCGCCGATCGCACGACCGGGCAAGATCGTCTGCATCGGGCTGAACTACCGGGACCACGCCGCCGAGACCGGCGCCGCCGTGCCCGACGAGCCCGTGGTCTTCTTCAAGGACCCGTCGACGATCGTCGGACCGTTCGACGAGGTGCTCATCCCGGTCGATTCCGTGAAGACCGACTGGGAGGTGGAGCTGGGCGTCGTCATCGGCGCCGAGGCCCGCTACCTCGCCTCACCGGAGGAGGCCCGGGCCTGCATCGCCGGCTACGTCCTCTCGCACGACGTCTCCGAGCGCGAGTTCCAGCTCGAGCGCGGCGGCCAGTGGGACAAGGGCAAGAGCTGCGAGACCTTCAACCCGCTCGGCCCGTCGTTCGTACCTGCCGAGGAGGTCGACACCTCCGACCTGCGGCTCACCCTCTCGGTGAACGGCGTCGCACGGCAGAACGGGACGACCGCCGACATGGTCTTCGACCCCGCCTTCATCGTCTGGTACCTCAGCCGCTTCATGGTGCTGCACCCGGGCGATCTGGTGAACACCGGCACCCCGGCCGGCGTGGCCCTCGGCCTGCCCGGCACCCCGTACCTGCGCGCGGGCGACGTCGTCCGCCTCTCGATCGAGGGCCTCGGCGAGGCCGAGCAGACGTTCGCGCAGGCGGAGGAGCGATGACCGCCGCGTCCGGGGTCGAGGGCCTCGTCGCGATCGTCACGGGCGGAGCCTCTGGTATCGGCGCCGAGTGCGCGGCCCTGCTCGCCGACCGCGGCGCGCAGGTCGCCGTCCTCGACCGGAGCATCGAGGGTGTACCCGCGGACCTGCTCGGGGTGCCGTGCGACGTGACCGACCGCGACTCCGTCGATGCGGCGGTGTCCACCGTGCTCGAGCGCTTCGGTCGCCTCGACGTCGTCGTGAACAACGCCGGCATCGGAGCGGTGGGCACGATCGAGGAGAGCACCGAGGAGACCTGGCGAACCGTACTGGACGTCAACGTGATCGGCATCGCGCGCATGAGTGCGGCGGCTCTGCCCGCGCTCCGCGACTCCGGAGCCGCGTCGATCGTCAACCTCTGCTCCGTCGCCGCCACCAGCGGACTCCCCCAGCGCGCCGTCTATTCCGCATCCAAGGGCGCCGTGCACGCCCTGACCCTCGCGATGGCGACCGATCACGTCGCCGACGGGGTCCGCGTGAACTGCGTGAACCCCGGCACCGTCCACACCGGCTTCGTCGAGAAGAACCTGCGCGCGTTCGCGGATCCCGAGGCCGAGCTGGACGCGCTGAACCGCCGCCAGCCGATCGGGCGCATGATCACCGTTCGCGAGGTCGCCGAAGCGGTCCTCTTCCTGGCCGGCCGCACCGCCTCCTCCATCACCGGCACCGCGCTGGCCGTCGACGGCGGGATGGACACGCTGCGCGTCCGGCGCTGACCCCTCGCCCTTGGTCGAGGGCTCCCGTCAGGCCGCGACGCGCCGCCCCGCGGTGAACCGCACCGCGACCGTCACCACGAGCACCACGCCCGCTGCGGCGAGCGCCGCGATCCCCGCCGGCACCGACACCAGCTCCCCGCCGAACCGCCCCACGGCCACCCACACCAGCCCCCAGCACAGCGAGAGCATCGGGGCGAGGCGACCGCGGCCGGCCACGGTGAGCGCCACTCCGATCAGCGCGGCGACGGCCAGCACGACGACCGCCCACGCCGAGGCGCTGGGACCGTCGGCGCTGCCGACTCCTGCGCCCACGAGCGCCGCCGTGACGTTGGCGACGGTCGCCACGCAGACCCAGCCGAGGTAGAGGCCGAACGTGCCGTCGGTGACGACCGCGTCCACGACCCCCGCGGTGCGCGTCGTGCGCAGCAGCACGAAGATCCGGGCGAGGACCGCGAGCAGCAGGACGATCACCACGACGCTCAGCGCGAGCAGTCCGGCCTGCACGACCAGGATCCACGCGGCGTTCAGCAGCAGGCTCGCGGCGGCCCAGTAGCCGAGTCGGCGATGGCGGATCCTCGCGGCCTGCGAGGGAGGAACTGCCAGATCGCGTAGGCGATCAGCCCCGTGTAGATCACGCTCCAGATCGCGAAGGCGGGTCCGTCCGGAGCGACGGGCGTCGAGGAGGCGCTCAGGGCGCCGCCCGCGGCGTCGGCGATCTGCGTCCCGCCGGCGGCACCGGAGCCGAGGAACGAGCCGACGAGCGCGAGCCCGGCGCTCACGGCGACGATCGACTGCCGGATCCGGTCGGCGCGGGTCGGGGCTTCTGCAGGGGTCATGTCGCTCCTCAATCGATCAGCTGGCTGACTAATGAGCGTAGCGCGCTCCTCCCGGTGCCCGACGCGCCTCCCGGGAAGGTTCCAGGCCGCTCAGCCCTCGGCCAGAACCCACGGGAACGCGGTCGAGGTCGAGCGGGCCCCCTGGCGCGCCTTCGACCGGTTCGCCTCGTCGAGATCGCCCAGGAGGTCCTCCGACTCGCGGACCAGCGCCGCGAACGCCGCGGTGTCGAGCCACTCCGGCCGCATCGCGAACAGGAGGTCCTCGGTCGCGGTGTTCCCGCTGGCACCCGGAGCGAAGGGGCAGCCGCCGAGGCCGCCGAGCGCTCCGTCGACGACCGACGCGCCGGCCTGCACCGCGGTCAGCGCGTTGACGACTCCCGAGCCCCAGGTGTCGTGCCCGTGGAAGACGATCTCGCGCGGGGGCGTCTCGGCGACGACCCGCGAGACGAGCGACGCGACCTGGCCGGGGTGCGCCTGTCCGAGCGTGTCGCAGATGACGATGTCCTCCGCACCCTCGGCCCGGGCGTCGTTCGCGATCGCGAGCACCCGCTCCTCCGGTACCTCGCCCTCGAACGGGCAGGTGAAGGACGTGGCGATGCAGAGCTGGATGCGCCCGCCGACTCCGTGGGCGAGCGCGACGGCGTCCGGCATGGCGTCCAGGCTCGCCTCGGTGGGGCGGCCGATGTTCGCCCGGTTGTGCGAGTCCGAGGCCGAGAAGCAGTACTGGAAGTTGCGGGCCCCGGCGGCCGCGGCCTTCTCGATGTGCCGCGGAGTGGCGACCCACACCCAGCTCCTCTCGAGCTCCTCGGGGGTCAGCGCCTCGATCACCTCGAGCGTGTTCGCCATCGGAGGCACCACGTCACCGCGGGCCATCGAGCCGATCCGAGCTCGGGCACCCCCGCGGCGAAGAGCGAGCGGGCGAGCCGCACTTTGCGCTCGGTCGAGAGCATCCGCCCCGTGAGCTGCAGTCCGTCGCGGAGGGTCACGTCGCGCAGGCGGGCGGTCATCGCTCGTCCCCGCTCCGGAAGTGCGGGTGGTGGTGGCGCCCTGCAGCATGGCCAGGACCTCCTCGGTGTCGTGCCCCAGCGCGGGGGCGAGTGTGCGGAGGGGGAGCGACCGGCCGCCGAGCACGGGGACGACGCCGGGGAACCCGACGCCCTCGATCACGCCCGACCCGGTCTCGACGTCGAACTTCTGGATCATGTCGCGAGCCGCGTACTGCTCGCTCGAGCTGATGTCGGCCGCCGTGTAGATCGGGCCGGAGGGGACGCCGCTCTCGTCGAGGATCGCGAGGGCCTCGGCGGAGGTCCGCGTCGCGGTCCATGCGCCGATCGCGGCGTCGAGCTCGTCGCGGCGCTGCCAGCGCAGGTCGTTGGTCGCCAGGCCCTCGTCGGCGGCCAGGTCCTCGCGGCCGATGATCTCCATGAAGCGCTGGAAGATGGCGTCGCCGTTGCCCGCGATGACGATGCTCGACCCGTCGGAGCACGAGTAGGCGTTGGTCGGCGCGATGCCCTCCATCCGCCCGCCGACGCGCTCGCGGACGATGCCGTGCGCCTGGTAGTCCGGGATCAGCGACTCCATCATCGAGAACATCGCCTCGTTGAGCGCCACATCGATCACGCGCTCCTCGAGCGGAGCGGGTCCGAGCCCGGCCGCCCGCCGGGTCTGCCGCTGGAACAGCGCCATCATCACTCCGTAGCCGGCGTAGAGCCCCGCGATGGAGTCGCCGATCGAGACGCCGACGCGGACGGGCGGACGATCAGGATCGCCCACGAGCTCGCGGAAACCGCCCATCGCCTCCGCGACCGCCGCGAACCCGGGGCGCTCGGAGAGGGGCCCGGTCTGCCCGAACGCCGAGATCCGCCCGATCACGATGTCGGGGTTCGCCTCGTTCAGCACGTCCGGCCCGATGCCCCACTTCTCGATCGTCCCCGGACGGAAGTTCTCGAGCACGACGTCGCACTCGGCGGCCAGGCGGCGCACGGCGTCGCGCCCCTCCTCGGTGCGGAGATCGAGCGTGATCGACTTCTTGTTGCGGTTGACGGCGTGGAAGAGCATCGACGTCGTCGACCCGGGATGCAGACGCCACTTGCGCAGCTCGTCTCCGGTGCCGGGCCGCTCGACCTTGATCACCTCGGCCCCGAAGTCGGCCAGCAGGCGGCCCGCAGTGGGGGCCGCGATGAAGTTGCCGAGCTCGAGCACGCGGAGCCCGTCGAGCGGGGCGATGCGGGGTGCGGGGGTCATGATCCGCCTTCCGGTCGGGTCGGACGAGGACGGGCGCGCCGCCCGCTGCGGAGCGGACGTCGATCGCGCACCACTCGAGTGTGCCCTGTTCCGAGCGCCCCAGGGAGGCGGGAGTCCACCCCCTCCTGGCTGTCGGAGGCCGGACGTACACTGACGGGACACCATGCGCAGACACAGCTCGGCCCCGCGTCCCCAGTGGCGCGCCCGCCTCGACGAGGTCGGCTTCAGCTTCTACGACCTCCCCTCGGAAGGCGGTCGGCCCTACTGGAACGAGCTCGCGGCCTACAGCTTCGCCCCCGCCGAGATCGACCTGCTCGAGGGCGTGACGAAGGAGCTGTTCGACCTCTGCATGGAGGCGTGCGAGAAGATCGTGCGCACCGGCCGCTTCGCGGAGTTCGGCATCCCCGAGCGCTTCCACGAACTCGTCCGCACCTCCTGGGACGAGGACGACCCCACCGTCTACGGGCGCTTCGACCTCGCCTACGACGACCGCGGCGCGGTGAAGCTGCTCGAGTTCAACGCCGACACCCCGACCTCGCTCGTCGAGACGGCCGCGGCGCAGTGGCAGTGGCTGATCGACGTGCACGGCCCGGACGCCGACCAGTTCAACAGCCTGCACGAGCAGCTCGTCGAGCAGTGGCGCCACCTCCGGCTCGAGCGCTGGACGCTGGACGAGGGCGCCCGGCTGCACCTCGCGTCGCTGCGGGACTCCGGCGACGGCGAGCTGATCGTCGAGGATGCGGACACCGTCGCCTACATGGCCGAGACGGCGGCGCAGGCGGGCTTCGACCCCAAGCTGATCTTCGTCGAGGACATCCGCTACGAACTCGACGGCACCGGCTTCGTCGATGCCGACGGCGAGCCGATCCGGTGCATCTTCAAGCTGTACCCGTGGGAGTGGATGCTCGGCGAGCAGTTCGGCGGGCTCCTGCTCGACCGGCGCGAGCGCACCCGCTGGGTCGAGCCCGCGTGGAAGCTCCTGCTCAGCAACAAGCAGCTGCTCGTGGTGCTCTGGGAGATGTTCCGCGGGCACCCCAACCTGCTCCCCGCCTCCGTCGAGCCGCTCGTCGGCACCGCCCAGGTGCGCAAGCCGCGGCTGGGCCGCGAGGGGGCGAACGTCACCGTCCTCGACGCCGACGGCTCGGTGGTCGCCGAGAACGGCGGCGCCTACGGCGAGGAGGGCTTCATCCACCAGGCCCGCGCCGAGCTCGCCCGCATCGACGGGAAGACGGTCGTGATCGGCAGCTGGATCGTCGGCGAGACCCCGGCCGGCATCGACGTCCGCGAGACGAGCGGACCCATCACGGGCGACCTCGCCGAGTTCGTGCCGCACTACATCGAGGGCGGGCGCACGGACCCCGTCTTCGGCAGCCCCCGGGAGCAGGCCCGCCCCCACGACGCCCGCGACGCCCGCGACGCCCGCCCGCAGGACGAGGAGACCCGATGACCGACCCCGAGGACCGTCCTCGCGACGCCCGCCCCGACGGCGACGACGCCGCCGGCACCACCCGCACCGACCGCCGCCGCTCGGGCGATGTCGGCATCAGCGGCATCGCCTCCAAGCGCCGCGGCCTCATCATCGGCGGGGTCGTCGCGGTCGGGGCGATCGGCCTGGCCGTCGCGCTGAGCGCCGGCGATCCGTCGACGGACGGAGTCGTCACCACCGGCGCCGACGGCGAGGACTACGTGATCCCCGAGAACGCCGAGCGACCCGTCTACGCGAGCCGCGAGGACTGCCTGGCGGACGTCCGCGAGCAGATCGCGAAGCTGCAGGCCGAGGGCGAGACGGTCGCCGACGATCCGGAGCAGCTCTGCGAGGCGACCGACGAGTACCGCGGCCACTACGCGGGCGGCTTCTGGCTCGGTCCGCTCATCTTCGCGTCCTCGCGCTGGAACTCGACGCGCGCGACCAGCTGGGCGCCCGTGACCAGCGGAGGGTTCGCCGCCCGCGGGGCGACTCAGCCCGACGTCGTGCAGAGGGCCCCCGCCGGCGCGACCGTCGGCTCGAAGCAGACGCTCTCGGGCGGCTTCGGCTCGACCGGCAAGTCGGGCTTCGGCTCGAGCGTCGGCGGCTGACGCCGCGCGTCGGCCTGTTCCGAGCCCCGGGACTCAGGCCCGCGCACTCCGGAGGGAGTCGATGGCCTCGCTGCGCCGCGCGCTTCACGTCGCGGTCGGGATCGCGGAGCATCGCCGTGAGCGTCTGCTCGACGCTCGCCGCGAACTCGCCCTTCTCGTCGCGTCCGGAGCGGATGCCCGCGGTCGCCACGGCGAGCAGCGCACGCGCTCCCGCGGACCGCACGCGCGGGTGCTCGTCGGTGGTGAGGCGCGCGAGCTTCTTCTGACCACCGAGGACGCGCTCGGTGCAGACCCTGGCGCACATCTCGCGCACCCGCCACGAGGCGTTGGCGAGACCCGCGACGACGGCGTCGGCCGCCTCGTCGTCCCACACGTAGAGCAGCGCGCGGGCACCCCAGAGCTCGGGCCAGTACAGCGACGGTGCGCCCTTGAGCACGCCGTCGGCGTGCTCGCCGCCGACCACGAGGAGGAAGGACTCCCCCTCGTAGCCGCCCGTGAGCAGGGCGGCGGAGCGCAGCGCGACGGTGCGCTCGCCCTCGCGGGCGATCTGGGCGCGCAGGCGCTCCTCGAGGGGATCGGTGAGGATGACGGTGGGTTCGCTGTCGGATGCCATGTGGTTCCCCAGAGTAGTCGGGACGCGGCTACCGGGCCCTCCGCTCCATCACGAGATGCACCACTCCGGACGGCGACGGCACGGCCTCGATGTCGAAGCGCTCCTCCAGCCCCTCGAGCCCGTCCCACAGCCGCTCGCCGCGGCCCAGCACGATCGGCACGACGACCACGTGCAGGTGGTCGATCAGATCCGCCTCGAGGAACTGCCGCACCGTGGCGACGCCTCCGCCGATCCGCACGTCGAGACCGCCGGCCAGCTCGCGCGCCCTCGCAAGCGCGGTCACCGGGTCGGCGTCGACGAAGTGGAAGCTCGTGCCCCCGGCCATCTCGAGGACCGGGCGCGGATGGTGCGTCAGGACGACGACCGGCGTGTGGAAGACGGGGTCCTCGCCCCACCAGCCGCGCCAGTCCTCGTCCTCCCACGGCCCGCGCTGGGGGCCGAACTTGTTGCGCCCCATGATCTCGGCGCCGATGCCCTCGCCCCAGCCGCTCGCGAGGGCGTCGTCGACTCCGCGCGAGCCGGGGCCGTCACCGGGCAGCCCCATGTCGCGGAAGGTGCGGGTGGGCGTGGCCCAGCCCATCAGCCGGTGCCCGGCGTGGCCGAACGGCGACTCGAGCGTCTGCCCCTCTCCGGCGCCGAAGCCGTCGAGCGAGACCGAGAAGTTGTGCACGCGGACGAGGGACACGGCGCCTCCAGAGGATCGGGGATCGCGGCTCACTGTAGGCCTGCCGCCGGACGCCGGGAAGACCTACTGCCGGAGGCATGGGGCGCGGAGCGGGATCGGGTGCGGCGCTCCTGCTCGTACTCGCCCTGGGCGGCTGCACCACCGCCGGGATCTCCTGCGCCGAGAGCTACTGGCACAACTCCGTCCTCGTGGTCGGCAGCGGTCCGGGGCTGCAGGAGGTGGCCGATGTCACCGTCTGCGCCGGTGACACCTGCTCGACGGCGTCCGACGTCGCTGCGGACGACGAGATGCGCGAGTACTTCAGGACGCACAACGTGGGCGGACCGTGGCTCCTCGGCATCGCCCAGGAGCTGCCCGACGAGATCGCGGTCAGCGCCGTCGACTTCGCGGGCCGCACGGTGCTCGACGCGGACCACCCGGTCGAGTGGAGCGGGATCCGGGAACCGAACGGCGACGGATGCGGCGAGCAGGCCGACACCGCCGAGGTGCAGGTCGACTTCCCCGGGCGACAGGATCAGCGTTCGTAGACGTCCCGACGCCCCCTTCCGTGTGCCGAGCCCGCGTAGCGCTGGAGCGCATGGAAGCCGCCTCGATCGAGATCGTGCGCTTCGTCGTGTCGCCGCTGCACCGCTACGAGGGCCGGCCCGCCGACGGGGCGATCCCGTTCGAGGGCAACGAGCAGCCCGATCGGATCGAGATCCGCGCCGGCCTCGGCATCGTCGGCGACCGCTACTTCGCCCAGCGGGCGCACCGCACCGCGGCGATTACCCTGTTCGCGATCGAGTCGCTCGAGCACGCGGCCGCCGAACTCGGAGCAGGGCCCTTCGACCCGGCCGACGCGCGCAGGAACATCACCCTCCGCGGCGCCGACGTCGACGCCCTCGCGGGCCGCACGTTCGCGCTGGAGCAGGACGATCAGCGCATCGAGTTCCAGGGCGGCCGGCCGGCCAACCCGTGCGCGTGGATGAACACCGCCCTCAGCACCCGGCGCCCACCAAGCCCTGCGGCGACGCGGCGGCGTGCGCACGGCGCCCCTGGGCAACGGCGTCCTCCACCTCGGCCCCGCGCGGCTGATCCTCCACCGTTCGGAGGACATGCTCATCTGAGGGCTCCGGCGAGCCCCTAGGCTCACTGCGACCACCCCGCCGTCGAAGGAGGCGCCCGTGCCCCGAAGCCTCCCCTCGGTCGCCCTCGGCGCCCGCGCCCGCCTCCGCGACGCGTTCGCCACCGCACGCTCCCGCCGCCGCGATCCGCGCCGCCGCTACAGACGCACCGACGTCTCCGTCCAGCGGATCCACCACGAGGACGTCTGGGCCCGCGTCAGCACCGTCGGCCGCACGGGCGAGCGCACCTTCGTGCTCGTCCCCGGCATCGGGGTCGCCGCCACCTACTTCGAGCGCCTCGCCCCCGCGCTCAACGAGTTCGGTCCGGTGCACGCCCTCGACCTGCCCGGCTTCGGCGGCGTCCCGCACCCGCCGCACGCCCGGCACATGACCATTCCGGACTACGCCGCGCTCGTCGGCCGGGTGATCGACGAGCTGGGGCTCGTGGATCCCGTCGTCCTCGGCCACTCGATGGGCACCCAGGTCGTCGCCGAGCTCGCCGCTCAGCGCCCCGAGCTCACGACGATCGTGCTGCTGGGCCCCGTGATGAACCGGCACGAGCGCCGGGTCCCGATCGCGGGCCTCCGCTTCGCCCAGTCGAGCCTCCGGGAGCCGCGGCGGGTGGCCGTGCTGGCCGCCGGCGCCTACCTGCTCTGCGGCCCGCGCTGGTTCTCGCGGGTGCTTCCCGAGATGATGCACTACCCGATCGAGCGGACGGTGCCGCGCGTCCAGGCGTCCGCACTCCTCATCCGGGGCGAGCACGACCGGCTCGTGCCCCGGGAGTGGATCGAGGAGCTGGCCGGGTCGATGCCGTTCGCCCGCGCGTGGGAGATCCCGGAGGCCGCGCACTCCGTCATGCACGCGCACGCCGAGGAGGTGGCGCGGCTCTGCGTCGAGCACGCGCGCGCCCCGCAGCCCGACCGCGGCGAGGCCGAGCTGAAGCGCTACCCCGACGACGAGATCGACCACTCCGAGGAGGACGCTCCGATCGCCGATCCGCTCGGCGCCGCCCGCGGTCGCGTGACCGAGCTGGTCGGCATCCTCACCGACGACGACTCGCTCATCGCCGAGGGCAAGACCCAGCACGCCGAGGCGACCGATCCGGCAGCCCTGCGCGACGACGACGCCGAGAACGCGCACAGGGGCTGAACGGGCTGAGCCTCAGGACTCCTCGCCCACGATCTCCTCGCGGATCCGGCGCAGGTCCTCGGCGAGCGCCCCCACCAGGATCCAGTGCTCCGGATGCGGCGTCGCGATCACGAGCGGCGCGGTGAGCGCGGGCAGCTCGTCCGTGATCGCCTCCGGCTCGGGCACGTCCACGGCCGACTGCACCAGCAGCCGCAGGTCGTGCGCCGCCCGGTGCAGCTGCACGGCGATGTCCGAGATCGTCGGCTCGCGCACTAGCTCCACGTCGTACAGGTCGTGCACGGTCCGGGTCATGCCGCGGACTCGGGTCACGATCCTGGCGAGCCGCGGAGTGACGGAGTCGAGCGCCTCGAGCCGGTCGCGGTGCGCGGAGCGGCGCGGGTTCAGCCGCAGCGATTCCTCCCCGGTGGCGATCGCGGCCTCGGCCTTCAGCTGCATCGTCTGCAGCAGCCGCGCGTTGATCAGCAGCTCGTCGAGCCGCCGCCGCTCGACCGGGGTCTGCAGGGCGTCGCCCAGGTCGTCGAGCGCCGCGGCGACCTGGGCCGTCAGGTCGCCCACCGCCCGCTCGGCCGGACCGAGGACCACCGGCGGCACGATGAGACCGTTGACGACGACTCCGACCGCCGCCCCGATCAGCGTCTCGACGATGCGGTCGAACGCGTAGTTCGGAGTGACGGCGCCCACCGAGAGCACGAGCATCGCGCTGATCGGGATCTGCACCGCCGACGCCGGCGTCAGCCGCACGGCCCAGCCCACCGCGATCGCCGCGACGATCGCGATCAGCACGATCACGCTCTCGCCGCCGAAGAGCGTGCCGATGACCGAGCCGAGGACGACGCCCAGGATCACCCCGACGCTGCGCTCGAGCGCTTTCGCGAACGACTGGTTCACGCTCGGCGCCACGACGAGCAGGGCCGCGATGGCGCCGAACACCGGCAGCGTGCCGGGGAAGATCGCGGCCGCGACACCCCACGTGACCACGGTGGCGACGGCCGTCTTGACCAGCTGCAGCAGCGGCGGCCGGGTGGCCACAGTGAAGCTGGAGGTCAGGCGCATGCTCCCACGGTAGCGAGCACGGCGGAGCGGAGGCCGAGGGATCTCAGCGCTCGTGCGCCGACTCCACGCTCGCGAGGACCGCGCGGAGCGAGCGCGCCGCCTCGGCCCGCTGCGCCGCGGACACGCCCGCCAGCAGCTCGCGCTCGACCGCGAGCACCTCGGGGAACGCCCGGTCGATCAGCTCGACGCCGTCCTCGGTCAGCGCGATCAGCGCCCCCCGCCCGTCGGCCGGGTTCGCCGACCGCACGACGAGCCCGCGCGTCTCGAGCGCGTGCAGCCGCTTCGTGATCGCGGGAGCGGAGGCGAGTCCGATGGTCCGCAGCGCGCTCGGCGACCGCGGCTCCCCGCCCGCCGCAGCGTCGTCAGCACGTCGAACTCGCCACGGGTGAGTCCGTGGGCGGCGAGCCGCTCCTCCGTCGCCCGCACGACGAGCGCGGAGGCGCGGATCAGCCTGCCGATCACGTCGACCGCCTCGGTATCGAGCTCGGGCCGCAGCATCGCCCAGCCGGCCCGGATCTCGTCGACGGCGTCGCGGGCTGGACTCTCTCGATCGTTCACGAGTAAAGTATATCCGGTTCACCCGTGAACCACTTCCGGCCGCCGCCGCTCGGATCCACCCACCGAGAGGACGCCGTGCCCACCACCCTCCTGCCCCCACTCCCGCACCCCAAGGAGCTCGTCGCCCTCGGCCCGCACGCCGGCGCCCACCGCGTCGCGATCCGCGCCGGCGTCTCGATGGCCGTGCCGCTCCTCGTGCTCTGGGCCTTCGGGCGCACCGATCTCGCGCTCTACGCCACCTTCGGCGCCTTCACGGCGCTCTACGGTCGCCAGCACACGCACCGCCCGCGCCTGTGGATGCAGCTCTCGGCCGCCGGCTACCTCGTCGCGACGGTCACGATCGGCACCGCCGTCGCCCTCTCCCCGCCCGCGAGTGGCTGATCATCCCCGTGGTCGTCGCCGTCGCGGTGGCGGCCGCCTACCTCACCGATGCCCTGCACTGGCACCCGCCGGGCCCCTCTTCCCCGTGTTCGCCGTGACCGCGTGCGCCTCCGTGCCCACCGACGCCTCGCGCATCCCGGAGGCGTTCCTCCTCTCGGCCGCGTCCGCCGCCTTCGCCCTCCTCGTCGGAGTGGTGGGAGTCGCCGCCCCGAGCGCCCGCCGCCTCCCGCCGACCCCGTGGCGCACCTCGTTCCGCGCCGCCGCCGCCCGCTCGACGACCCGCGCCGCGATGCTCCGCTTCGGCGCGGTCGTCCTCGTCTCGGGCGCGATCCCCACCGCCACCGGCCTCGGTCACCCCTACTGGGCGATGGTCGCCGCTGTCGCCGCCGTCTCGGGCGCCGACGTCACCGCCCGCCTGGTCCGCGCGGGCCACCGGATGCTCGGCACCGTCGTCGGAGTCGCGATCGCCGCCGCCCTCCTCGCCCTCCCCCTGTCGCCGCTCGCCACGATCGCCGTCGTCGTCCTGCTCCAGGTCCTCGCCGAGCTCTTCGTCGGACGCAACTACGGACTCACCCTGGCCTTCGTGACCCCGCTCGCGATCCTCATGGTCGAGCTGGCCCACCGCACCGACGAGCTCGTCCTCCTCCGCGACCGCGCCCTCGAAACCGCCATCGGCGTGGCCGTCGGAGTCGTCGCGACGCTCCTCGCGCACGCGGCGTCGTCCCGCCGCCGGCCGTAGAACCCCGTTCCACGATCACGAGGCGCCTTTCCGCGCTCGACCTCCATCCGCACTCGTGCGCGTCTCACCTGTTTGCATGCAAACGCAGCTCACTGATCCGGCGTCCTGACGCCGATCTACGGTCAGAGCGAAGCGGCAGGCATCATTCAGGCTCCCGCTTCATCGTTCGCGCGGTGGGCGCACGGTCATCGCTTCCCCCAGCGCACCGCCGGTGAGTGGGGGTGGAGCGCCCCTCTTCTCACAGGAGTGACCGACGGGCGCAGGCTGACGGTGCCGTTCGCGGCCCTCGCCGAAGGTTTCATCATCGAGTCCTTCCGTCGGGTCGGGCTTCCGATGGCCAGGATTCGACCGGCGATCGAAGTCCTTCGGAAGGAGATCGGCCTCTAGCACGCTCTTCTCAGCGAGCGCCTCCAGACCGACGGCGCCGAGATCCCCTACCGGAACGGGGAGAACGAGCTGGTCGTCGTTCGCAATCATCAAGGCGTGTTCAACGAGGTGGTCGCCGAGTTCCTGCAGCACATCACCTACCGAGGGGGATTCGCTGACGCCGTTCGCCTCCCCGCCTTCGAAGCGGTGGATGTGGTCGTCGACCCGCATCGGAACGCCGGTCAGCCGACGGTCGATCGAATCGGCGTGCGCGTGGAGGACATCGTCAGTCGGGTTCGAGGTGGCGAGCCGATGGAGGATGTCGCCGACGACTTCGGACTTCGGCGTGCCGAAGTGAAGTCTCTGATCCTCAAGGCGGCGTGACGTGCCGGTGGCTCGCTTCCTCCTCGACAGATCACTCGGCCAGAGAGCGCTGATCGGGAGGTTGCGAGCCGCCGGATGGGACGCGCGCACTCTGGCCGAGGAATTCGGCGACCACCGGGCGCAGGGCATGCGGGATGAGGAGTGGATCAGCGAAGGAACCGACGCGGGGTTCGTCCTTCTTGCCAAGGATCACCGCATAGCCAGTCGGCCTCTGGAGGCGCAGTCCATCGCACGAGTCTCCGCCCAAGTCGTGGTGTTCGCTCGCGGTGACCTGACAGCGGTGCGGATGGGCGATCTCTGCATCGAGTTCGCCGACAGGATCCACGAGCTCGGCACCAAACCGGGACCGTACGTCTACTCCATCGCAGCTCACGGGCTCACTCGGAAGCGACTCGACCTCCCGATATGGATCTCGTACACCGGGAACGACGAAGGCCCCCTGCTTCCGGGGAAGCAGGGGGCCTTCGACAGTGGCGGTACCGGTGGGATTTGAACCCACGGTGGACGCAAGCCCACACATGTTTTCGAGACATGCTCCTTCGGCCGCTCGGACACGGTACCGGGGTCGAGTGTACGCGACGCTCACAAGTCGCGCCAATCGGCGCGGGATCGAGGGGCCGGACGGGTCAGACCACCGCGGGCAGGAGGAACGAGAGCACGCGGTCCCACTCCGAGACGGCGAGCAGGTGTCCGCGGCCGGGGACCTCCTCGAGGCGCGAGTCGGCCAGTCGGGCGGCGTACCACTCGCCGTGGAGGCGGCCGACCTCGGCGTCCTCGGCTCCGTAGAGCAGGAGCGCGGGCGAGGCGACGGCGTCGACCGCGAAGCCCCAGTCGAGCAGCGTGTAGCCGATGATGTCGGCGGCCATGCCGGTGGCGCCCTGGGCAGCGGCTCGCCCGAGCATGCGGAGGAGGCGGTCGCGAACGCCGGGCGCCTCGAGCAGCGGGGCGTCGGCCTCGCTCGCGCCGAGCATCCCGAGGAGGGCGGCCGGAGCGGGAGCCGGGCCGAACGCCTGCTCGAGCGCGGCGCGGAGGGTCTGGACGGCGTCGGCCACCGGCAGCGCGCGCAGCGACTCGAGCATCGCCCGGTTCTCGTCGCCGACCCACGGCACGGCGTCGTCGGGCGCCGGAGTCGCGAGCACGGCCACGCGCTCGACGAGGCCCGGGTAGTTGGCCGAGAGCGCGAGCGCGACGCGGCCACCGGCCGACCAGCCCGCGGCGGCGACGGAGGCGATGCCGATGGTGGCGAGGTACTCGGCGATGTCGGCGGCGGCCTGCTCGGGGGTCGCGGGCGCCGGCCCCCGCCTGGTCGAGGTCGTTCAGCAGCTCGGAGTCGCCGTAGCCGGGGCGGTCGAACGACAGCAGCCGGACGCCGTGCCGGGCGGTCGCCGCGGGGTCGGGATCGAGATCGGCCGAGCCGGGGGCGGGGTGCGCCAGCACGACGACGTGCTCGGCGTCCTCCGGACCTGTCCAGGAGACCCCGAGCGCGCGGCCGGATTTGAGGTGGTGCACTGTCGACGCCATGGGGTCATCCTCCCGCAGACCTCCGACAGCGCCGGCGCGCCGCTCGGGGCGAGCCTCTCTCCACAGGCGGCGATCCTGCACCGTTCTCCCCGGCGCGGGCGCGGCACCCTCGCGTGTCGGTGCCGCCCGGTATCGTCGAAGACACGTTCGAAGGAACGTCCGATGTCGGAGGCGGCTCCTAGCCTCGTTGCAGACCCTCTCCCCACCTCCCACCCGCTCCGGAAGGACCTCATGGCCGCCTCGAAGACGCGCACCGCCGCCTACCGCTGCTCGGAGTGCGGCTGGACGACCGCCAAGTGGGTCGGCCGCTGCGGCGAGTGCCAGCAGTGGGGCACGGTCGTCGAGAGCACCGAGCGCACGGGGCTGGTCCGCGCGGTCGCGGCGGTGGCCCCGTCCGCGGGGCGCGTCGCCCGGCCGATCACCGAGATCCCCACCACGTCCGGGGCGCACCACCGGCCGACCGGCGTCGGCGAGCTCGATCGCGTGCTCGGCGGCGGCATCGTCTCGGGTGCGGTCGTCCTGCTCTCGGGCGAGCCCGGCGTGGGCAAGTCGACGCTGCTGCTCGAGGTCGCGTCGCGCGCCGCCGCCGAGGGCCAGCGCGTCCTCTACGTCAGCGCCGAGGAGTCGGCCGCGCAGGTCCGCATGCGCGCCGAGCGCACCGGAGCGATGCACGACAGCCTCTACCTCGCGGCCGAGACCGACCTCGCGACGGTCCTCGGTCAGATCGACGAGGTGCAGCCCGACCTCCTCATCGTCGACTCGGTGCAGACCGTCGCGAGCGACACCGTCGACGGCCTGCCCGGCGGCCCGAGCCAGGTCCGCGAGGTCGCGGCCACCCTGATCCGGGTCTGCAAGGAGCGCGCGCTTCCGCTCGTGCTCGTCGGGCACGTGACGAAGGACGGCTCGATCGCCGGCCCGCGCCTGCTCGAGCACCTGGTCGACGTGGTCTGCCACTTCGAGGGCGACCGCCAGACGGCACTGCGGTTCGTCCGCTCGCTCAAGAACCGGTTCGGCCCGACCGACGAGGTCGGCTGCTTCGAGATGACCGCCGAGGGCATCGCCGAGATCCCCGATCCGAGCGGCCTCTTCCTGTCGCGTACCCGCTTCCCCACCCCGGGCATCTGCGTCACCGTGGCGATGGAGGGGCGGCGCGCCCTGCCCGTCGAGATCCAGGCCCTCGTCATCGCCAACGACGGCGAGCACCCGCGCCGGGTGACGAACGGAGTCGACGCCTCCCGCGTCGCGATGATCCTCGCGGTCCTCGAACGGCAGGCGGGCATCCCGCTGCGGCGCTGCGACGTGTACGTCTCGACGGTCGGTGGAGTGAAGCTGATGGAGCCCGCCGCCGACCTCGCCATCGCCGTCGCGATCGCCTCCGCCCACGCCTACACGCCGCTCCGCCCCGGCATCGCCGCGTTCGGCGAGATCAGCCTCTCCGGCGACATCCGACCCGCCTCCGGAGCGAAGCAGCGCGCCAACGAGGCCACCCGCCTCGGGCACTCCTCGCACCTCGACTCCGGCGCCTTCACCCTCTCGAGCGCGATCACCCACGCCCTCGTACCGGTGCCGGAGCGCATCCCGGAGGGCCGCTCCGGCCCTCGATCGAGGATGCAGGGCGCTTAGACCCCGCCGCCTCCGCCGCCCCCGCCGCCGCCTCCCGAGCTGCCGCCCCTCCGGCACCGCCGCTCGACGAGCTCGTCGACGAGCCCACGAAGCTCGACGCCGACGACGAGAACGACGACACACTGCCCGCGAAGGCCGCCGCGTGGAACCCGCTCGACCCCGAGTACCAGACCGGGTCCTCACCCGCCCGCTCGTACGCCACGGCCAGCGCGCTCGCCCACTCCGATTCGAGTCCGAGCAGCACCGCCCACGGCAGCAGCCGCTCGGTCACCTCCACGACCTCCACCGGACCGAGCCGGCTCCGTTGCGCCCCCTCGGGCGACTGCAGCATCGCGAACCGGTCGGCCTCCGCCAGCTTCAGGTACAGCTCCAACCCGCGCAGATGGTCCCGCAGCTCCGCCCCCGCAGAGGTCAGCGGCACCTTCGCCAGAAGCAACGCACACCGTCGCGCCCACCGCGATCGCGACCAGCACCAGGACGAACGGCAGCGCTCCGCCCAGCGACGCGACGAGCAGACCCGCACCGCCGACCACCGCGAGAATCGCGGCCACGACGGTGGCCAGGATCAGCCACACCGACCCGCGGACGGTCCCCGGACGCCGCAGGCCCTCCTCCTCCAGCCGCTTCGGCAGGGCGCTCAGGAACCCCGTGACCGCCTTGCCGAACTCCTTGTCCTTGTCCGACAGGTCGCGAACAGCACCCGGCGCGGGCGAGGGCCCGAACGCGATGTCGCGGAAGCGCTGCTCGTCGACCGCCAGGGCCGCGGTCGACCGGCGCCCCGCAGCGACACCTGCGCCGGATCGAGCACCCGCAGCAGGAAGGCCGGCTTCCCCCTGGGCCCCTCGATCTCCTCGATCCGCGCGAAGCGCCGCACCGCCGCGTCGACCAGCGCGGCCGCCGCGGCCCGGGTGGTCTTCGACCGCAGCTGCGCCGAGCAGGAACAGCCCCTGCAGCGGCGGCTCGTACTCGGCGATGATCGTCGGCCGCCCCGGCGCGTCCTTCAGCACCGTCGCCCTGCGGTGCGCCGCCGCGGCGAGGAGCGCCAGCAGCGCCACCAGTCCGACCAGCTGCACCCACCCCCACGCCGAGGCGAAGTAGCTGTCGTCCCGCGGAGTGAAGGTGCCCGGAGCGAAGCCCACCGCGACGGTCACGTTCTCGCCGGCCGCCAGATCAGCGCCCGTCGCCGTCACCACCGAGTCCCCCTCCTCGAGGACGCACCCCTCCGTCGAGCCGGCGGCACCGCGGTAGCACGAGGCCGTGCCGGTCGCCGCCTCCGCGAGCCCTGGGCCGAGCTCGATCCGGATCCGGTAGTCGTCGAACGGCTGCCGCCAGGCGGTGCCGTTCGTGTCCCAGTAGAACTCGTCCTCTCCGCTCGAAGTGCCGGAGGCGGGCAGGGTCACGTTGCGCTGCCGGTAGGTGAAGACGTACGTCTGCTCACCCGCGACGTAGTCGTCGGAGGCACTCGTGACGATCAGGACATCGTCCTCCGTCTCGGTCTCGATCGGACGCGGCGCTCCGTCCTCGTCCGTCACCGACACCAGCTCGACGTCCGTCGGATGCCCGTCGAAGCGGAGCGGGATCGCGCGCTGCATCCCGCGGTTCTGGTTCCGCGGGAACTCGGCGACGAAGGTCTCCTCGGTCGTCAGCGTCGAGCGGCCCTCGTCGTCGCGGTCGAGCACGAAGTCGGCCGAGTACTCCGAGAAGCGGAAGTCGTCGACTCCGGCCACGAGACCGCTCGCCGACGCGGCGGGCGCGGCGAGCAGCGGAGCGAGGAGCAGCCCGGCTGCGGTGACGGCGGACAGGACACCGGTGGGAATCGCCCTCATGCTCCCGAGCGTAGGCGCGCGACGTGGCGGGCCGCGTCCGTCGGACGGGCGAGAACTACTGCAGCAGGAACTGCGTCGTCGACCCCGACGGGATCCCCGCGATCGACACCGACAGAGCGTAGGCCGCCCCTTCGGCCGAGACGGCCTCCCGCCCGCCGGAGCAGGTGTCGGGCGAAGAGCGGGTGCGGTCCCACGTGATGGGGCTGCCGGTCACGGTCCGGCCCGCCTGCAGGAGGACCTCGAGATCCGAGGCGCCGATCTGGCAGTCCGTCGACGTCCAGATCGGGTCGGAGCCGCTCGTGATGGTGAAGACCTGCTGCGAGGTCCCCGCGTCGATGACGCAGTCCGAGTTCGAGATGTTCGCCAGCGACAGCGAGAGCTGCGGGTTCTCCCCGGAGGCGTAGCTCGTCGCGTCCGTCACCGCCGTGACCGCGACCATGTCGGCCGTGCAGTCGGGGACCGCCCCGGACGCGGCGGGCATCGACGACGGGTAGAGCGTGGGCAGCGGAGTGGCCGTGGGGCTCGCACTGCCCGCGCGCGATGATCCGGCCCAGGGCTGCAGCGACAGCACGACCGCCAGCCCCGCCACGATCACGAGGAGGGCGAGCAGGACCCCGCCCTGCGCCTGCGGTAGACCGCGGAGGGCAGGCGGCGGGGTGGCGGAGTCACCGGAACAGGCTACGACGCCGCAGCCGTCAGAGCGTCTTGAGCATGCGGGTGTTGCCGAGCGTGTTCGGCTTCACCCGCGCCAGGTCGAGGAACTCGGCGACGCCTTCGTCAGGCGAGCGCAGCAGCTCGGCGTACACCTCGGGGTCGACGACCTTCTCGCCGATGGGCGAGTACCCGTGCCGCGCGAAGAAGTCGACCTCGAAGGTCAGGCAGAACAGGCGCTTCAGCCCGAGCTCGCGGGCGTCGTTCTCGAGCCTCTCCAGGATGTGGTGGCCGACGCCGCGGCCGAGCCAGCCGTCGGCGACGGCGAGGGTGCGCACCTCCGCGATGTCGTCCCACATGACGTGCAGGGCGCCGCATCCGATGGCGTTGCCCTCGCCGTCCTCGGCGATGCGGAACTCCTGCACCGCCCCGTAGAGCACGACGCGGTCCTTCCCGAGCAGGATGCGCTCGTTGACCAGGGGTTCGCTCAGCTCCTGGATGAAGGGGACGTCGCTCGTGCGGGCCCGGCGCACCGGGTACTTCCAATCGGCCATCGGACAAGCGTAGGGCCTGGTGGACGCAGGTCCTGGTGAGCACGGGGCCGGAACGACGACGAGCCCGCCCCTCCGGAGAGAGGGACGGGCTCGTCGTGGTCGTGCGTGCTACGCCATCAGGTCGGGCGTCGCCGGGCCGGCGGTCGCCGCTCCGGTCGTCGCACCGGCGCTGATCGAGATGAGGCGCGGAGTCGTCGTGAAGACGAACTTCCCTCGGCGAAGTCCACGTGGATGTGGTCTCCGGAGCCGAGCTGGCCGTGCAGGATCTGCTCGGACAGCTGGTCCTCGATCTCGCGCTGGATCGCGCGGCGGAGGGGGCGGGCACCGAGGGCCGGGTCGAACCCGACCTCGATGAGGCGCTCCTTCGCCGGCTGCGTCAGCTCGACGGTCATGTCGCGGTCCAGCAGACGGTCGCCCAGGCGCTTGATGAACAGGTCGACGATCTGGAGCAGCTCGGGCTTGGACAGCTGCGGGAAGACGATGGTGTCGTCCACGCGGTTGAGGAACTCGGGCTTGAAGTGCTTCTTGAGCTCCTCGTTGACCTTGCCCTTCATGCGGTCGTAGCCGGTGGCGTTGTCGCCCTCGATCTGGAAGCCGACGGGGCCGCCGGCGATGTCGCGCGCTCCGAGGTTGGTGGTCATGATGATGACGGTGTTCTTGAAGTCGACCACCCGGCCTTGACCGTCGGTCAGGCGTCCCTCCTCCAGGATCTGGAGGAGGGAGTTGAAGATGTCGGGGTGCGCCTTCTCGATCTCGTCGAAGAGGACCACGCTGAACGGCTTGCGGCGGACCTTCTCGGTGAGCTGGCCGCCCTCCTCGAAGCCGACGAACCCGGAGGGGCGCCGAACAGCCGCGAGACGGTGTGCTTCTCGCCGTACTCCGACATGTCGAGCGAGATCATCGCGTTCTCGTCGTCGAAGAGGAACTCGGCGAGCGCCTTCGCCAGCTCGGTCTTGCCGACGCCCGTGGGGCCGGCGAAGATGAACGACCCGGAGGGGCGCTTGGGGTCCTTGAGCCCGGCGCGGGTGCGGCGGATGGTGCGCGAGAGGGCCGCGATGGCCTCCTCCTGACCGATGACGCGCTGGTGCAGCGCCTTCTCCATGAAGACGAGCCGCGAGGACTCCTCCTCGGTCAGCTTGAACACCGGGATGCCGGTCGCCTGGGCGAGGACCTCGGCGATCAGGCCCTCGTCGACGACACCGGTCGCCTTGACGTCGCCCGACTTCCACTGCTTCTCCGAGGCGCAGGCGCTCACCGAGCAGCTGCTTCTCCTCGTCGCGGAGCGAGGCGGCCTTCTCGAAGTCCTGGTCCTCGATCGCGGCCTCCTTCGCGGCGCGGACGACGGCGATGCGGTCGTCGAAGTCGCGCAGCTCCGGGGCGCCGACAGGATCGAGAGGCGCAGGCGCGCGCCGGCCTCGTCGATCAGGTCGATCGCCTTGTCCGGGAGGAAGCGGTCGCTGATGTAGCGATCGGCCAGGTTCGCGGCCGACACGATGGCGCCGTCGGTGATGGAAACCTTGTGGTGCGCCTCGTAGCGGTCGCGCAGGCCCTTGAGGATGTTGATCGTGTGAGGGAGCGACGGCTCCGCCACCTGGATCGGCTGGAAGCGGCGCTCGAGAGCGGCGTCCTTCTCGAAGTGCTTGCGGTACTCGTCGAGCGTGGTCGCGCCGATCGTCTGCAGCTCGCCGCGGGCGAGCAGCGGCTTGAGGATCGAGGCGGCGTCGATCGCGCCCTCCGCGGCCCTGCGCCGACGAGCGTGTGGATCTCGTCGATGAAGGTGATGATGTCGCCGCGGGTGCGGATCTCCTTCGTCACCTTCTTCAGGCGCTCCTCGAAGTCGCCGCGGTAGCGGGAACCGGCGATGAGCGAGCCGAGGTCGAGCGTGTAGAGCTGCTTGTCCTTCAGCGTCTCGGGCACGTCGCCGCGCACGATCGCCTGGGCGAGGCCCTCGACGACGGCGGTCTTGCCGACGCCGGGCTCGCCGATCAGGACCGGGTTGTTCTTGGAGCGGCGCGAGAGGATCTGCATCACGCGCTCGATCTCCTTCTCGCGCCCGATGACCGGGTCGAGCTTGTTGTCGCGCGCGGCCTGCGTGAGGTTGCGGCCGAACTGGTCGAGGATCTGCGAGCCGCCCTGGGGCTGCTGCTGCTCTCCCCCGACCGCGACCTGCTCCTTGCCCTGGTAGCCGGAGAGGAGCTGGATGACCTGCTGGCGCACGCGGTTGAGGTCGGCGCCGAGCTTCACGAGCACCTGCGCGGCGACGCCCTCGCCCTCGCGGATGAGCCCGAGCAGGATGTGCTCGGTGCCGATGTAGTTGTGGCCGAGCTGCAGAGCCTCGCGGAGCGAGAGCTCGAGCACCTTCTTGGCGCGCGGCGTGAAGGGATGTGCCCCGTCGGCTGCGTGCTGCCCCTGGCCGATGATGTCCTGGACCTGCTCGCGCACCGCGTCGAGCGAGATGCCGAGGACTCGAGCGCCTTGGCGGCCACTCCCTCGCCCTCGTGGATCAGCCCGAGCAGGATGTGCTCCGTGCCGATGTAGTTGTGATTGAGCATCTTGGCCTCTTCCTGGGCCAGGACGACGACGCGCCGTGCGCGATCGGTGAATCTCTCGAACATGCTGTCACTCCCTACGGAACCCGCAGGGGTGGGCTCCGATAGAGACGACTGTAACCAGCGCTCCCCGGGGTCGGACCCCTGTTCGCCCTGGGCGTGAGGGCGATCGCGGAGGGTCGCCGACGAGGGCTCCGGGACGCGACGTCTCGATTGCGCACCGTCCGTCCTCTGGAGGATGCGCACGGCGTTCCGCGACGGCAGGATGGCGATGCGCTGCCGCAGTGGTGGCGCGTCGTCATCCCGGGGAACCGTCTGCATGAACCGCACCACCCGTCCACTGCTCGGCAGCGCTTTCTCGCCGGCGGCCTCGTCGTCGCCCGACGCCGCAGCGCGAGCGCCTGACGCGCGACGAAGAGGGCGTCCGAGCCCGAGGTGCGCGAGCACTCCGGTCCGGGCGCCCCGATGACCACGGGGCGAGCACTGCTGGCGGTGCTCGCCTCCGTCGGTGCCCGGGCTCGGCCATCGGATGCTCGGCCGACCCCGGGCGGCGATCGTCCGAGCGGGAGCAGCCGTCGTCGCCGTGCTGGTCGTCGCCCTGACGGCGGCGGTCGTGCTGCGGGATCCCCGCACCCTCGTCGGTCTCGCCACCGACACCCGGGCGCTGCTGCTGCTGGGCGTCGTCGGGGCGCTCATCGGGGTGTTCTGGGCCTCGGGTCCGATCGCGGCGGCCCTCCTCGCCCGGCAGGGCCCCGCACCGGTTCCCGCCCTCGCCGTGGTCACCGTGCTGGCCGTCCTGGCGCCCCTCGGGCGACGACCTGGTGGGTCTCGACCGTCTCGGCCCAGCACCGCCTCCTGACCGCGATCTCCGCCTCCGGCGCCGGCGCCGAGCCCGTCGACGGCCGCTACAACATCCTGCTGATGGGGATCGACGAGGATCCGCTGCGCGACAAGGTGCTGCTGCCCGACTCCCTGACCCTCGTCAGCGTCGACGCCGTGACCGGGCGGAGCGTCCTCTTCGGGATCCCGCGCACCGCGTCGAACTTCCTCTACCCCGCGGACTCGGCGCTCGCGGGCGCCGCCCCTGCAGGGCACCCGCTGCATCGCCGGGCTGCGGCATCAACCACACCTACCAGTACGGCCTCGAGCATCCGGAGCTCTACCCCGGCAGCGCGGACCCCGGCGCCGACGCGATGCGGGACGCGCGGTCGAGGGCTACACCGGTCTGCCCGTCTCGGCCACGGTCTCGATCCGCATGACCGGCTTCGTCGACCTCGTCGACGCCCTCGGCGGGGTCTCGGTCGTGGTGAACCGCCCCGTCCTGCAGGCCGGAGTGCCCGACGACGGCGGCCGTCCCGTCGAGTACGGCCCGCCGATCGCGACCGGTCTGCAGCATCTCGACGGCGGCGAGGCGCTCTGGTTCGCCCGCTCGCGCGTGAACACCTCCGACGCCGACCGCTCCGAGCGCCAGGGCTGCCTGCAGGCCGCCCTGTTCCGCCAGGCCGACCCGCTGACCGTCCTGACCCGCTTCGGCGCGATCGCCCGCGCGGGCGGCGAGAACGTCTCGACGAGCCTGCCGGCCTCCTCCCTCCCCGCGCTCGCCCGCCTGGCCGTCGCCGCCCGCGAGCACCCGTTCGTGCGGGTGGAGCTCGGCCTGCCCCTGACCGTCCCCGAGCAGCCCGACACGGAGCTCGTCCACCGCAGCGTCGCCGACGCGATCGCGGGCGCGCGGGAGGACGACGCGACGACGATCGAGGTGCCCGAGGCGGGGACGCCGGTGGAGGGTCCCGCGGTCAGGGCGCCCGCGGTCGCGGCGCCCGCAGCGCCCCTCTCGCCGGAGCCGGTCGAGCCCGCGTGCAGCCGTCCCGTGACCCTCCTCCGCAGCTCCATGCAGAGGCATACACTTCCCGCATGAGCAACCTGGAGAAGCACCCGGACGAGCACCCGGTGCCCTCCGCCCGCGGGACGACGGCCGAGCCCGAGTCGATCCGGACTCCGCCGGTCGAGATCCTCGAGGCGCGCCTCGTGCCCCTGGGCGGCCCGCGCGCCATCGAGGTGCGCCGCACCCTCCCCCAGCGCTCTGCTCCACGATCGGCGCCTGGTGCTTCGCCGACCACTACGGCCCCGTCACCCTGGGCGAGGAGGCCGGGATGGACGTTCCGCCGCATCCGCACACCGGTCTCCAGACCGTCAGCTGGCTCTTCGAGGGCGAGATCGACCATCGCGACAGCGTCGGCAGCCACCAGCTCGTGCGGCCCGGCGAGCTCAACCTGATGACCGCCGGCACGGGGATCTCGCACTCCGAGGTCTCGACCGGCGGCGCGCCCGTGCTGCACGGCGTGCAGCTGTGGGTCGCCCTGCCGGAGAGCGCGCCTGGGGGTCGCGCCGTTCTTCGAGCACCACCGCGGCGTGCGGGTCGAGCTGCCGGGCGCCGTGGTCCGCGTCGTCGTCGGAGCGATGCTGGGCGCGTCCGTCCCCGCGAGCACGTTCACCCCGCTCCTCGCCGCGCAGATCGACCTCGAGCCCGGAGCCTCCCCTCGAGCTGCCGGTCGACGCCGCCTGGGAGCACGGGGTCCTGGTGGACGCGGGCCCCGTTCAGGTCGAGGGCATCGAGGTGGCGCGCGCCGATCTCGGCTACGTCGCGCCCGGGCTCTCGAGCACTCCGCCTCTCGGCGGGCGAGGGCGGCGGGCGCGTGATGCTGCTCGGCGGCGAGCCGTTCGAGGAGGACCTCGTGATGTGGTGGAACTTCGTCGGGCGCAGCCACGACGAGCGTCGCCGCCGCGCGCGAGCGCTGGCAGGCCGACGTCATCGCGGGGAGCGACCCCTCCGGTCCGTTCGGCGCGGTCGCCGGCTACGACGGCCCCGCGCTCCCCGCGCCGACGCTGCCGTCGGTCCGGCTGAAGCCCCGGCGCCGGGCCTGACGGACCGGCAGGCCGCTACTCCTTCGCCGCACTCGCCTTCTCGGCCCGCTCGTCTCCTCGACGGCCTCGTCCGCCGTCTTCTGCGCCGCTTTCGCCGCCGCCGCCCGATCGGTCGCCTCCGCACTCTCGCGGAACGCGCGCCGAGGATCCTGCATCGCGCTCATCGGCGAGAGATCGCGCGGAGCCGATCGCATCGACGATCCAGCCCGAGATCACGCGCCACTTGCGGTCCAGGCTCGGCATGGCCGCGCCGTGGTACGCCCGGTGGGCGAGCCAGGCGAGGGGACCGCGCAGCTTCACGCCCTTGATCACGCCCGCGCCCTTGCCGATGCCGTACTCGGCGACGGTGCCGACCGAGACGTGGCGGTACTCCTCGACGGGCCCCTCGGTGAGGTCGGCCATGATGTTGCGCGCGAGGAGCTTGGCCTGGCGCACCGCGTTCTGAGCGTTCGGCGGGTAGTACGCCGGCTGCTTCTCGGCGGTGAGGTCGGGGACCTGCGCGCCGTCGCCGGCCGCCCAGGCTCCGGGGACGGGCGTGCCGTCCTTGCGGATCACGCGCAGGCGGGCGTCGGCCATGACGTGGCCGCGGGGACCGCGCGGCGCGTCCGTCGCCTCCAGGATCGGGTTCGGCTTGACGCCGGCCGTCCACACGAGCGTGGCGGTCGGGATGCGCTCGCCGCTCGAGAGCTCGACGACGCCGTCCTCGCACGAGGGCATGGTGGTCTTCAGGTGCACGTTCACGCCGCGGGCGCGCAGGTGCTCGAGCGTCCACTTCGAGAGCTCGGGGCCCACCTCCGGAGCCACGCGGTCGAGGGCCTCGACGAGGTGCCAGCTCACGTCGCCCATCGAGAGCGACGGCTGCGCCGCGAGGGTGCGTCGGCTGAGGTCGAGCAGCTCGCCGAGGGCCTCGACGCCGGTGTAGCCGCCGCCGACGAAGACGAAGGTGAGCAGGCGGCGGCGCTCGGCCGGGTCCGTGGTGAGGGCGGCGCGGGCGATGCTCTCGATGACGCGGTCGCGCAGGTGCGCGGCCTCCTCGAGCGTCTTGAAGCCGATGCCGTGCTCGGCGAGGCCGGGGGTGGGGAACGTGCGCGTGACGGCGCCGAGGGCGAAGACCACCTGGTCGAACGGGAGCGTGCGCGTGGACCCGTCGAGCGCGGCGACGGACGCTGTGCGCTCCTCGAGGCTCACCCCGGTGATCGCCCCGCGGATGACGCGGGTGCGCTTGAGCGCCGAGATCAGCGGCACGGTGACGTGGCGCGGCTGGACGTGGCCGCCGGCGACCTCGGGCAGCAGCGGCTGGTAGGTCATGTAGGGGTTCGGCTCGACGACCGTGACGTCGATCGGAGCGAGGCCGCGGAGCTTCTCGAGCCCCCAGGCCGTGTAGAGGCCGACGTACCCGCCGCCCAGGATGAGGATGCGCGTGGTTCCGGATGCCGTCATGTCGATCCCTTCTCGGACCCGGCGCGACGAGGCGGGCCGGGTGCAAGCGGTGCAGAGGAGTGATCGACGCTACGCCGACGCCCTCGACGCGCACAGGGCCTTGCGCCCGAAGGGCGGAGGAGCGAGAGTGCGCGCCGGTCGACGGTGCCGCGCTCAGCCGACCGCGCGCTCCTCCCGGCGCAGGCGGCGGCGGTACTCGCTGGGCGAGAGCCCGGTCTCGGTGGCGATCGCGCGCCGCAGGCGCTCGGGCGACGAGAAGCCCGAGCGCCGCGCGACGCTCGCTGAGCGGGAGCTCCGCCCCTCGGGCCCGGCGACGATGCGGAGCGCGTTCTCGGTGCGGACGGCGGAGAGGAGGTCGCGCAGCGGTCGTGCCCCGCTCGTCGGCGACGGCCCTCTGCAGGGTCCGCAGACCGCGCGCGGCAGCGGCGCGCGACGGTTCCGGGGTCGAGCGTCGGGTCGGTGTAGTCGGACCGGATGACCTGCTCGGCGGCGTCGACCATGTCGTGCAGGCCCATCCGCTCGGCGGGTGCGTCGGCACGCTCGCCGTCGAGCACCCGGCCCAGACGCTGCACTGCGTCCCGGAGGTAGTCGGCCTGCACCGCGTGCGCGATGTCGAGGTCGGCGAGGACGGCGCGCAGTACGGAGCGGGCCGTGAGCGCCACGGGCGACGGCGGCGAGACGGCGCGGCGGCTCCGCCCGGCGCGGCCGCTCGGAGGCGGGCAGCGCGAGGCGCAGCAGGAGGAACCGCACGGGGCGCGAGGCCGTCACCACGACCGGGACGTCGGCCGAGAGGATGAGGACGCCGCCCGACACCGTCGCGCATCCGGCCTCCGACTCGACCAGCAGCTCGCCCTCCATCGGCAGCACGAAGATCGTCGCCGCCTCGACGACGCGGTCGTTCGGCCAGCGGAGCACGAGCGGCGTCGAGACGACGTGCAGGATCCGCACCCCGTCGAACGCCGCGACGGCGAGGTCCATCCGGAAGGCGGGCGGCGACGGGACGTCCACGTCGATCGACCGGCGCAGCGCGGCGATCCCGTCGGCACCGCGCAGCCGGACGGCGCGCCCCCGCGCTCAGCGGGATGCTCGCGGGGTTCTGCAGGACGGGGCGTGGGACCACGGTGGCGACTCCGATCGTGAGCACGGCCGCCACGGAGGCGCCGTCGCTCGGAGCCTACAAGAGGTGAGGGTTCCTCGGCTCGACCCCTGAAAGGGTCACTGGAGGGCGGAGGTGAGCCTCGCCAGGCTGTCGAGGATCGTGGAGCGCAGCGGCTGACCGCGCCACTCCCGCAGCGTGAGCTCGCGCGAGTGCTCGCGGTAGTCCTGCTGCACCTGGCGCAGGTCCTCGACGAACTCGGAGCCGCGCACCATCAGCGAGACCTCCGAGGTTCAGGGTGAACGAGCGCATGTCCATGTTGCTCGAGCCGATGACGGCGACGTCGTCGTCGATCGTGAAGTGCTTCGCGTGCAGGATCGTGGGCTTGCGGTACATCCAGATGCGCACGCCCGCCGTCAGCAGCGTCTCGTAGTAGGAGCGCTGCGCGTGGTAGACGACGGCCTGATCGCCGATCTCGGACACGAACAGCTCGACGTGCACACCGCGGCGGGTCGCCGTCGTGATGGCGTAGAGCATCGCCTCGTCCGGCACGAAGTAGGGGCTCGTGATGATGATCGACTTCTGCGCCGAGTAGAGCAGGGCCAGGAAGAGGCGCAGGTTGTTCTCGCCGGCGAATCCGGGCCCGCTCGGCACGACCCTGGCAGTCGATCGTGTCGCGCTGCTGGAGGGCCTCCATCGGCTCCGACTCGCGCAGGAGCAGCTCGTCCGTCTCGCTGTACCAGTCGGTGATGAAGATCGCGTTCAAACCCTGCACGACCGGCCCCTCGAGGCGCACCATCAGGTCGTGCCAGTGGCAGGCCGCGGCGGATGTTGCCGCGCTTGTTGTAGCCCGAGTCGACGACGTTCTGCGATCCCATGAAGGCGGCGTCGCCGTCCACGATCAGCAGCTTGCGGTGGTTGCGGAGATCGGGCCGCTGGTACTGGCCGCGCCACGGGCGCACGGGCAGCATGTACGACCAGTGCGCCCCGGCGTCCCGCAGCGCCCGGAGCCGGCGGTAGGTGCCGCCGGCGTAGCCCGGCACGCGGATGGACGCGATGTGATCGAGCAGGATCCGCACGGTCACACCGCGCGCGACGGCGCGGTCGAGGGCGGCGAAGAAGGGCTCGGTGGTCGAGTCGGCGGCGAGGATGTAGAACTCGCAGTGCACGTAGCGGCGGGCGCGGTCGATCTCGGCCGCCATCGCCCGGATCGTCTCCTCGTACCCGCCCTGCAGGCGCGCGTCGTTGCCGCCGACCAGCGGCATCGCTCCGAGGTTGCGGTTCAGCGTCACGACCGACTCGAGCCACTGCGGCCACGGATGGTTGCGCGCGACGCGGTCGATCCCCTCGGTCGACTCGAGGATGAACCGGTTGATCTCCTCCTGCTTGCGCCGGCGCTTGCGCGGGAGCCGGTAGCTGCCGATGAAGAGGAACAGCAGGATGCCGACGTAGGGGATCAGGAAGATCGCCATCAGCCACGCGAGCCCCGTGGTCGGGCGGCGGTTGCGCGGCACGACGATCACCGCCACGACTCGGACGACGAGCTCGACGACGATCGCGGCCACGGCGAGCACGAGCGACCAGTCGGGTGGGGTCACCGGGTCTCCTCGCCGTGTGTCGCTCGCGTGCAGGAGGCGGGCGCTTCGCGCCCCGCACCCCGCGGGGTCGGTCAGGAGGCGTCGCGCGGCGGCAGACCGCGGCGGGCGCGCTCCTTCGCCTCGATGCGGTCGTAGGCGCGGCGCTCGTTGCGGTCGGAGCGGATCAGGGCGCGCATGATGTACCAGAAGATCAGGCCGATGCTGACGGTCGGCAGAAGAGCCCACAGCCCCTGATTCCAGATCTCCCAGTCCATGGGGCGATCCTACCCGGGCGAGCCGTACCCGAGCCGGGGATGGCCGCCGGACGAGCGTCAGCGGCTCTCGAGCGACCGGTTGAGGGCGGACGCGTCGGCGTTCAGCCCCTCGAGCTCGGTGCGGAGGGCGTCGTACTCTGCGATGTCCGCGTCGATGGCGTCGCGGGTCGCGTCGATCTCCTCGCCGCGGTCCAGCAGCTCCGCGCGCTCGGCGTCGAACGCCGCCTCGGAGGAGAAGTCACCGCTGTCGGCGCGGGTGTTGAACGCGTCGATCTCGGCGTTCAGCGCGTCGTACTCGGCGTTGTTCGCGTCGACGCGGGCGGTGAGGTCGGTGTACATCGCGTCGATCCGGGCGACCAGATCGGTGATGCGGTTCTCGAGATCGGTGAACACGGCCTCGTAGCGCTCGTTCAAGCCGACGACGACGGAGCGATCGGTGAAGAACTGCGCGTAGTGCGCCTCGAGCGCGGGCGGCAGGTCGGCGACCTCGGTGCCCAGGATGGAGTGCAGCTCGTTGACGCGCTCGCCCGGGCCGCCGGTGCGGTACAGCTCCAGGCGCTCGGCGATCTCGCCGCCCTCGGGGAGGCCCTCGTACGCCGTCTCGAGCCTCCGCACCCAACTCGCTCCGCTCGTCGTCGCCGAGTCGGACCCAGGCGGCGTGCAGCATCTCGTGCGCCGCCGTGACGTCGCGGATGCCGTCGAGATCGGGGTTGTCGACGTCCGAGATGAAGATGTCGGTGCCGGTGTAGCAGCCCAGGACGATCTCGTCCGAAGCGCCGTAGCCGCAGAGCTCGTTGAAGCCGGACGTCGGCTCCACCGAGGTGCGAGGCGTAGTACAAGGCCCGTCCGCGGGTCGACATGGCCGTCCGCTCGGCGAAGCCCTCGATCACGGCGTCGGGCGTGAACGACTCGGCCGCGCGCTGGTCGGCGACGGCCGTGCCGAGGTCCGCCGAGTCGGCGAGCACGGAGCCGGCGACCACGGTGCCGACGCCGAACTGGGCGACGGTGAGCACGCCCGCGACGGCGATCGCGACGATGCTGGATGCGCGGACCACGTCTCCCCGTCCGGCCAGGAGGCCGTCGTCGTTCGCGGCGGGGACCTACTCCGCCGCCGAACCAGGCTACTTGACCAGCGGGAACAGGATCGTCTCGCGGATCCCGAGGCCGGTGATCGCCATGAGCAGGCGGTCGATGCCCATGCCCATGCCGCCGGTGGGCGGCATGCCGTCGCTCGAGGGCGCGGAGGAAGTCCTCGTCCAGTCGCATCGCCTCGTCGTCGCCGGCCGCCGCCTGGCGCGCCTGCTCGACGAAGCGCTCGCGCTGCACGACGGGGTCGATGAGCCCGGAGTAGCCGGTGGCGAGCTCGAATCCGCGGACGTACAGGTCCCACTTCTCGACGACGCCCGGGATGCTGCGGTGCGCGCGGACGAGCGGCGACGTGTCGACCGGGAAGTCGAGCACGAAGGTGGCGGTGAGCCCGCCCTTGACGAAGTGCTCCCACAGCTCCTCGACGTACTTGCCGTGGGTCGGCACGTGCGCACCTCGACGCCCTCGCGCTCGGCGAGCGTCTCGAGCTCGACGATCGGGGTCTCGGGGGTGATCGCGATGCCGGCGGCCTGCGAGAGGCTCTCGTACATCGAGATGCGGTCCCACTCGCCGCCGAGGTCGAACTCGGTGCCGTCGGCCCACGTGACCACGTGAGATCCGGCGACGGCGAGCGCCGCGTTCTGGATCAGCTCCTGGGTCAGGTCGGCGATCGACGTGTAGTCGCCGTACGCCTGGTACGCCTCGAGCATCGCGAACTCGGGCGAGTGCGTGGAGTCGGCGCCCTCGTTGCGGAAGTTGCGGTTGATCTCGAAGACGCGGTCGATGCCTCCGACGACGGCGCGCTTGAGGTAGAGCTCCGGCGCGATGCGCAGGTAGAGCTCGGTGTCGAACGCGTTCGAGTGCGTGGCGAACGGACGGGCGGAGGCGCCGCCGTGCATGACCCGCAGCATCGGCGTCTCGACCTCGAGGAAGCCGTGCGAGGTGAAGGTGCTGCGGAGCGACGCGTTGACCGCCGCGCGGGTGACGACCGTCTCGCGGGCCTGCGGGCGCACGATGAGGTCGAGGTAGCGCTGGCGCATCCGGGTCTCGTCGCCGAGCTCGTTGTGCAGGTTCGGGAGCGGGAGGATCGCCTTCGCGGCGATCGTCCGGTCGGACACCCAGACGCTCAGTTCGCCGCGCTTGCTCGAGATGACCTCGCCCTCGACGAACAGGTGGTCCCCGAGGTCGACGAGCTCCTTCCAGGCGGCCAGCGACTCCTCGCCCACGTCGCCGAGCGAGACCATGGCCTGGATGCGGGAGCCGTCGCCGGACTGCAGCGTCGCGAAGCAGAGCTTGCCCGTGTTGCGCTGGAAGACGACGCGGCCGGCGGAGGCCGACCTTCTCGCCCGTGCGGACGTCCGGCTCGATGCCCTCGTGGCGCGCGCGCACCGCGGCGATCGTGTCGGTGACTCCGACGGCGACCGGGTACGCACCGCCGCCGAGGTCCTCGCCCGCGCGCTCGATCAGGCGCTCGCGCTTGGCGAGCCGCACGGCCTTCTGCTCCGACGCCTCCTCGGGGGAGAGCTCGTCGGGGGTCACGGGGGCGTCGGGGGTGTCGGCCATGTCGGGGCGCAGGTGCTTTCGATCGGGGGCGGAGGGACGCGATCAGGCGAGCAGGATCGGACCGTTGTCGAGGAGCCGGGTGGATCCGACGATCGCGGCGACCAGCACGAGGGCCGGGCCGCGATGGTCGTCGTCGACCGGCAGGAGCGTCGCCGGGTTCACGACGACGAGGTAGTCCAGCTTAACCAGCGACTCGCCCATCGCCGCGGACTGCGCGGCCGCGATCACGGCGTCGATCCCTCGGTCGGCCGCCGACGCGGCGGCTTCGAGGACGTGCGGGATCGTGCGGGCCGCTCGGCGCTCGCGGGCGTCGAGGTAGCGGTTGCGGCTCGAGAGCGCGAGGCCGTCCTCCTCGCGCACCGTCTCGACGGCCTCGATCGTGACCGGGACGTCGAGGTCGCGCACCATGCGGCGCACCAGGAACAGCTGCTGCGCGTCCTTCTGCCCGAAGAACGGCGATGTCGGGCTGCACGATGTGCAGGAGCTTCGCGACGACGGTGAGCATGCCGTCGAAGTGACCGGGGCGGGAGCGGCCCTCGTAGAGGGTGCCGACGTGCCCGGCGACGACTCGGGTGGAGGAGGGGCCGTCGGGGTACATCTCGGCGACGGTCGGGGCGAACACGACGTCCACGCCCTCGGCCTCCAGCAGCTCGGTGTCGGCGGCGAGGTCGCGCGGGTAGCGGTCGAGGTCCTCGGTGGGGCCGAACTGCAGCGGATTGACGAAGATCGAGACCACGACGAGGTCGGCGCTCCGCGCGCCGCGTCGACGAGGGCGAGGTGCCCCTCGTGCAGCGCTCCCATGGTGGGGACCAGGGCGATGCGGGATCCGGCGCGCCGCGCTCGGCCAGCCGCTCGCGGAGGGCGTCGACGCGTTCGATGGTGCTGATCACCCGGACGATGCTGCCGGCGGCGCCCGGGCGGTACTCCCGGGCGACGGGGGCCTGGAGACCGCCCCTCCGGGGCTGCTCGATCGGCACGAAGGGGCGGCTCTCGGCCGGCGGCGCGGCGCAGGGCGTCGTCGACGGAGGAGCGCACGAGGCTCGAGAGGAAGAAGCCCGGCTTCTCGACGCCGATGCCCGCGAGCAGGCCCGCCGCCTGATCGACGATGGCGCTCGGAGAAGGTGGTGGCGGTCGAGACGGCCTCCGCGTAGGCGGCGCGGTCGGCCTCGGCCACGGTGACGGGCTCGCCGCCCATCTCGACGACGAGCGCCTGCGCGATCGGGAGCACGGGTCCGGGGGCCGTGACCGCGAAGTAGGTCTCGGCGAGGCGGGCGAGGTCCAGGCTCGTGCCGCTGAACGCCATCGCGGGGTGCACGGCGAGCGGGATCGCCCCTCCTGCGAGTGCGGGAGCGAGCACGCCGTAGCCGTGCTCGGGCGCCGTGTGCAGCACCAGCTGCCCGGGCTGCCAGACGCCCGCCGCGGCGAGCCCCGCCACCAGCGCGCCCAGCTCGTCCCCCGGCACGGCGAGCACCACGAGCTCGCTGCGCTCGACGAGGTCCGGGATCGCGAGGATCGGGGCGCCCGGGAGCAGCGCGTCGGCGCGCTCGCGGCCGGTCTCGCTCGTGGTGGCGACTCCGGTGATCGCGTGGCCGGCGTTCGCGAGCGCCGCTCCGAGCACGGGTCCGACGCGGCCGGCTCCGATCACTCCGACGCCGAGGCGGCCGTCACGGCGGGTGTCAGGCATGGGGCTCCCCCTCCGGAGCGGGCCAGGGCGAGGGCGCCGGCCAGGGGTGCGGATGCGGATGCGGCGCGGCGCCCCCACAGGTGGCTCCCGTCGCGCTCGGCGGCGGACGCCCGCCCGGGAGAGCCTCTCGAAGAAGGCCAGGGCGTCGGCGGCGCCCATCACCGGGATCGTCGCGGTGACGGGACCGGCGACGGTGTGCACGTGCGCCGACGAGACTTCGAGCAGGCGCTGGAGCGGACCCTGCTGCACGCCGATGCTCTGCATCCGGGCGAGCGGGACCACCACGACGTGCCGCCACACCGCTCCGCTGCGCAGGACCGCCACGTCCTCGGTCAGGCGGTAGCCGGTGCGGCGCCACGAGGGACGGAGCCAGGCGGCCGCACGGGGCGCGCTCGTGAAGCCGGCCGCGTCGCGCTGCCGCAGCGCATCGCCGACGGGGGTCGCCTCCGCTCCCTCCGCCGCCCCCGGCAGCAGCAGGCCGAGCACCTTCTCGACGTCGCGCAGATCGCCCACCGGCAGGATCGTCGTGTTCGGCTCGCCGTTGGCCCCTGGGACGCCGCGTGGCCGGCCCGGTCGATCCTGACCTGCCACCAGCCGAACGGGCGCCAGAGCAGCGGCTGGGCGATCTCGACCGCGTGGATGCGGCCCGGCGGGAGCGTGTCGCTGCTGGTCGAGAAGACGCCGTAGCCCACGCGCACCCCGTCGGCGGTGCCCGAGATCGAGTACCGCAGGGAGCGCACGAACTTGCGGATGTAGTAGCTGCCGGAGCCGATCAGGCCCGGCAGGATCGCGAACAGGACGACGGGAGTGCCCTGGACGGCCACGAGGACCACCGCGACGATCGCCGCGGCGAGGAACAGCGTGAATCCGCTGAAGACGAGCGAGCCCAGCAGTCGCCCGGGTGGGATCGTCACCACGGACTCGGGAGGCGTGCCGTCGTCCGCCTCGCCGAACTCCTCGATCCTGCGGGCGAGGAAGCCGCCGGCAGGCACGGCGCCGGCACCTCCGCCTCGCGCTCGCGGACCCCGGAGGCCAGGCGGAGGATGTCGCGCCGGAGGGCGTCGACCGAGGCGGGAGCCGAGATACGAGAGCTGCACGTTGGCGTCCTGGCCGGCGACGCCGACCTCGAGCTTCGCGGCGCCGACGAGCCGCGCGACGAGCGGACGCTGCACCGCGATGCCCTGGATGCGGTCCAGGCGCGCGCGGCGGTTCGTCCGGAACAGCACGCCCGAGCGCACCTCCACCACCTCGTCGGTGATGCGGAAGGTGTGCATGCGCCACGAGAGCCAGAAGGCGAGCACGGCGACGGCGAGTCCGACCGCGACCGCCAGCAGCGCCCAGCCGATGAGCCCGCGGTCCACCAGCTGGTCGACGGGGTCCCCGCTCTCGTAGCCGCCGGGCGCGGGCAGGAAGAACTCGACGAGGCGCTCGCGCAGATTCGTGATCAGGATGCCCAGGACGACGAGCAGTCCGATGCCGCCCTTGAGGACGGGGGTCGCCGGATGCAGGCGGTGCCACTCGCCGTCGGCGAGGTCGGTCTCGATGCCGCGGACGTGTTCCTCGGCGGCGCCGCTCACTGGTCCGGCCCGGCGCGACTCGGCCAGCGCGACGAGGCGGTCGCGCAGCTCCTCCGCCTCGGCTTCGACGAGGCCGGGGATGCTCACGCCGGTCGCGGCGGCCGCGGTCACGAAGCGCAGATCGGCGAGGCCGAGCGCCCGGGCGAGCAGGCCCCGGTTGACGTCGATGAGCTGCATCCGGCCGTAGGGCACCGAGACGAAGCGCTGGAACATGATGCCGCGGCGGAAGAGCAGGTCGTCGGCGCGCAGCAGGTAGCCGTAGGAGCGGGCCCGGCGCGGAGCGACGATCAGGAGGGTCACGGCGAGCACGGCGGCGGCCACGAGCGCGATCCAGGCCCAGCCGACTCTCGATCAGCAGCAGCACCACAGGGGCGATCAGCAGCACGACGCTCGAGACGATCGCCTGCACGAACTCGACGGCGACGTACTTCGGCGAGACGCGCCGCCACTCCCCCGTCACCTCGAGCCGGGTGCCGGGAGCGCTCGGGGCGACGGGCGCAGAGCGGACCCCGCTGCGCCTCCTGCTCGCGCCCGGCCTCGCGGCGCGACAGCGGCTGCGGCTGCGGCTCGGATCCGTGCCGCGGCTCGGGCGGGAGCGTCGACGGACGGCCGGGGCTCGGGCGCCGGTTGGGGGCGCGACTCGTCCGTCATGCTCGGGTACTCCTGTCGGCGGCGGGCCCGGAGCCGGCGTCAGGCGTGGTTCGCCTCGCCGACTACTGCGTCGTCGTCGTCATCGCTCGGCGGGATGGTGCAGAGGTGCTCGGCGACCAGTCCGGCCACCAGCAGGACGATCGATCCCGCGATCGTGGCGACGTCCTGCCACACGGAGCCATAGCGAAGGCACCACCGCGCGGCTCAGCAGGTAGAGCAGGATCCCGCCGGAGGCTCCGAGCAGCAGCGCGCCGACCAGGCTCGAGGCCTTGGCGAGCACGACGACCCGCATCGCGCGGAACGGGTCGATGCGCCGCCGCAGCGTCCCCTTCGTGGCGCGGTGAATCGGGATCGCGAAGCCGAGCACCAGCGCGGCCACGACGACCAGCGTCAGCGGCACCGTCAGCGGCGGCACGAGAACGGCGCGGCCGGAGGAGGCGATGGCGAGGTCGAGGAGGAAGCCGACCACGGCGCCGGCGAGGCCCAGGCCGAGCAGGGTGCTGGAGTCGGGTGCGCTTCACGGAGTGCTGCTCTCGGTGTCGGACGTGCCGGGGGCGGTGCTCGTCGGTGCGCCCGGGGGCGGGCGTCCCGCCACGCTATCGCCTCCGGCCAGGGGCTGACCGGGTCGGTCGCGCGGGCGCGGAGGAGGGCGACCGGACCGTGCCCCGGCAGGACGGCGTCGGGCTCGACGTCGAGCCACGGCTCGAGCACGAACGCGCGCTCGGCGGCGCGGGGGTGCGGCAGCGTGAGGTGCGCGTCGTCGCGGACGACCGCTCCGACGGCGATCAGGTCGATGTCGAGCGTGCGGTCCCCCCAGCGCTCCTCGCCCTCGCCCTCGGATCCGACCGCCGGCGCGCTCGATCGCCGAGGTCGCCGCGAGCAGGTCCTCGGGATCGAGGGTCGTCGATCCGGTGGCGACCGCGTTGAGGTAGCCGGGGGCGTCCGGATCGACGCCGTCGAGCTTCCAGGCGGGCGTCTCGACGACCTTCGACACGGCGTGCAGGCGCAGACCCGGAGTGGTGGCGAGTGCGCGCACCGCCTCCTCCAGGTGGGCGAGGCGGTCGCCGAGGTTGCTGCCGAGCGCGAGCACGACGCGGCGCTTGGGGCGGATCCGCTCCTGCCGGGGCCTCACGAGCGCGCCCTCGTGATCTGCACGGCGACGTCGTCGAAGGGCAGCGGGATGGGGGCGTCGGGCTTGTGCACCGTGATGCGGACGACGTCGGCCGCGGCGAAGCCGAGCGCGACGGCGGCCAGGCGCTCGGCGACGGTCTCGATGAGGTCGACCGGGTCGCGGGTGACCGCATCCGCCAGCGCGATCGCGAGCTCGCCGTAGTGCACGGTCTCGGCCAGGGCGTCGGCGCCCGCCGCAGGGGCGACGTCGAGCCACACGGTCGCGTCGATGACGAAGTCCTGGCCGTTCTCGCGCTCGAAGTCGAAGACGCCGTGGTGCGCGCGCACGCGCAGGCCCGTCAGCGTGATCGAGTCGCGGAGGGCGAGGGAGGCGGGGTCGACGGCGGTCACGGGAGCTCCTCGTGCAGGCGGGCGGAGAGCGCCAGGGCGCGGGCGCTGGAGCGGACGTCGTGCACGCGGACTCCCCAGGCGCCGCGATCGGCCGCGATCAGGCTGAGCATCGCGGTCACGTCGTCCCGCTCGGCGGCCGGGGCGTCGACGGGGCGAACGGGGCGAGGAAGCGCTTGCGGGAGTGCCCGACGAGCACCGGGAACCCGAGCGAGACGATCGCGTCGAGGCGGGCGAGCAGCGCCCCAGTCGTGCCCGCCGTTCTTCGCGGAAGCCGAGGCCCGGGTCCAGGATCAGGCGGTCGTCGCGGATCCCGGCCTCCCGCGCCGCGTCGATCCGGCGCTCGAGCTCGCCCCGCACCTCGCCGACGACGTCGGAGTAGGACGCGAGGGAGTTCATGTCGGCACTGTGGCCGCGCCAGTGCATGGCGATGTAGACCGCGCCGGCGCTCGGCGACGAGCGGCAGCATCGCCGGGTCGGCGAGTCCGCCCGAGACGTCGTTCACGACGAGCGCTCCCGCGTCGAGAGCGGCCTCGGCCGTGGACGCGCTCATCGTGTCGATGCTGACCTGCACCCCCTCCGTCGCGAGCGCGCGGACCACGGGCAGCACGCGCGCCTGCTCGGCGTCGGCGTCGACCCGCGCCGCCCCAGGGCGGGGTGGACTCGCCGCCGACGTCGACGTAGGTCGGCGCCGAAGGAGGCGGGGCCCTCGCCGCTGGAGCGGGTCATGCCGATGCCGTGGCGCACGGCGTCGTCGACGGAGAACCAGCGACCGCCGTCGCTGAAGGAGTCGGGGGTGACGTTCAGGATCCCGAGGAGGGCGGCGCGATCGGGCGGCGCGAGATCCGCAGCGGAGGGAGGCACGTCACTCCCCTCGCGCGGCGCCGATCAGCGCGATGATCTCGGCACGGGCGGCGGGCTGGGCGAGGGAGCCGCGGGCGGCGACCGTGACGGTGGAGCTGCGGGTCTGGCGCGGGCCGCGCATCCGCACGCACCCGTGCTCGGCGTCGACGACGACGACGACGCCCTCGGGAGCGAGTCCCGTCTGGATCACGTCGGCGATCTGCTCCGTGAGCCGCTCCTGCAGCTGCAGCCGCGAGGCGACGGTCTCGACGACGCGCGGCAGTCGGCCGAGGCCGACGACGCGCTCACCCGCGCGGTAGGCGATGTGCGCCACCCCGAGGAACGGCAGCAGGTGGTGCTCGCAGACGGAGCGGAACGCGAGATCGCGGACGATCACGGTCTGCCCGTCGGGGTGCACCGTCGCGTCGCCCTCGACGACCGCGAAGGTCTCGTCGAGGTGCGCGGCCGGATCGAGGTCGCTCTCGCCGAAGAACTCCTCGTAGGCCTCGGCGAAGCGCCGGGGGTGGAGGCGAGCCCCTCGCGGCCCGGGTCGTCCCCGATGGCCGCGAGGAGCTCGACGACGGCCGCCTCGATGCGCGCCTTGTCGACGGGCATCGGAGGCTACGCCGTCGCGGGACGCGGGTTGATCAGCGGCGGGCGCTGCGGTGCGGTCTCCTCGGTGCCGGCGGAGGTGACTCCGCCGTCGGTGGCACCCGCGTCGATCGGCGCCTTGGCGGCGGGGATCGCGATGGGCGGGAGATCGGACAGCGGACGCTTGTCGCTCGAGAGCCACTGCGGGCGCTCGTCGATGCGGCGCACGTCCTTGAAGATGTCGGCCAGCTGGTCGTGGTCGAGCGTCTCCTTCTCGAGCAGGTCCGCGGCGAGGCGGTCGAGGATGTCGCGGTTGGCGTTGATGACCTGCCACGCCTCGTCGTGCGCCTGCTCGATCAGCTGCCGCGTCTCGGCGTCGACCCGCTCGGCGATCTGCTCGGAGTAGTCGCGCTGGTGGCCCATGTCGCGGCCGAGGAACATCTCGCCCGAGGACTGGCCGAGCTTGACGGCTCCGACGTTCGAGGACATGCCGTACTCGGTGACCATCTTGCGGGCGATCGCGGTCGCCTTCTCGATGTCGTTCGAGGCCCCGGTGGTGGGGTCGTGGAAGACGATCTCCTCGGCGACGCGGCCGCCCATGGCGTAGGTCAGCTGGTCGAGCAGCTCGTTGCGGGTGGTGGAGTACTTGTCCTCGAGCGGCAGGACCATCGTGTAGCCGAGGGCGCGGCCGCGCGGCAGGATCGTCACCTTGGTGACGGGGTCGGTGTGGCGCATCGCGGCGGCGGCGAGGGCGTGGCCGCCCTCGTGGTACGCCGTGATCAGCTTCTCCTTGTCGCGCATGACGCGGGTGCGGCGCTGCGGGCCGGCGATGACGCGGTCGATCGCCTCGTCGAGCGCGCGGTTGTCGATCAGCTGCGCGTTGGAGCGGGCGGTGAGCAGCGCGGCCTCGTTGAGGACGTTCGCCAGGTCGGCACCGGTGAAGCCGGGCGTCTTTCGGGCGACGACCTCGAGGTCGACCCCCTCGGCCAGCGGCTTGCCGCGGCCGTGCACCTCGAGGATGCGCTTGCGGCCGAGCAGGTCGGGGGCGTCGACGCCGATCTGGCGATCGAAGCGGCCCGGGCGCAGCAGCGCCGGGTCGAGGATGTCGGGGCGGTTCGTCGCCGCGATCAGGATGACGTTGGTCTTGACGTCGAAGCCGTCCATCTCGACGAGGAGCTGGTTCAGCGTCTGCTCGCGCTCGTCGTGACCGCCGCCCATTCCGGCGCCGCGGTGTCGGCCGACGGCGTCGATCTCGTCGACGAAGATGATCGCCGGCGAGTTCTCCTTCGCCTGCTGGAACAGGTCGCGCACGCGGCTCGCGCCGACGCCGACGAACATCTCGACGAAGTCGGAGCCCGAGATGGAGTAGAAGGGCACTCCCGCCTCACCCGCGACGGCGCGGGCGAGCAGGGTCTTGCCGGTGCCGGGAGGGCCGTACAGCAGCACGCCCTTCGGGATCCGCGCGCCGACCGCCTGGAACTTGGCCGGCTCCTTGAGGAACTCCTTGATCTCGTGCAGCTCCTCGATCGCCTCGTCGGCGCCGGCGACGTCCTGGAACGTGACCTTCGGGGACTCCTTCGAGACCAGCTTCGCCTTCGACTTGCCGAACTGCATGACGCGGTTGCCGCCGCCCTGCATGCCCGAGAGCATCAGCCAGAAGAACGCGCCGATCAGGAGGATCGGGAGCAGGAAGCCGAGCGCCGACAGGAACCAGTTGGTCTGCGGCACCTCGTCGTCGTAGCCGTCCGACGGGTCGGCGGACGTGACCGCCTCGATGACCTCGGGTCCGCGCGGAGCCACGTAGTAGAACTGCACCTGGGTGCCGTTGTCGCCGTCGGCCTGCGAGAGCGTGAGATCCACGCGCTGCTCCCCGTCGACGATCTTCGCCGACTCGACCTGGCCGTCCTGCAGGAGCTGGAGGCCCTCCTGCGTGCTGATCTGCCGGAATCCGGACATCGTGATCAGAGAGGATCCGATCCAGACCGCCACGATCGCGAGGACGACGTAGAGAATGGGACCCCGGAAGATGCGCTTGACGTTCATGAATGTTGCGGGTGGAGACCCGGCACCTTTCTGACGAAGAAATGTGAGTGTCAGGCTACCTCCCGCACTCTGGGCGCGTGCCGCGCGTTCGCCGTGGGCATGCGTCGTGCTGTCCGGCTCGGCCGGGCTGGCCGAGCAACGCTGGCACGCGTTCTCGGATCGCGGCCCTAGGGGGGCGGGGGCGGTCCGATGGAGGGGCTGTCCGATCTGCAGGGGATCCGGGACGGGCAGGACGGTGACGAGCGGAGGCAAGCACGTTCCCGGGTGGAGGGCCTGCAGATCGGTGCGTGCGGTGCCGGGTCAGGCGGACGGCGCAGGAGGCGGGCGGCCACCTCGGTGGCGAGGACGGCGCCGAGCTGGGCCGAGAGGGTGGCGGGCAGGGTCGGCGGGGCGTCCCAGCGGGGGCCGGCGAGCAGGACTCCGCGCCTCTCCCCGACCGCCAGAGGGCGTCGACGCTGCCCAGGACGAAGGAGCGCAGGCGCTCGGCGGTCGCGGGGCGACCCCCTCCGTCAGCGCGAGGTCGACGAGGTGGCGGTAGGCGATCCCTCCGAACAGGGCGCCGTCGCCCGTGCCCTGGTCGATCAGGACGCCGTCGGGGGCGAGGCGGTCGAGGAGGTCCTCGGCCGTGAGAGCCGCGTGGGCGACGAGTCGGACGTCCGGTCGCAGGCGGTGCAGGGCGAGCGCCGCGCCCATGTAGACGCCGTGGTTGTAGCTGAAGGCCCAGTCGTCGCGGGCGGAGCCCCTCGCGGCCGATGCCGTCGGCGACGAAGCCGGACTCGTCGTCGCGCAGCCGCACGTGCATCCAGTCGAACGCCGCGCGCGCGAGCACCTCCCGCCCATCGGGACGCAGCAGCTCGAGCCGAGCCCGAGGATCGCGAACGGCCCGTTCGCCGGGGCGTTCTTGTAGTCGAGCTGCCTGCGGCGCCAGGCGAAGGCTGGCGCCGTGGCGGAGGTTCCAGCCCTTCCGGACGGAGAAGCGCTAGAGCCGGTCCGCACGGTCCAGCCAGCGCGGCTCGCCCGTCGCGGCACCGAGACGCGCGAGAGCGCCTCCGAGCCACATCATGTCGTCGAAGTAGCCGTTCACCAGTCGGCCGCCGTTGCGGAGCCGGATCGCCCGGTGCACGCGGCGCGCCCGATCGAGGTGCGTCTCGTCTCCGGTGCGCTCGAAGGCGTCGACCGCCGCATCGATCGCGTGCGCCAGCCACCAGTAGTGGAACGGCGCGTCGGCGGCGACCGAGGTCGGATAGCTCGCGTGGTACCCGATCAGGGGCGCCCGGAACAGCAGGTCGAGACTGCGCTGCGACGTCCGCCCGCTGCTCGGGCGAGGTCGGGCCACTCGTAGACGTGGGGCGCGAGGATCGCGACATCGCGGAGGTTGCGGTAGCGCTCGGCGTAGTCGAGCCCGTAGCCGATGACGAAGTCGTTGGGGATGTCGAAGCCCACGTAGGCGACGTCGACCTCGACCTTGGCGGCGCGGGGCTTGCGGAACAGCGCGCAGATCTCGACCGACTCCGCTCCTCGGCTGCGCAGGTTGCCCTGCAGCCACGAGAGGGTGAAGGCCCGAGTCGATGATGTCCTCGACGATCAGGACCTTGCGGTCCGTGATGTCGGTGTCGAGGTCCTTCAGGATCCGCACGACGCCCGAGGACTTGGTGCTGCTGCCGTAGGAGGAGACGGCCATCCAGTCCATGACGATGTCGAGCTTGAGCTCGCGCGCCAGATCGGCCATGACCATGACCGCGCCGCGCAGGACGCCCACGATCAGCAGGTTCTCGCCCTGGTAGTCGCGCTCGATCGCGCGAGCCAGGTCGCGGATCCGCGCGTGGATCTCGGCCTCGGTGTAGAGGACCTCGGTGATGTCGTCGGCGATGTCGGCTGCTTCCACCTCGATCACTCTACGGCCGGTCCGCAAGAGGTCAGTGCGGTCGGGCCGGCGCGACCACGAGGTCCGAGCCCGAGCGGGTCGCGACGGACGCCGGGCAGGTCGACGCCCTTCTGTCCGTGCCAGTCGGTGACGAGGGCGGCGACGGCCAGCGTCTGCGCGCGCGAGAGCGCGACTCCGAACTCGTTCGAGACGACCAGGCGGATGATGCGCTGCCGCAGCGCGGGCGGATCGGCCGCCAGCCCTCGGGCGTCGACGGTCACGTGCCCCTCGTCGTTCTGGCCGACGAAGCTCGAGGGCCCAGTCGAGCGCCATCGCGTCGAGCGCGTCGCCGTCCTCGCGCAGCTGCTCGGCGGTGCGGGCGAGTGCCTCGGCGATGCCCGGACCGAGCTCGTCCTCGAGCACCGGCAGCACCGAGCGGCGGACGCGGACCCGGGAGTAGCGGAGGTCGTCGTTGTGGGGGTCGTCCCAGGGCTCGAGGCCGGCGTCGGCGCAGGCGGCGCGGGTGCTCGCGCGGCGGATCCCGAGCAGTGGCCGGCGCAGCGGTCCGCTCGCGGCCGCCATGCCGTGCAGGCTCGCGGCTCCGGCTCCGCGCGCGAGGCCCAGGAGGACCGTCTCGGCCTGGTCGTCGAGGGTGTGCGCGAGGAGGACGGCCGCGGCGCCCGTCGCCTCGACGGCATCGGCGAGGCGCGGTGGCGCGCGGTGCGGGCGGCCGCCTCCGGCCCGTCCTCGCCCTCCGGTACCGAGACGACCTCGACGAGGACGGGCGCGAGGCCCAGAGCGCGCGCCTGGTCGGCGGACCGGCGGGCGACGCCTGCTGAGCCCTCCTGCAGGCCGTGGTCGACGATCACGGCGCCGGCGCGGAGGCCCGCGCGGGGCGCCTCGAACGCGACGGCCGCGGCCAGCGCGAGCGAGTCCGCTCCTCCGCTCAGGGCGACGAGGACGAGCGAGTCGCGCTCGAGCCCGTCGAAGCCGGCGCGGACGGCCCGCCGGATGTCGGCGACGGCGGGGGTCAGACGGGGGCGATCGGGCACATCAAGTAACGTTAGGCCAGCGATCCGGCCTGCGAGCGCTGGGCCTGTGCGCACGCTCGGGGAGGCGGATCCGATCCGCCGATGCGCCGCCCGCGGCGCCACCGACCTCAAGCGAGCGAACATGGCCGCATACGACGTCGTCGTAGAGATCCCCAAGGGCAGCCGCAACAAGTACGAGGTCGACCACGAGACCGGTCGCGTGTACCTCGACCGGGTGCTCTTCACCTCCTTCGTCTACCCGACGGACTACGGCTACTTCGAGAACACCCTCGGCCTCGACGGCGACCCCGTCGACGCGCTGGTGCTGCTCGAGTACCCCGTCTTCCCGGGCGTGGGCGTCTCGGTGCGCCCCGTGGGCGTCCTCAACATGAGCGACGAGGCCGGTTCCGACGCCAAGGTGGTCGTGGTCCCCGCGAAGGACCCGCGCTGGCAGCACATCCAGGACATCGGCGACGTCCCGGAGCAGACGAAGAACGAGATCAAGCACTTCTTCGAGCGCTACAAGGACCTGGAGCCCGGCAAGTGGGTCAAGGTCGAGGCGTGGGGCGACGCGGCCGAGGCCGAGCAGATCGTCCAGGACGGCATCAAGAAGCTGGCCGAAGAGGGTCACTGACCCCTCGCGAATGACGAGAACCCGCTCCCTCCGAGTCCAGCGGCTGCTGGATCGCCGGTGGGGGCGGGTTCTTCGCGTTGCGGGACCGAGCCGGCGCCCCAGGAGGCCGGGCGGCCGACCATGCCGGTCGGGGTGCCCCAGATGGAGTGGATGCGCACCGGCGCGTTGGGGTTCGGCGCCTCGATGATCTGGCCGTTCCCGAGGAAGATGGCGACGTGGTAGTAGTCGCCGGCTCCGCCCCAGAAGATCAGGTCGCCGCGCTGGCGCTCGCTGTAGGGGACGAGCTTGCCGTCCGCCGCCATGGTGTTGTACTGGTTCGTCGCCGAGTGGGTGCCGATGTAGCGACCCGCGGAGGCGTAGGACTGCTTTGTCAGTCCCGAGCAGTCCCAGACGTCCGGACCCATGCCGCCGAGCAGGTACCGCTCGCCGAGCTGCGCGGACGCGTACGCGATCGCGGTCTCGACCTCGCTGGTGTTCGGCTGGCCGACCGGAGCGGGCGCGGGGGCCGGTGCCGGGGCGGGCGCAGGAGCGGGGGCCGGTGCCGCGGGAGCGGGAGCCGGCGCCGGAGCCTGGACGGGAGGCGCGGGCTGCGGCGCGGCGGGGACGGGCTGCGGCGCAGCGGGAGCCGGCTGCGGAGCCGCGGGAGCGGGGGCCGGAGCCGCGGGAGCGGCCGGTCGCGGCGCTGCGGGCTGGGGCGCCGCCGGGGCGGGAGCCGCGGGACGGGGACGGAGCGCCTGCCGGCTGCGAGCCCTGCTCCTGCGAGGTCTCCTCGGCGTCGGCCTGAGCCTGAGGCCGCTGCGGCGGCCGCCGCAGCCGCAGCCCTGCGCTCCAGCTCGCCCGCGAGGAACGCGGTCTCGACCTCGACGGTGGAGTCCTTCAGCAGCGCGAGCTGGGCGATGAGCTCGGACGACTTCGCCTCCTGCGCGGCGAGGGCCGACTGCGCCGAGCGCGCGGCGTCGTCGGCGATCGCGCGGGCGCGGTCGGCCTCGTCCGAGAGCGCCCGGTGCTCGTCGACCGCGACGTCGGCCTGCGCGGCGAGGGACTCGGCGTTCTGCTTGTCGCCGAGGGCGTCGGCGTAGACCTTCTGCGACTGCTCCGTCAGCTGCGACATCGCCCCGAGCTGGTAGAGCAGGTCTCCCGCGTTCTCTCCGCTCGCGACGAGGCTCATCGAGAGGTCGCCTCCGGCGGCCTTGGACAGGTGCGCGGCGAGCAGGCCCGCGCGCATCCGGGAGGTCTGTGCCTTGGCGGAGGCCTCGGCGGCGCGGTCCTCGAGGTCGGTGACGGCCTGCGCGGCGGCGGCGAGGGCGTCCGACGCCTGACGCCAGGTCTCGGCCCCGCGCATCGCCTCGACCGAGGCCTCGTCGACCGCGCTCTGCAGCCCGGCGACCAGACCGGTGATCGAGTCGATCTCGGCCTGCTTCGCCGCCTCGTCGAGCTTCGCGTTCTGCACGTCGTCCCACGAGGGGTACTGCGGATCGTCCGCCGAGGCGGGGTGAGTCCGAAGGACGCGGTGATCGCGGTCACGGCGAAGGCCGCGGACACCGCGAGCGGCAGCCGGCCCTTCCAGGCCCGCTCGCGCGGCGCCGGCGTGAATCCTCGTGCGGTGGTCCGGGCGTCAACCAAGGGTCACTCCTCGTGCGGCCATGAAGGGCTGGGCGTTGACGGCGGTGCCGTTCACGCGGGTCTCGTAGTGCAGGTGGCAGCCGGTGGAGGCGCCGGTGGAGCCGACCGCGGCGATCTGCTGACCGGCCTCGACCCGCTCGCCGACGCTCACGTAGATGCCGCCCGCGATGATGTGGGCGTAGCCGGTGCTGATGCCCTCACCGTGGTTGATCTCGATCCAGTTGCCGTACGTGCCGAACACGCCGGCGTAGGTGACGGTGCCGCTGTGAGCGGCGAAGATCGGGGTGCCGCAGGGAGCCGCGAGGTCGGTGCCGCGGTGGAACGAGCTGGTCGATCCTCCGCCGGTCGAGAGGCTGCCGCGCGGTCCGAACGTGCCGGTGATGCGCCCGTTGACGGGCTTCACCCAGCCGGAGTCGCTGACCGCGGTCGATCCGCCGCCCGCGACGGGGGCCGGAGCAGGGGCAGAGTAGCCGCCACCGCCACCCCCGGAGCTGGGACGGGGAGCCGCGGCCGCAGCCGCTGCGGCGGCGGCCTGCGCGGCGGCGCGCTGGGCGTCGGCCGCGGCCTGGCGGGCGGCGGCCTCCTCGGCGAGCTTGCGCTGACGTTCGGCCTCGCGCGCGGCGACTCCCGCCTGGTACTCGGCGACGGTGCGCGACTCCGTGTCGCGCAGCGCGGCGAGCTGCTGCTCGAGCACGATGCTCTGCTCCTGCTGCTCGACGAGCGCGGCCTCGGACGCCTGCTGGGCGCTCGTGGCCTCGGCGAGGGCGGCCTCGGCGGCGACCCGGAGGCGCTCGCGCTCCGTCTGCGCCACCTCGGCCTGGTCGGCCAGCGATGAAGCGGTGTTGCGGGCGGTGCTCGCCTGCTCGTAGATCGCGTTGGAGCGCTCGACGAGCTTGGTCATGTTGCCGATGCGGCCGAGCAGATCATCGGATCCGGTGCTCGCCGTCGAGGAAGATGTTGACGGACAGGTCCGTGCCGGTGGTGCGGTAGAGCTGGGCGGCGAGCAGGCCGGCCTGCTGCGACGCGGCGTCGGCCTCGTCGGCGCTCGCGGTGGCCTTGGTGTCGAGCGACGTGGCGCGGTCGGCGGCGAGGTCGAACGCCTCCTGTGCCGTGAAGTACCTCGCCGCGCTTCTGCGCGAGCTCCTGGGCCGCGGCGACCTCGTCCTGCAGTCCGGCGATCAGCGAGGTGATGTTCTCGACCTGCGCGGCGGCCGCTTGGGTGTCGCCCTTGGCGGCCTCCACGTCGGCCCACGTCGGGTACTCGGCCGCCTGCGCGGGAGTGGCGACGAGGAGACCGGCGACGAGCGCGAGCACCGCGGACGCGAGCGCGGCGGAGCGGAGCCGCCCGAGCCGTGGCGCGCCCGATGACGGTGCGGGGCGACGGCGGCGCGGGGAGAGAGCATGGGACCTCGGGGTGATCGGGGATCCCTCACCACGGCAGGACGACGCGGGCCGTCGCCGGGGGAAGGGCAATTCCGACCAACCCTAACCAAGCCCCTACCGCCGCGCCTAGAGATGCGGCAACCCCGGACGGGGTTGTTCACGTGTGCGAAACGTTCGGATTTTGCATCTGGCGCGATCATCCGTATGCTTGCGTGTCGGTAGTCATGGTGGGGTCGGCCGCAGGGTCGCCCTGCAGCTTCCGGCCCCATCGTTTAGTGGCCTAGGACGCCGCCCTTTTCACGGCGGTAGCACGGGTTCGAATCCCGTTGGGGTCACGAAGACGGCACCGAGCAAGAACCGGTCGGAAACGAGCGGGTGGAAATCGAATAGCCTCGAAGGCAGTATGCTTGTCTTCGCAACGAGGCCCTGTAGCGCAGCTGGTTAGCGTGCCGCCCTGTCACGGCGGAGGTCGCGGGTTCAAGTCCCGTCAGGGTCGCAAAGGGGCCCTTCCGAGAGGAAGGGCCTTTTTCAGCGGCGGAACGTCGCAACGGCTCTGTAGCTCAGTTGGTAGAGCGCACGACTGAAAATCGTGAGGTCACGGGATCGACGCCCGTCGGAGCCACGGAAACCCTCGCCTAGCTTCTACATGGCGGGGTTTCTTCATGTCCGGACGCGTGCGAGGAGGACTCGTCCTGCAGAGCACGCGTGCCGGGCCGTTCGCCCAGCCTGCCTGCGTAGCCTGGTGAGGCCATGAATCCCGCCGCCTTCCCGCCGCCCGATCCGTCGACCGTCGCTCCCGAGCAGCCTCCGGTCGCGCCTCCGTACGCCGCGGCGCCCAGCGGATGGCCCACGCCGACCGCCTGGCCGGCGCCTCAGCAGGCGCCCGAGCCGCAGCCGTCGATCCATGCGCCGTACTCGTCGCTCCTCTACCTCCCCGATCCGCGCGTTCGCTGGGGACTGCCGACCGCCGTGCTCACGATCGCGGGGATCGTGGTGCCGCTCGCGGTGCTCATCCTGCTGTTCGGCTTCGGCGTGCTGCCCTACTCCCCCGGGCTCGCCTTCGCCGGCGCCTTCGGCAGCTACCTGATCGGCCTGGTCGTGCCGATCCTCGCCTCGCGGCTGCGCGGGCTGAAGTCGCTGGCTGCCGATTTCGGCCTGCGGTTCCGCTGGATCGACGTGCCGATCGGGATCGGCCTCGGGATCGCGGTGCGGATCGCCATCGTGCTGGTGCTCCTGGGCTTCTCCCCGTTCCTCCAGGACGCGCAGGGGAACCTCGAGCTCGAACCGGATCCGCTGTGGTTCGTCCTCAGCTCCGTGGTCATCCCCGTGGTCGTCGCGCCGATCGTGGAGGAGATCCTCTGCCGCGGCGTCGTGATGCGGGCGGTGCGCAACCGCATGCTCCGCACGAGGACCGAGGCCGCTCCCCCGACCCGGGGGCGGCGCGTCTGGGCGGCCGTGTTCAGCATCATCGCCTCGACGCTCGTCTTCGCACTGCTGCACGGGCACCAGATGGTGAACCCCGCGACGATCGCCACGCTCGGAGTGACCACGGTGGTGGCGGGTCTCGCGCACGGCTGGATCTCGACCGTCACCGGTCGGCTCGGCGCGGCGATCATCTCGCACGCGACGCTGAACGGCACCGCGGTGCTGCTGCTGGTGCTGGTGACGGCGCTGGGCTGAGCCGGCCCGACGTCTCAGACATCGAGGGCGCGCAGCGGCGGGCGCTCGATCGGGAGCTCGCCGCGCACCTGCCGGTGCAGGCGCTCCATGTCGGAGTCGAGAGCGGCGGCCGTGCGGGCCGCGTCGGCGAGTCCGTCGAGCAGCTCCGTGGGCACCTGGCGGTCGTACTTGTAGTAGATCTTGTGCTCGAGGCTCGCCCAGAAGTCCATCGCGATCGTGCGGAACTGGACCTCGACGCAGACGTCGACGGATCCGCCCGAGAGGAACACCGGCACCTCGACGATCGCGTGCAGGCTCTTGTAGCCGTTCTCCTTGGGGGAGGCGATGTAGTCCTTCACCTCGAGCACCGTCACGTCCGGCTGCGACGTGAGCAGCTCGAAGACGCGGTAGACGTCCGAGACGAAGCTGCACGTGATCCGCACGCCCGCGATGTCGGTGATCGCTCCCGAGATGCCCTCGAACGTGGTGTCGCAGCCCTTGCGCTCGATCTTCTCGATGAGGCTGTCGGCCGACTTGAGCCTGCTCGAGACGTGCTCGATCGGGTTGTAGTCGTGGAGCTCCCGGAACTCCTCCTGCAGGATCGACACCTTGGTGACGATCTCGTCCATGCCGAACTTGTACTGGAGCATGAACCGCGCGAAGTCGTCGCGCAGCGCTCGGATCTCGGCGACGGTGCCCGCGTCGAGGGCCTGCGCACCGGCGTCCGTGAGCGGAGGCAGGGCGGCGAGCGAGGGTTCGGAGGGCGGCGATCCACAGTCGGACACCCTACGCGGGCGCAGCCAGCGGCCCGGTGTGAGCGGGAGGAGCGTCTGCTCACAGGACGCCCTGCGGCGGGACCGGGACGCGTGGCCATACTGGATCGTGTGAGCACCGCCGCCCCGGGTCCGACCTTCCCGCCTCCCGATCCGGCCACCGTCTCGCCGGGCCGACCGCCCCGGCGCCGGATCCCGCAGACGGCTCGGCGCGCGATCGCGGGCGGTGCGGCGCTCCTGCTCCTCGCCGCGGGCGCGGGCACGGCGGTCCTCGTCCGCGACTCCGTGTCGCAGCAGCGGTTCGCCGAGGCGTCCGAGGGGCTCGAACGGGTGGCCGCCGACCACGATCGGGCCGTCGATGCGTGGGCGGCGCTCGAGGAGTCCGTCGGGGAGGAGACGGAGGGGATCCGACCGGTGCTGGACGAGGCGGACGACGCGGCCGTGGATCCGTCGGCGCGCGACGCCTACGAGGCGGCGATCGACGCCCTCGTCGATGCGGCCGACGACGTCCCCGTCGCCGCGCGGGCGGCGGTCGCGGTGCCCGAGGCGCCGGAGGGAGCCGACGAGCGCTTCGCGGCGGCCGACGACCTCGACGCCCGGGCGGCGGAGCTGGCCGAGGAGGCCCGGGAGCAGGAGGAGCAGCGGGTCCGCGTCCGTCCGCTCCTGTCCGCGACGGGCGCCGCCGCGACCGCGTTCACCCGGAGCACCGCCGCCACGGCCGAGGCGCTGATCGCGAGCAGCACCGCCGCCACGCACCAGTCGCGCTGGCTGGTCGAGAAGGCGCTCTACGGGTACGGCAGCGACCCGGTCCCGCTCGACTTCTCGGACCCGGGCGCCCTGCGCGCGTACCTCGCGCAGGTCGAGGCGCTGCAGGCGTCGCAGGAGGAGGGTCTCGTCGAGCGTGCCGCAGCGGACTGGCCGAGGAAGCAGCAGGTGCTCGACTTCGCCGACTCGATCGGGGGCGGCGTGCCGATCGACATCTCCTGGGAGGAGAGCATCGAGGTGGACGGCGTCGCGTACGGCGACCGCGACTCCGGGGCCGGCCTGGCGACGTGGAGCCTGCAGGAGGGGGCGCCGTCGCGGATCCAGCTCACCGAGAGCATCCAGCGCTACTGGGACGCGGGCTGGACCGTGGGGCTCGTCGCGCGCGAGGTCGGGCACGCCATCACCTCGAAGCAGAGCTGCTACGACCTGTACCGGGCAGCGCCCTTCGACGGCGACGACGAGAAGTGGGCGACCGCCTGGGGCGCTCTCCCTGGGGTACACCGAGGGTTCGGGGGTCGAGCCCTACGGCTCCCCGGGCGACGACGCGATCGCCGTCGCCGCCGGATGCCGGTGATGCGTCCTAGCCTGGGGCGATGAGCACCGAGCCGCGTCCGCTGCGCTACTGCGCGTTCGTCATGAACACCGCCTCCCACATCCAGCACGGGCTCTGGCGCCACCCCGACGCCCGTCAGCACGAGTTCGACGACGTGCAGCTGTGGATCGACCTCGCCCGCACCCTCGAGCGCGGCCGCTTCGACGCGATGTTCTTCGCCGACGTCGCCGGCCTCTACGGCCCGGCGGACGGCGACTGGGAGGTCAACGCGCGCGAGGGCCTGCAGCTGCCGAGCAACGATCCGGCCGTGCTGCTCTCGGCCCTCGCCGTGAGCACCGAGCACCTCGGCTTCGCGTTCACGAGCTCGGTGCTGCAGTCGCACCCATTCGACTTCGCCCGCAAGGTCTCGACGCTCGACCACGTCTCGAACGGGCGGATCGGCTGGAACATCGTCACGAGCGCCCTCGACGGCGCCGCGCGCAACTTCGGCTACGACCGGCTCGAGGAGCACGACGAGCGCTACGCCTGGGCGCAGGAGTACCTCGACGTCGTCTACAAGCTGTGGGAGGGCTCGTGGGACGACGGCGCACTGCTGCGCGACAAGGCCGGCGCGTTCGCCGACGCGTCGCGCATCCACCGCATCGACCACGTCGGGAAGCGCTACCGCGTGCAGGGGCCGCACCTGTCCGCCCCGTCGCCGCAGCGCACGCCCGTGCTGTTCCAGGCCGGCTCCTCCCCCGCCGGCCGGCGCTTCGCGGCGCGCAACGCGGAGGCGCAGTTCGTCTTCTCGGGGTCGCCCGAGAAGACGCGCGAGCTGATCGTCGACACGCGCCGGCTCGCCGCGGAGGCGGGTCGCGGGGACGGCGTCCCGGCCTTCTACCTCGGTCTCTCGTTCATCACGGGCGACACCGAGGAGGAGGCTCGCCGCGCCGAGCGCGAGATCGACGAGTACCTGTCGTCGGACGCGTTCCTGCTGCACTCGAACCTCGGCTTCGATCCGAAGACGGGCGAGAAGCTCGATCCGGATCTGCCGCTCTCGGCGATCGAGACCTACGCCGGGCAGAGCCACCTGCAGTGGATCCGCGACGCGTCGCCCGATCGCGAGCCGACGGTGCGCGACCTCGCGCGGCTCTCGGCGAAGCTCCGCGGGCGCGTGGTGGGCACACCCGAGCAGATCGCCGACCATCTCGCCGAGTGGCGCGACGCGGGCATCGACGGCATCAACGTCGTCAACTGGATCCTGCCCGGCAGCTACGAGGAGTTCGTCGACCGGGTGATGCCGGTGCTGCAGGAGCGCGGGCTCGCTCAGACGGAGTACGCGGAGGGCACGCTGCGGCGCAAGCTCTTCGGGACGGACGAGCTGCCCTCGACGCATCCGGCGCGGGCCTACCGGGGCGCGTTCGCCTGAGTCCGGGCCGGCCGACCTCCGCCGCTCGGGGAGGGATCCGGACCGCGACCCGCCTAGCGTGGAGCTATGACCACTCTGCCGTCCACCCTCTTCTTCTCCTTGTACGTCGTCGTCCTGGTCGTGGGCGCCGTGCTCGCCGTGGTCCTCGTGGTGCTGCTGTGCCGCCTGGCGATCGCGGCGCGCGAGACGCTGCAGAACCACGACGCGACTCCGCGAGCTGCAGATCGTGCGGCTGCTCGAGGAGGACGAGGACGGGATCACACCGCAGGACCTCGGCTAGGGCGGTACGGCTCGGGCTAGGGCAGCGCGGGGCGCGGGTCGGGCTTCGGCACCCGCGGGATGAGCAGCCCGAGCACGACCGCGACGACGGCGCCCACCGCGCCGATCACGAAGGTCAGCCGGAACCCCTCGGAGCTCGGCACCTCGACGGCGCCGACCGAGACGGTCAGCTGCGCCAGCACGGCGGCGGTGACCGCCGACGACAGGGTCGTGCCGAGGGTGCGCATCAGCGAGTTGAGCCCGTTGGCCGCAGCCGTCTCGGAGGCGGGCACGGCGTGCATGATGAGCGTCGGCATGGCGGCGTACGCGAGCCCGAGGCCCACTCCGATCAGGGCGTTGATCACGAGGATCTGCCACACCTCGCTGCCGAAGGGCAGCACCAGGAGGTACGACACCGCGATCAGAGCGGCGCCCGAGATCAGGACCACCCGGGGTCCCGAGCGCGAGGAGAGACCGGCCGCGACGGGAGAGGTCGCCATCATCGCGAGGCCGGAGGGGCCAGCACGAGGCTCGCCACGATCAGGCTGAGGCCGAAGCCGACCCCGGAGGCGGTCGGCAGCTCGAGCATCTGCGGCAGCGTGATCTGCGCGCCGAAGAACGCGAAGCCCACGGCCACGGAGGCGAGGTTCGTGAAGAGGACGGCGGGCCGCACGGCGACGCGGAGATCGACGAGCGGGCTCGACTGCCGCAGCTCGAACCAGCCCCAGAGCACGAGCACGGCGACGCCGCCGAGCCCCGAGCCGAGGATCGCGGGGCTCGTCCAGCCCGCGTCGTTGCCGCGTGAGACGGCGATCAGCACGCCGCTGAGTCCGATCGCGAGCCCGATCGCGCCGACCACGTCGAAGCGGCCGGGCGAGCGCAGGGTCGACACCGGGACGACGAGCAGGATCAGCACGATGTCGAGGACGCCGAGCCCGGCGGACATCCAGAACAGGACGTGCCAGTCGGTGCTCTGGGCGATCAGGGCGCTCAGCGGCAGCCCGAGTGCACCACCGATGCCGAGCGTGGCGCTGACCAGGGCGATCGCGCCGGGCAGTCGATCGCGGTGCAGGGTGTCGCGGAGGATCGAGATGCCCAGCGGGATCACTCCCATGACCGCGCCCTGGAGCGCGCGCCCGACGACGAGGGTCCACACGTCGCCGGCGAACGCGCAGACGATCGAGCCGAGCACCAGCACCACGAGCGCCGCGACCGCCATCCTCCGCTTCCCGTAGAGGTCGCCCAGGCGGCCCGAGACCGGAGTGAGGATGCAGGCGCTCAGGAGGGTCGCTGTGATCACCCACGCGGTCTCGCCGCGGTCGGCGTCGAGCAGTCGCGGCAGCTCGGACTGGATGGGCACCACCAGCGTCTGCATGAACGACGCGCTCATCCCCGCGAAGGCGAGGACGGCGGTGATCAGACGCGGGTCGGGCGTGCGGGTGAGGGAGCGTCTGTCGGAGTCGGGCACGCGGGTCCTTCGAGTCGGGGATGTATTGCCCAGCTTTGCAGTCGCCGGCCGGGTACTCGAACCGCGGAGGGCTCCGGAACCTTCCCGCTCCGCGCCCTTCCGCAGTCGGTCGGGCGGGACGAGGATGTGCGGATGATCGACATCGAGAACTGGATCGCCGGCTACGAGAGGGCGTGGGCGAGCGACGACCCCGCCGACATGGCCGCGCTCTTCACCGAGGACGCCGAGTACTTCACCGCCCCGCACCGCGACGCGATCACTCCGGCGCGACGCGATCGTCGAGTGGTGGCGAGCGGAGTCGGAGCCCGCCGAGCCGACCTTCGCGTGGGGTCTCGTGGCCCTGACGGACGCGACGGCGGTGGTGCAGGGGCGGACCGTCTACCCGGGGGCGGAGACGTACCTGAACCTGTGGATCATCCGCTTCGCTCCGGACGGGCGGGCGTGCTCGTTCGCGGAGTGGTTCATGGAGGAGCCCGCCGACTCGGTGTCCTAGAAGCGCGGGTCTCGATACGCCGCTGCGCGGCTACTCGACCAGCAGGGGCTCGAGCGTCAGAGCTGGGCGCCCGGCACCGCGAAGGTGTCGCAGTCGACCGCGTCGCCCTCGAAGCCGGCCTCGAACCAGCGCTGGCGCTGCTCGGCCGAGCCGTGGGTCCAGCCCTCGGGGTCGACCGTGCCGGTCGCCTGCTCCTGGATGCGGTCGTCGCCGACGGCCGCCGCCGCGCCGAGCGCGTCCTGGTACTCCTGCGCGGTGACGGGCTTGAGGTAGGGCGTTCCCGTCTCGTCGGGCACGGTCGAGGCGTCGCCGACCCACGCGCCGGCGAAGCAGTCGGCCTGCAGCTCGAGGCGCACCGAGTCGGAGTCGGGCCCGGTGCCGGAGCGGTCCGCGGACTCCATCGCACCGGTCAGGTTCTGGATGTGGTGCCCCCACTCGTGGGCGAGGATGTACATCTGCGCGAGCGATCCGCCTGAGGTGTCGAACCGGGTCCGCAGCTCGTCGAAGAACTCCGTGTCGAGGTAGATGGTCTGATCCGGCGGGCAGTAGAACGGGCCGACCGCGGCCGTCGCGCCGCCGCATCCGGTGCTCGTCTCGGTGTCGAACACGATGACGCCACCCGGAGTCGCGTAGGTCGCGCCGATCGTGCCGGTCGCGGTGGCCCAGTAGCGGTCGAGCGACTCGGCGGCGCCCTCGAGGCGGCCAGTCGACCTCGGTGTTCGCGTCGGCACCGCTGTCGCAGGCGACTGCGGTGCTGGTGATCTGCTCGGGCGAGGTGCCGCCTCCGCCGCCGAGGACCTCGCCGAGTCCCGTCAGGTTCACGCCGAGCAGCTGCGACAGCAGCGCGAGCACGACGACTAGCCCGCGCCGCCGCCGACTGCGATGCCCGTGGTGCGTCCGCGCCGGCGGACCTTGCCGCCGCTGAGCTGGGAGTCGTCGTTGAAGGTCATGCGGTCACGGTAGTGGTCCGGCGCCGCTCCCCGCCGGGGCTTGCGGAGGCGCGGGTCAGCCCCAGCGCGACTCGCTCGTCGAGCGGATGATCTCGAGCAGCGCGTCGCGGAGCGGACCGTGCTCGAGGCTGCCCGGGAACATGTCGACCTCGAGCCGGTGCGCACGCTGCCACGCCTCGGTGCCCTTCGCGGTCAGCGAGACGAGCTGGCGGCGCCGGTCGGCCGGGTCGCTCCGGCGTCGACGTGGCCCTCGCGCTCGAGCCGCTCGATGGTGCGCGACATGGTCTGCACCTCGACGTGCGCGGAGGCGGCGAGCTCCTTCTGCGCGACGGGCCCGGCCTGCAGCAGGTGCAGGACGATGAGTCCGGCGTGGGTGAGGCCGATCTCGGCGAGCGCCCCGTGCCAGGCGTGCTCGACCATGCGGGACGCGGTCGACAGCAGTCGGCCCGTGGGCCAGCTGTCCATCCCGGAGTCGTCGTCCGCGCGCATCCGCTCAGGATAGCCCCGCGTGCCGGCGCCTCCCGGCTCAGGACGCGAAGCGGTGGGGGCTCAGGACGCGAAGCGGTGGGGGCTCAGGACGCGAAGCGGTCGGTGGCCTCGATCAGCGCGTTCAGGATGCCGGGCTCGTCGAACGCGTGCCCCGCGTCGGCGATGAGGTGGAACTCGGCCTCGGGCCAGGCGCGGTGCAGGTCCCAGGCGGTGAAGGCCGGGGTGCACATGTCGTAGCGGCCCTGCACGATCACGGCGGGATGCGGCGCAGCACCTCGGCGTCGCGGAGGAGCTGCCCCTCCTCGAACCAGCCCCGGTGCACGAAGAAGTGGTTCTCGATCCGCGCGAAGGCGAGGGCGAAGGCGGGGTCGGACCACGCCTGGATCATCTCGGGCTTCTGCAGGAGCGAGATGGTCGACGCCTCCCACGTTGTCCAGGCGACGCCGGCCGGACCGTGCACGGCCGGGTCCTCGTCGTGCAGGAGGCGGTAGTACGCCTCGATGAAGCTGCCGCGCTCCGAGGCGGGGACGACCGAGGTGTACGACTCCCACAGGTCGGGGTAGACCGCGGCGGCCCCGCCCTCGTAGAACCACTCGAGCTCGGCGCGGCGGAGGGTGAAGATCCCGCGGAGCACGATCTCGCTGACCCGCTCCGGGTGCGTCTCGGCGTAGGCCAGGGCGAGGGTGGAGCCCCGGGAACCGCCGAGGACCAGCCAGGTGTCGACGCCGAGGTGCTCGCGCAGGCGCTCGATGTCGGCGACGAGGTACCAGGTGGTGTTCGTCGAGAGGTCCGCGCCGGGCTCGCTGGCGTGCGGGGTGGAGCGTCCGCACATCCGCTGGTCGAAGAGGACGATGCGGTACTTCTCGGGGTCGAAGAGGCGGCGGTGCGCGGGCGAGGTGCCGGCACCGGGGCCGCCGTGCAGGAAGACGACGGGCTTGCCGTCGGGGTTGCCCGAGACCTCCCAGTAGACGGAGTGGCCGTCGCCGACGTCGAGCATGCCGGTCTCGTACGGCTCGATCTCGGGGTACAGGGTGCGCATGCTCGGCACTCTACGGAGTCGCAGTGGCGCGTTCCGCGATCTCGGCGGCGCGGTGCGCGATCGACCGCGCGCGGCGGTGCTCCGCTCGATCGCCTGCCCGGCGTAGGCCGCCGCCACGATGAGCGCCGCGCCCAGCGCGCCGAGGGCCTCGATCGCCTCGCCCGCGAGCACCGTGCCGACCAGCAGCGCCCAGACCGGCTCGGTGCCCATCAGGATGCTCGCCCGCGCGGCCGAGGTGCGCCGGACCGCCCAGAGCTGCACGACGAAGGCGAAGACCGAGCAGAGCAGCCCGAGGAAGAGGACGCTCCCCCAGCCCGCCGCGTCGAGAGCGGCGGCCGAGACGGGGAGCGAGGGACCCGCGAGCAGGGAGAACGCGCCGGCGCAGACGAGCACCTGCACGAGGACGACTCCGAGCGTGCCGTCGGTGCGGCCCCGGGTCAGGTGCGCGCTGGCGGTGACGTGGAACGCGCGCACGACCGCGGCGGCGATCACGAGCGCGTCGCCCGGCGTCGGCGTGCGGAACCCGCCCTCCGAGACGAGCAGTGCGACTCCGACCACCGCGGCGACCGCGGCGACGAAGAACGAGCGCGGCAGCCACGAGCGCGAGGCCAGCCCCTCGAGCACGGGGGTCATCACGAGCGCGAGGCTGATCAGCAGCCCGGCGTTGGTGGCGGAGGTGAGGTGCACGCCCCACGTCTCGAGACCGATGACCGCGGCCTGGGAGCAGCCGAGGACGGCGGCGATCACGAGGCCGCGCCCGCGCGGGAGGCGCTCGCGGCGCACCAGGCACACCAGGGCGAGGGCCGCGGCGGCCACCAGGAAGCGGAGGGCGACGGCCGAGGGCACTCCGGTCACGGCCGCGAGGTCCTTCGCGGCGAGGAAGCTGGCACCCCACACCGCGGCGACGCCGAGCAGGAGCAGATCGGCGGCGGTGTCGGAGGAGCGGCGGGAGGGCATGGGGCTACTGTCGTCCCCACGGACGATGAAGAACAACGGGCATCGTCTTGATCGATGAGGAAGCAGATGCTTATGGATCCCGCGCGACTCCGCCTGCTCCGCGAGCTCGGTGACCGCGGGAGCGTCGCGGCGGTCGCCGCCGCCCTGCACATCAGCGCCTCGGCGGTGTCGCAGCAGCTCGGCGCTCTGCAGGCCGGGGTCGCCGTCCCTCTCACGGTGCGCAGCGGTCGCCGGCTCGTGCTCACGGAGGCGGGCGAGGCGCTCGCCGTCGCCGGGGCGCGCGTCGAGGAGGCGCTGGCCGAGGCGCAGGCGGCGGTCGACGCGCATCTGGAGCGCGACGACCGGGCGGTGCGGGTCTCGGCCTTCCACAGCGCAGGCCTCACCCTTTTCGGGCCGCTGCTGCGGAGCGCTGGGCGAGGACCTGCGCGTCTCGCTGACCGACGCCGACGTCGCCCAGGACCGCTTCGCCGGGCTGACCGCCGACCACGACCTCGTGATCGCGCACCGCCTCGCGCACGATCCGGAGTGGCCGTCGGCCAGGATCGTCAGCACTCCGCTGCTCGTCGAGCCGCTCGACATCGCCCTGCACGCCGCGCACCCGCTCGCCGCGCAGGCGAGCATCCGCCCGAGCAGCTCCGCGACGAGCGCTGGATCTCGACGCACGACGGCTTCCCGCTGGCGGGAGTGCTCGAGCACCTCGGCGCGCTCGGCGGCCGGGCCCCGCGCATCGAGCACCGGATCAACGAGTTCTTCGTGGCGGCCGAGGTGGTCCGCTCGGGAGCGGCGATCGCGGTCATGCCTCGGATCACCGCCTCGACGCTCGCGGTGGACGGGATGGTGCTGCGCCCCGTCGAGGGCGGGGCGCTCGTCCGGCACGTGGACGTGCTCGCCCGACCGGGGGCGCTCGCGCACCCGCCGGTGCGCCGGGTGCTCGCGGTGCTGCAGGAGGTGGCCGGACGGACGGCGGGGGTCTAGGCGCGCAGATCCCGCTCGAAAGCGAGACGGACGCGGCGCTCGTACTCGTCCTGCTCCATCGGCACCACCGCGACGAGCAGCTCCTCGAGCCGCTCCTGGTCGGAGCCCGTCACGGAGACGATGGAGTAGTCGATGAGCCGAGCGAGCATCCGGGATCCGTCGACCTCGAGCACCCAGACGCCGTCGTCGCGGCGCTCGCAGGTGTTCCCCGCCGTCCCCGCCAGCTCCGGAGCCGTGTAGCGGCTGCAGACCTGGATCTCGAGCGCGAACTCCGGGTCGAACCGACTCGTGAGGATCGTGATGTCCCCCGGGTCGGGAAGGTGGTCGGTGTCCTGCCGGGCGAGCGGATCCTCCGACGCCCGGACGGAGGGACTCGTACTGCCCGATGACGACGGCCGTCGTCGTGAGTCGATCGGACTCGAACGGCACGACGGAGTAGTCGAGCCGGTACTCGTACTCCGTCTCCTGCGAGGCGCGCACCGCCGTGGTCCGCCCGACCACCGTCTGCGCCACGGGTGATGCCACCACAGCCAGGAGGGCGGCGGTCGCCACTGCTCCGATCACCCGGGGGCGACCCGGATGGACGACGAGCGACCCGGACGCCGCCGCGGCTCCGAGCAGCAGCGGAACGGCAGCGAGGAGGGAGGCGGGGAGGCGGCGCCTCGGTCACGAGCGGCGCGACCACAGCGGCGAGCGTCGCGAGGGTCAGCAGCGTGCCGAGCGCGAGATTCGCGCCGACGTGGAGTCGACCCGTGACGATCCGGGACACGCTCAGCAGCAGCGCGGTGGCGATCAGCGGCAGGACGGCCAGCGCGGCCAGACCGGCGGACCCGGCGAAGAGCAGCGGCACGGCGAGGATCGATCCGGCGAAGGCGACGGGCGCTGACGGCGATGCCCGCCATGACGGAGTGGGCGATCACCGGAGGTCGATCGGACGCAGTCGTCATCGGGCCCCTCCCTGCCGCTGCCCCCGAGTGTAGAGAGCGACCGCTCCTCCTACCCCGCTCGCAGCACGCGCGCCTACGCTCGTCGGCATGAGCACGCAGCGCACGCCGGTGAAGGTCGCAGTCACGGGAGCGGGGGGCGCCATCGGCTACGCCCTGCTGTTCCGCATCGCCTCGGGTCAGCTCCTCGGGCCGGACGTGCCCGTGCGGCTGAGCCTGCTCGAGATCCCGGCCGGGCTCCGGGCCGCGGCCGGCACCGCCCTCGAGCTGCAGGACGGAGCGTTCGGGCTCCTGCACGGCGTCGAGGTGACCGACGATCCCCGCGCGGCCTTCGACGCCGCGAACGTCGCACTCCTGGTCGGCGCCCGGCCCCGTTCGGCGGGGATGGAGCGCGCCGACCTGCTCGCCGCGAACGCCGGCATCTTCGGGCCTGGGGCGCCGCGCTGAACGCGCACGCCGCGGACGACGTCCGCGTGCTGGTCGTCGGGAACCCGGCGAACACGAACGCCTGGATCGCCCGCGCGAGCGCGCCGGACATCCCGCGCGGTCGCTTCACCGCGATGACGCGGCTCGACCACAACCGCGCCGTCGCGCAGCTGGCCGCGAAGCTGGACGCCCCGGTCGGCTCGATCGCGGGAGTCGCGATCTGGGGCAACCACTCCGCCTCCCAGTACCCGGACGCGACGCACGCGAGCGTCGACGGACGGCCCGTGACCGAGCTGGTCGACGCCGCGTGGTTGCACGACGAGTTCGAGCCGCGCGTCGCGAAGCGCGGGGCCGAGATCATCGAGGTGCGCGGAGCGTCGTCGGCCGCCTCGGCAGCGTCCGCCGCGATCGACCACGTGCACGACTGGATGACGGGCACCGAGTGGACCTCGGCGGCCGTCGAGTCGGACGGCTCCTACGGGGTGGAGGAGGGGCTGATCTCGTCGTTCCCGGTGCGCTCGGTGGACGGCGAGTGGCGCATCGTCGAGGGGCTCGAGATCGACGAGTACTCGCGGCGCAAGATCGACGAGTCGGTGCTCGAGCTGCGGGCCGAGCGCGACGCGGCGCTGGCGTACCTGCAGCGCTGAGCCCGCGGCCCGGCCGCCCTGGTCCCGGCGTCAGTGGCGCGGGAGCCTTCTCGGGGCGCGGGAGGCTGCCGTCGGCGCGGGCCGCCTCGTACCAGGCGTGCGCCTCCTCCTGCCGGGTCTGCTCGGCGCCGGTCGCGATGGCCGCGCGCAGGTGCTCGGGGCCGTAGCCGAAGGACGCGACGAGGTCGCCGGCGTGGGGACGGAGCCGGGCGAGCAGGCGGTCCATGTACGACGTCACGGCGACCGCGCGCTGCGACGAGAGCCGCCCGTGCAGCAGGTACCAGTCGAGGTGCTTCTCGACGAGGCCGAGGCCGAAGAGGTCGCGGAGCCAGGTGAGGACCGTGCGGGTCCCCTCGTCCTCGATGCCGGCGAGCGCCTCGGTGAACGCCTCCCACTGCAGCAGCTCGGCGTGCGCGCGGGCCGCCTCGATCAGCTGGTCCTGGTGGGCGTTGAAGAGGCGCGCGGCCTCGTCGGCGGGGAGCTTGCGCGCCGCGCGCAGGCGTGAGGCAATGCCGGAGACCATGGTCTCGACGCGTCCGGTGAGCAGCTCGCGCTGGTCCTCGCGGAGCTGGCCGACGGAGCGGGCCGTGGATCCGCGGTCCGAGACGACCTGGGCGAGGCGGCGCAGACCGGAGTTGTCGACCGTCGCCCCCGCGACCTGGCCGACGGCGTAGCGCGCCAGCTCGGTGGGCTGGGCGTCCTTGAAGCGGCGCCCGACGTCGGTGAGCAGGCGCTTCGCGACGAGCTGGAGCAGGACCGTGTTGTCGCCCTCGAAGGTGACGTAGACGTCGAGGTCGGCGCGCAGCTGCGTGAGCCGGTTCTCGGCGAGGAAGCCCGCGCCTCCGCAGGCCTCGCGCGCCTCCTGCAGCGTGTCGAGGGCGTGCCAGGTGGAGACCGCCTTCAGCCCGGCGGCGAGGGTCTCGAGGTCCTGGCGCGACTCGTCGGTGTCGTTCCTGCCCGAGAAGACGTCGTCGAACGCGCGCAGCAGCTTGTCGTGCGCGAAGCCGGCGGCGTACGTCGTCGCGAGGCGCGGGAGCAGACGGCGCTGGTGGCGCTGGTAGTCGAGGAGGACCTCCTCGCGGTCCCCTCCCCGGTGAACTGCCGGCGCTGGTCGCCGTACGTCACGGCGATCGCGAGGGCGATGCGGGACGCGGCGACCGCTGCTCCGTCGAGCGAGACGCGGCCCTGCACCAGGGTGCCGAGCATGGTGAAGAAGCGGCGGCCCGGGCTCGCGATGGGCGAGGAGTAGGTGCCGTCGGCCGCGACGGAGCCGTAGCGGTTCAGCAGGTTCTCGCGCGGCACTCGGACGTGGTCGAAGTGCAGGCGGCCGTTGTCAATGCCGTTCAAGCCGCCCTTGAGGCCGTCGTCCTCGCCGCCGATGCCCGGGAGGAACGCGCCGGACTCGTCGCGCAGCGGCACGAAGAACGCGTGCACGCCGTGGCCGACGCCCCGAGTCACCAGCTGGGCGAACACGACGGCGGCGCGGCCGTCGATCGCGGCGTTGCCGAGGTAGTCCTTCCACGCGGCGCGGAACGGGGTGTTGAGGACGAAGTCGCCCGTCTCCTCGTCGAACGTGGCGGACGTGGCGATGGACGCGACGTCGGAGCCGTGACCGGTCTCGGTCATCGCGAACGCGCCGGGGATGCGGAGATCCATGATGCCGGGCAGCCACTTCTCGTGGTGCTCGCGGGTCCCCAGGTGCAGGACCGCGGCGCCGAAGAGGCCCCACTGCACGCCCGACTTGATCTGCAGCGACGGGTCGGCGGTGACCAGCTCCTCGAAGCCGGCGATGTTGCCGCCGTGGTCGGCGCCTCCGCCGAGGTCGGCCGGGAACGCCCGCAGCACGCCCTTCTCGGCGGCGAGGATCCGCATCTGCCGCGTGACGCGCGCACGGTGCTCGGCCATGGGGAGGCCGCTCTCGCCGTGCAGCTCCGGACGGGCGGTCAGCGCGCGGCGAGGCGAGGCGCTGCTCCTTCCAGGCGCCCAGGAGCAGCTCGCCGAGGACCTCGACGTCGACCGACGGTGCGCCGTCCTCGTCGAGGCGGGCGTCGACCTCGGTGCCGAGCGCGTCGACGGGCGGAGTGGGGGCGATGGCGCCGGAGCGGGAGCGGCGCTTGCGGGAGGAGCCGGTGGCCGCCTTCTCGGCGGCGTCCGCGGCGGAACGGGGGCGGGGAGCAGTGGTGACCATGAGCGAGGATCCCTTCGACCGACGGCGGTGACTGCACGCTAGGTCGCGGTCGCGGAACGCGGAAAAGTTCCGTCGCGGGCCGACAAAGGCGGCCGGGCGGATGCGGCGGGGCGTTGTCGGATCGGGCCAGGCGGGCGTGGGCGAGCCGGGACGGCGTGGCTAGGCTCGCGGTATGAGCGAGCCGCCGCTGCCTCCGCCCCCGCCGCCCCGCCGGGAGCCGGTGCAGCCGGAGTGGGCGTCTCCCGGTGCGACGCCGTCGGGCCTCTCGACGCCGTCGGCCCCCGGGCGGATGCCGTCGGGGCCGGGCACTCCGTGGACCGCGGCGCGCCTGCGCCGCCCGGTGCGGGTCTGGGACCTGGTGCTGACGATCGTGCTGCTGGCGGGCGAGTTCCTGCTGACGGCGCTGCTGTCGTACTTCGGGCTGTTCCTCGCGATGGCGAGCGACGCCTGCATGGGCGGCAACGACTGCGACTCCGGACTCATCGGCGGCGGAGTGCTCGTGGCCGCGGGCGGGGTCTGGATCGGGATGCTCGTGGCGCTGGTGGTGTCGATCGTGCTGCTGGTGCTGCGGCGGATCGCCTTCTGGGTGCCGATCGCCGGCACGGTGCTGTCGTTCGCCGCCACGATCATCGGCTCGTGGATGGCGATGGCCGGGACGGGGACGTGAGCGGAGCGCCGGCACCGCAGCGGCGCCCGGTGCGCGTGTGGGACCTCGTCCTCACGGTCGTGCTGCTCCTGGCCGAGGTCTGCGCGACGCTGCTGCTGACCTACGTCGGCCTCTTCTCGAGCATGGCGAGCGACGGCTGCCTCGGCCGCGACGACTGCGACTTCACCCTGCTGAACTGGGGGGTCCTCATCGCGGCGGGTGGGGTCTGGATCGGGATGCTCGCCGCGCTCGTCGTGTCGATCGTGCTGCTGGTGCGGCGGCGGATCGCCTTCTGGGTGCCGATCGCCGGCACGGGCCTCGTCGTTCGCCGCGACGGCGATCGGCATCTGGATGGTGACGGTCAGCACGGACTGATCGGCGCTCAGTAGCTGTCCCATCCGGGCTCCCAGTCGGGCTCCTCCGGCGGCACCCAGTCGTCCTCGGGCGCGGCGGAGGAGACGGGCGGACCGGCGGTGCGCTCGGACGAGGCGCCGCCGAACGCCGGGCGGGCGCCCTTCGCCGCGGCGCCACCGGAACGGGCGGCACCGGAGCGGGCCGGACGCCGGGGCGCCGGCTCCTCCTGGTTCGCATCGGGCTCGGCGATCTCGGGCGTCTCGCCCGCGACGACGGCGAGCACCGCGGCTCCGTAGGTCACGAGCTTCTTCTGGCCGACACCGCCGATGATGCTGAGCGCGTCGATCGTGGCGGGCTCGGCGGTGGCGATCTCGCGCAGGGTCGCGTCGTTGAAGACGATGTAGGCGGGGACCGACTGCGCCCGCGCCTGCGCGGCGCGCCACTCGCGGAGCCGCTCGAACAGCGGCTGCGCCTCGGTCGGCAGATCGGACACGGTCGAGCGACCGGAGCGCGACGAGCCGCTCGAGCGGGCGGGCTTCTCGGGCTCCTGCCGCAGCTCGACCTTGCGCTCGCCGCCGAGGACCGACCCGGACGCCGGGGTGATCACGAGCGTGCCGAAGCCGTCGTCGTTGACCCCGAGCAGCCCCTGCGCGAGCAGCTGGCGCGCGACTCCGCGCCACTGGGTGTCGCTCAGGTCGGCGCCGATGCCCCAGGTGGAGAGCGCGTCGTGGCCGTGCTGGGTGGTGCGCGGGGTGGTCTTGCCGCGGAGGATGTCGATGACGTGCCCGGCGCCGAACTGCTGGTTGCGCTCGCGCTTGAGCCGCACGACGGTCGAGAGGAACTTCTGCGCGGCGACCGTGCCGTCCCACGAGGCGGGCGGCTCGAGGCAGGTGTCGCAGTTGCCGCAGGCGGTGCTCTCCTGGCCGAAGTAGGCGAGCAGGTTCACGCGACGGCACTGCACGGTCTCGGAGAGCGCCAGCATCGCGTCGAGGTGCGCGGACATCCGGCGGCGGTGGGCCAGGTCGCCCGGCGACTCGTCGATCATGCGGCGCTGCTGCACGACGTCCTGCAGGCCGTAGGCGAGCCAGGCGGTGGACGGCAGGCCGTCGCGACCGGCGCGGCCCGTCTCCTGGTAGTAGCCCTCGACCGACTTGGGCAGGTCGATGTGCGCCACGAAGCGGACGTCGGGCTTGTCGATGCCCATGCCGAACGCGATGGTGGCGCAGACGATCACGCCCTCCTCGCGGAGGAAGCGCGACTGCGCGGCGGCGCGGACGCGGGCGTCGAGGCCCGCGTGGTACGCCACCGCGTCGAAGCCGGCGCCGCGCAGCGCCTCGGCCGTCGCCTCGACGCTCTTGCGCGAGAGGGCGTAGACGATGCCCGCGTCGTCGGCGTGCTCGCGGCGCAGGAAGTCGATCAGCTGCTTGCGCGGCTCGACCTTGTTGACGATGCGGTACTGGATGTTGGGACGGTCGAAGCTCGAGACGAAGTGCCGGGCCTCGCCCATGTGCAGGCGCGTGGTGATCTCGCGGTGCGTCGCCTCGGTCGCCGTGGCGGTGAGCGCGATGCGCGGCACGTCGGGCCAGCGCTCGGCCAGCTCGCCGAGGGCGAGGTAGTCGGGGCGGAAGTCGTGTCCCCACTGGCTCACGCAGTGGGCCTCGTCGATCGCGAAGAGGGCGATGCGGCCGCGGGCGAGGAACTGCTTCATCCCCTCGTTGCCGAGCCGCTCGGGCGCGACGTAGAGCAGGTCGAGCTCGCCGTCGAGGTAGGCGCGCTCGACCCGGGCGCGCTCGCCCGAGTCCTGGGTGGAGTTGAGGAACTCGGCGCGGACGCCGTTGGCGCGCAGGGCGTCGACCTGGTCCTGCATGAGGGCGATGAGCGGCGAGACGACCACCCGGTGCCCTCGCGGACGATCGAGGGGATCTGGTAGCAGAGCGACTTGCCGCCGCCGGTGGGCATCAGGACGACCGCGTCGCCGCCCTCGATGACCTGCTCGACGATCTGCTCCTGCTCGCCGCGGAAGGAGGAGTAGCCGAAGACGCGCTCGAGGATCTCCTGCGCGGGCGTCTGAGTACCGGGCTGCTCGGCGAGCGGGAGGGCGGTCGCGGTGGGCTCTGTCACCCGGGGAACTCTACCCGCCGCCTCCGACTCCGCCCGGGCGACGGGGACCGCTGGGGACGGCGCCGGAGCGCCTCCGGTTGGGGAGGAGAGGTCAGAGCGCGGTGATCGTCTTCGTGTCGCCGTCCCAGAAGCGCACGCTCGAGAGGCCCACGGGGAACGGCTCGCCCAGCAGGGGCACGGCCGCGCCCAGCTGCTCGGCGCGCAGGCGGCGCGAGGCGCTCACGTGCGGGGTCCACGCCTCCGGGAGCGACGTGGGCACGCCGCCCGGGACCGCCGCGACGGTGGCGCGGTGCAGGGCGTCGAGCGCGGGCGAGCGGACGGCGCCCCAGGCGAGCACGAAGCGGCCGGAGTGGGGGAAGAGGAGGACGGCGCCGAGGTCGACGCTCGCGGGGAGCGGGCCGAGGGCCCCGGGCTCCGGGCACTCGAGCTCGGGGCCGGCGACGAGGGTGATGTGCGGGCGGTTGCTCTCGGAGCGGTGCAGGGCGAGGCTCGGCAGCCCGGCGCTCTCGAGCGCCTCCCACTGGCTCCGGATGCGGGCCTCGGACTCCGGGTCGAGGAGGAGTTCGACGCTGCGCACGCGTCCTATCCTGCCGCGAAGGGCGGCGCCCGGCGCGGGCTCGCCGTTCCGCAGAAGTTGCGGTAACGGCGCGCGCTCACCGCAACTTGTGGAGGATCCGCGGGGCTCGAGGACGGGCGACGACGTCGAGTACGCAGAAGTTGTCGTACTCGAGCGCGAGTACGACGACTTTCGAGGAGTCGACGGGGCGGGCGGGGCAGGCGGGACGGGAGGGACGAGCGGCTCTGCGCCGCCCCTGCTTCCGCAGAAGTTGCGGTAACGGCGCGCGCTCACCGCAACTTGTGGAGGATCCGCGGGCTCGAGGACGGGCGACGACGTCGAGTACGCAGAGGTTGTCGTACTCGAGCTCGAGTACGACGACTTTCGAGGAGTGGGGGGCGGGCGGGGCGTCAGCCGATCGTCACGAGGGTGGCGAAGAGCTCGGGGGCGCGGCGGTCGACGAGGCGCCCGCCGAGGCGGATCCCGAGCACCGCGAACAGCCCGCCGAGCACGAGCGCGAGGACCAGCGACACCGTTCCGAGGACCGGGTCGCTGCCGACCAGGGAGATCGCGCCGACGACGATCGACGGGAGCGACAGCAGCGCGGTGGCGCCCATGCTGCCGAGCATCACGACGCTCGAGATCATGCCGGAACCCGGCGGCGTCTTCAGCGGGCTGTCACCGGGCGCCGGCACCGGGTAGACGACGAGCGCCGACGCGATGCTCGACACTCCGAAGCCGCTGAGGACCAGGGCGAGCGAGATGCCCAGGATCGCGGGGATCGCCTCGGGCCGCCCGGCGTAGAGGCAGGTGCCCACCGCGACGATCACCACGGCCGGGACGCCGACGATCGCGGCGGCGATGACGCGGCCGGCGCGGTCGGCCGCCCCGTCACTCCGAGCTGAGTGCGCGGCCCACGCGGTGCCGTCGTACGAGACGTCGGCGCAGAGCGTCACGCCGAAGATCAAGGCGATGAAGACGGCCGAGAAGGTGGCGAACGAGCTCTCGCCGCCGCCGAGGGTGCCGTAGAAGAGCGTGAGGACGACGACCGCCGGGATCACGAGCAGGCCGCGGCTGTAGCGCGGGTCGCGCCACCAGTAGCCGAGGGCCCGCGCGGCGATCGCCCCGGTGGGGGTGCCGGGGAACCGGCCGAAGAGGCCGATGCCGGCGGATCCGGAGGCGGTGCCGGACGCTGACGCGGCGGGCTCGCGCAGGGCGCGGCGCAGCGCGAGCGACCAGCCCCGCACGAGCACGGCGAGCGTCCCCACTCCGATCGCGGAGCGCGCGAGCGCGGCGAGCCACTCCCCGCCACGATCGACCCGGGCACCGCCCAGATCGCTCCGAGCGGCGACCAGCCGAGGGCCGTGGCGACGACGGGGAGGACGTCGACTCCCTCTCGAAGCACGCCCATCACTCCGATGAGCAACGGCCCGAGCAGGACCATCACGACGAGGACCACTCCGCCGATCACCTCGCGGTAGCGGCGGCTCGAGCCCAGCCCGGTGGTGAGCGCGCCGATCAGGCGGAGGCGACGACGCAGGTCGCGACGCCGATCACGGCGCAGACGAGCGCGGGGACGACGCCGATCGGCTGCCTCCACCAGGCGGCGGCGGTCGCGAGGGCGGCGAGCGAGGTGACGATGCCGGGGATGCCCGCGATGCCGGCGGCGGCGAGGCCCAGCATCAGGGTCCTCAGGGGGATCGGGAAGGTGGCGAGCGTCGAGAGGTCGAGGCTCTGATCCGAGCCCGACACGAAGATGGAGGCCGAGTACCCAGCCCAGCAGCAGGGCGGAGCCGCCGAGCACGATCACGACGTTCACGAGCGCGGGATCGGTGCCGCCGAGCGCGACGAGGCCGACGACGACGAGGCCCAGGACGAAGACCGCGTACAGGCCCCCGAAGATCACCCCGATCAGCTGCCACACGTTGCGCGTGAGCGTGTTGCGCAGCAGCAGCAGGCGCAGCCTCAGGAGATGCGCAACCATGCCGGGCCCTCCTGGTGGGTGCGTCCGCCGACGAGCTCGACGAAGCGCTCCTCGAGGCTGGACCCCGCCCGCACCTCGGCGAGCGTGCCGGCGGCGAGGACGCGGCCGTCGGCGATGACGGCGACGCGGTCGCACATCCGCTCGACCAGGTCCATCGAGTGGCTCGACACGATCACGGTGCCGCCGGAGGCGACGAAGCCGGTCAGGATGTCGCGGATGTTGGCCGCGGAGACGGGGTCGACCGACTCGAACGGCTCGTCGAGCACGAGGAGCCGCGGGGCGCGCACGAGGGCGCAGGCGAGCGCGATCTTCTTGGTCATGCCCGCGGAGTAGTCGACGACGAGGGTGCGGTCGGCCGGATCGAGTCCGAGCAGCGCCAGCAGGTCGTCGGCGCGCTCGAGGACGGTGGGCCGGTCGATGCCGCAGAGCAGGCCGTAGTAGGTGATGAGCTGGAGTCCGGTGAGCCGGTCGAACAGCTTGACGCCGTCGGCGAGGACGCCGATCAGGCGCTTGGCCTCGAGCGGCCGCTGCCAGACGTCGACCTCGTGGATCGTGACGACGCCCTCGTCGGGGCGGAGCAGGGCGGTGGCCATCGAGAGCGTCGTGGTCTCGCCCGCTCCATTCGGGCCGACCAGGCCGAAGAACGAGCCGGCGGGGACGTCGAGGTCGATGCCCTTGACCGCCTCCTTGTCGCCGAAGCGCTTGCGCAGACCGCGGATCCGCAGCGCGATCTCGCCGGAGCGGCCCGCCGCGTCCGGGGCGGCCCAGGCCGGAGCTGCGTGCTCGGTAGCGTCGTCGGGGGCGCTGGTGGGCGCCGTTCCGTTCGTCCCGTCCATGGGAGTCCCTTCGGTGCATGACCGCGGGCCGCGGTGGGCGGCCGCTCCTCCCACGGTAACCAGGCCTCGTGGCACGGGGCATCCGCCTCGGGAGGGATCCGCGCCGCCTACGCTGACTCCATGCCCACGCTCCTCCTCGTCCGGCACGGGCGCACGACCGCGAACACCGCCGGGATCCTGGCCGGCCGCACCGCCGGGGTCCGGCTCGACGACGTGGGGCGCGCGCAGGCCGCTCGCACGGCGGAGCGCCTGGCGGCGGTGCCGCTGGCCGCCCTCGTGACGAGCCCGCTCGAGCGCTGCCGGCAGACGTCGCGGGCGATCCTCGACCGGCAGGGGACGCCTCCCGAAGCCGTCGTCGAGAAGGGGATCACCGAGGCCGACTACGGGCAGTGGTCGGGCCGGCACCTGCGCGATCTGGCGAAGGAGCCGCTGTGGGCGACGGTGCAGAACCAGCCGTCGGCGGTGGTGTTCCCCGGCGGCGAGGGGCTCGCGGCGATGCAGGCCCGCGCCGTCGCGGCGATCCGGAGGCACGACGCGGCCGTCGCCGAGCAGCACGGCCCGGCCGCGGTGTGGGCCGCCGTCAGCCACGGCGACACGATCAAGGCGATCCTCGCCGATGCGCTCGGGATGCACCTCGACCTGTTCCAGCGGCTGTCGGTCGGACCGGCGTCGGTGTCGATCATCCGCTACGGCGCGGGACGGCCCGAGGTCGTCGCCACGAACACCGAGGCGGGGGACCTGGGCTGGCTGCGCGCGGCCCCGGCGCCCGCGGCCGAGGCCGCTGTCGGCGGCGGAGCCGGTCACGAGTAGGTCCACGCGAGGAGCCACCCTCCGGGACGCGGCTCGTACACTGGAGTCATGCCCATCGTCCACGCGTTCGACTGGCCCGACCGCGTCGTGGTCGGCACCGTCGGCTCGCCCGGCGCCCGCTCCTTCTACCTGCAGGCCCGCACGGGTCCCCGCGTCGTCAGCGTCGGACTCGAGAAGCAGCAGTCGGCCCTGCTCGCCGAGAAGATCGACGAGATCCTCGATCAGCTGATGACCGCGGAGGGCAACCCCGCGAGCGTCCCCTCCGGCACGCCCGCGGAGCTCGTCGACAACGAGCCGCTCGACCAGCCGGTCGAGCCCGAGTTCCGCGTCCGGCGGTCTCAGCCTCGGCTGGGATCCGACGACCGCCCAGATCGTCATCGAGGCGTACCCGCTGACCGAAGCCGAGGAGTCGGCCGAGGACGCGGAGCCCGAGGAGATGGTCGTGCTTCGGATCCCCGTCGGCACCGCCCGCGCGTTCGCCAAGCGCACCCTCGAGGTGGTGGGTGCGGGGCGTCCGGCTGTGCCCGCGCTGCGGAGATCCGATGGACCCCGACGGGCACGACTGCCCGCTGGCATGAGCGAGGACGCGGAGCCGAGCGGCGAGGAGCTCACGACCGGCGCGCTCGAGCTCACCGGCCGGATCACCACCGCCTCCAACGCCACGTTCCTCGCGCGGATCGGCGACACGTCCGTCGTCTACAAGCCGGTGTCCGGCGAGAAGCCGCTCTGGGACTTCCCCGACGGCGATCTCGCGGGGCGCGAGGCGGCGGCGTACCTCGCCTCCGAGGCCCTGGGCTGGAACGTGGTGCCGCGGACGTGGCTCCGCGACGGGCCGCTGGGCCCCGGCATGGTGCAGCTCTGGCAGGACATCGACCCCGAGCAGGACGCGGTGGACCTCGTGCCGTCGGCGGAGGTCGCCGAGGGCTGGCGGCACGTGCTCGACGGCAGCGACGAGGAGGACCGCGACGTCTCGCTCGTGCACGAGGACTCGGCGGCGCTGCGGCGGATGGCGGTCTTCGACGTGGTCGTCAACAACGCCGACCGCAAGGGCGGGGCACGTGCTCGCCATGCCCGACGGCCACCGCTACGGCGTCGACCACGGCCTGACGTTCCACGTCGAGCACAAGCTGCGGACGGTGCTCTGGGGCTGGATCGGCGAGCCGCTGACGGCCGACGAGATCGACGCGCTGGGGCGGCTCCGGGCGCGATCGACGGGCCGCTCGGCGCGGCGCTGTCGGAGCTGCTGCTGAACGAGGAGATCGAGGTGCTGGGGCGCCGCTGCGACCGGCTGCGCTTCGTCGGGCCGCTTCCCGGCACCGCGGGGCGGGATGCCCGCGGTGCCGTGGCCGCTGTTCTGACGCGGACGGCGACGCCGGCCTAGAAGGCCCAGCCGCGGCCGAACATCTCGTCGCCGGTGGGACGCCCGCCGTCGGAGCGGTCGCGCGAGCCGAGGTACGAGCTCACGACCGCCGCGCCGAGGTCGTCGGCCTCGGGGTTCACGACCGTGCCGCCGGCCCGCCTGGCGAGCGAGTCGAGGAACCGCGCGAGGCCCGGGTCCTCGCCCAGGCGGAAGAACGTGGTGTGCGCGCCGAGCCGCACGGAGGCGTCGAGCTCGCGCACCGAGACGGCGATCGTGACCGGGTCGGGCGGGTAGTCGAAGAAGACGTCGCCGGCGGGCTCGAGGTGCGCGGTCGGCTCGCCGTCGGTGACGATCAGCAGCACGGGCTGCGCCCCCGGGTGCTTGCGGAAGTGCCGGTTGGCCAGCAGCAGGGCGTGGTGCAGGTTCGTGCCCTTGTCCCACTCGGCGTCGAGGCCGACGAGCTGCTCGATGCCCATCACCTCGGCCTGGCGGCCGAAGGCGATCAGCTGCAGCTCGTCGCCGCGGAACCGGCTCGTGATGAGCGTGTGCAGGGCGAGGGCGGTGCGCTTCATCGGGACCCAGCGGCCGTCCATCGCCATCGAGAAGGAGGTGTCGACGAGCAGGGCGACGCAGGCCTGCGTGCGCGCCTCCGTCTCCTGCACCTCGACGTCGCCGATCTCGATGCGCACTCCGGAGGCGGTGGACCGGCCCTCGCCGGCGGTGCGGGTGAGGGCGTTGGTGATCGTGCGCGGGAGGTCCCAGGCCTCGGTGTCGCCGAACTCCCACGCGCGCGTCGCTCCGGATCGCTCGCCCGCGGCACCCGCCCGGCGCACGTCGCGCGCGCCCTGACGACCCGACATCGTCTCGGCGATGTCGCGCAGGAGGGACTTGCCGAGCTGGCGCATCGCCTTGGGGCTGAGGGCGAGCGAGCCGTCGGAGCCGCGGCGCAGGGTGCCGGAGTCGCGCAGCGCCCGCTCGAGCTGCTTCAGCGTCTGCGCGTCGACCGCCGCGTCGTCGCCGATCCGCTTCGCGAGCAGATCGAGGTCGAGGTCGTCGAGCTGCGAGCCGTTCTGCGACTGCGCGAGCTGCTCGGCGAGCGCGTCGAGGTCGGCGAGCTCCTGGAACACGCCGGTGCCGTCGCCGAGGCCGAGCCCCTGCTCGCCGTCCATCCGCTCGGAGCCGCCCCAGTCCTCGCCGGGTCGCAGGCCCCGCAGGGCCTCGTCGAGCTTCCCGAGCGACTGCATCAGCTCGGGGGTGCCGAAGGCCTGCTGCGCGAGGGCGTCGAGCTCGTCGCGCTGCTCCTGGGTCATCGAGTTGCGCATCCGCTGCGCCGCGGCCGCCCGGGCGGCGAGGGCGTCGATCAGCTCGTCGACGGTCTCGGGGTTCTCGAGGAAGTACTCGCCGTGCTGCGCCAGGAACGCGTCGAACTGCTCCGGGGTGTCCTCGCCGCGGGCGTGCGACTCGAGCAGGTCGTTGAGGTCGCGGAGCATGGCGTCGATCGCGGCGCGGTCCTCGTCGCTCGCGTTCTCGAGGGCCTGCTTCATGCCCGCGAAGCGCTGCTCGAGCATCTCGGCGCCGAGGAGCTGCTTGATCCGCTCGAAGTCGGCGCGCGCCTCGGGGCTCCGCCAGGAAGTAGTCGGCGAGCTCGGACACGGCGGCCGCGGCCGACGGCGGCAGGCTGTCGAGCTGGATCTCGGCGAGCGCGCGGTCGCCGTCGTCCATCTGCGTGTCACGGGCCAGCTGCTTGCGCTCGGCGAGGACCGCCCGGTCGAGCAGTTCGCGGACCTCGCGGAGCGTGCCGTCGAGGTTGTGCTTCTGCGCGAGGTCGCGGCGGCGCTCGGCCACGCGGCGACCGAGATCGTCGAGGCCGAAGGCGTCGCGGCCGCCGCGGCGGAGGAACTCGCGCAGGGCCCGCTCGGGCGAGGTGCCGGCCATCACGTCCTGGCCGATCGCCTCGAGGGCCTCGGCGAGGTCGACGGGCGGAGCGAGCGGGTCCGGGCCGCCCCGGTACTCGGAGTAGCGCGCGTCGCGGTGCAGGCGGCGGTTGGTCCGGCGCCCCGGCTCAGCCATCACGGCCTCGCCGCCGCCGGTCTCCTTGCTCAGCCGGCGCGAGAGGTAGAGGCCCTCGAGCGCGAGCTCGACGGCTCCGGCGCGCTGGCCCTCGTTCGTCGCGCCCAGGCGCTCGGCGAGGTCCTCGTAGACGGTGGCCTCGCCCAGGATCGGCAGTCCGGCGAGGAACTCGCGCGCGGTCACCTGCTCGCCGGTCGTGATCATGGCGCCGTCCTCGACGGCGGTGACGAGCAGGCCGAGATCGATGCCGCGCAGGTGCGCGCGCACCGTCTCGGCGGTGGCCTGGCGCAGGAGGTGCTCGAGGATCTCCTCCTCGCGCCCCTCCTCCCCCGACTCGAACTCGATCTTGCCGCCGAGCACGTCCACCGCGGTCTCGAGGTCGATGGGGCGCGCGACGGCCTCGGCCTCGCCCCGGCGGGTGGCGCGGTGCAGCGCTGCCGCGGCGATGGTCTCGGCGCCGGCGATGGCGAAGCGGGCGCTCACTCCGCTGCGCTGGTCGACGGAGCTCGACTCGCGCAGGGCCCGGGTGAAGCGGGCGAGGATCTCGATGAGCGCGTCGGGCACGGTCGCGACGAGGTCCGCCTCCTGACGGATCACGGCGATCTCGTCGTCGAGCTCGGTCGGGTAGTGCGTGCGGATCTCGGCGCCGAAGCGGTCCTTCAGCGGAGTGATGATGCGGCCGCGATTCGTGTAGTCCTCGGGGTTCGCGCTGGCGACGACGAGCACGTCGAGCGGCAGACGGAGGACGTAGCCGCGGATCTGGATGTCGCGCTCCTCCATCACGTTGAGCATCGCGACCTGGATGCGCTCGGCGAGGTCCGGCAGCTCGTTGATCGCGACGATGCCGCGGTGGCTGCGCGGGATGAGACCGAAGTGGATGGTCTCGGGATCGCCGAGGCTGCGCCCCTCGGCCACCTTCATGGGGTCCACGTCGCCGATGAGGTCGGCGACGCTGGTGTCGGGGGTGGCGAGCTTCTCGACGTAGCGCTCCTCGCGCGAGCGCCAGGCGACGGGCAGCTCGTCGCCGAGCTCCTCGGCGCGGCGGATGCTCACCGTGGTGATCGGCTCGTAGGGGTGCTCGCCGAGCTCGGAGCCGGCGATGACCGGCGACCACTCGTCGAGGAGGCCGTTGAGGGTGCGCAGGAGCCGGGTCTTGCCCTGGCCGCGCTCGCCCAGCAGCACGATGTCGTGGCCGGCGATCACCGCGCGCTCGACCTGCGGGATCACCGTGTCGGCGAATCCGTGCAGCCCGGGCCACGGGTCGCGGCCCTCGCGCAGGGCGTCGAGCAGGTTGTCGCGGATCTCGGTGCGGAGGCTCTTCTGCACGTGCCCGGAGGCGCGGAGCTGGCCGAGGGTCTGGATCGTCGGACGCATCACTCCGGCAACGCTACGCCCGGGTGCGGCCGCGTGGCGGAGGTCTGCGGAAGTCGGCAGGGAGCTCGCGGGGACGCGCGTCCGGGGCGGTCGGCTCCTAGGCTCGGGGGCATGCGGACCCTCCCTGTGCGCCGGATCGAGCTGCACCGCGCCGCTCCCCCGCCCGCCGACTCGTGGCCGTTCACGATCCCCGCGGTGCGCCAGGTGCTCGACGACGGGCTCGACCTCGGCGCGATGACCGTCCTGGTGGGCGACAACGGCGCGGGCAAGTCGACGCTGGTCGAGGCGCTGGCGATCGCCTACGGGCTGAACGCCGAGGGCGGGACGATCAGCGCCCGGCACGCGACGCGGCCCTCGGAGTCGGTGCTCGGCGAGCACCTGCAGGTCGTGCGATCCGGCGGCGCCTCGAAGAAGGGCTTCTTCCTCCGGGCCGAGACGATGCACGGGCTCTTCACCTACCTGGAGGACCTGGGCGGAGAGAGCGTCTCGTGCCACGACCGCTCGCACGGTGAGTCGTTCCTGGACGTCGTGCTGACCCGCTCGCGGATCAGTGGCTTGTGGATCTTCGACGAGCCGGAGTCGGCCCTGTCGTTCTCGGGCTGCCTCGCGCTGCTCGGGCTCTTCCGCGACCTGCTCGCGAACGGGTCGCAGATCGTGCTCTCGACCCACTCGCCGATCCTCGCGGCGGCCACCGGGGCCGACCTCTACGAGATCGGCGAGTGGGGGCTGCGGAGGTGCGACTACGACGACCTCGATCTCGTGCGGAACTGGCGGGCGTTCCTCGAGGCTCCGGGGCGGTACACGCGGTTCCTGGACTGAGCCGGGGAGCACCGCTCAGTCCTGGTCGAGGATCCAGTCGGCGATCTCGTCGGGCAGCCGCGGGCTCTGCCGCACCCAGGCGACATGGGGGTCGCGCAGGGGCCGCCCCTGGATGGGATGACGGCGGCGCGTGATCCGAGCACGCGGGACGGCCGCGCAGAGATGGTCGACGGCGCGGCGCGAGGTCAGGCGGTCGCCGTCGATGTCGAACACGAGGAGCGGGCGCTCGAGTCGGGTCAGGCTCTCGTCGTAGTCCTCGGCCGCGCCCGGTGCCGCGAAGCGCCCGGTGCGGCTCTGGCGGGCGCAGTCGATCATCAGGCGGGTCGACTGCCGGTGGGCGAAGCCGAGCCTGTCGCCGGGGAAGTACCCGACCGCGTGCGAGAGGAGGACGAACAGCTGCGGCACGATCCTGTTGCGCGGTGCCCGCCAGCCGTTCTGCGCCCGGTGCCACGAGGACCCGGAGCCGACGAGCACGACACCGGCGAAACCGGCACCCTCGGGAGCACCCGTCGCGCTCGTCCGGGAGTCGGCGATGAGACCGAGCTGCCCCCGAGGCTGTGGCCGAGCAGCCAGATCCGCTCGGCGCCCAGTTCGCGGCGCAGGTACGCGACCGACTCGGGGATGTCGCGCTCGACGATCTCGACGTAGCCGTGCGTCGTGGTGCGACTCGCCGAGGGGTCGCCTCGCCTTCGCCGCGCAGATCGGTCAGCACCACGGTGAAGCCGCGGGCGGAGAAGGAGTCGGCGAGCGCGCGGTAGTAGCCCGAGCGGATCCCCATGGCCGGGAGGACGTACACGTGCTGGCCGGTGTCGGGGCCTCCTCGGCGGCACGACGGTCAGCACGATCCGCGTGCCGTCGCTGATCCGGACGGTGTGCGCGACGGCTGGATCGACCGCTCCCGCCGGGTCGACGACGGGTGCGTCGGACGGGGGAAGGAGTCGGTGGGGAGCATGGGATCCGTTCGAGGACGAGGACGGGGAGTCCGGGGCGGGGTCGGGCGCGGGGTCGCGGGCGGGCACCGGCGAGGGCGACGGGATCACTGTCCCGGGTCCGGTCCCGGCACCGCTGCCCCCACTTCATGCCGAACGCTGCCCGCCGGAAGCCGGGACGCGCGGCGAGGCCGACTCGGTCCCGCGGCTCAGACGACGCCCGTGAAGGCCGTGCGGCGGCCGACGAGCGTCAGGAGCAGCGCGGCGACTCCGAGGACCGCCATCAGGAGCGGGAGAACCGAGCCCTCGAAGGAGCCGAGCAGCACGGCGCCGACGATCCCCGCTGCGAAGATCGCGAGGTTGAAGGCGACCGGGAGGAACGCGTTAGCGACGTCGGAGTCGGCTCCGCCCGCCTTCGTGAGCGCCGCCTGCAGCTGGGCGGACGCGCCGCCGAAGCCGATGCCCCAGAGCACGGCGCCGACGACGATCGCCGCGGTCGAGTCGCCGGCGAGCAGGAGGATCACGGCGGCGACGACGAAGACGGCGACGCTGCCGTGCAGCAGCGGGCGCGAGAAGCGGTCGATCAGCACCGCGGTGAGCGCGACTCGACCACCGACGCGATGCCGTAGACGAGCAGGGTCACGTCGGCGCCGAGGCCCGATCCGGTTCCGCGGAGATACGGGGCGACGTAGGTGTAGATCGTGTTGTGGGCGAGCATCCAGACGGCGATCACGGCGAGGACGATCGCGATGCCCGGCTTCGCGATCACCCGGGCGAGGGCAGTCGCGAGGACGCCTGCTGACCCGGCGCGTCGGGGACGACCAGCACGATCAGCACGAGGACGACGACGGCGAGCAGCGAGAGGCCACCGAAGGACCAGCGCCAGTCGAGCACGGTGCCGAGCCACGCTCCCAGCGGAGTGCCCAGGGCGAAGCCGAGCGGGGCGCCGGTCGACACGATCGCCAGGGAGAGGCCGCCGCGGCTCTCGGGGCTGATCCGGCGCCCGTAGGCGGCGAGCATCCCCCAGATCACGCCGGTGAAGGCGCCGGCGACGAATCGGGACGCCAGCGAGAGGGCGACGTCGCCCGACAGCGCGGTGACGGTGTTGGCGAGCACGAGACCGACGATCGCGGCGAGGATCAGCGGCTTCCTCCGGAACCCGCGGGTGAGGCTGATGGCGGGCACGGTGACGACGACGGTGCCGAGCGCCTAGACGCTGATGAACTGGCCGACGACGCCCTCGCTGGTGCGCATGCCCTCGGCGATCACGGGCAGCAGGCCGGCGGGCATCGTCTCGGCGGCGACTAGGAGGAAGCCCATCGCGGCGAGGATCGCCAGGGCGGCCCAGGGCATGCGCTCGGAGCGCGGATCGGGCGTGCGGGAACCGGTCGGGGCGGTGGCGGTCGGGGCGGTGGCGGTCATGGCGTCCTCTCGAGGGCAGCACGGAGAAGCCCCGCGCGGGGGCGTCCAGGGGGAACGGGCGTCAGGAGGGGAACGGGTGTCAGGAGGCGGTCGCGCGGGCGCGCTCGACGACGCCGTCCGTCGCGGCCCAGCTGGCCAGCAGTCGCAGGCCCTCGTCGGACGGGCTGCCGGGGACGGCGGGGTAGACCGTGAGCGAGTGGCCGGGGTCCTCGACGAGCTCGACGGCCTGGAAGGTGAGCTCGAGGAGCCCGACGACGGGATGCCGGAACTGCTTGCGGCCGGCGTAGTGGCGGCGGACGTCGTGCGCGGCCCAGAGGGCGCGGAACTCCTCGCTCCGCATCGAGAGCTCGCCGACGAGCTCGGCGAGCTGCTTGTCGTGCGGGCTGCGTCCGGCGTCGCGACGGAGGATCGCGACGTTCACGTGCGCCGCGCGCTCCCAGTCGGGGTAGAAGTCGTGGGCGCGGGGATCGAGGAAGATGAAGCGCGAGTGGTTCGCGGGTCGCTGCGGTCCGCGGTACATCTCGGAGTAGAGGGCGTAGCCGAGCGGGTTGGCGGCCAGCATGTCCATCCGGTTGTTCGTGATGAACGCGGGAGCGCCGGTGACGGCGTCGAGCAGGTACTGCAGCTCGGGGCGGACGGTCGCGGCGACGGGGACGGCGCGGACGCGACGGGAGGCCGGAGCGGCGGCGCGGGCGAGGTCGTGGAGGTGATCGCGCTCGGCGCGGTCGAGGACGAGCGCGCGGGAGATCGCGTCGAGGACGCTGTCGGAGACGCCCTCGAGGTTCCCGCGCTCGGGCGGGTGTAGTAGTCGACGCTCACGCCGGCCAGGCGCGCGACCTCCTCGCGGCGCAGTCCGGGGACGCGCCGCCGCCCGCCGATCGGATCCACGCCGGCCTCCTCTGGGCTGAGGCGCCCGCGGCGGGAGGCGAGGAACTCGCGGATCTCGGCTCGGTTGTCCATGCCGGGAACGCTACGGGGGCGAGCCGCAGGGGTGGGAGGGTCTGCTGGAACCCGTCTCGGTGGAGCCCTGGCTCGGGCGACGGGACGCGCCGTTGACTGAGGCCGTCCTCCTCCGGGACCCGCGCCGAGCACGGGAGCGCTCCGGAGGACCGCCGAGTGAAGGAGAACCATGCGCGCCACCCTGATGTACGGATCCGGCGACGTCCGCGTCGTCGAGGTCCCCGACCCCGAGATCCAGGAGCCGACCGACGCGATCCTCCGGGTCACGCACGCCTGCGTCTGCGGCTCCGATCTGCACCCGTACCACGACCTCGAGAGCACTCCCGAGGGACGGCGCATGGGCCACGAGGCCATCGGCGTCGTCGAGCAGATCGGCTCCGACGTCGCCGTGCTGCAGGTCGGCGACACGGTCGTCGTGCCCTTCGCCTGGTCCGACGGCACCTGCGCGTTCTGCCGCGACGGCATCACCACCTCGTGCGTGCACGGAGGGTTCTTCGACGGCGCGGCCTCCGCGACCCAGGCCGAGAAGCTGCGGGTGCCCTTCGCCGACGCGACCGCCGTGGTGATCCCCGAGGGCACCGACGAGGCGCTCATGCCCTCGCTCCTGGCCCTCTCGGACGTCTACCTCACCGGTCACCACGCCGCCGTGCGCGGCGGGGTCCGCCCGGGGCTGACGGTGACGGTCATCGGAGACGGCGCCGTCGGGCTCTCGGCCGTCCTCGCATCGCAGCGCCTCGGCGCCGAGACGATCATCCTGATGGGCCGTCACACCGCCCGCACCGATCTCGGCCGCACGTTCGGAGCGACGCACGTCGTGGCCGCGCGCGGTGAGGAGGGCGTGGCGGAGGTGCTGGCGATCACGGGCGGCGAGGGCTCGCACGTGGTCCTCGAGGCCGTCGGACACCTGCCCGCCTACGAGCAGGCGTACGGCGTGGTCCGCCCCGGCGGCACGATCTCGAGGGTCGGAGTGCCGCAGTACGAGGACGCCCCGGTCGGCTTCGCCTCGCTCTTCGGCAAGAACGCGACGCTCACGGGAGGGCCGGCGACGGTGCGCGCCTACCTCGAGGCCGCGCTCCCCAGGTGCTCGACGGCTCGATCGAGCCCGGTCTGGTGTTCGATCGAGGAACTGCCGCTGTCGGACATCGCCGAGGCGTACCGGCTGATGGACTCGCGCGAGGCGCTGAAGGTGCTGATCCGACCGTGATCCGGAGGTGATCAATCGGTGATCCGACGGGCGGGGCTGGAGCGCTGGGAGGACGACTCGCCGAGCACTTCGCCGAAGCGGTCGCGGCGGAGTAGGTTCGCTGATGATCAAGCTAGATCGCACGACTCGACGTCCTCCCCCTCGTCTGCTCCCGCTCCCTCAGCGCATCCGAAGCGCCTGCTGAAGCGAGACGACCGGCCCGAAACCGGTGGGATGATCTCGCGCACTCGCCCCCTCCTCGATCCGTCCACCCTGGAATCGGCCGGATCCTCCTACCCGAAAAGAGATGCAGCCATGCCCGAGAACGCTGCCACCGAGACCCTGACCATCCTGCGCGACCTCCTCGGCGCTCTCGAGACGCCCGGCGCCCTGAACCCGGCGTTCGCCGCGCACCTGGGCACGCAGGTGCGCACCGCCCTCGGCGAGGCCGGCCACGCGGTGATGATCGCGCGGGCCGCCTGAGCCCGAGCATTCCCTCGGGGCGCTGAGAACGCGGTCCGAGCCCCCTCCCGGTGGGGGGTCCGTCAGAACGGGGGCGGGTCGTCGAAGCGGGGACCCCTCTCGCTTCCGACCGTCCGACGTGGTGCGACGAGCGCCGGCGCGCGCGTACTGACCCGACGGCCGGTGGGAGTGGTCCAGTCGGCGGTGCCGTCGGGATGCAGAACGTAGGTCCAGCGGTCGCCGTGTCGGACGTGGTGATGGCTCGTGCAGAGCGACGCCAGGTTGTCGAGTGCGGTCTCGCCTCCGTGGCGCCACTCGATCGTGTGGTCGGCCTCGGCGGTCATGGCGGAGCGGGTGCACCCGGGGAACCGGCAGGTCCGATCCCGCAGCTGGAGCGCCAGCCTCATCCGAGGCGGAGGCACGCGGTGGGTGCGACCGACCGAGACGACCCCTCCCGTCTCCGGATCGGTCAGGACGCGCGTCAGGGAGGCTCCCTCGACGATCAGCTCACGGGCGAGCCCGGCGGGCACGAGGCCGTAGCCGTCGAGCACCGCCGAGGCGTCGTCGCGCCCGGCAGCGGTGCTCGCGGCGAGCGTCAGTCGGACCTCCGCACGCAACCCGGGCACGAACGTCGGAGCGCGAGCGTCGCCGCCGATCCTGACAGCGCGGTCGATGCCGTCGCCATCCCCGGCGGGCGCCGAGCGGGGTTCTGACCGGGGCGCGGTGCCGGTGATCTCACCGTCGCACAGCAGATCGGCGCAGGCGTCGGCGCGGAGCTGCGCGAGCGTCCGCCCGTCGCCGGAGCCGGGGCCCTCCCTCGGCGGCGCCGTCGCGGAGGGAGCGGGCGATGCGGTCGAGGCGGTGGTACGCGCCGAGTGCGGCGGTCGCCGGGAGCAGAGCGCAGAGGGTGGCCATGCCGTCGATCTCGGGGCTGACCCAGACGGCGCGATCCTCGCGCGCGCGGGAGTGGCGCTGGGCGAGCGGCTGCTCGTGCAGCTCGTCCCGCAGTCGGGCCGTGATGCGCCTCAGCTGCGTCGGAGTCGACGACGAGGCCGCCTCGGCCGCCCGCTCGTCGAACACCGCTCGGGACTCGGCGGGCAGGGTGCTCGCCGTCGCGCAGATCACCTCGCCCGACTCCCAGAGGATGCGGGCCTCTGCCAGCGCGGCGCGGGTGCACGGGAGATGCTCGACGAGCAGCTGCGCGTGCTCGAGCATTCGGGTCGCGGCCCGCTCGGAGACGCCGAGGGCGACCGCCATCTCGGCGCGGAGCGACCGCTCCACGAGGTCGCCCGCCTCGCTGCGGGAGAGGCCTCCCCCGCGCGCGAACGACTCCGGCACCGCGAGCGCCGCGCGGTGGGCGGCGTGCAGCGCCGCGGCCCTCGCGAGGAGGATCGGGGCCGTGGAGCGGGCGAGGCGTGCGGCGAGATCGGAGAGGGCGCGGACCGTGTCGGGCGCGACCTCCTCGGTGGGCGAGGGGGAAGGTGATGTCATGCGAGCAGTACGGCGGAAACCACTGACATTCGCTCATGTTCTGCGGATCGGGGGAGATCGGGGTCGGTGGAGGTGGGTGCGGCGGCGTCGGCGTCGGCTCCGTCGGGGACGCGGGCGTGCGGCGTCGGGAGTCCTCAGGTCCCGATACGCCCCTGCGGGGCCATTCGACCAGCAGGAAGGCGCGATACGCCCCTGCGGGGCTACTCGACCAGCAAGAGGGGGCGGAAGGACCAGGAGCACCTGGGGTGGCGGGTCTCGATACGCCCCTGCGGCCGGGGCTGCTCGACCAGCAGGAACAGGCGGGGCCGCCCGGTCGGACGGCCCAGCCTGTGCGCTACTTGATCGAGCCGCGCATCACTCCGCTGACCACCCAGCGCTGAGCGAACAGGTAGACGATCAGCAGCGGCGCCATCGCCATGAGGTAGGACGCGAAGGCGACGGTGTAGTTCGTGTTGAACTGCCCCTGGAACACGTACTCGGCGAGCGGGAGCGTGCGGGCGGCGGGGTCCGAGAGCACGACGAGCGGCAGGATGAAGTCGTTCCACGCCCAGACGCAGGTCAGGATGCCGACCGTCGCGTTCATCGGTCCGAGCAGCGGGAAGATCACCTGCCAGTAGGTGCGCCAGGTGGACGCGCCGTCGGTGCGCGCCGCCTCCTCGAGCTCGATCGGGATCGAGCGGATGAAGGCGGTGTAGATGAACGTGTTGATCGACAGGCCGAAGACCGCGTAGAGCAGGATCAGGCCGACCTGGTTGTCCAGGCCCAGCAGAGCCGTCTCCTTCACGACCGGCAGCATGATGATCGGGAACGGCACGAAGACCGCGGCGAGCAGGTAGAAGTAGACGCCCTTGAAGAACGGCTTGTCCAGGTTCCGAGCGACGGCGTAGGCGACCATCGAGTTCGAGAAGAGCGTCAGGACGACGGCTCCGACCGTGATCAGCGCCGTGTTCACGAACGCCTGCGGGAACCGGGTCGCGGTCCAGGCCTCGGCGAAGTTGCCCCACGAGATCGAGGTCGGCAGCTCGAAGCCGGTGCCGCCGAGCTGGTCCGGCGTCTTCAGCGCCGTCACGACGGCGAAGTAGAGCGGCAGGAGGATCGTGAGCGAGCAGACGGCGATCAGCGCGGTCGCCCACCAGTTGATCCGGTAGGTGTCGCGGGAGGGCGGCGCGTCCGCCGCTCCTCGTCCTGGCCGAGGGCGATGGCGGTGGTGGGAGTGACGGTGGCGGTCATCAGAACGACGCCTCTCTGCGGCTGAGGACCCGGAACTGGATCAGCGAGACCACGATGATGATGAGGAAGTAGAGGACGGCGTTGGCCGTCTGGTAGGCGTACTCGCCGCCCTGGAAGCCGCCGCGGTAGATGAGCAGCGTGATCGACTCCGTCGAGGTGCCCGGTCCGCCGTTGGTCAGCGCCACGATGTGGTCGAAGACCTGCAGGAAGTTCTTCATCGAGATGACCATGTTGATGGTGAAGAACGAGGCGATCAGCGGGAACGTGATCGACGTGAACTGGCGCCAGGTCGACGCTCCGTCGAGCGAGGTCGCCTCGTACAGCTCCCCCGGGATCGTCTGCAGGCCGGCGAGGTAGATGATGATCGAGAAGGCCGAGGCCTGCCAGACCGCCAGGACCACGATCGCGACCCAGGCCCAGTCGGGGTTCGCGAGGATGTTCTCCCCGATGACGGGGATGCCTCCGAGGATCTGCGGCAGCGAGTTCGCGAAGAGGTACTGGAACACGTACCCGATGACCAGCGTCGAGAGCACGTACGGGATGAAGTAGATGCCCCGGAACGCGGTCTGGAACTTGATCTTCGCGTTCAGCGCGATGGCGATGGCCAGCGAGATGACGTTGACGAGGATCGTCGCCACGATCGCGAAGCCGAAGGTGAAGCCGTAGGCCTTCCAGACGCGGTCGTCCTGGAGGAGGGCGACGTAGTTGGAGAAGCCGATCAGGTCCCACGCGCCGTAGCCGGCGTAGTTCGTGAAGCTGAAGAAGATGCCGGTGAGCACCGGCACGGTGTGCAGCACGAAGAAGAGGAGGACGGCGGGGATCGTCATCCGGTAGAAGGTCTTCGAGGTGCGGCCGATCGTGCGCTTGCGCGGCGAGCGGGGCGGAGTCGTCGCGAGCGTCTGCGCGGGCGCCGTGGTGGTCGTGGTCATGGGCCGGGTCACTTCCTGGTCGTGCGTGCCGCGACTTTGCGCCACTCACTGTCGAGGGTCCGGAGCGCCGCATCGGCGTCCCCGTCGGCGAGGAACGCCTGGAGGGTGGGGTTGAGCGGGATGCTCGCGGGGATCTGGTGGTCGACGAAGCCGATCAGGCGGCCCTCGGCGAAGTACGGCTGCAGCTCGGCGAGGGTCGGATCGGCGTTGGGCGCGGCGTCCACGAGCGGCGAGTACGCGGCCTGGCTGGCGACGTACGGCTCGACGACTCCGGGCGTGAGCAGGTAGTCGACGAAGCGGCGGGCCGCCTCGAGCTTAGGGTGCCGCGCCCGATCGCGATCGCGACGTCGACCCCGGAGGTGACGCGGGTCTCGGCGGGGTCGTCGAGCACGGGGTAGGGGAAGACGCCGAGGTCGATGTCGGGGTTGTTCGTGCGGACCGGGTTGATCGCCCAGATGCCCTGCGCGTACATCGCGGCCTCGCCGGCGGCGAATGCCTGGTTGCCGTCGTCGTAGCCGCGGCCGAACGCGCCCTCCTGGGTGTACGAGAAGAGGGTGCCGAGGCGCTCCATGGTGCTCGCGTAGTCCTTCGAGAACGAGACGGGAGAGTCGGGGCCGAGGCTCGCCCCTCCTCCCGCAGCGCCTCGAAGAAGCCCTCGGGCTGGAGCTGACCGCCGATGGCGTTGAAGGCGGGGGCGCCGGTCCAGTTGTCGAGCAGGGCGCCGTAGAACGGAGTGACGCCCGCGGCGACCAGGGCGTCGCAGACCGCGATCAGCTCGCTCCAGGTCGTCGGCACCTCGAGGCCGTTCTCGGCGAAGATCGTGCGGTTGTAGAGGATGCCGTCGGCGTTGTTCGCGAACGCCAGGGCGTTGATCTCGTCGCCCTCGAAGCTCCCGAGGTCGGCGAGGATCTCGAGCGCCGCCGGGTTCACCCGGTCGACGAGCTCGTCGCCCGTGAAGTCGTGGAAGACGCCGGCCTTCGCGAGGTCCGCGTAGTACCCGCTGCCGTTCAGGGTGAGCACGTCGGGGACCTTGTCCTTGACGAGGAGGGTGCGGATCGCCGTGTCCGGGTCGGGCACGTTGTTGGCGATCACGCGGATGTCGGGGTTCGCCGCCTCGAAGTCGCGGATGATGCGCGCGAAGTCCTCGACCGCCTCGGCCTTGAACTGGAAGAAGTCGAGAGTGGTGACTCCGCTCGAAGCGCCCGGCGAGGCGCAGGAGGCGAGGGCGGCCGCGGAGGCGGCGGCCAGGGGCACGGTGAGGAGGGTCCTGCGCGAGAGGTGTCGTCTCGCGAGGTCTGATCGGGGGACATCGGCGTCTCCCTGCGGTGGAAGGGGTGTGGTGAGGGGAGGGTGGACTGCTGGATCAGCGGGGTGGGGGCGGCGGTCAGACGGCGGTGAGGGTGAGCACCACGAGCTGCTCCGGATCGAGGACGGGCGCCTGGACGCCGACCGTCGCGAGGACGCGGCCGCTGAGCACGGTCGTGCGGCCGGTCCAGCCGAGCTCGGACTGCCCGGGGCCGCCCAGCGGCGCACTGACCGGTGCGAGGGCCACCGAGTACGACCGCTCCGGATCCAGACCCGGGAACGTCAGGGGTCCGGGCGGATAGCTCTCGCTCGTGCGGAGGCGGGCGTAGACGAAGAGCGCCTCGGCCCCGTCCACCGCGACCACTCCCGAGAGCGAGGCCGAGTCGTCGGCGAGATCGGTCCGCACCGCGACGCCCGAGTGCAGCAGGGCGCGGTGCTCGCGGTGGAACGCGACCCAGCGGGCGAGCTCCTCCTCGACCTCCGGGGCGAGGTCGGAGATGTCCCACTCGATGCCGAAGTGGCCGGTGAGCGCGGTGCCGGCACGGAAGGACAGCGAGTGGGTGCGCGACGTCGAGTGCGACCGCGGCCCGCCCACGTGCTGGCCCATCAGCTCCGGCGGCACCACCAGCTGCGTGTACGGCTGGATCGTGGCGCGCTCGAGCGGGTCGATGCGGTCGCTCGTCCAGATGCGGTCGGTGCGCGCGAGGATCCCGAGGTCGACCCGGGCCCCTCCGGAGGCGCACGCCTCGATCTCGAGCCCGGGGTGGCGGGCGCGCAGCTCGTCGAGCAGGCGGTAGAGGGCGAGCACGTTGTCGTGCACGGCCGCGCGACCGGTGGCGGGCGAGACGGCCTCGAGCAGGTCGCGGTTGTGGTCCCACTTGAGGTACGCGATCGGGTACTCGACCAGCAGGGCGTCGAGGGCCGCGAGGACGTGGTCGTAGGCGCCCTGCTGCGAGAGGTCGAGGACCTGCTGCTGGCGACCGGGGAGCGGGAGGTGTCCGGCGGGGCCGAGGATCCACTCCGGGTGCGCACGGGCGAGATCCGAGTCGGGGCTGATCATCTCGGGCTCGACCCAGAGCCCGAACTGCATGCCGCGCGACGTAACGGCGTCGATGATCGGAGTGAGGCCGTCGGGCCAGACGGAGCGGTCGACGCTCCAGTCTCCGAGTCCGGAGGTGTCGTCGCGGCGGCCGAGGAACCAGCCGTCGTCGAGCACGAACCGCTCGACTCCCAGGCGCGACGCCCGCTCGGCGAGGGCGGTGAGCCGCTCGAGGTCGTGGTCGAAGTAGACGGCCTCCCAGGTGTTCAGGGTCACCGGGCGCGGCGTCGACGGGTGCTGCGGCCGCGCACGGACCGAGGCGTGGAAGCGGGCCTGCAGCTGGGACAGTCCGTCGCCCCACGAGCCCGAGGCGATCGGCGTCTCGTAGCTCTCGCCCTGCGCCAGCTCGATCTCGGCGGGACGCAGCAGCTCGCAGGCCGCGAGGAGCGAGACCCCCTCGGGGGTGCGCTCGGCGCGGATCGAGGTGTTGCCGCTCCAGCCGAGGTGCAGGCCGTGCACGAGGCCGCGCTCCCAGCCGAAGCCGGGGGTGCCGACGGCGAGCAGGAGGGTGGAGTCGGCGCCGGGGCGGCCTCGGCGGCTGGAGCGCACGTGCTCGCCGATGGTCAGCTCGTGGCGCTGCGGGTGGCGCTCGCGGAGGTGGTGCCCGGTGGTGTCGAGGATCTCGCGGGCGGTCGCAGGAGGGGGAAGCCGAGCTCGAGGCGGTCGAGGCGGAAGGGCCGCTCGTCGAGGTTCTCGACGCGGGCGCGCTGGGTGAGGAGTCCGGCGGAGTCGACCTCGAGGTCGATCGTGACGCGGAGGCGGGCGCCGGCCGCGATCAGCCGGAGCGCGGATCCGAGGACCTCGACGCTCTCGACGGCGAAGCGCTCGCTCGCCGTCGTGCGGTCGTGGGTGCCCTCGAGGGTGGGGGCGTGCTGCCAGCCGTCGGCCTCGACGGCGACGAGCCCGAACGGAGCGAAAGCGTCGAGCCCGCCCGAGACGCGCTGCGGAACGGCGGCGTCGGCGAGGGCGGATAGTTCAGCGCCGGAAAGATCACCGAGGTCGGCGCCCCAGTGCGTGATCGAGGGGAACGTGTCGTGCCGGGCGTCGAGGACGACGCTCGTCCCTCCGTTCCGGAGATGGAGGACCGCACGATCCGCGGACCGACGGGTGGCGGGACTGCTCGTCTCTGCTGTGCTTCGCTGCATGTGTTCTTTCTACGGCAGAACTAATGGGGGTGTCAAGAGGCTTCCCCGAGCCCACCACAGGTCGACGACCGCTACATTGCTACCGGAGTGGAAAGAAGAGGCAGCATGGCCATCACCGACACCGTCGCCCCCGAGGACACCGCGGGGACCTCCGCGGAGCTGCTCGCCCGCGAGGTCCTCATCCACGGTCCCATCTCCCGCAGCGAGCTCGGCCGCCGCCTCCGCCTCTCCCCGCCAGCCTCACCCGGCTGGCGCGCCCCTTCATCGAGGGCGGGCTCTTCGTCGAGGGACCCGAGCAGAGCACCGGAGTGGGCCGCCCGGCCCGCCCGCTCGACATCCGCCCCGACTCCCTCCGCTTCGTCGGAGTCGAGGTGACGGGCACGCAGGTGCTCGCGGTCCGCACCGACCTGCGCGCCCGGACCGAGGTCGAGCTCGTCCGCGATCTCGCGGGCACCTCGCCCGCCGAGGTCGTCGAGGCGATCGTCGGAGTGGTCGAGGATCTCGGTGGGGCCGCCGCGTTCGCGGGTCTCGGAGTCACGATCGGCGGCAGCGTCGACGCGGCCGGCCGCGTGAGCCGTGCGCCGTTCCTCGGCTGGCGCGACGTCGATCTCGCCGGGCCGCTCTCCGAGGCGCTCGCCCTGCCCGTCGCACTCGAGAACGACGTGGTCGCGCTGACCGCGGCGGAGCACTGGTTCGGTCAAGGCCGCGGCGTGGCGCACTTCGCCGTGCTCACGATGGGCGCGGGAGTGGGCTACGGACTGGTCGTGCACGACCGCGTGGTCGCGCCTCCCGCGGCGGGCCTCGGGCTCGGCGGGCACTTCCCCCTCGACTCCGGCGGACCGGTCTGCGAGGCGGGGCATCGGGGCTGCTCCACCGCGATGCTCACGCTGCCGTCGCTGTCGCGGCAGCTCCTGGTGGCGACGGGACGCGAGCTGACGCTGGGCGAGGGGCTCTCGCTCGCGCGGTCGGGCGACCCGGGCGCCGCTCGGATCCTCGGGGACGCCGCCCGCGCGCTCGGCACGATGATCTCGGCGATCGCGAACCTGGCGATGGTCGACACGGTGATCCTGGCCGGCGAGGGTGTGGCGCTCTACTCGGAGCAGTCGGAGCTCGTCGACGCGACCATCGCGGCGACGCGGGATCCGGATGCGGCACCGCCCGTGCTCCTGGTCGACGACGGCGGGCTCATCGAGTGGGCGCGCGGGGCGGCGGCGACGGCGATCCAGCGGCTGCTGCCGCGGATCGCCGAGGTCGTCCTCCGGGGCGGCGGAGTAGCGCGGCGACACTGCTCGCCCCCTCGCTGATCGAGGAGCCGCGCAGCGCCCACCCCTGCTGATCGAGGAGCCGCGCAGCGGCGTACCGAGACCTCCGTCACCGGGAGGGTGGATCTCGATACGCCCGCTCCGCGGGCTACTCGATCAACAAGAGCGCGCCCGCTCCGGAGGTGGTCGATCAGCAAGGACGTGCGCGCCCCGAGGGATGCTGGATCAGCGGGGACGCGTCCGCACCGCGGGACGCGCGGGCGGCAGGGCCGCTCAGCCCTGCGCCGCGACGAGCTCGCGGAGGGCCTGCACGACGAGGGCGTGGTCGTCGAGGGAGGCGAGGCCCGAGACGGTGGCGGCAGCGACCACTCCGACCCCGCGCACGCGGATCGGGACCGAGCCGCCGGTGACGGCGTACTCGGGACCGAGCCAGCCGCGGTCGGTCGGATCGGCGCCCGCGGCGACGAAGCGGGCGTCGGCCAGAGCACTGCTCGTCTCGAGGCGGAGGACCACGGCCGACTTGCGGGAGATCCACGACTCCTGATCGGGCGTGCTCCCCGGCAGCGCGGCCCGGAAGAGGATCAGGCCGGGGCGGCGGATGTCGACCGAGACGGCCGCTCGGGCCTCGCGCGCCAGCTCCGCGATGCGGCAGCCCAGCTCCCACGCGGTGCTGTGGTCGAACGAGTCGAGCACGAGCTCGCGCTCCTGCTGCTCGAGCTCGGCGACGAGGGCGGTCGCGGCTCCGACCTCATCTGTGGTGCTGTCGGTGCTGGTGCTGTCGGTCACGGTGTCCTCCCGGAGTGGTCCCCCGACGAAGCCGACCACCTCGGTGCGACCTCGCCGCGGCGGCGCGCCGGAGGAGGGGTCAGCGGCCCTCGTACTCGGCATCGGTGACGTGCTCGGCCCAGATCGTGCTCGCGGCGGGATCGTCCGCGCTCTCGAAGAGGGCGAGGTGCTCCATGAAGACGCCGGGTGCGCTCGCGTGCCAGTGCTCCTCGCCGGGCGGCGTGTAGAGGGTCTGCCCCGCGTGGACCTCGAGGACCGTGCCGTCTCGGCTGCCGAAGCGGGCGACTCCGCTGGCCACGTGCAGGTACTGGCCGCGCGCGTGCGCGTGCCAGGCGGTGCGGGCGCCGGGCGCGAAGCGCACCCGGGCGAGGGTGGCGCGCTGATCGGCGTCGTGCGGGACCGCGATCAGGTCGAGCCAGACATGGCCGGCGAACTGCTCGGGCGGGTTCTCGACGGTGGGAGCGGTGGGTTCGATGTTCACGGGGATCCTCTCGGCGGTGGCGGGGTCAGAGCGGGAGCAGTCGCACGGTCGCCGAGACCGGGCCCGCCCGAGCATGGGCGAGAGGTAGGGGCTGCCCGCGTACTTCGCGCGGTAGGCGGCGTCGACCGCCTCGTGCATCGCTGGGTCGGCCTGCTCGAACGCCACCTCGTGCTCGGTGCCGGCGGCGCGGATCCGCCCGGCGCCCTGCTCGATCGCGGCGCGGTACCAGCGCGAACTCCGCCCGTTCCAGGCGCGGGCGAGCAGATCGCCGCCGACGACGACCGACCAGATCCAGGTGGGAGTGCCGTAGGTCGTGCCGTCGGCGCGGAAGGGCGACACGTGCAGATCATCGGAGGCGGCGATCGCAGCGAGCGTCGCTGGACTCCAGGTCATTCGGGGCTCCTCGGAGTCGGGGGCGGAGAGAGCACCGCGGCGGGCGCATCGCGGATCGTGCCGGGCGGCGCCTCCCGCTGCCGCGTCGCCCACCACGAGGCGAGCAGGCTCAGCGCGTCGGCGCTCGGCGAGCCGGGCTCGGCGCAGTAGATCAGGAAGTTCAGCCCTTGCTCGCCCATCGGCTCGAACGCCTCGTAGCTGAGGTGCAGATCGCCGACGACCGGATGGTGGAAGAACTTGGCGCCGCTGGCGTGATGCCGCACGTCGTGGGCGCCCCAGCGGCGGCGGAACTCATCGCTCCGGGTGGAGAGCTCGCCGATGAGCGCCTGGAGACCGGCGTCGTCGGGGGTGCGGCCGGCCTCGGTCCGCAGGATGCCGACGCTGATGTCGGCGGCCGTCGCCCAGTCGGGGTGGAAGCGCTCGGAGAGGTCACGGCGGAGGAAGGTGAAGCGAGCGAGGTTCACCGGTCGCTCGGGGCGCTCGTACTCGTCGGCGTACAGGGCGCGGAACAGCTCGTTCTCGGCGAGGACGTCGAGCCGGCCGTTGCGGACGAAGGCGGGAGCGCTGCTGATCGACTCGACCGCGAGGCGCAGGCCGGGGCGCACGGAGGCGATGCGGCGGGGACGGCGGCGGACGGGCGACCCTCCGGCCGCTCGGGCGAGATCGAACAGGTGTGCGCGCTCGGCGTCGTCGAGACGCAGCGCAGCGGCGAGCGCCTCGAGCACCCCTCGGAGGCTCCCGCGCAGGTCGCCGCGCTCGAGCCGGGAGTAGTACTCGATGCTGACCCCCGCGAGCTGCGCGACCTCGCTGCGGCGCAGGCCCGGCACGCGCCGGACTCCGCCGGAGGGCAGCCCGACCCTGTCGGGCGAGAGGCGGGCGCGGCGGGAGACGAGGAAGTCCTTCACCTCGGGATCGTGGGGCATGGGTTCACGCTACGTCGCGCCCCGGATCGGCGGGGTGCCCTGTCAGAACACCTCGGGAGAGAACCTCCCGGAACCCTCCTGGGGAGGAGTTGTCTGGATCGGCGCGCCCCCGTCCCCGCGCCGCGAGGGATCACTCCATGCCCGCCGTCACGACTCCCGCCGTTCCATGAGCACCGCCGAGAACCTGCCCGTCGGCATGACCCGCGGCCTCACGCTCCTCTTCGCGATCGCCGGCGGCGCCGCGGTCGGCAACCTGTACTGGGCGCAGCCGCTGCTGGGGGTGATCGGCGGGGACTTCGAGTCTCGGCGGGTGCCGCGGGGCTGCTCGTGACGGTCACGCAGATCGGCTACGCCGCCGGGGTGTTCCTCCTGGTCCCGCTCGGCGACACGCTCGACCGGCGGCGCCTGATCCCCGCTCTGATGACCCTGGCCGCGGTGTTCCTGGCCGCCACGGCGCTGGCGCCCGCGTTCCCGGTGCTGCTCGCGAGCCTCGCGCTGATCGGGGTGACGACGGTGGCCGGCCAGCTGCTCACTCCGCTGGCCGGCGACCTGGCCACCGACGAGCAGCGCGGGCGGGTGCTCGGCGCGGTCGCCTCCGGACTGCTGCTGGGCCTGCTGATCTCCGCGCGATCAGCGGGATCCTGGCCGATCTGCTCGGCTGGCGTGCGGTGTTCGGCATCGCCGCCGGGCTGATCCTGGTGCTCGCTCTCGTGATGGCCCGTCGGCTGCCGCACCTGCCTCCGCGCGCCCGGGTGCGGTACGGGAGCCTGCTCGCGTCGGTGCTGCGGACGGTCGGGAGCAGCCGCGCGGTGCGCGTGACGGTCCTGATCGGCGCCTCGGCGATGTGCGCGTTCACCCTGTTCTGGACCGGGCTCACCTTCCTTCTCGGCGCCGAGCCGTACTCCTACTCCGCCACCGCGATCGGGCTCGTGAGCCTCGTCGGCATCGCGGGGGCCGTCTCCGCGCAGCGGGTCGGGCGCCTGTACGACCGCGGGCTGTCGCTGCCCGCGATGGGCGTCGGACTCGCCGTGGCGCTGCTCGGGCTCGTGATCGCCGGAGTGGGCTCCGGCTCGATCGTGGTCGTGCTGATCGCGGTGGCCGTCTTCTCGATCGGGCTGCAGGGCGTGCAGGTGCTCGCGCAGACGCGCATGCTCTCGATCGACCCGGGGGCGCGGAGCCGGCTGAACACGGTGTACATCGTGGGGAACTTCGCGGGCGGCGCGATCGGATCGGCGCTCGCGGGCGTGCTGTGGCAGGCGGGCGGCTGGACGGCGCTGATGCTGGTGGCCGCGACGGTGCTGGGCTTCGGGCTGACGGTGTGGGCGGTGCAGCGGACGCGGGCACTGGCGGGCTGACGGGGGCGCGAGACGTCGCGGGGGTCCTCGCATCGCGAGTCGACTCGAGACGGGCTCCGACCGAGAAGCGCAGCCCGATCCGCGTCCACTCGACGAGGTCCACGGTCGCGAGTCGACTCGGAACGGGCTCCGACTCCGAAGCGCACCCCGGTTCGCGACCACTCGACGACGCTCACAGACGCGAGTCGACTCGGAACGGGCTCCGACTCCGGCGCGCACCCCGGTTCGCGACCACCCAGGAACCTGCACGGCCGCGAGTGGGCGCGAGACGGGCCCCGAAGCAGCGCTGCACCCCGCTCCGCGACGACTCGAGGACGACGACCGCGCCCGCCGGCTCAGCGGCGGTCGAGCCGCGGCGCGTCGGCCAGCAGCCTCCGCGTGTACTCCGACGCCGGCGCCCCGAGCACCGCAGCGACCGGCCCCGACTCCACCACCCGCCCCTCGCGCATCACCGCGATGCGGTCGCTCATGTGCGCGATCACACCGAGATCGTGCGAGATGATCAGCAGCGCCAGTCCGTGCCTCCGCTGCAGATCGTCGAGCAGGTCGAGGATCTGCGCCTGCACCGAGACGTCCAGCGCCGACACCGGTTCGTCGCAGATCAGCACGTCGGGCCGCGTGGCCAGGGCGCGCGCGATCGAGACCCGCTGGCGCTGGCCGCCCGACAGGGTCCGAGGCGACCGCGAGGCGAGCGAGGGAGCCAGGCCCACGCGGCCCAGCAGCTCGTCGACGTCGCCCGCCCCCGCGTCGCGCAGCAGACGGCCGACGCTCCAGCGCGGGTCGAACGACGAGAGGCTGTCCTGGTAGACGGCCCCGATGCGCGGTCGCAGCGGGCGCCGGTCGCGTTCGCGCGCCGCCGACCACGGCCGGCCGAGGAACTCGACGCTCCCCTCCTGGGGACGCCGCAGGGCCAGCAGGAGGCGCGCCACCGTGCTCTTGCCCGATCCGGACTCGCCCACCAGCCCCAGGGTCTCGCCGCGCCGCAGCTCCAGGCCGATGTCGTCGACGGCGACCCGCGTCCCTCCGTCCGGGCGCGCGAAGCTCGTGCGCAGCCCCTCGGCGCGCAGCACCACGTCGCCCGGGGGCGGCGGAGGAACGACCTCGGCGCTCGAGGACGACAGCCGCGTGCCGCGCGGCCGCCCGGTCGGCACCGCCGCGACGAGGGTGCGGGCCTCACGGCTCGTCGGAGCACCCAGCACCTGCGCGGCGGGACCCTCCTCGACCACGCGGCCGTCGGCCAGCACGAGGATGCGGTCGGCGAGCCCGGCGACGACCGCGAGGTCGTGCGAGACCAGCAGCAACGCCCGTCCGCGCGCCTTCTGCTCGGCGAACAGCTCGAGCACGCGGGCCTGCACGGTCACGTCGAGCGCGGTCGTCGGCTCGTCGGCGACGAGCAGCGGAGGATCCAGCGCGATCGCCGAGGCCAGCAGTGCCCGCTGCCGGAGCCCGCCCGAGAGCTCGCCCGAGCGGTCGCGCATCCGCTCGGCCGCGTCGGGCATGCCGACGCTCGTCAGGGCCTCGGCCGCGCGCCGCGAGCGCTCGGCCGCGGGCAGGCGCCCGTGCAGACGCCAGGCGTCGCCGATCTCGCGCCCGATCGGACGCAGCGGGTCGAGGAGAGGAGGGCGTCCTGGGGTACGAACCCGGCACCGGCCCCGCGGAGCCGCCGCAGCGTCGGCTCGCCCGCACCGACCACCTCCGTGCCGCCCACGCGCACGCTGCCCGAGACCGCGCCCCCGCTCAGCCCCAGCAGCGCTCTGGCCGTGACGCTCTTGCCCGAGCCCGACTCCCCCACGATCGCGACGCACTCGCCCGGCTCCACGCGGAACGACACCCCGTGCACCACCTCGACGCCGTCGAACGCGACGCGCAGGCCGTCGACGACGACGGCGCTCATCGCGCACCCCGCAGCCGACCGCCGAGCACGGTGGTGGCGATCGTCGATCAGCACGATGACGAGTCCCGGGAACACCGTCAGCCACCACGCGCTCGCGAGGTAGGTGCGGCCCGCCGAGAGCATCGCTCCCCACTCCGGAGCCGGCGGCTCGGCCCCGAGGCCCAGGTAGCTGAGCGCCGACGCCCAGACGATCGCCTGCCCCACGCCGAGCGTCGCGAGCACCGCGAGGGGGCGAAGGTGTTGGGCAGCACATGCCGCAGCAGGATGCGCGCGGGGCCGTGGCCGAGGACCCGCGCGGCCTCGACGTAGCCGGAGTCGCGGATGCCGAGCAGCTGCGTGCGCAGGATGCGGGCGTACCCCGGCGCCGTGGACAGGCCGACCGCGATCGTGGCGGGGACCACTCCGGGACCCGTCACCACGATCACCAGGAGCGCCAGGAGCAGTGCGGGGAACGCGAACAGCACCTCCAGGACGCGCCCGATCAGCCCGTCGACGAACCGGCCGCCGAACGCGGCGATCACGCCGAGGACCGCGCCGAGGGCGAGGCCGATGGCGGTCGCGCTGACGCCGATCAGGAGGGACGCGCCCGCGCCGGCGATCACGCGGCTGAGCACGTCGCGACCGGACTCGTCGGTGCCGAGCAGGTGCGTGGCGGACGGCGGCGAGAAGGAGTCGGTGGGCGCGATCGCGAGGGGGTCGAACGGGGCGAGGAGGCCGGGAGCGGCCGCGGCGAGCAGCAGCAGGGCGACGAAGGCGAGCGAGACGATCTCGCCGGCGCGCGCAGGCGGGCGCCACGACGGCGCACGGGTGCCGCGGAGGTGCGCAGCTCGAGCCGCTCACGCGGCCGCCTCCTCGACGGACTGCGCCCGGACGACCCGGGCGGGAGCGAGGCGCGGATCGACGAGGCGCGCCACGAGGTCGGTGGCGACGGTCACGAGGATGTAGGCGAGGGCGGTGACGAGGACGACCCCGGTCACCACCGGCACGTCGCGGACGGTGACCGCCGACAGCAGCGAGCGCCCGAGCCCGGGCCGCGCGAAGATCGTCTCGACGACCACCGCCCCGCCGATGAGGTAGCCGAACGCCCAGCCCGAGAGCGCGATGCCGGGCAGCACCGCGTGGCGCAGGGCGTGGCGGAGGCGGAGTCCGAGCTCGCTCTCCCCGCGCGCGCGGGCCGCGAGGACGAACGGCGACTCCAGGGCGTCGAGGAGCGAGCGGCGCATCACCTGGCCGAGGAAGCCCGCGAGCGGGATCGCGAGGGTGAGCGCGGGCAGGACGAGGCCGTTCGGCGATCCGGTGCTCACCGGCGGCAGCCAGCGGAGGGTCGTGGCGAACACGGCGATGAGCACCGTGGCCAGCCAGAAGTGCGGGAGGGCGGCGGCGGTCAGCTCGAGACCCGCGCCGAGGGCCGCGGCGAGACGGCCGCCGCGGGTGGACCAGAGCGCGGTGCCGAGGGCCAGGATCCACGCCAGTGCGAGCGCGAGGACGGCCAGCAGCAGCGTGCCCGGCAGCTGCTGCCCGAGCAGCTCGACCACCGGGACTCGGAGGGAGTAGGACGTGCCGAGGTCGCCCCGCGCGAGCCGGCCCAGCTGGGTCAGGTACTGCAGGAGGAGCGGCTGGTCGAGCCCGTACTCCTGGCGGACCGCGGCGAGCGCCTCGGCCGAGGCCTGCGAGCCCGGACCGCCGAGGATCGCCTCAGCGGGATCGCCGGGGATGAGGCGGATGAGGAAGAAGACCGCGGTCGCGACGGCCCAGAGCACGACGACCGCGCCGCCGAGGCGGAGGAGGACGCGGCGGATCATGCGGGCTGCTCCTTCCAGGGGGTCACGGCACCAGCATGCCGGACGGTCCGCGCGGAACCTCCGCTGAGAGAGGGTCTGACGGCTGACAGCCGAAGACCCCACTGACAGCTGACGTCGCGCGCATCTGCTGGTCGAGCAGCCCGGGGGCGCGGGCTGCTCGATCAGCGAGGCGGGGCGTCGGGTCAGACCCAGGCGTCCGCGAACCACGGTGTCGAGACCGTGGCGAGCGCCTCCACGCCCTGCACCGACGAGCGGAGCAGGTAGTGGTTCTGCTGGTCGTACAGCGGCAGGATCCAGTAGCCCGAGAGCACGATCTCCTGCGCCTGGCGGTACAGGTCGGCGCGCTCGTCCGCGTCCGTCGTCGCGCTGGCCTGCTCGAGCAGCGCGTCGAGCGCGGGGTCGGCGATCTGCGCGTGGTTGGCGAAGTAGCCGCTGGGCGCGGGGTGATCCCCGAGGACGAGTACAGGATCCGCAGCACGTCGGGGCCGACCTTCGTGTACGGCGCGCTGACCAGCTCGTACTCGTTCGCCGCGAGGGCCGCGTACCAGCTCGAGAGGTCCAGCAGGCTGATCTCGACGTCGAAGCCGGCGGTCTTCGCCGAGGCCTGGATCTGCTCGAAGAGCGACTGCTCGGCCGGGATCGACTGGTTGGTGCTGACCGGGAAGCGCAGCGTGAGCGGCTTCCCGTCCTTCTCTCGGACGCCGTCGCCGTCCGAGTCGGTCCAGCCGGCGGTCTCGAGGAGCTCCTCGGCCGCGGCGACCTCGTCGTCCGATCCGGCGTCCTCGAAGAGCGAGGGGTCGGAGTAGGCGGTCGCCTCGCTGCTCGAGAGCGGCGAGTAGGAGCGCTCGGCGGTGCCGAAGAAGGGGAGTCGATGGCGTCGTTCACGCCGACGGCCCGGATGAACGCCTCGCGCACGCTCGCGTCGTCGAAGGGCGACTGGCCGCCGTTCAGCTCGATGCGGTTGACCGAGCCGGGGCGGGGAGCGTCGAGCTCGACGAGGTCCGACGCGTCGGTCGCGGCCTGCAGCGTGTCCGGCTGCGCGTTGTCGATCACGTCGACCTCGCCGGCCTGGAGCGCCGCGTAGCGGGTGGCGGAGTCGGGCAGGAAGCGCCACTCGATGCTCGGGAGGTACGCGGGCCCCTCGTGGCCGTCGCCGGTGGGGCCGGTCGAGGCGTCGTAGGCGTCGTTGCGGGTGAGGGTCACGTGGTCCTGCTTGACCCACTCCGTCACCGTGAACGGACCGGTGCCGACGGGCGCCTCGCAGTTGGCGGCCTCGCCGCGGGCGATGCCGGTCGGCGACTGGATCGCCGTCCACGGCTGCGCGAGCGACTCGAGCAGAGCGCTGTCGGGGGCGCTGAGCGTGAAGCGCGCGACGGTCGGCGAGACGGCCGTGACCGACTCGACCTTGGCGACGGCGAGGTAGCCGGTGGAGGACTTGGTGGCCGGGTCCTGCGAGGTGCGCGATGTTGGCGGCGACCGCCTCGGCGTCCAACGGCGTGCCGTCGGTGAACTCGACGCCCTCGCGCAGGGTGAAGTCGTAGCTGAGCGCGTCGTCCGAGACGGTCCACGACTCCGCGAGCCACGGCGTGATCGTGCCGTCGGCCTCGCGCGAGACGAGCGACTCGAGCACCTGGGTCGCGAGCAGCGCCTGCGGGTAGTTGCCGCCGACGTGGGGGTCGAGGCAGGTCGGCTCCGCGTCGCCGGACGCGTGAGTGAGCACGCCGTCGGCGACCGGAGTCGCGGAGTCGCCTCCCGCGTCGGACTCGGCGGTGCAGCCGCTGAGCAGGAGGGCGCCCACGGCGAGCGCGGCGGGGAGGAGGAGAGAGCGGCGCATGACGTCTTTCGTGGAGGGTCGGGAGTGCCGGGTTTCTTGGACGCGGCCCAGGAAACGCTAGCAGGAGGGGCGGGGCTGCGGGACGAGTCGCCCGGATCCACCCGCGTCCTTACGGCGCGATCGGAACGAGCGGAGCATGCCGGATCGAGGCCGCCAGGCCCTAGCCTCGGAGCGTGTCCTCAGTGCGCCCCAGGGCTTCCGCGATCGTTCCGCCGTCGATGCGCGTCGACTGATGCTGGAGGACGAGCCCTCGGTGCAGCCCCTGCGCGTGTTCCGCGAGGAGCTCCTCGCCCGGCGCACGCGGAGGAGCCCCGGAGCGGTCGTGCCCGACTTCGACCCCGCGGAGGCCGGGATCCGCGCCCGCGCCCTCCTCGTGCTCGAGGCCCCGGGCCCGATGGCGGCCGGCCTCGCCGGATCGGGCTTCGTCTCGGTCGACAACGACGATCAGACCGCCGCCACCACCTGGACGCTGCGCGACGAGGTCGGTCTGCACGAGCGCACGCTGGTCTGGAACATCGTGCCCTGGCACCTCGGCGACGGCGCGCCCGATGCGGACGAGCTGCGCCAGGGCGCGATGGAGCTGCGCCGCCTCCTGCCGCTGCTCCCCGATCTGCACGTCGTCGTCACCGCCGGCACCGCGCCGACGAAGGGCTGGGCCGCGAACATCGCTCCGTATCTGAGCGGCGGGCCCACCGTCATCGGCTCCTGGAGCCCCGGGCAGCGCGCGATGAGCCAGCCCCGCAAGCGCGACGAGCTCAAGCGCGCCTTCGAGCGGGCGGCGCAGCTGGTCGGCTGACCCCGCGCAACGGATCCGGGAGTCGTCTCCGCGTTCACTCCGGCGTCGACGGCCCGCCCTCCCGCCTGTCGGCACCGACCCGTAGGGTCGGGGGCGAGGGGCGTCGTGCCCCCGCTAGGGGGAACTCCATGCCATTGCTCTCGCGTGCCGCCGTCCGGCGCACACTCGCTCTCGCCGCCGCCGTCCTGGTCGCGGGCTCCGCGCTCGCCACGCCCGCGTACGCGGATGCCCCGGAGGGGACCGCCACGATCACGGGCCGGGTCCTGTTCGAGGGAGCGCCGGACGCTCCTCCGGCCGCCGGAACCGGGGTGCTCCTGCTCCCCGCGACGACCAGCGAGGTGGAGCCCGTCGTCCCGTCGGCCACGGCCGCGGACGGCTCCTTCGCCGCGAACGTCGTGCCCGGCGTCGAGTACACGGTCCTCGCCACCGTCGAGGACGGCCTGCACGTTCCCCGCAGTCTCGGCGCGACCGGCCGCTTCGAGCGCGGCACGGTCTTCTCGGCCGACGCCGGAGAGACGCTGGCGCTGCCCGAGTACGTGATCCCGCTCGGAGCGACGATCAGCGGCCACGTCACGACCGACGACGGCCTCCCCGTCCCGGTGTCCGCCTACCAGGGCCCCCTCGTCGGCTACACCGACACCGTGACCGAGGCGAACGGCGACTACACCGTGCGTGGTCTCGACCCCGACCTCGGCGCCGTCACCGTCGCCTTCGGCTCGGACGGCGACGGCGGCGCCCAGGAGTGGTGGCGCGACAGCCCGACCCAGGACGGCGCCGAGACCATCGTCCTCACCAGCCTCGACGAGGCCGTGACGGGGATCGACGCCGACCTGCGCACGCGGACGAACCCGCTCGACACCGTCCCCTGCGTCGACGTCTCGACCCTGACGGTCTCGAAGGCGACGTCGGCCGTCCGCGCGTTCCTCCGGAGCCACCACGACGCCGGTGCGCTGAAGGCGCTCACGCGCGCCGACGTGCTCCAGTACCTGGCGCGCTGCGCCTGACCGGCGACCCACGAGGAGGGACACCCGTGACCCCGAGACCCCGCCGGCCTCGGAGTCGGGCACTGGTGGCCCTCCTCCCGCTCGCCCTCGCCCTCGTCGGTACGGCCGTCGGCCTCGCGGTGGCGCCCGACGTCCCAGCAGGACGGGTCGTCGGCGGCGTGACAGCGGCCGCCGTCGGCACCGCGACGATCGTCGCGGCCGTGCTCCTGTTCTCGCGTCGTCGGGAGCGGTGAGGTCGGCGGTGCCGTCGAGCGCGCTGCGCCCTCCGCGCACCGCGGACCGCCCGCCGAGGAGGGCGCCGCGTCAGCCGGCGGTCGACGCGCGCACGACCAGCTCGGGCTGGAAGAGCACCTGCCGCGGCTCCGACTCGAGCAGCAGCTCGACCGCCGTCGCGCCGATGAGCGCGCTCGGCTGGCGGATGCTCGACAGCGGCACCACGGTCGCCGTCGCGAAGGCGATGTCGTCGTACCCGATCAGCGCGACGTCCTCGGGCACGCGCACGTCGCCCAGCAGCATCAGGGCCTGCAGCACCCCGACCGCGAGCAGGTCGTTGGCGCAGAACACGGCGTCGGGGCGATCGGAGGCGTCGCGCGCGGCGAGAGCGCGCCCCGCCTCGCGCCCCGCGAGCACGGACAGCGACTCCGTTGCGATCTCCTCGAGCACGGCGCCCTCGACCTCCTGTACCGCCGCGCGAGGCGCCGGCGAGGCGGTCGGCGACCTGGCGGATCGACTCCGGACCGCCGATGACCGCGAGGCGGCGGCGGCCGAGGCTCAGGAGGTGCTCCACGGCGAGGCGCCCGCCGGCCACGTCGTCGACGGCGACCGACGAGAGCGCGGAGTCGTGCGACTCCCGGTCGACGAGGACGCACGGGATGCCGTGCGAGCGGAGCCTGTCGAGCCGCGACGACTCCTCCCCCAGCGGCGAGATGAGGACACCGCTCACGCGCTGCTCCTCGAAGAGGTCGAGGTAGGCGGCCTCGCGGCCGGGGTCGTCGTCGGTGTTGCCGAGCAGGACAGCGAGGCCGGACTCGGCGGCCCGCGCCTCGGCTCCGCGGGCGAGGTCGAGAAGAAGGGGTTGCCGGCGTCGAGCACGATCAGGCCGATGCTGCGGCTGCGGCCGGCGCGGAGCTGGCGCGCGGCGTCGTTGCGGACGAAGCCGAGCTCGGCGATCGCCTCCTGCACCCGGCGGACCGACTCGGCGCCGACCTTCTCGGGGCGGTTCAGCACGTTCGAGACGGTGCCGACGGAGACGCCGGCTCGGGCGGCGACGTCGCGGACGCTCACGGACGGCACGGCGCCTCCTCGGGGTCGGGCCGCGGCGGGCGGCGGTCCCGGAAGTATGGCACCGGGCCGGGCGGCGCTGGAGGACGACAGCGGCGCTCGACTCCGGGACGCCGTCTTTGACACGCTCCCAGCGCCCGCGATACGCTCGCCGAGCACCGTCGTGAAACGATTCACGAGTACCACGCACCCCTCCATCCGAAGGAGCCGCTCGATGTCGAGTGACACCCCCTCACCCGGGTCTGCTTCCAGCTCCAGGTGAAGCCCGACCGCCTCGAGGAGTACCAGGAGCGCCACGCGGCCGTCTGGCCCGACATGCTCCGCGCCCTCAAGGACACCGGCTGGAACAACTACTCGCTCTTCGTCCGCGAGGACGGACTGCTCGATCGGCTACGTCGAGACCCCCTCGATCGTCGACGCGCAGGCCGCCATGGCGCGGACCGAGGTCAACGCCCGCTGGCAGGCCGAGATGGGCGAGTTCTTCGTCGACCTCGACGGTGCCCCGGACGAGGGCTTCCTCCCTGACCGAGGTCTTCCACCTGGAGGACCAGCTCGCGGCCCTCGACGCCGCTCCCACTCCCGACACCCTCGCAGAAGGACACGCCTCGTGACCGAACTCTCCCCCGACGTCCTCAGCCAGCTCGAGCAGCAGGCGATCGAACTGCCCTCGTGGGCCTTCGGCAACGCCGGCACCCGCTTCAAGGTCTTCACGACTCCCGGTACGCCCCGCACGATCGAGGAGAAGATCTCGGACGCGGCGACCGTGAACGAGCTCACCGGCCTCGCTCCGACCGTCGCGCTGCACATCCCGTGGGACAAGGTCGACGACTACTCGGCGCTCGGCGACTACGCCGCGTCGAAGGGCGTCTCGCTCGGCACCATCAACTCGAACACGTTCCAGGACGACGAGTACAAGTTCGGCTCGCTCACGCACTCCGACCCGGTGATCCGCCAGAAGGCGATCGACCACCACCTCGCCTGCATCGACATCATGGACGCGACCGGCTCGCGCGACCTCAAGATCTGGCTCGCCGACGGCTCCAACTACCCCGGACAGCAGGACATCCGCGGGCGCCAGGACCGCCTCGCCGACTCCCTCGCGACCATCTACGAGCGCCTGGGCGCCGAGCAGCGGATGGTGCTCGAGTACAAGTTCTTCGAGCCCGCGTTCTACCACATGGATGTGCCGGACTGGGGAACCTCCTACGCCCACGTGGCCGCGCTGGGCGACCGCGCCCTGGTGTGCCTGGACACCGGACACCACGCGCCGGGCACCAACATCGAGTTCATCGTCGCCCAGCTGCTGCGCCTCGGGAAGCTCGGCTCTGTTCGACTTCAACTCGCGCTTCTACGCCGACGACGACCTCATCGTCGGCTCGGCCGACCCGTTCCAGCTGTTCCGGATCCTCTACGAGGTCGTGCGCGGAGGCGGCTACGGCCCGGATTCGCCGGTCGCCTTCATGCTCGACCAGTGCCACAACGTCGAGGACAAGATCCCCGGGCAGATCCGCTCGGTGCTCAACGTGCAGGAGATGACCGCGCGCGCGCTGCTCGTCGACCGCGCGGAGCTCGAGAAGGCGCAGCTCGCGGGCGACGTGCTCGGCGCGAACGGGATCCTGATGGACGCCTTCTACTCGGACGTCCGCCCCGCGCTGGCCGCGTGGCGCGAGACCCGCGGCCTGCCGGCGGACCCGATGAAGGCCTACGCCGACTCCGGGCGCGCGCAGCAGCTCGCGGAGGAGCGCGTCGGCGGCACCCAGTCGAGCTGGGGCGCGTGACGGGTCCGCTGCTCGCGCAGCGACCCTCCCCTTGCTGATCGAGTAGCCCGTGCAGCGGGCGTATCGAGATCCACCCTCCCGGTGACGTCGGGTCTCGATACGCCCCTCCGGGGCTACTCGACCAGCAGGAAACCCTCGCGTCCCTCTGTGGATCGAGCAAGCGCACTGCAGCCTTCCCCTCGCTGAGGGAGCAGGCCGCGCAGTGGACCCCTTGCTGATCGAGTAGCCCGTGCAGCGGGCGTATCGAGATCCACCCTCCCGGTGACGTCGGGTCTCGACACGCCCCTCCGGGGCTACTCGACCAGCAGGAATCCCGCACGCACCCCTCGCTGATCGAGTAGCCCGCGCAGCGGGCGTATCGAGATCCACCCTCCCGGTGACGTCGGGTCTCGATACGCCCCTCCGGGGCTGCTCGACCAGCAGGAAGCCTCTCCGGGGCTGCTCCGCCGGCAGCGGCGGGTCAGCGGCCGAGGGTCGACGCGCGGGCCATCAGCTCCGGGGCGAAGACGCGGCGGCGGTCGGCGCCGTCCGACGGCGCGCCGATCACGTCCTGCAACAGGTCGACGGCGGAGGCGCCGAACGACTCCTGCGGCGCGCGGATGGAGCTGAGCGGCACGAGGGACGCCTCGGCGTACTCGATGTCGTCGTAGCCGATCAGGGCGATGTCCTCGGGAACGCGGATGCCGTGGCTGACCAGGACCTGCTCGAGGCCGATCGCCAGCAGGTCGTTGACCGCGAAGACCGCGTCGGGGCGGGAGGCGGGATCGCGCGCCGCGATCGCCTCGCCGACCTCGTGGCCCTCCGCGATGACGCGGTGCTCGACATCGATCATCTCGAGGGTCGCCCCCGGCACCTCGGCCACGGCCCGGCTGGCGCCCGAGAGCCGCTCGCCCACCTGCTGGATCGACAGCGGTCCGCCCACGAACGCGAGTCGGCGGCGACCGAGCTCGAGCAGGTGCTGGGCGGCGAGGCGTCCGCCCGCGACGTCGTCGAGCGAGACCGAGGGCTGCACCTCGGAGCCGGCGCGGCGGCCGACCAGCACGGTCGGGGTGCCGCGCGAGCGGACCGAGGCGAGCCTGTCCTCGATGGCGCCGTGCGAGGCGACGAGCATGCCGCGGACGCCGTGCTCCTCGAAGAGCTCGAGGTAGGCGTCCTCGCGGGTGCGCTCGCCACCGGAGTTGGCGAGGAACAGCGACAGGCCGAGCTCGGCGGCTCGGCGCTCCGCCCCTCGGCGATCATCGCGAAGAACGGGTTCGACACGTCGGGAGCGATGTAGGCGATGGTCGAGCTCTGCCCGAGGCGGAGCTGGCGCCCCGCGTTGTTGCGGACGAATCCGAGCGACTCGATGGCCGCCTGGATCCGCTGCGCCTTCTCCTGGGACACCCGCGCGGGGTGGTTCAGGAAGTGCGAGACGGTGCCCATCGAGACGCCCGCGGCGGCGGCGACGTCGCGGATGCCGACCTTCGCCATCGCTGCCTCCTGGGTGTCGGGGTCGTCGCGGCGAGGCGCCGGACGGGTTTCGATGCTCTCACGCGCGGCCGGATCACTCCGGCAGCAGCGGCTCCGGCAGGGCGACGCCGTGCGCCTCGAGGGCCTCGGAGACGACCTTCACCGCGTTCAGCGCGCGGGGAACCCCACGTACTGCACCGCGTGGATGACCGCCTCGACGACCTCCTCCGCGGTGGCACCGGTGTTGATGGCGGCCCGGGTGTGCCCGCGCAGCTGCGCATCGACGCCGCCCAGCGCGGTCAGCACGCCGAGCGTGATCAGCTCGCGCTCGCGCAGGGTCAGGCCGGGACGCGAGTTGACGTCGCCGAAGTTGAACTCGAGGCCGTAGCGGGCGAGGTCCTGGGCGCGGCCGCTCTGCAGCGCGATCAGGCCGTCGGCCTTCCCCTCGCCGTAGACGGCGTCGAAGGCGGCCTTGCCGCGCGCGAGACGCTCGGGGTCGGGAGTGGTCACGTCGTTCCTCCTGGATCGGGGCGTCAGATCGAGTGCCCGCCGTCGAGCGGCAGGATCACCCCGGTGATGTTGACGGCGGCGGGCGAGGCGAGGAACACGATGGTCTGCGCCAGGTGCTCCGGCTCGCCGAGCAGCCGCGAGGGGATCTGCGCGAGCAGCGCCTCGCGTCGCTCCGCGGTGTCGTTGTCGCGGCCGGGGGTGCGCTGGGCGCCGGGCGCGAGCGCGTTGACCGTCACTCCCTGATCGGCGACCTCGATCGCGAGCGCCTTGGTCAGCCCGACCACGCCGGCCTTCGCGGCCGCGTAGGCGGTCGCGCCGCGCACGAGACGGCCACCGGCGACCGCGGCCACGGAGGCGATGTTCACGATCCGCCCCGAGCGCTGCTCGAGCATCGCGGGCAGCACCGCGCGGGTGACGGCGAAGACGGTGTCGAGGTTGCGCTCGATCTGCGTGCGCCAGGTCTGCTCGGTCATCTCGTGGAAGAAGGAGACGGCACCGCCTCCCGCGCCGTTGACCAGCACGTCGATCGCGCCGTCCTCCTCGATCACGGCTCCGAGGGCGATCTGCACGGCGTCGAAGTCGGTGAGGTCGACGGCGACGGCTCGCGCCGCACGGCCCTGCTCGCGGACGCTGCGGGCCACCTCCTCGGCTCCCGCACCGTCGAGATCGACGACGACGACGTCGGCTCCGGCGCGGGCCAGCTCCCGGCAGATGATCCGGCCCAGCGCCCCTGCGCCTCCGGTGACCAGTGCTCGTCGACCCGTGAGTTCCATGCGCGTGCTCTCCGATCTCGGCCTCGCCGCACCAGCGGCGGGCGCGGGCTGCTCCGCCCGTTCATCGACCCCATGGTGCGGGATTCTTTGAAACGTGTCAATCCGAAAGGTCGTGAGCGGGGCCGATCCGGTCGCTCCGCTCTTCTACTGCGCAGGGATTCGCTCCGGACTCGTTCTTGACACCGCCGATCCGCGTGGCTAGCCTCGCAAATTGTAACGTTTCAAACGTTCCCGCACCTTTCAAGGAGGAAATGTGTCCCGCACTTCACGCCCCCAGGAACGTGGCTCCCGCCGCGTCGTCCACGGTCTGATCGCCGGAACGGGAGCCGCCGTGCTGCTGCTCACCGGCTGCGCATCCGGAGACGGCGGGGGCTCGTCAGAGTCCGCCGACGCCGGCTCCTTCTCGGTCCTCACTCCGGCCGAGAACGCGATCATCCGCGACGAGCTGACCACTCTCTCCGAGGGCGCCTGCGCCACCGAGAACGAGGCCATGCCGCTGGAGGACCAGACGGTCGCCCAGGCCGACGTCGTCCAGAAGATCACCCTGCTCGCCAGCCAGGACGCACTGCCGACCGCCTTCGTGGCCGGCACCGCGCAGGTCCGCCCGGACGGCGACCTCGGCAAGAACGACCTCATCGTCGACTACGAGGAGAAGCTCACCGAGCTCGGAGTCTGGGACGACGTGCTCCCCGCCGCCAAGTCCACGATCACCTCGGTGTACGGCGGCATGGTCTCGCTGCCGTTCCAGTACAACGTCGAGGGCATCTGGTACAACAAGCAGATCCTCAGCGAGAACGGCATCGCCGAGCCGCAGACCTGGGACGAGCTCGTGACCGCGCTCGAGACGCTCAAGGGCGCCGGAGTGGTGCCGCTGACCGAGGCGGGCAGCCAGGGCTGGCCCTCACCCGCCTGATCGGGAACTACCTCTTCCGCTCCATCGGCCCCGACGCCATGAAGGACGTCCAGTCGGGCGACGCGAAGCTCACCGACCCCGAGTACGTCGAGGGCGCTCAGGCGATCGCCGATCTCGGCTCCGCCGGGCTGTTCGGCGAGGGAGTCACCTCCCGCGACACCGACACCGCGAACACGCAGTTCCTCACCGGCGAGGCCGCGATGACCTACAACGGCTCCTGGTTCCTCGCGAACCTCAACGACCCGGCGCAGAATCAGATCGGCGAGGAGAACGTCGGGTTCCTGCCGTTCCCGGACGTCGAGGGCGGCGCGGGCGACCGCAGCCAGTGGCCCGCGAACGCCGGAGCCGCGACCGCGATGTCGGCGAAGGCCTACACCGACGGCGTCGGCGACTGGCTCTCGTGCATCGCCGAGAACTACGGCTCGAGCGCGCTGCAGAACCAGGGCGTCATCTCGGGCTTCGCGCTCAACGAGGAGGTCTCGGACGTCCCCGCGCTGACCACCGTCGTGCAGGAGTACGTCAACGAGGCCGACGAGACCGTGCTCTGGTTCGAGGCGCTCTTCGACGCCAAGACCACCTCGGACGCGCAGACCAACGTCTCGCTCCTCGTCTCGGGCGGCATGAGCGCCGAGGACTACATGGCGGCCCTCCAGGTTGACCTCGACCAGGCCCAGTAGGCCCGATCGACCCGAGGTCGCGCCCCGCCGGGCGGGCCTCGGACGACGACCGGGGCGGGGCTCATCCCTCCCGCCCCGGTCGCACCCCTCTTCTCCCCGCGTGCGTGCCCCGCGCGCACCTCGAAAGGACTCCCGTGAACAGCGTTCTGGGTGACAAGAAGGCGATCCTGATCCTTCTCGGACCGGCACTCGCCGTCTACACGCTCATCAAGCTCGTCCCGGTGCTCTGGTCGCTCGGGCTCACCTTCTTCACCGGCAACCCGCTCGGCGGCTTCGAGTTCGCGGGCGGTGCCAACTTCGTGCGCTTCGTCCAGGATCCGCAGGCGCTGGAGGCGCTGTGGTTCACGGTCCGCTACTCGATCGTGATCACCGTGGGGCAGGTCGTGCTGGGCTACTCGCTCGCGCTGCTCTACGTGTTCGTCCTCAAGAACTCGTCCTCGTTCGTCCGCACCGTCGTGTTCTTCCCGACCGTGCTGCCGACCGTCGCCGTCGCGCTGCTGTTCAAGAGCATGTTCGCGGTCGGGAGCCAGGAGGGGCCGGTCAACGCCGGTCTGGGCGTCTTCGGACTCGACGGCATCGACTGGTTCGCCACCGCCGAGGGCACCTTCGCCGTGGCGGTCGGCATGGAGCTGTGGCGCTCGATGGGCTTCTTCGCGATCCTGCTCTATGCCGGACTCGTCGACATCCCCGAGGAGACGCTCGAGTCGGCCCGCCTGGACGGCGCCACCGGCTGGCGCCTCGTGCGCTCGATCGTCATCCCGCTCTCGCTGCCGGTGCTGCTCTCCTCCGTCATCTTCAGCTTCAACAACACGCTCAAGGTGTTCGACACCCTCCTGGCGCTCAACAACGGCGGACCGGGCAGCTCGACCACTCCGCTGACGCTCTACATGTACCGGACCGTCTTCAGCTACTCCGACTACGGGTACGGCTCGACGATCGCCCTCGTGCTGACGATCATGTGCTTCCTGGTCACCCTCTTCATCTTCCGATCGTCGCGCCGCGACAACACGAAGGAGGCCTGAGGTGTCCACCGGAACCCTCCCGCGCCCCGCCGCCCGCGTCCGCCCCTCCGTCCCCGCGGGCCCGCACCGGCAGGCCCGCCGCCTCGGCCGGGGCACCCGCCGCTGGATCGGCCGCGCGCTGATCGCGCTGCTCGTCGTCGTCGAGGCGTATCCGATCTTCTGGATCGTGATGGGCTCGTTCAAGACGCAGAACGAGTTCTTCGCGAACCCCACCTGGGCCCTGCCCGAGAGCCTCGACTTCTCGAACTACGTCTCGGCGCTGACCGAGGGCGACCTCGCGACGAACCTGCGCAACAGCGTCCTGGTCACGGTGCCCTCGCTGGCGCTGATGATCGCGCTCGGAGTCGCGGCCGCGTACGCCCTCGAGGTTCTCGTGTGGAAGGGCCGCAACACGGTCCTGCTGCTGTTCATCGCGGGCATCATGATCCCGGGGCAGATGATCCTGGTCCCGCTGTTCACCGTGTACTTCCGCACCGGGCTGACGAACTCGCTCTGGCCGCTGATCATCACCTACACGGTGATGGGACTGCCGCTGACGGTGTTCCTGATGACCGCCTACTTCCGCGCGATCCCCCGCGAGATCTTCGAGGCGGCGGCGATCGACGGCGCGAGCATGATCACCGCGTTCTTCCGCGTCGGCGTGCCCATGATGCGCAACGCCATCATCACCATCGCGCTGGTCGAGTTCTTCGCGGTCTGGAACGACCTGCTGATCGCGCTGACGTTCACCACGAACGACGAGCTCGCCACGGTGCAGGTCGGGCTGCTGAACTTCAGCGACGAGTACGGATCGACGCAGTACGGTCCGCTGTTCGCGTCGATCAGCATCAACATCCTCGGGATGCTCGTGCTCTACCTGTTCCTGAACAAGCAGATCATGGCGGGCCTGGCGGCCGGATCGGTGAAGGGCTGACCGGTGGGCTCTGACGCCGGGTCCGCTCCGCGAGAGGCCGCCGCGTACTGGGAGGAGACGGCGCCGGGACGCGGGCGGCGGCGGCCCCGCGCGGACGTGCTGAGCGACGCTCCCCGCCTGCGGTTCGACGGGGAGTGGCGGTTCCGGCTCGCGCCGACCGCCGCCGGCACCGGGCCCTCGTTCGCGGACGTCGACCTCGACGACTCCGACTGGGACCTGCTCCGCATCCCCTCGCACTGGGTGCTCGAGGGCCACGGCGACCCGCTCTACACGAACACCGCCTACCCCTTCCCGCTCGATCCGCCGCACCTGCCCGACGAGAACCCGACCGGCGACCACCGCCTCCGCTTCGACCTCCCCGCCGACTGGCCGGAGGGCGGCCGTGCCGTCCTGCGGTTCCAGGGCGTCGACTCCTGCGGGGCCGCGGTGCTGAACGGAGTCGAGCTCGGCTGGTCGACCGGCAGCCGCCTGCCGTTCGAGTTCGACGTCACCTCGTCGCTGCGCCGCGGATCGAATCTGCTCGCCGTACGGGTGCAGCGCTGGTCGGCCGGCAGCTACCTCGAGGACCAGGACATGTGGTGGCTCCCCGGGATCTTCCGCGAGGTCGAGCTGCTCTGGCGTCCCGACGGCGCGGTCGACGACGTCGTAGTGACCGCCGACTGGCGGGACGGCACGGGCACCCTGCTGGTGCAGGCGCTCGACGCCGACGGCGGACCGGTGGCCGCAGTGGTGCGCGTGCCGGAGCTCGGGATCGAGACGACGGCGGGCGAGGCCGTGTCGGTCGCGGCCGAGCCGTGGAGCGCGGAGTCGCCGCGCCTGTACCGCGGCACGCTCGAGGCCGCGGGCGAGCGCATCGAGCTGAGCATCGGCTTCCGCACCGTGCTGATCCGCGACGGCGTCTTCACCGTGAACGGAGTGCCGGTGCGGCTGCGCGGGGTGAACCGGCACGAGCACGACCCCGACCGCGGACGCGCGCTCGACGAGGCCACGATGCGCCTGGACATCGAGCTGATGAAGCGGGCGAACGTCAACGCCGTCCGCACCTCGCACTACCCGCCGCACCCCGCCTTCGTCCGCCTCTGCGACGAGCTCGGCCTCTGGGTGCTCGAGGAGTGCGACATCGAGACCCACGGCTTCATCTACGCGGGGTGGGAGGGCAACCCGCCGACGGATCCGCGGTGGCGCGACGCGCTCGTGGACCGCGTGACGCGCATGGTCGCCCGCGACCGGAGCCGCCCGAGCATCGTGATGTGGTCGCTCGCGAACGAGAGCATGGTCGGCGAGGCCTTCGACGAGCTGCGGCGGGTCGTGCTGGAGCTCGATCCGACCCGGCCGATCCACTACGAGCGCGATCCGAGCTACCGCGACTCGGACGTGTACTCGGTGATGTACCCGTCGCTGAGCGATCTCGAGGCGATCGCGGAGCGACGGGAGCCGACTCCCGAGGGGTCGTGCCGGGATCGTTCGACGACGTCCGGCGCCGCCGCCTGCCGTTCGTGCTCTGCGAGTACGGGCACGGCGATGGGCAACGGGCCGGGATCGCTGGACGAGTACCAGCGGATCCTCGAGTCGTCCTCGCGCATGGTCGGCGGCTTCGTCTGGGAGTGGATCGACCACGGCTTCCGCGCGGCCAGGGCTTCCGCCACGGCGGCGACATCGACTTCTCGCCCAACGGCGGCAGCTACTGCATCGACGGACTGCTCTTCCCCGACCGGACGCCGTCGCCCGGCCTCGCCTCGCTGGCGCGCGCCTACGCGCCCGTCGTGATCGACGTGACGGCCGCGACCGTGACCGTGCGCAGCCGGCAGGACGTCGTCGACACCTCCGCGCTGCTGTTCCGCTGGAGCATCGCGGACGAGGGGGCGACGGTCGCGGAGGGGTGCTCGACGTGCCGGCGGTGCCCGCGCGGGAGTCCGTGACGGTCGCGGCGCCGAATGCCCCGGAGGGGGACGGCGAGCGGGTGCTGACCGTGACGGCGGAGCTCGCGGATCCCGCGTCCTGGGCCCCGCAGGGGCACGAGGCCGCGTGGGGGCAGGCGGTGCTGGTGCCGGAGGCCGATGTCGAGCGGGGAGCCCTGACCCCGGTCGTCGCGGGCGAGCGACTGCAGGTCGGCGCCGCCTCCCTCGACGCCCGGACCGGCGCCCTGCTGGAGCTCGCGGGCGTGCTCGTCGACGGGCCCCGCCTCGATCTGTGGCGCGCCCCGACCGAGAACGACCGCGGCCAGGGCGTGCTGAACGCCCTGGCCGCCGAGTGGGTCGCTGCGGGACTCGACCGGATCGTGCACCGCACCCTCGAGGTGGCGGCGAGCGCCGACTCCGTCACGGTCGTGACGCGCAGCGGCCCGGCGACGCGGACGCTCGCCGTCGTCAGCACGTTGACCTGGACGGCAGACGGCGACGCGGTGCACCTCGATGCGCGCTTCTCGTTCACGGGCGACTGGAGCGACACCGCCTACGGACACCTCTCGGTCACTCCGCCGCGCCTCGGTCTGCGGATGGGGCTGCCGGCCTACGCGGACGCGGAGTGGCGCGGCCACGGCCCCGGCGAGTCCTACGCGGACACCGTCGGCGCCTCCCGTCTCGGTCTCTGGCGCTCGAGCATCGACGCGCTGCAGACGCCGTACGTGGTGCCGCAGGAGAACGGGAACCACGTGGGCACGCGGCGGCTGGCGCTCTCGGGGGCAGGGCTTCCGACGCTCGAGGTGACAGGGCTGTTCGACTTCACCGCGCGGCGCTGGTCGAGCGAGGACCTCGCCGCGGCGGCGCACCCGCACGAGCTGCGCGACTCGGGGCGCGTGCTGCTGAACCTCGACGTGCGGCAGCAGGGCGTCGGCAGCGCCTCGTGCGGCCCGGCGCTGCCCGAGCGCTACCGCGTGCCGGTGGAGGATGCGGCGCTGTCGCTGACGTTCCGGGTGCTGGCGCCGGGCTGACGGTCGACGTCACTGAAGGAGGCCTCTCCCTGGAGCCACGACGGTCCGCGCCACCCCTCCTCGGAACCAGGGGCCTCCAGTAGCGTTTCGACCAATCGCCCCCTCCCCAGCCTCTCCACGATGCTCACATGGGAGGGGCCTTGCCGTGAACTGCCGTCATGACGGTCAGGCCGCTCTCCACCCGTCGTCGTCCACGAACGAGCTGCAGAACGAAGGCTGAGCGGGCCGATCGAGGCGGATCACCCCGGATCGGGCCGCTCAGCCTTGCTTCTGCGGATCGCCTCGCCGCACGGCGCGGCTCAGGCCCTCGATCAGGTCGTGCTGCGCGTGGTGGCCCGCCCGCGTCGGCACCAGCGGGTACACGTGCAGCTGCCCGACGGCCTCGTGCAGCTCGAACGGCACTCCCGCCGCGGCCGCCTTCTCGGCGAGCAGGTGCACGTCGGGGTTCAGCACATCGCGGGTGCCGGTGAACACGGTCAGCGGCCCCAGCCCCGCGTAGTCGCCGAACAGCGGGCTGACCGCCGGGTCGAGCAGGTCGAGGTCGCCGCGCCAGTGCTCGGCGAGCACGCGCCCGCCGGGGGTGCCGAGCCACGGATCCGTCGGCTGCACGAGCGGGATGCGCGGGTTGCTCCACGACAGATCGAGGGCGGGAGAGATCAGCACGGTCCGCGGCAGCACCACGCCCTCGTCGCGCAGTGCGAGCGCCGTCGACAGAGCGATCTGACCGCCCGCGGAGTCGCCCGCGAGGCAGGTCGGGCCGTACCGGTCCAGGCTCCTGCGCACCAGGGCGAGCACCCCGTCGCGGGCCTCGCGCGCCGTGCCGAACGGCACGAGCGGGTAGATCGGCAGGGTCACGGCGATCGACGCGTCCGCCGCGATGCGGGCGGCGAGGCGCCAGTGCTGCGGGTGGATCTCGTTCACCCAGCCGCCGCCGTGCGCGTACACCGCGCCTCCGAGCACGCGGTCGCGCGGGCGCAGCGTGTACACCGGCCAGCCGGCCACGTGCTCGACGTCGACGCGGATCCCGGACGCGAGGCGCGCCGGCGGTCCGTACGGAGCGGGCCGCAGCTGCGCCTCGCGGATGCGCCGCCTCGCCCCCTCCTCCGTCACGAAGGTGCGGTTCGCGCGGGCGAGCCGCAGCGCGAGCGGGACGAGGGCGTCGGGCACCGAGAGGGTCATGCCGTGAGCATCGCCTCTCCCGGTGCGCGGACGCTGGGCGTCAGGACCGCCGGATCGGGGCGACCCCGTTCCCGAGCGGATGGTGCAGATCCCGGATCAGGCGCGCGAGCAGGTCCGGCTTCTCGACGAGCGCGCCGTGAGTCGCCCGGGGCAGGATCGCCAGCTCACCGTCCGGCAGCGCCTCGAACATCGACACGAGGTGCTCGAACCGCACCTCGTCGTCGTCCCCCGCGACGACGAGCACGGGCATCGCCAGCCGGCCGAGATCACCGGGATCCAGCTGCGGCTCGAGGGCGTGCAGCCGGGCGGACTTCGCGACGACGACCGGCCAGTGCTCACGCCCGTCCGGGGACACCTCGCCGTACGCGTCGCCGAGGAACTCGGGAGCCTCCCCGTTCAGCACCCCCGCCCGCCAGCCGTCGCGGTGGAAGACCCCTGCGCCGACCACCAGGGTGCGGACGAGGTCGGGGCGTCGCAGGGCGAGAAGCAGGCCGACGATCGCACCGTCGCTCCAGCCGACCACGTGCGCAGGTCCGAGTGCGAGCTCGTCGAGGACCGCCGCCACCGCGTCCGCCGCGTCCACGAAGCTCCACTCGCCCAGGACATCGGGGCTGCGGCCGTGACCCGGCCGATCGACGACGACCCAGCGGTACTCGGGCAGGTCTCTCGAGCAACGGCGCCATCGAGCGGGGAGTCGGTGCCGCGGGTGCAGCGCGACGAGCGGATCGCCCTCACCCGAGACGGAGTGCCAGATGCGCGAGGTGTCCATGCCGAGACCGTACGCCCGCTCGGGCCTCAGCGCCCCCTCCTCCTCCAGCAGCATGCCGACCGAGGTGGCGCACGCGTCGCCGCGCCACGCCTCGATCCCCTCGCGCACCGCGAAGACGACGATCACGAGTCCGGCCACGGCGTCGGCCCACCACCAGCCGAGCAGGGCGTTGAGCGCCAGCCCGATCAGGACCGCCGCCGACAGCCACGTGCAGACGAGGGTCTGCTTCGAGTCGGCGACCGCGGTGGCGGAGCCGAGCCCCGCCCCGCGCGCCGCTCGGCGAGCGAGAGGAACGGCATCACGACCACGCTCAGCGCGGTGATCGCGAGCCCGAGCGGGCTGATCGCGGGCTCGCTGCCGGCCGCCAGCGACAGGATCGACGACACGGCGACGTAGGCGGCGAGCGCGAAGAACGCCACGGCGATCACGCGGAGGGTTCCGCGCTCGTAGCGCTCGGGGTCGCGGCGGGAGAACTGCCACGCGACTGCCGCGGCCGAGAGCACCTCGATGCCGGAGTCGAGCCCGAAGCCGATCAGCGCCGTCGACGACGCGGCGGCTCCCGCGCTCAGGGCGACGACCGCCTCGACGAGGTTGTAGCCGATCGTCACGGCGACGATCAGGCGGACGCGGCGCAGCAGCAGCGCGCGGCGGGGCTCGGCGAGCGCGGTCACGAGCAGGTGCACCCCGTCGCCGGAGCAGCAGTCGGGCTCGACGTACAGCACGACGCGCAGCAGGTCGCCGAGGGCGTCCGCGAGGTGCGGATCGGCCAGCCGGTACCAGGTGCGGCGCCCCTCCGGGACCGCCTCGACCAGCCCGCAGCCCCGCAGGCACGCGAGGTGGTTCGACATCGACTGCCGCGAGACGCCGAGCGCCTCGGCGAGGTCGGAGGGGAACGCCGGCGCCTCCCGCAGCGTCAGCAGGATGCTCGCGCGGGTCGGATCCGACAGCGCCGAGCCCATCCGGGCCAGGGCGGCGGTGTGGGTGAGGGTCGCCGTGCTCAGTGCGGCGACAGTACACGATCCGGTGTACTGTCGCCGCCGCGCACGGCCGCCGACAGGCCGCTCCGGGCCCTACTGCACCGACCAGCCGCCGTCCGAGGCGAGCACGATCCCGTTCTACGTTCGCGGAGTCGTCGCTGAGCAGCCAGGTGATCGACGCGGCCATCGTGTCGGCCTCGACCACCGGCGGGATCAGCGCGAAGAACGGTGCGAGGCGCTCGCGGGCGAAGTCGCTCGACATCGTCCCCTCGATCCCCGTGGCGGTGGGGCCGGGAGCGACCGCGTTCGTGCGGATGCCGGAGCGCCCGTAGAGGAACGCCGAGCTCTTCGTGATGCCCACGACCGCGTGCTTGGACGCCGTGTAGGCGGTGCCGGCCGCGTTGCCGCGCAGCGAGCGCCTCCGACGCCACGTTCACGATCGCCCCGCGACCGGCCTCGAGCATCGCCGGCAGCACCGCGCGGCTGAGCGCGAACGTGCCGTCGACGTTCACCGAGAACACCCGGCGCCAGAGCGCGTCCTCGGTCTCGTGCAGCGGGGTCATGCCGTCCATGATCCCGGCGATGTTGGCGAGGCCGTCGATCCGCTCGCCGGCCGCGGCGACGATCGAGGCGACCCCGTCCGTCGAGGTGATGTCGGCCGTCACCGTCACGATCGAGCCCTCCGGCGAGGCTGCGGCGAGCGCCTCGATCCCGGTCGGCACGACGTCGACCGCGATCACCCGGCCGCCCTCGCGCACGATCCGGCGGGCGGTCGCCCGGCCGATGCCGGACCCGGCGCCGGTGACGATCACCGTCTTCCCGACGAAGCGGCCGGAGCCGTCCTGCGCCTCCTCCTCCGTCTCCTCCGGCGGGATCACGCCGCCGTTCGCCTGCTTCACGAGAGTGTCGACGAGCTCCTGCGGGAACGCGCCGCCGCCGAGCTCGACCATCGCGCGCAGCGACAGGCTCGCCGCGGGGCGCAGCGCCTCCTCCGACTGACCGCCCTGGGCGAGGATCCCGCGGAGGATCCGACCGCCGACGGCGTCGTCGAGCCACTCCTGCAGCGTGTTCTTCGAGGTGAGGGTCATGCGGGTCTCCTTCGATCGGGGCGGCATCGGTGCTGTGATAGTAAATATCTCATTTGAGACTGAGTCTCAACCGCGGATCGGAACCCTCCGGCGGCGCCTCGGCTCCGAAGTCCTCTCGGCGGGCGTTCCGGCCCGCCGCCTCCGGAAGGACCCCGCATGCCCATCCCCGCCGTGGACTACGCCCACATCCGCCTCACCGTCCGCGACATCGCCGTCTCGCGCGCCTTCTACGACTCCGTCTTCGGCTTCGACGTCGCCTTCGAGGCACCGCCGGCCGACGCACCCGCCGAACAGCAGGAGCAGCTGGCCTTCCTCTTCGGCGGAGTGATCTACTCCTTCCCCGGCGGACTGCTGGGCCTGCGCCCCGTCGCCGCCGCCGACGACCGCTTCGACGAGGACCGCGTGGGCCTGGACCACCTGAGCTTCGCCGTCGCCGGACCGGACGAGCTGCAGGCCGCCGTCGCCGTGCTCGACGAGCTCGGCATCGCGCACGAGCCCATCAAGGACACCGGCCCGCAGAGCATCCTCGAGTTCCGCGACCCCGACGGCATCGCGCTCGAGATCTCGGCCGCCAACTGAGCCGGGCGCCGCGGCCTCCGCGCCGCGGCTCCTAGGCTGACCGCATGACCGCACCGCTCCGCGACCGCACGCGCGCCCTCCTGCGCGCCGAGCTCGCCGACGCGGTGCTGGCCGTGTTCCTCGAGCGCGGCTACTCCGCGGTGACGGTGGAGGAGGCCGCGCGCGAGGCCGGAGTCTCGCGCGCGACCTTCTTCCGCTACTTCCGCAGCAAGGAGGACGTGGTCGTCGCCGCCGTCGAGGGCGACCGCGTCGATTACGCCGCTCCCGTCCGCGCCCTGCCCGCCGACGCCGCACTCTCGGGCTGGGAGCTGGTGCGCGCCTCCGTCGAGCCCGTCGTCGTCGTGGCGACCCGCGAGCCCGAGGTCTACCGGGCGCGACTCCGCTTGATCTCGAGCGAGTTCGCACTCAAAGCGCGGCTGCGCGAGCGCCGCGCCGAGGGAGCGGAGGCGCTCGCCGACTCGATCGCCGCGAGGGGTGTCGAGCCGCTCACCGCCCAGGTGCTCGCCGCCGCCGGCCTCGCCGCGGTCGACGTGGTGTGGGAGGAGTGGGCCGCGCACGAGGACGCCGACTTCCGCACGATGGTCGACGAGGCCTTCGCGAGGCTCCGGGCCGGAAGCTGAACCCTTCCGAGCGTGAGCTCGCACGGGCGACGGAGCACACTGGTGGCATGACCGCGACGTCGATGATCGACCCCTCCGTCCCTCCCTCCGGCGCCGGCTGCGTCGAGTGCGATCGCACCGGAGCGTGGTGGGTGCACCTGCGCCGGTGCGCGCTCTGCGGGCGCATCGGCTGCTGCGACGACTCGCCGAACCGCCACGCGACCGCGCACTACGAGTCGATCGGCCACGCCGTCATCCGCAGCTTCGAGCCGGGTGAGGACTGGTTCTGGGACTACCGCACCGGCGACTACGCGGACGGGCCGCGGCTCGCGGATCCGCAGGAGCACCCGCTCGACCAGACGGCGCCAGGGCCTGCCGACCGGCTGCCGGCGGACTGGCGGGAGCAGCTGGGGGCCTAGGCCCGGCGCACGACGCGGGCCGAGGCTCCGGCCCATTCGAGCGCGAGGGCGTCGAGCGAGAGGTCGAGCGCCGAGGCGAGGGCCGCGACGGTGCCGAACGCCGGGCTGGGGAGGCGGCCGGTCTCGATCTTGCGGAGCGTCTCGGGCGAGAGCCCGGCCTGCGCGGCGACCTCGTTCAGCGTGCGGGTGCCGCGGGCGCGCCGGAGTGTCTCGCCGAGCCGACGGCCGGCCTCGAGCTGCTCGGGGGTGAGGGGTGCGCGGACCATCACGGCGGGCTCCTTCGATCGGGCGGGCGGCGGGCGGTGGCCAGTGGCTGGTATTTTCATACCAGCCGACCGGTATTAGTATACCGAAATGATCGAGCTGCACACCTCCGCCGAGATCGACGAGATGCGCGCGGCGGGCGCCTTCGTCCGCGACACGCTCGCCTCCCTCTCCGCCCGCGCCGAGGTGGGCATGAACCTGCTCGAGATCGAGCAGGCCGCCCGCCGGGCCGTCGACGAGCGCGGCGCCGTCTCCTGCTACTGGGACTACGCGCCGTCGTTCGGCAACGGGCCTTTCCGCAACGTGATCTGCACCTCCGTCAACGACGCCGCGCAGCACGGGCTCCCGCACGACTACCGGCTGCGCGACGGAGACGATGCTGAGGCCTGGACTTCGCCGTCTCGGTCGACGGCTGGGTGGCCGATGCCGCGGTGACCACGATCGTCGGGCGAGCCGAGCGGAGCGACGAGGAGCTGATCCGCTCGACCCGCGACGCCCTCGCGGCCGGCATCGCGGCCGCCGTGCCGGGCAACCGCGTCGGCGACCTGTCCGCCGCGATCGGCGCGGTCGCCGCCTCCGCCGGCTACCCGGTGAACCTCGAGTTCGGCGGGCACAGCGTGGGCCGCACGATGCACGGCGACCTGCACATCCCCAACGACGGGCGCGCGGGCCGCGGCTACCGGCTGCGGCCCGGCATGGTGATCGCGCTCGAGCCGTGGTGGGCGAAGACGACGTCGCGCATCCGGATGGACCCCGACGGCTGGACCGTGCGCACCGCCGACGGCAGCCGCGCCGCGCACACGGAGCACACGCTCGCGATCACGGAGGACGGGCCGCTGGTGCTGACGGGGTGACGTCCTGGCGTCCGCGAGCCATAGTGTGAGTGCAGGTCGAGGAGGTTCATCCACCGGCACTCGCTCGCAGCGCCATCGAGCGCGGCGACGAGCGGCATCGAGCGCGGCGACGAGCGGCATCACGAGACGGCTTCCCCGGGAGCGCACGCCGTCCCCTCCGCAGCCTCAATAGTCACGGCGGCCAGCGCGATCACGAGTAGGCCACCGTGCCTGCACCCCCCTTCGAGACGCCTCGCCTTGGGGTTCGCTGGCGTAGACACCCGCCTGACGGGACTGATGAGCAGGTCGCCAGTCGTGCCCTTGCTGAAGTTGTGCGAAAATCACACGCATGGACAAACTTGCTCTCGGCCAACGTGTTGCACAAGCTCGCGACGACGCGGGCGTGACTCAAGACGGTCTCGGACGAGCCGTCGGCCTTGATCGCTCAGCAATCTCACGCCTCGAGAAGGGCGAACGCAAAATAAACGTCCCTGAGTTGGTTCAAATCGCCGAAGCTCTTTGAACGGCCACTGTCCTATTTCGTCTCTGACCCCGTTCAGGCCGTAGTCAGCAGGCGAAACGACCTTACAAATGCTCACGGAAGCACGAAGAAACTGGACGCGGAATTAGACCACTTTGCGCTGGATATCCAGTTTCTCCTGCGGCGAAATCTAATCCCGACGCCTGACCGGCTACAGCTGGACGTCCCACAGGATCACTCGGCCACTGAATCAGCTGCAAGTCGCGCCCGCACGCAAGCTTCTCTTGGGACAGACCCAATCGAGGATCTCGGTCGTGCCTGCGAAACCCTCGGCCTCTACGTCCTCTCCTCCTCCTTGGGAGATCGCGGCGCAGATGGTGGTTGCGTCGAGGTCGACGGCTCAACCGCGACCGTCGGTGCGGCGGTTCTCAATGGGGATATGCCATCGGGTCGTCGGCGGATGACTCTTGCACACGAATTAGGACACTGGCTGTTCGGCGACGCCTACGACTCGGAAGCATCCTCCGAGACGGAGAGAATGATCAACTCATTTGCCATCCACTTCCTGGCCCCACGAGCCGGGGTGACCAAACTATGGAATGCCTACAGTTCTTGGAAGGTCCGAGACCGGGCTCTTGCCGTCGGTGCGATATATCGACTTAGTTGGTCTGCCACAATCAGTCAATTGCGCAACCTGCACCTCATCTCCTTCGACGAACATCGCACTTTCGGCAGTTACGAGCCAACGGCGGGCGACTACTTACGGCTCGGGCTTATCTGGTCTGATGAATTTAAGGAGTCGTATCTTTCTCCGGCGCTCACTTCTTCAATCCTTAACGCCTACGTTGCAGAACAATTGACCGCCGCGCGAGCGATCGAACTTCTGAGAGGAACGCTTTCGACGGCAGATTTACCGCAGCGGCCGGAGGGAAAAATAGAAGATCTGCGGGATCAGTTTGCCGGTCATGAGAAATAGCGGCGGCAGGTGGGTGATCGATACGAGCGCTTACACTCACCTGTGCCGCGCTGGACACGCATACATACTTGAGAAACTTGCACCAGCAGGATCGGTGCTTGTACCCACCTACGTAAACTGGGAGATAGAAAACGGGCGTAACACGCATACAAGCATTCCGTCAGTCAGTGGCTCCTCCTGGGCAGAACTAGCCATTCTGACGGAAGACGAAGAAGAGACCATGCTTGAGGTGAAAGCCGACATGGCTGGCGGCCCCACCCAGCATATTGGCGAATGCGCAGTCATCGCGATCGCCCGACACCGCGGGTTTACTGCTGTTATTGACGAACGCGAGGCTGTAAATCAAGCGAATTTTCGCGGCGTCGATAATGTGGGTACTATTTGGATCGTCATTGAGGCCTATTTGACAATTTTTGATCGCGACCGCGCGAAAGCTGAGAAAGTTGTAGATGATTTACTACTAACAGGCATGTGGCTACCCGTAACGTCTGGTGCAGGGCTTTTTGCTTGGGCTTATAGGAATGGCCTACTTCCTCGAGATTAGTCGCCTCAGCCGAGGTCGCCGGCCATGCAACAAAACGCCGTTGACAACATCAACGACGGCACCGACGAGTGGATTGAGCGAGCGGTGCTGCCCGCGGGCCATGGAGTGGGCCGGCGCACGAGTTGCCGGCCCTCTCCGCATCACCCGGTGACGCTCGCTGGTTGCGTGGGAACGCCAGCACCGCCCGTGATGAGGCGCGCTTTCGAGCGGCTCGAGGTGGCACCCTCGGAGAATGAGCGCGCAGAAGACCGGCCCCACCGACGCGAGCGTCGACGAGTTCCTCGCGGCGGCTGTTCCGGCCCGCCGTCGAGAAGACGGAGTCGCGCTCGCCGCGCTCTTCCGCGAGGTCACCGGTACGGAGCCGGTGATGTGGGGGCCGTCGATGGTCGGCTTCGGCAGCTACCGCTACGTCTCCCCTCCGATCCGCGCCGCACCGGCGTCTGGCCGAAGACGGCGTTCTCACCGCGGAAGGCGCAGCTCTCGCTCTACGGGCTCAAGGACCTGCCCGAGGGAGCCGCGCTGCTGCCTGAGCTCGGCCGATTCACCGAGGGTGCCGGCTGCGTCTACGTGCGCACCCTCGACGACGTCGACCTCGACGTGCTGCGCCGCCTCGTCGCGATCGCCTTCTCGCGAAGCGACGACCCGACCCCCTAGCCCACCAGCGCCGCGCGTCACCCGCATGGCGCAATGCATGTCGTGCGAGCGGATGACCGCGGTCGGTCCTGCGGGACGACGACGCGGCACGCGGATCCGAGGATCGTGGAGCAGGTCGGAGCGCACCCCGCGCTCCGACCCGAGGAGGATCCGATGCCGATCGCCGCCGCACCCGTCGCCACCGCACCCGCCAGCACTGCACCGGTGGCCGCCGCCCAGCCTGCTCCGACCGCCGAGTCCGTAGCGCGCTTCCCGACCGCCGTCACGCCGACCGACTCGCGGCACCGTCTCCGCCGGATCGCCACCGCTCCCCTCCGCGGTGCCCTCTCGGTCGTGTTCATCACGACCGTCGTCGCCGGCAGCGTGCTGCAGGGCGTCGGCTACCTCAGCAACGTCGGCCTCCGCGCGCTCGACGAGCCGCACTCGCCTCGACCTACCCGCACCCCGTCCGCACCGACTCCGAAGGCCTCCCATGCTCTCGACCGACTCCGCCCGCCCCGACTCCGCCCTCGCCCTCCTCGGCGCCGGCGCCCTGCCGCTGACCGTCATCGAACTCGGCGACAGCGTCGACTTCTACCTCGCCACCGTCGCCCACCGCGGCTGACGCGGCGTGGGGCTCCGCCGGAGTCGTCGCGCCGACCGGGTGCAGCGGGAGGTGCGTCACCTTCTGAAGCGAAGTCGATGCGCGCCGAAATCGGTCGAACACCGCTCGAGACAGTATTTTCACTCATATCAGGCACGATGCCGAGGACTTAGAGTTCTGTCGTGCCAGCGCCCCGACAGAATCCCAAACCGGTCAAGATCCCGATCATCGTGGACATTCCTCAAGAATCTCCCGGCCTGAACTTCGACCGCTACGTCGACGGCCTCGTCGGAGTTGTGCGAGGCGGTGATCCCGCCCGGTACACGATCGGTCTGTACGGGGCGTGGGGTACGGGTAAGAGCTCGATTCTCGCCGCGCTCGAGAACAAGCTGAAGGACGCCTCTGACGAGCTGTTCGTCGTGCACTTCGATGCGTGGAGGTATGAGAAGTACGAGAACATCCTGTTCCCGCTTCTCTACTCCGTCAAACGGGCCGTCACCTCAGCGTCCTCCGCCAAGAGCGCGACCATTCGCAACGCCCTGAGCGGACTGCTGCAGAACCTGGAAGTGTCTTTCATGGGTGTCGGCGTCCGTGTCGAGCGTGGAGAGTCGGAGCGCGGCGAAGCGTACTCGATGCCCTTCGAGGATCTCCACAAGCTCTCCGCCGGAATCGGCAAGGACAAGAGGATCGTCGTCCTGGTCGACGATCTAGACCGATGCTCCCCGACAACATCGTCGATCTGATCGAAGCGATACACGTCCTGACGGATGTTGAAGGGTTCGTGTTCGTACTCGCTCTCGACTACGCCGTGCTCACGACCGCCATCAAGAAGCGCTACGAGAATGTCAATCCAGATCAGTTCGTCGAGAAGATCATCCAGGTCCCCTTCCGGATTCCGGCACTCGACGGAGCCGCAGAAGCATTGCTCGAGGCGGTCATTCCGAAGTGGGCGAGCATCAAGTCGGAGTGGTTCCCCGGCCTGGAGGACGAGCTAATGACGCGCGTGATCAGCGCCGCGCTCCGATCCAATCCTCGGCAGGTCAAACGCCTCATCAATTCGCTCCTGATGACGAAGCACATCGCGTGGGGATCGACCATCTCGGACGAGACCCTGTTGATCCTGCTCGCTCTGCAGCTCCGATGGCCGGGACTCTTCGCTGCCTTCCACCGGAACATCCATCTGGCGGATGAGAACGACGTGGAGACGCTCGGCGGTCTCTCCTGGCTGAAGATGCACTACCAGGGGGACGACGACGACTCCACCGCGATCGACCTCGGGGCGGAGTTCGCCGAGAACACGCCGGAGGAGGAGAGGAGGAGCGGGTTCACCGACTTCCTGGTCTCGTTCTTCGCTGAGGAGACTCGTATCGACTACCTGACTCAGGCGATGGCGCTCACGGCGGCGACCACGCAGACCGAGCCCGCACAGCTGGTCGGACTGTCCAACTTCGCCACCCGGCTTTCTGCGGCGCCGGAGGCTCTGTCGGATCTTGTGCACGAACTGGTGAGCTACGCGCAGAACCTCGGCGCGGATGTGAAGCCTCGGGACAACCGGACCTACCTCGGCTTCGGCCGACCGAAGATCTTCGCCAGCATCAATTTCCGACCCAGCAAGGGAATTGTCCTGATCTACGCGCCGATCCCTCTGACTCCCGAGGATCTGGCCCGAGGCTACGTGCACGACGCCTCCGCGAGAGGCCATCACGGGTTCGGCGGATTCGAAATCATCCTCCGTCCGGGAGAGCAGGAGCAGCTTGCTTTCGCGAAGGCAGTGATTCAGAAGAGCTACGACCAGGCGTCCTGAAGTCCCTCCGGAGGCGGCGGGCTCAGTCGCCTCCGCCGCCGCCTCCATCGCCTCCGCCCGAGGAGCCGCCGGAGTCCGAGGATCCCGACCCGCCGTCGTCCGGCCCGGTGTCGGCGCGGTCGTCCGAGCGACCGTCCGTCGATCCGGTCGCGGCACCGCCGCCTCCATCACCCGCTCGCCGATCCGGCGCCCCGGGACCGCCAGGACCGCTCGGCCCGCCAGGCCCGTTCAGCATGCTCCGCTTCTGCAGGAGCAGCACGATCACGGACCCCACGACCAGCACTCCGACGACCAGCGCCACGGCCGTTCCTATCGCACTCCCACCCATGACGACTCCGCTCGCTCGCTGCGCGCCCGGTGCGCGTCGCGGCCAGCCTAGGCAGGGCCCCCTGGACCCGCCTCCCTCCCGGGGCGGAGGTGGGCGCCGCGCTACGGTGTGCGGATGACGACCGAGAGACAGCCGACGATCCGCGACGTCGCGGTGCGGGCGGGTGTCTCCTACCAGACCGTGTCGCGCGTGCTCAACGACAGTCCTCAGCTGCGCCCGCGGACCCGGGAGCGGGTGCTCGCCGCGATCAGCGACCTCGGCTTCCGGCCCAGCGCGGCGGCACGGGCGCTCGCGACGAGCCGCAGCGGGCTGATCGGGATCCTCGCCGCCGAGAGCCACAGCTTCTACGGCACCGCCACCGCGATGGCCGCGATCGAGCAGGCGGCACGCGACGCCGGCTACCGGGTGCCGGTCGTCAACGTCGCGTCGCCCGATGCGGAGTCGCTCGCCGACGGGCTCGAGCACCTGCAGCGCGAGTCCGTCGAGGCGATCGTCGTGCTGGCACCTCAGGAGCGCGCGCTCGAGGCCATCGAGAGCCTGTCGATCGGGGTGCCGTTCGTCACCCTGGGCGCGGCGGGGCGCGGAGCGGATCCTCGACTCCTGGTCGATCAGGCCGCCGGCGGGCGGCTGGCCACCGAGCATCTGCTCGCCCTCGGGCACCGGCGGATCGCGCACGTCGCGGGTCCGCAGCACTGGGTCGAGGCCCACGCGCGCCTCGAGGGATTCACGACGCGGCTCGCCGAGGACGGACTCGAGCCCGCCCGCGTGATCGAGGGCGACTGGAGCGCCGAGTCCGGCTACCGCGCCGGACTCCGGCTGCTCGACGGGGTCGCGGACCTCGACGCGGTCTTCGCGGGGAACGACCAGATGGCGCTCGGACTCCTGCACGCATGCGCCGATCGCGGCGTGCGGGTGCCCACGGACCTGAGCGTCATCGGCTTCGACGACGTCCCGGAGGCGGCGCACTACCTGCCGCCGCTGACCACGATCCGCCAGGACTTCGCCGAGGTCGGCCGCCGCACCATCGGCGTCGTGCTGGCGGAGCTGCGCGGCGAGACCGCGGCGGTCGACCTGCCCGTCGCGCCGCAGCTGGTCGAGCGGGCGTCGACCGCGCGCTCCGTCCGCTGAGCAGAACCTCTGCTGAGGCTGCTCGTCAGCCGCGATCATCGCTGAGGCACGAGCACAGCCGAGGTTCTGCACGCGGCGGCCTCGTTGCCAAGCCGGACGCGAGTCGCCTACTCTGACTCCTGGCTTTGTGAACGGTCACATCGCCCGAGCGAGGAGCACGATGGACCAGCGACGGCCCCCTTCCGCCCCCGGTGGAGACGCGATCACGAGCGGCGCGACCGCCCTCGGGATCGAACTCGGATCCACCCGCATCAAGGCCTGTCTCGTCGACGCCGCCGATCCGTCGGTCGTGCTCGCGACGGGCAGTCACGAGTGGGAGAACCGGTTCGTCGACCGGCGCTGGACCTACTCCCTCGAGGACGTCTGGTCGGGCCTGCAGGCCGCGTTCGCCGACCTGGTCGCCGACGCGCAGGAGCGCCACGGAGTCGCTCCCACCACCTTCGGGGCGCTCGGCGTCTCGGCGATGATGCACGGCTACCTCCCTTCGACGCGAGCGGCGAGCTGCTCGTGCCGTTCCGCACCTGGCGCAACACCAGCACCGGTCCGGCCTCGGAGCAGCTCACCGAGCTGTTCGGCGCCAACATCCCGCTGCGCTGGTCGCTCGCGCACTTCCACCAGGCCGTCCTCGACGACGAGCCGCACGTGGCCGACGTCGACTTCCTCACGACCCTCGCGGGCTACGTGCACTGGAGGCTGACGGGCCGCAAGGTCCTCGGAGTCGGCGACGCGTCGGGCATGGTCCCCACCGATCCGGCGACCACCGACTACGACGCCTCCGTGCTCGAGGCGTACGACGGCCTCGTGGCCGGCCGCGGTCTGCCCGCACTGCGCGACCTGCTGCCCGAGGTGCTCCCCGCGGGCGCCGAGGCGGGCGAGCTCACCGCCGAGGGCGCACTGCTGCTCGACCCCACCGGCGCGCTGCAGGCCGGCGTGCCGTTCTGCCCGCCCGAGGGCGACGCCGGCACCGGCATGGTGGCCACCAACTCCGTCGCCCCGCGCACCGGCAACGTCAGCGCCGGCACGAGCATCTTCGCGATGGTCGTCCTGGAGCGGCCGCTCGCGGGCGTCCACCACGAGCTCGACCTGGTCGCGACTCCGGCCGGCGACCTCGTCGCGATGGTGCACTGCAACAACGGAGCGAGCGAGCTCGCGACGTGGGTCGGCCTGTTCTCGCAGTTCGCGGCGGCGCAGGGCCTCCCCGCCGACAGCGACGCCGTCTACGGCACGCTGTTCCGCGCGGCGCTCGAGGGCGACGCCGACGCCGGCGGACTCCTCGCCTACAACCACCTCGCCGGCGAGCCGATCGCGGGCCTGGTCGAGGGCCGTCCGCTCGTCGTCCGCACCCCGGACTCGCGGCTGACGCTGCCCAACTTCGTCCGCGCGCAGCTTCCCTACGGCGTCTTCGGCACCCTCGCGCTCGGCATGCGCGTGCTCGCCGAGGAGGGCGTCGAGCTCGACGCGATGTCGCGCACGGCGGCATGTTCCGCACGGCCGGAGTCGCGCAGCGCTTCCTCGCCGGAGCGCTCGACGCGCCCGTGGCCGTCGCCGAGACCGCCTCCGAGGGCGGGCCCTGGGGCATCGCCGTGCTCGCCGCCTTCCGCCGCGACGGCGGGGCGACCTCAGCGCGTACCTCACCGACCGCGTCTTCACCGGCTACTCCTTCGACAGCGTCGCCCCCGACGCCCGCCGACGTCGCTGGCTTCGCCTCCTACCTCGAGCGCTACCGCGACGGCCTCGCCGTCGAGCGGACTGCCGTCGAGACCCTCACCGACACCCGACCCACCGCACAGGAGAGACCGCATGACCTTCGATCCGGCCACCGAGGAGGCGATCGCGCGCGTCCGCGAGGACGTCGCCCGCCTGCACTCCGAGCTCGTCCGCTACGGCCTGGTCATCTGGACCGGCGGCAACATCTCGGGCCGCGTACCGGGCGCCGACCTGTTCGTGATCAAGCCCAGCGGAGTCTCGTACGACGACCTCGCGCCCGAGAACATGATCCTGTGCGACCTCGACGGCGTCGTCGTCCCGGGCAGCGCCGGCAGCGACCGCAGCCCGTCCAGCGACACCGCGGCGCACGCGTACGTGTACCGCGAGATGCCCGAGGTCGGCGGAGTGGTGCACACGCACTCCACCTACGCCACGGCCTGGGCGGCGCGCGCCGAGGCGATCCCCTGCGTCATCACGGCGATGGCCGACGAGTTCGGCGGCGAGATCCCGATCGGCCTGTTCGCCATCATCGGCGACGACTCCATCGGCCGCGGCATCGTCGCGACCCTGACCGGGCACCGCCTGCGCGCGGTCCTGATGCAGAACCACGGAGGTCTTCACCATCGGCAAGGACGCGAAGGACGCCGTGAAGGCGGCGTCGTCATGGCCGAGGACGTCGCCTCGCACCGTGCACCTCGCGCGCCAGGGCGGCGAGGTCGTCCCCATCCCGCAGGAGTCGATCGACGCCCTGTTCGACCGCTACCAGAACGTCTACGGACAGAACCCCACCGGAGCCATCGCATGAGCACGACCAGCACCCCCCGATCCGGCAGCATCATCCCCGACCTCGCCACGCGCACCGTCTGGTTCCTGACCGGCAGCCAGGACCTCTACGGCGAGGACACCCTCCGCCAGGTCGCCGAGCAGTCGCAGGCCGTCGTCGCCGAGCTGAACGCGGCGAGCGCGATCCCCGTCACGATCGAGTGGAAGCCGGTGCTGAAGAGCTCCGACGCGATCCGCCGCACCATGATCGACGCCAACGCGGACGACTCCGTCGTGGGCGTCATCACCTGGATGCACACCTTCAGCCCCTCGAAGATGTGGATCCACGGCTTCGACGCGCTCGCCAAGCCGCCGCTGCACTTCCACACCCAGGCGAACGTGGCCCTGCCGTGGCAGGACATCGACTTCGACTTCATGAACCTCAACCAGGCCGCGCACGGCGACCGCGAGCACGGCTACATCCTCAGCCGCATGAGCGTGCCGCGGAAGACGGTCGTCGGCCACGCCAGCGACGCCCGCGTGACGGAGTCGATCGGCATCTGGTCGCGCGCCGCGTCCGGCTGGGCCGCCTCGCAGAGCATGAAGGTCGCCCGCTTCGGCGACAACATGCGCAACGTCGCCGTCACCGAGGGCGACAAGACCGAGGCCGAGATCCGCCTCGGCGTCAGCGTCAACACCTGGGGCGTCAACGAGCTTCGTCGAGCGCGTCGACGCGGCGACGGCCGAGCAGATCGACGCCCTCGTCGCCGAGTACGTCGAGAGCTACGACGTGGTCGCCGAGCTGCTCCCGGGCGGCGAGCGCCACGAGTCGCTCCGCTACGGCGCGGCGGTCGAGATCGGCCTGCGCTCGTTCCTGGAGGAGGGCGGATTCGAGGCGTTCACCGACAGCTTCGAGGACCTCGGCGGACTCCGCCAGCTCCCCGGCCCGGCGGTGCAGCGCCTGATGGCCGACGGCTACGGCTTCGGCGGGGAGGGCGACTGGAAGACGGCCGTCCTCATCCGCATCGCCGCCGTCATGGGCGCGGGCCTCCCCGGCGGCACCAGCCTCATGGAGGACTACACCTACGACATGACGCCCGGCGAGGAGCTGATCCTCGGTGCGCACATGCTCGAGGTCTCGCCGACGCGTGTCGTCGAAGCGCGCCACGCTCGAGATCCACCCGCTGGGCATCGGCGGCCGCGAGGACCCGGTGCGCCTGGTCTCTCACCGCGGACGCGGGACCCGCCGTCGTCGTCGCGCTCAGCGACGTGCGCGAGCGCTTCCGCCTCGTCGCGAACGCCGTGCAGAACGTCGAGCCGCCGCAGACGCTGCCGCACCTGCCGGTCGGCCGCGCGGTCTGGCAGCCCGCCCGGACTTCAGCACCAGCGCCGCCGCGTGGATCACCGCGGGAGCGGCCCACCACACGGTCATGACGACGCAGATCGGCGTGGAGGCATGGGAGGACTTCGCCCGCATCGCCGGCGTCGAGCTGCTCGTCATCGACGAGGGCACCACGCTCCGCGGCTTCGAGAACGAGCTGCGCGCGAACGCGGCGTACTACCGGCTGTCGCAGGGGCTGCAGCGCCTGCCGCCGGAGGGCCCGTCGCGTCGCGCGGCGGGCCCTCCGTGCTGTCCGCGGTCGGCGACCGAGCTGCGCCGTCCTGAGATCCGCCCCGCCGGACCGTTCGTTGCGCGCCACGACGAATGCTCCCGTCCGGGGGAAACGGACAGGAGGAGCCCGTAAACTCGGACCTTCGGAGCAGCCCGGGGGCCGGGCTCTCCGCGAGGTGCGGGAGGGTCGCAGTGGCAGTCGGATTCCGCCAGGACGGTCCCCTCCGCCCTCTCGGTCGGGCCCGGCTGCAGCCGGTCGCCGACGCCGATGCCGCTCGCGCACCCCGCCGCAGCCGCCTGGCGGCCGGGCTGTCCATGCCCCCTCCGGGCCCGGTCTGGTGCGGCCCTCCCCCTCGCCCAGCCCTGGGAGTCGGCGCTGATCCGCCTCGTCCGCGCGGGCGCCCCCGCCGTCGAGCTGCGCGAGGCGACGGCGTCGTCGCCCGAGGGCGCGAGGGTCGCCGCCGTGATCGAGCTCGCGCGCGACGCACCTCGGCCGCGGGGACGACGACCGGGCACAGCGGATCGCGGGCCGGCTGGTGCGCTCCCGCCACGACCCCGCGTCCGATCCTTCCTGGCGCGCTACGGCCTCTCGCTCGGTGCGCCTCCCTCAGCGCCGGTCTGGACGTCACGGTCCCCTGGACGTCGCAGCAGCTGCGCCTGGTCTTCGCGGAGCTCGCCGGAGCCGACGACCACGCGGTAGCGGCCGCGGCACTCGAGACCCTCCCTCCCTCGACGCCTCGCCGCCGCGGCGCTCGCGTCCTCTACTCCGCCCGTCGGCGCTGGGCCGATGTGGCGGTGCTGACGGCGGGCATCGTGAACGTCGACGCGGCGTCGGCGGCCGCGCCCATCCGGACGCGCGGCGCTGCGCGAGCTGGGCCTCATCGAGAGCGCTCTGGACGCGCTCGACAAGGTCGTGCGGCCCAACGTCACGACCGCCCGTCCGTTCGAGCTGCGAGGCCGAGGCGCTGTTCGAGCGGGCCAGCACCCACCTCGCCGACGGGCGTCGCGCGCCCGCGCGGCGGGACCTCGAACGGGTGCTGGTGCAGTACCCCGAGAGCACCGAGGCGCGCGAGCTGCTCGCCGCCGCGAGCCGCTGAGCGCCGCCGGAGCAGCTGGTCCCGCGGGGCGGTCGTCCCGGCGGCGGCCCGTCTGCGACGCGCAGCACCACCGAGGCCGAGTTCTACCGAGGCGGAGGAGGGGAAGTCAACCGTCTCGCCCGGGCCCTGCTCCGACCTACCGTGAGAGAGCACCCGAGGAGGACCTGGATGGCTGTGACGCGCTTGACGCTCGACGGCTTCGACTACACGTTGGCGCCCGAGATCGACCTGGACGCGCTGCGCTCGGCACTGCTGGACGGCGTCTCGAGCGTGGGCAGGTGGGTCGGCTTCGCGTCGCTGAACCGCGGCCTCGTGCACGCGCTGATCACTCCGGCGAGCAGCGTCCGTCTGGAGGAGCACCCGGACGCCCCGGTCGAGTTCACCTGGGACGGCGACCAGGCGGGGTACGACCTGGACTTCAGCTACGGGATCTCCCGGACGCCCGTCAGCCGATCGGGCGGCGGGGTCCGGTGTCCGGAGGACGTGGATCTCGATACGGCCACGGGGCGGCCTGCTCGATCAGCAGAAGGGGGCCGCAGGGCGGCTCTGCTCGATCGGCACGGGGCGGAGCAGGCCGCCGCGGCGCGGGTCAGAAGTCGTCGAAGTCGACGGTCTCGCGCTCGCCGTCCGGCAGGGCGATGGGCTGCGCGACGAAGGAGTTCTCGGGCCGGTTCCGGGCGATGCGCCGGCGCAGGTCGGCCACGGCCGCCTCGAGCGCCTCGGCGACCGACGGGTCCTGGTCGATGCCGAGCTCCACCGGCACGGCCACGAGCTCGCTGCTCGCATCCAGCGTCATCCGCGCGTCGATGAGGTCGCCCTCGTCGGTGAACGCGGGAACGGTCACCGCCTCGGAGTGGTCGTGCCGGTTGATCGCGGTGACCAGTTCGAGGAGCGCGTCGGCGACGGCGTCCGTCGTCACGATGCACTTGGGACGCGTAGGTGATTTCCTGCATCCCGCTACTCGACCAAATGGACGGATCGGGAACCAGCACTTGCGCGTCCGGTGCTCAGTCCGGTATTTCCTCGAGGCCCGCCTCGCGGCGCCACAGGTGCACCGGCTCCCAGCCCAGGCCCTCGCGCGCCCGGTCGATCGAGACGACCGTCTCGAAGCCCTCGAGCGGACGGGTGAGCGGCACGTCGGGGAACGCCGACGCGACGAGCGCGGCCGACGGGATCGGGGATCCGGTGTCGGAGGCGGCGATGTCGTACACGGCGAAGCCGGGCCGGCCGACCTCGAGCGCCCGCGCGATCGCGCTCGCTCCGTCGCGGGCGTCGACGTAGCTCCAGAGCAGGTCGCGCCGGTAGCCCGGGTCTCCCTGAGCGCTCGACGAAGCGGCCGTACTCCCCGCGCGCGTGACGTTGGTGAAGCGCAGCGCGGTGATCGAGGACTCGCGGTCCCAGCGCACGAGCTGCTTCGTCATCGCCTCCTCGAGGATCTTGACCAGGCCGTAGGTGTTGTTGGCCCGGTCGCCGCCGTCCTCGCTCAGCGGCAGCGAGGCGGGCGGCTCGACGAACGGGAAGCCCATCGCGGTGATGCTGGAGGCGTACACCAGGCGCCGCACACCGGCGCGCATGGCCGCGTGGAACACGTTGAACGAGACGGCCATGTTGGAGTGGAAGGTCGTCGCATCCGGGACCAGCCCGTTCACCGGGATCGCCGCGAGGTGCACGATCGCGTCGACCCCGCTGTGCCGCGCGGTCACTCCGAGCACCGCGTCGAGTGCCTGCCCGTAGTCGGAGAAGTCGACGCGGGTGAACGGGACGGGGACCGACGGCGGGGTCGAGGTCGAGCCCGATCGGCTCGTGGCCCTCGGCGAGCAGGCGCTCGAGGGTCGCGGTGCCGAGCGTGCCGGAGCAGCCGGTGACGGCGATGCGCATGGGAGTCCTCTCCAAGGGCGGGCCCCGTCAGCGTAGGGGGAAGTCGGCGGGCAGCGGCAGGGCCGGGACGTCGTGCCCCGCGGCGTCCGCGTCGTCGGCGTGGAGGTGGCCGGTGCGCCCGCCGGCGGGCAGCCCCGTCTCGGTGAAGAACCCCCGGAGCGGCTCGTAGACCGCGACGATGTCGCACGTCGCCGGCCTGCGTCAGCACGATGTCGCCGGCCTGGACGTAGCGCTCGGCGCCGTCCACCAGGATCCGGCCCTTGCCCTCGGCGAAGAACCACACCTCGTGGTCGTCGTGGTGGTGCCGGTCGAACCGTCCGCCCTCGAGTCCGACGGCGAAGCGGCCGATCGTGCCGACGGCGCACCAGTCGGGCCGATCGCCAGGATGCGCAGCCAGGTGCCGGGCTCGTAGACCGGCATCAGGCCTGCGCCCAGCGCGGGGCGGTCCTGGCTCGAGGATCCGCGCGCCGGGCAGCGAGTCGAGACCGGTCTCGGCGCCGCCGGGCGTGTACCACGACGAGGAGGCGCAGCGGCCGCCAGGTGGTGTTGTACGTCGAGTGCACGGTGTCGCGCGGGATGTGCAGGGCGTCGCCCTCGCGGATCGGGAACGCGGGGCCGTCGCCGACGGTCTGCCCCTCGCCCGAGACGACGTAGATGACCTCCTCCTCTCCGGGGTGCGCGTGCGGGTCGTGGCCCTGACCGGGTAGATGATCACCTCGCCGGTGGTGAGGCCGACGGGGCCGTCGAGGTGCGGGGTGACGAGCCACTTGATGGTGCCCCAGTCGAAGACCCGGGTGGGCACCTCGTCGGGGCGGCGGCCGGACTGGGCGGAGGTGGGGGTGACGGACACGGTGGTCTCCTTACGCGATCGGGAGGGACTTGAAGTCGACGAGCTGCTGCCGGATGGCGCGCTCGGTGGGGAGGCGCTCGACGGAGGAGGCGCCGAAGAAGCCGACGACCCCCTCGGTGTGCTGGAGGACGTAGGCGGCGTCGGCGGGCTCGGCGATCGGTCCGCCGTGGCAGAGCACGATCACGTCCGGATTCACGGCCACGGCCGCGTCGCGCATCTCCTGCACGCGCGCCGCCGACTCCTCGAGGGTGAGGGCCGTCTGCGCGCCGATGGTGCCGCTCGTGGTGAGCCCCATGTGCGGCACGAGGACATCGGCTCCGGCCTCGGTCATCGCGACGGTCGACTCGACGTCGAAGACGTAGGGCGCGGTGAGCAGGTCGCGCTCGGCGGCGAGGCGGATCATGTCGACCTCGAGATCGAAGCCCATGCCCGTCTCCTCGAGGTTCTGGCCGGAAGACCCCGTCGAAGAGCCCGACCGTGGGGAAGTTCTGCACCCCCGTGAAGCCGAGCCGCTGCAGCTCATCGAGGAACACCTCCATCCGGCGGAAGGGATCGGTGCCGTTCACCCCCGCGAGCACCGGCGTCTCGCGGATGATCGGCAGCACCTCACGGCTCATCTCGACGACGATCTGATTGGCGTCGCCGTAGGGCAGCAGGCCCGAGAGCGAGCCGCGGCCCGCCATCCGGTACCGGCCGGAGTTGTAGATGATGATGAGGTCGACGCCGCCGGCCTCGGCGGCCTTGGCCGAGAGGCCGGCTCCCGCGCCGGCGCCGATGACGGGCTTCCCCGCGTCGATCGTGGTGCGGAGGCGGGCGAGTGCGCTCGAGCGGTCCATGTCAGTTCCTCTCCTGGGACGTGCGGATCAGGGAGTCGAGAGCGTCGGCGGCGGCCCGGGCGAACTCCGGGTCGTTGACGTCGAGCGGGGAGTCGACCACCCCGACGGACGAGCCGGCCACGCCCTCGAGGACGGCGTCGACGGTGGCTGCGCGCGCCCGGGGTCGTCGAAGACGGCGCCCGGCACGTCGATCGCGGACACTCCCGCCCCGCGACACGGCGAGCACGGTCGGTCCGGTCGCCGCCGCGAGCTTGCGGCCGACGATCGCACCCAGCTCTGCGCCCTCGGCGGCCGTGGTGCGCATCAGGGTGACAGTGGGGTTGTGCACGAAGAAGTGCCGGTCGGCGAAGCGCTCGGGGCACGCTCTCGCGCGGTCCGAAGCTGACCATGTCGAGCGCGCCCAGGCCGACCACCTGCGGGATCCCCGCCCGCCCGGCCGCCTCGGAGGCGATCCGGCCCGGCGCTCAGCACGCCGCCGACGAGCTCGTCCGCCAGCTCGGCGGTGGTGAGGTCGAGCACCCCTGCGAGGTGGCCCGACCGGGCGAGCGCCTCGACGGCGCGACCGCCGGATCCGGTGGCGTGGAAGACGAGCACCTCGTAGCCGAGCTCGTCGAGGCGGGCGCGGGCGACGTCGACGGCCGCGGTCGTCACTCCGAACATCGTGGCGGCGATGAGGGGCGAGCGCCCTCGCTCGGGCTGCTCGCGGCGCGCTGCGTGGGCGGCGGCCATGCCGGCGATGCCGCCCGCCGCGTTGTCGAGGACCTCGCGCGAGAGGCTGTTGATGCCGGCGATGTCGACGACGCTGTACGTCATCGTCACGTCGCCGGCCCCGACGTAGGGCGAGACGTCACCGGCGGCCATGGTCGAGACGAGCATCTTGGGGAGCCCGACGGGGAGGTCGCGGACGGCCCGGGCGGCGATGGAGGTGCCTCCGCTGCCGGCGAGCGCGAGGACGCCGTCGAGGGCGCCGTCGCGGCGCAGGCCCTCGAGCACGGTCGCGGCGCCCTCGCCCATCGCGGTCATCGCCACTCCGCGGTCGCCGCGCTCGCGCAGCCCGCCCAGGTCGGCTCCGGCCGCGCGCGCAATCTCGGCGGCGGTGACGTCGGCGGTCCCGGAGTGGGCTCCGACTCCGACGTCGACCAGCACGACCTCGACGCCGAGCGCGGTGAGCCGTTCGGCGATCCAGGCGTACTCGGCGCCCTTGGTGTCGAGAGTGCCCACGAGGGCCACCCGGGGTGATCGCGGCATCGCTCTGCTCCTCCTGGGGCCGGAGCTCGTCCGGTCCACGTCGTCGTGGTGCGTCGGGCCTTCGCGCCGACACCGCTCATCCTGATCGGAATTTTGAAACGTGTCAAACAGCGTTCGCGCGGCTATGCTGGCGCTCACTTGAAACGTGTCAGAGTCGAGACGCCGAGGTGGCGGAGCGAGGGGCACGTCGTCCGTCGGTGCTCGGGACCTCCCGCGCCGCCCCAGCAGGAACGAGGCTCCCCCGGTGGCCATCCCCTCCTCCCCCGCATCGAGCACCACCGCGAGGCCCTCGGGATCGGCGAGCGCCGCCCCCGGATCTCGTGGACGAGCAGGGCCCACGACGACTGGCGCCAGGCGTCGTACGAGCTCGAGCGCCGCGACGCCGCGGGCGCCGTCGAGCGGATCCGCGTCGACTCCGCCGACTCGGTGCTCGTGCCGTGGCCGTTCGCGCCGCTCACGAGCCGGGAGCGGGTCGAGGTGCGCGTGCGGGTCTTCGGACGCCGCGACGACGACGCCCCGTGGAGCCGCCCGACCGCGGTCGAGGTCGGGCTGCTCGACCCGGAGGACTGGGTCGCGGTGCCGGTGGGCGCCCCGTGGCCCGAGGATCCGGAGTCGGACCGCCGACCCTCGGCTCGTACGCCGCTCCTTCGTCGTCGACGGCGAGGTCGCCTCGGCCAGGCTCTACGCCAGCGCGCACGGGATGTACGAGATCGAGCTCAACGGCGCGCGCGTCGGAGACGACACCCCTCGCCCGGCTGGACCGCCTACCCGAGCCGCCTGCGCTACTACAGCTACGACGTGACCGACGCTCTGACGACCGGCGGCAACGCGATCGGCTCGTGGCTCGGCGACGGCTGGTACCGGGGCCGGCTGGGCTGGCGCGGCGGGTTCCGCAATCTCTACGGCTCGGACCTGTCGCTGATCGCGCAGCTCGAGATCGTCTACACCGACGGCCGCCGGCGTGACCGTCGCGACCGACCACTCCTGGCGCGCCGCGACCGGTCCGATCCTCTTCTCGGGCAACTACGACGGCGAGGTGCACGACGCCCGCGAGGAGCGCGCCGGCTGGTCCTCCCCGGCTTCGACGACTCGGACCGGGCGCCGGTCGCCGTCGCCGAGCGCGACCCCGCGACCCTCGTGGCTCCCCAGGGTCCGCCCGTGCGCTGCTCCCAGGAGGTGCGCCCCGTGGCCGTGCTGCGCACCCCGAGCGGTCGCCGGGTCCTCGACCTGGGGCAGAACCTGGTGGGCCGGATGCGGATCCGGGTGAGCGGTCCGCGTGGCGCGACCGTCACCCTGCGGACCGCCGAGATCATGCAGGACGGCGAGCTCTACACCCGCCCGCTGCGCGACGCCCGCTCGACGGACGTCTACACGCTCGCGGGACGCGCCCGGGAGGAGTGGGAGCCGCGGTTCACCTTCCACGGCTTCCGGTTCGTCGAGGTGGAGGGCTGGCCGGGCGATCTGGAGGCGGCGGTCGCCGCGGGCGACGTCGTCGCGCGGGTCCTGCACACCGACTTCGAGCGCACCGGCTGGTTCGCCTGCTCCGATCCGCTCGTCGAGCGCCTGCACGAGAACGTGCTCTGGAGCATGCGCGGCAACATGGTCGACATCCCCACCGACTGCCCGCAGCGCGACGAGCGGGTGGGCTGGACGGGCGACATCCAGGTGTTCGCACCGACCGCCTCGTTCCTCTTCGACGTCTCGGGGATGCTCTCGTCCTGGCTGCGCGACGTCGAGGCCGAGCAGCTGCCGGACGGCACCGTGCCCTGGTACGTGCCGGTGATCCCGGCCCACCACATGTGGACGCCGATCCGCCCCGGAGCAGCCTGGGGCGACGCCGCCGTGCTCGTGCCGTGGACTCTCTACGAGCGCTTCGGCGACACCGGGGTGCTCGAGGCGCAGTACGGCAGCGCGAAGGCCTGGGTCGAGCTCGTCGAGCGCCTGGCAGGGCCCACCCGGCTCTGGGACGAGGGCTTCCAGCTCGGCGACTGGCTCGACCCGGACGCCCCGCCGCAGGATCCCGCGGACGCCAAGACCGACCGGCACCTCGTCGCGACCGCGTACTTCGCCCACTCCGCGCGCCGGCTCGGTCAGAGCGCCGAGGTGCTCGGCCGCACGGAGGACGCGAGACGGTTCCTGGCACTGGCCGCGGAGGTGCGGGCCGCCTTCGTCGCCCGCTACGTCGCCGACGACGGACGCATGAGCAGCGACGCGCAGACCGCCTACGCGCTCGCCCTCGAGTTCGAGCTGCTGCCCGCGGAGCTGCGCCCGGCCGCCGGCGCCCGTCTCGCCGAGCTGGTGGCCGCCGCGGGCGACCGCATCTCGACCGGCTTCGTCGGCACTCCGATCGTCTCGGACGCCCTGTCGGGCACGGGCTGGACCGAGCGCGCCTACGCCCTGCTGCTCGAGCGGGGCTGCCCGTCGTGGCTCTACCCGGTGACGCAGGGCGCGACGACGATCTGGGAGCGCTGGGACAGCCAGCTCCCGGACGGCACGGTGAACCCCGGCACCATGACCTCGTTCAACCACTACGCGCTGGGAGCAGTGGCGGACTGGCTGCACCGCGTGGTCGCGGGCCTCGCTCCCGCGGAGCCCGGCTACCGCTCGATCGCCTTCCGGCCGCGCCCCGGCGGCGGCCTCACCTCGGCGAGCGCGGCGCACCTCACGCCCTACGGACGGGCGTCGATCGCCTGGTCCCTCGCGGACGGCGAGCTCCGCGTCGAGGTCGAGGTGCCGGTGGGGACGACGGCGGTGCTGGATCTCGAGGGCGCGGAGCCGCGCACTCTCGGGCCGGGACGGCACTCGGCGGTGGCTGCGGTGCGGGAGACGGTGGCGCTCTGAGGGCGCCATCGGCGCGGGGGTGCTCACGGAGACGTGAGGTGCAGGCGGTCGTCGCACCATGCGGCGACCGCCTCGTCGTGGGTGGCGACGACGATGCTCGCGCCGTGACCCGCGAGCTCGGCCAGCACGTCGAGGACCATCGCCGAGTTGCCGGCGTCGAGGGCGCCCGTGGGCTCGTCGGCCAGCACGACGGTCGGGCTCTTCACCAGGAGCCGGGCCAGGGCGACGCGCTGCTGCTCGCCGCCGCTCAGCCGCGACACCCGCTCCCGGCTCCGCCCGCCGAGGCCGACCCGGTCGAGGGCGCCCTCGAAGCGGCCGGCTCGGCCGCGCCGCTCGCCGAGCGCGAGAGCGAGGTTCTGCTCGACCGTGGCGGTGTCGACGAGGGCGTAGTTCTGGAAGAGGTAGCCGAGGCGGTGCCTCCGGAACCTCTCCGCCCGCCGGCTCGCAGCCGGGTGAGCTCCTCCCCGTCGACCTCGATGGAGCCCGAATCGGGGGCGTCGAGCAGGCCGAGGCAGTTGAGGAGCGTGGATTTGCCGCTGCCGCTCGCGCCGGTGAGCGCGAGACTGCGGCCCGAGGGGACGGAGACGTCGATGCCGGTCCAGAGGGGCGGCGGGCGAAGCCCTTGGTGAGGGCGGTGGCGTGGATCACGGGAGTCCTTTCGAGAGGCGGGCCGGGACGGGCGGTCAGGAGTCGTCGGACCGCGGGCGGGCGGCGCGACGACGGGCGAGGGCGAGACAGACGACGAGCAGCAGCGAACTGAGCGCCGTCACGCCGAGCGCGAGCAGCGACTGCTCGAGGACGAACTCCTCGGTGTCGACGGTGCCGAGGTCGAGGACGGTCCGCACGTCGCGGGGATCCCGGAGCCACATCGGCACGACGGCGACGGTGACCGCCCCCGCTAGGAGGACGCCCTCGAGCGCGAGACCGCTCCGGTGCGCCGACGGCGGAGGGAGGCCGGCGATGCGGTGGACGAACGCCCGCCGCCGGTCCTTCTCGGCGATCACCATCGCGGACACGAGCCCGGTGAGCAGGACCACGAGCGTCCCGCTGACGAGCCCCAGCACGTTGATCGAGAGCGTGCCGAGCGCCCGCTGGTACTGCTCGTTCGCCTGGTAGGCGACGGGGGTGATCGACACGACGACGTCGGTGAGGCCGCGCTCGTCGAGGGCGGCCGGGATCGCCTCGGGCTCGGTGAAGAGGACGGCACCTCGGGTGATCGCCGAGTAGACCTCGGAGGGCGCGTAGGCGTTGATCGAGGGAAGCACCACGAGGATCGGATCCTCCAGGGACGTCGCCCGGGCGAGGACATCGACGTCGGTGCTGCGGAAGGTGAAGAGGGTCTGGCCCCGTGGGGTGATCCGCTCCTCGACTGGCAGAGCCGCAGTGGCCGGGGCGGGAACAGCGACTCTCGACTGCGTCTCCTGCCACCAGCGGAGCTCCTCAAGAACGACCTGCCTGCGCTCGGCACTGGTGCCCTCCGGTTCGAGGACGGTGATGACCCCCTCCGCGACATCGGTGATCCGCGATCCTCCTTCTCCGAGGACCTCGACGGATCGGAGATAGCCCTCGTCGACGAGGAGGACGTTCCGCTCCTCCGAGAGCCCCGGCTCCGCCAGGATGACCGCGCCCCCGGACGCCTGCGAGGAGACGAGGTCGGCGAACGCGGGGATCGTGCGGAGATACTCGTCCTCGCTCAGATAACCGCTGATCCCGAGGATCGCAGCGTCCTGAGCGGAGCCCCAGAACTCCCGAGTGCGGTTCTCGAGCTCCGCGACGCGAGCACTCTGCCCGAGTGCGGCGATGACGGCCAGCAGCACGAGCACGGCGGGCACGCGCACCGCGTAGACGCCGAGGAGAACCCACCAGCCGTCGATCTCGCCCTTGACCTGGTCGAGGAGACGACGGTCGTCGGTCAGGGCGATCCCGACGGCATGTGCGCCGAGGGCGGCACCGAGGAGCACGGAGACGAGACGAGCGAAGAGCATCGCGAGAGTGGGGAGCTGCGCCACGCCGTTGTACGCCGCCAGGGTCAGGGCCAGGGCGGCGAGGCCGGCGGCGGCCCAGGCCGCGACGGGCGGTCCGAGCGATCGCCACTCCCGGACCAGGATCCCGAGGAACCCCGCGCCGTGAAGCCGCTGAACTCCGTGAGCCCGACTGCGGAGGACGGTTCCCGCGCCCACCAGCACGATCACAGCGAGACATGCCACCATCAGCGCCCGCGAGAGATCGCCGTACTCGCGGTACGAGTCGATGTCGAATCCGACCGGGTACGGGTGGACGGCACCCGACCAGCCCGCGTCCTCGATCACGCCGAGAACGGCGTCCGCGTCCGCCCGATCACCGCCGACGAGGTAGGCGCCCCTCGCGTCGATCGAACCGAGGTCGACGAGCGGAGCGACGGTCGTCGAGATCGACGTGTCGACGGCCTCGTAGCCGCTGTCGAGCAGGTCGGCCGCGGCGCCGGGGCCCGCGACGAAGAGGTGGCGGACACCCTCCGGATCGTCGGGATCGCTCAGGAGACGGACGACATCGAGGTCGCCCTCTTCTGCGAGCGCGGTCAGCTCCCGGTAGAGCTCCGCAGCAGGGATCCGCGGCTCGGCCGCCCCCGAGACCCGGAGCTGCCAGCCTCCGTTCCAGACGGCTCCCCGCGCGTCGGACGCCCTGACGAAGAGGAACGCGAAGACGGCCGCCAGAACGACGGCGAGCACGTACCCCGTGATGACACTTCGACTTCTCACGGCACCCTCCAGGTGCGAGGGAGGGGAAGACCACTCGTCGCACCCTCCCTCGGTTCTCGGTTCAGCAGAAGGAGTAGTAGGCGCTGTCCACGACGTTCTTGCGCGCGGGCGCGCTCACCGAGGCGGGACGATTCGGCTGGGTGCAGTTCGATCGCCAGTTGGTGCCGTTGTTGACCGAGGCCCGGTGCCACTTCGAGGGATGGTTGTACGACGACAGCACGGTGCCGTTGCTCACGCCGTAGTACCAGGTGCCCCCTTCCGGGTACGCGGTCGTGTACGCCGCCGCCGCAGCGGGTGCGACGAGCATCGTGCCCGCGAGCGCGAGGGCGGCGACGAAGGAGCGGCGCGAGCCGGGCGCGCGGGAGAACGAGGGCGACGTGAGCGAGAGGGACATGGGGATTCCGTTCAGCAGAGGTGGACCGCCTGCGGGGCGGGCTGCCCGATGGAGCAGTTCCGGAACCGTACGCCCGGACCCATCCGAGTATGGTCACCTCTCTCCCGCATCCGGGAAGCCCGGCGCGGAATCAGCCCTGTGGAGGAGCCTCCGCCGATGCCGCCCCCGGCACCGGACCCGCACCCGCCGCCGCGAACCGCCGCGCCAGCACCTCGAACGCCGAGGCCAGCTCCCGCGGCTCGGCCTCATCCAGCTCGGCACCGAAGCGCCCGAACGATGCCGCGAGCGCCTCCCACGACCACGAACCGGCCCTCACGCGGCAGCTCCCGTCGCCGAGATCCTCGACCTCCTCGGCGAACGGCAGCACCGCGGAGGCCGGCGCGCGCAGCACCGCGCTCCCGACGCACGGCCACGCCCCGTCCTCGGACCCGCGGAACCGCGCGGTCAGGAACGCCGCCGGCTCCCTCCCGGCACCGCTCGGCGCGCGAACCGTCCACCGCCGGCTTCCGGCGCCACGACGCGATCGGCGCGGAACACCCGCCAGTCCTCGCGCTCGAGATCGAACGCGATCAGGTACCAGCGCCCCTGCCGGGCCACGAGGTGGTGCGGCTCGACCCGCCGCGGCGCTTCCGAGTACGCGAACCGCAGCTCCTCCGACGCCCGCACCGCCGTCGAGACGGCGATCAGCACCTCCGGAGCGACCGTCGGCCCCGCTGCGGGCGCCGTCGTGAACCGCAGGGCGTCGAGCCGGTGCGCCACTCGCTGCGGCAGCATCTGCCGCAGCGTCGCGAGCGCTCGCGCCGACGCCTCCTCGAGCCCCGTGCCCGTCAGCGGAGCCGACCGCAGCGCCACGGCGAGCGCCAGAGCCTGATCGTCGTCGAACAGGAACGGCGGCAGTTCCGACCCGGCCTCCAGCCGGTAGCCCCCGTCGGGCCCCTTCGCCCCGCGGATGCGGTCAGCCCAGCTCGCGCAGCCGATCGACGTCGCGCCGCACCGTCCGCGGTGTCGTGCCCAGCCGCTCGGCGAGCACCGCACCCGGCCAGTCCCGCCTCAACTGCAGCAGGGAGAGCAGCTGGAGCATCCGAGCACTGGGAGAAGCCATGTCACGAAGCCTAGATCGAGAAGAGGACAGGATCCGTCCGCTTCCCCTGGCAGCGTGAGCGTCACCGGGAGGACGTCCCGGCCGATCACGAGGAGCCGACATGAGCATCACCACCACCACCCACCTGAACTTCCGCGGAGACGCCCGCGCGGCGCTCGAGTACTACCGCTCGGTCTTCGGCGGACGGCTCGACGCGTTCACCTACGCCGACGCCCACGCCGTGACGGATCCCGCCGAGGCGGACCAGCTCTCGTTCGGCCAGGTGGTCTCCGAAGCCGGCTTCCACGTCATGGCCTACGACGTGCCGTCGCGCACCCCGTACCAGCCCGGCACGATCCCCGTCTTCGTCTCGGTGCGCGGCGCCGACGCCGACGAGATCACCCGGTACTGGGAAGCACTGTCGGAGGGGTCCGAGATCGTCGCCCCGCTCGCTCCCGCGTCATGGGCCCCTCTCTACGGGATGCTCCGCGACCGCTTCGGCGTCACCTGGGTGCTCGACGTCGAGGCGGTCCGGGCGGCCTGACCCGCACCGCCCTACTCGGCCCCGCCCGTCTCGGCGTGCGGGGCCCCGACGGCCTTCGACTCCGGCGACCCGCGCTCGCGGAGGTACACCGAGAGCGCGGCCATGCTGCCGACCGCCAGGAACTCGGACTGCCAGTTCTGCAGCGTGCGGTTCCAGAAGTCGGAGGTGACCAGGTACTCCGCCCACGAGACCGGTGCCGACAGGTCCATCAGCTGCTGCTCGGAGTAGGCGACGGCGCCGGTCACCGACTGCGCGAACCACGAGCCGAGGAAGATCGCGCCCATCACCAGGAGCAGGGAGTGGGAGTAGACCCAGCGACGGAGACCGGGCGGCGCCTTCGCGGGGTGCGGCGACGACTCCTCCGCGTGCTCCCCCACCCGCTGCTCCTCGTCGGTCCCCGGACCCCGCTCTGACACCTTCTTCGACTCCGAGGAGCCTCGCTGCACGAACCACACGGTTGCGGCGATGTAGAGGAAGAACTGCAGGTACTCCGACTGCCAGTTCTCGGCGACGTCGCCGGCGAAGCTCGACGACGTCACGTATCGGAGCCAGTCGACCGGCTCGAGACCGGCGGCCTCCAGCTCCTGCCGGTACGAGAGCAGCCCCGCGACCGACTGCCCCGCCAGACTCAGGAGGAAGAGGCCGGCGAAGAGGAGCGTCAGCGAGTCGTCGCGGAGGAAGGAGCGGGCGGGCGCCGCCGTCCGCTCCCCGTGCAGCATCGCGGTCATCGGTGCAGCACCCCCAGAGCGACGAAGTAGACCAGGCCGACCGAGACGAGGGTCAGGCAGCCGGCGAAGACGGCGCGCATCACGAACCGTCGATCCTGCAGTCGAAGGGGGCGTCCTCCGTCGTCGCCACACAGCCCGCAGCGCGGACGCGCCAGCCGTCCCCGCTCGCCGCCAGGAACACGATGTCGCCGTCGAGCTCCACGATGGCGCCCTGCCCGTACGCCTCGGCGCGCGGGACGCCGCGGCCCGCCTCGAGCCCGAGCGAGCCGATCGCCTGAGCGCAGTCCGCGCCCTCCTCCTCCGCGACGGCCGCCGCGGCCTGCGGGGTCAGCAGCGCGCACGCCGTCTCCGCGTCGCCCTGCGCGAGCGCCGCCTCGAAGGCGGCGGCCGTGCTCTCGGCCGCCGCCGTGTCGGGCCCGGAGCAGCCCGCCAGGGCGAGCACGAGCACGAGCACCGCGGGGATCCGTCCGCTCTTCTGCATCACGCCGCCACCGTAGAACCGCGGGCAGCCGCAACTGGAGGGCGTTGACAGAAGCGGAGGCGGTGTACTCGCGCCGGGCGACGCGACCCGATCGCCACGACCCGTCCTGCTCCCCTCACAGGCCGGGTTCCGCCGCGCTCCTGCACCGAGCCCCGCGCACTCTCCCGGCAGGAGGGCCACGAGGTGGAGGATGACCGCATGCCCTCCCCGCATCCCGCCCCCGAAGGAGCACTCCGTGACAGGCGCCGTCCTCCCCCTCGTCGTCCGGATGCGCCCGCGTCCCGTCGACGAGCAGCACCGAGCGGCCAGTCCACTCGAACTGCTCGTCGATCTGACCTTCGTGGTCGCGATCGCCCAGATCGTGCAGCAGCTCGCCCACGCCGTCGAGGAGGGCCACGCCGGAGAGACGCTCCTCCCCTTCGGCATGGTCTTCTTCGCGATCTGGTGGGCCTGGATGAACTTCACCTGGTTCGCCTCCGGCTACGACACGGATGACGTGCCGTACCGCCTGCTGACCCTCGCGCAGATGGCGGGCGTGCTGGTGCTCGCCGCGGGGGTGCCGTCGGCGTTCGAGGAGGGGGACTTCACCGCCATCACCGTCGGGTACGCCGTGATGAGGCTGGCACTGGTCGCGCAGTGGGTCCGCGTGGCGATGTCCTCGGCGGCCGATCGACGATCGGCCCTCCGCAGCGCGGTCGGCTTCACCCTCGTCCAGGTCGGCTGGCTGCTGCGGCTCCTGCTCCCCGAGCAGGCCGAGGTCGCGAGCTTCGTCCTGCTGGCGGCGCTCGAGCTCTGCGTCCCCCTGTACGCCGCCCGGGCGGGCGAGCCGAGCTGGCATCCGCACCACATCGCCGAGCGGTACGGGCTGTTCACGATCATCCTGCTGGGCGAGGGCGTGCTCGCGGCGGTGACCGGGATGCAGCGATCACTCGCGGAGCGCGGGGTCAGCTCACCACTCGTCCTCGTGTCGCTGGCGGCCCTCGTCCTCGTCTTCGCCCTGTGGTGGCTGTCGTACCTGCACCCGTCGGGCGAACTCCTCGAAGCGCGGCGGAGCCTGTCCTACCGGTGGGGCTACGCCCACTTCCTCGTCTTCGCGGCGCTCGCCGCCCTGGGGTCCGGTCTGGAGGCCGCGGTCGCAGCGACGGCGGGGCATCTCGAGGCGTCCGAGGTCGTGCTCGGGGCGGCGGTCGCCGTGCCCGTGGCCTCGTACCTGCTCCTGATGTGGCTGGTGCACGCTCCGCTGGGCAGCAGGCAGCCCCTGCACGCCGGGGTCGTGCTGCCCGCCGCGGCCGCAGTGCTCGTGGCGCCGACCCTCGCCCCGTCGATCGGGCCGGGAGGCACCGTCGCGGTGATCGCGGTCGTGTGCGCCGGACTCGTGGCGGTCGTCATCGGCCGCGAGCGAGCGCGCCGGCGTCGGTCGCCGGAGGAACGGCCCGGAGCGGCGGCCGACGTGCCGACCGACGGCACCGGGCGCACCTCCGGCTAGTCGATGCCCCTCGCCCGCGGAACCTCGGCTGCGCGGCCGGGATCCGTCGGCCGCCGCCACCCTCGCCCAGCCGAGGTTCTGCGAACCGGAGTGTGCTCGCGGCCGGGCGATACGCTCGAGGCCGCGGGCGCCGACGCGCCGCGGACGGGAGCGGCATGGCCACGGTGGACTCGGCGGAGCGGCGAGCGCGCCTGATCGGGCTCCTCGAGCGCGACGGCGCCGTGCGGCTCGACGAGGCGGCCGCCGAGCTCGACGTCTCGACCATGACCGTGCGCCGCGACCTCGCCGATCTCGAGGCCGAGGGCCGGCTCAGCCGGGTCCGCGGAGGGGCGGTGCCTGCTCTGCGTCCGCGCCCCTTCGCCGAGCGCCTCGCCGCCGGAGCCGCCGCCAAGCGCGAGATCGCGAGGAAGGCCGTCGACCTGGTGCCCGCCACCGGCGCCATCGCCGTCGACGCCTCCTCCACCGCGGGCACCCTGCTGAGCGCCGCCGCCGAATCCCCTCGACTGCTCGTCGCCACCAACTCGCTCGAGAACCACGCCTCGGCCCGCACCACGAGGGCGCGGGTGGTGCTCATCGGCGGCGAGCTGGAGGAGGAGACGGACAGCTTCGTCGGACCCCTCGCCTGCTCGAGCGCCGCCGAGCTGCACTACGACCGCTTCTTCACCTCCGCCTCCGCCGTCTCGACGGAAGGCACCAGCGAGGTCACCCTGCAGGAGGCGCAGGTCAAGCGCGTGTTCGTCTCCGCGTCGACCGAGACGGTGCTGCTGGTCGACTCGACCAAGCTCGAGCGCTCGGCGCTCGCCCGGGCGCTCGACTGGGACGCGATCAGCGTCATGGTGACCGAGCTCGCTCCGTCGGACGCACGGCTGGAGCCGTTCCGCGCACTGGTCGAGCTGCGCTGACCCGATCCTCGAGGGAACCCCGGATGGTCGAGACAGCCAGGAGCAGCGGGACGTCTCGACGGTCGGGGGTTCCCTCGACGGCTGCGCGCCGGTTCCACGGCGCCGGGCCGTTGACCCGGACCGCGCGTCCTGTTAGCTTCTGTAACAGTTAACAAGTTCGTTCAATCAGACGGAGAAGTCATGGCCTCGTCCTCGACCGCCGCGGAGCTCATCGCCCGCTCGAACCGCCTCGGCGCCGATCCGAAGAACACGAACTACGCGGGGGGCAACACCTCCGCGAAGGGTGTCGAGACCGACCCCGTCACCGGCGAGCCCGTCGAGCTGCTCTGGGTCAAGGGCTCCGGAGGAGACCTCGGCACCCTGACGGAGTCCGGCCTCGCCGTCCTCCGCCTCGACCGCCTGCGCGCGCTCGTCAACGTCTACCCCGGCCTCGACCGCGAGGACGAGATGGTCGCCGCGTTCGACTACACGCTCCACGGCAAGGGCGGCGCCGCCCCCTCGATCGACACCGCCATGCACGGCCTTGTCGACGCCGCGCACGTCGACCACCTGCACCCCGACTCCGGCATCGCCTTCGCGACCGCCGCCGACGGCGAGAAGCTCACCGCCGAGGCCTTCGGCGGCACCGTCGCCTGGGTCCCGTGGCGCCGCCCCGGCTTCCAGCTCGGCCTCGACATCGCCGCCATCAAGGACGCGAACCCCGGAGTGATCGGCGCGATCCTCGGCGGCCACGGCATCACCGCCTGGGGCGACACGAGCGAGGAGGCGGAGGCGAACTCGCTCCGCATCATCGAGACCGCGGCCGCCTACATCGCCGAGCACGGCGCTCCGGAGCCCTTCGGCCCCGCCCTCGAGGGCTACGCCGCCCTGCCCGAGGAGGAGCGCCGCGCCAAGGCCGCCGCCCTCGCCCCGCACCTGCGCGCCATCGCCTCGCACGACAGCCCTCGGGTCGGCCACTTCACCGACTCCCCCGAGGTGCTCGACTTCCTCGCGAGCACCGAGCACCCGCGCCTCGCCGCGCTCGGCACCTCCTGCCCCGACCACTTCCTCCGCACCAAGGTGAAGCCGCTGCTCGTCGACCTGCCGTCGACCGCCTCCGTCGCGGAGATCCTCGAGCGTCTCCCCGCGCTGCACGAGGCGTACCGCGCCGACTACCAGGCCTACTACGACGCTCACGCGACGCCCGAAGAGCCCTGCGATCCGCGGCGCCGACCCGCTGATCGTCCTCGTGCCGGGCGTGGGCATGTTCTCGTACGGAGCGAACAAGCAGACCGCCCGCGTCGCCGGCGAGTTCTACGTCAACGCGATCAACGTGATGCGCGGCGCCGAGGCCATCTCGACCTACGCGCCCATCGACGAGGCCGAGAAGTTCCGCATCGAGTACTGGGCGCTCGAGGAGGCGAAGCTGCAGCGGATGCCGAAGCCCAAGCCGCTCGCGTCCCGCATCGCACTGGTGACCGGAGCCGCCTCCGGCATCGGCAAGGCCATCGCCGTGCGCCTGGCCGCCGAGGGCGCCTGCGTCGTCATCGCCGACCTCGACCTCGCCAAGGCGCAGGCCGCCGCGGCCGAGCTCGGATCGACGGACGTCGCGATAGGAGTCGCCGCGAACGTCTCGGACGAGGCCGCCGTGCAGGCCGCGATCGACGCCACCGTGCTCGCGTTCGGCGGGCTCGACCTCGTCGTCAACAACGCCGGGCTCTCGCTCTCGAAGTCGCTCTTCGACACCACCGTCGCCGACTGGGACCTGCAGCACAACGTGATGGCGAAGGGCTCGTTCCTCGTCTCGAAGGCCGCGGCCCGCGTGCTCGTCGACCAGAAGCTCGGCGGCGACATCATCTACATCTCGTCGAAGAACTCGGTCTTCGCCGGCCCGAACAACATCGCGTACTCGGCCACCAAGGCCGACCAGGCCCACCAGGTGCGCCTGCTGGCCGCCGAGCTCGGCGAGCACGGCATCAAGGTGAACGGCATCAACCCCGACGGCGTCGTGCGCGGCTCCGGCATCTTCGCGTCGGGCTGGGGCGCGAACCGCGCCAAGACCTACGGCATCGAGGAGGAGGACCTGGGCAAGTTCTACGCCCAGCGCACGATCCTCAAGCGCGAGGTCGTCCCCGAGAACGTGGCCAACGCCGTGTTCGCGCTCTGCACGTCCGACTTCTCGCACACGACGGGGCTGCACGTCCCCGTTGACGCTGGAGTCGCGGCGGCGTTCCTCCGATGACCGCCACCGAAGGGCTCCTGCGATGAAGGCCGTCGCCGCTGTCGACCTCGGGGCGACCAGCGGACGCGTGATCCTCGGCTACGTCGGCCACGACGAGCTGCGGATGCGCCACGTCGCGCGGTTCCCGAACCAGCCGGTGCGCACCCACGAGGGCGACTCCTCCGCTCTGCACTGGAACATCCTGGAGCTGTACCGCTCGCTCACCGCGGGGCTGACGAACGCCCTCCGCGAGGAGCCGGAGGTCGTCTCGATCGGCGTCGACTCCTGGGCCGTCGACTACGCGCTGCTGCGCCAGGGGCGGATGCTCGGCGCCCCGTACCACTACCGCGACGAGCGGACGGCGCGCGGCGTCGCCGATGTGCACTCCCGCATCGGCGCGGAGGAGCTCTACCAGCGGAACGGCCTGCAGCACCTGCCGTTCAACACGCTGTTCCAGTTCGCGGCGGAGCGGGACGTGCTCGCGCTCGCCGATCAGGCGCTGCTCGTTCCGGATCTCATCGGCTACTGGCTGACCGGGGTCGCGGCGACCGAGATCACGAACGCCTCGACCACGGGCCTGCTGAGCCCGCACACCCGCGCGTGGGACGACGACCTCCTCACGCGCCTCGACCTTCCGCGCGGGATCCTCGCGCCGCTGATCGAGCCGGGCTCCCGGCTCGGCTCGCTCCTGCCCTCCGTCGCCGCCGATCTCGGCGCGCCGGAGAGCCTGGGCGTCGTCGCCGTCGGCTCCCACGACACGGCCTCGGCCGTCGTCGCGGTGCCTTCGACCGACGACAACGTGGCGTACATCTCGAGCGGAACCTGGTCGCTCGTCGGCGTCGAACTCGGAGAAGCCGGTGGTCTCGCTGGAGGGTCGGGCCGCCAACTTCACCAACGAGGGCGGCGTCGACGGGCGCATCCGCTACCTGAAGAACGTCTCGGGTCTGTGGCTGCTGTCCGAATCCATCCGCACCTGGGAGAAGCAGACGGGCGAGCGCATCGAGCTGCCGCTGCTGCTCTCCGAGGCCGCCGCGATCCGCGGGCCGATCACCACGTTCGACGCCGCCGACGAGCGCTTCGTCGCCCCGGGCAACATCCCGGGCCGCATCGTGGAGTGGTGCGTCGAGCGCGGCCTCGCCCAGCCGCGCACCCGGGCGGAGTTCGTGCGCTCGATCCTCGAGTCGCTCGCCGAGGCGTACGCGGTGACCCTCGAGCAGGCCTCGGCGCTCTCGGGCGTGCGGATCGACGCGGTGCACGTGGTCGGCGGAGGATCGCAGAACGAGCTGCTGTGCCAGCTGACCGCCGACCGCACGGGCCGCACCGTGCTCGCCGGCCCGGTCGAGGCGACCGCGATCGGCAACATCCTGGTGCAGGCGCGGGCGCAGGGACTCGTGACCGGGTCGCTGGAATCGCTTCGCGCGATCGTGCGGACCGCGTTCCCTCCGGTGCGGTACACGCCCCGAGCGCACTGACCCGTCTGCGCACGCGGACGCGGCGCCTCCGGATCACCTCCGGCTCGCAGGAATCCGTTCGGCTCGTCGGAGTCGGGGGATCCTGCGAGCCGGACGTGTTCCCGCGAGCCGGACGTGTTCTCACGAGCCGAACGTGCCCCCAGGAGCCGGAATCCGGCGAATCGGCGATCCGCCGCTCCCAGGCTCTTGCCAGGTCCGCACCGGTCCCGCTACGGTCGACGGAGCCGAACCAACGAAAGGAGCCAGGCATGCCGCACTTCGCGCACTTCACCGCCGGCTTCTCCGGCGTCCACTCCGCCTGACCGGTCGAGCCCCGCGCTCGTCATCGCTCAGACGGTGACGACGCTCGAGGCTCCCGGTCCCGCGGGTCCCCCGCACGGACCGTCGTCCCGTCCCGGACCTCCGCTGGTCCCGCACCGCCTCCGCGGCGGTGCCTCCGCGCGCCCTCGAGCGCGCTCCTCCTCGCGCCCTCGCGGCGCTCTTCGGCGCGCCCGCGCGCCTGCACGGCAAGGACACCTCATGAACACCGCACTCCGGGCGACCCGGTACGCCCACCCCCTCACCGCCGCCTCGCCGGCCTGCTCGACCGGCTCGCTCTGCGGGTCGGAGTCGCGCTCGTCGCGTGGAGCAGGCGGGAGCGCCGCCGGCCTCTCGACCACGCCGACGTCGCCGCCCTCCGCCGAGAGCGCGCCGACCTGCTCGAGCGCGAGCGGAGGCAGCAGCTCCTCCGCCTCGGGCGCTGACCGCGGCGCGGCTCCGGACGCCCGAGCGGCGTCCGGAGCCAGGGGCTGCCTCGCGCAGAGCCCTACCTGCCCCGCCGATCCCGGAGAGATCCGGGAGCGCTCGCCGAGTCGACGCAGTCCGGGCGCTGATCCTCCGCCGCACCCCGTTCGGCGTCCTGCCGCCCGCGCCGCTGCGCGCGAGTGGACGCGGAACGGGCCCGACGTCCCTCCCAGGGGCCGCGGAGTGACGACAGCCCGACCGCCCCCGAGGCGGCCCCGGGCACCCGCCCCCGGACCTACCCTCGGAGGATGCGCTCCCCTCGTCTCCTGCAGCAGGTCGTCGGCAAGCTCAGCGGGCAGACCCCCGCCGCGCCGGTCAGCCGGCGCACCCAGCGGGCGCTGCTCGCCGAGCAGACCGTGCGCGGCGTGCTCGACCTCGCCGTCCGGCTGGGCGAGACGCTGCTGTCGCTCGGGTCCGCGGCGGCCGAGGTCACCGAGACGATCCAGCGCGTCTGCCGCGCGTACGGCATCGAGGTCCAGGTCGACCTCACCTTCACGTCGATCCTCGTGGTGCACGACGGAGGCGAGGACTCGCCCAGCGTGAGCGTGCTGCGCGTGGTGCAGACCCGCAGCGCCGACTACGAGCGGCTCGCCCGGGTCACGGCGCTCGTCGCCGCGATCACCGAGGGCTCGCCCGAGGTGAGGGTGGCCGACGCCGTCGACTCCTCCGACGCGCGCGACGAGGCGCGGCACCAGTTCGAGGCGGCGCACGACCGGCTCGACGCGATCCTCGTGCAGCCGCACCGCTACCGCCGGGGCGTCGTCACGCTCACTCTGGCGCTGATGGCGGCGGGAGTCGCGCTGCTGCTGGGAGGCGGACCGCTCGTCGTCCTCGTCGCCGCGGCGACCGCCGCGCTCATCGACTCCGCCGGCCGGCTGCTCGGGCGCTGGGGGCTGCCCGCCTTCTTCCAGCAGATCGCCGGCGCCGCGATCGCGACGGGGGTCGCGGTGCTGCTGCTCGCGGTCGTGCCGCAGCTGCCGATCGAGCTGGCCGTGCTGCCTCCGGCGCTCGTCGTCGCGTCGGGGGTGGTCGTGCTCCTGGCCGGGCTCTCGTTCGTCGGCGCCGCGGACGACGCGATCAACGGGTTCCCGATCACCGCGGGCGGGCGGCTCCTGGAGGTCGGGCTGCTCACTCTCGGCATCGTGGTGGGCATCGCCGCGGTGCTCGACGTCGCGCGCACGCTCGGCGTCGACCTCGTGCTCGTCGACTCCTACGCCCGTCCCTGGCCGGCCGAGGTGCAGGTGCTCGGAGCGGGCGTCGCCGCCGGCGCCTGGGCGCTCTCGTCGCACACGCCCCGCGCGCGGCGCTCCTCACCGCGATCACCGGCGCCGGTGCCTGGCTCGCCTCCGACACGCTCCTCGATCTGGGCGCCGCACCCCTCATGGCCAGCGCCGTCCCCGCCCTCGCCATCGGCCTGCTGGGCGAGGCGCTGTCCGAGCGGATGCGGATTCCCGCCGTGGTGACCACGGCCTGCGCCATCGTCCCCCTACTCCCCGGCCTCACGCTCTACCGCGGCGTGCTCGACCTCACCTCGGGCGGCTCGCCGACCAGCGGGATCGACCTGCTGCTCCAGGCGGGCATGATCGCCGTCGGCCTCGCCGGGGGCGTCACCCTCGGCCGCCTCGCGTACCGCCGACTGCGCACCCCGGTCGTCCGCGCCGTCGCTCCCGTCCGCGCACGCACGCGCCGGGACCGCGGCCTCGAGGAGGCCCTGGCCGCCGACGTCCTCTACGCCGACGGCACCGCCTCCGCCGCCCCGGCGCCGGCCGGCGCCTCCGGTCCGCCCTCGATCGCCGCGGAGCCCCTCCCCCGCACGGGCACCCTTCCGATCGTCAGCACCATCGGACTCGCGGAGCCGCAGCCGTCGCCTCCGGACACGGGCGCGCCTGCGCGGGACCGCCCCTCGTCGAGCCGCCTCGACTCCGACGCCTAGGGCCCGGGGGAGACCGACTCGCGTGCTCCGCTCGCCCTGATCGCGCGTGCTCGCCGCGTCGATCCCGTGCCCACCAGGCCTCAGCGCGCCGGTCGGGGCGCCAGCAGGTCGGCGCACTCGCGCCCGGTCAGCCGGCGGACCCGGCGGCGGCTGACGCCGCCTACGCGACGGAGACGCCTCGTTGACAGGTGAAGGTCGGCTCACACCGTCCGGTCGTCGACTCGATCACCATGAACCGCCGCTGCTCGGCGCGGAAGACGAGCAGGTCAAGCAGGAGATGTCCTCGCCATCGACGCCGACGCGCATCCGGCGGCCGACGAACGAGAAGCGAGCGCCGAGTTCCCGGAGGGCGCTCGGGTCGGAGCGACTTCCTGCCTGTGAGCAGCACGCATTCTTCATCCGCGGACACGAGAACTCCGGACGATTCGAGCGCTTCGGGTGAGCAGGTCAGCTACATCGCACCACTCTTCTCCAAGCTTTCCGTTGAGTGGTTCTCCCTTGTTCACGCGCGGTCCCACTCCACGTATTCGGTGCCCCTTCGGCTCAAGTGCGTCGCTTCGAGGAGCCACCCGACGACCCGCGAGCGGCCGCGGTCGTCGGCACAGTCTTCGCTCTGTATGCAGGCCGCCCGCGCCGCCTGGCTCGAGAGCGACCAGCAGCGCCGTTCAGCACCTACCCCGCTCCGAAGTCGTCGTTCGACGTGCGCTCGCCCTGGGTTTCGCGACGCCCGAGGCGCTGGAACTTGGCGAACATGTCCTCGAGGAGGAAGCGGACGTCCACCGAGTCGGCTACGGCGACCGTCCGCCCTCGACCGAGCGGTTGGTCATGCGTCCGGGTTCCTCGAAGTGGCGCACCGGGTGGTGACGCCACCGTACGCCCACGGGGTGGAGCACGACGCCGATCGCCGGTGAGTCTCCGAGTGAACGCACTTCGTCTCCGAACTCGCTGCTGTACTCACGCACCTGCCCGACCAGGTAGTCGCCGATGGCGCCGAAGGGCGCGATCTTCTCGTCAAGTTCAGCGAAGCCGACGCCAACCATCGAGTACACCGTCCACGGAATCTGCTGGACGCGGATCCCTGATTGCAACACGATGTTCGCGGCGATCACGTCGTTGCTGAGGTTGTACTCGTAACCGAGACCCGCCGCATGGACCTCGTCGTAGGGGTCGCCGCCGATCCAGACGATCGTAACTTCCGGGTTCTCGACGATTCGCGGCTCCAGCAGGATCGCCGCGGCGACGTCGGTGAGCGGTCCCAACACTGCCACGAACAGCGGCCCCGGTCGCAGGCACTCGCGAGCGATCAACTGGGCCCCGTCGGACGGCAGCGGAGTCGCCGCATCCGTCATCGCTGTCGCGGCCCCGTTCTCGACGACGATGTCGCCGGTCATGTCGAGCAGACGCAGGAGCAGGTCCACCTCTGCTCGGCTGTCGAGCATGCTCGTGGCGGATGTCCGCTGACCGAAGTGCGCGGGCACGATGCCGACGATGTCGATCGAGGGCGAGAGGAGTGCGTGGACAATGGCGAACTGGTCGTCGACTTCGTTCTTCGCGTCTGAACTGATCAGCAGTCTTCTTCTCATGGTGTTTCTTCCGTCTAGTAGGGGTGTTTCGAGGAGACAGTGGATCGGTGGGTCACGAGGGCTGAACGACCGAGGATCGCGAGAAGTGGATACGGAGCTCCCGCTTGATTTCGTGGCTCGGACCAGCAACCACGACATGAGTACGCCGGGAGTCGTCCTCCGCATGTAGACCGACGACGACGTCGATGTCGACAGGGTCGACGACGAGCCGCAGGTCCGGTCGAGTGTGAGCGAGCTGCGAGGAGTCGACCATGAACCTCACTCGCGCCGCGGCGCCGCGTGCGAGTGACACCTCCTGGAAGCCCGCGAGCTGCTGGAAGGGCCGGGTCAGAGCCGCTTCCGCGGACGCGGAGGTAGAAGCTGCACGATCGTCGCGCCGTCCCGAGCACCCGTGTTCCGGATGTCGACCGCGACGGAGAGCTCGTCGCTGGTGCCGATCCGGGCTGGGACCTGAAGCTGTCCGAGCTCGAACGTCGTGGTGCTCAGACCGGATCCGAATGGATGAGCGGGCGTCGCCGGCATGTCGAGGTAGGCGGGCTGGTGCAGCTCCCCGGTAGCGGGACGGCCGCCGCTCCCGGTCGCGCGGTGGTGATAGATCGGGATCTGGCCGCCGTGCCGGGGGATCGAGTAGGGCAGCCGGCCGATCGGCAGGACGACTCCGGTGAGGATGTCGACGACGGCGCGAGCACCGTGCGGGCCTCGAAGCTCGAGACGATCAAAGCGCGGGCCTGCGTTGAGCTCGCGGGAGGGTGTACGGACGTCCTTGGACCAGCACGATCGCGAAGGGCCGGCCGGTCTCGGCGATCCGGTCGACGAGTTCGGCCTGGGCAGCGGGAAGGGCGATGTCCGCGGTGTCGCTGGCTTCCTCCGTCCGCTCGCCGCTGAACCACAGGCTGGCGCCGCCGAGGGCGAGGATCGTCAGGTCTGCCGCCCGAGACGCGTCGACCGCCTCCGCGATCACGGCGTCGCCCAGCCGCTCGGTGATGCCCGACCCTGTGGCGTGCACGACCTCGGCGCCGGCAGCGGACAGCGCCTCCGCGAGCGACAGGGTCCCGAGGCGCTCCCGGGCGAGGTGCTGCGCCTCGCCGGCGGGGAGGAGAGCCTGGTGCCAGGCGTCCGCGCGCTCGTCGACGCCGACCATCGTGATCTCGCCGCCGAGGTGTATCGCGTCCACGGCCTGGCGCCAGGACGGGTAGCTGTAGGCGGCGAACTGCAGCTCCGGTGCGTCCGCGTGCGGTCCCACGATCGCGATTCGCCGGCCACGCGGTTCGAGCGGCACGAGGCCGTCGTTCTCGAGGAGGACGACGCTGCGGCGGGCCAGCTCGAGGGAGAAGCTCATCACCTTCGGCCGCGATGGCGGGGAGGTCGATGACCTCCTGCGGATACGGCTGCTCGAACAGCCCGACGCGGAACTTCGCCGCCAGGACGCGGGCGACGGCGGTGTCCACGACGTCGACGGCGAGCCGACCGGACTCGACCTCCTCGACGAGTCGGTCGCCGTAGGCCGCGGGGCGGGGGAACTCGACGTCGAGCCCGGCCTCGATCGCGAGGCGGCCGGCCTCCGAGAGGTCCCGCGCGACGCCCTTGACCGTCATGAGCTGCTCGACGCTGGCGTAGTCGGCCGAGACGAAGCCGTCGAAGCCCAACTCGTCCCGCAGGAGACCCGTGAGGATCTCCCGGGAGGCGGCGACCGGTGCGCCGTCGATGTCGGAGTACGAGTTCATGATCGAGCCCAGCCCGGCGAGCTGGATGGCGGCTTCGAAGGGCACCGCGAACAGGTCCCGGAGTCGACGCGGCCCGACCGGGATGGTCGCGGCGTTCAGTCCGGCCTCAGGGGCCGCGTAGCCGAGGAAGTGCTTGCCGGTCGCGATCACGCCGTCGCGGAGGTCGTCGCCCTGCATGCCCCGGACGTAGGCGACCGAGTTGGCGGCGACGAGGTAGGGGTCCTCCCCGTAGGTCTCGTGCACCCTCCCCCAGCGCGGGTCGAGGGCGACGTCCATCACCGGGGAGAGGACGTGGCGCATCCCGACCCGACGCAGCTGATGCCGCATGAGGCGAGCCATCTGCTCGACGAGCTCGGGCTTCCAGGCTGCGGCCAGCCCGATCGCGGTGGGGAAGGTCATGTGGCCCCCCGCGAGCAGTCCGTTCAGCGCCTCCGCGTGGAAGAGCGCCGGGATGCCGAGGCGGGTGCGCTCGAGGAAGCGTCGTTGCAGTGCGATGACGTCGTCGGCGAGGAGACGCGGGTCGTCGCGGATGAGCTGCGCGACGTGACCGGGCGGGCGAGTGAGCACATCGTCGGCGGTGTCCAGATCCGATCCGTCGGGCCGGATCAGGTCGAAGGCCATGATGCCGGTCAGCTGGTGCGTCTTCTCGGGAAGTGTCATCACGCCCAGAAGGGCTCCGACCCGCTCGTCGACGGTCAGCGTGGCATCGAGGTGGTGCACGACGGCTCCTTCATCGGAGAGTGGGCCGCGGAGGCGGGAAGGTGCGCTCCGCTGTCCCGAGCGGAGCAGGGCCGACGGTGACGCCTCTTCACCCTGAAGGGCTGCTCGTTCGAGAGCAAGAGACGGTGCTCGAGGTGGGCATATTTTGCGCAATAAAGTATTCCGCCTTGCCCGCTCGGACCGGCTTTGACAACGTGAAGACGGACCGGATGACCATGCTGGCCGCCGAAGGAGTCGCCATGTCGCGCACGTCGTTCAACCAGGACTGGACGGTCCGGCCGAAGGTCAGCATCTTCAGCCAGCTCAACGACGATCCGGACGCGCGGACGCCGGTGACGCTCCCCCACGATGCGATGCTCGCGCTTCGTCGCGATCCCGCACTGTCGGAGGGGTCGGGGTACTTCCCCGGCGGAGTGGTCGAGTACCGCAAGGTGTTCTCCGTCCCCGACGAGTGGAGTCGCCGCCGCATCACGCTCGAACTGCAGGGCGTCTACCGTGACGCCGTCGTGCTGGTCAACGGCGCGTTCGCCGCCCAGCGGCCGAACGGCTACTCCGTCTTCCACGTCCCGCTGGACGCCTTCCTCCGCTACGGCCGCGAGAACGAGATCGTCGTCGAGGCACGCGCCCACCAGGACTCGCGCTGGTACTCGGGCTCGGCATCCACCGGGACACCGTCCTCTGCGTCACGGACCTCGCGCACCTCGCGACGGACGGCGTCCGGATCACCACGCCGGAGATCGACGACGACCAGGCCGTCGTGTCCCTCGCCGCCGCCGTGCAGAACGAGGACGTCGTCACACGGTTCTTGACGCTGCGCTCCTCCGTTCTCGACGGGAACGGGAAGGAGGTCGCGACTGTGTCGTCCCCGGTCACCGTGCAGCCCGGTGACTCCGCGGTCGCGCGCCAGAAGGCGTACGTGGCGCATCCGCTGCGATGGAGCGTCGAGCACCCGAACCTCTACCGTTCCGTTACCGAACTGTGGGACGGCGACGCCCTCATCGACTCCGTCGAGACCCCGTTCGGCATCCGCAGCCTCACCCTGGACCCCGTCCGCGGACTGCGCATCAACGGCGAGACCGTGAAGCTGCGCGGAGCCTGCATCCACCACGACAACGGCCTCCTCGGCGCGGCCGCGATCGGCCGAGCGGAGGAGCGCCGGATCGAGATCCTCAAGGAGGCCGGCTTCAACGCGATCCGTGCGTCCCACAATCCGCTGAGCATCGCGATGATCGAGGCCTGCGACCGCTTCGGCATGCTCGTGATCGACGAGACCTTCGACATGTGGACGACGGCGAAGAACGCGTTCGACTACTCCCTGGCGTTTCCCGAGTGGTGGGAGCGCGACGTCGAAGCCCTCGTCGCCAAGGACTTCAACCACCCGAGCGTCATCGTCTACTCCATCGGAAACGAGGTGCTCGACGCCGGCAACCCGCACGGCGCGCGCTGGGGACGCGCCCTCGCAGAGAAGGTCCGCGAACTGGACCCGACGAGATACACGACGAACGCCGTCAGCGGCTTCGTCGGGACGATCACCCAGCTCCTCCCCGAGCTGAAGAAGCGCGCCGGGGATCTGCGCGGGAAGGTCGGCGTGAACGACCTCCTCGGCGAGATGCATCACTTGTTCGACGAGATCAGCCTCTCGGAGCAGGTCACCGACCTGACCGAGGAGTCGCGCTCCGTGGTCGACGTCGTCGGCCACAACTACGCGCACAGCCGCTACCGTGACGACCTCGCGCGCTTCCCCGACCGTGTGGTCGTCGGCTCCGAGACGCTCGCGAACGAGATCGACGAGCTGTGGGCCCTCGTCGCCGAGAACCCCCACGTGATCGGCGACTTCACCTGGACGGGCTGGGACTACCTCGGCGAGGCGGGCATCGGCGGCACGCGCTTCGACGACGACGCCTATGCTCCGGTACCCCTGGCTGACCGCCTGGTGCGGCGACATTGACATCACGGAGCCACCGCCGCCCCGCCTCCTACTACCGCGAGATCGTCCTCGGGCTCCGCGACGAGCCCTACATCGCCGTCGACCGACCCCGCGGGTACGGCCGCACACCGCAGCGACTCGGCTGGGCCTGGACCGACTCGCTCTCCACGTGGGATCTGGGGGTGTCCGACGGAACGCCGGTCCCCCTCGAGGTTTACAGCGCGGCGGACGAGGTCGAGCTGCTGCTCGACGGCCGGCCGGTCGGCCGGGCAGCCGCCGGCCCTGCACAACGCTTCCGAGCGGCGTTCGAGGTCCCGTACGAGCGAGGAGAGCTGACCGCCGTCGCCTTCGTCGACGGTGTGGAGATCGGACGGACGGCCGTCCGATCCCCCCGAGGTCCTATCGTCCTGACCGCGCAGGCGGATCGCTCGAGGGATCAACGCCGACGACACGGACCTCGCGTACATCGCCGTCGAGCTGAGGGACGCGTCCGGCGTCCTGTCGACCTCGGCCGGGGCGAGCGTGCGCGTCGAGATCGAGGGGCCGGGCGTGCTGCAGGGCCTCGGTAGCGCAGAACCCGGTGACGGAGGAGGGTTTCCTCGCCGCGAGCACGAGCACGTATGAGGGCCGTGCCCTCGCGGTCGTCCGGCCGACCGAGCACCGGCGTGCTCCGCATCACAGTGAGCGCGGAAGGATTCGAGGACGTCCGGCTCGAGGTGCAGGCCGGCTGAGCGCGGCGAGTGCGCGCGGTCCTGGAGCGCCGCTGAGGTCCGGGCGGGAGTGCATCAGGGCTCGAAGCGAGCGGTCGTATTTGCGCAACGAGATCGGTCGCGAGCGAGCATCGTGCAACGCCGTGGACGGGCTACTGTCCCGCCCGGTTCCGTCCCGGAAACTCACGATTTTCCGGAAGAGGCATCCACGTGTCTGCAACGACCGCGTCCAACGCGCCCACTGAGCGAGGTCCCCGCCACTCTGATCGTCCTCCTCGGACTCCTCGCCGTTCTCGGTCCGCTCACGATCGATCTCTACCTCCCGGCCTTCCCCGAGATGCAGGGCGACCTGGCGACGTCACCCTCGCAGGTGCAACTCACGCTGACCGCCGCGACGATCGGCTTCGCGCTCGGGCAGCTCGTCGTCGAGGCCCTGGAGCGATGCGATCGGAGCGGCGACGACCGCTGCTCGTCGCCACATCCGCGCACGTTCTGGCGAGCATCGCCATCATCGCCGCGCCCGACATCACCTGGGTGCTGATGCTCCGAGTCGTCCAGGGGGCGGGCGCAGCGGGGGCGGCGTCGTCGCGACGGCGATGATCCGTGACGTGACCGAGGGTCGACAGCTCATCCGGGGACTCGCCAGGGTCGCGCTCTTCACCGGTATCGCGCCGATTGCAGCCCCGTTCGTCGGCGCGCAGCTGATGAGCGTGACGGACTGGCGTGGCATCTTCGCGGTCGTCGCGGTCTACGGAGCGTCGGTGGCCCTGCTCTGCCTGGTCCGGCTGCCCGAAACCCTTCCGCAGCACCGCCGGGCCGAGGCGATCGACCACGCAGGCGGTCTGGCACAGCTATCGGACGCTGCTGAGGAACCGGCTGATTCGTCGGCATCGCTCTCATCGGCGGGCTGATGGTGTCGTCGGTGTTCGCCCACCTGTCCAGCTCCTCGTTCCTCTTCCAGGAGGAGTACCGGCTGTCGCCGCAGAGCTACGAGGCGATCTCCGCGGTGAACGCGGTCGCGTTCGTGGTCGGCACCCAGGTCGCGGCGTTCTTCGCCCAGAGGGTACTCACCGGTCCGAGGTGCTGTGGTGCATCCTCCCTGATGGCGACCTCGGGCTCCTCCTCAGTCTCGTCTCGATCGGCTCGACCGAAGTGGCGCCCCTGGTCGGCGTGATGATCGTGTTCTTCACCCTCGCAGGCGGCTGCGGTCCCTGCTTGGGCGCGATCGCTCTCGCCGATCAAGCGGAACGGGCAGGGACGGCTGCAGCACTCCTCGGTGCGGCGAACTTCGGCCTCGCCGGCATCGCGGCTCCGATCGTCGGCGCGCTCGGACTCACGAGTGCGGTGCCCCTCGGGCTGGTGATCTCCTCTGCGATGACCCTCGCGACCGTTCTACTCGGAGCACTCGTGAGTCGTAATTCTGCAGCGACGGCTTGCGCAAGCCGTGACCACGCCACAGTGCGATCGGACGGGGGCCACGAGCTGCCGCCTTCCACCGCGGCCCTGAGTCTTCGCCGATCCTCGCCGCCCTTCTCTCTTCTTCCCTCTCTAGGAGCATCACCATGAACGACACCCTGCACCGCCGACTCGTCAACGGCCGATACCTGCTGCACGGCCGCCCCTACCTCATCGTCGCGGGAGAACTTCACAACTCGGGTGCGAGCGCACCCTCTCGTCATCCGGGAGTCCCTCGACGCAGCCGTCCGCCTGGGAGTGGACACGGTTCTCGCCTCGGTCGCGTGGGAGGACGTGGAGCCCGAAGAGGGTCGATTCGACTTCTCCCTCGTCGACTCTCTGCTGGACGCCGCCCGCGAGCGCTCTCTGCGCCTCGTCCCCCTGTGGTTCGGCACCTGGAAGAACGGGATGTCGACTTACGCGCCCTCGTGGGTCAAGCGAGACCGCGAGCGCTTCCCCCGCATGGTGAACTCGGTCGGCGAAGTCCTCGAGTCCCGTCTCTCCGTTCTGCGACGCCGCCCGCGATGCGGACGGCCGTGCCTTCGCCGCGCTGCTGCAGCACCTCGCCTCCACCGATGACGGCGAGACCGTCCTGATGGTGCAGGTCGAGGAGCGAGGTCGGCGTCCTCAGCGACACCCGCGACCGGAGCGAACTCGCCGAGAAGCACTGGAACCTGCCGGTGCCCGCCGACGTGCGTTCTGCCGTCCTGAACGGCGGCGAGGGACGACTGCGTGACGCGCTCGAGGCCTCGACCTCGGGAGCAGAAAACTGGCTCGGCCTCTTCGGGGCGGAAGCGGAGGAGGCCTTCATGGCGGCGGCCTACGCGACCTACGTCGAGAGCGTCGCGTCGCAGGGCAAGGCCGAGTTCGACATCCCGCTCTTCGTCAACGCATGGGTCGATGTCGACCCGGCCGGCGGCAACACCGGCGGGGCCGGAGCCAACGCCCTCGCCGGCGGTGCTCAGCCAGGTGTCTACCCGAGCGGTGGACCGCTACGGCACACCGCCGTTCTCTGGCAGGCGCTCGCGCCGTCGCTCGACTTCCTGGCGCCCGATCTCTACTTCGGCGACTTCGACGCGATCGCGAGCGAATACCGCGAGCAGAACGGCGTCCTCTTCATCCCCGAGCTGCAGTGCAATCGCACCGGCGTCGAGCAGCTCTTCCGCGCCGTCGGAGAACTCGGAGCCATCGGCGCCGCGCCTTTCGCGTTCGATCTGATGACGCCGGACGACCCCTCTTACGAGGCCTTCCAGGACACGTTCCGACTCCTCGGCGCCCTTCGGACGGTCCTGGCCGATCACCCGGAGGCTGAGCTCCGCGGCTTCACTCTCTTGGAGGGTTCGGCGACACGGCAGCTCTTCGACGGACGACTCGAGGTCTCGTCCGCGCACATGACCGACGTCTTCCCCGCCGAGCAGAACGGAGTGGGCTGCATCGCGACGTCTGACACCCGACTCCTATGTCATCATCGGGCGGGGCTTCGCGGTTCGACCGCTGGATGCCGAGGGAGCGCGGGCCGGGTGGCTCTCGGTGGAGGAGCTGACACTGATCGACGATCAGCTGCTCGTCCGCAGGCGCTACAACGGGGACGAGACCGGGAGCGGCGAATGGGTGCGGCTCCCGACGCTCCACCAGCAGCAGTCCGAGCTGTTCCCCATCCGCCAGAACATCCGCTCGACCGGGGTGCTCCGAGCGGTCACTTACACGGGCTGAGAGGACTGGATGATCGCGCCCCGACCGAGGAGGGCCGCGGTCCTGCTCCGTCTCGGCCGTCCGCAGGGTACGAGGACATTCGGCTCGGTAGAGAGGCCGGATCCAGTGGCGCAGGCTTCGTGGTCCGAGAGCGGAGAAATGCGGCCGGGATCGTCCGCCGTCCGCGCTCGGCCGCGGGATCCCAGGGACCTCGCACTCGAGGACGAGCCTGATCGCCATCCACGGACGAGCCGGCAGCGGGACACGTACCGTTCCCTCGTGTCGACCGGTGAGCGGCGTCGCTGTGCAGTTCCATGTGTCCAGGACGTCGATGCGAGCCGTCGACCCCTCGGGGATCTGCACGTCCCGGAAAAGCGGTCGCCGGTCCGCGAAGTAGATGAGCACGTACTGCTCCGCCACTCCCCGCGGACGGCGTCGAAGTCGGAGGACAGCGGCTCGAAGGTCGTCCGTCGGCGACTCGGCGACGATCTGCTCGAGGAAGCGCAGCTTGCCCGGCACGGCGCCGGTCAGGGTCCCGCCTTTCGCCCAGAAGATCACGTGGTCGTCGCGGTAGAAGGTCTCGCCATGCGTCAGGTAGCCGCCGCGCAGGGTGCCGAGCCAGTGCCGGGACAGCGCCGCTTCAGCGGTGAGGTTGCCCCAGCCCTGGTCGAGATCGCCCTCGTAGCCGAATTCATCGATGACCACCGGCTTGCCCCAGCGGTGGCGCCACTTGTCGACGTTCGCCGCCGTCGAGTCGCCGTTCTGGATGCTGGCGTGCGTGGCCCAAGGAGCGGAGTAGTCGAAGATCTCGACCCAGTTGTGGATGGAGAGCGGATGGCCGACGGGATCGTTCTTCTGCACGAGGTCGGCGAGTCGGTCCCAGTCCTCGGCGGTCTTGCTGAGGAGCAGGTCGTACTCGTTCGCCATCGACCACCACACGTTCGGGAACGCGGACAGGCGTCGAACGACGTAGGAGATGTAGCGGTCGTCCGCAGCACGTCCGAGGTCGGCGAACCCCAGCGGTCGTAGGGGTGGAAGAGGATCAGATCGGCCTGGATCCCGAGCTCGTCGAGCTGGCGGATCCTCTTCTCGGAGGTGACGGAAGTAGTCGAGGTCGAAACGGGTCGTGTCCCACGCCCCGTCGTCAGCCCGCTCGAAGACGAACTCCTCCGGTTCGTTCTCGTTGTAGAGGAACGACTTCGGGAAGAGCCCCATCCGCAGCTTCGTAAAGGGCGTGCCCGCGAGCGAGTTCAGCGTCTCCTCCTGGAGCTGCTGATCCTGGTGCGTCCAGGCGTAGGCCGTCGTCCCGACAGGACGATACGGCGTGCCGTCCGCGTGCTCGAAGTGGAACGCGTCCGCCACCCACACCGGACCGTGTCCGTGGCCGGCGGCGACCTCGATCTCCCCCTGCACACCGTCGAGCGACCGCGCCGTCGAAGCGCTCTCGAACGACCAGACACCGGCGGCCGGCGGGAGGAAGCGGAGGACGTACCGGCCCTCGCCGTCATAGAAGCCGCCGACCCGGACCTCGGTGTCGTCGCCTCGGAAGACGGCGGTGAGCTCGACGTCGACGAACGGGTTCCCGACGCGGGGCCCGGTGAGGACGACGTCGACCGGAGCATCCGTCGACGTCCTCGCCGGGAGCTCGACCAACGCCGATGCTCGCGGCACGGACGGCCCCTCGAGATCCGGATCCACGAGCATCGCCGGGGACTCGCCTCGCCGCACAGTCCGGGTCGGTGATCGTGGAGACGAGGGCGATGACCTCCTCCGCGAGCTCCTCCTCGACACCGAGGGCGGCGCGTATCGTCGTCCCCAGTGGGAAGTCGGCGCCGATCTCGACCCACGGCGAGGTGAGGAAGCGCGGTGCGACCCTGGTGATCGCGGCGCGTGCCGCCTCCGAGGCGAGGACATCGCTGAGGCGCGATCGGGCGCTGAAGACGGGCATGAGGACCTCTCTTGTCGACGCTGCGCGGCGCGAAGAGGTGACGGTCCTCGTCCACCAGCTCTCTCATGCTCTCGTTCCCGGTCGAACTCCTTCAACGGCGCACCGACTTTTGCGCAATGCGTGGTGGTCGTTGCGGCGGCTCCTCCCCGGGCTCAACGGACTGCGGGTGACGCGGGACCTTTCAGCGAGCTCGAGAGCGTCGACTCTCTGACGATCAGCTCGGTCGGCAGTTCTATTCGCTCGTGATGCTGCTCGTTCCGCTCGCGCAACTCGCCCACCCCGTTCGACCGCACGCGCGGCCATGGCGCGCAGTGGCTGACGGACGGACGTGAGGAGCGGTGACACCAGCGAGGCGCGTGGTTCGTCGTTGAAGCCGACGACGCTGATGTCGTCCGGGATGCGGCGCCCGAGTCGCCTGGCCACCTCGTAGACGACGAGCGCCATCTCGTCGTTGCAGGCGAAGACGCCCACCGGCGCTCGGTGCGACGCGAAAGCGCGCATCAGCTCCTCGGTCACGGTGGCGTTGCTCCAGTCCGAATTCAGGTGCTCCACCCGCGCGCCTGGTCGATGCTCGGCAAGGGCCGCTCGGAAGCCCTCTTCTCGTGCCCGGCCGAATCGGTACTGCGGAACTCCGGACACGATCACGAAGTGGTCGACGCCCGTGCTAGCGAGATGCACGCCGGCGTCGTAGCCGCCCTGCCGATCGGTGGTGCCGACGCTGGGTAGTTCCCCCTCGGGATCCGATCGCGGATCGAGGAGGAGAACCGGGATCCGCAGACCCTGCAGCTCAGCCAGCTGTCGGGCGGTCGGACGGATGATTCCGGACGATCACCCCGGAAGGACGTCGTGCCGCTAGCGCGCGTCGGCCAGTCCTCGGCGGGGTTCTCACGCTCGAGCGTGAGCACCAGATCGAGATTGAGACGGAAGGCCGCGTCGCGGCGCCGGAGGTGACGGCCGTCGTCCAGGCGTCGTCGAAGCTGCCGAGGACCAGCTCGATCAGATGAGGATCCAGAGTCCGGGGCCGGCCTCGCCCTCGCTCCTTGCGCAGGTATCCCAGGGAGTCGGCAGCGTCCTCACTCGCTCGCGGGTGGCGCGGAGAGGTCCCCGCGCCCGGCGAGAGCACGGGAGGCGGTTGCGACCGATACTCCCGACGCGGTGGCGACGTCCTTCAGTGTCGGTTCGGTCGACTCCATACCCGCTCCTCAACTTCCTTGCGCAATAAGCATTGTCTCTCCTCAAGAGTGGGTGTGGACGGAATTGCGCAATAAACAGACCTTACATTGATCAGGTGAAACTCCCCACTTAGTCTCCTGACGCGGCCTGATCCGACAGCACAGATCTCGACCGCCCGGCTCACGAGCCGAGATCCCTCACAACAAAGGAGTTGCAATGCGATCGACCCGACGCCGCGCGGCGATGGCGCTGGCACTGCCCACCGCCGCAGTCCTCGCCCTCTCGGCTTGCGCCCCGGTGGAGGAACGACCGCCTCCTCCGGCGGCGACAACACCCTCACCCTCGGCATGACCGCGGACATCCCCGGACTGAGCGTCCTCATCCAGCCCGCCTATCAGGGCTGGTTCGCCGATGCCGCCTGGGACACCCTCCTCATCTGCGACGAGTTCGGAAAGCCCTCCCCACAGCTCGCCGAGGAATGGGAGTACAACGAAGACCGGTCGTCCGCGACCCTGAAGCTGCGCGAGGGAGTGAAGTTCTCTGACGGTTCGGACTTCGATGCCGCAGACGTCGAGGCGAGCCTTACAGCCGCTGGCGAGGTGAGCGCTCGATTCGAGGGGCTCACGTACGACAGCCCTGACGCGAATACCATCACCATCAATTTCCCCCAGCCCATCCCCACCCTCGACCTCATCATGTGCGAAGCGAACATCACCTCGTCCGAGGCGATCGAAAGCGGCAACCTGGACAACGAGGTCGTCGGCTCCGGCCCCTACACCTACCAGCCCGGCGACAGCACCGTCGGCTCCACCTACACGCTCACCAAGAACCCCGACTACTGGGACGCCGAGACCTACCCCTACGACAAGCTCGTCCTCAAGGTCTTCACCAACGAGACCGCTGCACTCAACGCGCTGAAGACGGACCAGATCAACGGCACTCTCGTGTCCGCTGCGACCGTCGACGAGGCGAAGAGCTCGGGTCAGGACATCGTCACTCTGCGAGGTGTGACCACCCGCCTGCTTCTGACCGACCACAACGGAGAGAAGATCCCCGCGCTCGGTGACCTCCGTGTGCGCCAGGCGATGAACATGGTCTTCGACCGCGACTCCATCGCCGAGCAGCTCTACCGCGGCTACGCCGACCCTGCGTTCCAGATCTTCCGTCCCGGCAGCGATGCCTACCTCGACGATGCGACGGACCCGTACCCGTACGACGTCGAGAAGGCGAAGGCGCTCATGGCCGAAGCCGGCTACGCCGATGGCTTCACGCTGCAGATCCCGTTCCTCGAGGGCCAGAACCACGACCTGCTGTTCCCCTACATCACCGCGCAGCTGGCGGAGCTGAACATCACCGTCGAGCAGGCGAACCTGTCCGGTCCGGACGCGATCACGAACCTCCTCAGCGGCGACTACCCCGTTCCGCTCTGGCAGCTCGGCAACTACGGCGAGTCGCTCCAGGACATCAAGGACTACGTCCTCCCCGACGGTATCTGGAACGTGTCGCACCAGACCGACGCGACCATCGACGGCCTCTGGCAGCAGATCCTCGCGGGAACCCCCGAGGAGCGGGTCGCTGCCGAGCAGGAGATCAACCAGTACATCATCGACCAGGCCTGGTTCGTACCGATGGCCTATCCCGACGGCTTCTACGCTCACAGCCCGAGCGTCGAGATCCCGACCGTCTCCGACTTCGCAGCGCTGCACCCCCTGCTGCGCGACTTCCAGTAATCGACGTCGACGGGCCCCACCATGCTGCTCTCTTTGCAAAAAGCCTTCTCCGAGCACTCGCGGTACTGCTCCTCGTGAGCTTCGCCACCTTCAGCCTGATGTTCAGCAACGGCACCGGCATCGCCCGGTCCGTGCTCGGGCCGACCGCTTCGGACGAACAGGTTCAGGCGGAAGTGGCACGACTGGGGCTCGATCGACCGCTCGTCGTCCAGTACATCGACTGGCTCTCCGGAGCCGTCGGGGGCGACCTCGGGTCCTCCTATCTCACCGGACAGTCGGTGACGGATGCGCTCTCGTCACGCGTTCCCGTGACGCTCTCGCTCATCCTCATCACCCTCCTCATCACGACCGTCATCAGCGTGCTCCTCGGCGTGACGGCGGCGCTCTACGGAGGCTGGATCGACCGCCTGGTCCAGTTCATCTCCGTCCTCGGCGCCGCCGTCCCGCCGTTCATCGTGGCGATCGGACTCGTCTTCGCTTTCGCGATCGCTGTGCCCTACTTCCCCGCCACCGGCTACATCAAGGCGACGGACAGCGTGCAGGGGTGGATCTGGGCGCTCACCCTCCCCGTTCTCGCCCTCATCGTCGGGAGCGTGGCCAATCGCCGCCGCGCAGTTCCGTGGAGCCGTCGCCGACACCCTGTCTCGGGACTTCGTCCGCACGCTGCGCGCTCGCGGCATTCCGGAGTCGCAGCTCGTGTTCCGGCACGTCCTGCGCAACGCAGCCGGCCCGGGTCTCGTCGCCCTCGGTCTGCTCACGCTGGGCCTGTTCGGAGGCACCCTCTTCATCGAGGAGGTGTTCGCGCTTCCCGGCGTCGGCCAGCTCGCCAACCTCTCCGCTCAGGCGGGAGACGTGCCGATGGTGATGGGAACGGTCATCTTCGTGATCGTCCTCGTGCTCGTCGTCAACTTCCTCACCGATCTCCTCAGTGCCGCCCTCAACCCGAAAGCGCGGATCCGATGACCATCGACCAGCACGGGGTGGATCCGGTCGCCGACGGAACCGCAGCTCTCGTCGCACCGCGGCGCCGCTCGACCTTCGGCTCCCTGCTCCGCAACCCTCTCGCCGCGATCAGCCTCGTCTTCCTCCTGGCCGTCGTCATCATCGGCCTCGCCAGCACCTGGATCGCCCCCTTCGCCCCCAACGCGACCGATCTCGCATCGACGAACGCGGCGCCCTTCACAGAGGGACATCTCTTCGGAGCCGACGCCTCGGGTCGCGACATCCTCTCGCGCCTGATGTGGGGAACTCAGCAGACGATCATCGCCTGCGTCCTCGTCCTGGGCGTCTCGCTCCTGCTCGGCCTCACCTTCGGGCTGATCGCCGGCTACTACCGCGGCAAGGCCGAGGCGATCATCAACTTCGTCTCGGACGTGGTCCAGTCCCTGCCCGGCATCGTCATGCTGATCGCCCTGTACGCACTGACCGGCCCGAACATCCCCGCGGCCATGACCGTCCTCGGCGTGATCGTCGCCCCGTCCTTCTACCGCCTCGTGCGCTCGGTCGTCGTCTCGGTACGCTCCGAGCTCTACATCGACGCGGCGAAGGTCGTCGGCTTGTCCGATTTCCGGATCGTGGGTCGGCACGTCCTCTCCGCAGTCCGCGCTCCCGTGATCGTGCAGAGCTCCTTCGTCCTCGCGACTGCGATCGCGATCCTCGCCGGCGTCGACTTCCTCGGTCTCGGCGATCCATCGCAGCCCTCCTGGGGTCGGATCCTGCAGGAGGCATTCAACAACATCTACACGAACCCGGCGAACGTCCTCTGGCCGGCCCTGCTGATCAGCATGTCGATCCTGGCGCTCGTCCTGCTCGGAAACGGCCTTCGCGACACTCTCCAGGCCTCCAACCGCAGTGCCGTGCTCAAGCCCGCCCGACGCAAGGCGCTCCTGCGCTCGGCACACGACGAGCGCGTCGCCGGTGCCAACGATCTGACGCCTCGACGCGACGACATCCTGACGATCCGCGACCTCCGAGTCGGGTGCCCCCGGACAGCGCAGGAAGTGACAGAGGTCGTGCACGGCGTCGACTTCGATCTCAGCCGCGGCGAGATCCACGGGCTGGTCGGTGAATCCGGCTCCGGGAAGTCCCAGATCGCCTTCTCCATCCTCGGCATCCTTCCCCGCGAGGCGGTCGTCCTCGGCGGCAGCGTCTTCTTCGAGGGCAAGGACCTGCTCGCCGACAAGGCACGTCTGCGCAAGGTCCGCGGTCGGAGCATCGCCTACATCCCGCAAGAGCCGATGTCGAACCTCGACCCGTCCTTCACCGTCGGAGCCCAGCTCGTCTACGGCCTCCGAGCCGCTACCGGAGCCTCGAAGAAGGATGCGCGGGACCAGCTGTCCGCACTTCTGAAGCGAGTGGGGATCACGGACGCGGAACGCGTCATGAAGCTCTACCCGCACGAGATCTCCGGCGGCATGGCGCAGCGCGTCCTGATCTGCGGCGCAGTCGCATCGAACCCGCAGCTGATCATCGCCGACGAACCGACCACCGCTCTCGACGTCACCGTCCAGGCCGAGGTGCTCGAACTGCTCCGCGAACTGAGCACGGAACGAGGACTCGCCATGATCATCGTCACCCACAATCTCGGCGTCGTCGCCGACATCTGCGACACGGTCAGCGTGATGCGGGCGGGACGCATCGTCGAGACAGGCACTGTCGACGAGCTCTTCGCCGCACCACAGAACCCGTATACGCAGGACCTCCTGGCCTCCTCGCGTCAGGTCGAACTCCTGGAGGTGTCCGATGACTGAACCGCTCCTGCGCATCGCCGACCTGGCCGTCCGCTACGGAGGCAAGCGCGGCGGGAAGACGGTCATCGAGAACGTCTCCCTCGATCTGGCCGCTGGAGAGACCGTCAGCCTCGTCGGCGAATCCGGATCCGGGAAGACGACGATCGGCCGCGCCATCCTCGGACTCGCACCCGTCACGGGAGGCTCCATCGAGTTCCGCGGGCAGCGGATCGACTCGCTCTCGCGAGCGCGCCGGCGCGTCATCGCCAAGGACATCCAGGTCATCTTCCAAGACCCGTACTCCTCCCTGAACCCTTCGATGACGATCGAGAGCATCCTGGTCGAGCCACTCCGCGCCGCCGGAGCCTCCACCGGACGCACCCGCGTCCGCGAACTGCTCGACGCCGTCGGACTCCCCGACGACGCCGCCGGGCAGTACCTGGGGAGTTCTCCGGCGGCCAGCGACAGCGCGTCGCCATCGCTCGCGCCCTCGCCATGGAACCCGCGGTGATCGTCTGCGACGAACCGACGAGCGCCCTGGACGTGACCACGCAGGCCCGCGTCCTCGCACTGCTCAAGGCACTGCAGCAGGACACCGGCGTCGCCTACCTCTTCATCAGCCACGACCTCGGCGTCGTGCACTCCATCAGCGACCGCATCGCCGTCCTCAACGGCGGGCACATCGTGGAACTCGGAGACGCCCACCAGGTCGCGACGTCTCCCCAGCACCCGTACACACGTCGGCTGCAGATGGCCGCCCCCGTCGCCGACCCACCGCGACAGCGCGCCCGCCGACAGGCCCGCCTCGACGCACTCGCCGCACCGGTTCCCGCGGACGGCACGACCTCCACCTGAGTGGAGCCGCGAGGCCGCCGCCTCACCCGTAAGGAAACCGATGGCTCATTCAGCCACCCCAACCGCTCCCCGACTCGACCACCGCACCGACACCGGCAACGTTCTCGGACTCGCCGGCAGGACACCCGCGCTGTCCTGGACCGTGCCCTCAGCCGACCCCGACTACACGCAGCTCCGATACGAGATCGAGATCGCTAGGGAAAGCGGAACGCGCAGCTTCACCGTCGACACGGCGGATCAGGTGCTCGTCCCGTGGCCCGACGAGCCCCTCCTCTCCCGCGAGAGAATCGCGGTCCGCGTGCCGTGTCGCCCAGGACGAGTGGAGCGGATGGAGCGAGCCGACCACCGCGGAGGCCGGACTCTTCGATGAATCCGACTGGACGGCGCACTTCATCAGCCCGGTCGAGAAGGGTGGTCTTCGCCAGGCCGCTCCCGAGCTGCGTGGAGTCCTCGCAGTTCCCGCAGGAGTGGTCAGCGCGCGTCTCTACGCGACAGCGCACGGCATCTACTCCGCACGGCTGAACGGCCAGCCAGTGGACGACAGCGTCCCTCGCCCCCGGATGGACCGCCTACCAGCACCGCCTGCGCTACCAGGTCTACGACGTCACGGATCTCGTCGTCGAAGGGGCGAACACCCTCGACGTCGTGCTCGGCAACGGCTGGTGGCGCGGACGCTTCGGATTCCTCGGAGAGCGGGCCATCTACGGCGACCGCCTCGCCCTCCTTGCACAGCTCGAGGTGACGACCGCCGACGGCACCCTCCTCGTCCTCGACACGGACGAGCGGTGGACCGCGCGTTCCACCGGCATCCTCGCCGACGACATCTACGACGGACGAGACCACCGACCTCCGCATCGATGGCTCCTCCCCTTTCGATGGAGCAGTCGAGCAGGTGGACGCCGATCTCACCCGGCTCGTCGGAGCCGACGGTCCACCGATGCGTGAAACCGAAGAGATCCCCGCCGTCTCGGTGTGGACGACGCCCAGTGGCGCGACTCTCGTGGACTTCGGGCAGAACGTGGTGGGCTGGGTGCGGATCACGGCCGAGAACGGCCAGGCCGGCGACGAGGTGATCATCCGGCACGCGGAGGTCCTCGAAGCGGGCGAACTCGGAACCGGACCACTGCGCGACAGGCGAGCGACGGACATCTACTGCCTCAGCGGCGCCAACTCGGAGATTCTCGAGCCGTCCCTCACCTTCCACGGCTTCCGCTACGCCGAGATCACCGGCCTGCGCGACATCCAGACGAAGGACGTGCACGCCGTCGTCATCGGCACCGACCTGCGGAGGACCGGCTGGTTCGACTCCTCCGACCCGATGCTGAACCGCCTGCACGAGAACGTGGTCTGGGGAATGCGCGGCAACTTCCTCGACGTGCCGACCGACTGCCCGCAGCAGGACGAACGGCTCGGCTGGACCGGAGACATCCAGGCCTTCGCCCCGACCGCGACGTTCCTCTTCGACAGCGCCGGATTCCTCACCTCGTGGCTCGCCGACCTCGCCGCCGAGCAGGCGCCGGACGGCAGCGTTCCGCACGTCGTCCCGGACATCCTGCGAACGGCGCTCACCTCCGCACCCGCAGCCGCCTGGGGCGACGCCGCGACAGTGGTCCCCTGGGTCCTCTGGCAGCGCACCGGCTACCGGCATCCTGCGACAGCAGTACGCCAGCATGCGCGCCTGGGTCGACAAGGTGGCAGCCTCGCCGGCGACGATCTCATCTGGCGCGGCGGCTTCCAGTACGGCGACTGGCTCGACCCGACAGCACCCCACGACGACGCGGCGGAAGCGAAAGCGGATCCGGACGTCGTCGCGACGGCCTACTTCGCGCACTCCGCACGACTCCTCGCCGACACGGCCCGAGAACTCGGACACTCGGGGGACGCAGACCGATACAGCGACCTCGCCGACGCCGTGAGTGACGCCTTCCGCCGAGAATTCGTGACCCCCGCCGGCCGCATCCTCTCCGACGCTCAGACCGTTACGTCCTCGCCCTCGGGTGGGACCTCCTCCCCGCCCGGAGCCGAGCGGCGGCCGGCGCCCGCCTCGCCGACCTCGTGCGCACCGGAGCCTTCCGAATCGCCACCGGCTTCATCGGCACCCCGCTGATCACCGACGCACTCGCGAACGCCGGCTACCGGGCCTCGCCCCACCGCCTGCTCCAGCGAGACGAAGGCACCGTCCTGGCTGTACCCGATCACGATGGGCGCCACCACCGTCTGGGAGCGCTGGGACGGCCTTCTGCCGGACGGGACGATCAACCCCAGCGGAACTGTGCCTCCGCCGACCACTGCGCCCTCGGCAGCGTCATCGACTGGATGCGCCGCCACTCGCCGGCCTCGCCCCGCGCGAGCCCGGCTACCGCCTCATCGAGGTCAAGCCGCTCCGCCGGCTCACCTCGATCGAGCGTCGACGTGGCTACCTCACTCCGTGCGGCGAAGGCGGCCGCCAGCAGCGCGCAGAGGGGACGGCACCCTGACCTTCGACGTGACCGTCCCGGTCGGAGCGAGTGCTGAAGTGACGCTGCCTGGTGAATCGTCCCCGCTACTCGTGCGGCACGGCCACCACATCTGGACGATCGCCGACGAGGAGCAGAGCCCGGACGTCGCCGAGAATGCCGTGCGCGAGCTCGTGGGCGACCCCGAGCGCTGGGCGGAATTCGAAGCGACAGCACTCGACGCGGGGCTCGCCCCTGGCGACGTCCCGCCTCGCCACTCCCTTCTCGGCCCCTTCCTGGACCGACCCGTCGACGACCTCCTCCCGGCGGTGTGGACGAAGGGGTGGCCCTCGCCTGCAGCGCTCCAGATCCTCGCCGATGTCCTCGCCCTGCTGCCTCGTCGAGCAGCACACCGGCAGCCGCCCCCGCACAGGCCACACCCGGAGAGCCACGACGAGCCGCGATCGAGCACCTCGCGCCAGAGCACCTCCGCTGGCCACCAGGCCGAGGGTGAGGCTGCGCGCGGAGGAGGTGGCTCTCGAGGAAGAGATCTCGCCGAGCAGCGCGGTGAGGCCGATCATCCCCGGGTTCTTCCCCGACCCGGCCATCCTGCCGGAAGGGCGAGGACTACTACCTCGCCCACGTCGAGCTTCCGAGTACGTCCCCGGCGCCCCCATCTTCCACAGCCGCGACCTCATCACCTGGGGGCGGATCGGCAACATCCTGACCACGAGGGACCAGTTCCGCCGCCGGCGCGACAGGGCCCTCCACCGGGATCTACGGCTCGACCCTGCGCGCACCACGGCGGACGGCTACCGGTTCATCACCTACCAACGTCGGCGATTTCGAATCCGGCCAGGTGATCGTGCACGCCGAGGATCCCGCCGGACCGTGGAGCGACCCCGTCTTCGATTCCCGAAGCGCCGGGCATCGACCCCGACCTGTGCTGGGACGACGAAGAGCGGGCAAGTGCTATCTCCTCGCTGGCACCTGCTCGACTTCTGCCGTCGGAGGACAGGGGATCCATGCCAAGCGCCGATCGATCCGGAGACGGGGTCCTTCCACTCGAGCCCGACTACCCGATCTGGCGGGGCAGCGGCAGCGCGAGGCCGCGGAGGTCCGCATCTTCTACCACATCGGCTCGTACTGAGTGCCTGCTCCTCGCTGAGGGCGGCGCCGAGCGAGGGCGCTGCGTCACCGTCGCGCGCGGCACCTCGCCACGCGGCCCCCTTCGAGGGCGATCCCCGCAATCCCGTCTTCACCCGCACGCAGCAGCTCACACTCGGTGCAGAACGTCGCAGCCACGCCGACCTCGATGCCGACGCCGACGGGAGGGAGTGGGCTGCCGTCTGCCTCGGAGCCAGGCCACGGGGATCCACACCGGGATTCCACGTCCTCGGTCGCGAGACGTTCCTCGCGGGCATCGACTGGATCGACGGCTGGCCTGTGTTTGAGGAGGACCGCTTCCGCATCCCTGCGGCCGAGACGGCGTTCCATGACGATTTCACCTCCGAGCAGCTTGACCCGCTTGATGGGTGGTCCCCGATGGTGAGCCGGAGTCCCTCGTCGTCAGCACAGCTACCGGGCTTGCTTTCCGCAGCAGCGGTCAGGCGGTCGATCATCTCTGCTGCCGGGTCCGCGACTTCTCCTGGCGGGCGGAGGCGGATGTCTCCATCGATGGGTCGTTCGGCCTCCGACTCGACGACCGGCACTGGTGCGGGCTCGTCCTCGAGGACGGTCGCGTCCGGGTGATCGTGAGGATCGGCGACCTGCGGCAGGAGACCGCGGGCGTCCAGGTCACAGGTGAAGATGTGATCCTCGTGCTCGGAAACGGTGGAACCGAAGACTCGTCCGGTAGCCGTTCGGCTACGCCGGCCCGGACGACGTCGTCCTCTCCGTGCGCTCGGGCGGGGTCTCGACCGAGCTCGCCCGGCTCGACGGTCGCTACTTCTCCACGGAGGTCGCCGCCGGCTTCACCGGACGCACACTCGCTGTCGGCTCCCACTCCCCGCAGGGCACATCGGTCCGATCTCCTACAGGCCGACGACCGACCTGGAGCACCGCGGCTCCCGACGGACCCGAGTCCTCGGGACCCTGCTGGCCGCGCTGCTCACGGGGCCAGCGGGGATGAGCTCCTCGCCAGTGAGTCCGGCTAGCTCAACTCAGAGCGCACCATCACGGCCCAAGCAACGACGACAGCTCTGCCCGACGAGTCTTCCGGCTGCGCCGGCAGAACTGCTCGTCCGCGGACTACTTCACGATGACGCGGACTCTCGCGAGGTTCGCCACGTTCGCGAAGGGCTCGCCGTATCGCCGTCGCGCTGCGACGCGACCTGCCACCGTCACGAAGTACGTGCCGGGCTTCGAGAAGGTCGTGCTGTTCGTCGTCGTCACGCTCGCGGCAGGCGACGTCAAGGTCGAAGGTCCGTACTCCCCGAGCCGCGCAGGTCCCACTCGGCGCTGACGATCGATCCGGTGCCGGTGGGAGCCTGCGCCTTCGCGGTGAAGGTCACCTTCTCGCCGACGCGTACCTCGATCCTGTCCTTCCCAGCCGCGGTCAGGGTCACTACGGGCTGAACGCCCTCGCGCTGCGATGCCGTCGCCGGCACGAGGACCTGGTTCTGCAAGACGGAGTACCGCGTGGATGCGGGAGGAGCGATTCCGCGCTCGGCCCAGGCGCTCACATCGCGCAGAGCCTGCTCGACACTGTCCGTGAACTCGACGAGCCGGGAGGCCTTCTCGCCGGTGACCGGACCCTCCTGGTGATCCGCGTGATCGTTGAAGTAGACGCGGAAGGTGTCGTCGAACGAAGCTCGAGGACGCCTTCGACCTTGTCGGCGTACCACGTCGCACCCCACGGCACGGCGTCGCTGTCGTAGAGGTTCTCGACGACGATCGCCTTCATCGTCACGGCACCGCTTAGGCGGCGCCGCCCGTGGTGACGTTCGCGATGATCGGGGAGACCTGAACCGGGCGCTGGGGGTAGATCGGCGTTCCGTCCGCCTTGCGGAACTGGTCCCACTGCGTGAACTCGCGGCTGGTGGGGACCTGATGGCGGTGGTAGCCGAACATCGCGAGGTGCCAGAGGTTGTCGATGCGCACCGAGCTGCCGACCGCCAGAGCCGAGACGACCGCGGGATCCGCGTCGGCGTTGAGGATGAAGACGTCCGTGTTCGCATCGAAGGTGCCCGTCAGACGACCGACCGGAGCGGCTCCGGCTGAACCCTGCAGCGTGAAGTCCGTGGTCTTGTCCGCGCCGGCCGGGACACCGCTGAGGGCGATGCTCGTGCGGCCGTCAGCGCCGACGCTGACAGCCGTCACCGTCCCAGTGGTGTCGAACTTCGCGGCGCGGGTCTTGTCGCCGAGCTCGGACTTCTCGGTTCCGAGGTAGCCGGGCAGGGACCAGAAATCCGCAGCGTACGTGCGGTCGATGTTCCTCACGGTGTCGACGAAGATGCCGTCGTCGGAGAGGTCGACGTAGTCGAAGTCCTCCCAGGCGCGCGGAGAGTGCTCGAAGCGGGTCACCTGCACGGCGAGAGTCTTCTGGAGCGCCGTCAGGCCCAGCGACGGAGTCGATCCGGCCACCGACCGATGCGATGTCCCGATCTGCGCGGCCTTGTCCTTGAGGACGAAGCCCGCGAGTGCTCGCATGCTGGCGGTGATTCGCGAACGACACCGGCGTCGCGAGAATGGATGGCACGGCACCCTGCCACACGTCTCGCGTGTTCTCTGCTGCACCGACCGACTGGTAGGAGCCACCGCTGCCGCCGTAGACGTACCCGTAGATCGTCCGGTGCGGCGCGGCCATGGTACTCGGCGGCGACAGTACGGGCGATTTTCGCGGCGGCGGCGTCGTGGCGGTAGCCGACCGTGCCGGTCGTCTGGACCGTGTAGCCGCCGCTCGCGGCACCGAAGGCGACGACGCGGTCCTCCGCGTTCTCGTCCTGGATCGGGTAGACCCTCTGGAAGAAGCGGCCTTCCCACTGCGCGGCCGGCGGCAGGTAGATCGTGAAGCGCGTCTGCGTCCCGTCGAAGTGCCCCATGACCTTCCGGACAGGCACCGGACTCTGCACATCGGTCGTGCTGTCGATGACAGGGGTGGAGTAGAGCGGGTCGACGCGGGTCGCGTCGACGCAGGACTGCACCGGTCGGGCCGGTCGGGCATGCCGCAGCCTCCGCGCTGCGGTGACGGGCGGTGCTGCCGCGAGCCCGAGGATGAGTGTGGCGGCGGCGACGGTTCCGAGCAGGGCGCGCCGTGCGTTCCGGTCGCTCGGGGTTCGCGATGACCGGCTCACCGGTCGTGGAACGCCAGTGTTCATGGTGATCTCTCCATCTTCATCGGTGGATGGGAGAAGTCGCGGCGCCGGTCGCGCTGAGCTCGGGCCGTGACTGCTCCAGGGCCTCCTCTCATCGTCGCTACAACGGTGCGGAGGTGCGGCCGACGCTAGAAGAGGCGGTGTGAGTCGTCAAAAGCGTTGCGCAAATACTGATCGGAGAACATCACGGCGATGAGGCGATGGGCGGAGACGTCAGAGAAGGTGAGTCAGTGCCGCCGTCGACGCGGAAGAACGCCGGTGGCGTAGCTCGACTCGTCGCTGACGAGGGAGACCATGATCCCCTCGACGTCCACGGCGGAGCCGGGGCGGTCGCGCGGGATGCGTGGGGTGATCGCCGCTCGGGCGTCCGCGTCGCCGGAGATCGCGGTGACGAGCGGCGTCTCGGTGTAGCCGGGGACGACGGTGTTGACGCACGTGGAGATCAACCCCCGACGAGATGGCGTCACCGCAGCCGCATTCCTGACCCGAGCGGCCGCCTACTTCGCCCGACGGGGCATCACCCGTATCCACCGCGTCCTCTCGGACGACTCCTTCGCATTCCGCTCAGCCGTCGCAGACCTCGGGGCACGACAGAAGTGCATCACGCACCACTGCCCCTGGCAGAACGGGAGAGTCGAACGCTTCAACCGCACCCTCGCCGCCGACTGGGCCTATCGGCAACCGTTCACCAGCGACCAAGCCCGCACCGCCGCCCTTGCACCCTGGATCAGCACTACAACACTGGCCGTATCCCTCGAGCCATGGCCTACACTCGCGGCACGTGTGTCACCAACGAGCTGACCCAGCACACGTGGCGCCGCGGGAGACCAGCTCGCGCGGTCCGCTCGTCCTGATCGCACGAGCTGCGGCGTCGATCCGTGCCCACCCAGTCGTCAGCGCGCCGATCGCGGCGGCAGCAGGTCGACGCACTCGCCCCGGAGCGGAGTGAGGATCGCCTCCGCGACGTCCTCGAGCTGATCGAGCTGCGAGTCCTCGAGCAGGGCGAACACCCGTGCGCGGACCTCGGCGACGTGCCCGGGCTCGACCTCGGCGAGGAGGCCTCGCGCCCGCGGCCGTCAGCCTCGCGAGCGTGCGCCGCGCATCCGAGGGTCGGTGCTGCGGGCGAGGAGGCCGCGCTTCTCGAGTCGCCCCACGATGCGCGACAGGTGCGACGGAGTGACGCTGGCCGTCGCGGCCAGGCGGCTCATGTGGATCTCGCGGTCCTCGCCGAGCGAGAGGCAGCGCAGCACCCCGAACTCGGCGTGGCTGAGATCGGCGGCCTGCTCGAGGTAGGCGTCGAGCTCGGCGGGCAGCCACATCATGACGCCCACCAGCAGGGTCCAGGTCGGTCCTGCTGGGGCGAGAGTCGATCGGCCGCGGTCACCCTCGCAGACTACATTCACTTGCCACGGAAAGCATTCGGGGATAGCTTCCTCCGCAGCAAGCATCCGCTGCTGCGAACCCCGTCAGAAAGCAGAACCCCGTGCGCGCTGCCCGCTTCCACTCCTACCGGTGCCCCGACGTCCTCACCGTCGAGGAAGCCCCCGAGCCCCGCGCCGGCGAGGAGGCGGTGCGGATCCGCGTGCTCGCGACGAGCGTGAATCCGATCGACGTCCTGCTCCGCGCCGGCCACCTCGCCCCCTACCTGCCCCTTGACCTGCCGGCGATCCCCGGTCGCGACGCCGTCGGCGTCGTCGACGAGGTCGGCGCCGGAGTGACGGACGCGCAGGTCGGCGATCTCGTCTTCGGACTGGGCCGGAGTGAGCGACACGACGGCCGAGTACGCGGTCCTCACCGCCTGGAGCAGCGTCCCCGAGCAGTGGTCGACCGAGCAGGCCGCGGCGGCCGGGCTCGCCTCCGCCACGGCGGCCGCCGCCCTCGGTGCTCTGGGCGACCTCGACGGCGCGACGCTGCTCATCGAGGGCGCCTCGGGCGCCGGTCGGCAGCGCGGCCGCCGCGTTCGCCCTCGCCGCCGGCGCGACCGTGATCGGCCGGCGCGCGGAGAGCAACCTCGCGTTCCTCGACGCGCTCGGAGTCGCCGCCACGACCTACGGCCCGGGGTCTCGCCGAGCGGGTGGCCCGGCTCGCACCCCACGGTGTGGACGCCGCACTGCACTCGGCCCCGTCCGACTCCCTGCCGGACCTGCTGGCGATCGTGGGCGACCCCTCCCGCGTCGTCACCGTGATCGACGACCGCGGCGCCGCCCGGCTGGGCCTGCGGAAGGTCGACGCCCGCAACGAGTCGGCGCTGCTGCGGCACGCCGCCGCGCTGGGCGGCAGCGGCCTCTACACGCCGCGCGTCGACCACGTGCTCCCGCTGGCCGACATCGCCCGCGCGCACACCGTCGCCGAGAGCGGCAGCGGCAAGGTGGTCGTCCTCGTGCGGCCCTAGACCGCCCCGTCCCCCGCCGTGCCCCCCGTCCCCGGGGCGGTCACGCCCGAGGACCCCCGCTCGGGCGACGCGGGGTCCGTCTCGTAGGGAGGATCCGTCTCGTGCCCGGTCGCTCCTCCGCCGGCTCCGCGCTCGGTCTGACGGAAGGACCACGGGACCGCCTTGCTCGACTCCACGACCCTCCAGGTCGCCTTCGGGGTCACCACTCTCACCCTCTTCCCTGCTCTTCGCCCTCGTCACGTTCGCACCACCCGGTCGGCCTTCAGCTTCTGGTGGTGCACCGCGCTCGCGCTGTTCATGGGCGGCTCGCTCGCCTACCTGCGCGACGGCACGCCGGGCAGGTGTGGGCGAATCCGCTGGGCAACGGCCTGATCGTCGCGGGCGCCGCGAGCGTGTGGATGGGCAGCCGCTCGCTGCGCGGCCGGCCGACGCCGTGGTGGCTCGTGATCGCTCCGACGGTGCTGGTCGTCTCGGTCTCGGCGTTCGACTCGCCCGCCGTGAACGACTGGTCGGGGCCCGCTCTACCTCGCCCTCATGGCGACCCTGATCGGGCTGTCGACCCGCGAGATCGCCCTCCTCGCCGCCGGGCACTCGCGACGCGCTGGCCGCTGCTGCTCTCCTCCGAGCCCTCGCGGCCTACTACGCGGTGCGGTTCGGCGTGTTCTGGCGGTCGGTCCGCAGGCGTGCTGTTCCGCGACCTGGTTCGGCACGCCGTCGACGACCCTCATCACCCTGGTGCTGCTGGTCGTGGTGTCGTTCAGCATGGCGTCGCTCAGCGGCGAGCAGGTCGCGAGGATGCTCACCGCCCGGGCCGCCCGGACCCGGCGGGAGCTCGCCGACGGCGGAGGGGTGCAGCGCCGCCTGCAGCCCAAGTCGGTCCCGGACCTCCCGGGTTACGAGGTGGCGGGCGCCTGCGTGCCCAGCGGCGCGGTCAGCGGCGACTTCTTCGACTGGCAGCGCACCTCCGACGGTCTCGTCGTCACGCTCGCCGACGTCATGGGCAAGGGCGTCGGAGCGGCGATGATCGCGGCGACAGTCCGCGCGGCGCTGCGGATCACCCCGCCCTCGCTCGATCCGGGGAGCACGATGGCCCTCGTCGACCGCGCGGTGGAGCCCGACCTCGATGCGAACGAGGCCTTCGTCACGCTGCTGCACCGCGGCTCGACGCCGCGACCGGCGATGTCACCGCGGTCGACGCCGGTCACGGCCTCGGGGTGATCTGCCGGGCCGACGGCTCCCGCGAGCGCGTCCCCTCGCACAACCTGCCGCTCGGCGTCCTCGGCACGCAGGAGTGGGAGACGAGCGCCTTCCGACTGGGCCCCGGCGATCTGCTGCTGATCTGCAGCGACGGGGTGCTCGACCTGTTCGACGGGACGATGGAGGCGCTGGAGCGCGTGGCCGACGCCGCTGCGGCCGCCGCGCCCACCGCCTCGGCGGCGGTCGCGAGCATCACCCGGCTGGCGTCCGCGGGCGTGCTGCCGGACGACGTGACCGTGGTCGCGATCCGCCGGGCGGCGGGCTGAGCGCGCGGCGCCTCGCATCGGGCAGAATCGAGCGACCGGCGCCCTCTCCGGGACCGGTCGGCTTCCAGGGGACCACATGACTCGCACGCGCTCACGGCACCTCGTCCCGCTCCTGCTCGGCGCCTGCCTCGCCCTCGGGGCGACGGGATGCGCGGGAGCCGCCCCGTCCGCGTCGGACGCCCCGACTCCTCCCCCAGCGCGGAGGGAGCCGTCGTGTACCCGATGCCGGATCTCGGCCCGTCCCCGGCGCCGGCGCCCCTCGACGCCGACCGGCTCGAGGAGCTCCGGATCGAGCCAGCAGGACGAGCAGTGGCAGGCGGCGTCGTCGCCGGCTACCCGAGCGCCGTGCGGCCCGCGGACCCGTTCCTGCAGTACCGCGAGGAGGCCGCCGCCCCGGAGCTCGTCGACTGCCTCGGGCGGCGGGGTCCCCGTCGACATCGGCACGGACGCCGACGGCGAGGGACCCGCCGGGCTGATGGTGAGCCCCGTGGACGAGGCGGAGTCCGTCGCCTCGTTCACCTGCTGGAGCACCTACCCGACCACTCCGATCGCGCCGATGACGGCGGAGCAGATCGACTACCTCTACAGCTACCTGACCCAGTACCTCGTCCTGCTACGAGGCGAACGGAGCGACGATCCCGCCGCTCCGTCGCGCGCCGACTTCGTCGCGCAGTGGCCGCAGCAGGGCTGGTTCCCGACCACCGCCGAGTCCTCGTTCACGCTCGAGGAGGAGGCGGCGATCGAGGAGGCGTGCGTCCGCCCGATCTGACCCGTCAGCGCGGTCGGCGCTGCTCGACCGGAGGCAGCGGCGGGACGCCGCCGGCGGCCCGGACTGGTACCAGTAGGCGGTGCTCGGGAGATCGTCCTGCCGCTCGAACAGCCCGTGGTCCCAGGCCCCGATCTGCTGCAGCGTCACGCGGAGGCGCTCGTCGAAGTAGATCGGGTCGGGCAGGTGCCAGCGGTAGAGCGCATGCATCGGCACCGCCTCCGTCGAGAACGGCGAGGCCCTGGTGACGTCGCGCGTGCTGTGGAAGGGGTAGCCGAAGTACGGCGCGCTGAAGGTGAGGATCTCAGGTTCGGGGTCGGCGCGGGCTCGTCCTGGAACGCCCACGCACCGCCCGCGTAGTCCTCGGACCGGTGCTGCACAGGCTCGGGAACTCGTCGTCGTCGTCGACGAAGAACTTCATCTCGCCCTCGCCCCACCAGTAGCGCTGGAGGGAGGCCAGCGCGATGTAGGTGCCGAGGTAGGTGCCCCGGCCCTCCACGCCGTCGAGCACGACGCGATCCTTCCCAGTGCGGTGGTGCCGTCCGAGCGCCGCCACTGGGCGTGGAAGTACTCGGTGCCGGCGTCCAGGGCGTCGCCCGTCGTGTAGTCGACCTGGAAGAACACGTGCGGCAGGTCGCCGCCGTGCTGGTTCTCGAGGGTGAGGCGGGCGCAGCGGCGGAACGGCATGGGGATGTAGCTGTATCATCCCCCCGGTCGGCGCGACGACGATCGGGATCGAGGTCACCAGCGCCCGGGTCGCGAAGCCGTTGCAGAAGAAGTCGCCGAGGGGGACCTCGACGGCGGGCTGGTCGGAGTCGTCCCAGTACGCCCGGAGGACCAGATCGCGCAGGACGAAGGGACCTGCCCTCGGTGCGGTCGGCCACGGTGATCCAGATGTGCCTGATCACCCCCGGGCCCTCGATCTCGGCCAGGGTCAGCGTCTCGCCCGCGGCCAGCAGGCAGGAACGCCGTGCCGGCCGGGACCGAGATCGGAGGCGGTCCTGGCCGCCGCGCCCGACGCTCCGGTCGGGTTCTCGGCGTTGATGGAGCGGCTGCGGACGCCGCGCTCGCGGGTGGTGGTGCGCAGGGGATGTTCATCGGTACTCCTCGGAGACGGAGGTGGGCAGGAGGGTGGGGCGGATCACTTGACGGCTCCCGCGGTGACGCCGCGGCTCAACGTCCGCTGGAAGAGCAGGAAGAAGATCAGCGTGGGGATGAGCGAGAGCAGCGAGCCCGCGTTCACGACCGTGATGTCGATCGAGTGCTGGCCCCGCAGGGTCGACAGGGCGATCGGGACGGTCTGGGAGGCCGGGTCGCTGAGCAGGATGAGCGGGATGTAGAACTCGTTCCAGGTCCAGATGAAGAAGAACACCAGCAGCACCGAGAGCGTCGGCCGGAGCACCGGGAACACCACGCGCCACAGGATCTGCCAGCGGCCGGCGCCGTCGATCGCCGCGGCCTCGAGCAGCTCCTTGGGGACGGTGGCCATCACGCTCGCGAGGATGTAGGTGCCGAACGCGCCCTGCAGCACCGTGAAGACGATGATCACGGCCCACGGGGTGTTCAGCGTGCCGGTGGCCTGCGCCCCGTAGAAGAGCGGGTAGATGAGCGCCTCGTGCGGGAGCATCGTCGAGATCAGGAGCAGCGCCAGCACGATGCCGCTTCCGCGGATCCGGCCGACGCCGATCGCGTAGGCCGCCAGGAGCGCGACGCCGACGCCGGCCACGGCGACGACACCCGAGATGAGCAGCGAGTTGCCCAGCGCCACCGGGTAGTCGACCCGCCCCAGATACGAGGTGAACGCCTCGAGGGTGAAGGACGTCGGGAAGGCGAGGGCCCGTTCGCGGGTAGTCCGCTCCGGTCTTGAAGGCGTTGAGCACGAGCAGCCAGAACGGAGCGAGCATCAGCAGGGCGAAGGCGGCCGCCAGCACGAGCATCAGCCAGTGCATCAGGGTGCGGCGGAAGCGGTGCTCCGCGCGGGAGCGTCCACGGCGGTCATCGCACCACCACCCTCGCCGTCTCGCGCCGCTGCCACCAGAGCAGGACGCCGGCGATCGCGAAGATCAGGACCGACATCAACGTGGCGATCGTCGACCCGTAGCCGACCTGCGACAGCTCAGAAGTTGCGGTACGCGTAGTAGGAGGGCACGACGGTCAGGCTCTCGGGCCCGCCGCCGGTCAGGATCAGGATCGGCGCGAAGCACCTTGAGTGCGCCGACGGTGGCGGTGAGGACCACGATGAAGACCTCCGGACGGATCTGCGGGACGGTGATGGCCGTGAAGCGCCGCCACCAGCCGGCGCCGTCGAGCTCGGCGGCCTCGTAGAGCTCGGGGTCGACCCGCTGGAGCGCGGCCATGAAGATGACGACCGGGTAGCCGATCTGCAGCCAGACGAGCATCAGCATCACGGCGTAGATCGCCGTGGTCGGATCGCCAGAGCCAGTCGGGCGGATCCGAGATCCCGATGGCGCGGAGGGCGGCGTTGAGGCTTCCGTCACCGAGTCGAGGATCCAGCTCCAGATGAAGCCGGCCACCGCGATCGGCAGGATCTGCGGCAGGTAGAAGGTGGCCCGGAGGAACGAGGCCGCGCGGGCGCCGAAGCTCCTCGCCGAGGTAGTCGAAGAGCAGCGCGGCCAGGACGATGCCGATCGCGGTCGGGATGACGACGATCGCCACGATCATCGCCACCGAGTTCGAGAACGACTGCCAGAACTGCTCGTCGGCCAGCAGCGCGGTGTAGTTGCCGAGGCCGTTCCAGCGCATCGGCGCCAGCCCGCCCTTCCAGCGGAACAGGCTGAAGAAGACGTTCATGGCGAAGGGGGCCACCACCACGACGACGAAGCCGACGGCGATGGGGAGGAGGTAGAGCCAGTAGCCGGCGCGGCCCGCCGCCCCGGTCGGCGCGCCGCGGGGCGCGCCGACCGGGGCGGCGGCCGCGGGGGGCGCCGCCGGAGGACGGGGTGGTGCGGAGGTCATGATGGTCCTTCCGTGGATCCGGGTCAGCCCTCTTCGACGACCGCGCGGCCGTCGTCGTAGAACTCCTGCAGCTTCTGCAGGTACTCGTCGGCGGTCTCGTTGCCGTTGGACATCGCCTGCATGTTGTTCTGGATGAAGTCGAGGAGCCCGGGGACCAGGTAGTCCGGGTAGAAGGTCAGGGCGTCGTCCGCGACGGAGCTCGTCGAAGCGCGCGGTGAACTCCTGGGTGAGCGGGTCCTCGATGGTGGCGGTGTCGCCCGCCAGCGGGAGCCCGCCCTTCCCGCCGATGAGGTTCTGCACCTCGTCGCTCAGCGTGATGTCGATCCAGTCGGCCGCGAGGTCCTTGTCGCCGGCCTTCGCGGGGATGCCCCAGAGGTGCCCCGACGAGCCCATCGAGAGGTCCGCCCCGGGGAGGGTGAAGTAGCCCCACGGGAGACTCGGCCTGCTCGCCGATGCGGGCGAACTCGCCGTTGTTCCAGATGAGCATCGCCGCGTCCTGGCCGAGGAAGTTCACCGTGGCCTGCTCGAACGAGAGCCCCCGAGGTCCTCGACCGTACCTTCTCGATCCAGTCCTGGAAGCGCTGCGTGCCCGACGCCCACGGGTCCTGGCTGAAGTCGATGTCCTTCCGCAGGAACATGAAGTCGTCGATGGGGGTGCGGTCGTCCCCGGCGGCCTGCGAGACCAGCGAGTACCAGACCCACATCTGGTTGAAGCCCTGACTGGTCGCCGCCGAGCTCCGGATCGGGGTGACACCTCCTGCGCGAGGAGCTCGTCCATCGCGGCCTCGAAGTCCTCGATCGTGGTCGGCGGCTCGGTGATGCCGGCCTTCGCGAAGAGGTCCTTGTTGTGAGTAGGCATCGTACTCGCCGATGTTCGGGACGCCGTACCAGTCGCCGGAGCCGGCGTTGCCGCTCTCGTCGTAGCGGGCGAAGGACGACATCCCGCCCGACACCTTCTCGTCCCAGCCGCGCTCCTCGACGAGGTCGGTGATCGGGTCGAGCAGGCCCTGCGCGGCGAGCTGGCCGCCGTCGGAGTTGCCCTTGTTGAACTCGATCACGTCGGGGACGTCGTTGCCGGTCAGCAGGATCTTGGCGTTCTGCCGGATCGCGTCGAAGCTCGTGGTCTGGTAGTCGACCTCGACATCGGGGTGCTGCTCCTCGAAGAGCTCGACCGCGCGCGCCCAGCCCTGACCCTGCGCCGAGTCGGGGTTCTCGTACTGCAGGATCGTGAAGGTCCCGTCGCCTCTCGGCTGCTCCGCCGGCGGACGAGCAGGAGACCAGGGTGGTCGCGCTCAGAAGTGCGGCGGCGGCGAGGGCGAGTGCGCGACGGGGTCGTCGGGGGTGTCTCATGCCAGCTTCCTTGCTTTCGTGATGGGGAGGGACTGCCGCGGGCGTGCGCCCATGGCAGGGGTCGGAGGGTCGCCGCAGGCGCGACGACGGGAGGAGGTGAGCGGGTGATCCTCGGATCGGCAGTGCGGGTCGGCGGGAGGGCGGCGCGAGGGCGCCCGGACGACGGCGGCGGGTCAGCCCGGCGGCCCGACCGACTCGCGCAGGACGAGCGGGCAGCGCATCAGCCGGTGCTCGTACGGGAGCGAGGACTCGCCGCGGATCCGCAGCACGGCCCGCTCCATCGCCCAGGCGCCCATCTCGGCGTGGGGCAGGGCGACGCTGGCGAGTCCGGGAGGACCGAGTCGGCGACGGCGATCTGGTTGTCGAAGCCCACGATCGAGAGGTCCTCTGGCACGCGCAGGCCGGCCGTCCCGCCGCCTGGTAGAACGCGAACGCGAGCCGGTCCGAGAAGCGAGACCGCGGTCGGCCGGTCGGAGAGGGAGAGGAGTGCGGTGGCGGAAGGGAATCCGTCGCGCGTCTCCGGACCCGGGGCCGCCACGACGATCGACTCGTCGAGCGCGATGCCCGCGTCGGCGAGCGCCCGCTCGTAGCCGCGGCGGCGCAGGGTGGCGGCGATGTAGCGCTCGTCCGCGACGCCGCAGTAGGCGATGCGGCGGTGCCCGCGCCTCGAGGAGGTGCCGGACGGCGTCGTAGCCGCCCTGCTCCTCGTCGGGGACGACGAGGTCGACGTCGGTCCGGTCGGCGGAGCGTCCGTCGAGGACGACGACGGGCACCGACGTCGGCACCAGGGGCAGCTCGACGTCGCGGTGGAACTCGGCAGCGGAAGACGAGGGCCTCGATGTCGCGCTGCAGCAGCGACTTGACCGCCGCCGAGTCGAGGTCGTGGTTGCCGCCGGAGTCGATCAGCATGAGCAGGTAGCCGAGCGTCCAGGCGGTGTCCTGCGCGCCGCGCACCATGCCCCCGCGAACGGGATGCTCGCGACGCCGTCGAGCATGCCGATGGTGTGCGACTTCCGGGTCTTCAGACCGCGGGCCAGGAGGTTGGGCACGTAGCCCATGTCGTCCGCGGTCCTGCGGATCGTCGCCGCGACCGAGGGTTCACCCGACCGCGGTCGCGGTCGTTGAGGACGAGCGACACGGTCGACGCGGACACGCCCACGTGCCGTGCGATGTCCTTCAGCGTCAGCATCGACACTCCCTCCGTCAAACGATTGATGCGACCGTAAAGTCGTCAATCGCGTTGACGCAACGGACGAGTCGATCGTGATCGAACTCAGCTTCCGAGGGGGTGCGGCGCCCCGGATCCGACGGCCGAGCGGGTCGATCCGGCACTGCTGACGTGCAGCAGATCGGCGGGCCGGAGCATCCTCGGCCCGGAGCGTGGAGATCCTCGCTCCGTCGACTCACACCACGCTGATCCACAACATCCCGACGGACTGCACGTCCGGGCACGCACAGCTGTCCGGGGGTCTGCTCACCACGGATTCCGCACTGCGACGAGGACGAGAGCGGTCATCGTGTCGACCGTGCTGGCGCCCGCGCCCTCCACTCTCGACTTCCACTGAGCGCACGCCTCTTCGCCGGGACCCGTCGACGAGTTCCCGCCGAGTCGAGCGGATCCGACGCCCCGGCGACTCGTTACGCTCACCACATGGGTCGGGGGATCACGAGTGTCAGTGCATCCATCGGGGCCGCGCTGCTGCTGCTCGTCTCGCTGTCAGGATGCGTGACGCCTCGCGAGTCGCCCGACGCTGCCGCGGGAACGACTCCGACGTCTGCAGAACCAGTGCCGGAGCTAGCCCGCGCCGGCAGCGACGGTCGAAGCCGACGTGCTGGCTTCAGCTCGACCGACGCCCTCAGCCGCATCGACGTGCGCGCCGATCGAGCTGTACGAGCCGTGGTCGTCCGAACGACCATCGGTGTCGTCGTTGGGTGGGCAGCGCCTGCGCATCCCGTCGGACCAGGGTCCGCGGGAGCACGCGAACGGCGACGTCGTGGCGGACGAGGCCGGCCGACCAGTCGCCTATGTCGTCGCACCCGATGACGTGTGGACCGTCGTGTGCTGGCCGTTTCTGCCTCCGCGTCGACTACATCAACGCACTCAACCAGGTGCGGCCGGAACTCGGCATTCACGTTGTACGCCAGGAGACACCCTGAACCTCAGCCCGTACACCGTGACATCGGTCGGATCGGAGAACGGCGAGGTCTCCGACAACAGCCCGCCTGATCCCCTGCCCGAACAGAAGTAGCGTCGACCGTCGCTCGTCCTCGGGCCGAATCCTGCGGTGCGGACCAGTGCGTCGTCTGAGATCGTCGCTCGAGGACCGACCGGATCGCCGATCCCCGGACGCTCACGCGGTCCGGGTGGTCGGTCCACGCGGCGCGGATGCGGTCCAGGGTCCGCAGCGTCGCGGCGGTGCGGCGCTGGTCCGGCCCCGGATCGGCGCCGCGGACCAGGTCCACGAAGCGGGCCACCTCCGGGGCGAGCAGGTGCGCCGGGGGCGGGATCTCGCGCACCGTCGGCGCGGCGCCGTCGACCGGTCGGACGGTGATCGAGCAGGGCGCGACGACGCGGTCGATCTCCAGCGTGGCGTCCTCTCCCTGGATCGTGCTCGACGCGAACGAGGTCGTGATCTTCGAGACGCTCACATCGACGACGACGTCGCCGTAGTCGAGGAGCGCGATCCCCGCGCCGTCGACTCCCCCGCCACGGCCACGCGCAGGCCGGCGACTCCGCGGGGCTCGCCGAACAGCCCGATCACCGTATTCACGGCGTAGACACCGAGATCGAGGAGGGCCCCGCCGCCGTCCGGGTCGAAGGTCGAGCTGGACTCGCCGCGCAGCACCGCGGGGTACCGGGAGGAGACCTTCTCGAACCGGAACGAGGCGCGACGGAGGCGACCGGCGAGGGGCAGAAGGCGCTCCAGCTCGAGCGTGCCGGGGTCGTAGGCGGATCGAACAGCCTCCATCAGGACGACACCGGCTCGGTCGGCCTGCGCGACGAGGTCCGCCCACGCGGGCGCGTCCGTCACTCCCGGCTTCTCCACCAGGACGTGCTTGCCCTGCTCGATCGCGAGACGCACGTGCTCGGCGTGCAGCCGATTCGGGGTCGCGACGTACACGGCGTCGATGTCGTCGAGCGCCAGCGCGCGCTCGAGATCGGTCGGAGCGGGAACCGCACCGACGCTGTCCGCCAGGATCCTCGCCCGACCCGCGTCGCGGGAGTGCACCGCGTCGACGCGGATCCCGGAGACCACGTCCACCGCGCGGCAGAACCCGGTCGTGATCGTCCCGTGCCCACGGTCAGTACTCGGATCATCCGCCGGCCCTCCTCACGACCTCGGGCCGACGTCCGGACCCGGCGTCCGTGCGGTGGGACGCGTCGTGCGACCGTAGGGGCGTCGGACGCGTCGACGCGAGACCCCGTGCCGAGACCCGCCCCGGTGCCGGCTCATGCCCGGGGCCCGCGACCGCGCAGGCGGAGCCCCGCCGCCACCCCTCGGAGCCGCTCCGTCCAGCGGTCGGTGAGAGTCGTTCGAGAGGGCCAGTGCCTCGGCGCCCGGGTCAGCTCCGGCGCTCGTGTTCCGGATGGCGCGCAGCGCGCGCTCCTCCGGCGTGGGCTCGGGGTTCCGCGGCTCCTCGCCCGGATCGGTGGGCGGCTGCGTCGGGACCATGGCCTCCACCCTAGGCTCGCGCGTTCCTGCGAGCCCAGGCCGAACACCGCCCCGCCGTGGCGACTCCGGGGAAGTTAGGTTAGGTTGGCCTTCGCAGCCCACGTACCCTCCCTGCCGAAGGACACCAGTGCCCGCCATCCGCACCCCGCCGCCTCACCGCCGTCGCCTCGCTCGGCCTCACCGCCCTGCTCTCACGGCCTGCTCCGGAGGCGCCGACGCCGGCTCCGACTCCGCCCCCTCTGGCGCGTCGGCCGGCTTCCCCGTCACCGTCGAGCACGCCTTCGGCGAGACCACCGTCGAGTCGGCCGACCGCGTCGTCGCCACCAGCTGGACCAACCAGGACGTCGCGCTCGCGCTGGGCGTTGTTCCCGTCGGCTTCGCCCGCGCCTCCTACGGCGACGAGGACGGCGACGGGCTGCTGGCCTGGACGAAGGAGGCCCTCGACGCGAGCGGCGCCGAGACTCCCGAGCTCTTCGACGAGACCGACGGCGTGCCCTTCGAGGCGATCGCCGACCTCGCGCCCGACGTGATCCTCTCGGCCTACTCCAGCATCTCGCAGGAGGACTACGACACGATGTCGCAGATCGCCCCGACCGTCGCGTACCCGGGTCTGCCCTGGGGCACGACGTGGCAGGACTCCGCGAAGCTCGACGGCGCCGCCCTCGGGCTCGCGGACGAGGCCGAGGCGAAGAGTCGCCGAGGTCGAGGACGAGATCGCCTCCACGGTGGCCGAGCACCCCTCTCCTCGAGGGGACGACCTTCACCTACGGCTGGTACGACCCCACCGACGCCAGCTCCTTCACCTGCTACACGCCGAACGACGCGCGGGTGAAGTACGTCGAGGACCTCGGCCTCGAGGTCGCGCCCAGCGTCGTCGAGCTCTCGGGCGACTCCGAGGCGTTCAGCGGCACCCTCAGCTCCGAGAACGCCGACCAGCTCGACGCCGACGTGCTCATCGTCTACGGCGACGAGACCACCTTCGCGGCCCTGCAGGCCGACCCGCTGCTCTCGAAGATCCCGGCCGTCGCGCGCAGCTCGGTCTACGTCCTCACCGACGGCTCGTCCCTCGCGATGGCGACCTCCTCGCCCAACCTGCTGAGCATCGCCGTGGGGTCTCGACGAGTACGGCGGGGATGCGGCGGCCGCCGACAAGGTGTCGTGAGCACCGGCGCCTCCGCTCCTCCCCGGCGCCCCGCCCGCGACGACACTCGCGGGCGGGGCGCCGCGCCTGCGCCCCCTCGGGCTCGGCGCCGTCGTCGTCGCGCTCGCCCTGGCCTCGATCGCCTCGCTCGTCTACGGCTCGCGCGAGATCCGCTCGCCGAGATCTGGCCGGCGCTCACCGCGCCCGACCCCGCCTCGATCGTCGACGCCGCCGTGCAGGGCCGCGTCCCGCGCACCGTGCTCGCTCTGCTGGTCGGCGCCTCCCTCGGGCTCGCCGGGGCGGTCATGCAGGGCATGACCCGCAATCCGCTCGCCGACCCGGGCATCCTGGGGCTGAACGCGGGTGCGTCCCTCGCGGTGGTCCTGGGCATCTCGGTCCTCGGAGTGACGACCCTCCCGCAGTTCGTCTGGCTCGCGTTCCTCGGCGCGGCGGCCGCCGGGGCCTTCGTCTACGCCGTGGCGTCGCTCGGCCGCGACGGAGCGACTCCGCTCACGCTCGCCCTCGCCGGAGCCGCGACCGCCGCCGCGCTCACCTCTCTGATCAGCGCCGTGCTGCTCACGCAGGACGAGACGCTCAACCGCTTCCGCTTCTGGCAGGTCGGCGGCGTCGGCGGCGCCGAGACGACCGGGATCCTGCAGGTGCTGCCGTTCCTCGCCGTCGGCGCGGTGCTCGCGCTCGGCAGCGCGCGCGGCCTGGACGCCCTGGCGCTGGGCGACGACCTCGCGACAGGTCTCGGCCGCCGTGTGGCCGCATCCGCCTGGTCGCCGGCATCGCCACCGTGCTGCTCTGCGGCGCCGCGACCGCCGTCGCAGGGCCCATCGGATTCATCGGCCTCGTGGTCCCGCACCTCGCGCGCCGGTTGACCGGTCCCGCGCACACGTGGCTGCTGCCCGCCTCCGCCCTGCTCGGCGCCCTGCTCCTGCTCACCGCCGACGTCGTCGAGCGCGTCGTCGCGCGGCCCAGCGACGTCGAGGTCGGCATCGTCACCGCCCTGATCCGGAGCGCCCGTGCTGATCGCGATCGTGCGCCGCTCGAAGGTGAGGGCCCTGTGAGTGCTGCCACGTCACTCCGCTCGTCCGGTGACGGTTCCGCAGTGGCGCCGGGCATCATCGCCGGGCGGACCCGGCGCGCCCGCCGCACCGCGTTCGGCTGCGCGGTCCTCGCCGCCGTCGCGCTCGCACTCGTGCTCGTGTCGCTGAGCGTCGGCAGCACCTTCTACTCCCCGTCGAGGTCGTGCGGGTGATCCTCGGCGACACGGTGCCCGGGGCGTCGTTCACCGTCGGCACCCTGCGCCTGCCTCGGACCCTCACCGCGGTGCTGGTCGGCACGGGCTTCGGCATGGGCGGCGTGATCTTCCAGACGCTGCTGCGCAGCGCACTCGCCAGCCCCGACATCATCGGCATCACGTCCGGGGCGAGCGCCGCGACGCCGTCGTCGCGATCGCGTTCCTCGGGCTGTCGGGCGTCGCCGTCTCGGTGATCGCCGTCGTCGCCGGCCTCCTGACCGCGCTCGCCATCGCCGGGCTGGCGGGGCGGGGCGGAGTCGCGGGGGCGCGCCTGATCCTGATCGGCATCGGGGTGGGCGCGATGCTCCAGAGCGTCATCGCGTACGTGCAGACGCGGGCCGACTTCGAGGACGTGCAGGAGTCGCTGCGCTGGCTGACCGGCAGCCTCAACTCGGCGATGTGGGAGGGCGTGCCGCCGCTCGCGCTGGCGATGCTGGTGCTGGTGCCGCTGGCGCTGCTGCTCTCGGGGCGGCTGCAGGTGCTCCAGCTCGACGACGACTCCGCCACCGCGCTCGGCGCCTCCGTCGGGCGCGACCGCACGGCGCTGCTCGCGGTGGCCGTGGGCCTCGTCTCGGTCGCGACCGCCGCCACGGGGCCGATCGCGTTCATCGCGTTCGTGTCGGGTCCGATCGCCCGGCGCATCGTTCCGGAGGCGCGGTCGCTGCTCGTGCCGTCCGCCCTCGTCGGCGTGGTGGTCGTGCTCGCGGCCGACCTCGTCGCCCAGTACGTCGCGGGGCTCGCCTTCTCGGGCGCCCGCTTCCCCGTCGGAGTGGTGACCGGTGCGCTCGGCGCGCCGTTCCTGCTCTGGCTCCTCGCCCGACGCACCCGCACCGGAGGCACCCTGTGACCGCATCGCCCACGTCCGCGACCCCGGGGGTCGCCTCCGCCCACCGCTCGCTCGCGGTCGACGGCGTGACGCTCGCCTACGACGAGCGCGTCGTCGTCGACGGCCTCTCGCTCGAAGTGCCGACGGGAGCGATCAGTGTGATCGTCGGAGCGAACGCCTGCGGCGAGTCGACGCTCCTGCGCGCGATGGCGCGGCTGATCACCCCGCGCGCCGGAGCGGGTCCTGCTCGACGGGCGGGCGATCCACAGGCTGCCGACCAAGCAGGTCGCGACGCAGGTGGGCCTGCTGCCGCAGACCCCGATCGCGCCGGAGGGCATCGCGGTCTCGGACCTGGTGGCGCGCGGCCGCTACCCGCACCGCGGCTGGTTCGGACGCGGCTCCTCCGCCGACGACGACGCGATCGTCGAGGACGCCCTGCGCGCCACCGGAACCCTCGAGATCGCCGACCGCCCGGTCGACGAGCTCTCGGGCGGCCAGCGCCAGCGCGTCTGGATCGCCCTGGCACTCACCCAGCGCACCGACGTGCTCCTGCTCGACGAGCCGACCACGTACCTCGACGTCTCGCACCAGATCGAGGTGCTCGACCTGCTCACCGACCTCAATCGCTCGCGCGGCACGACGATCGTGATCGTGCTGCACGACCTGAACCTCGCGGCGCGGTACGCCGATCACCTCTTCGCCGTACGGGCCGGCGCGCTGTACGCCTCGGGCACGCCGGCCGAGGTCGTGACGTCGGAGGTCGTGCGCGCGGTGTTCGGGATGGAGTCGCGGATCATCGAGGACCCGGTCTCGCGCACGCCGCTGGTGCTGCCGATCGGGCGGCACCACTCGGGCTGACGTCCTGGTCCATCCTCGAAAGTCGTCGTACTCGAGCGCGAGTACGACCTTCTACTGCGGAGTCGACGCGTCCGCGAGTGCCGGCGGGGCGCATCCGGGGCGCGAGTGGTCGCGGGACGGGGCCTGCTCGGAGTCCGGGCCCGGCCCGCGTCGACTCGGGCGTGCGGCACGACGCGACTCGACTCGGAACGGGGCTCGGTCCGGGTCCAGAGCCCGCCCCGCGTCGACTCCACCGCGCAGCCCGACCCGAGTGGACTCGAACCGGGGCCCGTCCCGACCCCGGAGCCCGCCCCGCGTCGACTCGGCGGCCGCGAGAACGGAGTGGGACGGCCGCGCTCCCGCTCGGTCCGCGTCCAGCACCACCCGCCCGTCGAGCCCCAGCCGCTCCAGGAACGCCTCGTCGTGGCTCACCACGACCAGCCCGCCCCGCCAGGCCGCGAGCACCTCCACGAGATGGTCGGTCGTCGCCAGATCGAGGTCGTTGGTCGGCTCGTCGAGCACGAGGAGCTGCGGAGCCGGCTGCGCGAGCACGAGTCCGGCGAGGGCGGCGCGGAACCGCTCCTCCCGACAGGGTCGCCGCCGTCCGGTCGACGATCGCGCCCCGGAGCAGCAGCCGGGCCAGCGCGTTGCGCAGCTCGCCGGCCGGCACGGCGGGGGCCGCGCGCGCGACGTGCTCGAGCACCGTGCGGTCGTCGTCGAGCAGTCCCTCCCGGCGCTGCGGGAGCCGGCCGATCCGGTCGGTGAGCGCGGTGGCGTGCGTGTCGGCGATCGGATGCGGCCGCGCCTCCGCCCGCACGAGCTGCTCGAGCAGCGTGGTCTTGCCCGTGCCGTTCGCGCCGACCACGGCGATCCGCTCGGATCCCTGCAGCACCGTGGTGCGGCGCGCGCACCGTGATCTCGGCGAGCCGCCGCCCGGCTGGCACCCCCGGGTCCGGCAGCTCGATGCGGACCGCGTCGTCGTCCAGCACCGCGCGCAGCGCGGCGTCGACCTGTTCGCGGGCGCGCGCCTCCGCCTCGCCGTGACCCGAGCGGAGCCGCCCGGCCGTTCCCTCGGCCCTGTTCTTCCGTGCGTTCGCGAGGATCTTCGGCATCGACCTCGCCGATCGGGCGCCCGCCCTCGCCCGCCGCGCGATGGTCGTCTCGGCCTCGATCCGCTGCGCTTCTCGGCGCGCAGCAGCTGATCGGCGTCGCGCAGATCGCGCTCGGCCGCCGCCCGCTCGACGGCGAGGCGCTCCTCGAAGTCCGAGAACGTGCCTCCGGAGGTGCGGAGCGCACCGCCCCGCAGCTCGGCGATCTCGTCGACGTGCTCGAGCAGCTCGCGGTCGTGGCTGACCACGATCAGCGTGCCGCTCCACCGGTCGACCAGGTCGAGCAGCAGGCCGCGCGACCGCCGGTCGAGGTCGTTGGTGGGCTCGTCGAGCACGGCGATCGGCTTGTTCCGGAGGAGGACGCCCGTCACCGCGGTGAGGACCGCCTGCCCGCCCGAGAGGGTCGCGACGGGCCGACGCAGATCTTCCGGAAGCCCTGCCTCCCCGAGCGCCGCGACCGCCCGGGCGTCGAGGTCCCAGTCGTCGTCGAGCACGTCGAAGTGCCGCGGATCGGCGTCCCCGCCGAGGATCGCGTGCAGGGCGTCGAGCTTCCCGCCGGATCCCGAGCAGATCGGCGACGGTGTCGTCGGGCCCGCGCCGGAGCCGCTGCGGCAGCAGGTCGACCGGCCCCGTCGTCGAGACGGAGCCGTGCGTGGGGGCGAGGTCGCCCGTGACGAGCCGGACGAGCGTCGACTTGCCGGCGCCGTTGGCCCCGACGAGCCCGATGCGGCCACGGCCGAACGCGGTGGTGACCCGGTCGAGGACGACGTCGCCGTCGGGCCAGGCGAACGAGGCAGTCGGTGAGGACGACGGAGGGTGTGGTGATGGAGGGCACGGTTGCTCCCGGTGATGGTGTGTCGGCGCGCGACGACCACCGGGCTCCCGGCATGCGGGAGCCTCGCCCTCAGCGGGCGGGCACGGGGGTCGTCAGTGCGAGGTCAGCGTCTGCGTCGTGGACGCGGTACCGGTGCTGATGCGCAAAGGACCGTCTTCCGTGCGGGGAGCCCCGTGTCCGCGAGCCGTCCGGTCGGCCGGTGAGGTGGCCGCACCGACGTCGCGGCTCGCGACGAGGTACTCGAGCACGGTACGCGCGGGGCGCGGGAGGGCGCAAGGTGTGGCGCCGCGACGACGCGCCCCTTCATCGGGCGCGACACCTGCTCGGCCGTCCTTTCCGGGATCGGGGGGTTCTCCGACCTCCGAGGAACCGGATCCGACCGCTGCGGAGAACCAGCCCCTCGTGGCCGACGCCTCACCTGTAGTCGGCGCTTCACGGCCGGTCGCCGTGCCGATGAGCACCGTCTCGGTGTCGGCCCCGTCGAAGTGCGCCGCGCCGGCTGGAACCCAGAGGAAGGAACCAGCGGGATACCGCTCGAGACACGAGCGGTCGAACGTCTCGCCGTCACCCAGCAGGAGCTCTCCGCGCGCGACGAAGAGATGAGCGGCAGCGCTGTTCGAGTGAGGTGCGTCGAAGAACAGCAGCGGGATCCAGAACGCGTAGGTGAACTGAACGCCCGCGTCCCAAGTGCCGACGAGTTCTGCGCGCAGGAGCGGTGCCGGGTCCGCGATGCTTTCCAGCGACTCGTCCGGGGTCCGCTCTCGCGACGCAACCGACACGATCGGAGGCACGGCGCGCACGGCGCGTGGCAGAACGGAGCAGCGATGCTCGCACGAGCAGTACGACAGTGGTCACCGGATCCGGGCAGCGAATCGGCGGGTTGCCTGAAATCTGAATTGCACTCAAGCAACAGCGCAGCGCAGCGCCTTTCGAGAGCGTCGCCGAAATGCGGAAGGGCCGGCCCCCGCGGGCGCCGGCCCTCTCCGACCAGCTCGAGCTAGTCTTCAGCACTCTGCCCGCGAAGCAGCCATACGACCCCCAGACGTGCAGAGCGAGGAACGCGATGAAGAGTCCAATGAATCCGGCGAAGAAGAATGCCGGGTCGGTATCTGCCGATGTGGGATTAGCTAGAGCCCACACCACCTCTGGCAATGCGTATGCGGCCATCAATGACAGCGAAAAGTCAGCACCAACGGCAACAGGACGGCGATCTTCTTCATCAGCTGACTCTCTTTCTCAAGGGGCGGCAGTCGGCAGTGACGTGGACGGTAGCACCTCAGCAGGCATAGGTGTGCATCGTGTAGTTGAAGCTGTTGTGAATCTGGTGCCACCTGCCATCGCCGCGCACGCGAGCGGGTGCCTGCTTGGTTCCGGCCTCGGTGTACCACCAGGCGCAGGCACCTGGCATGAGCTTGTAGGCGTCGGCGTCCACCATGAACGACTTCGACGACTGGCCGGGCGACAGAGCGGCGATCTTGCCGGACGGCGCTGAGCCGCTCCATGCAGAGCCGACGAACACGGTACGTGTCGAGTCCTTTGCGCTGTGGACGATGCCACACCACCTCGAAGCTGCATTCGGAAGCCTGGGCAGAGGTGGCGATGACCGCCCCTGCGCCGAGCACCCCGAAGATCACTGCCGTAGCCGCGGCCACCTTCGTGAAGCGGCTCTCTCTCGAGGGTTTTCTGCTCAAGAACACGCGATTCCCCCAATCCCTCAGCGATGTGTTGGTGCTGATGCGAGGAACGCTAACTAAACATGACGACTTCTCATATGAGAGGGGTTTCAGGCAGAACGATGTGGCATGAATGGAGACGCGAGTGGCGCAGGTCGGACAAGAATCGTCACTGCAAGCAGTTTCTCGCCACCGCATTTCTTCACCTCAAGGGGAGAAATCGCGAGATTCTGCCATCGTCTGCCGTGAATTGAGATGCGTCATTCGGCGGCTAGGCGAAGTAGTCCGTCGTCGACTACCGTGGTGGCTCGGTTCGTGCGTTCCAAGCGCATGTGCACCACATCCACTCTCGCAACGCACGGCGCTCCCGCACGGAATAAGAGCTGACTGCAGCTCACCACCAGATCGAACGGGTCACCTGTGCGGCGCCATGCCGGCTTGATTCGCCTCGGGCCGATCGGTCACGCCGAGTCTTCTCGTCACATCGCAGTGCCTCAGCGGCTCTGCGCGGGAGCAGAGGGACAGGGCTGCATCGGCTTCGATCGGTCTGTCGACTTCAGACCCGGTTCAAGGCGTCTTCGCCGGGCACTCCTCGCGGCAAGCACCTCAAGAAGACCCCCTGCAGCAGCATCTGCGGGCACCCCGTCGCTACTACTGTCATCGAGCACGGCCCGCACCGCGCGCGCCGCAGGACGGGGCAGCATGATCGCGATCGATCTCATCGGCAAGGACGGCACTGGTCACCGGATCCGGGCAGGGCATCGGGCTGGCGATCGCCGTCGAGGCTCGCACGGGCCGGCGCGGACGTGGTCGTCAGCGCCCGCTCGCGGGGCTCGATCGACACGGCGGTCGCGGAGGTGCTGCAGCAGCAGTTCCGGAGGCGACCGTCCGCGGAGTCGCCGCCGACCTCGCCACCGACGACGGCAGCGCGGCGCTGCTCGAGGCCGTTCCGACCGTCGACGTCCTCGTCAACAACCTCGGGATCTTCGGCAGCGCCGATCCGCTGACGATCAGCGACGACGAGTGGCGGCGCTACTTCGAGGTGAACGTGCTGACCGGGGTGCGCCTGACCCGCGCGTACCTGCCCGGCATGATCGAGCGGGGCTGGGGGCGCGTGCAGCACATCGGCAGCGACTCCGCCGTCGCGACGCCGGCCGAGATGATCCACTACGGGGTGTCGAAGACGGCGCTGCTCGGAGTCTCGCGGGGCTTCGCGAAGGCGGCAGCGGGCAGCGGAGTCACGGTGAACAGCGTGCTCGCGGGCCCGACGCACACGGGTGGGGTCGAGGACTTCGTGCGCGAGCTGGTCGACGCGTCGCTCCCGTGGGACGAGGCGCAGCGCGATTTCATGCGGCTGCACCGGCCGAACTCGCTGCTGCAGCGGCTGATCGAACCGGAGGAGATCGCCAACATGGTCGTCTACCTCGCGTCGCCGCTCGCCTCGGCGACCACGGGCGCGGCCGTGCGGGTCGACGGCGGGTACATCGACGCGATCGTGCCGTGACCACCGCCTGACGCACCCCTCGGCAGCACCTCCGGCTCGCGAGAACCGGTTCGGCTCGTGGAAACCGGTTCGGCTCGTCGGAACCGGCGGGATCTGCGAGCCGAACTCGATTCCGCGAGCTGGACGTGAGACCGGCGCGAACGCGACCGGGGCACGTGCGACCCGCGCGAGCCCTACCCGCGGTCGCTCGCGGACCGATCCCGCCCCGACTACGCTACGAACCGGCGCGACCGATCCGCCGGTCCGCCACTCCCCGCCGATGCGCTCCTGCACGAGCGGCGCCGCCGGGTCCTCGAGGCGCGCGAGCAGCGCCTCCACTCCCCTCCGCCCCAGCTCGTGCGCCGGCGAGACGAGCACGTCGAGCTCGGGATCGCCGAAGTCGGCGACATCCGGGGTCGAGGCGAGCAGCACGATCGACACGTCCTCCGGCACGCTCACTCCGCGGTGCCGCAGCTCGTGCGCGAGGCCGAGGGCGATCGCCTCCGTCGAACACGAGCACCGCCGTCGCGTCGCCGAGCTCCTCGGCGAGCGCGCGTCCGCCGCGAGCCGACTCCTCGGCCTCGAGCCAGCACTCCTGGAGAGACCCCGCTCCCCCGACACGCGGCGGAACGTCTCGCGGGCGCGGGCGTTCGCTCCGAAGCCCTCGACACGCTCGGGACCGCCGAGCACCAGGGCGATGCGCTCGTGGCCGAGCGACGACAGGCGCGCGAGCGACTCCTCGACCATGCCCTCGATGTCGATGTCGACCCAGTCGAGGGCGGAGGGACGCGCGTGCGCCCGATGAGCGCGAAAGGCGTTCCGGAGGCGCGCAGCACGTCGACCCGGTCGTCGTCGAGGGCCACCTCCATCAGCACCACGCCGTCGACGAGACCGTCGGCGCGGAGGCCGGCGAGGCGCTCGGAGGAGTCGAGCGAGGGCCAGAGCACGATCGAGTAGCCGCGCTCGGCCGCCGCCTCGGCCGCTCCCGCGAAGAAGAGGGTGGCGGTGTTGAGCAGGCGCGGGCGCACCAGCGGGAACACGACCGCGAGGATCATCGAGCGGCGGCGAGCGAGCGCTCGGGCGAGGGCGTGCGGGCGGTAGTCGAGCTCGGCCATCGCGTCGACGACGCGCTGACGCGTCTCGGCGGTCACGGGCTTGGAGTCGTTGACGACGAACGAGACGGTGGCGATCGAGACGCCGGCGCGCTCGGCGACGTCGCGCATGGTCGCCATGGTGCTCCTCCGCTCGTCGCCCCTCGCGGTTGACGAGCGACGGTGACGTCCATCATCCTGGACGTCGCGGTAAAAGCGGTTAACCGACCACCGCGACCACGTCAGTGCCGACCCGGTGAAGGACCCTCCCGTGACCACTCCCTCCTCCCCGTCCGCGTACTCGTCTGGGGCGAGAACCGCCACGAGCAGATCGAGGAGGAGGTGCGCGCGATCTACCCCGACGGCATGCACACGACGATCGCCGCGGGCATCTCCGAGAACCTCGGCGAGCGCGCGCAGGTGTCGACCACGACGCTCGACGAGCCCGAGCACGGAATGACCGAGGACGTCCTCGCCGCCACCGACGTGCTCGTCTGGTGGGGGCACGCCGCGCACGGCGAGGTCGCCGACGAGGTCGTCGAGCGCGTGCACCGGCACGTGCTGTCGGGCATGGGACTGCTGGTGCTCCACTCCGGCCACTGGTCGAAGATCTTCGGGAAGCTCATGGGCACGACCTGCACGCTGCGCTGGCGATCGGAGCAGGACCGCGAGCTGGTCTGGACCGTCGACCCGACGCATCCGATCGCCCAGGGCGTGCCCCACCCGTTCGTGATCCCGCAGCAGGAGATGTACGGGGAGTTCTTCGACGTGCCGGCACCCGACGAGCTGGTGTTCCTCTCGACGTTCTCGGGCGGCGAGGTGTTCCGCTCGGGCATGACCTGGAAGCAGGGGCACGGCAAGATCTTCTTCTTCTCGCCCGGCGACCAGGACTACCCCGTGCATCACCACGCCGACGTGCGCCGCGTGATCGCGAACGGAGTGGAGTGGGCGCGGACCGTCCGACCCGAGCGCACGCTTCCGGTGCTGCAGCGCTACGAGACCGAGGACTTCTACACCGGGCACGACTACCAGGGGAGCGCTCGTCCGATGAGCGCTCCGGTGCGCATCGTCCAGGTCGGCGCGGGGGCGATGGGGCGCGCGTGGCTGCGCGCGCTGCGCGACTCGGCCGACGTCGAGCTGGTCGGGCTCGTCGACCTCGACACCGCCCTGGCCGAGCAGGCCGCGGCGGAGGAGGGGGTCGCCCCGGTCGCGATCGGCACCTCCGTCGCCGAGGTCGCCGCGCGCTCCGGCGCCGACGCCGTGGTCAACGTGACCGTGCCGCGCGCGCACCTGCCGGTGAGCACCGAGGCGCTGTTCGCCGGTCCTGCCGGTGCTCTGCGAGAAGCCGATCGCGCCGACGGTCGCCGAGGCGCTCGTGCTCGCGGCGACCGCCGAGGCCTCCGGGCGACTGCTGATGACCGAGCCAGTCGCGCCGGTACTACGCCGCGATCGCCGCGTTCCGCGCGCAGATCGCCGAGCTCGGGACGCTCGGGACCGCGACCGTCGACTTCGCGAAGGCGCCGCACTTCGGCGGGTTCCGCGAGGAGATGCCGCACGTGCTGCTCGTCGACATGGCGATCCACGCGTTCGATGCGGCGCGGTACCTGCTCGACAGCGATCCGGTGTCGGTCTACTGCGAGGAGTACAACCCGGGTTGGAGCTGGTACGCCGACGGCGCCGCGGCGACCGCGGTGTTCGAGTTCGCCGGCGGGCTGCGCTTCACCTACACGGGCAGCTGGTGCGCCGACGGGTTCGAGACGTCGTGGAACGGCAGCTGGCGCGTGAACGGCGCGGGCGGCACGGCCCGCTGGGACAGCGACGGGGCGCCGGAGGTGCAGGCCCGGGAGTCCTCCGAGGTGCGGACGGCGTCGCTCGGGCCGGTCCCGGAGGAGATCCACGGCTCGCTCGCCGAGTTCGTCTCCGCACTGCGCACCGGTGGCACGCCGTCGGGCGAGGTGCACGCGAACGTGCGGAGCCTGGCGATGGTGGAGGCGGCGGTGCGCTCCTCCGAGACGGGCTCGAGGGTGCGGATCGAGGACGTGCTCGAGGGCGCGTACGCGGAGGCGCTGGGACTGGCGCGCGACCAGCGCGTGCAGGGGCGCTGGGCGCGTGGGGGACGGCGGCCGCGGGCCTCGCGGCGGCCCCTCCCTGCTGGTCGAGTAGCCGCGCAGCGGCGTATCGAGACCCGCCCTCCTGGGCCACGTAAATCTCGATGCGCCCGCTCCGCGGGCTACTCGATCAGCAGGCCGGAGAGCCCTCGCCTCACAAGTAAGGCTGAGGAGATCGATCCGCCCGGATCGCCGCGCTCAGCCTCAGTTCTGCTGGTCGAGTAGCCGCGCAGCGGCGTATCGAGACCCACCCCTTGGAGCACAGGGAACTCGGAGACGCCCGCTCCGCGGGCTGCTCGATCAGCGAGCCGGCGAGCCCTCGCCCTCACGACTGAGACTGAGGCGGCCGATCCGCGGCCGGGACGCGCAGGCTCGTCGTCACCACGCCTCCCTCCCTCGTGAGGACGACCTCACCGCCCATCGAGCCCGCGGCCGCGCCGAGATCGCGCAGGCCCCGCTCGGACGACGACATGACCGGCCCCGCCGGGATATCCGGCGGGCGCTCGGGTGACGTCACCGCGGCGACCACGCCCCCGCGTTCGTCGATCCGCACGGCGACCCCGAGCGGCCCCTCACCCGCGTACTTCAGGGCGTTGGTCAGTCCCTCCCGGCAGAAGCGCACCAGCACGGCCGTCGTATCGCCGCTGAGCGTGCCGGGATCGCCCTCGATCTGCACGTCGAGCGGCCGCCCCGTGGCCTGCACGCCCGCGAAGAGGCCGTCCAGGCTCGCCGCCGCCTCGGTCGAGCGCGCGTCCGGCGCGGCCCGGAGCGTCGCCGTGAGCGAGTCCACCGCAGCGCGCGCTCTGCCGCCGGATGGAGTTCGAGAGCGCCCGCAACTCTTCCTGCGACAGGGAGTCGACGTCGCGCAGCGCTGCGGAGTGCAAGCTCAGAAGAGTCAGCGAGTGCCCGAGGGAGTCGTGGATCTCGGCCGCGATCCGCTCCCGCTCTCCGTCCCGCGAGCGCTCCGCCTCCACCGTGCTCCGGTCGACGGCGGCGAGGAGGCGCTCCTCCGCCGCACGGTCGCTCCGGGCATCAGCGCCGCCGAGCATGCCCGCGAGGCCGATGACGACCGTGACCGCCATCGAGAAGACGCCGACGAGGATCGACGCGCCGAGGGTCTGCGGAGTCGCCCACCTCACGATGTAGAGCCCGAGCAGGAAGCCGTTGGCGAGGGCACCGGCGAGCACGAACCTCAGTGCGGTCCTGCGCGGCAGGCGCAGTCCCAGCACGACGAGCGCGGTCCACAGTGCCGGAGTGGCGATGGGAGTGAGGGCGGCTCCGACGATCGCGAACGCCGGCGGTCCTCGGGTGCCGGCGCTGGACGCCGAGGGGGAGGATCGCGGCGAGGCCGATCACCAGGGTCAGGAGGAGGTTCCAGAGCGGGAGCCGCGGTGCGACGAGAGAGAAGATCGCGAGTCCGAGGACGAGGTTGCCGCTCATCAGCAGCGGACCGGCCGTGCGCCGCTCGAGCCAGGGGGTGGAGGTCATGGTGGGGTTCTCTCGGAGAGTCGTGCGCCGCGGGGGTCCGGCGAAGGGAGTGCTAGTGGCTGCGCGGGGTCCCTCCGCCCTGCGCAGGCCCGAGACGGGAGAGGACATGGGTGCCGACGACCCCGCTGCACTCCCCGCACCGGGAGTACGGGTGCGCGTCCTCCTCGTCGACGACGACCCGCTCGTGCTCCTCGCTCTCCGCCAGGTGCTCCGCACCGATCCGCTCCTGGAGGTCGTGGGCGCACTCGACGACGGCGAGCTCGTCCTCGCACAGGCGCGGCGGCTGCGTCCGGACGTGGTTCTGCTCGACGTCCGGATGAAGGCGGTCTCGGCCCCGCAGGTGATCGGCCCGCTGCGACGCGCCCTCCCCGGGCTGGGCATCGTCGTGATGTCCTCGTTCCTGGGGGAGCAGGCGGAGGCGGCGGTCCTGCTCGCGGGAGCCGACGCGTTCCTGCCGAAGGTCGCTCCAGTCGCGTCGTTCTCGCAGGTGATCCGCCGCGTGGCGGGAGTCGCCCCCGCACCGGCACCCCGCGCAGCGCTGTCGGCCCGCGAGCGCGAGGTCGCTGCCGCCGTGGCCGCGGGCCGGGGCAACGACGAGATCGCGGTCGCGCTCGGCCTCTCGTCGAGCACCGTCCGCACCTACGTCTCCCGATTGTTCGACAAGGTCGGCGTGCGCACGCGGGTGGAGCTGGCGACAGCGGTCCAGGCGGGAGTCCTGCTCGTCGAGGGCGTGGAGGAGCCGCGCTGAGCGGGGCGCACGCGGACCCGGTCTGCTCCGTCCACCCGTGGCCGGTCGGCGTGAAGACGCCTGTCGACGCTGCGGCACGCCGTCCCGCACCTCCTCCGCCGCCTTCCCGGTGGGCGACGAGCCCGTGAGTGGACGCCCCGCTCGGGGCGTCCAGGGAGCGGCGGAGTCGGGCAGGATGAGGCGATGACGCAGCGGCGGACGTCCACAGCGTTGCCAAGGTGGAGTGCGAGCGCCGACCGCGCGCGACGACGGCGTTCCGGGCTCAGACGATCGCTGCCGGACTGATCGGTGCGGAGGCGTCCGCGCCGGTGGTCACCGACGTCGTCCTCGTCAGGGGCTGGCCGACAGGAAGACGAACAGGGCGGCGATCGGGCCCGCGGGCGAGCTGAACGAGTGGACGAGCGAGAAGAGCACGCTCACGCTCGACAGCGTGGCCCTGGATGCGCGCCGATCGTCATCGCGGTGACGACACCGGTCGGCAGCCGCACGCGCCTCCACCCGGTAGGCGCCAGGCTCTCCGAGCGGAGCGTCGAGGCGGACCCGGAGACGGCGGGCGAGGCGGCGGTTCCGTCCATCGAGGGCTCCTCCGCGCCGGATCGGAGGACCTGGCCGCCCGGGTTCCGCCCCGCTGACGGGAGCCAGACGGCCGTGTAGACGCCTGTTGATGCGGCCGGATGCCGTCGATCCGCCTCCTCCGTAGCGTTCGGGAAGCGGCTCGGGGTGCGCCGGTACCCGAACGACGCGCACTCCGAGCTCCGCCCTCCGACCCTCGTCGTGATGCCCCTCTCGAGAAGAGTCCGCCATGCTCCTGCCCGATGCTCCTCTGCCCCGACGCTCCCTCGTCACCGCCGGCATGTGGACGGCCCCGATCGTCGCCGTCGCCCTCGCAACCCCCGCCGCGGCCGCGTCCGGCGAGCCCGTTCCCGAGGCCGAGCGCTGGGAGAACAACCTGTTCCCGCAGTTCGCCCTCGGATCCTCGAACCTCGTCTGGGCCCGGACGACGGTGAACGTGCTCGGTCAAGGACCGCGTCCAGGTCCGCCTCTTCAACTACAGCTCCGCGGAGGACGTACCCGCGGGCGCCGCGACCATCACGATCACCGTCGCGCAGACCGCCGGGCCCTCGTTCCCGGCGGGCTCGCTGGTGGTCACCTCGCTGACCGCCCCGGCTGGTCTCCCGGCGCCGCTGGGCGTCACGGGCATCGGCACTTCGACGGTGACCTTCCTCAACCCGCAGGCGATCCTGCGGGACGGCGAGATCCGCGGCGTTCGACATCACGTTCCGCGTCGGCACCGGCGTGTCCGGCGTGGGAGCGGCCGCCGAGTGGTCGATGACGGTCTCGTCGACAGCCGGCGACGGCACGTACAACCAGGGCCGACTGGGAGCCTGGACCGGTCCGAACACGCTCTGAGCACGCGCTCTGAGCGCCGGACCGCACGGAATCGAGGGCGGGAGCCTCCCTTGGGCGCCGCAGCAGCCGCCGGCGCACTCCCGGCCTCGGTTCCGGACGGCGCACCGAGCGCCACGGGTCGGCGCCGGCGGAGCGGGGCCCCCGGCCTCCCGCTCACGGGGCCGCGGACACCTCGCGTTCCCCCGGCGGACACCCGAGCGACCCCGCGTTCACCCGGGCCGACCAGCGTGGTCGGGTTCCCTTCGAACCCGCTCAGGAGACCCGTGCCCCGTCCTCATGCCCCCGTCGCGCCGCCGGCGCCGCGATCGTCCTCACCCTCGCGAGCTGCACGCTCCGGAGCCGCCCTGCCCGCCGCGGCGAGCGGCGGCTCCTTCTTCACCCGCGTCGCCACCGTGCCCGCGTACCTCAACGCCGCCGACCCGGCCGTCGACTCCGCCGTCGCCGAGATCTCGAGCGCGTCGCCCGACGGCCGCCTCGTCTACTCGACCGACTCGGCCGGCCAGCGCATCAACGTCCTGGACATCAGCGACCCCGAGTCGCCCGAGCCGCTCGGCGGCGTGGGCGTCGGCGGAGAGCCGACCTCGGTCTACGCGACGGGCGAGTACGTCCTCGCGGTCGTCGACACGAGCGACGGCGACTTCGCGAACCCCTCCGGGCACGTGAGGGTCCTGCACCGCCTCCGACCTCGCGCCGGTCGCGACGATCGAGCTCGGCGGGCGGCCCGACTCCATCGACGTCACCACCGCCGGCGACACCGCCGTCATCGCGATCGAGAACCAGCGCGACGAGGAGTTCACCCCCGAGGGCGCCGAGGAGGGCGACCTGCCGCAGGCGCCCGCCGGCGAGCTCGTCGTCATGGACCTGGCCGGGGACCCCTCCGCCTGGGTCGCCGAGCACGTCTCGCTCACCGGACTCGCGGGCCTCGACACCCCCGAGGACCCCGAGCCCGAGTACGTCTCGATCAACCCCTCCGACACGGCCGTGGCCGTGACCCTGCAGGAGAACAACGCCGTCGCGATCGTCGACCTGGCCTCGCGCGAGGTGCTCACCTCCTACTCCGCGGGCACCGTCTCGGTCGACGGCATCGACACCCTCGACGACGACACGATCTCGCTCACCGGATCGATCACCGACGTGCCGCGCGAGCCCGACGCCATCGGCTGGGTCGGCGACGCGCACGTCGCGATCGCGAACGAGGGCGACTGGAAGGGCGGCACGCGCGGCTGGTCCATCCTCGACGCGGCCACCGAGGCGGTGCAGTGGGACGCGGGGAACTCCTTCGACCACCTCGCCGTGAGCCTCGGCCTCTACCCCGACAAGCGCTCCGACGCGAAGGGCTCCGAGCCCGAGGGCCTGCTCTCGGCGACCTTCGACGGCGTGCCCTACGTCTTCGTCGGCGCCGAGCGCGCCAACTTCGTCGCGGTCTACGACGTCTCGGACCCCACCGCGCCGCGTCTCGTGCAGGCTCTGCCGTCCACGCCCGGTCCGGAGGGGCTGCTCGCCCTGCCCGAGCGCGACCTGCTCGTCGTCTCGAGCGAGACCGACGACGCCGAGGCCGCTCTGCGCGCCACGGTGCAGCTCTACGGGCTCGGCGCCTCCGCCCCCGCGTTCCCCACTCTCGTCTCGGCCGACGTCGACGGATCGCCGCTGCCCTGGGGCGCCCTCTCTGGCCTCTCGACCGACCCGGCCGACGCCGACCGCCTCTACGCGGTAAGCGACAGCGCCTACGCCCCGAGCACGATCCACTCGATCGACACCTCCGTCACCCCTGCGGTGCTGGACGCGACGACGACCGTCACCGAGGCGGGTGAGCCGGCCGCCCTCGACCTCGAGGGCATCGCGGCGCGCGCCGACGGCGGCTTCTGGGCCGTGACCGAGGGCGCGACCGGACCCGAGAACGCCCTGCTGCGCCTCGACGACTCCGCCGCGGTGCTCGAGCGCATCGCCCTCCCGGCCGAGGTCGCCGACGCACTGGGCTCGCAGGGCTTCGAGGGCGTGACCGTCGAGTCCGGAACGGACGGCGAGATCGTCTGGACCGCGCTGCAGCGCGAGGCCTCGATCGACGCGGACGAGGTGGTGCGCCTGGGCCGCTACGACGTCGCCGTCGGGACCTGGAGCTTCTTCGGCTACCCGCTCGAGGCTCCGTCCGGGTCGAGGGGCGACTGGAACGGACTGTCCGAGATCACGCTGACCCCGGCGGGCACGCTCGCCGTGATCGAGCGCGACAAGCGCAACGGTCCGGATGCGTCGCTCAAGGCCGTCTCACGGTCCCGCTGCCCACGGGCGCGGGTGCCGCGGTCGGCGAGGAGCTGCCGGTGCTCGAGAAGACGCTCGCAGCCGACGTGCTGCCGGCGCTCCGAGGCGGGCAACGGCTGGACCCAGGAGAAGCTCGAGGGGCTCGGCATCACGGGCGCGGGCGAGGTCTTCGCGGTACGGACAACGACGCAGTCGACGACGCGAACGGCGAGACCGTGCTGGCGTCGCTCGGCTCGGCGGAGTCGGTGTTCGGCACGGCGGTCACGCCCGAGCCGACGCCGGTGCCGACGGGAGAGCCCACGGCGGAGCCCACGGTCGCGCCGACCACCGCGCCGACGGCGGAGCCCACCCCGGCGCCGACCGCGCAGCCGACGGTCGCCCCGACCGCGGCCCCCACCGCCGCGCCGGCCCCGCACGCCACCACCCCGGCCGCCGCCGTGCCGCCGCGCACCCCCGCGAAGCCGACCGGCGGACTCGCCAGCACCGGCGTCGAGGGCGGCTGGCTCTCGGCCGCGGCCCTCGGCCTGCTGGCCGCCGGCGCCGTCGCACTCGGACTCGGACGCCGCCGCTCCGCGCGCTGACAGCGCACTGAGCCGAGGGGCCGGCCCCCGCGAGACGCCCTGCGCGTCCCCGGGGGTCGGCTCCTCCGTCGTGGAGGCGCCGCTTCGGCCGAGACCCGCGCAGAACATCAGCTGAGAGAGGGGTCTGTCGCCTGACGGCCGAGAGACCCCTCTCTCAGCCGACGTTCCGCAGCACGCCTCCACCGCCCCCGTAGTCTGGAGCCCCCGCCCGGTCGCGGGTCCCCCGATCGAAGAGGCCGCCCCGGCGTGAACGTCCGCGAGCTCCTCACCCATCCCGAGCTCCAGCTGACCCTGGTGACCGGCGACGAGGTGCAGCTCTCCCGAGCGATCTCGGGCACCTACACGATCGACCTCCCCGATCCCGGCCGCTTCCTCTCCCCCGGCGACGTCGTGCTCACGAGCGCGCTGTGGACCTCCGGGCGCGAGAGCGTCGAGCGGTTCGTCGGCCAGGTCGCCGACCGCGGAGTCGTGGCGATCGTCGTCGGCCTCATCGCCGTCGGCACGCTGCCCGCCGGCATGGCCGAGATCTCGCCGTCGGCACGGAGTCGCGCTGCTGACGGTCTCGCCCGAGGTGTCGTTCAAGACGATCGGCCAGACCGTCGCAGGGGTGCTCGCGCAGGCCGATCTACCCACGCTCGGCCGCGACGCCCGCTTCGCCCGGCGGCTGCTCCAGGACCTCGCCGCGGGCGAGGGCGTGCACGCCGCCCTCCGCGCCTTCTTCGAGGAGTTCGCGCACGGCAGCTGGGCGATCGACCGCGCGGGCACGCTCGTCGCGTCGGCGGGCGGCATGCCGTCCCCCGCCGAGTCCGGATCCGCGTGGGACGCCTCGCTCGCCTCCTCCGACGACCGCTGGGACGTCGCGCCCGGCAGCCGCACCCTGTCCCGCAAGGCCCTGTTCTCCTCCTCCGGCGAACGGCTCGGCGTGCTCGTGGTGACCGGCGATCGAGGGGCTGGTCGGAGGAGTCGGCCGACGCCGCCGACCTGCTCGCCAGCACCGTCGCCGGTCGCCTCGCGCTCGCCCGCCGCCGCGAGCAGGAGGCGGCGGAACCGCTGATCGACCTGCTGCGCGCCGTCGAGAACGACGAGCTGCCGGACGGCGAGGTCTCGGTGCGGCTGCGCCTGCTCGAGCACGGCTCGGAGCGCCGCTGCGGGTGGTGCTCGCCCGCTCGGACGATCCGTCGCTCCCTCCCGAGGCTCTGCTGCGGCCGTTGCGCGAGGCGGGCGAGCGCGAGCACGCTCTGACCCTCGGTGGTGTGCTCGACGGAGGCGCGGTGCTGCTCCTGGGCGATCCGCACGACGAGGAGAGGCAGTCGGGGCCCGCCCTCCGCGCCGCCGTCGAGGCCGAGCCGTGGCTCCTGCGAGGACGTCGAGGTGTCGATCGGCGTCGGTGACGGCTCCCGCTCCGTCGGGCAGCTCGGAGCCTCCCTGCTCGCCGCCCGCGCCCGGGCGACCGCGGCCGCCGACTCCTCCGCAGACCCCGTCACGGTGCTCGCGCACACGGTGCCGGTCTCGAGCGGTGCTCTGCTCGAGCTGATCTCGCCGCGCACCCGCGCCGCCTTCGCCCGCGAGGTGCTCGGCGAGCTGGTCCGCTACGACGACGAGCACCGCTCCGACATGGTCGAGACCCTTCGCGTGTTCCTCGAGAGCGGAGGCGCGTGGCGCCGGGCCGCGGACCTCCTGCACCTGCACGCCAGCACGCTCCGCTACCGGGTGCAGCGCATCGAGGCGCTGACCGGCCGCGACCTCGGCTCGATGTCCGACCGCGTCGACCTGCACCTGGCGCTGCGGTACCTCTGAGCGGCGCCGACGCGAGTCGGAGGCTGTCCATCGCGACCAGCTCGCAAGCCGCGTGGGCCTGCTGGTGCCGGTAGAGCGTCGCACGGCTCCACCTCACGAGACGGGCAGCGTCCTCGGCGGTGCGGCCGCGTGCTCGCGCGTCCGAGGCGATCGCGAGCTTGACCGCAATCACGACCGGATCTGACAGAGGCCTACTGGAACTGGGCGCCGTTCGCGCGGGCGGCCGCGATACCGGCGTTGACCCGTTCGACGATCAGTTCGCGCTCGTACTCCGCGAGCGTGGCAAGCATGTTCAGCATCAACCGGCCCGTCGACGTCGGCGGATCGATGCCGTCAGAAATCGTCCGGACCTGCACACCGCGCTCGCGCAGCAGGTTCACCGTGTTCAGCACGTCGATCAGGGAGCGGCCAGCCGGTCGACTCGCCACGCGACGACGGTGTCCCCGTCCTCGGCCTACTCGAGGAGCTTCTTCATCCCGGTCCGCTCGATCGCGGTCTTGCTCCCCGAGGTGACGTCCGCGAACACGTCGCGCTTCTGCACCCCCGCTGCGACGAGCGCGTCGAGCTGCAACCGCGCGTCCTGACTCGACGTGCTCATACCTGTATGGCCGAGAAGCCTCACGACCTCGTTCTGACTCGGAAACACCCGCCGCGCCTCTTCCTGAGACGAGACGCGGCAAGAGGTCTTTCCAAGACAGCAGACCTTCCGAGAACCCGGACCTGCCGAGAGCGAAACGACCGCTGAACGGTGCGTCTCCGAAAAGCTAATGGTTTCCGGGCAGCCAAGGACAAGGTCCCCCTTCCCTGAACAGGGGGTCGGGTTTCGAGCTAGGCCCTCGGCGGCGGTCCTGACGAGGCGCCTTCCTCGACGACAACGCACTGCAGCCTCAACGTCTCCAAGACGTGGCTGCGTCGATGGCGGCTTCGACGTCACACAGCACGGGAGACGTCATGGGCATGACCGCGGGGTCGTCTCTGCAACCGCACGGTACGCGGTTGCGTGGCGGGGAGTCGGCATCAGCGACGTTCGATGCTTGAATATCTTTGGTGTTGCTTTGGGGTTGCACTTGCGATTCCTAACCCGGTTGATTTGGAGACCTTGTGGCCATTGACGTAGAGAAGCTGGCGCTTCTTCGATCTATTGCGAACGCACTAGCGGAGCGCGATCTGACGGACGTCAATCTGCTCTTTCATGAGGCGGGACTAGGTGAAATTCGATGGGAACGTTGGCACGACAACGACCAGTGGGACGTTACCGAAGCTGACCGCTCGGGGGCCGTGCTGGATACGATCCGGGATCTGCCTCGTGCGGAGGTGGACGAGCTTGCATTGGCCGTTCGCCAACTGTTCGAGGTGTCGATTGAGGTGCAGGCCGAAGAGGAGGCAACACCCCTATTCCTATTCGCGTCCCACCTGGCGTCACAGCGGGCTCTGGTTAGTGAGGTGGGAGAGCACCTCGCCGACTGGGGTGTCACGCTGTTCGTTGCCCACGATTCGATTGAGCCGGATCAGGAGTGGCACGCGGAGATTGAGCGCGCGCTACGCACCTGTGACGCGGGCATCGTGTTCCTCTTTCCGGGGTTCGTTGAGAGTCGGTGGTAAGCGACCAGGAGGTGGGTTGGCTCCTCGGCCGTGACGTGCCCTCCTACCCGCTGAAGTTTCGGGGAAGACCCCTATGGACCACTCGGAAAAAAGCAGGCCTTCACTGTTCGCAGCGGCATGACAGCAGCGCAGGTGGGCGACGCGATCATCGACTGGGTCGGCACCAAACCTGTCCTGGTATCCAAGCGCAATGCATCTTTGGTTGAAGCACTCAAAGCATCGCGAGAGCTTCAACCGCACAGACTTGATCTGGGCACGGTTGCATGCAGCGACTGGCATGGGTGCGCAGGAAGTGGGCGGGCTTCTAACTGCGGTGCGGGACAACGATCAGGTCTTCAATGCCTCCGGGGGCGTCCGAAACGGCGAGACGGGCCCGTATGCGGAGTTGGTGTTCAAGCTTGCGCTCGCCCAGCCTGGCTTCAGAGCCAACATCGATCTCGCGCGTGAGGTTGCCCGGGTGCGAAAACTTGAGAGCCTTCTCCCTACTGCTGCCGCACCAGATGCTGACCTAAGGATCTAGCCGGAAGCGACGCTAAACAGACGCCATTGCAGTCTCGCTACCGCTTTTTGACGACCCGCAGTGGCAGCGTCGCTCAGATCGGGTGAACCTTGAGCTCGTCGACGCGCCCGACCGATCGCGAAGCGAGATGGTAGGCCGTCGGTCGGTCAGCCCACGTCTCGAGCACGAGTGGAATACCTAGAGTGAGTGTTGCCATAGTGGCGGACCGCACACGCATCGGGCTCATCCTCGTCGAAGATCCACGGCCCGCACCAAATGAGTCGATACCAATCCAATGCAGGCCCGCACGACGCAGTGCGGCGCGCTCGTCGTCGTGAATGAGTTGCTGACGGTCGCGGGTGATGATGCCGTCGAACTGCTCGTCCGATAGGCGCGCCAGGAGATGCACATCCGAGGCCCCACGCGTCTGGAGATCCTTCGCGCTCTGAAACAGCGACCCTCGAAAAAGAATGCGCAGGGCCGTGGTGGTGCTCTCGCCAAGGCACTCGTCGACGAAGAACATGCGCCGGCCGTCGTGCCGGGTCACGCGACCATCCTCACGCGCTGGTCGAAGCGGAGAACATCGGCGATCGCCTCGCGCGTCACCCCGGGGTAGTCGTCAATGAATGCCTCGACGGAATCGTCCTCGAGCGGGTCGACCTGCTCGAGGACGGTCTCGATGTCGACGCGGGTGCCCGCCACGGTCGGCATGCCGCTCATCCGGTGAGGGTCGAGCTCAACGAACTTGGAGGGCCGACGGAAGTCAGCTGACTTCGTCTCCGCGGAAGTTTTGCGAAGCTCTCGGAGATGTCCTCGAAGGTGTAGATCGGTACCGACCCCGGACTGGCTGCGAGGCCGATCACGAGGCCATCCGGGCCCTCGACGAAGATCTCAGGCTTGGCATACCCGAACCGGTACTCGGAGGGATGGTCGATGAGACCGATGAGGGGGAGGGTCTCGAACGCCTTGGCAATGCGCTGCGCGCTCGCTTGGCCGCGAAGGCGGGCAATCGTACGCAGCGCAGCAAGGTCTCGGAACGAGTAGAGCGGCGGCCGTCCGGGACTGGATCTCCGGAACCAGAATCCTCTTCTTGCGCCAGAGTCGGAGCTGGGACGGGGTTACGCCGGTTAGGACGGATGCGAGCCTGTCCCCGTACATCTCGTACCCTCCCCCGGCGCCGTTACTGCTGCGTGTTCCCGGAGCTTATCGATCGGCGCCGACAGAGCACGAGCACCAGGCTGGCTGCGGCTACACTGACGCTCTGACACTCTGACGCGCGAGACCTTTGTGCTCAGATATCCGAGGGCGTCCGTGCCCTGCTGGACCGCGACGCCCAGCAGGATACGGAGGATGCGCATCAGACTGCGGTAGACCACCGGAACTCGTGGTGCCCGGAGCCGATCGCAGGCCAGTGTCCGGCGAGAACGTCGGCGCCGGCCTCGTTCTCGCGCTCGTGCAGCGCGCGCGCGGAGGGTGTCCCCAGCCCTCGGCGCTGCTGCTGCAGTTCCCATACACCGACCTCACCACGAGCAGGCAGAGCTTCGATCACGGACCGGACGAAAGACATCCTCAAACGCGACGACATCCTCAAGGTCGCCGCCCTCTACGCCGGCGACCACGATCTCCGCAAGCCCGGCATCTCCCCACTGTTCGGCTCCTCCGCCGGACTCCCGAAGACCTACATCTTCACCGGCACGCGCGACCTCATCCACAATGCCCCCCTCCTCCCGCATGGCGGCGAAGATGCGTGAAGACGGCGTCGACGTTCAGCTCGGAATCTGGCCTAACGGCACCCACCGCTTCACCGGCATGCCGTGGGTCGAAGACCGCGACGCCCGAGCCCGCGTGAACGACTTCATCCACGCCAACCTTCCCGCGAGTACTGACGAGCTGAACCCAGAGCCACGGATGTCTCCGCTCGAGCCTCCACGGAACCGACGCATCCGGTTTCTTCAGGGCGGGACTCACCGTGCCCAAGAGCACGGTCCCGTCCTGATTCCTGTTCGTCACGCCCCCGTGACCGCGATGCCCTGATTTGTATGACGCCGCGCAACGGCCTGAGAATGCCGCCGTGGAAGATTGAAATCAACGTATTGCGCCGCATCTGCTAAGACTTCTGGCTCATGGCGTCGGATGCCTCAAACTGTTCTGTAGCACCGAGAAAATCATCAGCGCATTTTGCAAGGCGACGACCGAGCACCAATTCGCCCTTCGACTCGCGGTCCGTCCAGTAGCTCCCACTCATGCGCGTCGTTGGGTCACCTGAGGCGCGAAGCACTCGGACCTGTGATGAATTGACTTCGGCCCCTAAACCTCAGCTCGGGTTCATTGGAATACAAGTAATGAAGAACCCACGTCTCATCCTCTCGAAGCACGCGAGCGGTCGACGATTTAGAACGCGACTCATTCGAGAGCATGGTCACGCTTACTTGCGAGCTCGTCTGCCTGACGACAATGTAGACCACCTTTGGCGAGATGCGAACACCGGTATTAGGATCGATCCAGAAGGACTCCAGCTGCGCCTCCCAAGTGCCGCTGAGATTGCGAGTCACGCCGGCAAACCGCTGAACTATTGGCCACTTCCAAACTACGCGATCCCATAGAGTAAAGGCGCTTGTAGCAAGAAACACTGCTATCGAAAATACCGCAAAAATGCGAAATCAGCCGAGTCTCCATTCAACCAGGAACCACCGACGAACACCGCTGAGATCAAAACAGCGATTATGCGGATCGTTGCTCCGCTAATCATTTCAAATCCCATGTATTCCCATGCGGCGGCGGCGAATGAGTGAACTTGGCTGCGAGTCCACTTTTGAGAAGAGTGGAAGAGATACTTAGCTTTCGTTCACTTCGAGCCATCGTTCGGACTCCTCGGAGGGCTCGGCCACTAGAGTGTAATTGAAAATGTCAGCAAGACACGCACGAAGAGTGGCGGTCCAAGTATTCGTCAAGAAATTGGAGTCAGGACATTGATAAATCAGGCACTCTAGAAGATAAGAAGGAAGTTCGTCTGTTTTTCCCGCGCTGACCAGCACGTTTTCTAGAGCGCTTAAGAATCCGTACGGTTTTCTTGTAGCGGTAGTTAGTACGGTTATTCTTCGCGATTCCGTTACTGAGCTGCAAGTTTCGCATAATTATCGAGGAAGCCGCCGTCCTTCTTGAAAACGCGCGTTCCTTCCCGCACAGCGCCATTAGCGAAATATTCCTTCAAAGTGAAATCCTCGGCACAACATCCGCGTCAATACGCGATGTGTTCGAATTTACTTTAATTGCAGTGGATCCTGAAGTATCGACGGCGTTCCCGAATTTCGCTCGAATCGCAATCTCTACTTGCTCACGTAGATACCGAGGCGTCCACTGCCCGGTATAGGGAGTTCCGGAATGGTCTCGGTTCGGATCTCTGTCATCATAGTAATAAACGCTTTGGCACTCCACCGCAACATCAACGTCGCTATCACTTCGCACATTGGTGTTGTTCGCGTACGAGCCTTTTGCATACACTGAATACGACGACTATCACTGAACGCAGGATGCGAATCGATCGCATCCTTAATCATCGTCTCAGTTCGTGTTTGCTTTTCCTGCTCCGTAGCACTGGACGGTCCCGTCCAATTTGCAAGCTGCTCTTCAGAAGTCAACGACCACCCCGTCCTCTTGTGAGGATCATTACTGAGGCATGGTGTGAACTGGTTCGCGGAGCACGCGGCAGACCGCCTCGCGGACGACCCCTCCTCCACCCTCCTCGCTTCTACCGCGACGCTCTCGCCCTCAGGCGAACTCTCCTCCACGGCGAGACGATGCAGTGGCAGCCTTCCCCGAGCGGCAGTCTCCTCTTCAGCCGCACCCCCACGTGGAGTGTGCTCACCAACTTTTCCGACGCGGCCAGGCCGCTGCCCGGCGGGACCGTCCTTCTCGCCAGCCAGCCGCTCCACGACGGATGCGTCCCACCCGACACGACCGTCTGGTACACCCCCGAGGATTCCCACTTCCACCAGGGTGGCCGACCGTGACAGCACGAGCCGTCACCCCGCCTCCTCGATCGAGGAACCGTGGCTCTGCTCGCGACCTTCACCGCTCGACGTGGGAAAGGGGACCTGATCGCGGAGCTGCTCAGCGACTACGCAATGACCGTCCGCGCAGAGCCGGGCAACCGCCTCTTCGAACCGTCGCGCTCAGCGGAGAACCCCGAGCGATTCGTCGTGGGCTACCTACCTGCACAGGTAGGTAGCCCGTGCTCGTTCAGCTCGCGGCGGCCGTCTCGGTGGCGGCCGTGGTACGGGCCGCCTCGACCTCGGCAGCGGCGTGGTGTCCCTGCACGTCGGCGTAGGCGACTTTGTAGGGGCGGGTGGTGTCGTTCCAGTCGAGGGCGACGGTCACGCTCTTGGGATTCACGCGGGTCACGACGTGCCAGCCGAACCGGTGATTGATCATGTCCCCCTTGTTGATCGTCTCGCGGCTGTGGATTGTGACCTGTCCGGCTGCGGCCTGCGCCTCGCGGACGGCGGCCCAGTAGTCGCGCTGGTCTTCGAGCTGCGCGCGCTGGGTGAGCAGGCGCTCCCGGTAGGCGCCGGTCGCGGGGGCGGTCAGTCCTCGATGTAGCCGCCGCCGAAGTTGTGCGAGCTGCCCTCGATCTTCCGCGTGCAGCCGCGAATATCGGTGTCGAGCCGGTCGATCCGGCGGGCGACCATCGCGGGCGCGTAGCGGGATTCGGTGGTGTGGGCGGCGACGTCGGCGCGGGTGCGGGCGCGGGTGGCCCGCAGGTCGGCCTTCGACGCTGCGGCCCATCGCGTTGTGGGCCTTCTCGATCGCGTTGCGGTGCCGGGTCTCGGAGTGGTGGCCGATCTTGATCGGCTCGCTACCCTCCGGGAGCCGGTCGAACGCGCGGCGCGCGGCCGCGTCGGCGGTGTCGGCGTCGGCGGCGGCGGTCGGCCTTCGCGTCGAGCGCGTCGACCCTGGCGGTCTGGCGGCCTGGCGCTCGATGGTCGCCGCCTCCGCCTCAATGGTCGGGCGGATCGGCTTCTTCGGCCTCGATGGTGACCTCGTGTCCCGCGTCGCGCAGGGCGGTCGCGGCGCGGTTGATGGTCCACCACTTCGGCAGGCTGTCCCTGGACTGCGGGACGTACCAGGCGCCGATGGAGCGGCCCCAGCGCCAGCCGAACGCCTTCAGGATCTCGGCGGTGCCGTCGCCGCGGCTGGTGCCCTCGATGAGGGCTCCGGCTTCTCCCGACCTTGATCGCCTCGCTGAAACTCCGCTGCAAAGCCCTACGCCGTCACCGCGTGGCGCGTCGATCCGCGCGAGCAGCTCCTCCTGGACCTCGGGGGACGCCCACGAGCCGAGCACCGAGTTGCGTGCCAGCTGCACCAGCTCGTCGCGCGTGAACCCGGCGCGGGAGGCCAGTGCGAGGTAGTTGTCGGCGATGTACCCGCCGAAGTAGGCCGGGTCGTCGGAGTTGACCGTCACCCGCACGCCGCGCTCGAGCAGCGCGCGCAGCTCGACCGCCTTCATGTCGCTCCGAGACGAACGAGTTCGACAGGGGGCAGCAGGTCAGCGCGAGCCCGCGCTCGAGCACGCGCTCGACGAGCTCGGGCGCCTCGACGATGTTCGTGCCGTGGTCGATCCGGTCGACGCCGATCTCTTCAAGCACCTGGCGCAGGTGCTCGATGCTGTTGGGCTGGTCCACGTCGCGGTGCATGGTCAGGCGCAGCCCCGCCTCGCGGGCGAGCCGCGAACACCTCGCGGAACTTGGCCGGCGGGTTGCCGCGCTCGTCGGAGTCGAGCCCCACGCCGATCAGCCGGTCGGCGAACGGCAGGGCGCGCTCGAGCGTCTCGCGCGCGCTCTCGGCCGACAGGTCGCGGAGGAAGCAGAGGATGAGCGCGGCGTCGATCCCGAGCTCGGCCGCGTCGACGGCGGCGCGGTGGTAGCCGCCGATCACCGACTCGAACGGCACGCCGCGCGAGGTGTGCGCCTGGGGGTCGAAGAAGACCTCGGCGCGCACCACCCGTCGGCGGCGGCGCGGCGGAAGTACTCCGTCGCCAGGTCGTAGAAGTCCTGCTCCTCGCGCAGCACGTCCATCGCCGGGTAGTAGACGGCGAGGAACGAGGCGAGCGAGTCGAAGTCGTACGAGAGCGCCGCGGGTACCGGCAGCCCGTTCCGCTCGGCGAGGCGGGCGCGCAGCTCCGGCTCGAGCGTCCCCTCGAGGTGCACGTGGAGCTCGGCCTTGGGGAGGCCGCGGACGAAGGAGTCGAGGGTCACGGGGGCCTTCCGGTTCAGCGGGCCGCCGCGATGAAGTCCATCGCGACGAGGGGTCGGGCAGTGCCGCGCCGAGCACGGTGCGGGCGGGCGGATCGACGGGGAAGCGCTCGGCGTAGACGGCCGAGGAGGCGGCGAAGTCGCGCTCGAAGTCGGCGAGGATCATCGTGATCCGCACCACGTCGCGCAGCTCCAGGCCGAACTCGGTGCCGAGCAGCCGCTCGATGTTGTCGAGCGCGGCCGCGGTCTGCGCCGCGACGCCCTCGGGCACCGAGCCGTCGCCCGGCGCGAAAGGGCCGATGGCGGATCCGTAGACCACTCCGTGCGCCTCGACCGCGTGGCTGTAGGCCCCGCGGGGCGCGCCGAGCGCTTCGGCCGAGACGAACCGGCGGGGTGCGGCGGTCATCGGAGCGCCGTGGAAGCGCGCCCGACACGACCCGGCCGCGGGACACGACGGCCACGATGCTCTCGGCCAGCAGGTCGTCGATGCTCTCCCACGGGCGCCCGCGCAGCACGACGAAGTCGGCGCCGAAACCGGCGGCGAGCCGCCCTACGCGGGAGCCGAGCCCGACGACGGCGGCCGCGTCGGAGGTCGCCGCGATCAAGGCGCGCTCGAGCTCCAGCCGAACGCCGTGCGCATCCGCCGCACCTCGTCGAGCTGCTCGCCCCAGTCGACGTAGACCCCGTTGGCGTCGGTGCCGAGCACGAAGCGCACCCCGGCCTCGCCCGCCGCGAGGAAGCCGGCGTCGCGGTGGCGACGACGTCCTGCGCCTTGAGCGACGCCTCCGGAGACGACGGCGCACGACCGGCGGCGATCACGTCGTTGATGAAGAGGGTGGGGGCGACCGGGAGGTTCCGCTCGACGAGCGTCGCCCAGTGCTGCGGCCCGATCGCGGTGCCGTGCTCGATCGAGTCGATGCCCAACGCGAGCGCACGGTCGAGGCCCTCGACGGAGCGGGTGTGCGCGGCGACGGGCATTGCCCAGCGCGTGCGCCTCGTCGATCGTCGCGGCGATCTCGGCGTCGGTCTGGTTGCGCCAGCCGACCCGGTCGCCCATCGAGAGCACTCCGCCGCTCGTGTAGATCTTGATGCCGTCGGCGCCCGCCCGCGCCCAGGTGCGGGACCAGCCGCTCGGCACTCGTCGGGGCTGTCGGCGACGCGGTCGCGGTGCGGGTAGTGCGGAGGCACGAAGAGGTCGCCGTGACCGGCCGTCATGCCGACCGCGCCGTGCGTGACGAGCCGCGGCCCGTCGGCGATGCCCTGCTCGAACATCCGCGCGACCGTCATCTGCAGCTCGTCGGCGCCGAGATCGCGCAGGGTCGTGACTCCGGCGCGGGCCGCCTTGCGGGCGTTGTTGGCGATGTGGAACACCCGCTCCTCGCGCGGGGTGATCAGCGGCCAGGAGGCGAAGTCGGCCGTGCCCGCGCCGGAGTAGGCGCCGAGGTGCACGTGGGTGTCGACGAGGCCCGGGATGATCGAAAGGGCCTCCTCGCCGCCGGGCGCCTGCCCGCGGGCGGGGTCGACGGCGGGGTCGACGGAGACGATCTCGTCGCCGCTCCACGCGAGGGTCGCGGTGCCGAGGGCGCGCTGCCCGTCCCAGACCGTGCCGGTGATGGTTCCGTTGCTGCTCATGCCGTTCCTCAGTTCTGTCCGGCCGTGAAGCGGACGGCCGCCAGTCTCTCGCCGATCGCCACGACCGCGTAGGCCACGACTCCCAGCGCCGTGATCACCGCGAGCGACGCCCACAGCTCGTCGTAGCGGAAGCCCGCCGACGCGCGCTGCACGGCTCCGCCCAGGCCCTTCCCCGTCGCCAGCCACTCGGCCAGCATCGCCCCGCTCAGAGCGGAGGGGACCGCCACCTTGGCCGCCGCGAAGATCGCCGGCACCGCGGTCGGCAGGGCGACCTTGAGCAGCACGTCCAGCGGCGATCCTCCGTAGACCGTCACCAGCTCGAACGACTCGCGGGACAGCGAGCGGAGCCCGAAGACGACGGTCACGAGCGCCCGGGAAGAAGACCGCGACCGGCTCCGACCACGGCGACCGCCGCGAGCCCGTTGCCGATCGCGAGCGTGATCAGCGGGGTGATCACGATCAGCGGCATCGACTTGAGCAGCATCGCGATCGGCATCACCGTGGCCTCGAGCGACCGGACGAGCACGAAGAGCACTGCGATCGCGAGGGCGACGAGCATGCCCGCGGCGTAGCCGATCAGAGCGTCGAGCGCGGTGACGCCGAGATTGCCGAAGACGACGGCGCGGTTCGCGGCGGCGTCCTCCTCGACGAAGAGGTAAGTCGCGACGTCGGTCGGCGTCTTGCCCAGCAGCGGCGAGACGTCGGCGATCGCGAGGAATGCGTACCAGAAGCCGATCGCGAGCAGCGCGGCGAGGGCGAGCGGGACCAGCTCGGCGCGGACGATGCGGAGCGCGAGGCGCGGCGTGAGGTCGCGGGCGCGGCGCGCGGGGGTGCGGGTGGCGGTGGCGGTCATACGACTCCTCCTGTGCGGCGCAGGATCGAGCGGCGCGTGGCGCGCGGAGTGCCGGTCACGCGGGGCATGACCCAGCGGCCGACGGCCGCGATGAGGGCGTAGCCGAGGATCGTGACCACTCCGCTCAGCACCGCGAAGGCCCAGGCGCGCTCGACGTCCATCTGGCGCTGCGCGACCGCGAGCGCGACTCCGAGGCCCGTCGTCACTCCGCCGAGGTACTCGCCGAGCACGGCGCCGAGGATCGCCGCGGGCACGCCGACCTGCAGCGCCGTGAGCGTCGCGGGCACGGCCGCGACGGCCTGCACCTTCACGATCTGCGCCCAGCGGCCGCCGCGGTAGGCCGCGACGAGGTCGAGCGCGGTGCGCGGCGCCGAGCGGACGCCCAGCAGCGCGCCGATGAGGGTGGTGAAGAAGACCAGCAGCGCGGCGAGGAAGATCGAGGTGGTCCGGCCGCCGAAGATCACGAGGATCACGGGTCCGACCGCCGTCAACGGGAGGCAGTGGCTGATCACGCCGATCTGCTCGATCACGCGGTGGGTCCACGGCAGCAGCAGCGCGACGACGGCGAGCGCCAGCGCCGCGAGGGTGCCCCAGAGGTAGCCCCACCCGGCCGCGAGCACGGTGTCGCCGACATTGCGGAGGTAGAAGAGCGGGCCGTCGCGGAGGAACGCGGCGACGATCGCGCCGGGGCTCGGCACGGCGCGGCTCTCGCGGTAGACGGTCTCGGCGAGGATCCACCAGACCGCGACGAAGACCGCGAGGCCGGCGAGGACGCGCCAGTTCGTGCGCAGCCGGGTCACCCCTCGTCCTCCATCGCCACGCCGTGCTGAGAGAACAGCAGGTCGGTGATGCGGTCCTCGATCGCGTGGAACTCGGGGCTGCGCAGCATCTCGACGGTGCGCGGACGCGGGAGGTCGATGTCGATGACCTCGACGATACGGCCGGGCCGGGGCGACATCACGGCCACCGTGTCCGACAGGAGGATCGCCTCGGCGATGCCGTGCGTCACCATCAGGGTGGTCGCCGGCCGCGCGGTCCAGATGCGCTGCAGCTCGAGGTTGAGCCGCTGGCGCGTCATGTCGTCGAGCGCTCCGAACGGCTCGTCGAGCAGGAGCAGATCGGGCTGCACCACGAGCGCGCGGGCGATCGAGGCGCGCTGGCGCATGCCGCCCGACAGCTGCGACGGGTAGGCGTCCTCGAAGCCGGTCAGCCCGACCAGGTCGAGCAGGTCGGGGATGCTGTCGCGCTTGGACGCCTGCCGCGTCAGCTCGAGCGGCAGGCGCACGTTGGAGCGCACCGAGCGCCAGGGCAGCAGCGCCGAGTCCTGGAACGCGATGCCCAGCTCGGCCTTCCGCTTGGTGCCGACGACGGGCGTGCCGTGGATCGAGACCGAGCCGGTCGTCGGCTTCTCGAGCCCGGCCAGCATCCGCAGGATCGTCGACTTGCCGCAGCCGGAGGGCCCCAGCAGCGACAGGAACGACCCGCGCGGCGTGACGAGGTCGACCTCGGCGAGCGCCTGCACCGACCGGGAGCCCAGGTCGAAGCGCTTGCTCAGGCCCGACAGGCGGATGCCCTCGGTGCCGTTCTCGGTGGTGGTCAACGTCTCGTCCTCTCGCGCGGGTCGTCAGGGGTGCTCGGGGCTCGGCCCTCGAGCAGCTCCGGGTGCTCGGGGCCTAGCCCTCGAGCAGCTCCGGGTGCTCCTCGTAGACCTCGTCGATCAGCGTGGTGTCGAACAGCTCGTCGGCGTCGAGCTCGATGCCGGTCAGCGCGAGGGAGGCGACCGACTGCTCCTGCAGCTCGTCGCTGATGGTGAGCAGGCCGTTCTCGTCGGTCTCGGGAGTGCTGATCAGCTCGGTCTGGGTGACCATGACCTGCGCCTGCTCCTCGACCTTGTAGTTCTGGTCGGCCGCGTAGTCGGTGACGACGGTCTCGGCGGTGGCCTCGGGGTCGGCGACGGCGTCCTGCCAGCCCTGCACGAGGGCCAGCAGCAGCGCCTTCACCTTCTCGCGCTCGTCGTCGATGCTCGACTGCGCGACCACGATCGTCTCGCCCACCATCGGCAGGCCGGTGTCGGCGAGCAGGAACTGCTGCGCCGAGAAGCCGCGCTGGTTGAGCGTGTTCGCCCCGGCGGTCGCGTAGCCGATGTAGCCGTCGACCTGGCCGGTGGTGAGCAGCGTGGAGTCGGTGAGGGGCACGCGGTTCACGTCGGACTCGTCGATGTCGTTGGCGGCGAGGAACGCGCGCCAGACGAGGTCGTTGCTGTCGCTGACCTGCCGATGGTCTTGCCGACCATGTCCTCGGGGGTCTCGATCGGGGCGTCGGTGAGCGACACGATCGCGAACGGGTTCTTCTGGTAGGTCGCTCCGACGATCTTCATCTCGGCGCCCTCCGAGATCGCGGGGCCGGTGATCAGGGGGAGGAGACGCCCGCGAACGCGGATCCGCTCGCGATGGCGGTCTCGGCGCCGGTCGCGCCGGTGCCGCCGGGGGTCAGGGTGACCGAGTCGAAGCCGGCGTCGGTGAAGTGGCCGTTCGCGTCGGCGAGGTACTCGCCGGCGAACTCCACGTGGGGGACCCAGGAGAGCTGCATCGCGGCCTCGCCGAACGAGCCCTCCTCGCCGGTCCCGGAGGCGCTCGCGTCGGAGCCGCTCGAGCAGGCGGTGAGGGCGGTGGTGGCGGCCAGGGCGACGGCGAGGACGCCGAGCGCGGCGCGGCGGCGCGACCGGGTGAGGACGGTGAGGGGCATGCGGGCTCCAATGAGGCGACGGGTGAGGTGGGGCGGGCCGGGGGAGGCGGGTTCCAGTCGACCGCAGTCGGGACGCCGAGCGCCTCGTCGCACGGAGGATTTCCGTCCGCGGTCCGCGCGCGCTCCTCGATGCAGGGGGAAACCGTGTTGCGGTCAGGTTTCCAGCCTGCCATCGCGGGTTTCGACTCCGCTCTGCGGGAGTGTGGGAAAGAGTCGCACCTGGAGTGCTGCACGATTCGAGGAACCTGGCGGGAGGCGGCCACGATGCGATCGGGCCGAGCCGCTCCGGGCACCCCCGGGAGGCCCACGCCGCGCACAACCTCAGCTGAGAAGGGGGTCCGACGGCTGACAACGGACAGACCCCCTTTTCAGCTGAGGTTCTGCGATCGGTCACTCCGAAGGACGCCCCGCGACGCCGCCCGAGCGCATTCGGCCCACCCGCTCGCCCACCCGAACCCCTGACGGGTGCCAGCGGACCTCGGGGGTGCGCTTCTAGGTTGAGGGACACCCGCCGCCGCGGGCATCGCCCCCAGGAGCCGCCCGTGTCCGATCCGTCGCTCGTCACCCGTGTGCCCGGAGAAGCGCTGATGCAGGCGCTGCGGGAGGCCATGTCACCGGAGCAGCCGCAGGCCTCCGCCGCCCGGCTCTTCGGGGCGAGCCCGATCCCGACCTCCGCGCGCAGCTGGTACACCGGCCTCCTCGGTGAGCTCGCGGTCGCCGACGAGCTCCGCTCCCTGCCCGAAGGGTGGCTGGTGCTGCACTCCGTGCCGGTGGGCGACCGCGGGAGCGACATCGACCACGTCCTCGTCAGCCCCGCCGGCCGGGTGCTCACGGTGAACACCAAGCACAGCCCGGGCGGACGGGTATGGGTCTCCCCGAGGGCCTTCCTCGTGAACGGGCAGCGGCGGCCGTACCTCCGCAACTCGGGCCACGAGGCCGCTCGCGCCGCGCGGCTCCTGAGCACGGAGACCGGCGGGAGCGTCGACGTGCTCGCCGTCATCGTGGTGGTGGGCGCGAAGCTCACCCGGAAGGGCACGCCCGAGGGCGTCGCGGTGATCACGATCCGCGAGCTGTCGGCGTTCCTCGCCCGGAACGCGTCTCCGACGCAGAGCGCGGTCTCGACGGAGCTCGTGCGCCACGCGGTCGTCCAGCCGCGGACCTGGACGCGCGGCAGCACGGCACCGGAGCTCTCGACCGATCACCTCGTGTGGTTCCTCGACCTCCGCGACCGCGTCCGCGCCGCCGCTCGACGCAGGAACGCCTGGGTGCTCACGGCGCTCGTCGGCTCTCTCGCCGTCCCCGTCGGTGCGTTCGCCGTGATGGCCGCGACGGTGACGTCGGTGGGCTTCTGAGCGGAGCGCCGCCTCAGGCCGGCGCCAGCTCCTGCAGGCCCGTCACCCGCAGCAGGTCGAGGCGCGCCTCGTCGCCCGATCCGGGGGCGGCCGTGTAGACGACGATCCGCAGGTCGCTGCCCGGCACGCTCAGCACGTCGCAGTCGATCGTCAGGGGTCCGACCGGAGTCGAGGTGAGCGTCTTGCGGCTCGACCGGTGCTCGGCGACGCGCGCCTCGACCAGCGGCGGGCGAAGTCGGGGACTCCGCCAGCAGCCGCGTCACGAGCTGCGCGAGCGCGCGATCGTCGGGGTAGCGGCCCACCGCGGTGCGCAGATCCGCCGTGAGGTCGGCCGCGAACTCCTCCTCGTGCCACTCGTCGAAGTCGGTGCCCGCGTGCCCCTGCGTGAAGTGCCGCCACACCAGGTTGCGGTCGAGCCCCGTGAGCGCCGAGGGATCGCCGTTCACCGCGGCCCAGAGCGGGTTCCACAGCAGAATGTCGTGGGCCGCGCTGAACACGGCGAGCGGCACGTCGCCGAGCCGGTCGACGATCCGCTGCACGCCCGGCGTGATGTGGCGCGGGACCTGCGCGCGGGTCGGCGGCGCGACTCCGGCGACCCGGAAGAGGTGGTCGCGCTCCTCCTCCGTCAGCCGCAGGGCGACGGCGAGCGCGCCGAGCAGCTGGGCCGACGGGTTCACGGCCCTCCCCTGCTCCAGGCGGACGACGTAGTCGACGCTGACGCCGGCGAGGGCGGCGAGCTCCTCGCGCCGCAGCCCGGCGGTGCGACGGCCGGACCCGGCGGGCAGGCCGACCTCGGCCGGGCGGACGCGCTCGCGCCAGGACCGCAGGACACTCGCGAACTCGCTCATGCCCCCATCGTCCTCCGTTCTCGGGCGCCGGTCCTGGTACCGGTGGTCCCCCTGTCGAGCGGTACCTGGGCGCCGTCGTCGACCTGCCGCACGCTGGGGACATGACAACGACACTGATCACCGGGGCCAACCGCGGCCTCGGACTCGAGACCGCCCGCCGCCTCGTCGAGGCCGGCCACACCGTCTATGCCGGCCTGCGCGACCCCGCCACGGGCGACGACGTCCGCGCGCTCGGCGCCCATCCCGTGCAACTCGACGTCGCCGACCAGGCGAGCGTCGACTCCGCCCTCGCCTCGCTCCCCTCCCTCGACGTCCTCGTGAACAACGCCGGCGTGCTCGGCACCTCGTTCGGCGTCGACGACCTCTCGGCGGAGGCGATGGCGAGCGTGCTCGAGACCAACGTGGTCGGCCTCGTGCGGGTGACGCAGGCCGCGCTGCCGCTGCTGCGCCGCTCCTCCGCCCCCGTGATCGTCAACGTGGCGTCGGGCGTCGGCTGGCCGCGCTCCCTGTCGACGGAGGGGCACGACGAGTTCCCCGTGCTCGCGGTGCCCTACGCGGCGTCGAAGGCGGCCGTGATCGCGCTGACCGTGCAGTACGCGAAGAACCTGCCCGCGATGCGGATCAACGCGAGCGACCCCGGCTACACGGCGACCGACTTCAACGGCAACAGCGGGCACCAGACGGTGACGGAGGGGACCGACGCGACCGTCGCGCTCGCCCTGCTCGGCGCCGACGGCCCGACCGGCGAGTTCCACGACCGGCGCGGGCGCATCGAGTACTGAGCTCGCGCGCCGCGCCGGACCGGGTGGCGGTCAGCTGCCGAGGGACGGAGTGTCGAGATCCGTCGGAGCCTCGGAGTCGTCCTCGGCGGGCGGAGTCGGGCGCGGCGCCTCGTCCCCGCGCTCCGCGGGCGGGGTCGGGTGCTCGCCCTCCGCGGGCGCGGTCGGGCGCTCGCCCTCCGCGGGCGGGGTCGGGCGCTCGCCGTCGGCGGGCGGAGTCGGGGCGCCCTCGGGAGGTGTGGGCAGCTCGCCGTCGGCCCCGGGCGCGGGGGCGTCGGGCGCTCCCCGTCGGCCGGCGGAGTCGGGAGCCCGGCGGCGCCCGGTCCGGCGGGTCCGCACTCGCCCGGCGCGGGGAGCGCCGGAGCCGTGCCCTCACCGGCCGCATCCGTCGCTCCGGGCGTCGGCGCCGTGCTCGACCCGGGCACGGGGCGGCGCTCGGCGTCGCCATCGCACTCGATCCCGGAGTCGACGAGGGCCCGGGTGCCGCTGCGAAGGCGGCCGTCGAGCCGAGGGCCGCGAGCCCGAGAGCTCCCGCCGCGATGCCGACCACGAGCCGGGTGCGGGGGCGGCGGGGCCGCGGGGCGTGTCGGTGGTGGTCTCGTCCATGGTGCTTCTCTCCTCCGTCCGGCGTTGCGGCGGACCTGGTCGGGCCCGGCTCGCCGCCGGTTCCTCATCAGACTCCGAAGCGGTTCTGAAGCCCCGCTTAAGAACAGCGTCCGCACAGGTGGCGCTGTGCCGGCCGATAACGGCCGCTCCTACGCTCAGCGGATGCCCTCCGCCGCCCGCGTCCTCCTCGTCGAGGACGACGACGTCCTCCGCTCCTCCGTCGACACCGCTCTGCGCAGCGAGCGCTTCACGGTCCGCGCCCTCGCGAGCGGCGAGGACCTCGCGCGGGAGGTCACCGCGTTCGCACCCGACCTCGTCGTCCTCGACTGGATGCTGCCGGGCCCGAGCGGCATCGTGCTGGCCGAGCGGATCCGCCGCTCCAGCGACGCCGCCGTGATCATGCTCACCGCCCGCGACGCGGTCGACGACTCGGCTCCGCGCGTTCGGCGAGGGAGTGGACGACTACGTGGTCAAGCCGTTCTCCCTCGCGGAGCTCGTCGCCCGGGTGACCGCGGTGCTGCGGCGACGCGGGCGCGTCCCGTCGATCATCGAGATCGGCGACCTGGTCGCGGATCCCGAGGCCGGTCGCGCGCGCCGCGCCGGTGCACTGCTCGACCTCACCGCGACCGAGTTCCGACTGCTCGCGTTCCTCGCGGGCAGTCGTGGACGCACGCTGACGAAGACGCAGATCCTCACCCAGGTCTGGGGCTACGACCATGTCGACCCCAACCTCGTCGAAGTCCACCTCAGCTCGCTGCGCAAGAAGATGGAAGTACACGGCGATCGCCTCGTCCACACCGTCCGCGGACTCGGCTACCGGGTGGACGCGTGAGCACCGTGCCGCTGCGCACCGGATCGCTCCGCCCGCACCGTCGTCGCGGTGCTGGTGCTGCTCACCGTGCTGCTGGCGGCCCTGTCGGTGACGGTGCAGGCCGTCCTCGGCGAGCGCCTCCGCTCGCAGATCGAGGGGCGGCTGGCCGATCGCGCCGCCGCCGCGGCCGCACTCGTGGGCACCCTCGGCGACGACGACCTGGCCGCCCGCCTGTCGGCGCAGGGCGTCTCGGTGCGCATCACGAGCCCCGACGGCGAGGCGGTCGTCGCGGGGCCGAGCCCGGAAGAGCTGCGCCGCGGACCCGGCAGCGGTCTGCCCTCCGGCCCCGGTCCCGCGCCCGAGACTCCGGCGGCGGCGAGCGCTCCGGCTGATCCGGCGGACACCGTCACCGTCGTCTCCTCCGCCGTCACCGCCGACGACGATCTCGTCACCCTCGCCTCGACCCTCAGCGACGGCACCGAGCTGGTCCTGACGGCCGACGGGAGCTCGGTCGGAGCGACGCTCGCCTCGCTGAACGGGATCCTGCTCGGGGCCTCGGCCGCAGTCCTCCTGCTCGCGGCGGCGGCGCTGATCGTGGTCGTCCGGGCGACCCTCCGGCCCCTCGAGCGGATGACCACCGTCGCCCGCTCGATCGCCCGCGGCGACCGCGGCCGCAGGCTCCGCCCCTCGCGCCCCTCGACCGAGCTGGGCCGCACGGCGTCCGCGTTCGACGAGATGCTCGACGACCTCGAGGCCGCGGAGAGCAGCGCTCTGGCGGCCGAGCAGCGGATGCGCGCCTTCGTGTCCGACGCGGCGCACGAGCTCCGCACCCCGGTGGCCGGCATCCGAGCCGCCGCCGATGCCCTCGTGCGCGCCGACGGCCTCGAGCGAGGAGCGCGAGCGGCTGGCCGTGCTCGTCGTGCAGGAATCGCTGCGTGCAGGGCGGCTGATCCAGGACATGCTGCTGATGGCGCGGCTGGACGAGGGGCTGGCCGTGCGCTGCGAGCCGGTCGACGCGTCGGCGGTCTGCGCCGCGGTGCTCGAGCGGCAGCGCCTGCGCCGACCCGGATCGCGCTCGAGCTGCGGAGCGCGGACGCGGCGCCGCTCGTTCTGGCGGATCCCGACCGGCTCGAGCAGATCGTGGGCAACCTGGTCGAGAACGCGGGGCGCTTCGCCCGCTCGCGCATCGAGGTGTCGATCGCCGCGACATCGGGCGGAGTCGCGCTGAGCGTCGCCGACGACGGGCCGGGCGTCGCCGAGGCCGATCGCGAGCGGGTCTTCGATCGGCTGGTGCGCCTGGACGATGCCCGCAACCGCGCCGACGGCGGCGCCGGACTGGGACTGCCGATCGCCCGCGGACTCGCGCGAGCGCAGGGCGGCGACCTCGTCTGCGAGCCGCGATCCGGCAGTGCGTGCTTCCGCGTGACACTGCCGGCGTCGACTCCGGCCGCCGCTCGCTCCGCCGCTCCGTCCGCCCGCTCTGCCGCTCCGTCCGCCCACTCTGCCGCTCCGTCGTCGCGCTCTGCCGCCCGCTCCGCCGCTCCGTCCGCCCACTCTGCGAAAATCGTCGTACTCGACTCCGAGCACGACGACTTCTGAGGACTCGACGACGGGTCGCTCGCCCCACTCCGCGGAGGTCGTCGCACTCGAGCCCGAGTACGACGACTTCCGAGGACTCGACCCGAGCAGAGCCGACCAACCGGCCCGCCACTCGCCAGAAGTTGCGGTGAACGCTCGCGCTTCCCGCAACTCCTGAGGAAGCGCCGCCACCGCGCCCGAATTTCGTTGGCCATGGCAACAAATCCTGCGAGCACCGGGCAGAATGAGCGCATGACGCAACGGAGCAACTGGGCGGGCACGTACGAGTACCACGCCGCCGACATCCCCGAGCCCGAGTCGATCGAGGAGGTGCAGTCCCTGGTCCGCTCGAGCGACCGGATCCGCGCCCTCGGGACCCGCCACTCCTTCAACGCCCTGCCCGACACCCCCGGCACCCTGGTGCACCTGGGCCGGATCGCGCCCGAACCGGTCATCGACGCCGAGGCGAGCACGATCACGGTCGGCGGATCGACGCGCTACGGCATCGTCGCCTCGCACCTGCACGCGGCCGGCTACGCCCTGCACAACATGGGCTCGCTCCCGCACATCTCGGTCGCCGGTGCGATCTCGACCGGCACCCACGGGTCCGGCGACCGCAACGCCAACCTCCTCCGCCGTCTCGGCGCTCGAGATCGTCACCGCCGACGGCTCGCTCCGCACGATCCGCCGCGGCGAGCCCGGCTTCGAGGGCGTGGTCGTCGGACTCGGCGCCTTCGGCATCGTGACCCGCGTCACCCTCGACATCCAGCCCACCTTCGACGTGCGGCAGGACGCGTTCGTCGACCTGCCCTGGGACCGCGTGCTCGACGACTTCGACGCGATCACCTCCTCCGCCTACAGCGTCAGCCTCATGACGCACTGGTCGAGCCCGACCGTCGAGCAGCTGTGGCTGAAGACGAAGGTCGAGAAGGGGAGCGTCGCCGACGTCGACGCGACGCACCTGGGCGCGGTCGCCGCCTCCGCGAGCCTCTTCGCCGTGTCGGAGGGAGTGGACTCGAACCTGAACCCGTTCGGCGGGTCGGTCGGGCCGTGGTCCGAGCGGCTGCCGCACTTCCGCCTGGACCGCGAGCCGAGCGCGGGCGACGAGATCCAGAGCGAGTACATGGTGCCGCGCGACCGCATCCGCGAGGCGATCGTCGCACTGCGCGCCATCGGCGACCGGATCGACGAGGTGCTGCTGATCACGGAGCTGCGCACCATGGCGGGCGACGACCAGTGGCTGTCCCCGGCGTCCGGTCGCGACAGCGTCGGCATCCACTTCACGTTCGCGAAGGACCGCGCCGGAGTCGACGCCGTGCTGCCCGCCGTCGAGGGCGCGCTGCTGCCGCTGGGCGCGCGCCCGCACTGGGGCAAGCACTTCCTGGTCGGAGCGGACGAGATCGCCCTGCTCTACCCGCACCTGCCCGAGTGGCGCGCGCTGGTGGGCGAATGGGATCCCTCCGGACGCTTCGCGAGCGACTTCGTGCGCGAGCGCCTGCTGGCCGACGCCCTTCCACGAGATGCCACTCCGGTACACGACACGCCGATGCCGGCGTACCGGAGTGGCATCTCGCGGGCTCGTCAACGGGGTGATGGCGGCGGGAGTCGGGTCGTAGCGTCGGAGGGGACGAGAGGGAGGCACCATGCCCGCACGCGACGAGATCCCGTCGACCATCGAGCGCTCCGACAAGCACGCGCAGGACCTCTGGTCGGCCGCGCACGACTCCGCCGTCGAGAGCTACGGAGAGGGCGAGCGCGCCCACCGCACCGCCTTCGCCGCGCTGAAGCACGAGTACGAGAAGGTCGGCGACCACTGGGAGCGCAAGGACGAGAAGGGTCCGTCCGACTCGCGAGGCCGCCGAGCGCGGCACCGACGGCGGCGGAGAGACGGCGGGCGGAGTCGACGCGAACGCCTCGAAGGCGCACCTGATGGACCTCGCCAAGCGCCTCAAGATCTCCGGCCGCTCCCGCATGACGAAGGACGAGCTCGTCGAGGCACTGCAGAAGGAGAACGCCCGGCAGACCCGCAAGGCCCGCTGACTCCCCTGCTGGTCGAGTGGCCGCGCAGCGGCGCATCGAGACCCGCCACCGCCCGGAGACGGGGATCTCGATACGCCCGCTCCTCGGGCTACTCGATCGGCAGACCCTGCTGGTCGAGTAGCGCCGCCGGCGGCGTATAGAGACCCTCCCCGCCCCGTCACCGCAGCAGTACCGGCCCCGCTCCGATCGCGACGCGGAACAGCGAGTACGGATACGCGCGCAGGTCCACTCCGCCCTGGTAGTCGGCCTGGCGGTGCAGCTGGTTCGCCGTGAAGTAGAGGTGCTCGTCCGTCGCGACCGACATCGTGTCGGGCCACAGCATCCGCTCGTCGTGGACCAGCGTCTCGAGCACGCCGTCGGTGCGCCGGCGCAGGATCGCGTTGTGCTCGTAGTCGGTGGCGTAGAAGCGGCCGAGCGCGTCGGTCTCGAGTCCGTCCGATCCGCCGCCCTTGTCGCCCTCGTCGACGACCGTCGCCGAGACCTCGTCGTCGGACACCGCCCGGTCGGCGAGCGCCGCCGTCGAGACGCTCCACCAGCGCCGCGAGACGAGCGGGCAGTACCAGAGCCGCTCGCCGTCGGCCGAGATCGCGATGCCGTCGGCACCCATGGTGACGGGCTGCGGATCGCCGTCCTCGGGCCGCTTCATCAGGACGCGTCCCTCCGCCACAGCCACCATCTCGGGCGGCGTGAGCGCCTTGGTCGAGGGGTGCTCGTGCAAGCGGCGCCAGGCCGTGCCCGATTCGAGGTCGACCACGATCAGCCCGTTGGGGCCGGAGTCGGCGGAGTCGGTGATGTACGCGACCCCGCGGCGCAGATCGAAGCGCACGTCGTTGAGGTAGGTCGTCGGCAGGGCGACGTCGGGCTCGAAGACGATGACCTTCTCGACCGTGTCGGTGGCGAGGTCGACGCAGACGAGCTTCGGTCCGCCCCGCTCCGTCGGCTGGAACAGCGGACTGCCGGTGTCGAGGATCCACAGCCGGTCGGCCGGATCGACGACGATGCTCTGCACCGAGACGAGCGCGGTCTCGTCGTGGTCGCTCGCGGGGCTGTTCCACTCCTCGCTCGGGAACGGCACCGCCACTCCGTCGCGCAGCTCGACGACCGTCGCCGGCACCTCGTCGCCCCACTTCGGGAAGTTCACGAAGATCCGCCCGGTGTGCGACACGCTCACCCCGGTGGGCATCGGCCCGCTCTCGAACGCGTGCACCAGCTCGAGCTCGCCGACCGGCTCGTCGACCGGCCTGGTCTCGCGTCCGGCGTCGTGCTGTCCCCAGAAACCCATCGGATGCCCTCCTCGCGTCGGCCGCGCGGCTCGCGACCTCTGTTCGACGCTAGGCATGCGGGGCGCGGAGCGGGGGCCGCTTGACAGGTCGCGGAGGGGCGGGGCAGAGCGGGACGGGCGCGCTCAGCGCAGCGAGTCGCGCACCTCCGCGAGCCCGAGCTCGAGCTCGGCGAACGTCGTCGACAGCGGCGACAGTCCGATCCGGATGCCGTCCGGGTTCCGGAAGTCGGGGATCACGCCCTCGCCTGCAGCTCCGGCACCAGCGCGGCCGACTTCTCGTGGTCGACGGTGACGTGCGATCCGCGGGCGGCGGGATCGCGCGGAGTCGCCACGCGGGCGCCGAGCGGCACCAGCCACTCGTCGATCAGCTCGAGCGCGTACGCCGTCATCGCCTCGGACTTGGCGCGGATCGCGGGCATCCCCACCTCGGCGATCAGCGCGATCATGTCCTGCATCGCGAGCATCCCGGTGATCGGCGGCGTGCCGCTGAGGAAGCGCCGCATCCCCTCGGCGGGACGGTAGCCGGGACCCATCTCGAACATGTCCGCGACGCCCATCCAGCCCTGGATCGGCTGCGCCAGCGACTCCTGGTGCCGCACGGCGACGTACGCCCAGGCCGGCGCTCCGGGACCCCCGTTCAGGTACTTGTAGGAGCAGCCCACGGCGAGGTCGGCGCCCCACGCGTCGAGCCGCATCGGCACGGACCCGACAGAGTGGGAGGCGTCCCACAGCACGAGCGCGCCCGCGTCGTGCGCCTGCGCGGTGATCGCCGCGGCGTCGGCGAGGAAGCCCGAGCGGTAGGCCACGTGACTGAGGAGCACGAGAGCGGTGCGGTCGCCGAGGACGGGCGCGAGCTCCTCGGGCCGCACTCCCGCGTTCGGATCGGACGCGACCCAGAGCAGCGTTGCTCCGGTCTCGGCCGCGATGCCCTCGAGCACGTAGCGGTCGGTCGGGAAGTTGTCGCTGTCGACCACGATCTCGTCGCGGCCGAGGGGCAGCTGGTGCGCGAGGGCCGCGCGGGCGAGCTTGTAGAGCAGCACGGTGGTGGAGTCGGCGACGACGGTCTGCCCGGCCGCCGCTCCCAGCGCCGCGGCACCGAGCGCGTCGCCGACGGTGAGCGGCATCCCGAGCCAGCTCTCGGACCAGCCGCGGATGAGGCGGCCGCCCCACTCCTCCTCGGCGAAGCGCTGGAGCCGCTCGATACTGGCGCGCAACGGCCGCCCGAGCGAGTTGCCGTCGAGGTAGGAGCGCACCTCGGGGGTGCGGACGAAGAGCTCGGGGTACTGCGCGAGCGGGTCCCGGGCGTCGAGGGGATGCATGCCCTCACCCTACGGTCGCGGCGCGTGCGGCTCCGGGGGTGGACGGCGCCCGCTTCTCGCGACCCACTCCTCGAAAGTCGTCGTACTCGAGCCCCAGTACGACAACTCCTGCGGACTCGAGCACCTTCACTCTCTCGCCCCCGCTGCCGCCGCCGCCGACTCCTCGAGAATCGTCGTACTCGAGCCCCAGTACGACAACTCCTGCGGACTCGAGCACCAGCCCGCTTTCCCAGCACCCCCACGACCCTGAGAAATCAACGAGCAGACGCGGATCCGCCCTGCACCTACCGTCGATGCAGGACGACCCCCACCCTCGACCCTCCGAGCCGCCCCATGCCCGCACCCACCATCGGCCTGCACGTCTCGCACGAGCAGCTCGACCCCCGCACCGCCCTCGACGTCGCCCGCCGCGCCGGCGAAGTCGGCTTCACCGAGGGCATGTGCTCCGACCACCTCACGCCGTGGAGCGAGCGGCAGGGCGAGTCCGGCTTCGCCTGGTCGTGGCTCGGCGCCGCGCTCGCGTCGACTCCGCTGGGCTTCGGAGTCGTCAACGCACCCGGCCAGCGCTACCACCCGGTGATCATCGCGCAGGCCGCCGCGACCCTCGAGCTCATGAATCCGGGCCGCTTCTGGGTCGCACTTCGGCAGCGGTGAGGCGATGAACGAGCACGTCACCGGCGAGCGCTGGCCCGCCAAGCCCGAGCGCAACGCCCGCCTCCGCGAGTGCGTCGACATCATGCGCGCCCTGCTCGCCGGCGAGGAGGTCAGCCACCGCGGTCTCGTCACGGTCGATCGGGCCCGCGTCTGGTCGCTGCCCGCGATCCCTCCGCCGTTCGTCGGAGCCGGAGTGACGGCCGCCACCGCGGGCTGGCTCGCCGAGTGGGCCGACGGCTTCGCGACCATCTCCCAGCCCGAGGACAAGCTGCGCCGCACCATCGCCGCCTACCGCGACGCGGGCGGTCGCGGCGAGGTCATCGTGCAGGCCCAGGTCGCGTACGTGCCCTCGCAGAGCGGAGGCGGCGCGCCGCCCGCAGACTCGCCCACGACCAGTGGCGCACCAACATCTTCGAGCCGCCGCTCTGCTGGGACCTCGACACGACCGAGCACTTCGATCTCGCCGCCGAGCGCACCACCGAGGACCAGGTCGCCGAGTCCGTGCTCTGCACCGACTCGGCCCAGGAGCTCTCGGACGCGATCGCGCTCTACGCCGACTGCGGCGCCGACCGCGTCTACCTCCACCACGTCGGCAAGGAGCAGGACGAGTTCCTCGACGCGATGGGCACCACCGTCCTCCCCGACTTCCAGGAGCGCTCCGCATGAGACTGACCGACACCAGCGACCTGTGGTGGCGCTCCGCCGTCTACTACAACCTCGACGTGAAGACCTTCATGGACTGGAACGACGACGGGGTCGGCGACCTCGAGGGCCTCGCGCACCGCATCGACTACCTCGCCGAGCTCGGCGTGAGCTGCCTCTGGCTGGCGCCGTTCTACCGTTCGCCCGGCAAGGACAACGGCTACGACATCAGCGACTTCTTCGGGGTCGACGAGCGCTACGGCCACCACGGCGACGTCGTCGAGGTGATCCGCACGGCGCACGACCGCGGCATGCGCGTGATCATCGACCTGGTCGTGAACCACACGTCCGACCAGCACCCCTGGTTCCAGGCCGCGCGCTCCTCCCCCGACAGCCCGTACCGCGACTACTACGTCTGGCGCGACGAGCCGCCGGCCGACCAGCCCGCGAACGTCTTCCCCGATGCGGAGGACGGCGTCTGGTCATTCGACGAGGAGGCCGGCCAGTACTACCTGCACAACTTCTACCGGCACCAGCCCGACCTCAAGACGGACAACCCGGCGGTGCGGGACGAGATCGCGAAGCTGGTCGGATTCTGGCTGCAGCTCGAGTCGACGGCTTCCGCGTCGACGCGGTCCCGTTCCTGATCGAGCCCGGCGCGCACGACGAGCACGAGTGGCTCCGCCTGCTGCGCCGCTTCGTCTCGCGCCGCTCGGGCGAGGCGATGATGCTCGGCGAGGTCAACGTGAGCCGCGACCAGCAGCTCGCCTTCTTCGGCGGATCCGACGCCGACGAGCTCTCGATGCAGTTCGACTTCATCGCGAACCAGCGCCTCTACCTGGCGCTCGCCCGCGGCGACTCCGCGCCGCTGGTCGAGGCGCTCGCGAGCCGTCCCGAGATCTCGGTCGGCAGCCAGTGGGCGAACTTCGCGCGCAACCACGACGAGCTGACCCTCGACCAGCTCGAGGACTCGGAGCGCGACGAGGTCTTCGCAGCGTTCGCCCCGGACGAGTCGCAGCGGATCCACGGACGCGGCATCGTCCGCCGCCTCCCCACCGATGCTGGGCGGCGATCCCCGACGCCTCCGCATGGTCTACAGCCTGCTGTTCTCGCTGCCCGGCGCCCCGGTGCTCTACTACGGCGAGGAGATCGGCATGGGCGAGAACGTCGGTCCCGGGCCGCAGCGCCGTGCGGACCCCGATGCAGTGGAGCTCGGCCGCGAACGGCGGCTTCTCGCGGGCCGACGCGTCGGATCTGATCGCGCCCGTCACCGGGGACGGCTTCGGCCCCGAGCACGTGAACGCCGCCGATCAGCTCAAGGCCCCGGAGTCGCTGCTCGCGCATCTGAAGGGCCTCGCGTGGCTCTACCGCCGCTCCCCCGAGATCGGCTGGGGCGAGTACACGCACCTCCTCGCCGACGAGTCGTGCGTCTTCGCGCACCGGATGTCGGCCTCGACCGGTTCGACCGTCGCGGTGCACAACTTCGCCTCGAGCCCGCGGACGGCGGCGCTGACCCTGCCCGACGTGCAGCCCGGCGCGCGCCTGGTCGACTCGCTGAGCTCGGAGGAGTACCCCGTCGGGGACGACGGCGCGGTGTCGATCCCGATCGACGGCTACGGCGGCCGCTGGTTCCGCCTGCTGTCGGACGGCTCCCGCCGCCTGGTCTGACGCGGGCGCCCGGTCGCCCGACTCCGACTGCGGCCGCGACCCCGCAGAAGTTGTCGTACTCGACGCCCAATACGACAACTTCCGCGTACTCGGGGCGATGCTCACCGCGCCCGAACCACCCGGCCGGCGACTCCGCAGAAGTCGTCGTACTCGACCACCCAGTACGACAACTCCTGCGGACTCGAAGGGAGTCCGGCAGCCGCGGGGGTCGGGCCGCTCAGCGCACCCCTGAGAATTCGCGAGGCGTTCTCACGGCGAGCATCCCTACTGTTGCTCCGTGGATCTCGACACCCTTCTCAACATCGGCCTCGTCGTCCTCTTCGTGCTGATCGGAGGAGTGTTCGCCGGCACCGAGATGGCGATCGTCAGCCTCCGCGAGAGCCAGGTCCGCGCGATCGAGGCGCAGGGCGAGCGCGGGGCCCGCATCGCGACCCTCGTGCGGAACCCCAACACGTTCCTCTCGGCCGTGCAGATCGGCGTCACGCTGGCCGGCTTCTTCTCGTCCGCCTACGGAGCGTCGACCATCGCGCCCGACCTCGCCCCGCCGCTCGAGGCTCTGGGCCTGTCGGCCGGAGTCGCCTCCACCGTCGCCTTCATCGGCCTCACGCTGGTCATCGCCTACCTCTCGCTCGTGCTCGGCGAGCTGGTGCCCAAGCGCCTCGCGATGCAGAAGTCGGTCGCGTTCACCAAGGTCCTGGCCCCGCCGCTCAACGGTTTCGCGCGCCTGATGCGCCCCGTCATCTGGCTGCTCTCGGTCTCGACCGACGGCGTCGTGCGCCTGCTCGGCGCCGACCCGCGCGAGAAGGGCGAGAGCGTCTCGGCCGACGAGGTGCGCGACATGATCTCGAGCAACACCGAGATCCACGAGGACAGCCGCCGCCTGCTGACCGACATCTTCCGCGCCGACGACCGCCGCGTCGCCGAGGTCATGCGCCCGCGACCGGACGTGGACTTCCTCCGCGGCGAGCCCCTCGAGGAGGGCTACCGCGCCGTCCTCGACCAGCCGCACTCCCGCTACCCCGTGGTGGGCGAGAACCGCGACGACGTGCTGGGCTTCGTGCACGTCCGCGACCTGATGGCCGCGTTCCCGGACGCCGCCCAGGAGGGCACCGCGAGCAGCGTCGCCGACATCACCCGGCCGATCCTCGCGGTCCCGGGATCGACGAAGGTGCTCGCAGCGCTGCGCACGATGCGGCAGGACGGCCATCAGATCGCCGTCGTCGTCGACGAGTACGGCGGGACCGACGGCATCATCACGCTCGAGGACCTGCTCGAGGAGCTGGTCGGCGAGATCTACGACGAGTACGACGGCGCCCGGCAGGAGGTCGACGCGAAGGCGGCCGAGCAGCTGCACGACCTCGACGGAGGCATGATCCTCGAGGACCTCGAGGAGATGCTCGGCGTCGAGCTGCCCGACGGCCCCTACGAGACGGTCGGCGGCTACATCCTCGACCGCATCGGCCGAGTGGCCGTGGTGGGCGACTCGATCGTCATCGGCGAGCACCTCCTCCGCGTCGCCGAGACGGATCGCTACCGCATCTCGCGCGTGACGCTCACCCCGCAGCCGGCCTCGTCGACCTCCGCGGACCCGGCCGAGCCGAGCGCGTAGCCCCCGCGTCCCGCGGCGACCGAGTCGCAGCGGCCGAGCCGCGCGCCCCCGCGCCCTTCTCCGGCAGCCGCGTCCCGACCCCTCACGGCAGCCGCGTCTCGACCCACCGCGTCGCCGGGAGCCCGCGCATCCCCGGACGCGCGGAGCCAGAGCCCGCCCGCGAACGGCGTGCGCCGCCCGCTCGTCGGCCGACAGGTCGCGCGACGCCGAGCTCACGACCGCCACGTCGAGCCCCTCGCCCGCGAAGGCGATGCTCGAGGAGTGCGGCGCGTCGACCTCGATGCCCTCACCCTCGACGAGGCGCCCCTCGGAGTCGTAGACCCGCACCCCGGAGCCGCCCCAGATCGCGACCCAGAGGCGCCCGTCGGCGTCGACGGTCATCCCGTCGGCGAAGACGCCCTCCTCGAGCTCGACGAACGTCTCGCGCGCGCCGTGCGACCCGTCGGAGTAGGGGCGGCGGAAGATCACGCCGGACTCGGTGTCGATCGAGTACATCACCGCGCCGTCCGGCGACCAGCCGAGCCCGTTCGAGAGCCGCAGGTCGTGGTCGAGGACGGTGACGGATCCGTCGTGCTCGAGGCGCAGCAGCACGTCGTCGCCGACGGACTCGCCGAGGGTCAGGGAGCCGACGACGAGCCGGCCCTGCGGGTCGATCGAGCCGTCGTTGAAGCGGTGCCCCTCGGGCAGCAGCTCGGAGCCGCGCGTGAGCGACCCGTCGACCTCGAGGATCGCGAGGCGGCGGGTCAGCGCGACGAGCACGCGCCCGTCGCCCAGCGGCAGCGCGCAGCCCACCTGCTCGCCGACGTCCGAGCGCGAGACGGCGCCCAGCCCCTCGGCCCCGAGCGGCGCCGACAGCACCGCTCCGGACTCGATGTCGACCCAGGTGAGGCGGCCGGTGGAGGCGTCCCAGACGGGGCCTTCGCTGAGGACGTAGGAGGGGGTGCCTCGCGGGCGTCGCGACGATCATGGACTCAACCCAGTCAGCTGCCGCCCCGGCACGGGCTCCGGGGTGGACGAGCCGGTGGAGAAGCGTGCCGACCCACGAGTGGGGAGGAGCGCCGCCTCCCGAAACGCACTGTTCTACACCCGCGCGGCACCACTCCGATAGCCCGGCGATACGAATCCGCCGCAGGGCTATCGTCTGATCTCGCCGCGACCGGATGAGGGCTGCACCGAGCGAACCGGGGCGACAGGAAGGCGTTCGCCATGTCGACCACCGACACCCTCGGGGCCCCGTCCGGAGCCTCGTCCCCGCCCGGATCGACCGGCTCCCGTGGACCCGGTTCCACTGGTCGATCGTCGTCGGACTCGGATTCTCCTGGGTCCTCGACGGACTCGAGATCCAGATCGTCGCGAGCGCCGGCTTCGCGAGAGAGTTCGACCTCTCGGCCGCCCAGGTCGGCGTGCTCGGCACGGTCTACCTCGTCGGCCAGATCGCGGGCGCCCTGATCTTCGGCCGACTGAGCGACAAGCTGGGCCGCCGCAAGCTCTTCATCCTGACCCTGGTGATCTACCTCCTCGCCAGCGGCATCGCGGGATTCTCGCCGAACTACGCGTTCCTGGCCGTGTTCCGCTTCTTCGCGGGCATGGGCATCGGCGGCGAGTACGCGGCGATCAACTCCGCGATCGACGAGCTGATCCCCTCCAAGTACCGCGGACGCGTCGACATCGCGATCAACGGCACCTACTGGGGCGGCGCCGCGCTGGGCTCCGCCGCCAACCTCTTCTTCCTCAACGACGAGATCTTCGCCGAGAACATCGGCTGGCGGCTCGGCTTCTTCCTCGGCCCGATCCTGGGCCTCGCGATCATCTACCTCCGCCGGCACATCCCCGAGAGCCCCCGCTGGCTGATGACGCACGGCCGCGAGGAGGAGGCGGAGCGCACCGTCGACGAGATCGAGCGGCGCGTGGAGAAGGAGGGGCGTGCTCGAGCCGGTCGATGACGCGAAGGCCATCACGGTGAAGGCCACCGAGAGCATCCCGTTCCGCACGATCGCGCGGGTCCTCATCCGGCAGTATCCGAAGCGGACGCTGGTGGGCGCGACCATGATGGTCACGCAGTCCTTCCTGTACAACGCCATCTTCTTCACCTACGCACTGGTGCTCGAGAACTTCTACGACGTGGAGCAGAGCGCCGTCTCGTACTTCTTCTTCCCGTTCGCGATCGGCAACCTGATCGGCCCGCTGGTGCTGGGCCACCTGTTCGACGTGTGGGGCCGCCGCAAGATGATCTTCCTCACCTACGGCGTCTCCGGGAGCGGTCCTCGCCCTGTCGGCCGTGCTGTTCAGCATGGACGTGCTCACCGCGACGACGCAGACGATCCTCTGGTGCGTGTCCTTCTTCTTCGCCTCCGCGGGCGCTTCGAGCGCCTACCTCACCGTCAGCGAGATCTTCCCGCTGGAGCTGCGCAGCCAGGCCATCTCGTACTTCTTCACCCTCGGCCAGATCGCCGGCGCGATCGCTCCCACCCTGTACGGCGTGCTGATCGGCGACGGCAGCGACCGCGGTCCGCTCACCGTCGGCTACTTCGTCGGGGCCGGGGTGATGATCGTGGGCGGCGTCGTGGCGCTGATCTTCGGGGTCGACGCCGAGCGCCGCAGCCTCGAGAGCATCACGGGAGCCGCTCTCGACGGTCCGCGACGGGGACTGACCGCGCAGAACGTCGGTCGGGAGTGCTGCTCAGCCACGATCGTGGCCGACGGGCGCTCCTGGCCGACGTTCTGCAGACCACCGACGCCGAGTGGCACCCGGCGCCTCCTCGGCCGAGCCCGATCTCCTCGCCCAGCGGCCACCGTCGGGCATCTTCCCCGCTGCTCTGAGCCGCTCAGAGCAGCAGATCGTGTCCAACGGGGAGCCGCTGCGGTCCGATCCGTCGCGAACGGCAGCCGCCGGACCACTCCTCGGCCGACGTTCCCCGGGTCAGAGCGCCGCGGGCGGGACCGGCGGCGGATCCGGATCTCGTCCACCGCCGACCGCGGCCAGATGACGGTGGGCATCCGCTGCCGCTCGGTCAGTGCGAGCGCCTCGCGCGCATGGGCGAGCACGTGCGCGCTGAACCCCGCATCGACGGCGCCCGGCGGATCGAACGCGTCGAGGAGGTCGCGGAGCACGCGCTCCGGAGGGACGGGAAGCTGTTCGGGTTCGTTCACGTCGACCACTGCCGATCCGGTGGTGGGTCTCGCGCCGGGGTCCAGGGCACGCCGCGAGTGGAGAGAGGGTCGACGCCGCGGCGCCGGATCGAGCGGGGACTCCCGTCCCTGCCGTCGCACCGGATGCGGACTCGACATGGTCGTCGTCGGCACCCTGTCATCCATCGTGCAAGGCTGCCGCTCAGCGCCCCTTCCTGGGAGTGGGTTGACAGCGCTCCAGCGGTCCTCGGTCAGCGCAGTCCGTCGAGCACCGCCTCGAGCTCGTCGACCGCGAAGTCGATCTCGTCCTCGGTGACGACCAGCGGAGGAGCGAGGCGGATCGTGGATCCGTGCGTGTCCTTGGCCAGCACACCGCGCGCCATCAGCGCCTCGCAGACGGCCCGGCCCGTGGCGAGCGCGGGGTCGATGTCGATGCCCGCCCAGAGTCCGGCTCCGGCGCACGGCGACGACGCCGCGGCCGATCAGGGCGGTGAGCCGCGCGTGCAGCTGTGCGCCGCGGGCGACGGCGAGCGCCTGGTACTCGCCGGTGGCGAGCATCTCGACGACCGCGAGGCCCACGGCGGCGGCGAGCGGGTTGCCTCCGAAGGTCGAGCCGTGCTGACCGGGCTGCAGCACTCCGAGCACGTCGGCGTTCGCGACCACGGCCGAGACCGGCACGATGCCGCCGCCGAGGGCCTTGCCCAGCAGGTACACGTCGGGGACGACTCCGACCAGATCGCAGGCGAAGGTCGCACCGGTACGGCCCAGTCCCGACTGGATCTCGTCGGCGATGAAGAGCACGTTCCGGCGAGCGGTGATCTCGCGGACGGCGGGCAGGTAGTCGGCCGGGGGCACGACGATGCCGGCCTCGCCCTGGATCGGCTCGATCAGCACGGCGACGGTGTCCTCGTCGATCGCCGCCTCCAGCGCCGCCGCGTCGCCGAACGGCACCGTGCGGAACCCCGGAGTGAACGGAGCGAAGCCGTCGCGCGCCTCCGCGTCGTCGCTGAACGAGATGATCGTGGTCGTGCGCCCGTGGAAGTTGCCCGCGGCGACGATGATGTCTCGCGCGTCCCGGCGTCACGCCCTTCACCCGGTAGCCCCAGGCGCGCGCGACCTTGATGCCCGACTCCACGGCCTCGGCGCCCGTGTTCATCGGCAGGACCATGTCCTTGCCGGCGAGCGCCGCGAGCGCGGTGACGAACGGGCCGAGCCGGTCGTTGTGGAACGCGCGACTGGTGAGCGTGACGCGGTCGAGCTGGTCGCGGGCCGCGGCCAGCAGCACCGGGTGCGAGTGGCCGAAGTTGACGGCGGAGTAGGCGGCCAGGCAGTCGAGGTAGCGGCGCCCCTCGACGTCGGTGATCCAGGTGCCCTCGCCCGTCGCGGCGACGACGGGCAGCGGGTGGTAGTTGTGCGCGGCGTGCGCCTCCTCCTCGGCGATCAGGGCGGCGGAGGCGGTGGTCGTGGCCAGGATGCTCATGTCGGTCCTCTCGTGATCGGGGGTCAGCGGCGCAGCTCGAGGGTGCGGCACTCACGCCGCTGCCGCCGAGCAGCAGCTCGGACAGGTCGACGCCGATCGGCTCGTAGCCGCGCTCGCGCAGCTGGCGCTCGAAGCCCACGGCGCGCGAGGCGATGACGACGTGCAGTCCGTCCGAGAAGGAGTTGAGCCCGGACGGAGGCGTCCTCCTCCGACACCAGGATCGCGTCGGGGTAGAGCTCCTGCAGCACGCGGTTGCCTCTCGTCGCTGAACGCGCTGGGCAGGTAGGCGATGTTCTGGTCGTCGAGCACGGCGATCGCCGTGTCGAGGTGGTAGAACGACGGGTTCACGAGCTCGAGGGTCACGACCTCGCGGCCGAAGACGCGGGCCACCTCGGCGTGCGAGTCCGAGGCGGAGCGGAAGCCGGTGCCCGCGAGGATCCGCTCGCCGACGAGGAGGAAGTCGCCCTCGCCCTCGTTCACCTCCTCGGGGACGCGCACGTCGAAGCCGGCGCCGCGGAACCAGTCCATGTACGCCGGACCCTCGGGCTGCCGCTCCGGGTAGGTGAAGGAGGCGCCGTAGGCGATGCCGTCGATGACGAAGCCGCCGTTCGCGGCGTAGACCATGTCGGGCAGGCCCGGCTCGGGGTCGATCAGCTGCACGTCGAAGCCGAGGCCGACGTAGGTGTCGTAGAGGGTCTGCCACTGGCGCACGGCCAGCGCGGTGTCGGTCGGGACCTGCGGATCCATCCACGGGTTGATCCGGTACACGACGGTGAAGTGCTCGGGTCGGCACATCAGGATCGTCTTGGCGACGGGGGTGCGGGTCGGGGCGGCGGAAAGCACAGCGGTGTCGGTCATTCGAGTCCTCCTGCGAAAGGCTGCGGATGAGCGGACCGGGTCCAGTGGCGCCGGATCCCGCGGAAGATCATCACGGGGGGTGGCGCACGCTCCCGCCCAGTCTCGCACGCGCGGATCCTGCGATTTCCACCGCTCGGCGCAGGATCCGCCGAGAACGCGCGCCTTGACGCCCGATCCGTGCGGAGTGCGCGACGGCGGCGTCTCCCCGGCCCTCCTCCGCCGACGTCCTCGCCCGACGTCGTACCCACCGTTCGGGGGAACCCGCCGCGACCCCCGCCCCCGAGCCGTCCTCGGCCCGCAGCTAGCATGCAGACGAGCCGCGTCCGCGCGCGGCCCGCCGCGAATCCTCTCGGAAAGATCTGCCGCGCCCACACCGCCGCCGTCGCGCGCCGCGCCTCGTCCCCTCAGCTCCGTCGGTCTCGCCGCCGTGCTGCTCGCCGGTCTCGCCACCGGCCCTGCAGCGAGCGCCGCCCGCCCCCTCCGCTGGGATCGGCGACGTCCGCCGAGACCGCTCCGTCAGCGGCCCCCGCACCCTCCGCCGCGTCCGCTGACCCCGTCGCCGTGGCCGCTGAGGGCGACATCGTGGTGACGGGCACCCTCGCCCTGTCGGGCGTCGACGAGGCGCACCCGGCACCGGAGGGCGACGCGTACACAGTGCGCGTCACGAACGAGGACCTCGAGACCGTCAGCGAGACGGTCACCGGAGCGGCCTTCAGCGTGCCCTCCTCGCCGGCGGCCCGTACCACCTGCAGGCGTCGGTGACCGGCAGCACGACCTGGTACCCCACCTGGTACGGCGACACCCCGAGCCCCGAGGACGCCGACCCGATCAGCGCCAGCGCCGAGATCGTCGTCACCCTGCCGCGCACCGCCTCCGTCGCGGGGACAGTCGGCACCCCCGACAGCAGCTACCTCGAGGGCGTCGCCGACTACACGGTCCAGGCCTCGGTGGATCGACCCGGCGAGCAGCGAGCGGCCCCGCCTCCTCGGCGAGACGGCGACCTCGGCGCCGCGCTCAGCACCTCGGACTGGTCGTTCAGCGGTGCCGCGGCGCTGCCGGTCGGCTCGTACAAGTTCCGCGTCACGCAGCCCGGCTACCCGGACTTCGACGACCAGTACTACTTCGACAGGTCGAGGCTCAAGGACGCGCGGGTCGTCCCGCTGACGACCGCTGGTCGCACCGGCATCGACTTCACCATGCGCGACTTCGGGTCCGCCACCGACCGCATCGCGGGCGACGACCGGTACGGCACCTCGGCGAAGACCACGCAGCTGGCCTTCCCCGGGACGGTCCCGGTGCTCTACGTCGCGAGCGGTGCGAACTGGCCGGACGCCCTCACCGCCGGTCCGGCGGCCTCGTTCCAGGGCGGGCGCTGCTGCTCACCGATCCCGGGCAGCTGTTCCCCGTCACCGCCGCCGAGATCCAGCGGCTCCAGCCCGAGGAGATCATCGTGGTGGGCGGCGCTCCTCCGTCAGCGAGGACGTCCTCCGCGCGATCGACGCGCTGTCGCCGACGGACACCGTCCGGCGCATCGGCGGACTGGACCGCTACGAGACGAGCCGCATGATCGTCGAGGACGCGTTCCCCGCCGGCGCGTACCGCGAGGTGTTCCTGCCCACCGGGCTCAACTTCGACGCCCTCTCCGTCGCACCCATCGCCGGGCGCGAGGGCCAGCCGGTCATCCTCGTGGACGGGGCGCAGAACGCCCTCGATGCGCCGACCCGTGCGGCGATCGACCGTCTGGACGCGGACCTGGGCCAGCTGGTCGGCGGCACCCCGTCCATCTCGGCGGGCATCGAGGCCGATCTCGTCGCCTCCGGCCTCGTCGGCGACGTCGACCGGATCGCCGGAGTGAACCGCGACGCCACGAGCCGCCTCCTCAACGCCGCGTACCCGCCGTTCGAGCTCCAGGACCGCGCGTTCCTCGCCCGGGCCGACTCGTTCGCCGACGCCCTCCTCGATCGGCCCGACGGCCGCCGCCCTGGGCGCCCCGCTCTACCTCGGCTACCGGGACTGCGTCCCGTACGACACCCGGGTCGAGCTGCAGGCGCATCGAGCTCGACTACGTGACGCTGCTCGGCGGGACTCGCCCACGTTCCAGGCGTCGGTCGACTCGCTCACGACCTGCCGCTAGAACGGTCGGGACGCCCCGTCGCCTCGCGCATCTGCGGAGCGACGGGGCGCCTGCAGAAGACCGCGCCCGCGGCCACGAGCCCCGGCGCGACCGCGGGATTCCACTCGACCGCCGCCGATCTGCCCCCCGGCCAGGGGCGTCGCCCCCGCACCGCCCCGTTAGATCCAGAAGACCTCGTGTCCGCCGCGGTCCGCCGCGACCATCGGAAAGACTCCCGTGACTCCTCGCCGCCGTCGGCCCTCCGCGCGTCTGCTCGCGCTCACCCTCTCCACCGTCGGCGCCGTCGCGCTGACCGGACTCGTCGCCTCGCCCGCGCACGCCGCTCCGGCGCCGGTGGTCGGCTCGATCACCTCCCCGGCCTCGGTGCCCGGCTCGCACACGTACACGGTGCAGGCCTGGACCCTGGCGGGCGACGTCGCCGAGGCGAAGCTGGTCGCCTCGACGGTCACGACCCTCGCGAGCGGAGCCACGGGCGGCTACACCCTTCCCGCCCTGCCCGACGGCTCCTACGTCGTCCGCGTCCTCGAGACACCCTTGCAGGGCGCCGTCCCGACCGTCGGCGACCTCTTCTGGCAGGACACCGACTGGGTGGGCTCCTCGACCCGCGTGGACGTCGCCGGCACGACCGTCACGGGCATCGACTTCGCGCCGGACCCGTACTTCTTCTCCACCACCCGCGTCGAGGGCAGCGATCGCTACGCCACCTCAGTCGCCTCCACGCAGTCCTTCGAGCCCGGGGTGCCCGTGCTCTACATCGCCAGCGGCGCGGGATGGGCGGACGCCCTGAGCGCCGCCCCCGCCGCCTCCGTGCAGGACGGAGCGCTCCTGCTCACCGACCCGAACGCGCTCTTCGCGAGCACCTCCGCCGAGATCACGCGGCTCGCTCCGAAGAAGACCGTCGTCGTCGGCAGCGACGCGACCGTGTCCGCAGCCGTCTACCAGCAGATCGACGCACTCGTCGCCGGCCCGATCACCCGCATCGGCGGGACGGACCGCTACGACACGTCACGGAGGATCGTGGCGGACGCGTTCGGAGCCGGCTCGGCCGACGAGCTGTTCCTCGCCACCGGCGGCAACTTCCCCGACGCCCTGTCCGTCGCCCCGGTCGCGGGCCGGAGGGGCCAGGCCGTCCTGCTGGTCGACGGCGCCGAGCCCGACGTCGACGACGCCACCCGCTCCGCCATCACCCGCCTCGACCCCGAGAGCGCGGTGATCCTCGGCCAGGCGCCGTCCGTCTCGGCGGGGATCGAGGCCGACGTGGACGCCCTGGTCGGCGACACCACCCGCATCGGCGGCGCCAGCCGGTACGCCACGAGCCGGCTGATCAACGAGGCCTATCCGGCCCAGGGCCTCAGCGCCACGACGTACCTCGCCTCGGGCGAGGGCGCCGCGGACGCCCTGTCCGGAGCGGCCGTCGCCGCCGCACAGGGGGCGCCGCTCTCGCTCGCCCGTCCCGACTGCGTGCCCGCCGAGACGATCGACTCGCTCAAGCGCCAGCACCTCGACACCGCCGTCGTGCTCGGGAGCGAGCTGACCCTGTCGATCGGAGTCACCCGCTTCACGGCCTGCTGACACCTCCTCGCGGCTGCGGCCCGCGGATCGCGTGACGGCGCGACCGCGGGCCGCTACTGTCGGAGTGCCAACGTAGGACATTCATTCCGGAGACCCCCATGAGCACTGCCACCGCACGCCCCTCCTCGTCGGGATCGAGACCGGAGGCACCAAGGTCGTCGCCGCCGTCGCCGCCCTCGACGAACCGGAGCGGCTGCTCGCGACGACCACGCTGCCCACCCGCGGCCCCGTCGAGACCCTCGCCGACATCGCGGCGTTCGTCCGCGGGCACGGCGTCGAGGGCTCCGTCTCGGCGATCGGCGTCGCCTCGTTCGGGCCGCTCGACGTCGACCCCGGCTCACCCTCCTACGGCCACCTCACCTCGACGCCCAAGATCGGCTGGGAGGGCGTCGACGTCCTCGGTCCGTTGGGCGAGGCCGCGCCCGGCGCCCGCACCGCCCTGGTCACCGACGTCAACGGCGCCGCCCTCGGCGAGGCGCGCCGGGGCGCCGCCGCCGGGGAGCCCGACTTCGTCTACGTCACCGTCGGCACCGGAGTGGGCGGTGGCCTGCTCGCCGGCGGCCGCCTCCTCGCCGGCAGCGGCTGGCCCGAGATCGCGCACCTCCTCCCCGCCGCCATCCCGAGGACACCTTCGCCGGCACCTGCCCGTTCCACGGCGACTGCCTCGAGGGCCTCGTCGCCGGGCCCGCGATCTCGGCGCGCTGGGGCGTCGACGGCTCGAGCCTGGGGCCCGAGGACGCGGCGGCGAACCTCCGCTTCAGCTCGTTCTACCTCGCCCAGCTCGTCACGACGCTCGCGTACGTCGCCGGAGTGCGCCCGGCGATCCTCGGCGGCGGGGTGTCGAAGACGCCCGGACTGCTCGAGGCGGTCGAGGCCGAGGTGCAGCGGTTGATGGGCGCGCCGGGAGCGACGGGCACGTCGGCGGGGCGCATCCGCATCGTGCGTCCGGGCCTGGGCGACGAGTCGGGCGTGCGCGGCGCGCTGTCGCTCGCGCAGTCCCTGGTCTGAGCCTGCGGGTCAGCCGAGCAGCTCGGCGACCAGGCGCTCCACGCGACCGCGGATGTCGTCGCGGATCGGGCGCACCTGCTCGAGCGGCAGACCGGCCGGATCGGCGAGCTCCCAGTCCTCGTAGCGCTTGCCGGGGAAGATCGGGCAGACGTCGCCGCAGCCCATGGTGATCACGACGTCCGACACGCGCACCTGCTCGGTCGTCATCTGCTGGGGCACCTCCTGCGAGATGTCGATGCCCTCCTCCGCCATCGCGGCGACCGCGACGGGGTTGATGCTCGCACCCGGCTCCGAGCCGCCGGAGCGGACCTGGACCCGGCCGCCGGACAGGCTCGTCAGATAGCCGGCGGCCATCTGCGAGCGGCCGGCGTTGTGGATGCAGACGAACAGGACGGCGGGGGCGTCGCTCGTGGGGCTCCTCGGAGTGGGGATGGGGATCGGCCTGACGAGTATGACGGCGGACGGTGAACACGGGGAGACCTGCGGCGGCGCTACCCTCCTGTCCATGACTGGACACGAGAGCCGACCGCAGCCGGGAGCGGGCCGCGACGAGACGCCGGAGGAGCGCTCCGATCGCAACTGGAACGAGATCCTGCAGGAGCTGCGCGTCGTGCAGACCGGCACGCAGATCCTCGGCGGCTTCCTGCTCACCCTCTGCTTCCAGCAGCGCTTCACCGAGCTCGCCGCCCCGGATGTCGCGCTCTACCTGGTGCTCGTGTTCCTCGCCGCGTCGGTGACCGTGCTGGCGCTGGCCCCGGTCACCGTGCACCGCCTGCTGTTCGCACGCGGACGCAAGGCGGAGCTGGTGCGCTTCGGCAACCGCATCGTCCTGACCTGCCTCGCTGCCGGCTCCCTCCTCTCCGTGGGAGTCGTGACGTTCGTGTTCGACTTCGTCCTCACCCAGGCGGCGGGGCTCGTGGCGGGCGGCGCGGTCCTGCTGATCATCGCGCTGGTGTGGGTGACCGCGCCCGTGATCCTGCGGCGGAGCTGAGGGCGCACGGCGCTCCTGCGCCCGACGCGGTCGCGCGAGGATGCCAGGCGGAGCGGACGGAGTCAACCGGCTGCAGGCCTCGCGCGGCGCTCCTAGCGTGGTGACGTCGGCGCATCCCGCGCCGCGCGCGAAGGAGATCGGGCATGAGCGGCATCGACGGACCCCAGGACAACCCGCAGAACCACGACACGGTGAGCGACGCCGGAGTGGACAAGCCCTCGCAGGCCGAGGGCGACGACGCGCAGGTCAGCGACGCCGAGAGCACCGCCGAGGACGTCACGACCGCGGTCGACGACGACGACCTCGACGCGGGCGTCAGCGAGCCGACGGACTGAGCGTGATCCCCGCGCTGAGCGCCCTGGACAGCACCGCGGCGGTCCTCTCGGACGGCTACCTGTTCGGGACGAGGCGCTTCGGCGCAGGTCGAAGGCGACGCCTTCCGCACCCGGATCCTCGGGCGGCCCGTCGTGGTCGCCCGGGGATCGAGGCCGCGCGCTTCTTCTACGAGGGCGGTCGCTTCGACCGGGCGGGCGCCCTGCCCGGCTCGGTGCTGCACCTTCTGCAGGACGAGGGCAGCGTGCAGACCCTCGAGGACGAGCGGCACCGGCGCCGCAAGAAGCTCTTCCTCTCGCTGATCGAGGCGCCGGAGGAGCGCTCGCGGCTCGTCGACGCCTTCGCGGTCGAGTGGCAGCGGGCCGCCGCGCGCTTCGCGGGCGCTCCGGTGCCGCTGCAGGACATGGCGGCCGAGGTGCTCGGACGCGCGGTCCTCGTCTGGGCCGGTGTCGCGCTCCCCGATCGGGAGGCGCAGCAGCGGTCGGACGAGCTGCGCAGCATGGTCGACAACGCGGGCCGCTTCGGGACCGCCGAACTGGGGCGGCTCGGCTGCGGCGCCGGCGCACCGAGAGCTGGGCACGCGGCCTGCTCGAGGCGAGCCGGGCGGCGGGACTGCCGCCCGAGGACGGCGCGGCGTCGATCGTCGACCGGATCGCGCATGCCGAGGAGGACGGCGCCCCGCTGCCGATCGAGGTCGCCGCCGTGGAGCTGCTCAACCTGCTTCGGCCGACGGTGGCGGTAGGGCGCTTCGTCGTCTTCGCCGCGCTGGCGCTGCACGAGCACCCCGAGTGGCGCGAGCGTTTCGTGCACCCGGAGGAGCGCGCGGCCTTCGCGAACGAGGTGCGCCGGTTCCACCCCTTCTTCCCGATGGTCGGCGGACGGGCCCGCGGCGGTCTGGAGTTCCAGGGCGAGACCCTGCCCGACCGGCAGTGGTTCCTGCTCGACCTGTACGCGACCGACCACGCGACCGCGCACTGGGACGCGCCGGAGACCTTCGATCCCGAGCGCTTCCTCGCCCCCGTCGACCGCAACGGCTTCATCGCGCAGGGCGGCGGCCACTACGGCGACGGCCACCGCTGCCCCGGCGAGCCCGCGACCGTCGACCTGCTGGCCGAGGCGCTGGAACTGCTCGCGACCGGGCACCCGTACGACGTGATGCCCGGGCAGGACTTCTCGATCAGCCTCCGCTCGTTCCCGACGGAGCCGGCGGACGGCTTCGTGGTGACGTTCCGGGCCTGACGTCCTCCCCAGGGGCGCGGGACGGAGCGTCTCCACCGATCGCGTCACTCCGGATCCGCGCCGGCCAGCGCCGGGGCATCCTCGCGGCATGCAGGTGTCGAGTCAGTCCCCGTCGTCGAGAGCGTCCAGGTCGCGGAGCGCGTCCCGGGCGCGCGAGAGCCGCGCCTCCTCGGGCTCGTCCCACCAGGCGGGGCCCCGCTCCCCGAGCCCGTGCTTGGCGAGCCCGGTGCGGGTGCGGGCGGCGGCCACCGCGTCCTCGTCCCCGGCGCGCTTCGCCGACCGGGTGCCCGATCGGCCTCGGCCGAGGTGGGAGGTCAGGGCGGCGACGAGCTCCTCGGGGAGGATCGGGTCGGTGCGGCGCCAGCGGCGGCCGTTCACGACGAGCCAGCGCTCCGCGTCCTGCCGGGCGGCGGCCTGCTCGACGTCTTGCTCGACGGCGTCCTGCTCGTCGGCGTCCTGCTCGTCGTGCTGGTCAGCCACGCCCGTTGATCCGATCGCCGGTGCTCGTCAGGGTCGACGGATTCGGGCAGCCGCAGCGCCTCGATCACGCCGCGATCGGCGAGCGCGAGGATCCGGGCGACGAGCTCCTCCGAGCCGCCGATCAGCGTCGAGTCGAAGTCGATCTCGCTCGCGAGGTACCAGGCGCGGTCGTCCGGCCAGAGTGCGATCGGCGTCTGGAGGACTCTGCCGTCGGCGGTCGCGAGTCCTGCGTCGAGAGCCCAGGCCGGGTCGACGAGCGCTCGGACGTCGAGGTCGACCAGGAGCGACTCCCGCTGAGGCAGCGCGATGCTCTCGAGTCGCGACGTCACCCGACGTCCGCTTCCCGAGACCCGGGCGGCCCCGCTCCGATCCTCCGGAACGTCACGGGATCCGAGAACGATCGTGCTGATCACGCCCGTCCCCTCCCAGAACGCCGCCGAGCACCGCTCGCGAGTCGTGGTGGCGCCGGCGAGGACATCGGCGATCGCCGCCAGCTCGTCGAGGTCGAGCTCCCCGAGCCGCGGGGCGCCGAGCGTCCGGTCGTGGCGCGAGAGGTCCTCCCACTGCGCGAGCGGATGCAGCACCGTCCCGGCGCGCTCCGCGACATCGCGCCACCTGAGCCGCTCCCCGCGTCATCGGAGGCGGGATGCAGGATCCGCACGGCGGCCTCGAACAGAGGCGGAACGATGCCCTCGAACGTGGCGAAGGGGCCCAGCGCGTCGAGCACCCAGCGGCCCCGCTCCGGGTCGGTCTCGGCGTGGAGGGCGCTCATCCGGTCAGGCTAGCGGCGCGAGACGAGTCCGGACAGGGCTGCGAAGGCGCGCTGGGGGCCGGTCGTCCCCGTGAGCTCCGCCGAGAGGGCGGCGAGCCGCTCCCGTCCCGGGTGGTCGGCGGCGAGCAGCCGCCGGGCCGCCGCGGCGATCGCCCCGGATCCGGCGCTGTTCGGGTCGAGCACCTCGGCGACTCCCGCGTCCTCGAGCGCCGCCGCGCCGGCGAACTGATCGGTCGAGAAGGGCAGCACCACGAGCGGCACGCCGGCGGTCATCGACTCGGTGACGCTGTTGTTGCCGCCGTGGGTGATCGCGAGAGGCCGCGCGGCCCAGCAGCGTGACCTGCGGGAGGAACCCGCGCACCAGCCAGGTCGGGGGCAGCTCGCCCAGCGCAGAGCGGTCCGTCGCTCCGGAGGCGAGCGCGACGCGCACCGGCCGGCCGTCGACCGAGACGTCCGCGAGCGCCGCCGCGACGCGCGCGAGCACGTCGTCGCGCACCGAGAGGAAGCTGCCGAAGCTCACGTAGACGACCGGGTCGTCCGAGGCGGCGAGCCACTCCTCGACCTCGTCGTCGACCGGCTCGGAGCGGACGGCCGAGCCGAGGAAGGCGTGCGGAGGCAGCTGGGCGGTGCGCGCGGGGTCGTGCAGGCCGCCCGGGTAGTTCAGCAGCAGCACGTCGCCGGACTCGGCGAAGGCGTCCTGACTCGACGGGGCGGAGAGGTCCAGCGAGGCGAGGGCGGCGTTCCACTCGGCGGTGAACGCGTCGCGGACCTCGTCGCACAGGGCGCGCAGGGCGGCGAGCCCGTCCGGGTCGGGAGCGAAGGCGTCGGGCCAGGACGGGCGGGAACCCGTAGACCTCGCCGGGCACCGTGAGGGCGGTCGGATGCCCGAGCACCACGTCGCCGTAGGGCACGCCGAGCGCGCGCAGCGCCACCCGGGCGGTGAAGGCGAGGTGGTCGACGACGATCGCGTCGGGCTGCACCTCGTCGAGGATCTCGCGCAGCCGCGCGGCGACACCCGCCGGATCCCACAGCAGATCGGTCAGCCGCTCCCGCGCCTGGTAGGCGAGGGTCGGCACCATGCCGCGCCGGGTGGCGTCGAAGAACCCGCGGAGCGAGGCGCCCTCGTCCGGAGCCTGCTCCTCGGCGCGGATCGTGCCGGGGTTCGAGCCCCGGCCCAGTCGCAGCGCGACGTGGTCGAAGCCGAAGTCGTCCACGATCGACCGGGTCGCGTCCCCCGTCGCCACGACCACCCGCTCCCCGGCGTCGCGCCGAGGCGGTGCCGAGGGTCGCGAGCGGGAGCAGGTGGGAGGCGTAGTCCGGACTCACGATCAGCAGGGTCACGACGCTCCCCAGCACGAGATCCGAGCGCAGCGGCCGCTCCTGGTCGGCCGTCGCGTGCGCGTAGACGCCCGAGAGGGCACGCGCCATGGCCTCGATCGTGTACCGCTCGGCGACCATCGCGCGGCCGCGCTCGGAGGCGTCCTCGGCCAGCGGACCGCCCGCCAGATCGAGGGCGTCCGCGGCGGCACGGCCCAGTGCGGCGCAGTCGGCGGTGTCGATCAGGAAGCCGGTGACGCCGTCCTCGACGTAGGTGACCGGACCGCCGGTCGCGGGAGCGACGACGACGAGGCCCGCGGCGAGCGCCTCGAGCAGGGCGATGCCGAACTCCTCCTTCACACTGGCGCAGACGTACGCGCCTCCCGGGGCGGCGAGACCCGGCCTGCCGTGCCGGACCGCGCCCAGCCACCGGGCGACCGTGCCGTTGGGCCGGTGACCGGCGAGCAGGAGACCCGCCGAGGAGCCGCCCGCGGCGCCGATGCGGTCGAGCTGCTCGCGCTCGTCCGGGCTGGGGTGGGCGAGATCGCCGCCCACCAGCACGAGGTTGGCGCGCCGGCGCAGCGACGGATCGCCGGCCCACGCCTCGGCCAGGGCGGCCATGCCCTTGACCCGGTGCAGGCGACCGACGCTGAGCAGCAGGGCAGGCCGCGCCGCTCCTCCGGGAGCTCGCGGAGGAGCTCGTCGAGGGCCGAGAGGTCGTCGCCCGCGTCGAGCGCGACGGGCTCGCCCGCGGCGGCACTCCGCGCGGCCCGCTCGCCCCGCTCGACCAGGCGCACGTCGATCCCCTCGGGGACGATCGTGTGCCGCTCCGGGTGCGCGGTGATGTCGATGCCGATCAGCTCGCGCATGCTCCGCTCCAGCTCCGCCCGCGGGAACAGGACGGTGTGGGCGGCATCGGCGGCGAGTCGCTGCACGAGGCGCACGCGGAACCAGAAGTGGTCCGCGGCGTCGCGGTCGCCGAAGTCGGCCCGCGACAGAGCGCCGGAGGCGTCCAGGCCCGCGATGAGCGCGTGCGGATCCGGGGCGACGGTGAACACGACGGGGATCTCGAGCTCGCGGGCGACCGCGGCGGCGGCCAGCGACCCCACGTCGGCCATCCGCAGGTGCAGCACGTCGACCCGTCCCGCGGCGCGCAGGATCCGGCGGATCCCCCGCTCGGCCGCGACCCGGCGCGGCCAGGCCTCGGGCATGGGCACCGCGGGTCCCGCGAAGGGCACGGGCGCGAAGCCGTGGCCGGAGGAGGGCAGCTCGGCGAGAGCGCGCTCCGCCTCGGCCGGTGTCCCGCGCGAGAGCGTGAGGACGCGCTCGATGCCGTCCTCGCCCTCGAGCGCGTCGCCGAGCCGGACCAGCAGCGTCGCGATGCCGCCGTTGTCCCCGGCGCCCACTCGCGTGAGCGTGCCGTCGATGTCGGCGTGCACGAAGAGCTGCGCGATGGTCGGTCCCGCGTCAGAGACCGGAGCCGGAGCGTGGTCGAGGAGCGCGGTGCGCGCGATCGAGCCCAGCGCGCCGTCCAGTGCGGTCAGGCGCGACAGCAGCAGCTCGGCGTCGTCGGAGCGGCGCTCCTCGAGCGCGTCGATGGCCGCGGCCCGGGCGTCGAAGCCCTCGGCCTCGTCGGCGGCCACTTCGAGCAGGGTCCGCTCGGCGATTGCACCGGGCACGAGGCCCAGGGTCTCGACGACGCGCGAGCGGGCGCCCGGATCGCGCTCGCCGATCAGCACGCCCTCCAGGGCGAGCGAGATCGGATCGGGCGTCGAGGGCGCCCACAGCAGCAGGGTGCGCTGGGCGAGCATGCCGGCGAAACCGCCCGCGCCGATCATCCGGAGCAGAGGGCCGACGGCGCTGGGGCGGGGGAGGCGTCCGCCGAACGCCCATGCCGCGTGCTCGCGGACGAAGGGCCGCTCATCGGCGAGCAGGCGCAGCAGCGCCAGATCGGCCTCCTCGTCGAAGACCTGGGCGAGCGAGTGCACCGCGGCGATGGCCGTCAGCTGGTCGGAGGGGTCGAGAGCGGCGCGGGTCAGCAGTCGCACCGCGCGACCGCCTCCATCGCTGACCGCGGCGATGGTGAGCTCGTCGGCGGCCCGGATCGCCTCGAGCAGGGTGGCGCGCCGCGCACGGCATCGAGAACGGTCTGGGTGGCCACGGTTCACCTGGTCTCGTCGGGGCGGATGGGGCGGCACATCCGCACCGCTCGTCCTTCGGAGCCCTCGGGCTCGACGGATCGCGGTGTCGGCGGACCGAGTACGAGCATGGCCCGGTCGAAGCTGGGATGTCACCACTTGCGGAGCACCCCGGACTGTGCGCACTGTCAGGGGGTACCGCCTCCGATCTCGATCCTCCACGCGCGCGGGCGGGCGCTCGCGCGGCGCGGAGCAGCCGTCAGGAGCGCCCGAGCCACTCCAGCAGCCGGTCGACGGGCCACGTCGTGACGATCCGCTCCTCGGGCACGCCGAGCCGCTCGGCGCGCTCGGCCCCGTAGTCCAGCAGGCCGAGCTGGCCCGGAGCGTGGGCGTCGCTGTCGATCGAGAAGAGGCAGCCCGCGTCCAGAGCCAGGGCGATCAGCTCGTCCGGCGGATCCTCCCGCTCGGGCCGGGAGTTGATCTCGACGGCCGTCCCGTGATCGGCGCACGCGCGGAAGACGGCGACGGCGTCGAACTCCGACGGCGGACGAGTGCCCCGCTCCCCGCCGACGAGCCTGCCGGTGACGTGCCCGAGCACGTCCGTCCGCGGATCGGACGCCGCCGCGACCAGGCGCGCCGTCATCTCGCGCCGCGGGGTCCGCAGCTTCGAGTGCGCGCTCGCCACGACGACGTCCAGGCGGTCGAGCAGCTCCGGCGTCTGATCGAGCGAGCCGTCCTCGAGCACGTCGACCTCGATCCCGCTCAGCAGACGGAGCGGCCCGGTGTCGAGGGTCGCGAGGTGGGCCGAGCTGCTCCTCGAGGCGCTCTGCGCTGAGGCCGTGCGCGACGCGCAGACGAGGGGAGTGATCGGTCAGCGCCAGGTACTCGTGCCCGAGCGCGCGGGCCGCGTCCGCCATCGCGAGGATCGGAGTCGCGCCGTCCGACCACTCGCTGTGGCTGTGCAGATCGCCCCGCAGTCTGCCGCGCAGGGCGCTCGTCGGCAGCGGGTCGCTCCCGCGCAGGTCGGCGAGGTAGTCCGGCACCCGGCCCTCCCGCGCCTGGCTGATCACGGCGAAGGTCGTGTCCCCGATCCCGGCCGCGCGGCGGACGGCACCGAGATCCTCGCGCTCGGCCTCCGTCATGCCCTCGAGCACTGCGATCGCCGTGCGGAACGCCTTGGCGCGGTACTTCGAGGCGCGCTCCCGCTCGAGCAGTGTCGCGATCTCGTGCAGTGCGTCGAGGGGATCCATGTCCCCGGTCTAGCAGACGCGGTCGCCCGTGCGGGGGATCACCCTCGGCGCTCGACCAGCGCCCGCAGCGCGTCCTGCACGAACCGTGCGCCCGCGACCCCGCCGTAGGCCGCGGCGAAGCGCTCGTCCTCGACGTACATCGCGCCGAGTCCGAGCAGGTACTCGTCACTCGGCCCGCCCGTCGCGTCCCGAGGCGTGCTCGGCACCTCGGCGAGCCATGCGCGGTGCCCGCTCGGCGAGTGCGAGCGCCTCCTCCCCCTCCGGATCCGCTCCGCTCGCCGCCGCGGCGGTCCACGCGCCGGCCAGGTCCGCCTGCCTCCGGCGCCACTGCTCCCGCTGCCTCGCTCATCGAGCGCCACCAGCGGTCGCCGTCGGCGTAGGCCGGCGCACCCCAGCGGCGCTCCACCTCCTCGCGGTGCTCCGCGTGGTCGAACCCGTCGAACATCTCCTCGGCCATGGGCCCTGTCCCCTCCTTCATCGTCCCGACGGTCCCGGCGACCGCTCGGATGCGGCGGTCCAGCCGCCGCCGCTCCTCCTGCAGCACGTTGAGGTGCCGCTCGAGGGCGGCCACCGGCTCGGTGTCGCGCCGCAGGATCCGCCCGATCTCGGAGAGCCCGAGACCGAGGTCGCGCAGCAGCAGGATCCGCTGCAGCGTCACGAGCGCGGCGGCGTCGTAGTAGCGGTACCCGTTCGCCCCCACGCGGCTCGGCGGCAGGAGCCCCTCGGCTCCGTAGTACCGCAGCGTCCGGCTGGTCGTTCCCGCCAGGCGCGCCACCTCGTGCACCGACCACTCCCGATCCACCGCACGCTCCCTCCTCCGCCCGCCGACCGGATCCGGCGGCGGTGGGAGCGACGGTACGGGTTGACGCGGCGTCAGAGTCAAGACGGCCGGAACTGCGGACTCGCTGAGCGGGCTTGCCCCGCCGACGAGTCGAGATATATCGTGACTTCCACCACTCGCGATATATCGCGTTACAAGCAAGGGCTCCTCACCGGGGCCGGAAGAAGGAGGAGCTCATGTCGCTCGAGAAATGGCTCGTGCAGGCGGGCGAGTCGAAGGTCATCGACCTCGACGTCGTCCGCTCGGTCAAGATCGCCCTCGTGGGCGGCCAGATCGACGTCATCGCGCACGACGAGCCGACGGCCCGCGTCGAGGTGCACAGCGTCGGCGGCCGTGCGCTCAAGGTCTCGATGGAGGGCGACCGCCTCGAGATCGACCACGTGCAGCCGCGCTGGGACTCGATCGTCGAGGTCGTGAAGGGACTGGGCCGTCGCGGCGACCGCGCCGACATCAGCCTGCTCGTCCCCCGCGGCGTGGCTCCAAGTTCGACACCGTCTCGGCCGACGGGCTCGTCTCGGGCCTGCACAGCGACGCCCGCATCTCGACCGTCGGCGGCGACGTCGTGGTCGACGGACTGCACGGCGACATCGACGTGAACACCGTCCACGGCGAGCTCTCTGTGCGCAACCGCACCGGACGCGTCACGGCGCACACCGTCTCGGGCGACGTCACCGCGGCCGGAGAGCTCACGCGCTTCTCGGTCGACGGGGTCTCGGGAAGCGTCTTCGTCGACGCCGAGGGCACGCCCGACCAGATCCAGGCCAACACCGTCAGCGGCGACCTCACCGTCCGCGTCGACGAGGGCCTGGGCGCCGCCTACCGCATCAACACCGTCTCGGGCACTCTCCAGCTCGACGGCTCGGTCGTGCGCGGCACCTTCGGCCGCGGCTACACCTCGACCACCGGCTCGCTCGACTCGAAGTGGGTCGACATCGCCGCCAACTCGGTCACGGGAGACGTGACCGTCGTGCGCCGCAGCCCCGTCACCGCCTCCGCTCCGAGCGGCGGAGAGCGCGGCTGGGGCTCGCCCGACGCCGGCACCTCGACCGACGACCAGCGCCCCGTCGACGGAGTGCGCCCGCGTGAGCCCCGTCTTCGCGCACGGACGCCTGCGCCTCTACCTGCTCAGCCTCCTCGCCGAAGGCCCCCAAGCACGGCTACGAGCTGATCCAGGCTCTGAGCGACCGCTTCGGCGGCACCTACGCGCGCCGAGCGCCGGCACGGTGTACCCGCGCCTCGCGAAGCTCGAGGAGGAGGGCCTCGTGACGAAGGAGGCCGACGGCCGCAAGACCGTCTACTCCATCACCGACGACGGCCGCGCCGAGCTCGCGAACCGGGCGACGGACCTGGGCGACATCGAGGACGAGCTGACGGACTCGGTCCGCCGTCTCGCCGACGAGGTCCGCCTGGGCGTCGCGGAGGCGATGAAGAGCCTCCGCGCCGACCTCGCCAGCGCCGCCCGCGACGCGCGGGGCGACCGGGGCGACCGCGGTGAGTCCCGCACTCCCGAGCACTCGTCGGAGCAGCCGCCGCGCACGCAGGACGAGGTCGGCCGCCGAGCCCGCCCGCGAGCCGATGCCCGCCCCGACCGATGCGCGCACGGCGTCGCGTCTCGCGCTCCGCGACGCGGAGGTGCTGCTCACCGAGTTCCGCGACGAGCTGCGCGCCGAGCTGCGGACGGCCGCCTCGCGCGGCGACGTCACTCCCGAGAGCGTCGACGCCCTGCGCACCGCGCCCGAGCAGCGCGCACCGCGGTCCGCTCGACCCTGGACTGACCCGCACCACCACCGCTGATGGCGGGGATCCCTCCTGGGTCCCCGCCATCAGCGCGTCCGCTACCGAGTCCTCCCAGACCCGCCCGCACACCCTCGAGAACACCCCTCGAGGACGCCACCCCGGTCTGCGCTACGCCGCGCGGGGCGCACCGAGCGGGCATCCCGCACAAAGGTTTCCCGCCACCACCCTTGCGCTCCCCTCGATCCGGACTATATTTCCTATGGGATCTTTTGTGCGTCCAGGGCCGGGCGCAACGAGTGCGAGGGAGCACGGATGACCGACGTCACGACCGGCGCAGCAGACGCCGAAGCCCCGACCGGAGCCCAGACCTGGGACGCCGTCGACTGGGACCCCGACACCTGGACCGCCGAGACCTGGCCCATCGCCACCTGCCTCCACGGCATCCCCCCGGTCTCGCGCGACGGAGTCGCCCTGCACGACGCGGCCCCCGAGGTGTGGGACGACCTGTTCGCCCAGGTCGAGGGCGTCGGATTCACGCTCGCCGAGCTGGCCGACAGCCACGTCCGCCCCGCCGACCTCGAGCCCTCGCGCCGCGACGAGTTCCTCGACATCGCGCGCTCGCACGGCGTCGGCATCCCCTCCGTGCACCTGCAGCGCCAGAGCGTGATCATGCCGGGGCCGCGAGGAGGAGAACCTCGCCTACGCGCACCGCACCATCGACGCCGCGGCCGAGTGGGGCATGAAGGTCTTCCCGACCGGGCTGCACCAGCCCTTCAGCGAGGCGCTGAAGCGCGCGCTGTGGTTCTGGACCGCCGAGGGACCGAAGGACCCCGACGACCCGGACGTCTGGAACGCCGCGGTCAGCCGCATCCGCGAGCTCGGGAAGCACGCCGCCGACGTCGGACTGCCGCTCGCCCTCGAGCTCTACGAGGACACCTACCTCGGCACCGCCGACAAGCGCCGTGTGCTTCGTCGAGGACGTGGGACTGGACAACGTGGGCCTCAACCCCGACGTCGCCAACCTCATCCGCCTGCACCGCCCGGTCGAGGACTGGCGCGAGCTCTTCGCCAAGACCCTCCCCTACGCCAACTACATGCACGTCAAGAACTACACGCGCGACGAGTCGGCCGACGGCAGCTGGGCGACCTCGGTCCCCTCGAGCATGGAGGCAGGGCTCATCAACTACCGGCAGGTGATGCGCGACGCCGTCGAGGGCGGATTCCGCGGGATCCTCCTCGCCGAGCACTACGGCGGCGACAGCCTCGGCATGTGCTCCACCAACCAGACCTACCTCCGCACCCTGCTCCCGCGGGCAGCCCGGACCTCGAAGTAAGGACGCAGCACCATGACCGCATCGCAGAATCGCCGTCGTCGGCTCCGGCTACATGGGCGGGGGCATGGCCCAGGTGCTCGCCCTCTCGGGCGCCACCGTCGTCATCGCCGACATCTCGGAGGAGATCGCCCGCAGCAACTACGAGCGCCTGCTCACCGAGACCGCGCAGTTCGTCGCCGACGGCGCTCTTCCCCGAGGACGCCGTGGAGCGCATCCGCGAGAACCTCTCCCCGCCGCCTCGATCGAGGAGGCCGTCGCCGACGCCGACTTCATCGAAGAGGCGGTGCCCGAGAAGATCGAGATCAAGCACGAGACCCTGCGGCGGATCAGCGCGGCCGCACGTCCGGACGCGGTCATCGGATCCAACACCTCCACGATCCTGATCGGCTCGCTCGCCGAGGCGGTCACCGGCCCCGAGCGCTTCCTCGGCGTGCACTTCTCGAACCCGGCGCCGTTCATCCCCGGTGTCGAGCTGATCCCGCACGCCGCGACTTCCGAGAGCGCGATCGCCCTCGCCGAGGAGATCGTCGCGGCGACCGGCAAGGAGACGGCGCGGGTGAAGGACTCGACCGGCTTCGTGCTCAACCGCCTGCAGTACGCGCTGTTCCACGAGGCGACGCAGATCGTCGAGGAGGGCATCGCGACCCCCGAGGACATCGACACGATCGTGCGGACCACCTTCGGCTTCCGGCTGCCCGTGTTCGGCCCGTTCGCGATCGCCGACATGGCCGGGCTCGACGTCTACGCCTTCTGCTACGCGTCGCTGCAGACCCGCTGGCCCGAGCGCTTCGCGACCCCGGAGTCGCTCGCGCAACTGGTCGAGGCCGGCAAGTTCGGCACGAAGTCGGGCGCCGGCTACCTCGACGCGCCCGCCGAGCGGACCGCCGAGCTCATCGCCTACCTGCAACCGCGCCTACGTCGCGATCAAGAAGCTGATGGACGAGCTGGGCCCCGCCCCGATCGCCTGACCCGCGACGCGGCGCTGATCCGCGCGATCGCCCTCCGCGGGCCGTCGCGCACCCGCCGGCGCGCACGCGCCACCGCGCGCACCACCCCCGACAGAGTCGTCAGAAAGGCCACCGCATGCCCGCGTTCCCCGAATCCCGCACCGTCCGTCCTCACCGGCGCCGCCTCTCCCGCGGCATCGGCCGCTACACCGCCCACCACCTCGCCGAGCAGGGCTGGAACGTCGGCGTCATCGACCTCGCCGACGACGCCGCCCGCGAGGTCGCCGCCGAGATCGCCGAGCAGCACGGCGTGCAGGCGGCCGGCGCCGGCGCCGACGTCTCGAAGGACGCGCAGGTCCGCGCCGCCTTCGACTCCCTCGAGGCCGCCCTGCCCCCGGTCGTCGCCCTCGTGAACCTGGCGGGAGTCGCCTCGCCCGTCTCCTACCTCGACGTCACCCCCGAGGAGTGGCAGCGCGTGATCGACATCAACCTGAACGGCGTGCATTTCAGCACGCGTCGCGCCGTCGAGTCGATGACGGCGCGCGGAGTCGGCCGCGTCGTCAACCTCCTCCGTCTCGGCCCAGCGCGGCGGCGGCACCTTCAGCAAGACCGCCTACTCGGCCGCCAAGGCCGGCGTCATCGGCTTCACCCGGAGCGTCGCCCGCGAGCTCGGCCACCAGGGGATCACGGTCAACGCGATCTCGCCCGGCCCGATCGACACCGACATCATGGGCGGCACCCTCACCGAGGAGCGCAAGAGCGGCCATGGCGGCCGACGGCGTGCTCCCCGCATCGGGACCCCGCGCGACATCGCCGCGGCCGTCTCCTACCTCATCAGCGAGGACGCCGGATTCGTGACGGGTCAGACCCTGAACGTCGACGGCGGCCTCTACATGCACTGATCGGAGCCCTCATGAACAAGACCTTCGGCACCTGGTCGATCGGCCGCGTGCTCTTCCTCGCCGTCGGCGTCCTGCTGGTCGGCGTCGGCGCCGCCCAGATCCTGCCCGCCCTCGGCGGCTGACCTCCCCGTCCTCGCGGCGGCTCCGGCCGTCCGGCGCGGCAGCGCCTCCCCTCGCACCGGTCATCTCAAAGGAGAGTGCCTTGTCCAACCCTCGCCGTCCGCGGCCGTCGGATCCACGCGGGATCCCGCGCTGAAGTCCGCGATCACCAAGGCGGGCCGGCATCTCATGCCGATGCTCGTCATCCTCTACTTCGTCGCGTTCCTCGACCGCACCAACGTCGGATTCGCGGAGGAGGCGCTCCGCGTCGACCGCGGCATCTCGGACGGCGCGTTCGCCCTCGGCGCCGGCATCTTCTTCATCGGCTACGCGATCTTCGAGATCCCGAGCAACCTGCTCCTCAAGCGCTTCGGCGCCCGCTTCTGGCTCGCCCGCATCGCGGTGACCTGGGGCATCGTCGCGGCGCTGTTCGCCTTCACGACGAACGACACGATGTTCATCATCCTGCGCTTCCTCCTCGGCGTGACCGAGGCGGGCCTGTTCCCGGGCGTCATCATGTTCCTGTCGGAGTGGTTCCCGAACAAGGTGCGCGTGCAGATGTTCTCGATCTTCTACCTGGCGCAGCCGTTCTCGCAGATGCTCGGCGCCCCGCTCAGCGGCGGCCTGATCAGCATCGGCAACCAGATCACCCCCTGGGAGGGCTGGCAGGTGATGTTCTTCGCCGAGGGCATGCTCGCGGTGATCGCCGGATTCGCGGCGCTGAAGTTCCTGACGAACCATCCGCAGAAGGCGAAGTGGCTGACCCAGGAGGAGAAGGACTCGCTGACGGCCGCGATGGAGCGCGAGGACACCGTGCGGCAGGCCGACGGCCTGACCGGCATCTGGCGCGCCATGGGCAGCTGGAAGGTCTGGTACTTCACGATCATCTACTTCTGCCTGCAGATCGCGGTCTACGGCACCACCTTCTACCTCCCGCAGCAGGTCGCGAACCTGATCGGGCAGGACGTCGGCTTCCAGGTCGGACTCGTGTCGGCCATCCCGTGGCTCGTGGGCCTCTTCGCCTGCTACTACGTGGGCCGGCACGCGAACACCATCCGCCGCCGCCGCTCCTGGGGCTCGCTGTTCTACATCTTCACCGGCCTGTCGATCTTCGGATCGGCGTGGGCGGAGCGAACGGCCAGCCGATCCTGGGCCTGCTGTTCATCACCCTCGCGGTGTCGAGCTTCCTCTCGGTCGGACCGATCACCTGGGCCTACCCGACCGCGTTCCTCACGGAGTGCGGCCGCGGCGGCGGGAATCGGCCTCATCAACTCGCTCGGAAACCTCGGCGGCTTCGTCGCGCCCCTCATGCGCAACGGCTTCAACGAGGCGATCCCGACCGAGAGCGGGGTGTGGGGAGTCGTCTCGCTGGGCGTCTTCGCGTTCCTGGCGGCCGCGATGATGTTCAGCACCAAGTTCTTCCGCGGCGCGAAGGCGGACGAGCTGCTCGAGACCACGAGCATCAACACCGGGCACTGAGCGCGGCGTCGAGGGGCTCGGTCGCTGCGGCGGCCGGGCCCTTCCCGTTCCTCGCAAATCATAATTAATTAACGTAATGGTTGACGGAGGCGTGCGCGCACGCGAGGGTGGCCGTGCGGTTGCTCATCGAGGAGCATCCGCAGAGAGGAAGACCCATGACTCGACGAAGAGCCCGCACTCGCCGCCTCCTCCCGGCCACAGCCCTCACCGCCGCACTGCTCACTCCCCTCCTCACCCCGTCGCCCGAGACCGCGCAGGCGTTCCCGGCGAAGCCGAAGGCCGCCGTTCTGCAGTATCTGCAGTCGATCACCGGGACGAGCATCGTCTCAGGGCAGCACAACAAGGAGCCCGCGAGTGCGCCGGCTCAGTACACCCAGCAGGTGAAGGACGTCACGGGGCAGTACCCGGGGCTCTGGGGCGGCGACCTGTTCTTCACCGCGTCCGACGCCGCGAACAGGCAGCGGGTGGTCGACCAGGCCGAAGACGGATGGGCGAACGGCTCCTCGTGACGCTGGCCTGGCACGTCTGCCCGCCGACCGGGCCGAGCACCTGCGCCTTCGACGGGGTGTGAAGAGCCTGATCACCGACGCGCAGTTCCAGCAGATCGTCACCGGGGGCACCGCGCTGAACACCACGTGGCGGCAGCGGATGAGCGAGGTCGTGCCGTACCTCCGCCAGCTCAAGGACGCCGGCGTCCCCGTTCTGTTCCGCCCGTTCCATGAGATGAACGAGACCTGGAACTGGTGGGGCGGACGCCCAGGAGCGAACGGCGGGGCGAAGATCTACCAGCAGATGCGCGACTACTTCGACTCCCAGGGCCTGACGAACCTGATCTGGGTGTGGAACGTCCAGGACAACCCGCAGGGCGGCTGGTCCACCTACTATCCGGGGGCCTCGTACGTCGACGTCGTCTCGCTCGATGTCTGGTACAAGAGCTTCCCGAGTGCTTCGGACTACCAGCAGATGCAGTCCATCGCCGGACCGAAGCCGATCGCCCTCGCCGAGATGGGGAAGGTCCCCGATGCGACGCTCCTGCAGGGTCAGCCGCGGTGGTCGTACTTCATGATCTGGTCGGAGCAGCTGCGCGGCGGCAACACCAGCGCCGCGATCCAGAGCGCCTACTTCCATCCGCGCGTGCTCAACCAGGGCGAGCTGACGCTGCCCTGAGGAGCGGCGGTGCCGGGGATCCGCTCCCCGGCACCGTCGAGACGGCTCCGCTCATCTCGGCGTAACGCTCCTCGCGCAGAGAGCAGCTGCTCGTGGGTCCCCTCCTCGATCACGCGCCCGCCGTCGAGGACGACGATCCGATCGGCCGTTCTGACCGTGCTCAGCCGATGCGCCACGATCAGAGTCGTCCGGCCTTCCCGGAGACGCTCGAGGGCCTCGCGCACCTCGGCTTCCGCTCGCGGATCGAGCGCGGCGGTCGCCTCGTCGAGGATCAGCAGTCGCGGATCGCGGATGAGCGCGCGAGCGATCGCGAGTCGCTGCCTCTGCCCTCCGGAGAGTTGCCCACCCCGCTCACCCACGGTGGTGTTCCAGCCGTCGGGGAGCGAGAGGACGAAGTCGGCGTTCGCGGCATGCGAGTGCCGCCACGAGCTGCTCGTCGCTCGTGTCCGGAGAGCCGTACAGGATGTTGTCGCGGATGCTCCCGCGGAACAGGACCGATTCCTGCGGCACCACCGAGACGAAGCGCCGCACACTGCGCATGTCGAGCTCGCCGACGTCGCGACCATCGAGCAGCACCTGCCCGCGGGTCGGCCGCAGGAAGCCGAGAACGAGCCTGGTCAGGGTCGACTTGCCCGATCCGGACGCGCCGACGAAGGCGACCGTCTGTCCCGGCGCGATGTGCAGGGTCACCTCCGAGAGGACCTCCTCCTCCCGGTACGAGAACGAGACGGACTCGAAGTCGATCGCGCCATCGAGCGCCTCGACGACAGCGCCTCCCTCGTTCCTCTCGACATCAGGATCGGTGAGGACCTCGGCGATGGAGCGTCGCGACGCCAGTCCCGCGGGTGATCAGCGGCGCGGTCTGGAACGCGCCCGGTGATCGCGCCGGTGAGCAGGGCGAAGTACGAGCTCAGCAGCACTACCTCGCCGACCGAGATCGGGAGAGCGCCCGTCATCGTCACCAGCGCGGCGCCGAACAGGATCCGAGCGTGATCACCTGATAGCTGCTCCACGACAGTGCGCCGAAGCGGCCGTTGAGGCGGTCGAGCCGCAAGCCGGCGCGCTCGACGCGATGCGCCGCCTCGACCACTCTCCGCGCCGAGACCTGCTCCAGCCCGTGGGCCCGGGTGACCTCCTGGAGAGACGACATCCGCCGACGGCCGACGACATGGTCTCGACGTCGAGGCGGAAGGTCTCGCTGCTCGCCGCGGTGCGGGAGCGGCGAGCCAGAGGATGAGCCCCGCAGCGAGCGGGAGGGTGAGCGCGAGGACCGGGAGGAACTGGGGCACTCGGAGCGCGGTCGCCACGCCGGCCCCGACGAGGATCACCACAGCGTTGAGCAGCGGCCCGAACGCCTGCTGGAGCATGAGCTCCAGGTTCTCCACATCGCGCACGATCTTGGTCTGCAGCACCGACGCGCTGCCCCGAGCGTGGTAGCCGAAGGACAACAGCTGGAGGCGCTCTGCGAGCGCCTCACGGAGACGTGCGCCCATGGAACGGACGGACGACGAGAAGAGCCGTACGAAGACGCCGTTCGCGGCCACGCTGACCACGATGGTGGCCGCCCCCGCGGCGGCCGGGAGCAGCAGCGCCTCGGGGGATCCCCGGCCACCAGTGGCGTCGACGACGGCCGCCGTCACCAGCGGCAGGATCCACAGCGGGCTGTCCTTGACGGCGAAGGCGATCGCGGCCGACACGAGTCGCCACCTCGGAGGGCCGTAGAGCGGAGCGCAGCGGATGGTCCGCGTCGATCGCGGTCCTGGTGCGGCGCTCGCTCCGATCGCGCGCTCACGGCAGGTCGGCCGAGGGGCGCGGGCCTGAGCCGAGGCGTCCCGCGGCGGCAGCGCGCCGGGCAGCGAGGGGGACCGCGCCCGCCGGCGAACAGGCGTCGCCGGAGGGCGCAGCGACGCCAGAGGTGAGCAGGGAAGCGCATCGGTTCTCCTCGAGAAGCGGCAGGGGGCTGAGCAGCGGGTCGAAGCGACGCCACCGCTCAGCCCCGGTGGGCGTCAGCTCAGTCGGCGACGAGCTGGTTCGCGGTCCGCAGCACGCTCGACGAGACCAGGGCGTCCGCGTCCAGCGGCGACTGCGCTCTGACCCGGAACGTCACGGCCTCGCCCGGCAGCAGGGTGACGAGCTGGTCGTCGACCGTCGCGGCCTGGTCGAGCTTGTCGACGAGGAGGGTGAGGTCGCGCACGAGGTTCTCGGCCGTGACCGTCACCTCCGCGACGCCGTCGAGCTGCCGCACCGACGTCGTGACCACGGCCGCCTCGAGCGCAGAGGCGCGGTACTCGGCGAAGAACCAGAAGGCGCGTTCCCCGGCGAGGTCGACCACGAGGAGCTCGGAGGTGGCGTCACCCGCCGCGCCGATGCCGACCGCGAGCGTCGCGGTCGAGCGCGCAGCCAGAGCCACCTCGTGCCGCTCCTCCGCCAGCACTCGTCCTCGAAGCTCATGCGGCGGACGATGCACTCCCCCGACCACTCGAGAGCACTGTCGTTCACCGCGACCACCGCGAGGCCCTCGTCCCGGGGCTGCACGGTGAGCAGGCGGTCCTCGTAGACGTGCTTGAGCGCGTAGAGCAGCGGCTTGGCGACGCCGTAGCCGTCCACCGCCGCCCAGGAGGTGACGGGCCAGCAGTCGTTCAGCTGCCAGACGATCGAGCCCATGCAGCGCGGGCTCTCGGAGCGCTGGTGCTCGATCGCCAGGGTGACCGCGAGCGCCTGATTCAGGGACATGGCCCAGTGCCAGTCCTCGGTGTCGTCCGGCAGCGGCAGGTGCGCGACGAGTCCGTCCGTGAGCTTGTCGTTGCCGTCGGTCGCCTTCTGGTGGTGGATCATCCCGGGCGACTCCGGGGTCAGCGGAGAATCCGAGATCGAGCGCTGGATCGTGGACCAGCTCGCCGGCCCCTGCCAGCCGAACTCGGCGACGAATCGGGCGTGCACGTCGCGGTACGCGGGGTAGTCCACGCGGTTCCACAGCTCCCAGAGGTGCACGGAGCCGTGATCGACGTCGTTCGCGAAGATCTGCGGGTCACCGGACCACGGCTGCCCGGGGTGTAGGCGCGCTCGGGGTCGAGCTCCGCGACCAGGCGCGGCAGGAGGTCGAGGTAGTACCCGAGCCCCCAGGTGCGGCCCTGGAGACGCTTCTCCCAGCCCCACTCCTCGAAGCCCCAGATGTTCTCGTTGTTGCCGTTCCAGAGCGCGAGGCTCGGGTGCGGCATGATGCGGGTCACGTTGTCGCGCACCTCGGCCTCGACCTCGCTGCGCAGCGGCTCCTCCTCGGCGTAGGCGGCGCAGGCGAAGAGGAAGTCCTGCCAGACGAGGATCCCGCGCTCGTCGCAGAGCTCGTAGAAGTCGTCGGACTCGAAGTAGCCGCCGCCCCAGATGCGCAGCAGGTTCATGTTGGCGAACTCAGCCTGGTCCATCCGTCGGGCGAGACGGGCGCGGTCGACGCGGGTGGCGAAGGCGTCGTCGGGGATCCAGTTCGCACCGCGGATCCAGACGGGCTCGCCGTTCACGACGAAGCGGAACGAGGTCCCCTCCGCGTCCTGGTCGAGCTGGACGTCGATGGTGCGGAAGCCGATGCGGTGCGAGCGGGAGTCGATCGACTCGCCGTCGATGCTCAGGACGACCTCGAGGTCGAAGAGGGGCTGCTCGCCGAAGCCGCGCGGCCACCACACAGCGACGTCCTCGACCGAGAGCTCGAGCACCGCCGAGCTCTCGTCGGCGGGGACAGCGGTGGTCGCCGTCACTCCGGCGACGGTGGCGTCCAGCTCGACCTCGACGTCGGAGGTGCGGTCGAGGTCGATGTGCACGGCCACTCGGCCCGTGCTTCCGTCGACGGTGACGACGGGTCGCACGGAAGCGAGCCGCGCGGTGGTCCAGGCCGCCAGGGTGAGCGGCTTCCAGATACCGACGGAGGCGGCGTCCAGGCCCCAGTCCCAGCCGAAGTTGCAGGCGGCCTTGCGGAGCGCGTTGAAGGGGTGGGAGTAGGTGTGCGGACGGTAGCCGATCTCGAGGCTGGCCCGGTCCGCCTCCGCGACGGGAGACGCGAAGCGCACGACGAGTTCGTTCGCGCCTTCGTGCAGCACGCCGTCGACGCGCACGCGGTAGGTGCGGTGCTGGTTGCGGGTGCTCGCGATCTCGTGACCGTTGAGGGACACGGTGGCGACGGTGTCGAGGCCTTCGAAGACGAGCTCGTGCACGTCGTGGTCGTCGGGCGTCCAGTCGAAGGAGGTGGAGTACTCCCAGTCGGTCTCGCCGATCCAGGTCACCTTCTTCTCGTTCTGGTCGAGGTACGGGTCGGGGATGAGCCCGGCCGCGAGCAGGTCGGTGTGGACGAGGCCGGGGACGACCGCGGGGACGACGGCCGAGACCAGCTCGGCGGGAATCGGCCCGCGGGTCGCGCGGACGCTCCAGCCGTCGTGCAGCGGACGGCTGGTGGCCGCCGCGGTGCGAGGGGTGGTGTCGAGGGTGTGGGTCACTTCGTAGCTCCTGATGTCAGTCCGTTGTAGATGAAGCGCTGGAGGAAGAGGAACGCGATCAGCGTCGGGACGATCACGAGGATCGTGCCGGCGGCGATGACCTCCGCACTGCGCCCCGAAGGGCCCCATGAAGCGGAAGAGGGAGGTCGAGATCACGCCGAGATCGCGCGAGGGCATGTAGAGGAAGGGGATGTAGAACTCGTTGTAGACCGCGATGCCCTTGATGATCACGACGGTCGCGATCGCGGGCTTGAGCAGCGGCAGGATGATCCGCCAGTACACGGTGAAGCGGCTCGCGCCGTCGAGCATCGCGGCCTCGTCGAGGGAGACGGGGATCGACTGCACGAACTGCAGGAAGATGTAGATCGCGACGATGTCGGTGCCGGTGAAGAGCAGGATCGCCGACCAGCGGGTGTTGAAGAGGTCGAGCGCGTTGATCACCTGGAAGGTCGCGACCTGCGTCGTGACTCCCGGCACGAGGGTCGCCAGCAGGAAGAGCCCGGTCACGAGGCGCCGTCCGCGGAAGCGGAAGCGGTCGATCGCGTACGCCGCCATCGTCCCGATGAAGACGGTGCCGGCGATCGACACCACCAGGAGTGATCCCGGTGTCGAGGAAGCCCGCGACCGATCCCGCCCTGGGTGAAGGCGATCGCGAAGTTCTCGAAGTTGAACCAGTTGCTCGGGGGCACGGAGGGGCCGGTGCTGCGGTATTCCGCCGACGTCTTGAACGCGAGCATGAAGATGGTGACGATCGGGAGCAGCGCGAACACGCAGGCGATCACGAGCGAGCCGTACTTGCCGAGGCCGGCGAGGGTGGAGCGGGATCGGCCGCGTCGACGCCGAGCCGGCGCGGGCGAGGTGATCGCGGGCCGCTGTCCTCGACGGGCAGACCGGTGACGTCGGCCTGTCGCGGCTGAGTGTCGGTCATTCCTGGCCGCCTTTCTCGTCGGGGAAGACGCGGCGCTGGACCGCGGTGATGATGAGGACGATCGCGAGCAGGACGACGGCCATGGCCGAGGCGAGGCCGACCTTCGAGTAGCGGAAGGCGGTGTCGACGGTCTGGATGACAAAGGTCTCGGACCTGTTGGCGCCGCCGGTCATGATGTACGGCATCTCGAACGCCGACAGGGCTCCGGCGATCGCGAGGATGAACGAGAGCTCGAGGATGCGCCGGATGCTCGGCACGATGATGAAGCGGAACTTGTCGAAGGCGGTCGCGCCGTCGATGTCGGGCGGCCTCGTACTGCTCTTCGGGCACCGACTGGATGGCGCCGAGGAACAGCACGAAGTTCAGTCCCATGTACCGCCAGACCGAGGTGGCGGCGAGGGAGACGTTCACCACCGAGGGGTCGCCGAGCCACTGCGGAGTGTCCTGCACCCGAGAGCGCCGAGGACCGCGTCGAGGGTGCCGTCGGGTCGGAAGAAGTAGAGGAACATCAGCCCGATGGCGACGCCGTTGATCAGGTAGGGGAAGAAGATGACGCCCTTGAAGAAGTTGCGGAACCGGGTGTTGAAGCTCAGCAGCGTCGCGAAGAACAGTGCGAGTCCGAGCTGCGCGACGGCGCCCGCGAGGTAGAAGAGGCTGACGAAGAAGACGCGGAAGATCTCGGGCCGGGTGAAGATCTCGACGTAGTCTCGAGGCCGACGAAGGTCTTGTCCGGGTCGAGGCTGTCCCAGTCGGTGACGCTGTACCAGAACATGTTCGCGACCGGGATGTAGGTCAGAACGACGAGGAAGGCGAGCGGCACCGCCAGGAAGAGCCACGGAGTGATCCGGCGCCTCGGTGAGCCGCTGCCCGCGTCGGGTGCGGATCCTTCTTGCTCGCTCCGACCTCGAGAGGCGGAGCATCGGTGATCGCCATGTCGATCTCGGCATCTCTCGGATGCGGTCGAGGGTGGCACCCGCCGTGGTCGGCGGGCCACCCCCGGGGTCTTACTCCGCGACGACGGCGCGGGCGGTGGCCCAGCGCTCGTTGAGGTCGGCGAAGAGGGCCCTTGTCGCCGTCGCCGGCGCCACGTGCGGCGTCGATGAGTTCTGGCGGTAGGCGTTGCCGAAGAGGTCGATCTCGGCCTCGTTGGCGATGTCGTTGATGACCGCCTCCTTGCCGACCGGGTCGGGGGCGAGCTCGAGGTACTGCACGCCGAGTGCGTCGAAGTCGGCGAGGGTGTCGAGCGGGTCGGTGATGACCGGGTTGATCGCGCCCTGGCTCGCCGCGTAGCCGGACTCGTTCGTGAACCAGTCGATCCAGGCGCGAGCGGTGGCCTTGTTCTCGGAGTTCTTGTTGATCGCGAGGAACTTGTCCGAGGCGGTCACCGAGGAAGACACCGTCCTGTGCCCAGGGCATCGGCCAGAAGCCGATGGTGTCGCGCGGCTTGCCGGCCTTCTCGGCAGCGTCCTGCATCTGCGAGACGGCCCAGGAGCCGAGCACCATCGAGCCGATGTCGCCGCTGGCGAGCAGGTCCTTCGACTCCTCCCAGTTGGTGGTGGTCGGGTCGTCCTCGCTGAGGCCGGCGGCGACCGTGTCGTAGAGCAGACCGTCGATGTTGTACTGGTCGTTGCCCTCGGTCCACGGAGCGTCGTCGGCGATCATCTCGGTGCGCACGTCCTCGCCCTGCACCGTGCCGAGGTTGCCCTCGATGGTGGCGAGGGCCATCCGTCCTTGTAGTTCGTGTAGTACGGAGTGACGCCGTTCGCCTTGATCTTCTCGAGAGCGGCGAGGTACTCCTCCTCCGTCGTCGGCGGCGCCGTGACACCGGCGGCGGTCCACACGTCGCGGTTGAAGACGTAGCCCATGGCGGAGCTGAAGGTCGAGATGCCGTAGGCGGTGCCGTCGAACGAACCCTCATTGGTGAAGCGGTACTGCGACGACAGCTCCTCGGTGCTGCCGAGCGGCTCGAAGTAGTTCGCGTAGTCGTCCTGGTGACGTTCGAGCTCGATGAGCAGTACGTCGCCGTAGTCCTTCGAGTTCAGGCGGATCTTGGTGTCGCCCTCGTAGTCGGTCAGCGCCTCGAACTTCACGGTCGTGCCGGGGTACTTTCCTCGAACGCCTTCGCGTAGTCGGCGAAGGTCGTGTCGACGATGTCGGTGCGGTTGGTGAGGACGGTGATCTCGCCCGAGGGCTCTCCCGGAGTCGTTGCCCGCGCCGGCGGAGCATCCGGAGAGGGCAGGGATGCCGAGATGGCGACGGCGGCGATGCCGATCAGCGCCGTTCGGCGGGTGGGGTGGTATCGGTGCACGGTTGCTCTCCTTGGGGCCGTCGCCGCCATCGGCGACGGGGTGGTGCTGGTGAGGAAGGGAGGAGGTGGGCTAGTGGCGGCCGTGCCACCACTGCCAGACGGCGGGCAGGTACCGCTTGACCAGCCACTCCAGCCACGAAGGCACCGAGGGAGTGGACGGCCCCCAGGTGCGGGCGTCAGTCGGCGTGGGGTCGCAGTCGGCGTCGGTGACGCGGTCGGCGTCGGCGTTGCGGTCGGCGTCCCGGTCGGGGTCGGCGTCGGCGTCGGCTGGGCGTCACCCGGCGGGTACTGCCTGCACGTCGTCGACGGTGAGGGCGCCGGTTCCGCTTCCGTTGATGTAGAGGGCGTACTGGCTGACCGACGTCAGGTCGAGGTCCGCCTCCGGGGCCCACGCCGGCGGGGCGAAGTCCTCGAACGGGATCCGATGGTCGCGGTCCGTCGGCGTCGGGCGTGACCGAGGCCTCCGCAGTAGGCGCCGTTCGCGACGAACTGCACCGCGAGGGATCGTCCGCGTCGGTGTCGACCTGGAAAGAGAGACCGGTGCGGCCCCACCAGTCCTGGGCGGTGTCGAAGGTCTTCACGACCTCGGCGTATCCGCGGTGGCGAGGTCGTAGTCGAGTGCGGCAGTGGAGCCGGTGACGGCGTCCGGTACGAGCGTCGGTGTGATGGTGCCGCCGCCCGTGTTGCGGACGTAGGCGGCCTGCAGGGCCGCGTCGTCGGCGTAGCTCTCGAAGTCGTCGATGATGACGGGTTCGTGGGCAGGGCGGCCGCCTCGAACGAGCGGACCTCGGAGGTGGTAGCGCCGACCTCGTTCACCGCCGTGACCTGCCAGTAGTAGCGGGTGCCGGGGGTCAGGTCGGTCGCCGGGCGGTAGATAGTCGCGGACAGCCCGGTGGTTGAGACGAGCGGATCCGAGAGGTCGCTCGAGGTCGACAGTTCGAATCGGTAGTACGCGGCGTCGACGGCGGGCTGCCACGTGAAGGTCGGTGTCGCCCGGATCGCGGTGGCGTCGTCCTCGGGGTTCCGAGCGCAGCGGCGCCGGGAGCTCCGGGCTCTGCCGCGTTCGGCGAGAAGAGGCGCGACGGAGCCGATCTGGGGCGTCCACACCTCGCCCGGAGCCTGAGGCCAGGAGATCCGAGGCGATCGACGCCCGAGAGAGCCGCGGGCGCTGTACGTAGGCCTTCCAGTTTCCGGTTCCGCCGCGTGCGTCCACGGTGAGGGACGTCCAGGTGGTCCCGTCCGCGGAGCCCTCGATCATCAACGGCGCGACCGGCTGGTCGGGCCAGTAGTAGGCGGTGATGTCGGCGCCGCTGATGTCGTCGAGGGAGTAGGTCAGGCTCGCCGGGTCGGCGCTGTCGCGCTTCACGCGGAGCCGTCACCGCCGAACAGCGCGGGGTTCCCGCTGTCGAAGGAGAGGCTGCCGTCGCGCAGGTCGTCTTCGAGAAGTCGTCCAGCGGGTCGAATAGAGCCACCTTCGCGCGGCGCTCGTGATCGTGGCGCGCTCGACGGAGCCGGCACCCGTCCAGCCTGAGTCGCACAGCGCTGCCTGCGAGGTCGGCGGCGGTGATCGTCGTGCGTCCGTCGAGTTCGGTGGCCGTGGTCCGTACGGGCGTCCAGGTCGATCCGTCCGCGGTGGTCTCGACGAGTGGCGTCCACGTCGGAGACGAGGAAGGAGGCCTCGCTGATTCCGTCGCGCTGCCACGTGATGCTGGCGGCGCGTCGGCGGCCGCCGGGACGACTCCACCGTCCACGGTGGCGGTGATCCGGGCGCCCTCGTGTGCGGACGTGAGCGACCAGCTCTGCAGCGGGTCGACGAGCACGGCTCCTCCGGTCGGTGCGGCAAGGACGTCGGACGCGGGTCCGCGCTCGTCGCCCGCACCCACCGGGATGACGCGGTGGGCGCCGGCCGGTGATTCGAGATCGGTGACGGGCGAGGCGGAGGCGGACACGGTCCCCTCCGTCAGATCGGTCCACTCTCCGTCCTCGACGGAGCGCTGGACCACGTAGCCCTCAGCCTCCGGCGGTGCCGCGCCAGGAGACGACGTTGATGCCGTAGTTCTGATCGATGGCTGTGATCAGCGGCGAACCGAGCTCGAGCTCCCCGGCGTGCTGCCGGTCTCTACGCCGTACGCCTCGGATGGCGGCGACGCTCTCCTTCTCGAGCGAGTCGCCCGGGTAGTGGAGCGTGAAGCCATCGTCGTGCGGCACGAATCCGCCGCGGTCGTTGTTGCCGAAGAGCGACCAGAAGAACATCCCCGAGACGTTCTCGTCCGCTGCAACGGCTCCGAGGAGCTCCTGGCTGGCAGCGGTCGAAGCGTACTCACCGGCGATGTAGACCTTGCCTGCGCCGGCGACGGTCGCGGCGTCCGCCGAAACGCGCTCCGCGGTCGGCGGGTAGTAGTGGACGTCGACGATGTCGAGGTCCTCGGCCGCGAGGGTGTCGGGGTCGATGTCGAAGCGACGGCCTGCAGCGACGAGCTGCTCGGGCGCCTGCTCCTTGATGTGGGCGACCTGCTCGTCGATCCAGTCGAGGGTCATCCCCTCGAGCTCGTTGCCGAGCTCCCAGGCCATGATCGTGGGGTCGTCGACGAACGGGATCCCCAGTGATCGAGTTGGTGTGCCCGAGGATGTGGTCGACGTAGTCCTGGTAGCTGTCGATCGCGGCGGGGTCGGCGTAGAAGTCGGCCGGCTCCAAGCCGAGCGGTGTCGGAAGTCGCGGTGACCGCCGTGGTAGTACTGCCACTCGTCGGTCAGCGGCAGCACGAGCCGGATGCCGAGCGTGCCCGCGTAGGCGACGGCGAAATCGATCGTGCGGAACGCCTCCTCGTTGTACTCGCCGAGGCGGGGCATCAGCGCGAGGGGGTTCTGATCGTTCTGGCCCGTCGAGGTCATCATGTGCGATCGGACGACGGTGACACCCATCTGCGCGGCGGTATCGAGTGCGTCCTTGATCCGGAAGTACGTCGGGTAGTCCACTTCGACGTTCTCGTCGAGGCCGAGCCAGTAGATGTTGGTGCCGCTCGCGCGGAAGCGCTCCCCGTCGAGCATCAGCGAGCTGCCCTCGCGCTGGACGAAATCGGTGTTCTCACTGGTCCAGTCGAGCGGCGGGTCGGCAGAGGCGGGGGCAGCGACGACGAGAGTCGACGCGGTCACAGCGATGAGAGCGGCACCGGCGAGGCAGGTACGCACAGGCGTCCTCAGGGAGGCGGGCAGGGCTGATCGGGTCATGTGTTCTCCAGGGCTCCTTCGACCGGGCGGGACGCACCGGCGGCAAGGGGCGCTCTTTCGCGGTGCCCCCACAGACTCGTCGACGCAGCGGGGCCCTCGTCAATACAAAAGTAAATAATTTATGGAACGATCGACGAGTGCTTCCTCCCGCTTGCTCCCGCCGCCGGCCCGAGCTAAGTCGTCGGAGCCCCCGTGGAACCGCGAGGGACGATGACCACGGCCGGGCTGCTGATCGGGTCGCCCCCTCGCCCGGCGATCTCCTCGAGCAGCTCGCGACCGGCCAGCATCCCGATCACCTGCACGTCGTGCGAGACCGCGGACAGCGGCGGCTCGCTCAGCTGGCACTGCGCGGAGTCGTCCCACGCGAGGAGGGACAGCTCGCTGGGGACCTGCCTCCCGCCGTCGCGGGCCTCGTCGAGCCCGCCGAGCGCCATCAGGTCGCTGTCGAAGATGACTGCAGTGGGCTTCTCGGCGCCCTCCAGCAGCGACCGCAGGGCGCGGGCGCCCGAGGCCCTCGAGTAGTCGCCGGAGGCATGCGTCACGGCGATTCCCCTCCGCCCGCACTCGTGCTCGAACGTCTCCCGTCGGATCCGCGTGTGGAGGAGCTCCGCCGGGCCGGCGACGTGAGCGATCCGCCGATGCCCGAGGCCCTCGAGGAACTCCACGGCGCTGCGCATCGCGTTGTCGTCGTCCGTCCACACGGCCCGGAAGCCGTCCGCCGCGCTGGGGGGGCCGACGACGACGGCCGGCAGCCCCAGGCTCCGGACGTACTCGGGCCGGCGATCGTCGACCTCGAGGTCGACCACGATGACCGCGCTCACCTCGCCGTCCTCGCTCCAGCGCCGGTAGGTCTCGAACTCGGCCGCCTCGTCGGGCAGGACGTTCAGGAGCACCGAGTACCCCGCGGGCCGCACCGTCCGCTCCACTCCGGCGATGAACTCGTGGAAGTAGGGCTCCGCACCCATGATCTCGGTCGCACGGACGAGCGCGAGGCCGATCGGTCGGGGAAGTGCCGTCCGAGTCATCGACGTAGTCCTCTCTGCACAGACCCTCAGCGTAGGGCGCTCCGTCACGGCTCCCCTTCTTCGCGGAAGCCGGCCGTCGGCCGTCCCGTACGCTGTCGAACGTGATGAGAGGAGCCCCCCATGGCTCGTCGTGAAGCGACTCCCGCCGCACCCGGCAGCCGTGCCCTCGTGGTCGACCTCATCCGCTCGTCCGGTCCGATCAGCCGGGTCGAGCTGACGGCCGCGACCGGCCTCACGCAGCCGGCGATCTCGATGATCGTCCGCAAGCTGCTCACGGACGGGATCATCCGGCAGACCGGCTCGACCTCGACGGGCGGCAAGCCCCGTCAGCTCCTCGAGATCAACGCCCGTGCCCGGATCGGCATCGGCGTGCAGCTCGGCTTCGAGTCGATCACGCTCGTGGCCACCGACACCGGAGGCGGCGTCATCGCGCGCCAGCAGATCGATGGAGCCGCGCTCGCCTCACCAGAGGAGGTCACCGAGCGCATCGTGGGCGCCTACGAGGACTTCGTGCGTGGGACCGCGATCGACCGGCGCTCGATCGCTGGGGTCGCCGCTGTGGCGCCCGGTCCGATCGACCAGCAGGCCGGCCGCGTCCTGGGCCCTCCGACACTGCACCACTGGCGGGACTTCCCGCTCCGGCGAGCACTCGGCGCCGGCATCGGCGCTCCGATCCTCCTCGACAACGATGCCGCGGCGGCCGGCATCGGCGAGTACTGGAGCCGCGGCGTCTCGCGACACCGCACGTTCGGCACCATCTACGTCGGCACCGGCATCGGCGCGGGAGTCGTCCTCGACGGGGCTCTCCTCCGCGGCGCGAGCTCCAATGCGGTCGAGGTCGGCCACATCTCGATCGTCCCCGGCGGTCGCGAGTGCTTCTGCGGCAATCGCGGCTGCCTCGAGCGCTACGCGGCCCCCGCCGTCATCGTCGAGGGCGCCCGCGACGATCCCGAGTCGTTCATCGACCTCGAGCTGGCGTTCCGGCCGGAGGAGCAGGGTCGCGACCTCGACGTGCTGAGCCTCGCCGCCATCAACGGTCACCCCGCAGCGCTCGCGCTCATCGGGAAGGCCGCCGACCACCTCGCGGAGGGCGCTCTCACCCTCGTCAACCTCTTCGACCTGGACGAGCTCGTGCTCACCGGGCCGGGGGTCGCCATCGCCGGCTCGATCTACACCCGGGCGATCCGCTCGAAGCTCGACGAGCGCCGCTTCGCTCGTCGCGCCCACCCCCTCGACGTCTCGCTCTCGAGCAACCCCCGCGACGCCGCCGCCGTCGGCGCCTCGTCGCTCGTGCTGCAGAGCACGCTCTCCCAGGGCACGGGCCGATCCTGCAGCGGCACGAGGACGACCGTGCCGGAGCGTGATACTCCCGCCGGCCGCGTCCGCGGACTGACGGCACGGACTCCCGACGGGGACGCTCACGCCTTCCTCGGCGTCCCGTTCGCCCGGGCGACCCGCCGCTTCCGCCCTGCCGCTCCCGTCGCACGGTGGGGCGGGGTGCGGGCCGCGACCCGGATCGGGCCGTCGGCGCCGCAGAGCGCACAGGGCTCCGGCGACCCGCTCGGCGACGAGGACGCCTGCCTCACCCTGAACATCTGGGCACCGTCGAGGCGGGACGGCGCGGCGCCCGGTGCTCGTCTGGATCCACGGCGGGCTGCACGTGGCGGGATCGAACTCCGACCCCCTGTGCGACGGTGCTCGCCTCGCCACCCGCACGGGCACCGTCGTCGTCGCAGTCAACCACAGACTCGGCGCCCTCGGATTCCTCACCCTCGACCACCTCCTCGGCGAGGAGTACCGCGACTCGGGGAACGCCGCACTCCACGACGTGATCGCCGCGCTCGAGTGGGTGCGGGAGAACATCGGCGCGTTCGGAGGCGATCCTCGGCTGTGACCCTCGCGGGCCAATCGGCCGGCGCGACGACGGTCGCGATGCTCCTCGCCGCCGATGCCGCCGCGGGGCTCTTCCACCGGGCGATCCTGCACAGCGCCGATCCCGAGCGGATCGGCGACCGGGACTACGGCGAAGCCGTCACGGACGATCTCCTCGGCCTCCTCGACCTCCACGCAGCACCCCGCCGACTCCTCGACCTGCCGGTACCGCTGATCCTCGAGGCTGCAGAACCGGCTCCTCGCCCAGCGGTCCCTCGCGCAGCCCGACGACCGTCGCGGTGTTCCGCGCCGCTCTCGACGGGCGTCTGCTGACCCGCCCGCCCGTAGCCGCCCTCCGACAGGGTGCCTCGACGAACGTCGACCTCATCGTGGGCACGAACGTCAACGATGCGTCCGGCGCTGTCGACCTCGAGGCCGGTGACGACGAGGCGTGGCGTCGCCGACCGGACGAGCGGCTGCAGGCGCTGCTCCCCCGGCTGCAGGGCGATCGCTCCTCCGCCTACCGCGACGCGCTCGCCCTCGTCCTCGGTCGTCCCCCGTCGGATGCGGAGGCGCTCGAAGCATGCCTGGCCGACGAGATCTACCGGCAGCCGAGCCACCGGCTCCTCGATGCGCGCGCGGGCGCAGAGGCGTCGACGCGCGCGTTCCTGTTCGCCCATCGCGTCGATGATGGCGCGGTGCGGCGCACTCGCTCGAGCTTCCGTTCCTCTTCCGGAACCTCGACAGGGCCGATGCCGCCCTCCTCGAGGAGGAGGACGGGGACGCGCTCGCGCTGAGCGATGCGATCACCGACCGATGGGCAGCCTTCATCGCGGGACGGGCGCCGGACGGCTGGCCCGAGTACTCGGCGGCCCGCCGGTCCACACTCGTCCTGGCGCATCCTCCCGTCGTCGAGAGCGCTCCTCGAGAAGCCGTCCGTCGACTCGTGGCGCAGGCGCGCCCGTGACCCCGTGAGGAGCGCGAGCGGATCCTGATGCGCAGCGGCGCCGAGCAGGACCGACCGGCGGATCGGGATCCCGGCCGGGCCCGACCCGCGTCAGTCGTCGAGCCGCGCCCGCACCCGCGGATCCGGGGAGAACCGGCCGCGCGGGATCCGCGAGCGCACCAGCATGCCGACTCCGATCAGCGTCGCCGCGGCGCCGAGCACGATGCCGCTCACCGCGTCGATCCGGCCCTGCGACTCGGCGTTCACGAGGCTGAGCAGCGCCGTCTGCGCGAGCACGAGCAGCACGAGGGCCGCCGCGATGTTGGCCAGGCGCGCCGCCTCGAGCAGGAGCGCCCGCTGCCGCCGGGCGGTGATCGTGCCGACGATCGCGAAGACCAGCTCGGTCAGGGCGATGACGGCGAGGGCGAGCGCGATCGGCTGCGGGAACGCCGCCTCCGGGGAGTCGTCGACGAACTCCCAGGCCGACGCCGCCGTAGGAGAGCCGTCCCGGCGATCAGGCGCCCGATCACGCGGTAGAGCCGGCGCTGCACGGGGAAGTCGGCGCGCACGCCGATCGCGCGCTTGGAGCGGTGCGCGCGGAAGACGAGCACGCGCGACCGGCGACGGCCGCGGTGACGAGCACGTTCGCGAAGAGGAAGACCGACGGCGAGGCGGCCGTCAGGGCGATCTTGCCGAGCACGACGAGGACGCTGACGGGCACGCCGAGTCCGACGAGCAGCACTCCGCGCTCGTAGGTGTCGGCGAGGGTCCTCGCGGAGCCGGTCGGCCGGGCTCGGCACGACGATCGCCGTCGTCTCGGGCAGCACCTCGGGCCCCGTCATGCCGCTCCTCCCCCCGCCCGCGCGCGCAGGACACCCCATTCTCCGCCCTCGTCGGCGCGTTCCGACCCGCGGAGCGGCGCGACGGAGCCGCGCGTCGGCGCCGCGATCCGCCACGAACAGTCGTCCGCACCCCCGGGACCCCGCCGTTCGCGACGGACCGACGCCTCCGCGCCCCGACCGAGCGGCAGAGGCCGCGATCCGTCGCAGACGGTCCCCGGCGCCCCCGGAACCCCGCCGTTCGCGACGGATCGACGCGGCACCGGCGCCGCGAAACGCCCGCCCGGCGCTCAGCGCACCGAGTCCCGTCGCGAGCGCTCGCGCACCCGCTCGATGTGCGACCGCATCGCCGCGGCCGCCGCCTCCGGCCCCTCGGCGAACGCGTCGACGATCGCGCGGTGCTCGACGACCGCGTCGTCGGCGTCGCTCACCCCGGTCTGCACCGTCTGGCGCATGCGGTGCACGCGGGTCGAGATGGCCTCGGACATGTCGATGAGGAACGGGTTGTGCGTGCCCTCGAAGATGAGGTGGTGGAAGTTCCAGTCCACCTCGAAGTACTCGCGCAGCAGGTCGACGGGCAGGTCGCCGGTCGACGACGCGGCCCGCACCACCGCCGTCATCGCCTCGTGCTCGGCGAGCGCGCGCTCGAGGCGCGGCACCGAGTGCGGCCTCGTGCGCCGAGGCGAGTGCCGCGGCTCCGCCCTCGAGCACCACCCGGGCGTCGAAGAGCGCGTCGAGCTGGTCGTCGGCGAGCGGAGGAGCGACGCGGTAGCCCTTGTTGGCCACCCGGGTCACCAGGCCGGTCCGCTCGAGCTGCACGAGCGCCTCGCGCACGGGGGTCGGCGAGACGCCGAGCTCGCGGGCGACCGCGTCGATGGAGAGCCGCATGCCGGGCTCGACGCCGGGGCCGAGCAGCACGTCGAGGACGCGGTCGTAGACGTGGTCGCGCAGTCCCCGCCGCTCGATCGACTCCGAGCCGGTGAGTCGGAACACGGGGTCGGTCATGAGGCCCTCGCGGGGTGAGTGCTGCAGGAGGGGCGACGGCTGCCGGGGCCCGGGAGAAGCACGCATCCGCGGCCCGGCAGCCGCCCGATCACTCCCCGCCGGACGTCCCGCGCTCGTACTCGCGGATCTCGTCGACCTTCGCCGCCGAGGCGCTCGAGGTGTCGAAGACGTAGCCCAGCCACTCCTTCACGTTCCGGCGCGCGAGCTCCAGTCCCACGACGCGCTGGCCCATGCAGAGCACCTGCGCGTCGTTCGAGCACGCTGCGCTCCACCGAGTAGGAGTCCTGGGCGGTCACCGCGCGGATGCCCGGCACCTTGTTCGCGGCGATCGCGACTCGAGGCCCGTGCCGCAGATGAGCAGGGCGCGGTCGGCGTCGCCGCGCGCCACGATCTCGGCGGCGGTGGTCGCGACGGTCGGGTACGCCGTGTGCCCGTCGGCGTCCACTCCACGTCGACCACCGAGACGACGCGGTCGTCGGCCTCCGAGGTCGCGCTTCAGGGCCTCCTTGTAGTCGTAGCCGGCGTCGTCCGAGCCGATCACGAGTCTCCAGGTGGTGCTCACGGGGTCTCCTCCTCCATCGGGGTGGCGAGCCGTCGTCCGACGGTCTCGACGATCAGGGCCAGCGACACCGCTCCGGGGTCGGGGTGCCGAGGGACTTGCTGCCGTGCGAGCGCGCGCGGCCGAGGCCGGGCATCAGCTCGCTCGTCGCATCGGCCGCGGTGCGCGCGGCGACGGCCGCGGCCGCCCAGGCTCACGGAGCGGCGAGCCGGCCGCGACCCGCTCGGCGAGCGTCTCGGCGAACGGCACGAGCGCGTCGACCATGGTCTTGTCGCCGGGCGCCGCCTTGCCGTAGGCGCGCACGGCGTCGGAGGCGGCGGTCGCGCCCGCGCTCACCTCGGCAGCGCTGACGGGCCGGTCGTCGCCCAGCGCGTCGCCGAGGCTGCGCAGGATCACGCCCCAGAGCGCTCCCGAGGTGCCTCCCGCACGGTCCGACCAGGCGTCGCCGGCGCGTCGCGAGCAGCGAGCCGGCTCCGGCGCCCCGAGCCAGCACGGACCTCGGCCTCCTCGGCCGCCGCGCGGGCTCCGCGCTGCATGCCGATGCCGTGGTGCCAGTCGCCGTCGCCCGCGATCGAGTCGAGGCGCCCGAGCTCGTCGGCGTTCTCGTCGATGACCGTGCGGATCGCGCCGAGCGCGTCGGCCGCACGGGCCGCCGCCTCGCGCGACTCATCGCTCGCCTCGCCGAGCGCGGCCTCGGCGACGTCCTCGTCCGAGGCCGTGACGGCGGTCAGCGAGCCGGAGTCGACCGCGCCCGTGCGGTACGGGGGTGTCGGCCGGAGCCGACCACAGGGTCCTCGACTCGTCGTCGATCCAGAGCAGCGTCAGCGAGACGCCGGCCATGTCGAAGCTCGTGCAGAACTCGCCCACCTGCGGATCGACGAGGACCGCCCCGCGCGCCTCGAGCAGATCGGCGACGGTGCTGAACACGACGAACAGCTCCTCGCTCTTCACCGAGCCCAGGCCGTTGAGGATCGGCACGACGGGCGCCCTCGACGGCGACCTCCTCCGGATCTCGGCGTCGTCGAGCAGGTGCGCGACGAGCAGCTCGGCGAGCCCGGCCGCGCTGGGCACGTCGACCTCGTCGATCCCGGGCTCGCCGTGGATGCCGAGGCCGACGGCCATCCGCCCCTCGGGCACCGAGAACAGCGGCTCGTCGGCGCCCGGCAGCGTGCAGCCGCTGAAGGCGACACCCAGCGAGCGGGTGCGCGCGTTCGCGGCGGCGGCGACCCGCTCGACTCCGTCGAGGTCGTAGCCCGCGGCGGCCGCTGCTCCGGCGACCTTGAAGACGGTGAGGTCGCCGGCGATGCCCCGGCGTCGGTGCGCCTCGGCGGGAGGCGCTGAAGACGTCGTCCGTGACCGTGATGGTCCGGCAGTCGATGCCGTCGGCGCGCACCGCGTCCTGCGCCGCGTGCAGAAGTGCGGCACGTCGCTCCGCGTAGCTGCCGTAGCTGAGCAGCACTCTCGCGGCCCTGCTCGCTGGCGCGGATGACGGATTCGACCCGGTGCGCGGAGGGCGAGGCGAACAGGTTGCCCATCGCCGCTCCGTGCGCGAGACCGGGCCCCACCAGCCCGGCGAAGGCCGGGTAGTGGCCCGAGCCGCCGCCGATCACCACGGCGACCTCGGGCGCTCGGCGGAGCGGGTCGAGCAGCGAGACGCCGCCGTGCACCTTCCGCACCCAGCGGCCGTTGGCGCGGACGAAGCCGTCCACCATGTCGTCGGCGAAATCCGCCGGTTCGTTCCAGAGACGGGCCGCGTGCGCGTCGGCTCCTCATCATCGAGTTCTCCGGCCCGGAGGCCTGACAGACTCGATCCTATAGGATTTTTCCCCGACGAGACCAGGCAGTCGGTTACTCGCGCCCCACCGCGAGCGCTTCCTCCTCGACGTCGAGGAACGCGAGCGCGCTGACCACCGCCGGCTCCCGGTGCCGCCCCTCGGCGCGGGCCCGCAGCACCGCCTCCCGCTCGGCCGCGATCATCACCCGCCGCAACCGGTTGTACGAGTGCGTCAGCGCTCCGAGTCCTCGGCGGCCGGAGGGTTCTCGAGCGCGTCCGCGAGGAAGGTGGCGCCGCGCCGCAGCCGGTCGAGCACCCGCTCCTCCACCCCGTCCTGCGGCTTCTCGTCCAGCCGCGCGAGACCGGCGGTCTGCGCCTCCGCGAGCAGCATCTGCTTCTCGACGTGCTCCTGCATGTCGTTGGGCGGCGGCAGCTTCAGCACCCGGATCAGGCTCGGCAGCGCGAGACCCTCCACGATGCCCGCCACCACCACGAACGCGAGGAACTGCGGGAACTCCCGGCCAGCGGCGTCTCCTCGGGCAGGAGGAACGCGGCGGCCAGCAGCGTGACCACGCCGCGGATGCCCGCGAACGAGACCCCGATCGCCGTCGGCCAGGTCCGCCCGCGCTGCTGCAGCCGCGACGGACCGCGCCGGTAGAGCACGGTCGTCATGACCATCCAGCAGCACCCGGCTTGCCGATCAGCGCCCCGAGCAGGGCCGCGCTGATGCCCACGGTCTGCCAGAGGCCGATCCCGGAGAGTTCGGCGGTCGCCTCGACGACCGACGCGAGTGCTCAGCCCGATGAAGAGGAACGCCGCGTTCTCGAGCAGGAACTGGATCGTCCGCCAGTTCGGCGACTCCGCGATCCGCGCCTGCGCCGAGCTGGATCACCGGCGCCCGGAAGCCGAGGTACAGCCCCGCCACCGCGTGACCGCGCGAGCGCCTGGAGCCGTGCAGCAGCTGCGCGGGGATGAAGGCGAGGTGCGGGTCACGAGCGAGCAGGCTCGTGTCGAGCACCGAGGACCGCACCTGCTTGCGCACCGCCCCCAGCACCACGGCGACGACGATGCCGACTCCGCCGACGACCACGGCGAGCACGAAGTCGAGCGCGACCCCGCCCGGCGTGACCGTGCTCCACCAGGGCCAGGATCGACGCGTTCAGCGCCACGACGAGCGCGGTCGCGTCGTTGAGCAGGCTCGCGCCCTCGAGCACCGTGAGCATGCGCCGCGGCAGTCGGAGCCGCCCGGCGATCGCGGTCACGACGCCACCGCGTTCGTCGGAGCGACGATGGCGCCGAACGCGAGGGCCGCCGCGATCGAGATCGCCGGCACCACCGCCAGGCCACCGATCCGACCACGAGCATCGTGAAGACGACGAGGACCGACCGAGAGCAGGAGGATGCTGTCGCCGCGGGCGCGGCACGTCGAGCACCGAGGTCCGGATCGCCGCCGCGTAGAGCAGCGGCGGCAGGATCCCGAACAGCACCACGTCGGGCTCGACGACCACCTCGGGGATCCCGGGCACGAAACGAGGCCAGCGCGCCGACCGCGACGAGCGCGACCGGCGCCGACCAGTTCACCCGGCCCGAGAAGGCCGGTGACCAGGCCGGTGACGACGACGAGCGAGACGATCCAGACGATCGCGACGACCGGTTCCTCCACGGGGCCCTCTCCGCAGGCGCGTGCGGCGCGCCTCCGGGCACCATCATGGCGCTCGCGGCGGCCGCGTGGAGAGGGTCGCCCAGGCGGGTCAGCGGCGGGAGTCGTGCACGTCGCGCGCCTTCATCACCCGGGCCGAGTCGACGGGGTTCATGCCGAGCACGATCTTGCCGCGGGAGTGCCGCTTCTCCGAGGTCGTCGAACGCGTCCTGCACGAGGCCGTACGGGTAGAAGCCGGACACGAGCACGCGCAGCTTCTGCGCGGCGACGAGTCTCGACCAGCTCGCCGAGGATCTCGGTGTCCTGCGCCGCCGTCTCGGCATCGGGCCGAGACCGCTCGGAGCTCGATCTCCTTGCGGTCGTCGCTCGAGTCGGTACCGAAGCCGCCCTCGATGCCCAGCGACGCGGCGAGCCCGTCGTTGCCGCCGAAGTTGTCCAGGAACGCCGTGACGCCGCCCGGAGCGACCTCGCGGATGCGATCGGCGATGCCGTCGCCGTAGACGATCGGCTTCACTCCGATCTGGCGGAGGTAGTCGAAGTTGCGCCGCGCCGCAGGTGCCGATGACAGTCGCCCCGCGCAGCTTCGCGAGTTGGATCTCGGAGACTGCCGACCCCGCCCGCCGCGGCCGAGACGACCACCGTGTCGCCCGCTGCGACGTGCACCGCCTCGAGCGCGCGCCAGGCGGTCACTCCGGCGAGGAACAGCGCGCCGCCGACCTCCCAGCTGACCGAGGCGGGCTTGGGCACGAGGTTCTCCCGCGGCACGACCACGTGCGTGGCGTGCAGCCGACGAGGGCGTGGCCGACCACGTCGCTCTTGAGCTTGAGGTCCGTGACCCCCTCGCCGAGACCGACGACGACGCCGGCCAGATCGGTGCCCTGGCGCATGGGGAAGACGGCGGAGTGATCGGAGTCGAAGCGCCCCTCGCGGATGAACGCCTCCATGTGGTTCACGCCGGCCGAGAGCACCTCGACGAGCACCTCGCCCTCCCCGGGACCGGCCGGGGGGACCTCGGCCACCCGAGCACCTCGACCCCGCCGAAGCGGGAGTACTGGACCACACGGGCGGAGTCGGAGCGCAGACGGTTCATGGGCTCATCCTGTTCCTCCTCGGGCGAGAACCGGTGACCCCCGAACGGGGACGTGCGCCTCGCGGACAGCCGATCGGGCCGGACTAGAGGCAGAGGGACCCCGGATCGTGAGGGCACGAATGATTCGTGCGGCGACGAGTGGCAGGATGAACGGGTGGAACCGGACCCGCTCGCCCTGCAGAACCAGGTGTGCTTCTCGCTCGCCGTCGCTGCGCGCACCGCGATCGGCCTCTACCGCCCGGTGCTGGAGCCGATGGGCCTGACCCACCCGCAGTACCTCGTGATGCTCGCGCTGTGGGAGAGCAGTCCGCGCTCGCTCGGCGACCTCGGCGAGGCGCTGCACCTCGAGCCCGCGACCCTCAGCCCGCTCGTCAAGCGCCTCGGGACGAGCGGCCACGTCACGCGCACCCGCAGCAGCGAGGACGAGCGCCGCCTCGACGTCGCGCTCACCCCTCAGGGGCCGCACTCCCGCGAGCAGGCCCTGCAGGTGCCCCCGCAGATCGTCGAGCGCCTGGACCTTCCGCTCGAGGACCTCGTCGCGATCCGCGACAGCCTGACCCACCTCATCGGCGCCGCGTCCCGCACGCCGGCCGCCCGGCTGATCGAGTAGCCCACCCAGCGGGCGTATCGAGATCCCCGCCCTCCAGGAGTTGGTGGGTCTCGATACGCCGCGGTCCGCGGCTACTCGACCAGCAATGCCTTCCTGCTGGTCGATTAGCCCGCGCAGCGGGCGTATCGAGATCCCCACCCCTCAGGGAACGCGTGCCCCGACACGCGCCTCCGGCTGCTGCCCGACCAGCGAGAAGGCACCCGGGAACGGCCGAGGGCCGAGTGGGCGTGCACGGCACGGCCACTCGGCCCCTCGGTCGTTCTCAGAAGTACTGGCTCAGTTCGCGACTCGCAGCACGATCGCCGTGCTCGTGCCGATGTTGCCGGCCTTGTCCTGCGCCTTCGCGGTCACGTTGTACGCGCCGTTCGGGTATGCGGCCGAGCTCGTCGAGAGCGCCCACGAGCCGTCGGGCTGCTTCACTCCGTTGCCGAGCTTGGTGCCGCTCGCGTAGAACACGACCGCCGTCACGCCGACGTTGTCGTTCGCGGTGGCGACCAGGCGGATGGAGCCCGAGACGGTGGTGTTCGTGGCCGGCGAGGTGATCGTCGCGGTCGGCTTCTGCGTGTCCGGGGCCGTGGTCGGAACCGGGGTCGGAGACGCAGTCGCGGTCGGCGTGGCCGTGGGCGTCGCGGTGGGCGTCGCCGTCGGAGTCGCGGTGGGCGTGGCCGTCGGAGTCGCAGTCGGCGTGGCCGTCGGCGTCGCGGTGGGAGTCGGGGTCGGCTCCGGAGCGGCGGTCGTCGGCAGGGTGCTGATCGCGTAGCCGAAGTACTTGCCCGTGGTGGGGCGGGTCGGGTCGCCGGCGAAGGTGCGGCCGCGCTCGGCGCCCGCCTTGGCCTGGGCGATGACCTGGGCGCGGACCTGCGCCGGGGTCTTGCCGACGCACGATCCACCGGCGCTCAGGCAGTCGAGGACGACGCCGCTGACGGCCGCGGCCGACATGCTGGTGCCGGACTGGACGTAGGCGTAGCCGCCGCCGAGCTTGGTGGTGTACGGGCACATGCCGGGAGCGGCGATGGTGTGCGCCTGGTCGGCGGCCGAGACGGCGAAGTTGCTGTTGATGGCGACCGAGTCGTCCTTGGTGGTCACGTTCGCGCACGGCACGGCGGCGAGGGAGCCGGGCTTGCCGTCGTAGTTCGCGATGTTCGTGGCGGTCAGGACCTCGTCGTAGGCGGCGGGGACGGCGCCGGCGAGGTTCTTCGGGGTGGAGGCGTTGCCCGCCGAGCTGACGACGGTGATGCCCTTGCCCACGAGCTCGCAGACCATCTGGTGCATCACGTCGTTGTTCGTGCGGCCGCAGTTGCTGTCGTCGGCGCCGACAGCGGCGAGCGACATGTTGACGACCTTGATGTTGTTGGCGGCGGCGTTCTTCGACACCCAGTCGAGGCCGCAGACGATGCCCTCGGTGGTGCCCTTGTTATTCTCGTCGAGGACGCGGACCGAGTAGATCGGAGCGCCGGGGGCGACGCCCACCGTGCCCAGGCCGTCGTCGTAGGCGGCCATGTAGCCGGAGACCGCGGTGCCGTGCCCGTTCTTGTCGGACGCGTCTCCCGAGCCGAAGCAGTTGATCTGCTCCTTCAGGTTGTAGTCGGCGTTCGGGTTCACACCGGAGTCGATGACCGCGACGGCGGGACCGTTGTAGTTCGTGACGCCGTCGCCGGCGAGCACCGGGGCCTTGTCGGCCTCCGCGGTGAGCACGTGCGACGGGATGACCTGCGCCTGGCCCTCGACCACGACGTCGGCCGGAGCGACCGAGACGACGCGGGAGTCGGCGACGAGCGCGGCCTGCTGGCGGGCGGTGAGCGTCGCGGTGAATCCGGCGGTGCCTCCCTGGTACGTCACGTAGTCGGCGACGCCGAGCGAGCGGACGACCTGCTGCGAGACGGCGGTCGAGTCCACGGTGACCGCGTAGCTGACCGGCGGTGCCGGCGGCCTGGGCGGGAGCGGACCCGGCGACGGCGAGGCCGGCGACCACGGCGAGCGCCGTGGCGAGGGCTCCGAAGCGGCGGAGGAGGGACCCGGCCGGCGGCGCGGACGCCGTGGCGGAGGAGGGGGAGGTCAAGGAGATCCGTCGATTCTGTCGGCGGCGGGGCCGACGGGTCATGAGAGGGGTGCGAGATCGCGGGGCGCGGGCATCCACCGCGGCTGCGAGGCCGGGGAGGCGGCGGCTGGGGAGGCCGCGTCGAGCTGTGGCGGGCCCGTGGCCCGCCCACTCCCTCATCGGAGTGGCCCACCCATGACTCCAACAGAGTTCTCGGTTTTGCACAGCATCGCACGTGTACCCAGTACGGGGTAATTTCGCGCAGAAGCCCTGGGTCTGAGGAGGGTTTCAGACTAGGGAAGCCTGGGCGGGGGGCCCTGACCGACGATTGTCGAGGAAACCCCCGGTCACAGCCCGGGATCAGCGCGCTCACGGCTGCGGTTCCGGAGTCTTGACTGGTCCCGCTCACGGAGTAGTGTCGTCGCTCGTGACAAAACAGGGCCCCGGGTCCGACGCGGGGGAATCGCCCACCGACGCCGGTGAACTGCGCACCGCGAAGCACTTCTTCATCGGGGAGCCCCTCCCGAGCGACAAGCCTCGAGGGCCAGCTGCTCAAGAAGCGCCTCGCGCTCCCCATCTTCGCGAGCGACCCGCTCTCCTCCGTGGCCTACGCGCCGCAGGAGCTGCTGATGATCCTGCTCCTGGGCGGACTCTCGTTCCTCACCTTCGCGCCCTGGGTCGCCGCCTGCGTCATCGTGCTGCTGCTGGTCGTCGTGCTGAGCTACCGCCAGCTGATCCGCGCGTACCCTCGGGCGGCGGCGACTACGAGGTCGCGCGCACCAACCTCGGCGAGACCGCGGGCCTCACGGTCGCCTCCGCGCTCCTGGTCGACTACGTGCTCACCGTCGCCGTGTCGGTCGCCTCCGGAGTCGACAACATCATCTCCGCCGTCCCCGAGCTCGCCCCCCTGCGGGTCGAGCTCGCGATCCTCTTCGTGGTGCTGCTGGCCGCCGTGAACCTCCGCGGCGTCTCGGAGTCGAGCAGGGCGTTCGCGATCCCGACCTATCCTCTTCGTCGCGAGCGTCTTCGTGATGGTCGTCGTCGGACTCGTCCGCACCCTGCTGGGCGACGCCCCGGTCGCGGAGTCGGCGGGGTACACCGTGCGCGCCGAGGAGCTCACCCAGGCCGCGGTCGTCCTCCTCCTGCTGCGCTCCTTCGCGAGCGGATGCGCGGCACTCACCGGCGTCGAGGCGATCTCGAACGGCGTGCCCGCGTTCCGGGCGCCCAAGGTGAAGAACGCGCAGCGCACACTCGTGGCGATGGGCTCGATCGCGATCGTCCTCTTCGTCGGACTCACCGCTCTGGCCCTGGTCTCGGACGTGCACTACGCCGAGGACGCCTGCCACCTCGTCGGCTTCGCCGGGTGCGAGACCACCCGCAGCGCTCCGTCATCGCGCAGGTGGCGGCCGCGACCTTCGGCAACGGCTCGATCCTCTTCTTCGTCATCCAGGCGGCGACCGCCGCCGTCCTGCTGCTCGCGGCCAACACCGCGTTCAACGGGTTCCCGCTGCTGGGCTCCGTGCTCGCCCGCGACGGCTTCGCCCCGAAGTCGCTCAACACCCGCGGCGACCGCCTCATCTACTCCAACGGCGTGATCATCCTCGCCTTCGTCGCAGCGGTGATCCTGCTCGTCTACCAGGCCTCGCTGACCAGCCTGGTGCAGCTGTACATCATCGGCGTCTTCGTCTCGTTCACCCTCGGGCAGACCGGCATGGTGAAGCACTGGATCCGGCTGATCCGCGCCGGTGAGGGCTCGCGCACCGTCTACACGAGCCTCGGCATCAACCTCTTCGGAGCGACGCTGACCTTCGTCGTCCTCGTCATCGTCACGATCACCAAGTTCACCCACGGCGCCTGGCTCGTCTACCTGGTCATGCCGATCCTCGGGTTCCTGATGGCGGGCGTGTACCGCTACTACCGCGACGTCGAGAAGGAGATCGAGGTCGACCCGACCACGACCTTCGGCGCCAACGGCGACCACGCGATCGTCCTCGTGGGCCGGATGAACAAGCCGACCCTGAAGGCGCTGGACTACGCGATCGCCGCCCGCCACGAGACCCTCGAGGCGGTCCACTCCTCCATCGACGACGCCCAGACCGCGCAGCTCAAGGCCGACTGGGAGCGGATGGACATCCAGGTGCCGCTGCGCTGCGTCGCATCGCCTTACCGCGACATCTCGTACCCGCTGATCAAGTACATCAAGGCGCACCGCCTCGAGCACGGCTCCGAGATCACCACCGTCTACATGCCGCAGTACATCGTCGGCCACTGGTGGGAGTCGTTCCTCCACAACCACAAGTCGCGCCGGATCCGCCAGAAGCTCCTGCTGGTGCACGGCGTCACCGTGGCGCTGGTGCCCTGGCTCCTCGATTCCTCCGAGCTGATCTACGGCCGCCGCTCGCGGCCGATCCCGGGCCAGGCGCGCCGCGGCGAGCCCGTGCGCCCGGTGACCCGTCGGCCGATCCCGCCGGCCTCGGTGCTGCCCAAGGGTGCCGCCGGCGAGGGGCGCCGCGCAGCACGTCCCGCTCGGCCGCCTCCGTGCGCACGAAGAAGGGCGGCAAGCGCCGCTGATCCGGTGCAGAACATCGGCTGAGAGGGGTGGCTGACGGCTGTCAGCCCTCGGCCGCCCCCTCTGACCGATGTTCTGCAGGCACTCGCCGCCGCGATCCCCGCGAAGTCGGGCGCGACTCCCCGGAGACGGACGCGACTCCCCGGAAACAGGTAGAGGGCCCGCGGCCTGCAGCCGCGAGCCCCCGATTTCCCCTTGTGCCTTCCCCCGAAGGCGGCCCGCCCCAACGGGCCGTGATCGACGCTATCGGCGGGCTATGGACCCGCGCATCCTCCTCACGACGGATCCCTGCCCGCCGCGGGGAGGGGTGCCGGGAGCACGAGGCGCCAGAGGAGGGCGATGGAGAGGAGGGCGGCGCTGGTGCCGAGGACCGCGAGGATCGCCGCGTCGACCACGTAGGGGCGGTAGTCCGGCTCGAACGGATCCAGGCCCGTGCCGGCCAGCACGACGCCCGCGGGCACGACGGCCGCGACCAGCACCACGGTCCATGCTGCGACGCGCACCGGTCCGCGGCCGTCCGAGGGCACGGGGTGCGGGCGCCGGGTGACGTACCAGACGACCGCGCCGATCCCCAGGCCCAGCAGCCCGAGCACTCCGCTCGCGTACTGCGCCCACTTGTAGCCGGGGAACGGGCCGAAGGACTGCTGCAGCGCGGGCACGGCGGCCACGAACGGACCGCCGAGGTGCGTGAAACCGTCCCACAGCACGTGGGTGGCCGCGCCGATGACGATGCCCGCCGCAGCGAGGAGCGACGCGGTGATCCAGGCCCGCGTGCCACGCGGTCGCGGCCGTCGGGGACGCAGCCGCACCCGCACGATCCACGGAGCGAGATCGCGCCAGGCGGGCTCGAGCAGCAGCGCCCAGAGCAGCAGCCCGAGGGCGCCGAGCGCCAGGTCGACCGACACGATGCCCGCGAGGGAGTGAGTCGCCTGCCGCGCCGCCGTCCACGGCAGGTAGAGGCCGATGTCGGGCATCACCGCTCCGGCGGCGACGGCGCTCGCGGGGATCCGGCCGTTCGAGAAGGCCAGAGCGACGACGGCGTGGCTCGGCGTGAACGGCATGCCTCACGCGTATCCCGCGCCCGCCCCGTCCCGCCCGGCCGGGACGCTCCGCGACCGCTGCGCGACGCGGATCCGCCGATCGCCCCGGGCCGCCCGCCCGGAGACCTCCGAGGAGGGCGACCGTAGAATCGCACGGACGTCCGGCCCGCCGGACTCAGGTGACGACGGATCGGAGCGGGTGTGCGGAAGGCGTTCGCGATCCTCCGACTCGCGCTCGCGGGTCTGGGCGTCGTGGGCCTGATCGCCGACTTCCTCTACACGCTGGGCTTCCGCGCGTTCCAGATCGACAACTTCTTCGCCTACTTCACCACGCAGTCGAACATGGCCGGGGTCGTGCTCCTGGGCCTCTCGGGCCTCGTCGCGCTGGCCCGCCCCCGCGAGCCGCGCTGGCTCAGCACGGTCCGCGCGCTGGTGCTGACCTACATGGTCGTGTCGGGCATCGTGTTCGGACTGATCGCCGTCGAGGCGGGCAACCGCGGAGTGCGCGTCGACGTGCCGTGGTCGAGCGCGCTGCTGCACTTCGTGATCCCGACGCTCGCCCTGCTCGACTGGATCCTGGGACCCGGGCGCCGTCCGGTGCCGTGGCGCGGGGCGCTGACGGTGCTCGGCTTCCCGATCGTCTGGGGGTGATCACGCTCGTGCGCGGCGCCCTGATCGGCTGGTACCCCTACTTCTTCCTCGACCCCGACCAGGTCGACGGGCCGGTGATGTACGTCGTCTACGACGTGATCGTGCTCGGGCTCATCTCGGGCATCGCGGCGTTCGTGATCGCGCTCAGCCGGGTGCGGCCGCTCGGCGCCGCGCAGACGGCGGAGTGGCGGGGCGGGTTCTCGAGGCTGCGCGAGCTGCTCAGTCGGGGACGACGGCGAACGGCTCCAGGGCCGTCACCGCGACCGTGAGCAGCTCCTCGTCGCTGAGCGACTGGAGCGACAGGGCCTGATCCGCGCCGACGAGCCCGATCAGCACGGCCTCGCCCGTGACCGGCTGCAGGTTCACCCACTCGGTGATGCCCGCCTCCGAGCCGATCAGCGACCAGCGCACGGCCGATACGGCGTCGGAGGTCGGCGTCCCAGAAGGACTCGTCGAAGCGCAGCCAGAGCGACTCCACGACTCCGGAGCCGATCGCCGCGATCGCGGTGCGGTGCGCGAACGGCAGCGGCGGATCGAACACGATCGCGTCGGTCTTGAGCACGCCGATCGGCACGGTGACCAGGACCCGGTCCGCCGAGAACGACTCCCCGTCGCGAGGCGGACGCTCGCGCCCTCCTCGTCGTAGCCGATGCCGCTGACGACGGCGCGCAGCGAGACCTCGACGTCCTCGAGCAGCGTCTCGACGAGCGGAGCCAGTCCGTCGGTGATCACCGCGTCCTCGCGCTCGGAGTCGTCGTCGAGCTCCTCCGCGGTGGTCGCGGCCGACGCGTCGCCGAGCCCGTACCAGGAGGAGAGCTCGGCCGCCGCCGCGCCCGTCGTGAGCGCCGCACCGCCGGCGAGGTGGGCCGCGACCCGCTCGGGCTCGCCGTCACCGCTGCCGGGCTCGGCCTCGGCGGGGTCGGCAGCACCGGATTCCGCGAACGCGACGGCGAGCGGCACGTCCTCGGACTGCTCGGCGCCCCACTCCAGCGCCCTGGTCAGCGCGTCGGCGCCGGTCGTGCCCGCGTCGACGACGGAGCCGTCCGCCGCGATCGAGCGGATCGTCGCCAGGTCGATCGGCGACGTCGTGACGCCGGCGTCGAGCACGCTCTCGCGCAGGGCGGGGCCCGCTCCGGCGAGCGCCCACGCTCCGCTGTCGACCGCCACGGGCCAGCCGTCCGGCTGCGAGGTGGCGATGCGACCGCCGGTGCGCTCGCGCGCCTCGACCAGGGTGACGTCGTAGCCGGCGTCGACGAGGCGGCGGGCGGCGACGGCTCCGGCGAGGCCGGCGCCGATGATCGCGATGCGCTCGCCGTCGGCCGCGATCGCGGCGATCTCGCCGGCCGCCCGCACGCCCGAGTTCCACGCCCCCTGCAGGGTGCCCGGCGCGGAGGAGTCGGTCGCCTCGCCCGCGAAGAACACCCGGTCGAGCACGTTCTGCGCGAGATCCTCGCGATGCTCGGGGGTCGCTCCGACGGGCAGGTAGGAGGTGCTGCCGAGCGCGTACGGGTCGGTGCCCCAGGCGGAGCGCACGAAGGCGGAGGGCGTCGGCACGGCGGTGGTGCTCGGCGTCGGCACCGGGGCCTCCGTCACGGAGCGGGTCGGCGTCGGACGCGGCGGAGTGCAGCCCGCGAGGACCAGGAGGCCGACCCCGTGGCGGCTCCCGAGAGGAAGGTGCGGCGTCCGATCGTCATCCCCGACATCCTACGTTCTCGCCTCCGGGCGCGGCCCTCGGCTGCTGCGCCGCCCCTGCCCGGAGGCGGGCGTCCGCCGCAAGGCCCGGCGGACGCCCCGCCGCGAGTGGTAGACCTGGACCCATGAGCAACGACATCCGCGAACTCGCCGAGGGCGAGAGCTACCTCGCCTTCTTCCAGGGCGGCCCCTTCGACGGGCAGACCGAGACCCGCGTCAGCACCGACGGCGGCTACGAGAAGGAGGTCGACGTCTACGCGGCCGTGGACGGCCAGGAGACGCACCTCGTCTACACCGCCGTCGCCGCGAAGGAGGTCGGCGAGTCGGTCCACGTGACCTTCACGCTCGACGCCCCCGACTCCGACCCGATCGAGGACCACGAGGACCGCGGCGGCGGATTCCAGTAGTCGCGACATTCCAGGGACGCCGTCCCGGCCTGGCCGGGGCGGCGTCCCTCGTTCTCTGTGACGAAGCATGACGTCCCCCCTGCGGGTGTCATGGCGGCACGTCTACGATCGCCGCTGGAGCGGCCGAGCAGCGGGCGCCGGACGGAGACGACGATGCCCGCGACCACGACCCCACGATCGGCGAGCAGTCCGCCGAGTTCACCACCGGATTCACCGCCGCCATCGGCGACGACCTCGCGGCCGTCTTCGCGGGCGAGCAGGCCGACCTCGTGTCGGCGGGCGTCCCCGACCACGCCGTGTCCGCGGGCGACGAGCTGCCGGACGCGACGGTCCTCACCGTCGACGGCGAGCCGGTCGCGCTCTCCTCCGCGCTCGGCGCCGGAGCCGCCGTGCTGGTGTTCTACCGCGGCGCCTGGTGCCCGTACTGCAACCTCACGCTGCGCCACTACGACGCCACCCTCGCCCCGGCGCTGCGCGAGCGCGGAGTCGCCTTCGTCGCGATCAGCCCGCAGAGCGCCGACGGCTCCCGCTCGACGGGCGACGGCGAGCTCGGCTTCACCGTCCTCTCGGACCCGGGCAACGCCCTCGCCGGGCGCCTGGGCATCGTGACCGCGCCCAGCGACGCCGCGATCGAGGCGCACACCTCCCTCGGCTTCGCGGTGAAGGACTCGAACGCGGACGAGACCCCCGCGATCCCCTTCCCCACCGTGCTCGTCGTCGATGCGGGGCGCGTCGTGCGCTTCGCCGACGTGCACGTCGACTACACGACGCGCACCGAGACGGCCGAGATCCTCGCGGCGGTCGACGACCTGGCCTGACCCTGCCGGAGCGGGAGGGGGCTGTCAAGCCTCCCTCCCGCCCGGGCGTCCTCCCCATCCGGCTCCCTACTCTTCTTCGAAGCACCATCGACGCCGAGGGTCGGCGCCGGAAGGAGAACTCACCGATGACCGAGATCACCGCGCACCACGGACTCTTCAAGGACACGAACCTCCACGTCGACGACACGGGCGGATCGGGACGCCCGGTCGTCCTGATCCACGGCTGGCCCCTCTCGGGCGAGTCCTGGTCGGAGCAGGTCCCGGCGCTCACCGCGGCCGGCTACCGCGTCGTCAGCTACGACCGCCGCGGCTTCGGACGCAGCGACAAGCCGCTCACCGGCTACACCTACGACACCCTCACCGAGGACCTGCACGCGCTGCTCACCGAGCTCGACCTGCAGGACGTCACGCTCGTCGGCTTCTCGATGGGCGGCGGCGAGGTCGCCCGCTACTTCTCGAAGTACGGCACCGAGCGCCTGCGCAGCGTCGTGTTCGCGTCGGCCGTGCCGCCGTACCTGATGAAGGGCTCGGACAACCCGGACGGCCCGCTCGAGAAGTCCCAGGCCGCCGAGATGACGGCCGGTCTCACGAAGGACCAGGACGCGTTCTACGACGACTTCACGACCCAGTTCTTCTCGGCGGAGGGCACGCTCGTCGTGACGGAGCAGCAGCGCCAGGACGCGCTCGCGCTCGCGAAGCAGTCGTCGAAGGTCGCCGCGCTCGCCTGCATGACGGCGTTCGCGACCACGGACTTCCGCGAGGACCTGCCGCTCGTCACCGTCCCGACGCTCGTCATCCACGGCGACAGCGACGCGACCGTGCCGTTCGAGGGCTCGGGCGCGCACGCACGCGGCGATCCCCGGCTCCGAGCTGCACGTCGTCGAGGGCGGCCCCCACGGCGTCAACGTCAGCCACGCGGAGGAGTGGAACGCCCGCGTCCTCGAGTTCCTCGCGAAGTAGGCGGCGGCACCTCCTCCCCCTCGCTGATCGAGTAGGCCGCAGGCCGTCCTCGAGATCCCGCCACTCCTTGAGACGCGGGTCTCGATACGCCCCTGCGGGGCTGCTCGACCAGCGAGGCGGGGCCGATCCCCCTCTCCTGCTGATCGAGTAGGCCGCAGGCCGTCTCGAGATCCGCCCGCCCCCGGGGCTCAGCCCTTCTCGGCGCCCTCCGTCGTGTTCATGATCCGCTTCTGGAAGACGAAGAACAGCACCGCCACCGGGATCGACATCAGCACCGCCGCCGCCAACTGCAGCGGGTACTGGTTGCCCGTGCCCAGCTGCCCCGAGACGAGCGAGGCGACTCCGGTCGTCAGCGTGTTCAGCTCCGGCGACTGCCGCGAGACCACGAAGTGCGAGAACTCGTTCCACGAGCCCTGGAACGACAGGATGAACAGCGTCACGATCGCCGGCCGCGCCATCGGCACCACGATGGAGCGGAAGGTGCGGAACACGCCGGCCCCGTCGATCCGCGCGGCCTCCTCGATCGACAGCGGGATCGAGTCGAAGAACTGCTTCATGATGAAGATGCCCGCCGCGTCCACGATCAGCGGCACGATCATCCCGGCGTAGCTGTCGTACAGACCGAGCTGCTTGAGGATCAGGAACCGCGGGATCAGCAGCACGACCGCCGGCACGCTCATCACTCCGATGAACAGCGCGAACAGGAAGCCCCGCCCGCGGAAGTTCAGCCGCGACAGCGCGTAGCCCGCGAGCGAGTCGAAGAAGACGCGTCCGACGGTGACGAACACCGTCACGATGACCGAGTTCAGCGTCCACAGCGGCAGCGGCACATCGGTGAAGAGCCGCTCGTACGAGGCGAAGGACCAGGTCGCCGGGAGCAGCGACAGAGGGTTCGAGGTCGCGTCGGCGTCGGTCTTGAACGACGACGCGACCGAGATCAGGAACGGGTAGATGTACACGAGCGCCAGCGCGATCAGCAGCAGGTAGCCGCCGATCAGCGAGGCACGGCCGCGGGCCCCGAGGTGCACGCGGCGGCGCGGGAGCGGCGCGGCCGGCGTCTCCTCGGCGGTGCGGGTGCCGGAGTCGATCAGGGTGCTCATCGCACACCTCCCGTGGTGAGGGTCGTGGCGGCGTCGGCCCGGGCGGCACGGCGGCGGGTGCGCGGCTCGCCCTTGTCGCGCAGCAGCGCCCGCTGCAGCAGCGTGAGCACGACGATGATGAAGAACAGGATGAACGCGGATCGCCGCGCCCTGGCCCCAGCGGAGGTCCGTGAACGAGGACTCGTACGCGAGGAACGCGGGCGTGAGCAGCGTCTTGCCGGGCGAGCCCCCTCCGGTCAGGTAGATCTGGTCGAAGACCTGCCACGTGCCGATGAGGCCGAGGGTCAGCACCGTGAAGAGCGTCGGCTTGAGCATCGGCAGGGTGACCGAGAAGAACTTGCGCAGCGGCCCCGCCCCGTCCATCAGTGCGGCCTCGTCGATCTCGGCTCCGATGTTCTGCAGCGCCGCGAGGAACAGCAGCATGAAGGTGCCCGAGGTGGTGAAGATCGCCATCGTGATCAGCACGCACATCGCGACGGAGGGGCCCGACAGCCAGTCCCACCAGGTGAGGCCGAGCGGAGCAGCGGCGGCCAGCGGACCGGAGCCGTCGACGCCGACGGCGCCCAGCGCGCTGTGCAGGATCCCGGAGGGGTCCGCCATCCAGGTCGGACCGTCGGCGCCGAACCAGCCGAGCACCGCGTTCACGACGCCCGAAGCGCTGAAGAGGAACAGGAAGATCACGGTGATCGCGATCGAGGACGTGACGGAGGGGAAGTAGAAGGCGGTGCGGAAGAAGCCGCGCCCGCGGAGGATCCGCCGGTTCACCTGCACCGCGAGGAACAGCGCGAGGGCCGTCTGGAGCGGCACGACGAGCAGCACGTAGTAAAGGTTGTTGCGGATCGCAGTGCCGAAGTCCTTCTGCGCCAGGCCGGGCTCGGTGAGCACCGCCTGGTAGTTCTCTCCGCCGACGAACTGCGCGGTCGGTCCCAGCGGGGAGCCGAGGCCGTTCCAGTTGCTGACGCTGACCCACAGGGCGAGGCCGATGGGCAGCACGAGGAAGACGCCGATGACGAGGATCGCGGGGAGGGTGAAGAGCCAGCCGTAGCGGGCCTCGTGCCCGCGGATGCCGGAGCGGCGCCTGCGGGCGGGTGCGGGGGCGGTCATCGATGCGTCTCCTTCGACGTGTCGGGGGCGGTCTTCGTGAGGACCGCCGTGCCTCGGGGAGGAGGGGCCGGGGCGGGGAGCCCCGGCCCTCCTCGCGCGGCTACTTCGCGTTCGCGGTGTCGAGCGCGTCCTGCAGGTTCGTCTGCAGGTCGGCGAGGATCGCCTCCGGGTCGCCCGACGCCAGGCCCTCGAGGGCCGAGTTGAAGTCGGTGATCACGGTGGCAGCGCCCGCGAAGGCGACGGGGCTCACGGCGTAGTCGTTGCCGGTCACGAACGCGGCGTTCTCGGGGTACTTCGTCGCGTACTCCGCAGCACCCGACTCGGTCGAGGGGATCACGCCGAACGCGTCCGAGAAGGCGAGCTGCTGCTCGTCCGCGGTCAGGGACTCGACGAGCGACTGCGCCTGCTCCGCCGTCTCGCTGCCGACCGGGATGCCCCAGCAGTTGCTGAACGTGAAGGTCGACTTCCCGCCGGGGCCCGCGGGGAGCTCGGCGACGGTGTAGTTCACGTCCGGGTAGTCGGCCTCGAGCGCGCCGTTGATCCACGGACCCTCGACGACCATCGCCGCGGCGCCCTTGCCGAAGGCCTCACCGGCCCAGCCGGAGTCGAGGTCGGCGGGGAACTTCAGCGTCCCGTCGGTCAGCAGCTTCTTCACCTCGGTGAGTCCGGCCACGTTCTCGGGGGTGTCCGCGGTGACGGTCTCGCCGTCCTCGGACAGCAGCGAGCCGCCGGCCTGGTTCATGAAGGTGCCGATGCGCGCGTACTCGGCGCCGAAGGAGAGTCCGGTCACTCCGTTCGCGGTGAGCTTCGCCGCAGCCGACTTCGAGGCCCGCCCAGTCGGTCGGGATGTCGGCGTCGGTGAGACCGGCGGCCGCCCAGAGGTCGGTGTTGATGACGAGACCCAGCGTCGAGAAGTCTTTCGGCTCGCAGTAGAACTGGTCGTCGTAGGTGAACGCCTCGCGCAGCGCCGGGTAGAACGCGTCGGCGTTGCCGGCGTCCTGGGCGTAGGGCTCGAGGTAGCGGTTGCTCGCGTAGGTCTGGAACTGGTCCCAGCTCATGTAGAAGAGGTCGGGCGGGTTGCCGCCCGAGAAGCCCTGGCCGAGCTGCTGGGTCAGATCGCTCGCGGCGACGACCTCGACGGTGGTGCCGTTCTCCTCGCCCCAGGCGTTCACGGCGTCGGTGACCGCGGTCGTCTCGGCGTCGCCGGACGATCCGATCATCACCGTGAGTCCGGCGTCGGACGACGAGTCGGAGGAGGAGCCGCCGCTCGAGCAGGCGGCGAGCGTGACCGCGAGGCCGCTCGCGAGGATCGCGGCACCCCAGCGTGCCGCGGTGGAGGTGGTTGTCATGGCCTGACCTTTCGTGATCGGGAGGCGCACCGGGAGGTGCTCGGGGCTGTGGGAGTCAGAGGTGGAGGGGGTCCGCACGACGAGGTGCGGCTCGATGAGGCGGTGGGCCTCTCCGGCGGCGAGCTCGCGGTGCACGATGTCGTCGCCGTGCTCGCCGAGGAGCAGCTCGAAGGCGCCGGCGGCGACCGCACCGAGGTCCTGCTCGACGCTCGAGAGGCCGACGGCGGCCGCGACCGGGGTGTTGTCGAAGCCGACGATCGAGAGGTCCAGGCGCCCGACGGCGACGGCGGCCATCGAGGCGCCGAGCGCGAGGGAGTCCGACACGCAGACCAGACCGTCGACCGCGGGGTTCGCCTCGAGGAACGCGATCGCGGCGGACCGCGCCTGCTGCACGTCGTCCTCCGCCTCGGCCTGCAGCAGCGCGACTCCGGGAACCGCTCCCCCATCACCCGCTCCCAGCCGCTGCGGCGGTCGTCGCCGGTCGCGGATCCGCTCGGCCAGCCGAAGAACGCGAGCGTCTCGCATCCCTCGTCGGCGAGGTGGCGGCTGGCCTGCTCGACCCCGGAGGCGCCGTCGACGTCGACCCAGAGGTGCTGCGGATCGCCCTGATCGTCCAGTCCCAGGGGCGCCCGAAAGGTGACGAAGGGCACGCCCTGCTGGCGGAGCCACGCGGTGCGCGGGTCGCCGTAGAAGGTCGAGGTGAGGACGAAGGCGTCCACGTCGGCCCCGTCGCGGAGCCGTCCGATCTGCGCGATCTCGTCCTCGGGGGTGCTCGCCGTGTAGAGCAGGATCCGCATGCCGCGGGCGTCCGCCTGCTCGGTGACCGCGTGGAGGAACCGGTCGAGCAGGCTGCCCGAGATGCCGTCGAGCACCCGGTCCATCCGGACCCCGATGGTGCCCGACTTGCGGGTGCGCAGGCGGCGGGCGGAGGCGTGCGGCCGGTACTTGAGATCGGCGATCGCCTTCTCGACGCGCTCGCGGGTGGCCGGACGCACGATCGACGGGCTGTTGAGCACGTTCGAGACGGTCTGGCGTGAGACGCCGGCAGCGCGGGCGACGTCCTCGACGGTCGGCAGTGCCATGCGTCCTCCTCGACGGGTCCCGGTGCTTTGATCGTTCAAATCGTGCGCGGACCGCTGATTTGATCGATCCAATCTGAGTGCTACATTACCTCCGACCGCGGTGCTGTCAACCGGCAGCCACCGACGGACCGATCCCCCGGGCGCCGCACGACGCGCCCCGCACCGACGATTCAGTGAGGAGTCGACCGTGACGACCGAGCGCGACGACCGCAGCAGCACGCCCCTCCAGCCCCTCCTCCACGAGGCCGTCGTCCTCCTCCGCGCGCCCTCGCAGCTGTGGTGCGACGAGGCCGGAGAGGTCGGCGGGCAGCCGATCCACGGGCTGTACCACGGCGACGTCCGGGTCCTCGCTGGCGCGGCCCTCCTCGTCGGCGGACTCCCCCTCGAGCCGATCTCGGCGGGTCGCGACGGCGCCTCCTCCGCCCGCTTCACCGGCCTCGCCCGGCGCCTCGACGACGCCGCGGCCGACCCGCGCTTCCGCGTGGTCCGCTCGCGCACGGTCGCCGCCGGGTCGCTCCGCGAGAGCATCCGGCTCGAGTCGGCTCTGCCCGACGCCGTCGCCACCCGTCTCGAGCTCGCGCTCGAGCCCGACTTCTCGCTCGTGCACGTGGTGAAGGCCGGGCTGCGCGGCGATGCCGACGTCCGCACCGAGGCGGGCGACGGCTCCGTCGTCTGGACCTCGGGCAGCACCCGCGCCGACGTGCGCGCCCCGGGCGCCTCGATCGCGGCGGGATCGACCACGACCCTCGCGTGGGACGTCGTGGTCCCCGCCCACGGCGCCGTGGAGGTGGAGTGGAGCATCGCGATGGAGGACTCGGCCGCCGTCGTCGCTGGGGCCCCCGGACCCGCGGAGTGGAGCGGCACGACGGTCGACGCGGGCGACTCGCGGCTCGCCTCCTGGTGCCGGGTCGCCCTCGACGACCTCGACGCGCTGCGGATGGTCACCGTCGACCGCCCCGACGAGCCGTTCCTCGCCGCCGGAGCGCCCTGGTTCTTCACCCTCTTCGGCCGCGACTCGATCTGGGCGGCGCGGATGCTGCTCCCGCTCGGCACCGGCATCGCCGGGTCGACCCTGCGCGTGCTCGCGGGGCTCCAGGGCACCGAGCACGTGGCCGGCACCGCCGAGCAGCCCGGCAAGATCATGCACGAGCTGCGCTCGACGACCCTCGAGATCCCGGGAGAGGGCGTCTCGCTCCCGCCGCTCTACTTCGGCACCGTCGACGCCACGGCGCTCTGGGTCTGCCTGCTGCACGACGCCTGGCGCTGGGGGCTCCCCGACTCCGAGGTCGAGGCGCTGCTGCCCGCTCTCGAGGCGGCGCTGCGCTGGCTCCGCGACTCCGGTGACTCCGACGGCGACGGCCTGCTCGAGTACGTCGACACCACCGGTCACGGCCTGGCCAACCAGGGCTGGAAGGACTCGGGGGACTCGATCCAGTGGCGCGACGGCTCCCTCGCCGAGGGTCCGATCGCGCTCTGCGAGGTGCAGGCCTACGCCTACGAGGCGGCCATCGGAGGCGCGGCGCTGCTCGACCGGTTCGGCCGCGACGGCTCCGACTGGCGCGAGTGGGCCGCCGCGCTCAAGACCCGCTTCGCCGAGTCGTTCTGGATCGACACGGCCGACGGCGGCTGCCCCGCCATCGCCCTGGATGCGCAGAAGCGCCCCGTCGACACCGTCACGAGCAACATCGGCCACCTGCTGGGCACCGGCATCCTGGCCCCCGACCGCGCCGCGCGCGTGGCCGAGCTGCTCGTCTCGCCGGAGCTCTCGTCCGGCTACGGCCTGCGCACGATGTCGACCGACTCCGACGGCTACTGGCCGCTCTCGTACCACGGAGGCACCGTCTGGGCGCACGACACCGCCATCGCCGTGACGGGGCTCGCCCGCGACGGCTTCGGCGCCGAGGCGACGACGCTCGCGCGCGGCCTCCTCGCCGCCGCCGAGGGCTTCGGCTACCGGATGCCCGAGCTGCACTCCGGCGACTCCGCCGACGTATCGCCCGCACCCGTGCCCTACCCCGCGGCCTGCCGCCCGCAGGCCTGGTCGGCGGCATCGGCCGTCGCCGTGCTGTCGGCCGCGCTCGGCCTCGCTCCGGGCGGGGAGACGCTGGTCGTCGCTCCGCTCTCGCCGGCACTCGCGGGACCGATCCGGGTCGACGGGATCCGCCACCGCGGCTCCCTCGTGCCGGTCGACTGGGACAGGCGCGCCTCTGAGGGAGACGGCTGGCGACCGGGTCGCGGCTGCGCGACGGGGTCGCACCGGGCAGCCGTCAGGGCAGTCGCGCCACCACCGCGCGCGCGATCGTGCGCCCCGAGCGGTTCGCCCCGATCGTCGAGGCGGTCGGGCCGTAGCCCGCGAAGAACACCCGCGGATCGGTGAGGGACGCCCCGTCGGCCACCGCCACTCCGCCCTCGCGCTCGCGCAGGCCGAGCAGCGCGAGATGGCGCAGCTCGGGGCGGAACCCCGTCGCCCAGATGATCGCGTCGGCGCGGGTGAAGCTCCCGTCGGGCCAGCGCACCCCGTCCTCCTCGATCGAGCGGAACACGCCGCGCTCGCGGAGCACCCCGCGCTCGATGCCGGCCACGACGCGTCGGGTGCGCTGCACGCCCGTGCCGCCGACGATGCTCGGGAGGGCGCGGCCCTCGCGGGCGGCCCGGTCCTGCTCGCGCACCGCCTCGACCGCCGACTCGAGGGCGAGCTGCTCGCCGTCGCGGTAGTCGACCGGGCGGCGCGTCGCCCAGGTGACGGTGCGGGCGACGCGCTCGAGCTCGAGCAGGAAGCCGATCGCCGACGTGCCGCCGCCCACCACGACGACCTGCTTCCCCGCGAAGTCCTCGGCGCGCACGTACTCGGTGGTGTCGATCTGCACGCCCTGGAACCGGTCGCGGCCGGGGTAGTAGGGCACGAAGGGCGAGCCCCACGTGCCGGTCGCGTTCACGACGATCCGAGCGTGCTCGACCCCGCGGTCGGTCTCGATCACGAGAGCGGAGGAGCGGTCGCCCGGCGTCGCACTCGTGACGCTGCGCACCGCCTCCCGGCCGGCGCACGGCCAGCTCGTAGGCGTCCTCGTAGCGCGCGTAGTACTCGCGGACCACGTCGCGGGCGGGGCGGCGACGGTCGGCAGTGGCGAAGGAGAAGCCGATGCGGTCCATCCCGGGCAGGTCGTGCACGCGGTGCGCCGACCCCAGCCGCAGGGCCTCCCAGCGGAACTGCCAGGCACCTCCCGGCCACGGTCCCCGGTCGAGCACGGCGACGTCGCGACCGGGCTCGAGGCCGAGTCTGCGCAGAGTAGTAGGCGACCGCGAGGCCCGCCTGACCGGCGCCGATGACGACGACCGGGCGCGGATCGGGGGTGGTGTCCACGCCGCTCCCCACGTCCTCGAGGGGCGGTCGCTGCCGGGATGCCGGAGCCCCGGAGTGGCGTGTGCCCCGTCTGCTAAACTACCGGGTAGATTTCACTGTTCTCAGTTCGGGCTCTTCTCCATCCGCTCGGACCGATCACAACCTGTTCTGTCAATCACACATCCAGCCGGCTTCATCGCCCGTCTGGCCTGTCATCGTGAGGGGGTCACCCATGGGGCGCGGCCGTCAGAAGGCGAAGAACACCAAGATCGCCCGGGAGCTGAAGTCGTTCAGCCCGGCGGTCGATTACAGTGCGCTCGAGCGCGAGCTCAGCCACCCGGACGAGCCGGACTACTCGAAGTGGATCGACGCCGAGGACGACGGCGACGACACCGACTTCGTCGAGGAGCAGCACCAGAAGCGTGCGTGACGCGCAGTCGTCGTCGGGGTCGTCCGGTTCGGACGGCCCCGATCTGCGTTCGGGCACCGAGCCGCCGATCGGCGAGGGCACCGCGTCCGCGGCCCGCGTCGAGCAGCTGTCGACCCGCATCGCCTACGAGACACCGTGGATCCGCGTGCGCGAGGACGAGGTGCTCTGGCCGGGCGGGAGCACGGGCGTCTACTCGGTCGTCGAGCGCGACGACTACGCCCTCGTGCTGCCGCGCGAGGGCGAGGGCTTCTGGCTCGTCGAGCAGTTCCGCTACCCGATCGGGCGCCGGGCGTGGGAGTTCCCGGCCGGCGGCTGGCCGCACGGCTCCCCGGCGGCGACCCGCTCGCCCTCGCCGCCGCCGAGCTGCGGGAGGAGACCGGGCTGCGCGCGGGACGCCTCCGGCACCTGGGGCGCCTGAGCGAGGCCTACGGCTTCGTGTCGCAGGCGGTCGACGTGTTCCTCGCGGAGGAGCTCGAGCACGGCGAGCACGCGCGCGAGGCGACCGAGTCCGACATGGAGCAGCGGTGGTTCTCCGACCACGAGGTCGCGGAGCTCGTCCGTTCGGGCGGAATCGTCGAGACGGCCGCCGTCGCGGCGCTCGGGCTGTTCTGGATGGACCGCGGGCTCGTCCCGTGATCCGCGCGATGTCGGTGGTCACCGGCATGCTCGGCGGATGACTCCGCCGCCCCCGCCGCGGACCCCCGCCGTGCCGCTCCCCGTGTGGCGGTCCGAGCGCCGCGGCCGCGACCTCGACGAGGCCCGCGCCTTCTACGAGCAGGGGTACAACGGCTCCGGCTTCCGCGCCGAGCGCTCCACGACGCCGTTCGCCTACCGCTACGCGACGACCGGCGAGGGCCCGGTGAGCCTGCACTCCGCGTCGTTCCTCGGCCACGTGCGCGGATCCGTCGAGCCCGCGGGCATCTACGTGGTGCTCTGGCTGACCCAGGGCCGCGCCGTCGTCGATCTGGGGCGCGACGACAACCGGCTCGTCGTCGGGCGGCCCGCCGTGTTCCCGACGGGCCGCCCCTTCGGCTTCGAGGCGCACGAGTACCGGGACGCGCTCGTCCACTTCGAGGCCGCCTACCTCGAGCGCGCGGCCGCCGAGCTGCACGGCACCGAGCCGGGGCCGATCCTGTTCGCCCCCGTCGCGAGCGATCCGGCGCCCTGGTGGGCTGCGGTGCGCGGGCTGCGCGACACCCTGGCCGTCGCCGACGCGCCCACCACGCTGCAGCGCGATTCCGCCTCGCGCTTCGCGGCGCAGGCCGTGCTGCGCACCTTCGTCCACCGCGTCGTGCCGCTCCCCGTCACTCCGCCGACCGTGAGCGCCCGGCGCCTGCGCCGAGCGGTCGAGTTCCTCCATGCGAACGCCGACCTCCCGCTCGGAATCGCGGACATCGCCGAGGCCGCCGGGCTCTCGACCCGCGGACTCCAGCTGGCCTTCCAGCGCTCCTTCGCCACCACTCCGCGCCACTACCTCCGCGGCGTGCGCCTCGAACGCGCGCGTGACGAGTTGAAGCGCCGCTGCTCCCGGCGAGCTCGTCGTCGGCGACGTCGCCGCCCGCTGGGGCTTCGTGAACGCCGGGCGCTTCGCCCAGCACTACGCCCGCCGCTTCGGCGAGCTCCACGCGCCAGACGCTGCGACGCTGATCCCCTGCTGCTGCCGGTGGGCGGTGAGCGGCCGAACGAGGTGCGCGCAGGCGGCGACCTGTGATCTGCTGAGCGCGCACGCTTGAACTCTTCGGAACTTCTTCCGCCTGCCAGCGATCCATCGCGTCGCCGCCCCCCTCTTGAAGGAGTCTCATGGAGCACCACGACATCCAGCAGCCGCCTGCCCGACCGTTGACGCGCCGGTCGATGACCGGATTGGCGTGGAGTGCCCCGGTCATCGCTCTCTCCGTCGCCACCCCTGCTTCCGCCGCGAGTGCGCCCGCCTCGATGCCCGGTCTGCGATTCGTCCAGTCGGAGATCCACGCGGCTCCTGGCGCCACCTTCTCCATCCAGCTCACCTATCGTGGCGCTGCGGGCCAGGTGACCGACGACTTCCTCATGCTCAGCACCGGCCCGACCAGCACAAACGGCTACGCAGGTCCGGATGATCCCGGCCCTGGCCTTGGACTGGGCCTCGCCAGCGCGTACAGCACTCCCGGGGTGCTCGATACCACGGCATACGCCCCGACCGATGCCACGGGTCTCGCCACTTTCACCGGCACGCTCGCCCCCTGGGCCAGACCCGGCGACGTCTACGACCTCAATTCCTACGAGCCCGGGTTCGGTGGCGAACGCATCGACGGTTACGTCTGGGTCACCTGACCCTCCACAGGACAGGGCTTCCTGAGCAGCCACGATTCTCCAGTCCGGCTTCAGCGTCCTCCCCGCTCGAATGACCCGGGACATGATCACGACACGGAGCGGTGCGAGAACGACGACACCGGACGAAGCTGCTCACATTCGGTTGATACCTCGAAAACTCGCGATATCTCTCGACGCCCCGGAGGCGTCCGGCAGAACCACCCCCTACCGAAACAGCTGACTGAAACCTCCGATTTGCCCCGACCAGGCAATCTCGGATCACGATGGACGAAACGCACCTGAGCGGGCATGTACAAGATGACCGCACTTCTCAGGGGGCATCATGACCGACCAGCTCGACAACCGACTCGACTCCGCAGGACGCCGACCGACCGACGACGTGCGCGTGAGGATCGCTCTTCACGCTCTCGTTGAGGATCGTGCGGCATCCGCACGGATGCGGCCGCGCCGGCGCCTCGGCCCGCCGTCGCCTCGGCCCCGCCGTCGCCATCGGCCTGGCCCTTGGAGTGCTGGGGACGGGAGCCGCAGCAGCTTCGCAGTGGGCACCATGGACGTACGTCACCGAGCCGGACGTCGTGTTCTCGGAGAGTGGTTCGACGTGGAAGGCCGCGCTCTGGGCTCCTGCGAGACCCATTTCGCGACCGACTCGCTCTCCGGCGACGAGCGCGCTGCCACCCAGGCCTGCCTGAAGCTCTCGACGTCGACTCCTTGCAGCCCGACCCGGAGTTCATCGCCAGCCGGCTGCTCGCCGTGGGACGACCGGACGACCTCGGCCGGTTGGTCGCGGGTGCGGACATCGAGGACTTCAACGTGCACAACGACGGGGAAGTGTGGACCGGGCCGATCGCGTCCGACGCCCGGATTCTGCAAGACGGTCTCACGCAGGTGGTGTTCAACTCGCTGACGGCCGATCTCGTGACCCAGTGGCCCGACCTCGCCAACACCCTCCAGAGCAACTCCGAGACGCAGTGCTCCACCGATGCACTCCCCACCGACACTGACAGCCGATGAACCGGTCCCACGTCGAATCGGTGCTGACAGAGACAGCAGCAGACCTCCTCGGCTACTTCCTCCACCGCACCACCGACCCCCAAGACGCCGCCGACCTCGTCGGAGAGACACTCTCGGAAGCCTGGCGAGTCGCACGACGCTTGCCGGACGACAGCGAAAAGGCACGTATGTGGCTGTTCGGAGTGGCCCGCAACGTCCTCCGCCATCACGATCGAGGTCGGATCCGACGTGACGCTCTCCTGTCGACCCTCGGGCACACCATCTCGGAGGTCACCGCGGACACCCTCGACCAGGATCTCGACGTCCGTCTCGCCCTCACCAAAATCTCCGCTGGACACGCCGAGCTGATTCGCCTCATCCACTGGGACGGATTCACGCTCGAGCAAGCGGCGGCGCACCTGGGCATCCCAGCGTCGACGACTCGGAGTCGTTACGCGCGCGCCAAGGAACTCCTCCGCATACACCTCACCACCACAGTCGACCAGGAAGCCGCTTCGAGCGAACGATAGCCGCCCCCAATCCGACGCTCGGCGACGTCACGTCGTTGCGGTCCCTACCGGGCGCCCGGACGGCAGTGGGTAGTTCTACCGTCCGGACGACGATCCCGATACGGGACAGCTCGCCGAGTCTCCTCGTGGCGCGGCTAACGGGCGGGGATGATCAAGCGGATGCCGATGAGCACGAGCCCCGCCGCCACCGCCGCCGCGCCGAAGGCGACGGCGGCAGTGGCACCCACTGACCCTGAGGTGAGCGAGCCGATGAGGGTCAGTGCCGCACCGACGATCAGAAGGACGGCGGCGTACGCGTTGCCGAGCGTGCGATTGGTCATAGCCGGAAGGTAGTGCCAAGCGTTGCGCGTGAGACACACAGTTCGCGCGCTCTGCGCTCGGTTCGCGAAACGATCTGAGGCTTCGCATTACGACGGAGCGCTGTCCGGACATGTCCACAGTGAAGGGCGATCACTGAGGGGAACGACATGGATGACATCGATGAGCGGGTGCGTCGAGCTGCACCGCCGGCGTTGGGGTCGGATCCGGGGAACGCGGCGCAGGCGCGGGCGATCGCTCGCGCCGTCGCGGACGAGCGCCGTCCGCGACGCTTCCGGCTGCGGTCCGGTCTCGGCGTCGCGGCCCTGAGCATCGGGCTCGTGGGCGTCGGGACAACGGCCGCGGTCGCCGGGCCGACTCTGCTGAGCTGGGTCGGCTGGGCTCCGGATGCCGCCGTGCAACGCACCTTCGAGCTCAGCGCAGGAAGCGACGTCGGTCTCTGCGCCGTCGTCGCGCGCGTCGTCCCCGAGTACGGCGGACAGCTCTCGGACGCCGAGGTGAACGAGCGCACCGAGGAAGCCCGTGACTTCCTGGCCGGATACGACTGGTCTCCCCTCGTGACGGCGATCACCGTCCAGGACATCGACACCGGACTGGTCGAGGAGCAGGCCGAGCGGCAGGCGCTGAAGGAACGGATCGCGGCCGAGGGCGGGAACCCGGGCGACGTTCCCGATGCGGATCGCGGGGTCGTCGCGAGCACGCTGATGGGCGACGAGATCTCCCGCGTGTTCGAGGATGCCGGCCACCTGGCCGGCGGCGTCTCACTCGAGATGGCGGGCCAGTGCGGCGCCGGGGGTGCCGAGTGATGGGGAGGAGGCGCCGCGATCACCGGGAGGCGACTCTCGAGGGCCTGCACGACGCCAACGCAGCCGACCTCCTCAGCTACTTCGGCCGGCGCGTCAGCGTCCAGGCCGATGCCGCTGATCTGCTCAGCGAGACGTTCGTCGTCGCCTGGCGACGCATCGACCAGCTGCCCTCCGATCCGGAGCAGGCGCGGATGTGGCTGTTCGGAGTCGCCCGCCGACTCCTCGCCAACGCAGCCCGCGGAACGCTCCGACACGCCGAACTCACCCTCAAGCTGCGCCAGCACCTCGAAACCCAGCCCATCGAACCGACCGATACCGCGACCCTCGACGTGCAGGACGCACTCGACCAGTTGCCCCCCGACCAGAGCGAGCTCGTGCGTCTGATCCTCTGGGACGGCTTCACCCTCCCCCAAGCCGCCGCGATCCTCGGGGTCAGCACGTCGACTGCGCACGGACGACACCAACGCGCCCGCAACACACTCCGTGAACTCCTCCGCCCCGACTCACCTATTGCAGCGCCGACTCCGCGACGAGGAAGGATCAGTACGACGTGAGCTGAGGCGGCGCCAGCGATGACCGGAGAGCCATCCCCATACGGGACCCCGATCGGGTGATCGCGGAAGGATGGAGTTCCCTCGCGAGCTGTCCTTTCGCCCGCGCGTGACGACTGCGAGCGGTCAACGCAGTGAGTCGGAGGATCGCGGCGGCCTCCGCGATGGTGAACCCTTCCCCGTGCACGAGGGTGACGAGGTCGCGCTGCTGCGAGGGGAGCGCTACGGCCGCTGCTCTGACGGCTTCCGTGTCCGGGGCGTCCGAACCAGCAGGCGGATTCTCGAGGTGGAGGCGGAGCCGTTCAGCGAGCGCGCACCGGCGACCACGACGCCGCACGTGGTTCTCGAGCACCCGACCGGCCGAGCGCCGCCGTTCCCGGCGAGCTCGTCGTCGGCGACGTCGCCGCCCGCTGGGGCTTCGTGAACACCGGGCGCTTCGCCCAGCACTACGCCCGCCGCTTCGGCGAGCTCCCGCGCCAGACGCTGCGGCGCTGATCGCGACCGCGGACACCGTGTCCGCTTCCGGACGTGTCCTGAAGCGGATCTTGTCCCCCCGGGGTGGGGCACAGACACTGAGACCGCCACGCCGCACCCCGACGGCACACGTGGCGCCCACCCGGCTCTCCCCTGCCGCGCACCGCGCACCGCAGGCCCTCTTCGGCGCGCCTCCGCAGAACCCGTCCTCCGGATCGGCGCCCGAGCACCCGCTCCCGCCTACCCGAAAAGCCGTACCCGTGACCCTCGGACACCCTGGTCGAACCCTCGTCCGCCGACCCTCCGCCTCCGGAGCCGACACGCAAGACACCCCAGACACCCCCGACACCGCCCCTCCTCAGCCCCCACCTTCCCCACGCACGCCCTGCCCGCCCCCGAGACCCCGCCCCCCGCCCTCACGCGTCTGCAGATCAAGCAGGCGCGCGTGGCCAGCCCCGCACCGTCACCGAGCCGGGCGCGGCTGCAGTCGCCGTCGCTCATCTCGATCGTGCTGCTCGCCGGACTGGGCGCGCTGCTCTACGGCGGCTTCCTGCTCAACCCGCGCAACATCGGCGATCCGCTCCCCTTCGCCATCGTGATCATCTGCGAGCTGTACCTCATCGGCCAGGCCGCCCTCACCATGTGGACGGCGCTTCTCGAGCACGTACGACCCGCGGGATGCGACGTTCCACGCGGCCCGCGCGACGCTCTTCGGCAGCCCCGTCGACGGGATCCCCATCGGGGACGACCTCTTCCTCGGTCGCCGTCGCATCACGGTCGACGTCCTGATCACCACCTACAACGAGGATCCGGTGATCATCGAGGGCACCGCCCGGGCGGCGCGCGACACGCACGGCACCCACGGGACCTGGCTGCTCGACGACGGGGACGACCCCCGGGTCGCCGAGATCGCCGAGCGCCTGGGCATCCGCTACGTGGTGCGCGAGGACCGCTCCGGCGCGAAGGCCGGCAACGTGAACCACGCCCTGCGGCTCTCGACCGCGGACTTCGCCGTGATGATCGACGCCGACTTCGTCGTGGTCCCCGAGTTCCTCGAGGAGACGCTGCCGTTCTTCCTGCACGACGACGTCGCGTTCGTGCAGGCCCCGCAGGTCTACGGCAACGCGCACAACTTCATCTCGCGGGGATCCGCGTACATGCAGATCGTCTTCTACGCGCTGACGCAGCCCGGCAAGAACAAGTACAACTCCGCGTTCTGCGTCGGCACCAACGCCGTCTTCCGCCGGACGGCGCTGGACGACATCGGCGGCATGTACGAGGGCTCCCAGTCCGAGGACATCTGGACATCGATCTTCGTGCACGAGCGCGGCTGGCGCTCGATCTTCGTGCCGATGACCCTGGCGGTCGGGCGCACTCCGGAGACCATCGAGGCCTTCGTGCGGCAGCAGGTCCGCTGGGCGGTCGGCGGGTTCGAGATCTTCCTCCGGCACAACCCGTTCTCGCCCCGGCGCCGCCTGACGACCGATCAGCGCATGCAGTACTTCATGACGGTGACCTTCTACTTCACCGGCATCGTGCCGCTGGGCCTGATCGTGCTGCCCCCGATGCAGATCTACCTGAACATCACTCCCGTGAGCCTCGGAGGTGCCGCTGCTGCAGTGGATCCTCTTCTACTGCGGCTTCTACGTGCTGCAGATCGGACTCGCGCTCTTCATCATCGGCTCCTTCCGGTGGGAGACGCTGCTGCTGTCGACCGTCACCTTCCCGATGTACACCAAGGCGTTCTTCCTGGCGGTGGCCGGCCGCAAGCCCAGCTGGACCTCGACCGGAGCGACGGGCCGGGCGGCCTCCCCGTTCGACTTCATCAAGGTGCAGATGGTGTTCCTGGTCTTCCTGTCGGCGACGACCGTCGTCGGCTTCCTCAAGGCGGAGTGGACGGCCGAGTACTCGGTGGCGCTCGTCTGGAACATCCTGAACACGCTCACCCTCGGCGCCTTCGCCGTGATCGCGGCGCGGGAGCACATCGCCCTCAAGCGGGCGGCGAGAGCCGAGCTCGCCGGCACCGTCCTCGTCACCGGACGCCGCCGGCTCGCAGCGGGTGCGGCATGAAGCCGCTGCGCTGGCTCGGCTTCGTGCTCTCCTGCGTCGCCGCCGTGGGGATCGCCGCCGCCGGCCTCGTCTACGCCAACGTCTCGTCGCTGACCGTCAGGGCGGCGAGCGCCCAGCTGATCACCGAGGACTACTCCCTGGGGACGCCGTTCGCCGGCACGATCCAGGACCTCACGATCTCGCGCGGCGACTCCGTGCAGAAGGGCGACGTGCTCTTCAGCTTGCAGAGCGCGATCCTCGAGTCGGACATGCAGACGAAGGACTTCACCAGCGCCGACGTCGGCTACACGATCGAGCCCGGGGGCTGATGGTCTTCACCGCCGCCCTCGACGGCGTCGTGAAGCAGGTCGACACCGAGATCGGGGCGTTCGTCGAGGAGGACGAGATCCTCGCCGTCGTCGCGATCGCCGACTCCATCCACCTCGAGAGCGAGTTCTCGCTCGGCGCGCGCGACTACTCGCGCATCCCCGTCGGCGGCACCGTCGCCGTCGCGATGCCCGACGGCACCACTGTCGACGCCGAGATCTACGACGTCGAGGTGGAGCGGTACCGCAACGGGCGGGCGACGACCGTCGTGCGCGCCCGCACCGACGAGATCACCACGCAGGACTACAACGTGATCGGCGCGCCGGTGCGGGCGGAGCTCCGACTGCAGGACGACGAGAGCTTCGGCGGGTGGCTCGTCGCCCGCCTCGGGGACCTCGTCACACCCGGCGGGTTCGCCCGGTGAGGCGCGGCGCGGGGCAGCCTCCGCCCTCGCGCTGCTCCTGCTCGTCGGATGCACGCCACCCGTGCACCCCTCCCCGACTGGGCTGTCGAGGCCTCCGCGCACGCCGGGCGCCTGCCTCAGGTCGCCGGGCCGTACGCGGGGGCACCGCGGCTCGCCGAGGAGGTCCCCCTCCGACGAACTCGTGGGTGTCGGGGCCGGTCTTCACCGACGGCCTCCCGCTCTACACGGGGATCCTCTCGGTCACTCCGCGCCCCGACGGCTTCTCGGTGGGGCTGCCGCAGGTCGACGCGACGCCGCGGGCCCTCTTCGGACTCGCGCGCGACGACCTCACGGTGACCGTGCCGTCGTCGTCGGTCGAGCTCACCGCGCTCGACGACCTCGTCTCGACCTGGAGCTTCGCCGGCGCCGGAGAGCTCGTCACCGCCGAGGGCTGGCCGTACGCCTCCTACCGCGCGCGGGAGCCGCAGGACGTGATCGTCGAGGGCGCCACGGAGCCGGAGCGAGCGGCCGACGGCCTGCTGCTCGTCTCGGCGGGCGGGCAGCGGTACGCCCTGGTGGCGCCCGCCTCCGCCCTCGACGCGTTCCCCCGGATGAGGCTCGAGGGGCGCCTCGTCGTCTTCGCCGTGCCGGAGGGGGCGAGCCGGGTGCAGATCGACGCACTGCGCAGGGGGCCGTCGCGCTCGAGGGCGCGACCGTCGCGCACTCGACCGCGGGGGGCCGCACGACGACGACCTACACGCTGCGGACGGAAGGCAGCGCGTCGACGTTCTTCGGTCTCGGCTCGCAGGGGGATCCGGGCTACGACACCCTCTACGGACGGGTCGGGCTCGAATCCGGCACGACCTTCTCTCGCAGCACTGCGGCGATCGCGGAGTCGGGGGCGCTCGATCTCACGCGCCTCACCGACGACGAGCGCGGCGCCCTCCGCCGGCAGGTGCCGCTCGACGCCGCCGACGTCCGCTTCGCCGCCACCGACACCTACGGCGCCGGCAAGGAGCTCTACCGGGCGGCCACCCTCCACCGGCTCGCCACCGACCTCGGCCTGGACGAGACCGCCGCCGTCCTCCACGAGCAGCTCCTGGCGGAGCTCGACCTGTGGCTGGATCCGACCGGCTGCACCGCCGGTGCCGTGAAGTGCTTCGTCTACGACCCCGTGCTGGGCGGGATGGTCGGCTCCGCCCCCTCGTTCGGATCGGAGGAGTTCAACGACCACCACTTCCACTACGGGTACTTCCTCTCGGCGCTGGGCATGCTGGCGGAGGAGGACCCTTCGCTCGTCGAGCGCTACCGCACCGTCGCCGACCTGCTCGCGCTCGATCTGGCCTCCCCCGTCGACACCGCGGAGTTCCCGCGCCTGCGCGTGTTCGACGCCTACCGCGGCCACTCCTGGGCCTCGGGCCTCGCCCCCGCCCGCGACGGCAACAACCAGGAGTCGGTGTCCGAGGCGGTCAACGCGTGGAACGGGCTCGCGCTCTGGGCCTCGGCGTCCGAGAACGAGGCCCTGCTCGAGCAGGCGCGCTGGATGCTGAGCCTGGAGACCGAGGCCGCCGCCGACCTCTGGCTGAGCCCGACGACGCCTCCGGGCTTCGACGCCCCCTTCCTCGCGATCAACTGGGGCGGCAAGCGCGACTACGCCACGTTCTTCGACGCGACGCCGTCGGCGATCCTGGGAATCGAGCTGCTCCCCCTCCCGCCCGCGACCGCGTTCCTCCCGAGCCCGGACCGCGTGGACGAGCTCGTCGCCGGGGCGCCGGGCTCGCCGCTCGCCGACTACGTCGTGATGCTGCAGGCGACGAGCGATCCGGAGGCGGCCCTGTCGAGGGCGGCGCAGCTGACGGACGCGGAGATCGACAGCGCGAACTCGCGGAGCTACCTCCTCGCGTGGATCCTCACGCGCTGACCCGCCGCCGCCGCAAGCCCTCACCGCGGCGGCCCCCGCGGGCGTAGTGTCCGAGGACGGCGCGCGGAACGGTCCGCGCGTTCGCGTCGATGGAGCCGCGATGTTCGAACCCGAAGGATCCGTGCACCCTGTCGCACGGCTCAGCTACGTCACCACCGCCCTGCTGCTGGGTGCGGTCCTCGTCGGAGGCGCTGTCGGCGCCGCCGTCGCCCTGGTGCTCTACCTCCCGGCCGCGCTCGCGTCCGGACCACTCGACCCGTCGGGGCTCGTGAGCTTCGGGATGCTGATGGGCGTGCTCTCCGGAGCGGGCATCGGCCTCGCGGGCGGAGCCGGGGCGATAGCCGGCATGGTCACGATCCGCGCGGTCAGCCGGAGGGACGCCGCCTTCGTCGCGGGCACGAGCTCGGGATCCGCGCTCGGCGTCCTGATCGCGGCGGCGAACCTGCTGGTCAGCCGCGACGCTCCGACCTGGATCGCGGCGCTGCTGGCGACCGCTGCGGCCTTCGCGCTGTGCGCGTGGGGCTCGTGGCTGCTGACCCGGCACGAGCACGCCTGGGAGCGCGAGCACTCCCGCGCCCGGCACCACCGCGCGGCCTGAGCTCCTTGCTGACCGAGTAGCCCGCGCAGCGGCGCGTATCGAGATCCACGCCTCCCGGAGACGCGGGTCGCGATACGCCGGCTGCGGCGGCTGCTCGACCAGCAGGAGGTCGACTCCGGAGCCGCGGCGTCAGCCCGCGTACGCCCCGATCAGGCGCACCGCGCCGCCGTCGACGCCCTTGGCGCCCTGCTCGAAGCCCTCGAACGACCGGCTGCTCATCGACACGCGCCCGGCGATCCACGACGGCACCCCCGACGCCTCGAGCGAGGCGATGACCGGCTCGGCGGCGGCCGCGTCGACCACCGCGAACATCCCGATGCCGAGGTTCCAGGTGCCCTCCGTGCTCTCGAGCGTCGCGCCCGACATCCCGGCGAGCGCGCGGAACACGTCGGACGGGTTCCAGGAGGAGCGCTCGACCTCGACCCACGAGCCGCGCGGCAGCACGCGGGCCAGGTTCGCGGCGATGCCGCCCCCGGTCACGTGGCTGATCGAGTGCACGGCCGAGCCGAGCGTCCCGTGCTCGAGCACGTCGAGCAGCGGCCGCGTGTAGAGGCGGGTCGGCTCGAGGAGGACCTCGCCCACCACTCCGCCGAGCTCGGCCGAGTGGTCGGTGAAGCCGATGCCGCGCTCGGCGAGGATGTGGCGCACGAGCGAGTAGCCGTTGGAGTGCAGACCGGAGGAGGCCATCGCGATCACGACGTCGCCGTCGCGCACGCGGTCGGCGCCGCGCACCGCGTCCGCCTCGACCACTCCGGTCGCCGCTCCGGCCACGTCGTAGTCGTCGGGCCCGAGCAGGCCGGGGTGCTCGGCGGTCTCGCCGCCGACGAGCGCGGTGCCGGTGGCGGAGCAGGCGCGTGCGATCCCGGCGACGATGTCGGCGATGCGCGCGGGGACGACCTTGCCGCAGGCGATGTAGTCGGTCATGAAGAGGGGACGGGCGCCGACCACGACGATGTCGTCGACCACCATGCCGACGAGGTCCTGGCCGATCGTGTCGTGCTTGTCGATCGCCTGCGCGAGCGCGACCTTGGTGCCCACTCCGTCGGTCGAGGTCGCGAGCAGCGGCGCGCGGAAGTCCTTGAGGAACGACACGTCGTAGAGGCCGGCGAACCCGCCGACTCCGCCGAGCACGTGCCGGTCGTGCGTGGCCGACACGGCCGACTTCATCAGCTCGACCGCGAGATCACCCGCCGCGGTGTCGACTCCGGCGCGGGCGTAGCTGCTCGTCTCATCACTCACGCGACGACCCTACCGACTGGCCCGCCCGGCCGAGAGCCCGCGACGAGGCTTCTGCGCACCGGCGACGACCTCGGCGGATCCGCCCGACACCGCGCCCGGGCACCGCCGCGCTCCGGCCGATCCGCCCACGGCGAACCATTAGGGGATGCGGTCGCCGCATGTCAGGATGGACCGTCATCCCCCCCTGCTACCCGATTGGGAGCCCATCCGGCATGTGCGGAATCGTAGGAATCGTCTCCTCGGGACCCGTCAACCAGTCCATCTACGACAGCCTGTCGCTCCTGCAGCACCGCGGTCAGGATTCGACCGGCATCGCGACGGCCGACGGCAGCACCCTCCACATCAAGAAGGCCGCGGGCCAGGTCCGCGAGGCGTTCCGCACCCGCGACATGCGCTCGCTGCTCGGGACCATGGGCCTCGGGCACGTCCGCTACGCCACCAAGGGCAACGCGGAGCGCGAGGAGGAGGCGCAGCCGTTCTACGTGAACGCGCCCTACGGCATCATCCTCGTCCACAACGGCAACCTGACGAACACGCGCGAGCTCACCGAGGAGCTCTTCCGCGTCGACCGCCGCCACCTCAACACCACCTCCGACACCGAGCTGCTGGTGAACGTCCTCGCGAACGAGCTGCAGGCCTCGATGTCCGGCCGCGACCTCGACGCCGACGAGGTGTTCGACGCCGTCGCCCGCGTGCACGAGCGCGTCGAGGGCTCCTACGCCACCATCGCGCTGATCGCTGGAGTCGGACTCCTCGCGTTCCGCGACCCCTTCGGCATCCGCCCGCTGATCGTCGGCCGCCGCTCGAACGTCGGCGCGACCGACGACTGGGTCGTCGCCTCCGAGTCGCTGGTGCTCGAGGCCCAGGGCTTCGAGATCGTGCGCGACGTCGCGCCGGGCGAGGCGGTCTTCATCACCCCCGACGGCACCATGGCCAGCCGCCAGTGCGCGAAGGACCCGCGCCTCATCCCCTGCTCGTTCGAGTACGTCTACCTCGCGCGCCCCGACTCCGTCATGTCGGGCATCTCGGTCTACGAGGCGCGACTGCGCCTGGGCGACCGCCTCGCCGACACCATCGCCGCGTACACGCCGGGCGGGGCGATCGACGTCGTCATGCCGATCCCGGACTCGTCCCGCCCCGCCGCGATGCAGGTCGCGCAGAAGCTCGGCATCGAGTACCGCGAGGGCTTCTACAAGAACCGCTACGTCGGCCGGACGTTCATCATGCCGGGCCAGGCGGTGCGCAAGAAGTCGGTGCGCCAGAAGCTCAACGCCATGTCGAGCGAGTTCAAGGGCAAGAACGTGCTGATCGTCGACGACTCGATCGTGCGCGGCACGACGTCGAAGGAGATCGTCGACATGGCCCTGCACGGCCGGAGCGAACACCGTCACGTTCGCCTCCGCCGCGCCGCCCGTCCGCTACCCGCACGTGTACGGCATCAACATGCCCTCGCGTCAGGAGCTCGTCGCCCACAACCGGCGGATCCCCGAGATCGCGGACGCCATCGGCGCCGACTACCTGATCTACCAGGAGGTCGCGGACATGAAGGCGGCGATCCTCGAGGGATCCGGACGTCACCGACCTCGAGACCAGCTGCTTCACGGGCGACTACATCACGGGCACCGTGACTCCGAGTACCTGGACTGGGTGGAGCGCACGCAGCTCAGCTGACTCCGGCGCCGAGCCGGGGCCTGGAGTGAGGACGGATCGGGCCCCGAGCAGAGCGCGGGACCGGAGCGCCGGGTCGGCCTGTCCGCTCGGCGCGCTCGCGACCAGCACAGCCTCCGAGCGTCCGCAACCGGGTGCCGGGGCGGCGCCCGGGCGTCCAGACTCGAATCCGCGCGCCACCCGGGCGCGCAGACGAGGAGCCTCCCGTGATCTACCGCCTGATCCCCTACCTGCTGATGTTCATCGCGCGCAAGCTCACGAAGTCGCAGAAGGCGAAGCGCACGATGCAGAACGCCGCGCGCAGGACCGCGCGCAAGGGCCGCTGACCCGTCAGCGGACGGCGGTGCCCGGATCCTCCGGCGAGCCGCCGTCCGCCTCCGGCTCACCGGCCGGCGTCTCGCGGGCGACCGTGCGCTCGGCCGTGGCGCGGACCACGCGCCGACCGACGACGCGGTCGAGGACGACGACGACGAGCCCCGCGAGGGCTCCGAAGAGCGTGACGAACAGCAGAAGGCTGAAGCCGAAGACCTGACCCTGCGAGAAGCCCTGCGTCTCGGGCAGCGCGAAGGTCAGCACGAACGCGACGATCGCTCCGAGCCCGGCGCCCAGCGCCAGGATGCGCCAGATGCGCGGCGATCGGCGCACCTCGACCTCCTCGCGGGTCACCTCGACGTCGTCGGAGTGCTGCGGGGGGTCGAGCGGATCGGTCACGCCTCCATTCTCCCCCGAACGCGGCTCGGAGCGGGCCGTGCGGTGCCCAGCGGGCGGGACCCGGCCGCCGAGCGGCTCTGCAGGCACGCCGGGTTCGCGAATGGTCGCGTTCCGGGCCCTCGCGCCCCTCCGCACCCCGGATCGCGTCCACTCGACCGTGCGCACCTGCGCGACTCGCCCCGAACCGGGCCTGCCCGTCCCTCCGCGCCCCGGATCGCGTCCACTCGACCGTGCGCACCTGCGCGAGTCGCTCCCGAACCGGGCCTCACCCTCCTCCGGACCCCGGATCGCGCCCACTCGACGGAGCTGCCCCTCAGAGCGAATGGACGATCCGCCCCGCCCGCGCGCGCAGCTCGCGCACCACGGTCCGGACCGACAGCCGCTCGGCCCTGTCCGGCCGCATCAGCGCCACGATGTGCCGTACCGAGCTGACCCCCCGGAGCGGCTTCACCACCACTCCGACACCGCCGGCCGCGTAGCGGGGCAGCACCGCGATGCCGAGCCCGGCCGCGACGAACGCCTCCGTCACGCGGGTGGAGGCGAAGCGCTGCTCGACCCGCACGGCCTCGCCCGAGGCGGTCTCGATCTCCTGCATGACCCGCTCGAACGGGAAGCCGTCGGGCACTCCGATCCAGGTCTCCCCGACCAGGTCGGCCGCGGGTCACCGTGGCCCGGTCGGCGAGCCTGTGCCCACCAGCAGGGCGATGTCGAGCGGCTCCACCATCAGCTCGGCCATCGCCAGGCCGCGCCCCGCCCAGGCGCTGCGACCCGTCGGCGAGTGCCCGAGCACGATGTCGAAGTCGGCGGTGAGGTCGGCGAACTCGTCCGTGCCGGGATCGACGTCCTCGCACTGCACGACGAGTCCCTCCACGCTGCGCAGCGCCACCAGGGCGTCCGGGAGGCAGCATCTGCCCGGCCGTGGGGAACGTGGCGATCGTCACCTCGCCGATCGGGTTGTTCTTGAACGTCTGCCGAGACCGCGTCCGCCCGCTCGAGGGCGATGGCGATCTCGGTCGCGCTGCGGGCCAGCTCCCGGCCGGCTCCGGCCAGGACCACACCGCGTCCCGAGCGCTCGATCAGCGCGCACGCCGGCCTCGCGCTCGAGCACCTTCAGCTGCTGCGAGACGGCCGACGGAGTGCGGTGCGTCGCCTCCGCCACCGCGGTGATCGAGCGCCGCATCGAGAGCTCTCCGAGCAGTTCCAGCCGCCGCACGTCCATGAAGCAACGCGCTACACGTCAGGGCAAGAACTCATCGATTGTCCTTAGGAACAGGAGTGGCCAGAGTGGACGTTGTACACAGCATCCCGGCGGATGGATCAGGTTCCGCCGCAACGAAAGGCAGAACACTCATGAGCATCGCCGTCGCCGTCCTCCTCGCCGCCGTCTCCGCCTGGGGCGCCGTCGCCACCGTTCTCGTGACGCGTCGCGACGGGTACCGCCAGGTCCCGACCCGCTACTGAGCCTCCGGCTCCAGCAGCACCCGAACGCCGCCGTCCCGACAGGGAGGCGGCGTTCCGTCGTCCCCAACGACGGAGGGCCCCCGACGATCGTCGGGGGGCCCTCCGTGCTGTCCGCTACTTCGAGACGGTGCGGCGGCGCAGGTGCGCCACGCTCATCGCCGCTCCGAGCAGGAGCGCGACGGCACCGGCGAGCAGCGCCGGGGTGGTGTCGAACCCGGTCGCGGCGAGCTGGTGCGCCGCCGCCGGTCGAGCCGCCGGCCACCGGAGCGGTGGTGGCGGGGGTCGTCGGGATCACGGTCTCGACGGGGTCGGCGCCGGGGTGGGCGTCGCCCTCCGGGGCTCCGGTGACGGTGAGGGTCGAGCCGACCGACACTCCCGTGACGGGGAGGCGGAACTCGAGCTCGTGGTCACCGGCGGCGGAGGCCGCTGATGTCGACGCTCACCGAGGCCCGGCCCTGCTCGTCGGTGGTGTCGACGACCGTGTGGTCGATCGGAGCCGAGGAGACCTGCTCACCGTCGATCAGCACCTGCACCTCGTCGTCGCGGACCGTCGAGTTGTTGACGTCGAGCGAGGACAGGTCGTAGGTGAGCGTCCGGGCTCCTCCGCGCTGGTGTCGACGATGCCGATCGAGCGCGACGCGGGGTCCGGGGTGACCGGCGAGAACGCGGCGATGTAGTCGGTGAAGGCCGTGAGGGTCGACGCGGCCGGAGTCGGCCTTGGTCCGCGCCGTTGGCGAGCTCGGTGAAGTTGTCGCCGCCGGAAGCGAGGAACGAGTTCGTCACGATCTTGAACGTCTCGTCGTCCGCGACCGGCTCGCCCTGGAAGAAGACGCCGGTCACGTGCGAGCCAGCCTCGGCGGTCGGGTCGTAGGTGTACGACAGGTCGGCCGAGATGCCCAGGTGCAGCTCCGGACGGCTGGAGGTCGCCGGCTGCCACTGCTGCTCGAGGACCGTCTTGATCTGAGCACCCGTGAGCGTCTCGGTGACGAGGGTGTTCGCGAAGTTCTGAACGGCGGCCGCCTCCTTGTAGGAGACCTTGCCGTCCTCGTCGCCCGCGCCGCTCGCGGCGAAGAGCAGGTCGGCGCGCACTCCGCCGGGGTTCATGAACGCGATCTGCGTGCCGAGGTCCTCCTGCGTGGCCCAGAGCTGGGCGTCGGCGACGAGGTTGCCCATGGTCGACTCGGCACCGCGGTTCTCGGAGCCGTCCGACTGGGAGCCGCGGCGGACGTCGGCGGTGATCTCGCCGACCGGCACGGCGCCCTCGACCTCGGCGACCGCGACGGCGTCGGCGACGACCGCGGCGACCGCCACGCCCTCGGGGTGTGGAATCAGCGGCGTACGCGGGCTGGTAGGCCGTCGAGACGACTCCGGTGGTCGGGTTGGTGACCTGGACGGGAGCCAGCGTCTCGACGAGGTTCTGCGCGCTCGAGGTCACCTCCTTCGTCTCGGGGTCGACGGTGAGCTCGATGTGACCGAGGCGGTTGCCGCACTGGCCCGCCTGGACGACGGGGAGCGTGTTGCCGTCGACCGTGACCTCGGAGGCGTAGGCCTGGTGCGTGGTGCGCCGAGACGATCGCGTCCATCCCGCCGCCGATGCCGTCGACGATGCCGCCGAAGAGCGTGTTCTCGTCATCGAGGTCCGCGGAGGCGCTCTCGGCGCCCTCGTGGATCACTGCGACGAGGACGTCGGCCTCGAGGTTCTTGGACTCGGCGGGCACTGCGGCGTCGGCGGAGTCGTCGACGCCGTCCTGCAGGCGTGCCGCCTCGGCGTTGACCGAGTCGATGATCGGGGCGATGTCGAGCGTGGCGATGCCGGACGGCGTCGCGAGCGAGGGCTCGCGGTGGTCGCGCCGATGAAGCCGACCGTCACGCCGTCGAAGTCCTCGACGGAGGACGAGGCGTAGGCGTGCTTGCTCGTGCCCTTCTCGAGCACGTTCGACGAGATGTACTCGAACTCGGCCTGCGGGATGACGCGGTCGTCGAGGTCGGCACGGCCCTGGTCGAACTCGTGGTTGCCGATCGCCGAGACGCTCACTCCCATGAGGCCCAGCGCGTCGAGGGTCGGGTTGTCCTGCTGCACGAAGGACGTGGAAGGTCGAGGCGCCGATGCTGTCGCCGGCGGAGACGAGGATCGAGTTCTCGGGTTCTCGGCCTTGAGCGTCGCGAAGGCCGAGGCCAGCGAGGCGGCACCGGGGAAGCTGTTGTCGACCGAGCCCTCTGCGGACGCCTCGAGGCGGCCGTGGAAGTCGTTCATCGTGTAGATGTCGATGACCTTCGCTTCGGCGGCCATCGCGGGGGCCGCGCCGAGCAGGGCGGCGCCGGCGACGGCGCCGACCGCGGTCGCCGAGAGTGTTCTGATCAGGCCGCGTCGACGGCCGGGGGTGTTGCTTCGCATCTGGTCGAGATCTCCAAGCGTCGAGCGGGGACTCGGAGAGGACTCCGGCCGCATGAGGGGGACTTTCCCAGCCAAGCTGAGGGTCGGCCCCAGGTCAAACGCCGGTCCGTGCTTCGGCGGCCTCGTTTACGAGAAGTCAATCCGACGACTGCCGGGGTTCTCCCAGCCGACGCGGAGGCACGGCGGAGGGACGCGGTCAGCCGACGCGCAGGAGAGGGAGGAACGGCGTGAGGTCCGCGCGGACCCCGGACGCGTGGATCCGCCCGCTCGCGAGGCCATCGGTCCACGGGAGGCCGCCGGTCGCCAGGGCCAGCCAGGTGGCGGCGTCCATCTCGATCACGTCTCGGCGGGGTGCCGCGGGTGTGGCCCGGGCCCTCGACGCACTGCGCAGCGCCGAAGGGGGCACGCGCACCTCGACGCTGCGACCCGGTACGCGCGTCTCGATGATCTGCAGGAGGAACCGCACGGCGGTCGCGGTGGTGGTGCGGTCCGCCGCTCCGGCGAGCGCCGCGCGCACCGCCGCCTGACCGGACGCTTCGTCGATCTTCCCCTTGGCCATGCATCCCATCCTGCCGTGCCGGGGACGTGCGGCCCTCCGCGAGATGCCGTGTCCGGTACGCGACACGCCGGAGAACCCGTACCGGAGCGGCATCTCGCGGCGGGTCCGCAGAACCGGCCCGAGCGGGCCGTGCGGGGGCGTGACGGCGGAAGTCCGCCCCGCGAGGCCCCGGGCCTATCCTGTTCAGGTGAAGATCCTCGTCCTCGGTTCGGTGCCCGTGAGCACGCCATCATCACGGCTCTCCTCGCAGAGGAGGAGCAGCACGAGATCATCGCCGCGCCCGGCAACGCGGGCATCGCCCGCGACGTCGAGGTGATCCACTTCGACACCAACAGCCTCCGCGCCTGGTCACCGACTTCGCCGTCGAGCAGGGCATCGAGCTCGTCGTCATCGGCCCCGAGGCGCCGCTGGTCGCCGGAGTCGCCGACGCCCTGCGCCAGCGCCGCATCCCCACCTTCGACCCGAGCAGGGCCGCCGCCGCGCTCGAGGGCTCGAAGACCTCCGCGAAGCGCGTCATGGACATGGCCCGCGTGCCCACCGGCCGCTGCCGTCCGGGTCTCGACTTCGTCGACGCCAACCGCGCGTCATCGACGAGTTCGGCGCCCCCTACGTCGTCAAGGCCGACGGCCTGGCCGCCGGCAAGGGCGTCCTGGTGACGGAGTCGCGCAGCGCCGCCGTCGCGCACGCCGAGTTCTGGCTGCAGTCGGGCGACGTCCTCATCGAGGAGTTCCTCGCCGGTCAGGAGGTCTCGCTCTTCCTCCTCTCCGACGGCCACGACGTCGTCCCGCTCTCGCCCGCCCAGGACTACAAGCGCCTCGCGGACGGCGACGAGGGTCCCAACACGGGCGGCATGGGCGCCTACTCCCTGCCCTGGCTCGCCGACCGCTGGCAGAGCGAGCGCGCCTTCGTCGACGAGGTCATCGACACCGTCGCCATCCCGACCATCCGCCAGCTCGAGCGCGAGCGCACGCCTGTTCGTCGGACTCCTACTGCGGCCTCATCGTCACCGACGCCGGCATCCGCGTGATCGAGTTCAACGCCCGCTTCGGCGACCCCGAGACGCAGGTCGTCCTGCCCCGCCTCGCCTCCCCTCTCGGCGCTGCTGCTCGCCGCGTCCACGGGCTCGCTCGCCTCCGTGCCGTGGCCCGCCTTCACCGAGGAGGTCGCCGTCACCGTCGTGCTGGCCAGCGAGGGCTACCCCGAGAACTCCGTCACCGGCCGCGGCATCGGCGGACTCGAGGCGGCCGAGGCCGTCCCCGGCGTGACCATCGCGCACGCCGCGACGCAGCTGGTCGACGGGCGCTTCGTCGCCACCGGCGGGCGCGTGCTCAACGTGGTCGCACGCGGCGCGGACTTCGCCGAGGCGCGGGCGCGGGCACTACCAGGCCCTCGACCTGATCCACCTCGACGGCGGGCAGTACCGTCGCGACACGCGCTCAGGGTCGCGCAGTAGCGCGACGCTTCCGCGACGTCGTCCACGCCGCCTTGTGCGGCGTGGGCGGTCGGCCGAGACGGTTGCGTACCGCAGAGCGTCCTGCGCACGGCTCGCCGACAACGCTTGGCACGCGTTCCGGCTTCGCCTCGTCGCGGGGTGCGGGGATTCGAGTGCGCCTCCCGGGACCCGAGCCTTCCGGGACGAGAGCTTCCAGGGACTGATGCCTCCAGGGACCGTGAGTTCCCGGGACTGCTGCCTCCCGGGACCGAGCCCCGCGACGCGGGCCTCCCGGGACTGCTGCCGCCGGGAACTGATGCCTCCCGGGACCCGAGCCTCCGGGACTGATGCCTCCCGCGAACGTTGACTCCGGGACCGATGCCTGCCGCGACCGTTGACTCCCGGGACTGATGCCTGCCGGGACTGTTAGTTCACGGGACTGTGGTTCCGGGACTAGGGCCTGCCGGAATGATGCCCTCGGGACTCGGGCCTTCCGGGGCTGTCGGTTTGCGGAACTGACGGTGCCGGGACTGGGGGCTCCGCGGGCTGAAGCGGTCTGCAAGGGGTGCCTCTCGGGAATGGGGGGTCGCCGGGGTGGCGCCTTCCACGGCGGGCGGAGGCAGCGAGGCTGGGCGGCCGAGAACCGGGGAAGTGGTCGGATCGGGCGCGGTGAGCCTTAGTCGGCGGCGCCGGAGGAGCCGACCGGTCAGGCGGGGGCGGCGACGTCGCGGAGGGCCTCGGCGAGGTCCGGGTGGGCGAAGGCGAAGCCGGCGTCCTCGAGGCGGCCGGGGACGACCCAGCGGCTCTTCAGGAGCAGCTCGGGCTCGGTGCGCAGCAGCAGCATCGCGGGCTCGAGGACGAAGCGCGGGGCGGGCAGGCCGACGCGGCGGCCCACCGCGGCGCGCAGCAGGCGCGACAGCTCCGTGTTGTCGCTGGGATTCGGCGACGCGAGGTTGAACCGGGCCCTCGAGCGGACTCCTCCAGGAACAGGATCGAGCGGAACACGTCCTCCACGTGGATCCAGCTGAAGCGCTGACGACCGCGCGTGGGCCGGTACTCGTGGTGCACGCCCGCCTCGCGGCGATCGCGGGTCGCAGGCCAGCGGCCGTCGTACTGCGGACCGCCGAGACCCAGGCGCGCGAGGCGCAGCAGGATGCCGGTCGCCGGTCCGTCGCCCAGCACGATCGCCATGCGCAGCGCGATCCGGCGGGTGGCGGGCGTGTCCCTCGCGGAAGAACTCCGCCTCCCAGGCCGTGGCCACGTCGACCGAGAAGCCCTCGCCGATCACGCCGTCGCGCTCGGTGTTCGCGCGCTCCTCCTCGTGCCGGTAGATCGTCGCGGTGCTCGGGTTCATCCAGACGTGCGGCGGAGTCGCGGCCGCCGCGACCGCGCGGTGCAGCTCGGCGGTCGTCTCGACGCGCGAGCGGAGGATCTCGGCGCGATTCGCGGCCGTGTAGCGGCAGTCGACGCTCTTCCCGCGAGGTTCACGAGCAGGCGCGCTCTCGTCGACGGCGCGGACGAGCCCCGCGGAGTCGCCCCAGCGGGCGTCGGGACCCGAGCGGCCGATACGGCGCACGCTCCAGCCCTCCAGCTCGAAGCGGCGGGCGAGATCGGTGCCGAGGAAGCCGCTCGCCCCCGCGAGGACGACGACGGGGCGCTGCGCGGTGCTCATCGCCCCATCGTGCCGCACGGCACTGCGCGACCGGTGCGCAACCGAGGGTGAGCGCGGCTCGGGCCCGCTCCAGCGCAGGCCCGGCGCCATCCGACCTCGGTTACGGACGCGCCACGGCGCGAGCGGCCCGCACCGCACCCGCCAGCCGCCCCGCGAACCCGGGCGGCACCTGCTCGGGAAGCGCATCGACCGCGAACCAGGCCACGTCCTCGCTCTCCTCGCTCACCGCGACGGGGGCCGACGGGTCCGCGATCGCGCCGTAGCCGACGTCCCAGTGCCGGGCGCACCGGCCGAAGCCGTCGCCGAGACCGTGCCGGTCGACATCCAGCGGCAGCGATCCGAGTGGAGTGAGCGCCGCGACTCCGCTCTCCTCGCGCGCCTCGCGCAGAGCAGCCTCGGCGACGGAGGAGTCGCCGGGCTCGATGTGCCCGCCGAGTTGCACCCAGAACCGGCCCTTGCGGTGGAAGCAGAGCAGCACACGGTCGAGCCCCGGCGAGAGCACGAAGCAGCTCGCGGTGATGTGCTCGGGACCGAGCGAGCGCTCCAGAGCCTGCTCGCCGTGCTCGGCGAGGAACGCAGGTACTCGGCGCGGAGTGCCGAGAGCCGAGCGGGGGCCGCCCACTCCTGCAGATCGAGGGCGAGAGCGGCGGCGCGGGGGATCACCCCGCGAGCGTAGACGAGACGCCACCTGCAGCGGCACCCGGGGGAGGGCCGTGCAGGTGGCGTCTCGGCGGAGGGGATCAGACGGCGAGGCCGGCCAGTCCTTCGCGGTCGACGCGGCGGTGGAAGCGCATACCGGCGAGTCCGCCGAGCACGGCCGCGATCAGCGCGACGACGAGCGCGGCGAGCGCGGTCAGGACCGCGGCGATCGTGGCGTCGCTCCCGTCGAGCGGGATGCGGGGAAGCTGCTGACCGCCGAGAGCAGCTGCGTGCCTCCGGTGATCGCCGAGGCGATGCCGACGAGGATCGCGACCACGACGGCCCACGCCCAGACGGCCACGCCCTGCTTCGCTCCGTTGAAGCGCGCCATGCGGCCCGCGACGTAGCCGCCGGAGTAGTAGGCGACGAAGAGGATGACCAGCAGCGCGATCGCGCCCACCCAGCCGAAGGCGACCGGGTCGGCGGCGAGATCGGCGGTGACGTCCTGCGTGCCGACGACGGCCGCTCCGATCGCCGTGACCAGGGCGGTGAGGATGACCGCGAGGCCGGTCGCGGCGAGCCAGCCGAAGAAGGCGCAGCCGATCTTCAGCCCGCCGAAGCGCTCGCGCTCGCGGTCGTGGATGTCCTTGCGGGCGGCGGCCCTGGCCTGCTTCGCCTCGGCGGAGTCGGGGGCGACCGGCGCGCGGTGCTCGGGGGCGCTCGACGAGTCGGACCGGTCGGACCGGTCCGGAGTGCTCGTCGAGGTGGTGCTCGAGGTGCTCCCGCCCTGCGGGGCGGTCTCGAAACGGCGCGTCTCTCCGGCGGCGTGGGCCGTCGTGTCGTCGCGTCGCGGGTCGCTGCTGTCGCGACCGGAGTCGGTGGGGATGCTCATGACGACCTCCTGGGGGACCGCCGACGGAGTTCGGCGGTGAGGCCAGTCGAGCGCCCTGCGGGGCCTCGGTGTCGCGGGCTTGACGGCGAGCGGCAGCGCTCGGATCCGGCCGTTCCGGCGCGGGCCCGACGCCTCGTGCGGCCCCGGAGGGGCGTCAACCCCCTGCGCTCCCGCGCCGGCGTCGGCTTCCATGGAACGACCCACCCACCGACACGAGAGGGAGAGTCATGACTCCGGAATCCCCTGAGCAGACACCGCCCGGCACCGAGGCGGAGCTGACCCCGAAGGCCGACCACGGCGAGCAGAGCTACCGCGGCACCGGCCGACTGAGCGGCAAGGTCGCACTCGTCACGGGAGCCGACAGCGGCATCGGCAAGGCCGTCGCCATCGCGTTCGCCCGCGAGGGCGCCGACGTCGCCGTCTCGTACCTGGACGAGCACGAGGACGCCGAGGACACGGCGAAGTGGATCCGCGAGGCCGGCCGGGAGGCGCTGCTGCTGCCCGGCGACCTGCGCGACCCCGCGCACTGCCGCGAGATCGTCTCGAGCACCGTCTCGACGCTGGGCCACCTGGAGGTGCTCGTGAGCAACGCGGCCTTCCAGATGAGCCACGAGGAGATCACCGACATCCCCGACGAGGAGTGGGACCGCACGATCGAGACCAACCTCGGCGCCTACTTCCACCTGGTCAAGGCGGCGATCCTGCATCTGCAGCCCGGCGCGTCGATCATCGCGACCAGCTCGGTGCAGTCGGACCAGCCGTCCTACCAGCTGCTCCCCTACGCCGCCACGAAGTCGGGGATGCTGAGCATGACCGCCTCGTTCGCGCAGGTTCTCGGCGAGAAGGGCATCCGCGCCAACGCGGTCGCCCCCGGCCCGATCTGGACCCCGCTGATCCCCTCGACGATGCCCCCGGAGGCGGTCGCCTCCTTCGGCGAGAACGTGCCGCTGGGCCGCCCCGGCCAGCCGGCCGAGGTCGCGCACGCCTACGTCCTGCTCGCGTCCGACGAGGGCAGCTACATGAGCGGAGCGACGATCGCCGTCACCGGCGGGAAGCCGATCCTCTGATTCCGCTCACGAGCGCTCACCCGCAGGTTCCTGGGATAGGTTCCTGCGGGTGAGCGTGCACATCCGCAGCATCGAGACGGCCGTCCCCGCGACGGTCCTCCGCCAGTCCGACGTGCGCGATCTCTTCGCGTCGCAGGACGGCATCACCCGGCTGGGCTCGAGGATCCTCGGTGCCGCGTTCGACGCGTCGGCCATCGACTCCCGGCACACCGTCGTCGACGAGCTCGACCGCGAGGTGCGGGAGGGCGCGAGCGCCTTCTACGACGCCCGCTCGAACGCCGTCCTGAACCCGGGCACCGCCGAGCGCAACGCGCTCTACGCGGCGCGCGCTCCCGAGCTCTTCGCCGACTCCGCCCGCCGCGCCCTCGAGGCGGCGTCGCTCACCGCCTCGGACGTCACCCACGTCGTCACCGTGTCGTGCACCGGCTTCTACGCGCCCGGCCCCGACTACCAGCTGGTCCGCGCGCTCGGCCTCTCGCCGTCGACCCAGCGCTTCCACCTCGGCTTCATGGGCTGCTACGGCGCCTTCCCCGGGCTGCGCGCCGCGACGGCGTTCTGCGAGGCGGACCCGGACGCGGTGGTCCTCGTCGTCGCCGTCGAGATCTGCACGATCCACCTCACCTCCTCGAACGATCCCGAGCAGATCGTCGCCACCTCGGTCTTCGCCGACGGAGGGGCGGCGGCCGTCGTCACCGCGCGCGCCCCCGAGCCGGGTGCCGCGGTCCTCGAGATCGACGCGCTCGACACGACCCTCACCCCCGAGGGCGAGAACGAGATGGCCTGGACCATCGGCGACCACGGCTTCACGATGCGGCTGAGCACCTACGTGCCCGCGATCATCGGCCAGAACATCACCGGGGCGCTGGCTCCGCTGCTGGGCGAGGCGGGCGCGGGCGGCGTCCAGCGCTGGGCCGTCCACCCGGGCGGCCGCAGCATCCTCGACCGCGTGCAGACCGCGCTCGGGCTCGACGACGAGCAGATGCACCCGTCGCGCGAGGTGCTGCGCACGAACGGCAACATGTCGAGCGCCACCGTGCTGTTCATCCTGCGCCGCCTGCTGCACGGCGAGGCGGCCGACGGCGAGCGGATCGGGGCGATGGCCTTCGGACCGGGCCTGACCGTCGAGATGGGCCTGCTGACGAAGCGGGGCGGGAGTGAGGGCTCCCTCGCTCCCGACCTGCGGCACCGCGAACTCGACGCCCGGGAGCTGATGGACGACCCGGACTGCGATCGCACGCTGCTCGACGCGACCTACGCGCGCTTCGGCGCCGTGAACCGCCTGGTCTCGGGCTGGCGCGGGCTGTACCGCTCGCGCCTGCGCACCCTGCTGAACCGCGACGAGCCGACCCGGCTGCTCGACATCGGCTCGGGCGGCGGCGACGTCGCACTCGCCCTCGCCGGCTGGGCGCGGGAGGACGGTCTGCGGCTCGCGATCACGGCCGCCGATCCGGACGAGCGCGCCTACGCCTTCGCGACCGCCCGACCCGGGACGCCCGGCGTCGAGTTCCGCCGGGCGAGCAGCTCGGAACTGGTCGACGAGGGAGCCGAGTTCGACGTCGTGGTCTCCGAACCACCTGCTGCACCACCTGACCCCGGAGTCGCTCGCCTCGCTCCTCGAGGACAGCGAGCGCCTCGCCCCCCGCGCGCTGCACAACGACATCGAGCGCTCGCGCCTGGCGTACACGGCCTACTCCGTCGCCACCCGCCCGCTCGCCGCGGGCTCGTTCCTGCACTACGACGGCTCGCTGTCGGTGCGGCGCAACTACACCGCTGCCGAGCTGCGCGCGGTCGCGCCCGCGGGCTGGAGCGTCGAGCGGGCGGCTCCGTACCGGCTGCTGCTGACCCGGGGCCTCGCGGAGTGAGCGCCGGTCGCGCTCTGATGCGCGCCGCCGCGGCGAGCTACGCGGCCAACTGCGCGCTCGGCACGCGCCGTGGCGACCGGTGCCGTCCGGACCGGGCGCTGGCACTGGATCCACCACGCGCTGTACATCGCGACCTCGTCGCTGGCGGCCGCGGCGTTCGTCGCGCTGCTGCGCTCGGAGCCGAGGGCCGCCGCCGCGCTCGCCCCGGCGGCGCTGCCGCTCGCGGTCGTCCCGTTCGCGGGGACGCGCGGACGCCGGCATCCTGCGATCGCGCTGGCCGCGGCTCCGTTCGTCGCCGCCGGGCTCGTGCTCTCGCGGCGGCGCTCAGCGCCCTCGCAGCGCTGACGGTCGGCGCGGGGTCAGCGGGGCGGTCCGGCCTTCGGGTCGTTCGACCCCGACTCGCGCTTCTGGGTGCGGAAGTACTCCCACGCGGCGAGCGCCAGGATCGCGAGTCCGCAGACGATCGTGATGATGTCGGGGACCGAGACGTCGCCCTGCATCGCCGACGAGATGCCGGAGCCGAGGATGAGGACGCCTCCGATGAGGTAGAAGACCACTCGGGAGTTCTTCATCGGGCACCGCTCCTGTCGGCCCGCCGAGGCGCGGGCTCGGAAATCGTACCCGGTCCAGCCCCGTGCCCCTTCCGGGGCGAGTGGGCGGGATGAGGGCATGGACTTCCTCGACGTCGTGCGTCGCCGCTCGACCACCAACGGACCCTTCCTGCCCGACCCCGTCTCCGAGGAGCACCAGCGCCTCCTCATGGAGGTCGCGGGCCGTGCTCCCTCGCAGCTGAACAGCCAGCCGTGGCGCTTCGTGCTGATCGAGGAGCGGGACACGATCGAGCGGATCGCCGAGATCAGCGGCTCGAGCATGACCACCGCCATGTCGAACGGCACCTTCTTCGAGCGCTACAAGCCCTACTTCCGCTTCAGTCGGGAGGAGATGGAGCAGCGCCGCGACGGCATGCTGTTCGACAAGCTCCCCGCTCCGCTGCGCCCCTTCACCAAGCAGGTGTTCACCAAGCGCGGGCAGCTCCTGATGAACTCGCTGCGCGTGCCGCAGACCCTCGGCGAGGAGAACCGGAAGCTCGTCGCCGGGTCGCCGCTCCTGCTCGGCGTGATGCTCGACCGCTCCGAGTACCGGCCGGGCGAGCTCTCCTCCTTCTACTCCGTGTTCAGCATGGGCGCGGCGATGGAGAACGTCTGGCTGAGCACTGTGGAACTCGGGATGGGGATCCAGTTCGTCTCGTTCCCGATGGAGGTGCCCGGCGCCTGGGCGCGCATCGAGTCGCTCCTGGCGGTGCCGGACGAGCTCGAGCTGATGGCGGTCTACCGGCTCGGCTACCTGCCCCCGAGCAGCGGCGACCGGCGATCGACTGGTCCTCCCACCAGCGGAAGGCGCCCTCGCAGTACGTGTTCCGCGGCACGTGCGCGACTCCGCAGACCGGATGGGACGAGGACTGACTGCCGCACCCCGCGCGGGGTGTCAATGGGGGTACGGCGTGTCTCCCGGCCGATTCCCGCTCGAGCGGGAGCAGCGGATACCTTCCCAGCGGAGCCGTCCGCGCCGGGCCGCCCGCTGACACGAAGAGGGGCCCGTGGCCACTCTCATCTACGGACCGCAGAACCTCGAGATCGAGTTCGAGGAGCGCGTCCTCGCCCACCTGAAGGTCGCCGTGCTCTCGAAGCTGCGGCGCAACGAGGCGTTCTCCCTGTCCTGGGCCGAGGACGCCTCCACCGGCCACGGCCGCAGCTCCGTCTGGCTGCACCCCGCGGTGCCCTGCACTTCCGCTTCCGCGAGGCCCACGCCCAGAGGGCTCAACCGCGCCTGGATCGAGCAGATGCTCAGCGCCGCGAGCATGCGCGGCGAGCTCGCAGTGACCCCCGAACCGGAGGAGTCGCGCGGCTGACAGGACCGAACCGCTTCGCCCGGCAGTCAAGCCCATCCCCCGATCAGGGGCCGGATCCTAGCCTGAACTGACAGCGCCGGTCGATACTGACCGTGCGCGTCACGGACGGAGACGACGATGACCGAGACCGCGCGAGCGACCGGATTCAGCACCCTGACCACTTCCGGACCGGCCACCCCCGCACCGTTCGCCCGCAGGGCCGCGGCCGACGTGCGACGGCTGCCCGACTCGGTCACGACCTCGTCGCAGCCGGTCATCGGCTCGCGGATCACCGTCAACGGACGCGAGTTCGTCGTCGAGCTCGACATGGCCGGCATCTTCCTGCGCCAGGTGCGCCGCAGCCTCCGCGCGGGCGACGGCGGACTCGTGCTGCTGCGTCACGTCGACGGGATCGAGATGATCCCGATCACGCGCCGCACGCCCTTCGAGGTGACCGACATCGTGTGCCCCGAGGGCGTCGAGCCGTCGGCGGCGCGTGTCGAAGCGGGTCTGCGAGCGGGCTGACTCCCCCGACGTCGACGGGGAGAGGCGACTGTCCGCCTCTCCCCGTCCGACGTTCTGCGCGTCCCCCGCTACTGAGTGGGCAGCGACGCCTCGATCAGCGAGACGATCCGCGGGTCGTCGGGCTCGACGGTGGGGCGGAAGCGGTGCACGGTGCCGTCGGCCGTGACCAGGAACTTCTCGAAGTTCCACTTCACCTTGCCCGCCTCGCCCGCCTCGTCCTCGGCCTTCGTCAGCTCCGCGTAGAGCGGGTGCGCGGACTTGCCGTTCACCTTGACCTTCTCGAACATCGGGAACGTCACGCCCCACGTCGTCGAGCAGTACTCCTTGATCTTGTCCTCGTCGCTCAGCTCCTGCAGGAACTGGTTGCTGGGGAAGCCGAGCACCGTGAATCCGCGGTCGCCGTAGGTCTTCTGCAGCTCCTCGAGCTTCTCGTACTGGGGAGCGAGGCCGCAGCGCGAGGCCACATTGACGATGAGCTTCACCGGGGCGTAGTCGGCGAGGGTCGACGCGGCTCCGTCGATGGTGGTCAGGGGGATGTCGGTGAGCACGTGTCTCCTTCGAAGTGGTGGCTCGACGCTACTCGCCGTCGCCGGGAACCCCGGACGGTCCAGGGAACCCGCAGTACTGGGCTCCCCTCGACGGTCCGGGGTTCCCTCGGCGGGTGCGGGGCTCCACGATGAGGAGATGGCATCCGCGCAGCAGCTCGTCTCGGTCGGCGGGCGGCGGCTGAAGCTGACCAACCTCGACAAGCTCGTGTACCCGGAGGCGGGGTTCACCAAGGCCGACGTCCTCGCGTACTACGCGTCCGTCGCCGACGCCCTGCTGCCGCACCTGGCCCGCCGACCCGTCACCCGCAAGCGCTGGGTCGACGGAGTGGGCACGGCCGAGAAGCCGGGCGAGGTCTTCTTCGAGAAGAACCTGCCCTCCTCCGCCCCCTACTGGCTGAGCCGCACGCGCCTCGCGCACAGCTCGCGCCGACGTCGAGTACCCGCTCGTCGACGACGTCGCCGGCCTCACCTGGCTCGCGCAGCAGGCCGCGCTCGAGCTGCACGTGCCGCAGTGGCGGGTCGGATCCGGCGGCGAGCGCCGCCCGCCCGACCGCCTCGTGCTCGACCTCGACCCGGGCGAGGGAGCCGGGCTCGCGGAGTGCGCCGAAGTCGCGTTCCTCGCCCGCGATCTGCTCGAGGGCATGGGGCTCGAGCCCTACCCGGTGACCAGCGGCAGCAAGGGACTCCACCTCTACTGCCCGCTCGACGCGTCCGCCTCGAGCGATCAGATCTCGGCGGTGGCGCACGAGCTCGCGAAGGCGCTCGAGGCCGATCACCGCGACCTCGTCGTCTCGGACATGAAGAAGACCCTGCGCGAGGGCAAGGTGCTCGTCGACTGGAGTCAGAACAACGCGGCGAAGACCACGATCGCGCCCTACTCGCCTGGGCCGGCTGCGGCCGTCCGCCGCCGCGCCGCGCACCTGGGAGGAGATCGGGGCGGAGGGACTGCGCCATCTCTCTCCGGAGGAGGTCGTCGAGCGCCTGCGCGAGCGGCGACCTGCTGCGCCCGCTGCTCGCCGCGCGGGAGGCGGGTCTCCGAGCCGACTCCGGAGCGCCTCTCCGGGTTCGCGGCGACCGACGCCTCCGCCGACCGCCTCGCCGCCTACCGCAGTATGCGCGACGCCGCGAAGACGCCCGAGCCCGTCCCCGAACCGGGCACCGGAGCGACGTCGTCGGGCGACTCGTTCGTGATCCAGGAGCACCACGCGCGGCGCCTGCACTACGACTTCCGACTCCGAGCACGACGGGGTGCTCGTGAGCTGGGCCGTGCCGAAGGGGCCGCCGCTCGAGGGCGACCCGAATCGGCTGGCGGTGCAGACCGAGGACCATCCGCTCGAGTACGCGACCTTCGAGGGCACGATCCCGGCGGGCGAGTACGGCGGAGGCGAGGTGCGGATCTGGGACGAGGGCACGTTCGCGCTCGAGAAGTGGCGCGAGGGCGAGGAGGTCATCGCGGTGCTGACCGGGCGGCCCGACGGCGGGCTCGGCGGAGAGCCGCGCCGGTACGCGCTGCTGCACACGGGGGCGAAGGGCGGGCGCGGGGACGAGAAGAACTGGCTGCTGCACCTGATGCTGCCGGGGGCGCACGAGGGGCACGGGACCAAGGGCCGGCCGGCGGCCGGGAAGGCGCGGGCCGCGAAGGCGACGACGGCCGCCCTCGACGAGTCCCCGGTCGAGACCGGGCACCGGAGCCGCGCCGCGAGTACCGCCCCATGCTCGCGACCAAGGGCCGCCCGCTCGACATCGGCGACGACTCCGCCGTCGAGATGAAGTGGGACGGCTACCGCGCGATCGTCCGCGTGCAGAACGGCGCCGTGACCCTGACCAGCCGGAACGGCAACGACCTCACCCCCGCCTTCCCCGACCTGCACGCACCGCTCGCGGAGGCCGCCGGCGACGCGGTCCTCGACGGCGAGATCGTCGCGCTCGACGCCCGCGGACGCCCCGACTTCGGCGCCCTGCAGACCCGCGGCGGCCTGACGAAGGCGCGCGAGATCGAGGCCGCCGCGCGCTCCACCCCGGTGCATCTGATGGTGTTCGACCTGCTCGAGCGCGCCGGCGAGGACCTCACCGCCTCCCCTACTCCGCTCGCCGCGAGGCCCTGGTCGAGCTCGTCGCCGAGAACGAGCGCGTGCACGTGCCCGACGTCTTCGACGGCGACCTCGACGAGGCGATGGCCACCAGCCTCGCGCTCGGCCTCGAGGGCGTCGTCGCGAAGCGCCGCGACTCCCGCTACCGGGTCGGCGCGCGCTCGGGCGACTGGATCAAGCTGACCCACCACCGCGTGCAGGAGGTCGTGATCGTCGGCTGGCGGCCCGGCGAGGGCGGCCTGCAGGGCTCGGTCGGCTCGCTGCTCACCGCGATCCCCGGCGAGGACGGCCGCCTCGCCTACTCCGGCCGCGTCGGCACCGGCTTCAGCGACCGCGAGCGCCGCGGCCTCGTCGCCCGTCTCGGCGAGCACGAGACGGACGAGCCCGCCGTCTCGGTCCCGCCGCTCGACGCCCGCGGCGTGCACTGGGTCGAGCCCGTGCTGGTCGGCGAGGTCCGCTACCGCGAAGCGCACCTCCTCCGGCACCCTGCGCCAGCCGGTCTGGCGCGGCTGGCGCGCCGACAAGTCCGCGAGCGAGGTCCGCGCGGAGTGACGCGGCCGGCGTGAGCGTCCGCCTCCGCCGAGTTGCCCGGAAAGGTCCCCGGCACGCCGCCGACGCCGACCGATTCGGGCAACTCGTTTCGCGAAGGTCAGCTTGACCTCGAAAGAAGTCAGGTGCAGCAGAGTCCGCAGCGGACCATAGGCTTCGGTGGTGATCCGCCGCGCCGCTCCCCTCGCCCTGGCCCTCCTCCTTCTCTCGGGATGCTCCTCGACAGCATCCGAGACGACGCCCGCCGAAGCCGGAACGGAAGCGAGTCAGCCTGCGGCCGCCCCGCTCGACCTCACCGGCACGTGGACCCAGTCGAACAAGAACTCACCGGACAGCTTCCAGACCGCGACGATCACCGACTCCGCGATCACAGTCGAATGGGTTTCGGACGGTGGAGACACGACCGCCCTCTACTGGGCAGGGACGTACGCGGCACCGACCGACGCCGGGACCTCGTACACCTGGGACTCCCAGAACGACACGACGCAGACCGCGACGGCGATGCTGGCGTCGAGCGACGCCACGAAGACCTTCAGCTACGACGACGACGTCATCAGCTACAAGGTGTCGGCCCTCCGGAGTGACGACGACCGTCGAGCTGGCACGCGACTGAGCTCTCGCGGAGGGCGCGCGTCGGTCACTCCTCCCGAGCGTGCTCCGGCAGCGTCCCCAGGCGGTGGCGCCCGCGCAGCAGGTACCAACCCAGTCCGACCACCACGACCACCGCGACCGCGATCAGCGCGATGTACTGCAGCGCCCCCGCGTCGCCGTACACCTCGACGCGCGGCCAGGCCAGGTTGACCGTCATCGCCGCACCCCACAGCACCGCGACGACGTTCACCGGCAGCCCCAGCCGCCCGAGCGAGAACGAGCCCGTGACGCGCGGCCACTCCCCGCGGAGGCGCCGCACGAGCAGCGGCACCGTGACCAGCAGGTACGCCAGGTAGATCAGCACCACCGCCACGCTCGTCACCGCCGTGAAGATCTCGGGGGTGCCGATGTTCACCGCCAGGATCAGCACCGCGAGCACGCCGATCACGATCGCGGGCGCGAGGGTGCGTCGCCGCGGATCGATGCGGGCGAGCACCGCGCTGCCCGGCAGGGCGTTGTCGCGCGCCATCGCGAAGACGAGTCGGATGCCCGCCGTGTGCACCGCGAGCGCGCAGACCGTGATCGCGACCACGATGCAGAGCAGGAAGACGGTGCCGAGCGGCCCGCCGAGCGCCTGCAGCACGATCAGCTGCAGTCCACCCGAGCCTCGCCGAGCGCCGGGTCGGCGAGGTCGGGCGCCGCGAGGATCCCGAGCAGCAGGATCAGACCGCCCAGCACGAACGACGCGATCACGGCGCGGAGGATCGCGGCCGGGCCGGTCCTGCGCGGATCGACCGTCTCCTCCGCGAGGGAGCCGGCGGTGTCGAAGCCGTACATCACGTAGGCGGAGGCGATGGCCGCGATCAGGAAGGCGCCCGCGTAGCCGCCCGCGTCCCCGTAGCCCGTCGTGTCGAGCAGCACGGTCGGCGGATTCACGACGCTCGCCGCGAGGACGATCACCAGCAGCACGGCCGCGATCAGCTCGATCAGCACTCCGGTGCTGTTGATCCGCGCCATCAGCTTCACGCCGACCGCGTTCACGAAGGTCGTGAAGAGGATGAGGATCGCGCCCCAGATCACCGCGCTGACGCCGAAGCTCGCGCCCGTGCCGTCGCCGACGAGCTGGAAGCCGCTCCAGATGCGCGGCAGCGTCGCCTGGTACGCGAGCACCACGGCCGCGAGCGTGACGACCGAGGCCGTGGCCATCATCCAGCCCGCGAGCCAGCCGACCGTCGGGCCCGCGATCCGCTTGCTCCAGTTGTAGACGGAGCCGGCGACCAGGTAGCGGCCGGCCAGCTCGGCGAAGCAGAGCGCCACGGTCAGCTGACCCGCGAACACGATCGGCCACGACCACCAGTAGGCGGGCCGCCGAGTCCGAAGCCGAAGTAGAAGAGCTGGAACGTGCCGGTCAGGATCGAGATGTAGCTCACTCCCGCCGCGAAGCTGCCGAAGCGGCCGATTCCGCGCCGCAGCGACGGCCGGTAGCCGAACTCGGTCATGCCGTCGTCGGTGGGGCGCTGGCCGGTCGCGGTCATGGCGGTCTCCTCCTGCGGGGGCGCCGAGCGGCGGCACCTGAGTCTGGCGCGTCGGCAGCCACGGCGGGCTCCCCCGTTCAGGCCGATCGCGATTGGACGTTCTGCGGCTCCGACGCACTCGGAGCAGCGGGAAGTGGCGAACGGCGGGCAGCGGCACCGCACTCGACGCCCGTCGGGCCCGCGGACCCGCGTCGATACCCTCCCCTGCTACGGTGCCGCCGGGGAGAGGGGTCAGCGGATGAGGTCTCGAACGTTCCAGGCCGTCGGCGCGGTGCTGCTGATCGGCAGTGCGATGAGCGGATGCGCGACCGCGAGCGGCGGAGGCTCTGACAGGATCGCTCCGCCCGACCAGCTGGCGTGCAGCACGTACTACAACCCGGTCAGCGGAGCCGAGAACGACCAGGAGGCCGTCGCGCTCCCCGTCGACCCCGGAGCCTCGGCGACCGCCGCCCACCCCGAGATCACCCTCACCCGTCTCCTACCCGAGCGATGACTACGAGGGCACGTCCGTCTCGATCGCGGCGTCCGACGCGGAGGGTCGTGAGCTGATGCGGATCCTCTACCAGCTCGACGCGACGACCGACGCGTTCCGGACCGAGTACGCGGGCGGTCACGGCTTCACCGGTCTGCACTACCGTGTACAGCGCGGGCGCCGAGCTGCAGTTCTGGTGCGGCGCGTAGCCCCGCCGGGACACCGCGAGGCACCCGCCGCCTCCCGCGCCACACCTGAGAGCCGCTCTCACACTTAGGGTAGCCTACCCTCATGCAGCCTTCACCGAGACTCCGTTCCGCCCTGCCCCTCGCCGGCCTCGCCGTCGCCGCACTCGCCCTCTCGGCGTGCTCCTCCGGCGCGTCCGAAGCCGCCCCGGCCACCGTCGAGACGATCGTCGTCGAGAACGCGAAGCCCACCCTCGTCCTCGTCGACGAGAACGGCGAGCAGTCGTACCAGGAGGACCGCGAGACCGCCCGCGCGTCGGTCGAGGTGCCCGCCTCCCCCGAGGCCGTCGTCACCTTCGACATCGCCACGCTCGACACGCTGCACACGATCGGCGCCGGAGACGCGGTCGTCGCGATCCCCGACGTCACGCTCCCCGACTACCTCTCGGAGTACGCCGACCTGCCCAAGGTGGGCACCCTCTTCGAGCCGGACTTCGAGGCCGTCGCCGAGCTCGCAGCCCGACCTCATCGTCACGGCGGCGCGCAGCACCGGCCAGTACGACGAGCTGTCCGAGATCGCGACCACGATCGACCTGACCGGCAGCTACGCCGGCACGTCTCGACCCGGCCGCAGCCCTCGAGCGCGCCACGCAGCTCGGCGAGATCTTCGAGCGCGAGGACGAGGTCGCCGAGCAGGCCGCCGCGACCGAGGGAGCCTCGTCGAGTCCATCACCGCCGACGCCTCGCACCGCCCTCGTCCTCCTCGGTCTCGGGCGGCGAGTACGGCGCCTTCGGCGAGGGCTCGCGCTTCGGCTACTTCTTCGACGGCCTCGGCTTCACCCCCGCGGTGGCCGCGGCCGAGCTGCCCGGAGCAGAGGGCTCCCCGCACGGCGACACCGTCACGAACGAGTTCATCCTCAGCGCCGCTCCCGAGTGGATCTTCGCGTTCGACCGCGGTGCCGCGACCGGTGAGGGCAGCACCGCCGAGCAGACCCTCGACAACGCGCTCGTCGCCCAGACGCCCGCCGCGCAGGACGACCACGTCGTGCTGCTGCCCGCGAGCGAGCTCTACATCGTCATCAACGGCCTGACCGCCGTGCAGAACGTGCTCGAGACCGTGCACGACGCGATGCAGAGCTGACCGGAGCCGCTCCCGAGCGTGACCCGCCCCTCCCCCGCGCGCTGATCGTCGCGGGGACGGTCCTCGTGGCCGTCCTCGCGGCGATCTCGCTGTTCCTCGGCGTCGCCGAGCTCGACCTGTTCGTGCTCGTCGAGAGCCGCCTCCCCCGCACCCTCGCCCTCGTGCTCGCCGGGTCGGCCTTCGCCGTCACCGGCCTGATCATGCAGCTGCTCACCCGCAACCGCCTCGTCGAGCCGGGCACGACCGGAGCGACGGATGCCGCGACCCTCGCCCTGCTCGCGGTCCTCCTCCTCGCCCCCGAGCTGCCCGTCGGAGCGAAGGCCGCGCTGGCCGCGCTCGGCGCCCTCGCGGGCGTGCTCGGCTTCCTCGCGCTCGCGCGCCGCATCCCGTCCCGCTCGAGCGTGCTCGTGCCGGTCGTCGGCATCCTCTACGGCGGAGTGATCGGCGCCGTCGCCGCGTTCGTCGCCTACCGCACCGACACCCTCCAGGAGCTGCTCAACTGGGGCATCGGCGACTTCTCGGGCATCCTCCGCGGCCGCTACGAGATGCTCTGGGTCGCCGCGGCCGCCGCGGCGGTCGCCTGGATCGCGGCGGACCGCTTCACCGTCGCCGCCCTCGGCGAGGACACCGCGCGCGGTCTCGGCCTCGACACCCGGGCGGTCATGCTCACCGGCGTCGTCATCATCGCCGCGGTCACCGGAGTGATGATCGTGGTCACCGGCGCGCTCCCGTTCCTGGGTCTCATCGTCCCCAACCTCGTCAGCAGGATGGTCGGCGACAGCATGCGCCGCTCCGTCCCGCTCGTCGCGCTGCTCGGAGCCGCGCTGGTCCTGGTCTGCGACCTCATCGGCCGCACGGTCCGCTTCCCCTTCGAGCTGCCGATCTCGCTCGTGATGGGCGTCGTCGGCGGAGTCGTCTTCCTCCGCCTGCTCATCGGCCCGGCCGACACCGCGCGCCGCCGCCGGCGGAGCGTCGCCCCGTGACCGCGCTGCGCTCCCCTCCGTCCGCCTGGCGCTACTGACGGCGCCGCCGCCGTCTCGATCGCGCTCTACCTGCTCACCGATCTGCCCGGGAAGTGGGAGTACGCCCTGGGCCTCCGCGGGCGCACCGTGCTGGGCATGGTCATCGCCGCCGCGGCCATCGGAGTCGCGACCGTCCTGTTCCAGACCGTCACGGCCAACCGCATCCTCACCCCCGGCATCATGGGCTTCGACGCCGTCTTCCTGATGATCCAGGTGGTGAGCGCGTTCGCGATCGGCCCCACGATCCTGGTCGCCGCGCCGCCGCTCGCCTCGTGGCTGGTCGAGCTCCTGCTGATGGCCGGCGTCGTCGTCGCCCTCTACTCCTGGCTGTTCGTCCGCCGCAGGCTCGACCTGCACGTGATCGTGCTCGCGGGCCTCGTGCTCGGCGTGCTGCTGGCGGTCGGTGACGTCGTTCCTGCAGCGGCTCCTCGATCCGGACACCTTCGCGATCGTGCAGAACCTGACCTTCGCGAGCTTCACCTCGGTCGACCGCGAGCTAGCTGCTGCCGACCGGCCTCGTGGTCGTCGCGGCCATCGCGTCGCTGTGGCCGATCCGCCGCCTCCTCGACGTGCTCGCCCTCGGCGAGGCGACCGGCGGTGTCGCTCGGAGTCGAGCACCGCAGGGTCGTGCTGCACGACGATCGTCGCGATCGCCCTCATGGTCGCCGCGTCGACCGCTCTCGTCGGGCCCGTCGCCTTCTTCGGGCTCATCGTCGCGAACGTCGCCTACGGGGCGGTCGGCCACCGGCACGCGCGCAGCATCCTCGCGGCGGTGGCGATCGGAGTCGTCGCGCTGGTCGGCGGGCAGCTCGTGCTCGACCGGGTGCTCGGCTTCGGCACCGAGCTGCCGGTCGTCGTCGAGTTCGTCGGCGGCGTCCTCTTCATCCTGCTCGTGCTCACCGGAAGGGCTCGCTGACATGATCCGCACCACCTCGGTCACCACCCGCCACGGCCGCACCCTCGCGGTCGACGGCGTCTCGCTCGAGCTCGGCACCGGCCTCACCGCGATCATCGGGCCCAACGGCTCCGGCAAGCCGACGCTGCTGTCGACCATCGGGCGCCTCCTGAAGGCCGAGAGCGGAGCCGTCTCCGTCGACGACCTGGACGTCGCGACCACCCGCTCCCGCGACATCGCGAAGCGCCTGGCGATCCTCCGCCAGGACAACCACTTCGCGATCCGCCTCAGCGTCGACGACCTCGTCGCCTACGGCCGCTTCCCGCACGGAGGAACGGGCCGCACTTCGAGATCGCGCCCTCGTCGACGCCGCGATCGACGCCCTCGATCTGGGCGCCGTCCGCGAGCGCTACCTCGACGAGCTCCGGGAGGCCAGCGCCAGCGCGCCTCGTGGCGATGGCCCTCGCGCAGGACACCGACCACCTCCTCCTCGACGAGCCGCTCAACAACCTCGACCCGCGCCACGGCGTCGTGCTGATGAAGCTCCTGCGCCGGCTCGCCGACGAGGCGGATGACCGTGGTCGTGGTCCTGCACGACATCAATGTGGCCGCGCAGTTCGCCGACGACATCGTCGCGATCCGCGACGGCCGCGTCGTGCACCACGGCCCCGTGGCCGAGGTGCTGACGGCGCCGCACCTCGAGGCGCTCTACGACACCCCGGTCGCGGTCGAGCCGATCGCCGGCCGGCACGTGGTGCTCTGGCTCTGAGCCCTCAGAATCCCGCAGCCAGGAGAGTTGCTGCCGCGCCGACAGCGCCCAGAACGGCGAGGAGGACGAGCGCGATCGGCGCGGACGCCGGCCGTAGGAGACACGATGCGCACGCGGCGACCCCGCCGACGACGACGGCCGCGACCCACCCGAGTGCTCGCGACGCCCGGAGTCCCGCGGTCGGGCACAGCTGGACTCCGTTGCACGCGCGGCACCGAACCGACCATGAGCACCGCGAGAACGAGGAAGCAGCACACCACCGCGGCCGTCACCGCGGCCCGCGTCCCGGATCTCCGCATCCCTCGATCCTTCCCCCGATTCGTGCGGGACGGTCGCCTGGCGCGTCCTGCGCGATGACACGTGCGCGACCTGTGCTTCGCCACCGCCGTGTCTGACACTTCTCGCTGCTCCGCACCCGCAGAAGCAGCGGATCCTGCCGAACGGCGTCGGAACGACGAACGGGGCGCCCCTCGCCCCGCACGCAGCGGAGGAGGGACGCCCCGTCCCGGAAAGCGCCGAGCGTCAGCTCGTCGGGCGCCAGCAGATCCGCGTGGTGCACCTCGGCCAGCTCGGGTGCGCGCGCAGGCGGTAGCGCAGCGCGTTCTCGCCGTACGTCCGAGGATCGGGCTGTTGGTCGGGTCGACCGACAGGCCCGACTTGAGCTCCTCGGCAGCGGCAGCGAGGGCATGGTCGCGTCGAGCGAGGGGTTGAAGAAGTACGGGATCGAGATGCGGTCGGTGCCGATCAGCGGCGAGATCACGCGGTGCAGCGTGGCCTTGAGGTAGCCGCCGGTCGCCAGCTCGAGCATCTCGCCGATGTTGACGACGAACGCGCCGGGAAGCGCGGGCGCCTCGATCCACTCGCCGTCGTGCTCGACCTGCAGTCCGCCTCTTCCGGGCTCGACCAGCAGCAGGGTCAGCACGCCGCCGTCGCGGTGCGCGCCGACGCCCTGCTTGGGCTCGGGGTCGGAGGTGCCGGGGTAGCGGACGACCTTTACCAGGGGGAACGCCTTCTCGGCGAAGGCCTCGTCGAAGACGTCGGCCGGCGCGTCGAGGGCGACCGCCCAGGTGCGCAGGAGGCGGATCGCGACGGCGGCGAGCTCCGCGTGCCAGCGCTCGAAGAGGGTGCGGAACTCGGGCAGGGCCTCGGGCCAGAGGTTCGGGCCCTCGAGGCGCTGGTAGTCCGGCACGTCGGGGCCGGCCGGGACGACCTCGCGCTCGATGCCGATGTCGACCTGCTCGCGGTAGTCGACGTCGCCGTTGGTGAGCTCGGCGCCGAAGCGGGTGTAGCCGCGGAACTGCGGGCTGGCCGTGTTCTCGATCGCGAGCTTGTCCTCCTCCGGGAGGTCGAAGAAGCGGCGGGAGACGGCGACGACGTCGTCGAGGAGCTCCTGCGGCACGCCGTGGCCGACGAGGTAGAAGAAGCCCACGTCGTGCGTGGTCTCGCGGAGGTCGCGGCGGAAGGCGGCGGCTTCGTCCTCGCCCTGGTCGAGACGGGAGAGGTCGAGGATCGGCAGGGAATCGGTCATGGGGAAAGCCTTGCGCAGTTCGCCTTCTCCGGAGCGATTGTTACGACAACCAGCGAAGACCCAGCAAGCGCACGGAGGACCGTGGTCCCCGAGCGCCTGCCGGGCCTTCAGCGTCGCCGAGTGTTACGGCGAACGAGTGCCGCCGAGGATCACGGCGTGGGCATGCCGCCGTTGACGTGCAGCGTCTCGCCGACGACGTAGCTCGACTCGGGCGAGGCGAGGAACACGTAGGCGGGAGCGAGCTCCGCCGGCTGGCCCCAGCGTCCGAGCGGCGTCTGCGAGCCGACCTCGGGCAGCTTCTCGGGCGGCTGGCCGCCGGCCGTCTGCAGCGGAGTCCAGATCGGGCCGGGTGCGACGACGTTCACGCGGATGCCCTTGGGAGCCAGCCGCTGCGCGAGCGCCTTCGAGAACGTGTTGATCGTGGCCTTGGTGCTGGCGTAGTCGACCAGCGTCGGCGACGGCTGGTAGGCCTGGATCGACGAGGTGCTGATGATCGAGGATCCGGGGGCGAGGTGCGGCAGGGCCGCCTTCGTCATCCAGAACATCGCGTAGACGTTGGTCTTGAAGGTCTCGTCGAACTGCTCGTCGGAGAGCTCGAGGAAGTCCTCGACGAACTGCTGCTTGCCGGCGTTGTTGACGAGGATGTCGAGGCCGCCGAGGCCCTCGACCGCGGTGGCCACCGCGCCGACCGCGAAGTCGTGGTCGGTGATGTCGCCGGGGATCGCGACCGCGGTGCGGCCGGCGTCCTCGATCAGCGCGACGACCTTCTTCGCGTCGCTCTCCTCCTCGGGGAGGTAGACGATCGCGACGTCGGCGCCCTCGCGGGCGTAGGCGATCGCGACGGCCGCGCCGATCCCGGAGTCGCCACCGGTGACGAGCGCCTTGCGGCCGGTCAGGCGGCCGGAGCCGCGGTAGGTCGACTCGCCGCGGTCGGCGAGGTCGTCCATCTTCGAGTCCAGGCCGGAGCCCTCCTGGTACTGCTCCTCCGTGTCGATCTCGGAGTACATCTTCGTCGGGTCCTGGAACGTGTACTGGTCTGCAGTGCTCTCGGAAGTCATTCTTCGACGGTAGGCGCGCACCCCTGCGAGCGCCGGTGGTTGACAGCGGAACGCTTCCGAGAGAGCGCTCCGCGCAGGCGCGCCGGAAACCGGGAGAATGGAGGGGTGACCGTCTCCTTCGACTCCTCCACCCCGCTCCCCGGCTGGCAGCACGCCTACTCGGGCAAGGTCCGGGACCTCTACACCCCCGAGGACGCCGATCCGGTGCTCGGCGCCGACCGCATGCTCGTCGTCGCGAGCGACCGCGTCAGCGCGTACGACCACGTCCTCGAGCCGGGCATCCCCGGCAAGGGCGAGCTGCTCACCGAGCTGTCGATGTGGTGGTTCCACCAGCTGAAGGACGTTCCCAACCACCTCGTGCGCGGTGCGATCCCGGAGGCGGTGGCCCGCCGGGCGATGCTCGTCACCACGCTCGACATGTTCCCGATCGAGTGCGTCGTGCGCGGCTACCTCTCGGGCAGCGGCTGGAAGGAGTACCGCGCGAGCGGCACGGTCTGCGGTGTCGAGCTGCCGGAGGGCCTGTCCGACGGCGATCGCCTGCCCGAGCCGATCTACACGCCCGCCTGGAAGGCCCGCAGGGCGAGCACGACGAGAACATCACCTTCGAGCGCACCGTCGAGATCGTGGGCGACGAGGCCGCGGAGGCGCTGCGCACCCTCTCGCTGCACGTGTACGAGGAGGCGGCCACGATCGCCCTGGCACGCGGCGTGATCCTCGCCGACACGAAGTTCGAGTTCGGCGTCGACGCCGACGGCCTCGTGACGCTCGGCGACGAGGTCCTGACGAGCGACTCCTCCCGCTACTGGGACGCCGACGAGTACGAGGCGGGCGTCCGCGGCCAGTCCTTCGACAAGCAGATCGTCCGCGACTGGCTCAGCGACAACTGGGACGGCCAGGGCCTCCCCGACGCTCCCGCACGAGATCGTCGAGCGGACCGCCGCCCGCTACCGCGAGCTCATCGAGCGCCTGACCCGCTGAGAACCCCTCGGAACGACCCGTGAACGACGAGCGCACCCGCGTCCGACTGGACACCGGTGGCGGAGACCCCGAGGAGGCCCGCCACCGCCTCGCCGTGCTGTACAACGGCGAGGAGTGGTCGGCGCTGCCCACCGACTCCGCCTTCTCGTACCGGTACGCCGCACTGGGCGACGCCGCGATGACCCTGCGCACCTCCCGCATGACCGGCGACCTGCAGGGAGCCGTCGGAGTCACGGACGAGGTGGTCGTGCAGTGGATCGTCGCCGGTCGCGCGACGGTCGACGACGGCCAGGAGCCGATCGCCCTGGTGCACGGCCGGCCGCAGCTCTTCCCCGTCGGCCGCTCGTTCGCCTTCGAGTACGTCGACTACGAGCAGAAGCTCGTCCACCTGGGGCGCTCGGCGGTCGAGAAGGTGGCGGCCGAGCGGGGTCTGCTGGGGCCGCTGCGCTTCGACCACCGCGCCCGGCCGACCGCGGACGCCGTGCAGCACTGGCGCCGCGCGGTGTCCGCATCGGCCCAGGCCCTGCGGAGCGAGCGCGTCAGCCACCTGCTGTGGGACGAGCTGACCCGGGGCACGGTGTCGGCGCTGCTCGAGCTCTACCCTCCGGAGGCGGCGGTCGCCCCGCCCGAGCTCCTCCTGCCGCGGAACGCGCGACTGCGCACCGCCGTCGAGTTCATCCACGCGCACGCGTCCGAGCCGATCGGGCCGACCGAGGTCGCCGCGTCCGCCGGGCTGAGCGTCCGCGGACTGCAGTCCGCGTTCCAGCGGGTTCTCGACGTGCGCCCCATCGCCTACATCCGCCTGGTCCGCCTCGACGCGGCGCACGCCGAGCTCGCGGCGGCGGATCCGCGCACCAGGAGCGTCACGGAGATCGCGCACGCCTGGGGCTTCGGCAATCCCGGGCGGTTCAGCTCCGCGTACCTCGCCCGCTTCGGCGAGTACCCGAGTGCCACCCTGCAGCGCTAGGCGAACGAGGATCCGGACGCCGCGGGCCGTGCGAGAAGGCCGAGCGGAGCACGCGGGATCAGGCCTGGGACGCGACCAGGGGCGGCGGGTGACCCTCGAGGATCGCGCTCACACCGGTCAGCAGCGCGGCGAAGCGCACCGCCTCCTCGTCGGGGATGCCGGCCGAGAGCGTGCGGATCGCCCCGTACGTCGGCACGTCCGTACCGCTGATCGCGCTCCGGGCGCTGTCCGTCAGGCAGAGGATGCGGCCGCGGCCGTCGGAGGGGTCCAGCACCCGGTCGACGTATCCGGCACGCGCCAGCCGATCGATCATCAGCGAGACGGCCGCGGTCGTGATGCGGATGGCCGCGGCCAGGTCGACCGCGCGCACGATCTCGTCGCGATCCGCGCCGAGTCCGATCAGCCGGAGCGCGGCGAGATCCGTGGTGCCGATGCCGAGGCGGGCCTCGACCCTGCCGTCGTACTCGCGCTCGGCCGAACGGAGTCGGGTCAGCAGCGAGAAGAGATCGGGGCGGGCTTCCATGCGGTGCGCCTTCCTGGGCCGGGGCAGGCGCCCCGGCGGGTACTCGCTCCCTCCATAGAAGCACCTCGGACCGCCTCCGATGCCGTCTGTACCGAAAGCGCACTGAGCCCATCATTCATTAGCTAACCGACTTAGCGAGTACCTAGAGTCCAGGGAGACGCTGCGGGATCCCCGACCTGAGCGCCCCGGAAGAGGAAGGCAGCGTGATGGGTCGCCTGCTGTACGGAACGCCGCCGAGCGCTCACCCGTTCGACGACCGTGCGCTCGCGCATCTGCAGCTCGTCGTCACGGCCAAGCTGCGACGCAGCGAGGGCTTCATCCTGACGATCGAGGCCGACGACTGCGGCAAGCACAGCGAGCTGTGGCTGCACCCCGCGATCCCGCTGCAGTACGAGTACGACGCCCCCGTCGGCCCGGAGGTCAACGCGCACTGGCTGCGCGAGCTCTCGGCCGCCGCGAACGGGCGCCGCGGCCTGCACCTCCTCCCCGAACCCACGACGGAGATGGACCCGTCCCGAGCGAGGACGGCACACGCATGAGCGATCACAACGGCACACTCTTCCGCCGAGGCGGCACGGTCCGCTTCGTCCGCTGGGTCTCCTCGCGCGACGGCGGCTGGGCGCCCGAGATCGTGCAGGGCCGCTACCTCGAGCGCGACGACGCCGGCTGGCTCGTCGAGGTCGACGGCACCCCCACCGTGCTCGCGAAAGACGACTGGGCCGTCTACCGCTGAGCGCGCGCCCGGCGTAGTGTGGAGCGGGTGCGTGCAGTCGATCGCCGCGGCATCACCTCCGCGCCCTACCTCCTGACCACGATCGGCGCGACGAGCCTCGTGTTCCTCTGCGCCTTCGAGGCGCTGGCGGTGACGACGATCATGCCGATCGTCTCGGCCGACCTCGACGGGCGGGCGCTCTACCCGCTCGCGTTCGCCGCCACTCTGGCCGCGGGCGTCGTCGGGATGGTCGCGGCGGGCTCCTCCGCCGATCGGCGCGGTCCCACCCCGGCGCTCGTCACGGCGATCCTGCTCTTCACCCTCGGACTGATCGCGGCCGGGCTCGCGACCTCGATGGAGGTCTTCGTGGCGGCGCGCCTGCTGCAGGGCCTGGGCAGCGGAGGGATCACCGTCACCCTCTACGTGCTCGTCGCGCGGGTGTTCCCCGCCGATCTGCATCCGCGGATCTTCGGGGCCTTCGCCGCCGCCTGGGTGGTGCCGTCGCTCGTCGGGCCGTTCGCCGCCGGAGTCGTCGCCGAGCTGGCGAGCTGGCACTGGGTCTTCCTCGGCGTGGTCCTGCTGGTGGCGGTCGCGAGCGCGATCGTCGCCCCGACGCTGCGCGCCCTCGAGCGCCAGGACGTGCGGCGTTCGACCGCGGGGCGGTGACCCGCATCGTCCGAGCCGTGATCGTGGCGGGCGGAGTCGTGGTGCTCAGCACCAGCGCCGAACTCGCCCCCGACGCGTCCGGCGTGATCGCCGTGGCGGCCATCGCGGTCGTCGTCCTCGCCGTTCGCGCGCTCCTGCCCGCCGGGACCCTGCGTGCGCGCGGTGTCCTGCCGTCGACGATCCTGCTGCGCGGCACCGTCGCCGCCGCGTTCTTCGGCACGGAGGTCTACCTGCCGCTGCTGCTCTCGAGCAGTACGGGCTCCCGCCGTGGCTCGCCGGCGCGACGCTGACCGCCGGCGCCGTGTCCTGGGCCCTGGGGTCGAACCTCCAGGGGCGGCCGGGGACGCGGCCTCGCACGCGGGCGCCATGCGGCTGGGCACGTCCCTCCTGCTGGCCGGCGTCCTGGTGGTGCTGCTCACCTCCGCCCTCGCTCTTCCGCCGTGGACCGCCGCGGTCGGCTGGTTCGTCGCCGGCGGCGGCATGGGCTCCATGTTCCCGAGGATGGGGACGCTGACGCTCGCCCGGTCGGAGCCCGGCCGCGAGGGCTTCAACAGCTCCGCGCTCCAGATCTCGGACTCGGCGGGCGCCTCCGTCTCGCTGGCCCTGACGGGGCTCATCGCCGCGGCGGTCACCGGACTGGTCGGCGCCGGATCGGCCGTGTTCACCGTCACCTTCGCGTACGGGGCGCTGATCGCGCTGCTCGCGGTGCTGCTCGCGGCTCGCCTCGGCGGGCTCCTCCGTGTCGAGGAGCCCGCCGGCGGCGGTCAGCTGTAGAGCGACTCCGGCACCTCGAGGCCGTAGATGGCGCGGCCCGAGCTCCAGATGACGGAGCAGGCCGCGCGCAGGAGGTCGACCTCGTCGTCGCCCGCGGCGACGATCACGACGGAGTCGCCGTCGAGGCGCACCTTCGCCGAGCGCACCGAGTGGGTCCCGTTCCGCGCGATCGACGTCGCCGGGTAGGGCAGATGCAGCTCGCGCAGGTCGCCGAGGATGTACGTCGGCCGCAGGCTCGCGTCGGCCGCCAGCAGCTGCTTGGCGCGATCGATGCCCGTGAGCACGTGCGCGCTCTCCATCCCGGCGGCGTTCGCGCCCTTGATGTCGGTGTCGAGCCGGTCGCCGAGGAACAGCGGGTTCGTCGAGCCGAACCGAGCCGTCGCCGCGTCGAAGATGGCGCGCTCCGGCTTGCCCGCGACGACGGGCAGTCGGCCGACGGCGGTGTGCACGGCCGAGACGAGGGTGCCGTTGCCCGGAGCGATGCCCCGCGCGACGGGGATCGTCCAGTCGGTGTTCGTGGCGACCCACGGGATCCCGGTGTGCAGCGCGAACGACGCCTCGGCGAGCTGCTCCCAGCCGACGGTCGGAGCGAAGCCCTGGATCACCGCGGCGGGAGAGTCCTGGGCGCTGCGCGTGACGGTGAAGCCCGCACGCTCGACCTCGGTCGTCAGGCCCTCTCCGCCGACGACGAGGATCGTCGCCCCCGCCGGCACGAGATCGGCGAGCAGCACGACCGCCGCCTGCGGCGACGTCACGACGTCCTCGGGGACGACGCTCAGACCGAGGTCGGAGAGGTGCCCCGCGACAGAGGCGTCGGTCCGCGACGCGTTGTTCGTGATGTACCCCACGCGGAGGGTCTCGCCGGCCCTGTTCAGGCTCTCGACCGCGAAGGGGATCGCGTCGGCGCCCTTGTAGACGACGCCGTCGAGGTCGGCGAGGACCGCATCGCGTCCGTCGAGCGGAGAGGGGTCAGCCTTCGGAGTTCTTGAACACGGGGCTCCTCGTCGGTGTCGGGGGTGCCGTCGGTGTGGGACGGGCTGTCGGCGTCGGACGGGTCGTCGGTCACGGGTGCATCGTCGGTGACGGGTGCGCCGTCGTCCGGGACGTCGACGTCGGAAGCCGGCGTACCGATGGCGTCCGCCTGCTCGTCGATGTCGCCGTCCCGCTCGAGAACGGCGTCGGCGTCGGCGTCGGCGTCGGCGTCGGCGTCGGCAGGATCGTCGAGCTCGATCGGCTCGTCGACCTCGGCGGGCTCGTCGTCCTCAGCCGACTCGTCGTCCTGGACGGGCGCGTCGTCCTGGACGGGCTCGTCGTCGTCACCGGACTCGTCCCCGAAGGCCGAGTCGTCGTCCTCGTCGTCCTGCTCCGCGCGCGGAGCGTCGGACGGCTCGTCCCTGTCGAGGTCGTCCTCGGAGTCGAGCACCGCGAACGCGTCGTCCTCCTCCTCCACGACCTCGATGGTCTCGTCGTCTCCACCGCCCTCCGCGACGAACACGGCACGGGCCGCGACGTCGGCGCGGCGCTGCCACTGGGCGGCCTCCTCCGTACGACCGAGCTCCTCGAGCACCGCCGCGTAGGCCGCGAACAGATCAGGGCTGTACGAAGGCGCGGTCGGGCTCGAGCTGCGGGATCTCGAGCTCCATCAGAGCCAGCTCGGTCTGACCGAGGTCGAGGCGGGCGCCCGACATCGCGATCGCGAGCGAGACCTGCGCCCCGACGCTGAGCGTGCTGCGGTCGACGGAGCGGCCGAGCTCGAGCGCCTTGTCAGGACGTCCGACCCCGCGCTCACTGTCGACCATCAGCGGGACCTGCTCATCCGATCCGGAGATGCGGCGGTAGGTGCGCAGCTCCCGCAGCGCGAGAGCGAAGTCGCCGATCGCGTAGGCAGAGATGGCGAGCGACTCGCGGACGATGGCGATGCGCCCCGCCCGACGGGCGGCAGAGAGCGTGCCGGTGCGCGAGTTCGGGATCCTCCTCGAGGAGCCTCCCCGCCATCACCAGGTGCATCGCCACCCACTCGGCGTTCTCCTTCGTCAGCGTCTTGAGCTCGTTGCGCGCGACGCGGTCGAGGTCCTTGGCCTGCACGTCGTCCGGGAGCTCGGGGTCGTCGTGACGCGGGCGGACGGACTGGAGCGACCGGCGCTCGCGCTCCTCCTCCGTGATCTCCGGCTCCTCACGAGGAGCACCTCGGCCGGCGAAGCCGCGACCGCCCTGACGGTCACCGGCGCCACGCCGATCGTCCGAGAAGGACCGCCCACCATCGCGGCCACCCTCGCGTCACCGTCACGACGGGGACGCGGATCCCCGTCGGTCCGAGGACGGAAGTCGCCCTCGCGACGAGGACGCGAGTCGCCGTCACGACGAGGACGCGAATCGCCGTCGGTCCGGGGACGGAAGTCGCCCTCCCGCCGCGGACGTGAATCGCCGTCACGCGGAGGTCGAGAGTCTCCGTCGCGGCGAGGACGCGGATCACCATCGGCACGGGGACGGAAATCGCCCTCCCGCCGCGGACGCGAATCGCCGTCACGCGAGGGACGGGAATCACCATCACGACGAGGGCGGGAATCACCGTCCCGGCGCGGACGGGAGTCGCTGTCCGTCCGGGGACGGTAGTCGCCCTCACGGCGGGGACGGGAGTCACCGTCACGGGCGGGACGTGCGTCGCCGTCCCGGCGGGGACGGGGATCACCATCGGTCCGGGGACGGTAGTCGCCCTCCCTGCGAGGACGCGAACCACCATCACGAGACGGACGCGAATCGCCATCACGGCGGGGGCGGAAATCACCATCGGTCCGGGGACGGAAGTCGCCCTCCCGACGCGGACGCGAATCACCCTCACGGCGAGGACGGGAGTCGCCGTCCGTCCGAGGACGGTAGTCGCCCTCCCGACGAGGACGGGAGTCGCCGTCACGCGCGGGACGTGCGTCGCCACCCCGCGAGGGACGGGAATCGCCCTCGGTCCGGGGACGGAAGTCGGCCTCCCGGCGCGGACGCTGATCGCCCTCGCGCCGAGGACGCTCGTCACGTCCGCCGCTGCGCGGGGCGGAGGAGCGGCCCGCTCCTGCCGCACGATCCGGACGCTGGTCGCGCCTGCCGGCTCCCCGGTCGTCGCCCTCGGGTGCTCTGTCGTCCATGCGTTCCTCGCCTGTCGTGATCGTGCGCTGTGGAGTTGAACCGCTCGAGGCGGCGGACGGCTCGAGGCCGTCGTCCCGTCCACCCTAACCCCGGCTCTCCTGCTCGCACAGGGCCGTCGGTCTCGGGATGGCGGGTTAAACAGCGATGGCCACCCAGTGTCTGGGTGGCCATCGTGAATGGTGTCCGGCGGTGTCCTACTCTCCCACAGGGTCCCCCTGCAGTACCATCGGCGCTGAGAGTCTTAGCTTCCGGGTTCGGAATGTGACCGGGCGTTTCCTCTCGCTATAGCCGCCGTAACCCTTGCGACACACCCGCCAGTCAGCTGGTGGGGGTCAAATCTGGGGTTACACGTCTTGCGTGTATTCAATTATGTGCACCACCCCTCACAGGGTGGTGCGGTGCCCGTCTTCTGGGAACCACAAAGTGGACGCGAGCAATCTTCTGACCACTCCTACCAGCCTTTACAACGGTATGAGTGTAGTGATTGTCAAGTTATCGGCTTATTAGTACCGGTCAGCTCCGACAGTCTTTAGTCCTGTCTTCCACATCCGGCCTATCAACCCAGTAATCTGGCTGGGAGCCTCTCCCCCGAAGGGATGGAAATCTCATCTCGAAGCCGGCTTCCCGCTTAGATGCTTTCAGCGGTTATCCGTTCCGAACGTAGCTAATCAGCGGTGCTCCTGGCGGAACAACTGACACACCAGAGGTTCGTCCATCCCGGTCCTCTCGTACTAGGGATAGATCTTCTCAAATTTCCTACGCGCGCAGCGGATAGGGACCGAACTGTCTCACGACGTTCTAAACCCAGCTCGCGTACCGCTTTAATGGGCGAACAGCCCAACCCTTGGGACCTACTCCAGCCCCAGGATGCGACGAGCCGACATCGAGGTGCCAAACCATGCCGTCGATATGGACTCTTGGGCAAGATCAGCCTGTTATCCCCGAGGTACCTTTTATCCGTTGAGCGACAGCGCTTCCACAAGCCACTGCCGGATCACTAGTCCCGACTTTCGTCCCTGCTCGACTTGTCAGTCTCACAGTCAAGCTCCCTTGTGCACTTACACTCGCCACCTGATTGCCAACCAGGTTGAGGGAACCTTTGGGCGCCTCCGTTACTTTTTAGGAGGCAACCGCCCTCAGTTAAACTACCCATCAGGCACTGTCCCTGAACCCGATTAGGGTTCGAAGTTAGATATCCAGAGTGACCAGAGTGGTATTTCAACAATGACTCCACGAACACTAGCGTGCCCGCTTCACAGTCTCCCACCTATCCTACACAAGCCACACCGAACACCAATACCAAACTATAGTAAAGGTCACGGGGTCTTTCCGTCCTGCTGCGCGTAACGAGCATCTTTACTCGTAATGCAATTTCGCCGAGTTCGCGGTTGAGACAGCTGGGAAGTCGTTACGCCATTCGTGCAGGTCGGAACTTACCCGACAAGGAATTTCGCTACCTTAGGATGGTTATAGTTACCACCGCCGTTTACTGGGGCTTAAATTCTCAGCTTCGCCTTGCGGCTAACCGTTCCTCTTAACCTTCCAGCACCGGGCAGGCGTCAGTCCGTATACATCGTCTTGCGACTTAGCACGGACCTGTGTTTTTAGTAAACAGTCGCTTCCCACTGGTCTCTGCGGCCATCGAACGCTCCCGGAGCAAGTCCGTTCACGCCTCAGGCCCCCTTCTCCCGAAGTTACGGGGGCATTTTGCCGAGTTCCTTAACCACGATTCTCTCGATCTCCTTGGTATTCTCTACCTGACCACCTGAGTCGGTTTGGGGTACGGGCAGCTAGAACCTCGCGTCGATGCTTTTCTTGGCAGCATAGGATCACCGATTTCGACTTGCGTCTACCCATCAGATCTCAGGCTGTGTGAACGACGGATTTGCCTATCGTTCGCCCTACATCCTTAGACCGGGACAACCATCGCCCGGCTCGGCTACCTTCCTGCGTCACACCTGTTAATACGCTAAACGCACCAGCACGGGGTCGTACGCTAGGCCCAACGCTTCACCCCGAAGGGATCCATCAAAGGGATTCAGATACTTAGCACTACTGGATTGTCTTGGGCGGTTCTTCGCCGGTACGGGAATATCAACCCGTTGTCCATCGACTACGCCTGTCGGCCTCGCCTTAGGTCCCGACTTACCCAGGGAAGATTAGCTTGACCCTGGAACCCTTGGTCTTCCGGAGGACGGGTTTCTCACCCGTCTTTCGCTACTCATGCCTGCATTCTCACTCGTGTGGCGTCCACGGCTGGTTCACACCGCCGCTTCACTCGCCACACGACGCTCTCCTACCCATCAACACGGCTGGACCACGAAGGCCTACCACAAAATGTCAATGCCACAACTTCGGTGGCGTGCTTGAGCCCCGTTACATTGTCGGCGCGGAATCACTTGACCAGTGAGCTATTACGCACTCTTTCAAGGGTGGCTGCTTCTAAGCCAACCTCCTGGTTGTCTGTGCAACTCCACATCCTTTCCCACTTAGCACGCGCTTAGGGACCTTAGTTGGTGGTCTGGGTTGTTTCCCTCTCGACTATGAAGCTTATCCCCCACAGTCTCACTGCTGCGCTCTCACTTACCGGCATTCGGAGTTTGGCTGACGTCAGTAAGCTTTTGGGCCCCATCGGCCATCCAGTAGCTCTACCTCCGGCAAGAAACACGCAACGCTGCACCTAAATGCATTTCGGAGAGAACCAGCTATCACGAAGTTTGATTGGCCTTTCACCCCTATCCACAGCTCATCCCCTCCATTTTCAACTGAAGTGGGTTCGGTCCTCCACGACGTCTTACCGTCGCTTCAACCTGGCCATGGATAGATCACTTCGCTTCGGGTCTAGACCCTGCGACTACATCGCCCTATTCGGACTCGCTTTCGCTACGGCTGCCCCACACGGGTTAACCTCGCCACAGAGCACTAACTCGCAGGCTCATTCTTCAAAAGGCACGCCGTCACCCCAACAAGGAGGCTCCGACGGTTTGTAAGCAAACGGTTTCAGGTACTATTTCACTCCCCTCCCGGGGTACTTTTCACCTTTCCCTCACGGTACTTGTCCGCTATCGGTCATCTGGGAGTATTTAGGCTTATCAGGTGGTCCTGACAGATTCACACGGGATTTCTCGGGCCCCGTGCTACTTGGGATACTCTTCACGCCATAACACCATTTCGACTACGGGGCTCGCACCCGCTCTGGCCAGGCATTCAAACCTGTTCGTCTATGATGCGCTGTAACGTTCCGTGCTCGGCAGAACACGACGAAAAGTCCCACAACCCCGACCATGCAACCCCTGCCGGGTATCACACATGGCTCGGTTTAGCCTCTTCCGCGTTCGCTCGCCACTACTAACGGAATCACTGTTGTTTTCTCTTCCTGTGGGTACTGAGATGTTTCACTTCCCCACGTTCCCTCTACCCGCCCTATATATTCAGGCGGGAGTCACCAGGTCACCACAAGGGGCCTGGCGGGGTTTCCCCATTCGGAGATCCTCGGATCACAGCTCGTTTATCAGCTCCCCGAGGCTTATCGCAGATTACGACGTCCTTCTTCGGCTCCAGATGCCAAGGCATCCACCGTTTGCTCTTAAAAACTTGAAAATCACATGAGTTAAGAAACTACAATTCGAAGATTGCAGATTTCAATGATTTGCAGGAACACCCGAAAGCATTCCTGCGCCTCTGTCGATCCAGAACCGAAGTTCTGAATCTAAAGATGCTCGCGTCCACTGTGTAGTTCTCAAAATACGGGCGGTACCCTTCCCCCACACACCCAGGCATGGAGAAAGGATCCAGAAGGTCGACCCGAACCACCCGAAGGCAGCCGGCCCGGTCCCTCAGGACCCAACAGCGTGCATGTGCAAGCCACCCTCCGTACCGTGCGTTCCCAACCCGAAGGCTGTACTGACACGAGACGAACTCGACCTGCACCCAGTTCAATGTTCCACCCATGAGCTACCAGCGAAGACATTCGCTTCGATCTGGCGCCTGGAACACACAACGCTCACAAGGAACGCGGTGTCCAGATGCTCCTTAGAAAGGAGGTGATCCAGCCGCACCTTCCGGTACGGCTACCTTGTTACGACTTAGTCCTAATCACCGATCCCACCTTCGACGGCTCCCTCCCACAAGGGGTTAGGCCACCGGCTTCGGGTGTTACCGACTTTCATGACTTGACGGGCGGTGTGTACAAGGCCCGGGAACGTATTCACCGCAGCGTTGCTGATCTGCGATTACTAGCGACTCCGACTTCATGAGGTCGAGTTGCAGACCTCAATCCGAACTGAGACCGGCTTTTGGGATTCGCTCCACCTTACGGTATCGCAGCCCTTTGTACCGGCCATTGTAGCATGCGTGAAGCCCAAGACATAAGGGGCATGATGATTTGACGTCATCCCCACCTTCCTCCGAGTTGACCCCGGCAGTCTCCTATGAGTTCCCACCATGACGTGCTGGCAACATAGAACGAGGGTTGCGCTCGTTGCGGGACTTAACCCAACATCTCACGACACGAGCTGACGACAACCATGCACCACCTGTATACCGACCTTGCGGGGCAACCATTTCTGGAAGTTTCCGGTATATGTCAAGCCTTGGTAAGGTTCTTCGCGTTGCATCGAATTAATCCGCATGCTCCGCCGCTTGTGCGGGCCCCCGTCAATTCCTTTGAGTTTTAGCCTTGCGGCCGTACTCCCCAGGCGGGGAACTTAATGCGTTAGCTGCGACACGGAGACCGTGGAAAGGTCCCCACATCTAGTTCCCAACGTTTACGGCGTGGACTACCAGGGTATCTAATCCTGTTCGCTCCCCACGCTTTCGCTCCTCAGCGTCAGTAACGGCCCAGAGAACTGCCTTCGCCATCGGTGTTCCTCCTGATATCTGCGCATTCCACCGCTACACCAGGAATTCCATTCTCCCCTACCGCACTCTAGTCTGCCCGTACCCACCGCAGGCCCGAGGTTGAGCCTCGGGTTTTCACAGCAGACGCGACAAACCGCCTACGAGCTCTTTACGCCCAATAATTCCGGACAACGCTTGCACCTCTACGTATTACCGCGGCTGCTGGCAACGTAGTTAGCCGGTGCTTTTTCTGCAGGTACCGTCAAACCGAAGTCCTTCTTCCCTACTAAAAGAGGTTTACAACCCGAAGGCCGTCATCCCCCACGCGGCGTTGCTGCATCAGGCTTTCGCCCATTGTGCAATATTCCCCACCGCTGCCTCCCGTAGGAGTCTGGGCCGTGTCTCAGTCCCAGTGTGGCCGGTCACCACTCTCAGGCCGGCTGCCCGTCGTCGCCTTGCGAGCCATTACCTCACCAACAAGCTGATAGGCCGCGAGTCCATCCTTGACCGAAAAACTTTCCACCCGCACCCGATGCCGGGGCAGGTCGTATCCGGTATTAGACGCCGTTTCCAGCGCTTATCCCAGAGTCAAGGGCAGGTTACTCACGTGTTACTCACCCGTTCGCCACTAATCCACCCAGCAAGCTGGGCTTCATCGTTCGACTTGCATGTGTTAAGCACGCCGCCAGCGTTCGTCCTGAGCCAGGATCAAACTCTCCGTAAAAAATTTACGACAACCGACCCCGAAGAGAAGGAAGTCAAGTTTGACCTCTAGCAAATAAGACATCATTACTGACATCAATTTCCAAAGGAATCCCAACCAGGGTCAAAAACCCGGCCGGGGTATGCAAATTGGCATTGAACATAGTGCACGCTGTTGAGTTCTCAAGAATCGGACACACCCCGCCTCCACACCACAAAAAAGTGCTTCACAACGAGAGTGATCGAAGATGTTGCTGTAAATCCTTGTTGCTTGTCATCCTGTGACCGGCTAAGCTTGAGAGAAGCTAGTCTCTTTCGCCGCTTTGGCAACTTGGATAACTTAGCACATTCGCAGGCCGTGTCGAAATCCGGCTTCTTCGCCATGTCTTCGCGCCGAGAGGCGCTCCGAAGCTTCCCGATCGGGACCGAAGTCCTTCGCGGGCGGCGAGCGTGCTGGACCCGAGGATCCTGCGGAGGCTTTACATCCTCTGCAGGGAGCCTGCTCCGAAGAGCTGCTGTCTCGAGTGGATGGTCCCGATTGAGGCCGACGTAGGAGAGGCTCTGCGAGCCGGTCTCTTCCGTTTCCCTGCGGCCTATGTGGCGACTCGGAATAAGTTACGCAGCGATCGGGACTGTGTCAAACGGCGGGTGGAATCGATCATCCCGGGCGTGTCGAGGCCACCGCCCTCCCCGGACGACGGTCGGCGGAACCCTCCCCAGCCGGGCGGCCTCGCCCACCTCTCGACTGCTCGCGTCACGAGAATGGGCGCATGCCTCCTGTCGACGGTCCCCCTCCTCCCGCACCGGCCCGCCGGTGCTCACCTCGCTGCCCGAGGCGCTCGGCTCGTCGCGTCGGCGCGGGTCGGCCGAGCGCTGCTCGTCGGGCCTCCGGGCCTCCCGGGTCGGCAGTCACCTCGCCGAGCAACTGCGGGCGCAGGTCCCCGGTTCCAGTGGTGCTCCCCTCGACGGCTACCACCTCCCGCAGGAGCGTCTCCGCGAGCCCGGTCGCCGGGAGCGGTGGGTGCTCCCGACTTCGACACGAGGCGCCCGGTCGACGCGCTCCACCGGCTGCGCGACGCGGCGCCCGGGTCCGTCGTGCGCGTCTCGTCGTTCGATCGCTCGATCGAGGAGCCGGTGCCCGATCTCCCCCCTCCCGTCGAGGAGGGGACGGTCGTTCGTCGAAGGCAACCATCTGCTGCTCGAGCAGGACGGCTGGGCGGACGTCGCCCGCTCCTCGACCTGCGTCTGCACCTCGCACTCGCGCCCCGGATCCGGCGCAGTCGCCTCGCGGCCCGGCACCTCCGCTACGGGAAGACGCTCGAGGAGGCCTTCGCCTGGGCCGACGGTCCGGACGAGGCGAACGCGCGACTGATCGAGGAGGCCGCCTCCCGGGCGGACGCGATCCCGGATCGCGGCACCCCGGCCGCTCCGACTCCTGCACCTCTCGGACACCCACCTGCTCGCCGACCCGGACGCGCGGTACAACCGGGTCGTGGACACGAGGGCGAGCCTCGACGCGGTGCTCGAGGCGCACGAGGCGGTCGAGGGGATCGACGCCGTGGTGGTCTCGGGATCTGGCCGACGACGGCGACCCGGCGTCGTACTCCGCGCTCAGGGAGCGCCTCCTCGGCCTGGTGCTCTGCCCGAGCCGCCGAGCTCGTGCTCGCGCTCGGCAACCACGACGATCGGGAGGGCTTCGGATCCACCGGCCCCGGCAACGCCGCGACCGAGGTGCGGGGAGTCCGGATCCTGACGCTGGACTCCTCCGTGCCGGGCGGCGCCTCGTGGGGACTGCTGACCGAGCCGACCCTCGCGTGGCTCGGGAGCGGATCGCCGAGGACCCCGGCGCCCCGGTGGTCCTCGTCCTGCACCATCCGCCGATCGCCGCGGTGGCTCCGCTGCACACGGTGATGGGACTCGTGAATCCGCACGACCTCTGGGAGGCGGTCTCGGGCGCCACCGTCCTGGCCGTGCTCTCCGGGCACTGGCACCACGCGTTCGTCGACACGAGCGGGCCGGCTCCTGTCGTCGCCGCCCCGGGTGCCGCCAATCGGACGGACGTCCTCGCAGGGCCGTCGCACGAGAGGTCGGTCGCGGCGTCGGGAGCGGCGATCGTCGACGTCCTGCCGAGCGGGGTCCGGGTGACGAGCACCGAGATCGAGGCGCCGCACCGCGGAACGGAGCTCTTCGATGTGAGCGGGGAGGTCCTCGACGAGTGGAAGCGCCGGCTCGGGTTCCCGGGTTCCTGGATAGCTGGTTTTTCTACCAGTCAGTAGGCTGACCAATCCCTCGATCCCGCCGGAAGTGAACCATGACACCGCTCGTCCTCCTCGTCCGCACCCGCCGCCACGCGTGGCTGACCCTGCTCGCCGCGCTCCTCGCGGTCGGCGCGCTGTTCGCCCTCCTGCCGCAGAGCTCGGAGTCGGGGTTCCCGCAGTCCGGGCTGCCGGACTCGGCGCAGTCCTCCGAGGTCGCCGCGCTGCTCGACGCGCGTTCCCCTCGGCCGACATGACGGCCGGCATCCTGCTCTGGAACCGGACGGACGGGCTCACCGAGGAGGACCGGGCCGCTGATCGCCGAACGGGCCGTCGCCCTCGCGGATCTGTCCACCGCTCCGGAGGCGGTGCGACCGCGAGTTCAGCGACGACGGCGCGGCGGCACTGGTCGCGGTGCCGCTCGCGCAGTCCTCGGTGGTGGACGACGTCGAGTCGGTCGCGACGGAGCTGCGCGCCGCCGGATCGAGGGGCTGCCGGCGGGCCTGGACAGCTACCTCACCGGAGCGGTGGGATTCCAGGCCGACATCTCGAACGCCTTCGCGGGAGCGGACTTCCGACTGCTGCTGATCACGGTGCTGGTCGTGGCGGTCCTGCTGATCGCGACCTATCGGAGTCCCGTGCTGTGGATCGTGCCCCTCGTGGTGGTCGGCATCGCCGACGGCCTCGCGCGGGTCGTCGTCGCCGGCCCTCGCCGACGCGGCCGGGGTGCCGCTGGACGCCTCCATCAGCGGGATCCTCTCGGTCCTCGTCTTCGGTGCCGGCACGAACTACGCACTGCTGCTCGTGGCGCGCTACCGGGAGGAGCTGCTCCACGAGCCGGACCGGCACCGGGCGATGTCGACCGCCGTCCGCAGCGCCGGCCCCGCGATCGCGGCCAGTGGCGGCACCGTCGCGCTGAGTCCTGCTGACCCTGCTGCTCGCCGAACTCGCCGGCAACCGCGCCCTCGGCTTCGCCTGCGCGATCGGCGTCGCGATCGCGATCCTGTTCGCCCTCGGCGGTGCTCCCCTCCGCTCTCGTGCTCTGCGGCCGAGGCCTGTTCTGGCCGTTCGTCCCCGCCCCGACGCCGAGCGCGACGAGAAGCACGTGCACCGCGAGCGGACTCCGAGGGCTCTGGACCCGGCTCGGCCGCGAGGTCGCGCGCCGACCGGGCCGCATCGCCGTCGTCGCGACCCTGGGCGTGGCCCTCCTCTCGCTCGGCCTGATCGGCGCGAAGGTCGGGCTGTCGCAGACGGACCAGCTGCTCGGCGATCCGGAGTCGGTGCGGGCGCAGGTCGTGATCGACGAGTCCTTCGGCGCGGGGCTCACCGCGCAGACGACGGTCCTCGCTCCGGACGACGCGGTGGGCGACGCGGTCACGATCGCCGAGGCGACCGACGGCGTCGACTCCGTGCGCCCCGGCGAGGCGCGAGCGGGAGGACCGCCCTCAGCCTCACCCTGGCCGGCGAGCCCGAGAGCGCCGAGGCGTTCGAGGCCGATCACCGCGCTCCGCGACGCCTACGCGGACGCGGACGGCGACGCCTCCGAGAGCCTCGTCGGCGGGAGCGACGCGGACCGCGCTCGACACGCAGACCGCCTCGGAGCGGGACCAGGCGCTGATCATCCCGATCATCCTCGCGATCGTGTTCCTGATCCTCGCGCTGCTGCTGCGCTCGCTCGTCGCTCCGGTGCTGCTGATCGCGAGCGTGCTCGCGACCTTCTTCGCCAGCCTCGGCGCCGCCGAACCTGCTGTTCCGCGGGGTGCTCGGCTTCCCGGCCTTCGACGCGAACGTGGTGCTCTTCGCGTTCCTGTTCCTCGTGGCGCTGGGCGTCGACTACAACATCTTCCTCGTCACACGGGCCCGGGAGGAGCGGGCGGGCCGCCGCACGCGCGAGGGCATGGTGCGCGCGCTCGCCTCGACCGGCGGCGTCATCACCAGCGCCGGGATCCTCCTCGCCGCGGTGTTCGCGGTGCTCGGAGTGCTGCCGGTGGTCGCGCTGACCCAGATCGGCGTGATCGTCTGCATCGGAGTGCTGCTGGACACCCTGGTGGTGCGCACGGTGCTGGTGCCGGCGCTCGTGTTCCTCACCGGGGACGCGTTCCTGGTGGCCGGGAGTGCGCCGCGGGGAGCACGGGCGCTCGCGAGGCCGCCCTCCAGCACTGGGCGGAAGGCCGCCCAGCGGGAGGCCGCCGCACAGGGAAGCGGACGGTGCGGGGCCGCACGCGACAGCCCGCACCGTCCGCTGATCGTGGTCCGCGGAGGCGGAGGTCAGGTCGACGGCAGCGCGACGGCGCCGGTCCGCAGCGGCCGGCGCTCCCTCGACCGGCGGGGCCGAGGCGGGCTCGACATCGGTGTACCGGCCGACGATCGGCGCGTTCGCCGATCCGCTCGACACGTAGGAGCCCCACAGGGGCGCGGGCACGTACTCTGAAGATCGTTCGGTGGTCATCTCTCGTCTTTCACGGTCGGGTATCTCATCCGGACTCGCGCGGTGCCGGGGTCCAGCCCGGCACCGCGCACTCGTTCGGGCGGCGGGGTCAGGCCCCGATGCCCACTTCCTCCGGGGCCACACCGGCACCCGGCGCGGACGGCTCGAGCGCCTCGGCGACGCGCTGCGACAGCGAGCTGTCGACGTTCGCCCAGTACTGCAGCACCCGCTGGCGGAGCTCGGGGCGCGTGACCTTCGACACGTGCCCGGCGATGTTCGCGACGAGACGCGCACGGGCGGCGTCGTCGAGGACCTCGCGGTAGAGCGTGCCCGCCTGGCCGAAGTCGTCGTCCTCCGGGTGCAGGGTCGCCGCCGCGCGCGTCAGCTCGCCGTCGCTCTCCCAGCCGGTGGACTCCGCCGCACGAGCGGGTCGGCGTGCGCGCCGCCCATCGTGTTGGGCGCGTAGACCGGGACCTCGGACTTCTGGAAGTCGAAGCGCATGGCCCCGTCCTTCGAGTACGAGTGCACCGGCGACTTCGGAGCGTTGACCGGGAGCTGCGCGTGGTTCGCGCCCACGCGGTAGCGGTGCGCGTCGGCGTAGCTGAAGATGCGCGCGAGCAGCATCTTGTCCGGGGCTCGCCGCGATGCCGGGCACGAAGTTCGACGGGGCGAACGCGGCCTGCTCGATCTGCGCGAAGTAGTTCTCGGGGTTGCGGTCGAGGATCATCGTGCCGACCTCGATCAGCGGGTAGTCCGCGTGCGGCCAGACCTTGGTGAGGTCGAACGGGTTGAACCGGTACGACTTCGCGTCCTCGTAGGGCATGACCTGCACGGACAGGGTCCAGGTCGGGTAGTCGCCGCTGTCGATCGCGGTGGACAGGTCGCGGATGTGGAAGTCGGCGTCCTCTCCGGCGATCTGGTCGGCCTGCTCCTGGCTGAGGATCTCGACGCCCTGGTCGGTCTTGAAGTGGTACTTCACCCAGAAGCGCTCGCCGGCCGCGTTGATCCACTGGTAGGTGTGCGATCCGAAGCCGTCCATGTGGCGCCACGAGCTCGGCAGACCGCGGTCGCCCACGAGCCACGTGACCTGGTGGGCCGACTCCGGGGACAGCGTCCAGAAGTCCCACTGCATGTCGTGATCGCGCAGGTGCGTGCCGGGGAGGCGCTTCTGCGAGCGGATGAAGTCGGGGAACTTGATGCCGTCGCGGAGGAAGAACACCGGGGTGTTGTTGCCCACGAGGTCGTAGTTGCCCTCGCTCGTGTAGAACTTCAGCGCGAAGCCGCGGGAGTCGCGCCACGTGTCGGGCGAGCCCTGCTCACCGGCGACGGTGGAGAAGCGCGCGAGCATCTCGGTCTCGACGCCGGGCTGGAAGAGCGCGGCACGGGTGTAGGCGCTGACGTCGGCCGTGGTGATGAAGCGTCCGAACGCTCCGCCGCCCTTGGCGTGGACGACGCGCTCCGGGATGCGCTCGCGGTTGAACTGGGCGAGCTTCTCGAGGAGGTAGTGGTCGTGGAGCGCGAGGGGGCCGTCGGCCCCGACGCTCAGGGAGTGCTGGTCGCTCGCGACCGGCGCTCCGGAGTTCGTCGTCGTGAATCGTTCCTCGGTCATGTTCCTCCTGTCGGCGGCGGGCCTTCCGGCGCGCCGCTGCGGTGATGGTGTCGGGTCAGTTCGCGGATGCCCGGAGGCAGTCGGGGCAGGTGCCCCAGAACGTACCTCGGCCGTGTCGACGGTGAAGCCGCTCGACGTGGACGGGTGCAGGCACGGTGCTGCTCCGACGACGACAGTCGACGTCGGCGACGGCTCCGCACGCGCGGCAGACGACGTGGTGGTGGTTGTCGCCGACGCGCAGCTCGAAGCGGCGCGGATGCCCCTCCGGCTCGATGCGGCGGGTGAGGCCGGCGTCGGTGAAGGCGGACAGCACTCCGTAGACCGCCTGCGCGGACGTGTCGGGGAGCTCGGCACGCACTCGCGCCAGCACCTCGTCGACCCCGGAGTGCGGATGCTCCTCGAGTGCGTGCAGGACGGCCCGCCGCGTGGCGGTGGCCTTGAGCCCAGAGGCTCGGAGGCGGTCGTCCGGTGTCGTCATGCCGGTGACACTACCGGAGTTGTGTTGAGTGAGTCAAAACAACGCGGCGGGTCGAGCGGGGCGGATGTGCGATCTGCAGGTGATCCGGCCGGGAATGCCCCTTCCGCCGCAAGCGCGGAACGCGTGCGGGCCGGATCCCTCCAGATCGCACAAGTGCCTGCAGATCGTGCGGATGCACGAGCGTGCCGGAAGGACGGACGGCCTCCCGCGGAGGTCAGGCGACGGGGCCCTCGGTGAGGATGACGGGGGCGGAGTGGGCGGTGCCGGAGGCGTCGGTCCAGGAGAGGGTGACGGACTCGCCGGGCTCGCGTTCGGCCAGCGCCGCCGAGAGCGCGTCGGCCGAGGCGACCGGAGTGCCGTCGACGGCCGTGACCACGTCGCCGGCGGCGAGGCCGGCCGACGCGGCCGGGGTGCCCTCGATCGCTCCGCCGATCACGGCGCCCGCGGCATCGGACGCGTACGGGCTCGCGCCCGACGAGAGCGCGACTCCGAGGAACGCCGGGTAGCCGATCTCGATGGTGGCGGTGTCGGCTCCGGCCTCGATCTGCGCGACGATGTCGAGCGCGGTGGCGATCGGGATCGCGAAGCCGGTGATGTCCGCCGATCCGCTCGACGCCGCGGTGTCGATCCCGACGACCGCGCCGGAGGCGTCCACCAGGGGTCCGCCGGAGTCGCCCGAGACGATGTCGGCGTCGACCTGGATCAGCCCTGCGAGGGTCTCCCCGCGATGCCGGTCTCGGACTGCGTCGTGATGCTCTGGCCGAGAGCGGTCACGGTGCCGGCGGCGGCGACGAGGTCGCCGGTCCCCTCCGCATTGCCGACCGCGGTCACGGCGTCGCCGATCGCGACGCCGTCGGTGTCGAGGGTCGCGGGAGTGAGGCCGGAGGCGTCCTCCAGCTGCAGCACGGCGACGTCGTTCGTCGCGTCGGTGCCCACCACCCGGGCGGTGTAGGTCTCGCCGGTCGACTCGACGGTGACGGCGATGCTCGTCGAGCCCTCGACGACGTGGTTGTTGGTCAGGATCATGCCGTCCGAGGTGAGGATCACGCCGGTCCCGGCCGAGCGCGCTCCCTCGTAGGTCAGGTCGGACACGATCGTGACGACTCCCGCGGTCTGCGCGGTCGAGGCGGGGACGGCGTCGGTCGAGGTGGCCGCGCCGGCGCTCGACGAGGACCCGGACCCGTAGCCCGACCCGCTGCCGTAAGGGGAGATCGTGGAGCCGCCGCCGAAGGATCCGCGGGAGCCGCCCGGGTAGACGATCGTCGCCGTGCTCGAGGAGGACGACGACGCGGCCTCGGCGGCGCCGGCGTACGAGACCCCGCCCGCCGCGACGGCGATCAGCACGGCGAGCCCGGCGCCGCCGGCGATCAGCGCGCGACGGCGGCGGCGCCGGTCGTCGAGGCGGGAGCGCCGTGCGGTCCTCGACCGGCTCCGGTGCCGGCGCCGTCTCGGGCCCGTGCTCTGCTCCATCGGGTGCGTGCGTCTCGTTCATGGTTCGTCCTCCAGCCGGTGCCGCCCTTCTCGGCGGCAGGACCCAGTGGACGCCCGCGCGTTCGGGGCGGGCTGGACGGATCCGATGAGCCGCCTATGAGACAGACGTCGCGTCGGGGAAATAGTTGTGGCTACAACTGAGTTGGGTCTAGCGTGAACACGATGGACACCGTCTCCCCCGACCTGCTCGCTCCCGACACCACGATGGGCGCGGTCACGCTGCGCGTCGCCGACCTCGACGGCATGGTCGCGTACTACCGCGACGCCGTGACCCTCGACGTCCTCTCGCAGGACGGCTCCGTCGCCGTGCTCGGGCGCGGAGGCACCGCCGCCGTGATCCTGCAGCACGCGCCGGAGCTGCGCCACGCGGGCCCCGCGCCGCCGGGCTCTTCCACACCGCGATCCTCTTCGAGTCGGAGGCGGCACTCGCGGCCGCGGTCTACAGCGTCGCCACCCGCCACCCCGGCTCCTTCACCGGCAGCTCCGACCACCTGGTCAGCAAGGCCTTCTACTTCGACGACCCCGAGCACAACGGCGTCGAGCTCTACTGGGACCGCGACCGCACCCAGTGGTCGTGGACGCACGGACGGATCGAGATGGGCACCGTGTTCCTGGACCCGAACACGTTCCTCCAGGAGCACCTCACCGAGCAGTCGATCGCGCAGCCGCGCCTGGGCGGCGCCTCGGTGGGCCACGTGCACCTCAGCGTCGGCGACGTGGCGACGGCGAAGGAGTTCTACGTCGACCGGCTCGGCTTCGAGACGACGATCGCGTACGGCGGTCAGGCGCTCTTCGTCTCGGCCGGCGGCTACCACCACCACATGGCCATGAACACGTGGAACTCGCTCGGCGCGGGTCGGCGGCAGCTCGCGCTCGGACTCGGGCAGGTCGAGATCGTGGTGCCGGGAGCCGACGACGTCGGAGCGCTCGAGGAGCGGCTCCGTCACGCGCGCGTCGCGACGCAGGACGACGGGCGGACGCTGGGGTTCGAGGACCCGTGGGCGAACGCGATCCGGGTGACGGCCGCTGGTCGCTGACGGCACCGCCTCGGGATTCGACGGGCGGTACCATGGGCGCGCGGACTCCCGCACACTCCCCCGACACTCCGGAGAGACACGATGCCCACGATCGTCGTTGAGGTCATGCCCAAGGCAGAGCTGCTCGACCCCCAGGGGAAGGCCGTCGCCGGCGCCCTCTCGCGCCTCGGCCACTCGTCGGTGAGCGGCGTCCGCGTCGGCAAGCGCTTCGAGATCACGGTCGACGAGGTCACCGACGAGGTGCGCACCGCGATCGCCCGCATCGCCGACGAGATGCTCTCGAACTCGGTCATCGAGGACGTCGTCGGCATCCACTACCCGGAGGTCTGACCGACATGCGGATCGGCGTCATCACGTTCCCCGGCTCCCTCGACGACCGCGACGCGCAGCGCGCGATCCGGTTCGCCGATGCCGAGCCCGTCGCGCTCTGGCACGGCGACCACGACCTGCAGGGCGTCGACGCGATCGTGCTGCCCGGCGGGTTCTCGTACGGCGACTACCTGCGCTGCGGAGCGATCGCCTCGCACTCGCCGATCATGCGCGAGGTCATCGATGCGGCGAACGCCGGCACCCCGGTGCTCGGCATCTGCAACGGCTTCCAGATGCTGACCGAGGCGCACCTGCTGCCCGGCGGCCTCATCCGCAACGACGCCGGATCCTTCGTCTGCCGCGACCAGCGCCTGATGGTCGCGAGCACCGCGACCGCCTGGACCAACGGTTTCGAGCCCGGTCAGGAGATCACGATCCCGCTGAAGAACGGCGAGGGCGGCTACATCGCCTCGGCCGACACGCTGCTGCGGCTCGAGGCGGAGGGGCGCGTCGTCGTCCGCTACCTCGGCGAGAACCCGAACGGCTCGATGAACAACATCGCCGGCATCAGCAACGCCCGCGGCAACGTCGTCGGCCTGATGCCGCACCCCGAGCACGCGGTCGAGGCGGGCTTCGGTCCGGACACCCGCGCCGCGATGCGCTCGGGCGTGGACGGGTTGACGTTCTTCACGTCGGCGGTCCGCGCGCTGGTCGCGGCGGCGTAGCGCTCGACGCTCCACCGGAACGGCCGGGATCCTTCGGGGTCCCGGCCGTTCGTCGTTCCCCGGGGGCGCTGCTGGCCGACGGGGATCTCGATACGCCCGCTGCGCGGGCTACTCGATCAGCAGGAAGGAGCCCTCTCCGAGGGCTGCTCGATCAGCGGAGGCCTACGGGCCGGTCAGGACCTCGGGCTCCGGGGTCATCGAGATGGTGGGGATGGACGCCGTGATGACCGTGCCGTCCGAGCGACGGGTGCCCTCGATGTCGGACGTGGTCGGCGCTCCCGTGAGGCGCGGGCCCTGGTGCCCCAGGGCGACGCGGACGGGGTTGCCGGCCTCGACGTGCACGCGCTCGTCGCGGACGGTGATCGCCGCGGCGTCGCCCTCCTCGACCGTGAGCAGCACCGCGTCCTGCGTGACCTCGACCCGCACGCGCGTGCCGTGCAGCGTGATGCGGAAGGTCAGCCGCTCCCAGTCGCCGGGCAGTCGCGGGTCGAACGTGATCCGTCCGCCGTGGTCGCGCATGCCGCCGAAGCCGTAGACGAGGGCGCTCCAGACGCCGCCGGTCGAGGCGACGTGGATGCCGTCGGCGGTGTTGCGGTGCAGATCGGCCAGGTCGACGAACAGGGCCGACAGGAAGTAGTGCTTCGAGAGCTCGTGGTAGCCGACCTCGGCCGCGATGATCGACTGCACGACCGCCGACAGCGTCGAGTCGCCCGTGGTGAGCGCGTCGTAGTACTCGAAGTCGGCGCGCTTCTGCTCGGCGGTGAACTCGTTGCCCTGCAGGAGGAGCGCCAGCACGACGTCGGCCTGCTTGAGGACCTGGAAGCGGTAGATCACCAGCGGGTGGAAGTGCAGCAGCAGCGGCCGCTTGCTCGCCGGCGTGTTCTCGAGGTCCCACAGCTCCTTCTCGAGGAACGCGGCGTCCTGCGGGTGGATCCCGGCGCGCTGGTCGAACGGGATGTGCATCTTGTCGGCCGCGCGGGCCCACTCGAGGACCTCGTCCTCGTCGAGGGCGAGACGCGACGCCATCCGCTCGAACGCGGCGGGCTCGACCGCCTTGAGCAGCTCCACCGCACGGGCCGCGGCACGCAGGTTCGAGCGCGCCATGACGTTCGTGTAGAGGTTGTCGTTGACGACCGTCGTGTACTCGTCCGGCCCCGTCACTCCGTGGATGTGGAAGTGGTCGTCGCCGTTGCTGCGCCAGAAGCCGAGATCGGCCCACATGCGCGCGGTCTCGACGAGGATGTCGATGGCCCCCCGGGCGAGGAAGTCGTCGTCGCCCGTCGCGGCCACGTACTGCATCAGGGCGTACGAGATGTCGGCGTCGATGTGGTACTGCGCGGTGCCGGCGGCGTAGTACGCCGACGACTCCTGCCCGTTGATGGTGCGCCACGGGAAGAGCGCGCCGCGCTGGTTGAGCTCGGCCGCGCGAGAGCGGGCCGCCTCGAGCATGTTCTGCCGGAAGCGCAGGGCGTTCCGCGCCACCAGCGGGGCGGTGTAGCTGAGGAACGGGAGGACGTAGACCTCGGTGTCCCAGAAGTAGTGGCCGCCGTAGCCCGACCCCGAGACGCCCTTGGCCGCGACTCCGCCGCCGTCGGTGCGCGCGGTGGACTGCGCGAGCTGGAAGAGGTTCCAGCGGGTGGCCTGCTGGATCGCGGCCTGACCGTCGATCTGCACGTCGGAGCGGGCCCAGTAGTCGTCGAGCCACTCGCGCTGCTTGACGAACTGCTCCTCGACCGGGGTCTCGCGGGCGCGGTCGAGCGTGCGGTCGCGGCGGTCGGCGAGCTCGCGCACCGGCACGCCGCGGGACGTGTGATAGGTCAGGGTCTTGACCAGGCGGATCGGACGGCCGGCCTTCGCCTTGACGCGGTAGACGTGCTTGGCCAGGTCGTCGTCGATCTGGGAGGTCTGGTCCCACTCGTTCTCGGTCTCGAGGACGTGCTCGGCGCCGCACGCGACCGTCATCTGCGAGTTGGTGGTGCGGTAGCCCAGCAGGTAGCGGGTGCCGTTCACGCGCTTGAGGCGCGGCTGGAGCACGCGGTCCTCGAAGGACTCGGCCTTGCGCGGGTCGAAGCCGGCCGCCTCGCTGCCGGAGGGCGCGTGGTACTCGTCCACGCCGTCCTGACGGTTGAGGATCTGGCTCGAGATGAGCACGGACGCGTCGCCGTCGAGCAGCTCGACCTCGTAGTCGAGGATCGCGAGGTGGCGGTCGGTGAACGACACGAGCCGACGCGAGCGGATGAGCACCCGCTTGCCCGAGGGCGTGCGCCACTCGGGCTCGCGGTGCAGCACGCCGTTCGCGAAGTCGAGGCGCCGCGAGTACGAGAGGATGTCGGCCTCGCTGAGCACGAACGGCTCGTCGTCGACGTAGAGGCGGATGATCTTGGCGTCCGGCACGTTGACGATCGTCTGGCCGACGCGGGCGAAGCCGAACGCTCCTCGGCGTGGCGGATCGGCCAGGTCTCGTGGAAGCCGTTGATGAAGGAGCCGTAGGCGTAGCCGTCGCGGCCCTCCTCGACGTTCCCGCGGAGGCCGAGGTAGCCGTTGCCGGTCGCGAAGAGCGTCTCGGTGCGGCCCTGCAGCTCGCTCGCGAACTCGGTCTCGACGAGGGCCCACTCGTCGACCGGGAAGCGGTTGCGGTCGAGCGGGTCGGAGGTGATGGGGTTCATGCGGCGTCCTCGGGGATGGAGACGGGGAGGAAGGGGAGGAGCTCGGCGAGGTCGTCGACGACGATGTCGGCTCCGTGCTCGAGGAGGGTCTCGGCGCCGACTCCGCGGTCGACGCCCACGACCAGGCCGAAGGCGCCCGCGCGGCCGGCGGCGACTCCGGAGTGGGCGTCCTCGACGACGGCGCACTCGGCCGCGGTGAGGCCCAGCAGTTCGGCCGCGTAGAGGTAGGTGTCGGGGGCGGGCTTGCCGGCGATGGAGCGCTCGGCGGCGAGGAGTCCGTCGACGACGATCTCGAAGCGGTCGCGGATGCCGGCCGCGACGAGCACGGGCACGCCGTTGCGCGAGGAGGTCACGACGGCGACCTCGACGCCCGCCGCGATGGCGGCGTCGAGGAACGCGAGCGAGCCCGGGTACGGTGCCACTCGTCGGCCGCGAGCACGGCGTTGAAGGCGTCGTTCTTGCGGTTGCCGAGACCGCACACGGTCTCGAGCGCGGGATCGTCGCTCGGATCGCCGTCGGGCAGGACGATGCCGCGCGACGCCAGCAGCGCCCGGACGCCGTCGTAGCGCGGGCGGCCGTCGATGTAGCGGAAGTAGTCGGCGTCGGTGTAGCCCTCGGTGATGCCCTTCGACTCCAGGTACGGAGTGAAGAGCCGCGCCCAGGCGTGCATGTGCGCGTCGGCGGTCGGCGTCAGCACGCCGTCGAGGTCGAACAGGAGCGCACGGAGCCCGCGGAGAGCGGAGGCGTCGGGGCGCGCGGAGGGAGCAGACACGGCGGGGGACCTCTGGTCGGGGGCAGGCTGGCGGGGGCGTCGACCGACGACGGCCATCCGACGCGGACTGGAAAGAATCGTATACGCCGCCCGGGCGCCGTGTGGAACCGTTTACACGTCCGTCATGTGCGCGCCGTCCGGCACGGCGTTCTACACCGGGACCGGCGCGAATCGCCGAGCTCGCGTCACGCGATCCGTCGTCATCGCACCCGGCACCCGTCCGCCGTCCCGAGGCGCACCGCAGGAGAAGGCCGGATCGCTCCCCGAGGCGGTTCTCGGCGCTTCGGGCCGACGGGCCTTACTTCTGCGGGACCGAGGCGTCCTCCCCGTGCGGCGCGAGCCGGTGCCGCCCGAGCGGGAGCATCAGCGGCGTGCCGGAGGTCGGGTCGGTGATGATGCGGCTGTCGAGGCCGAACACGGCGCGCACCGTGTCCTCGGTGAGCACGTCGACCGGGGCGCCCGAGGCGTGCACCGTGCCGCCGGCCAGGGCGACCAGGTGGTCGGCGTACCGAGCGGCGAGGTTGAGGTCGTGCAGCACCATGACGACGGTCGTGCCGCGCGTGCGGTTGAGATCGACGAGGAGGTCGAGCACCTCGACCTGGTGGCTGACGTCGAGGAACGTGGTCGGCTCGTCCAGCAGCAGCAGGTCGGTCTCCTGCGCGAGGGCCATCGCGATCCAGACCCGCTGGCGCTGCCCGCCCGAGAGCTCGTCGACGGCGCGGTCGGCGAGGGCGGCGGTGTCGGTCGCGTCCAGCGCCGTCGCGACGGCCTCGTCGTCGTGCGCGTTCCAGCGGCTCAGGATGCCCTGGTGCGGATGGCGTCCACGACCGACGAGATCGGCGACGGTGATCCCCTCCGGTGCGATCGGCGACTGCGGGAGGAGGCCGAGCGTGCGCGCGAGCTGCTTCGCGGGCATCCGGTGCACGGCCTTGCCGTCGAGCAGCACGGTGCCGGCGCGCGGGGCGAGCAGGCGCGACATCGAGCGCAGGAGCGTCGACTTGCCGCAGGCGTTCGCGCCGACGATCGCGGTGATGCGGCCGGGCGGGACGACGAGGTCGAGGCCGTCGACCACGGTGCGGTCGCCGTAGCCGAGCGTCAGGTGCTCGACGGTCAGGGTGTGCTCGGCGCTCACAGGGAGCCTCCCGATCGGTTGCTGCGGACGATGAGGTAGATCAGGTACGGGGCGCCGAGGACCCCGGTCACGACTCCGACCGGGTAGCGCAGCCCCAGCGCGTACTGGCCGACCAGATCGGCGACGAGCACGAGCAGGGCTCCGACCAGGGCCGACGGCACCAGGAGGGAGGCGCCCGGGCCGATCAGGCGCGCGGCGATGGGTCCGGAGAGGAACGCGACGAAGGCGATCGGCCCGGCGGCCGCGGTGGCGAAGGCGATGAGGCCGACGGCCGCCACGATCACCACGAGGCGCGTTCGGTTCACCCGGATGCCCAGGGCCGAGGCGGTGTCGTCGCCGAGCTGCGTGCCGGCGAGGTCGCGGGAGCTGAGCAGCAGCACCGGGGTCAGCACGACCACGGCGACGAGGACCGGGACGACCTCCTCCCAGCGCGCGCCGTTAAGGCTGCCGGTGAGCCAGCGGCTCGCCTCCTGGAAGTCGAAGGCGGCGGCGCGGGACAGGACGTAGGCGGTGACGCTGTCGAGCATGGCGGCGACGCCGATGCCGATGAGGATGAGCCGGGTGCCCGCGACTCCGCTGCGGTACGCGAGCGCGTAGACGACCAGGGCGACCGCGAGGCCGGCGGTGATCGCGAGGACGGACACCTGTGTGGATCCCAGCGACAGCGTCACGATGGCGAACGCCGCGGCGGCCGAGGCGCCCGCGCTGATGCCGATGATGTCGGGGCTCGCGAGGGGGTTCCGCAGCATGGTCTGGAAGCTGACGCCGCCGAGGCCGAAGCAGAGGCCGACGAGCACGGCGAGCACCGCGCGCGGGAGGCGGAGGCGCCCGACGGTGAAGGAGGCGCCGGGCACCTGCTCCCCGAGGATCACGCGCAGCACCTCGTCGGGGGTGTAGACGGTCTGGCCGAAGACGAGCGAGAGCGCGAAGGCGAGGACGACCGAGACGGCGAGCACGGCGACGACCGTGCGGCGGCGGGCCCCGCGGCGACGGCGGCCGGACGCGACGGCGGCGGCGGTGGCGGAGTGGCTCCGCTCGAGCACGGCGGTCACAGCTCGCGCACCTTCTGGCGGCGGACGATCGCGATGAAGACGGGAGCGCCGATCAGCGCGGTGATGATGCCGACGTCGATCTCGCTCGGGCGGGCGACGATGCGGCCCACGACATCGGCGCCGGTGAGCAGGATCGCGCCGGTGACCGCGGAGAAGGAGCAGCCAGCGGTGGTCGACGCCGACGATCAGGCGGCAGGCATGCGGGACGACCAGGCCGACGAAGCCGATCGGGCCGGTGATCGCGGTGGTCGCTCCGCAGAGGATCACGGCGCCCAGGGCGGCCGCACCGCGCGCCACCGCCACGCGGCTCGCCGAGGCCCGCGGCCAGCTCGTCGCCGAGCGCGAGGGTGTTGAGGCTCTTCGCCGACAGCACGCAGATCGCGAGTCCCGCGGCGAGGAACGGCAGCACCTGGCCCAGGCTCGCGAAGGTGGCGCCGCCCACTCCGCCGATCTGCCACGAGCGGATGCCGCCCGACAGGTCGGCGCGCGGCAGGACGATCGCGCTGATCACCGAGACGAGGGCGGCCGACGTCGCGGCCCCGGCGAGCGCGAGTTTGAGCGGAGTCGCTCCCCCGCGGCCGAGGGATCCGACGACGTAGACGAAGACGGCCGCGACGGCGGCGCCTCCGATCGCGACCCAGATGAAGCCGGTGGCGGTGCTCAGGCCGAAGAAGACGATGCCGGTGACGACGGCGAGCGAGGCGCCGGTGTTGACGCCGAGGATGCCGGGGTCGGCCAGCGGATTGCGGGTGACGCCCTGCATGAGCACGCCGGCGACGCCCAGGGCGGCCCCGGCGATCATCGCGAGCACGGTGCGCGGGAGGCGCTTGGCCACCGCGGCCTGCTCGAAGCCGTCGGTCGATCCTCCGAACGCCGCGACCACGTCGCTCCACGAGACGTCGCGCGAGCCGATCATGACCGAGAGCACGCCCGCGCCGACGAGCGCCGCGATCGCGACGAGCAGCCAGAGCGCGCGAAGACGCCTCGGACGTCGCACGGCGGCGACGCCCGAGGCGGCAGGAGGGGCGGTGAGGGTCACTTCGCCTTGTCGGCGGCCTCGGCCAGGAGGCCCAGGTAGTCGTCGAGGACGTACGAGATCGACAGCGGAGTCGGGTTCGCGGCGGTGCCCAGCGGGGTGGAGGAGGCGGACGATGGCGTCGTTCGCGACGGCCGGGATCTGCGAGAGCAGCGGGTCGGCCTTGAGGGTGTTCACGAGCTCGTCGTCGCCGTAGGTCACGATGACGTCGACGTCGTCGAACGCATCGGCCTGCTCGGCGCTCTGCGTGAGCGAGAACGCGTCGGTGGTCGCCGAGGCGGTCTCGATGCTGCCGGGAGTGATGAGGCCGAGGTCCGCGAAGAACGCGGGACGGGTGTCGTGGGTCGTGTAGAAGCTGACCTGGCTGAGATCGGTCGGGTCGACGTGCGTGAGGAACATCGCCGAGGTGCCCTCCAGCTGCGGGTAGGCGGCGGCGGCCTCCTCGATCTCGCCCTCGAGCTCGGTGACGAGCTCCTCGCCCTCGGCGGCCATGCCCATGGCCTCGCTGTTGAAGGTGATGGTGTCGCGCCATGAGGTGCCCCACGCGGTCTCGGGGTAGGCGACGACGGGAGCGATCTCGCTCAGGGTGTCGTAGTCCTCCTGCGTGAGGCCGGAGTAGGCGGCGAGGATCACGTCGGGCTGCGTGTCGGCCACGGCCTCGAAGTCGATGCCGTCGGTCTCGTCGAAGAGGACGGGGGTCTCGCCGCCGAGCTCCTCGAGCTTCTCGGAGACCCACGGGAGCAGCCCGTCGCCGTCGTCGTCGCCGAAGTTCGCGGCGGCCATGCCCACGGGGACGACGCCCAGTGCGAGCAGGACCTCGTGGTTGGCCCAGTTGACCGTGGCGACGCGCTCGGGCTGCGACTCGATGGTCGTCGTGCCGAGGGCGTGCTCGATGGTGATGGGCGTGAAGTCGCTGTCAGTGCCCTCGGACCCGGTCGCGGCCGACGAGCAGCCGGCGAGGCCGACGGTGAGCAGTGCGGTCGCGAGCAGGGCGATCGGCTGGGTGACGCGGGGCATTGTTCCCTTTCGGAAGACGGATCCTGGAGTGTCGGTCGGGAGGACCGAGAGTAAGGATAGCCTAACCAATATGTGAGGGATTCTTCAGGCGGAGGCGAGCTTCTCGACGGTGCGCAGATTCCGGGTGGTCGTGGTGGAGCGGTAGGCGGCGCGGGCCAGGATCCTCGCGGCGGGGGTGTCGGTCGACGAGCCCCGAGGGCAGCGCCAGTAGAGGACTCCGGCGCCGCGCTGCAGGAGATCGACGGGGCTCTCGCCGACCGCCTCGAGCACGGCGTCGAGGGCGGCGTCGCTCGAGCCGAAGACGACGTACGGATGCGCGACCGCGTCGATCCGCTCGAACGGGTACGCGCGGGCCACCGCGGCGAGCGCCTCCTGCTCGACCAGCACGATCCACGCGTCGTAGCCGAAGCGCTCGCCGAGGGCGGCCTCGAGCGCCGGCTTCAGCTCGGCGGGGGCGCGATCGGAGTCGAAGGCGGCGTTGCCGCTCGCGAGCACGGTCTGGACCCGGGCGCCCCGACGCTCTCGACGACCGCGGCGAGATCCGCGCTGCGGACGGTGCGGCCGTTGACGTTCACCTCGCGCAGCAGCGCCAGGTAGCGGGACATGCCGCGACGGTAGCGTGACGGCATGGTGCTGGGAAGCGGACGACGACGCGCGGAGCCGACTCTCGAGGACGCGATCCTGCAGGCGAGCACGCGCGGGCCGGGGCGCGGACCCGCGCGGAGCTCACCCTCCCTCGGGTCGCCATCTCGTGATGCCGCCCGAGGTCTCGGGAACGGTGCTCGCGATCGACGTCGACGCGCTCGTCGCGCTCGCGGCGCGGGAGGACCTGTTCGTCGCGCTGGAGCGGCGGGCGGGCGAGTTCGCCGTAGCCGCGACTCCGCTGCTCTCGTGGTGGTCGGCCGTCGGGACGGTGCCCGACGAGGCACAGGAGCGGCGGATCGACGCGGCGGCGCTCGCCGCGGTCGCGCTCGGACCGGGGCCCGGTCCGGACATCGACACCCGGTTGAGGGCGCTCGCTGCGGCCGGGAATCTCGACGCGCTGGCCTCGGCCCTCGCGCTGCTCGCGCGGGTGCCGGATCCGCCGGCGGCGTTCCAGGATCCGGAGGGGTTCCTCCGGGTGATCGCGCCGGAGTCGCCGTTCGAGCGACGCCTGTCGGTGCTCTCGCGCGTCGCGGCGCCGGCGGAGGAGCTGCTGCTGGTGCTGCGGGACTGCGCGTTCACGGCGACGCTTCCCCGGCGGCGCACGGCGATCGCGGCGGCGGCGGAGCGGATCCGGGCGGCGGACGGATCGGCGCGCGTGGAGGAGCTGGCCGTCGCGGTGGACGCGGCGCTGGAGAAGCGGTGGGGGGTGCTCTGAGGCGTGGTCGTCGCGCGCCCGCCGAGCGGACCCGCAGGCCGGGTGAATAGGCTGGACGGATGTCCCTCCCCGGTCTCGAGTTCCGCCACTTCCCCGCCGCCCTGACCGCCGAGGGCGGCCCCGACGCCGCCACGGCCGCCTGGGGCGCCGCGATCAACGCGGGGTTCCACGAGAAGGAGTACACGCCCGCTCAGTGGCGCGACTGGGCCGAGCACATGGTCGCCGACCAGCGCTTCCTGACGGCGGTGCACGACTCCTCCTCCCCCGAGGGCCTCGACGGAGCGGCGGTGCCCGTCGCCACGTACGCCGCGTTCCCCGGCACCCTGCAGGTCGGCCGCGGGCGAACGCTCGACGCTCACCTCGTCTCGCAGGTCACGGTGCGGGCGACCCACCGGCGCCGCGGGATCCTGCGCGCCATGATCACCGACGACCTCGATCGCGCCCGCGAGTCGGGAGCCGCCGTCGCGCTGCTCACCGCGAGCGAGGCCTCGATCTACCGCCGCTTCGGCTTCGGCCGCTCGGCGTTCACGCGCTCGATCCGCGTCGACACCGGTCCGCGCTTCGCCCTGCAGGCAGAGCCGGCCGGGCGCGTCGAGGTCGTCACGACCTCGTGGCTGCAGTCGCACGCGGAGGAGGTCTTCGCGGCCTTCCACGCGCGCACCCCCGGCTCGATCACGCGGCAGTCGCGCGCGGCGGGCAACGCGGTGGGCATGGAGACGGGCGAGACCGAGCCCGGACGCTCCGTCCGCTCGGCGGTGCACCTCGACTCCGACGGCGTGCTCGACGGCTACGTCACCTACCGCGCGACCGGTCCGGACGACGACGACCGCACGCTCGCTGTCGTCGACCTCGTCGCCGCGACCGAGGACGCGTACCTCGGGCTCTGGGGCTTCCTCGGCGCCGTCGACCTCGCCTCGACCGTGACGTGGGACATGGCTCCGCTGGACGACCCGCTGACCTGGGCGCTGCGCGACGCGCGCGTGGTGCAGGTCACCACCGTCGGCGACCTCATCTGGACCCGCGTGCTGGACGTGGCCGCGGCGTCTCGGCGCTCGGCCGTGGACGAGCGACGGCGAGCTGGTGATCGCGGTCCGCGACGCGCTCGGACTCGTCGACGGCGGCTACCGCATCACGGTCGAGGGCGGAGAGGGGCGCGTCGAGCGCACCGACGACTCCCCGGTGCTCGAGCTCGACGTGGCCGATCTCGGCACCCTGCTGCTCGGCTCGGCCCGCCCGTCGACGCTCGCCCGCGCGGGCGCCGTCGTCCGGCTCCCGAGGACCGCGAGCGGGTCGACCGCTTCTTCGCGCCGGTCGCGGAGCCGTACTGCATCTCGTTCTTCTGATCCGGAGAGTCGTTCCACCGGAGAGTCGTCTCTCCGGTGGGCGTCTCCGCGCCAGGAGGATCGCCTCCGCGCCCGCGGAAGTGAGGCTGACAGCCCGAACGGGTCGCGATCCGCTCGATCCGCTCGCTGAGCCTTCGTTCCGTGGGCCTCGCGACTCGCAGGCTCCTCCGGGCGTCCGCGCATGCGGCGTCGGTCATGCTGGAGGACCCCCAACCTGGAGGTCCGTGTGGGCGCATCCGTGATCGTCGACGTCATCGTCGTGCTGAGCCTGATCGGCGCGCTCGTCGACGGGCTGCGTCGCGGGTTCCTCCGCACCGCGGGAGGGCTCGCGGGCATCGTCGCCGGCGCGATCGGCGCCTCCTTCGCCGTGCCCGCCGTCTCGAGCTGGGCTGCGGGGAGCGAGTGGCGCCTGCTGGCCGTCATCGGCACCGCGGTGCTGTGCCTGGGCCTCGGCTACGCGATCGGCGCGTCGATCGGCGCCGCGTTCAGCCGCGGAGCCGACAAGGTGAAGCTCGGCCTGCTCGACCGCCTGGCCGGAGGAGTCGCCGGAGTGGCGATCTCGGCCCTCGTCTGGATCGCGATCACCTCGGCCGTCTCGCTGCTGGGCGTGCCGCTCGTGACCACCTCCGTCGCGGGCTCCACCGTCATCCGCACCATCGACGACCTGACCCCCAGCCCGGTCCGCGGGTTCCTCGCGCAGCTGCAGTCGACCGTGGTCGACGAGGGCACGTCGTGGATCGTCGAGGCCATCGACGGGCCGACGCAGGCGCCGAGCATCCCGGACGTGGCGACCGACGACCCCGAGGTCGCGACGGCGTCCGACTCCGTCGTGCGGGTCTCGGGCACGGCCTGGGCCTGCGATGTGGAGTGACCGGCAGCGGCTTCGTCGTCGCGGACGACCGCGTGATCACCAACGCGCACGTGGTCGCGGGAGTGACGGAGCCGGTCGTCGAGGCTCCCGGAGAGCCCCGCGCACCGGCCGGGTCGTCTACGTCGACGCTGCCGCCGATCTGGCGGTCGTCGCGGTCGACGGGCTCTCGGCCGCTCCGCTCCCGCTCGACGACGCGGTCGCCGCGGGCGACGCCGCGGTGGTCGCCGGCTACCCCTTCGGCGGGCCGCTGACTCTGGGATCCGCGCAGGTCTCCTCCGACTCCACCGTCTCGCTGATGGTCGACGGCGCGCCGACCTCGCGCGAGGTGCTCACGCTCGCCGCCGTCGTCAACCAGGGCAACTCGGGCGGCCCGCTGCTGTCGCTCGAGGGCTCGGTCTCGGGAGTGGTGTTCGGCAAGGCGGCCTCGGTCGACAACGTCGGCTACGCGATCCCGCTCTCGGTGCTGTCTCCGGTCGCGGCGCAGGCGCCGTCCCTGACCGCGGCGGTCGACCCGGGGGCCTGCGTCTCGCGCTGAGGTCGGCGAGTCCCGGAGCGCGGGCAGGATCGAGGCACGGCCTCCCGCCCGATCGGAGCGACCTCTCGAGGCGCCGCCTCCCGGCCGGAGCCCGGCGGGCGGCGGCCGGTAGGATCGTCGCGCATCCCCCGCCCCCTCTCCAGGAGCCTCGAGCACATGGCACAGAGCCGCATCGCCGTCCCCGACACCACCGCGAACGCGGAGGCGACTCCCGAGAAGGAGCAGCCGTACGCGGCCCTCGGCCTCAAGCCCGACGAGTACGCGAGCATCCGCGAGATCCTCGGCCGGCGCCCCACGAGCGGCGAGCTGGCGATGTACTCGGTGATGTGGAGCGAGCACTGCTCGTACAAGTCGTCGAAGATGTACCTCCGCCAGTTCGGGCAGAAGGTCTCCCCCGCCATGAAGAAGAACCTCATGGTCGGCATGGGCGAGAACGCCGGAGTGGTCGACGTCGGCGAGGGCTGGGCCGTCACCTTCAAGATCGAGAGCCACAACCACCCCAGCTACATCGAGCCGTTCCAGGGCGCGGCGACCGGAGTGGGCGGCATCGTCCGCGACATCATCTCGATGGGCGCGCGGCCCGTCGCGGTCATGGACGCGCTGCGCTTCGAGAGCGATCGACGACCCCGACACCGCCCGCGTCGTGCACGGCGTGGTCGCCGGCATCTCCTTCTACGGCAACTGCCTCGGCCTGCCGAACATCGGCGGCGAGACCTACTTCGACTCCGTCTACCAGGGCAACCCGCTCGTGAACGCCCTCGCGGTCGGAGTGCTGCGCCACGAGGACCTGCACCTCGCGAACGCCCGCGGAGTCGGCAACAGAGGTCGTGCTCTTCGGGGCGCGCACGGGCGGCGAGCGGCATCGGCGGCGCGTCGATCCTCGCCTCCGACACCTTCGCCGACGGCGGCCCGACCCAAGCGCCCGGCCGTCCAGGTCGGCGACCCGTTCGCCGAGAAGGTGCTCATCGAGTGCTGCCTCGAGCTGTTCCGCGGCGACCTCGTCGAGGGCATCCAGGACCTCGGCGCGGCCGGCATCTCGTGCGCGACCTCCGAGCTCGCGTCCAACGGCGACGGCGGCATGTTCATCGAGCTCGACTCCGTGCTGCTGCGCGACCCCTCGCTCACGGCCGAGGAGATCCTCATGTCGGAGTCGCAGGAGCGCATGATGGCGGTCGTGAAGCCCGAGAAGCTCGACGCGTTCCTCGAGGTCGTCGGCAAGTGGGACGTCGAGACCAGCGTGCTCGGCGAGGTCACCGACTCCGGCCGCCCTGATCATCAACTGGCACGGCGAGGAGATCGTCAACGTCGACCCGCGCACCGTCGCCGTCGACGGACCGGTCTACGAGCGTCCCCTCGAGTACCCCGCGTGGCTCGACGCCCTGCAGGCCGACTCCTCCTCGCGCCTGCCCCGCAAGTCGTCCGGAGACGGGCTGCGCCCGAGACGCTCGCGCTGCTGGGCTCGGCCAACCTCGCCGACAAGAGCTGGATCACCTCCCAGTACGACCGCTACGTGCTCGGCAACACGGCCCTCGGCTACCCCGACGACGGCGGAATGGTCCGCGTCGACGAGGAGTCGGGCCTCGGCTTCGCCGTCGCGACCGACGCCAACGGCCGCTGGTGCCAGCTCGACCCGGCGCAGGGCGCCCGTCTCGCGCTGGCGGAGGCGTACCGCAACGTCGCCGTCACCGGCGCCTCCCCCGTCGCCGTCTCCGACTGCCTCAACTTCGGCAGCCCCGAGAACCCCGAGGTCATGTGGCAGTTCCGCGAGGCGGTCACCGCCCTCGCCGACGCGTGCCTCGGGCTCGAGATCCCCGTCACGGGCGGCAACGTCTCGTTCTACAACCAGACCGGCGACGTGCCGATCTTCCCGACTCCGGTCGTCGGCGTGCTCGGCGTGATCGACGACGTCGCGCGCCGCATCCCGTCGGGCTGGCAGGACGAGGGCGACAACGTCTACCTCCTGGGCACGACCCGCGACGAGCTCGACGGCTCAGCATGGGCCGGCACCGTGCACGACCACCTCGGCGGCCTGCCGCCCCAGCTGAACCTGGGCCAGGAGAAGGCTCTCGCCGAGTTGATCGCGGCGGGCGCTCGGGAGTCGCTCATCGCCTCCGCCCACGACCTCGCCGACGGCGGACTCGTGGTCGCCGTCGCCGAGTCGGCGCTGCGCTTCGGCGTGGGCGTGCGGATCTGGCTCGACGAGCTGATGGAGCGCGACGGGGTCGACGCGACCGCGGCGCTCTTCTCGGAGTCGACCGCCCGCGTGCTGGTGTCGGTGCCCCGCGAGGACGACGTGAAGTTCCGCGGTCTGTGCGAGGGGCGCGGCTACCCCGTGCTGCGCATCGGCGTGACGGATGCGGCGACTCCGGCCGTCGAGGTGCAGGGCCTGTTCTCGCTGCCGCTCGAGGAGCTGCGCGCGGTGAACGGCGCGGTGCTGCCGAAGCACTTCGGCTGAGGCCGCGCGCTTCCGCAGAAGTTGCGGTAACGGCGCGCGCTTCCCGCAGCTTCTGGCGAGTGGCTTGCCGCTAGGGCCGCCGCGCCCGTCGACCGACCAGAAGACTCGAGGGTCGCCGCCCGGCAAGCGGGTTTCAGCGCGCACGCTGTACCAGAAGTTGCGGTAACGGCTCGCGCTTCCCGCAACTTGTGGCGAATGGATCCGCCCACATGGCCGTCGCGCCCGTCGACTGTTCAGAAGTTGTCGTACTGGGGCTCGAGTACGACGAATCATGCGGACTAGGGGTCGCCGCCCGGCAAGCGGATTTCAGCGCGCACGCTGTGCCAGAAGTTGCGGCAACGGCGCGCGTCCCGCAGCTCGTGGAGAGTGCAGCCGCCGACGGCGCCGTCGCGCCCGTCGAGTGTCCAGAAGTTGTCGTGCTCGGGCTCGAGTACGACAACTTCTGCGGACTCGGGGCGCGCGGCGCGAGTGGAGACGCGTGCAGGCTCGCGCGGTTCGCCGGAAGCTGCGGGAAGGGCTCGCGGTCACCGCGACTTCCGGAGGAGGGAGGGCGGAGGCGGCGAGACCGGGTTCCGTCGTTACGGAATTCTTGTAATAGTGGAGAGCATGACCTCCCGCGATCTCGCCGCCGAGCTCGACGAGCTCCGCGCTCGCCTCGATCTGCTCGAAGCGAGCGGAGCCGTCGCGGCTGATCCGGAATCGGCCCGCGACGACCCCTTCTGGGCCCTCACCGCACTCCGCGAGCGGCTCTCCCCACCGGGCGGGGTCGTCTTCGCCGGCTCCGTCGGCACCCCCGCCGGCCCGGTGGAATGGCAGTACGGCCTCACCACCGACGCGTTCTTCGAGCGCGACTGGGGCGCGAGCCCCGGCCCCACCGCCCTGGGCCGCGCTCGGCAGCCCGGTGCGCCTGCGCTTCCTCCAGGCGATCGCCGGCGGAGTCGAGACCGTCGCGCAGCTCGCCGAGAGCGAGGGCGCCGGGACGACCGGGCAGATCTACCACCACGTCAACCAGCTCGTCGCGGCGGGCTGGCTCGAGCCCGCGGGCGAGGCCGCTACGGCATCCCGCCCGAGCGCCTCGTCCCCCTGCTCGTGATCCTGCTCGCCTCCGGAGGCCCCCGATGACCCGCACGAGCACCGCACGCACCCGCACCCGCACCTCGTCGTCGCCGCCTCCGCGGCCGTCGCCGTCCTCACCGCCGGCGTGCTCCTGCGCCCGCCGACGCCGTCCCTCTCACCCCAGACCACGGGAGACGCCGAGCTCACGACCTGGATCGCCGATCACCTCGGCGACGGCGCCCGCGACCAGCTCGTCGCCGCGGTCGTCACTCCCGACGACGTGCGCTTCGCCGGCTTCGGGGCCGACGAGAGCACCGAGGTCGAGATCGGCTCCGTCACCAAGACCATGACCGCGCTGCTGCTCGCGCAGAGCGCCGCCTCCGGCACCGTCTCCCTCGAGGACCGCGCCGCCGATCACGCCGATGTCGGCGGCCTCCCCGCGACGCTCGAGGAGCTCGCGACCCACCGCTCGGGCCTGCCGCGGCTGCCGGGAGACGCCGGCGTGCTCGTGCGGTCGGTGCTCGTCGCAGCTGCGCGGCACCGATCCGTACGCGGGCTACTCCGCTGACGACGTCCTGCGCCACGCGGCCGATGCCACGCGCGGAGACGGCACCGTCCTCTACTCCAACCTCGGGCCGGCCGTGCTCGGGCAGGTGCTCGCCCGGGCCGAGGGCGCCGCGTACGCCGATCTCGTGCAGGAGCGGATCCTCGCCCCGCTCGGCATGACCGCCAGCCGCGTCCCCACGACTGCGGACGGCCTCGGACCCGACGCTCCCACCGGATACTCCGCCGACCGGCCGCGCGGTCGACGCGTGGGCGATGGAGGGCTACGCGCCGGCGGGGAGGCGTCCGCTCGACCGCCGCCGACATGGCCCGCTGCCGCGCAGGCGCTGCTCACCGACGATCCGGCGCTCGGAGTCCCGGCCGCCGAGGTGCTCGCACCGCGGCACGAGGCGGGCGATCTGGGCCGCATCGGCCTCGCCTGGCTCATCGCAGAGCGCGAGGACGGCGGCGAGACGACCTGGCACAACGGCAGGGACCGGGGCTACTCCACGCTGCTCGCCCTGGACCGCGAGCGCGGCGTCGCCGTCTTCGTCACCGGGAACACCGCCGCCTCCGTCGACGAGCTCGGCATGCGGCTGCTCGCCCACGTGCTGGAGGAGGATCGTGATCGTCCCTACACTCGTCGCGCTCGCGATCGGAGTCTGGGTCGTCGGGCGCACCGCTCTCGCCCTGCTCCCGGTGCGCGGGTCCGCGAAGCTGCTCGCCCGCGATCGGCTCCGCGTGCTGTCGCACCTGATCGACTCCGTCGCCGTGCTGGCCCTCGTGCGCGTCTTCGCCGACTGGGGCGCCGTGACGCTCGCGCGCCTGGTTCCTGCTGGTCGCGGTCACGGCGGCGGCCGCGGCGGGGCCGCCCTCCGGTGGAGTCGCTGCCCTGGCCTCGAGGAGGAGCCCGGGTCGGTCGTCGCAGCGCGGGGCTCGCGGCCTCCGCGGCGGTCACCGCGGCCCTGATCGGCCTCGTCGCGGTCTGAACCGGAGCGCGCGGCCCGCTACTCCGCCTGCTCGGGCGGGATCGGGCTCGAGGTTGTCGAGCACCGCGCCGTTCTGATCGCCGACGCTCAGGACGGTCGACGGGGCGAGGTTGAGGGTGTCGCCGCCGGAGGCTGTCGATGCTCACGCCGTCGCGGCGCACCGAGTTCAGCGCGTCGAGGAAGTCGGTGCTGATGCAGAAGCGGTCGGCGATCTGCGCGGTGATGTCGCCCGCGGCGACGGAGGTAGGAGGCGGGGGTGCCGTCGTCCGCGGTCGTCACGGATCCCGTGGCACCGGTGCGCGGATCCGCGGTCGCGCGCGAACTCGATGTCGACGCCGCCGATCGTGCCGGCCTCGGCCGCATCGACGTAGGCGATCTCGCACGGTCCCGTCGAGGGCAGGGGAGTGGATCCGCCCGGGACGACCGACACGGGGGCCGGGGTGAGGACGGCGCTCGGGACGGGGCGCGGGCCCTCCGTCTCGGAAGCGGACTCAGAGGCGGGAGCGGAGGCGGACTCGAGGCTCGACTCGACCGGTGCGCTCGCGACGGGCTCCGCCCGCGGTGCAGCCCGGCAGCCCCGCCAGCCAGGAGGGTCGAGGAGAGGGCGGATCAGGATGCGCTGGGTCGTCGTCTGCCGATGCCACTCGGCGACTCTAACCCGCGGGGGCGGAGCACCGCGTCCCCGCACCGGGGCGCATTGACCTCCGCCGTCGATGGGACCCATGACGAGCCCCTGTTGGACACCGCGGCCCGCGAGGCGTTGGCTGGGAGCATGAAGTACACGCATCTCGGCCGCACCGGCCTGTCCGTCTCCCGCGCCGTCCTCGGCACCATGAACTTCGGCCCCGAGACCAGCGAGCCCGACTCGTTCGCGATCATGGACCGCGCGCAGGAGCTGGGCGTGAACTTCTTCGACACGGCGAACGTCTACGGGGGCGGGGCGAACCGCTGGCGGCACCGAGGAGATCGTCGGCCGCTGGTTCGCCCAGGGCGGCGAGCGCCGCGAGCGCACGGTCCTGGCGACGAAGGTCTACGGAGACATGGAGCAGTACGCGGCGCCCGGCGCCGAGCGCGGCCGCGACTCCTGGCCCAACGGCGGCCGCCTCTCGGCGCTCAGCATCCGCCGGGCCCTCGACGACAGCCTGCGCCGCCTGCAGACCGACCACATCGACCTGTACCAGTTCCACCACGTCGACCGCACGACGCCGTGGGACGAGATCTGGCAGGCGATGGAGGTCGCCGTGCAGCAGGGCAAGGTGCTCTACGTCGGCTCCAGCAACTTCGCGGGCTGGCACATCGCCCAGGCGCAGGAGGCGGCCCGGTCGCGGCACTTCACCGGTCTCGCGTCGGAGCAGTCGATCTACAACCTGCTCACCCGCGACATCGAGCGCGAGGTGCTGCCCGCCGCGCTGCACTACGGACTCGGCGTGATCCCCTGGTCGCCGCTGCAGGGCGGCCTGCTGGGCGGAGTGATCGAGAAGACGGAGTCGGGCAGCCGGCGCAACGCCGGTCGCGCCGCGGAGGCGATCGAGAAGAACCGCCCCGCGCTCGAGCGGTACGAGGCCTTCGCCCGCGAGCGCGGTGTGGCGCCCGGCGAGCTCGCGCTCGCGTGGCTCCTGCACCAGCCCGCGGTGACCGGGCCGATCACCGGCCCGCGCACGATGGAGCAGCTCGAGAGCGCGGTCGCGGCCGTCGACGTGACGCTCGACTCCGACGACCTGGCCCGCCTCGACGAGATCTTCCCCGGGCACCGCACGGCGCCCGAGGACTACGCCTGGTGACCCCCGTCCCCCCACTCCCCCACGAACGAAGAGGACCCATGAAGCAGCGCACTCTCGGCGACGTCTCCGTCGGCGCGATCGGCCTCGGCGGCATGCCGATGTCGATCGAGGGCCGACCCGACCGCGAGCGGTCGATCGCCACCCTCCACGCCGCGCTCGACGCCGGCGTCACCCTGATCGACACCGCCGACGCCTATCACCAGGGCGGCGACGGCGACCTCGGCCACAACGAGCTGCTGATCGCCGAGGCGCTGCGGAGCTACGGGGGCGACACCTCCGAGGTGCTCGTCGCCACCAAGGGCGGGCACCTGCGCCCCGAGCCCGGCGTCTGGACGCAGGACGGACGTCCCGAGTACCTGAAGGAGGCGGCCCGCGCCTCTGCGCAGCGCCTCGGGGTCGAAGCGATCGACCTGTACCAGTACCACCGGCCCGACCCGGAGGTGCCCTACGCCGACTCCCTCGGCGCGCTCGTCGAGCTGCTCGACGAGGGGGTCATCCTGCGCGCCGGCATCTCGAACGCCGATCCGGCGCAGATCCGGGAGGCGCACGGGATCCTGGGCGACCGCCTCGTCTCGGTGCAGAACCAGTTCTCGCCGTCGTTCCGCTCGAGCGAGCCGGAGCTCGAGCTCTGCGCGGAGCTGGGCATCGCGTTCCTGCCGTGGAGCCCGCTCGGCGGCATTTCGTCGGCGGCCGACCTGGGCTCGCGCTACTCCGCGTTCGCCACCGTCGCCGAGGCGCACGGAGTCTCGCCGCAGGTGGTCTGCCTCGCGTGGGAGCTGGCCAAGGCCCCGTGCGTGCTGCCGATCCCGGGCGCCTCGCGTCCCGAGAGCATCCGCGACTCGGCCACGGCGGCCGACCTGGAGCTGACCCCGGAGGAGCTCGCGTCGCTCGACTGAGCGCCGGGCGGTCTCGATACGCCCCTCCGGGGCTACTCGACCAGCAGGGATCGGGACACGCGACCTGCGGCAGCTCCTGCTGATCGAGTAGGCCCGCGCAGCCGGCGTATCGAGATCCACCACGCCGGGCTCGTGGGTCTCGATACGCCCTCCGGGGCTACTCGACCCGCAGCAGGACGGCGCTACTCGACCGGCACCGCCGACGGCGACGGCAGTGCGGCCACGAACGCGCGGGCCGCCGACGTCGCCCGCTCCGGCAGCGCCACCATCGTGCGCCAGACGAGCAGCGGATCCTCGAGGGGCACCGCCGTCAGCGCACCCCGGCCGCTTCTCGGCGAAGTGCGCCGGCACCACCGCGACGCCCATCCCGTACTCGACCAGGTCGAGCAGCGTGTGCACGTCGTTCACCTCGAGCTCGACCTCGAACGGCAGCCCGTGCTCCGCGAAGGCCCGCGCGGCCAGATGGCTCGCACCCCAGTGGTCCTGCAGCCCCACGATCGTCTCGCCGACGAGGTCGGGAACGCGGCACGAGACGCGGTCGGCGAGCGGATGATCGGGGTGCGTCAGGACCGCGAAGCCCTCGCTCGCGAGCGGCAGGGTCCGCACGCCCGCGGGCGTCGCTCCGATGTCGGCGACGAGCGCCAGATCGAGCCGGCCCGCCGCCACGGCCTCGAGCAGCGCGCCGGATCCGTCGTGCGTCAGCCGCAGCGCCACTCCGGGATGCTCCCCGCGGAAGGTCGCGAGCTCGCGCGGCAGGTGCACGCCGCCCAGGCACTCCTCGGTGCCCACCGCGAGGCTCCCCCGCAGCACGCCCTGCACCGCGCGCACGGCGTCGCGGGCGGCGAGCGCGCTGGCGACCGAGCGCTCCGACCTCCTCGAGCATCGCGTGACCGGCGGGCGTCAGCTCCACGCGCCGGGTGCTGCGGGTGAACAGCGGACTGCCGAGCTCGCTCTCGAGCGCGCGGATGGACGCCGACAGGCCCGACTGCGAGATCTGCAGCGCGCTCGCGGCGCGGGTGAAGTGCTGCTCCTTCGCCACGGCGAGGAAGTGTTCGAGCTGACGCAGTTCCATGGGTCCATCTTCGCCGCGCGCGGCGCCGTCGCGGGACCCGGGGCTCAGACGGGCGTCGAGACCGCGATCACGACTCCTGTGAGGGACGAGCGGAGCCGCTCGAGACTCTGGTCGTCGGAGTCGCCGTCGAGGAGGGACTGCTTCACGGCACCCTCGTAGCTCGCCAGCACCAGCCGGACCGCAGCGGTGGGCCTCGAGGTGCGAAGTCCCGGCCGACCTCCCGCAGAGCCGAGCCGATGATGTCGACGAGGGAGGCGTCGAAGCGCGCCCGGAACCCGCTGTAGCGCGTCGCGATGGCGGGGTCACGCAGGGCCAGCAGCTCGAACTCGGCCTGCACGAGGCACCAGCGGCGGTCGTCGTCGAAGGGGCCGTGCAGGAAGTCGAGCACCACCGCGCCGAGCGCCTCGGTGGTCAGCGGCTCCGCGGTGCCGGCGAGCTTGGGCAGCGTGCGGCCCATCTGGTCGACGAGCCCGGCGAGGCGGGCGCCGTTCTCGCGCTCCATCAGGGCGAAGAACAGCTCCTCCTTGCTCGTGAAGTTCGAGTAGAACGCGCCGCGGGTGAAACCGGCCCGCTCCGACACCTGCTCGACCGAGGCCGAGGTGCACTCCGGTCTCGGCGAACACGTCGTAGGCCGCGTCGAGCAGCCGCTCGCGGGTGCGGCTGCGTCGGGAAGACTGCTCGGGAGCGTCGACCACCGTCATTCCTGGATCCTCTCCGAGAGCTGTCAAGGGGCGTTGAGCGGGATCACTGTATCGGATACGTTCCTGTATCGGATACATTCGTGTATCGGGTACACCGTCGTATCGTCCTCCTCTCCCTCGATCATCAGGAGACCGCGTGTCGTCGCTGCTCTACCGACTCGGGCGATGGGTCTACCAGGCCCACCGTCTCGTCGCCGTCCTCTGGCTCGCCGTCGTCGTGCTCGCGGAGGCGGCGCCGTGCTGCTGAACCAGGGCACCGACAACAGCTTCTCGATCCCGGGCACCGAGTCGCAGACCGCGCTCGACCAGCTCGAGCGCACCTTCCGCAGGTCGGCGGCACGTCCGCGCGCTACGTGGTCGTCGCACCCGACGGCGGCAGCGTCGACGACGCGGACATCACCGGACCCGTGGCCGACGCCGTCGCGGCGCTGACCGGCATCGAAGGCGTCGCAGCGGTCACCGACCCCTACTCCGACACCGTCGAGGAGCACGATCTCGGACGAGGGGAACGCCCTCGTCATCACCGCGCAGATGGACGGCTCCGCCACCACGACCTCGGTCGAGTCGCGCGACGCGCTGAAGGCCGAGGCCACGACGCTCGAGGACGCGCTGCCCGCCGGCTCCGTCGTCTCGCTCGGCGGCGACCTCTTCTCGCAGAACCTGCCCGGAGTGACGATCACCGAGGCCATCGGCCTCATCGTCGCGCTGGTGGTCCTCGTGCTGACCTTCGGCTCGTTCCTCGCCGCCGGCATGCCGCTCGTCACCGCCCTGCTCGGCGTCGCCCTCTCGATGTCGGCCATCTTCATCGCGACCCGGTTCGCGTCGATCTCGTCGACGACTCCGCTGCTCGCCCTGATGCTCGGGCTCGCCGTCGGCATCGACTACGCCCTCTTCATCATCAGCCGCCACCAGGACCAGCTGAAGCAGGGCATGCACCCGGAGGAGTCGACCGCCCGCTCGGTCGCGACCGCCGGCTCCGCGGTCGTGTTCGCCGGCCTGACCGTCATCATCGCCCTCGTCGGACTCTCGGTCGCCAACATCCCGTTCCTGACGACCATGGGCATCGCGGCGGCGGGCGGAGTCGCGATCGCGGTGGTCATCGCGCTCACCCTCACTCCGGCGCTGCTCGGCTTCGCCGGCGAGCGTCTGCGCCCGAAGGAGCGCGCGCGCGAAGAAGGCGGCGACCGCGAAGCAGGTCGCCGGCGCCCGCCGACCCCGAGGTCGAGCCCGACACCGCGCCCGCCTCGCCCGGCACCCACGTGCACGCCGAGGTCCCGCGCGGCTTCTTCCGCGGCTGGGTCCGCGCCGTCACCCGGTTCCCGATCGTCACGATCATCGCCGTGGTCGGCGTGCTCGGAGTCGCGAGCATCCCCGCGCTGAGCCTGCGCCTCGCGCTGCCCGGACGCCGGCTACCAGGCCGAGGGCACCCCGCCCGCGACACCTACGACCTCCTCGCCGAGAACTTCGGCGACGGCTACAACGGCCCGCTCATCGTCACGGGAACGATCATCGGCTCGACCGATCCGCTGGGCCTGATGGCCGACCTCAAGACCGAGATCGAGGGCCTGGACGGCGTCGCCTCGGTGCCGCTGGCCACTCCGAACGAGACCGCCGACACCGGGATCATCCAGGTGATCCCCGAGGGCGGCCCGGACTCCGAGGAGACCAAGGCGCTGGTCGCCGAGATCCGCGACAAGCACGACTACTTCCAGGAGGAGTACGGCGTCGACCCTCGCCGTGACCGGCCAGACCGCGGTCGGCATCGACATCTCGGACACGCTGGCGAACGCCCTGCTGCCGTTCGGCATCCTGGTCGTCGGCCTCTCCCTGGTCCTGCTGACGATGGTGTTCCGCTCGCTCTGGGTGCCGCTGAAGGCGACGCTGGGCTACCTGCTGTCGGTCGGCGCCTCGTTCGGCGCGGTCGCCGCGGTGTTCGAGTGGGGCTGGTTCGCCGACGCCCTGCACGTCGACAAGACGGGCCCGATCATCAGCTTCATGCCGATCATCCTGATGGGCGTGCTGTTCGGCCTCGCGATGGACTACGAGGTCTTCCTCGTCTCGCGGATGCGCGAGGACTACGTGCACGGCCGGTCGGCGCGCGCGGCGGTCGAGTCGGGCTTCGTGGGCTCGGCGAAGGTCGTCACCGCGGCCGCGGTCATCATGTTCTCGGTCTTCGCCGCGTTCGTCCCCGAGGGCGACACCAACATCAAGCCGATCGCGCTCGGCCTGGCCGTCGGCGTCTTCGTCGACGCGTTCATCGTGCGGATGACGCTGGTCCCGGCGGTCCTGCACCTGCTCGGCGACCGCGCCTGGCACATGCCGCGCTGGCTCGACCGGATCCTCCCGTCGTTCGACGTGGAGGGCGAGGGCCTGGACGAAGGAGCTCGCGCTCGCCGACTGGCCCGAGCGCGGAGCGACCGACGCGATCGCCGCCGAGGGACTCTCGCCCGACGGGCCCGACGGACCGCTCTACCGCGACGTCGCCGTGCGGGTGCCCGCCGGCGCCGCGCTCGTCGTGCACGGCCCGCACCGCTCGGGCCGCACCGCCCTGCTGCTGACCCTCGCGGGCCGGCTGGCGCCCGACTCCGGACGCCTCAAGGTCGACGGACTCGTGGTGCCGATCCGCGCCTCCGCGGTGCGCGGCCGGGTCGGGCTCGTGCGCCTGGCCGGTGCCGCCGATCCGATCGAGGAGGTGCGCGCGGCGCTCTCCGACGCACCCGGCGCTCCTGGTGCTCGACGACGTAGACACGGTCACCGACCCGCGGCTGCGCGACGGCCTGCGGGTCGAGCTCGACGGCGCCCTGGCCTACGCACTCGAGAACGAGCGCTCCTTCACCGTCGTCGCCTCCGCCGTCGAGCCCGACGCGCTCGACGATCTCCTCCCCTCCGACCGCGACGTGCGCGCGGTCTCGACCGCGGCCGACGGCGCCGATCGCAAAGGTCCTCTGACAGATGGCTCTCTTCTCCCTCGAGCGCCCCGCGGCGCCAAGAAGGTGTCCTGGTTCACCCTCCTCGGGATCGTCCTGGTCCCCCTCGCCATCGGCGGGCTGCTCGTCTGGGCCCTGTGGGACCCGACCCAGCGCCTCGACCAGGTGACGGCCGCGGTCGTGAACGAGGACACCCCGATCGAGCTGAACGGGCAGACCGTGCCGCTCGGGCGCCAGCTCGCGGCGGGGCTCGTGACCCGGAGGGACGGAGGAGTCGACTCCCTCGCCCTCCGCGAGCGCGACGCCCGCCCCCAACGTCTCCGGCTCCGACTCCACCTCGAACTTCACCTGGGTGCTCACCGACAAGGACGACGCGGCCGAGGGCCTGGCCGACGGCTCGTACGCGACCGTCGTCACGATCCCCTCGAACTTCTCGGCCGCGGCCACGTCGTACGCGGGCGACGCCGCCGAGGCGACCAAGGCCACGATCGCGCATCGCCACCAGCGACAAGGCCAAGCTCGTCGACGACGCCATCTCGGCCACCGTCACGAGCACTGCGACCTCGCTCCTGAACACGCAGCTGACCACCTCGTACCTCGAGAACGTCTACGTCGGCTTCAACACGCTCAACGAGCAGATCGGGCAGGCGGCCGAGGGCGCCGGCACCCTCGCCGACGGAGCGACCCAGCTCGGCACCGGCGCGTCCTCGCTCGCCGACGGCACCAGCTCCCTCGCCGACGGCATCGACGAGCTGGCCACCGGCGCGTCGTCGCTGTCGGACGAGGTCGCGCAGCTCGGCACCGGCGCGTCCTCCCTCTCCAGCGGCGTCGCGCAGCTGGGCACGGGCGCCTCCGATCTGTCGGGCGGAGTCGCGCAGCTCGCCACGGGCGCGCGCGACTCGGCGACCGGCGCGGCCCAGCTCGGAACCGGAGCGACCGCCGTCGCCGACGGACTCGACCAGCTGAGCGCCAGCACCGTCACGATCGGCGAGAGCACGCAGCAGATCGCGACGCTCTCGGGCGGCGCCGCGCAGTCGACCGCGGGCACCTTCGCGGCTCTGCAGCAGGCGCTGGCCGGTTGCGAGACTCCGCAGTGCCTGGCCGCGAGCGGCATCGTCGCGAACGCGCTGACCGCTCCCGACGGACCGGTCGTGCTGACCGCGACCGCCGCCGGAGCGACGCAGGCGCTCGACGCGGGCATCCGCGTCGGCACTCCCGAGACGCCGTCGCTCGTCGCGGGCACGCAGCAGGCCGCGGGCGGCGCCCTGCCAGGTCGCGACCGAAGCGACGTCGCTCTCGACCGGGCTCGGGCAGCTCGCCGACGGGGCCGACTCGGCCGCCGCCGGCGCCGCCCAGCTCGACCGGAGCGGGATCCGCCGCCGCCGGAGCCGCGCAGCTCGCCACCGGCGCGACCTCGGCCGCCGAGGGCGCCGAGCAGCTCTCGACCGGAGCGTCCTCCGCCGCCGACGGGGCGGACCAGCTCGCCGAGGGCGCGACCGGCGTCTCGGACGGAGCTCTGCAGCTCGCCGACGGCACCCGCACCCTCGCGACGGGCCTCGACGCGGCGGTCGCCCAGCTGCCGACGTACACCGAGTCGGAGTCGCAGAACCTGGCCGACGTGGTCGCGGACCCGGTCGAGAACGCGAGCAGCGACACCTCGCTGTTCGGCGCCTCCTCCGTGCCGTTCTTCACGACGATCGCCCTCTGGCTCGGCGCCCTGGCGACTTCCTGGTGCTCGCCGCCTTCTCGCACCGCGCGCTTGTCGTCGACCCGCTCCTCCGCGGCGCTCGCGCTCTCGTCCTACGCACCCGCGCTGGTGATCGGGCTCGTGCAGGGCCTCGCCGTCGCGATCGTGATGCAGTTCGTCGCCGACCTCGACGCCGGCTCGTTCGTCGGGTTCGCGCTGCTCTCGATGCTCGTCGGCGCGTCCTTCGCCTCCGTCAGCCAGGGCCTGGTGGCGCTGCTGGGCGGAGTGGGGCGCTTCCTCGCGATGCTGGCCGCGGTCATCGGACTCGGCGCCGGCATCATCTCGACGGTGCCCGGGATCTTCGAGGACGCCCTCGGCTTCCTGCCGCTGTCGGCCGCGCAGAACGCGCTGTCGGGAGTGGTCGAGAGCACGGGAGGCGTCGGCGGCGCAGTCGTCGGCCTCGTGGATCTGGCTGCTGTTCGGCCTGCTGCTGACGGTCGCCGCGATCGCCCGCCGCCGCGTCACCTCGGTGCGCGCGCTGGACCGGCCCGCGGCGGCGTAGGCCCCCCGTTGCTGGTCGAGTAGCCCCGCAGGGCGCGTATCGAGACCCACCACCCCAGCAGACGCGGATCTCGAGACGGCCGCTCCGCGACCTACTCGATCAGCAAGAGCCCTGCTGGTCGAGTAGCCCCGCAGGGGCGTATCGAGACCCACCACCCCAGGAGACGCGGATCTCGAGACGGCCGCTCCGCGACCTACTCGATCAGCAAGCCCGGCGCCCCTCAGCCCTCCGCGCCGCTCGCGATCTGCTCGTGGTGGTGGATGACCTCGGCGACGATGAAGCCGAGGAACTGCTCGGCGAACGCCGGATCCAGGTGCGACTCCTCCGCGAGCGACCGCAGGCGAGCGATCTGGCGCGCCTCGCGGTCGAGGTCGGCGGCCGGAAGTCCGTGCGCCGCCTTCAGCCGTCCGACCTTCTGCGTGAACTTGAAGCGCTCCGGCGAGCAGGTGGATCAGGGCGGCGTCGATGTTGTCGATGCTCTGCCGGATCTGCTCGAGCTCGGCCCGGGCCTCCGACTCCTCGAGCGACGGGTTCTCGGTCATGCGTCCGACCCCTAACGGACCCGGTTCGACGACGAAGGCCCCGCTCCGCGAGGAGCAGGGGCCGTCATCGGAGCCGGTCGTCAGGGAGACGATCGTCAGGAGACGATCGTCAGCTCCACGGGGATGTTGCCGCGGGTCGCGTTCGAGATACGGGCACAGCGTGTGCGCCTTGTCGGCGACGGCCTGCGCCTGCTCGGGCTCGCGTTCGGCACGTGGATGTCGAGCTCGACCGCGAGGCCGAACCCGCCGTCGTCGTTCTTGCCGATCGAGACGCTCGCCGAGACGGCGGCGTCGGTCGTGTCGATCTTCAGCTCGCGTCCGGCGCCGTGCAGCGCGCCGAGGAAGCAGGCCGAGTACCCCGCCGCGAAGAAGCTGCTCGGGGTTGGTGCCGTCCCCAGAGCCGCCGAGCTCCTGGGGCGGGCGGGTGTCGAGGTCGAGGCGGTCGTCCTCGGTGCGGACGTGGCCGTCGCGTCCTCCACCGGAGGCGTGGGCGATAGCGGTGTAGAGAGCTTCCATCCCCCCATCACACCACTCGGCGCCCGTGTGGAGGGTGAACGCCGGATGGCTGTGCTCAGCGCCGCCCGTTCGCCGTCCGGGGACATCCGCTCCAGCAGGGCGTCAACCCCGTGACAGCTCCCGCCCCGCGGTGTGGCCTGGAGGGGCACGACCGGCGAGCGCCGGTCAGAACGGAGCAAGCATGCGCGCACTCACGTGGCAGGGCATCTGAGAAGGTCTCGGTCGAGACCGTTCCCGACCCCCGCATCCAGCAGCCCACGGACGCGATCGTCCGGATCACCTCGACCGCGATCTGCGGCTCGGACCTGCACCTCTACCGCCTCCTGGGCCCGTACCTCGACAAGGGCGACATCCTCGGCCACGAGCCGATGGGCGTCGTCGAGGAGGTGGGCGCCGGAGTGACCTCGCTGTCGGTCGGCGACCGCGTCGTCGTCCCCTTCAACATCGCCTGCGGCGAGTGCTTCATGCGCCGCCGCGGACTGCAGTCGCAGTGCGAGGACGACGCAGGTCACCGAGTACCGAGTCGGGCGCCGCGCTCTTCGGCTACACGAAGATGTACGGCCAGGTCCCGGGCGGCCAGGCGGAGTTCCTCCGCGTGCCGCTCGCCGACTACAACACCGTCAAGGTCGGCACCGACCTGCCCGACGACCGCTACCTCTTCCTCAGCGACATCGTGCCGACCGCCTGGCAGGGCGTCGACTACGCGCAGGTCCCGGAGGAGGCACGCTGGCCGTCTACGGGCTCGGTCCGGTGGGTCAGTTCGCCGCCCGCATCGGGGTGCACAAGGGCTTCCGGGTGCTCGCGATCGACCCGGTCGCCGAGCGCCGCGCCATGGCGGCGCGCCACGGGGTCGAGGTGTTCGACCTCACGGACGACGTGGTCGCCGAGCTGCGCGACCTGACCGAGGGCCGCGGCCCCGACTCCGTCGTCGACGCGGTCGGCATGGAGGCGCACGGCTCGCCGGTCGGCTCGCTCGCGCAGTCGATGGCCGGGCTGCTGCCCGACCCGCTCGCGCGGAAGGCGATGGACACGGTCGGAGTGGACCGGCTCGCCGCGATCCAGGGCGGACTCGAGCTGGTGCGGCGCGGTGGGACCGTGTCACTGAGCGGCGTGTACGGCGGCAGAGGCCGACCCGCTGCCGCTGAAGTCGATGTTCGACAAGCAGGTCACGCTCAAGATGGGCCAGTGCAACGTCAAGCGCTGGATCGACGAGCTGCTGCCGCTGGTCGAGGACCCGAGCGACCCGCTGGGCGTCATGGACCTCGTCACGCACCACGCGCCGCTCGAGGACGCCCCGGGTCTCTACGAGACGTTCCAGAAGAAGGAGGACGGCTGCATCAAGGTCGTGCTGCAGCCGTAGGGACTCCCTCCCGCGTTCGGAACGTCGGCCAGGAGCAGGGCTCAGCCACCATCGTGGCTGACGGGCACTCCTGGCCGACGTTCTGCCCGACCGAGGCCTCCGTGCCCGTTGACGCACGAAGGCGGCGCCCCCGGCGAGGGGGCGCCGCCGACGTGGCGACCGCCTACTTGAAGACGTCCTTGACGTCCTCGCCGACCTTCTTGGTCGATGCGGCGGTCTGGTCCTTCTGGCCTTCGGCCTTCAGGTCCCTGTCGTTGTTGTGGTCGCCGACGGCTTCCTTCGCCTTTCCGGCGATGTCCTGAGCGGCGTTCTTGATCTTGTCATCGAGCCCCATAGGTGGTGCCTCCTTCACTGATCGTTGAGCACGACGTTAGGCACCGAAGCTCTCGGCTACCTGAACAGGGGGAGGGGTTGCGTCCCGCCAGTCGGAGGGCCAAGCTCCTCCCCCGCTCGCGTCACGTGGCCGGCGTCGCCGTCTCGGATGCCGGAGTGTCCGAGGGCGGATTCGTCGGCGTCTGCGTCGAGCCGTCGTCGGCGCTGGTGGGCACCGCGCTGCCCGACTGGTTCGGCGTCTGCGCGTCCCCGGTGCAGCCGGCGAGGAGTCCCAGCATCAGCGCGGAGGCGCCGAGCGCCCCGGCCATCCGTCGGGCGCTCACTTCTTGCTCACCGCGTCCTTCACGGCGCCGGTGACCTTCTCGACGATGTTCGGCTTCGGGTCGGTGCCGTAGAAGCGCGGGTCCGGCTGCGTGGCCGGCGGCATCGGCGCGCTGGTGGTCGGCCCGTCGTGATAGGTGGAACTGCGCCCTTGCCGTCGGGCGTGGGGCCCGAGGCCCAGGTGCCCTCCTTGGCGGCCTGCCCGTCCGAGAAGTTGAGGTACTGGTACGAGACCGAGCGCTCCTCGTTCGCGAGCGGGAAGTTCGAGGGCACCGGCAGGTCCTCCTTGCCCTCGGCGCGCAGCTCGGCCGCAGCCGCCATCCACTGGTTCTGGTGCATGGTGTCGCGGGCCAGGAGGAACGACATCAGGTCGCGCACGCCGTGGTCGTCGGTCATGTGGTACAGCCGCGCCACCTGCAGGCGGCCCTGCATCTCGGCGTTCGCGTTGGCGGGGTGAAGTCGGCGAGCAGGTTGCCGCTCGCGGTGATGTAGGAGCCCTGCCACGGGTTGCCCATGCTGTCGACCGGGCGGGCGCCGGCGCCGGCGACGATCGCGTGCTGGATGTCGGTGCCTCCGATGACCGCCGCGAGGACCGGGTCCTTCTTCATCGCGTCCTCGGACTGCTCGATCGGAGCCTTCTCGAGCAGCTGCGCGATCATCACGGCGATCATCTCGACGTGGCCGAACTCCTCCGCGCCGATGCCGAACAGGAGGTCGCGGTACTTGCCGGGCTCGTGCGAGTTCCACGCCTGGAAGCCGTACTGCATCCGCCACGCTGATCTCGCCGTACTGGCCGCCGAGCACCTCCTGGAACCTCCTCGCGAAGACCGCGTCGGGCTTGGACGGCGACGACGTGAACTGCAATTCCTGCTTGTGGAAGAACATGCTGATGGTTCCCTTTCCTCACAGATACGGGCGGGTGCGACCCCGGTGTCCCTTCGACCGTAGGCAGCCCTGTTCGTGGGCCAGAAGGGGCTTGACGGGGCCGCGCGGCCGGACAGGACCGACACGTTCCACAGGCGTTTCACGGCCTCGCCGCAGTCTGTTCCGAGGCGGCGCGACCCCGACCCTCGAACCGCCGTCGCTGCCGCGGGCGGGGGCGCGATGGTAGCCCCGTTCGAGCCTCGAGCGCTACGCCCTTCCCGCCGCTCCCGCCCCCTGCCCAGACTGGCCACTGCCGCACGAACCGGTCCCACCCGATCGGCGAGGGCGGCACCCACCATCCCCGACTCGATCCTGGAAGGGACTGACGATGTCCACCATCGATCCCGATCACCTCCGTTCGGCAACGGCGCGCAACTACGGCGCGACCGAGGCGAGCTACGACACCACGACGACCACCGGGACCACCTCCGGGAGCACCAGCGGCTCCGGAACCTCCGGGGCGGTCGACACCGCCAAGCAGGCCGCGGGCACCGCGAAGGAGCAGGCCGGCTCCGTCGCCGGCGACGCCAAGCAGGCTGCCGGAGACGTCCTCTCCACCGGCAAGGACGAGGCGGCCAACGTCGCCCACGAGGCGAAGGTCCAGGTCAAGGACCTGCTCGACCAGAGCCGCGGCCAGCTGACCGAGCAAGCGCACGCCCAGAAGGACAACGCCGCCAAGGGCGTCCGCGCCTTCGGTGACGACCTCACGTCGCTCGCCAACGGCGAGGGCGGGAGCAACGCCGCCACGAACCTCGTCTCGCAGCTCGCCGACCGCGCCCAGGGCGTCGCGTCCTGGCTCGAGGACCGCGAGCCCGCCGAGCTGCTCGAGGACGTCAAGTCCTTCGCGCGCCGCCGCCCGGGAGCCTTCATCCTGATCGCCGCGGCCACCGGGCTCGTCGGCGGAGCGCCTCATCCGCGCTCTCACCTCCGAGGCCAAGGACGAGAAGGAGGCCGCCGCCTCCACGTCCGGCCCCGAGCCGCAGCGCCGAGCGCGTCGACCCTCGACACGACCTACCCGGGCAGCGCACCTACACCGGCACCACCGGTGGCAGCTCGCTCGAGCGCGACCACCTGCCGACCGAGCCGATCGCCGACCCGCTCAGCGTGCCGCCGACCTCGACCGGCGGCACCTACTCGAGCGGTGACACCTTCCCGGGCGGAGGCCGGCTGTGAGCGATCCGACCGGGCGCATCGCGCCGGGTTCGGTGAGCCGACCCCCGACGAACGCGCCGCCACCACGTCGCTGGGCGATCTGCTCGGCGAGGTCTCCCGCGATCTCTCCACCCTGATCCGTCAGGAGATGGCCCTCGCCAAGGCCGAGATCAAGGAATCCGCCGGCAAGGCAGGCAAGGGGGCAGGCCTCCTCGGCGGCGCCGGGTACGCCGGCGCGATGGCCGTGCTGTTCCTCTCGATCGCCCTCTGGTGGGGCCTGGGCCACCTGATCGACAACGGCTGGTCCGCCGTCGTCGTCGCGGTGATCTGGGGCATCATCGCCGCGGTCCTCTACTCCATCGGGCGCAAGAGCCTGAAGCAGGTGGAGGGCGCTCCCGAGACGGTCGACTCCCTCAAGAAGATTCCCGAATCACTCAAGCCGAACGGGGCAGGACGATGACGTACGACGCAGCACAGAACAAGACCGCGGACGAGATCCGCGCCGACATCGAGCGCACCCGCGGAGAGCTGGGCACCGACGTGGACGCGCTGGCCGAGAAGGTCAGCCCCCACGCCATCGCGCAGCGCCAGACCGACAAGGTGAAGAACGCCGTCGGCTCGGTCCGCGACCGGGTCATGGGCAGCGTCCACGACGCGACCGACTCCGTGTCGGGCAGCGTCTCGGGCGCGGGCGACTCCGTCAAGGGCGCCGCCGGCTCGGTCAAGGGCAAGGCCGAGGGCAACCCGCTCGCGGTCGGGCTGATCGCGCTCGGCGCCGGCCTCCTCGTCGCCTCCCTCATCCCGGCGTCCAGCGCCGAGAAGCAGGCGGCCTCGAAGGTCAAGGAGTCGGCCCAGCCGGTCGTCGACAAGGTGACCGACGCCGCGAAGGAGGCCGCGAGCGAGCTCCAGGAGCCCGCCAAGCAGGCCTTCGCCTCCGTCAAGGAGACCGCGACCGACGCCGCCGCGAACGTCAAGGGCGCCGGCACCTCGGCGACCGAGGACGTGAAGGACTCGGCCCGCGAGGCCAAGCACGCGGTGCAGGAGAACGGACAGGCCTAGCCTCTCCTCACGCCGGAAGGGCGGCGGATCCTCGGATCCGCCGCCCTTCCGTGTTCCCTCAGCCCCGCAGCGGCGCTGATCCGGCTTTCGTGGTGCGGTCGCCGAGCCCGTCGAGCAGCTCGCGGAACGCGTCCTCGGCCGAGCGCGTCGGCTCCCAGCCGAGCACCTCGCGCGCCCGGTCCGTCGACATCACCGGCACGTTGGTCGCGATGTCGATCCATCCGGCGTCCGTCCGCTGGATGCGCAGGTGCCAGGTGGCGGTGACGAGCGAGCGGATCAGGCCGGTCGGCGCCGGGATCCACCGCGCGCCGACGAGGTCCGCGATCCGCTTCGGCGTGAGCACCGGCTCCGCCGCGATGTTGAACGCCCCGCCTGCCCGCCGGTCGATCGCCCGCCAGAAGGCGTCGGCGACGTCGTCCGCGTGCACGGCCTGGAAGATCATCGTGCGCGGCAGCGGCAGCACCGGCGGCCGGATCGCTCCGAGCCACCGCGTCGGGTAGCGGGTCCCGCGAAGAGACCGGCGATCTCGGTGGCCGCGGCCTTCTGGAACACGATCCCCGGCCGCAGCCGCGTGACGACGATCTCCGGATGCTCCGCCTCGAACACGTCGAGCGCGCGCTCGTTCGCCGCTTTGTGCATGCTGTACGTCGACGTGTGCAGCCCGCCGGTGGGCCAGCTCTCGTCGACCCGCTCCGACTTGGGCGCCGCGCTGTAGGCGCCGACCGAGGAGGCGACCAGCACCTGGCCCACCCCGCTGTCGGCCGCCGCCTCGAGCACCTTCGCGGTCCCTCCCACGTCGACGAGCCGCTGGAACGCCGGGTCGTGGCTGGGCTGGATCGCCAGGCGAGGTGCACCACCGCGTCGACGCCCGCGAACGCCTCGCGCAGCTGCCGCGGGCGCCGCGCTCGACGCCACGTCGATCTCCTTCCACGTCGCTCCCCGGTACTCGGAGGAGTCGGGCCGGGGCGCCCGGCGCGCGATGCCGACGACCTCCACCGACTCCTCCCGCTCGAGCCGCCGCAGCAGTGCCAGTGCCCAGATTGCCCGTCGCTCCGGACGATCGCGATCCGCATGTCGATGTCCTCCCCCGGTCGGCAGGCGCCGCCGTGGTTCGAGGCTGAGGCGAGGTGGTGCTGGAGGGACGCGGCGGCTTGACAGGGGGTGCTCGTGGACCTCGGCTCTGTGACGGTGCAGCCGTCCCGCGCCGCTCACCGGTCGATGCTCGGCCCGGAGCGCCAGGTCGGAGTGCCGCTCCGGCCGGTCGCGGGGCGGAGGCGTGCGCTCGCGCCGCGCACGCCTCCGTCGATCAGCTCGGCTTGACCGCCGCGCTCGTCTTGACGAGGGTCGTGTAGCCGACCTTCGTGCCGGTGACCTTGACGGTGATCGACGCGGCCTTGTCGGCGGTGACGAGCTTGTAGAGTCGCCGCACGTCGCTCCGGTGATCGCGGTCGTGCCGCGGTACCACCTGGTAGCTCAGGGTGACGGGTGACGGCGTCCACGCGCCCGGGGCTGCGGTGAGGGTGTATCCGACCCGCGCGGTGCCCGAGATCGTCGGGGTCGCGCCGGTCAGCGTGCCCTTCGCGACCGTCGCCGTGGCGGCGCTCGTCTTCGTCGCCGGCGCGAAGCCGGGCTTGGTCGAGGTGACCGAGACGGTGATCGTGGCGCCCGCGTCGGTTCGCCTTGAGGACGTAGGTCTTCGAGGTGGCGCCGGTGATGTACGTGCCGCCGTTCTTCTTCCACTGGTACGTGAGCGTGGTCCCCGCGTCCCAGGTGCCGGGATTCGCGGTGAGGGTCGCGCCGACGGTCTTGGTGCCGGTGATGGTCGGGGTGGGCATGAGGGTCTGCAGCGCGGCCTTGACCGTGGTCGCGGTGCTGGTCTTCGTCAGGGCGGAGTAGCCGGTCTTGGTCCCGGTGACGCTCACCGTGATCCGCGGCGCCCGCATCGGCGGCGACGAGCGTGTAGGTGGACGCAGTGGCTCCGCTGATCGCGACTCCAGCGCGCTTCCACTGGTACGCGAGGGTCACCGGCGCGGGAGCCCAGGTTCCGGGAACAGCGGTCAGCTTCTGCCCCACGGTCGCCGTGCCGGTGATCGTCGGGATGGGCCCGGTGAGCACGGCGCCGTTCGTGACGGCCGCGGTCGTGGCGCTCGTCTTCGTGGCGGGCGAGAACCCGGGCTTGGTGCCGGTGACGGACACGGTGAGCGTCGCCCCGGCGTCGGCCGCCTTCAGGACGTAGGTCTTCGCGGTGGCTCCCGAGAGGTAGACCCCGCCGTTCTTCTTCCACTGATACGTGAGCACGGTGCCCGCATCCCAGGTGCCCGGGTTGGCCGTGAGGGTCGAGCCGACGATGGTCGAGCCCGAGATCGTCGGAGTGGGCATCAGCGTCATCAGCGGCAGGCCGACCTGCACCGCGGCACTGGTCCGGGTGGCCGTCGTGTAGCCCTGCTTCAGTTCCCGTCACGCTGACGGTGAGCGCGGTGCCGGAGTCGGCCGACGCGACGACGTAGGTGCTCCTGGTGGCACCGGTGATCGCGGTGCCGTTGCGCTTCCACTGGTACGAGAGGGTGACCGGCGCCGGGCCCCAGTTGCCCGGGTTCGCCGTCAGGGTGCCGCCGACCGAGGAGGAACCGGTGACGGTCGGCACGGAGTTGGTGAGCGAGCCGAGGGTGACGGCGACGGCGGCGCTGGTGCGTGTCGCCTCCGCGTAGCCGGCCTTCGTGCCGGTGACCTCGACGCTCAAGGTGCCGCTGGAGTAGTCGGGGACGACGTACTGCGAGCCGGTCGCACCCTCGATCGGGTAGCCGTTGTTCAGCCACTGGTAGCTCAGCGCGACGGGCTGAGGGCCTCCAGGCGCCGGGCACGGCGGTCAGAGTGTCACCGACAGCACCGGAGCCGGTGATGGTCGGAGTCGGAAGGTGAGGGTGCCGACGTTCGTCAGCTCCAGAACGAACTCACCCTTGTTGAAGTCGAAGTTCGAGACCTGCAGGAAGTAGGTCTTGCCCGCCTGGACGGCGAAGCTCGCGTGAGCTCGGTCGAAGGAGTAGTCGTACTCGCCCCGTGCTGCCCGTCTCCGTGTACTGGAACGGGCACTCGAGCATTGCGCCCGGAGTGACTCCATCGGAGTCGTAGACCCCGAGGTTCACGGGCGAGAAGCTGTCTCCGAGGTCCGCCTCGACGCTTCCGTTGGAGGTCGCGCGGTACCTGTACCAGACGGGAGCCCATGAAGGGGTTGTAGTCGCACCCCGCGTACGGCTCGTACCAGTTGTTGTCGACCTTCGCGGTCGAGCCCTGGATCGTGGCCGGCAGCGTCGAGACGACGGATGCCGTCGAATAGGTCGTGTTCGGGACCGCGGCACTGGCGGTCAGGAAGAACTCGGCGAATCCTGCCGGCTCCTCGGACGAGTAGTACTCGGAGCTGACCTGGAAGAAGTAGGTCTTGCCGGCTTCCGCCTGCACGTGGTTCTCATGGCGGAATCCGACCTCCGTGCAGCTGATCCGGGTGGCGTCCGTCGTCGGCCCGTCGGCGAAGGCGCTGACGATCGACGGTCCGCCCGGCGAGGACCCTCCGAAGGTCAGCGTCTGCCTCTTCGTGGAGACGTACTTGAACCAGATCGAGCCGTTGCCGCTCTCGAAGAACTCCGAGTAGTCCGGATCGGTCGTCCGACACGTCGAGTCCTCACCCTCGGACAGGGTCGCGCCTTCGTACTGCGCGTTGGAGGTCGAGAACGGCAGGCTCGCGACGACCGTCGCGTTCTCGCGCAGGTCGTTCGCAGGAGGCGCGACTGCGGCGAGCGCCTGGGGAGCGGCGGCCTCCGGCGCGGCGAGGCGCGCGCGGCAGGCTCCTCGGTGTGCCATGCACCCGCGACCGCGGTCGGCGGCTCGGCGGCCGCCGCGACGGCGGCCGGAGCCACAGGACGCCGAAGCCGACCGCGAGGGCGGTGGCGAGGGCGAGGACCCGCGAGCGGGCAGGACGGAACGAGGGCATGTCGGGACTCCAGGGCGGTGCGATCGGGTGGTGGTGCTGCGCCTGCAGAGTCCGAGTGCGTCGAGACCGCGTCCATCGGGGAGGCGTCTCATCTTGGTGGATTCGCAGGCAGCCCGAGGGACCCGTTCGGGGGTCCGGTGCACAGCCGACCCGCCTCGAGCCCGCCGCGGCGGGGTTGTCTCGGATCCGAGGAGATCATCGACCGTTCCCGCTCGCGTCCGCGGTGAGCGGAACCACCTACCACCGCGGCTCCGGAGCGAGGCGCTGCGCCCCGCCGCTCCCTACCCCAGCCCACCGCCCCCGCGCATCCCCCCGCGCCGCAGCCACCGGCTGCTAGCCTGGAGCAATGCCCCGCCGCGTCTCCGCCGTCCATCACGAGGTCGACGGCGTGCAGCTGCGCTCGTACGCCGTCGGCTCGCTCGACGCGCCGCACACCTTCGTGCTCCTCCGGCATCGGGATGTCCCACCGCACGTTCTCGCGCCTGGTCGCCCCGCTGCGGCGGCACGGCCGCGTGGTCGCCGTCGACCTCGCGGGCTTCGGAGCCAACCGCTCGCCGCGGCGCCGCGTCGGCATCGCCGACCACGCCCGGTTCGTCGCACGGGTGCTGGAGGATCGCGGTCACCGCGCGCGATCGCCGTCGGGCACTCCATGGGCACCCAGGTCGCCGTCGAGCTCGCCGCCCTCTCCCCCGACCTCGTCGAGGGCGTGGTGCTGATCGGTCCCGTCGTCGATCCGGAACGGCCCGGAGCGGTCCGGCAGGGCCTCGCGCTCGCCCGCGACTGCCTCGGCGAGCCGATCGGGTGGACGCGCTGGTCCTCGGCGACTACCTGCGCGGAGGCATCGGCTGGTACCTCCGCCAGCTCCCCGAGATGCTGCACCACCCGATCGTCGCCCGGGCCGCGGTGCTCGCTCAGCCCGTCCTGATCGTCCGCGGCCACGACGACCCGATCGGCACGCGCGACTGGTGCGCACGGCTCGCCGCCGCCTGCTCCGACGCCCGCGTGCTCGAGGCTCGGCCGCTCCCGCCACGTGGTCCCGCGCACGGAGCCCGAGGAGCTCGCCCGCGAGCTCGGGCGCTTCGCCGCCTCGATCGGCACGTCCCCGCGACCGCCGCCGAGCCTCCGTCGAGCCGCCCGCCGGCACCGCCGTCGTCGAGGTCGCGGTGAACCGGATCGTCCGCGACGGCCTCTGGTGGATCCAGGACTACGCCTACGCCGTCGCCTGGCAGGTGCGCGGCTTCGTCTCGCGACGCGCCCCCGACGACTACCTCGACGGCGATCGCCGACCCGTGCTCGTGCTGCCGGGATCGGGACGTGGTCCTTCCTCCGCCCGATCATCGATCCGCTGCACCGGCGCGGTCACCCGCTGCACGTGCTCGACGACCTCGGCCGGAACGGCCGGCCCGTGGCGCGCACCGCGGAGGACGTCGCCGCCTACCTCGAGCGGCACGACCTCCGCGACGTCGTCATCGTCGCCCACAGCAAGGGCGGCCTGGTCGGCGAGTACGTCATGACCGAGCTCGACCCCGACGCGCCGCGTCGACCGCGCGCTCGGTCGCCGTGTCGACCCCGTTCCGGCGGCTCGCGTTACGCGCCCCCTACCTCGTACTGAAGAGCCTCCGCTTTCGTTCTCGCCCCGCGATGCGGCGACCCTCCTGCTCGCGAGCCGGGCCGGGGCGGACGCCCGCATCACCTCGGTCTTCGGCGTCTTCGACCCGCACATCCCCGAGGGCAGCATGCTCGAAGGGCGCGGTCAACGTGCGGGATGGCGGGTCGGTGGCCGCCGGGATCCTCCGGAACACCGAGAGCCCTCGCGGCCGTGATCACCGCGGTGTCCGCCGGACTGAGACTCAGCCCTCGTCGGCATCGGCGGGGTGATGACGACGGCGTCGGCCGGGCAGTCGATCTCGGCCGCGGCGAAATCGCCCTCGACGGCGCCCGTCGACGCGAAGGGGACCTGCGAAGCAGAAGGCCTCGGGCACGTCGTCGGCCTCGGGGTGCTCGGACGCGTCGACCGGCGTGCGGAACGACAGCGAGCCGAGCGGCTCCTCCGCGCTCGGCGCGTCGTACGACTCGATGCCGATCGGCTCGACCCCTTCGACGGGTGCGGCATCGGCCGCGCGGGCGAGGTCGAACGCGTCGTCCTGCGGGCCGGTGAGCGCGGCGGTCAGGGTGCGCAGCCGCTCGCGGGCGTCGTCGCGGGCACCGAGCAGCGGGCGCTGTCGGTCCGCTCCGGAACGGCGGGAGCGGGAGTCCGTGCAGCCGGCGAGCGCGAGGGCGCCGAGGAGAGGGTCGCCGCCGCCCAGTGCCGTCCGCATCCGAGTCACGAGAACGACCCTAGGGCCTGGTGGGCGGGCGCCTGTAGCGCGCGCTCCGACCCGCCCGCAACTCCCTTCGGGCGTGGGCCGGGAAGCGGAGGGTGGAGTCATGGCCCACGCGAGAACGACCGGACCGACCGAGCTCCTCCTGGTGCGTCACGGCGAGAGCGTCGCCAACGTCGCAGCGAGCGCAGCCGAGGGGCGCAGGGGGCGCTCGAGATCGCCGTCGACCGCCGCGACGCCGACGTCGAGCTCTCGGACGCCGGGCAGGAGCAGGCGCACGCCCTCGGACGCTGGCTGGCCGGCGAGGCTGCACCCGCCTCCGCCTGGAGCTCGCCCTTCGTCCGCGCGTCCTCGACGGCGAGGATCGCCCTGGCCGAGGCCGGGCCGATCTGCCGCTCGGAGTCGACGAGCGGCTCCGCGACCTCGCCGACCTCGGCATCGCCGACCGGCTCACCTCCGCAGGGTTCCGCGAGCGCTTCCCCGAGGAGGCGCAGCGCCGCGAGTGGCACGGCAAGTTCTACTGCCGACCGCCGGGGGGCGAGTCCTGGACCGATCTCGCCCTGCGGATGCGGTCGTTCCTCGACCACCTCGACGCCGCCGCGCCCACCGGTCCCGCCGTGCTGTTCTGCCACGACGCCGTGGTGCTCATCACCCGCTACGTCTGCGAGGGCCTGTCCGAGCGCGAGCTCCTCGACATCGGCGCCTCCACCCCGGTCGCCAACGCGTCGGTGACGCGGCTCCTGCGCGGCGACGACGGCTGGAGCGTCGAGCGCTTCTCGAGCACCGAGCACCTGGAGCGCACGGGCGCGCCCGTCACCCGGCACGACGACCGCGACGAGGAGAGGAGACCCGCATGACTGAGACCATCGACCGTGCCCTGCTGGAGCAGCGCTGGCCGCTGCCCGAGCCGTCCCGGATCCAAGCACGCCCGCGGCGACATCGTCATCGTCGGCGGTGCCCGCAAGACCCCGGAGCCGCTCTGCTCGCGGGCATCGCGGCGCTGCGGGTCGGCGCCGGCCGCATCACGTTGTGCGTCGCCGAGTCCGTCGCCTCCGCCACGGCGGTCGCGCTGCCCGAGTGCGGCGTCGTCCCGCTGCAGGAGTCGCGCACCGGATCCATCACCGGCCGCGGACTCGAGGCGCTCGAGGGCGAGCTGGCCTCGGCCGACGTGGCCCTCGTCGGCCCGGGACTGGACGACCCGAAGGCGACCGCCGCGACCCTCCGGGCGCTCGCACCGCTGCTGCGCGACGTGCCCGCCGTGCACCTGGACGCGTTCCCGCTCGGCGTGCTGCCGGGTCAGAAGCGCGTCGCCCGCTCTCTCGCCGGACGCCTGCTGATCACTCCGGAACACCGCGGAGGCCGAGCGGCTGCTGGGCGCCGAGATCGAGGACGTCGAGACCGCCGCCAGGGCGATCGCCCGCCGCTACGAGGCGGTCGTGAGCCTCTTCAACGTCGTCGCGGATCCGGACGGCGTGCTCGTGCGGCGCCGAGGGCGAGCACCCGGGGCTGGCGACGGCCGGCAGCGGCGACGTGCTCGCCGGTGCGACGCGGCGGGCCTCCGAGCGCGCGGCATCGACGGAGCGGGCGCGGCGGCGTGGGGCGTGCACCTGCACACGGAGGCGGACACCCGCCTCGCGGAGCGCATCGGCCCCGCCGGCTACCTCGCGAGCGAGATCCCCGCCGAGTTCCCGGCGCTGCTGCGCAGCTGACCCTGCGGGTCGAGCAGCCACGCGGGGGCGTGTCGAGACCCACGACTCCCGGAGGACGTGGATCTCGATACGGCCGCCTGCGCGGCCTACCCGATCAGCAGAAAGATGCGCTGCTCGCCGAGCGCTCAGAGCGCGACGTCGGCGACCGAGAACGCGACTCCGGGAGTGATGAGGATCGACGTCTGCCGCGGCTCCCCCTCGCCCTGGTTCGCGACGAGCCAGCGCGAGGCCTCGCCGTCGAGCGCGCGCTCGACGTCGGCCTGCACCGCCTCGGCGGTCGTGTCCGACAGGCTGTACGGCGATCCGCCGTAGGTGATCTCGACGCGCTCACAGGATGGGCTCCTCGCTCGGCCGACCGGCTCCTCTCGGCTCCTCGCTGATGCGCAGACCGTGTGCGGTGTGCGAATCGGCCAGGAGCTGGCGGATCCATTCGGGATTGATCGAGGGCGCGCGGCCCCGTGGTACCTTGAACCGCAGCGGGATCGCGGGGTGCACCCAGATCGAGGTGCGTCCGTCGCCGACCGCCTGCGAGTCCTTCCACGAGAAGCAGAAGGACTCGCTGCGTGCGAGCTTGGACCCGATGACGATCTGCAGGTGCGCCAGCAGGCGGTCGTCGAAGTCGGCCTCCAGGGTGGAGTCGTAGATCAATCGGCCCATCAGGGCACTCTCCGTTCAGCCTGCGGTGCTCGGTGGGGGCCGGGTGACGCCGGGGCAGCGCTCCCGCTCCGGTACCCGCGGCAGGAGCCGATCCTACCGAGAGCACCTCGCGCGGCCATGTCAGCGGCCCTCGTCGTCGTACTCGGGCAGGTCCAGGTCGGGGAGCCGCACGATCTCGTCGTCGGCCTCGGCGACCGGATGCGACACCCCGAGTCGACCGGCCTCGCGGTCCATCCGCTCGACGAGCGCGTCGTCGACGATCTCCTCGGCGTCGCTCTCCTCGGGCTCGCTGAGGAGCTGGCTGGCGGGGCCGATGAGCAGATCGGCGCTGCCGATCCCACCGTCCTCGAGACGCACGGGGATCCGGACCGCCGCGGATCCCTCCGCTGCGCGAGCGCCTCGGCGTAGTGCACCAGCGAGCGGGCGATGGCGCTGCCGGTCAGCACCGAGCTGCCCGCGTAGTGAATCCGTTCCATCCCTCTTTCCTACTCCTCTCCTCCGACAGCGGTCACCGGTTGCGGGAGCGGCGCTGCGGTTGCTAGCGCAGGGCGGTGAGCCGGCGTTCCAGTCCCTCGCGAACCGCCGGCCACTCCTCGCGCAGGATCGAGTGCACCGCCGTGTCGCGCCACGATCCGTCGGCCCTGCGCTGGTCGTGCCGCAGCACCCCCTCGAACGTCGCGCCCAGCCGCAGGATCGCCGCCCGCGATCGGGCGTTGGCCGCGTCGGCCTGCAGCTTCACGCGCGAATAGCCGCTGTCGAAGGCGAGCCCGAGCAGCAGGCGCTTCGTCTCGGGATTCACCGCGGTGCCCCACACCTCGGGGGCGTACGCGGTCCAGCCCAGGTGCGCGGCCTCGCGCGTCTCGTCGAAGTCGGCGAGCGCCGTCGCTCCGACCACGCGCCCGTCGACCAGCACGGCGTACGGCAGACCCGTCCCCCAGGGGTAGTAGCGGAGGAGGAACGCCCGGAACGCGACCGGGTCGGGGTCCAGGCCGGCGGCCCCTCCTCCGTAGCCGCCCGCGAAGACCTCGGGCCGCGCGATCGCGTCGCGCAGTCCGTCGAGGTGCTCGTCGGCGAGCGGCTCGAGGACCACGGTCCTTCCGAGGAGGCGCACAGGGCTCGGCCGGCGGGGGAGGCGGGGGCGGAGTCGGTCACCCGGCCATTCTGGGGTCGCCACCGCCGCCGCGGGTGGTCCAGACCGCGTGCCAGCATGGGGTCCATGGCCGACTCCGCGCTGTTCGAGACCTCCGTCGCCGCCTTCGTCCGCCTGCTCTCGCGGATCGGCGACGATGAGTGGGCGCTCCCCGGACTCGGCGACTGGGACGTCCGCGGGCTCGCCGGGCATACGTCGCGCGCGATCCTCACCGTCGAGACGTACCTCGGCGCCGAGGAGCCCGCCGAAGCGACGGTGCCCGACGCGCTCGCCTACTACGCAGCACTCGCCGGGAACGTCGGCGACCCGGCGGCCGTCGCACGACGAGGAGTGGAGGCGGGAACGGCGCTGGGCGACCGTCCCGAGGAGACCGCTCGCGACGCGCTGCGGCGCGCGACCGCTCTGCTCGCGGAACAGCGGCCCGGTCGCCTGGTCGCGATCGGCCCGCACGCGATCGCCCTCGACGAGTACCTCCGCACGCGCGTGCTCGAGCTGGTCGTGCACACGATCGACCTGTCGCGGGCGACCGGCGTGCCGCACGAGCTGCCCGCTCCCGCCGTCGAGGCGAGCTGTGCGCTGACCGGGTCCCTCGCGGCACGCGGCGGTCGGGCGGAGGAGTTCCTGATGGCGGTCAGCGGGCGCGAGCGGCTGGCGGCCGGGTTCTCGGTGGTGTGACTCCGGCTCCATCGGTCCGTGCACGACGGAGGGCCGCCGCTCGGATCCCTCCGGGGCGACGGCCCTCCTGCAGACCTCGCGTGCCGCTCAGGCCACGGCGAGCGCCGCGACCGGCGAGACGGTCGTCGCGCGTCGGGCGGGCAGCACCGCCGAGACCACCGTGATCAGCACACCGACGACGACCACCGAGACGAGGATCCCCACCGGGATCGTCGGCGGCACGAGGCCGATGCCCTTCATCGAACCGAAGATCGCGATCGCCCCGCTCCATCCGTAGACCACGCCGAGGACCAGGCCCAGCAGGGCCGCGGCGATCACCATCTGCGCCGCTTCGACGACGACCATCCAGCGCACCTGCGAACCCGTGAATCCGAGTGCCCGGAGCAGCCCCAGCTCGCGGCGTCGCTGGAGCACGCTGAGCGAGAGCGTGTTGACCATGCCGACGGCGGCGAGGAGCACCGAGAAGCCGAGCAGGACGCTCATGATCGCGGTGCTGACCGAGACGAACTGGTCGAGCGCCTCGAAGACCTCGGGGCTCATGTCCTCGGACATCCGCATGATGGTGGCGAAGGTCGCCGCGGCGACCGCGAACATCGTGACGAGCGTCACTCCGATCACGAGGCCGATGACGGCCCGCGCGCTGCGGGCGGGGTTCCTGATCGCATTGGCGGAGGCGAGGCGCGCGACCGGTCCGGCGCCGAAGGCCCGACCGACCAGCGACGTCAGCGGAGGCAGCAGCACCGGCGCGCCGAGGATGATGCCGGAGAACGAGACCATGCCGCCGACCAGGCCGATCAGCACCCCGAACGGACTCAGCAGCCCGACCACGACGCCCGCGCCCAGCAGGAGGAATCCGAGCACGACGAACGCGATCGCCAGGGCGTTGCGGCCTCGGCGGCCCCTCAGCTCGTCGTAGCGCGGCTCGGCGGAGGAGCCCGCAGCCTCGGACGGCGAGACCGAGAGCACGCGGCGCGATCCGGCCCAGGAAGGCGATGACGGTCGACGCGATGACGGCCACCGCCGGCAGCAGCAGTCCCGGCGAGACGAGCGGGAGCTCGATTCGGGTGAACGTCCCCGTGGCGAACGCGAGCTCGGCACCGGCCGCGACGAGCACGACCGCGGCGACGAGGCCGATCACCGCGCCGAGCAGGCCCTGCATCAGGCCGTTGCGCACGACCTCGGCGCGCAGCGAGCGACCGGAGGCTCCCAGCAGGCGCAGGAGCGAGATCTCGCGGGTGCGGCCCGCGATCACCGTGGAGACCGCGTTCGAGGTGACGATGCCGCCCACGAACACGGCGATGCCGAAGAACACGACGCCGACCACTCCGAGCGTCGTCGCGGCCTGCTCGATGCCGTCCAGGCCGGCGGCCTCGAACGCGGCGACCATGTCGGCGACGACCATGACGAGCACTCCGCCGAATGCGGCGGACAGGGCGGCGACCGTGACGATCGCGCCTCCGCCCTGCTTCGAGCCCGTGCGCACGCCGCTCACGCCGCGGTCTCCATCTCGAGCATCGTGCGCGAGACCTCTTCCGCGGTCATGCCGCGGCGGTCGTCGACGACCGCCCCGTCGCGGAGGAAGACGATGCGGTCGGCGTAGGCGGCCGCGATCGGGTCGTGGGTGACCATCGCGATCGACTGGCCGTACTCGCGGGTGGAGGCGCGCAGCAGGGTGAGGACCTCGCGGCCGGTGCGGGAGTCGAGGTTGCCGGTGGGCTCGTCGGCGAAGATCAGCTGGGGCCGGGTGGCGAGCGCGCGGGCGATGGCGACGCGCTGCTGCTGGCCGCCCGACAGCTCGTAGGGCCGGTGCGTGAGGCGGTCGCGCAGCCCGAGCGACTCGATGAGGCTCGCGATCCACGCCTCCTCGTCGGCGGTGACGCGGCGTCCGTCGAGCTCGAAGGGCAGACGGATGTTGCCGCGCACGTCGAGCGTGGGGATGAGGTTGAACGCCTGGAAGACGAAGCCGACCTGGCGGCGGCGCAGCAGCGTGAGCTCGGCGTCGCCGAGGCCGCTGATCTCGGTGTCGCCGAGGAACACACGGCCGTCGGTGGCCGTGTCGAGACCGGCGAGGACGTGCATGAGGGTGGACTTGCCGGATCCGCTCGGTCCCATGACGGCGGTGAACTCGCCGCGCTGGATCGAGAGGGTGACGCCGTCGAGGGCGACGACGGGGGCGTGCTGCCGTACAGCTTGCGCACGTTCTCGACGCGCGCCACAACGGTGGAGGTCTGGTTCTGCATGTCCTCGACGCTACGGAGCGGGTCCCGTCGCGGGCGTCGCCCCGGGGTGGTCGGGAGGTCATCCCTGCGGGGGACGGGGAATGGTCCTCTGTGCTCCCGGGCGGGATCAGCGGGGGCTCAGCCCCGCGCGCCGGAGGGCGAGCGCGGCGAGCGCCTGCGTCGCGGCGGGGTCGCCGGTGCGCCAGCCGGGGACGGCGTCGGGGTGGGCCGCGAGGATCTCGCGCGGGGTCGCCTCCGTCAGCGCGCGCAGCGCCAGGAGCTCGCCGCCCGCCGGGGTGGCGCCGAGGGCTCGGAGCTCGGCGGCGCGCCGGGCGAAGCGCAGGCGCGGGCGCAGCCAGAGCACCGCCAGGAGCAGGAGGGGCAGTCCACCGACCGCGAGGCCTGCCACGATCGCGAGGGCTCCCGCGAGCTGCTGCTGGATCGCGTCCCGCGGCGGCCAGCACGGAGGCGGCTCCGCTCGCCTCGTCGAAGGGCGCGCGCACGGCGTCGCCGAGCAGCGGGATGCCGCCGAGCGTGGATCCGGCGTCGGTCATCGTCGAGCCGAAGCCGCTGCCCGCGCTCTTCGAGGCGGCGGCCGATCTCGGCGAGCCCGGCGATCAGGCTGCCGACGGCGATGCCGGCGGCGATCGCGACGGCGGCGACGGCGATCGCCAGGGCGTCGGCCGTGATCTGCCGGGCGCGCACGGCGGGGAGGTCGGCGTAGATCTGCATCCGCCGATCATGCCCCGCCCGGGTCCACTCGTGTTCACAACGAAGGAAGAACTGGTCTGCCGGGCCTGCGAACCCCGCCGCCCCGCCGCCGCCTGCAGATCCTTCCTTCGTTGTGAACGCGACCTCGAGCGCCGGCACTCCTCCCCAGCCCTCCCACCCAGGAGATCCGCGCCGAGGGACCAGGCCGTGCACTCCTGGTCCGGCTCTCCTCCGCGACACTCCGCCCATGGACATCGAAGCGGTACTGCTCCGCCACGGCGGCACCGCCAGTCGGGCGGCACTGGTCGAATCGGGGATGAGCACCCGCCGCTCTCGCCGCCGCCGTCGCCGACGGCGCGCTCGTGCGGGGCCGCCGGGGGCAGTACGCCTCTCCTCGGCTGCCTCCGGAGGTGCTCACGGCCTTCCGGATCGGGGGCAGGCTCGGCGCGACCGATGCGGCGCGGTCCCACGGGCTGTGGGTCCTGCGATCACCGCAGCTCCACGTGCACGTCGTGCCGAACGCTGCCCGGATCGGCGCACCCCGAGGTGTCCGGCTCCACTGGGATCCCGCGTGGCCCGACGACGAGCCCCTGCGCGTCTCTCCCCCGCACTCGCTACTGCAGCTCGGACGTTCCGTGGGAGTCGAGGACATGCTGGTCGCCGTCGAGTCGGCGAGGGAGCAGCGTCTCGTCTCCCGCGACGATCTCGTCGAGCTGCGACGGCTCTGCCCGGTCCGACTCCACGAGGTGCTCGACTTCTGCCGCGACGACGCCCAGAGCGGTCTCGAGTCCCTCGCGCGCTGGCGGCTCCATCTGCTCGGTATCACCGCCGTCGCACAGGCGTGGATCCCCGGCGTCGGACGGGTCGACCTCCTGATCGGCCGCAGCCTCATCGTCGAGCTCGACGGCCGGTCGACGCACGACTTCGAGAACGACCGCCGCCGTGACACGGCCGCCGCGGTCGACGGCTACGTCACCCTCCGCTTCTCCGCAGCGCAGGTGCTGACGCGGTGGCCGGAGGTCGAGCGTGCGATCGTGACCGCGATCTCACGCGGCCTGCACCGCCTCTGACCCGGTCAGTCGAGGAGGTCGTGCAGGACGACGACCTGCTCGCGCTCCGGGCCGACTCCGATGGCCGAGAAACGCGCGCCGCTCATCGCCTCGAGCGCGCGGACGTAGTCCTGCGCGGCCTGCGGGAGATCGGCGAACGTGCGGCAGCCGGTGATGTCCTCCTGCCAGCCGGGGAACTCCTCGTAGATCGGCTTCGCGTGGTGGAAGTCGCTCTGCGAGACCGGGACCTCGTCGTGGCGCACGCCGTCGACGTCGTACGCGACGCAGACGGGGATCGTCCTCGAGGCCCGAGAGCACGTCGAGCTTGGTGAGGACGAAGTCGGTGACGCCGTTGATCCGGGCGGAGTAGCGGGCGATCGGGGCGTCGTACCAGCCGCAGCGGCGCGGGCGGCCGGTCGTGGTGCCGAACTCGAAGCCCTGCTTGCGGAGGTACTCGCCCCACTCGTCGAAGAGCTCGGTCGGGAAGGGGCCCGCACCGACGCGGGTCGTGTACGCCTTGATGACCGCGATGACGCGTTCGATGCGGTTGGGGGCGACTCCGGAGCCGGTGGCCGCTCCTCCGGAGGTCGCGTTCGAGGACGTGACGAACGGGTAGGTGCCGTGGTCGACGTCGAGCATGGTGGCCTGACCCGCCTCGAACAGCACGGTCTTGCCGGCGTCGAGCGCCTGGGCGAGCACGAGCGAGGTGTCGGCGACCATGGGGCGCAGGCGCTCGGTGTACTGCAGCAGGTCCTCCATGACCTGCTCGACCAGGATCGCGCGGCGGTTGTAGACCTTCACCAGCAGGTGGTTCTTCTGGTCGAGGGCGCCCTCGACCTTCTGGCGCAGGATGTTCTCGTCGAAGAGGTCCTGGATCCGGATGCCGACGCGGTTGATCTTGTCGGCGTAGGCGGGGCCGATGCCGCGGCCCGTGGTGCCGATCTGGCGCTTGCCGAGGAACCGCTCCGTCACCTTGGTCGAGGGTGCGGTGGTAGCTCGTGATGACGTGCGCGTTGGCGCTGACGAGCAGCTTCGAGACGTCGACGCCGCGGGCGCTCAGCGCCTCGAGCTCGTGGAAGAGCACCTCGATGTCGACGACGACGCCGTTCGCGATGACGGGGACGACGCCCGGCGTCAGGATGCCCGAGGGGAGCAGGTGCAGCGCGTACTTCTCGTCGCCCACGACGACGGTGTGGCCGGCGTTGTTGCCGCCGTTGAACTTGACGACGTAGTCGACGCGGCTGCCGAGGAGGTCGGTGGCGCGTCCCTTGCCCTCGTCGCCCCACTGGGCGCCGGTGATGACGATTGCTGGCATGGCGTGTCCTTCTCGACGGGGAGGTGGGCGCCCGGCCCGTTTCGGGTCCACCGGGCCTCGGCGGGCCGGCCCGGCATCGAGATGCCGCTTCTGCGCGACCAGCCGCTCGATTCCAGCGGAGCGGCTCCGGCACCGCTCCGGGGACCGCGGGCCGACCGCATTGCCGAGCAATGCTCTCGAACACGTAATGACGCGTTCACACATCCGGCCTAGGTTCGAAGACGTTCACTCTCCACCCATCACGCGAACAGGACACCGATGCGCCGATACCGCGCTGCCAGCCTCCTCGTCGTCGCCGCCCTCGGAGCGGCCACCGTCGCCCCCTCGGCGACCGCGGCCACCACCGACGACGGCCTCGAGCTCACGCTCGTGTCGACGACCGACACCCACGGCCACGTCTACAACTGGGACTACTTCGCGAACGCGCCGTACGAGGGCGAGGGACACCCTCGGACTCACGCGCGTCGCGACCGAGGTCGACCGCCTCCGCGCCGAGAAGGGCGACGAGTCCGTCCTGGTCTTCGACAACGGCGACGCGATCCAGGGCACTCCCCTCACCTACTACTACGGACTCGGCGACGGAGCCGCGGGCGTCCTCGCGGACGAGACGACGCATCCGATGGCCGCCGCCTTCAACACGATCGGCTACGACGCCCAGGTCGTCGGCAACCACGAGTACAACTACGGGCTCGACATGCTCAGCGCGTACGAGAACGACCTCGACGCCCCGCTCCTGGGCGCGAACGTCGTCGACGTCGCCACCGGCGATCCGTACCACGGCCGTTCACCGTGATCGAGCGCGAGATCGACGGCGAGACCGTGAAGGTCGGCGTCCTCGGCCTCGTCACCCCGGGCGTCCGCGTCTGGGACAAGCAGTACGTCGACGGCGTGCTCGAGTTCCGCGACATGGTCGAGACCGCGAAGGAGTGGGTCCCGAAGGTGCAGGCCGAGGCCGACGTGGTCGTCGTGCTCGCGCACACCGGTCAGGGCATCCGTCGCCGACGCCGACTACGACCCGGCCGACCTCAACGAGGACGTCGTGAACAACATCGCGACCCAGGTCCCCGGCATCGACGTGCTCGTCGCCGGGCACAGCCATCAGGACGTGCCGCAGACGCTCTTCACGAACGTCGCCGGCGAGCAGGTGCTCGTCACGCAGCCCTACTACTGGGCGCAGGGCCTGACCGAGGTCACGCTGAACCTGGTGCCCGACGCCGCCGGCGACCTGCAGGTCGACTGGTCGGAGGGCGAGGCGCCCGTCGCCGAAGCCGTCTACGCGCGCGACATCCCGGAGGAGTCGGCCGCCGTCCTCGACGCGGTCGCCGAGCAGCACGCGACGACCATCGACTACGTGAACACCCCCGTCGCGGAGTCGCTCGAGGAGCTCTCGGCCGAGACCTCGCGCTACGAGGACACCCCGATCATCGACTTCATCAACAACGTCCAGGCCGAGACCGTCGACACGGCGCTCGAGGGCACGGAGTGGGCGGACGTCCCGGTGATCTCGCAGGCCTCGCCGTTCTCGCGCACCGCGGTCTTCCCGAAGGGGCAGGTCACCATCCGCGACATCGCCGGTCTCTACATCTACGAGAACACCCTGCGCGGAGTCGAGATGACGGGTGCCGAGGTGCGCGAGTACCTCGAGTTCTCGGCCCGGTACTTCACCCAGGTCGCCCCCGGCGCCCGTTCGATCCGGCCACGCGGCACGAACGCGGTCACCGAGGACCGGCCCACGGGCATCCCGGACTACAACTACGACGCGCTCTCGGGCGTGGACTACGTGATCGACATCCCGCAGCCGGCCGGCTCGCGGATCCGCGACCTCGCGCACCCCGACGGCACCCCTGTGGCCGATGACGACGTCTTCGTGATGGCGGTCAACAATTACCGCCAGAGCGGTGGAGCGCCTACCCGGCCGTCGCCGCGGCTCCGCTGGTCTACGACGAGCGCCTCGAGATCCGTCAGCTGCTCACCGACTGGGCCACCGCGCGCGGAGTGATCGACCAGGCCGACTTCTTCGACGCGAACTGGTCGCTGACGTCGGTCGCGGCTCGGTCGTCCCCGCTCCGACCGAGCCGGGCACCCCGACGCCGACCGAGCAGCCGACCATCGCTCCGTCGCCGCAGCCCACCGCGACGGCGGTGCCGGTGACGGGAGGGGCCACAACGGCTCGCTCGCGAACACCGGTGCCGACGCGTCCGGGTTCCTCGGCGGAGCACTCGTGCTGCTGCTCTCGGGAGCGGCGCTGACGGTGCTGCGCCGTCGTCGCACCGCCTGGCAGCACCTCCGGCTCGCAGAATCGCGTCCGGCTCGCGGAATCGTCCTGGTTCCGCGAGCCGGACGTCGTTCCGCGAGCCGAAACCCGTGCACGAGCGAGCCGGCCGGGCTCCGCCTCGTGAGACACCGTCCGGCTCGGGCCGCCTCAGCGGCGGGCGACGATGCGCTCGGTGCCCGTCCATGTCGGCCGGGGGCCGTGACCGTCCCGCAGGACGGCGACGACGGCCGCGGCGACCGCCCAGACGATGACGGCGGCGACGACGATGAGGAAGACCATCTCGAACTCCTTGCTCTGCACCGGGCGTGCTCTGCGCCCTGCGACAACGGTCCGCCCGAGCCCACCCTCCGCGCATCGGGCGATCGCCCTATCCCCGTCCCGGCCCGGAACGGCGCGGATCCGCGCGACTGCTCCGCCGGTTCTGCCCGCGCAGGAGCGCGCCGATCCCCCTCCCGCCTCAGACCGGACGCGCCGAGCACCGCCCGGGATAGGGCGACCGCCCGATGCCCTCGGCACCGGTCCTGTAGGAGCGTCGTCCCCACGACGACGAGAGGACCGAGATGATGCTGAGCGAGTACTCCTTCCCCGCGCGCTGCTCGAGGAGCGCGAGCGCAGCCTCGAACGCGAGCTCGAGCACGAGCGGGTCCGCCGGGAGCGTCGTGAAGCACGTCCCGCACGGCCGCGACTCCGTGCGATCCTGCGCCGCGCGCTCGCGCACCGGGCCCATCACGCCGGCGCCTGAAGTGCCGCGCGCCGGGTTCCGGTCGAGGACCCGCGGGAAACCGACATCGCACGCCATCGGACCCCTCCGGTGTCGGCGTCCGCTGGCACCATGACTCCCATGCCCCTTCCCCCCTCTCCGTCCGTCCTCGTCGGACGGGACGACGACCTCGCCGCCCTCCGGCGCGCCTACGAGCGGATGCTCGTCGAGGGGGCGCGGACCGTGGTCGTCGGCGGCGAGGCCGGCATCGGCAAGAGCCGGCTCGTCGCGGAGTTCACCGAGCGGCTTCCGGCCGAGGCGCTCGTGCTGCGCGGCCAGTGCGTCGATCTCGACCGCGACGCCCTCCCCTACGCCCCGATCACCGCACCGCTGCGCGAGCTGGCGCGCGTGGTCGGCTCCGACGAGCTCGCGGCGATGGCCGGTCCGTCGGCCGAGGGGCTGCGCATCCTGCTCCCCGAGCTGCCCGCGAGCGGTGAACCGGCGGCGGCCGCTCCCCGGTGCTCGAGGCGGTCACGGTGGCGCTCGAGACCGCGTCGCGGCTGCGTCCGATCGTGCTGGTGGTCGAGGACCTGCACTGGGTCGACCCGGCCACGATCGGGGTCCTGCGCTTCCTGGTGCGCGTCGCGAGCGCCGGCCGGATCCTCGTGGTCCTCACGTTCCGGAGCGATCAGCTGCGCCGCGGCGATCCGATGCGCGCCTGGCTCCCCGAGCTCGAGCGGAGCGACCGGGTGCAGCGGCGCGAGCTGGCGCGGCTCGACCGGCGCGGCGTCGAGGCGATGGTCGCCTCCCTCCGCGGCACGGCCGTCGCTCCGCGCGATCTCGCCCTCGTGGTCGAGCGGACGGAGGGGGTGCCGTTCTTCGTCGAGGAGTTCGCCCGCGCCGAGGCGGCGAACGTGCCCGGGTGCTACCCCGAATCGCTCCGCGACGTCCTCCTCGCCCGGTACGACGGGCTCGGCGAGCCGACGCAGAGGATCCTGCGCACGCTCTCGGCAGGCGGCACGTGCGTCGAGCACGACCTGATCGCCGTGGTGGACGGCGACGCCGACGCCGTCGAGACGGCGGCGCGCGAGGCGATCGCGGGCGGCGTGCTCGTCGTCGACGGCAGCAGCTACAGCTTCCGGCACGCGCTCGTGCGCGACGCGATCCACGACGAGCTGCTGCCGGGCGAGCGCGTGCGGGCGCACACCTGCTACGCCGAGGCCCTCGAGAGCAGGGGGCCGGCCGCCGCCTCCGAGATCTCGTACCACTGGATGGCGGCGCACGACTCCGAGCGGGCCTTCGCCGCCTCGCTCGACGCCATGGCGCACGCGCGGGCCTCCTTCGCCCACGCGCTGGCCGCGCGGATGGGCGAGCGCGCGCTCGAGCTGTGGGAGCAGGTGCCAGCCGGGTCGCACGGGCGCGATCGAGCCGACCTCCTCGGCTCCACCGCCCACCACCTTCCGCGACGCGGGGCGAGAGCGAGCGCGCGGTCGCGCTGGTCGACGAGGCGCTCGCGATCCAGGGCCTGGAGCGCCCCGTGCCGGGCGACGCTCCTGCGCGACAAGGCGTCCTACCTCGCCAACCTCGGTCGGGTCGGCTCCGTCGCCCTGCTGCGCGAGGCGCTCGCCCTGCTCGAGGGCGGTGAGCCGAGCGTGCTGCGCGCGCGGATCCTGGGCGAGCTGGCCGCCCGGCTGATGCTCGAGGCCGATCTCGTCGAGGCGGTCTCGGTCGCCGATGCGGCGTCCGCCGAGGCCGAGCGCGGTCGGCTCGCAGGGGCGCAGGAGCGTCGCGGCGAACATCCGCGGCATGGCGCTCGTCGAGCTCGGCCGGACCGACGACGGGCTGGAGCAGCTCGAGCTGGCCGGCGCCCTCGCGGGCGAGGACGACTCCGCCCGCCTGCGGTACTGGCTCAACCTGTCGGACGCCCTCTCGCTCCTCGGGCGGTTCCGCGAGGCGATCGCCGCGGGTGAGCAGGGCGCCGAGCACGCCCGGCGGCACGGGGTCGCGCGCACCCTCGGCGCGATGCTGATGGCCAACACGGCCGATGCACTCGCCTCGACCGGCGAGTGGCGCCGCGCCGAGGAGCTGCTCGACCGCGCGCTCGAGCTGGACGCCCCGCTGGGCTTCGCGGCGCACCTCCAGCGCCGCAAGATCTGGATCGTGCTCTGGCGCGGTGATCCCGCGCGAGGCGGCGTCCCTGCTCGCCCGGTGGCGGCAGCAGCTCAGCCGTCAGCTGCGCACCGAGCGGCTCTCGCTCGTCGGTCTGGCCAAGGTCGCCCGGAGCGATCGCGCTCGAGAACGGCGACGTCGCGGCCGCGTGGGCCGAGGTCCGCGACGCCATCGGACCCGGCCACCGCCCTCCCCTCCGCCGACCTCTTCCTGCTCGTGGTGGTGGCGCGCATCATCGCCGCCGCCCGACGCGAGGAGCGTCGAGCTCCTCGGCGAGCGGGGCGAGCGGATGGAGGCGGAGGCGCGACTGCGCGAGATCCTCGCGACGGCCGCCCTCTGGCCGACGGGTGCCGCGCTGATCGCGGTGATCGAGGCAGAGCTGAGCGGCGCCTCGGAACCGGCGACGACCCCGCCGCCTGGGCGGCCGCCGCCGCGGCGAACGAGGCGGACACCGCGGAGGTGCACCTGCTCCCCTACTCGCGGCTCCGCCTCGCCGAGGCGCTGGCGGCCGCCGGTCGGCGCGAGGAGGCCGAGCGGGAGGCGCGCGAGGCCCGCGTCATCGCTGAGCGCGCCGGGCTCGGGCTCCTCGTCGACGGCCTCGACCGGTTCGAGCGGCGCCTCGGGCGCGGCGATCCCGTCGTGGGCGCCGGCGCCGCTCCGGGCGGCGCGGAGCCTCTGACCGACCGCGAGCGCCAGGTCCTCGCACTCGTGGCGCAGGGCCTGGGCAACCGCGCCATCGCCGAGGAGCTCTTCATCAGCGTGAAGACGGCGAGCGTGCACGTCTCGAACATCCTCCGCGAGCTCGCGCGGCGACGCGCACCGAGGCCGCGTACCTGGCGCGGTCGTCGGGCGGCTGAGCCCCGTCCGACTCCGCGAGGGAACCCCGACCCGTCGAGGGAGCCTCGAACAGCGGGTTCCGTCGACCGACCGGGGTTCCTCGGTGAGGGCGTCAGGGTCGATGCCGGCGGAACCGAAACGCCGAGTACGCGCCGGTCGACCAGAGCGCCCAGATCACCAGCAGCGGCTGGAAGAGGAGGCGGATCGCACGCGCAGCGTCCGTCTCGAGCCCGAAGGCCGGCGTCCGCGTGACGAGCTGCGAGACATTGCCCGGGAACACGGCGACGAAGAACGCGGCGACCACGACTCCGACGACCACCTGCCACCGGGCCAGCAGCACGAGCGCCGACCTCGAGCGCGATCTCGACCACTCCCGAGGCGACGACCACGAGATCCGGATCGAGCGGGAGCCACGGCGGCACCTGCGCCTGGAACGCCTGGCGCGCGAAGGTCAGGTGGCCCACCCCCGCGAAGACGAGCACGAGGCCCAGGAGGATCCGGGCGAACGTGCGCGGAACGGAGCGCCGCGCTCGGCGGGCGGGGGACGGCGAGTCGGGCATGCCCCAGTCTGCGCTCGGACGGCGATCTCCTCGGCGGGAGGACCGCCCGCCGGCTCGCCGCACTCGCCCCCGAGCAGTCGCGCGTCCCGCCGGACGCGCGTCCCGGCGCCGCCCCGTATCCTCTATACCGCCCCGTCCGCAGACCGTGAAACGAGACCCATGAGCACCCTGCCCCGCCTGATGGCCTTCGACCTCGACGACACCCTCGCCGCCTCGAAGTCCCCCGTCGACCCGGCGATGGCCGACCTCCTCGTCCGCCTGCTGAAGGCGACCGAGGTCTGCATCATCTCGGGCGGGCAGATCGGTCAGTTCCGGATGCAGGTGCTCGACCGCCTCCAGGGCGCCGACCCCGAGGCGCTCGCCAAGCTCCACCTCATGCCCACCTGCGGCACCCAGTACTACCGCTTCGAGAGCGGCGACTGGACGCAGATCTACGCCGAGAACCTCACCGAGGACGAGAAGTCCCGCGCCCTCGCGGCCGTGGAGGAGAAGGCGAAGGAGCTCGGCTACTGGGAGTCCGAGACCTGGGGCCCGATCCTCGAGGACCGCGAGTCGCAGATCACCTTCTCGGCCCTCGGTCAGGCGGCGCCCGTCCCCGTCAAGCAGGCCTGGGACCCGACCGGCGAGAAGAAGAACACCCTCCGCGAGGCCGTCCAGGCCGTGCTGCCGCGACCTCGAGGTCCGCTCCGGCGGCTCCACCTCGGTCGACATCACCCGCAAGGGCATCGACAAGTCCTACGGCATGAACAAGCTCACCGAGCTCACCGGCATCCCCCTCGACGACATGATCTTCGTCGGCGACCGCCTCGACCCCGACGGCAACGACTACCCGGTGAAGGCCATGGGCGTCGAGTGCTTCGCGGTCGAGGGCTGGCACGACACCGCCGCGTACCTGGAGTCGTACGGCATCTGACCCGCGGGATCCGAACCGCCCCGCGAGGCCCTCTGCTCGGCAGGGGCCTCGCGTCGTCCGGGCGCGCACCTCGGCGAGGGTGACGGATCCGTCCGGGCGAGCGCCTCGGCGGGGGTGACGCGAGGAGTCGACCGGCCTAGCATCGGAGGCAGCCACCGCGGACGCCCGCTGGACGTGCCTCCGCACCGCCCCGATCGAGGGAGAAGCGACATGAGCACCGACGAGATGATGAAGGCCATGCCGATGGCCGACGCCGCGACGATGGACACGACCGCGATGCAGGCCTGCATCGACGCGTGCTCCGCCTGTCTCCAGGGCCTGCACGATGTGCTCGGACGCCATGGCGTCGATGGACGGCATGGGCCGGTGCGCGTCGATGTGCGCCACCTGCGCCGACGTGTGCCTCGCGATGATGCGCATGATGATGCGCCCGAAGAGCATGGACGCCGCCGTGCTGCGCCCGATGCTCGAGGCGTGCCTCGCGATGTGCCGCGCGTGCGCCGCCGAGTGCTCCTCCCACGCCGAGATGAGCGAGACCTGCCGTCTCTGCGCGATGGCGTGCGAGGACTGCGCGTCGGCGTGCGAGGCGATGCTCGCGTCGATGCCGGCCTGAGCGTCAGCCGCGGGCGACGCTGATCTGCAGTGCGCCCGAGGGCCAGCACGCCGTAGCGCACGTGGAGCGACACCGGCGCGCCGACGGCGAGCGCCGCCTCCGCGTGGTGCCAGACGCGCTCGACGCCGCCCGACTCCCAGAGTTCGAGCGAGATCCAGCCGTCCCCGTCGACCGCGGTGACGAGCGCGTCGGCCCAGCCCCCGGAGTGGCGCGCGCCAGACGCAGCTTGCAGTGCGCCGAGCTCGTGGCCGGCCCGGTCGTGCACGCACATCGCCCCGCGCTCGCAGGCGGTCTCGACCGTCGACTGCAGGCGGGTGCGGGGTGGCATGGCGCGTCCTCTCGGGGGAGCGGGTGGGTGCCGGCCACGCCAGATCGCCGCGCGGCGACCCGCATCCGGCCGCGTCACACGGCGCAACAGCGCGTCAGACGTCCTCCGAGAGCGAGCCGCTCGCGGTGCCGTCGAGGGCGAGGCGGAGGCGGGGCTGCAGCTTCGCGACGATGATCGCGTGCGACTCCTGCACCAGCTCGGCGGCGAGCCCGGGATCGACCCGGTCGAGGTCGACCGTCACCCAGTGGGTCTTGTTGAGGTGGTACCCCGGACCGACGCCGTCGGCGCCCGCGACCAGGTGCACGACGTTCTCGGGCAGCGCCTTCACGCTGATGCAGGCGCGGCCCTGCAGCTCCGACTCGAGGGCGAAGACCTTGCCGCCGACCTTCCAGACGCGGGTGCCGGGCCCGAACGGGAACCCCGGCTCGGCGCCGGGGAGGTCGGAGAGGAGCTGCTCGAGCGCGTCGGGATCCACGGAGCAAGTGTGCCGCGAGACGGGGCGTCGACGCATCCGGAGGCGTCGTGGAGGCGGCCGGCTAGACTCGCCGGGTCGTCCGAGCAGCCAGTGGAGCGCCTCCGCTTTCGGTCGGCCGGAATCGGAAACCGACGCATGCCTGACTCCTCGGCGCCCTCCTCGTCCGCCGCTCCTCCGCGCCGCGGTCCTCGGCGCTCGGCCGTGCGGCGGGCCGCTACGCGCAGGCGTTCGCCCTCCCCGGATCGCTCGCCTTCTCCTCCTCGGGCTGGTTCGGCCGGTTCCCCAAGGGCAGCCTCGCGATCGGCGTGCTGGTCCTCGTCACCGATGTCTCGGGCGGCTACGCGCTCGGCGGCGCGGTGTCGGGCACGCTGACCCTCTCGCTCGCCGCCGCGGGCCCGGTCTGGTCGCGGGTGATGGACCGCTGGGCCAGCGCCGCGCGCTCGCCCTGTCGCTCCCGGTGCTGGTCGCCGCCTCGCTCGGATCTCGTCGCCGCCGTGCTGCTCGGGGCGCCGGTGTGGACCTGGTTCGCGCTCGCGGTGCTCGCCGGACTCGCCGTCATCGACATCGGCTCGGCCGTGCGCTCGCGCTGGAGTGCGGCCACCTCGGACCCCGGCCTCCGCCACACCGCCTACTCGGTGGAGTCGGTGGCGGACGAAGCGGCGTTCGTCGTCGCTCCGCCGATCGTCACCCTGCTGGCCTCGCTCGTGCACCCGGCGGCAGGGGTGCTGGTCGGCCTCGGGATCGGCGTGATCGGCAGCACGGCGCTCCTCGCGCAGGTGCGCACGCAGCCGCCGCTCGCCGCGCGCACGCCGGAGAGCAGGGCGGCCGCCGTGCGCCTCCCGCTCGCGCTGGTCGGCGTCACCGCGGTGTTCGCGACGATCGGAGGGGTGTTCGGCTCGTTCAACGTCGCCGCCATCGCGACGGCCGAGGCCGCGGGCGCCGACGCCGCGTCGGGCCTGCTGCTGTCGGTCTACAGCATCGGCAGCGTGCTGACCGGAGTCGTCGTGGGCGCCGCGCGGCTGCCCGGCGGCCCGCTCTCGCGCTTCGTCGTCGCGGGCGTCGTGTTCGGCCTCGTCGTGCCGGTCCTCGTCTTCTCGGGCTCTCTGCCCGTCCTCGTGGCACTCGCCTTCGGTCGCGGGCCTCGCGACGTCGCCGCTGCTCATCACCGGCTCCAGCCTGGTGGAGTCGATCTCACCCCGCGCCCGCCTCACCGAGGCCCTCGCCCTGGCCGCCCACCGGCCTCGCCATCGGAGTCACCGCCGGCTCCTCCCTGAGCGGCCTCGCCGTCGAGTCCCTGGGCCCCCAGCCCGGCTTCGCCGTGACCGCGGCCTCCGCCGCCCTCGGCGCCCTCCTGACCCTGGCCACGTCCGCGACCCTGCGCCGCCGCTGACACCGCCCTCCGGCGGACGCGGGTCTCGTACCGCCCCTGCGGGGCTACTCGACCAGCAAGGGACGGCACTATCCGAGAAGCGGCCCCTCGCTCGTGCCGCAGGCACGGCCCCTCGACCGGCTCGTGCCCAGGCACGGCACCTCGACCGGCTCGTGCCGCAGGCACGGCCCCCGTCCGCTCGTGCCGCAGGCACGGCGCCCCTCCTCTCCGGGAGGGGACTGATCGGGCGTCCGGTTGCGGTGATCGCAAGGCGGAGGAGGAAGTCGTAGCGGAGCTACGGCGCCCGACGACAACGCCGCGAGCACCGTGACCGGGCGCCGATCAGTCTGCGCCGAGGATGACTATGGAGGCGGTGGGGGGTAGCGCGTCCTCGTGGTACCGCTCGATCTCGGGGATCGCGGCGGGGTCGGCCTGCTGGAGGAACGTGGTGAGGCGGTCGACCTCTTCGGTCTCGCCGATCGATTCGGCGGCGCGGCGGAGGGCGTAGAGGGCGAGGAGGAGGCCGCGGTTGGGGCCGTGGCGCCAGGGGATGGGGCCTTGGCCGCGCCAGCCGGCGCCGCGGAGCAGGTCGAGGCCGCGGTGGTAGCCGACGCGCGCGTAGGCGTAGGAGGGAGGGCAGCGTCGATGCCCCACACACTGTCGGCGAGCAGCGCCCAGGCCAGCGGTGAGCGCGGGTGGGCCGCAGCGAGGGCGGCGAATTCGACGGCTCCCGGGGTCGCGTGCTTCGCGAGGGCCGCGGTGACCGCGGGGTCCTCGGGGAGGAGGGTCGGTTCGGGGCCCAGCAGGTTCTCGCCGTTCATGTGTCCAGGCTAACCCCGTCCCCTGCGGGGGCCGGGGATCGCCTCTCCTATCTTGCACAGCGTTGTGCAACTTCGTACGATGGACCGGTGACCACCAGCAGAGCTCCCCGGCGGGACGCGACCGACAACCGCGCCGCGATCCTCCTCGCGGCGAGGACCTCCTCCGCACCGACCCCGACGCCTCCCTCGAGGCGATCGCGGCCGAGGCCGGGGTGACCCGCCGCACCGTCTACGGCCACTTCTCGTCCCGGAGCAGCTGCTGACCACCGTGTTCCAGGAGGGAGCGGCGCGCATCGCCGCCGCCCTCTCCCCCGTGCGGCACGAGGATGCGGCCTGCGAGCTCGCCCTGATCGGCGCGCGGATGTGGCACGAGGTCGAGGCGATCCGCCTCCCCGCTCGCGCCGCGCTCCGCTCGCCCTACGCCGAGATCGTCGCCGGGACGCTGGAGCCCGTGCGGGCCCAGCTGCGGGCGACCGCCGCCCGCGGGATCTCCTCCGGCCGCTTCCGTCCGGACGTCGACCCCGGACGCCTGGCCCGCCTGATCGAGGACGCCGCCATCGCCGTGCTCGACGAGGCGGCCGACTCCGGTCTCGGCGAGGCGCAGGCCGAGCGCCTCGTCATGGTCGACGTGCTCGCCATCGCGGGCTTCGGCTGGGCCGACGCCGACGCCCTCGCGACCCGGGTCCTCGCCGAGGCCCGCGCGTGAGGATCGAGCTGCACGACGTCGCCAAGGACGGCGCGCCTCCCACCCGTCTCGCCTTCGTTCTCCGAGCGGATCCGCGACCCTCGCCCTCACCGAGACGGAACAGCGCCCCACGGTCCTCGGCCTGCTCGCGAGCGGCCGCATGCGCCCCGGCACCGGCCGGATCACCGTCGACGGCGCCGAGGACCCGAAGCGGATGCGCGCCGCCGTCGCGCTCGTCGACGCCCCCGCCGTCAGCGAGCCGGCCCCCGACGTCACGCTGGGCGGAGTCACCGCCGAGGAGCTCGTCTTCGCCGGCCGCCCCTCGCACCCCCGGGCCGTCGCCCGCGCCCTCGAGGGCCTGGGCGTCACCGCTCTGGCGCGTCGGCCGATGTCCGAGGTCCCCGCACTCGAGCGCGTCCGCGTGCTCGCCGAGCTGGCCCTGCTCCGCTCGGGGGTGCAGGCCCTCGTGATCGTGTCGCCCGACCGGCACGGCGGCGACCCGGCCGGCTGGTGGGCGCTCGCCAAGGAGCTCGCCGCCCGCGGCGTCGCCGTCCTCGTGATCGCCGGCACCGCCTCCGCGTCGGCGATCGCGGCGACGGATCTGCTGCGCACGCAGTTCGATCCGGTGCAGACGGCACCCGTCGCCCTCCGGACCCTCGAGGACGGCTTCGAGGAGGAGACGGTCGGCGCACTCGCCGCCGCCCTTCCGCACGCGTCCCAGGACGCCTTTCCGCTCCCACCCCACCGATCGACCCCACCGCGGCCGACCCCGAACCTCTCGACGGAACCCGCTCATGAGAATCCGCATCCCCCAGATGATCCAGGCGGAGCTACGCCGCCTCACCGCCACTCCGATGGCCCGCCTCGCGCTGATCGCACTGATGCTCGTGCCGATCCTCTACGGCGGCCTCTACCTCTGGGCCAACCAGGACCCGTACGCGAAGCTCACCGACGTCCCGGTGGCCCTGGTCGTCGACGACACCGGCACGACGGCCGACGACGGCACCGTCACGAACACGGGCGACGAGGTCGCCGACCAGCTCCTCGAGGACCACGCGCTCGACTGGCACCGCGTCTCGTCCGCCGACGCCGCAGCGGGTGCGGACGACGGGACGTACGACTTCAGCGTCACCCTCCCCGCCGACTTCTCCGCCGCGCTGGCCTCGGCGGGGAGCGATGCGCCGCACCGCGCGAGCGTCGTCCTCACCACGAACGACGCCACGAGCTACCTCGCGAGCACGATCGGCGAGCAGGCGGCGAAGACCCTGCGCGCCTCCATCGTCGAGAAGGTGGACGAGGAGGCGGCCGCGCAGTTCCTGGTCGGCCTCGCGACGATCCGCGGCGACCTCACCACCGCGGTCGACGGAGGCACGCAGCTCGTCGACGGCGCCACGACCCTCTCGAGCGGCGCCGCGTCCGCGCAGGCCGGTGCCGGAACCCTGGCCGACGGAGCCGCGCAGCTCGCCGACGGAGCGTCCTCGCTCGCCGACGGCACCGCCTCCCTCGCGGGCGGGGTGCAGCAGCTGGCCGACGGCGGCACCGCGCTCGACTCCGGGCTGCAGCAGCTCCGCACCGCGACCGCCGACCTGCCGGCGCAGACCGCGACCCTCGCCGACGGCGCGGCGCAGGTGGCCGCCGGCGACGCCGCCCTCGCGACGCAGGTCGACGCCGTCGGGGCCGCCTCCCAGCAGGTCGCCGACAGCGTCCCGGTGGTCCGCGGCGACATCGAGGCGAGCCTCCAGGAGTCGGGGGTCGACCCCGCCCGGACCGCCGAGATCCTCGCGCTGCTCGACCCACTGGGCGACGACGCCCTGGCCGCGAACGCGCAGGCGCAGGGCCAGGTCGCCCTGATCGACCGGCTCGCGGGAGGAGCGCAGCAGGTCGCCACCGGCGCGCAGGCGCTCGCCGACGCGACGCCGACCCTCACCGCCGGCATCTCGACCGCCGCCGACGGATCGTCGCAGCTGGCGAGCGGAGCGGCGACCGCCGCGACCGGAGCGCGGTCCGCGGCCGACGGCGCCGCGACCGTCCGCGACGGCGCCGGCTCCCTCCGCGACGGATCGGCGACGCTCCGCGACGGGCTGGGAGATCTCACCACCGGCCTCGACGACCTCACCACGGGTGCCGCGACGCTCCGCGACGGCCTCGGAGGACGGAGTCGTCGCGATCCCCGACCGCTCGGCCGAGCAGCAGGCGGCCCAGGCCTCGGCGATCGCCGATCCGGTCGAGGTCGACCGGAGCGAGGTCGCCTCGGCCGGGACCTACGGCGCCGGCCTCGCCCCGTTCTTCGCGAGCCTCGCCGGCTGGATCGGGATCTACGCGCTGTTCCTCATCGTGAAGCCGGTCTCGCGCCGCGCCATCACCGCCCTGCACTCGCCGATCCGGGTGACCCTCGCCGGCTGGCTGACCCCCGGACTGCTCGGGGTGGTCCAGATGGCCGGGCTGTTCGCGATCATCCTCACTGGCGCTGGGCTTCGACGTCGCGTCGCCGGTCGGCGTCTACGGCGTGATGGCGCTCGCCTCGCTCACGTTCGCCGCGATGATCCTCGCGCTCAACGTCTGGCTCGGCAGCGTGGGGCAGTTCCTCGGCCTCGTGCTGATGGTGGTGCAGCTCGTGACCGCGGGCGGCACCTTCCCCTGGCAGACGCTGCCCGCTCCGCTCGCCGCCCTGCACCACGTGCTGCCGATGGGCTTCGCGACGGACGCCGTCCGGCAGCTGATGTACGGCGGCGACGGCGCAGCGGCGCTGCGCGACTCCTCGTGCTGCTCTGCTGGCTCGCCGGTGGCCTCGCGCTCGCGATGATCGGAGTGGTCCGCATGACGCGGTTCCGCACCCTGCGCGACCTGCAGCCCTCGCTGATCGGCTGATGCGGGGCCTCCGCCCGCACCCTGCGGAGCGGAGGCCCCGCCGATAGCATCGGGGGATGGCGGCACATCGCGGCGAGGTCGAGGCCTGGCTCACGGACATGGACGGCGTGCTCGTGCACGAGAACAAGGCGCTCCCCGGCGCGCCCGAGCTGATCCAGGAGTGGACCGACGCGGGCGTCCCGTTCCTGGTGCTGACCAACAACTCGATCTTCACTCCGCGCGACCTGGCCGCGCGACTGCGCGCCTCGGGCCTGCACGTCCCGGAGGAGCGCATCTGGACGAGCGCGCTCGCCACCGCCGACTTCTGCGCCTCGCAGATGCCCGGCGGCAGCGCCTTCGTGATCGGCGAGGCCGGCATCACGACCGCGCTGCACGAGGCCGGCTTCATCATGACCGAGACCTCCCCCGACTACGTCGTCGTGGGCGAGACCCGCAACTACCTCCTTCGAGGCGATCACCAAGGCGATCCGGCTGATCATCGGCGGCGCCCGCTTCATCGTCACGAACCCGGACGCCACGGGTCCGAGCTCCGAGGGCGTCGCGCCCGCGACGGGGGCGATCGCCGCGCTGATCACGAAGGCGACCGGCAAGGACCCGTACGTGGTCGGCAAGCCGAACCCCATGATGTTCCGCTCGGCGATGAACAAGATCGGCGCGCACAGCGAGAACACCGGCATGATCGGCGACCGGATGGACACCGACATCGTCGCGGGCATCGAGGCCGGTCTGCACACGGTCCTCGTGATGACGGGCATCAGCGATGCGGCCGAGATCGAGCGCTACCCGTTCCGCCCCGATGAGGTGCTCAGCGGCGTCCACGAGCTGCTGTCGGGCGAGCCGCTCGGAGTCGGAGTTCCCGCCGGACGTCGTGGTCCGATCCGGGTCGCGCTCAGAACCGGTCGCGCTCAGAACCGGACGTGCTGCAGCGCGCCAGGCGTGCATCGCGACCGCGGCGGCCGCCGACGCGTTGATCGAGCGCGTCGAGCCGAACTGCGAGATCTCGAGCACGGCCTCGGAGGCGGCGAGCGCCTCCTCCGACAGCCCCGGTCCTCCTGCCCGAACAGCAGCACGCAGCGCTCGGGCAGGGCGAAGAGTCTCGATCGGCACGCACCCGGGCACGTTGTCGATCGCGATGATCGGCAGGCCCTCCTCGCGCGCCCAGTCGACGAGACCGGCGACCGCCTCGTGGTGCTGGACGTGCTGGTAGCGGTCGGTCACCATCGCGCCGCGCTTGTTCCACCGCCGTCTGCCCACGATGTGCACGCCCCGCGCGCCGAATGCGTTGGCGCTGCGCACGATCGAGCCGATGTTCATGTCGTGCTGCCAGTTCTCGACGGCGACGTGGAACGGATGGCGGGTGCGGTCGAGCTCGGCGACGATCGCCTCCATCCGCCAGTAGCGGAAGCGGTCGACGACGTTGCGGGAATCGCCCTTCTCGAGCAGCTCCGGGTCGAGGCGCTCGTCCTGCGGACGCTCGCCGATCCACGGCCCCACGCCGTTCGTCGTGGCCTCGACGGAGGCGGCCGGGCCGGCCTCGCGCGGCGTCTCGTTCTCGTCCACGATCGGCAACCCTACAAGCAGGACACGCTTCGGTGACGAGCGCGCGGGCGCCTTCCGCCACCTCGCCGCGCGGCTCGATACTGGCGCGGGGGCACGACGAGACGGCTCCCGCGAGGAGACCACGATGATCCGCTTCCACCCGGCCCTGCGCGCCACCGCCGTCGCCGGCGCCGTGCTCGCCGTCGCGGGCTGCACTCCGAGCGCACCCGAGCCCACCGCGTCGGGGACCGCACCCGCGCCGTCCACTCCCGCGACGACCCCGACGAGCAGTGCGACGAGCGCTCCCTCGAGCACTCCGACGGCGAGCGGTGCCGCTCCCACCGCTCCGCCGGCCCTGACCGACCTCGTGCTCGACGTCGACGGTCTGCACACCCCGACCCGGCGCGGGCTCGCTGATCCAGGGCGAGCCCGTGCCGGCCGATGCCGGAGGCACCGCCGTCGCGATCGTCGATCCGGACTTCTGCGAGCAGGTCTGGGCGGAGAACGGAGTCGAGCCGATCAGCTCCCCCGCTCGCTGGCTCGCGAACTACCCGCGCGATCCCGCGTCCGAGGCGCTCGGCGGCGCTCCGTTCTGGCCCCTCGTGGACGGGGAGTCCGGTCCCCTGCTCAGCCTGGTCATCGGCAGTCCGTCGATCACCACCGATGAGGGCGTCGGCATCGGCTCGCCCCGCTCCGCCGTCGAGGAGGCGTACGGCGGCACGGCGATCGAGACCCGCTCCGACTCGCCGGACTACGTGGACGCGTACACGCTCGTCGGCGATCGCTCGAGCGTGACCTTCGAGGTGCTGAAGTCGACCGATCTGGTCGTCTTCGCCCACGTGGACGCTCTGACCGAGGCCCCTCGTGCTCTACGCGAGCGACGGGGGCGGCCTACAGCTGCAGGCTCGTCTGAGCCTCAGCCGGCGAGGTGCCGGTGAGCGCGCCGATCAGCTCGCCGCCGCCCGCGCGGTCGACGAAGCAGAAGTAGCGCCGCTCGCCGGCGTCCCACTGCTCCTGGGTGACCGGGAAGGACGCCGAGACCTGGACGTCGCCGTACGCCTCGGCGCCGAGCACGTCGACGGCTCCGGTGGCCTGGCAGAGCGAGGCGACCGAGAGCGCGAGCGTCCCTGGCCGGGGAACGCCTCCTCGGTCAGCTGAGCGGTCGCGACCATCTCGCCGGTGTGCGCGGTGGCGCAGTCGACGACGGTGAACTCCTCGGCCCAGACGGAGTCGAAGGGCTGCAGGCACTCGCCGCCGAGCAGGTCGCTCCACGCGTAGGTGCCGGCGGGCAGCGGTCCGACGGTCGGCAGCTCGGCCGTGGGCTCCGCGGTCGGTGCGGCGCTCGCCTGCTCCGAGGGAGTCGTGGCGGCCGGGCGGGTGCCGAGGCATCGGAGTCGTTCCCCGCCGCGATCCGGTAGCCCACGACCGCGAGCGCGGCGAGCAGCACGACGACGCCGAGCGCGATCAGCCCGATCAGGAGTCGACGACGGCTCCTGGTGCGGTCGGGGAGGGCGCGGCGAGCGCGGTGATGCTGGGCGGCTCGGTGGCCGAGCCGACGGACGCGGCGCTGTCGGACCGAGGAGCCGTGGCGGCGGGCGGTGCCGTCCTCCCTCGCGGGGTCCGCGGGGTCTTCTCGCGAGGCGTCCTCGGGGTCTTCTCGCGAGGCGTGCGCGGCGTCTTCTCGCGCGGCTCCTTGGCGGGCCGGCTGCGAGGGAGTCCTCTCCCGCGCGGCGGGCGCGTTGACGTGAGCCGCGGCGGGCGTGGTGGAGAACGGCTTCCCGTCGTCCGCGGTCCCGGCGGTCGTGGGCGTCGGCGGGGCGTCCGGGTCGGAGGTCTCTCCGGCGTCCGCGCCGTCTCCGCTCGCCTCGGTGCCGGGCTCGGTGGGCTCGAGGTTCCAGGCGAAGGCGGTGCCGCGCCAGAGCTCCTCGTCGCCGCCGTCGTCGTCCGGGTCCTCCTGCGGAGCGACGACGTCCTCCCGCACCGGAGGCTCGTCCCACCCGCCGCGGGGGTCCGGCCAGTGGTAGACGGTGCCGCTCGGAGCGGTGTCGCGCTGCGACGGCGGTGTCGCGCCCTCGGGACGGTCGCCGCGCGGCTCGCGGTGCTCGGGCTCGACGCGGAGCGCGGGCGGCGCGGTCGGCAGATCGCGCGGCGGCTCGGCGACCGGCAGCACCGGACGGGAAGCGGGCGCGCTCCTCCGCCGGGTCGCGGCGGGCGGCGTCGAAGCGGGGCTGCGGGCGCTCGCGCTCGGGGGCCACGGGAGGGACGGGCGCGGGTGCCGGTGCGCTCTCCGGCTGCTGCGCCTGCTCGGGCTCCGGTGAGCGCTCGGGCTCAGGCGGGTGAGCGCTCAGGAGCGGGTGAGCGCTCAGGCTCGGGTGCGTGCTCGGGCTCCGATTCGTGCTCGAGGCTCGGCCTCGCGCTGGTGCTCCGGCTCGTCGCCGGCTTCCGGCTCAGGGCGGCTCTCGTGCTCGGGGGCCGGCGCAGGCTCGGGCGCGCTCAGCGACCCGACGGAGCTCGTCCGGCTCGGCCGCCTGCTCGGCCACGGGGTGGATCTCGGGGTCCTGCTCGGGCGCGGTCTCCGCACCTCCTCCGCGGGCTCGGGCTGCTGGGCCGACTGCAGCGGGGCGGTCGGCTCGAGGACGACCACGGGCTCCGGCGGAGCCGACGCCTCCGCCGCGGCGGGCGGCGGCACCTGCGCGGTCGTCTCCGCAGGGGGCTTCTCCGCGTCGTCCGCGGGCGAGGACTCGGCGCGCTCCGCGGGCTCGGCCGCGTCCTCGCGCTCCGCCGCGTCGGACTCCTCGGGGAGGGCCGCCTCGTCAGGCATCCCGGTCGGCTCGTCCTCGGAGTCCCGAGCCGGCGCGGGAGTCGTCCGGTCGACTCCGGAGCGGCCCTGCCGCGGCGCCTCGAAGATGCTCTTCAGACGCCCGCCGCTGAGCTGCTGCAGCAGCCACTCGCTGCCGCCGGCCTGTCGCTCCTGCTCCTCGGACGCTCCTCGCCCCGGAGTCGCCGCGGCGCGTGCGGTCCCCCTCGTCGACCATCAGCTCAGTCCGAGGTCGGCCAGCCCGATCGCCGCGAAGTACGGGTAGCCCGCGTCCTCGATGATCTCCCGGCGCACCGGTGGCGCGGTCCACGACGACCGCGACTCCGGCGATCTCGGCGCCGACCTTCAGCAGCGCCTCGATCGCCTTCAGCGAGGCCGCCGGTGGTGGAGGTGTCCTCGACGACCACCGCCGCTTGCCCTCGAGATCGGGCCCTCGACCTGACGGCCGCGTCCGTGGTCCTTCGGCTCCCTGCGCACGACGAACGCGTCGTAGGCGAGACTGCGGCGCGGCGCCTGCAGGATCGCCGAGGCGATGGGGTCGGCGCCCATCGTCAGTCCGCCGACGGCGTCGACGCGCTCGATCGGCGCGATGAGGTCGAGCATGACCCGCCCGATCAGGGAGCGACGCGGTGGTCGAGGCTGACGCGGCGCAGGTCGACGTAGTAGCTCGCCTTCTTGCCGCTCGTCAGGGTGAAGTCCCCGTGGAAGACGGCGTCGGAGCCGATGTACTCGATGAGCTGCTGGCGTGCGTCGTTCACAGGGCCACTCTACGGTGCGGTCTCGGCGCCTCCGGGCAGGCCCGCGGGCGAGATCGCAGCGGTCTGCTCCTCGCTCCCCTCCGCGGAACTGCGTCATGTAGAGCTCGTAGTAGGCGCCCCGACGGCGCAGCAGCTCGTCGTGCGCGCCCTGCTCGACGATGCGCCCCGCCTCCATCACGAGGATCGTGTCGGCGTCGCGGATCGTCGAGAGGCGGTGGGCGATGACGAAGGACGTGCGGTCGGTGCGCAGCGCGGCCATGGCGTGCTGCACCAGGAGCTCGGTCCGGGTGTCGACGGAGGACGTGGCCTCGTCGAGGATCAGCAGCGAGGGATTGGCGAGGAACGCGCGGGCGATCGTGATCAGCTGGCGCTCACCCGCCGACACGCTCCCTCCGTCGGCGTCGAGGACGGTGTCGTAGCCGTCGGGCAGCTGCTGCACGAAGCGGTCGACCATGGTGGCGCGCGCCGCGTCGGCGATCTCGTCGTCGGTCGCGTCGAGTCGGCCGTAGCGGATGTTCTCGCGGATGGTGCCCTGGAAGAGCCAGGCGTCCTGGAGCACCATGCCCACCCGCGAGCGGAGGTCGCCGCGGGCGAGGCGGGTGATGTCGACTCCGTCGAGCAGGATGCGGCCGCCGGTGAGCTCGTAGAAGCGCATCACGAGGTCACGAGGGTCGTCTTGCCCGCGCCGGTCGGGCCGACGATCGCGACGGTCTGGCCCGGCTGCGCCGAGAACGAGAGGCCCTCGATGAGCGGCTGCTCCGGGTCGTACGAGAACGAGACGTCCTGGAACTCGACGTGGCCGTCGGTCCGCTCGGGCAGCGAGTCGGTGATCGTCTCGGGGTCCTGCTCGTCGGCGTCGAGCAGCTCGAAGGTGCGCTCGGCCGAGGCGACGCCCGACTGCAGCATGTTGGCCATGCTCGCGAGCTGCGTGACGGGCTGGGTGAACTCGCGGGAGTACTGGATGAAGGCGGTGGCGTCTCCGAGGGTGAGCTGGCCCGAGGCCACGCGCAGCCCGCCGACGACGGCGATCAGGACGTAGGAGAGGTACGAGACGAAGGTCATCGCGGGCATGATCATGCCCGAGACGAACTGGGCGCCGAACGAGGCGCTGTAGAGGTCGTCGTTGCGACGGTCGAACTCCTCGAGCATCTCGCGGTCGCGACCGAAGGCGCGCACGATCTCGAGGCCCGAGAACGACTCCTCGATGTGGCCGTTCAGCGCGCCGGTGTTCTTCCACTGGGCGGCGAACAGCTTCTGCGAGCGGGCGCCGATGACCCCGGCGATGATGCCCGACAGCGGCAGCGAGATCAGCGCGATCAGCGCGAGCTGCCACGAGACGATGAACATCATCGCGGCGATGCCGATGATCGTCAGCACCGACTGGACGAGCTGCGAGAACGCCTGCTGCAGGGCGGTCTGGATGTTGTCGACGTCGTTCGTGACGCGCGACATCACGTCGCCGCGCTGCCGGGTGTCGAAGTAGCGCAGCGGCAGGCGGTTGAGGCTTGGCCTCGATGTCCTGGCGCAGGCCGTAGACGACGCGCATCACGAGCCCGTTGAGGAGGAAGCCCTGCGCCCACATGAGGACGGAGGCGACCACGTACATCAGCAGCACGATGATGATGAGCCGGCCGAGCACGACGAAGTCGATGCCCTGCCCGGGCACGATGTCGGTCTTGGAGAGCATGTCGGCGAAGGTGCCGTTGCCCGAGGCCCGCTGCTGCTCGATGATCTGCTCGAGCGGCACTCCTGCGGGCAGCTGCGAGCCGATCACGCCGTTGAAGATCGTGTCCATCGCCTGGCCGAGGATCTTCGGCGCGATGACGGTGAGGACGACCGACGCCGAGACCAGGGCGACGACCACGATCATCCGGGCCTTCTCTGGGCCGAGGAGGCTGAACAGCCGCTTGGCCGAGGGCCAGAAGTGCTGGGCCTTGCGGGCGGGCGGGCCGTCGCCGAACATGCCGCCGTCGGCCTCGCCGGGCTCGAACTCGGGGGCGAGCGACTCCGGCTCGGTCGGCTGCTCCTGCGCGGTGTCGCGGACGCGTGCCATCTCAGGCCACCCCTTCGGTGCTCAGCTGCGATTCGACGATCTCGCGGTAGGTCGCGTTCGTCTCGAGGAGGTCGTCGTGGGTGCCCCTGCCGACGACGCGGCCGGCGTCGAGGACCACGATCTGGTCGGCGTGGCGGATGGTGGAGACGCGCTGGGCGACGATGATCACCGTCGCGTCGGTGGTCGCCGCCGCGAGCGACTCGCGCAGCCTCGCGTCGGTCGCCACATCGAGCGCCGAGAAGGAGTCGTCGAAGAGGTAGACGCGGGGACGGGCCACGAGCGCCCGCGCGATGCGCAGGCGCTGGCGCTGGCCGCCGGACACGTTCGTGCCGCCCTGCGACACCGGCTCGTCGAGCCCGTGCTCCTTGCCGCGGACGAAGTCCTCGCCCTGGGCGATGCGCAGCGCCTCCCACAGCTCGGCGTCGGTGGCGTCGGGGCGGCCGAAGCGGAGGTTCGAGGCGATCGTGCCCGAGAAGAGGTAGGGGCGCTGCGGGACGAGGCCGATGACCTCGGCGAGCTGGGCGCGGTCGAGCGACGAGACGGGCACGCTGTCGATCGTCACCGACCCCTCCTGCGGGTCGAACAGGCGGGGCACGAGACCGAGCAGCGTCGTCTTGCCGGCGCCGGTGGAGCCGACGATCGCGGTCGTGCGGCCGGGCTCGGCGACGAGGTCGACTCCCGAGAGCACGGGGCGCTCGGCGCCGGGGTAGCCGAAGACGACGTCGCGGAACTCGACGCGGCCGAGGGTCGGCGTGACCGCTCCCCCCTCGGGGTTCGTGAGGCTCGTGCGGGTGCCGAGCACCTCGTCGATGCGCTCGGCGCAGACGACGGCCCTCGGGATCATCATCACCATGAAGACGCCCATCATCACCGCGGTGAGGATCTGGAGCAGGTACTGGAGGAACGCCGTCAGCAGGCCGATCCTGCACCGGCATCACGTCCACGCGCTGCCCGCCGAACCAGAGGACGGCGGCCGTGGCGAGGTGCAGGATCATCATGATCGCCGGGAACATCAGCACGAAGATGTTGCCGACCTTGATCGACACCTCGGTGATCGCGGCGTTCGCGCGGCGGTAGCGCTCGGACTCGAAGGGCTCGCGCACGAAGGCTCGGACCACGCGGATGCCCGTGATCTGCTCGCGCAGCACGCCGTTGATGCCGTCGATGCGGTCCTGCATGAGGCGGAACAGCGGCAGCAGGAGGAAGACCGAGCACGCCGACCACGACGAACAGCACCGGCACCGAGACCCAGACCAGCCACGAGAGGCCCACGTCCTCGCGGAGGGCGAAGACGATGCCTCCGATGCACATGATCGGCGTCGACACCATGAAGTTGAGGGTCATCAGGACCAGCATCTGGACCTGCTGCACGTCGTTCGTGCCGCGGGTGATGAGGGTGGCGGTGCCGAAGCGGCCGACCTCGAGCCCGCTCAGCGAGTCGACGCGGCGGTAGACGTCGCGGCGCAGGTCGCGGCCGACGGCCATGGCGGTGCGGGCGCCGAAGTACACGCCCCCGATCGCGGTGACGACCTGCACGAGGCAGACGACGAGCATGGTCATGCCCGTGGCCCAGATGAAGTCGGTGTCGCCGGTGCCGATGCCCTGGTCGATGATCTCGGCGTTGAGGCTCGGCAGGTAGAGCGCCGCGAGGGTCGAGATCAGCTGCAGCACCACGACCGCGACGATCCACCGGGAGTAGGGCTTCGCGTAGGACGACGCGAGTCGGAGCAGGATCACGGGGTTCCTCGAGACGGCTGGAGCGGGCGGGAGCGGGGACGGCCACGGGAACGGCTCGGGCGGATCGACGGCGGATCCGCCGGAACGGCCGCCTGGTCGGAGTCGGGCGGGGAGGCGGGCCGCGGGCGGCGGCGCGGGGACGACGCGGGGCGCCGATCGGGACGGCGCAAGACAACCATCGACCACCGACACCGGTTCCGCAATCCGCCGGACGGATGACCGGAGCGCGGGGGACGGCCGCCGTCCGCACCGTGCTGTCGGCGGCGGCTCCTACACTTCGAGGATGCGCATCGCCACGTGGAACGTGAACTCCATCCGGGCCGCACGGGCCGCGTCGTCGACTGGCTGGTCCGCGAGGACGTCGACGTCCTCGCCATGCAGGAGCTCAAGTGCAAGCCCGAGCAGTTCCCGCACGAGGCCTTCGCCGAGGCGGGGTACCGCGTCGAGATGGCGGGGATCAGCCAGTGGAACGGCGTCGGCATCGCCTCGCGCCTGCCGATGGAGGACGTGCGGATCGGCTTCCCCGGCATGCCCGGCTTCGCCAAGGCCCCCGCCGAGGACGGCACCCTCCCCTCGAGGCGCGGGCGATCGGCGCGACCGTCGACGGCGTGCGCGTCTGGAGCCTCTACGTGCCCAACGGCCGCGCGGTCGGCGACCCGCACTACTTCTACAAGCTCGAGTGGTTCGCCGCGCTCGAGGCGAGCACCCGCGAGTGGCTCGCCGCCGAAGCCGACCTGCCGCTGGCGCTGATGGGCGACTGGAACGTCGCTCCGCTCGACAGCGACGTCGGCGACCCGACGCTGGGCCCCGGATCCGCACGTCTCGCCGCCGGAGCGCGAGGCCTTCGCCGCCTTCAAGGCCGCCGGGCTGCACGACGTCGTGCGCCCGCTCGTCCCCGAGGGCTACACCTACTGGGACTACAAGCAGCTGCGCTTCCCGCGCAACGAGGGGCTCCGGATCGACTTCGTGCTCGGCTCGCACGCGTTCGGCGAGCTCGTCACGGGCGCCTCGATCCACCGCGACGAGCGCAAGGGCGACGCCCTGAGCGATCACGTCCCCGTGGTGGTCGACCTCGATCTCGAGACGACCCTCGACGACGACCGCCCGATGATCTTCTGACCGTGGCCTCCTCGAAGAAGAAGCGGGCGCGCGCGGCCGCGAGCGGCTCGTCCTCCGCCCGTCCGACCGCATCCCGGACACCGGCCGCGCGGCCGGCACCGCGCCCGGGTCCGGCCGGTCGCGCGCACGACGAGCTGCGGACGGACGCCTACCGCACCGTCCGGGAGGTGGTCGCGGCCGGGCGGCCGCTGCGCCGCCGCTGGGACCTCGTGCTCTCGATCCTCGGCTGCCTCGCGCTGGGCCTGGTGGCGATCGTCCTCGGCTACCTCGCCGCCGTGCTCGTCGGTGTTCCCCGCGCAGTGCGAGGGGCAGAACATCGCGTGCGACTACGACCGCATCGACTGGGGCGTCTCGCTCGCCCTCCTCGGTCCGCCGATCCTGACGCTGATCGCCGTGGCCGTGACGGTCGTGCGCTACCTCGCTCGGACGCCGGGCCTGGTGGGTCCCGCTCGTCGGCCTCGCCCTGTGCTTCGGCGCGGCGCTGCTCGCCTCGTGGCTGGTCACCAGCTCGATCCGGGATCGGCGCTGGTCTGACGCGAGGGCTGCCTCCGCGCCGGGATGCGGGGCGGTAGCGGGTCTGGAGACGCCCCTGCGGGGCTGCTCGACCAGCAGGCTGACCGTCCGGCCGCAGAGGGCGCGACCGGTCAGCCGACGCAGCTCGGGTCGTCCTGGAGCGTGACCTCGGTCGAGTTGATCATCGGGGTGACGCGGACGGCCTGCTCGCCGTACTCGCCCGCCTGGGCCGCCGTGAAGGTGACCGTGGCGGTGTCGGACTCGCCGGGCGAGAGCTGCACCGCGATCTTCGAGACCGGTCGCCCAGAGGTCGTCCGTCGTCTGCACGACGGTGCCGAGCCCGGAGGCCCAGGTCGCGCCGGTCACGCTCGTGCCGGGAGGGCCGTAGACGTAGACGTTGGTCACGAAGTCGCCGAGCGGGAACCTGTTGCCGCCGTTCGCCGCGACGTAGGGCGGCAGGGTGCGCGCGCCACCTTCTCGGTGATCGTGTTGGTCAGCGTGACCTGCGTGGTGAAGGTCGCTCCGAGGCGGCGCAGCGGTTCGCGCTCGCCTGCGTCACCGCCGTGTCGAGGTAGTAGTCCATCTTCGAGCCGATCGACGCGTCCTGGAAGAAGACGCCGGTGGTGGTCGTGTCGGTGTTCGCGGTGGGCAGGATGCCCGCGATGGGCGTCGGAGCGAGGAGGGCCTGCTCGTCGGGGTCGGTGCTGTACGCGAGGATGCGGCTCTCGCCGACCGCCTTGACGATCGCCGGCAGCATGCGCGTCGGCTCCATCTCGCCGCCGAGGATCTTCCCGAGGATCGTGGCGCTCGCCTCCGAGAAGAACTCGTCGGTCTGCTCGCCGACCGTCTCGGCCGGGTGGCGGAAGTAGATCTTGTTCAGGAGCGTCGAGACGGTGTTCTCGCTCGTCAGCTCCGTGCCGTCGGTGAGCACCACCGGGCCGGTCGAGTCGAGCAGGTACGAGAGCGCGACCGGGTCGATCGCCAGCACTCCGTCGATCTTCTGGTCGAGGAACTTCTGGGCCCAGAACTGCGTCGCGATGGACGACGCGGTCGGGAAGTCGGGCCGGCTCGTCGACACGTTGAAGGTCGTGGCGAGGTTGCCGCCGAAGGTGTCGAGCGCGCTCTGATCGACGTCCACCGACTCCAGCCCGCGGAAGTCCTGGCTGGACTGCTGCTCCGTGATCGAGATCGCTCCGCCGTCGGCCTGCAGCAGCATGACCGAGGAGGCGCCGCCTCCGAGAGCCTGCGCCTCGGCGAGGTTCTGGAACATGACGAGGTAGTTGCGGGGCCCGTTCGCCCCGAGCGCGTCGGGCAGGATCGCCGTGATCGGCTGCACCTGGTCCATCGCCTTCGTGGCGGTCTCGAGCTGCGGAGCGAAGGCGTCGAGGGCCGAGGCGACCTGCGGCGCGAGGGCGCCGCGGTCGATCGCCTCGACGCGCGCCTGCGACTCGTCGACGACCTGCTTCGCGACGTCGATCTTGGCCGACAGGTCGGTGATCGCGGCGATGTCGACACGGCCGTCGACCGGCTTCAGCACGTCGAGCGAGGTGCCCGAGAGCGGAGTGACGATCTTGCCCGACACGTCGTCGGCGATCTCGGTCGCGGCGCGGACTGCGGAGAGGTTGGGCCCGAGGATCGGCACGATCTCCATCACGCGCCACACGCCGTCGTCGGTCTCGTCGCGCGCCTCGCCGGTGAGGGTCGCGATCTGACCCGCCGTCGCCTCGGCTCCCGCGGTGTCGAATCCGGTGAGCTGGTCGGCGACCTGCGAGACGAGCGGGATGGCGGAGGTGAGCTTGGCGCGGACCGTCATCGCCTTGTCGTACGTCTGGACGGCCAGGAGCACCGCGACGATCGCGCCGATCACGAGGACCAGCAGGATGCTCAGCGTGATCCAGAGGCCGCGGCGACGGCGGCGGGGCTGTCCGGAGGCGCGGCGAGAGGATCGTCGTGGTGCTCATTCGAGAGAGCCTAGGCGACGGCCACCGCGACGGGTCGGGCTGGGCGCGTTCGCGTCAACCCAGGAGGAGGGACACGGCGATGAGCACGGGAACGGCCGCGACAGTGCTCACCAGGGCCGTGTCCCGCGCCACGGCGACTCCGCGGTCGTAGCGCGTCGCGAAGTTGAAGATGTTCTGCGCGGTGGGGAGCGCGGCGGTCACGGTGACCGCGAAGAGGTGCTCGGCGTCGAGCTGGAAGACGAAGCGCCCCAGACTCCACGCCACCGCCGGCATCACGAGCGACTTCAGCGTCGACGCGACGACGACCTCGATCCGCGCGGGACCCGCCTCCAGCGGCCGCTGCCCGCGCAGCGACATGCCGAAGGCCATGAGGACCAGCGGGATCGACGCGTTGCCGATGATCGAGAACGGCTCGAGCACGGGGGCCGGCACATCGACCCCCGTGACGGCGACGAGCAGGCCGAGCCCGGACGCGATGATCATGGGGTTCCGCAGCGGCTGGGTCAGGATCGCGCCGACCGAGGTGCGCCCGCTCGTCGAGATGTCGAGCACGGTGAGGATCGTCGGCGCGAGCAGGAGCAGCTGCAGCAACAGGGTCGGAGCCACCCACTGCGGGTCGCCCAGGACGTAGATGGCCACGGGCAGCCCGATGTTGTTGGCGTTGACGTAGGAGGAGGACGCCGTGCCGATCACGGTCTCGGGCAGCGGCCGGCGGAAGAAGAGGCGCGAAGCGAGCACGTAGACCGCCGCCACGAGCAGCACCGTGCAGAGCGACACCAGGAGGAAGGAGGAGAAGAGCACCGTGACGTCGGCCCTCGAGAGCACCGTGAACAGCAGAGCGGGGGTCGTCACGAAGAAGGCGATGCGGGAGAGGACCAGGCGGCCCTCGGGAGGCACCAGGCCGAAGCGGGCGATCAGGTAGCCGACGGCGATGATCACGCCGATGATCGCGAATCCGGTGAGCACTCCCTCCACGGCGTCCTCCGTCCCTCGGGCGAGCGGGCGGCTCGCAGGCGTCCCTCCGGCCTAGGGTCGGGTGCCGTTGCACCCCGACGGGGCCGGGCCTACGGTGGCCGCATGCCGCATCTCGACGTCCCCGGCGCGAGCCTCCACTGGGAGGCGGACGGCCACGCCTCCTCCCCGCGCTTGCTGCTGGTGCACGCCGGCATCGCCGATCTGAGGATGTGGGACCCGATCGTCCCGGCCCTGGCCGAGGACCATCTCGTCGTGCGCCTGGACTCCCGCGGCTTCGGCGGCACACGACGGACGACGTCGACTTCGACGAGCGGGCCGACCTCCTCGCGGTGCTCGAGCACCTGGGCGTGGAGCGCGCCGCCGTCATCGGCTGCTCGCGGGGCGGATCCGCAGCGCTCGACCTCGCGATCGCCCATCCCGACCGGGTGAGTGCGCTCCGTCGCGATCTGCCCGGGTGTCGGCGGCTTCCCGTATCCGGAGCTGACCGCGCGGGAGGACGCCCTCTTCGACGAGATCGACGCCCTGCTGACGCGCGGCGACCACGAGCTGGTCGCCCGGCGGGAAGCGGAGCTGTGGGCCTTCGGGCCGGAGCGCTCCGCGGACTCGCTCGATGCGTCCTTCGTCGAGGCCGTGCAGGAGCTCGCGCGCGGCCGCGCGGGCCACGAGCACGAGAAGCCCCGGCCGATCCCGCTCGAGCCGCCCGCCTACGACCGGGTGGTCGATCTGGCGCTGCCGGCGCTGATCGTGGTGGGCGCGCACGACCTCTCGGAGTCGTTCCCCGTGCACGAGTACCTCGCCGAGACGATCCCCGGCGCCGACTCCTGCGTCTTCGACGAGGCGGCACCTGCCCAGCGTCGAGCGGCCGGAGGAGTTCCTCGCGGTCCTGCGGCCGTGGCTCGCCGCTCACGGGGTGTGAGCGCCGCGCGACGCCGGCGGGTCGGGCGGCGCTCGCCCTCGGGGCCCGGTGAACACGATCCCGCGTGCTCAGCTCGGCTCGACCGCACGATCGGGCCGAGCTCGAGCGCTCATCCGCCCTAGGCGACCGCCGCCAGATCGAACGCCCAGTCGGCCCAGAGGCTCGGCGGATCGCCCTTCTCGACGATGTCGACGCGGTCGAAGCCGACCTCGACGCAGATCGCGCCGTCCTCCGCGTCGTCCGTGCGCACGAACGCGTGCACGAAGCGGGGCAGCGGGAACGCCGCGGCCTCGTCGAGCAGCAGGCGCACAGAGCGCGCGGCCACGCCGCGTCCCCTCGCCTCGGGAGCGAGGCTCCAGGCCGTCTCGTACGCGACGATGCCGCGAGTGGCCGTACCAATAGCCGATGGAGCCGACGCGGTCGCCGTCGAGCTCGATCGCGTAGAAGAAGGCGGTGCCCTCGGCCCAGCCGCGCAGGTAGCGGTCGTGCAGGGTTCCGTCCTCGTCGTGCCCACGACCCGTGTCGGACTCCGCGCGGGTGACGCGGGTGCGGCGGTGCCCGCCTGCGGCCAGGGCAGCAGGCGGAGGGTCGAGGAGTGCTGATCGATGCTGACTGTGCTGTGGTCGCTTCCGGGTTCGGGTCCCGTCACGCGCTCCGATCCTCTCTCTCAGGATGGCTCGTCGGCCGTGCTCCTCCGCCAGGTGTTCGGAGTGGCCGGTCGATCCGATGGGCCGCACTCGGGATGCGGCCGCGATGTCCGCACCATCCTGACCCCCTGACCGGGGCCACGGTGGGTCGTGGAGGAATCTAGCCCCGGACGGGGGGTCCAACCTGCGAGAGCCCTGGTGGAGTGCTGATCGGACACGTGGAGAAGTCCCCGGGATCCTGCGCCGACGACGTCCGGAACCGCTCCTGAGCGCCGTTGCCGCCCCGCGGCGCAGACGTGCGCGGCGAGCGCCGACGTCGCCGCTCCGCTCCGCTCCACGCAAGAAAGCGCGCGCACGCGGCCCTACGCTCGGGTCGGGTCGCATCCGACCCGTTCCACCGAGGATTCGAAGCGTGAGGAGGATCACCATGTCGCAGTTCGTGCAGAGCACAGTCGTCGCGAGAGCCGGAGGTCCTCGAGGACCGCGTCGAGTCCTCCTCCGCCTGGCTCGACCTCAAGGCCGCGGTCGGCGACCTGCAGCCTCTGCAGACGTCCGACGGCTCCCTCGCCGACCCGGCGATGCTGCTCGAGGCGCGCACCGCGCTCGAGCGGATCGTCGCCGCCGTCCGCGCCCTGGCCCCGCGCTTCCCGCACGACGCCGCGTACCTCGACGCGCTCGTCGTCGACCTGGAGCGGTGGAGCGCCGACGGGCTCGGCGTCCCCGACTTCCTCGACTCGCTGCAGGCCTTCCAGCCGCAGCTCGACCGGATCGACGGGCTGCGCCACGCCGTCGTCTTCCCGATGCTCACCCAGAACGGCAGCCGCGACCGGCACGTCGAGGCCGTGCTGGTCGAGGTGGTCTGGCCGCGCTTCGTCGCCGAGCTCGAGGCGGGCGAGTACTCGAACGCGCTCTTCGTGCCGGTCCGCTTCGTCGACTTCACCGCCGGCTACGACACCGACAGCGCGGTGCTCTTCCCCGAGACCGTGGCGATGCGCGCGATCCCGACCTTCACCTGGGGAGCGATCTTCGCCGACCGCGAGGCCGCCCGCTTCCGCCGCGTCGTGAGCAGCGCCGCCGAGGTCACGCGCCTCGACCTGCCCGAGGACGCACGCCGCCTGATCGCCCATCAGCACCTCGCGGAGGAGGCCTTCGTGATGTGGGACCTCATCCACGACCGCACGCACATGCGCGGCGACCTGCCCTTCGACCCCTTCATGATCAAGCAGCGCATGCCCTTCTTCCTCTACTCGCTCGAGGAGCTGCGCTGCGATCTGACGGCGTTCCGCGAATCGGTCGCGATCGAGCGCCGTCTCGCCGCGGCCGAGCACCGCGACGAGGACGAGGAGCGCCTGTCCGGGCGAGCGCGCTCGGTGCAGTACGCGATCCTGTTCGACCGCCTCTTCCGCTTCCCGCTCACCGGCTCGCGCGTGCGCAACTACGACGGTCTGGGCGGCCAGCTGCTGTTCGCCTGGCTGCACCGGCACGGGGTGCTGCACTGGACGGACACGCGCCTCGCCTTCGAGTGGGACGGCGTCGCCGACGTGGTCGTCGCCCTGTCGGACGCGATCGACGACCTGTACTGGCGCTCGATCGACCGCCCGAAGACCGCGCACTGGCTGGCCGCGCACGCCCTGATCGCGTCGGTGCTCACTCCGCATCCCGCGTCGGCCTGGGCCCGCGGACTGCCTGACGAGGTGCTGCTCGGGCCGCCCCGCGGCCTCACCGACGCGGTGCTGGACGACGAGTTCCCGCTGTCGATGTTCTACGAGGCCCTCGAAGAAGAAGATGCGCGACGTGATCGCGTCGACGAAGGGGATCACGGGGCGCGACTGAGCCGGCGGCGGGGGCGGGCGACTGCGGATCCGCCTCCGCCGCGGCCCGGTCGCGTACCGTGGACGTCATGTCCCGGGTGCCGACGCCGCCGCCGCCGCCGATCCCTTCGACGCCGGCTGGACGAGGGCGACCCCCACGCGGCCGCAGTACATCCGCGACGCCGTCGCCGCCGGGATCCTCCCTGCTCGCGACCGTGATCTCGGTGCTGCTGTACACCTCGGCCGGGTTCCCGCCGCGGCGCACCCCGTCGTGAGCGCCCACTGGGCCGTCGCGCTGACCCTGCCGCTGGCGCTGCGGCGGATGTACCCGGCCACCGTCGCGATCGTCCTCGCGGTGGTCTACACGCTCGGTCTCGTGCTCCAGGTGCCGGAGTCGCTCTTCAACCAGATCTGCCTGTTCCTCGCGATCTACACGGTCGGCGCGTGGAGCCGCGACCGCCCGTACCGCCCTCGCAGTGCGCCTGGTGATCGCGATCGCCATGCTCGGATGGCTGGTGACCTCCCTGATCACGGGCGAGTGGCTCGACCGGGCGCTGCCCGCCACCGAGTCCGTCGGACCGCTCTCGCCCTACGTCGCCGAATCGGCGCTGGTCCTGCTGGTCAACCTGCTCTACTTCGGCAGCGCCTTCGTCTTCGGTGAGGCGTCGTGGCAGTCGGCGCGCCGGCTCGAGGCGCTCGAGGCGCGCACAGCCGAGCTGGACGACGAGCGCGAGCGCTCCTCGCGCCAGGCGGTCACCTCGGAGCGCCTGCGCATCGCCCGCGAGCTGCACGACGTCGTGGCGCACCACGTCAGCGTCATGGGGGTGCAGGCGGGAGCAGCGCGCCGCGTCCTCGCCCGCGACCCCGAGAAGGCCGCGCGCTCGCTCAGCGCGATCGAGAGCGACGCCCGCTCGGCGATCGACGAGCTGCACCGGATCCTCGTCGCACTCCGCGCCGAGGAGTCGCCGCGGCCGAGCCCCTCGACACCGTCCCGACCGACTCCGCCTCCACCCGCGGCGTCGCGCAGCTCGAGGAGCTCGTCGGCGCCTCCGCCGGCTCGGGGCTCCCGACGGCGTTCCGCACGATCGGCTTCCCGCGCGAGATCCCCGCGACGGTGGGCCTCAGCCTCTACCGCATCGCGCAGGAGTCGCTCACGAACGTCCGCAAGCACGCGGGCCCCGGCGCACGGGCCGAGCTGCGCCTGCGCTACCTGCCCGACGCGGTCGAGCTCGAGGTCGCCGACGACGGCGGGACGGGTCCGCACCCGACCGCACCCGCCTCCTGCGGCCTGGGGCAGACCGGCATGCGCGAGCGCGCCGCGGCCGTGGGCGGGCGGATCGAGATGGGCCGGCGCGGAGAGGGCTACCTCGTGCACGTGCACGTCCCGCTGGCGCCGGTGGTCGGCCCGCAGCCGCTCCCGGACCCGGTAGCGTCGACCGGGGCGTCGCGGGGGCGCCTCGACGCAGCGAGCGGGGGCCGCGCATGACCGACGACATCCGCGTCCTCCTGGTGGACGACCAGGAGCTGGTGCGCGCGGGGTTCCGCATCATCCTGGAGTCCGAGCCGGGCATCGTCATCGTGGGCGAGGCCCGGACCGGCTCCGAGGCGATCGCGCGGGCGACCGAACTGTGCCCCGACGTGATCTGCATGGACGTGCAGATGCCGGGCATGGACGGGCTCGCCGCGACCCGCGAGATCGTGAAGGACCCGCGGCTGTGCTCGAGCGTCCTGATCCTGGCGACCTTCGACCGCGACGACTACCTCTTCGACGCGCTGTCGGCCGGAGCGAGCGGCTTCCTGCTCAAGAACGCCTCGCCCGAGGACCTGGTCGACGCCGTGCAGGTCGTGGCCCGCGGCGACGCGATGCTCGCCCCGGACGTCACCCGCCGTGTGATCGAGCGCTTCGCCGCGGACCCCGCCCGGAGCCCCCGGGAGCACCCGGGCGTCGCCGAGCTCACCGATCGCGAGCGCGAGGTGCTGGTGTACCTCGCGCGGGGCTGGTCGAACGCCGAGATCGCCGCCCAGCTGTTCGTGGGCGAGGCCACGGTGAAGACCCACGTGTCGAAGATCCTGATGAAGCTGCGGGTGCGGGACCGGATCCAGGCGGTCGTGTTCGCCTACGAGCACGGGATCGCGGTGCCCGAGGCGGTCCTGACCTCGTCGGCGCCCGGCGGGGGATCGCGGAGAGCGCGTCAGCGGCGGGCGATCGGAGCCGAACCGCGCGGAGGCGTGCGGCGCACGAACTCCATGCGGATGTCCGGGACGATCTTCCGGTCGAGCACCACGGTCATGTAGCGGCCGTCCACGCGGGCGCCGATGGCGACCACGTCGGGATCGGTGTCGACGCGGTAGCCGCGCAGGGCCTCTCCGTCGACCACGACCGGCACGCCTCGCACGACGTCCTCGTCGCGCAGCGCCGCGGCGACCACGGGCATGCCGCCCCGACGGCTGCGGACGCGGCCGGGGAACGTGTTGCGGAGCACATCGCCCATGTGGGCGGCGAGGCGCGACTCCAGCGGCCTGCTGCGCTCGGCGGGGATCGGCACCGAGGTGCGCACGGCCTCCCACAGAACGGGGTACCGCATCCGCGTGACCTGGTCGACCATCCACGGCGGCAGGTGGTCGTTCTCGGCCCGGTCGATCGCCCGCTTCTGCTCCGGAGTGAGCGGGACGTGGTTCACAGGATCGGCGCGATTGCGCGGATTCTTGAAGAACGAGTACGACAGGGAGATCTCGACGAACCGCCCGAGCGCCATGGTCTGAGCCGCCGCGAACTCCTCGAGTCGGGGCTGCGGGGCGAACGCGAGGACCGGGTCGCCGAAGCGCGCCGCGATCTCGTCCACCCGGGAGGGGCCGGCATATCGCGGACCGCCCCCGATGTGTCCATGCGCATAGGACAAGAGTGGCCGTTCGCTCAGCCGATACCAACTTCTTGACGGAGATCGGCTCGTCGCTCCCGGGCTGTTCCACATGCCGGAAACATGAGCACTCGCTGAACGCGCACCCGGAGGGACCCTCCGGCGACGGGCTGCGAGGATGAAGCCATGAGCTCTCTGCACGATCCGACGGTCCGCGGCTTCGCCTCCGACAACTACTCCGGGGTCCACGAGGAGGTGCTCGCCGCGATCGCCGCGGCCAACGGCGCGCACCAGGTCGCGTACGGCGAGGACGTCTACACCGAGCGCCTGCAGCACGCGTTCCGGCGCGAGTTCGGCGAGCAGGCGCAGGCGTTCCCGGTCTTCAACGGCACCGGCGCGAACGTCACCGGACTGCAGTCGATGCCGCGCGCGCTGGGGCGCCGTGATCTCGGCGGGCACCGCGCACATCAACTCCGACGAGGGCGGAGCGCCCGAGAAGGTCGCCGGGATCAAGATCCTCACGGTGACCTCCCCCGACGGCAAGCTCACTCCGGCGCTGGTGGACGAGCAGGCCTGGGGCTACGGCGACGAGCACCGCTCGCAGCCGCTGGTCGTCTCGATCACCCAGTCCACCGAGCTCGGCACGGTCTACACGCCCGAGGAGGTGCGCGCGCTCGCCGACCACGCTCACGCGCACGGCATGCGGCTGCACCTCGACGGCGCCCGGATCGCGAACGCGGCGGCGGCGCTCGAGAGTGCCGCTGCGCTCCTTCACGACCGATGCCGGCGTCGACGTGCTCTCGTTCGGCGGCACGAAGAACGGCATGCTGCTGGGCGAGGCGATCGTGGTGCTCGATCCCGAGGCGTCGAGCGGACTGCACTATCTGCGCAAGACCAACATGCAGCTGTCGTCGAAGATGCGCTTCCTCTCGGCGCAGCTGCTCGCGGATGCTCGGCGAGGACGGCGAGACGGAGCCGCTGTGGCTGCGCTCGGCGCGGAGCGCGAACGCCATGGCCGCGCGGCTGCGCTCCCGGCTCGAGGAGGCGGTGGCGGCGGGTCGCATCGAGGGCCTGGCCTTCACGCAGCCGACGCAGGCGAACGCGGTCTTCGCGACACTGCCGGCCGGAGTGGCCGACCGCCTGCGCGAGGTGTCGCGCTTCTACGACTGGAACCCGGCGACGGGCGAGGTGCGCTGGGTCTGCTCGTTCGACACCACCGAGGACGACATCGACGTGTTCACGGCGGCGATCGAGCGCGAGCTCTCCGGCGTGAGGGCGCGGCTCGTCGCGCTCGGGCTGATCGCGGGGCTCGCGCTCGCGGGATGCTCGGGGGCGCCGGCTCCGGAGGAGCGCTTCCGTCTGCGGCGTCCGCTTCCGCTTCGGCGTCGGCTTCGGCCTCCGCTTCCGCGGCGCCCGCCTCCGAGCTCGACTGCGACTCCCTGCTGCCGGTCTCGAGGGCGTCGGAGGCGCTGAGGCTCCCCGCGGATCGGCTCGAGGGCAGCCGGGACGGCGCGGTGCAGAGCTCCGCCGAGCTGATCCGCGCGGCCGCCGAGGAGAACGGCGGGCTGCTGACCTGCTCCTGGTTCGAGACGGACGGGCCCGCGTCGGTCGTCGCCTCGGCGGCCGAGGACGCGGCCGACGCGTTCGCCGCCCTCCCCGCCGGTCCCGCGCTGGCCGCGGGCGACTCCGCCTCCGGATCGTGCACCGACGGGAGCTGCACCGCCCAGGTGCTCGTCGGCTCGACCTGGGTCTCGCTCGCGCTGACCGGCGCACCGACGGCACTGGATCTCGCCGCGCTCGCCTCCGCGACGGCCGACTCCGCCTCCGGTCGGCTCGACGAGGTCGTCGCGGGCTCCGAGGCCGGTCTGCGCCGACCTGCTGACGACCGAGCAGCTGACGTCGCTCGCGGGACTCGCGCAGCCGACTCCGGGAGCCGGCACCGAGGGGGCGCCGATCACGACCGCCGGAGCCGCCGCCGCGGCCCGCGCGGGCTACACCTCGTGCACCTGGACGGATGCGGCCGACGCCGCCTACTCCGGGATCAGCGTCGACGCCCTCCCCTCGGGCGAGGAGGGCTGGCGCACTCTCCGCTCACCACGGGGCTGGCGATCCCGCTCTCGCCCGTGGACGGCCTCGGCGAGCGCGCGATCTCGGGCTGCTCGGCCGGCACCTGCGAGGTCGACGTGCTCGCGGACGACGTGTGGTGGCGGGTGCTCGTGACCGGGGACTCGGCGCGCGCGGACTCCGTGGCCCGGGCGGTCCTGGACTGACGTCCTCGCGAGATGCCACTCCGCTACGCCCCGGCCGGGGTGTCGCGTACCGGAGTGGCGTCTCGTGGCGGGGATCAGCCGGGGCCGGGCGAGCGGGTCAGGGGCGGCGCCAGTACTCGTACCAGGAGGACTGCTCGCAGCCCAGTGCCGCGTAGAGGCGACGGGCGCCGGAGTTGGACTCGAGGACCTGGATCCAGAGGCGCTCGATCCCGCGGTCCCGCGCCTGCCCGAGCAGGGAGCGGAGAACCGAGGAGGCGTGCCCCCGGCGGCGCGCATCGGGACGCGTGGCGACTCCGAACAGGCCGCACCACGCCTCGCCGTCGAGCGCGGTCGCGAAGGCGAGCCTGCCGCGCGGCGAGGCCCTCCTCATCGCGGAGGAGGGCGTAGGAGGAGTCGCAGCCCGCGAGGATCCGCCGCGCGACGTCGAGCTCGGCGTCGCCTCCCCGGCCGTCGACCGACCACCAGAGCCGCATCCACTCGTCGGACGGGTGCGCCTCGATCTCGGCGGGGCAGCAGCTCAGCGCGGCGAGCGCCTCCCGACGGTGCCCGTGAGGACGAGCGTGCGATCGTGCGGGGAGTAGCCGCGGGCGCTCAGGCGGTCGGCGAGGTCGGCGGGGAGGGTCGCGGGGCCGAGCTGCAGGAGCGGAGGGATGCCGTGCTCGCGGGCGAACGCCTCGGCGGCGTCGATCGCGCGCTCGGGGTCGGCGACGGGTCCGGAGGTGAGGACCGAGTTCGCGCGCTTCGTGACTCCCGAGGCGGCGCGCAGACGCCAGCCGTCGAGCGCGCGGCTCTCGAGCGGCGGCCAGGCGTCGGCGGCGAGGTGGTCGAGGAGGCGCGGGGTCCATGCGGTCGACGGTAGCGGGAGGGGCGGGAACGCCTCCTGCACGCGAACGCCTCCGGCACGGGGGACTGCTTCCGGCGCGTGGAAACACCTCCGGCCCGCGGGAACCGGTGATCCGGACGAGCCGGACCGGTTCCTGCGAGCCGGAGGTGCGGTGCAGGTGCGGGCACCTACATGTTGATCATGTGCCCCTTGAGGCCGTGGAAGCCCTCCTGCAGCGTCCTCCGACAGCGTCAGGTGGGTGTGCACGTTGCGCGCGAGCTCGGTCGCGGTGAGGTCCCACTTCTGCGCGAGCGTGAGCTCGGGGAGCAGCTCGGACACGTCCGGGCCGATCATGTGCGCGCCGAGGAGCTCGCCGTACTGCTTGCTCGCGATGAGCTTCACGAAGCCGGTCGGCTCGCCGAGGCCGTGCGCCTTGCCGTTCGCCATGAACGGGAAGGTCCGAAGACGGTGATCTCGTGGCCCTCGTCGGTCGCCTGCTTCTCGGTGAGGCCGAAGGAGGCGATCTGCGGCTGGCAGAACGTCGCGCGCGGCATCATGCGGTAGTCGCCCAGGGTCTGGGTCTCGGCGCCGGCCAGGGTCTCGGCGGCGACGACGCTGCGCCTCGGCCACGTGCGCGAGCTGCAGCTTCGCGGTCACGTCGCCGATGGCGTAGATGTTCGGGACGTTGGTGCGCATGTGGTCGTCGATCGCGATCGCTCCGCGCTCGGTCAGCTCGACGCCCGTGTTCTCCGGGCCGAAGCCCTCGACCCGGGGGACCCAGCCGATCGACATCATGACCTTGTCGACCTCGAGGGTCGACTGGGTGCCGTCCTTCGCGGTGTAGGTCACGGTGACGTAGCCGTCCTTGTCGACGACCGACTCGACCTTGGTCGAGGTCAGGATCTCGACGCCGAGCTTCTTGTACTGCTTCTGGATCTCCTTGGAGACGTCCGGGTCCTCGTTGGGGAGGGCACGGTCCATGAACTCGATGATCGTGACGTCGACGCCGTAGTTCTTCAGGACGTACGCGAACTCCATGCCGATCGCGCCGGCGCCCGCGATGGCCATCGTGTCGGGCAGGTCGCGCGCGTCATGATCTGGGTCTCGTAGGTGACGACGTTCTCCGAGAGCTCGACGCCGGGCAGGAGGCGGACGTACGCGCCGGTCGCGATGATCGCGTCGTCGAAGGTCAGCGACTCCGAGCCGCCCTTGGTGAGCTGCACGTCGAGGCCCTTCGGGCCGGTGAAGGCGCCGGTGCCGTCGAACTCGGTGATCTTGTTCTTCTTCATCAGGAAGTGGACGCCCTTGGTGCGGTCCGTCCGCGACCGTGCGGCTGCGGTCGAACGCCGCGCCGAAGTCGAAGGAGACGTCGCCCGAGATGCCGAACTGCTTGGCCTGCGAGTGGAAGATGTGGGCGAGCTCCGCGTTGCGCAGGAGCGCCTTGGACGGGATGCAGCCCACGTTGAGGCGGACGCCGCCCCAGTACTGCTTCTCGACGATCGCGACCGACTTGCCGAGCTGCGCCGCTCGGATCGCAGCCACGTACCCGCCGGGACCCGCCCCCAGGACGACGACGTCGAAGTGCTGGGCCATGGATGATCCTCCATCAGAGTCGTGAACGTTGCGCGCGGGGAACCACGCCGTCTCCGAGCGTACCGTTCCGAGCGCGCCCGACCCGGGGTCCTCCGAGGGCGAACGGTCCTGGTATGCCTTGCCCGGACCCCGTCGGCGGGAATGCGTGCTCGCCGTGCGGCGTTGTACCGCGCGGGCGATGGAGCCCCGGTCGAATCCGCCCCTCCCGGAAAGAAGCTCCCCGATGCCCCTCGCCACCGCGTCCGCACCGCCACCACCAGCGCGCCGATCCTCGACGTCCTCGCCGAGCGCTGGAGCCCGCGCTCGTTCGACACGACGGCCGCGATCTCAGGACGAGACCCTCGCCTCGCTGCTCGAGGCCGCACGCTGGTCCCCCTCCGCCAGCAACTCCCAGCCCTGGCGCTTCATCGTGGCCCGCCGCGGCACGCCGGAGTTCGACCGCGTGGCGAAGAACCTCGTCGGCTTCAACGCCGCCTGGGCCGGCTCGGCCGCGGCGCTCGTCGTCGCCCTCGCCGAGACCGTGGACACCGACGGGAAGCCGCGCCCCTGGGCCGTCTACGACCTCGGCCAGGCCGTCGCGCACCTGAGCATCCAGGCCCACCACGACGGGCTGCACGTGCACCAGATGGCCGGCTTCGAGAAGGACGGGCTCCGCGAAGTTCGCGATCGACGAGCGCTTCGACCCCGTGACCGTCGCCGCGATCGGCGTCGTCGGCGACCCGGAGTCGCTCGAGAACGACGTGCTGCGCGAGCGCGAGGTCGCCCCGCGCACCCGCCTCCCCCTCGAGGAGCTCGTGCTCGTCAGCGCGTAGTCGCCGCACTGCTCGGCCCGGTCCGCGGTTCTCCGCGGGCCGGGCACGTTCGTCCGGGGCGACGTCCGGGGCTGCGGCGAGGCGCTGGGGGCCGCTCTGCGGGCGCGGGAGGAGGAGCGGGCGGCGGGCGCTGCGGACGCGGGGCGTCACTCCGCTCGATCGCTCTGTTACTCCGCGTGTCATCGCGGAATCGGAGGGATGAGCCGCCGTCCGTACGATCGGGACGGTCCGCCCGCCCGCCCCGCCGCCCCGGAGCCCCATGTCCGACACGCCCTCCCGCACGAGCCTGGCCTTCGACGCCGATCTCGGTCAGTCGGCGTTCCCGGTGCGCTTCGACGGGGTCGGCCGCACGTTCTCGCCCGGAGCACCGGTGCTCGAGGGGGTCGACCTCGAGGTCGCGGCCGGAGAGGTCATCGCGATCCTCGGACCCAGCGGATGCGGCAAGTCGACGCTTCTGCGCATCGCGGCGGGCCTGGACACGGCATCGGCGGGCTCGGTGCTGATCGACGAGGCGCGGTGTCGGGCATCGACACCCGCTGCGCCGTCGCCTTCCAGGAGCCGCGACTGCTGCCGTGGCGCACGATCGCCGCCAGCGTGGCGCTCGGACTGCCCCGCGGCACCGCGCGCGCCGCGGCCCGGCGCCGTCGACGAACTGCTCTCGCTCGTCGGGCTGACGGCGCACGCCTCCTCGCGACCCCGCGAGGTGTCCGGGAGGATGGCGCAGCGCGCCTCGCTCGCCCGCGCGCTGGCGCGGAATCCCGGTGTGCTGCTGCTCGACGAGCCGTTCGGCGCACTGGACGCCCTCACCCGCATCCGGATGCAGGACCTCCTCCTGGACGTGCACGCCGCAGCACCCGCGACGATCCTGCTGGTCACCCACGACGTCGACGAGGCGCTGCAGCTGGCCGACCGCATCGTGCTGCTCGGCCGCGACGAGCCGGGAGAGCGTCTCGCGCATCCAGCAGGTCGTGACGGTCCCCGGCGCACGCCCGCGGGACCGCGGGTCGGCCGAGTTGGCGGAGCGCCGTGCCGAGCTGCTCGCCGGTCTCGGCATCGACCGGCGCTGAGCCCTCCCCGGGCTCGGATCCGCCCGGTCCTCCCCGTTCCTCCGTTCCCCTCCCCTCCCCGTCTCCCCCGCCCCACACTCGTTCCACCCCGGAACCGCACCGAAGCAGAGGCCACCATGTCGTTCACCACCACCGCGCTCACGCGCCGCACCGCCCTCGCCGGCCTGCTCACCGCCGCCGCCGTTCCCCTGCTCGCGGGCTGCGTGCAGGGCGAGAGCTCCGGCGGCGCCGCGGCCGCCACCGCCGATGCGGCCGAGGGCGCCGTCGCAGGGCGGCACGCTGACGCTCGACTTCGCCGCCTACAACCCGCTGAGCCTGGTGATCAAGGAGAAGGGCTGGCTCGAGACCCGCTCTCGCCGAGCAGCAGGTCGCGGTCGCCTGGGTGCGGTCGGCCGGGTCCAACAAGGCCAACGAGGCGCTGCGCGCCGGAGCGATCGACGTCGGCTCGACCGCCGGCTCCGCGGCCTGCTCGCCCGCTCCGGCGGCTCGACGCGATCAAGACGATCGACATCTTCTCGCAGCCGGAGTGGTCCGCGCTCGTCGTCCCCGCAGGCTCGGGAATCGCGAGCGTCGAGCAGCTCGCGGAGCAAGCAGATCGCCGCGACCAAGGGCACCGACCCCTACTTCTTCCTCGTGCAGGCGCTCGAGGAGGCCGGTCTCGGCATCGACGACGTCACCGTGCAGAACCTGCAGCACGCCGACGGCTGGGCCGCGCTGCAGAACGGCTCGGTGGACGCGTGGGCCGGGCTCGACCCGATCATGGCGGGCGCCGAGGCGGCCGGAGCGACCCTGCTCTACCGCAACGTCGACTTCAGCTCCTACGGCCTGCTCAACGCCACCGAGAGGCTTCCTCGCCGAGAAGCCGGACCTCGCGCAGACCGTCGTGAACGCCTACGAGCACGCCCGGGCCTGGGCGCTCGAAGAGCCAGGGAGGAGACCGCGAGGCATCCTCGCCTCCGTCGCCGGTCTCGACGTCGCGGTCGCCACCACGGTCGTCACCGAGCGCAGCAACCTCGACGTCGACAACGTGCCCGGCTCCGCGCAGACGGACGTGCTCGCGGTGATCGGCCCGATCTTCGTCGCGAACGGCGACGTCGCCTCGCAGGACCAGGTCGACGAGGCGCTCGACACGCTGCTCGACGACACCTACGCGAAGGCCGCCGACCCCGACGCGATCGGCTGAGCCGCTCCGTCCCCGATCCACCGCTCACGAGGAGACGACCATGGCGATCCGTGACGACCGGACGACCGACGTCGAGACGACCGACGCCGACCTGATCGGGCGCAGCACCGGGACGGTGCAGGCGCCGGGTGCGGTCGGCACCGCGGTCGTGGGGCCCGGCGTGGGGGCGTCGCAGAAGCGGCTCCGTGACGACTCCGCCGCGCACGCCCGTCCGCTGACGTCGAAGCGCTGGTTCGTCGTGGTCGGCGGGGCGGTCCTGCCGATCGTGCTGCTGCTCGCCTGGCAGATCGCGACCACCACGGGCCTCGTGTCGCTGTCGGTGTTCCCCTCGCCGGCGATGGTGTGGGCGGCGGGGCTGGATCTCGCCCAGCGCGGCGACCTCGGCCAGGACGTCGCGATCTCGACGCAGCGCGTGCTGATCGGCTTCGCGATCGGCTCGGCCCTCGGCCTCGTGATCGGGGCGCTCTTCGGGCTCTCGCGGGTCTGGGAGGTCGTGCTCGGCCCGACCCTCGGCGCGATCCGGGCGGTGCCCTGCGCTCGCGTGGGTGCCCCTGCTGCTGCTCTGGCTCGGCATCGGCGAGGAGTCGAAGATCACGCTGATCACGATCGGTGCGTTCTTCCCCGTGTTCACCACCGTCGCCACGGCTCTGGGCCACGTCGACCGCCACCTGGTCGAGGCGGGGCGCGCCTTCGGGCTGTCCGGCGTCCGGCTCTTCACCACCGTGCAGCTGCCGGCCGTCGTGCCCGCGGTCATCGCAGGGCTCCGGCTCGCCCTCGCCCGGTCGTGGCTGTTCCTCGTCGCGTCCGAGCTGATCGCCTCGTCGATGGGTCTGGGCTTCCGGCTCATCGACAGCCAGAACAACGGGCGGATCGACCGCGTGTTCCTCGCGATCATCCTGCTCGCGGTGCTCGGCAAGCTCACCGACGCCGTGGTGGGCGTGTTCCAGCGCTACGCCGTGGCGAAGTGGGCGTGAGCACCGTGCCCTCCCCCTCCGAAAGGACGACGTCATGACCGACACGATCGCGAACCTCCTCGAGGAGACCGCCGCTTCCCCGCCCGAGTCGTTCGCCGCGCAGGCGGGCGTGGGCGCGGACGAGTCGCGCGAGGCGGCCGCCGATCCGGTCGCGTTCTGGGAGGAGGCCGCCCGGCGCCTCGACTGGGCCGAGCCGTGGACGACCGCGCACGCCTGGGAGCCCGCGCTGCCACGGGCCGACGGCACCCTCTCGGTGCCCCGCGCGACCTGGTTCGAGGGCGGTCGCCTGAACGTCGCGGTGAACTGCGTCGACCGCCACGTCGACGCCGGGCGCGGCGACAAGGCGGCCCTGCACTTCGAGGGTGAGCGCGGCGACCGCCGCACCTGACCTGCTCCGACCTGCAGCGCGAGGTCTCGAAGGCCGCGAACGCCCTGACGGCGCTGGGCGTCGGGAAGGGCGACCGCGTCGTCGTGTACCTCCCGGTGATCCCCGAGACCGTCGTGATCACCCTCGCGATCGCCCGCATCGGGCGATCCGCTCCCTCGTCTTCGGCGGCTTCTCGGCCGAGGCGGTCCGGTTCCGCGTGGAGGACACCCGGGCGAAGCTGCTCGTCACGACCGACGGCCAGTTCCGCCGCGGGGCGGCCGTTCCGGTCAAGGCGAACGCCGACCACGCCGTCGCGGGCGTCGAGTCGATCGAGCACGTGCTGGTCGTCCGACGCACCGGCGACGAGACGCCCGACCTGCCCTGGACTCCCGGCCGCGACGTCTGGTGGCACGACGTCGTGACACCGCGAGCGAGGTCCACGAGGCCGAGGCCTTCGACTCCGAGACGCCGCTGTTCATCATCTATACCTCGGGCACGACCAGGAAGCCCAAGGGCCTCGTGCACACCAGCGGCGGCTACCTCACGCAGAGCGTCGTGGACGCACTGGGCCCTCTTCGACGCGAAGCCCGACGACGTGCACTGGTGCACGGCCGACCTCGCCTGGGTGACCGCGCACCTACGAGATCTACGGTCCGCTCTCGAACGGACCGACGCAGGTGATCTACGAGGCACGCCGAACACCCCGCACACGGCGCGGCACTTCGAGATCATCGAGCGCTACGGAGTGACCGTCTACTACGGCTCCACCCTCATCCGCACGCTGATGACCTGGTTCCCCGAGGGGGTGCCCGCGCAGTACGACCTGTCGAGCCTGCGACTGCTCGGCGCGGTCGGCGAGTCGATCAGCCCCGAGGCGTGGGTGTGGTTCCACGAGCGGATCGGCGGCGGACGCTGCCCGATCGTCGACACGTGGTGGCAGTCCGAGACCGGGGCGGCCGTGATGTGCCCGCTGCCGGGCGTCTCGACGCTCAAGCCCGGATCCTCGCTCGGTGCGCTGCCGGGGCTCCGCGACGCTCGTCGTCGACGACGCGGGGCAGCGGGTGCCGAACGGGTCGGGCGGCTACCTCGTCGTCGACCGCACCGGGCCGGCGCTCGCGCGCACCGTCTGGGGAACCCGGAGCGGTACCGCGACTCTACTGGGCGCGCTTCGCCGAGCAGGGCTACTTCTTCTCGGGCGACGGCGCGAAGTACGACGCCGACGGCGACATCTGGGTGCTGGGGCGCGTGGACGACGTGATCAACGTGTCCGGCCACCGGCTGTCGGCGATCGAGATCGAATCGGCGCTCGTCGCGCACCCGGCCGTCGGAGAAGCGGGGGTCGTCGCGGGTCGAGGACGCCACGACCGGTCAGGCGATCGCGGCCTTCGTGATCCCCTCCGACGAGGCGGTCGATCGGGCGCAGGACGACCCCGCCTACTGGAACGGGCTCGCCTCGGACCTCTCGAACGTGCTGCGCGAGCGCGTCGCGACGGCGATCGGGCCGATCGCGAAGCCGCGCGACGTGGTGATCGTGCCGGACCTGCCGAAGACCCGCTCGGGCAAGATCATGCGGCGCCTGCTCGGCGACATCCGCGACGGACGGGCCCTGGGCGATGTGACGAGCCTGCAGGACGACACGGTGCCCGAGCGGATCGCGCGGATCGTCGCGGCGCGCGGCTGAGGGGGACGCGGGGCGTCGCGCACAGGGAGCGCGTCCGCGAGTGGTCGCGGAACGCGGTCCGCGGTACTGCGGAGCCCGACTCGCGGCGACTCGAGGACGCGCGCCGCGCCGAGTCGATACGCCCCCTGCGGCGGCTACTCGACCAGCAGAGGCGGGTCGAACACTCCGGGTCGGCTCGGAACTCCGGACGGGCGGCGGCATCGGGAGTAGCGTGAAGCCGTGCGTGACCTCCAGCAGCAGATCATCTCCGAGCTCCACGTCTCCCCCACCGTCGATCCGGCCGTCGAGGTCGAACGGCGCGTCGACTTCCTCGCCGACTACCTCCGCCACACCGGCGCCAAGGGCCTCGTGCTCGGCATCAGCGGCGGGCAGGACTCGGGCCTGGCCGGCCGGCTCTGCCAGCTCGCCGTCGAGCAGGTGCGCGCGGGCGGAGGCGACGCCTCCTTCATCGCGGTGCGCCTGCCCTACCGGGTCCAGGCCGACGAGGAGGACGCGCAGCTCGCGCTGTCCTTCATCCGTCCGGACCGGCAGGTGACCTTCGACATCCACCAGGGCGTCGACGGCATCGCCGCGGCCTTCGGCGACGCGGTCGGCGAGCCGATCTCGGACTTCGTGAAGGGCAACGTCAAGGCCCGCGCGCGCATGATCGCGCAGTACGCGATCGCCGGGCAGGCGGGCATGCTCGTCGTCGGCACTGACCACGCGGCCGAGGCCGTGACCGGCTTCTTCACGAAGTTCGGCGACGGCGGAGCCGACGTCCTCCCGCTGACGGGCCTCACCAAGCGCCAGGGCCGCTCCCTCCTCGAGCACCTCGACGCCCCCGCGCGCCTGTACGAGAAGGCGCCGACGGCCGACCTCCTCGATGAGAACCCCGGGCAGACCGACGAGTCGAACCTGGGACTCGTCTACGCCGATCTCGACGAGGTACCTCGAAGGCGGAGACGTCGATCCCGCCGTCGCCGAGGCGATCGAGGCGCGCTACGCCGCCACCGAGCACAAGCGGCGGGTGCCGCTCTCGATGTTCGACGACTGGTGGCGCGCCTCCGAGACGTACACGCCCGGCAGCGGCTGACTCCCGAGACGCCCCCGACCGATCGGGGGCGGCTCGCCCGTTCAGGCCATCGCGACCCGGTCGAGCCAGGCCCCGCTGACCTTCGCGCTCTCGGCCGGGGGCATGCTCGCCCGGTCGACCTCGACGATGATCCAGCCGCCGAAGTCCTCGGGCAGCGCCGCGAGCCACGCCGTCGAGGTCGATGCCGCCGAGCCCGGGCTCGAGGAAGATCCCGGCGTCGGTCGCGCGGTCGTAGGCCGTGGGCACGGCCCGGCTCGACTTCCGCGATGCCCAGGTGCAGGTCCTTCACGTGCAGATCGACGAGGCGATCGGAGTGGCGCTCGAGGATCGCGATCGGGTCGATGCCCGCCCAGACGAGGTGGCCGATGTCGAACGAGGCGCCCAGCAGGTCGGCGTCGATCGCGCCGAGGACGCGGTCGATCTCGTACTCGGTCTCGACCCACGTGCCCACGTGGTTGTGCAGGCCGCGTGCACCCCTCCGCACGCAGCACCTCCGCCGCCTCGCCCAGGATCTCGATGACGCGGTCCAGCCGGCCCTCGTCGAAGACGGCTCCGACCGCCACCGCCTCGCGAGTGCGCACGACGCCCGGCTCGAAGCTCACCTCGGGGGCGAGGAAGACCGTGTCGAGGCCGACGTAGTTCGACTCCTCGGCCTTGCGCCGCACTCCGTCGAACCAGTGGATCCACTCCGCCGAGCCGCGGGCGAACTTCCGGCCGGAGTCCTCCGGCAGCGCGACGGAGGCGTAGCCGGGGGCGAGCGCGAGCCCCGACTCCTCGATCATGCGGGCGTAGTCCTGCAGCGTCTGCGTCGAGAGCACCTCGAGCATGGTCGCCCCGAAGCCCGCCTCGCGGATCTCGCGGAGCACGTCCGGGTACTCGGCACGGAAGTGCGGATCGGCGAACCGCCAGAGCGACTCGCTCGACGGGTCGGTCGGATCAGCCGACGTTGATCCACTGGATGGCGTTGAGCGCGAACTGGGAGCGGCGGAGCACGGCGGTCCTCTTTCCTGAAGCGGTGGTGCGGTCGGTCAGTCGGCGGCGCGGGCGTTGTAGACGAGGACGGAGCCCTCGTCGACGTGGGCGCGGTAGGCGTGGAAGACGGCGAGCGCCTCGTCGCGGAGCACGCCGTCGACGACCTCGATGCCGCGCCTCGAAGGCGGCGGCCCAGTCCTCGCGCATGGGGCCCTCGTCGAACGTCGTGATCTCCTCGAGCTCGGGGCCCGACCCCGCGACGACGAGACGGCGCACGCCCGACCACAGCGTGGCTCCGTAGCACTGCACGCACTGGGCGCCAGTTGACGACGAGCTCGTGCGCGGGCTGCCCCTCGCCGCCGAGGTCCCAGGCGCCGATCGCGGTCTGGGCGAGGCCGAGGGCGGTGACCTCCGCGTGCCCGGAGGAGACTCCCGCTCGCGAGGACGACGCGATTCACTCCGACCGAGACGAGGCGGCCGGATCGTCGCTCGACGACGATCGCGGCGAACGGGCCGCCGTTGCCCTCGCGGAAGTTGCGGTCGGCGAGCGCGTGCACCAGGGCCATGCGGTCCTCGCGCTCGGGCAGGACCTCGGGGACGTCGCGGAGGGCGTCCTCGATCCACGCCGGGCAGGGCGATCTCGTAGCGGGTGGCGAGCTGGTCCGATCTTCACGGGTCCTCCCACAGGAGGACAGGTTCGGGTGGAGTAGAGGGGTCAGACGCGGGCGGCGGCGAGCTCGGCGAGCACGGCCCGCGTCGCGCGGACGGCGGTGACCGTCCCCGTCAGCGTGGCATTGCAGACGACCGGGGTCGGGATCACTCCGTTGCCAGCGACGCAGAGGCCGTCGACGCCCCAGACGCGGCCGGACGGGTCGCAGACGCTCGTCCCGTCGTCCACGGCTTGCTCCCGAGCGGACGGTGCCGGTGAGGTGCGGCGAGGAGCCGGGAGCGAGCACCGCGCTCTCGGTCAGCGGGTCGAAGAACCCGAAGCGCTCGGCGATGTCGCGGATCCGCTCCTGCGCCGCCGCGATCCGGCTCGCGGTCGCGGTCGCTGTACTCGAACTCGACGCGGAGCCGGGGCAGACCGGTCACGTCGGTCTCCTCCTCCGAGAACACGAGCCGGTTCTCGGAGCGCGATTCGACCGGCGTGTAGAACGAGCAGCCCGACCGAGTAGGCGAACTGGGGGGGGGGGGGGGGGGGGGGGGGGGGGGGGTGCTCCTCGTCGATGAAGACGGTGTTCATGATCTGCCCCGTGGAACGGCTGGTCCTCGCCGTTCTGCGGCAGCCGAGAGCGAGATCGACGGCGAACTCGCCCTCGCGCAGGCGCGGGAGCGACTCCGGGGTCAGACCGAAGCGCTCGAGGTCCATCACGACCCGGCCGGTGACGAAGGCGTGCTCGTTGAGGTGCCGGCCGAGCGCCGCCGGCCGGATGCCCGACGCGAACAGCAGCTGGGGAGTGCGCACCACGTCGGCGCAGACGATCACCGGTGCGCGCCTCGATGTCGTACTCGCGGCCCGTGGCCGTCTCGCGCACGCGGACTCCGACGGCGCGATCGCCGTCGCGGAGGATCGCGATCGCCAGGGTGCCGGGACGCAGCTCGAACGCCTCGTCGCCGCCGTGCGCGATCGGCGGGAAGATCCGGCTGGGGCCGGTGCGCAGCAGGGGGCCGGAGGGGTTGCCGGCGACGTGGCCATCGGCATCGGCCGGGGGTGGCGCCCGTCGGCGCTGATCGCGCCGAACGCCGTCCTCCGAGCACGTCCAGCACGATGCGTCCCGGAGCGGTCCGGACCCAGCGGGGAGTCGTGCACGTCGAGCAGCTCGCGCGCCCGGGCGAGGTCCTCCTCACTGCACCGGGTCGCCGCCGTCGAAGACCTCGTCACCGGCCGGCTGCAGAGGTCCGCCGCCGTCCAGTTGCACGCCCATGCCGCCGACGTTCCACGACACCGCGGTCGCGGGCATCGCGGCTGCGTCCTCGCCCATCGCCGAGAGGTTGTACATGCCGGGCGCGACCGAGCGGAAGCTCGTCGGTGATGTCCGGAGTGACGTCGGCGCCGGTGTACATGCCCTGCACCCCGGTCGCCACGCTGTCCCTGGTTGTAGCGGCTCCAGATCTCGGGCTCCTCGCTGTCGTGCAGGTGCAGTCCGGGGACGGAGCCGACGGCCAGGCCGCCGTCGATCATCAGGAGGCGGACGGCGGGGTCCCGGCGTCGCGCAGCCCCCGGGCGATCGCGGCCCCCATGATGCCGCTGCCGACGAGCAGGACGTCGACGGGGGTGGTGGTCTCGGGCATGGTGCTCCTGTCGTGCCGCGCGGCGGCGGCGCGGGTGAGGGGAAGAAGAGGGGTCAGTCGGCCGTGGCGGCCAGGGCCGGACCGAAGAACTCGGCGTCCATGCAGGTCCAGCACGGACTTGACGGCGCCGATCAGCGGCGCGTCGGCCCCGAGCCCGTCGAGCGGACGGACACGTCGAGGGTGCGCAGCCGGCGCATCGCCTCGGCCACGCTGCCCGGAGCAGCAGGTCGTCCGCATCCTCCAGCCCGCCGCCGAGGACGAACAGATCGGGCGACACCGTCCAGGCCCAGGGTCGAGAGCAGTTCGGCGAGGTGCGCGGCGAAGGCGTCCGAGCTCCCGCAACGCGACCGAGGTCGCCGGCGCGCGCCGCCTCCACGGCCCGCGAGAGCCGCCTCCCGGTCGCTGCGCCGAGGCGAGGTCAGACGGCCGAGGCGGAGTGTCCTCCATCCGGCTCGCCCCCATCGCGCCGGCCTCGACCACCTCGCCCGCCGCTCCGCCGAAGCCGCGGTGCACGGAGCCGCCGATTGACCAGGCCGATGCCGGTGCGGTTGCCGAGAAGATGCACCAGGCCGACGTGGGGGCGTCGGACGACACCCCTCGCCAGCGCTCGGCGAGCGCCGCGAGGTTGGCGTCGTTGTCGGCGAAGACCGGCACGCCCAGCCGCGCCGACACGGCGTCGGCCAGGGCGAACCCGTTCCACCGCTCGGAGTTGACGAGTCGGCTGACGACGCCGTCCTCGTCGATCGCGCCACCCGCGGCGATCGCACCCGCGCGGATCCGCTCGCGCCGGACGCCCGACTCGGCGACCGCGGCCTCGACCGCGAGGACGGCGTCCTCGACGGCGGCCTCGGGCCGAGTGGTAGTCGCGCAGGGCCCGCATCGACCGGCCGAGGATCCGGCCGCGGATGTCGCAGACGACCGCGGTGGCGAAGATCCCGTGTCGATGCGGACCGCTGCGACGAGCGCGCGGTCGGCGCGGAAGCGGAGAAGGTGCGCGGCGGGCGGCCGACGTCCGATCGCGCCGGGTCGGGCGCCGTCTCGTCCACCCAGCCCGCGGCGGACAGGCCCGCGAGGATCAGCTCGACCGTGCGGCGCGACAGGGCGACTTCGCGCACCAGGACCGCCGTGGTCACCGGCGCGTCGTGCTCGGCGAGCGCGCGCAGCACGACTCCGGAGTTGAGGCGGCGGAGGGTGCTCGGGTCGACTCCGGCCCTCATGCGCGGACATCCGCGAGGAGGGGAAGCACGTCGTCGAAGCGCCCGGGCACGACAGAAGGGGGCGATGTCGTAGACGCGGACCGCGTCTCCCGCGACTCCGCTCGCCGACGGCCAGTGCGGATCCTCGCCGCGGACGAAGGCGACGAGCTCGGCGTGCATCACGTCGGCGAGCGCCTGCGGAGGAACCGCTCCCAGCACGCGCTCGGCGCCCTCGGCGTCGAGGTGGTCGAAGAGGAACGGCAGATCGAGGCGGTGCGCGGCGCCGCCGACCGCCGGCGAGACCCAGTCGAAGGAGTACGGCCAGGTGGGCGCAGGAGCCGCGGTTGCGCGCGGCCTGCAGGACCGCCCGGCGGAACAGCAGGTCGGTGGCGCGCGAGGGGTGCGCCCCTCCGCGCGCTCGATGCGCGGGCTGTCCAGCTCGTCGGCGGTCGCCCCGATCCGGGAGCGGCGTGTCGCGGCCGGCGTGCGCGGTCGCCTCCGCCACCGGGAGCGGGAGCAGCGCGTCGCCCCAGACGGGCGCGAGCACGATCGAGTGCGCGGACCCGGGCATCATCGTCAGCGCGACCGTCTCGGACAGGCCGTCGCGGTCGAGCGAGGCGAGCCCCACGGCGGTCGGCGGGACGCCGAGGAGTGGGCGAACGCCGCGAGCTGCTCCTCCGCCTCCGCGAGCGGCACGCTGCGGTCGGTCGGCGAGATCGCGACGGCGCGGGCGAACAGGGGCTGCGCCTCCGCGCAGCCGAGGAGGGTCAGGACCGCGCCGCCCCCGGCGGACTGCCCGGCGATCGTCACCCGATCGGGGTCACCGCCGAAGGACGCGATGTTCACCCGGACCCAGCGCAGCGCCTGCAGCCAGTCGCGGACACCGCGGTTGGCGTCGCCGTCGACCACGCCGAAGCCGTCGACGCCGAGCCGGTAGGACGCGGTCACGACGATCACGCCGTCCCGCGCGAAGGCCGAACCCTCGTGCCAGTCGCGGAGGCGGCTCCGGTCACGTATCCGCCGCCGTGCAGGTAGACCAGCACGGGGAGGGCGTCGGCGCCGAGCGGGGCGAACACGTTGACGCTCAGCGAGTCCTCGCCGGGGATCGAGTGCTCGGGGATCGTCCTGAACTCGAACGGCCGGCCCCGCTGCGGGGTCGCTCCGTAGCTCGAGGCGTCGAACGGCGCCGTGAAGGCGGCTCAGGGCTCGGGCGGGGTGAAGCGGCGCGCACCCGTCGGCGCCTCGGCGAACGGCACCCCGAGGAACCGGGCGACGCCCCCCGCCGCCCGTCCGACGACGGCTCCGCAAGCGGCCTCGACCACGATCTCCACGCCCGACGCTCCGCTCACTTCATCCCCGTCGCGACGATACCCTGCACGAAGTAACGCTGCAGGAGCAGGAAGAGCACCAGAACCGGCAGCATCACGACGACCGCGCCGGCCAGCACGAGCCCGTAGTCGGTCACGTTCTGGGCCGCCTGCCGCGTCGCCGCGAGCCCGACGGGGAGCGTGTAGGTCGAGGCGTCCTGCGCGACCAGGAGCGGCCAGATGAAGTTGTTCCACGCGGCGAGGAACGACATGATCGTCACCGTCGCGAGAGCAGGTCGGCCAGCAGCAGGAACACCTGCGCGAAGATCCGCAGCTCGCTCGCCCCGTCGATCCGCGCGGCCTCGAGCAGCTCCTCCGGGATGCTCTCGGCGAACTGGCGGACGATGAAGATCGAGATCGGCAGCACGAGCGAGGGCAGCGCGATGCCGGCCAGGGTGTTCACGAGCCCCGGGCGCACCGTGACGACGAACTGCGGCACGAAGACCGCCGAGAACGGCATCATCAGCGAGATCAGCACCGCGGCCATCGCGAACCGCTTCCCGGCGAAGTCGAGCTTCGCGAGGGCGTAGCCGGCGGCGGCCGCGGCCACGACGTTACCCGCCACCACGACGCCGGCGACGACGAGGCTGTTGGCGAGGTAGCCGCTGAAGCCCGCCTGCGAGAACAGGCGCGCGAAGTTGTCGAGCGTCACCGCCGACGGGAGCCAAGCGCCGGGGTCCGCGCTGATGTCGGCCGTGGTGCGGAGCGACCCGGAGATCACCCAGACGAAGGAGCAGGGTGATCGCCGCGAGAACGGCGAGCACCGGATAGAGCACGAGGTGCCGTCGGCGCTCGGCGATCGCGCGCGTGGTGGTCTCGCGGGCCGGCGGACGCGGTGCGGCGGGCGGCGGGGCGACGGGCGGACGAGCGGCGGTGGTGGTCAGCGAGCGGGACCTCAGCAGACGGAACTGCAGCGCGCTGACGAGCGCGACGATGAGCAGGAGCAGGAAGGACGCCGCCGACGAGACACCGATGTTGCCGAAGCCGAACTGGCGGTAGGTGTACAGCGCCATCGACTCCGTGGAGCCGACCGGACCGCCGCCCGTGAGCAGGTACGGCTCGTCGAACACCTGGAGGAAGAAGACCGAGAGCAGCACCGAGATGAGCAGGGTCGTGGGCATCAGCAGCGGCACGGTGATCGAGACCAGGCGGCGCCAGGGGGTCGCGCCGTCGAGCGAGGCGGCCTCGTGGACGATCCTCGGGGACCGACTGGAGCCCCGCGAGGAACAGGAGCATCGCGGTGCCGAAGTTGCGCCAGACGCCCAGCAGGATCACGACGGGCATGGCGAGCTGCTCGTCGCCGAGCCAGTTGGGCCCCGCGAAGCCGATCGCTCCGAGCACCTCGTTGACGGTGCCGTTCTGGTTGAACGCGTACTGCCAGATCAGCGCCACCGAGACGATGTTGGTGACGACCGGAGCGTAGAAGAGCGCCCGGAACACACCGCGCAGCCGCCGGATGCCCGAGTTCAGCGCCAGGGCCAGCACGAAGCCCACCATCATCGTCAGCGGCACCCCGATCACGACGAAGTAGAGGGTGTTGAGCACCGAGCGGAGGAACGCGCCGTCGCCGAGGAGGACCGCGTAGTTCTCGGGCCCGTGAAGTCGACTCCGAACGGCTGCTGCAGATCGGTGCCGCGGATGTCGGTGAGGCTCATGCCGACGGAGGCGAGCACCAGGACCGCCGTGAACACCGCGAAGATCACGGCGAACGGCGCGAGGAAGAGCCAGGCGATGCCGGAGTGGCGTCCGTGGCGGGAGCGGCGCTCGCGCAGCGCCTCGCCGTGGACCGGCCGGCGAGGGCGGTCAGAGCCACGGATCACTCCGTGCCGATCGAGTCGGCCTGGCGCTGGACGGCCTTCAGAGCGTCGGCGGCCGATTCGTTGCCGCGGGCGACCTTCTCCATCTCCTGGCCGAGCAGTGTCGAGACCTGCGTCCACGTGGAGACGGCGGGCAGCGGCTCGACGTTCTGCAGCTGCTCGAAGAACGCGTCGAGCAGGGGCTGGTCGGCGATCGCCGGGTCCTGCCAGGCGTCGACCACGGCGGGCATGCTGCCGGCGGCCTCGTACTGCGCGATCTGGGTGTCCTGCTCGGCGGTGGCCCGCACGACCTTCCAGGCCGAGGCGGCGTTGTCGGAGGAGGCGGTCACGCCCCAGCTGCCGCCCGCGAGCTGACCGGACGCGTTGTCGGGGCCGGCGGGGAGCACGGCGGTGCCGATGTGCTCCTCGGTCCAGCCCTCCTGCTCGGCGGTGGTGTCGAGCGTCGCGACGACCCACGGGCCGCTGATCATCGATCCCGTCTTCCCCGACACCAGGTAGGGCTGCGCGTCGAGGAACTGCGGGGTGTCGGGCGAGGAGATGCCGTCGGCGAAGACGGAGGCGTTGTACTCGGCGGCCGCGAGCATCTCGGGGGTGTCGATCGTCCACTCCGAGCCGTCCTCGCTCAGGAGGTCGGCGCCGGCCTGGTGCGCGAAGGTCGCGAGGGTCTGGCCGTTGTAGGTGTCCCAGCCGACGTCGGCGCCGAATCCGCTCTCGGCGCCGCCTGCCCTGGAGGCCCTCGAAGAACGGGATCGCCTCGTCCCACGTCGACGGCACGCTCACTCCGCCGGCCTCCGCGAGATCGGAGCGGTAGATGAGGACGCGCGTGTAGGCGTACCAGGGCACCGAGTAGGTCGTGCCGTCGTGCTCGCCCGCCTCCCACGAGCCCTCGAAGAAGCTGTCGGAGTCGACGAGGCCGTCGGGCACCGGCGCGAAGGCGTCGGACGCGAGGAACTGCGTCTGCGCCTCCGTGTAGAACGCGATGTCAGGGGCGGTGCCGGCGGCGACCGCCGTCTGCAGCTTGGTGTTGTACTCGTCGGAGGGGACCAGCGTGATCTCGAGGTCGAGGTCCGGATTCTCGGCCGTGTAGTCGGCGAGCACCGCGTCGAGCTGGGTGGCGTCGCCGTCGGGGGCCCAGAGGGTGACGGTGCCGGTGGCGGCGGAGTCGTCGACGGTGGTGTCGGCGGCGGCTCGGTGTCGGCCGAGCGGCCGCATCCGGTGAGGGCGAGTGCCGCGACGACGGTGCCGGCGAGGGCGAGGCGGGAGGTGCGGGGCGGTGCGGGCGGTGCGCTTCATGGAGGCTCCTGGAGTCCGGGCGCTTTTCGCTACTTTGTAGCGGAAGTGGGCGCAGGGCGAGGTGGTGCGGAGGAGGTGCGGGGGTCGCTCGCTCCGGTTCGGTCCGGATTGTGCCGACGTTGTAGCAGAAGTGCGTCGGGCGAGACCCGGTCGGTGCAGGGTCGAGAACGAACCTAGGCCCCGGCTGCTTTCGAGCGGATTACCTTCGCGGCACGCTCTCGTTGCAGGGTGAGCGCCACCTCGAGCGCGGCGGCCTGTGCGGCCCAGAAGCGCTTCGCCACTCCGGTGCGGCGGAACAGGGCGTCGAAGCCGTGGAACGCACCCTGCGCGATCTCGAGCTCGCAGGGCACCCCGGCCGCGCGGAGGCGCTCGGCGTAGCGGACGTCCTCGTTGTGGAAGAGGTCGAGGAGCCGACGCCGATCCAGGCGGGCGGGAGGCCGGCGAGGTCGTCGCGTCGGGCGGGGGCGGCGTAGGGCGAGACGTGCGCGCCGCCGGGCTCGGTGCCGAGGTAGGAGGTCCAGCCGAAGCGGTTGCTGCCGGGGGTCCAGACGCGCACGCCCCGGGAAGTCGGGCCGGGACGGGTCACCGTGCGGTCGTCGAGCATCGGGTAGACGAGGAGCTGGAAGGCGGGCTGCGCTCCTCCGCGGTCGTGGGCGAGCAGGGTCGCGCCGGCGGCGAGGCCTCCACCGGCGCGCTGGCCCCGCCGATCGCGATGCGGGCCGGATCGACACCGCGCTCGTCCGCGTGCTCCACGAGCCAGCGGAACGCGGCGACGACATCCTCGAGCGCGGCCGGGGCGGGGTGGGCCGGCGAGAGTCGGTAGTCGATGGAGAGGACGCTGATGCCCAGGGTGCGGGCGAACGCGATGTTCGAGGACTCGTCCTGGAGGTGGCTGCCCAGGACCATGCCGCCGCCGTGGACCCAGACGAGGGCGGGGAGCGGCGCCGCGCAGGATGCGGGGGCGGTAGCTGCGCGCGCGGATCGAAGGCGCGCCGTCAGCACCTGGGATCCCGAGGTCCTCGACGAGGAGGTCGGCCGGCGCCTCCCGCCCGCCGCCTCGCGCCGAGTGTGGCGAGGCGGAGCAGGCGCGGGCCGAGCGAGACGGGCGGGATCCAGCGGCCGAGTGCGAGATCCGGGTGGAAGGGGGACGCCGTCGCGGCGGCGCGGGCTGACGCGGTCATGCGCGGGGAGGCTACTCCCTCCGTCGGCGCGGACGCCCCTCTCCCCCACTACGGGCGGACCAGCGTCTTGATCGCGCGGCGCTCGTCCATCGCGGCGTACGCCTCCGCGATCTCCTCGAGCGGGAGCTCGAGGTCGAAGACCAGGCCGGGCTCGATCGCACCGCTGAGGACGTCCGGGAGCAGCTCCTCCATGTAGCCGCGGACAGGGGCGACTCCGCCGTTCACGCCCACGTTCGAGCCGAACATCTGGCGGACGGGCAGCTCCGGGCCGCCGTTCGGGACACCGACGTACCCGACCATGCCGCCGGGGCGGGCCGGGTCGAGCGCCTGCTGCATCGACTCCTTGGTGCCGACGCACTCGAGCACGCAGTCGGCGCCGATGCCGCCGGTGAGCTCCTTCACGCGAGCCACTCCCTCGTCTCCGCGCGTCTCGACGATGTGGGTGGCTCCGAAGCGGGTGGCGAGATTCTGCCGGGACTCGTGGCGCGACATCGCGATGATCGTGGTGGCGCCGAGCCGCTTGGCGGCGAGCACGGCGCAGAGGCCGACCGCTCCGTCGCCCACGACCGCGACGGTCGAGCCCTCGGTCACGCCGGCCGAGACTGCCGCGTGGTGGCCGGTGCCCATGACGTCGGCCAGGGTCAGCAGGCTCGGGATGAGCGCCGGGTCGGGGTCGGTGCCGACCTTGAAGAGCGTGCCGTCGGCCAGCGGGACGCGGACCTTCTCGCCCTGCGCGCCGTCGGCGAAGCCCTCGTCGCCGACCTCGGAGCCCCACCAGCCGCCGGTGAGGCACGAGGTCGAGACGCCGTTGGCGCAGTTGGCGCAGGTGCCGTCGCAGACGTAGAACGGAGCGATCACGAAGTCACCGACGGAGATGTCGCGCACGTCGTCGCCGACCGACTCGACGACGCCGACGAACTCGTGGCCGATGCGGTGCGCCTCCTTCGTGGGAGTGACACCGCGGTAGGGCCAGAGGTCGGAGCCGCACACGCAGGCCGCGGTCACGCGGACGATCGCGTCACGGCCGGTCGAGAGGGTCGGCTCGGGCACGTCCTCGACTCGGACGTCGCGCTCGCCGTGGATGAGTGTTGCTCGCATGAGGGATCTCCTGCTCGAGAAGTGGGGTGGGGTCGTCTCCACGCTACGCCCGGGTGCGCGCGCGGGAGGCGGCGCGGGGCGGGGGCTTGCACGGGCGTGCGGAACGGGGCACGGAGGAGACGGGGCATGGAGGAGAGGCGCCGAGGCGCAGCCGCCCCGCTCGTCAGGGCGGCCGTCAGGGCGGCGCCTCCGCCCAGCCGTCGCGCCCGACGATCACGTGCGCCAGGAACCCGAGGCCGCACGCTCGGGCTCCCTCGGCGAGCACGCGGGTGGCTGCGCGGTCGGAGGGGAGCACGGTCGCGTCGCCGGAGTGGCTGTGCGCGAGTGCGACGCCGGCGGCTCCGCGGGAGAGGACCTCGGCCAGGACCGCGGGCACGGGGAGATCGGCGTGGGAGGCGCCTCCGTCGGCCAGGGCGAGGACGTCGCGCACCGCCCCGGAGGCGTCGAGCGCGACGGCGAGCACGGTCTCGTCGGGCCGCGCGCTCAGCAGGGGGCCCACGAGAGCGGCGAGCTCGGCGGCGGTGGTGACGCGCGGCGCCCGGTGCGCGCGGTTCATCCGCCGGCGCAGCTCGAAGGACGCGACGATGCGGCACGCCGCGACCTCGCCGATGCCGCGCTGCCGGGCGAGATCGACGACTCCGGCCCGCGCGACCGCGTCGATGCCGCCGAACCGGGCGAGCAGCTGCTGCGCGACGACGGTGGCGTTCGCCCCGCGGATGCCGTTGCCGATCAGGACGGCCAGGGTCTCTGCGTCGGTCAGCGCCGCCGGGCCGTGCGCGCGCAGCCGCTCGCGTGGGCGCTGCTCGGGAGCGAGGTCGGCCATGCGCGGAGCCGGTGGAGGGAGGGACACGGCGGCGACGGTACCGGTGCGGCCGGGGCCGCGAGGGCCGCTCCCCCGACGCTGTGGACGACTTCGCGGCCCCTCCCCTCTGTGGAGGAGCCTCCGCCGGCAGCCGCGCGCTCGGAGTCCGCAGAAATCGTCGTACTCGAGCTCGAGTACGACGACTTCCGCGGAGTGGAGCCGCCCTACGCCGCAGCCGGCAGCCCGGCGCTCACCACGAGGCCCTCGCCGTCGTCCGAGACGTCGACCAGCACCACGTCGCCGTCGCGGATCGAGCCGTCCAGCAGAGCGGTCGCGAGCTGGTCGTCGATCTCGTGCTGCATCAGTCGGCGCAGCGGCCGGGCGCCGTACTGCGGGTCGTAGCCGCGCTCGGCCAGCCACCCGCGGGCGCTGGGCGTGACGGCCAGGTCGAGCCGTCGCTCCGACAGCCGGCGCGACAGCCGGTCGACGTACAGCGACACGATCTCGCCCAGCTCGGTCTCGTCCAGCGTCCGGAAGATCACGATGTCATCGAGGCGGTTCACGAACTCGGGCTTGAAGGCCTGGCGCACCATCTGCTGCACCGCCTCCTCCTTCTGCTCGATCGACAGCGTCGGATCGACGAGGTACTGCGAGCCGAGGTTCGAGGTGAGGATCAGGATCGGGTTGCGGAAGTCGACCGTCCGCCCCTGCCCGTCGGTGAGGCGGCCGTCGTCGAGGACCTGCAGCAGCACGTCGAAGACCTCGGGGTGCGCCTTCTCGATCTCGTCGAGCAGCACCACCGAGTACGGGCGCCGCCGCACCGCCTCCGTCAGCTGGCCGCCCTGCTCGTAGCCGATGTAGCCGGGAGGGGCGCCGACCAGGCGCGGAGACGGCGAACTTCTCGCCGTACTCCGACATGTCGATGCGCACCAGCGCCTTCTCGTCGTCGAAGAGATGGTCGGCGAGCGCCTTCGCGAGCTCGGTCTTGCCGACACCGGTCGGGCCGAGGAAGAGGAACGAGCCGGTGGGCCGGTCGGGGTCCGAGATGCCCGCGCGGGTGCGGCGCACCGCGTCCGACACGGCCGACACGGCCCGCTCCTGCCCGATCAGGCGGCGGTGCAGCTCGCGCTCGAGGTGCAGCAGCTTCTCGGTCTCGCCCTGCATCAGCCGGCCGACGGGGATCCCCGTCCAGGCGGCGATCACGGCCGCGATGTCGTCGGAGGTGACCTGCTCGTTGACCATGCGGCCCTCTGCCGGCTCCTCCTCCTTCTCGGCGGCGGCGAGGTCGCGCTCGATCACGGGGATGTCGCCGTAGAGCAGCCGCGAGGCGCGCTCGAGCCGGCCCTCGCGCTGGGCGCGCTCGGCCTCGATCCGCAAGGCGTCGAGCTTGTTCTTGAGGTCGCCGACGCGGTTGAGGGAGGCGCGCTCGCGCTCCCACCGCTTCTGCAGCTCCTCGAGCTGGGCGCCGCGCCGCGCGAGGTCCTCGCGCAGCTTCTCGAGCCGCGCCTTCGAGGCCTCGTCCTTCTCCTTCTTCAGCGCGAGCTCCTCGAGCTTCAGCCGGTCGACGGAGCGGCGCAGCTCGTCGATCTCGACGGGAGCGGAGTCGATCTCCATCCGCAGCCGCGACGCGGCCTTCGTCGATGAGGTCGATGGCCTTGTCCGGCAGCTGACGCGCGGTGATGTAGCGGCTCGGGCGCGAGGCGGCGGCGACCAGGGCGGAGTCGGCGATGGCGACCTTGTGGTGCGCCTCGTAGCGCTCCTTCAGGCCGCGGAGGATCGCGACCGTGTCCTCGACGCTCGGCTCACCGACGAACACCTGCTGGAAGCGGCGCTCGAGTGCGGCGTCCTTCTCGATGTACTCGCGGTACTCGTCGAGGGTCGTGGCGCCGATCATCCGCAGCTCGCCGCGCGCGAGCATGGGCTTGAGCATGTTGGCGGCCGCGACCGAGCCGTCGCCGCCTCCCGCGCCCATGAGCGTGTGCAGCTCGTCGATGAACGTGATGATGCGGCCGTCGGAGTCGTTGATCTCCTTCAGGACCGCCTTCAGCCGCTCCTCGAACTCGCCGCGGTACTTGGCGCCCGCGATGAGGGCGGACAGGTCGAGGCTGACGAGGCGCTTGCCCTTGAGGCTGTCGGCGACGTCGCCGGCGACGATGCGCTGGGCGAGCCCCTCGACGACGGCGGTCTTGCCGACGCCGGGCTCGCCGATGAGCACAGGGTTGTTCTTGGTGCGCCGGGTCAGCACCTGGCTGACGCGGCGGATCTCGGCGTCGCGGCCGATCACCGGATCGAGCTTGCCGCTCGCAGCGATCGCGGTGAGGTCGACTCCGTACTGCTCGAGGGCGGACTGCTGCTCGTCCTGCTGGGGCGTGCGACCGGCCTGCATCTGGGGTGTCCTCCTGATGATCGAGAGTTGAGTTCGATTGACTCAGCTTTACCGCGGGGCGGTGTATTCCCGAAGGGCCTCAGGCGGTGAGACGACCGTCGTCGAGCTCGCGGAGGGACGAGGGCGTTCCGCAGCATCCTGCGCAGAGCGGGCTCGCCCACTCCGGTGAGCGCCGCGATCTCGGCTTGGGAGTACTCGCCCCGCGACGGCCAGGAGCAGCAGCTCCCGGTCGGGGCAGGCGAGCGCGAGCAGGCCCTCGCCGAGGGGGGCGTCGAGCGATCGCGCGGGAGGAGCCGAGGGTCTCGCAGAGCACCTCGAGCAGCCAGAGCACCGGGGTCCGGGAGCCGGCCCCTTCGGCCGAGCGCCGCCAGACCTCGGCGAAGGCCTCGGTGCAGAGCCGGTCGCGCGTCGCCGGATCGGAGTGGACGGCGGCGATCGAGGCCGAGAAGAGACCGCTGAAGCGGTCGAACAGCTCGGCGAACGCGGCCCGGTCGCCGGTGGCGGCGGAGCGCAGCAGGCGCGCGGCCGAGATCCCGACCGAGTAGACCCCGATCGCGACCTCGTCGTCGGTCCCTGCGCTCACAGGCTCAGCGTGTCACCGCGACGGTGACCGTGTCACCAGTTGCGCGGAGGCTGCCGAGGAGTAGGACCGGTCAGAGGCGCGGCCAGCGCGCCCGCGCGAAGCAGTACACGCCGTAGGCGATGAGTCCGAGGGCGACGAAGCCGAGCAGGAAGACTCCGAACGGCAGCTCGGTCAGAGACTTCCAGCGCCTCGTCGAGTCCGCCCGCCTGCTCCGGGTCGTGCCGGACGGCGGCGACGATCAGCAGCACGCCCAGTGCTCCCAGCACGATGCCCTTGGCGGTGTAGCCGACGATGCCGAGCCAGGTGACGACGGTGCCGGCCGTGCCGCCGGGCTCCGCGATGTTCTCGAGGAACTTCTTCGACACACCCCGGTAGACGAACACGCCGCCGACCGCGAGGACGGCCACGCCGACCAGCACGAGCAGCACCACGCCGCCCGGAGCCGCCAGGACCTGCGCGCTCGCGCTCTTCGAGGACTCCGACGAGTTCGCCCCGTCGCCCATCGCGAAGCGGAGCGCGGTGACGCCGAGCGCCGCGTAGACGACGGCCTTCGCCGCCTCCTTGAGCCTGCTGCCCCACTTCTTCAGCTCGGTGTCGCCCTTGACGACGAGGAACGCCTCGAGGATCCCCCACAGCGCCAGTCCGAAGAGTCCGATCGTGCAGACCCAGAGCACGACGGTTCCGCCCGGAGTCGACGAGAGCGCGCCGAGCGCGCCCGACTGGTCCGCCGAGCCTCCTCCGCCCTGGGCGACTCCGAGGGCGATCACTCCGATCAGGATGTGCACGAGCCCGTTCGCCGCGTAGCCGAACCGGGCGAGCGTGCGCACCGCCGTCGAGTCCTGCGCGTCGTCCGCTGCCTGCTTGGCCTGGTTGCCACTCGGTGTATTCACAGGATGGACGGTACGCGTTTCCACAGGTCCCCACAGCCCCTTGCACAGGCGCGCCGCGGTTCTGCGAGATCCGGAGCGGGTTCTCCCCACCCTTGTCCACAGTTCTCCACAGGGTTGTCCACAGCTGTGGATTCCCTAGAACGACTAGCGGGCCGGTGGACGCGAGAGCGCCGTCGCCAGCACAGCCTGACGCGGGATCGTGGTCACCCGGGCCTGGCGGAGCGGCTACACGTCGACCGCGCGGACGAGGCCGTCCTGCACAGCGCCGAGCCAGTCGTAGACGCTGAGGATGGCGGCGGCGTTCTCGTCGGCGGGCTCGAGGCCGTCGTCGGAGTCGAGGATGCCGAGTCGTGCGGCGAGCGCCAGCCTCATGTCGGTGAGCGCGCGCATCCACGAGAGCGCCTGCCGCTCCTCGAGGCGCACCGAGACCTCGCCCAGCCCTGCGAAGACACCGCGGTGAGCGGAGTCGTCCCCCGCGTCGAGCGCCGCAGCCACCGCCCGCGCGTCGTCCATCTTGCGGCCGGCGAGGTCGGGAGCGGTGAAGCGGCCGGAACTCGGCCGCGGCCTCGGCGTCGTCACGGTAGGCGTCGGGGAGCAGCCGGGCGAGCGCCGGATCGCTCCGCGCTTGGTCGTCGTCGGCACTGCGGTCCAGGAGCTCGAGCATCTCGCCGGCGAGGTGGCGGAGGATCCCGGCCTCTTCGCGATCGAAGCGGGCGACAGCGGCTCCGGAGGCGTCGCGACGGAACGCGCGCATCAGCGGGGGCCGATCGCGGGGCGGGGAAGGGGGTGGGGGCGTCCGCGGGCGTCATCGGGGGCGCAGTCCGCACGGCGCTGTTCACGCGTCGGCCTTCTGCAGCGTCGCCCACAGGCCGTAGCCGTGCATCGCTTCCACGTGCCGCTCCATCTCCTCGCGGTTGCCGGTCGCGACCACCGCACGACCCTCCGTGTGCACCTGCAGCATCAGCCGCTCCGCCTCGGCGCGCCCGAAACCGAAGTAGCTGCGGAAGACGAACGAGACGTACGACATGAGGTTCACCGGGTCGTCCCAGACGAGCACGATCCACGGGACGTCGGCGGCGGAGCGGGTCCGCAGCCGCTCGTCGGGGCGCTCGATGGTCTCAGGCACGTGTCCAGCCTAGGTCGGGGCCGGGCCGCGAGGCGCGGCCCGCGCCTCCGCGGAAGCCGCCGCTTCGCGCGCAGAAGTCACCATCGAGTCCGCAGAAGTCGTCGTACTCGCGCTCGAGTACGACGACTTTCGCGTAGTCGAGCCGCCGAGCCGTCAGTTTCCCAGAAGTTGCGGGAAGCGCGAGCGGTCACCGCAACTTCTCCGAGGAGCGCGGGCTGCAGGAGGCCGTAGCCGTCGGGCCGGAGTGTGGCGCCGCCGAGTCCGCAGAAGTTGTCGTACTCAGGCTCGAGTACGACAACTTTCGCGGAGTCGAGGAACGAAGCGACTCCGGAGACGGCGCACGAGCATTCGAGTCCGCAGAAGTCGTCGTACTCGCGCTCGAGTGCGACGACTATTGCGGAGTGGAGCCGGCCGAGCCGTCGACTCTCCAGAAGCTGCGGGAAGCGCGAGCGGTCACCGCAACTTCTGGAGGAGGGAGGAGGGAGGCGCGGGCGCCGACTCAGGACGACAGGCGCGGCAGGACCTCGCGGGCGAACAGGTCGAGGTGCTCGAGGTCGTGCAGGTCCATGATCTGCAGGTACACGCGCTCGACGCCCGACTCGCGCAGCGACTCCAGGCGGTCCACCGCCTCCTGCACGCCGCCCGCGATGCCGTGCTCGCGCAGCTCGGCCGGCTCGCGCCCGACGGCCGCGGCCCGGCGCGCGAACTCCGCCTCGGACGATCCTGCGACCGCGATCAGCGCGACGGAGTGCACCAACGACGACGGCTCGCGCCCGATGGCGCGGCACGCCTCGTCGACGCGGTCGAAGGAGCCGCGGATCGAGTCGAACTCGGGGAACGGTGCAGGCTGAACTCGCTGGCGAAGCGGGCCGCGAGGCGCGGGGTGCGCTTCGGGCCTCCTCCGCCCACGATCACCGGGACGGGCAGCCGCGCGGGCTTGGGCAGCGCCGGCGAGTCGGTGAGCGTGTAGTGCTCGCCCGTGAACGAGTAGCGCTCGCCGACCGGGGTCGACCAGAGGCCGGTGACGATCTCGAGCTGCTCCTCGAGCAGGTCGAAGCGGCGGGGCGGGAAGGGAATGCCGTACGCGGCGTGCTCCTTCTCGAACCAGCCGGTGCCGAGTCCGAGCTCGACGCGTCCGCCCGACATGGCGTCGACCTGGGCGACCTGGATCGCGAGGATCCCCGGCGGGCGGTAGGTGACGGAGGAGACCAGCGTGCCGAGCGCGATCCGCTCGGTCTCGCGGGCGAGGCCGGCGAGCGAGGTCCAGGCGTCGGAGGGTCCGGGGCCCGGATCGCCCTCGCCCATGCGGAGGTAGTGGTCGGAGCGGAAGAAGCCGTCGAAGCCGAGGGCCTCGGTCGCCTGGGCGACGGCGAGGAGGTCCTCGTAGCTCGCGCCCTCCTGGGGTTCGGTGAAGACTCTGAACTGCATTGCTCCAGCCTTGCGCACGTCCGCGGCCGAGTGGGGCGTCCGCGCACCGAGTCGCGGCCTGACGCAGTGCGCAACCGAGGTCCGGAGGGCCGCGGCGGCCCTCCCGGTGCCCTTCTCCGGATCCTGACCTCGGTTGCGAACACCCGCCGCGTCCGATCCCGTGCCACGGTGACTCCATGTCACGACTCGACGCCGCCGCCACCGCCCACGTCGCCGCGATGCGGCACCCGCGCCACGAGCAGATCGGGCGCGTACGCGAGGCGGTGCTGTCGGCGGATCCGCGGCTCGTCGAATCGGTGAAGTGGAACGCGCCCAGCTATGCGATCGGCGAGCACCTGGTCACGCTGCGCCTGCGGCCGGGCGACCGGGTCGAGGTCGTGCTGCACCGCGGAGTCGCGGCGCGCGCGGACGACGTCGCACCGGTGCTCGACGACGACCGGGTCCAATGGCGTGCGGCGGACCGGGCGGTGCGCGCGCTCGAGGCGGACGAGGACCCGGCCCTCCTCGTGCCGCTCGTGCGGCAGTGGCTGGCGGCGGTCGCTCCGCACTGAGCCGCACGCGGGCCCGCACGCCTCGCGCCCCGCTCCCCCACTCCCAGCTCTCCCGCCCTCCGCGCACCTCCGCGCCGGATCCGCAAGTCCGTGTTTCCAGCCCTGTTCGGGCGTCACGATGACAGGGATGAGCATTCCTCGGAAGCCGCCGTGGACGATCGTGTCCGCCGGGAGTTCGGCGTGCCGATCACCGCGCTCGAGCCGGTGACGGGCGGCCTCGACGACCGCGCCCGCGTCTGGTGCGCAGTCGACGACTCCGGAGCCCTGTGGAGCGTGAAGGCGAGCCGCCGTGACGGGCGCTTCGGGCTGTCGCTGGCCGCATCCCTCGCCGAGGCCGGGGTCCCGGGCGTCATCGCCCCCCTGCGCGCCGCCGACGGCCGTCCCTGGAGCGAGGACGACGGCGTGCTCGTGTCGGTCGCCCCGTGGATCCTGGGCGAGGACGCCGTCGACTCCGGCCCCGATGCCCTCTCGTGGGAGGGGCTCGGCGTCGTGCTGCGCGCCGTGCACGACTCCGCTCCCCCGGCCGGCACCCCGGTCCGCCGCGGGATCCGCCGGGCCGGCGCGCCGCCGACGGCGCGTCTGGCAGGCCTCGACGAGCGGATGCGCGACGCCCCCGACGACGAGACCGCCCGGCTCTGGCGCGCCCACCGTCCGCGCCTGGAGGCGCTCGCCCGGAGCGGAGCGGCGCCTCAAGCGGGAGCGCACGCCGACCGCGCGCGTCCCGCTGCACGGCGATCCGCACCCCGGCAACGTGGTGATCGGCACCGACGGCAGCCCCTGGCTGATCGACTTCGACGAGGCGACGGTCGCCCCGCGCGAGGTCGACCTGCTGCTGATCGAGCTCGGCGTGATCTTCTCGCAGCCGATCACCGACGAGCAGCGCCGCTCGTTCCGCTCCGGGTACGGCGAGGCCGCCCTCGACGACGCCCGCATCGCCCGCTTCGGCTGCGTCCGCGCTGATCGAGGACGCGACCGCCACCGCCCACGCCGCCCTCGAATGCGACGCGCCCGCCGACCGTCGCGAGCTCGTCGAGTCGCTCGAGGGACAGCTCGGCCCGCACGGCCTCGTCTCGCTGGTCGAGCACGCGCTCGACCGCCTGGACCCCTGACCACCGCACGCACACCACTCCGCACACCCGCACCGCACCGCACACCACAGCAGAGGACACGATCATGACGACACGACGACTGATACCCACCGCCACCGTCCTGGCGGTCACCGCCGCCCTCACCGGCTGCAGCGGCTTCGGAGGAGGGGCGGCGGCGGATCTCGAGGCCGGCTCCCTCACCTTCACCACCTGGGCCAGCGAGTCGGAGGAGGCGGCCTTCGAGACCCTGATCGCCGACTTCGAGGCCGCGAACGACGGCGTCGACGTGCAGCTCAACGTCGTGCCCTACGACCAGATGTTCAGCAACATCGACGCGCAGCTGAGCTCGGGCGAGGCGCCCGACGTGTTCCGCGTCGACTACGGCAACCTCGGCGTCTACTCGAGCCAGGAGCAGCTGCTCGACGTGAGCGAGTACGTCTCGCAGGAGCAGATCGACGCGTTCACCCCCGCCTTCTGGGAGGCGGTCCCTTTCGAGGGCGTGCCCTACGGAGTCCCGCACCAGACCGACGTCTCGGCGCTGCTCGTCAACACCGAGCTGCTCGCCGCCGCGGGCATCACCGACGTGCCGACCACGCTCGACGAGGCCTGGACCTGGGAGGAGTTCGCCGACGTGGCCACCACGCTGCGCGCCTCCTCCCCGCCGAGCAGTACCCCTTCGTCTACAACTGGCAGCTCGGCGGTACCCCGCGCTGGCTGAGCTGGCTGTTCGAGGCCGACGGCGCCCTGCTCGAGGAGGACGGCACGACCCCCGCCATCGACTCCGCCGAGGGCGCGAAGGCGCTCGACTACACCAAGAGCTTCTTCGAGAACGGATGGGTGCCCCCGACCAGCTCGGTCAAGTCGGCCACCTACGCCGACTCCTTCTTCACGGAGGAGACCGTCGCGATGGCGTTCGCCGGCTCGTTCCTCGTGCCCGACATCGACGATCTCGCCGACTTCGACTGGGTCGCGACTCCGATGCCCGTCGACGAGCGCGGAGCCACCGACCTCGGCGGCAACGCGCTGGTCGCGACGGCCGAGACCGAGAACCCCGAGCTCGCCACCGACTTCCTGACGTTCATGACGGAGGCCGAGAACATGGCCGAGTTCTGCGCGGCGACCAACGAGCTGCCCACCCGCTCCGACATCGACCCCGCCTCGATCGAGTTCGCGGTGCGCCCGGACGTCATGCTCGTCTTCGTCGAGCAGGCCTCGACGATCACGCCGCGCGACGTGCAGCAGCTCACCTCGCCGTTCCTCGCGCAGATCTTCGGTCGCGATGCAGGACCAGCTCGAGCAGGCCTTCGTGAACGGCCGCAGCACCGAGGAGACGCTGGCCGATCTGTCCGACGCCATCGGGCAGGCGACCAGCTGATGACCACCGCCGCACTCCGCCGCCGGGAGGGCGCCCCGCGCCCGCTCGGCGGCGGTCGGCCGCCCGCACCCGCGAGGTGCTCACCGGCTACGGCTTCGTGGCGCCGAACATGCTGCTGATGGCGCTGTTCCTCTTCGTGCCGATCCTCTGGGCGGTCCAGCTCTCGTTCCAGGACTCGCGCGGCTTCGGCACGCCGGAGTGGGTCGGATTCGCGAACTACCTGCGGATGGGCGCGGATCCGGTCTTCTGGCAGAGCCTCGCGAACACGCTGCTCGTCACGGCCGTCACGGTGCCGCTCGAGCTGATCGGCGGGCTGGGCCTGGCCGTGCTGCTGAACTCGGTGCTGCCCGCGCGCGGTGTCTACCGCACGATCATCGTGCTGCCGCTGGTCATCTCCGGAGTCGCCTCCGGCATGATCGCGGTCACGATCTTCAGCGAGTCCTCGGGCATCGTCAACAAGGTGCTGACCTCGCTCGGCGCCTCGCCCGTGTCGTGGCAGTCCGAGGGCGGCCCGGCGATGGTCTCGGTGATGATCACCGCGATCTGGCTCCGGATCGGCTTCAACATGGTGATCTACATCGCCGGCCTGCAGAGCGTCTCGCCCGAGCTCTACGAGGCGGCGCGGATCGACGGAGCGACGCGCTGGCAGCAGTTCCGCGCACCGACGGTGCCGCTGGTCGGCCCGTCGACGTTCTTCCTGCTGATCATGAACGTGATCGCCTCGTTCCAGGTCTTCGACATCGTCTTCGTGATGACCGGCGGAGGACCGGGCTTCTCGACCTCGGTGCTCGGCACCTACGCGTACCGCAACGGCTTCCAGGTGCGCGAGCAGGGCTACGGAGCGGCGCTGGGCGTCGTGATCCTGCTCATCACGCTCGCCTTCACCTACGTCCAGTGGCGCACCAGCCCGCACCCGCGATCTCGTCGAATAGGACCCCCGATGACCTCCTCGACCCTCACTCAGATCGCCCCCGCGGTCGACGCGACGCGCACCGCCTCCGGTACTCGCCGTCGCCGCGGCGGCCGCGACGGCCTCCGCGCCGGCGTCGCCCTGCGCATCGTCGTCGCCGTGATCGCCTCGGCGATCGTCTTCTTCCCGCTCTACTGGATGCTCGTCATCGCGTTCTCGCCCCGCGGAGAGGTCTTCGCGCCGGGCCCGCCCCGGTTCTGGCCGAGCACCCTCAGCCTCGAGAACTTCGCCACCGTGTTCGAGCGGTTCCCGGTCGGCGACTGGTTCGTCAACTCCGTCGTGATCGGGGCCTTCGTGACGGCACTGACGGTGGTGGTGAACCTCACGGCGGGCTGGGCGTTCGCCCGGCTGCGCTTCCCGGGGCGCAACGCGCTGTTCCTCCCTGGCGCTGGCGACGATGATGATCCCGGTGCAGGCGATCATGGTCGCCCAGTTCCGGCTCGTCGCCGGCCTGCAGATCTACGGCACGTACTGGTCGGTGATCCTGCCGGGAGCCGCTGCGGCGTTCGGCATCTTCCTCGCCCGGCAGTTCTTCCTGTCGATCCCGGAGGAGCTGCTCGAGGCCGCGCGGATCGACGGAGCCGGTCAGCTGCGCGTCTTCCTGCAGGTGGTGCTGCTGTCTCAGCTCGCCCGCTGATCGCGGTGCTGGTGCTGCTGACGCTGCTCGGCTCGTGGAACGACTTCGCCTGGCCGCTGATCGCGCTCAAGGACAACGACCTGTTCACGCTGCCGATCGGGCTGCTCTACCTCAAGGGGCAGTCGACGCCGGACTACAGCGCGAGCATGGCGCTGGCCCTCGTGTCGGTGCTGCCGATGGTGGTGCTGTTCCTGGCGTTCCAGCGGTACTTCGTGCAGGGCTTCGCGCGCAGCGGGATCCGGTAGCGCCGTCGTTCCCGCCGGTCGACCAACTCCACAGGGGCGCCTCGGGCGGCGAAGCCGCGTTGCGTCTCGGCTGATCGTCAGCCTCGTTGGTCGAGTAGCAGCGCAGCGGCGTATCGAGACCCACGTCCGCCAGCAGATCCGCTGAGGACCAGGCCTTCTGGCGATGGTTGATCTCGATACGCCCGGTACGCGGGCTACTCGATCAGCAAAGGGAAGCCGCAGCGCTCCCGCGGGCCTCAGCTCGGCGACGGGACGACCGGCTGCTCCGGCGGATCCTGGTCGTCGCCGAGGCGGGCGTCGGCGCCCTCGTCGAGCGCCTCGTCGAGGGCCTCGGGGTCGTCGATCTGCGCCGGGTCCTCGGGAGGCGCGGGGATCGAGTCGGGGGTCGGGGCGGGTGGTGTCGGTGACGTCCTCGGGGGCGTCGAAGCCGAAGCTGCTCATGGTTCCTCCTCCGCGGCCCGCACCGGAGGCGGTCCCGCTGTCGGCAGCCTAGGTCGCGGTCCGCACGCCGGTCATGGACTTGACGGGCGGCCGCCGCCCACTCGATCCGGCGGCTGCGACGTCGGCGATCGAGCACCCGGACCGGCGAACCCCGCACGATCGCCGCGGCACGCAGGGCCCCGACCCGCGGGCTTCACGCGGAATCGGCGGACACCGCGCGCCGCACCCGCGGCGAACGCCGCGTCGCCGAGTCCGAGGACATCGCACGCCGCCCGCGTCAGTGCACGTACTCCAGCAAATCGACACCCAGGGTGCGCATGCCCTCGAGCACCGCGAGGCGGTAGTGCAGGGTCGTGTCGTCGAACTGGGTCGTCACCGCGTAGGCGACCGAGGCGCGGGGGCCGCGCAGCACTCCGGTCTCGGCGCGCACGCCGGCGTCGGCGCCGGTCTTGTTGACGAGCAGCACGCCGTGGTCGGGCTGACGGTGCGTGAGCGGGTCGAGGCCGAAGGCGGAGGCGACCATCGACAGGTCGGAGTTGAGCGACAGCCAGCCGATGACGCGCGAGCTGACGGCGGAGTCGACGATCTCGCCGTTCGCCAGCGTCGCCAGCAGCCAGGTCAGCTCGCGGGCGGAGCCGATGGAGAGCTGCGGGGCGTCGTCGGGGCCGCGGTCGTCGCGGACGACGTCGAGCAGCGCGGTGCGCGAGAGCCCGAGGCCCTCGGCACGCTCACGCACGGCGTCGAGCCCCACGCGGCGCAGCAGCACGTTGGTCGCCAGCGTGTCGCTCGTCGCGCCGACCAGCGCCGCCAGATCGGCGATCGGCATCGACGGCACCTGCAGGTGCTGCCAGACGCCCGAGCCGGCGACGGCGTCGGCCGCCGTGCGGTCGACCAGGCGGAGGTTCTCCTGCGGGTCGCTCGCGAGGCGGGCCGCCACCTCGATCAGGAGCAGGATCTTGCCGATGCCGGCGGTGGGCATCGAGACGGAGTCGTCGACCGCGAACAGGGTGCGCCCGGTCGCGACGTCGACGGCACGGGCCGAGACCACGACTCCGTCGAGTGCGAGCCGGCCGAGCGCGTCGAAGCCGCGCTGGAAGTTGTCGTGATCGTGCGAGCCCTTGTGCCGGCCGCGGCGGGCTCGTCGGTTGTCACGGCGGGTGTCGTGGGTGGGGATCACCACGGGTCGGGCCCTCTACGGGTCGGCTGAGCGGGTCGTGCGGAGGGGCGGACGCGGGGGTCCGTCGACGCGTCGGGACGGCGCGCGATGCACGGACGGCCCCGTCGGCATCGGTCGGCTCTCGATGCCCGGGGTGGACGTCCGCGGTGCGGAACGGCAGTCGCCGGTGACTACCAGATGGTGACGCGCTCGCTCGGGGAGAGCCAGAGGGCGTCGCCTTCGGTGACGTCAAAAGTAGCGTAGAACTCGTCGATGTTGCGGACGATCTGGTTGCACCGGAACTCTGCCGGGGCATGCGGATCGATGGCCAGCAGGCGGATCGTCTCCTCGTCGCGGGACTTCTGCTGCCAGGCCTGCGCCCACGACAGGAAGAAGCGCTCGGCGCCGGTCAGACCGTCGATCACGGGAGGCTCCTGCCCCTCGAGCGAGAGCACGTACGCCTTCCACGCGATGCTCAGCCCGCCCAGGTCGCCGATGTTCTCGCCGATGGTCAGGGCGCCGTTCACGTGGTGCCCGGGGTGGTCGCGGAGCGAGGGCGTCGTACTGCGCGATGAGCGCCTTGGTCCGCTCCTCGAACGCCTCGCGGTCGGCCTGCGTCCACCAGTCGGTCAGGCGGCCGTCGCCGTCGAAGCGCGAGCCCTGGTCGTCGAAGCCGTGGCCGATCTCGTGGCCGATGACCGCGCCGATCGCGCCGTAGTTGGCCGCGGGATCGCGGGTCTCGTCGAAGAAGGGGAACTGCAGGATCGCCGCGGGGAACACGATCTCGTTGAAGCCCGGGTTGTAGTACGCGTTGATGGTCTGCGGAGTCATGAACCACTCGTCGCGATCGAGCGGCTTCCCGATCTTGCCGAGTTCGCGGTCGAACTCGAACGCGGCCACGCGGCGCGCGTTGCCCACCAGGTCGGCCGGGTCGATCGACAGGGCGGAGTAGTCGCGCCAGCGGACCGGGTAGCCGATCTTGGGGGTGAACTTCCGAGCTTCTCGAGCGCCCGTCCGCGGGTCTCGGCGCCCATCCAGTCGAGTTCGCCGATCGAGCGGCGGTACGCCTCGATGAGGTTCGCGACCAGGACGTCCATCTCGGTCTTGGCGCTCTCGGGGAAGTGGCGCTCGACGTAGATGCGGCCGACCGCCTCGCCGAGGGACCCCTCGACGAGCGAGACGCCGCGCTTCCAGCGCTCGCGCTTCTGCGGGGTGCCGGTCAGGGTGCGGCCGTAGAAGTCGAAGTTCGCGTCGACGAAGTCGCTCGAGAGGTAGGCGGCCGCCCCGCGGACCACCTGCCACGACAGCCAGTCGCGCCATGCGGGCAGGTTCTCGTCGGTCAGGAGGCCGGCCAGGCCCTGGAGGAAGCTCGGCTGGCGGACGACGACCTCGGCGAGCGCCCCCTCCGGAGCGCCCATCGCGGTCAGCCAGACTCCCAGGTCGATGCCGGCGGCGAGCCCCTCGACCTCGGCCCAGGAGCGGAGGTTGTAGGTGGCCTGGCTCGTCGCGGCTGCGCACCTTGTCCCAGTGCACGGCGGCGAGCTCTGTCTCGAGGGCGACGATGCGCGCGGCGCGCTCCTCGGGTGCTCCGACGCCCGCGAGCCCGAGCATGCGCGCCACGAAGGGCGTGTACTTCTCGCGGACGGAGGCGAACTCCTCCTCGCGGTAGTAGCTCTCGTCGGGCAGGCCGAGGCCGCCCTGGTTGACGAAGACGAGGTAGCGCTCGGGGTCGCCCGGGTCGTTGTCGACGAAGAGTCCGAAGAGCCCGGGCACGCCCGTGCGCTCGAAGGCGCCGACGGCGGCCAGCAGGCCTGCGACCGAGTCGACGCGCTGGACGGCGGCGAGGTCGTCGGCGATCGGAGCGGCACCGAGCTCCTCGGCCCTGGCCTCGTCCATGAAGGAGGTGTAGAGGTCGCCGAAGCGGCGCTCCTCGAGCCCCTGCGGAGCGGTCGCGGCCTCGACGATGATGTCGCGGACCGCCTTCTCGGCCTCCTCCTGGAGCACGTGGAAGGAGCCGTAGCGCGCCTTGTCGCTCGGGATCTCGGTGCGGTCGATCCAGAGCCCGTTGACGTGGCGGTAGAGGTCGTCCTGCGGGCGCGTCGCGGGGTCGAGTTCGGAGCGGTCGATACCGAGCGAGGCGTCGTCGAGGTCATGGCGACCACCCTACGACGGGCCGCCGACACCCGCCCGAGGACGACCCGTCCTCCGGCCTGCCCGTTGCGGAGGCCGCGACGGACCATCGCCGGCGACGATCAGGGCTGCGGCCGTCGACACCGGATGGACTGCCGAGCTGCCCACGCCCAGCGGAATCCAGAGGGAGCTCTCGGAGATGGAGCAGCTGTCGCGCACCCGGTACGTCTCACTCGGATCCGAGAGGGAGAGCGCGGCGTCGAATGCTGGAGCGCAGTGAGCGGTCGACGCATCGAGGTCGACGGCTTGTTCGAACAGCCGACGCTGCAGGCGTCGATGTTCGCGTGGCAGGACTGCTCACAGAGCCCGAGGCACGACAGGCGCGTCTATTTCAGTTTACGCAAACCCGATAATGGACGTCATGTCACTTACCTGACATCGAGCTGTCGCGAACTACACCTACGACGCTCTCCCCGATGCCGAGCGCCTGGCGCTCCCTGACAAGCAACGCATTATCGCCGCGATCGACGGCAGCGAGGTGACGGAGGAATAGTCCCACGGCCTGGGGGATATTGATTAATCCTCAATATCAATCGGGCTCCGTGCCGGTCGTCGGTATCCGAGACGGGGTGCTCGCAGGGCATCCTGAATTCGACGTGGTTATCACCGTGTCCGGGATGATGCTGACAAAGGATCTTCGGACCTCGCGCATTGCGGCGCGAAGGAGATCACCATCGCCGAGAACATTTGGGGCACTTGATGACGGATGGCAATGTAACGACGTGGTCATACGTCGAGGGGGCGCGAGGGGCCAAGTGGCGTGCTCGACAGCTCAGATCCGGTGTCGGCAGCGAGGACGAGCGGTCGATGGAGCCCGCCGCCGTCGTCGAATCGTGGCCACGCGGCTTCCAGCTCATCGAAGAGAGCGAGGAGGTGAAAGGTCTTAGAAGACCCCAAGTCGGTGCGCTACACGCGCTCCTTGGCTACTGGACGACTGACCCACGAGATCCGGCAACGATCGTCATGCCGACCGGGACGGGCAAGACGGACACGATGGTCGCCGCGCTGGTGGCCGCTCGGATTGAGCGATTGCTGGTCGTGGTGCCCTCGGATGCCCTCCGTGATCAGCTTGCCTCGAAGTTCGAGACGCTCGGCGTCCTGTCCACGCTCGGACTGGTTCCCAATTCGGCCGCGATGCCGGTCGTCGGCAAGCTTTCGGGGGCGCTCAAGGACGACGCTGACGCGAGGGCACTCGCGTCTGCCTGCAACGTCGTGGTCTCTACTCCGAACGCTCTGACGAACACGTCCCCCGAGGTTCGTTCGCAGCTTCCTCTCTGAGTTCACTCACCTCTTCATCGACGAGGCACACCACGTCTCAGCAACAACGTGGCGAGCGATCCGGGACGCCTTCAGGCCGAAGCCGGTCGTGCAGTTCACCGCCACCCTCACCGAGAGGACGGTCAGCACCTCGGAGGGAACCTGATCTTCGCCTTCCGCTCCGCGAAGCACAGAGACAGGGCTACTTCTCGAAGATCCGATTCGAATCCGTGCTCGAGCTGGTGACCCCAGACGTCGCTGTAGCAACGACAGCGCTCGGGGCACTCCGCGCCGACCTGGAGGCAGGATTCGACCATCTCGTGATGGCGCGGGCGAAGTCGATCATCCGAGCTCAGGCCATCCTCGAGATCTACGAGAAAGAGGCGCCTGACCTCCAGCCGATCCTCATCCATCACGGTACGGGTAAGACGAAAACCACGGAGGCACTAGCGAAACTCGCCTCTCGCGAATCGAGGATCCTCGTCTGCGTCGACATGTTCGGCGAGGGGTTCGACTTTCCCCAGCCAAGATCGCCGCCCTGCACGACCAGCATCGGACTCTGGGCGTCACGTTGCAGTTCGTCGGGCGGTTCGCCCGCAGCGGTGGCGAAGCGCTTGGTCCCGCCACCGTCATCGCAGCGCGGAGCGAGGTCCGCCATACCGACGAGCTTCGTCGGCTCTACCGCCACAGGACGCGGACTGGAACCTCCTCATCGAGGACCTGACCAAGCAGGCGGTAGAACAGCAGCAGGAGATTGACGAGTTCTCCAAAGCATTCGGGAGCTTGCCGGACGCCATCTCGATTCACTCGCTCACGCCAGCACTCAGCGCCGTCGTGTACCAGCCGGGGACCCTGACCTGGCATCCAGAGAACGTCAACGACTTTGTCCCTCCGGAGACGTTGCTCACGTCACCCATCCCGACCAACGAACGTGACCACGTGCTCTGGTACGTCACTCGCCACCAGGGGCAGAACCTCGCTGGGGCCGCGTCGAAGACGTGGAGGCCATCACCTACGACCTCTTCATCGCCTACTGGGACGATCAGAACGGACTTCTCTACATCCACAGCTCCGACAACAGCTCCGTCCACGAGGAACTCGCCGCCGCCATCACCGGACAGGCCGGGATCACCCCCTCTCCGGCGAGAACGTCTTTCGGGTCTTCCATGAGGTGCAACGGCTAACGCCGACCAATGTGGGACTCGTGGATGCGAGAAACAGAAGTCGGCGATACACCAGCCACCATGGGAGTGATGTCACGGAGGCCTTCCCCGTAGTAGAGGCGCAGACGAAGACGCAGACCCACATCGCCGGATCGGGCTTCCTCAACGGCGCCTCCTACTCCATCGCCGGATCCCTGAAAGGACGAGTCTGGAGCCACCGAACAGCGGCCGGTCTCAAGCAGTGGACAGACTGGTGCGACGTAGTCGGACCCAAGATCATAGACGGCACATTGAGCGTCGACGAGATCATGCGCGGATTCATCCGCCCCGTTTCCATCGAGGAATGGCCCGATCAGATCGTCCTCGGATTCGAACCGACGACAGCTCTGAGTGACGTACTTGAACCGTCAGACGTCGCCTTCAACGGCGTATCGGCATCATTTGCAGACGTCTCCATCGTCGTCGGAGATCGGGAATCGGAGACCGGCCATGCCTTCACCGTCGAGGCGCCCTCGTGGTCAGCGCCCTACGTCATGCACCTCACACCCGCAGGTTTGAACGTCCAGCCGGCCACCGCCGGTCAGGAGGTCGGTATCGTCCGGCCCAGGAGCTTGCAGAACTTCTCGATGCTGGCGAACAAGCTAGGGATGCGAGTGCTCCTCGACAAAGATTCCGTCATCGAGCCGCCCGGACTGCTGCTCAAACCGAACCGCGACGTGCCGCCATACGCAGCCACAGCCCTTACCGCGATCGACTGGGGCGATGTGAATATCCGCCGCGAAGCGTGGGGAGCGGCCCGGGACCCACTTACGGTGCAGGGCCACGTCATGGGTCGTGTCTCCGGCGAAGTGTGGGACGTCATTCTCGACGACGATGGCTCGGGGGAGGTGGCCGACATCGTCGCCCTGCGCGAGGTCGACGGGACCCTCGTTGTCGAGCTCACACACTGCAAGTTCTCCAGCGAAGACCAGCCTGGGGGGCGGCTAGCGGATCTTTACGAGCTCGCAGGTCAGGCCCAACGCTCCGCCGGATGGCGCCGGAACGTGGAGAAGATGCTACAGCGCCTCTTGCGTCGGGAGCGGACTCGAGCGTCACAGGGCAAGTCCGGATTCGTTCACGGTTCGTTCGAAGACCTACAACGGCTCTACGAGAGATCGGAGGCTCTCCGCCCGAAGCTGAACATCGTTCTCGCGCAGCCCGGACTGAGCAAGCGGCTCGTCCGCGACACGCAACTGGAGCTTCTCGGCAGCGTTGACCTGTACATCAGCGAGACCGCGATGTCGTCGGTCACCGTCCTCTGCAGCGAGTGAATGAGCATTCACGAGTGCTCCCGAGTTCGTACGTGGACAGAGCCCTCTTCTGTCCCCGGCCGCAGCGCCACCAGGGGCCGCGCTACCGGGTTCCTGTCGGGTCGAACATCCCCTAATGCGGCTTCTCGTACGGCAGTGAGTCACCCGGCAGGTTCTCGTCCGTCGCGCCCGTGAGTGGCTTCTCGTGAGCGGCAGGGCGCCCATGTGAAGCTCGGAGTGGTTGACCCACCAGATGCACTCCGCTCAGGCCCCTCTCACCCCTCTTGACAAGATTCGATAATCTTCTGCTGCGCACTGCAGCCGGGCTCACATCGAGGGCAGCTGCCGCTTGTTCGTAGTTGAGCCCCTGCTCTATGCAGGCCCGGTAGAGGCGCTGGTCGAGATCGGGCAGAGTCGCGACGATGTCTTGGACGGAGCGCAGAAGCGCGGCGATCTCGGCTGCACGCTCCGGGCCGTCGACGGCATCCGTCTCCGCGGCCTCGAGGTCACTGGCGAGCGCATCGCCGTGAGCCTGCCCGGTTCTCGTTCATGGTGAGGTTCCGGGCGGTCACGAGCAGCCAGGGCAGCACCGAATCGCCGGCGATCCGCACGACGGCGCGCTTTCTCCAGAGCACGACGAACGTCTCCTGGACGATGTCGTCGGCAGAGGCGGCGTCGGTCGCTCGGCTGCCGACGAGACGGAACACTGCGGGCGCGTGCCTGTCGTAGAGGGAGCGCATCGCCGCCGAGCTGTCACCGCTCAACTGCCGCAGCAGCTCGAGGTCCGACGCTAATGACTGCATCTGCTGGCCGTCCTTCCGCTCCGAGAAGAGTGTGTCGAGAGATGAGGTCGTCTCAAAGTCTGGTCGTGGTGTCACCCGTGGGACGGGGTGTTCTGCCCATGAGTTTCCACAACCGAGAAACCGTCTCAAACGTCTTCCGGCCCACGAACGCCGAACGCTACTTGACGGCCGTGAGTCCGGCCGGCTCCTCCCACGTCACTTCGTCAGACAGAAACCTTCATGAACTCTCGGATCGCACGCCGGCTCCTCACTGGGCTCGCCAGTACCGCCTTCGCATCGAGCATCGCCCTCACCACGACCGGTGCAGCTTCCGCCGACATCCCCCAGGACTGCTGGGTTCTCGTCGAGACCGGCGAGAACCACGGCGGACCTTCGGCTCGCAGAATCAACTCCGGCTCGCAGAAACACGTCCGGCTCGCAGGATCCGTGGATTCCTGCGAGCCGAATGCGTTCTCACGAGCCGGAGGTGGTCACCGGCGACCGGGACCTCCGAGACGGGGCCACCTCAGGACACGGGGACGATCAGGCCGTCCCACTCCTCCAGCAGGTGGTCCTTGGTGCGCTGGTCGGTGAGCAGCTCGTAGAGCGCGGTGACACGCGGGTCGTCCTCGAGCTCGGGGGTCGTGGCGAGCACGTTGTAGTAGGTGCTGTCGGTGCCCTCGATCAGGATCGACTGGTCCTCGGTGAGGCCGGCGGGCAGAGCGAAGGTGGCGGTCACGAAGACGGCGTCCTGGTCGGGGAGGGCGAGGGCCAGCGAGGCGTTCTCGATCTCGGTGAACTGCAGGTCCCGCGGGTTCGAGGTGATGCCCTGCAGGTTCGTCACGTCGTCGTCGACCTCGATGATCCCCTCCGAGGCGAGGAGCTTGAGCGCACGGCCCTCGTTGGTCGGGTCGTTGGGGATCGCGACGGTCGCGCCGTCCTCGAGGTCGTCGAGGCTCTCGAGCGACTCCGGAGTAGAAGGCCGCGGCGGGGAGGTAGACCTCGCCCGCGCTCACCAGCGAGCCGCCCGCCTGCGAGTTGTAGGTCTCCGAGGAACGTGGCGTTCTGGAAGAGGTTCGCGTCGGTGCTGCCGTCCGAGAGCGCGGGGTTCGGGGTGTTGTAGTCGCTGAACTCGACCCACTCGATGTCGAGTCCCTTCTCCTCGGCGAGGTTCTCGTCGACCCAGGTCAGCAGGTCGCCGGCGGGGTCGCGAGGGCGCCGACCTTGATCGTGCCGAGGTCGCCGGAGTCGGCGGACGCGTCGGAGCCGGAGTCGCTCGAGCACGCGGACAGGCCGAGCATCAGGATCCCCGCGGCGGCGAGGGCGGCGGTGCGGGTGGTGCGGGAGCGGGTCATGACGTCTTCCTCGGTCCGGGTTCTGAGGGGAGGGTGCGGGGAGCCGGCGGAGTCCGACTCCAGCGCCGCGATCGCCTGCTCGGGCTTCGCACGCCGGTCGTGCCCGACCAGGCGCGCGGCGAGGGTCGCCAACGCCTGCACGATCTGCACGATGACGAAGAGCACGACGATGACCGCGACGATGTGGATCCAGCTGTAGCGCTGGTAGCCGTAGGTGAGGGCGACGTTGCCCAGTCCGCCGCCGCCGACGACGCCGACCATGGCCGAGAAGTTGATGATCGAGGTGATGGTCGTCGAGAGGCCGAGCACGATCGCCGGGCGGGCCTCGGTGAGCAGGACCCGGCGCACGAGCTGCCAACGGGAGGCGCCGAGCGACGCGGCGGCCTCGTACAGCCCGGGGTCCACCTCCTTCAGCGCGATCTCGACCATGCGCGCGAAGAAGGGGATGGCGATGATGGCCAGCGGCACGATGGCGGCCGTCGATCCGATGAACGTGCCGATGATCAGGCGCGTGAGCGGGATGAGGGCGATCATCAGCACGATGAACGGCACGGAGCGGCCGAGGTTGACGATGAAGCCGAGGACGCGGTTCACCCCGGCGCCCAGCGCCCTCGATCCGCCCAGGCGCTCGAGGAACCCGCCGCGCTCGGTGCCGACGAGGACGATGCCCAGCGGCAGGCCGACGAGGATCGTGACCAGGGTGGCGACGCCGACCATGTAGAGGGTCTCGCCGAGGCCCTTGAGCACGACCTCGATGAGGTCGCTCCAGAACGTGGGCGAGTTCACGTCGATCACGCGGCCTCGCCTCCCCGCAGCCACTCGACCGCGAGCCCCTGCGAGCGCAGGTCGGCGACGGCGCGGGCGACGGTGCCGCGATCGCCCGGGAGCGCGAGGCGGGTGCGGCCGGCCTGGCTGCCTCCGATCGTCTCGATGACGGCGCCGAGGATCGAGACGTCCATGTCGTAGCCGCGGGCGAGCTGCGCGATCACCGGGCGATCGGCCGAGCCGCCCGAGAAGGTGATGTCGATGATCGCCGAGCCGTCGTCCTCGGGCAGCGCGCCCAGGGGGAAGAGCTCGCGCGCGAGGGCGGAACCCGGGGTCGACACGAGCTGGACCAGCTCGCCCTGCTCGAGGATCCGGCCCGACTCCATCAGAGCGGCGGAGTCGCAGACGCGCTTGACGACGTCCATCTCGTGCGTGATCAGCAGCACCGTGAGCCCCAGCTCGCGGTTGAGGCGGCGGAGCAGGTCGAGGATCGAGCGGGTCGTCTCGGGGTCGAGGGCGCTGGTCGCCTCGTCCGAGAGGAGGACCCTCGGACGGCCGGCGAGCGCGCGCGCGATGCCGACGCGCTGCTTCTGACCGCCGGAGAGCTGGGAGGGGAAGCTGCCGGCGTGCGCCGAGAGGCCGACCAGGTCGAGCATCTCGGCCGCGCGCCGGGGGCGCTCCGGAGCCGCGGACGCCGATGGTCTCGAGCGCGAACTCGACGTTCTGCTGCACGGTGCGGTTCGAGAGCAGGTTGAAGTGCTGGAACACCATGCCTATGTCGTGGCGGGCACGGCGCAATGCCCGCTCGTCGAGGTCGGTGAGCGTCACTCCGCCGACCTCGACGGTGCCGGAGTCGGGGCGCTCGAGCAGGTTGACCGCGCGCAGCAGCGTGCTCTTGCCCGCGCCGGACTGGCCGACGACGCCGAAGATGGTCCCCTCGTCGACGTGGAGGCTGACGTCGTCGAGCGCGCGGACGGCGCGGGCGCCCCCGAACGTCTTCGAGAGTCCGGTCGCGGTGATCACGGGCAGGGCTCCTGACGGCCGTCGGTGCGGGATGAACGGTCTTTCAGGCTACGGGGCGCGATGACGGCGCGTGACGGAGGATGACGGAATGTGACGCCGGGCGCGGGCCCGGAGCGGGCGTCCGGCTCGCGGGAACGGGTCCGGCTCGCGGGAACGGGTCCGGCTCGCGGGAACCGCGGGATTCCGCGAGCCGAGCGGGATCCCGCGAGCCGGAGGTCGGTCAGGCCTGCGTCGCGGAGGAGCCGACCTGCGACTCGACGTACGCGCGGATCGGGGTGGTCGGGCGGCCGATCAGGCGCGCGAGCGAGCCGTCGGTGTCGCCGAGCAGTCCCTCCGCGATGTTCGCGTCGAGCCCGACGACGAAGCCGACGCCGCCCTCGGGGACGCCCGCGTCCGTGAGGATCCGGGCGTGCTCGGCGGAGTCGACGTGGGTGATCGAGGTCTCGCGACCGGCGACCTCGCCGACGACGGCGGCGAACTCGTCGAACGTCCAGGCCGTGTCGCCGGAGAGCTCGTGCACCGTCCCGACGAGGGAGGGGTCGACCAGGGCGACCGCGGCCGCTTCGGCGTAGTCGCTGCGGGCGGCGCTCGCGACGCGTCCCTCGCCGGCGCTGGAGAGCGTGGTGCCGGTGGAGGCGAGCTCGGCGACGGTCTGCTCGTAGTTCTCGTTGTACCAGCCGTTGCGGAGGACGACGGCGGGGACGCCGGAGGCGGCGATGGCCTCCTCCGTCGCCTTGTGCTCGGGCGCGAGGATCAGCGTGCTCGTGGTCGCCTTCGGAGCGCTGGTGTAGACCAGGCGCGCGCCGGCGCGGACGGCGGCGTCGATCGCGGCGGTGTGCTGCGCGACGCGCTTGCCGACCTCGGAGCCCGAGACGAGCAGCACGGCCACGGCACCCGCGAATGCGGCGTCGAGCGAAGCCGGGTCCTCGAAGTCGGCGACGGCGGTGCGCACGCCGAGGTCGGCGGCGAGCGCCTCGAGCTTCGCGGCGTCGCGGCCGGTGGCGACGATCTCGGAGGCGGCAGGTGCCGCGGGCGAGCAGGTGCTGGACGGCGAGGCGGCCGAGGTGGCCGGCGGCCTCCGGTGACGACGAGGGTCATGAGGTGGTCCTTCCGTAGGGCGGTGCGACGAGGTTCCGCCGACCCACCCTGCAACCGCGGACCCGCGCGAGTACTTCCCGAATGCAGTACGCACTATTTCGTTAGTACTCAGTGACACCACTTCAGGAGGACCCGTGTTCACCACCGCCAGCACTCCCCTCGTCGCCGACGTCTACTCGGGCCGACTGCGGCAGCCGCGAGATCTTCGGGCACGTCACCAGCAAGTGGGCGGTGCTCGTGCTCGCCGCGCTCGCCCCCGGGACCCAGCGCTGGGCCGAGCCGCGGCGGCGGATCGGCGGCATCAGCGAGAAGATGCTCGCGCAGACCCTGCGCACGCTGGAGGAGGACGGGTTCGTGCACCGCGAGGCGCACCCGGTGATCCCGCCGCGGGTCGACTACAGCCTGACCCCGCTGGGCGCGGAGCTGGCCGAGCGGCTCCTGCCGGTCGTCGACTGGATCGAGGAGCACGCGGTGCCGCTGCTCGCGGCGCGGGAGGCGCGGCAGCGCTGAGGCCGGTAAGAGAGCGCGGGTCTCGACACGCCCCTTCGGGGCTACTCGACCAGCAAGGGGTCGGGCGCTCGACAAGCAGGGGTCGGGCCTTTCGACCGGCCGGGAGGGGCGCTCGACCGGCCGGGAGGCGCGCTCGACCAGCCGGCGAGGGGCGCTCGACCGGCCGGGGCGGGCGCCTCGTCCCGAGTGGTCGCACCTCAGGGTCTGGCGCCGTCGCAGACCCCGTCCCTGGCCGACTCGGTGCGGGCTGCTGCGGCGAGTGGCCATGAACCGGTGCCCAGCCCAGGCGCACGGGCCGGTTCGCGGCGACTCGCCGCCCCTGCTGACCGAGTAGCAGCGCAGCGCCGTACCGAGACTCCCCGGCGAAGTGTGGCGACGCCCGGCGAGTGAGGACAGCCTCTCCTACGTCGATCGACGTTCACCTCCCGTTCAGGGCGGATCCGCCGCCGGGTGACGTGCCCGCCCGCTCGCTTTGGTTCCCTCGAGACCTCCCCGCTTGCGAATCGAAGGACGAGACGACGATGACCGACACCTCCCGCCGACTGCTGCTGCCCATGGCCGGGCACACCCGGGGGAAGCGCAGCCCCGTCACGTGCGCGCTGAAGTGCGCCAACGCGTGCTCGGCCGCGACCTGCAACACCTCGCACAACAGCTACTTCCGCGACATCGTCGGAGCGCAGATCTCGCGCCGCGGCGCCCTGGGCCTCGGCCTCGCCGGTGCCGTCACGATCGCCGTCGCCTCCCCCGGCGCCCCGACCGCCGAGGCCGCCACCGCCACCGCCGCCGGCGACGGCTCCCCGCTCGTCTTCTCGCCGATCGCGCCGGTGCCGTACACCGTCGACGAGTTCACGGTGCCCGAGGGCTTCGCCTGGCAGCCGATCATCCGCTGGGGCGACCCGCTCTTCGCCGACAGCACCGAGTTCGACATCGCCGACCAGACCGGCGCGGCGCAGTCCGGCCAGTTCGGCTACAACAACGACTACACCGACATCGTCGAGATCCCCGGCTCCAAGCGCCTGCGCGCCCTGCTGGTCGTGAACCACGAGTACACGAACGAGAACATCATGTTCCCGGCCGCGCAGCTCGAGTCCGAGCCGGAGCGCGTGCGCGAGGTGGGCCGTGCCGCCCACGGCCTCAGCGTCGTGGAGCTCGTCCGCACCGCCGTCGACCGCCCCTGGGCGTACGTCCGCGGGGGCGAGCACAACCGCCGCTACCTGCTCGACACCCCCTACGAGGTGACCGGCGCGGCCGCCGGCTCGCCGCTCGACGACCGTCGCCGACCCGGAGGGACGCACCGTCCTGGGCACGCTCGGCAACTGCGCCGGCGGCACGACCCCGTGGGGCACCATCCTCTCGGGCGAGGAGAACCTCAACGGCTACTTCCGCGCGACGGGGCTCAGCGCCGAGGAGAAGCGCTACGGCCTGACCGACGCCGAGACCTCCCGCCTCTGGGAGCTCGACGACCTGCGCTTCGACGCCCGCACCCCGGGCTACGAGAACGAGCCGAACCGCTTCGGCTGGATCGTCGAGTTCGACCCCTTCGAGCCGGAGTCGACCTCGAAGAAGCACACCGCGCTCGGCCGCCTCAAGCACGAGGGCGCGAACGTCATCATCGCGCCCGGCGGCCGCGTGGTCGCCTACCAGGGCGACGACGAGCGCTTCGACTACCTCTACAAGTTCGTCTCGAAGAAGCGCTACCTCGAGGGCGACCGCGCCCACAACAAGACGCTGCTCGAGGAGGGCGACCTGTACGTCGCCCGCTTCACCGGTGACTCGCCCGTGGCCGAGATCACCGGCACCGGCGCCGTTCCCTCCGACGGCGGCTTCGACGGCATCGGCGAGTGGCTGCCGCTCGTGCTCGACGGCGCCCTCGACGATCCCCGGCATGAGCGTCGAGCAGGTCCTGGTGCACACCCGCCAGGCGGCCGACCTCGCCGGCGCGACCAAGATGGACCGCTGCGAGGACGTGCAGCCCAACCTGATCAGCGGCCGCATCTACGTCGCCTGCACCAACAACTCCAACCGCGGCACGGAGGGCAAGGAGGGGCCGACCGAGGTCAACCCGCGCACCGAGAACCGCGACGGCCACATCGTCGAGATCATCGAGGACGGCGGCGACCAGACCGGCCGCACCTTCACCTGGAACCTGCTGATGCTCTGCGGCGACGCGGCGCAGGGCGACGTCGTCTACTTCTCCGGCTTCCCGGCCGAGAAGGTCTCGCCGATCTCGTGCCCCGACAACCTGGCCTTCGACTCCGTCGGCAACCTCTGGATCCTCGACCGACGGCGCGCCCAGCGGCATCGGCTACAACGACGGCCTGTTCAAGGTGGCGCTCGAGGGCGCCGAGCGCGGCAAGGTCGAGCAGTTCCTGTCGGTCCCGCGCGACGCCGAGACCTGCGGCCCGATCGTGCACGACCAGGACCAGCACGCCTTCGTCGCCGTGCAGCACCCGGGCGAGGAGGGGACGTTCGAGGCGCCGACCTCGTACTTCCCCGACTTCGCGGGCACCGGAGCGATCCTCCGGCGCCTTCGCGGCCCCGCGTCCCTCGATCGTGCAGATCCTGCCCGCCTCGCAGGTCGTGGCGCCGACTCCGACGCCGACCGCCGGACCGACCACTGCTCCGACCTCGACGCCGACGGCCGCGCCCACCACGGCCCCGACCGCCGGCCCGACGACGGCTCCCACCGCCGCGCCGACCACGGCCCCCACGGCCGGCCCCGTGCCGACCGCGGTGCCCACCGGCACCGCCGCTCCGCTGCCCGTCGGCGGCTCGGGTGAGGCCTCGCCTCGACCGGTGTCGAGTCGGTCGGCCTGATCGGCGGAGCCACGGCCCTGCTGGCCGCCGGCGCCGCAGCCCTGGCCTGAACGCCCGTCGCCGCAAGGTCGAGGCCGAGGGCGACGCCGAGGCGTGACCCACCGGGGCGGCGGAGCGATCCTCCGCCGCCCTCCCCGCGACCTCGCTAGGATGACCCGATGCCGACCCTCGGGAGCCGCGAGTCGGCGATCATCACCGCCGTGCAGCGGTTCCCGCCGACCCGCCCCTGCTGCCGGTCGCGCGCGGGCTGAGCTTGTCGGCGAGCACGCCGCGGGCTGGCTCCTGCTCGGCGTGCTGGCCGCGTTCCTGGACCCGTCGCGGTCCTGGGCCTGGGCCCCAGCACGTCGCGATCGTCGTCGCGCACGCGCTCTCGATCGGCGTGAAGCGCGTCATCGGCGCCCGCGCCCGCTCGGCGAGGGCGTCGAGGTGCGCGGCAAGGCGCCCAGCAAGCTCAGCTTCCCGAGCTCGCACGCCACCTCGACCACCGCCGCCGCGATCGTGTTCGCGGTGATGCTGCCGGCGCTCTGGCCGCTCGCGGTGCTCCTCGTGGTCGCGATGATGCCCGCGCCTCGCGCTCGGCATGCACTTCCCGACGGACGCTCGCGGGAGCGGCGCTCGGCGCCCTCACGGCGCTGGCCGTGCTGCCGCTTCTGCCGCTGGTGTCGTAGGCCGCGAACGTCGGCTGAGAGAAGGGGATGTCCGCCGACAGCGGAGAGACCCCTCCTCAGCCGGAGGTCCTGCACGACGTCCGGCCGGTCCTCTCAGGCGCCGGGCACCGGCGGCCCCGTGCGCCAGCGCAGCAGTGCCGCGACGGGAGCGTCGTTCGGCAGTGCGACCACGTCCTCCCCGTCCCGAGCGGTGCGGAGTCGGTGCACAGCACGCGCGCATCCGTCAGCAGGGCGGCGCGCACGAGGGCGACGGCCGCGTCGACCGGGCCGATGACCTCGGCGCCCAGCGCCTCTCCGGGGCCCGCCGCGACCCACGGCTCGCCCGCGAGTGCGAGGAGCTCGCGCTCGGCAGCCGCTCCGGGTCGATCACGAGCGTCGACACCTGGGCCGCGGCGAGCGCCTGCACGATCGCGCCCAGCGAGAACTCGACCGTGTTGTCGCCGGCCCTCGTGCGTGCGCAGGGCGTCGAGCACGTCCTCCTTCTCGCGCCGGAGGAGACGGTCGATCTGCTCCCGCACGAACTCGTCGAGAGCGCTGTCGTCACTCCCGGGGGCTCGGGTGTTGGTGGGCAGCACCGCCAGGATCGCCGCGCTCGACGGCGAGAGCTGGTCGGCGAGCAGCTGCCGGGCGCGGATGTCCCCGGCGACCACGAGCAGCTGCGGGCGCCGGGTCCGCACGATCTCGTCGACCGAGGAGGCGAGCTCGGCCTGCGTCTGCCGCCAGATCTCCTCGGCGTGGTTCTGGAAGCGGTCGCGCCGCCAGCCGCCGGCCTGCGGCTTGTGCAGCGTGTCGGTCCTGCCCTGGATCGACTCTCCGACTCCGCCCGCTCGGCGCCGAGACGGTGCAGGCGGACTTCCGCCGTCGCGCGTCTCGACCACGAGGTAGCGGACGTCGGGGCGGTGCTGCAGCAGCGGCACCACGTCGGGCAGGCGCCCGTAGGAGATGTGCTCGGGGGCGACGGCGAGCCCGGGCAGCACCTCGGACAGCACGATCGAGCCCGCGGCGGCGACCGCGAAGAGGCAGGAGCGGCCCTGCGGCCGGCCCGCTCCGGTCAGCAGCGCGGTCAGCGCGTCGATGTCGCCCTGCGGGGCGCCCTGCCGCCGCAGCTCGTCGGCGACGGCGGTGCCGCGCTCGAAAGCGATGTCCGGCGGGTCGCCCGAGTCGATCGAGACGTCGAGGTAGACCTGCGAGACCGGTCGGAGGTCGCGGTAGACGTCGGCGAGGGTCCGCAGTGCGTGGAATGGTCGGCATCCGTGTCGTCCTTTCCCATCGGGGTCCGGACAGTTCCGACGAGGGGCCCGGTGGGCTCCACGGGTTGACTCCGGGGTGCGGGACCGGACGGCCGCGTGATTGACTGCGCTGTCAATCCGTGGTCTATCCCTACCACAGCGCGGTTGACTGCGCTGTCAGGACGAGTGAGCGAAGGAGCCCCGTGGACGCATCAGCAGCCGGCACCGGCGCGGAGGAGCGCGGGCCGCCGGGTTTCCATGGCCGACGTGGCCCGCGTCGCGGGCGTCTCGCAGAAGACCGTCTCACGGGTGGTGAACCGCGAGGCCCACGTCTCCCCCGCGATCGAGCGGATGGTCGCCGACGCGATCGCGGAACTCGGCTTCCGCCCCCAACGCCACCGCCCGCGCGCTCGCCACCCAGCGCGAGCCGCCGGATCGGCATGGTCACCATGGGCATCGTCCCCTACGGGCCGTCCTCGATCCTCGACGGCGTCGAGCAGGCGTCCCGCGCCGCCGGGTACTTCCTCAGCGTCGTGCGCACGCACGAGAACAGCGGCGCCGAGCTGCAGGAGGCGGTCGACACGCTGGTCGACCAGGGCGTCGACGGGATCATCCTCTCCGGAGCCCGTCGACTTCGGCCACCCGCGGCTGCGGATCCCCGAGGGCGTCACCGTGCTGAGCTTCGACCACCTGAGCGAGGACCACCGGCCGGAGGAGCTCGTCGTCGGCACCGACGAGGCCGGTGCCGCCCGCAGCGCGACCGAGCACCTCCTGGCCCTCGGCCACGAGACCGTCTGGCACATCGCCGGGGCGAGCACCTGGTCGGCGACCCGCCGCCGCATCGACGGCTGGCGCGCCGCCCTCGCCGACGCCGACGCCCCCGAGCCGCCGGTGCTCAGCGGCGACTGGAGTCCGCGCCCGGGTCGGAGGCGATGGCGTCGATCCTGCACCGACCCGACGTCACCGCCGTGTTCGCGGCGAACGACCACATGGCGGCCGGAGCGATCCACGCCGTCGAGGCCGCGGGCCTGCGCGTCCCCGAGGACGTCAGCGTGGTCGGCTTCGACGACGACCTGTTCTCGGAGTACCTGCATCGCCCTCTCACCACGGTGAAGCAGGACTTCGCCGAGGTCACGCGCATCGCCATGCACCGCCTGATCCGGACGCTCGAAGGACACGCCCCCGCCGACCGGCACCGCTCGGTGCCCGCCCAGCTGATCGTCCGCTCGTCCTCGGGGCCCGCGAACCCCCGAGCGCGCTCCGGTGCGGCCGGCGCCCCCGACCGCCGTCCCCTAGACCCGCTCCTCTCCCTTCCGACCGCACTCCGCACCCGCACCGCGGTCCCTCTCGGCGCGCCCGCCGGCCCTCCGCTGTCCCTGTCCCTCCCCGAGGAGCACCTGAATGCATCCCTTCTCCCCACCGCCCCGCTCGGCGCTCTCCGCGCCGGGGCCTCCTGCGCCTCGGAGCCGCCGCCGGCGGATCGGCCGCCCTCGCGTCCCTCCTCGCCGCCTGCTCGACCCAGGGCCCGCAGGCCGCCCTCGAGTCCGGCGCCGTCGACCTCTCGTTCTGGACGCACGACGACGGCTACGTCTCGTTCTTCACCGAGGCGCTCCCCCTCGCGGCCCAGCGCAGCGCGTTCGACTACTCGCTCGACGTCACCAAGATCGGTGCGACCGACATCGTGACCAAGCTGATCGCGCAGGCCGTCGCCGGCACCGGCACTCCGGACGTCGTCGGCCTGGAGGTCGCGAACTTCGCCCGCACGCTGCGCGGCTCCATCGCCCCCGAGCTGCTCGTCGATCTGACCGAGGCGACCGCGCCCTACCGCGACGACCTGATCGCCGCGCGGGTCGACGCGTTCAGCAAGGACGGCAGCCTCTACGCGCTCGACTCCGACACCCCGCTGGCCGTCTACTACTACCGCGCCGACGAGTTCGAGCGCCTGGGGGTGCCGGTCGACGTCGAGACCTGGGAGGAGTTCGCCCAGGTCGGCGGAGAGATCAGTGCCCGCGAGGGGGTGTCGTTCGGCGCCCTCTCGGTCGGCAGCGACCTGCCGCAGGTCGTGCAGGGCTATCAGCTGCTGCTGATGCAGCGCGGCGGGCAGCTCTTCGACCGCGACGGCCGGCTCGACCTCGAGACCCCCGAGGCGGAGGAGGCGCTGCGATTCGCCGTCGACGGCCTCGCCACCGGGTTCCTCACGACCGTCGCCGACTACTACGGCCCGAGCATGCAGAGCGGTCTCAAGGACGGCACGATCCTCGGCGTCGACATGCCCACCTGGTACTCGAGCTACGGCATCAAGCCCAACGTGCCCGAGCAGGCGGGGCTCTGGCGCGTGAAGGCGCTGCCGCGCTTCGAGAACGGAGGCGGCCGCACGGCCGTCGGAGGCGGCACCGGCTTCGCGGCGGTCACCGGCAAGGCGAACAGCGACGCGGCGGTCGAGCTGATCCTCGCGGCGTACCTCGACCCGGCGCAGCAGGTGAAGCGCTACCGCGATCTCGGCTACCTCCCGACCCTCCGCTCGGTCCTCGACGACCCGGAGCTGGCCGTGATCACCGACGAGTACTTCGGCGGCCAGGCGCTGTTCGACGTCTACGGCGAGATCATCGACGAGGTCCCGTCGCTGTACCAGAGCCAGGACCAGCAGATCCTCACGACCGTGCTGTCGGGCTACCTCCTCCAGGCCTACAAGGGCACCCTCTCCCCGGCGCAGGCGCTCCGCGCGACGGCCGAGGACTTCCGCGGCCAGGCCCGCAGCTGAGGATCGATGATGTCGACTCTCACCACGGCCGGAGCCCCCGCCTCCGCCCAGGACGGCCGCGGCGGCTCCTCGCTCGAGGCGCGCGGATCGAAGCGCAAGCGCCTGAACACGACGGGCGGGAACGCCCGTACCTCTTCATCGCGCCGTTCTACGTGCTCTACGCACTGTTCATGATCGTGCCGGTCGGCGCGGCGATCTGGCTCAGCCTCACCGAGTGGGTGGGCCTGGGATCGCCGGAGTTCATCGGGCTGGGCAACTACGCCGACCTGCTCGGCGACACCAGCTTCGGCGTCGCCCTCGTCAACACGCTGATCTACACGCTCATCGCGGTGTTCGTGATCGTGCCGTGCTCGCTGATGATCGCGCAGGGCCTGAACGCCCGCGGCCTCAAGGCGCGCGACCTGTTCCGGCTCACCTTCATCCATCCCGATGGTGCTCTCGCCGATCGTGATCGCGCTGATCTACAGCCTGATCTTCGACCGCAGCTACGGACTGCTGAACTCGCTCCTGCGGGCCCTCTTCGGCCTGGGCGACATCGACTGGCTCGGCGACCCCTCGCTCGCGAAGGTCGCGATCGGCTTCGTGCTGCTCTGGCGCACGGTCGGCTACCTCACGATCTTCTTCCTCGCCGCTCTGCAGGCGGTGCCGAAGGAGCTGTACGAGGCCGCCGAGCTGGACGGCGCCGGAGTCCTCGCCAAGTTCCGCACCGTCACCCTGCCCGCGATCCGACCGGTGACGGCGTTCGTCGTCGTCACCTCGTTCATCAGCGCGGCCCAGCTCTTCGACGAGCCGTACCTGCTGACCCGAGGCGGACCCGGAGAAGCGACGCTCTCGGTCTCGATGTTCATCTACCGCGCCGCCTTCGAGCGCCAGCAGTTCGGCTACGCCGCCGCTGCCGGAGTCGTGCTCTTCGTGCTCGTCTTCGCCGTCAGCCAGATCCTCAACCGCGCCCTCGCCATCGGGGAGAACCTCATGACCGCCACCACGGGAATCGTCACCGCCCGCTCCGGACCGCACCCCGGTCCTCGGCAGCGGAAGGCGTCCGGCGGCGAGCGCGCCCGTCGCGGGCTGCTCTACGTCACCCTCCTCGGCACCTCGCTGCTGGTGTTCGTCCTGCCCCTGGTCTGGGCGCTCAGCGGCTCGTTCAAGAACCGCGGCGACATCTTCTCGACGCCGCCGTCGCCTCCCGAACCCCGCGACCACCGAGAACTACACCAATCTGCTCACCACCCAGCCGTTCTGGAACTGGTTCGGGATGAGCATCGGCACCTCGCTGATCGCGACCGCCGTCTCGGTGTTCGTCTGCGCGATGGCCGGCTACGGCTTCGCGAAGTTCGCCTTCCGCGGCAAGCGGGTGCTGTTCACGATCATGTTCTCGTCGCTGTCGGTGCCGTTCGTCGTGATCCTGGTGCCGCTGTTCATCCTGGTCGTGAAGGCGGGACTCTCGAATCCGTGGTTCGCGCTGATCGTGCCCTGGGTGGCTCCCGCGTTCGGGATCTTCATGATGCAGCAGTTCATCGTGCAATCGATCCCGGACGAGATCATCGAGGCGGCCCGCATCGACGGCAACTCCGAGTTCGGCATCTTCTGGCGAGTGGTGCTGCCGCTGCCGGCCCGTCGCTCGGCGCGCTGGGAGTCTGGGGGTTCCTGCAGAGCTACAACAGCTTCCTCTGGCCACTCGTGCTGCTCGACTCGTCGCAGTACACGATCCCGCTGGGGCTCAACATCCTCTTCGCCTCCGAGAACCGCTCGTACGATCTCGTCCTCGCCGGCGCGGTGCTGGCCTCGGTACCGACCATCCTGGTCTTCTTCCTCCTGCGCAGGCAGCTGCTCGACGGTCTGACCGCGGGCGCCGTCAAGGGCTGACGCCCACCACCTCCCCACCACTGAAAGGCGACCATGCAGCACCTCACCGATCGCATCCTGTTCGGCGCGGCCTACTACCACGAGTACCAGCCCACCTCGCGGCTCTGGCAGCCGCGACCTGGCCGAGGACCTCCGGCTCATGAAGGCCGCCGGGTTCACCGTGATCCGCGTGGGCGAGTCCGTCTGGTCGACCTGGGAGCCCGAGAACGGCGTCTTCGACCTCGACTGGCTGCAGCCGGTCCTCGACGGGGCGCACGAGCACGGCATCTCGGTCGTGCTGGGTACGCCGACCTACGCGGTGCCGGAGTGGCTCGCGCGGCTGTACCCCGAGATCAACGCGCACCGCGCGACCGGGCAGCCGATCGGCTGGGGCGCGCGCCAGGAGATCGACTACACGCACCCCGCGTTCCTCTTCCACGCCGAGCGCGTGATCCGCCGCATCGTCGAGCGCTACGCCGCGCACCCCGCGGTCATCGGCTTCCAGGTCGACAACGAGCCGGGCAACGAGATCTTCCACAACCGGCAGGTCTTCGAGCGCTTCGTCGACCACCTGCGCGCCACGTACGGCACGGTCGAGGCGCTCAACGACGAATGGGGGTTGACCTACTGGTCGCACCGGCTCTCGACCTGGTCCGACCTGTGGACCCCGGATGCGAACGCGCAGCCGCAGTACGACCTCGCGTGGCGCCGCTTCCAGGCCTCGCTGACGACGGACTTCATCGGCTGGCAGGCCGACCTGGTGCGCGGCATCACCGAGCGGGTCGGGCGCGACGACCAGTTCGTCACCACCTGCATCTCGTACGAGCGGACGACCGTGCAGGACGAGGAGCTGGTGCGCCGCCTCGACGTGACCGCCGGCAACCCGTACTACCGGATGCAGGACGGCCTCGAACCGCCCGACGCGCGTCCGTTCGACCAGCACTGGACCACCTCCGGCACGTGGGCGCTCTACGCGACCGCCGACCGGATGTACGGCTCGAAGCAGGCGCCGTTCCTCGTCACCGAGACCGACGCGCAGGCGATCGGCATGTCATGGTCGAACGAGCCCGCCTACGACGGCCAGTGGCGCCAGGCGGCCTGGGCGCTGGTCTGCGCGGCGCGACGATGATCGAGTACTGGCACTGGCACACGCTCCACCACGGCGCGGAGACGTACTGGGGCGGGGTGCTGCCGCACTCGCAGGAGCCCGGCCGCGCCTACGAGCAGATCGCCGCGCTGGGCGCCGACTTCGCCGCGGCGGGCGACCGGGTGTCCGAGCTGGTGCCCGACTCCGACGTCGCGATCCTGTTCTCGAACGAGAGCAAGTGGGCGCTGGAGGAGCACCCCGCCTTCAGCCGACTCCGCCCTCGGTGCCGACGCGGCGAGCGGCATGCCGGTGCCGGACCGCCGAAGCTTCCAGACGGCCCGCGACGCCTTCGCGCGCGGTGCCTTCGACGCGGGGCTGCAGGCCTCGACCGTGCACCCGTCGCAGCTGACCGCCGTGTCGGCCGCAGAGTACGCGGCCGCGCATCCGGTCCGTCGTCGCCGCGGCGTTCACGATCGCGGACGACCGCGCAGCTGCAGTGGCTCGAGGCCTACGCGGCGGCGGGCGGCCACCTCGTCGTGGGCGTCCGCACCGGCTACGGAGGACGAGGAGGGCCGGGCCCGCCTGCAGCGCAAGCCCGCGTTCCTCGACGCGGCCGCCGGCGTGCACTACGACGAGTTCGCGAACCTCGCGGTGCCCCTGCCGGTGGAGGCGGAGTCGGGCTTCCCGCTGCCCGACGGCGCCCGCGCGACGGTCTGGGCCGACGGGGTGCAGGTCGACGACGCGACCGTGCTCGTGCGCTACCGGCACCCGCACTACGGGCGCGCTTCGCGGCGGTCACGACCCGCTCGCACGGAGCCGGACGCGTGACCTACGTGGGCACGGTGCCCGACCTCGCGCTCGCGAAGGCGCTGATGGAGTGGGCGGTGTCGGAGTCGTCCGCGGCGACGACCCCGTGGCGTGCGGCCTCGCCGACGCAGACCGTGACGAGCGCGACCAACCGGCACGGCGAGCGCGTGCGCTTCGTGCACAACTGGTCGTGGGAGCCGTCGACGTTCGCGCTGCCCGAGGCGGTCGAGGACGTGCTCTCGGGTGAGGCGTCTGCGGCCGGGGACGTGCTGGAGCTCGGACCCTGGGACGTGCAGGTGCTGGTCTCGCGCGACTGACGGTCTCTGCGAGGTCCGCTCGCGGTCGTCTCGAGCGGTGGAACCCCTCGCGTCTCGGTTGTGAGGAGGAGTCGGCCGCCCCGCAGCCGATCCGATCACCACACACACGACGTGACTTCTCCTGCGAGACCCCCGCGCCCTCGCTGGTCGAGTAGCGGCCGCAGGCCGCGTATCGAGACCCCGTGTCCAGGTGGTGCAGATCTCGATACTGGCGCTGCGCGGCCTACCTCGATCAGCGGGGCCGGAGGAGTCGCTCGTCCCGCGAGTCGACGCGAGCCGGGCTCTGGCGCATGCGTCGGATCCCGCTTCGCGGCGACCGGGGGTCCCGGCATGCTGCGCGACTGGACCCGCGTCGGGGCGTGCACCCACGGCGGACCCTGCTTCGCGGCCACTCGATGCACTCCTGGCGCCCTCGCGGGTCGAGTATCAACGGCGAAGCGCTAACCCGCGTCTCGGTGGCGGAACGCCTCACTGGTCGACTAGTCCCGCGGGGGCGTATCGAGACCGGCCGCAGCCAGCAGATCGCGCCTCCGGACCGGGCCTTTCTCGTAGTGGTGGATCTGGATGGCCGCCCGCAAGGCGGGCTACTCGATCAGCACGGTGGAGGGGCCGTACGAGGGAGGCGGCTTTCTCCAGGAGAGCGCGTCACCGCAGGGCGCGTCAGCAGTCGGGCTGGAGCTCGGGCGCCTCAGAGCAGGCGCGCCGCGCCGACGCCCAGGCCGTGAGCTCGTACCGCGACGAGAGCTGGAGCTTGCGCAGCACCGCGGAGACGTGGGACTCGGACGGTCTCGACCGAGAGGAAGAGCTCGGCGGCCGCCTCCTTGTAGGCGTGCAGCCGCCGCGGCGATCAGGCGCATCGCCTCGCGCTCGCGGGCCGAGAGCCGGTCGAGCTCGTCGACCGACTCGGCCTGCTCGCCCGCGAGAGCGCCGAACGCATCGAGGACGAACCCGGCGAGACGCGTGGGAGAGCACGGCGTCGCCGCCCGCGACCGCCTCGACCGCGCGGGCTCACCTCGGCGCCGGAGCTCGTCTTGCGTGATGTAGCCGCGGGCCCCCGCGCGGATCACGCACGTTCACCACGTCCTCGGCCGCGTCCGAGACGCTGAGCGCGAGGAACCGCACCGAGTCGAGGAGCGCGGCGCGCTGCGCCGGAGGACCTCGGCGCCGCCCCCGCCCGCACCGCCTCGGCAGGTGCACGCCGAGCAGCACCACCTCGGGCCGCGTCTTCGGCGACCAGGCGCACGGCCGAGTCGACGTCGGCCGCCTCGCCGATGACCTCGAGACCCGGCGCCAGATCGGCGCGCAGCCCCGACCCACCGGAAGATGGAGTGGTCAGTCGACTCAGCACGACGCGCGTCGCCGACGCGGCCCCCCTGTTGCCGCAGGTGCACCTCGGTGCCCGAGCCGCCGACTCTCCGGGGCGCACGACGGCGCCGCCGCCGGCGCGGGTCATCCGGCCGATGATCGACTCGCGGATGCCGAGCCGGTCGCCGGGCAGCGCGCCCAGATCGACGCCCGGGCCCCGGTCGCGCACGAAGACGTCGCGACGCCGTCGACGGCCGACTCGACGTAGACCGAGATCTCGCCGCCCGCGTGGCGTGCCGCGTTGAGCACGGCCTCGCGGGTCGCGGTGGCGAGCAGCGAAGCGGCGCCCGGCAGCGAGACCCCGACCGCCACGACCTCGATGGTGGCGGGGTAGTCGAGCTCGACGGCGGCCAGCGCGATGGCGCGGATCTCGGCGGCGAGATCGTTGGCGACCGGCACGTCGCGCTCGAACAACCAGTCGCGCAGCTCGCGCTCCCGGGCGCGGGCGATGCGGGCGACCTCGCTCGAGGCTCCGGCGCGGTTCTGGATGAGGGCGAGGGTCTGCAGCACGGAGTCGTGCAGGTGCGCGGCGGACTCTCGGCGCGCTGCTCCTCGCGCACCTCGCGCCGCCTCGGGCTCGCCCATCAGCTCGGTCCAGAGCCGGACGACGCCCGGTGCGGCGAGGACGCCTGCGACGGCGATCAGCAGGCCCACCGCGAGGACCGCGTTGACGGCGCTCGGCCGGGCGACGAGCACCGCGACTCCGGCGACGAGCAGGGCGGCGCAGGAGGCGAGGCGCACCTGCAGCGAGGCGCGGGCCGTCGCGGACGGATCGTCGCGGCCCGGCCCGAGCGCCCAGGCGACCGCCGATCCGGCGAGCGCCGCGACCGCCGCCAGCGCGCGCGTCACCGCGACGTCGCCGTCGCGCGCCCGAGCGCGAGGAGCATCGGCTCCGGCGGCCACGACGGCGGCGACCGACAGCAGCCCGGCGACGGGGACGACGCGGCGGACGGCCGGATCGGACTCGCCCTCGGAGCGGGGCGAGCGTGCGGCCGAGGGCCCACAGCCACAGGTAGAGGAGCACGCCGCCCCCGCCCAGCAGAGCGGCGAAGACCGTGAAGAACCGGGTGGAGTAGAGGGTCTCGAGCCGTGGAGCTGCCGGCGAGCGCCGCAGCGGTACACCGCCGAGGACGACCCTCCTGGGGCGCCTGCAACGGCGGCTCCGACCGCGGTGCTCGAGATGCTCACACGTGCATCCAAACAGGTCGTCGGGGTCGCCGGGGAGGAAACGAGGGTCTGAGTCAGGTGCCCCCGATGGTCGCCGCCTGGGGAGGAGCGGGACACTCGCGCCATGACAGCAGCGAGCACTCCCCCGCCGATCTGGCGGCGCGGACGGACCGGGCGGCGACCCACTCCACCCGGGCACTGTGACGGCTCCCGACTCCGAGGAGCAGGAGCGCTCCGGAGCGGCGCCCGACCCGGCCGCGGCCGGCGACGGCACCTGGAGCCCTGCACCGACAACCGCTTCCTCCTCTGGCTGCGCGGCCTCGGCCTGACCCGCCGCTCCTGGCTGGATCGGCGGCGTTCTGCGCCGGCATCTCGGAGCGCCTCGGCATCGACCCCCTGATCGTCCGCGAGATCTTTCGCCGTCGTGGCGGTCCTCGGCGGCCCGGCGCTCCTCTTCTACGCCGCCGCCTGGCTCCTGCTCCCCGACGAGGACGACGTGCTGCTCGATCGAGCGGCTGCTCCGCGGGCCGGATCGACCGCGTCCACGCGGGCACCGGAGCGATGGTCCTCGCGTCGACGCTCCCCCTCGCGCAGGGGTTCTGGTCGCTCGGCGGGCGCCTACACCGGCGCCTCCCCCTGGTCGCCCGCCGCCGGCCGCACGATCTGGACGCTCGTGGTCATCGCGGCTCGTCGCCCTCGTCAGTCTGGCCGGTGCGCAACTCCGGCCGCTCCGCCCGCGGCGCCGGCCCGGAGGAGGCGCCCGCGACCACCGGACGACCGTCCCGGCTCCGTCCCCCTCTTCCCGCCGCCTCGGTCCCACGGACGTGCGCCCCGAGTCGCCCGAGGACGTCGCCGCCTGGCGCGCCCGGCAGGACGCCTGGGCGAGACCGAGCGCGAGGCGTTCCGCGCCCGGCGGCTCGGCGTCGGCGCGGGGCGAGACGGCCCGTCAGCGCGCGGGAGGGAGGCGCGGGCGCGGTACCCGCGCGCGGTCGCCGCGGTGCGCGAGGAGCGCCGCCGGGGTGCGCCGGGCGTGGCAGAACCCGCGCCTGCGGGCGAGCATCACCCTCGTCGTGCTGGGCGCCGCGGCGGTGGTCGGAGCGATCGTCTCGCTCACCGCCACCGGGCACCGACCGCGGTGGCGGCCGGCTTCGCCGCCGCCGCGCTCGTGCTCGCCGCGGCGATCGTGCTGGCGGGTCTCGTGCGCAGGAGGGCGGCTCCCGGTCGCCGCGTGTCGGTGCTCGCGCTGGCGGACGGCGCTGATCGCGGCGATGCTGCCCCCGGATCGCGAGATCCTGCCCCTGGAGCGGGACGTACGGCCAGTCGGACCAGCGCTCAGGGCGACTACGCGATGCTCTCCGGTCTCCTCGACGTGACGGTCGTCCCCGGGGTGGGCGAGGACGGTGCGGTCATCGACGTCTGGCAGGGCGCCGGCGAGGTCTTCGACCTGGCCGCCGCCCGGGACGACCGTCCGGGTCGAGGCCGTCTCCCGCGAGCGGGCAGCTCCAGATCGTCTCGGCGGACGGCCGGAACGCGACGGCGCCTGAGGACGTCCCGATCGCCGACGGCCGCTCCCGGTGGACGTGCAGACCCTCGGCGATCCGACGGCCGAGCTGACCGTCGTCCGGATCGAGCAGGGCGCCGGGACGATCACGGTGCACGACCAGACTCACCGTCGCCGAGCCCGCCGACGAGAGCACCACCGACGACAGCACCACGGGCACCGGCGAGGCCGGCATCCCGCAGACCACGACGGAGGACCCGCGATGAGCAGCACCGAGACCACTCCCCTTCCCGGCGCGCTGACGCCGAAGCGCCCGCGGATCCGCCTCGGCGCGACCGCCATGGGGGCTGTTCGCCGGCGCGGTCGCCAAGCCGGCCTCCCGATGACCACGGGCGACGAGCGGCTGCGATCCGAGCTGGTCGTCGACGCCGCCCTGGACCCTCCTCGCCGGGGCCGTCACCGCCGTCAGTCGTCGCCGCCCTCGGCGGGCTGGCGCCGCTGATCGGCCTCGAGCGGGTCCTCGGACCGGCGGTAGCCCGCAACCCCCTGGTCGGCGGCGGGCGCCGGGCGCAGACTCGACGACGGTCCCCGACGCCCGCCCCTCCCGGGCACGGCGCGGGACGACCGGAGACGAGACCGATGCCCGACCACCGCCCGCCCCGGCGCCTGCAGGAGCGCGATCACCGATGATGCTCGGGATCGCGGGGATCGTGGCCGTGGCGGTCCTGGTCTCGGTCGCCGTGTTCGCGCGGCGGCTGGGCGTCGCCGCTCCGATCTGTCCTCGTGCTCGCCGGAGTCGCCCTCTCGTACCTCCCCGGCGTGCCGGAGGTCGTGGTCCCGCACGAGTGGGTGCTCGACGGAGTGCTGCCGCCGCTGCTCTACGCCGCCGCGATCAGCGTCCCGTTCATCGACTTCCGCCGGAACCTGACCACCATCACCGGCCCCTCGGTCGTGCTGGTCGTCATCTCGGCCGCCGGCGTCGGCGCGCTGCTGTTCGTCCTCCCGCTCTCCGAGCTCGGGCTCCTCGCTCGCGATCGCCGTGGGCGCCGTCATCAGCTCCGCCCGGACGCCGTCGCCGCCACGTCCGTCGGCCGACGCCTGGGCCTCCCGCCGCGACTGCTCACCCTGCTCGAGGGCGAGGGCCTCATCAACGACGCGACCGCGCTGGTGCTGCTGCGCTCGGCTCCTCGCCGCGGCCGCCGGCACGCGCTGCCACGCCGTGGGCCGCGATCGGCGACTTCCTCTGCGCGGTCGCCGTCGCGGTCGTGGTCGGCCTCGTGGCGAGCATCCTCACCGTCTTCGTGCGCTCGTGCCTGGAGGACCCGGTGCTCAACACCGTCGTCTCTTTCACCGTGCCGTTCGTCGCCTTCATCCCGGCAGAGGGCCTGGGCGCCTTCGGGCGTGCTGGCGGTGGTCGTCGCGGGCCTGCACATCGGGTCACGCCTCCTCCCGCTCCTTCACCGCCCAGTCCCGGGTGAACGATCGCGTCAACTGGCGCACCGTGCAGTTCCTCCTCGAGAACGGCGTGTTCCTCCTGATCGGGCCTTCGAGATCCGCAGTCTGATCCAGGATGCGGATCGACTCCGCGCTCCTCACGGTCCCCGCCGCGGGTCGGCATCGGACTCCTCGCCACCGTGGGGCTCATCGTCGTCCGCTTCCTCTGGCCGGGCCGGTGCTGGTCGGCGAGCGCTGGCAGACCCGTCGAGCGGAGCGTCGGGCCCGTGAGCAGAAGGAGGTGCTCGACGCGTCCGCCGAGCTCCCCCGGGAGGAGCGGACGAAGGCGCGCCGCCGCTACCAGCTGCGCCGCGCCGACTACCGCCACTTCGCAGCACCAGCGGCCTCGGCTGGCGCGGCGGGCTCGTGCTGGGCTGGTCGGGGATGCGCGGAGTGGTGACCCTCGCGGCCGCGCAGTCGCTGCCCGAGGACATCCCGTACCGCAATCAGCTCGTGCTCATCGCCTTCACGGTCGCGGTCGCGACGCTCCTGATCCAGGGCAGCACCCTGCCGCTGCTCACCGGGCGACGGGGATCCGCGGCGTCGACGAGCCGGAGGACCAGCGCTACCTGGCGGGGCTGGCTCGACGAGATCACCGAGAAGGGGCTCTCGATCCTCGAGCACCCGGCCGACGTCGTGGAGGGCGCGACGGACGTCGATCCGGACGTCCTCGAGCGGGTGCGGCAGACCTCCTCCTCCGCTCGGAGGCCGCCTGGGAGCGGGCGCGCGGAGCGGAGCGCGACGTCGTCGACACTCCGCACCGCCTCTACCGGGCTCTGCGGCTGGCCGTGGTCACCGCCGAGCGGGAGGCCCTGCTCGACGCGCGCTCGCGCCGCGCTACCCGCAGCGGATCCTGACCCAGGCGCAGTCGCTGCTCGATCTCGAGGAGACGCGGCTGCGGCTGCGCAGGGGAACGACGTCCTAGGGTCCGTCGAACAGGATCCCGCGCGCTCCGCACGATCTGCGGCGACGGCGATCTCGTGATCGGCGCGCCCTAGCGGCCGCGCCACCAGCGTCGGCGCGGCCGCTCGGGCTCGGGCGCCGGAGTCGCGCGGGCGGTGCGCCGCTCGGCCCAGCGGGCGAGCTCGACGTCGATGTCGCGCAGCGGCGTCACGACCGGGGGCCCGCCCAGCAGCTGCCGACGCGCCTCGACGACGCGCGTGTTGAACTCCTCGAGTCGCGCTCGCACCTCCGACTCGCGGTGCAGTCGGTCGAGGCGCTCGTCGAGCTGACGGTCCTCGGCGCGGAGGAGGAACGCGGCCGGTCCGATGCCGGTGAGGTTCTCGCGCTCGATCTTGCGGCGGATCCACCAGTCGGGATCGTGGCCGCCGTTCAGCCCCTCCAGCGGCTTGCCCGCGCCGGGCAGGTCGTCGAAGTCCCCTCGGCGGATGGCCTGCTGGATCGTCGTCTCGATGAAGGCGGCGCGCTCGGCGGGATCCTCCGGGATCGTCGCCTCGTCCTCCTCGGAGGTGTCGGGCGACGACTCGCCCTCCGCCGCTTCGCGAGGTAGCGGGCGGCGTGGACCCTGGCCTCCGGACATCGGTCACCTCCGTCCTCCAGGCTAGATCGGGCTCGCGCGGCGGGTCGATCCCCCTCCGCAGCGCTCAGCCACCACTCGGGAACCGTTCGGGGCGGGTTCGGGAGGAAGTCCCACTCGGATCACTCCCGGACGGGGGACCGACAAGGGGTCCGTCGGGGAGGCGCTCGGATCTACTCTCGGCGCATGCACCTCCGCAGCGTCGCGATCGTCCATTCCGCAGCTCCGCGCTCCTCCCGCCGTCCGCGCCCGCCAGCGCGCCGCGGCGGAGGTCCTGGCGCACCTCGTGGTGGCCCTGGTCATGGGATCGCTGCTGCTGCTCGCTGTGTCCGCGAGCCTCGCCGGTCTGCTGCCCGCCCCCGCGCCGGTGCCCGCGTTCGAGGCGTGGTCGCTGATGCGCACGTCGTCGACCCTGCAGATCGAGGTCGCGGTGCTCGCCACCGGCCTCGCCGCCCTCGCGCGGGCCGGCGGCTGCGGCACGCGCGCCGACCGCTGGTGCGTCCTCGCGGCGATCAGCGCGGCCGCCGGTGCGCTGCTCCTGGTGGCCCCTCCGGTCTGATCCGGCCAGTCCGTTCACGCAGCGCGGCCCGTCGTCCGACCGGATCGACCTCTGCAGAACCTCTGCTGAGACCGAGCGCGGCCACGATCGCGGCCGAGGGAGGGTCTCAGCCGAGGTTCTGCATCACCGCCAGGTGAGAGCCGACCGCTCGGCCCAGTACTGCTCGGGATCCTGCGGCTCCAGACCCTCCGGCAGCGCCGCCGGACGTGCGCGCAGGTTCTCGAGGAGCTGCGCGGGGGTCGCCGCACCGCTGAGCACCCGGTCGGCCCACGGCTGGGCGAGCGCGGCGCCGAGCGCCCGGTCCTCGGGCGCATCGACCAGTCGGCGCACCGACTCGGGAGCGCGCTCGCCCACCAGCCGACCGTTGGCGAGCGCCTCCTTCACCACCACGAGCCACCCGGCGTCGTGCGCGTCGGCGAGCGCCGCCTCCGCCGACCGCTCGAGCAGGTTCCAGGTGGTCTGCACAGCGCTGAAGGGCGACTCCGGGATCGCGAGCGCGAGTGCGATCGTCCTGCCCTGCCCTGGTCCGCTCGTCGAGAGGCCCACCCGGACCCTGACGCCGCGAGGCCCCGAAGCCGGTCGAGGAGCGCCCGGTCGGTCAGCGCCGGGCTCTCGGGCGTGATCGAGTGCACGAGGTAGCAGTCGGGGGCCGAGCCCAGCGCCTCGAGCGTCGACGACCACTGCCGCTCGAACATCGCCACCGAGTGCTCCTTGCGCTCGTGCACCGGCGCGTCCATCGCCCAGTCGCCGACGTACTCGTAGCCCCACTTCGACTCGACGGTCAGCCCGGCTCGACGCTCGGGATGCGCGGCGAGCCAGCTCCCGAGGAACTCCTCCGCACGGCCGTACGAGCGGGCGACGTCGACGAACCGCACGCCCTCGCTCCAGGCCGTGTCGAGCAGCTCGTGCGTGCGGGCGCGGAGGGCGTCGACGCTGCGCAGGCCGGGCGGGCCCAGGTCGCCGTCGCGACCCGCGGTGATGTAGGCCGGCCGGCCGACGGCCGCCAGGCCGAGTCCGATGCTCGCGGTGCTGGGTGCCATGGTGCTCGTTCCGTCCGGGAGGGTGCCCCCGCCGTAGACGCGGCGGACGCGCGCGCGCGCCGCAGTCCGGCCCGCCAGGCCTCCACCGTCACCGCGTACTCGACCAAGGCGTCGCCCTCCGCCTGCTCGCGACGCCGCAGCCCCAGCAGCTCCATCGCTCTCACCGAGCCGCGATTGCGCGGGTCGGCCCGTCCGACGACCCGCCGGGAGCCGAGGGTCTCGAAGACCAGGCGGAGCAGCGCGCGTCCGGCCTCGAGCGAGTAGCCCAGACCCGCGGTGTCCGGATGCAGGAACATCCCGAGCTCGCACTCGTCCGTCCGCCGCACGATGACCGCGTCCCCGACGAGCCGTCCGGTCGCGAGCTCCTCGATGCCGAGGACGCGACGGTGCCCCGGCTGCGCGAGCTCCCACTCGGCCGAGCGCTCGGCGAACCACGCGGGGTAGCCGCCGGGCGCCAGCGGCGGGTGGCGGAGGAACCGCGCGGCGCGCGCATCCCCCGGTAGGCCGTCACGGCCGACTCGTCGTCGAGGCGGAGGGGACGCAGCAGAGCGCGCCGTCCGGTGCTCGTGCTCGGGGCCGCTCATCCGCTCACAGTACGAGGCGCCGGTGCTCGCACGGGAGAATCGACCCGTGAGCGGTGACGGACGGACCCTGGTCGCCGCACTCGAGCGGCACCAGGTCGCGCTGTACCTGCTGGCCCTCGCGGTCGCCCTCGGCGCGGGAGCGCTGGTGCCGGCGGCCGAGGAGCTCGACGCGGCCGTGACGCCGGTGCTCGCCCTGCTGCTGTTCGCGACGTTCCTCGGCGTGCCGTTCGGCTCGGTGCTGCGGGCGTTGCGCGACCGCCGCTTCCTCGCCTCGGTGCTCGTGCTGAACTTCGGCGTCGTGCCGCGGTCGTCTTCGTGCTCACCCGGCCGATCGCGGGCGAGCCCGCCCTGCCGATCGGGGTGCTGCTCGTGCTGCTGACGCCCTGCATCGACTACGTGATCGTGTTCAGCGCTCTGGCGGGAGGGGCGTCGGCCCGGCTGCCGCCGCCGCGCCGCTCCTGATGCTCGTGCAGATCCTCCTGCTGCCCCTGCTCCTGCTGCTCTTCCTCGGGCCGACCGGAGCGGCCGCGGTCGAGATCAGGCCGTTCGCCGAGGCCTTCGTGCTGATCGTGCTGCCGCTGGCCGCGGCGGCGGGGCTGCAGCTGCTCGCCACCCGGTCGGCGCTCGGGCGGCGCCTCCAGGACGCGGTGCTGGGCTCGATGGTGCCGCTGATGGTCGCGACCCTGTTCACGGTGGTCGCGTCCCAGGCCGGAGCCGTCGCCGACGCCCTGCCGCGGCTCGGGCTGCTCGTGCTGCTGTACGCGGCCTTCGTCGTGATCATGACCGCGCTCGGTGCGGGGCGGGTCGGGTCGCCCGTCTGGACGTGCCCGCGCGTCGCGCCCTGCTGTTCAGCGGAGTCACCCGCAACTCGCTGGTGGTGCTGCCGCTCGCGCCGGCGCTGCCTCCTGCTGTCGGTGGCGCCGGTCGTCGTGGTCACGCAGACGCTCGTGGAGCTGATCGCGATGGTGCTGCTGGTGCGGATCGTGCCGCGTGTGATCCCGGAGCGCTGACTGCGGAGCGCCGACCCCGCGCGGACCCGCGCGCCGGCCGCGAGGCGGCCCGCGCGCCCGCGGAGGATCCCGCGCCGTGCGGCGGCCTGTCAACCTCCGTCCCTTCCGCGACGTCCGCCCTACCGTCGAAGGCGAGGACGCCCCTACGTCCTCGCGCCGGTTCCCGCATGCTCCGGCGCGAGCAGCCAGCACCGGAGGATCCCCGTGGCCCAGACCAGCACCGAGCGCGAGCGCACCGCGCCCGACCCCGACGACACCCGCAAGCCCGACGACCCCACCGACGTCACCAAGCGCTCCTGGGGCTACGTCCTCAAGAAGACGCTGCGCGAGTTCGGCGCCGATCAGTGCACCGACCTCGCCGCGGCGCTCACCTACTACGCGGTCCTCGCGCTGTTCCCCGGCCTGCTGGCCGTGGTGTCGATCCTGGGCCTCTTCGGCCAGGCCGAGACGACCACCGACACGGTGCTCGACATCCTCGGCGGGTTCGCGTCACCCGAGGTGCTCGACACGATCCGCGGCCCGGTGCAGGAGCTGACCTCCTCCCCGGCCGCCGGTGTCGCGTTCGTGACCGGTCTGCTGGGCGCCTGTGGTCCGCCTCCGGCTACGTCGGCCGTTCGGCCGCGCCATGAACCGCGTCTACGAGATCGACGAGGGCCGGCCGGTCTGGAAGCTGCGCCCGACGATGCTCGGCATCACCCTCTTCACCGTCGCGCTGCTCGTGATCGCGGGGCTGCTCCTGGTGCTCAGCGGCCCGGTCGCGGAGACGATCGGCGAGGCGATCGGCCTCGGCGAGGTCGCGCTCACCGTGTGGAGCATCGTGAAGTGGCCGTGCTCATCGCGCTGATGATCGTCATCATCGCGGTGCTCTACCACTGGTCGCCCAACGTGAAGCAGCCGAAGTTCCGCTGGACCAGCCTGGGTTCGATCCTCGCGCTCGTGGTGTGGGCGCTCGCGTCCGCCGGCTTCGCGTTCTACGTCGCCAACTTCGGCAACTACAACAAGACCTACGGCGCCCTCGGTGGCGTGATCGTCTTCCTCCTGTGGATCTGGATCACGAACCTCGCACTGCTCTTCGGGGCCGAGTTCGACGCCGAGCTCGAGCGCGGCCGCCAGCTGCAGGCGGGCATCGAGGCGGAGGAGCACATCCAGCTCCCGCCGCGCGACACCCGCTCCAGCGACAAGAAGGCCGAGAAGCACGCCGAGGACGTCGCCGACGGCCGCAAGCTCCGCGAGACCGCGGGGCGCGAGGGCGGCTGACTCCGGATCGGGCGGGAGCGCCGCGACGCCGCTCGCGTAGCGTCGGACGGTGACCTCGCCCGATCGCCGCACCCTGGACCGCAGGATCCTGCGGCTCGCCGTGCCCGCGCTCGGCTCCTCGTCGCCGAGCCGCTGTTCCTCCTCACCGACTCGGCGCTGGTCGGGCACCTCGGCGCGGTGCCGCTGGCGGGCCTCGCACTCGGCGCGGCGGTGCTGCAGACGGTCGTCGGACTGATGGTGTTCCTCGCCTACAGCACGACCCCCCGGGTCGGCCGCGCCCTCGGCGAGGGCGACGAGCGCCGAGCGGTCGCGGCCGGGATCGACGGCGGCTGGCTCGCCTGGCGCTCGGAGCCGTGCTCGCGGTGGCCGGCGCGGTGGGCGCTCCGGCCGTCATCGGCCTCTTCGGAGCCGAGCCCGCCGTCACCGAGGCGGGTGTGCGCTACCTCGCCGTCAGCATGGCCGGGATCCCCGCGATGCTCGGCGTCTTCGCACTCACGGGCCTGCTCCGGGGCTTCCAGGACACCCGCACTCCGCTCGTCATCGCGGTGGCCGGGATTCGCGCTCAACGCGGGCCTGAACGCCGTGCTGATCTACCCCGCGGGCCTGGGGATAACCGGGTCCGCTCTGGGGACGGTGATCACCCGAAGCTGGGCCTGTTCGCCGCCTACGCGCTGATCGCGGCCCGGCTCGCGCGGCGGGTCGGCGCACCGCTGCGTCCCCACCTCGGGGCGTGCTCCCGGCTCCGCGGGGTCGGGCGGGTGGATGCTGCTGCGCACCGCGAGCCTCCGGGCCGCGATCCTGCTCGCCGTGGCCGTCGCCGGCTCCCTCGGGGCGGAGGGAGCTCGGCGCGTTTCCAGGTGGCGATGACGCTCTTTCAGCGCGGTCGCCTTCGCCCTCGACGCCGTCGCGATCGCCGCGCAGGCGGCGCTGCTCGGACGCCTGCTCGGAGCCGGCGATCGCGCGCGCAGGCCACGCGCGGTCACGAAACGCTGTGTGACCTGGGGGAATCGGTGCCGGTCTCGTGCTGGGCGCGGTGGTCGCGGGACTGAGCGGAGTGCTGCCGTTCGCCTGCTCGAGCGACCCGGAGGTGCTGCGGCTGCTGCCCGCGCTGATCGCGGTGGTCGGCGTCACCGCTCCGCTGGGGGGCTTCTACGTGTTCGTGCTGGACGGGGTCCTGATCGGCGCCGGGGACAGCCGCTACCTCGCCCTCAGCGGGCTCGTGAACCTGGCCGTGTTCGTGCCGCTGGCCGCCTCTGGCGTCCTCGGCGCCGGCGGACGTGAGCGCCTGCCGGCGCCCTGGATCGCCTTCGCCGTGGGGCTGCCTGGGGGCCTCGTGCGCTGGACCCCTCGGGCTGCTGGCGCGTCCGGGGCGAGGCGTGGCTCCGCTGAGCGCTCGGGCGAAGTTTCGAACAGGCTGTGGAGAACCCTGTGGAGAACTCCGGCTGGGAGGCCGGGACCGGGCGCGCGGCGCGGCGCTCGTGCTCCCGGGGTGGAAGACCGCGTGGAAGCACACCGGGAGCCGCCTCCTCGCCCGCGAGCAGCGCCAAGCGCCGCTTCCCGTCCCGCCGCCCGGCCCTTGTCGACCGCCGGCTGCACCATCGTCGTGAGGTCGTAGCCCGCCGCGAGCCCCGGGCACCTGCACGCCGTCGAGCTTGCCGACGACCGACACGTCCTCCGGCACCCGGCAGCCCCAGCTGCTCGGCAGCCAGGATCACGCCCGCCGCCAGCGGATCACTCTGGGCGAGGACCGCGGTCGGTGGCTCCGGCACATCGAGGCAGCACCCGCCCGGCGGCCACCCCCTCGTCGACCGTGCTGGCCGACGCCGCCACGGCCCTCGAGCCCGTCGAACACGTCGCGCGCTCCCGGAGCAGCCGCTCGACGGCCGTGATGCTCGAGCTCCGAGCGCCAGTCGCCCGGCACGGGCCCGCGGCGGCTGGTCCTTCGAGAACGGGAGCGTCACCCGTCGCCGGGCGCTCGTGCCCGGACAGGTCGCGGAGGCGCTCGGCCAGGGCCCGGGTGGCGTCGCGGTTGTCGAGGGTGACGATCGCCGAGCCGAACTCGGGCACCCCCTCCACCACGACGACCGGGACGCGACGGCGCTGCAGCAGCGCGCTACCGACTTCCGTCGACGCGTCGGGCTGCAGCCGATCAGGATCATGGCGTCGACGCGGGCGCCGTCGCCATCGGCCCCGGAGCCGTCGCCGGTCTCGGTGAGCAGCAGGATCCCGGCGCTCGCGCGCCGCCCAGCACGGCGGCGATGCCGTCGAGCATCGCGACCTGGATCGGATCGCGGAACGCGTGCAGCACGCGCTCGTCGACGACGACGCCGACGATGCCCGAGCGGCCCCGGCGGAGCGACTGCGCGCGCGGGTCCGGACCGGCGTAGTCGAGGTCGGCCGCCGCCTTCAGCACCCGCTCGCGGGTCGAGGCCGAGACGGGGCCGGCGCCGCTGAACACGAGAGTGAGGCGGTCGAGGCCGAGACTCCGGGCGCAGGCTCGCCACCTCGGGCCAGCGTCGGACGTCGGCGGCGCTCCTCGGCGCGGGGCTTCTGCGACTCCACGATCCTCCTCGACTCCACCGCCGAGACCGTGTCCTTGACCGTCCCGCAGGTTCTGGATAGCTTAGTCCGGCCCCTCTCGAATCGATTCGACAAGGGCCCCCGTCCCGGCCTCGCGGGCTCCGGAGACGCCGCAGCGGGCGCTCGGGCCGCGCCCGCTCCAGGAACACGATCATGACCAGCACCTCCGACCTCACCCGCCGACAGCTCGTCGCGTGGCGCAACGCCGTCTTCACGATCTTCGTGCTGAGCGGTCTCGCCGTCGCCACCTGGGTGTCGCGCACCCCGGCGATCCGCGACGAGCTGGGCCTCAGCACCGCCGACGTCGGCGTGCTGATCCTGGCGATGTCGATCGGCGCGATCGTCGGCCTGGCGCTCTCGACGGCGATCATGTCGATGCTCGGCGCGCGCCGCGGCATGATCGCGGGCCTCACCGTGCGCGCCTCGGAGTCGCGATCCTCGGCGTCGCCGCCGACTCGCTCGGCACCTCCCTCCTCGCCTTCGCGGGCATGGCGCTGCTCGGCTTCGGCAACGGCGCGGTCGACGTGATGATGAACGTGGAGGAGCCGCGAACGAGAAGGCCTTCGGCACGACCCTCCTCCCGCTCTTCCACGCCTTCTTCAGCCTCGGCACCGTCGCGGGCGCGCTGATCGGCGCCGGGGTCCGCCTCGGTGTCCCCGTGGCCGCGCACCTCGTCGGCGTCGCCGTGGTCATCGTCGCGACCGTCCTCGTCGCGATCCGCTCCGTGCCCGTGCGCACCGATCTCGACACGCAGGGCGTCGCCACCGCCAAGGCGCCGGTGCGCGAGCGCGTGGCCGCCTCGCTCGGCGTCTGGCGCGATCCGCGCCTGGTCTTCATCGGCCTGATCATGCTCGGCATGGCCTTCGCCGAGGGGTCCGCGAACGACTGGATGACGCTGGCGATGGTCGACGGCCACGGCACCGACCAGACCACGGCCGCCGTCGTCTCGGGGTCTTCGTGGCGGCGATGACGGTCGGCCGCGTGATCGGCGGCCCGTGCTCGACCGCTTCGGCCGCGTGCCCGTGCTGCGCGCCTCCGCGCTGCTGGCCGTGGTGGGCATCCCGCCCTTCATCCTCGCTCCCGTCGACGCGCTGGTGATCGCCGGAGCCGTCGCCTGGGGTCTGGGCTGCTCGTCGGCTTCCCCGTGGGCATGTCGGCCGCCGCGGAGGGCGCCCACTCGGCCGCCCGGGTCAGCGCGGTCGCGATGCTCGGCTACGTCGCCTTCCTCGTGGGCCCGCCCGCGATCGGCTTCCTCGGCGAGCACTTCGGCCTCCTGAACGCCCTCTTCCTGGTGCTGACGCTCGTGGTCGTCGCCGGCCTCGCTCCCCGCGGCTCGTCCCGCGCGCGTGACGGAGTCCGCATGACCGCCCCGAGCCTCGAGCCCTGCCGGGTCGCCCTGGTCACCGGGGCGAACGGGCATCGGAGCCGCGATCGCCGAGCGCCTCGCGGCCGACGGCCTCGCCGTGCTGGTCGCGTTCCTCGCCGAGGACCTGCCCGAGTACGAGCCCGAGCGCCAGCGCCGCGCCCACGCGAGCGACGGCGAGGGGTCGCCGAGCGGATCCGCGCCGCGGGCGGAGCGGGCGAGCGCCGCCCGGCCGACCTGCGCGACGCCGGCTCGGCCGCCGCGCTGTTCGACGCCGCGGGCAGGCGCTCGGCCCGGTCGACGTGCTCGTCAACAACGCGACCGGATCGGTCATCGACACCTTCCGCGCCCGCGAGAGCGACTGGATGGGGCGCCCGCAGCGCCGGGTCGACGCCGCGAGCATCGACGCCGTCCTCTCGGTCGACGCCCGCGCCGCCGCCCTGCTGATCTCGGAGCCGCCGCGCGGCTCGAGGCCCGCGGCGGCCACGGCGCCGCATCGTCTCGCTCCACCTCCGGCGGCGACGGCGGCTTCCCCGGCGAGGTCTCCTACGGAGCCGCTAAGGCCGCCCTCGTGAACTACACGATCTCGGCGTCGCTCGAGCTGAGCCCCTGGGCATCACGGCCAACGCCGTCCACCCGCCCGTCACCGACACGGGCTGGGTGACCGACGACGTCCGCGAGGCCGTCGCCGCGAACGACTCGTTCTTCGACGTCGCCGAGCCGGAGGAGGTCGGCGACCTCGTCTCGTACCTCGTGTCCCCGGCCGGCCGGCGCGCCACCGGCAACGTCGTCCGCATGGCCTGAACCCCGAGCGGCCGCCCGCGCCCGCGTCTATCCTCGACGGGTGCGTCTCGTCATCGCGCGCTGCTCCGTCGACTACACCGGCCGTCTCAGCGCCCACCTCCCCCTCGCCACCCGACTGCTGCTGGTCAAGGCCGACGGCAGCGTGCTCGTCCACTCCGACGGCGGCTCCTACAAGCCGCTGAACTGGATGAGCCCGCCGTGCACGCTGATCGCCGCGGAGCCGGACGAGACCGCCCGGGAGTCGGGCGTCGTCGAGCAGTGGACGGTCGCGCACAAGAAGACCGGAGACGCCCTCGTCGTCTCGATCCACGAGGTGCTGCACGACTCCGCCCACGAACTGGGCGTGGATCCAGGTCTCGTGAAGGACGGAGTGGAGGCGCACCTGCAGCGCCTGCTCGCCGAGCAGATCGATCTCCTCGGCGACGGTCACACCCTCGTCCGCCGTGAGTACATGACGGCGATCGGGCTGGTCGACATCCTCGCGCGGGATTCCCGTGGAGCGAGTGTGGCGGTCGAGATCAAGCGCCGCGGAGACATCGACGGAGTCGAGCAGCTCACCCGCTATCTCGAGCTGATGAATCGCGATCCTCATCTCGCGCCCGTCACCGGAGTGTTCGCCGCGCAGGAGATCAAGCCGCAGGCGCGGACCCTGGCGCAGGACCGCGGTATCCGCTGCGTCGTCCTCGATTACGAGTCCATGCGCGGCGTGGACGATTCGCACACCAGATTGTTCTGGTGCTCATGGCGAAGGCCCCCGCGGGATTCCGCGGGGCCTTCGCCGTTCGAGCGGGACGCTCTACTTGTTGGCGGCGGCGTAGGCCGCCTGGACCTCGGCCGGGATGCGGCCGCGGTCGGACACCTGGTGCCCGTTGGCGTTCGCCCACTCGCGGATCGCCTTGAGCTGCTTGGGGTCGCTCTTGGACGCCGAGGCGACCGAGGAGGCGGCCGCGGGGCGGGAGCCGACCCGACGGGCGCTGGAGACGAACTTCTCCGAGAGCGGAGTGCAGAGCCTCGATGTTGTCGGGGCCGAGATCGATCTCGTAGTTGGCGCCGTCGATGCTGAAGCGGACGGTTCCGCCTTCTCCGGAATCGATGGGCGTTCCGTCGATGTCGTCGACGAGAGTGATCTTCTGAGCCACTTTTCCTCCTGTTAAGTACTGGACGAGAGAAGACATTACCCCTTTTCTCCCGAGCAGAGATCATTCTCGGTGATGATTCGAGCCCGTCGCGCTCTTTATCCGGTCCCTTGTCGCGAAGAATCGCCGCAATAGCGGACTCCCACGACTTGCACAGCACTCGTCGGACACTGCATTCGCCGATGACGGCATTCCTCTCGGAGGACGACTTCTCCGCGGGGGATTCACGCGGGAAAGGCGCCGATCAGAACCGATCCGCCGATTCGGAGTGCGAAGCGATCCCGGATAGCGTGAGAGGCATGGCACGGAGAGTCGGACCCCCGCCCGCCCGGCACGGCCCGGGCCCTACCGCAACGCCCCGGCGCGCGAGGCTCTGGAGGCACTGGTCGCCGCTCCGTCCACGGAGGCCGTCGATCGCCTCCTCACCGCCCGCCTCGAGGGCTCGCTCGTGGTCGACGTCACGGGCTCGCAGCCCGGAGGCGTGCCGCACGTGCGGACGGTCGCGACGACGACCGGTGAGCAGGTGCTCCCGCTCTTCACCTCGACCGACGAGGTCCGCACCGCGATCCCGCGCCAGCAGCACCCCCGCGTGCAGATGCTGGTGCTGCCCGGGCGCGAGGCGTTCGCGCTCATCCGCACCGCCGACTTCGTCGCCGTGCAGCTCGACGCCGGCTCGATCGCCCAGGTCGTGACCCGCTCGTTCATCGAGAACGCACTCCGAGAGCACCGAGCGCCCGTAGAGTGTTCTCCCCGACGGGGCAGCGTCGGCGTCCCCCGCGTCACCCGAGGTCAGGAGCCCCGCCATGTCCGGACACGACACTCGCCCCGACCGGATCTCGGCGAACGCGCCGGAACCTGGACCTGCATCCTCTTCGACCTCGACGGCACCATCACCGACTCGGCGCCCGGCATCACCGGGACGCTCGTCGACACCTTCGTCGAGCTGGGCCGCCCCGTCCCCACGCCGGTCGAGCTCCTGGCCTACGTCGGCCCGCCCCTGCTCGACGCGTTCCGCGCGCTCGGCGGGATGAGCGCCGAGGAGGCGCAGGCCGCCCTCGTCGTGTACCGCCGCCGCTACAACGCCGGCGGTCTCTTCGACTCCTCCGTCTACCCCGGCGTCCCCGACGTCCTCGCGCGCATCGCCGAGGCGGGCGTGCCCCTGTCGCTGGCGACGTCGAAGCCCGAGTCGGCCGCGCGCCGGGTCCTCGAGCACTACGGTCTCGCGCAGTACTTCACGGTCATCTGCGGCGCCTCCGAGGACGAGGTGCGCAGCGCCAGAGCCGATGTCGTCGAGGAGGCGCTCCGCCGCCTCCGCGAGCTCGACGTCGACCTCTCGGCGCCGGTCATGGTCGGCGACCGCGAGCACGACGTCCACGGCGCCGCGGCGCACGGGATCCTGGACGATCATGGTCGAGTGGGGCTACGGGTCCCCCGCCGAGGCGGCCGGCACGGTGGCCGTGGTGTCCGAGGCGGAGGAGCTCGCGACCCTCCTGCTCCCGTGAGCCCGGTACGATGAGGGAATGACTGGTCTGGGCGTCGTCCTCGCGTTCGCGCTGTTCCTCGGCGGGATCCTCGCCCTCGGGAACGCCTTCCTGTTCCCCGAGCTGGCCGGGTTCATCTTCTTCGGCGGCATCGCGGCGATCTCGCTGTCGCTGGCCGTCGCGTTCCACATCCTGCCGAAATCGCAGTAGCGTGCCGGTCGGCTCGGCCGGTCCGTCCGGCCTCGTCCCTCGGCCGGTCAGCCGAGCGTGCTCGCGTCGAGGTTGATCACGCGCCCGATGTAGACGGCCTCGCCGGCCCCCGCCACCTCCGGTGTTCATCCGGAGCAGCTGCTGCACGGGGATCCCGAAGCGCTGCGCGATGTCGAAGAACGTGTCGCCCGCCACGACCGTGTAGCTGACGATCGCGCCCGCGCCGTTCGTCGTCGGCGTGCCGGTCGCTCCCGGAGCCGAGCCGAAGTCGGTCGCGAAGGCGGTCTCGGGGATCTCGGGAACGGGATTCGGAGTGATGGTCACGGTGACCTCGGGCTGCGCACGAACACGGTGGCCGTGGCCTGCGGCAGCGCGGCGGTCACGGTGGGGTCGGGAGTGGGAGTCGCCTCCGCGAAGACCGTGACGGTGACCGTCGGGGTCGGGCTCGGCGCCGAGCAGCCGGCGAGCGCGAGGGCCGCGGCGAGCGCCAGCAGCGCGCCCCCGCTCCGTGCCGCGTCACTCCGTACCGCGTGGCGCCGTGCCGATCCCGCCCGTGCTGCGCGCATGTGTCCCCGCCCCTCGTGGAGCCCCCGCCCCGGGCACTCGGGTCCACCCTAGGAGACGGGCGCCGGCGTCGGACGCGCCGCGTCCGGCTCAGGCGTGCGGCTCGGGCAGCATGCGCAGGCCGCCTCCGCCGTTCGCCGCGTCCATGAGCAGCTCGACCCAGGCCGGGTTGATCGTCGGCCGGCGGCTGCCCGCGAAGTGGAACTGCAGAGCGATGTTGGGATTCATCCAGAAGGAGTGGCGGCCACGGGCCCCCTCGGGCATGGCGTCGAGGGTGAGCGGGAAGCGCTCGTCGCGGCGGAACTTGGCGTAGATCACGATCTGGAGATGAGCCAGGGTCCGGTCCTCGATCTCGATGACGGCCGGCGGCGTGCCGTAGAGGAATTGACCCATGGCCTCAGCCTATCTCTAGACAGACTTTCTACTAGAGAATCTAGCTAACCTCGGAATGCGGCTGATCGGCGTCCTCGTCCTCGATCTCGGCGTCGATCTCGTCGACCGCGGAGCTCATCCGGCGGAGGAAGTTGACGACGACCTCGGCCTCGCCGGCCTCGAGGCCCTCGGCGATCTCGAGCATGCGCCGGTGCATGTGCTCGAGCGTCTCGCGCACCTCGCGGTCGCTGTCCACGGTGGCCTCGACGACGATGCCGCGCCGGTCGGTGGGGTGCGGCTTCCGCACGAGGTGGCCGCTGCGGACGAGCCGGTCGATCAGCACGGTGGTCGAGGCGGAGGATGGAGAGGTGCGCAGCGAGGTCCTTCGCGCTCACGATCTCGTCGCTCCGCTGGCGCCGCAGGAGGTACTGGATGGCGATCAGATCGGTCTCGCCCATCGCCATCTTCTCGCGGGTGCGGCGGCGCATCGCCACCTCCGAGACGCGGTAGGTGCGCATCGCGCTGAGCACCTCGACGGCGCGCCGGGTGGAGGACTCGTCGGGATACCAGTACCCGGCGCCGCTCCTCTGGGTCGTCTCGCTCATCCGGCCATCCTAGACGCGCGTGCTATCAGAGCCTCTAGCGATCCGGACCGACCTCCCGGCGCCGCCTACGCTGGACCGGTGACCGCCACCCTCGTCGCCAAGGGCCTCTCCGGAGGCTATGCGCACCGCACCCTGTTCGACGGACTCGACCTCACGGTCGCCCCCGGGGACGTGGTCGGCGTCGTGGGAGCGAACGGAGCCGGCAAGTCCACCCTGCTGCGCATCCTCGCCGGCGAGACCGCTCCGCTGGACGGCCGGGTCGTGCTGGCCCCGGGCGACGCGTTCGTCGGCTGGCTGCCCCAGGAGCACGAGCGGCGCGAGGGCGCGACCGTCTCGGCGTACCTGGCCCGCCGCACGGGCTGCGCCGAGGCGTCGGCCGAGCTGGACGCGGCCGCCTCCGCCTTCGCCGACCCCGATCCGGACGGCAGCATCGCCGACCGCTACGCCCTCGCGCTCGACCGCTGGCTCGCGAGCGGCGCGGCCGACCTCGACGAGCGGACCCCCGTGGTGCTGGCCGACCTCGGACTCGCGCTGGGGCAGGGCGGAGTGGCGGCCTCCTCCCTCACTGACCTCCCTGTCGGGCGGGCAGGCGGCGCGCGTGGGGCTCGCGGCGCTCCTGCTGTCGCGGTTCGACGTCGTGCTGCTGGACGAGCCGACGAACGACCTCGACCTCGACGGGCTCGAGCGCCTCGAGGCGTTCGTCCGCGGCCTGCGCGGAGGGGTCGTGCTGGTCAGCCACGACCGGGAGTTCCTGCGCCGCAGCGTCACGCGCGTGCTCGAGCTCGATCTCGCGCAGGGCACCACCACCGTGTTCGGCGGCGGCTACGAGTCGTACCTCGAGGAGCGCGAGACCGCGCGCCGCCAGCGCCGCGAGAAGTACGAGGACTTCGCGGAGCAGAAGTCCGACCTGGTCTCGCGGGCCCGCACGCAGCGCGAGTGGTCGAGTCAGGGCGTCCGGAACGCGATGAAGAAGGCGCCCGACAACGACAAGATCCGGCGCAAGGCGTCGTCGGAGTCGAGCGAGAAGCAGGCGCAGAAGGTGCGCCAGATGGAGAGCCGCATCGCGCGCCTCGAGGAGGTCGAGGAGCCGCGCAAGGAGTGGCAGCTGGCCTTCACGATCGGCACGGCGCCGCGCTCGAGCTCGGTCGTGTCGACGCTGAGCGGAGCGGTCGCGCGCCGCGGCTCCTTCACGCTCGGCCCCGTCTCGCTGCAGGTCGACGCGGGCGACCGGATCGGGATCACCGGACCCAACGGCGCCGGCAAGTCGACCCTCCTGTCGCTGCTGCTCGGCCGCGCCGCGCCCGAGGACGGGTCGGCCTCGCTCGGCACCAGCGTCGCGATCGGCGAGATCGACCAGGCGAGGGCGATGCTCGCCTCCGACGCACCACTCGCCGACGCCTTCGAGGCGCTCGTTCCGAGTACCCGACCGCCGAGGTGCGCACACTGCTGGCGAAGTTCGGCCTGAAGGCCGACCACGTGGGGCGGCCGGTGGGCGAGCTGTCTCCGGGCGAGCGCACCCGCGCGGCGCTGGCGCTGCTCCAGGCGCGCGGCACGAACCTGCTGGTCCTCGACGAGCCGACCAACCACCTCGACCTGCCGGCGATCGAGCAGCCCGAGCAGGCCCTGGAGTCGTACGAGGGCACGCTGCTGCTGGTCACCCACGACCGGCGCATGCTCGAGACGGTGCAGCTGAACCGGCAGTGGCGCGTCGAGGGCGGCGTGGTGACGGAGGCGTAGCCCGGCCCCGCCCCGCCCCACACCACTCCTCGAAAGTCGTCGTACTCGAGCTCGAGTACGACGACTCTTGGACACTCGTTTCCGGCCGAAGAAGCGAGTCCTCACAAGCTGTCGTACTCGGCACTCGAGTACGACAACTTCTGGAGAGTGGAACTGGACCCGGTTCGCGGGGCGGGCAGGTGCGGCATCACAGCGACGCGGCCCGCGCCTCCAGCAGCGCGCGCGCGGTCGTTGCCGGCCAGGGCGGCGGCCGTCGCGAACTCCGAGCGCGCCTCCTCCCTCCGGTCCAAGCGCGAGCAGCTCCCCCCGCACGCTCGGCAGCAGGTGCGATCCCCGCAGCGCCCCCTCCGACGCCAGGCGGTCGACGATCAGCAGGGCAGACGCGGGACCCGTCGCCATCGACACCGCCACCGCGCGGTTGAGCTCCACGACGGGGCTCGGAGCGATGCGCCCCAGCACCTCGTAGAGCAGCGCGATCCGCTCCCATTCGGTCGCGGAGACGCTCGGGGCGACGGCGTGGCACTCGGCGATCGCCGCCTGCAGCGCGTAGGAGCCGCGCCCGCGGCCCAGCCGATCCGAGCGGAGCAGCGCCTCGCGGCCCCGAGTGATCTGCGCGCGGTCCCAGCGCGTGCGGTCCTGGTCCTCGAGCAGCACCGGAGTGCCGTCGGCCGCGGTGCGCGCGGCGAGGCGCGACGCCTGCAGCTCCATCAGGGCGAGCAGCCCCAGCACCTCCGGCTCGCGCGGCAGCAGGCCGGCGAGGACGCGGCCCAGCCGCAGCGCCTCCTGCGCCACCTCGCTCCGCACCCAGCGGTCGCCGGAGGTGGCGGCGTACCCCTCGGTGAAGATCAGGTAGACCACGCCGAGCACGGCGGAGAGCCGCCCTTCCACTCCGCCGGCTCGGGAGTCTCGAACGGCACGCCGGCCGCGGCCAGCGACTTCTTCGCCCGGACGATGCGCTGCTGCACCGTCGCGACGGGCACGAGGAACAGCCGCGCGATCGCCTCGGCACTGAGGCCCCCGACCAGTCGCAGGGTCAGCGCGATGCTCGCCTCGCGCGAGAGCACCGGGTGGCACGCGACGAAGACGAGGCGGAGGACGTCGTCGCCGATCGGCTCCCACTCGTCCTCCGCGCCCTCCTGCAGGTCGTGGGCCAGCGCGCGGTACCGCTCGTCGAGCCGCTCGCGCCGCCGCCAGCCGTCGACCGCCCGGCGCTTCGCGACCGCGGTCAGCCACGCGCCCCGGTTCCGCGGCACCCCCGACTCCGGCCACTGCTTCAGCGCTTCGACGAGGGCCTCCTGGGCGAGGTCCTCGGCGAGGCCGACGTCGCCGGTCGTCCGCACGAGCGTCGCGACGATCCTGGCGCTCTCGATGCGCCAGACCGCGTCGACGGCCGCCCTGCTTGCGTCCATCGTCAGCGGGCCTGCCCGAGCTCGTCGCGCCAGCCCTCCTCCTTCTGGAGGAATTCGTTGTCGGCGAAGTCCGCGAAGTCGCTCTCGTCGGTGACGCGGCGCACCTCGAGCTTGTTGCCGGGGACGAGCGGGCAGCGCAGCGCCCACTCCTTCGCCTCCTCCTTGGACGAGACCTGGATCATCCAGAACCCGTTGAACAGCTCATGGGTCTCGCCGTACGGGCCGTCGGTGACGGCGGGCGGCTCGGACGAGAAGTCGACGACGAAGCCCGTCGTGTCGACGTCGTCCGCGAGGCCCTCTCCGGCGAGCAGGACGCCAGCGGTCATCAGGGTCTCGTTGTACTGGCCCATCCGGGTGATGATCTCGTCGAACGGATCGACTCGTAGGCCTTCTTGGCCTCGTCGGTCGCGCGCATGATGAGCATGTACTTCACGGTTCTCTCCTTCGTGTCCGGGGCGCCGGATGCGTCCTCCTACTGTGACGTCGAACGGCGAGGACGGATATCGACATCTCCGGAGGAATTCCCGTCACGGGATCGCCGGAGTGCTCCGCAGGTGCTCGTAGACCACCGAGGTGCGCACGTCCGCGACCTCGCGCCGCTGGGTCAGCCGATCGATGACGAACGCGTACAGAGCGTCGTTGTCGGGCACGGCGACGTGGATCACGAAGTCGTCGGTGCCCGCGGTGACGAACAGGCCGATCGTCTCGGGCAGCGCCGACACCCAGTCGCGGAACGCCTCGATCGCGACGCGCGACGGCGGGCGGATGCGGACCGCGATCAGGGCCTGGACGGGACGGCCGATCGCCCGAGATCGACGTCGAGCACCGCCCCGCGGATCACTCCGCGGGCCCGGAGCGCCCGCGTGCGATCCAGCGCCGTGGTGGGCGAGACCTCGACGGCGGCCGCGACGTCGCGGTTCGACTTCCGTGCATCCGACTGCAGTTCGCGGAGGATCGCCGCATCGAGTTCGTCCATGGGGGCGATTCTAGGGTCGCCTCCGTACTTGCACGGTCATCGCGCAGCTGCTCCGCACATCCCCCTAGCATCGACCCCGCACACCGCTCAGGAGGAGACCACCATGACCATCGGATTCGCGCCCGACGAGATCGACACCGCCGCATCCACCCGCTCCGCCCGACTGAAGTGGGTGATCGTCGTCGACGGGTCGCTGCCCGCGGGCCGCGCGGTCAACGCGGCCGTCTGCGCGGCGGCGGCCACGTCGTCCGGAGTCGCGGGCCTGCTCGGTCCGGATGTCCCCGACGCCGACGGCTCGGTGCACGTCGGACTGCCCTGGGCGGGCTGCTCGATCCTGGTCGCCGACGCGGCGGCGCTCGCCTCCCTCCGCGCGAAGGCCGAGGCGCACCCCGACGTGTTCGTCGCGGACGTGCCGGTCGCCGCGCAGGCGACGCGGGTGTACGACGAGTTCCTCGCCCTGGTCGCGGGAAGCGGGTCGGACGTGGTCGAGTACCTGGCCGTGAGCCTGGTCGGCCCGCGGAACCGCGTCGACAAGATCGTGGGGCGGCTGCCGCTGATGCCGTGAGCGCGCCCGGTTCGCGTCGAGTCGCAGCCCGCGCCGGCAGCAGGACGTCGGCGCCGAGGGTGCACCCGGCGGCGGGCCCGCGGCAACCCCTGGGGACTCCCCGCAGCGCGCGCAGACTGGCCTGGACCCGCCGACCGGCGGGCGCTCTCCGATGGAAGCGAACAACCATGGACCTCGGCGGACTCCGGCGACAAGCGCCAAGGACTTCGCGAACAGCGACAAGGGCGAGAAGATGACCGATCAGGGTCTGGACAAGGCGGGCGACGCCGCGGCAAGGCCTCCGGCGGGAAGTTCGACGGCCAGATCGACGGTGCCGAGAAGGCCGCCGACCAGCGCATCGGCGACGAGTAGCGCCTCCGTCGACTCGACGTGAACGGGGCCCTGCGCACGGCGCGGGCCCCGTTCCGCGTCCACCCGGTCCTGACCGCTCGACCGAGTCGGCGCGAACGGGGCCTGCAGTCCACGCAGACCCCGGAGGGGGTCGACTCCGCGAGCGGTGGCCGGCCCAGGCGGCGCGCAGCGCCCGCAGCAGCGCCAGCACGACGACCGCCGAGCGGTCCGCCGCGTCATCGACGTGGGCCTCGAACTGCCCCGAGCGCAGAGGTCCGAGATGCCGCGCACCGAGACGAACGGCACGCCGTGCACGTGCGCCGTCTGCGCGAGCGACACCGACTCCATGTCGGTCGCGAGCGCCGCGGGGAACGCTCCGCGCACGCGCTCGACGTGGTCGCCCGAGACGAAGACGTCCCCCGACACGATCAACCCGCGACGCACCGGGACGGCACCGTTCGGCACCTCCGCGACCAGCTCGGCCGCCAGGGCGGGGGCGTGCCCGGAGTAGCGCGCCGGCATGCCGGGGACCTGCCCCAGCTCGTAGCCGAAGGCCCGGGCGTCGGCGTCCGTCTGCACGTACTCGTCGCCGACGACCACATCGCCGACCCGCACCTCCGCGCCCAGCCCGCCGGCCGAGCCGGCGCTGATCACCAGCGGCGACGGATCCTGGAGGACCGCGGCCGTCAGTCCGCCCGCCGCGTTCACGAGGCCCACGCCCGTGCGCACGAGCAGCACGGTGCCGCCGTCGATCTCGAGGTCGTACTGCAGAGCGTTGCCGACGGTCCGCGGCTCGGAGGCGCGCTCGGCCTTCTCGAGGAACGGCTGCGCCTCCTCGTCCATCGCCACCAGGACGATCGCGTCGCTCACGCGGTCACCGTCTCCCACTCGGAGCGCTGCGCGAGGAACGCGCGCGCCGCCTCCTGAGCGCCCCTCGAGCGAGTGGTTGGCCCCCAGCCGCACTGCGTCCTCGCTGGCGGCGGGGACCTCGTCGGCCTCGGTGATGTCGCGGAGGGTGTCCTCGACGAGCGAGAGCACCTCGGGCAGCCTCGGGCTTCGCCCGAGAGGATCAGGTAGAAGCCGGTCTGGCAGCCCATCGGCGAGAAGTCGACGACGCGGTCGGAGTGGTTGCGCGACTTCTCGGCGAACAGGTGCTCGAGGGAGTGCACGGTCGGCATCTCGAGGTGGGTGCGGTTGGGCTGGGTGAAGCGCACGTCGTACTTCACGAGGTGGTCGCCGCCCGGCAGCGTCTTGGCGTCGGCGAGGCGCACGTACGGCGCGGCGACGGTGCGGTGATCGAGGTTGAACGACTCGACGTTCATGCGCGGCTGATCCACGGGTTCTCCTTCGCTGGGGGTCCTCCCATTCTCCTCCGCCCGCACCGGGGAACCCCGAACCGTCGAGACATCCCGCAACAGCCGGTTCCCTCGACGGTCCGGGGTTCCCTCACGGCGCACACCGCAACCCCTGTTGTCGCGGGCCCCGGCGGAGTGCGCTGGGGGCATGCGCGAAATGAAGTTCGTCAAGCTCGTCAGCCGCCTCGAGAACGCCGCCGCCCTCGACCCGCTCGTCGGGCGCGTGAAGAACGTCGTGAACGCGGTCGTCCGCTCCTCAGCCGGTGCGCGACGTTCTGCACGGCGTCCCGGTCGGGCACCCCGTGCATCCGCTGCTCGTCCTCGTCCCTACCGGCGCCTGGGTGTCGGCCGCGGTCCTGGACCTCCTGCCCGGCAACGACCGCGCCGCCCGCGCCCTGGTCGGGCTGGGAGTGGTCAGCGTCCTGCCGACCGCCGCGACGGGCTGGACGGACTGGTCCGAGCTGCACGAGCAGCAGACCCGCGTCGGACTCGTCCACGCCACCGCCAACATCGTCGCGACGGCCCTCTACGCGGCCTCCTTCATCGAGCGCGGGCGCGGCCACCGCACGAGCGGGAAGGTCCTGGGCATGCTGGGCCTGGCCGTCGTCTCGGGCGGCGGGTACCTCGGCGGGCACCTCAGCTACCGGCAGGCGTCCGGAGCGAACCACACCGAGGACGTGCCGCACCGCTTCCTCGCCGGCTGGCAGGAGCTGGCCTCCGAGCGAGCTGCCCGAGAAGGAGCTCGTGAATAAGGTCGTCGCCGGCACTCCGCTGCTCGCCTTCCGCCACGGCGGGAAGGTGAACGTGCTGTCGAACGTCTGCAGCCACCTCTCGGGCCCCCTCGACGAGGGCGAGCTGCAGGAGGCGAAGGACGGCGAGGCCTGCGTCTCGTGCCCCTGGCACGGCAGCTCCTTCTCCCTGGAGTCGGGCGAGGTGCTCCGCGGCCCCGCCACGTCGCCCCAGCCGAGGTTCGAGACCCGCGTCACCGAAGGTGTCGTGGAAGTGCTGCTCCCGCACGCCGGCTGACGCCTGTACCGGGACGGGTGGATCTCGATGCGCGGGCTACTCGATCACCGGAGAACCGCATGTCGAGCACCGTCGGCGCTGGTCGATCAGGCCGAAGGGGCGTATCGAGAACCCCCTCACACCCCCGGAACGAACCGGTACCCCATCCCCGCCTCCGTCAGCAGGTACCGCGGATGCGACGGATCCGGCTCGAGCTTCTTCCGCAGCTGCGCGAGGTACAGCCGCAGGTAGCCCGTGTCGGTGACGTGTGCGGGCCCCCAGATCTCGTCCAGGAGCGAGCGTCGCGTCACCAGCTTCCCCGCGTTCCTCACCAGGATCTCGAGCACCTGCCACTCCGTCGGAGTGAGCCGCACCCCGCGCCCGCCCGCGTCGCGCTCTTGGCGACCAGGTCGATCGTCACGTCGCCGATCACCACGAGCGGCTCGCCGTCGGCCGGCTGCACGCGCCGCGACAGCGCCCGGATGCGCGCGAGCACCTCGTCCATCGAGAACGGCTTGGTCACGTAGTCGTCCGCTCCGGCGTCGAGCGCGTCGACCTTGTCGGCCGCCCCCGTCCGCCCCGACACCACGAGGATCGGCGCGCTCGTCCAGCCGCGCAGCGCGTGGATCACCTCGACGCCGTCGAGCCGCGGCATGCCCAGATCGATCATGTAGAGGTCCGGATGCTCGTCCACCGCGCGGTTCACCGCCTCCGTCCCGTCTCCCGCCGTCACCACCTCGTAGCCGCGGGCGGTCAGGGTGATGCGCAGCGCCCGCAGGATCTGCGGGTCGTCGTCGGCGATCAGGATCTTCACGCGTCCTCCTCAGGAGCGATGGGAGCAGGAGCGGCCGGAGCCAGCGGCAGCGTCACCACCATCGTCAGCCTCGCCCCCCGGGGTGTCCTCGGTCTCGAGCGTGCCGCCCATCCCCTCCGTGAACTCCCTTCGACAGTGCGAGCCCCAGCCCCAGCCCGGTCAGGTTGTCGTCGTCGCCCAGGCGCTGGAACGGCACGAAGATCTCCTCCTGCCGCTCGGGAGCGACCCCGGGGCCGTGGTCGACGATGCGGATCTGCCCCGAGCGGCCGAAGGCGCTGGTCGCGATGCGCACACGGGTCCCGGGAGGCGCGTAGCGCGAGGCGTTCGCCAGCAGGTTCACGATCACGCGCTGCAGGAGTCCCGCATCGGCGAGCAGCTCCGGCCCGTCGAGGTCCAGGTCGAGGTCGACCTCGCCCGGTCCGAGCCCCAGCTCGTCGAGCGCCGGCAGCACGACGTCGGCCGCGTCCAGCGGGGCGAGCGCCACGGCGAGCGCCCCCGCCTCGAGCCGCGTGACGTCGAGCAGATCGGTGACGAGGGCCGCCAGCACGGTCAGGCTCTCGTCGGCGGTGGCGAGCAGCTCCTGCCGGTCGCGATCGCTCCATGCGATGTCGGGTGAGCGCAGCCCGCTGACCGCGGCGGTCGCGGCGGCCAGTGGGCGGCGCAGGTCGTGGCTGACCGCCGACAGCAGAGCGCTGCGCACCCGGTCGGTCTCGGCCAGCGGAGCGAGCTCGCTCGCCGTCTCGGTGAGCGCCGCGTTCTCGAGGACGGAGTCGAGCTGCGCCGCGACCACCTGCAGCAACCGCCGCTCGCTCGCCTCCAGCTCGCGGCCGTGCAGCTCGAGCACGGCGCTGCGCCCGACCGGAACCGAGACCGGCTCCTCCTGAGGCTCTCCGTCGACGGCGACCACGGTCCCGTCGCGCACGAGCCGCACCCCCGTCAGCCCGAAGGCTTCGCGCGCGCGCTCGAGGATCGCCTGCACCGCGCCCTGGCCGCGGATGACCCCGCCGGCGATCGTCGCGAGCAGCTCCGACTCCGCCCCCGAGCGCTTCGCCGCCCGCGAGCGCCGTGCTGCCACGTCGACCACCGAGCTCACCAGCACCGCGTTGACCACGTAGAGGACCAGCGCGAGCGCGTGCAGCGGCTCGTCGACGGTGATCGTGTAGAGCGGATCGACGAAGAAGAAGTCGAGCGTCAGTCCCGAGAGCACGGCCGCGAACAGCGCGGCCAGATGCCGCCGACGAGCGCGACCAGCACCACGAGCAGCTGGTACGAGAGCACGTCGCTCGTGATCGACTCGTCGTTCCTGAGCATCGACAGCAGCCAGGTGAGCAGCGGTCCGCCGACGAGGGCGAGGCCCGCCCCGGCCAGCCGGCGCCGCACCGTCAGCGCGCCCGCGCGCCGGGGAGCAGTGCGCTCCGCCCCGCGGCCGAGTGGCTGACGATGTGCACGTCGATGTTGCCGGACTCGCGGATGACCGTCGCGCCGATGCCGGGGGTGAGCGCCGCGGCGATCCGGCTGCGGCGGCTGACGCCGAGCACCAGCTGGGTCGCGTTGACCGAGCGGGCGAACTCGACGAGCGCGCGCGGCACGTCCTCGCCGACGACCTGGTGGTAGCTGCCGCCGAGCGACTCGACCAGCGCGCGCTGCGCCTCGAGCAGGTCCGGCCGAGGGGTGCGCAGTCCGTCCGGCGTCACCACATGCACGGCCAGCAGGTCGCCCCCGGAGGAGCGCGCCGCGATCCGCGCCCTCGCCGCAGCAGCGTCTCGCCCTCCGGCCCTCCGGTGAGCGTCACGACCACGCGCTCGCGCGCCTCCCAGGTGCTGTCGATGCCGTTCTCGACGCGGTAGTCGCGCAGCGCGCTGTCGACCTCGTCCGCGCAGCCAGAGCAGGGCGAGCTCGCGCAGCGCGGTGAGGTTGCCGAGGCGGAAGTAGTTCGAGAGCGCCGCGTCGATGCGCTCCGGCGGGTAGAGCGCGGCCGTCGGCGAGCCGGTCGCGCAGGGCCTTGGGCGCCAAGTCGACGACCTCGATCTGGTCGGCGGAGCGGAGCACCGCGTCCGGGATCGTCTCGCGCTGCGGTGCCCCGGTGATCGCCTGCACCACGTCGTTGAGCGACTCGATGTGCTGGATGTTGACCGTCGAGAACACGGTGATGCCGGCCTCGAGCAGGGTGCGGACGTCCTCCCAGCGCTTGGTGTTCCGCGAACCGGGGGCGTTGGTGCGCGAGCTCGTCGACCAGCGCGATGTCCGGGCGGCGCTCGAGCACCGCCTCCAGATCCATCTCCTCGAGCGCGACTCCGCGGTGCTCGAGGCGGCGGCGCGGCACCACCTCGAGGCCCTCGAGCACGGCGGCGGTGGCCGAGCGGCCGTGCGTCTCGACCACGGCGACCACGACGTCGCGGCCCTCGTCGGCGAGCCGGCGGCCCTCCTCGAGCATCGTGTAGGTCTTGCCGACGCCGGGCGCCGCCCCGAGCAGCACGCGCAGGCGGCCCTTCGTCATGCTCCAGGCCTCACCTTCGGCTCGCCGGACCGGCCCCGGCTCGCGGGAACCAGCGGGCCGGTCGCGAGTCTACGAGCCGTGGCGCGGCGCGTCACAGCCGGGCCAGCGCGAGGTTCAGCTCGAGCACGTTCACGGTGGGCTCGCCCAGGTAGCCGAGCGCATCGCGGGCTGCACCGAGTTTCTCGACGAAGCTCGCGGACGTCGTCGACGGCGAGTCCGCGCGCCTGGGCGACCCGCGGTGCCTGCAGCAGGGCGTACTCGGGGCTGATGTCGGGGTCGAGGCCCGAGGCGGAGGCGGTCAGCGCGGAGGCGGGCACCTCGGCCGGGTCGACACCCTCGACCGCGGCGATCGAGGCGCGGCGCTCCTGGATCGCGGCGACCAGGTCGGCGTTCTCGGGGCCGAGGTTGCCGCCGCTGGAGGCGCCCGCGTCGTAGCCGTCGCCGGCGGCGGACGGCCGCGACTGGAACCACTCCGGCAGCGGAGCGCCGTCGGCGTCCGTGAACGACTGGCCGATCAGCGACGAGCCGACGACCCGCCCGTCGGCGGACACGAGCGAGCCGTTCGCCTGAGCGGGCAGGGCGAGCTGACCGACGCCGAGGACGACCAGGGGGTACCCGAGCCCGAGGACCGCGGTCATCACGATCATCGCGCGCAGGGCGACGGAGTAGGGGCGGAGTGACATGGTCTCTCTTCTTCCGGAAGCAGGGTGGGCCCCGCGAGATGCCACTCCAGTGAGCGACACCCCGGTGAGGGCGGACGCGAGTGGCATCTCGCGGGAAGGAACGGGTGTCAGAACCCGGGGATCGTCGCGACCACGAGGTCGATGAGCTTGATCCCGACGAACGGGGCGACGACGCCGCCGAGCCCGTAGACGAGCAGGTTGCGGCCGAGCACCTTCGAGGCCGACAGCGGCCGGTAGGCGACCCCCGCAGCGCCAGAGGGATGAGGGCCACGATCACGAGGGCGTTGAACACGATCGCCGAGAGGATCGCCGAGGCGGGCGAGTGCAGCTGCATCACGTTGAGCACCGCGAGACCCGGGAACACCCCCGCGAACATCGCCGGGATGATCGCGAAGTACTTCGCCACCGTCGTTCGCGATCGAGAACGTGGTGAGCGCCCCGCGGGTGATCAGCAGCTGCTTGCCGATCCGCACGATGTCGATGAGCTTGGTCGGGTCGGAGTCGAGGTCGACCATGTTGCCGGCCTCCTTCGCCGCCGAGGTGCCCGTGTTCATCGCCACGCCCACGTCGGCCTGCGCGAGCGCGGGCGCGTCGTTCGTGCCGTCGCCGGTCATCGCGACGAGGTCTCCCGCCCCCTGCTCGCGCCTGATCAGGGCGAGCTTGTCCTCGGGAGTCGCCTCGGCGAGGAAGTCGTCGACCCCCGCCTCGGCCGCGATCGCCCGCGCGGTCAGCGGGTTGTCGCCCGTGATCATCACGGTGCGGATGCCCATCTCGCGCAGCTCCGCGAAGCGCTCCGGCGAGACCGTCCTTGACGACGTCCTTGAGGTGCACGACGCCCAGCACCCGGGCGCCCGAGGCGTCCTTCACGGCGACGACGAGCGGAGTGCCTCCGCTGCCCGAGACCGCGTCGACCGTCTGCGCGAGCTGCTCGGCCAGGGGCGCGGCGAGCGGCCCCTCCTGCTCCACCCAGGCGCGGACCGCCGAGGCGGCGCCCTTGCGGATCGCGGTCCCGTCGAGCAGGTCGAGCCCGCTCATCCGGGTCTGCGCCGTGAACGGCACGACGACCGCGCGCTCGGGCTCGAGGACGACACGACCGGAGGCGATCGCCAGATCCACGATCGACCGGCCCTCCGGAGTCGGATCGCTGAGCGACGACGACGCGGCGGCGTCCGCGAGCGCGGCCTGCGCCACTCCCGCCACCGGGAGGAACTCGGTGGCCCGACGGTTGCCGTACGTGATGGTGCCGGTCTTGTCGAGCAGCAGCGTCGTCACGTCGCCCGCCGCCTCGACCGCGCGGCCCGACATCGCGAGCACGTTGCGCTGCACGAGGCGGTCCATCCCGGCGATGCCGATCGCCGAGAGCAGCGCTCCGATGGTGGTCGGGATGAGGCAGACGAGCAGCGCCACGAGCACGGGAACACTGACCGGCGCCGCCGCGTACGACGCGATCGGATTCAGGGTCAGCACGACGATCAGGAACACGATCGACAGGCTCGCCAGCAGGATGTCGAGCGCGATCTCGTTCGGCGTCTTCTGCCGGGAGGCGCCTTCGACGAGTCCGATCATGCGGTCGACGAAGGTCTCGCCAGGCTTCGAGGTGATGCGCACGACGATGCGGTCCGAGAGCACCTGGGTACCGCCGGTGACCGCGCTGCGGTCCCCACCGCTCTCGCGGACGACCGGAGCCGACTCTCCCGTGATCGCGGATTCGTCCAGGGAGGCGATGCCCCAGACGATGTCGCCGTCGCCGGGCACGAGGTCGCCGGCCTCCGCCACGACCACGTCGCCGAGCTGCAGCGACGAGGACGGCACCTCGCGCAGCTCCGCCGACGCCGCCGACGGATCGGCCGGGTCGTAGTCCAGGACGCGGCGAGCCGGAGTGCTGGTGCGCGTCCTCCGCAGGCTCTCGGCCTGCGCCTTGCCGCGGCCCTCGGCCACCGACTCCGCGAGGTTCGCGAAGACCACGGTGAGCCAGAGCCACAGGGCGATGCCCGCGGTGAAGGTGACGGGCACGGCCGAGCCGCCGGACGGCTCCGGCCCGCCGAGGAACGGCTCGGCGATCGCGAGCAGGGTGAGCAGCACCGCGCCGACCTCGACGAGGAGCATCACCGGGTTGTGCCGCATCAGGCGCGGATCGAGCTGGCGGACGGCACCCGGGAGTGCCGCGGCGAGCTGGCGCGGGCCGAACGCGGCACGCGCCGAGCGGGGAGCCGGAGCCGGCTCGACAGGCGGTGCGGTGAGAGTGGACGACATGATCAGAGCCCTTCCGCCAGGGGTCCCAGCGCGAGTACGGGGAAGTAGGTGAGAGCGGTGACGACGACCGTCACGCCCACGAGGAGGCCGACGAACTGCGGCCGTGCGGTCGGCAGGGTGCCCGCACTCGCGGGCACCGCCTTCTGCGCGGCGAGCGATCCGGCGAGCGCGAGGACCAGCACCATCGGCAGGAACCGGCCGAGCAGCATCGCGACTCCGAGGGCCGTGTTGAGCCACGGAGTGTTCGCGGTGAGCCCCGCGAACGCCGAGCCGTTGTTGTTCGCGGCCGATGTGAACGCGTAGAGCACCTCCGACAGCCCGTGCAGTCCGGGGTTCCAGATCGACGTGCTCTCGACGTCCTCGCGCACTCCGGGGATCGCGAAGCCCAGCGCCGTTCCGGCGAGCACGAGCGTCGGAGTGACGAGGATGTACAGGCTCGCGAGGGTGATCTCGCGCGGACCGAGTTTCTTGCCGAGGTACTCGGGCGTGCGGCCGACGAGCAGCCCGCCGACGAACACGGCGAGGATCGCGAGCACGAGCATCCCGTAGAGCCCCGAGCCGACCCCGCCCGGCGCGACCTCTCCGAGCATCATGTTCAGCATCGGCATCATGCCGCCCAGCGGAGTCGCGGAGTCGTGCATCGCGTTCACCGCACCGGTCGAGGTGAGCGTGCTCGCGCTGCCGAACAGCGTCGAGCCGGCGATACCGAAGCGCGTCTCCTTGCCCTCCATCGCGGCTCCTGCGGCCTGCGCCGCGGATCCGCCGCCGGCCAGCCCGAGCGCGGTGAAGGCGCCGAGCGACACGGTGAAGACCACGGCCATCGCGGCGAGGATCGCGCGCCCCTGCCGCACGTCGCCGACCATGCGGCCGAAGGTGCGGGGCAGGCTGAACGGGATCGCCAGCATGAGCACGATCTGCAGGAGATTCGTCCAGGCGGAGGGGTTCTCGAACGGATGCGCGGAGTTGGCGTTGAAGTACCCGCCGCCGTTCGTCCCCAGCATCTTGATCGCCTCCTGCGACGCGACCATCCCGCCCGGGATGCTCTGCGCTCCGCCGGTGAGCGTCTCGACCTCGAGGGGCGACGAGAGGTTCTGCACCACTCCGCCCGCGACGAGGACGATCGCGCCGACGACCGACAGCGGCAGCAGCAGGCGCAGGACGCCGCGGGTCAGGTCGACCCAGAAGTTGCCGAGCGTGCCGGAGGAGCGCCGCGCGAAGCCGCGGATCAGCGCCACCGCGACGGCCAGGCCCACCGCGGCCGAGACGAAGTTCTGCACCGCGAGCCCGCCGAGCTGCACGGCGTAGCCGAGGGTGAGCTCGGGGAGTACGACCGCCAGTTCGTGTTGGTGACGAACGAGACCGCCGTGTTGAACGCGAGCCCCTCGGGCACGGCGGGCAGACCGAGCGAGCCGGGCAGCACGGCCTGCAGCCGCTGCATCCCGTACAGGAGGAGGATCCCGACCAGCGAGAACGCGAGCACGGCGCGCAGGTACGCGCGCCAGCTCTGCTCGGACGAGGAGTCGACTCCGATCACCCGGTAGAGGCCGCGCTCGAGGGCGAGGTCGCGGCTCGACGTAGAGGCGGGCCATGCCGTCGCCCAGCGGGCGGTGCAGCAGGGCCAGGGCGAGGCCGACGGTCGCGACCTGGAGGACGGCGAGGAGTGTGTCCATCAGAAGCGCTCCGGTCGGACGAGGGCGACGAGCAGGAGCACCACGGCGCCGATCGCGAGGACCACGGCGAGGACATCGAAGACGATCACCGGGACTCCTCCGGCACGCGGGCCGCACGGGGGTCGGCGGAGCGACAGGAGGGCCGATCTTCTCGACCCCCTTCGCCGCGAGGCCGATGACGAGGAACAGGGCGAGCACGCCGAGGAGGTAGGCGAGGTCGAGCACGGAGGACTCCATCCGGAGGCGGACGGCGCTCGATCGAGCGCACGAGTCCCGATGCAACACCCGCCCGAGGCCCCCGGATCCGCTCCTCACGGTTTCCCTACGGCCCGCCGCCGAATGCTCACGGTTCCCCTACGGCGACGACCGTGAGAGCGGTCTCCCCCTGCAGCAGCGGGGGTGCTGCCGCGAAGGTCACGGTTTCGCATCGGTCCCCTGCGCGCTTTACAGAGGACACACTGCGCAATATGTTGTCTCCGTGGACAAAGCCCCTCGGGGCTCCCCGCCCCTCCCGGGCGACGACACGACGGCGTGCATCCATCCGTGCACGCTCTCGCGCCGTCCTTCTCACTCGGACACTGCTTTCAGAGAGGAATGCACTCCATGAAGTTCTCGCGTGGACTCACGACGCTGGCCACCGCCGGCATCATCTCCCTCGGCCTCGCCGCCTGCTCGGCCAGCCCCGCCAACTCCGGCGGCGCCGCGAGCGGCGAGAGCGCCGAAGGCGACTGCACCGTCGGCATCTCGATGCCCACCCGCAGCCTCGAGCGCTGGATCAACGACGGCGAGGGGCTCCAGTCCCAGCTCGAGGACGAGGGCTGCACCGTCGACCTCCAGTACGCCGACAACAAGACCGACCAGCAGATCTCGCAGATCCAGAACCAGATCGCCGGCGGCTCCAAGATCCTCGTGATCGCGGCCATCGACGGAGAGGCGCTCGCGCCGGTCCTGTCCGAGGCGAAGAAGCAGAACGCGACCGTCATCGCGTACGACCGCCTCCATCAACGGCACCGCCGACGTCGACTACTACGCGACGTTCGACAACTACAAGGTCGGCCAGCTCCAGGGCCAGTACATCGAGGAGACCCTCGACCTCGCGAACGCCGCGGGTCCCTTCACCCTCGAGCCCTTCGCCGGCAGCCCCGACGACAACAACGCCAAGTTCTTCTTCTCGGGTGCGTGGGACGTCCTGCAGCCCTACGTCGAGAGCGGCAAGCTCGTCGTCCCTCGGGCAAGTCGCCCGCCTCGAACGACGACTGGGCCTCCATCGGCATCCAGGGCTGGGCCTCCGACAAGGCGCAGTCCGAGATGGACAACCGCCTCTCCTCCTTCTACACGGGAGACCAGAAGGTCGACGTCGTGCTCTCGCCCAACGACAGCCTCGCGATCGGCATCGAGGCCTCGCTGAAGTCGGCCGGCTACGCGCCGGGCGCCGACTACCCGGTGATCACCGGTCAGGACGCCGACAAGGCCAACGTCAAGGCGATCCTCGCCGACGAGCAGTCGATGACCGTGTGGAAGGACACCCGCACCCTGGGCGACCGCGTCTTCCAGATGGTTCAGTCGATCGTCGCGGGCGAGGAGCCCGAGGTGAACGACACCGAGACGTACGACAACGGCGAGAAGGTCGTCCCCTCCTACCTCCTCGAGCCGCAGGTCGTCGTGAAGGACGACGTGCAGTCGACCCTCGTCGACTCCGGCTTCCTGAAGGCCGGTGACGTCGGGCTCTGATCCCGAGGCGGGGGCGGGGAGCGACGTCCTCCCCGCTCCCGCCCACCCCGTCCTCACCCACCACGACCACGAAGCGAGGCCCCGTTGGCCAGTCCCATCCTCATCATGCGCGACATCGTCAAGGAGTTCGGCGGCGGCGTCCGCGCTCTCGACGGCGTCTCGCTCTCGGTGCAGCCCGGCGAGGTGCACGCGATCTGCGGCGAGAACGGCGCCGGCAAGTCGACGCTGATGAAAGTCCTCTCCGGCGTCTACCCCACCGGCAGCTTCGAGGGCTCGATCGAGTTCGAGGCCGGGCGGCCCAGTACCGCTCGATCAACGACAGCGAGGCCGACGGCATCGTGATCATCCACCAGGAGCTCGCCCTCAGCCCCTACCTCTCCATCGCCGAGAACATCTTCCTCGGCAACGAGAAGTCCAAGCGCGGAGTCATCGACTGGAACGCGACGAACGCCGAGGCCGCGACGCTGCTCGCGCGGGTCGGCCTCGCCGAGAACCCCGCCACCAAGATCCTCGAGCTCGGAGTCGGCAAGCAGCAGCTCGTCGAGATCGCCAAGGCCCTCGCCAAGCGCGTGAAGCTCCTCATCCTCGACGAGCCCACGGCGGCCCTGAACGAGGGCGACAGCGACCACCTGCTCGGGCTGATCGACCAGCTGCGCCGCCAGGGCATCACCTGCATCATCATCAGCCACAAGCTGAAGGAGATCCGAGCGATCGCGGACACCGTCACGATCATCCGCGACGGCCGCACGATCGAGAGCTTCGCGATGACGGCGGAGCAGGCGAGCGAGAGCCGCATCATCCGCGCGATGGTCGGCCGCGACCTCAACACAGCATGTTCCCGCCGCCGCGATCCGCAGATCGGCGAGGAGAAGCTCCGCGTCGAGAACTGGACCGTGCACCACCCCGTCGACGTCGACCGCGTGGTCGTCGAGAACGCCTCCTTCACCGTGCGCGCCGGCGAGATCGTCGGATTCGCGGGGCTGATGGGCGCCGGCCGCACCGAGCTCGCGATGAGCATCTTCGGCCGCAGCTACGGCACCGGCATCTCGGGCCGCGTCTTCAAGGACGGGAAGGAGATCCAGACCCGCACCGTCGACGAGGCGATCCGCAACGGCCTCGCCTACGCGACCGAGGACCGCAAGCGCTACGGCCTGAACCTCATCGGCGACATCACCGTCAACGTCTCGGCCGCCGCGCTCTCGCGCCTCGCCCGTCTCGGAGTGATCGACAAGCACCGCGAGTACAAGGTCGCCGACTCGTACCGCTCGAAGATGAACATCAAGGCCCCGAGCGTCTCGGCCGTCACCGGCAAGCTCTCCGGAGGCAACCAGCAGAAGGTCGTCCTCTCGAAGTGGATCTTCTCGGGTCCCGACGTGCTGATCCTCGACGAGCCCACCCGCGGCATCGACGTGGGGGCCAAGTACGAGATCTACGGGATCATCAACGAGCTCGCGGCCCAGGGCAAGGCCGTCGTCGTGATCTCGTCCGAGCTGCCCGAGCTGATCGGGCTCTCCGACCGCATCTACACCATCTCCGAAGGCCGCATCTCGGGCGAGGTCGCCCGTGCCGATGCGACCCAGGAGCACCTCATGCACTTCATGACCGCAGGGAAGGACCAGGCCCGATGAGCGCCACGACCACCACAGCGCCGAGCGGCACGCCCGCGAACACGCCGTCCACGCCGCCGCGGCGCGGGCTCCGGATGAACGTCAACCTGCGGCAGTACGGCATCCTCGCCGCGCTCGGCGTCATCATCCTGCTCTTCCAGCTCCTGACCGGCGGGCGCCTGCTGCTGCCCGGCAACGTCAACAACCTGATCCAGCAGAACGCCTACGTGCTGATCCTCGCGATCGGCATGGTGATGGTGATCATCGCCGGCCACATCGACCTCTCGGTCGGCTCGGTCGTGGCGATGGTCGGAGCGATCTCGGCGATCGCGATGAACAACTGGGGCCTGCCCTGGGGGTCGCCGTCGTGGTGGCGCTGCTCACCGGAGCGCTGGTCGGCGCCTGGCAGGGCTTCTGGGTGGCATTCGTGGGCATACCCGCGTTCATCGTGACCCTCGCGGGCATGCTGATCTTCCGCGGATTCACGCTGGTGCTACTCACCGGCGGCACGATCAACGGCCTCCCGACCGCCTTCACCGCCATCGGGGCCGGCTGGCTCCCGGGCGTGCTCGGCGGCATCCTCGGCCGCGACGCGCTCACCCTCCTGCTCGGAGTCGTCGTCTCGGCGGTCCTCGTCGTGCAGCAGCTGCGCACCCGCGCCACGCTCCGCCGCCTGGAGCTGCCGCGCGAGCCGATCGCGTCCTTCTGGATCAAGGCCGGCATCGCGGTCGTCGCGATCATGGCCCTCGCCCGGCTGCTCGCGGGCTACAGCGGAACCCCGATCATCCTGATCGTGCTCGCCGCGCTGATCCTCGCCTACAGCTTCGTCCTCGGCCGCACCGTGTTCGGCCGCCACATCTACGCGATGGGCGGCAACCTCTTCGCCGCGATGATGTCCGGCGTGAAGACGAAGTGGGGTCAACTTCTTCATCTTCGTGAACATGGGCGTGCTGGCCGGAGTCGCGGGCGTCGTGAGCACGGCCCGCGCGGGCGGCGCCGTCGCCTCCGCCGGTCAGAACTACGAGCTCGACGCGATCGCGGCCGTCTTCATCGGAGGCGCGGCGGTGCAGGGCGGAGTCGGCACCGTGGTCGGCGCGGTCATCGGCGGACTCGTCATGGGCGTGCTCAACATGGGACTGTCGATCCTGTCGGTCGACGCCGCCTGGCAGATGGCCATCAAGGGCTTCGTGCTGCTCCTCGCCGTCGCGTTCGACATCTTCAACAAGCGGCGGGCGGGCGGCCGTAGCCGCTCCCGGACCGCCTCGGGCGGGGCCCTCTACTATGCACGGGGCCCGCCCGAGTCGTCCGACCGCGCCGCGGGCCGCACCGACGAGAGACGGATCAGCATGGCAGGAGCAGTCGGCGCGTCGAGCAACGCTCTGCTCCGCCGCCACAACCTCGCCGCGATCGCGACGCTCGTCCACCGCTCAGGGCCCTCAGCCGCGCCGAGCTCGGTCAGCGGACCGGCCTCAACCGATCCGCCGTCGCGAACCTGGTCGGCGAGCTGACCGGCCTGGGCTGGGTGGAGGAGGAGACGACCGCCCCCACCGGACGCATCGGCCGCCCGAGCGCCACCGTCGTCCCCGGCCGGGCCTTCGCCGTCGTCGGAGTGCACCTCGACACCGACGCGATCGTCGTCGGCCTCGTCGGGATGAACGGCGACCTCCTGCGCCGCGTGCGCTTCGACACTCCCACTCCGGCCACCCCCGACACCGTCGCGCGCGTCGTCTCGGGCATCGTCGACGGCTTCCGCTCCGAGAAGGAGGGCACCGCATCCTGGTCGGCGCGGGAGTCGCGGTACCCGGCCTGGTGCACGCCGACTCCGGATTCGTGCAGATCGCGCCCCACCTGGGCTGGAGGGACGTCGATCTCGCGAAGCGCCTGGGCCGCGCACTCGCTCTGCCGGTCTCGGTCGGCAACGACGCGAGCCTGGGCGCGATCGGCGAGTCGCTCTTCGGAGCCGCACGCGGCGTCGCCGACGTCGTCTACGTCACCGGGGGCGCGAGCGGCATCGGCGGCGGAGTGATCATCGACGGCCTCCCGCTGCGCGGCTCCTCCGGTTTCGCGGCCGAGCTCGGCCACACCCTCGTCGCGGCCGGCGGGACCCGCTGCGGCTGCGGCCGCCACGGCTGCCTCGAGGCCGAGGTGCGGATGCGCTCCCTCCTCGACGTCCTCGGCGCGCGGGTCCTCGACCAGGACGAGCTCGACATCGCGCTGGGCACCTCCCGCGACCCCGCCGTCCTCGCCGAGGTCGCCCGCCAGGTCGACCTGCTGGCCGAGGGCCTGTCCACCTTCGTCAACCTCTTCAACCCCACCTCCGTCGTCCTCGGCGGCTTCCTCGGCTCCCTCCTCACCGTCGACCGCGAGCGCCTCGCCGCCCGAGTGTCGGCGCGCGCCCTCAGCGACCTGGCCCGCGGGGTCCGGATCGAGCGCGCGGCGCTCCGATCGCGCCTGGAGCTCGTGGGCGCGGCGGAGCTGCCCTGGCGGCGGGCACTCGCGGATCCCGCCGCCGTCGGCGCCGGATCCCCCGAGTCGGATGCGGTCGACGCGACCGCTTCCGTCGACGCCTGCTGGTGAGCGCCGACCGGCGCCCGGGACCGGTGAGCGCCGCTCGCCGCAGAAGAAGGGAACGCCGTGGCCGACGTCGACGAGATGATCATCGAGGAGTTCCGCGCGAACGGCGGAACGGTGACGACCGCCGGCTTCGGCCGCTCGCTCGCGCTCCTGCACCACGTCGGCGCATCGCTCCGGAGAGGAGCGCGTCGCCCCCTCATGGCGCTGCACCCCTCCGCCGACGTCCGGTTTCTGGCCGCCTCCGCCGCGGGCGCGCCGAAGCACCCCGCCTGGTTCCACGACCTCGTCGCCGAGCCCGACACCGCGATCGAGACCCCCGACGACGGAACGGTCCCCGTCCGCGCCCGTGTCGTCATCCCCGTCGTGGAGCTCACCCGCCGCTGACCCCCGCCGCGAGATGCCTCTCCGGTGCGCGACGCGCCGGAGAAGGCGCACCGGAGTGGCATCTCGTCCGGAGGAGACGAGGTCGCGATCAGCGGAACGGCACCGGCACGATGTCCGGAGTGCTCCAGCGCAGCGCGATCCGCTCGCGGAACCCGTCTCGCCGCAGCTCCGTCTCGAGCGCGTCGATCACGAGCGGGGCCAGCCCGCGGTGCTCGACCATCACGTCGATCGCGAGCACTCCCGCCTCCGTGACGAGCGTCGATCCCACTCCCGGGATCAGGGCGAGGAACCGCTGCGCATCGACCTGCACGTGCCGGTGGTCGCGCAGCCGGCGCAGCAGAACGGGCAGAGCGAGGGCATCGAGCGGAGTCACATCGGCACGCAGCGGGATCACCCGCGAAGCGTCGCGCCCGCCGACGTCCGCCGGGTGAACGTCGGCCCCTCCCCCGGTGTCCCTCCGGCGTCCCCTTCCCCCTGCTCCGCTCCACGAGACACCGGCTCAGCACAGGACGCACCGCACGGAGCGGCCCGCGGCGGCGCACCACGGCAGGATGACCGCCATGACCCGTTTCACCGACGGCTTCGACGAGGGCCGCCTCGACCCCGAGCGCTGGATCGACCACTACCTCCCCCAGTGGACCGAGCCCGAGCGCTCCCGTGCCCGCTGGTCCCTCGACGACGACGGGCTGCTGCTCCGCATCGACGCCGACCAGCCGCCGTGGCACGAGGACGACGGAGCGATGCGCGTCTCGAACCTGCAGACCGCGTCGTTCTCGGGTCCGCTCGGCAGCACCCGCGGCACCCACCGCCACCGCCCCGACCTGCGCGTGCGCACCGAGGTGCCGACCCGCCGCCTCTGGACCCCCACCGGCGGACACGTCGAGGCGCTCCTCTCGGCGAGCCCCGACCCCTCGTGCATGCTCGCGATCTGGCTGGTCGGCACCGAGGAGTCCGGCCCCGACGACTCGGGCGAGATCACCGTCGCCGAGCTCTTCGGCTCCCTCCGCGGCGAGCGCCGCTCGATCGTCCGCACTGGCGTGAAGGCCGTGAACGACCCGCGCCTGCGCACCGACGTCGTCGACGTCGACCTGCCGATCGACACCGCCGAGCCGCACCTCTACTCCGCCAACTGGTCCGAGGACGGAGTGTCCCTCTCGGTCGACGGCGCCGTCGTGCACCGCGTCGCCCAGTCGCTCCCCTACCCCCTGCAGCTCATGATCGACCTCTTCGAGTTCCCGGAGGAGGGCCCGCGCGACCCCGCCGCCTACCCCCGCACCGCCCGGGTCCACCGCGTCCGCGGCGACTCCTGACCGGCAGGAGTCCGCGAACGACGAAGCCCCGACCGGACATCCGATCGGGGGCTTCGTCTTCTGCTGGTGCGCGAGGGGGAGTTGAACCCCCACGCCCTTCGGGCACACGGACCTGAACCGTGCGCGTCTGCCTATTCCGCCACTCGCGCTCACCACGATGCCTGAGCACCGACGAGAAAGACTACCACCCTCCGAGCCCACCCGTGAACTCGACCTCGTCGACCCGCCTCGCGTCCCCTGATCCGTCGGAGAACGCTCCCCACCGGCGCAGACGACGACCGTCCCCGACGGATCAGCGGCAGCGGTCATCCGTTCGCGACGGATCGAGGCGTCGATCGGAGGCGCGCGCCTCGGCCGGGCGATCCCCGCACCCTCCGACAACCCCGCGAAAACGCCCCGAGGCGCCCGTATCCAGAGCATCCCAGTAACATGCCCGTAGCCGTGCGCGGCGCAGACGACATCGGAAGCCACGTGAGCGCGCAGACAGCTCGATCCGTGCGCGACCGCCGAGAAGGCGACGAAACGGGAGATCGGAAGACTGTGGGCATACTGGACAACTTCGAGAAGGGACTCGAGCGCGTCGTCAACGGCGCGTTCGCGAGGACCTTCAAATCGGGGCTGCAGCCGGTCGAGCTCGCGTCCGCTCTCCGCAGGGAGCTCGACACCACGGCCGCCGTCGTCACCCGCGACCGCATCCTCGTGCCGAACAGCCTGACCCTGCGCATGTCCGCCGCAGATCTCGCCCGCATGGAGCGGATGGGGGCCACGCTGATCGACGAGCTCACGACCGTCGCCACCGAGCACGCGAAGAAGCAGGGCTTCCGCTTCCCCGGTCCCATCGACATCCGCCTCGCCGAGGACGCCTCGCTCAGCGCCGGCATGGTCGAGGTCGACTCCCGTAGCGTCAAGGGCACCGTCGCCTACACGCCGGTCCTCGACATCGCCGGCCGTCGCCACCCGATCACCAAGTCCCGCACCGTCATCGGCCGGGGAGCGGACGCCGACATCACCGTCGACGACTCCGGCACCTCCCGCAAGCACGTCGAGATCCTCTGGGACGGCTCCCGCGCCCAGGTGCACGACCTCGGATCGACGAACGGCTCCAAGCTCGACGGCAAGCCCGTGACGCAGGCCGTCCTCTCCCCCGAGCAGACCATCACGATCGGGCGCACGTCGATCGTGTTCCGCATCGTTCAGGGCGCCGCACCCGCGCGCGCCGACCGCTCGCCGTCCGGTCGCTCCGGACGCGCCTCCGACGGATTCTGGGACGACCGGCTATGAGCGAGCTCACCCTCTTCCTCCTGCGCATCGCGTTCCTCGCGCTGCTGTGGTTCTTCGTGTTCGGCATCGTCTACGCGCTGCGCTCCGACCTGTTCGGGCAGCGGGTGCGCAAGCTCCCGACCGCCGCGCAGGCGGGCACCGACGACGCTCCGTTCGTCACCGCGGCCCAGCCGGTCGTGGCGGCCTCGGCTCCCCGCAGCAGCCGGCGCCCGTGCAGCAGCAGGCCCCGTCGGCCCGCCGCTCCCGCGAGGCCGCGGCCGAGCGCACCGATTCCGGAGGCGTCGCCACGGTCCACACGGCGCAACGCCTCGTCATCACCTCGGGCCCCAAGCGCGGCACCGAGCTCGAGTTGAACGGCGAGCCGCTCACCATCGGCCGCTCCTCCGAGTCGGCCCTCGTGATCCGCGACGACTACACCTCCACGCACCACGCGCGCCTGCTGATCTGGAACGACGAGTGGATGATCCAGGATCTCGACTCCACCAACGGCACGTTCCTCGACGGCCGCCGCGTGGGCGCGCCGACCAAGGTGCCGCTGAACACCCCCGTCAAGGTCGGCACGACCACCTTCGAACTGCGACGGTCGTAGGCGACCTGTGACACCCACTCCTGACAGCGCCGTCGGCGCGGCGCGCGAGAGCGCCGCCGTGTCGCACGTCGGCCGCATCCGCTCCAACAACCAGGACTCCGGCTACGCGGGCCGGCAGCTCTTCGTCGTCGCCGACGGCATGGGCGGGCACGCGGGAGGCGACGTCGCCTCCTCCATCGCGATCAAGCGCATCGCCCAGGCCGACCGCACCTACGCGTCGACCTACGAGGCCGAGGACGAGCTCAAGCGCACCCTCCTCGCCGCGAACACCCTCCTGGCCGAGGCCGTCATCGACCACCCCGAGCTCACCGGCATGGGCACCACGGTCAGCGCGATCGTGCGCGTCGGCGCCTCCGTCGCGATCGCCCACATCGGCGACTCCCGCATCTACGTGCTGCGCGACGGCAAGCTCGAGCAGGTCACCACCGACCACACCTTCGTGCAGCGCCTCGTCGACTCCGGTCGCATCACCGAGGAGGAGGCGATGACGCACCCGCGCCGCTCCGTCCTCATGCGGGTGCTCGGCGACGTCCACACGAACCCCGAGATCGACACGCTCACGCTCGAGACCGAGCCCGGCGACCGCTGGCTGATCTGCTCCGACGGCCTCTCGGGCGTGGTCCCGCACGACGAGATCCTCAAGGAGCTGTCGCGCAGCGAGACCGCCCAGCAGGTGGCCGACCGCCTGATCCGCGACAGCCTCTCGCACGGAGCTCCCGACAACGTGACCGTCGTGATCCTCGACGTCCCCGGCGAGAACGACACCGCGCAGGCGCTCGTGCCGACCCCGGAGCCGGTCGTCGTCGGGTCGGCCGCGGCACCGACGCCCATCAGCACCGACGACTCGCAGAACCGCCTCCGCATCCCCGGGCTCCGTCTGCACACCCGCGCCCCGGCCGCGCAGGGCCCGACCCACTTCGAGCCGGAGTCCGAGGACTACCTCGACGAGCTGATCGAGGAGGACCGCCGCCGCCACCTGCGCCGCCGGATCACCTGGCTCGTCGGCCTCTCGCTCGTCCTGATCGCCGGCTTCCTCGGCGTCCTGCTCGCCCTACGACTGGACGCAGTCGCGCTTCTACGTCGGCACCGACGGCGACACCGTGATCATCTACCAGGGCATCCAGCAGTCCGTGGGCCCGCTCTCGCTCTCCAGCGTGAAGGAGGACACGGGCATCCCCCTCGACTCCCTCCGCGAGTACGACGTGGAGCAGCTGGAGCAGACCATCAGCGCCGAGTCCTACGCCGGAGCGGTCGACATCGTCGAGCGCCTGACCGACGCGAACGGAGCACCGTGACCGCGCCCCCGCCCCCGCGGCCGTCGAGCGCCGACGCCCCCGCCTCCACAAGCAGAAGATGCGCAACCTCGAGCTCCTGCTCCTGATCGGCGCCTGCCTGATCGACGCCTCCGCGATCCTGCTGGTCCAGCTGGGCGCCCTCGGCGCCGTCGACACCACCCTCGTCTCGCTGGGCGCCGGCCTCTCGGCGCTCGTGCTGGTGGTGCACGTGGTGCTGCGCTTCGCGGCTCCGGAGGCGGACCCGTTCCTCCTCCCCATCGCGACGGTCCTCAACGGCCTCGGCGTCGCCGAGATCTACCGGATCGACATCGCCGACGGAGCCACCGGCTGGGAGTCGGTCGCGGTGCGCCAGATCATCTGGAGCGGCCTCGCGATCGTCGCGGCCGTCGTGGTGCTCGTCGTCATCCGCAACCACCGCATCCTCTTCCGGTACACCTACGTGGCCGGCTTCGCCGCGATCGTGCTGCTCCTGCTGCCGCTGCTGCCGTTCATCGGCCGCGAGGTCAGCGGTGCGCGCGTCTGGATCGGCATCGGCGACTTCTTCAGCTTCCAGCCCGGCGAGATCGCGAAGATCGCGCTCGCGGTCTTCTTCGCGGGCTACCTGGTGCGCAACCGCGACTCCCTCTCGATGGTCGGCAGGACGTTCCTCCGGATGCGGTTCCCGCGTCTGCGCGATCTCGGCCCGATCCTCGTGGTCTGGGCCGTCTCGATGTCGGTCATCGTCTTCCAGCGCGATCTCGGCACCGCGCTGCTCTACTTCGGCCTGTTCCTCGTGATGCTCTACGTCGCCACGGGCCGCACCAGCTGGGTGATCATCGGCGTCGGCCTCTTCCTCGGCGGCGCGATCCTCGCGAGCCAGACGCTGGGCTACGTCGGCAACCGCTTCGCGAACTGGCTCGACCCCTTCAACCCCGACCGATACGGCGCCGACCCGGGCGGCAGCTTCCAGCTCGTGCAGGGCCTGTTCGGACTCGCGCACGGCGGCCTGCTGGGCACCGGACTCGGTCAGGGCATGCCCGACATCACGCCGGTCCCCCAGTCGGACTACATCATCGCGAGCCTCGGCGAGGAGCTCGGCCTCGCCGGTCTCTTCGCGATCTTCGGCCTCTACCTGCTGCTCGTCTCGCGCGGCTTCCGCATCGGCTTCGCCGGGCAGGACGACTTCGGCCGCCTGCTGGGCGTCGGCCTCTCGTTCGTCATCGCCCTGCAGTGCTTCATCGTGATCGGAGGCGTCACCCGGGTGATCCCGCTGACCGGCCTCACGACGCCGTTCCTCGCCGCGGGAGGCTCCTCCCTCGTCGCCAACTGGATGATCGTCGCGGTCCTCCTCCGCCTCTCGGACACAGTCCGCAGCCAGCCCCGTCTGGTGGTGTGATCCGTCGATGAACCGTGAACTCAAGCGCGTGAGCATCGTCGTCCTGACGATGTTCGTCGCCCTCTTCCTCTCCACGACCACGATCCAGGTGATCCAGGCGGATGCGCTGTCCGAGGACTCGCGCAACACCCGCACGCTCTACGAGAGCTTCTCGACCGAGCGCGGAGCGATCCTGGTCGACGGCCAGCCGATCGCCTCCTCCGTGCCGAGCGACGACCTGTACAAGTTCCAGCGCCAGTACGCGAACGGGCCCCTCTACTCGGGCGTCACGGGCTACTTCACCCTGAACCAGGGGACGACCGGCATCGAGCGCTCGCTCAACGACTACCTCTCGGGCACCTCGAACTCGCAGTTCTTCGACGAGATCGACAACCTCGTCTCGGGTCAGGACCCCACCGGCGCCTCCGTCGAGCTCTCGATCGACCCGGTCGCGCAGCAGGCGGCCTTCGACGCCCTCGGCGACTACACCGGCGCGGTCGTGGTGATCGGAGCCGGCGACCGGCCGCATCCTCGCGATGGTCTCCAAGCCCACCTTCGACCCCACCTCCCTCGCGTCGCACGACACGAACGACGTGCTGGCCGCGTACCAGGCGCTGAACGACGACCCGGGCGATCCGTTGATCAACCGCGCCATCGGCGGCTCGCTGAACCCGCCCGGCTCCGTCTTCAAGCTCGTCGTCGCCTCGGCGGCGCTCGAGTCCGGTCGCTTCACGCCCGACTCGAGCTTCCCGAACCAGCAGGCGTTCACCCTGCCCGGCACCAGCACCCAGGTCACGAACTCCGGAGGGGGCCTCTGCGGCCCCGGGGACACGGTCACGCTCGCCACCGCGGTGAAGCTCTCCTGCAACGTGCCGATGGCCGAGATGGGCGTGCAGCTGGGCGCCTCCGCGATCCGCGAGACGGCCGAGAAGTTCGGCTTCGACACCGAGCCCGAGATCCCGATGTCGGTCGAGGCCAGCACCTACCCCGCGACGACGGACGACGCGCAGACCGCGCTCACCGCGTTCGGCCAGTACGAGGTGCGCGCCACTCCGCTGCAGATCGCGATGGTCTCGGCGGCGATCGCGAACGGCGGCGAGGTGATGGAGCCGAGTCTCGTCGACGTCATCCGCTCGCAGGATCTGAGCGTGCTGGAGCAGTTCGAGGAGAACCCGCTGGGCCGCGCCGTGAGCGAGGAGACGGCGGACGCCGTGAAGGCGATGATGGTCGCCAGCGTCGAGGACGGCGCCGCGACCAATGCGACAATAGGTGGCGTCACCGTGGCCGGCAAGACCGGCACAGCCGAGAACGGCGGGGACGACCCCTACACCCTCTGGTTCACCGGATTCGCTCCCGCGGACGATCCGCAGTGCGCCATCACCGTCCTCGTCGAGAACGGCGGAGGACTCGGACAGAACGGGTACGGCAATCTCCTCGCCGCACCCATCGCACAACAGGTACTAGAGGCGGTGCTGAACAAATGAGACCCACCACAGGCCTCACCTTCGGGGGACGCTACGAACTGCAGTCCAGGATCGCCATCGGCGGCATGGGCGAGGTGTGGCAGGCGACGGACCTGGTGATCGGCCGGACCATCGCGATCAAGATCCTGAAGGACGAGTACCTCGGCGATCCGGGCTTCCTCGAGCGCTTCCGCGCCGAGGCCCGCCACGCCGCGCTCGTCAACCACGAGGGCATCGCCAACGTCTACGACTACGGCGAGGAGGACGGCTCCGCGTACCTCGTCATGGAGCTCGTGCCCGGCGAGGCCCTCTCGACCGTGCTCGAGCGCGAGCGCGTGCTCTCGACCGACAAGGTCCTCGACATCGTCGCGCAGACCGCGCTCGCGCTGCACGCGGCCCACGCCGCCGGCCTGGTCCACCGTGACGTGAAGCCGGGCAACCTGCTCATCACGCCCGACGGCCGCGTCAAGATCACCGACTTCGGCATCGCCCGCATCGCCGACCAGGTCCCCCTCACCGCGACCGGCCAGGTCATGGGCACGGTCCAGTACCTGTCGCCGGAGCAGGCGAGCGGCCAGCCCGCATCGCCCGCCACCGACATCTACTCGCTGGGGATCGTCGCCTACGAGTGCCTCGCCGGGCGCCGTCCGTTCACGGGCGAGTCGCAGGTTGCCATCGCGATGGCGCAGATCAACGACACTCCCCCGGAGCTGCCCGTCACGGTGGCCGAGCCGGTGCGCAACCTCGTCTACTCGTGCATCGCCAAGAAGCCCGCCGACCGTCCGGCCACCGCCGCGCACCTGGCGCGGGCCGCGCAGGCGCTGCGCACCGGAGACGTCCGCGGAGCGGCCCTCGCGGTCCCCGCCGTCGCAGGCGACCTTTCCGACCACGCAGGCGACCACGGTTCTGCCCCTCGGCCGCGGGCGCCACCCAGGCCACCACCGTGCTGCCCTCCAACACGGCGGCCGTCGCCGCCGGCTCGCTCGTCGGCGCCCCCGAGCTCCAGGACGAGGTCGAGGAGCCGCGCAAGCGCAGCCCGTGGACCTGGCCGCTGATCGCGCCTCATCGTGATCCTCGCCATCGTCATCGGCGGCACGATCTTCGCGCTGACCACGGGCGACGGCGACCAGGCCGAGCCGACGCCCACCGTCACGCAGACCCAGGCCCCCTCCCCCGACGCCGACCCCCACTCCGACGCCGACCCCCACGCAGACCTCGAACTTCGTGCCAATCAACGAGGCCGACTACGTCGGCCGTCCGTTCGACGAGGTCGAGGCCGAGCTCGCCGCGCTCGGCATGGGCGTCGACCGGGTCGACGGCCCGAACGCGCCGAGCGCCGATCAGGTCGGCCTCGTCGAGGGCGTGAACCCCACGGCGAACGTGGTCAAGGGCACGACCATCGAGGTGTCCGTCTTCACCGACGTGGCCACTCCTGATGCTCCGACGGCGGTGCCGACCGTGACTCCGGCCGCGTCGAGCGTCGACGCCGGTGCGACGTTCAACGTCACCTGGAGCAACTACAACCAGTGCCCGAGCGGCACCTCGGTCTCCGGCTACCGAGTGACCGCGACCGGCGAGGGCGCCTCCGTCACGAGCACAAACCCGTCGAACTCCACCACGGCGGCGATCCAGGCGGGGGCCCGCCGCCGGCTCGATCGACGTCACCTACACGGTGATCTGCGGCGAGACGGAGTCGGCCGCCTCGCCGACCCTGACGGTCACCGTCGACGCCCCCGCCCCGACGCCGACGCCGACCCCGACCAACTCGAGCTCGGCGACCGCGCCTCCCACCCGACGCCTCCCGAGGAGTAGGCAGCAGGCGACGCACCGGGCCCGGAGGAGCGATCCTCCGGGCCCGTCGTCGTCCCCGACGCGTCCAGCGGGATCACGTCGGACCCGCGGGTACACTTGCCGTGGCTCCTGCGGGGGCAGGGCCATACGGGATTCAGGGCGGGAGCGCACGCGTGACGGAAGAGGGTCGCCTGATCGCGGGACGGTATCAGGTCGGGCCCCGGCTCGGACGCGGCGGCATGTCCGAGGTCTACCTCGGCACCGACACCCGGCTCGGACGCACCGTGGCGATCAAGGAGCTCAAGCTCTCGCTGTCCTCCGACTCCGCGTTCCGCCTGCGGTTCCGACAGGAGGCCCAGTCCGCCTCGCGCATGTCGCACCCCACCATCGTCCGCGTCTTCGACGCCGGCGAGGAGGTCACCGTCGACGAGCAGGGCGCCGAGTCGCGCCGCCCGTTCATCGTGATGGAGCACATCGAGGGACGCCTGCTCAAGGACGTCATCGCCGAGGGCCCGGTCGACGTGGACGAGGCCGTCCGCATCACCGAGGGCATCCTCACCGCGCTCGAGTACTCCCACCGCGCCGGTGTGGTCCACCGCGACATCAAGCCCGGCAACATCATGCTGACCCCGTCGGGCCAGGTGAAGGTGATGGACTTCGGCATCGCCCGCGCCGTCTCCGATTCGGCGGCGACCGTCGCCCAGACGACCGCGATCCTCGGCACCGCCGCCTACTTCTCGCCCGAGCAGGCGAAGGGCGAGCAGGTCGACGCGCGCAGCGACCTCTACTCCGCGGGCATCGTGCTCTTCGAGCTCCTCACCGGGCGGGCGCCGTTCCGCGGCGACACCCCGGTGGCCGTCGCCTACCAGCACGTCAGCGAGACGCCTCCCGCGCCGAGCTCCATCAACCCCGCCGTCAGCCCCGCCCTCGACTCGATCGTGGCCCGGGCGCTGTCGAAGGACCGCTACGAGCGGTTCCAGGGGGCGGCCGAGTTCCGCGACGACCTCCGCGACGCCGCGGCCGGCCGCCTCGCCGAGCACCGGCCGATCGACGAGCTCACCACCTCGCTCTTCGCCGCGCGCAGCCAGGGCGGCATGAACGACTCCGAGCTCGCGCTGCGTCAGCTCGCCGAGGACAACTCGGCCGTGCGCACGCAGCGCCGCCCGCCGGTCCTCTGGATCTGGTCGTCGATCGTCGTGCTCGCGGTGATCGTGGCCGCCCTGGTGATCTGGGTGCTCACCCTCCAGCCCACGACCACGCTCCCCTCGCAGTCGCGCGAGGTGCCGACCCTCACGGGCACGAGCTACGACAGCGCGCAGTCGACACTGACGGCGCTCGATCTCGTCCCGAGTCAGGTCACCGAGTTCAGCGACTCCGTCCCGGAGGGCGAGGTGGTCCGCACCGATCCCGGATCCGGCACCATCGTCGCTCCGGACACCGTGATCCGCGTCTACGTCTCGCAGGGCGTCCAGCCCGTCGCCGTTCCGGGCACCGCCGGCACGAGCCTCGGCGAGGCGATCGCCGCTCTCACCGGGGCGGGCCTCGCGGAGGGGTCGCAGACGCGCCAGAACTCCCCGACGATCGCCGCCGATGTGGTGCTCTCCACCACTCCGTCGGCGGGCGAGCAGGTCGTCCCCGGCACGCCGGTCGATCTCGTCGTCTCCTCCGGCACGGTCGTTCTGCCCGATCTGGTCGGCCAGTCGCTCAGCGCGGCTCTGGCGGCCCCCGAGGCCGAGGAGCTGCAGGCTCGTCGGCGTCGAGGCGCCCGACGAAGTCGTGCGAGTCGGTGCGGGCGAACCCGCCGATCATCACGCAGTCGCTCGCCCCCGGCGAGGTGCCGCAGGGCTCCACCGTCGAGCTCGGGTACTGCGCCGGCTGACGGAGTCGGGCCGACCGACGAGCACGGGGCCGGCCGCCGCTCCTCGGAGGCGCCGCGACGAGCGGATGCTCCGCATCACCGAGACGGAGGAGCGCCCGGACGAGTCGGAGGCGCGCCCGGTCTCAGGCGCGGCGGGCGTCGACCAGCGGCTGCTCCAGGCGGAGCAGGTCGCTCGACGCCGCCGACTCCGCCGCAGGCGAGATCCTGCCCCGGATGTCGCTCGGAGTGAGCCCTTCGCGGCGCTTCAGAGCCCGGCGCAGATGATCGGCCGAGGAGAACCCGGAGGAGGCCGCGATGGTCCCGAGCGGCACCTCGCGCGGACGACGCCGCAGCAGCTCGACCGCACTGGCCACGCGGGCGCGCTCGATCTCGCTCGCGACCGTGGTGCCGGCGTCCTCGAACAGGCGCTGCAGCGAGCGGGTCGAGACGTTCACCGCGTCGGCCACCGACTTCAGGGGTGCAGCGCGGGGTGCGGTGCGTGCGGTCGATCACGGTCCTCGCCCGCCCCAGGGTCGCGGCCCGGATGCTCGTCGCACCCGACTGCGCGCCGTGCGAGGCGAGGAACGCGCTCACCAGCAGCTGCTTCACGACGTGGGCGAAGTTCGCGAGCTCGGCCTCGCCGGGGACGCCCGTTCCCGACTCCGCCGCGAGCGCGAACGCCGTCGTGAACGCGGCGGCCGCGCGCGTGGTCCGCGCATCGGGATCGAGCGCGTGCACGCCCGAGCTCGTGTCGAAGCCGTAGCGGCGCATCTCGTCCGCGCGGAGGGAGACCTGCAGCAGGCTCACGGGCGTCGTCGACCTCCGTGGTGAACGTGGTCGTGCCGGGCTGGTACGAGATCGAGCCCGGACGCAGCAGAGTGGTGCGCTCCGGACCGACCATCCGCACGAAGCCCTCGAGGAGGAACGAGAAGGTGAGCACCGAGCAGTCATCGGCCCCCCAGGTTCCGCGCAGGACCCGGAGCGGGGAGGAGGTGATCAGGACGACGCTGACGTCCTGGGAGCCGAAGCCCGAGCCCGTGATGCGAGGCACCGTTCCCGGCTTCACGACGATGCGCGGTCCGAGGCTCTCGAGTTCCCGTATGCCCGTGTACGCCCAGGAGATCTGTTCCACCATCTGCGCCCCCGGATGTGTCGTTCCGGCAGTCGATCCCCTTGCCGGATGTCCTCCGATTATGCCGGGAAGGACTACCGCATCCTCCGCCGGAGGCCCGTCAAAACACGCCAGCAGGCCGGTCGACGGAGCCTCGCATCGTGCGGGACGACCCCGCAGATCCGCGGATCGCTCCCCTCTATCCGACATCCATAGCGCATTTCAGGCGCAATCCGCGCGGGTCGTGGCGGGCGAACGCGTCCCCACTGTGGGCGGCAATTTGATGACCGGGACCTCGCGGTGCACGTCGCGAACGGACGGGGCGCCGAGGGCTTCTACGCCGGAGGTCCGCCACGGGAGGAGCCGAGCGCCGTGCTCCCACCTCCGTCAGCCAGTTCGCCAGAAGCGCGCGCCCGTGGGGCGTGAGGACCGATTCCGGATGGAACTGCACGCCCACCACCGGCGCGGAGCGGTGCCGGAGGGCCATCACGACGCCCTCGGACGACGTCGCGGTCACCTCGAGCTCCACGGGCAGCGAGGTGCGCTCGACGGCCAGCGAGTGGTAGCGCATGGCGTCGAATCCGGAGGGGATGCCCGCGAAGAGCGCATCCCCCTGTGCTCGACGGGCGAGGTGCGCCCGTGAGCGGCTCGGGCGCCTCGCCGACGCGCGCGCCGAGCGCGTGCGCGATCACCTGATGGCCGAGGCACACGCCCAGCAGCGGATGCGCGTGCTCGACCGCGTGCCTCACGAGGGCGACCGACGTCGGCACGTCCTCGGGTCGTCCCGGCCCCGGAGAGACGAGCACGGCGTCGACCGCCTCGGCACGGCGGATCGCCTCGGGCGCCGCGAGTTCGGCGCCCTCGACCACCTCGACCTCGGCCCCCAGCTCGCGCAGGTAGGCGACCAGGGTGAAGACGAAGCTGTCGTAGTTGTCGACGACGAGGATCCGGATCACCGCGCGCTCCTCGGCCTGCTCACCCTGGACGGTGACGTCCCGGTCCAGGACCAGCGACTGCACCCACGGGAACACCCACTCGGCGAGGGCGACGAGGACCGCCGCCACCAGGACGAGGACGATCAGGAGCCGGACCCACCAGGGTCCGGGCAGGACCCGCCACAGTGCCGCGTACACGTCAGCCCTCCTCGGCGACCGTGGCCGCGATCTCGGCGGGCGGACCCGCGGAACGGGGCTGCCACGACTTCGAGCACGCCGTAGGCGATGATCCGCTCGGCGGTCGAGTAGAGCGGGTTGCAGCTGGTCAGCGTGATCAGCCGGTCGGTGGGAGCGACGTCGGTCGTCCACGGCACCGGGTCGATGACCTGCACGTCCGACGGCTGCACGTACTCGAGGTTGCGGAAGCGGTAGGTGTACCAGCCGTCGGCGGTCTCGATGTAGATCGCATCGCCCAGCTGCAGCTCGTCGATCAGGTGCATCCCGCCGCCGTAGGCGCTGCGGTGCGCGGCGAGGGCGAAGTTGCCCACCTCGCCTCGGCATCTGCGTGGTCGGGTAGTGGCCGATGCTGCCCTCGTCGAGGACGTTCGCCGCGTCGACGCCCTCGGCGATCAGCGCACCCATCCCTCGCCGTACCTCGGGATGTACAGATTGCCGAACGAGGCGTCGATCGCCGACGCCGGAGAGACGACGGGCGCCCTGAAGTCGACCGGAGCACCCTCGGCAGCGGGCGGGACCTCGGCGGAGTGGCGACTCCGACGACTGCGGTCCTCCCCAGCTCTGCCGCAGCTCCGCGGCCTCGGAGGTCTGCTGGTTCGCGATGACTGCGTCGTTCCACCACAGCTGCCAGCCGAGGAAGAGGAGCACCAGCACCCCGGCGGTCATCAGGAGCTCACCCACGACTCCGAAGAACGAGAGGCGGCGCCGCGGACGGGCGGCGGTGCGTGCCGATCGACGCCGCCGAGGGGCGTCGGAGGGCTGCGGGGCGGACATGGCCTCGAGTCTAACCGGGCCGTTCCCCGTGGGCTCCGGCCTCCTCGGCCGCCTGGGAGACGCCCTCCGCGCCCTGTGGAGAACCGGTGCCGCGGCTCGTCGAGGGCACCCCGCTCCCGGTCCGAGGGCTCGGCCCGGCACAGTGTTCCCCATGGCACGAGCGACGAAGAGCCCGAAGCCGGAGCGCGACGAGGCCCGGACCGGAGAGAACTCCCCCAACCCGGTCTGGTTCAAGCCGGTGATGTTCGGCTTCATGCCGCTCGGACTCGCCTGGATCATCGTCTTCTACGTGAGCCAGGGCCTCCTGCCCATCCCCCGATCTCGGCAACGTCAACATCCTCATCGGCTTCGGGATCGCCTTCATCGGCTTCCCGATGACCACCCGCTGGCGCTGACCGCGCCCCTCGCGTGAACGACGCCCCGTCCGGACCTCCGACGGGGCGTTCGTCGTCGGTGGCGCGGTTGCGGGCCGCCGGCTGCGTCTTCGCCGAGGAGGAGGCCGCACTCCTCGAGGAGGCGGCGCACCCGAGGAGGAGCTCGGAGCCGCTCCTGCGGCGCCGCGAGACGGGCGAGCCCCTCGAGCAGATCCTGGGGCGGGTCGAGTTCCGCGGTCTGCGGATCGGGGATCGCTCCGGGCGTCTTCGTCCCCCGGCAGCGCACCGCGTTCGTCGTGGATGCGGCCCTGACCGTCCTCGGCGACGCCGTCGGAGACGGCACCACGGTGCTCGACCTGTGCTGCGGCTCCGGCGCCATCGGTCGTGCCCTCCTCGACGAGCGGAGCGGTCTGCGCCTGCTGGCCGCCGACGTCTCCCCCGAGGCCGTGGCGTGTGCGCGGGCGAATCTCGCCGGACTCGCGACGGTCGTCGAGGGCGATCTCTTCGACGCCCTGCCCGTGGGAGAGCGCGGCCTTCTCGACCTCGTCGTCGTCAACGCCCCCTACGTGCCGACGGAGGCGATCGCGCTGATGCCGCCGGAGGCGCGTCTGCACGAGCCGACCGTCTCGCTCGACGGCGGGACCGACGGCCTGGTGCTGCACCGACGCATCGCCCGGGAGGCGCCCGCGTGGCTCTCTCCGGGCGGTGCGGTCGTGATCGAGGTCGGTCGGGAGCAGGCACCCGTCAGCGCCGCGGCGTTCGCCGACGCGGGCTTCACCGCCGAGGTGCGGAGGGACGACGAGCGCGCGCGACGGTCGTCGTGGCTCGGCTCGTCCGAACTACACGCCTGTAATTATCCCCAGCTGTGCAAACTCCTGTGGAGAGACGGGGCGGCGCGCGCATCCCCGGGATCCCGCGGCTCCCGAGAGCGATCCGCATCAGGACGCGGCAGGATCGAGGGCCCCCGACCACCTGCTCGGGGTCCGCGGAATGACAGCCGCGTAGTTCTCCCCATTGTTAACAACCCTGTGGATAACTTTCTCCCCACCTGGGGAGAGTGCCTGCGGAAGAACCCCCGAGCCGGTTACATCGCCTCGCGCCGCAACCACTTCGACCGGTTACTCCGCGGTTCCAGCACCAACCTCACGATGCGGTTACGTCCGGAGGCAAGCGTCCTCCCGCTGGTCAGGCGGCCGCCCCGAGCACGTGTCGAGCGGAGGAGCCGCGTCGCGTCCCGGTGAGTGGGCGAAGGAGTGCCTGCCCGTCAGCTCGTCGGCCGAGTAGCCCCGCTGGGGCGTCCCGGGACCCGCGTCCGCCCGCGGATCCGGGTCATCGTCCGGCCTTCCGGTGGATCCCGAGACGCCCGCTGCGCGGATGGTCGATCAGCAGGCCGCAGCCGACCCGGGTGGTGACTTCTCCTCAGAGACCCCGCCCCGCCCTCGCGGATCGCGGCCGACGAGCGCCTCAGCCCAGGAGGTACGCCCCGCGGTGATCGCGACCAGGCCGGCGCCGATCAGGCCGACGAGCAGGTTCTGCGTCCGGCGCTGCGCACGCTGCCGCGTCTCGTGAACACGAGACCGATGAGCGCGCCGGCCACGAGGCCGCCGACGTGCGCCTGCCACGCCACGTTCATCCCGGGCAGGAATCCGATGACGAGGTTGAGGCCGACGAGCACCAGCAGCTGCGACGCCTGGCCGCCGAGGTGCCGGAGGATCACCAGGTAGGCCCCCATCAGGCCGAAGATCGCTCCGGAGGCGCCGATGACCGTGGTGAGCGGTCCGGCGAGCAGGAGGACGCCGACGGACCCCGCGAAGCCGCTGAGCAGGAACAGCGCGAGGTAGCGGCCGCGGCCGAGCATCCGCTCGAGAGCCATGCCGAAGATCCACAGCGTGCACATGCTCAGCGCCAGGTGGAACGGGATGACGAAGAAGACCGAGGTGCTGTGGAGGAAGCACCGAGGTGAGCATCCGCCACGGCTCGAACCCGGCGCCGAAGCCGGGGAGCGTGTAGGCGGGGACGTAGGCCAGCCCGCCGATGACGAGGTTGCCCACGACGGGGAGGACCTCGAGGAATCCAGAGGAACACACAGAGGGCGATGATCGCGTACGTGACGGTCGGCTGATCGGCGCGGGTCATGGCGCGGACCCTCGAGACCAGCGGGCTGCGCGTGCGCGGGGCCTCCGAGCGCTGCTGCGCCATGTCGTCCGGGCAGATCACTCCCACCGGGGCCGGCGTCTGGCACTCGCCGCAGATCGTGCGGCCGCACCGTTGGCAGCGCACGAAGCTCTGCCGGTCGGGGTGGCGGTAGCACGCGTACGCGCTGGTCGGCGGGACCTGGGTCACGGATTCGCCTCCGGGAGAACGAGGGCCGGATCCAGACGGACCCGGCCCTCGAGGAGAAGGTGGAAGAGGGGATCAGACCTCGGTGATCTCGACGCTCTCGATGACGACGTCCTCGAGCGGCTTGTCGCGGCCGTCGGTGGCCACGGTCGACAGGGACTGGACCAGCTGCTTCGACGCGTCGTCGGCGACGGCACCGAAGATCGTGTGCTTGCCCTGGAGCCAGGTCGTCGGCGCCACGGTGATGAAGAACTGCGAGCCGTTGGTCCCGCGCCCCGCCTGCTTGCCGGCGTTGGCCATCGCGAGGATGTACGGCTGCGTGAAGTCGAGCTCGGGGTTGATCTCGTCGTCGAACTGGAAGCCCGGGCCTCCGATGCCCTGGCCGAGGGGGTCGCCGCCCTGGAGCATGAAGTCCGGAATCACGCGGTGGAAGACGGTGCCGCTGTAGAGCGGCTCCTTCGTCTTCGCGCCGGTGGCCGTGGGTCCACTCGATGTCGCCGGTCGCGAGACCGACGAAGTTGCGGACCGTCTTGGGAGCGTGATTCCCGTAGAGGTTGACGACGATGTCGCCCTTGTTGGTGTGGAACGTCGCGACTGCGGTGTGCAAAGGCATGGGGGGATTCTCGCACAGCGCGTATGTAGGGGTCCCCTGTGCCTGGTGTCAATGCGCTGGGTGCGCGATGCGGAGCCGGAACGATGAGTGGCAGTATTGAAGAGTTCGCTGCTCGTAGCCGATGGAGGACCACACATGGGTCTGTCACGTAAGCACAAGAAGGATCTCAAGCGCCTCCGCAAGAACGCCGAGGCGGTCTGGAGTGAGCAGCAGGAGGTGCTGGCGCACGCGGCTTCCGCTCTCGAGAAGAGCCGCGCTCACGCCACCAAGTACGCGAAGAAGGAGCTCGTCCCCTTCGCGAAGGACACGTACCAGACGCGGGTGAAGCCCGTGTACGACAACGGCGTCCACGCGGTCGAGGGCACCTACTCCTCGGCTCGCGACACCGTGCTGCACAAGGTCGTCCCGACCTTCGCCGCTGTCGGAGGAACCGCCGCTGCCGCGTTCGAGGCGGCCAAGGACTCGAAGAACCGCGCCAAGCTGGGCGAGATCTCGAAGGCGCGCTGGGAGGAGCTGGACCACTCCCCCAAGAAGAAGTCGGGCGCCGGCATGGTCGTCGCCATCGGCGCTGCGCTCGTCGCGGTCGGCGGCATCGGCTACGCCGTCTGGCAGACGTTCCGCGCGGACGACGAGCTGTGGGTCGCCGAGGACGAGCCGGCCAGCGCCGCGCAGTCCGCGGCATCGACCGCCTCCTGATCCTCCTCGTCCGGCCCGGACTCCGCCTCGCGGGGTCCGGGCCTGCCGCATGTCCGGAAGCGTCCGGAGTTAGGCTTCGCCGTGGATATCCGTGTCGCCGCGTACGGCGTGATCATCGACGGGGACCGCATGCTCCTCGCGCACTGGAGCCAGGGACCCTGGCAGGCGTGGACGCTGCCCGGCGGCGGCATCGACGAGGGCGAGTCCCCGGCCGACGCCGCCGTGCGCGAGATCTTCGAGGAGACCGGCTACCACTCCGGAGCTCGAGGCCCTCATCGGCGTCGACTCCCACGTGATCCCGGCGCACCGCCGCAGCGACCCCGAGGCCGGCCCGCTGCACGCCATCCGCATCGTCTACCGCGCCCGCATCACCGGCGGAGAGCTGACCCACGAGGTCGACGGATCCACGGACGCCGCATCCTGGTTCCCCTCGGCGACGTCGAGGCTCTCGAGCGGGTCGAGCTCGTCGACGTCGCGCTCGGCATGAACGAGGCCTGGCTCGTCCGCTGACGGGAATCGCACGCTCCGCCGGCACGTTGTCCCCCGTGTGATCGTCGAGCTGTACCTCCGCCTTCTGCGGCGCCTGCCACGCGGCTCGCGCGGTCCTGGAGCACGCCGTCGAGCTGGTGCCGGCGGCCGTGCTGCGCGAGTACGACGTGGCCTTCCGGGCCGATCTGGCCGAGGCGGAGCAGGTCCGGCTCGACTCCGACCGTGGTCGTCCGGTCGTCCGACGGCAGTGCCGTGTTCCGCGCCGAGGGGCGCCGTCGCTCCCCCAGGCCCTCGCCGCCCTCGCCCGGGCCCTGCCGGAGTCCGCTGCCGCCGACGCGCCGTAGGGTGGCCGCAGGAGGTCTCATGCGGCATCGCCTCGCGGTCGTGAGCGCCGCCGTTGCGCTCGCCTCGATCGCCGCGGCGACCCTCTCAGGATGCTCGAGTGCCGAGGAGGCCAGCGCCGCCGTCGGACTCGGACGCGGCGGACAGCGCGGCGAGGTCATCGGCGTGGTCGTCGTCTGCTCCGGAGCGGTGGACGGCCTGGATCTCGCGGTCGACGACTCAGCCCCGCTGATCCTCGGAGACCGGGCTGCGCCGCATCACCCGGTGGGAGTCGCCGGACACGATCGTCGATCTCGGAGCCACGGATCTCGTCGGTCGCACGGTCTGGCCGGCCGACCTGACCGTCGAGCGCTTCGCTCCGGAGTCGACTACGCGCTGAGCGCCTATGCGGAGGACCGCTCGATGTCGGCGCGCCCCGTGGTGTTCCGCGCGGAGCAGTTCGACACCCTGTCGGTCGGCGAGATCATCGTCGGCGACGTCCGTGACGAGACGGAGGTCCTGTCGGTCGAGAACTTCCTCGACCTGTTCGCGAGGGCGCGTGACGGCCATGGTCCCCCACCCGCCACACCGACAAGGGCTGGTGCGAACCCGTTTAGTATTCTACGTTAGGACCTGATCCTTTAATCACGATGGTGTCATGTCCAGTGATGCAGAATCGGCCGGAGTCAGCGACGGCGTGGCCGTCCACTTCCTACGAGACCAGGCCGTGGATCGCCCACAGGCGACGAAGTCGGATCCCGGCGACGCATACGAGCTGCTCACGGACCGTACCCTCGCCGCAGTACCGCCTCTCATCGCAGCCCGTGATGTGACGCTCCCCGCCGACCTCGTGGCTCTCAGCGAGGACGCAGGCCGCGAACTAACAAGGTTCGACACAGAAGTCGGAAGCCTGGCTGCGCCTTTCGCGTCGATCCTGCTCCGCACGGAGAGCGCATCAAGCTCGGAAGCAGAGAATCTCACGGCGAGCGCGAAGCAGGTCGCCCTTGCGGAGATCGGTGATTCGGACGTCAGCCAACGCGAGACTCGTGGTGAGAAATGCTGAAGCGATGAAGGCCGCCGTAGCGGCTTTGCGACGATCTCGACGGGGAAGCGATCCTCACGATGCACCGAGTGCTGCTTGAGAAGACGAATCCTGAGATCGTCGGAATGTGGCGCAGGTGAGCAGGTCTGGATCGGAGGAGGAAGCGTGTCCCCGCACGGAGCTTCTTTCGTCCCGCCGCACCACGACCTCGTGCCCGAATTGATGGACGATGTCATGGAGTTCTCGAGAAGAGTCGATCTTCCCGTCATCGCACAACTCGCCATCGCGCACGCCCAGTTCGAGACGATCCATCCGCTTCCGGACGGCAACGGTCGTACAGGTCGTGCCCTCATTCAGGGCATGCTCCGCGCCGGTGGCGTGACCACCAACGTCACCGTTCCCGCGTCTGCCGGCCTGCTCGGAAGCACGGAGCATTATTTCGACGCTCTGACTGCCTACAGGGCGGGCGATCTTCGCCCGATCATCGAAACCCTCTCAGAAGCAGTCTTCTCCGCGATCTCCAACGGCCGCACTCTGAGAGAGACATCACGCGGATCGCGGCGCGCTGGGATGAACTTGTCCGAGCCCGACGGGATTCCTCGGTTCACGCCCTCAAGCGCCTCCTCCTGCGGGCAACCGGTCGTCACGACCGGAATCGTCGCGAATGAGTTGAACGTGAGCTTCCCAGCAGCAGACGCCTCAGTCCAGAAACTCGTGCAAGCCGACATCCTGACTCAATCGAGCGCGGGCCGACGCACATAGGCACTTCCAATCATCGGAGGTGCTCCAGGCGCTGGATGACTTCGGCGCTCGCGCACGCCGACAACGCCCAGGGCGGTGAACGATCGAGCATGCGTGTCTGCGTCGAGAGATCCACGCTACGGATGACGTCGATCCCCGCCCAGGCGATCTGGAGGCTAGGAGCGCATGTCCGGGAACACCGGACGATGAGGACTGTGGAGCCTGGGAGAATCGAACTCCCGACATCCTGCTTGCAAAGCAGGCGCTCTACCAACTGAGCTAAGGCCCCGGGCCGGAGACGGGGCGATCCGTCCCCGAGAGCGAACGGCCCGTCACCGCGAGGTGACGGGCCGTTCGGCACGGGGTGGGGGTACCAGGACTTGAACCTGGGACCCTTCATTATCAGTGAAGCGCTCTAACCGCCTGAGCTATACCCCCGAAATGGCCAGATGAGACTCTACCTGACGAACCGCCAGAATCCCAACCGGGCCCCGGGCCCCGGCGCGTACCGAGGCCCGTGCGGCTCACCGGGTTGCGTGAAGCCGACGAGCAGACCGCCCGTGATCTTGACGCCGAGGTTGTACAGCAGCGCCACGATCGCACCCAGCGCAGTGGTGACGATGGTGTTCAGCACGGCCACGACGACCGCGAAGCCCATGATCTGGGGGAGCGAGATGATCGTGTTGAGATCGAACGCCTCGGCGCCGGCGATGTCCTGGACGAGGCCGTTGACCTGGTCGAAGACTCCGGTCTGCGCGAGCACCGTGTAGACAAGGTAGACGACGACGATCGCGATGATCGCGAGCGTGAGCCCGAGCAGGAACGAGAGCTTCACCGCCGACCAGAAGTCGACGTAGACGAGCTTCAGGCGGACCTGCTTCGCCGCCGGGCTCTGCGGACTTCCTGGCGAGCTTCTCGGCGACCGTGCTACTCATCTACGGACCCATCCTCCTCCGACACCGTGTCGGAGTCGGAGGACGCCGCTGCGGCGTCGGGATCCTCGTCCGGGGCGTCGAGATTGCGTTCGGTGTTCTTGGCGAGTGCGATGATGTGGTCGTCCTCTGCGAATCGTGCGAAGACGACTCCCATGGTGTCGCGACCCTTGGCCGGTACCTCGGCCACGGCAGAGCGTACCACCTTGCCTCCGGCGAGGACGACGAGCACCTCGTCGTCCTCCCCCGTGATGATCGCGCCCACCAGGTCGCCGCGCTTCTCCTCCAGCTTGGCCACCTTGATGCCCAGTCCGCCCCGGCCCTGCAGGCGGTACTGGCCGACCGCGGTGCGCTTCGCGTAGCCGCCCTCGGTCACGATGAAGACGAAGCCCTCGTCGCTCACGACGTTCGCGTCGAGCAGACGGTCCTCGCCGCGGAACGACATCCCGCGCACTCCCGAGGTCGAGCGGCCCATGGGCCGCAGCGCCTCGTCGGAGGCGGTGAAGCGGATCGACATGCCCTTGCGCGAGACCAGCAGCACGTCGCTGTCCTCGTCCACCAGCAGCGCCGAGACGAGCTCGTCGCCCTCACGGAGCTTGATCGCGATGATGCCGCCGGAGCGGTTGGTGTCGTACTCCGCGAGCGCGGTCTTCTTCACCAGTCCGTCGCGGGTGGCGAGCACCAGGTAGCGCGCCGCCTCGTAGTCGCGGATGTCGAGGATCTGCGCGATCTGCTCGCCCGGCTCCAGTGCGAGCAGGTTCGCGATGTGCTGACCCTTCGCGTCGCGACTCGCCTCCTGCAGCTCGTACGTCTTGGCGCGGTACACGCGTCCGGTGTTCGTGAAGAAGAGGAGCCAGTGGTGCGTGGTGGTCACGAAGAAGTGCTCGACGATGTCGTCGGCCTTCAGCCGCGCGCCACGGACCCCGACCGCCGCGGTGCTGCGCGCGGTACGAATCGCTCCGGTGCGCTTGAGGTAGCCGCCGCGGGTGACGGTGACGACCATCTCTCCTCGGGGATCAGGTCCTCGACGCTCATGTCGCCGTCGAAGCCGAAGAGGATCTCGGTGCGGCGGTCGTCGCCGAAGCGGTCGACGATCTCGTCGAGTTCGTCCGAGATGACGCTGCGCTGGCGCTCCGGGCTCGCGAGGATCGACTCTGTAGTCCTCGATCTCGGCCTGGATTCGGTCGTGCTCGTCGATGATCTTCTGGCGCTCGAGCGCGGCCAGGCGGCGCAGCTGCATGTCGAGGATCGCCCGCGACTGCACCTCGTCGATGTCGAGGAGCTCCATCGCCGTCGCGCGCCTCCTCGACCGTGGGGGAGCGGCGGATGAGGGCGATGACCTCGTCGAGCGCGTCGAGCGCCTTGAGGTAGCCGCGCAGGATGTGGATGCGCGCCTCGGCCTCGTCGAGGAGGTACTGCGTGCGCCGGACGATGACCTCGACCTGGTGGTCGACCCACGCTCGGATGAAGCCGTCGAGCGAGAGCGTGCGCGGGATGCCGTCGACGATCGCGAGCATGTTCGCGCCGAAGTTCTCCTGCAGCGGGGTGTGCTTGTAGAGGTTGTTCAGCACGACCTTGGCGACGGCGTCGCGCTTGAGCACGACGACGAGGCGCTGACCGGTGCGTCCCGAGGTCTCGTCTCGGATGTCGGCGATGCCCGAGACGCGCCGTCCTTGACGAGCTCGGCGATCTTGATCGCGAGGTTGTCGGGGTTCACCTGGTGCCGGGAGCTCGGTGACGACGAGGCAGGTGCGCCCTGGATTCTCCTCGATCGAGACGACGGCGCGCATGGTGATCGAGCCGCGACCGGTCCGGTAGGCGTCCTGGATGCCGTGACGCCGAGGATCTGGGCGCCGGTGGGGAAGTCGGGGCCCTTGATGCGCTGCAGCAGTGCCTCGAGCAGCTCCTCGCGGGACGCCCGGGCGCTCGAGCGCCCACTTCGCACCCGACGCGACCTCGCGGAGGTTGTGCGGCGGGATGTTCGCGGCCATGCCGACCGCGATGCCGACCGAGCCGTTGACGAGCAGGTTGGGGAATCGCGCCGGCAGGATGGCGTGCTCGCGGGTGCGGCCGTCGTAGTTGTCCTGGAAGTCGACGGTGTTCTTGTCGATGTCGCGGACCATCTCGAGGGCCAGCGGGGCCATCTTGGTCTCGGTGTACCGGGTGCTGCGGCGCCGTCGTTGCCGGGGAGCCGAAGTTGCCCTGGCCGAGCGCGAGCGGGTAGCGGAGGCTCCACGGCTGGACCAGGCGCACGAGTGCGTCGTAGATGGCGGAGTCGCCGGGGTGGAACTGGCCCATCACGTCGCCGACGACGCGGGAGCACTTCGAGAACGCCTTGTCCGGGCGGTAGCCGCCGTCGTACATGGCGTAGATGACGCGGCGGTGCACGGGCTTCAGCCCGTCGCGCACCTCCGGCAGCGCGCGACCCACGATGACGCTCATCGCGTAGCGAGGTACGAGCGCTGCATCTCGAGCTGCAGATCGACGGGCTCGATCTTGTCGTGCCCGTGGATCACCACACCGGTCTCGGTGACGATGTCCTCGCTGTCGTCCGGACCGGTGGGGGTGGTGGTTCGTCTGCCATGATCTCTGGTCTCTCAGGTGGGTCCGGGCCCCGGGTGGACGGGGGCGGCGGTCGCGCTGGGTGTCAGTCGTTATAGGGCTGATGCGGCCCATTGAGGGCCGCCGTCACGTTGTCGAGATGGTCGCTCGCCGCGGCCGTGTGCCGCGGGCCGCCGCCTTGTAGATCGCGATGCGATCTCAGATGTCGAGGAAGCGCACGTCCTTGGCGTTCTTCTGGATGAGCGAGCGCCGCGACTCGACGTCCTCGCCCATCAGGGTCGAGAAGATCTCGTCGGCGGCGGCCGCGTCGTCGAGCGTGACCTGGAGGAGGGTCCGGGTGGCCGATCCATCGTGGTCTCCCACAGCTCCTTGTAGTCCATCTCGCCGAGACCCTTGTAGCGCTGGATCCCGTTCTCCTTCGGCATGCGCTTGTTCGACGCGGCGCCGTGCGCGATCAAGGCGTCGCGTTCGCGGTCGCTGTAGACGTACTGCGCGGCGAGTTCGACCACTTGAGGCGGTACAGCGGCGGCTGCGCGAGGTAGACGTAACCGAGGTCGATCAGCGGTCGCATGTAGCGGAACAGCAGCGTCAGCAGCAGCGTCGTGATGTGCTGGCCGTCGACGTCGGCGTCGGCCATCAGGATGATCTTGTGGTACCGGGCCTTGTCGGGGTTGAAGTCCTCCTCGATGCCGGCGCCGAAGGCCGTGATCATGGCCTGGACCTCGTTGTTGCCGAGTGCGCGATCGAGGCGCGCCTTCTCGACGTTCAGGATCTTGCCTTCGAGGGGGAGGATCGCCTGCGTCCGGATTGTGGCCCTGCACCGCGGATCCGCTCGCCGAGTCGCCCTCGACGATGAAGATCTCGGAGAGCGACGGGTCCTTCGACTGGCAGTCCTTGAGCTTGCCGGGCATGCTGCCGCCCTCGAGCAGGCCCTTGCGGCGGGCGGGTCTCGCGCGCCTTGCGGGCCGCCATCCGGGCCGACGCGGCCTGGATCGACTTGCTGATGATGTCCTTGGCCTGGGGGTAGTTGCGGTCGAACCAGTCGGCGAGCTGCTCGCCGGTCACGCGCTGCACGAACGCCTTGGCCTCGGTGTTGCCGAGCTTGGCCCTCGTCTGGCCTTCGAACTGCGGCTCGCCGAGCTTGATCGAGACGACCGCGGTGAGGCCTTCGCGGATGTCCTCGCCCGAGAGGTTGTCGTCCTTTCTTTCAGGAGGTTCTTCGCGCGGGCGTACTTGTTCACGAGGGTCGTGAGCGCCGCGCGGAAGCCCTCCTCGTGGGTGCCGCCCTCGTGGGTGTTGATGGTGTTCGCGTAGGTGTGGACGCTCTCGGTGTAGGCCGTCGTCCACTGCATCGCGACCTCGAGCGAGATGCGGCGCTCTGTCCTCGCTCTCGAAGTCGATGCTCGAGCACGAGATCGGACTTCTTGAGCGAGTTGATGTACTCGACGTAGTCGACGAGGCCCTTCTCGTAGTGGAAGACGTCGCCGCGGACGCCCACGGTCTCGTCCTCCTCGCCGTCGAACTCGACCTCGTTCTGGTCGGTCAGCGCGATCCGCAGGCCCTTGTTGAGGAACGCCATCTGCTGGAAGCGGGCACGGAGGGTCTCGTAGTCGAACTCGGTGGTCTCGAAGATCTCGCCGTTGGGCCACGTAAGGCGATCGTGGTGCCGGTCTCGTCGCTCGCCTCGCCCTTCTCGAGGGGCGCGACGGGCACGCCGTCAGCGAAGGACATCCGGCAGACGCTGCCCTGGCGCTTGACCTCGACCTCGAGCTTCGTCGAGGGGCGTTGACGACGGACGAGCCGACGCCGTGCAGTCCGCCGGACACCGCGTAGCCGCCGCCGCCGAACTTGCCGCCGGCGTGCAGCACGGTCAGGACGAGCTCGGACGGTCGGGATGCCCTCGGTCGGGCGCATGTCGACGGGGATGCCGCGGCCGTTGTCGGCGACCGTCACGCTCCGTCGGCCCGCATGACGACCTCGATGTTGTCGCAGTACTCCGGCGAGCGCCTCGTCGACGGCGTTGTCGACGATCTCGTAGACCAGGTGGTGCAGACCCGCGCGGCCCCGTGGATCCGATGTACATGCCGGGGCGGCTGGCGCACCGCCCGAGGCCCTCGAGGACCTCGATCTGGCTGGCGCCGTAGTCGCCGGAGGACTTGGTCGACATCCCGAGGACGGTGGTCGGTGGAGCCGTTCGCGTCCAGGTCGTTCGCTGCGGGGGCTGACGTGGAGTCGGTCGGCTCAGATGTCATAGCTGTGGAGTTCTCCTCTGACGGTCCGATGCGACGCGGGGAGGATCTGGAGATCGCTCCCGCTGCGCGAGGTCCCACGAGTGGTGGACCGCGCGTTCCCGAACGGACTCCGGGAGCGGCGTCGCTGCGGTTCGGCGGCCCTCCATTCTACCGCGCGGAGGACGATCCGCGGCGCTCTGCGGCGATCTGACGCCCTGGATCGGCGGGGTCGACCGAAAATGCGTCCTCAGCCGTAGGTGTCGCGCGGACCACGCCCTGGAATCGACCTGGGGCCCCTTTTCCAGTTCGGTACGTCAGGCCCTGGAATCGGATCGACGCGATCCCCGCCTCGGGGTAGTTCACCGCGATGTGGTTCATGATCTCGATCCGCATGAGCCGCAGCGTGTCGCCCAGGCCGTCGACTCGCACGCGACGCTCAGCACTCCGTCGACGACGCCCAGCGGAGTGGAGTGCTTCGCGGTCTCCTCGCCGGCGATCGCCGTCCACGACGAGATGAGGTCGCCCTGCGCGAGCGGAGCGGTCCAGTCCATCTTGCGGGTGAGCGACTCGAGCACGTCGCCGAGGTCGTGCGGGTCGCGTCCTCTTCCCGAACGGGATCGCGTCGCCCTTGGGCTCCGCGCGCCTCGACGGTCCTGCGGACGCGGCGCGGACCGTCGCCGCCGAACACCTCCTTGAGGTGCCGGTAGACGCGCGCGGCCTCGGTCTCGGGCGCGGGGGAGCCGCGACGAGGCCGCCACGGGCCGGCTCCTCGGCGGCGGGCTCGGCCTCGCGCGCGCGTCGGCCGACTGCTCGGAGTGCGCGAGGTCCGAATCCGTCGCGTCGGCCGACCGCTCCGAACCGGAGACCCCGCTCGGGTGCGATCGCCGCGCCACCCGGGGTCTCGGGCTCGACGATGCTGCCCGCCTCGATCCTCACCGTGTGCGCCGCCAGTGCGGCCGGCACGTCGTCGAGGACCGCCGCGGTGATGAGCACCTGCTCGTAGTCGGCGACGACGGAGGCGAGCCGCTCGCGGCGGCGCGAGTCCAGCTCCGCGAACACGTCGTCGAGCATCAGGACGGATCGCCATGGGGGAGTCGCGGCGCAGCAGCTCCGCGGCGCCCAGCTTGAGGGCGAGGGCGAACGACCAGCTCGCCGTGGCTCGCGTACCCCTTGGCCGGCAGGTCGTTCAGCTCGAACTGCACGTCGTCGCGGTGCGGTCCGACCAGCGAGATCCCGCGGTCGAGCTCCTTGCGGCGCACCGCCGTCAGCGCCGTGGCGAAGGCATCGGTCAGCCCTGCGCGCTCGACGGGTGAGCCCGGCTCGGCGCCTTCGACGGGCTCGCCGTCGTCGTCGACCGCGCCCTCGATGCTCAGGCGCGAGCGCAGGACCGGCCGCTGGTCCGCCCCGGCCACCGCCTCGTAGGCGCGGCGCACCGGTCCGCTCAGCTCGTCGACGAGAGCGAGGCGCGACTGCATGATCTCGGAGCCGAGGGCGATCAGCCGCTCGTCCCAGATGTCGAGGGTGCTCAGCTTGGAGACGTCGCGGATGCCGCTCGCCCGCGCCGACTTCAGCAGCGAGTTGCGCTGGCGGCAGCACCCGCTCGTAGTCGGCCTGCACCGCGCTCATCCGGGGAGAGCAGGATCACCAGCTGGTCGAGGAAGCGGCGCCGGGCCGACGGGTCGCCGCGGATCAGGAGGAGGTCCTCCGGTGCGGAAGAGGACGCTGGAGAAGAAGCGCGGCAGCTCGCGCGGCTTGGATGCCGCCGCGGTTGATCTGGGCGCGGTTGGGGAGGAGCGGTTGATCTGCACCTCGGCCAGCAGCTCGCGATCGCCGCCGCGGAGTCGGGCCCGCACCACGGCGCTGTCCCGGCCGGCCCGATGAGCGCCTGATCGCCCGAGACCCGGTGCGACCCCAGGGTGGAGAGGTACCCGAGCGACTCGACCAGGTTCGTCTTGCCCTGCCCGTTGCGCCCCACGAAGAGGTTCGGCCCGGGCACGAGCGCGACGTCGACGGATCCGTAGTTCCGGAAGTCGCTCAGCGCCAGCTGCACCACGTGCACGTCACCACCTCTCCGTCCCACTCTGCCCGATGCGCCTGTGCCTCCTCCGCTGGAGCACTCGGCCCTCCGGGGCCCCTCGACCAGCGGAGGGATCAGCCGGGATCCCGCCGCCCTCGCGTCCGTGACACCGACCCGACGATCGGCCCGGCTGCTGGATCACGTGGGTCTCGATAGCGCCCCTGCGGGGCTACTCGACCAGCAAGCATCGAGCGCCGCCGTCCGCAGGACGCGCACCCTGCGGAAGCAAGGAGGGAGCGGGCCGGAGGCCCGCCGACGCCCTGAGAGCATCTGCTGCCCTCAGGGTGGCGGCGGGCCGCAGGTCGCCGGACGCGACCGGCTCTGCGAAACGCGCCCACCTCGAAAAGCTGACCGCCGGAGGACCGCCGCAGGCAGTCCTCGCCGATGAACGCAGCAGGCGGCCGGAGGCTCGCCGACGCCCCGAGAGCATCTCTGCTCAGGGCGGCGGCGGGCCGCAGGTCGCCGGACGCGACCGGCTCTGCGGAACGTGACCGCTCAGGAAGCCGACCGCCGTGAGGACCGGCACAGCCGGTCCGAGCCCGTGAACTCAGTCCACGGCCTTGACGGAGTGCCCGCCGAACTGGTTCCGCAGCGCCGCCACGGCCTTCATCGCGGGGGAGTCCTCCTGGCGTGAGACGAAGCGCGCGAAGATCGAGGCGCTGGATCGTGGGCACCGGGACGGCGTTGTTGATGGCCTCCTCGATGGTCCAGCGGCCCTCGCCGGAGTCCTGGACGTAGCCCTCGATGTGCTCGAACTCCGGGTCCTGCTCGAGCGCGCGCACGAGGAGCCTCGAGGAGCCAGGAGCGCACGACCGTGCCGCGCTGCCACGCCTTGAAGGTGCCGGTGACGTCCTTGATGATGTCCTTGCGGGTGTCGAGCAGCTCGTAGCCCTCGGCGAACGCCTGGCATGAGCGCGTACTCGATGCCGTTGTGCACCATCTTCGCGTAGTGGCCCGCGCCGACCTCGCCCACGTGGACGAAGCCCTCCTCGCGGGTCCCTCGGGGCGCAGTGCGTCGAAGACGGGCATCGCGTACTCGACGAGCTCGCTCGGACCGCCGACCATGAGGCCGTAGCCGTTCTTCGAGACCCCAGACGCCGCCCGAGACGCCGGCGTCGATGTAGTGGATCCCCTTGGGCTTCAGCAGCGCGTCGTGCTTGAAGTCCTCGGTGAAACGGGAGTTGCCGCCGTCGATGACGAGATCGCCCTCCGAGAGCTTCTCGGACAGGTCGGTGACGACGCTGTCGGTGATCGCTCCGGCGGGGACCATGACCCACACCACGCGGGGCGCGGGCAGAGCGGCGATCATGTCGTCGAGGGAGGCGGCGTCGGAGACGTCCGGGTTGCGGTCGTATCCGGTCACCTCCACCCCCTTCTCACGGAGGCGGGAGCGCATGCTGTCGCCCATCTTGCCGAGTCCGACGAGTCCGATGTGCATGGTGAACCTTCCTGGATTCATGAGCCGGCGGGCGGGCGCTCGTCGGGAGCGGGGAGGGTCGCGACGGTGCGATCGAAGAGGGGGTCAGCGCAGGAGCAGGTTGGGCGCAGCAGGTAGCGGTAGCTGTCGTTGCCGGGCTGCTCGCGCGAGGTCTGGGCCGTGAGCAGGACCGACCGGGCTTGTTGGGATTCTCGGTCTTCGTGGAACGCGATGCGCACGAACTCCGAGTGCACCGCGGCGAGCCCGTCGAGCAGGAACTGCGGCTTGAGCGAGACGACGACGTCGCCGCCCGTCAGGATCGCGTCGATGCTCTCGACGCCTGCGCCTGCTCCGATCCGATGGCTTCGAGGGTGAGGCCGTCGCTGCTGAAGCTGAAGCGGAGGGCGGCCTCGCGCTCGAGGACGAGCGAGACGCGGCGCGTGGCCTCGATGAGGTCGCTGGTCGCCATGACCGCGTAGTTCTCGACCGAGGCGGGGAAGAGGCGCTTGACCGGGGGGAAGTTCCCCTTGATCAGGAGCGACGTGACCGTCTTGCGGTCGGCCGTGAAGGCGATGAGCTCGCGCCCTCGTCGCGCTGCGTGATCGCGACCGAGACAGTGCCGGAGTGGCCGAACGTCTTGCCGACCTCCTGCAGGGTCCGCGCCGGCACGAGAGCGGTGAGCGGCTGGCTCGGAGCGGGGTTGTCGCCGTTGTCCCAGTCGATCTCGCGGACGGCGACGCGGTAGCGGTCCGTCGCGACGAGGCCGATGGTGTTCTCGGTGATCTCGAGCTGCACGCCGGTGATCACCGGAGTCACGTCGTCGCGGGAGGCGGCGACGGCGACCTGCGAGATGGCGGCCGAGAAGGCATCGGCGGGGACCAGCCCGGTCGACGCGTCGATCTCGGGGATCGACGGGTACTCCTCCACGGGCATCTGCAGCAAGGTGAAGCGCGCGGATCCGGCCGAGACCGTCACGCGGGACTCCTCCGTCGCGATGCGGACGGGGGCGTTGGGCAGACGGTTGGCGATGTCGGCGAGAAGGCGTCCCGAGACGAGGACAGTGCCGGGCTCCTCGACGTCGGCCGCGATCTGCGTCTGCGCCGAGACCTCGTAGTCGAACGAGGAGAGCGTGAGGTGCCCTCGCTCGTCGCCTCGATGAGGACGCCGGAGAGGATCGGCAGGGTGGTGCGCTGCGGCAGCAGCTTGACCGCGAAGGACACGGCCTCGCTGAAGACATCGCGGTTGGCTTGGAACCTCACGAGAACACCCCTGACGAGTCGCGGACGAAGACCGTCGCCCATCGTACCTCGGGTGTCTCGCCGCGCTCAGAAGGGGTGGACTCCTCCGACCTCTCCTCGCGCCGTCCACAAGGTTGTCGTTCGCGCCCCGATTAAAGAGAGAACTGCGTTAACAGTGCTAACACGTGTGGAAACTGTGGAAAGCGCTGGTGGCCCCTACTCCCCGCTGGCATCCGGACCCCCTGCCTCTGTGGAGGAGCTGTGAGCGCGCCGGTGGACGCCCTGTTGAGAGATCCGAGCGCGTCGACCGGATTCCACAGGCGGGCCGGATCGGCCGCACAGTTCGAGCTCGGTTGGGTCCAACAGTTATCCACAGGTTCTGCACACGTGTGGAAAGCGTCGGAATCCGTTCGATGCGTCGAACGCGGAGGGGGCGACGGCGTGTCGGAGTCGTCGAGGTGCAGGGTCCGAGGACGCCGCGGTGCGGCTACTCGACCAGCGGGAGGAATTCGCGGTGCCGACCGGAGACGGCCTCCGCACCCTCTGCTTGCTGATCGAGTAGCGGCCGCAGGGCGCGTATCGAGATCCCCGTCACAGGTGGGCGGTCTCGATACGCCGCGGTGCGGCTACTCGGACCAGCGTGGAAGGGGGTCCGACGAGCAGCTCGGGGCCCGTAGCGCGGGTGCTCGACCGGCAGAGGAGTGAGCCGTGGAGGGCCGCTAGCGGTTCGTCTTGATGCGGGTGGTCAGCTCAGTGACCCGGTTGTAGATGCTGCGGCGCTCCTTCATGAGCTCCGAGATCTTCTTGTTCGCGTACATGACCGTCGTGTGGTCGCGGTTGCCGAAGAGCTGGCCGATCTTGGGCAGCGACAGGTTGGTCAGCTCGCGGCAGAGGTACATGGCGATCTGACGTGCGGTGGCGACGGCCTGCGAGCGGGACGAGCCGTAGAGGTCGTCGACGGTGAGCTTGAAGTAGTCCGCGGTGTGATTGATGATGTCGACCGGCGAGATGACGTTGTCCTCGTCGAGCGTGATCAGGTCCTTCAGCACCGTCTGCACGAGCGACATGTCGACCGGAGTGCGGTTGAGGCTCGCGAACGCGGTGACGCGGATGAGCGTCCCCTCGAGCTCGCGGATGTTGCTCGACACCTTCGACGCCATGAACTTCGAGGATGTCGTCGGGCACGAGCAGCTTCTCGCTGACGGCCTTCTTCCGGAGTGATCGCGATGCGCGTCTCGAGGTCGGGCGCCTGGACGTCCGTGATCAGGCCCCACTCGAAGCGCGAGCGCATCCGGTCCTCGAACCCCGTCAGGGCCTTCGGCGGCAGATCCGACGTGATCACGACCTGCTTGTTGTGATCGTGCAACTGGTTGAAGGTGTGGAAGAACGCCTCCTGCGTCTCCGCCTTGCCCTGCAGGAACTGGATGTCGTCGATCAGGAGGATGTCGACGTTGCGGTACCGGCCGTGGAACGCGTTGCCCTGGTTGTTGGCGATCGAGTTGATGAAGTCGTTGGTGAACTCCTCGGATGACACGTAGCGCACGCGGATGCCCGGGTAGAGACTCATCGCGTAGTGGCCGATGGCGTGCAGGAGGTGGGTCTTGCCCAGTCCGGAGTCGCCGTAGACGAAGAGCGGGTTGTACGCCTTGGCCGGCGCCTCCGCGACCGCGACCGCCGCGGCGTGCGCGAACCGGTTGGATCCGCCGATGACGAAGTTGTCGAAGCTGTACTTGGGGTTCAGCCGGGTGTCCGTCGCCGGGACGGTCCGCATCTCCTCGACCACGCGCACCGGGGTGAGGGCGGGGGAGGAACCGGTGATCGGCTCGAACGGGTTCAGCGACTCGGACGAGGCGGGCGAGCTCAACGGCTCGTGCTCGATGTCCGGGTTCACGACGAAGGCGAAGGTGGAGACGCCGAAGGAGTCGTCGAGGGTGCCGATCGCGCTGAGCAGCGGCACGCGCACGCGCTGCTCGAGCATGCCGCGGGTGAACTCGTTCGGGACCTCCAGGTAGAAGGTGCCCGCCATGATGCCCTTGGGCTCCACGAGCGAGACGAATCCGTAGAGCGGAGCCGTGATGCGATCGTCCTGCGAGAGGGCCCCGAGGATCACCTTCCACGCGTCGACGATCGACGTGTCCTCTGGCATCTGTCTCCGGTCCTCGGTCGCTGTCGAAATGCTCATCGCCGTGCGGCGGCGCCGTTCGCAGTGCGAACGCGCGGAGTCCGTCGGTGATCCGGCCCGTCCGGGGGTCGAACGTCGTCCACAGGGCCCTCCACAGGAGGGAGCCGATGCCAGCGCGGACGCGGGAACGGGCGGCCTGGGCCTGTGGATAACTGCGGCTCAACACGGTAACGAAGGAGCCGACGGGAGACAAATCCACCACAGCCGACTCCGCGTGTCAATGCGCGGAACACGCCGTCGCGCGGGCAGAATCGAGGTTTCGGCCCGGTCCCATTTGACCGGTGGCGGGACAGGCCGTAGTTTTCAACTCAGTTGACGCCTGCCCGGGGTCGCTCGGTCGGTCCTCAGGGACACGTCCTGATCGGAGCCGGGCTCCCTTTCTTCCCGGGAGACCGGAGCACCGCCCCGGCGGTCGCCCCGCCGGTACCGAGGAACACGTACGTGGAGATTGAACCATGAGCAAGCGAACCTTCCAGCCGAACAACCGTCGTCGCGCCAAGGTGCACGGCTTCCGCCTGCGCATGCGCACCCGCGCCGGCCGCGGCATCCTGAGCGCACGCCGCGCCAAGGGCCGCACCGAGCTCTCGGCGTAGAGCCCACTGGTACCGACCAGCGGTGCTGGCCAGAGCCCATCGCATCGTCCGAGGTGACGAGTACCGGGCAGTCGTCCGTCGCGTGTGCGGTCCACAGGACCGCACACCGTCACGTATGTCCGGAGGTCGTCTTCGGCGACTCCCCCGCGATTCGGTTTCATCGTGGCCAAGACCGTCGGATCGGCCGTGACGCGCAACACCGTGCGCCGGCGCCTGAAGGCGATCGCGTTCGAGCTGGTGGCGCAGACCGAGCACGGGACCGACATCGTGATCCGCGCGCTGCCCAGCAGCGCGACGGCTCCGTGGGCGGATCTCCGCCGGGAGGTCGTGGGCGCGATGTCGCGGAACCCGCGCTCCGGCCGGTCGTCCGAGGTCCGCTCGTGACCACTTCCGTCGTCGGCCGTCCGCTCTCGTGGCCGGCGCGACTGGGCTGGGGCCTGCTCCTCCTCCCCCGCAATCTCGGGATCCTGCTCCTGCTGGTCTACCGAACCGTCGTCTCCCTCTGTACGGCGACGTCTGCCGCTACTACCCCTCGTGCTCCTCGTACGCGCTGCAGGCCGTCCAGCTCCACGGACTCGTACTCGGCTCCGTCCTCGCTGCGCGTCGACTCCTCCGCTGCCACCCGTGGGCGGCCGGCGGCGTCGATGACGTACCGACCTCGATCCCTCTGCACCGGCCGGCTCCGGGTCGCATCCGATTCGCTGTGACGCGTCTCGGGTTCGTCGCGGGCCCTCGAAAGGACTGACCCCCTCCCATGGACCTCCTTGGCACGATCCTCTGGCCCCTCAAATGGGTCGTCGAGCTGATCCTCGTCGCCTTCCATCAGCTGCTGACGCTGACCGGTCTGGAGGCGGCGGCCGGCATCACCTGGGTGCTGTCGATCGTGGGCCTCGTCCTCGTCATCCGTGCCGCTCTGATCCCGATCTTCGTGAAGCAGATCAAGAGCCAGCGCCGCATGATGGAGGTGGCGCCGCAGCTCAAGAAGATCCAGGACAAGTACAAGGGCAAGCGCGACCAGCTCTCCCGCGAGGCGATGTCGCGCGAGACCATGGAGCTCTACAAGCGCACGGGCACCAACCCGCTCGCCTCCTGCCTGCCGCTGCTGATCCAGATGCCGATCTTCTTCAGCCTCTTCTCTGTGCTGAACGACGCTCAGCGGAGCGAGCGGGGCGTCGGACCCCTCGATGCGGCCCTCGCCCGCCAGTTCGGCGAGGCGAACCTCTTCGGCATCGCGCCCCTGCACCAGTCGATCCAGGGCGCCCTCCAGGAGGGCGGCCAGGAGCTCGTCGTCGTGATCGCCGTCATCATGGTGGTCCTGATGACCGCCTCGCAGTTCATCACGCAGCTGCAGATCGTCTCGAAGAACATGTCGCCCGAGGCCAAGGCCTCGCCGACCTTCAAGCAGCAGCGGATCCTGCTGTACATCCTCCCCTCGTGTTCGCCTTCGGGCTTCGCGTTCCCCCTCGGCGTGATGTTCTACTGGCTGACCTCGAACATCTGGACGATGGTCCAGCAGTTCATCGTCATCCGGAACATGCCCACCCCGGGCAGCGAGGCCGCCAAGGCCCGCGAGGAGCGCCTGCGCCGCAAGGGCAAGCTCGTCGAGGAGACGAACGTCGCCGGCGAGACCACGCTCGTCGAGAAGAAGGCCGTTCAGCGCCAGCAGCCCGTCGGCAAGAACCGCGCCAAGAAGCAAGCCGGAAAGAAGTAGGACCGTCATGACCGACTCGACGCAGACCACCGCCGTCCCCGCGCAGGCACCGTCGTTCGACGGTGCACCCGCCGTGGACGAGGCCACGATCGTGCCCGCCGGCGAGAGCGCCGCGCCGGCTCCGGAGTCGACCCTCAAGCAGCTCGAGGACGAGGGCGACGTCGCTGCGGACTACATCGAGGAGTTCCTCGACATCTGCGACCTCGACGGCGACATCGACATCGAGGTGCGGAACGGCCGCGCCTACCTGTCCGTCACCGCGTCCGGAGATTCCAACCTCCGCGTGCTGTCGCGCCCCGATGCCGTTCAGGCCCTCCAGGAACTGACCCGCCTCGCAGTGCAGACCCGCACCGGTGCCTTCTCGCGCCTCATCCTCGACATCGGCGGCTCGCGCGATGCCCGCGAGACCGAGCTCGCGCAGCTCGTCGACCGGGCGATCGAGCGCATCGAGGAGGGCGCCACGTCGGCGTCCCTGCCCCCGATGTCCTCCTACGAGCGCAAGCTGGTGCACGACATGGTGAGCGAGCGCGGCTTCGTGTCGGAGTCGCGCGGCGAGGCACGCGAGCGCCACACCGTCATCACCCGCGGCTGAGACCCGTGGAGCCGACCCTCGAGGCCGAACCCGCCGCCGCCGCAGCGATCGCCGGCGACCGACTGCCGGTCCTGCGCCGGTTCACGCAGTCGCTCGCCGCGCAGGGCGAGGAGCGCGGCCTCATCGGCCCGTTGGAGCTTCCCCGCCTCTGGACCCGGCACGTGCTCAACAGCGCCCTGGTGGCGCCTCTGCTGCGTCCGGGGCTGGTGGGTGACGTCGGTAGTGGTGCGGGCCTTCCCGGCCTCGTCCTGGGCATCGTGCGGCCCGACGTGCGCTTCGTGCTGATCGAGCCGATGGAGCGGCGCATCCTCTGGCTCCGCGAGCAGGTCGAAGAGCTGGAACTCGAGAATGTCTCGGTTCTCCGTGCCCGGGCCGAGGAGGTCCGCCTCCCGGAACCGCTCGATCAGGTGACGGCACGCGCCGTCAGTGCTCTCTCGAAGCTCGTTCCTCTCACAGCACCGCTCCTGCGACCGGGGGCGAGCTCGTGCTCCTCAAGGGGATCAACGCCGAGAAGGAGATCCTGGCGGCCGAGAAGGTGCTCCGACGGTTCAAGGTCTCGACGCCCGAGGTCGTCGTGCTCGGCGACGGCGTGCTCTCCGAGGTCACGCGCGTGGTCCGGGCTACAGTGGGTTGATCCGGCCCTGTCGCGCGCGATCCGTCTCGGATCCTCGACTCCCGGCCTCGGTGGCACCCGCCCTGATCCATCTGCTGAGCGAAGGTTTCACGTGAAACGACCCGATTCCGACGTGACCGGACAGGCCGGGGGTTTCGACTCCTCCACTCCCCTGGCCCGCGAGATCGCCGATATGACCCGTCGACGAGCGTTGCTCAACGCACAGCCTCTGCCGAAGCCGGAGTCGACCAGGGTGATCACGATCTCGAACCAGAAGGGCGGGGTCGGCAAGACGACGACCACCGTCAACCTGGCGGCGGGGCTGGCGCGCGGTGACGCCAAGGTTCTCGTCATCGACCTCGACCCCCAGGGCAATGCGTCGACCGCGCTGGGCATCGAGCACCGCGCGGACACGCGCAGCGTCTACGACGTGATCGTGAACGACACCCCGCTGGCCGAAGTGGTCCAGAAGAGCCCGGAGTTCGATTCTCTGTACGGCGTTCCGGCGACGATCCATCTCGCCGGCGCCGAGATCGAGCTCGTGTCCCTCGTGGCGCGCGAGCAGCGCCTCCGTCGAGCGCTCGATCGGATGCTCGAGGGCATGGACGACCCGTTCGACTACGTGTTCATCGACTGCCCGCCGTCGCTCGGGCTCCTGACGATCAACGCCTTCGTCGCCGCCCGCGAGGTGCTGATCCCGATCCAGTGCGAGTACTACGCACTCGAAGGTCTCAGTCAGCTGTTGAAGAACATCGACCTGATCGAGCGTCACCTCAATCCCAACCTCGCGGTCTCGACGATCCTGCTGACCATGTTCGACGGCAGGACGAACCTCTCGCATCAGGTCGCCGCGGACGTGCGCGAGCACTTCCCGAAGGAAGTGCTGAGGGCGGTCATCCCGCGGAACGTGCGCATCTCGGAGGCACCGAGCTACGGGCAGAGCGTGATCACCTACGACCCGCAGTCCTCCGGCTCGCTGGCCTACCTGGAGGCCGCTGCGGAGATCGCACGCCGAGGTGCACGGAAGGCCGCTACCACCGAGAACGAAGGGCAGGCACGCTGATGGCGACGAAGCGCACAGGACTGGGCCGTGGAATCGGCTCGCTGATCCCGACCAGCGACGAGACGCGGTCGCGACCCGTCGACGTCTTCTTCCCGGACCAGAACCTCGGCGTGGAGCCGGCCGACGATCTGCTGGATGTCCCCGGTGCGCGGTTGGCACGACTCCCTCGAGGACATCGTGCCGAATGCTGCGCAGCCCCGTGCGGTCTTCGACCAGGACGATCTCGCCGAGCTGGTCCACAGTGTCCGCGAGTTCGGGGTGCTGCAGCCGATCGTCGTGCGTCCGGTGTCGGGCCGCGGTGGTGCGAAGTTCGAGCTCGTCATGGGGGAGCGTCGGTTCCGTGCGTCGAAGGCGGCAGGACTGACGACGATCCCGGCCGTCATCAAGGACACCGCAGACGAGAACATGCTCCGTGATGCTCTGCTCGAGAATCTGCACAGGGCGGAGCTGAACCCCCTCGAGGAGGCGTCCGCCTACCAGCAGCTCCTGAGTGACTTCGGAATCACGCAGGAGGCGCTCGCGTCCCGGCTCGGGCGATCCCGTCCGCAGATCTCGAACACGCCCGGTTGCTCCGCCTGCCTGCGGACGTGCAGGCACGGGTGGCTGCCGGAGTGCTCACCGCGGGACATGCTCGTGCGGTGCTGTCGCTCGAGGATGTCGATCAGATGCGCCGGCTCGCGGACAAGATCGTGAACGAAGACCTGTCGGTCCGCGCCGCTGAGGCTGCGGCGGCGCAGATGAAGAAGCCGCGGACGTCGGTCCGGGAGTTGCCCGAGGAGCGTGGGGGACACGCTGGACACCTCAGCTCGATCGCGGATCACCTCGGGGATCGCCTGAACACTCGCGTGAAGGTGACTCTGGGGCTCGCAAAGGCCAGATGGTCATCGACTTCGCCACTATTCAGGACTTGAACCGCATTCTGGCCGAGATCGGCGAGCCGTCCGAAGTGTCTCTTGCCCCGTAGCTCTCTGATGTTTCACGTGAAACGCCCCGGTGGTCTCTCCCGCCGGGGCTTTTCTTCGCTCTGAGCAGATTCGCCCGATGCGTCAGAGAGGCTTGCTCACAGAGCCGACGCCTCGTTGAAGGGAGCTCCCGCGTGCGCGGATCCCATAAGGCTTGCGCGCCAAGCTGGTGAGAGACTCCTTCATCTCCGTTTCACGTGAAACGTTCGGACAGATGCAGCGCATCCCGAGATCTGCAATGGATCGGCCTCATGGCGCCTTGACCGATCGGCTCCTCCCTCACGTCGGACGGTGCACAGCGGTCCGCGGTTGCACACAAGCGATCTGAAGAGTGCTTCGTGGTTCCGGACTGGGACGCTCAAGAGCCATCGCCAGACCGATGTTTCACGTGGAACGCTCGAGCGCCGCGGCTATCCCAGTTCGCACACGAAGTATGCCCGGCTGAGGCACCGTTTCACGTGAAACTTCGGCAGCGGGGATCACAGCTCGAAGGGCGTTCAGTCGCGCGAAGTGGTCAGCGCAGCGGCGAGATGTGCAAGCGTCGAGTAGACATCGCCGAGGAATCGGCCCGACGCCTCGATGGCCTGAGGGACGAGGGAGGTCTCGGTCATCCCGGGCAGTACGTTCGCATCGAAGAACCAGGGCGTGCCGTCTTCAGAGATGATGAAGTCGATGCGGGAGAGATGACGCAGGCCGAGGAGCTCGTGGATCTGCACTGCGGCGCGGGAGACCTCGGCGGTCGTTGAGGTGTCGAGCCGAGCGGGCGTGAAGAACCGAGTTTCACCGGCGTTGTACCGGGCGTCGAACGTGTACGAGCCTGCGACGGGCTCGATCTCGACTGGCGGAAGTGCGAGGGGCCCGTCTCCGAGATCGATGACACCGACAGAAACCTCCGTGCCGCGGACGAGCTGCTCGACGAGGACGACATCTCCGTACGTGTACGCCGAAACCATGGCCTGGGGGAGTTCGGAGTCTTCGTCGACGAGGGTGACCCCCTGTGCGGAACCGCCCTGTGCGGGCTTCACCACGAGGGCGCCGGGCAGCATCGCCCGGACCTGCGAGAGGATCGCCGCTGCGCCGAGTTCGCGGAAGGTGTCGCGGGGGAGCGTGAGTGAGTCCGGCGTGGCGAGTCCGGAACGACGCACCAGGGTCTTCGCGGTGGGCTTGGACCAAGCGAGTCGGGCTGAGTCCGCGTCGGACCCGACGTAGGGCAGGCCTGCAGCCCGAGAAGCCCCAGCAGAGCTCCATCCTCTCCGCTGGCCCCGTGGACGGCCGGCCAGACGAGATCTGGTCGGCGGGAGACGAGGAACGGCAGCAGCTCGGCGTCGGGCTCGCGCGTCACGACACGGTGGCCCATGGCGACGAGCCGATCTCTGACGCGGCGCCCGGAGCGGAGCGAGACGTCCCGCTCGTGGCTGATGCCTCCGCTGACCACGACGATGTCGAGTGCGCGGGACCCGATGGAGAAATCGGTCATGACCAGGCCTTTTTCGGGATCGCGAAGCGGACGGGCATCGTCACGCGACGCTCGGAGGAAGGGTGTGCGCCGGACGGCCGGCGTCGGCGGTCCGCAGAGCTCCCGTGCCGGCGAAGGTCGTGAGGAGGTCGAGTTCGCCGTCGATAACCTTGGCGAGCCGCCTGATCCCCTCGGTGATCCGGTCCGGCGTCGGATAGCAGAAGGAGAGTCGGATGTTGCGGCGTCCGTCTCCGTTCCCGTAGAAAGCGGTACCGGGTGTGTAGGCCACGAGCTCCTTCACGGCCCGGGGCAGCATGGCCTTCGAGTCGAGCCCGTCGGGAAGCGTCACCCAGACGTAGAAGCCGCCGCTCGGATCCGTCCAGGTGAGAGACGGCAGGTGGGTCTCGAGTCCGCGCAGCATCGCTTCCTTGCGCTCCCGGTACACGCCCCGGAAGATGTCGATCTGACCCTTCCAGTCCGCGGAGTCGAGGTACTTCGAGATGACCAGTTGACTGAACGACGAGGGACTGAGTACCGCGGCCTCGTTCGCGAGGATCAGACGCTCGCGGATGGCGTGCGGCGCGAGAGCCCAACCGACCCGGAAGCCGGGGGCGAGGGTCTTCGAGAAGGTACCCAGGTAGACGACGCCGTCCTCTTCGAGCGACCGCATCGCTTTGGGTGGCGCTCCGTCGAAGTACAGGAGGCCGTACGGGTTGTCCTCGAGAACGAGGATCCCCTCGCTCTTGCAGATCTCGAGGATCTCGACGCGCCGCTCCCAGCTGAGGGTGACTCCCGCGGATTGTGGAAGGTGGGGATCGTGTACAGGAACTTGATCCGCTTGCCGGAGGAACGCACGCGAGCGATGTGCTCCCGCAGGGCCGCGGGGATCAGGCCGTGCTCGTCCATGGCGACGTGCTCGATCTCGGCCTGATAGGACCGGAAGATCACCATGGCGGTCACATAGCTGGGTCCCTCGGACAGGACGACATCGCCGGGATCGAGGAAGATCTTCGAGAAGAGCTCGAGGGCGTGCTGCGATCCGGTGGTGACGACCACGTCGTCCGCGCTGGCCGAGATGCCCTCGAGCGCCATGACCTCGAGGATCTGCTCGCGCAGCTTCGGCACCCCCTGGCCCGATCCGTACTGCAGCGCGACCGGGCCCTGCTCGCGCATGACGGAGTCGATGGCACTGCTGACGAGATCCTGCGGGAGTGCGGCGACGTACGGCATGCCGCCCGCGAGCGAGACGACCTCGGGTCGGGATGCCACAGCGAACAGTGCTCGGACCTCGCTGGCGGCGAGGCCGGCTGTGCGCTCCGCGTAGGAGTCGTACCAGGGGTCGAGAGTGGTTCCGTGGTTGATCACGATCACGTCGCTTCGGTCGTCGGGCGGGGAGTCCGGTGCGGAGGCCGGGGTTGATCCACCCTATCCGGGAGGTCCGACGGCGGGTCGGGTCACGGCGGCTCCACTCCGGTGCGGGTGGACCGTCCGGTGTTTCACGTGAAACGCTCCCGAACGGCACGAAGCCCCCGTCTCCCGGAGGAGACGAGGGCTTCGGCGATCCGATCGGGAATGATCAGAGGAAGGCGGCGAGGTCGGCCTCGAGGGCCGGCTTCGGCTTGGCGCCGATGACGGTCTTGACGACCTCACCCTTCTGGTAGACCTTCATCGCGGGGATCGACGTGATCTGGTACTTGGCCGCGGTCTGCGGGTTCTCGTCGACGTTCAGCTTGACGATCTCGATCTTGTCGCCGTGCTCGGCCGAGATCTGGTCGAGGATCGGCGAGACCATGCGGCAGGGGCCGCACCACTCGGCCCAGAAGTCGACGAGGACGGTCTTCTCGGAGTCGAGGACGTCGGACTGGAACGAGGCGTCGGTGACGCTCTTCGCGGTGGACATAGGGATTCTCCTTCGTGAGCCGGACGAGCCGGTTCCACTCGTGGTGATGGGGTGGGTCAGCGGGTGACGAGTTCGGCTTCGACCGATGCGTCGACCTGGGGGGTGCCCTCGGTGTGGGCGGTGCCGTCGGCGAGCGCGGCGAGGTAGTGCTCCGCGTCGAGGGCGGCGACCGTTCCGGAGGCGGCGGCGGTGACGGCCTGACGGTAGGTCGGGTCGATGACGTCGCCCGCGGCGAAGACGCCGGGAACGGAGGTCTGCGAGGAGCGGCCGACGACCGAGATGGTGCCGTCGGTCGTCAGGTCGAGCTTCCCGTGGACGATGTGGGTCCGCGGGTCGTTGCCGATCGCGATGAAGAGCCCGTCGATGTCGAGTCGCGACTCGGTGCCGTCGACCGTGCTGCGGAGCTTGGCGCCGTTGACGTGGCTCTCACCGGCGATGCCGGTCACCTCGGAGTTCCAGACGAACTCGATCTTCTCGTTGTCGTGGGCGCGCTTCTGCATCACCTTCGACGCGCGGAGGGTGTCCTTGCGGTGGATGACGTACACCTTCTCGGCGAACTTGGTGAGGAAGGTCGCCTCCTCCATCGCCGAGTCGCCGCCGCCGACGACCGCGATCGTCTTCCCCTTGAAGAAGAAGCCGTCGCAGGTGGCGCACCATGAGACACCGTGTCCCGACAGGCGCTCCTCGTCGTGGAGACCCAGCTTGCGGTACGCGGAGCCGGTGGCGACGACGACCGTCTTGGCCTGGATGCTCTCACCCGATCCGAGGTGGACCGTCTTCGTCTCTCCTCGAGGTCGAGCCCGGCGACGTCGTCGTAGAACGTCGTCGCTCCGAAGCGCTCGGCCTGAGCCTGCATGGCGGCCATGAGCTCGGGTCCGAGGATGCCCTGGGGGAAGCCGGGGAAGTTCTCGACCTCGGTGGTGTTCATCGAGGTCGCCGCCGATCTCGACCGAGGAGGCGACCACGATCGGCTTCAGGTCGGCGCGGGCCGCGTAGATGGCGGCGGTCCAGGCCGGCGGGGCCGGATCCGATGATGACGATGTCCTGCACGGCAACTCCTGAGGTCTGTGCTGAGCGGGGGCTGATCGGGGGACGGCGCCCGAAGTGCTGCGCCGTCGTCTTGCTGGGTCTTCGTCGTGCACCGCCAGCGCGGTGCACCGTGTTCGTCTCGCCTGCGGAGCCCGGATCCGGTCGCTCGGTCGTTCCCGGCTCCACGGGCTACAACACATCCTAGGCGGGGGCTATTCCAGCCCCGGGCGGGCACTCGGCCGCCGATCAGGGTCGAGGGAAACACTTCTTCGCGGATCCACCGATCCGAGCTCTGACCTGGTTTTCCTCTCCTCGTCACAGCCGGCTTCGCCGGCGGCTCGGACGACGCGAGATCCACACGGTGAACCAGGCCGAGGCCGCGAAGAGTGACGTCAGGGCGACGACGTAGAACACCACCGCGATGCCTCCCCCGGGGAGGATCGGCGGATCCGCCAGGCGGGGGTCGAGGAACGGGTACGGGTACCAGACCTGCTCGTGCTTCATCTGGTCGTAGACGAGCGGGGCCCGCAGCACCGTGTAGGCGAACCAGGCGATCGGGACCGCCAGGACACCCGGGATCACTCCCCAGGACAACCGGCGGCGGCCCGGAGCGAACAGCCAGTCGAGCACGAGCGCGAGCGGGGCGACGACGTGCATCACCTCGTTCGTCCACTCCAGCGGTGCGCCGGCACCGGTGACCACCGTGCCGCGCAGGAGCAGGCTGTAGACCACTCCGATGACCACCATGCAGGCGACCACGCCCGCCCGCAGCCACGAGAACCAGCGCGGGTCCGGGAGCCGATCCCGCGCGAGGAGGACCGCTCCGATCAGGAGCACGACGGCCGCCGCCAGACAGGTCTCGACCGTGATGTAGCTGAAGAAGTTCACGACGAGGGTCGCGCGGTCGCGGAACCGGGCCTCGACCCAGAAGGAGTAGGAGTCGAGGAAGCTCACGACGGTCGCCGCGAGGATCGCGACGGCGACGAGCAGTCGGACGAGGACGAAGGTGAGCGCATCGCGCCTTCCGGATCGGCGGGTGAGGAGGAGCGGCTCTGCCGACGCCTCCACCCTGCACGTGGCGCGCCGCCGTGCACCTGCTCGGCGGCGGCCCCGCGACCCTCTCCGCTGCGGCTAGCGGCCCAGGCGGCGGAGGACGGGAGCGGCCATCAGGCGCAGCTCCGGGTTGCGGACGACCCAGAGGATGCCGAAGTAGACGACCGCCATCGCGACGCCGGTGAGGATCATCGACAGGAGCGCCTCCAGCACACCGCTCGTCGGGTAGCCGTCGTTCTGCGCGAGGACGAACATGACGAGCACTCCCGCACCGATCGCAGGGAGCGTCGCGAGGGTGAACTGCGCGAAGCGGAAGACGATCCGGGTGCCGCCCCAGCCGCCGAGCTTGCGGCGGAGGAGGACGCAGGCGAGCAGCGACTGCACGGCGACTCCGACCGAGATCGAGGACGCGACGAAGATCGTCGTGAACTCCGGCGGGAGCCCGAAGGCGAGGAGGCAGCCGATGGTGATCACCACCGCCTGCACGAGCGTGTAGAAGAACGGCGTCCGACCGTCGTTGAGGGCGTAGAACGCGCGCTGGACGATCGCGAGCGTGGAGAAAAGGGGGAGGACGACCACGTGGGCGGTGATGATCTGGGCCATCTGGAAGGTGTCGCCGGGATCCGAGGAGAACATCCTGGCGAACGAGGTGGCGCAGACCACGAGGGCGGCGGCGCAGAAGAAGAGGAGGAGGCCGACCACGCGGATCGACGTCGAGACGTCGCGGCGGAAGTCGGTCATCTCGCCGCGCGAGGCGTGCCCGCTCATCTTGGTGAAGTACGCCGTCGCGATCGACACGGCGACGATGGAGTGCGGCAGCATGAAGACCAGCCAGGCCTTCTGCAGGGCGGTGGCGGAGGCGTTCTCACCGGAGGCGCCGCTGACCACGTTGTTCTCGAGGAATCCGACGGCGACGGTCAGCAGGAGGGTCGCGAAGGTCCAGCCGGCGATGCGGCCCGCGCGGCTGAGCCCGACGCCGCGGAAGTGGAAGTCGGGGCGGTAGCGCAGCCCCACCCGCTTCCAGAAGAAGACCAGCAGGATCGCCTGCAGTGCGACTCCGAGGGTCGCGGAGCCGGCGAGGAGCGTGATCATCGCCGGAGTCCAGTCGGTGGCGAGGAGATCGCCCTCGGTGTCCGATCCGAACAGCTGCTGGAAGGCGATCAGGCCGGCGATGGTCACGACGTTGTTGACGACCGGGGTCCAGGTGAACGGACCGAAGGACCCGCGGGCGTTCAGGACCTCGCCGAGGATCGTGTAGAGCCCGTAGAAGAAGACCTGCGGGAGGCACCAGTAGGCGAACGTGACCGCGAGCCGGGTCTGCTCCGGTCCGAACTGCCCCGCGGCGAGCTGGACGAGCAGCGGAGCCGCGAGCGTGGCGACGGCGGCCGCGGCGACGAGCACGAGAAGAGCGAGCGTCAGGAGCTTGTCGATGTACTTGCGCCCGCCGTCGGCCTGCAGGCCCGCCCGCACGATCTGCGGCACCAGGACGGCGTTCAGAGCACCGCCCGCGAGGATCGCGTAGATCGTGTTGGGCAGCCCGTTGGCGACGGTGAACGCATCCGACCCCTGACCCGTGAGTCCGATGGTCTGGGTGAAGACCAGCGACATGACGAAGCCGAGGATGCGCGAGACCATCGTGCCGGAGGCGAGGACGGCGCTCGCGCGTCCGAGGGAGAAGCTAGCCACGCGGGTCCGTTCGTTCGTCGAGGCCGGGTTGGACGGCGAGGGGGCGTTGGGGTCCTCGTCGTCCTCCTCCGGAGCTGCGCCGCCACGGCGGCGGCGGCGGATGTTGCGGAGGATGCCGGCGCCGAAGACCACGACGAGGACGAGACCCAGGACGAGGGTCCCGACGGTCTCCCAGTCGGCCCTCACGCTCGTCCCGACGCTCGCCGGGGCGCCGATCGGCGTGCCGTCGAGGGCGGTGAGCTGCATCCGGAGCGTCGTCTCGCCACCGCCGACCCGGGCCTTCACGGGGATGAGCACCCGGCCCTGGGAGCGGCCGTCGATGGCGGTGGGCTCGACCGAGCCTCGTCGATGTCGAGCACGGCGTTCGACGTGGAGGCGCTGATCTCGACCGAGACGGCCACGGCAGGTCGTTGCGGACGTACACGGGGATGCTCGAGTCGCGGGAGACCTGGAGGAGGGTGCTGGTCGCCTCGATCGAGACCGAGCCGAGCGTCGTGTCGGCCATGTCGACGCTCCCGGTGACGGCCTCGTCCCAGCCCTGCCTCGTCCTCGCGCCAGACGACGGCGAGGAGGGCGAGCAGGTCGTTGCGGCGCTTCCCGCTCAACAGCTGCGGGTCGGTGAGCACCGCCGAGAAGGCCTCGACGCGGGAGGCGGCGGTGAGGAGGTCGGAGACCCGCTCGAGACGCTCCTCGGACTCCGGTGCGTCGACGAGGACCACGTCGTCGGTCGCGGGGACGGCGAGGGCGGCGCCGAGCGAGGTGCCCTCGGCCCAGGGCAGCCGGTCGAGAGCGTCGAGCGTCTGCGCGAGCCGGACGCCGTCGACCGCCGCCCCGCGCTCGAGCGCGAGGACGACGCGGGGAACCTCCCTTCGCGCTGGACCTGGGCGAGATCGACGGTGAGCGCTGTCATGTGCGCGCGCCACTCCGCGTCGGTCGTCGCCGTCGCCGCCCCGTCGAGGGCGGTCGAGAGGGCGCTGTCCGTGATGACGACGTCGTGCCCGTCGATGACCGCGCGCGTGGCGGTCCTCGTCGCGGACGGGAGCTCGAGATTCGCGGAGGCGACGGCGGTGCGGTTCATGCCGCTCGTGGCATAGACGGCGAGGTCCTCGGCGCGGACGGTCAGATCGTCGGGCCAGGCGAGGCTGCCGACGGTGGGCGACCAGCGGAAGTCCAGGAGCGACTCCGCCGTGGGACGCGGCCCGAGCTCCTCGCCGGCGGGCGCCTCGGTCGGCGTCGGCTCGGGAGTGGCTCCCGGAGCCGGTGTGGTCGCGGGCTCGGCGAAGAGGGCGGCGTCGATGCCGTACTCGAACGAGGTGGGGGTGAGGAGCGTCGACAGGCCCGACTGGGCCTGGGCCGCGACGTCCGCATCGGCGTAAGCCAGGGGGAACACCTCGCTGGGCGCGGCCTCCAGGCGGTCGAGCCACGAGACGGCCGACTCGGGTGCCGATTCGCCCAGGATCCGGATCGACGCGAGGATCCGCGGGTCGACCCCGATCGCGACTCCGCGGCCGATGACGGAGTCGAGCTGGCGCGAGAGGGTGCCGGTGGACTGCGTGTAGTCCTGGAGCGCGTCGGCGGGGATGAGGCCGTCGCTGCTGCCGGGCACGGTGAGGGGGACGAGGACGTCGACGCCGGTCTCCTCTCCGGACGGCACGCCGTCGGTCAGCTCGACCGCCGTGCGCGCCGTGGCGACGGTGCCGCCCGGACCGGTCACGGTGACGGCGACGGCGTGGGCGCCGCGGGCGCTCGGATCGGAGGAGAAGGGGATGCCTGCCGCGGGCACCGTCAGCGGCACCTGCGCGGAGCTCGACGGCAGCAGGCGGACGTCGGCGCCGTCGCCGACGGGCGAGCCCGCGTCGTCGTCCTCTCCCCGAGCCAGTCCGCGAGCTCGGCTCGCGAGTCGAGGGTGTCGGAGTCGATCGTCACCTCGATGCGGGCGCCGTCGATCGTCTCGGTCGTGCCGTTGCGCACCGAGACCGACATCTGCAGGTCCTGGCCCGGGAAGAGGACGCCGTCGTCCGCGGCGCCGACGGTGGCGGTCACGATCCCCTCGGCCGGCTCCTCGGCCAGGGCGAGGCTGTGGTGCCGGGCGTCGGCGTGGTCGCGAGAGCCGGCGGCGCGACCCCCACGAGCGCGACGGCGAGAGCCGCCGCGCCGACGGCGCGGAGCAGCTGCGGGACCGCGAGGCGGTCGGAGAGAGTGGGGCCGCGCCGATGCATCGAACTCACTCGGCCTCCATGCGGCTGATTCTACGTGCAGGCCCGCGGCGGACGACGGCGGGCGTGGCGGGACCGGTAACCGGCTAAACAGGTTAGGGCCTCTCCCGGCCCCCTTCTCCAGCCGTGCGCCGCGACTACACTCGTGCGAATGCACAGCGTCCAGGCCGCCCTCGAGACCCTCCGTGCTCTGGCGGCGACGCCGACCGTGGCGCGACTGGCGGAGGCGTTCGCCGCCCAGGGGCACGAGCTCGCCCTGGTGGGCGGTCCCGTCCGCGACGCGTTCCTGGGGCACGGAGTGCACGACCTCGACTTCACCACCTCGGCGCGCCCGGACGACATCGAGCGCGTCGTCGCTCCCATCGCCGAGGCGCACTGGGACATCGGCCGAGCGTTCGGCACCATCGGCGCTCGGATCGCGGGCGAGACGGTCGAGATCACGACCTACCGCAGCGACAGCTACGACGGAGTCAGCCGCAAGCCCGAGGTCGAGTTCGGCGACACCCTCGAGGGCGACCTGGTGCGGCGGGACTTCACGGTGAACGCGATGGCGCTCCGGATCCCGGAGGTCGTCCTCGTCGATCCCTCAGGGGGTGTGGAGGACCTGCTGGCCGGCCGCCTGCGCACGCCCGCCGACGCCGACGTGTCCTTCGGCGACGATCCGCTCCGCATGCTGCGGGGCGCCCGCTTCACGTCGCAGCTGGGGTTCCGCACCACCGAGGAGGTCGAGTGGGCGATGGCCGAGCTCGCACCGCGCATCCGGGACGTCTCGGCCGAGCGGGTGCAGGAGGAGCTGCGCAAGCTGCTGTCCACCGCGTCCCCGCGCGCGGGCCTGGAGCTCCTCGTCGACACCGGTCTAGCCGGTTACTTCCTCCCGGAGCTGCCCGCCCTGCGCCTGGAGCAGGACGAGCACCACCACCACAAGGACGTCTACGTGCACAGCCTGACCGTGCTGGAGCAGGCGATCTCGCTCGAGGAGTCGCGGAACCCCGGAGCGGCCCCGGACGTCGTGCTGCGCCTCGCCGCGCTGCTGCACGACATCGGCAAGCCCGCGACGCGCCGCCTCGAGGCCGGCGGCGCCGTGAGCTTCCACCACCACGACCTCGTCGGGTCCAAGCTGGCGATCAAGCGGATGCGCGCGCTCAAGTTCGACAAGCAGTCGACGACCGAGGTGGCCCGGCTGATCGAGCTGCACCTGCGGTTCTTCGGCTACACCGACGGCGCCTGGACCGACTCCGCCGTGCGCCGCTACGTGACGGACGCCGGGCCCCTGCTCGAGCGGCTGCACATCCTCACGCGGGCCGACGTGACCACGCGCAACAAGCGCAAGGCCGACCGGCTGGCGCACGCGTACGACGACCTCGAGACGCGCATCGCCGAGCTCGCCGAGAAGGAGGAGCTCGCGTCCAAGCGGCCCGACCTCGACGGCACCGCGATCATGCGGATCCTCGACCTGCCGCCGGGGCCGGAGGTCGGTGCGGCGTACCGCTTCCTGCTCGAGCTGCGGCTCGAGGAGGGACCGCTGGGCGAGGAGCTCGCGACGCAGCGGCTGAAGGAGTGGTGGGCGGCGCGCTGAGCCGCATCGCCGATCCGCATCGCTGATCCGCCGGCCCGGGGTACCCGGTCGGGCCGCCGGATCGGGCGCAGATCTCCCGACCGCGGGAACGGCCGCGGTGGTAAGGTGTCCAGGTTGTCCACGACCAGACGCACTTCGCGTCCGCGGGAGTGGGCAGATGCTACATACCCTCCTGTCACGGAAATACCGTGGCCGTTCAGTCCGAAGGAGGTGGGTTAGTGACGCATCAGTACGAAATCATGGTCATCCTGGACCCCGAGATCGATGAGCGCACCGTCGCTCCGAGTCTCGACAAGTTCCTCAACGTCATCCGCACCGATGGTGGATCCATCGACAAGGTGGACGTCTGGGGCCGTCGTCGTCTGGCGTACGAGATCAACAAGAAGTCCGAGGGCATCTACGCCGTCGTCGACTTCACGTCGACCTCTCGCCGCTGCGAACGAGCTCGACCGTCAGCTGAAGCTGTCCGAGGCCGTCATGCGCACCAAGGTGCTGCGGGCCGAAGAGGGCATTGCCCAGGTCGCCGCCGCTGCGAAGCTCGCCGACGAGAAGGCCGCCCGCAAGGCTGCCAAGGCCTCGGCCGCTCCCAAGGCGTAGCGCTCATGGCCGGCGAGACGATCATCACCGTGGTGGGGAACCTCACCTCCGACCCCGAGCTGCGCTACACGCAGAACGGGCTCGCGGTCGCGAACTTCACCATCGCCTCCACTCCGCGCACCTTCGACCGTCAGGCGAACGACTGGAAGGACGGCGAAGCGCTGTTCCTCCGGGCCTCCGTCTGGCGCGAGTTCGCCGAGCACGTCGCGGGATCGCTGACCAAGGGGAGCCGCGTCATCGCGACCGGCCGCCTGAAGCAGCGCTCGTACGAGACGAAGGAAGGCGAGAAGCGCACCAGCATCGAGCTCGAGATCGACGAGATCGGTCCCTCGCTCCGCTACGCGACCGCACAGGTCACGCGTGCCTCCGGTGGAGGCGCGGGCGGCGGACGCGGACAGGTCGGCGGAGGTCAGGGCGCGAGCCAGGGCGGACAGGGCGGCTTCGGCGGCAACCAGGGGGGCTCCGGCGGCAACGCGGGAGGCAACCGCGGTGGCCAGGCCGAGGAGCCGTGGGCGCCGAGCGCGCCGGCCGGTGGCGACGTCTGGAGCACGCCGGGCAGCTACAACGACGAGACTCCGTTCTGAGCCTCGGGCTCGGACGCGACCTCACCTGAATCACGCTCTTCTCCGCACGCCGCACGAGCGGCCGCGGAGGGGGCGAACCAGAATCTAAGGAAACCACTATGGCTGGAAAGAGCAGCGGCGACCGCCGCAAGCCGATCCGCGGCAAGGGCGCGAAGAACGCGGCCCCCGCGAAGTCGGTCCGCGTGGGTGTCATCGACTACAAGGATGTCGCGACCCTCCGCAAGTTCATCTCGGAGCGCGGGAAGATCCGCGCCCGTCGTATCACCGGCGTCTCCGTCCAGGAGCAGCGCCTCATCGCCCGTGCCGTCAAGAACGCCCGCGAGATGGCGCTCCTGCCCTACGCCGGCAGCGGAAGGTAGGTAACGGTATGTCCAAGGTCATCCTGACCCACGAGGTCGACGGTCTCGGCTCCGCCGGTGACGTCGTCGACGTCAAGAACGGCTACGCCCGCAACTTCCTCATCCCGCAGGGCTTCGGCGTCGCGTGGACCCGTGGAGGCGAGAAGCAGGTCGAGCAGATCAAGCTCGGCCCGCGCCGCGCGCGAGCACAAGACGATCGAAGAGGCGCAGCACACCAAGCAGGTCCTCGAGGCCAACCGGGTGAAGCTCACCGTCAAGGCGGGCCGCGACGGCCGCCTGTTCGGCTCGGTCAAGACGAGCGACATCGCCACCGCTGTGGCGGCCGCCGGCTTCGGCGACCTCGACAAGCGCAAGATCGTCATCGCGAACGCGATCAAGACGGTCGGCGAGCACGAGGCCGTGGTGCGTCTGCGCGACGACATCCAGGCCACCGTGAAGCTCCAGGTGGTCGCGGCCGAGCAAGGCCGCGAGACACGCCTCGAAGGGCGGTGCGGCGGGATCTCCGGGTCCTGCTGCACCGCCCTTCGTCGTCCCGTTCTCCACAGCTCCATCCACATACACCCAATCGCGGGGACAACCTTCAACGTGGTCTGGAGACTCTTTTCCACACACACCTGTGGAATGAGGTAAAGCCCAGGTCAAAGGGTAGAAAAAAGATCACCAGGGCTCACGATTCCACAGGATTCTCCACATGTTCCCCACACGTGGTCCGGCGTTTCACCACAGTTGTCCACAGTTTCCTCCACAGGGCGGTTTGACCGTGGCGGCGAGCGGTACGTAGTGTGGCGCAGCGCCCCGCGAGGGGAGCGGGTCGAGGCGTCCGGACGACCGGCGCCGACGCTGTCGGAGGTCGCTGGTAGACCGGATCCGACGCACGTGATCACGGCTCGGCCGGCGGTCCTACCGTTCCCGCGAGGCACCCCACGACAGGAGGCGAAGGCATGACGATCGCGCACCTGGCGGTTCCCGGTTCGGACGGACGGAGCGAGGCTCGAGGCGAGGGCCGGGGCGACTCCCGCGCCACGAGCGCACCCTCCGCACGACCTGCTCGCCGAGCAGTCGGCACTCGGAGGCATGCTGCTCTCGAAGGACGCGGTCGCCGACGTCGTCGAGAGCGTCAAGGCAACCGACTTCTACATCCCCAAGCACGAGATCGTCTTCGACGCGATCCTGCAGCTCTACTCGCACGGAGAGCCGACCGACGTCATCGCGGTCACCGACGAGCTCACCAAGCAGGGCGAGCTGCAGCGCGCGGGCGGCGCCGACTACCTGCACTCGCTCACCGCGATGGTGCCGACGGCCGCGAACGCCGGCTACTACGCCTCGATCGTCGCCGAACGCGCACTGCTGCGGCGCCTCGTCGAGGCCGGCACCCGCATCGTGCAGATGGGCTACCAGGGCGAGGGCGAGGTCCTCGATCTCGTCAACACCGCGCAGGCCGAGATCTACAACGTCACCGGGTCCGAGGCGGCTGAGGACTACGTTCCGCTGACCGACGCGGTCACCGTCGCCATCGACGAGATCGAGGCGGCCGCGCACAAGGACGGCGCCTTCACCGGCGTGCCGACCGGCTTCGCCGACCTCGATGACCTCACCAACGGATTCCACCCGGGCCAGATGATCATCGTCGCCGCGCGACCCGCGCTCGGAAAGTCGACGCTCGCCCTCGACTTCGCCCGCGCCGCCGCGATCAAGCACCAGATGCCGACGATCTTCTTCTCCGAGATGGGGCGCAGCGAGATCGCGATGCGTCTGCTCTCGGCCGAGGCCTCCGTGCCGCTGCAGCACATGCGCAAGGGCACCGTCGACCAGCGCGACTGGACGACCATCGCATCCACCCGCGGCCGCATCAACGACGCTCCGCTCTACATCGACGATTCGCCCAACCTCACGCTCGTCGAGATCCGCGCGAAGTGCCGCCGGCTCAAGCAGCGCATCGGACTCAAGATGGTCGTCATCGACTACCTGCAGCTGATGACCTCGGGCAAGAAGGTCGAGAGCCGCCAGCAGGAGGTCTCGGAGTTCTCCCGTGCGCTCAAGCTCCTCGCGAAGGAGCTCCAGGTGCCGGTCATCGCGCTGTCGCAGCTGAACCGTGGTCCGGAGCAGCGTGCCGACAAGCTCCCCGCGATCTCCGACCTCCGCGAGTCCGGCTCGATCGAGCAGGACGCCGACATGGTGATCCTCCTGCACCGCGAGAGCGCGTACGAGAAGGACAACCCGCGCGCCGGCGAGGCCGACCTGATCGTGGCGAAGCACCGCAACGGCCCGACCCGCACGGTCACCGTGGGCTTCCACGGCCACTTCTCGCGCTTCGCCGACATCCCGGCGGTGTAGCGCCTGTGCCCGCACCCATCGACGACGTCCCCCTCGACGGGGAGGCCATCCGCCTGGGGCAGTTCCTGAAGTTCGCCGGGATCCTCGACTCGGGTGGCGAGGTGAAGGAGGCCGTTGCGGACGGACTCGTGAGCGTGAACGGCGAGGTCGACCGGCGTCGCGGGCGCCAGCTGGCGGTCGGCGACGTGGTCGGGTTCGGCGGGCGGCGATACCGCGTCACGGCGTGACAGCGAGCCTCCAGCACTGATCGTCCACCGGGCGGCGATGCAGGGGCGATCCTGTCCTGCTGAGGGCGGCGCGGTGCGCAGCCGTGGATGCTGTCAAGCAGAACCTCCGCGGGGGCGCGGGTGCCAGGCTCGGAGTACTTCGGCACCCGGGTGCTCCGCGTGATCCGCGCGGACCCGGACGTCGCCTCGCGGACGACAGGGGATCTTGCATGCAGGTAGGCATTCATTTCATGGACTTCACGCCGCCGGGAGGCAGCACGGGGATCGCTCCGATCCTGGGCGCCACGGCGCGGACGGCCGAGGACGTGGGCTGCGAGTGGTTCACGCTGATGGACCACTACTTCCAGATGGAGCAGTTCGCGACCAGCGAGGATCCGATGCTCGAGGGGTACACCTCGCTCGGGTTCCTCGCGGGGCGGACGGAGCGGCTCCGCCTGGGACTGCTCGTGACCGGAGTGACCTATCGGCACCCGGGGCTGCTCGCCAAGATCGTGACGACGCTCGACGTGCTGTCGGGCGGGCGGGCGATGCTCGGCATCGGCGCCGCCTGGTACGAGCGAGAGCACCTCGGGCTCGGCGTGCCGTACCCGCCGCTGAAGGAGCGGTTCGAGCGCCTCGAGGAGACGCTGCGGATCTGCCGGCAGATGTGGAGCGAGGACGACGGGCCGTTCGAGGGCGAGCACTACCGGCTGGCCGAGACGCTGAACCACCCGGAGCCGATCCAGAAGCCGGGTCCGCCGATCCTGATCGGCGGCGGGGGCGAGAAGAAGACGCTGCGGCTCGTGGCGCAGTACGGCGACGCGTGCAACCTGTTCGCGACGGGCGCCGAGGCGGTCGCGCACAAGCTGGACGTGCTGCGGCGCCACTGCGACGAGCTCGGGCGCGACTACGACGCGATCACGAAGACGATCATCGGCGGCGGGGATCCGATCGGCGACCCGGACGGCTTCGTGCGGGCGATGGAGGAGTACGCGGCGATCGGGATCACGCTGGTGGAGCTGGCGCCGCAGGGGCCGGACCCGGAGGGGTACGTGGCGCGGTTGGGCGAGAGCGTGATCGGGCGGCTGGGGGAGCTGGGCTAGCGTCCCGTCGTCTGCTGCCACCGGCGGCTCCCTTGCTGATCGAGTAGGCCGCGCGCGGCCGTATCGAGATCCGCGTTCCCGGGGTCTCGATACGCGCCTGCGGCGCTGCTCGACCAGCAGAAGACGCGCCTGCGGCGCTGCTCGACCAGCAGAAGACGCGCCTGCGGGGCTGGTCGCCCGGCAGAAGACGCGCCTGCGGGGCTGGTCGCCCGGCAGAAGACGCGCCTGCGGGGCTGCTCGATCGGCAGGAAGGGCGGCGCTACTCGACCAGCGGGGGCGGGACTACTCGACCGGCGCAGGCGCGGTCGGGCAACCGCAGGTCTCGCCGAGGACCAGGGTCGTCTGCAGGCGGACGTGGCGGACGGGAGCGTCGCTGTAGGTGTCGCCCAGGAGTTCGAACGCGATGCGCGCCATCTCGGGAACGGGCACGGCCACGGTGGTGACGCGCACCCCTCCGAGCAGCGCCTCCCGGATGCCGTCGAAGCCGACCACCGCGAGCTCGGACGGGACGTGGATCCCCTCCTGCGACGCGGCGCGGAGGAGGGCGAGTGCGTGCTCGTCGGTCGTCGCGAAGATGGCGCGGGGCCGCTCCTCGCGCAGCACGGAGCGGAGCGCCTGCTCGGAGGAGACGCGGTCCATCGGGACGCGGTGCAGGCGACCGCCGACTCCTGCCTCCGCGACCGCTCCGGCCCACGAGCGCGCGCGCAGGCCCGACGGACCGAAGTCGTCGGGTCCGGTGACGCAGTGCACGTCGTCGTAGCCGTGGGCGAGGAGGTGCTCGACGGCCGAGCGGGTGCCCTGCTCGTCGTCGAACACGACGCTCGGCTCGTCGCCCGTGGGCGGCGAGGAGTGCAGGAAGACGCGCGGGGCGGTGTCGGCGGCGCTCGCCGGATCGATCGTGACGAGCAGGACGCCCGCGGTGCGCAGGTCGGCGAAGGTGCGCTCGTAGCCGCGCTCGACCTCGGGCTCGTACTCGGTGTTGCCGAGCAGCGTCAGCAGCGAGCGTCGGCGGGCCTCGTGCTCGATGTGCCGCACCAGCTCGCCGAAGAAGGCGTTGGAGGAATCGGGGACGAGCAGGCCGACCAGACTCGGAGCGGCCGATGCTGAGCGCCTCCGCCAGGGAGTTGCGGCGGTAGCCGAGCTCGGCGATGGCCTCCTCCACGCGCTGGCGGAGCTCCGCCGACACCGGGCGCGGTCCGTCGTTCACGACGTAGCTGACGACCGTGCTCGACGTCCCGGCCGCGCGCGCCACGTCGGCGAGCGTCGGTCGCCGGGGCCGGGGGGACATCCGGTCAGCCTAGGACACCCGAGCACCCCGACCGGGCCTGCGAAACCGCGCGCGACATCGGCTCCCACCGGGTGCTCGCGCACGATGCCGGCCGAGGAGGAGTCGGGGCGGAGCACCTGCTGCGGGTCGTGCGGCGGGACCGTCGCCGGGCGCCGCCTCCGTACACTCGCAGGGTGAGCACCGACCCGCGCGACGCTCGCCGAGGCCGCGCCACGATCGCCGACGTCGCACTGGCGGCGGGGGTGAGCATCCGCACCGCGTCCCGCGCGCTCGGTGGCTCGGCGAAGGTGGCGGAGGCGACCCGCACCTGGGTGGAGCAGGCGGCGGCGGCACTGCGGTTCCGTCCGAACGCGCTGGCCCGCGAGCTGCGGACCGGAGGGGTGAGCTCGACGATCGGGCTCCTCGTGGGCGAGATCACGAACCCGTTCTCGGGCGCGCTCGCGGCAGGCGCGATCGACGCCGCGTCCGCTCGCGGGCTGACGGTGCTCGTCGCCGCGTCGGGGGACGTGGCGGAGGGGAGCGGCCCGCGGTCGCCGGCATGCTCGAGCGGAGGGTGCGCGCGCTGCTGCTCGTGCCGAGCGCCCACGATCACGGCTACCTCGACGGCGAGCGGCGCCTCGGCACCCCGGTGGTCGCGCTCGACCGTCCCCTCGTCGGCGCCGAGTCCGACAGCGTGCTGCTGGACGACCGGGGCGGGGCGCGCGCCGCGGTCACCGCCCTGCTCGCCGCCGGTCGTCGACGGATCGCGTTCGTCGGCAGTCCGCGCACGCTCTACACGCACGGGCAGCGGCTCGCGGGGTTCGAGGACGCGCTGGAGGGTTCCGGTCCCGGTGCGGGAGGACGGCGTCAGCGCCGAGGGGGCGGAGGCGGCCGCGCGCGACCTCCTCGCCGGTGCGACGCCTCCGGACGCCGTCTTCGCGGGCAACAACCGCGCGACGCTCGGCGTGCACCGCGCCCTCGCGGGGCGCGACGTGGCGCTGATCGGCTTCGACGATTCGGAGGTCGCCCAGGAGCTGGGCATCAGCGTGGTCGCGCACGACCCGCGGCGGATGGGGGCGGAGGCGGTCGGACTCGCACTCGCCCGGCTCGCGGATCTGGACGGAGAGCCGCGGCGGCTCGTCCTGCCGACCTCGCTGGTGCTGCGCGGGCGGTTGGCCGGCTGACTGCGGATCCCAGCGCCCCGCCGTTCGCAATGTTTCACGTCGCCGTAATAAACGAGCGCGGCCGCGAAACACAGCGCGACTATGGTCACACGCTAACCGCTTAGAGCCTTGTGCGCCCGCGGAGCGCCAGCAGCACCCGACCCCCTGGAGCGCCGATGTCCGCCACCCTCACCCCGCTGCGCCGAGAGCGCGCGCGGGCGCTCCTGGACGAGCGGCTCGCCCGGCTCGAGCCGCAGCCGGTCGAGGCCTCCGACTCCCGCGTCGTGACGGCGATCGCCCGGGCCGCGTGGGCGCAGGCCGTGCTGCGGGCCGCGGCGTCGGCGAGCAATCTCTCCCTCGCGCACACCCGCATCGCCGTCCTCGGCGCCGGTCCGCTCGCCCGAGAGCTGGCGACCCGCACGGCGGCGATGGGCGCCCGTGTCCTCGTCGTCGGGGACGACCCGGTGGCCCTCGTCGAGCTCGCGCAGCTCGGCCTGGCCGTCTCGGTCACGGACGGCGCCCGCCTCGACGACGTCGTGCTCGCCTTCGCGACGGGGAGCTGCTCGACCGCCCGGTCGACGCCGCCGCACTCGGCCGCGGAGGCCCCGTGCTGGTCGTCGACGCGGCGGAGGACGCGCCCGCGGTCTCCGCCCAGACCGACTCCTCCTCCGGCCGGCCGGGCATCGCGAGGATCCTCGGCGCCGACCGCGAGGCCTTCGTGCTCATCGCGCGCGAGGCGGCCGACGGCTCGACCCGGCGGACCCGTGAGCAGCTCTCCTCCGCCTTCTCGGCGGCGCTCGCCGAACGCGCGCGGCCGACCCGGGAGCCGACGGTGCCGAGCTCGCGGCCCGCGCCGACCGGGCCCTCGCCCTCGAGGTGCTCGCGTGAGCGGCCGCATCCGCGACGCCTCGCTCTGGCGGCAGGGCCAGGACAAGATCGACTGGGCATCCCGCTTCATGCCTCGTGACCGGCAGCGTCGTCGGGCAGCTGCGCGAGAGCGGATCGATCGCGGGGCTGCGCATCGGGCTCGTCCTGGTGCTCGAGCCCAAGACCGCGACCCTCGCCCTCGAGCTCGCGGCGGCCGGTGCCGAGGTCAGCGTGATGTGCGGCGCCTCCAGCACCCACGACGACACCGCGGCCGCCCTCGAGCACGCGGGAGTGAGCGTGTTCGCCCGCTCGGACGCGACCGCCGCCGAGGACCACGCCTTCGCGCTCGACCTCCTCGACCGCCGGCTCGACATCCTGGTCGACGACGGCTCCTCCGTGACCCGCCTCGCGCACACCGAGCGCCCCGCCGTCTTCGAGACCCTGCGCGGCGCCACGGAGGAGACCACCAGCGGACTCCGCCCGCTGCGGGTCATGGAGCGCGAGGGCGCCCTGCGCATCCCGGTCCTCGCCGTGAACGACGCGCGCTGCAAGACGCTCTTCGACAACCGGCACGGCACCGGGCAGTCGACGCTGCTCACGATGCTCGACCTGCTCGCCGCTCCGCTGGACCGCGCGCACGTCGTCGTGGCCGGCTTCGGCCACGTGGGCCGCGGAGTGGCGCAGCACGCCCGCGCACTCGGCGCGCGGGTGACGGTGTCGGAGGTCGATCCGGTGCGCGCGCTGGAGGCGGCCTTCGCGGGCTACGACGTCGCTCCGCTGGAGGACGCCGCACGGACGGCCGACCTCCCTCGTGTCGGCCACCGGCATCGCGCACACGATCGACGTCGAGCACCTGCTCGTCCTGCCCGAGGGAGCAGCGGTCGCGGTGTCGGGCGGAGTGGCGCAGGAGATCGCGATCGACGCGGCCGCGCCGCGGGCGCGGTCCGCGAGAGCATCGGCCACGCACTCGAGCGCTTCGTGCTGCCGACCGGGCGCTCGATCGTGGTGCTCGACGACGGCGGCTGCATCAACTGCACGGCGGGAGAAGGCAACCCGATCGAGATCATGGACCTCTCCTTCGGTGTGCAGGCGGCGGCGATCGACGTGCTGGCACGGGAGGCGGGGACTCTCGCTCCGGCGGTCCACCTGCTCCCCACCCGAGGTCGACGACCGGGTGGCGCGCGCCAAGCTGGCCTCCCTCGGCGTCGCGATCGACAGCGCCAGCCGCGCCCAGCAGGACTTCCTCGGCAGCTGGACCCCGACGGGTCGCCGTGCCGCTCCCCAGCGCGACGGAGCGCGCTCGTGAGCGAGCTGCTCCGCCTCGAGGGCGTCGGAGTCACCTACCGCAGCGCCACCGTGCCCGCTCTCGTCGATGCGTCCTTCTCGGTCTCGAGCGGTGAGGTCGTGCTGATCGCCGGCCCGTCGGGCTGCGGCAAGAGCACTCTGCTGCGCGTGCTCAACGGCCTCGTGCCGCGCTCGTACCGGGCCGAGGTGACGGGCCGGATCGAGGTCGAGGGCCGCGACGCCGCTCCGCTCGCCCTCCGCGACATCTCCGAGGTCGTCGGCACGCTGCTCCAGGACCCGGCGAAGCAGGTCGTGGGCCACAGCGTGCTCGCCGAGATCGCGTTCGGACTCAGAGCCGGGGCACGCCGCCGAGCGAGATCCGCGAGCGCGCCCACCGGGTCGCCGAGCGGCTCGGGCTCTCCGCGCTGCTCTCGACCCCGCCGCACGAGCTCCTCGGGCGGTCAGCTGCAGCTCGTCGCCTTCGCCGGGATCCTCGTGCTCGATCCGAAGGTCATCGTGATCGACGAGCCGCTCGCCAATCTCGATCCCGATGCGGCCGACGTGCTGCTCGCCGCCGTCCGCGCCTACGTCGACGGCGGCGGGGCGGCGGTGATCGTCGAGCACCGCGTCGACGAGGTGCTCGCCCTCGCACCCGACCGCGTGGTCTACCTCGAGGAGGGCGGTGTCGTCTACTCGGGCGGCGTCGACGGCTTCCTCGAGGGTCGCGTCACCGGAGTCGGTGAAGCTGCCGTTCTCGGCGCTGCTCGCGAGCGCGTCGGGCGAGGAGGAGGCGCTGCCGGAGTCGGCGCCGATCGCTCCGGGAGCCGCGGCCCGCCTGCACTTCGAGGGGGCGGAGCTCGGCTACGGAGCGCGCACGATCGTCTCGGCCGTCGAACGCCGCTTCGAGGCGGGGGAGCGCGTCGCGATCCTCGGCCGCAACGGTGCGGGCAAGTCGACCCTCATGCGCGCCGCCGTCGGGCTCGTCGCTCCGACGCGCGGACGGGTGCTGCTCGACGCGAGGCCGGTGCACGAGCTCAGCGCCGCCGAGCTCGTCTCGACCTGCGGCTACCTCTTCCAGAACCCAGGGCAGGCGCTGTTCAGCGAGAACGTCGGCGCCGAGCTGGCCTTCGGGCCGCGCAATCTGGGTGTCCCGGAGGAGGAGATCCCCGCGATCTCGGACGCCGCGCTGCGCGCCGTCTCGCTGCACGACGTGCCCGGAATCATGGAGAGGCCGCCGCGCACGCTGTCCTTCGGGCAGCAGCGGCGGCTGGCCGTGGCGCTGGCCCTCACGCTCCGCCCGCGCACGCTGATCCTCGACGAGCCGACCGCCGGCCAGGACAGAGCGCTCGTCGCGCCACTTCCTCGACGCCGTCTGGGCGATCGAGGGCATCGACAGCGTCTACTTCATCACCCACGACGTCGACATGGCGCTCGCGCGGGCCGACCGCGTCGTGGTCGTCGACGGCGTGGATCGTCGCCGACGCGACCCCGGCCGAGATCGTGCACGACCTCGAGCTGTGGCACGAGCCCGGCGAGGCCGTCGGCGGGCGCGCCGTGCTGCGCGGGACCGACTTCGTGCGCGCCGCCCGCGAGCACGGACCGGCTGCCGGCCGCCTCCCGCGCCCCCTCGACCTGGCCCGGCGCCTGCGCCTCGCCCTCGACGCTCCTCACTCCCTCGACGCTCCTCCCCATCCCCTCGAAAGGACACACCCGTGACCACCACCGCGACTCCCGCCCGGACCGGCCCCTGGGCCGTCTCGTCCCGCATCGTCTTCGGCGCCGTCGGCGCCGCGCTCTACGGCGCGCTCGGGGCGCTCAGCTTCGTGCTCCCCGGCACGATGATCTCGATCCGCCCGGCGATCGCGATCATCCCCTTCGTGGGCCTGCGCTTCGGCCCGATCGCCGGCTTCTTCACCGGCGCCGTCGGCAACGCCGATCGTCGACCAGATCATGGGCTACGGATTCCTGGACGTACTGGAACTGGAGCATCGCGAACGGACTCGTCGGCCTGCTCGCGGGCCTCATCGGCTACTACGCCAAGGAGCCGCGCACCACCGGCCGACAGGTCGTCTGGGCCGCCGCCATCGCGGTCGCCGCGGTCGTCGTGGGACTGCTCTTCACCGTCACCGACCTGCTGCTCGGCGTCACCGTGGAGTACTGGTTCTTCGGCTCCTACCTCCTCGCGATCCTCGCGACCGGCATCACCGCGGCGATCCTGGTCCCCGTGCTCGACCGGGTCTGGAAGCCGCTCCAGAACCTCGCCGGACGCTGACAGATGGAGGTCTCGCCTCGATACCTCGGCGGCGACTCCTTCCTCGGCCGTCGGGATCCGCGCGTGCTCATCGTCGTCCCGGTGATGCTCGTGATCACCGCGACGAGGTGAAGGACCTGAGGTGGATGGCGGCGCTCGCCGTGGTGGCGATTCGCCTACTACCTCAGCGCGCGCGATCCCGTTCCGCGAGGTCCGCTCGAACTGGGCCGTCGTGGCCGTGTTCCGTGGTGGTCTTCGCGGGGATCAACGGGCTGATCGTCGGGGCGACGAGCTCGGGCGAGCCCGAGACGGGCGCGACGCTGTTCACCGTGCCGCTGATCGGGCTGCCGATCACGGAGGGAGCCGTCTCGTACGCGGTGAACATGCTGCTGCGCTTCCTCGCCCCGGTCGCGGTCGGCTTCCCCTGGCCTTCGCGATCCGCCCGGGCGACCTCGCGGTCGCGTTCGCACGGCTGGGAGTGCCGGCGCGCTTCGCGTACGGCATCGACCTGACCTTCAAGTTCCTGCCCAGCGCCGCCGCGAACCTGCAGGAGACGGCCGCCGCCCAGCGGCTGCGCGGCTACGAGCGCGCCGAGACCCGCAACCCGGTGCGGCGCCTGCGCGAGGTGGCCCCGCTCATGGTGCCCGTGACCATCACCTCGTTCGTCGACGCGGAGGACACGGTCGACGCGCTGGACCTGCGGGGCTTCGGCACCGCGAAGCGCCCTGGCTCCGCGAGATCCGCTACGCGCCGGCCGACTGGGCGGTGACGGCGCCTCGCCGTGCTGCTCGCCGCCGCCGCCTCGGTCGCGAGCATCGCGGGGATCATGCCGTCGGCGTGGATCCCGTGACGGGCGTCGAGGTCCACCTGGCGCCCTGGGTGGTGCCGGTGGCCGGCGAGCCGATCCGCGGCGGCGCCGTGGCGGTGCGCGGCGAGCGGATCCTCGCGGTCGGTCCGCGCGACGAGGTCCTCGCCGAGGGGGCCGACCGGGTGCGGGAGTGGGTCGGAGTGATCACCCGGGGCTCGGTCAACGCGCACTCCCACCTGCAGTACACCTGCATGGCGGCCGTCGGCGCCGGTCGCTACGAGGGCTTCGAGGACTGGTCTCGCGCGTTCCAGGTGGTCTACGAGCAGCCCTACGACTGGGGCCGCCTCGGCCGCCGACGGACTCGCGATCGCGGTCTCGACCGGCACGACCGCGATCGCCGACATCGTCACCGACCTCGAGGCGCTGGACGTGCTCGAGGCCGGCCGCGTGCACGGCATCGCCTACTGGGAGCTGATGAGCCTCCTCGAGGACGACTGGCGCGGCAGCGGCCGCGCGATCACCGCGGAGTCGTGCGGACCTCCGGGGTCACGCGCATCGGCCTCTCTCCGCACGCCCCCTACTCCCTGGACACCCCGGTGCTCAGCGATCTGACCGGCCTGTCGCCAGGAGCCCGGCGTGCGCCGGCACCTGCACCTGGCCGAGTCCGCGTGGGAGGCGGAGTACACGATGCACGGCCGCGGTGCGCTGGCCGAGCAGTGGCGCCGCTGGGGGTACGACGGCTTCCACCTGCTCCGCAACGGCGGCAGCGCGCCTGCCCGTGGCCTACGCCGAGATCGATCGGAGCGCTCGGCGACGACGTGCACATCGCGCACGGCATCTACGTGGACGCCGAGGACAGGGCGACGCTGCGCCGCTCCGGCACCTCGGTCGCCCTGCGCCCGCGCTCGAACGCGGTGATCGGACTCGACGAGGCCCCGGTCGCCGACTACCTGCGCGAGGGCAACGCGATCGCCGTGGGCACGGACTCGCTTCGTCGACTCCCTCGCTGGACCTCCTCGGCGATGTGGCCGAGCTGCACCGCATCGCGCGGGAGCAGGGCTACACGGGGAGGGATCTGCACACGCGGCTCCTGCGACGCGGCGACGTCCGGCGGGGCGCTGGCGATGGGCGGCCGACTCGTTCGGCGCGCTGGTGCCGGGAGCCCTCGCCGACCTGGCGGTGCTCGACGTGAGGCGCCGCGACCGGCGGACGACCTGGTCGCCGCGATAGTGGAAGCCGGTGAGGGCACGGCCCTCGCCACGATCATCTCGGGGGAGGTCCGATGGGCGCGGAGCTGACGGGCGAGCTGGTGGACCGGTTGAGCGTGGACGGACGCGTGCTCGGAGAGCGTGCGCCGACCCGCGCTCGCCGCGTCGATGGGGCTGGAGCCGCATCCGGAGGGCGGCGGTACCGCCGCACCTGGACCTCGCCGGAGCGGTTGACGTTGACGGCGCCCGACGGCTCGGTGCGCGAACGACCGGCGGCGACGCTGATCGTGTTCCTGCTGCCGCCGGGGGAGTCGTCGGCATGGCACAGGGTGTCGTCCGCCGAGACGTGGATCTGGAACGGACCGGGTCGGGTGGACCTGCAGTACGGCGGGAGCGGCGAGGAGCCGGAGGACGGGGAGACCGTCGTGCTGGGATCCGCGGTCGACGGGCTCGCGGTTCAGGCGCTCGTGCCGGCCGACGTCTGGCAGCGGACGCCTGCCGTCGGCAGAGGCCGCGCTGGTCAGCTCCGTCTCACCGGGGTTCGACTTCGCCGACTTCTCGATGCCGGAGGAGTGACGGAGCGGTCCTCGAGGAGACGGACCCAGAGTTCTCCGCCGTGGACTCGACACGGCCCGCGGGTGTGCTAAGTTATTCGAGTTGCCAACGGCCGGAACGGTCGCCGCGAAAGCGGTTCGATAGTCCCGGCGATCTGCGGTGGCAGGTCCTAGCGCAACAGCAACAGAACAACATTTTCGATCACTCTCGTTGTGAAGCACTTTGTGGTGTGGAGGCGGGTGTCCGATTCTTGAGAACTCAACAGCGTGCACTATGTTCAATGCCAATTTTATACCCCGGCCGGGTTTTTGATCTGGTTGGGATTCCTTTGGAAATTGATGTCAGTAATGATGTCTTATTTGCTAGAGGTCAAACTTGACTTCCTTCTCTTCGGGGTTGGTTGTCGTAATTTTTTTACGGAGAGTTTGATCCTGGCTCAGGACGAACGCTGGCGGCGTGTTTAACACATGCAAGTCGAACGATGATGCCCAGCTTGCTGGAGTGGATTAGTGGCGAACGGGTGAGTAACACGTGAGTAACCTGCCCTTGACTCTGGGGATAAGCGCTGGAAACGGCGTCTAATACCGGATACGACCTGCCCCGGCATCGGGTGCGGGTGGAAAGTTTTTCGGTCAAGGATGGACTCGCGGCCTATCAGCTTGTTGGTGAGGTAATGGCTCACCAAGGCGACGACGGGTAGCCGGCCTGAGAGGGTGACCGGCCACACTGGGACTGAGACACGGCCCAGACTCCTACGGGAGGCAGCAGTGGGGAATATTGCACAATGGGCGAAAGCCTGATGCAGCAACGCCGCGTGGGGGATGACGGCCTTCGGGTTGTAAACCTCTTTAGTAGGGAAGAAGGACTTCGGTTTGACGGTACCTGCAGAAAAAGCACCGGCTAACTACGTGCCAGCAGCCGCGGTAATACGTAGGGTGCAAGCGTTGTCCGGAATTATTGGGCGTAAAGAGCTCGTAGGCGGTTTGTCGCGTCTGCTGTGAAAACCCGAGGCTCAACCTCGGGCCTGCAGTGGGTACGGGCAGACTAGAGTGCGGTAGGGGAGAATGGAATTCCTGGTGTAGCGGTGGAATGCGCAGATATCAGGAGGAACACCGATGGCGAAGGCAGTTCTCTGGGCCGTTACTGACGCTGAGGAGCGAAAGCGTGGGGAGCGAACAGGATTAGATACCCTGGTAGTCCACGCCGTAAACGTTGGGAACTAGATGTGGGGACCTTTCCACGGTCTCCGTGTCGCAGCTAACGCATTAAGTTCCCCGCCTGGGGAGTACGGCCGCAAGGCTAAAACTCAAAGGAATTGACGGGGGCCCGCACAAGCGGCGGAGCATGCGGATTAATTCGATGCAACGCGAAGAACCTTACCAAGGCTTGACATATACCGGAAACTTCCAGAAATGGTTGCCCCGCAAGGTCGGTATACAGGTGGTGCATGGTTGTCGTCAGCTCGTGTCGTGAGATGTTGGGTTAAGTCCCGCAACGAGCGCAACCCTCGTTCTATGTTGCCAGCACGTCATGGTGGGAACTCATAGGAGACTGCCGGGGTCAACTCGGAGGAAGGTGGGGATGACGTCAAATCATCATGCCCCTTATGTCTTGGGCTTCACGCATGCTACAATGGCCGGTACAAAGGGCTGCGATACCGTAAGGTGGAGCGAATCCCAAAAGCCGGTCTCAGTTCGGATTGAGGTCTGCAACTCGACCTCATGAAGTCGGAGTCGCTAGTAATCGCAGATCAGCAACGCTGCGGTGAATACGTTCCCGGGCCTTGTACACACCGCCCGTCAAGTCATGAAAGTCGGTAACACCCGAAGCCGGTGGCCTAACCCCTTGTGGGAGGGAGCCGTCGAAGGTGGGATCGGTGATTAGGACTAAGTCGTAACAAGGTAGCCGTACCGGAAGGTGCGGCTGGATCACCTCCTTTCTAAGGAGCATCTGGACACCGCGTTCCTTGTGAGCGTTGTGTGTTCCAGGCGCTAGATCGAAGCGAATGTCTTCGCTGGTAGCTCATGGGTGGAACATTGAACTGGGTGCAGGTCGAGTTCGTCTCGTGTCAGTACAGCCTTCGGGTTGGGAACGCACGGTACGGAGGGTGGCTTGCACATGCACGCTGTTGGGTCCTGAGGGACCGGGCCGGCTGCCTTCGGGTGGTTCGGGTCGACCTTCTGGATCCTTTCTCCATGCCTGGGTGTGTGGGGGAGGGTACCGCCCGTATTTTGAGAACTACACAGTGGACGCGAGCATCTTTAGATTCAACACTTTCGGGTGTTGGGTCGATAGAGGCGCAGGGATGCTTTCGGGTGTTCCTGCAAATCATTGAAATCTGCAATCTTCGAATTGTAGTTTCTTAACTCATGTGATTTTCAAGTTTTTAAGAGCAAACGGTGGATGCCTTGGCATCTGGAGCCGAAGAAGGACGTCGTAATCTGCGATAAGCCTCGGGAGCTGATAAACGAGCTGTGATCCGAGGATCTCCGAATGGGGAAACCCCGCCAGGCCCCTTGTGGTGACCTGGTGACTCCCGCCTGAATATATAGGGCGGGTAGAGGGAACGTGGGGAAGTGAAACATCTCAGTACCCACAGGAAGAGAAAACAACAGTGATTCCGTTAGTAGTGGCGAGCGAACGCGGAAGAGGCTAAACCGAGCCATGTGTGATACCCGGCAGGGTTGCATGGTCGGGGTTGTGGGACTTTTCGTCGTGTTCTGCCGAGCACGGAACGTTACAGCGCATCATAGACGAACAGGTTTGAATGCCTGGCCAGAGCGGGTGCGAGCCCCGTAGTCGAAATGGTGTTATGGCGTGAAGAGTATCCCAAGTAGCACGGGGCCTGAGAAATCCCGTGTGAATCTGTCAGGACCACCTGATAAGCCTAAATACTCCCAGATGACCGATAGCGGACAAGTACCGTGAGGGAAAGGTGAAAAGTACCCCGGGAGGGGAGTGAAATAGTACCTGAAACCGTTTGCTTACAAACCGTCGGAGCCTCCTTGTTGGGGTGACGGCGTGCCTTTTGAAGAATGAGCCTGCGAGTTAGTGCTCTGTGGCGAGGTTAACCCGTGTGGGGCAGCCGTAGCGAAAGCGAGTCCGAATAGGGCGATTTTAGTCGCAGGGTCTAGACCCGAAGCGAAGTGATCTATCCATGGCCAGGTTGAAGCGACGGTAAGACGTCGTGGAGGACCGAACCCACTTCAGTTGAAAATGGAGGGGATGAGCTGTGGATAGGGGTGAAAGGCCAATCAAACTTCGTGATAGCTGGTTCTCTCCGAAATGCATTTAGGTGCAGCGTTGCGTGTTTCTTGCCGGAGGTAGAGCTACTGGATGGCCGATGGGGCCCAAAAGCTTACTGACGTCAGCCAAACTCCGAATGCCGGTAAGTGAGAGCGCAGCAGTGAGACTGTGGGGGATAAGCTTCATAGTCGAGAGGGAAACAACCCAGACCACCAACTAAGGTCCCTAAGCGCGTGCTAAGTGGGAAAGGATGTGGAGTTGCACAGACAACCAGGAGGTTGGCTTAGAAGCAGCCACCCTTGAAAGAGTGCGTAATAGCTCACTGGTCAAGTGATTCCGCGCCGACAATGTAACGGGGCTCAAGCACGCCACCGAAGTTGTGGCATTGACATTTTGTGGTAGGCCTTCGTGGTCCAGCCGTGTTGATGGGTAGGAGAGCGTCGTGTGGCGAGTGAAGCGGCGGTGTGAACCAGCCGTGGACGCCACACGAGTGAGAATGCAGGCATGAGTAGCGAAAGACGGGTGAGAAACCCGTCCTCCGGAAGACCAAGGGTTCCAGGGTCAGCTAATCTTCCCCTGGGTAAGTCGGGACCTAAGGCGAGGCCGACAGGCGTAGTCGATGGACAACGGGTTGATATTCCCGTACCGGCGAAGAACCGCCCAAGACAATCCAGTAGTGCTAAGTATCTGAATCCCTCTGATGGATCCCTTCGGGGTGAAGCGTTGGGCCTCAGCGTACGACCCCGTGCTGGTGCGTTTAGCGTATTAACAGGTGTGACGCAGGAAGGTAGCCGAGCCGGGCGATGGTTGTCCCGGTCTAAGGATGTAGGGCGAACGATAGGCAAATCCGTCGTTCACACAGCCTGAGATCTCGATGGGTAGACGCAAGTCGAAATCGGTGATCCTATGCTGCCAAGAAAAGCATCGACGCGAGGTTCTAGCTGCCCGTACCCCAAACCGACTCAGGTGGTCAGGTAGAGAATACCAAGGAGATCGAGAGAATCGTGGTTAAGGAACTCGGCAAAATGCCCCCGTAACTTCGGGAGAAGGGGGCCTGAGGCGTGAACGGACTTGCTCCGGGAGCGTTCGATGGCCGCAGAGACCAGTGGGAAGCGACTGTTTACTAAAAACACAGGTCCGTGCTAAGTCGCAAGACGATGTATACGGACTGACGCCTGCCCGGTGCTGGAAGGTTAAAGAGGAACGGTTAGCCGCAAGGCGAAGCTGAGAATTTAAGCCCCAGTAAGCGGCGGTGGTAACTATAACCATCCTAAGGTAGCGAAATTCCTTGTCGGGTAAGTTCCGACCTGCACGAATGGCGTAACGACTTCCCCAGCTGTCTCAACCGCGAACTCGGCGAAATTGCATTACGAGTAAAGATGCTCGTTACGCGCAGCAGGACGGAAAGACCCCGTGACCTTTACTATAGTTTGGTATTGGTGTTCGGTGTGGCTTGTGTAGGATAGGTGGGAGACTGTGAAGCGGGCACGCTAGTGTTCGTGGAGTCATTGTTGAAATACCACTCTGGTCACTCTGGATATCTAACTTCGAACCCTAATCGGGTTCAGGGACAGTGCCTGATGGGTAGTCGATCTGGGGCGGTTGCCTCCCTAAAAAGTAACGGAGGCGCCCAAAGGTTTCCCTCAACCTGGTTGGCAATCAGGTGGCGAGTGTAAGTGCACAAGGGAGCTTGACCGTGAGACTGACAAGTCGAGCAGGGACGAAAGTCGGGACTAGTGATCCGGCAGTGGCTTGTGGAAGCGCTGTCGCTCAACGGATAAAAGGTACCTCGGGGATAACAGGCTGATCTTGCCCAAGAGTCCATATCGACGGCATGGTTTGGCACCTCGATGTCGGCTCGTCGCATCCTGGGGCTGGAGTAGGTCCCAAGGGTTGGGCTGTTCGCCCATTAAAGCGGTACGCGAGCTGGGTTTAGAACGTCGTGAGACAGTTCGGTCCCTATCCGCTGCGCGCGTAGGAAATTTGAGAAGATCTATCCCCAGTACGAGAGGACCGGGATGGACGAACCTCTGGTGTGTCAGTTGTTCCGCCAGGAGCACCGCTGATTAGCTACGTTCCGGAACGGATAACCGCTGAAAGCATCTAAGCGGGAAGCCGGCTTCGAGGATGAGATTTCCATCCCTTCGGGGAGAGGCTCCCAGCCAGATTACTGGGTTGATAGGCCGGATGTGGAAGACAGGACTAAAGACTGTCGGAGCTGACCGGTACTAATAAGCCGATAACTTGACAATCACTACACTCATACCGTTGTAAAGGCTGGTAGGAGTGGTTAGAAGATTCGCTCGCGTCCACTTTGTGGTTCCCAGAAGACGGGCACCGCACCACCCTGTGAGGGGTGGTGCACATAATTGAATACACGCAAGACGTGTAACCCCAGATTTGACCCCCACCAGTTCGCTGGCGGGTGTGTCGCGAGCGGTTACGGCGGCTATAGCAGAGGGAAACGCCCGGTCACATTCCGAACCCGGAAGCTAAGACTCTCAGCGCCGATGGTACTGCAGGGGGACCCTGTGGGAGAGTAGGACACCGCCGGACACCATACACGATGGCCACCCAGACACTGGGTGGCCATCGCTGTTAACTCCGCCATCCCGATGCACGCGTCGGAGACTCTGATGGCGCTCGACGACGAGTGCGCTCACCTCCGTCGCTCTCCAACTGCCGGCTCAACGAGGGTTCTCTCTCCGACTGAGAAGACGGTTGCCGCTTGTGCCTGCGACCGGGTCGGCTTATCGGCAAGGCTTTGCAGGTCAGATCGACGCGCAGACAGGGCGGAGCTGGTCCGTCACTGACGAAACGCCGACCCGGTGTGCTCCGGGTCGGCGTTTCGTCGTTAGCGGTCCACTACTCGAGGAGCTTGCCTGCGGTGGCGACCTCGCGGATGAGGGACTGGATCTCCTCGGGGACTGCGGGGATCTCCTCGCGGGTGATGCCCGTCGAGGGCGACCAGACGAGGTTCACCTGCAGGGCCGGGTCGAGGTCCGGGTAGTCGCTGCGGTTGTGGCAGCCACGGCTCTCGCGGCGTTCGAGCGCCGCCTCGAGGGTGGCCCGCGCCGCCATGGCGGCCGACTTGAGGTCGAAGGCGTGCGCGAGGTCCTGGAACCCGGCGATGTCCGGGTGCACTCCGATGTCGGCGATGCGCGCCTCGATCGCGTCGAGCTCGGCGAGGCCGGCCACCAGACCCGCCTCGTCGCGGACGACTCCGGCGTGCTCGGTCATCGTGTTGCGGATCGCGCGCTGCAGGGCGCGGACGTTCTCGGTGCCGTCGGCAGCGAGCAGATCCGCGATCTCGTCGCGGGCCACCTGCAGTGAGGCGGCCGAGCGGGTCTCGCGCCGTCAGTGAGGCGGAGTATTCCGCGGCAGCCTGTCCGACGATCCGTCCGAAGACGAGCAGCTCGATCAGCGAGTTGCCGCCGAGCCGGTTCGCGCCGTGCAGTCCGCTGGACGCCTCGCCGATGGCGTAGAGCCCGGGGACGTCGGTGCTGTGATCGTCCGAGCGGACCCATACTCCGCCCATCGAGTAGTGCGCGGTCGGCGCGATCTCGATCGGGTCCTTCGTGATGTCGAGCATCTGCAGCTCGAGCATCGTCTGGTAGACGCGGGGAGCCGGGTCATGATCGTCTCGCGCGGCAGGTGAGAGACGTCGAGCCACACTCCACCGTTCGGCGTCCCGCGACCCTCCTTGATCTCGGTGTAGCAGGCGAGCGCGACCCGGTCGCGGGTCGAGAGCTCGAGGCGCTCCGGGTCGTACTTCCCCATGAAGCGCTCACCGAGTCCGTTGCGGAGGATTCCGCCCTCGCCGCGTGCCGCCTCGGAGATGAGGGTGCCGGTCGCGTTCTCGGGCTCGATGATGCCCGACGGGTGGAACTGCACCAGCTCGGGATCGCGCAGGCGACCGCCGGCCTCGACGGCCAGGCGGAACGAGTCTCCCGTGTTCTCATCGCGGCGCGAGGACGTGCGGCGCCAGATGCGGTTGTGCCCGCCGGCGGCGAGGATCACCGCGTCGGCGTGGATGAGGTAGCGGGTGCCGTCGACGAGGTCGAAGCCGTAGGCGCCGAAGACGGCTCCGTCGTCGTTGACGAGGATGCGCGTGACGTAGACGGTGTCGAGGATCGGGATCTCGAGCTGCGCGGCGCGGTTGACGAGCGTGCGCTGGATCTCGAGGCCGGTGTAGTCGCCCGCGAAGGCGGTGCGGCGATAGGTGTGCGCGCCGAAGAAGCGCTGGGAGATGCGTCCGTCGTCCTCGCGGGCGAACGGCATGCCGTAGCGCTCGAAGGTCCTGGATGCCGCGGGCGGCGTTTGAGGTGACGATCTCGACGGTGTGCGGGTTGGCGAGCAGGTAGGACTCGGTGATCGTGTCGGCCGCGTGCTGCTGCCAGCTGTCGTCGGGGTCCATCGTGGCGAGAGCGGCGTTGATCCCACCGGCGGCGAGCGAGGTGTGCGCGTCCGACTTGGAGCGCTTGCCCAGCGCGAGCACGTCGACGCCGGCCTCGGCCAGCTCGATCGCGGCGCGCAGGCCCGATCCGCCCGTGCCGATGACGAGGACGGAGGTGGAGATCCGACGCTCCAGAGTGGTGGTGCCTGAAGTGGTCATGACCCCACGCTAGGTTTCGCGCATCGATTACTCCAATGCATATATCGGCTACGGACCATGCGCTTAGGGTATGACCATGAACCTCGAGCAGCTGACCGGATTCGTCGAGGTCGCGCGCCAGGGCAGCTTCACCCGCGCGGCCGAGGAGCTGCACCTGGCGCAGCCCTCGCTGAGCCGGCAGATCGCCGCGCTGGAGCAGGATCTGGGATCGGAGCTGTTCCACCGCGCCCGCGGCGGCAATACCCTCACCCCGGCCGGCGAGCTCCTCCTGCCGCTCGCGCGGCGCATGCTCGCCGACGCGGAGTCGGTGCGCCGCGAGCTGGCCGAGCTGGCCGGACTCGAGCGCGGCCGGGTGCGCTTCGGCGCGACTCCGACCCTCTGCATCAGCCTCGTCGCGGAGGTGCTGCACGCGTTCCACGCGGCGCATCCCGCCATCGAGCTGCACCTCGCCGAGGACGGATCGCGGAGTCTCTTCGACCGCCTCGCGCGGGGCGAGCTCGATCTCGCGCTCGTGACGACGTCGACCGCGGCGACCGTCGGCGCCTTCACCGTGACTCCGCTGCTCGTCGAGGAGCTCGTCGTGGTCTCCTCCGCCGCGGAGCCCGCGCTGGCGGAGTCGGGCGCCCTGGATCTCGCGGCGGTGTCCCGCCTCCCGCAGATCGTCTTCAACTCGAGCTACGACCTGCGCCGCACGACGGACGCCGCGTTCTCGGCGGCCGGCCTGACGCCCGACGTCGTGCTGGAGGGAGCCGAGATGGACGCGGTGCTGCGCTTCGCCGAGCGCGGCCTCGGCATCGCGATCGTCCCGGCGATGGTGCTGCAGGGTCGGCCGGGGCTGCGGTCGATTCGGATCGAGGAGACAGCGTCGGATCGGCCGCGGCTCACGCGGACGATCAGCCTGGCGAGGCCGGCGGATCTGGCGCCGACGGCGGCGGTGCAGGTGATGCAGCGGACGATCGCGGCGACGGCACGGGCCTTCGCGGCGCAGGCGGGCGGGACGATGCGGGTGGCGGAGGGTCACGGGGCGTCGGGGAGGACGTCGCCGTGACGACGGATGCCCCGCCGCGGTACGTGCCTGCGGCGGGGCTCTGACGCCCGCCGACACGAGAGAGGGGCCCCCGGATGGGGACCCCTCGGTCGTCGTACAGGACTTCGCAGTCGGTCAGACCGTCACCTCACCTCACGGCCGGGTCGAGTCGTAGAGCGGACCGTCGTCCTTCGCCGCAGCGCCTCGCTGGTCGTGAGGCACGGAGACCTTCACGGTGCCGGAGCAGGTGCCGCCGTTGCCGTCGGCCGCGGGTGAACGAGACGTGGTAGACGCGTCCGTTGCCGGGGACCTTCGGGGATCCGCTGCGCTCCGCTCGGATCAGGGCCGTGCTCGTTCCGACGCCTGCGCCGTCCACGGCGGTGCTGCCGTCACCCACCGTGTTGACCGGCTCGTCCTGGTAGATCGAGGTGACGGTCACCGTGACGGGGTCGCCGTCGGGATCGGTGATGCCGGTGATGGTGACCGGGACCAGCTTGTGGTTCGGCGGCCAGACCGACTGGCCGGCCGTCGCGGTCGTGCAGACCGGCGGCAGGTTGCGGAGCTCCCAGATCGCTTCGGCCGTGGCGGTGCGGATGTCGCCGTCATCGTCGAAGCTCGCCGAGATCGAGTCGGTGCCGGCGACGGTGCCGACGTAGCTGAAGACGGCTCGGCCGTTCGCATCGGTCGTCGCCGTCCCTGCGGCGGTGTTCGCGCCGGTGACCTGGAACGTGACGAGCTCGCCCGGTACCGGGTTCCCTCGCCGTCGAGGACGGTGGCGGTGACCGTGTGGGTCGCGCCGACATCGAGCGTCGCCGTCGCCGGGTCGAGGGTGATCGCTCCGGGGAGGACGACGTTGGCGCCGCCCAGCGCCGCCGCCTCACCGGTGACGGAGTTCGTCGCGAGCACGGAGAGGAAGGCCGGGAAGGTGTCGTACTCGTCGTGCCAGCAGCAGATGTCGAGCGCGTCGGTGATCCCGATCTCGAGGCCGTCGGCGGTGGGGGTGATGTCGCGGTACTGGTCGGGGAAGCTGAAGGTGAACGATCCCAGCCCGCTGATGTAGCCGTAGGGCTGGCTGAGCCCCTGCTGGTTGAACCCGAGCAGTCCGCGTCCGGAGTTCACGTAGTCGGCGATGTCGATCCGCCGCTCGGTGAGGAGGATGTTCTCGGGCTCGGTGATCCCGCCGCAGGTGTCGAACGAGGAGCTCACGACGGCGACCATCAGGTACGGCGCGAAGGCCGTCGTCGTGATCTCGGCGCCGTTCAGGTAGTCGATCGTCTCGGCTGTCCTCGACACCGATCGCGTCCCAGAACTCGCTGGCACCGCAGCCGTTCGCTCCGATCACGGCGATGCCGTCGCCGCCCGAGCTCTCGGCCAGGATGCTCTCGACCACGTCGACGTAGACACTCAGGGGGCCGTGACCGCCCACCCCTCCGTCCTCGGCGTCGATGCCCATCAGCACCACCGGTCCGCCGCTGGTCGCCGCGGAGGCCGCGCCGGCCCCCAGTGGCATCAGTGCGGCGGAAGTCAGCAGCGCGATGGCTGCAGCGGCGATTCGGCCGCGTGTCGTGGCTGTCATCTTCTCTCCTTTGAGAAGCCGAGGGCACCGTTCGGATCGGTGTGCTACTCGGGCACCTGACCGTAGCGCCGCGGGAGTCGCGGTCGATAGTGCACATCGGTGCCGAATTCATCCGGTCGGCGACCCCAGTAGACGGGTGCTTCGGTCGATGGATTACTCATTCTTGCGGCTAGAAGGGTGGCAGTGGCCAGCCGCGACTGTACCGGAGATGAGGCGCTTCCAGGCCTCATCGGCGTCGTCGACGGACGAGTGGGAACGACTCCGAGTGTGGATCGAGGCGGCCGCTGACACGTCTGGTCCGCGCCTCCGGCCGACAGTCTGGAGAGCGGGACGCCCTACCGGATCAGCGTCCTGCCGGACCCCTGTAGCCTGCGCGCATGCCAGTAGGAGATGCGGAGCGAGCCTTTCAGGCCGCGGCGGCGGCTGACGGGATCGAACTGGAACGAGCTCGACTCCCCTGGGTCAATCGGCGCGGGCATTTCCATCTCCCGGAGGCAGCAGCCGCCGCCCGTGAGCCGTTGCAGGTGATCTTCGACGCGCTGGGCGGCATCCGCGCGGATCAAACCGCGAAGGGGACGCAGTCCCTTCCGGGCGACTTCATCCACCAGCCGACCGGGACCCTCATCGAGATCGACGAGTTCCAGCACTTCACGAGCTTCCGACGCCAGGCACTCATGCTCTACCCGAGCGATACTCCACTCGGATACTCCCTGACTCGCTACCTGGAGCTCTGCGACGAGTGGAGCCCCTCGCGCGGACAGGTATCGTCACGGCAGACGAGCGGTCGGCTTCGGCCCCTCCGGCAGGCCCCGCCAGCGGGCGTACAACGATTCTCTTCGAGACATCACGGCACCCGCCATGGGCCGTCCTCCGATCGTTCGCGTCCCCGTCCTCGATGGCGATGGAGCCGCGGCGTACTCGGCGGTCCGCGGTCGGCTCGGGCAGCTCGTCTCGACCGCGTCCCCGTGCGGCGGCGATGACCGATTCCCGCGGTACCGGCTTCGCGCTTCTGCCCGACAGTCCGGAGAACAGGCTGGCCACAGCCCTCGTCAGTCACGCATCAGACCTTTCGGAAGCTGCTCAGAGCCTCGAGCTCGCGCGGGAGGCGGGCGAAGGCAGCGCCTTGTGGATGCCGCTCACCATGCACGCGGTCACTGCGTATGTCCGGCCGTTCATACTCTCCGCCGTGCGACCCCGCCTCGATGAGATGTCCTGCTTCCCCGGCATTCCGGACGAGCGGCGCTCGCTCCACGAGACCATCCGGAGGTACCGGAACACGACGGTCGCGCACTCCCAGTCGACTCTCGTGCTGCCAGTCGCTCTCGCGGTCCTCGACACTCGCGGTCTCGTCACCGATGTGCGTGGGCTCTCCGTCACACAGCAGATGCCGGGCGCGATCGCCGCAGAATTCGACGATCTCATCGACGCTGTGCGGACCCTCGTCGCAGAGGCGGCCCGGCCCGTCCTGGACTCGTTGCGTGAGCGATACCGTCGAGTCGATGCCCTCACCGTTTCCGACTGGCCCGGTCCCGGTATCGCCTTCGCGCCGGACACGGACTTCACCGCAGCACAGGCACGGAACCGAGACCCGCGCTTCACCGCCTACGTCCACATCGAATCCCAGCCGCTCCTCCCAGAAGCGGACGTGGAAGCAGCACCCGATGCTGATCCGACGGAGAGGCGCGTCCCGCTGGGCCTCTGAGCAATCCATCGCGGCCGCACGATTGCTCGAGCGGGGTTCCTCAGGCCGAGGACTCGCGCGGAACGAGCCGCACCGGCATCCGCCGGACGCCCGGAGTGGCTCCGCCGCGGATCGCGTGCGACAGCTCCTCCGCCGCGGCGCGGCCCAGGGTCTCGAGCTGCATGTCGATGCTCGAGAGCGGGGGCGGGCCGCCTCGACGAGCAGGTCCCAGTTGTCGAAGCCGACCACTGCGACGTCCCGCGGGACGCGGCGGCCGCTCTCGCGGAGGTGGTCGAGGGCGCCGCGGGCGATCTGGTCGCTCGCGCAGATGAGGGCGTCGAGATCGGGGTGGGAGTTCACGAGCTCCTCCGCGCACTGGCGGCCCCAGCGCTCGGACCACTGGCCGTAGAGGACGTCGCCGCCGACCAGCGGCAGGCCCGCCTCCGTCAACGCCTCCTGGACGCCGGCGGCGCGGTCGCGGGCGGCGGCGTAGCTGGGCTCGCCGTTGATGAGGGCGATGCGGCGGCGGCCCCTCTCGACGAGGTGGCGGGCGGCGAGGACACCGGCCTGCGCGTTGTCGGGGGTGAAGGACGAGTCGGCGGGATCCTCGGAGGGGGCGTACGCGTAGACGACGGGCACGGGGATCGTGCTCGTGATCGAGGGGCGCGAGTTGGTCGTGCGACCGAGGACCACGATGCCGTCCACGCGCTTGGCGAGCAGGTTCTTGATGTGGTGCTGCTCGCGGACGGCGTCGCCGCGGGCGTCGCAGAGGAGCACCGAGGTGGAGCCGGCACCGAAGGCGTCCTCGGCGCCGAGGAGGACCGGGAGCACGAAGCGGTTGTCGAGGTCGCTGGTGAGCATGCCGATCGTGCCGGTGCGCGTCGAGTTCAACGCCTTCGCGAAGGGGTTCGGCGTGAAGGAGAGCGAGGTGGCGGCGTCGAGGACTCGCTGACGGGTCTCGGCGCGGACCTGATCGCGGTTGTTGAGCGCCTTCGACGCGGTGGCGACCGAGACTCCGGCGACCCGTGCCACGTCGGTCAGGGTGATGGTGCCAGTGGGCTTGCGCGGGGTCACGGCGTCCTCCGATCGGCGGCGCTGGTCGGCGCTCCGCACGATCCTCGCATGGAAACCGAAAAGACCGAAACGATCACGTCTCTTGACGCAGCCCCCGTCGATGCCTAGGTTCAACGGCAGAAAGTAGTTTCGGTGCCGCGGCGAAGCGGACCGGCGACCCGTCAACGACGAAGGGATCATCTCGTGAGGACGAGGAAGTACGCACGGGGCCTCAGCGCCGCCGTCGCTCTGGGAGCGGCCGCGGCCGTGCTGACCGGCTGCGCGGGGGCTCGGGAGGCGACTCCACCTCGGCCGCCGGGGGCACCTACACGTTCTGGGACCCGTACCCCCAGTTCGACGAGAGCAGCGACTGGGCCACCCTGATCGACGCCTGCGGCACGGAGGCGGGCGTGAGCATCGAGCGCACCGGGTACGACACCACGGACCTCACGAACAAGGCGCTGCTCGCCGGGCAGCAGGGGAACTCGCCCGACATCCTGCTCGTCGACAACCCTGTCGTGTCCACGCTGGCCGAGTCGGGCATCCTGACGACCACCGCCGAGAACGGACTCGGAGACCGGTGACATCGACGCGAACATCCTGGCCGCGGGCGAGGTCGACGGCGACACCTACGGCGTCCCGATCGGAGCCAACACGCTCGCGCTGTACTACAACACGGCGGTGCTCGCGGCGGCCGGAGTGGACATCGCCTCGGTCACCGACTGGGCGAGCCTGACCGAGGCGCTCGCGAAGGTCACCGCCTCGGGCGGCAAGGGCATCACGTTCTCGGGCATCGGCACCGAGGAGGGGAGCTTCCAGTTCCTCCCGTGGTTCTGGGGATCGGGCGCAGAGCTCACCGAGCTCGACTCGCCGGAGGCCGTCGAGGCCGTCTCGCTCTGGACCGACTGGGTGCAGAAGGGCTACGCGCCCGACTCCGTCATCGGCAACACGCAGACGACGAGCTGGCAGGAGTTCGAGACCGGCGAGTACGCGTTCGGCGAGAACGGGACCTGGCAGCTGGCCAATGCGAAGGCGTCCGGCATCGACTACGGGATCCTGACCATCCCCGCGATCGACGGCGGCTCGGCTCCGGCACCGACCGGAGGCGAGTTCCTGACGATCCCGGTGCAGGACGACGACGCGCGCTACGAGACCACCGCGGCGATCGCCGAGTGCCTGACGTCGACCGACAACCTCGTCACCACCGACACGACGCTCTCGTACATCGCGCCGACCGCGGACGCCCAGGCGGCGCAGGTGGCGGCGAACGCCGACCTCGAGCCGTGGGTCGAGGCGGTGCAGGCCGCGAAGGGCCGCACCTCCGACAACCTCGGCACGCAGTACCCGCGCATCTCGGAGCAGCTCTGGACGGCCGTGCAGAACGCGCTGAGCGGCGCGCAGTCGCCCGAGGACGCACTGAAGGCCGCGCAGGCCGCGGCCGAGTCGGCCACGAAGTAGGCGGACGGCCGGGCCGGTGCCGTGCGCACCGGCCCGGCCCCCCGACCCCCGCCCCACCCCGGAAGAGGGAATCATGACCACCACCACCGAGACCGCCCGGCTGCTGCAGCGCGGCGGCGAGCGGAGGGACTCCGCCCCCGCGGACGTCGCCCCCCGCCGGCGCCGAGCGCGCCCGGACGGGAGCCAGCTGATCGCGTGGGCCTTCCTCGCTCCGCTCGTCGCCTACCTGCTCGTCTTCTACGCCCTCCCGCTCTACCGCAACCTCGAGCTGAGCCTGAAGGACTACACGGTCCGCTCGTTCGTGCAGGGCGATGCGGCGTTCATCGGCGTCGACAACTACCTGCGGGTGTTCCAGGACGCGACCTTCGGGCCCGCGCTGCTGCACACGGCCGTCTTCACCGTCGTCTCGATCGCCTTCCAGTTCTCGATCGGCCTCGCGCTGGCGGTCTTCTTCTACCGGACGTTCCCGCTCTCGGCGACGCTGCGGGCGCTGTTCCTGGTGCCGTGGCTGCTGCCGCTGATCGTGTCGGCGTCGACCTGGTCGTGGATGCTGAACAGCGAGTCGGGCATCGTCAACGCGTTCCTGGAGTCGTTCGGCATCGGGCAGATCAACTGGCTGACGTCGCCGTCGACCTCGCTGATCGCGGTCCTGATCGCCAACATCTGGATCGGGATCCCGTTCAACCTCGTGATCCTCTACTCCGGTCTGCAGAACATCTCGCAGGACCTCTACGAGGCGGCCTCGCTCGACGGTGCGAACGGGTTCCAGACCTTCTGGCGCATCACGCTGCCGCTGCTGCGGCCGGTCTCGGCGATCACGATCCTGCTCGGCCTCGTCTACACGCTGAAGGTGTTCGACATCATCTGGATCATGACGAAGGGCGGCCCGGCCGACTCGTCCACCACGCTCGCGACCTGGACCTACCAGCTCGGCTTCGGCTCGATGCTGCCCGACTTCGGACCCGCGGCGGCGGTCGGCAACCTGCTGATCCTCCTGGCTCTTCGTCTTCGGCGTCGTCTACATCCGGGTGCAGCGGAAGCAGGCGCAGTCGTGACCGCGCGCAGGCCCTGGTGGCTGACCGCGATCGGCCTGGTGCTCACGGGGATCATGCTGTTCCCCGTCTACTGGATGGTGAACGTCTCGCTCACTCCGACCGGCTCGATGCGCAAGGATCCGCCGGACTGGTTCCCGCTCTCGCCCACGTTCACCGGCTACGAGGCGGTGCTGCGCGAGCAGCTGCCGTTCCTCGGCACCAGCCTGATCGTGGGACTCGGGACGGTCGTGCTCACCGTCGCGATCGCCGCTCCGGCCGCGTACTCGCTGGCGAAGCTGCGGCCCCGCGGAGGAACGGGCTCTCGTTCGTGCTCCTGATCGCGCAGATGATCCCGGCGATCATCATGGCGATGGGGTTCTACGCGATCTACCTCAACCTGGGGCTGCTGAACTCGGTGGCCGGGCTGATCGTGGCCGACTCCACGATCGCCGTGCCGTTCGGAGTGCTGATCTTCACCGCCTTCATGTCCGGGATCCCGGACGAGCTGACGCAGGCTGCACGGATGGACGGCGCGAACGCCTGGCGCACCTTCACGTCGGTGATCATGCCGATCAGCCGCAACTCCGTCGTCACCGTCTCGCTCTTCGCGTTCCTCTGGGCGTGGTCCGACTTCGTCTTCGCCTCGACGCTCGACAGCGGAGGGGACCTGCAGCCGATCACGCTCGGCATCTACCGCTACATCGGCAACAACAACCAGGAGTGGAACTCGATCATGGCCACCGCCGTCGTCGCCTCCCTCCCCGCCGCCGTGCTCCTCGTCGTCGCCCAGCGCTACGTCTCCGCAGGAGTCACCGCCGGCGCCGTCAAGGACTGACCGTCCCACCTAGGAGAACTCCGTGACCACGACGTCCCCCACTCCGACCCTCCCTCCCGCCACCGCCTCCGCCTCCGCCCTCGGCGGCCCGGTCGCGCCGAGCTCCGGACGGCTCCGCCCGCTCGGGCAGCACGAGATCCGCCTGACCGGAGGGTTCTGGAAGCGGTACCAGGAGCTCGGTGCGGGGGCCGTGATCGGGCACTGCCTCTCGTGGATCGAGCGGGTCGGCTGGGCCGGCAACTTCGACCGGGCGGCCGACGGCACGATCTCGGACGCCTCGGGCGATCACCACGCGGGGATCGAGTTCGTCGACTCGGAGGTCTACAAGCTGCTCGAGGCGATGGCGTGGGAGCTCGGCCGCTCGGACGACGCGGAGCTCGCGGCCTCGTACGAGGCGCTCGTCGCCCGGGTCGCCGCGGCACAGGAGGAGGACGGCTACCTGCACACGAGCTTCGGCCGCCCGGGGCAGCCGGCCCGCTACTCGAACCTGGAGTGGGGGCACGAGCTGTACTCGTTCGGGCACCTGATCCAGGCGGCCGTGGCCCGGCTGCGCACGGGGCACGACGACCTGCTGCCCGCGGTGGCACGGCGGCTGACGGAGCACGTCTGGCGGGAGTTCGGTCCGGAGGGGCGCGTCGCGGTCTGCGGGCACCCCGAGATCGAGCCGGCGCTCGCCGAGCTCGCCCGGGCGACGGGGGAGGGCCGCTGGCTCGAGCTCGCCAGGCTCTTCGTGGAGCGCCGCGGAACGGGGACGCTCGGACCCGTGCAGTTCGGCGCGGAGTACTTCCAGGACGACGTCCCCGTCCGCGAGGCGGACGTGCTGCGGGGCCATGCGGTCCGCGCGCTCTACCTCGCCTCCGGAGCGCTCGACGTGGCGGTCGAGACCGACGACGCCGAGCTCGAGGAGGCGGTGCGCCGCCAGTGGTCGAGCACCGTGGCGCGGCGCACCTACATCACCGGCGGGATGGGCTCGCACCACCAGGACGAGGCGTTCGGCGCCGACTACGAGCTGCCGCCGGACCGCGCCTACGCCGAGACCTGCGCGGCCATCGCGTCCGACATGCTCAGCTGGCGCCTGCTGCTGCGCTCGGGGAAACCGCCCACGCGGATCTGATCGAGCGCACGCTGCTCAACGCGGTGCTGCCTGCGATCAGGGCCGACGGGCGCGCCTTCTTCTACACGAACACGCTGCAGCAGCGGGCCGACGGAGTGGAGCCCGACGAGTCGGTCGAGACCGACCGGGCGCAGTCGAGCCTGCGGGCCCCGTGGTTCTGGGTGTCGTGCTGCCCGACGAACACCGCGCGGACGCTGGCGAGCGTCGAGCTGGGCTTCGCGACCGCGGACGACGAGGGCGTGCAGCTGCACCAGTACGGGTCCTACCGCGTCGAGACCGACGGCATCGCGCTGCAGGTCGAGACCGAGTACCCGGCCGACGGGGAGATCGTCGTGCGCATCGAGGAGGACGCCGAGTTCGCGCTCACCCTCCGCATCCCGCCGTGGGCGCGCGGCTCAGCGCTGCTCGACGGGGCGCCGGTGGAGGCGTCACTCGGGACGGTGACCGTGCGCCGCGCGTTCCGCGCCGGGGAGACCGTGCGCCTCTCGCTCCCGATGACCGCGCGATTCGTGACACCCCATCCGCGGATCGACGCCGTTCGCGGCCAGGTCGCTCTCGAGCGCGGACCGTTCGTGCTGGCGATCGAGTCGGCGGACCTGCCGGAGGGGCTCGACACCGAGCACCTCGCGGTCGACCGCTCGGTGGAGCCCGTCGTGACGCCGGACGGCGCCCGGGTGGCGCTCGCCGCGGTGTCGGCGGGGGAGGCGGGATGGGCCTACGGGGCCGGATCGGCACTCGTCGGCGAGCGCTTCGAGGCCGAGTTCCGGCCCTACTACACGTGGGCGAACCGCGGACCGTCGACGATGCGGATCTGGACTCCCGCGCTCTGATCGCGGAGTATCGGGGGTGCTCGCGGAGGGGCGGATCTTCGGGTGATCCGCGCCTCCGCGGGCGTTCTGCAGAGCAGCCCGGTCTCGATGCGCCGCTGCGCAGCTGCTCGACCAGCAGCTCCGGTGATCGAGTAGCCCTCGGAGAGGGCGTATCGAGATCCCCGTGTCCCAGCGGCGGCGGGTCTCGATACGCCCCTCTGGGGCTACTCGACCAGCAAGGGGGGCACTCGCCGACCGAGCCCTACTGCGAGAGCTGCAGGTCGAGGCGGTCGAGGAGGGTCTCGAGGAGATCTCGAACTCCTCCTCACTGCGGTCCTCGCTGAGGAGAGCGCGGAGGCGCCGGACCTCGGGCGCGGTGTCGAGGGAGAGGTTGCCGTCCCGCTGCGGGATGTCGGCGTCCCCCTCGTCGAGCGGGAGGTCCGTCGGCGACGTCTCGGCGCCCTTGACGGCCGACTGCAGGAGCAGCTGACCGAGCAGGAAGCTGCTGAAGGAGCGGTACGCGCCCACGGCCTGAGCGTCGGTGAAGCCGTTCGCCGTCAGGGTCGTGAGGAAGGTGTTGACGACCTCGATGCTGCGCAGCGGCGGACGCAGCCACGGAGCGGCCGGGTGCCGGGTCGCGACCAGCGGGAACGCCCTCGGGTGGTCGGTCGCGATGCGCCGCACCGCGTGGGCCGCCGTCTGCAGGAACTCCTGCCAGTGCTGGTCGTCCGCCTCGGCGAGGCTCGTGGTCAGGTCCGTCATCAGCACGGCGATGACCCCCTCGAGGAGGTCCTCCTTGCCGTGCACGTAGCGGTAGAGCGACATCGCCTCGACGCCCAGCTCCTGAGCGAGCGATCGCATCGAGAGGGCTTCGGCCCCCGAGCGGTCGATGTGGGCCAGAGCGGTCTCGATGATCAGATCACGAGTGAGCCGTGGCGCGGAGGAGCCGGACTTGCCCGTTCGTTCGCGGTCGGCCACGGAAGACACCTCTCTGCGTGCTCACCTGGCCCGGATATCAGGTCCTGGAGGAACGCGCAAGCTCTTCCACCCTACTGATGCTTACACCGTAAGGTTCACCAGTGGCTTACACCGTAAGTCCGTTCCCAGCGGAGTGACTGCAGGGGCTCGCTCTCCGGCCGGTCCTGCTCCTCCGGAGGAATCGGAGAGTGCTCCCGTACGGACGCGTCTCCGGTCCGCTCGTCCATCCGTCACCGCTATCCGGGCCAGTGCCCGGCGAAAGAGAGTGCACCATGATCGACAGCAGCACCGTCAACGACCTGATCGGCGCCGACGTCCACGGCACCGACGACGCGAAGATCGGCACCGTCGGCCAGGTCTACGTCGACAACGAGAGCCAGCAGCCCACCTGGGTCACCATCCGCACCGGCCTCTTCGGCTCCTCGGAGTCGTTCGCCCCGCTGAGCGACGCCTCGTTCGACGGCGGAGTGGTCCGCGTCGCCTACGAGAAGTCGTTCGTCAAGGACGCCCCGCGCATCGACGACGACGGCGCGCTCACCGCCGACGACGAGGAGGCCCTGTACTCGTACTACGGAGTCGGCGGAACCCGCGCCGAGAGCCCGCTCTACGACCAGGACGCCGACGCCGGCACGACCACGGACTTCGTCACCGAGGGCCACGTCACCGAGGGCCACGGCACCGAGGGCCACGACACCTCCGGCCCGACGACCGACGACGCGATGACCCGCTCCGAGGAGCGTCTGCGCGTCGGCACCGAGAGCGTCGAGGCCGGCCGCGCCCGCCTGCGCAAGCACATCGTCACCGAGCAGGTCACCCGCACCGTCCCCGTCAGCCACGACGAGGTCACCCTCACCCGCGAGCCGATCACCGAGGCGAACGCCGGGAACGCCCTCGCGGGCCCCGACCTCAGCGAAGAGGAGCACGAGGTGGTCCTCACCGAGGAGCGCGTCGTCACCGCCAAGGAGACCGTCCCCGTCGAGCGCGTGAGCCTCGGCACCGAGACCGTCACCGAGCAGCAGCGCGTGGACGAGGAGGTCTCGCACGAGGAGATCGAGCTCGTGGACCCGACCACCACCCGCACCACCACCGACGACGGAACGGGCACCCGCTCCTAGTCGTCATCGCGCGGCCGGTCCGATCCCGATCGGGTCGGCCGCGCTCCTTCCCCGCACCACCCCCGAAAGGCTCCCCCATGAACTTCCCCGCCGCTCTGCAGAACGGACTGGCAGCGGTCATCGCGTTCGTCCCGCTCGCGCTGCTCTTCCTGCTCATCCTCATCGTCGGCCTCATCGTCGCCAAGCTCATCGAGAAGGGCCTCTCGCGCCTGCTGACCAAGGTCGGCTTCGACCGCGCGGTCGAGCGCGGCGGCATCAAGAAGGCGCTCGCCAACTCGAAGCTCGACGCCTCCGACATCGTGTCGAAGATCATCTACTACACGCTCGTGCTGTTCGTGCTCCAGTTCGCGTTCGGTGTCTTCGGACCCAACCCGGTCAGCGACCTGCTCCAGGGCATCATCGGCTTCCTGCCGAAGATCATCGTCGCGATCATCATCATCGTGATCGCCGCAGCCATCGCGGCCGGCGCGAAGGGCCTCATCCAGAACACCCTCGGCGGCCTGTCCTACGGCAAGCTCCTGGGCAACATCGTCGCCGTCTTCATCCTGTTCATCGGCGCCACCGCGGCCCTGAACCAGATCGAGGTCGCCACGACCGTCACCACGCCGATCCTCATCGCCGTGCTCGCGATCGTCGCCGGCGTCATCATCGTCGGTGCCGGTGGCGGACTCATCAAGCCGATGCAGCAGCGCTGGGAGGCGATCCTCACCAAGGCCGAGGCCGAGGCTCCCAAGATCCAGCAGGAGGCGAAGAAGGCCCCGTCCGTGACGGAGCAGGCCTCGCGTGCCGCCGAGGCCGCGAAGCAGCAGACCGGTCAGAAGACCAGCGCCCGCCGCGCGGTCTGATCCGACAGCACTCCTCCGGCCGGCCCTGCTCCTTCGAGCGGGGCCGGCCGTTCCCTTCTCCGCCGGCGCTCCCGCGGCCGGCTCGCTCCTCGCATCGGAGAGACCATGCACTCCTGTTCCCGGCTCCTCGCATGAGCACGTCACCCGAGACCCCTCCGTCCGTCGTTCTGCACGAGGAGCGACTCGTCGTCTCGACGCGGCGGTTCGCGACCGAGCGCGTCCGGCTCGAGCGCGTCGTCGTCACCGAGCAGCGGACGATCACCGTCGACGTCCGCCGCGAGGAGATCCGACTCGTGCGGGAGCCGCTGCCCGGCGACGATCCGCTGCCGGATGACGGAGCGGCCGCTCCTGTCGAGCCGGTCGTCCTGATCCTGCACGAGGAGCGGATCGGGATCACCAGGACCGTCGTGCCCGTCGAGCGCGTGACGCTCCGGGTGGCGTCGGTGAAGGGGGAGCGGGAGGCGACCGAGGAGCTGCGGCGCGAGGTCGTCGACGTCGATCGCTCGGTCGATCCGCTCCGGATCGACTGACGCCGGCTCGGTTCGGGTCGCCGAGAAGGTGATCGTGGTCGTCGTGCCCGCCGGGTGGAAGTCTCCCGCGAGGCGGATCCGCTTCCCGTGGTCGATCCAGTCCGACTCCCGTGTCTGCGCGCGGTCGAGGGTCTCGACGAACAGCTCGAACCTCCGCTCGCCCTTCTCGCGGTGCACCCACTCGAGGACCTCCTCGACGGAATGGCGCGGATGCGCGTGCCAGTGGCGGGGCCTCGATACGCCCCTTCGGGCCTACTCGCCCAGCGGAGGACATTTACTGTCGTACAGGACAGTAAACCTGCTAAAGTCGAGCTTGGAACCCCCGAGACGAGAGAAGAGACGATCATGAGCACCATCACCCTCCCGGACGCCGTCGACGAGTTCGTCGCCGCCACCAATGCCCACGACGCCGAGGCGCTGGTCGCGGTGTTCGCGGCCGATGCCGTCGTCATCGACGACGGGACGACCTACGACACTCAGGACCGGATCCGCGAGTGGCTGACCGTGCACCAGATCGAGCCCCGCGTGGTGATCACGCCGATGTCGTTCGAGAGCGGACGACTCCTCGCCTCCGTCGACGGCGATTTCCCCGGCGGGCCGCTGCGCTTCGCCTTCGACGTCACCGAGACGGCCGGCCGCATCGCACGGCTCGAGATCCGAGGCGGCCTGAGCGCCGCCCCGTCCTGATCCGCGGGACGATCTGACCGATCGGGAATTTCCTGCGGCCTCTCGCCTTCTTCTTCCTACATGCAATATATTGCATCCGATAACACCCTTTTCACACCCGAGGAGAGACCATGTCCGCCACCGCCTTCGCCCCTGAGGACGACCACCCCACTGTCGTGCTCGTCCACGGCGCTTTCGCCGAGTCGTCGAGCTGGAACGGGGTCGTCGCCCGGCTCCGCGCCGAGGGGCTGCCCGTCCTCGCGGTCGCCAATCCGCTGCGCGGGCTCGCCGCCGACGCCGAGTACCTCCGCACCGTGCTCGACGCGATCAAGGGACCGGTCGTCGTCGCGGGACACTCCTACGGCGGCTCCGTCGCGAGCGAGGCGACCGAGGGCGCCTCGAACGTGCGGGCCCTGGTCTACGTCGCGAGCTTCCTGCTCGAGCCGGGCGAGAGCACCGGCGACCTCACGGGAGGTTCCCCGGCGGCGAGCTCGGCCCGGCTCTCACGCCCGTCCCGTTCTCGGCCGGGAGCTTCTCGGGCGACGACCTCTACATCCAGCAGGACCGGTTCCGCGAGGTCTTCGCGGCCGACGTGGACGAGGAGACCGCCGCTCTGATGGCGGCGACCCAGCGTCCGATCGCCGCTGCGGCCCTCGAGGACGCCGCCACGCGCGCCGGCTGGCGCGGCATCCCGTCCTGGACACTCGTGACCCGTCAGGACCTCGCGGTGCCGGCCGACTCGCAGCGCTTCATGGCCGCCCGCGCGGAGTCGCACGCGGTCGAGATCGACGCCTCGCACGCCGTCACCGTCTCGGAGACGGACGCCGTCGCGGACCTGATCCTCGACGCCGTGCGCGCGACCCGCTGACGATCCCCCGAGAGGCCGGCTCGCTGCACGGAGCGGGCCGGCCCCGTCCACGACTCCCCTGAAGGAGGAGCGATGATCCCTCCGGGACGCCTCGTCGCGGTGCTGCTGCCCGCTCGACACCCGTCTCGCGGTCTCGGAATGGACAGCGGCGACTATGACCGAATGACGATCAGCACTCGGTTTCACGGCATGCAATATATCGCTGGGTGTTATCGTCGCTGCATGCCCATCCCGAAGACGACCGCCGTCACCCCCGATCCCTCCTGCGCGACGACGTCTACCAGGCGTTGCGCGACGCGATCGTCGACGGCACGTTCGAACCGGGCGAGCGCCTCCGGGATCAGGAGCTCGAGGCCTGGCTGGGCGTCAGTCGGACTCCTATCCGCGAGGCGCTGCTCCGCCTCGCCCGCGTCGGGCTGGTCAGCGCGAAGCCGGGACGGGCCACGATCGTCACGCCCGCCACCGGCAAGAGCATCACCGACGCCCAGCAGATCGCCGCCTCGATGCACGACCTCGCGACGCGCCTGGCCGGCCTGTCCGTCACTCCGGAGTCGCTCGCGGAGATGGAGTCGGCGAACACCGACTTCGCGCGGGCGCTCGAGACCGGCGACGTCGACGGCGCGCTGCGCGCGGACGACGCGTTCCACGGAGTGCTCACCGGCCTCAGCGGCAACGCGATGATCGACGACGTCCTCGAGCAGGCGACTCCGCTGATCCGGCGGGCCGAGCGCCGGCGCTTCGGCTCGCTGGCCGGACGCGACTCGGTCGAGCAGCACCGCGCGATCGTGCAGAGCCTGCGCGACGGCGACGTCGACGGCGCGGCCCGGCTGAATCGCGAGAACTGGATGACCCTCGACCGTCACCTGCACGAGGAGAACGGCGGATGACGGACGCCCCGGGAGTCCCCGGCATCCTCGCGGAGCTGCGGTTCTCCGCCCTGGTGACCGCGGCGCTCGCGTCGGCGCTGGGCGACGAGCACTCGGCCACTCCCGCCGAGGCTCTCGCGCGGGACCCCGCCCGAGCCGCCGTCCTGGCCGCCCTGCCCGACGCGGAGTCGGTGCTGGTCGAGCTGTGGGAGCAGCGCCGGGCCAGGAGCGGCAGCCTCGTCAGCGGTCTGAGCCAGGCCGCGGCCGCGGCGGGCGGCACCGTGCGGGCGTGGTCGGATCTGGGTGACGACGTGATGATCGCCCAGGGCCGCTCCTCCGCTCTGATGGCGCGTGTGCTGCTGGAGTCGGTGGCGCCCGCCTACGGAGTCGCCACGCCGACCCGGGTGCTCGACGTCGGCACCGGCATCGGAGCGATCGCGACGGCGCTCGCCGAGGGGATGCCGTCGGCGGCCGTCGTCGGGATCGACATCGCCGATCGCCCGCTCGCGATCGCCCGCGCCCTTCTGTGCGATGCCGACCCGCGCGTCGCCGACCGCATCCTCCTCCGCCGCGAGGACGTGACCGAGCTGAGCGATCACTCCGCCTACGACCTGGTCTGGATGCCGCTGCCGTTCCTGCCCGACGCGATCGTCGACCGAGCGCTCGACCGGGCGGTGGCAGCGCTGCGGCCTGGTGGTCTGCTGGTGCTCGGCACCCTCCCGCCGGTCGCCGACGAGCGGCTGCGCGCGGCGGACGCGTGGCTCGCGACGCTCACGGGCGGCGGGACGCTGACCAGGGACGAGGTCGCCGAGCGGCTGAGCACTCGCGGGCTCGAGCGCATCCAAAGCTTCGACACGGTGCCGGGAGCCCCGGTGCTGGTGGCGGCGGTCGTGCCCCGCTAGCGGGAGCGGTCGGGAGGAGGAGCCCGCGCTCGCGCATCCGGGCCGCCGAGGCGATCGCGTCGGCGACGAAGCGCTCGGTCAGCTCGGTGTAGCGGCGGACGTCGTCGTCGGACCAGTCCTCGAGCACCTCGGCGATCATCCTGTCGCCGAGCGCGTACACGCCCCGTGCGGCCGCCTCACCGGCCTCGGTCAGGCTGATCAGGTTCGCGCGGCGATCGGAGGGATCCGTCGTCCGGACCACGAGCCCGTCTCCCTCGAGCCGGCCGACGATCTTGCTGATGTAGGAGGCGCCGGTTCCGAGGGCCTCGGCGAGGGCGGTCGGGCGCATCGGCCCCCACGCCAGGAGGTGACGGAGGGTCTGGTGCGACGGCTGATCGAGCGACTCGCCGGTCTTCGCGAGGATCTGGGCTTGGAGGGTGGGGGACTCCCAGAGCAGGATCAGCGCACTCAGATCGGCCAGCAGGGCGGAGCGGTACGGGAAGTCGGCGGGATCGGGAGTCGTGGCCCGGTCGGTCGCGCGCTCCTGGTCCACCCGGGGATCCTACCTGGAACGATGTCGTGCAGGACAGCAACGGAGGGAGCGTCATGGGCGCGATGGACGACCTGATCGGCCCGGAGGTCGTCGAGCGGCTGGCGGCCTCGATCCGGACGGCGGGCCCGGGGGAGCTGCCGGCGCTCGCCGCGGTGAGCGGATCGCTGGACGGCCTCCGGCTCCGGCAGCGCGTGGACCTCGTGCGCGACGCGCTGCTGAGCGATCTGCCCGCCGGGTTCCCGGCCGTCGAGAGCCTCGTGCTCGATCTCGTCGAGCAGCCTCTCCTCGAGGGGTGGATGATCTGGCCGGTGACCGAGCTCGTCACCGCGCGCGCTCTCGAGAGCGGCTCGGCCGAGGACTTCGACGCGGCGCTCGCGCTCCTCGCACGGCTCACCGTCGGCCTGACCGGCGAGTTCGCGATCCGCGACCTGCTGATCGCCCGGCCGGAGCGGGCGCTCGCGGTGATGCTCGCCTGGACGGACCACGAGAACGAGCACGTGCGGCGGCTCGCGACCGAGGGCTCGCGCGCCTTCCTGCCCTGGGCGAAGCGGGTGCCGTGGCTGCTCGCGCACCCGCGCGCGACCCGGGGATCCTCGACGCTTCCTACCGGGACGAGTCCGAGTACGTGCGCCGCTCGACGGCCAACCACCTCAACGACCTCAGTCGCGTCGATCCGGAGATCGTGATCGAGACGGCTGCGGACTGGTCGGCGCATCCGGACGCGAACACGCCGCGGGTGGTGCGCCACGCACTCAGGACCCTGCTGAAGAAGGGCCGCCCGGCCGCGCTCGTCCTCGCCGGCTTCGACGGCGGGCTGCTGCGGGTCGGCCGGCCGCGTCTCTCCGTCGACGCCGTGCCCTGGGGCGGCTCGGTCGGGATCTCGGCCGAGATCGTCAACGAGGGCGGGACGGAGGCGACGGTCGTGATCGACTACTCGATCGGGTTCCAGCGGGCCGACGGCTCGGTGCGCCCCAAGACCTTCCGCCTCACGACCCGGCGCCTCGCCGCGGGCGAGAGGCGCGACCGTGACCCGGACGCACTCGTTCCGCGAGATCACGACGCGGAGGCACTACCCGGGCGCCCACTCCGTCACGGTCCAGGCGAACGGGGTGGTGTCGACACCGGTCGACTTCGTGCTCGAGCGCTGACGACGCAGCGCCGCCCGGGAGGAACAGCCTCCCGGGCGGCGCTGGGTACGGTGCGAGTAGCTACGCGTCGGTGCGGGACTCGACGTCCTTCGCGGTCTCGATCGGCTCGCCCTCGACGCTCGCTCGGTCGGCCTTGCCCCGGTCGCCGCGGGTCTTGAGGAGGCTCGCGACGGTGGCGACGGCGATCGTCGCTCCGATGAAGGTGAGCGAGAACCAGATCGGGATCTCGGGCACCCACAGCAGCGGCTCGCCGCCGTTGATGAACGGCACCTCGTTGACGTGCAGGGCGTGGAACACGAGCTTCACGGCGATGAACGCGAGGATCACGGCGAGGCCCTGGCTGAGGTAGACGAGGCGCTCGAGCAGTCCGCCGATGAGGAAGAACAGCTGGCGCAGTCCCATCAGGGCGAAGGCGTTCGCGGTGAACACGATGTACGCCTCGCTGGTCAGGCCGTAGATCGCGGGGATCGAGTCGAGCGCGAAGACGAGGTCGATGAAGCCGATCGCGACGATGGTCAGCAGCATCGGGGTGACGAAGCGCTTGCCGCCCTTCTTCACCGTCAGCTTGTCGCCGTGGTACTCGTCGGTGACGGGGAGGATGCGGCGCACCAGGCGCATGAAGGCGTTGTTCGACGGGTCGCCGTGGTCGCCCTTGATCTGCTGGTAGGCGAGGACGAAGAGCAGGGCGCCGAACAGGTAGAAGACCCACGAGAAGTTCTCGATCAGCGCCGCACCGACGGCGATGAAGGCTCCGCGCATGATCAGCGCGATGACGATGCCGATCATCAGCACCTTCTGCTGGTACTTCTTCGGCACCGCGAAGCCGCTCATGATGATGAGGAAGATGAAGAGGTTGTCGAGCGACAGCGCCTTCTCGGTCAGGTAGCCGGCGAAGTACTCGCCGCCGTAGCGCCAGTCGGCGACGACGCCGATCCCGACGCCGAAGAGCAGCGCGAGGCCGATGTAGAACGCGGACCAGCGGGCGGACTCGCCGATGGTCGGTTCGTGCGGCTTGCGCACGTGGACGAAGAACTCGTAGACGAAGAACGCGATCGTCACGGCGATCGTGATGAGCCAGACGGCGGGGGTGATCTGCACGGAGGTGCTCAAGGGGTTCGGTGGACGACACCAAGGTCTCCTCCACTCCGCCGGCGACCTGATGGCCTTCCGAGGCGGAGCCGATGGCCCGGGATGCTCAGTCGCATCCGTAATGACGGGCTCACCGCAGACGGGAGTACTCCCCTTGCTGGAGACGATTCTAGGAGAGGCGTAACGCGTCAACCTGAGAAGAACCTCAGTCCCACGGCCGATGGCGCCCGTGTTCTGGATCCACACTGCTGTACATTGGATCCAGCGGTGCGGTGCCGCGGGAGAGGCGTGCATGGTGATCCAGACCGTTCTGGGACCGGTCGACCCCGAGGGGTCGGCAGCGTCTCGATGCACGAGCACCTGCTCACCGACGCGAGCGCTCTGCAGCGCCCGGGAGTCGAGCAGCTGGATCCGCACGAGCCCGTCACCGCCGAGCTCGCCGCGGCCCTGCGCTGGAGCCAGCTCGCGCTGGCCGACAATCTCCGCCTCGACGACGTCGATCTGCTCGTCGACGAGTTGCGCATCCCCTCCGCGCCGAGCGTCGTCGTCGATCTCAGCTCGCTCGGCTTCGGGCCCGACCGCGACCGCTTCCCCGAGCTCGCCGAGCGCAGCGGAGTCGCGATCGTCGCCGGCTACGGCGCGTACCTGCCCCGGCTGCTCCCGTCGTGGTACCTCGACCTCGACGTGGACGCGCGCACCGCGCTCTTCGAGCGGGCTCTGACCGAGGCGATCCCGGGCACCTCCTACCGCGCGGGTCTGCTCGGGCTGATGGGCACCACGGGAGCCTTCACCGCGCCCGAGGGCGAGCAGGAGCGCCTCGGGCTCACCGCCGCCGCGCGGGCCGCCGCCTCGACCGGCGCGGCGATCAGCGTGCGGCTCGCGGCCGACGCCCGCAACGGCCTGGACGTGCTGACCCACGTGATGGCCGAGGGCGTGGATCCGTCGCGCGTCGTGTTCACCACCGTCGACGAGTTCCTCGAGCTGCCGTACCTGCGCGACCTCTCGCAGGCCGGGGCCGTTCTCGAGATGTGCTTCGGCAACGAGGGCTCCCACGTCGGGCGGATCAGGAACGCGAGCGACCCCCAGCGGGTCGACGCCCTGCTCGCGCTGCTCTCGGAGGATCCCGACGGCCGCTGGGTCCTCGGCCACAGCACCTGGACCAAGGGCCAGCTCCGCCGCTTCGGCGGGCACGGCTTCGACCACCTCGCCGCGCGGGTCCTGCCGGGCCTGCGCCTGCTCGGCATCGACGACGCCGTGCTGCACCGCTTCAGCGTCGAGGAGCCCGTGCGCTTGCTCGACCGACCGTAGGAGACGACCGATGAGAGACACCCTCGCCCCCTGGCTCCGCTCGAGCCGTTCCTCCTCGACGGCGCCTGGATCGCGCCCGAGGGCGCCGAGCTGCTCGACGTGATCGATCCCGCGACCCAGGAGCTGCTCACCCGCGTCCCCCAGGCGACGGCCGCCGACGTCGACGCCGCCGTGACCGCCGCACGGCGGGCGCACGAGGACGCGCGTGGAGCGGGATGAGCCCGCACGACCGCAGCCGGATCCTCGGCCGCGTCGCCGACCTGATCGAGGAGCGCCTCGAGGAGCTCGCGGTGCTCGAGACGCGCGACAACGGCAAGCCGATCGAGCGCTCGCGCGCCGACACCGCGACCTCGGCGCGGGTGTTCCGCTACTACGCGGGCGCTCCGTCGCGCCTGACGGGCACCGTCGTCCCGGTCGACGGGGCGCACCACGTCTACACGACGCTCGAGCCGGTGGGAGTCGCGGCGCTGATCCTGCCCTGGAACTTCCCGATCATGACGGCCAGCTTCAAGCTCGCCCCGGCGCTCGCCGCCGGCTGCACCGTCGTCGTGAAGCCGGCGGAGCAGACTCCGGTGACCATGCTGCGGCTCGCCGCGATCTGCGAGGAGGCGGGCGTCCCCTCCGGAGTCGTGCAGGTGCTCACCGGCGACGGCCGCGTCGAGGCGGCGCTCACCGCGCACCCGGGGGTCGACAAGGTGTCGTTCACGGGCAGCACCGAGGTGGGCCGGAAGGTGATGCTCGCCGCCGGGGCCGACTTCAAGAGGCTCACGCTCGAGCTCGAGGGCAAGAGCCCCAACATCGTGTTCGAGGACGCGGATCTGGATGCGGCGGTCCTGACCGCGATGCGCGCGTCCTTCGGCCACTCCGGTCAGATGTGCACGGCGGGCAGCCGCCTGCTGGTGCAGCGCTCGATCCTCGACGACATGACGGAGCGTCTGGCTGCGGCGGTGCGCCGCGTCCCGCTGGGCGACGGTCTCGCCGGGGAGTGACCGTCGGTCCGCTGGTCTCGGAGGAGCAGCGGCAGCAGGTGCTCGGCTACATCGCCCAGGGCGAGGCCGAGGGGGCGGTCGTCGCTGTCGGCGGCGGGGTGCCGGACCGGCCGGGCTACTACGTGGAGCCGACCCTGTTCACGGGTGTCAGCAACTCGATGACCATCGCGCGCGAGGAGATCTTCGGCCCCGTGGTCGGCATCATCCCGTTCGACGACGAGGACGAGGCCGTGGCGATCGCCAACGACCAGAGCTACGGACTGGCCGCAGGGGTGTGGACGCGCGACCTCTCGCGGGCGCACCGTCTGGGGAAGCGCCTGCGCGCGGGGACGGTGTGGGTGAACACCTACAACCTGTTCGACCCCGCGCTGTCGTTCGGCGGAGTCGGCGAGTCCGGCCTCGGCCGCGACCTGGGCGAGGAGGCGCTGCGCTCGTTCTGCGAGTCGAAGAGCGTGGTCATCGCGCTGTAGGGGCGCCCCCGCCAGTCCATGCCAGCACTCGCGCTCGCGTCTGCGATCCGACTGTTCAGTTGGGAACTGAACACGGAGGTGCCGGATGCTGGCCGCGGTGAGACGAGAGGAGCTGGAGCTCGCGATCGGCGTTCTCGGACTCGGAGGCGATGAACGCGACGGCTACCCTCGGAACATGAGGGTTTATTCCGTCGACGAGAGAGACTCCGTGGAGGAGATGCCAGCAAGTGGCTACCGGGTCATGCTCGTCAGATCCGGACGTCGAGTCAGCGCCTTCGACATCGACGCCGCGTCGGTGCGCGAGGCCCTCGCCTGGGCTGAGGAGAACTGCGCGAATGGCGCCTTCTCGCTCGCGGCCCGGTTCCGAGCTGTTCGGAGGAGGAGTCTCCCTCATGTGGCTGACTCCTCCTCCGGAGGAGTTGATGGCAGAGCTGGGCTAGGAGCAGACGGCCGTGGACGTCGGTCAGCGCGGCGGGTAGGTCCTCAGGGTCACGGGCGGCAGTGAGGCGAGCTCCGGTGCGACGAGGCCGATGACGTCGGAGTGGTGGTCGACGCCGTCCTGACGGAGGAAGGACCAGCACTTGAGCGATCGCGGGCGCTTCGCGAGGGGGAGCGGAGTCGCCTCGACGACGATCAGCCCGCGGTCGTGCAGGACGATGCGGGCGGTGAGCCGCTCGGCGCGGCCGTCGACGGTCCAGTGCCCGACCGCGCGCAGGCGGCCCTCGCGGCTGTCGACTCCGAGCGACATGACCGAGCTGTAGTCCTCGGAGGCGGCGCCCATGCCGATCTGGAAGTCGCCCTCTGCGCCGTCGAGCACGAAGGCGACGTCGAGTCCGGCGCGGTGCCGCACCGAGAACGTCGAGACCAGGCGCCCGCGGCCGAAGGATCCGGAGCGGCTCTGCGCGGTGCGGACGTGGCCCTCGGCTTGCTGACGCTCCACGCCGTCCTCCTCGTCGCTCGGAGCACGGCGGTCGCGGCGCTGCCCTCCGACCCTAGACCTCCTCCGGAGAGCGGAGCCTCCGCCCGGCCTCCGTCCGAGTGCTCCGGCGGCCGCGCCCCGTCCGGCGGGTACGGTGGAACGGATCCGAGCACCACCCGCCCCGACGAAGGAGCCCCCATGCCCACCACTGTGAGCGGCGTCATCGCCCGATCGAAGGGCGCTCCCGTCGAGCTCGTCGACATCGTGATCCCCGACCCCGGGCCCGGCGAGGCCGTCGTCGACATCGAGACCTGCGGTGTCTGCCACACCGACTACCACTACCGCGAGGGCGGGATCAGCGACGACTTCCCGTTCCTGCTCGGCCACGAGGCCGCGGGCCGGGTCAGCGCGATCGGCGAGGGGGTGACGCACGTCGCCGTCGGCGACTTCGTCGTGCTCAACTGGCGGGCCGTGTGCGGCGAGTGCCGCGCCTGCGTCCGTGCGGAGCCCTGGTACTGCTTCAACACGTTCAACGCCACGCAGAAGATGACCCTCGAGGACGGCACGGAGCTGAGCCCCGCGCTGGGCATCGGGGCCTTCGCCGAGAAGACGCTGGTGCACGCGAAGCAGTGCACGAAGGTCGACCCGACGGCCGACCCCGCCGCCGTGGGCCTGCTGGGCTGCGGCATCATGGCCGGCCTCGGTGCCGCGATGAACACCGGCAACGTCACGCGGGGCGACTCCGTGGCCGTGATCGGCTGCGGCGGAGTCGGCACCGCCGCGGTCGTCGGCGCGAAGCTGGCCGGAGCGAGCACGATCATCGCGATCGACCGCGACCCCAAGAAGCTGGTCGCCGCGCAGAAGCTCGGCGCGACCCACGTCGTCGACTCGAGCGGTCTCGACGAGGCGGGAGTCGTCTCCGCGGTGCAGGAGCTGACGGACACGTTCGGCGCCGACGTCGTGATCGACGCGGTCGGCCGGCCCGAGACCTGGCGCCAGGCGTTCTACGCCCGCGACCTCGCCGGCACGGTCGTCCTCGTCGGCGTCCCGACTCCCGAGATGACGCTCGAGATCCCCCTGCTCGACGTCTTCGGCCGCGGCGGATCGCTCAAATCCAGCTGGTACGGCGACTGCCTGCCCGAGCGCGACTTCCCGATGCTGACCGACCTCTACCTGCAGGGCGGGCTGCCGCTGGACGAGTTCGTGAGCGAGCGGATCGGCATCCGAGACATCGAGCAGGCCTTCGCCACGATGGCCGGCGGCGACGTGCTGCGCTCGGTGGTGGTGCTCTGATGGGCGCGCGGATCGACCACCTCGTCACCAGCGGCACGTTCAGCCTCGACGGCGGCACCTGGGACGTCGACAACAACGTCTGGATCGTCGGCGACGACTCCGAGTGCGTCGTGATCGACGCGGCGCACGACGCCGACGCGATCCTGGCGGCGGTCGGCGACCGCGAGGCTCGTCGCCGTGCTGCTGACCCACGCGCACGACGACCACATCGACGCGGTCGCGGGAGTGCGGGAGGCGACGGGTGCGCCCGTGCTGCTGCACGACTCCGACCGCATGCTCTGGGACGTGGTGCACCCCGACAGCGCGCCGAGCGCGGCGCTCGTCGACGGCCAGCGGATCGCCGTGGCCGGCCTCGAGCTCGAGGTGCGGCACACGCCGGGTCACTCGCCCGGAGCGGTCTGCTTCGTCGCCGAGGAGCTCGCAACGGTCTTCACCGGAGACACGCTCTTCCAGGGCGGACCGGGCGCGACCGGCCGCTCCTTCAGCGACTTCCCCACGATCATCGACTCGATCACCGACCGGCTGCTGACGCTGCCGGCGGAGACGGTCGTGCGCACCGGGCACGGCGACTCGACGACGATCGGGGCGGAGGCGCCGCACCGCGAGGAGTGGATCGCGCGCGGGCACTGAAGGCGACGTGCCGAGGTCGGTCGGAGCCGTCAACGGTGCGCCTCACCGCCGGCATGCCCACGACCGCGTGAAGCGATCGACTACCAGCGGATGGTCGTCGGCAGCGGTCGTTGATGCTCCTCCACGAGTACTGTCACTCGCCGCTGGGCTGCGCCCGGCGGGAGCCTCGGCTCACGATCGGCGGCACCTCGAGGATCGGAACGGCTCGCTTCATGAAGCGGTCGAAATCCGGGACCGTGAACGCCGCATAACCGTGCTGAGGGGTGAACAGAAGCCCCATCTCGATCAGTTCGGCTCGTGTCGGGCCGAGTTGCTGGGACGACCTCTCGAGGAGGACGGCGACGTCCCCCGCCTTCTGAGGTTCGGGACCGAGTTCGGCCATCGCACGCATGTACGCGGTCTGAAGCGGCGTCGCTCGATCGAGTCGAACGCGGAAGAAGGAGCTGTCGAGCTTGGCCTCGTAAGCTTCCCTGGCGAGTTCGACGTCCTCCTTGAAGATCCGGTTGTTCCTCGCCACGGTCCAGACCTGATACCCCAACTCCTGGATGAAGTAGGGGTATCCGCTCGTGATCTCGACGGCGAGTTCGACGGCCTCGTCCTCGTACACTGCTCCTTCCGCCGCGGCCGGCTCCCGGAGTGCTGCTGCGGCGTCGTCGCGATCGAGGGAATCGATGCGAGGGAACTTGAAGAGCCGCTCCGCATACGACTTCGCGTCTCCGACGAGCTCGGCGATCTGCGGCAGTCCGGCGCCGACGAAGGTGACGGGCAGGTTCCGCTGAACCGTCTTGTGGATGGCCTGGATCAGCGCTTCGAGTTGAGGCGAGTCGAGGAACTGGACCTCGTCGATGCGGCGTCCATGACGACGACTTTAGGAGTGTTAGAGCGTTTTATCCAGATCTCCTAAAACGCTCTAACCTCCGAAAACGCTGCCGTCGGGCCGCGGGCGCGGCCGTCAGATCCAGCCGTGCTCGCGGGCCTCGATCACCGCGCGCTGGCGGGTGTCGACCTGCAGCTTGCGGAGGATCGACGAGACGTGGTTGCGGACGGTGCCGTTCGAGAGGTGCAGCGCGGCTCCGATCTGCCCGATCGTCTCGCCGCGGGAGCCGGCGCTCAGCACGTCGAGCTCGCGGTCGGTGAGCGGGCTGCGGGTGGTGGCGAGGGCGTCGGCGGCGATCTCGGGATCGACGTAGCGGCGTCCGCTCGCGACCAGGCGGATCACCTGCGCGACGTCCTCGACGCGACGCGACTCGGGCAGGAAGCCCGCGACCTCGACGGCCAGCGCGCGGCGCAGCACTCCGGGACGCGCGTGGCGGGTGACGACGACCACGCGGGTCGCCGACGAGCGGCGCAGGCGCTCCGCGGCCTCGATGCCGTCCATGCCCGGCATCTCGACGTCGAAGAGGCAGACGTCGGGCTCGAGGCGCAGCGCCTCGGCCACCGCCTCCTCGCCGTCGCGGCACTCGCCGACGATCTCGAGGTCGTCCTCGAGGCGGAGCAGCGCCGCGAGCGCGGTGCGGATCATGTCCTCGTCGTCGGCGAGGAGCACGCGGATCACTCCGCTCCTCCGATCGGCAGGCGCGCCTCGACCGCGAACGCGCGGCGGGTGGGGCGGGTGCGCAGGGTGCCGCCGGCCCGCTCGATCCGCTCGGTCATGCCGGCGATGCCGGAGCCGTGCTCATCGGGATCCTCGGGCTCGGGCGGCAGGTCGTTCTCGGCGAGGAAGCGCCACTCGCCGCCCTCGCGGGCCAGGCGCAGCCGGGCCGACTCGCCTCCGCCGTGCTTGAGGATGTTGGTCGTGCTCTCGCGGACGACCGGGCCGAGCGCATCGGCGGGCGCGAGGTCCGCACCGGCGCCGATGTCGAGCTGCACGCGCAGCCCGGCCGAGCGGAGGAGGTCGGCGGCGTTCTCGAGCTCGTCCGAGAGCGAGACGCTGCGGAAGCGGGTGGCGAGCTCGCGGGTGCCCGTGCGGGCCCCGTCGACGCTGCGCTGAGCGGCGCGCAGCTGCTCCAGTGCGGCGTCCGGATCGTCGCGGAGGAGACGCTCGGCGAGCTCGAGCTGCAGGGCGATGACCTGGAGGTGGTGCCCCTGCAGGTCGTGGACGTCACCCGCGAGGATCAGCCGCTCCTGGGCGGCCGCGAGGCGCCCCTCCGCCGCCCGCGCGCGATCGAGCTCGCGCACGATGTCCCACCACCAGAGCATGCTGACGACCGACGCCGGCAGGGCGATCGCGAAGAACAGCAGCAGCGGGCGGATGTCGGAGGGGGAGTCCGCGAGCAGACCGGTGCCGAGGTGGTCGTGCTCGAGCACTGCGGCGACCACGAGGACGAGGGTGGCGAGGCCGGTCAGCCGCCCGCGGACGCCGCGCGGCCAGGGCAGCACGCCCACCAGGACGAACGCGAGCGAGAGGGCGAAGGTGACGCTGCCGGTGGCGATCCCGCCGGCCGCCGAGCCTGCGAGACCGGCGGCGAACACTCCGGTCGCCTGCGCGCGGAGCCGGAACGGCGCCTCCTTCGGCACCCCCTCGGTAGCGCAGGGCGGTGACGAGGAACGCGGCGGACCACAGCACGGTGCCGCCGAGGTAGAGGACGACGCGCCAGAGCTCGGTCGCGCCGACGACCACCGGCAGCCCCCACACGAACAGGACGACGAGCACGAAGGACGCCGCCGAGAGGGACGGTGTACCACCAGGTGGCCGAGACGCCACGGCCGGAGGGCGGGACATCGATCGTCTCGGGCGCAGTGCTCATGCCGCCCACAGTACGACCATGACGGATGTCACCCCTCGGGGGTGCGTTCCTCCCCTGCGGAGGTGACCCGGCGGCACTGCCCGGGCGCTCGCTCCCGCGGTCGGATGGAGTCATCCCGAGAGACGGGAGGGCCGCCGACGCGGTCAGCAGAGCGGAGACGACATGTCGAACATCGCAGCAGACGCCATCCTCGGATTCCAGGACCTCCTCGCGCGGGTCCCCGACCTCGTGCAGCCGCTGGTGGTGGCGCTCGCCGGGGCCGTGCCCTTCATCGAGGGCGAGGGGGCCGCGACCATCGGGATCATCGGCGGCATCAACCCGGTGATCGCCGCGGTCTCGGGCGCGATCGGCAACTTCCTCTGCGTGGCCCTGCTGGTGCTGCTGGGCGCGGGCGTCCGCTCGGCCGTGACGAAGGGCGGACGCCCCGGGCGTCGGCTCGCCGTGAGAAGTTCCAGCGGGCGTTCACCCGCTACGGGGTGCCCGGGGTGAGCCTGCTCGGGCCGCTGCTGCTGCCCACGCACTTCACCGCGGTGATGCTCGCGGGCGCCGGAGTGGCCAAGGGGCGGGTGCTGCTGTGGCAGGGCGTCGCGATCGTGCTGTGGACGACGGCGTTGACGGTGGTGGTGAGCCTCGCGGTGGGCGGGGCGGGGCTGGCCTGAGGCGTACGCAACCGAGGTCGGAGGCGCCGGCGGCACCGTTCGCAGCCGATCGGCGGATCTCGCCCTCGGTTGCGTGCGCGATCGCGTGCCGGACCCGCACAACGGAGGCTGAGAGGCCGGAATCGCGGGTTCGTCGCGGTGTCCGGCCGCTTCAGCCTTGCTTCTGCAGGTGGCTACGCCGCGACGCGGGCGTGCGCGTCGGCCAGCAGCTCGACCGAGCGCAGTCGCGCGGGGGTCGCGAGCGACGCGTGGGCGACGATGACCTCGTCGGCGTCGGCCGAGCGCGCGAATCCGGCCACGTAGTCCGCGACCTCCTCGCCGGTGCCGACCCCGGTGTAGTGGGTCATGCTCGCGACGTGGGCGCCGACCGGGGCGCTCAGCAGGCTGTCGAGCTCGTCGTCCGAGAACTGCTGCTCGAGCGGGATCTGGCCGCTCTGGCGCAGCAGCATCATGAGGCGGGCGCGCTTCATCTCGGCGAACTGGCGCTCGGCGTCGGCGGTCGTGTCGGCCGCGATGGCGTTCACTCCGGCGATGACGTAGGGCGCGTCGAGCTGCTCGGAGGGGCGGAAGCCGCGGCGGTACTCGGCGACGGCCTGGTGCAGCGCGTCGGGCGCGAAGTGCGAGGCGAAGGCGTAGGGCAGGCCGAGGGCCGCGGCCAGCTGCGCGCCGAAGAGCGACGAGCCGAGGATGTAGAGCGGCACGCGGGTGCCGGCGCCGGGCGTCGCGCTGACGCCGGGGATCCGGGACTCGCCGGCGAGGAACGCCTGCAGCTCGACGACGTCCTGCGGGAAGCGCTCGGACGACTCGGGATCGCGGCGCAGCGCGCGGAAGGTCGCCTGGTCGCTGCCGGGGGCGCGACCGAGTCCGAGGTCGATGCGGCCGTGGTGCAGGGTCTCGGAGCGTTCCGTACTGCTCGGCGATGGTGAGGGGGAGTGGTTGGGCAGCATGACGCCGCCGGAGCCGAGGCGGATGGTCGAGGTCTGCGAGGCCACGTGCGCGATGAGCACCGAGGTGGCGCTCGACGCGATCGAGGCCATGTTGTGGTGCTCGGCGTACCAGACCCGGCGGTACCCGCTGCGCTCGGCCTGCTGCGCCAGCGCCACCGAGGCGGCGAAGCTGTCGCGCGCGGTCTCTCCGGGGGCGATGGGGGCGAGGTCGAGGATCGAGAGGGGAACGGTCATGTCAGAGGGCAACGCGCGAGGGGCGGCGGTGTTCCCGACCGGTGCGCGGTGATCAGCGCGGGCGGCACTCAGGCTGAGCCACAGCTCGAAGCAGGCGCTGCGCGAGAGGGCGGTGGCTCCGATGGAGGCGCGGCCCATGCGGCCGGCGTCGGGGCCGAAGACGTCCAGGAGCAGGTCGCTCGCGGCGTTCGAGACCTCGTTGAGGCGCTCGAAACCGGGCGGGCAGAGGACGAAGCAGAGGCCCCGGGACAGGGCGACGACCTCGTCGAGCGAGCCGAGGGCGAGGCGGATCATGCCGAGGGCGTTGACGGCGGCGTAGCGGGCCGCCTCCTGCGCCTGCTCGAGGGTGATGTCGACCCCGACCGCGCCCGGGTGCAGGAGCGCGCCGTCGCGGGACTCGGGGGTGATGCCGCTGAGCTCGAGGAGGTCTCCCGTGCGGTGGAACGCGCGGAGGGAGGAGCCGTAGCGCCCGCCGTAGGGCGGGTTCGCGTAGTCCGGGATCACGAGGCCGAGCTCGAGGGCGCGGGCTTCGGGGGAGTGGGTCATGGCGGCCTCTCGCGGGACGGGGTGCGGGCCGGAGGGCGATGCGCGCTGTCCGGCCGGTCCAGCGTATCCGGGCGGTGGCATTAATGGATACAACCTGTTTAGGATGGGATCCATTCAGTCGTTCGCAGGACGACGCCGCGCGGAAGGACCTGCTGGATGACACTCGGCCTGGACGGCGGCACCCTCGCCGCGACCGCGACCATCGACGTCGCGGCCGAGCGCGCCCGCACTGCCGGCACGGTCGGGCGGCACTACTTCAACGCCGCCGGAGCGGGACTGATGAGCGACGGCGTCCTGGACGCGGTCATCGGGCACCTGCGCCTGGAGCAGCGGATCGGCGGCTACGAGGCCGCGAATCTCGCCGCCGACGACCTCGAGGCGGCCTACGCGTCGGCCGCGCAGCTGCTCAAGTCCGATGTCGACGAGATCGCGTTCTTCGACAGCGCGACGAGTGGTCTGCGCGCGGTCTTCGACGCCCTGCGCCTGGGTCCGGGCGACACGGTCCTCGCGCCGCGCTCGAGCTACATCAGCCAGGCGCTGCGGATGCTCGCCCTGCGTCGGCACGACGGCGTGCGTCTGGACGTGCTCCCCAACGACTCCTCGGGCGGGATGGATCTCGAGGCGCTCGAGAGCGCCCTGGCGACCGCGACCGGGCGCACGGTCGTCAGCGCGGTGCACATCCCCACCTCCTCCGGGCTCGTCGAGCCCGTCGCCGCGATCGGCGCACTGGCCCGCCGCTACGGGGCGATCACCGTGCTCGACGCGACGCAGTCGGTCGGGCAGCTCGACATCGACGTGCGCGCGATCGGCTGCGACGCCCTCGTCACCACCGGGCGCAAGTTCCTCCGCGGACCGCGGGGCACCGGCCTGCTGCACCTGCGCAGGGGCCTGCTCGACGGACTCGACCCTGGGCGCCCGACGTGCGAGGCTCGAGCTGGACGAGCGCGGAGGAGTGGACGATGGACGGCACGGCGCGGGTCCTCGAGACCTGGGAGTCGTCGGTCGCCTCCCGTCTGGGCCTCGGAGTGGCGCTCCGCGAGGCCCTCGAGCGCGGTCCCGCGGCCACCCAGGAGCACCTCGTGGCCCTCGGCGCGCAGCTGCGCGAGCGGCTCGGCGCCCTCGACGGCGTCTCCCTCGCCGATCCGCCCGCCTCCCCTCCGGCATCGTGACCTTCACGGTCGACGGGGTCGCTGCCAAGCAGGTCTCGGCCGGGCTGCGCGAGGCGGGCGTGGACTCGCTCGCCGTGCCGGCCGGCCACGCGCAGTGGGACCTCGGCGCCCGGGGCATCGCGAGCGTCGTCCGCGTGTCTCCGCACGTCTACACCGACGCCTCCGACGTCGACGCCCTGCTCGAGCGGGTCGCGGCGATCGCAGGAGGCGCCCGATGACGGTGCACGACGCGGTGGTGCTCGGGCTCGGGATCCACGGGTCGGCGACGGTGCGCGAGCTCGCGCGGCGCGGGCGCGACGTCGTGGGGGTCGAGCAGTTCGGCCCGGCGCACGCGCGCGGCTCGTCGCACGGAGCGACGCGGATGATCCGCCGCGCCTACCCGAGCCCGGTCTGGAACGACCTGGTCGACCGCGCCTTCCGCGGCTGGGAGCGCTGGGGCGTGCACGCCGGAGAGCCGTTCGTGCACACGACCGGCGGGCTGTACGCGCACCGCGGCGTCCCCACGCTGCAGGGCGGCCGGAGCCGACCCGTCGAGGACGCCCGTGCCGTCGCCGCGTCGTTGGCGCCGCCGGAGGGCTGGGGTGTGGTGCACGACCCCGACGCCGGAGTGGTCGAGGCCGCACGGGCGCTGGCCTTCGCGCAGTCCGACGCCGCCGCCGCGGGCGCCGAGCTGCGCTTCGAGGAGGAGGTCCTCGGCTGGTCCACGGACGCGGGAGTCGTCACCGTCCGCACCACCGCGGGGGAGCTCCGCGCGCGCCGGCTCGTGCTCGCCGCCGGCGGTTGGATCGCGCGGCTCCTGCCCGAGGCGGCGGGGTTCTTCGAGGTGCAGCGGATCCTCACCTACACCGCCCGCGCCGGTCAGGACGCCGCCCGCCCGCCGGCCCTCGGCTGCTTCTCGGTGGACCTGCCGGAGGGGCTCGTCTTCGGCTCCCGAGGCCGCGGGCTCGGGAGCGAAGATCGGCATCGACGCCGGGCCCGTGTGGGACCCGGCCGTGCCCGTCGCCCCGCCCACCACGGAGGAGATCGCGCACCTGCAGGCGCTGCTGCGCCGCTTCGTGCCGGGCATCGACGTCGAGGGCGGCGAGGCCGTCGCCTGCCTCTACACGATGACCCCCGACAAGCGCTTCGTCCTCGGCGAGCTGCCCGGCCGGCCGGAGGTGCTCGTCGCGGCCGCCTGCTCCGGCCACGGCTTCAAGTTCGGCCCGGCGATCGGCGAGGCCCTCGCCGACCTCGTGGACGGGATCGACCGATCCGACCTCGACTTCCTCACCCCCGCTCGGAGCGTGACCCCCGCATGACCGCACCCGCCTCGCCGACCGGCCCCGTCGCTGCGACCTCCGCCTCTTCCCGCATCGCGGTCGCCGCGCCCCACCCGGCGGCTCTCGACGCCGCGGCCGAGGCGATCGCCGACGGAGGGGACGCGATCGACGCGGCCTCGCCGCCGCGACGGCCCTCACCGTCGTCTACCCGCACCAGTGCGGTCTGGGCGGCGACCTCATCGCCCTGGTGCGCCGTCCGGGGGCCGGAGTGACCGCGGTGATCTCGGCCGGAGCGGCACCGGCCGGCATCGACGTCGCGCGCTTGGCGCTCGAGGACCGGATGCCGCGCCAGGGCGCGCAGACGGTGACGATCCCCGGAGCCGTCGCCGGCTGGCGCGCGATCGCCGGCCTGGGCGGTCGCCTCGGACTCGCCGCGCCTCTGCGGCGCGCTGCGCGGCTGGCCGCCGAGGGCGTGCCCGTCTCGGCCGGTCTGGCGCGGGCGATCGGCCAGCGGAGCGAGGAGCTGCAGGCCGACGAGGGCATGCGCGGAGTGCTCGGCGACGGCCGCGGCGGACTGCTGGGCGAGGGCGACGCGCTCGTGCAGCCGGCGCTCGCCGCGACCCTCGGCGAGCTGGCCGAGGACCCGGCCGCCTTCTACTCCGGGCGGATCGCCGCCTCGCTCGCCGCGCGGCTCCGCTCGCTCGGCGGCACTCACCGAGGACGACTTCGCCGCGCACGAGGCCGAGCTCGTCGAGCCGCTCACCGAGACGATCGGAGGCGCGCGCTGGTGGGTCGCCCCGCCGCCCAGCCAGGGCGCGGTGCTGCTGGGAGTCCTGCCCGAGGCGCTCGGGGGCGAGACCGCCGAGCTCGTCGCCGCCGTGCGCGAGGCCGCGCTCGTGCGCCAGGCCGAGCTGGGCGATCCCCGCGGAGGAGCGATCGACGTCGACGCGCTGCGGAACCCGCGCGGTCGCGACGGCTCCCTGCCCCGCGCCGGACGTGCCCTCGGCGACACCGTGGCGGTGACCGCGGCGGACGCCGACGGCACTGTCGTCACCCTGATCCAGAGCGTCTACCAGCTCTTCGGCTCCGGGATCCTCGATCCCGGCACGGGCGTCGTTCTGCACAACCGCGGCTCGGCCTTCAGCACCGATCCCGCCCATCCGGGGCACGTGGGGCCGGGACTGCGGCCGCCGCACACCCTGCTGCCGGTCGTCGCCGAGACCGACGAGCTGGTGCTCGGGCTCGGCTGCCAGGGCGGCAGCGCTCAGCCGTGGATCCTCGCCCAGCTGGTGCGCGACCTGCTGCGGCCGACGTCGCAGCCCGACGAGGTGCTCGCACGGCCGCGCTTCGTCGTCGGCGCCCGCGACCTCGGCCACGAGCGCACGACGCTCGTCGCCGAGCCCGGGGCCGGCGAGGCGATCGCGGCGGCCGAGGCGCTCGGTCTGCCCATCGTCCGCACCGCCGGACCTGTCGACGAGGCCGGTCACGTGCAGCTGGTGCGCCTGCACTCCGACGGGCGGCTCGACGCGGCGAGCGACCCGCGCGCGGACGGCCGCGCCGCCGTCGTCCCCGCGTCCCCGAACCCGACCCTCCGACCCGAAGGAACCCGATGAGCTCCACCGCCCACGTCCTCGACCCGCTCACCTCCGCCGAGATCTCCTCCTTCGTCGCCGCCGTGCGCGCGAGCGGCCGACTCGGCGAGCGACCGCGCTTCTGGGGCATCGCCCTGGACGAGGAGAAGGCGCGGGGCACGTCGCCGGGCGACCCGCGACCGGTGCGCCTGGTGGTCATGGATCCGGACGCCCGCGCCGCCTGGGAGGTGCGCGGCTGGACCGCGGCGCCGGGCGGCTCCGCCGTCGTCGAGGTGTGGACCGACGTCGACCACCGCCGCCCGGGCGTCTCGAGCGACGAGGCCCGGATGATCGCACAGGCCGCCCGCAACTCGCCCCTGCTCAAGGACGCTCTGGCCCTGCGCGGCATCACCGACACCCTCGCTCGTCTGGGTCGACCCGGAGTCGATCACCGGCTTCGTGCCCGAGGACCTCGCCGACCGCCGGCTCAGCTGGGGCACGGTCTGGTACCGCGAGTTCCCGGAGGACAACGGCTACGCGCGCCCGGTCGCCGGACTCGTGCCGATCCTCGACCTCGACACGCTCGAGGTGATCCGGATCGAGGACCACGGCGTGATCCCGATGGCGAGCGAGACCGGCGTCTACACGGCGGGCACCTGGGGTCCCGACCGTGAGGTGTCGATGCTCGACATCGTGCAGGCGGACGGCCCCGGCTTCGCGATCGAGGGGCACCGCGTCACCTGGCAGAACTGGTCGTTCCGGTGGGCTTCAGCCACCGGGAGGGGCTCGTGCTGCACGAGCTGACCTACCGCGACGGCGATGTCGAGCGCCCCGTGCTCCAGCGCGCCGCGGTCAACGAGATGTACGTGCCCTACCTCGACAGCGACCCGACCGCCTACCGCAAGAACTTCTTCGACTGGGGCGAGTACGGCGCCGGCCCCCTGACCGCGAGCCCGAGCTGGGCTGCGACTGCCTGGGCGAGATCCGCTACTTCGACGTCGAGTACCTCGACGGGCACGGCGAGCCGCAGACCATCGCGAACGGCATCTGCCTGCACGAGGAGGACGACTCGATCCTCTGGAAGCACGTGAACACGCGCACCGGCAGCGCCGAGGTGCGCCGCAGCCGCAAGCTCGTGGTCTCGAGCTTCGCCACGGTCGCGAACTACGACTACGGCTTCTACTGGTCGCTGCACCAGGACGGCTCGATCGAGCTCGAGGTGAAGCTCACCGGCCTGATGTCGGTCTCGGGCATCGCCGACGGCGAGACCCCGCGGTCGGGGCGCCTCGTCGCTCCGAACGTGCAGGCGCCGACCCACCAGCACTACTTCGCCGTGCGCCTGGACACCGCGATCGACGGACCGCTGAACCGCCTCGTCGAGGTGCACGCCGAGGTGGACCCGGACGAGACGACGAACCCGCACGGCAACGCGTGCCTCGCCGTCGAGACCCCGATCGCCTCGGAGGCTCAGGGCGCGCGGCGCGCGGACCCTGCTCGGGCGCTGCACTGGCGCGTCGAGAGCGAGTCGGCCACCAACCGCTACGGCGAGAGCACCGCCTACCGCCTCGCGATCCAGAACACCGCGCAGCTCTACGCGCGCCCCGGCAGCGTGGTCGAGCGCAAGGCGCCGTTCGTCGCGCAGCACCTGTGGGCGAGCGCCTTCGACGCGGAGGAGCGCTTCATCGCGGGCGAGTACCCCAACCAGGGCGAGCTCGGCGACGACGGCGTGCACGTGTGGCAGCGGGCCGACCGCTCACTCGAGAACGAGCGCCTCGTGCTCTGGCCGGTGCTCGGCGTGCACCACTTCCCGCGCCCGGAGCAGTGGCCGATCATGCCGGTGGACCGGATCAGCCTGAGGCTCGAGCCGGACGGGTTCTTCGACCGCAATCCGTCGCTGGACGTGCCGGCGTCGGAGTCGGCGCACTGCGCGCCGGGCAGGGACACGCCGGGCACGACCACTCCGGGCACGACTCCGCCGGGCACGGGCACGACGCCCACGGGCACGACGCCCACGCCGGCCACGCGCACGCCGAGCAGCAGCACGGCCACGAGGGCGGCCGCTGATGGCCGAGGAGCACCTCGCCGACCGCAGCGCCACCGCGCTGGCAGCGGCGATCTCCTCCCGCGAGGTCTCGGCCGTGGAGGTGATGCGGGCGCACCTCGAGCGGATCGAGGAGCGGAACCCCGCGCTCCGCTCCGTGGTCTCGCAGCAGCCGGACTCGGTGTCGCTCTGCAGCGGCGGAGGCGGCCGACCGCCGCACCGCCGAGCGCGCGCATCGGGGAGCCCCTGCCTCCGCTGCACGGTCTGCCGACTGCGGTGAAGGACCTGATGGACGTGGCCGGCTTCCCGACCACGAACGGCTCGGCCCGCGTTCGCCGACGCCGCGCCCGCCGCGCACGACAGTGTTCTCGCGACCCTGCTCCGCGAGGCGGGCGCGCTGATCATCGGCAAGACGAACACCCCCGAGATGGGCCAGGGCGTGCTGACCTTCAACCCGGTCTTCGGCACGACCGTGAACCCGTGGGACACGACGCGCCACGCAGGCGGGTCGAGCGGAGGGGCGGCCGCCGCCCTCGCCGCGCGCATGCTGCCGATCGCCGACGGCTCCGACAGCGGTGGGAGCCTCCGCTACCCGGCCGCGTTCTGCAACGTCGTCGGCGTGCGCCTGAGCCCCGGCCGCGTCGCGAGCGGACGGACGGGCAACGCGTGGACCTCGCACGGCGTCACCGGACCGATGGCGCGCGACTCCGCCGACGCCGTTCTGTTCCTCCGCGGCCTCTCGGTCGAGAAGAGCGTGTGGCCGCTGTCGTCCCTGCCCGTGCACGAGCCGCGCCCGGTGGCCGTCGGCGGCCTGCGGATCGCGTGGAGCGCGGACGCCGGCGGCCTGCCGATCGACCCCGAGGTGCGGCGGGTGCACGCGGCGTTCGCGGCGCAGCTCTCGTCCCTCGGGGCCGTCGTCGAGGCCGACGAGCCCGACTTCGCGGGCGCCGACGAGGCCTGGGAGACCATCGAGACCTTCGAGTTCTTCCTCGGCGGCCGGCACGCCGTCGACGCGGGAGCGACGGGCTTCCGCCCGGACTACGTGCGCAACGTCGAGCAGGGCCGGGCGATGTCGGCCACGCAGCTCGCCGACGCCTACGAGCGCCGCACGCGCCTGTTCCGCGACACCGCCGCGGTGCTGGAGCGGCACGACGTGCTGATCCTGCCCGCGACTTCGTCGCCGCACCGCCCGCCGAGCTCGAGTGGGTCCCCGAGGTCGACGGCGTGCGGTTCGACCGCTACTTCACCTGGCAGATGCTCGCGAACCGCCTGACGCTCGCCGCGCATCCGGTGGTCGTCACCTCGGCAGGCTTCACCGCCGACGGGCTGCCGGTGGGCGTGCAGGTCGTGGGCCGCCACGGCCGCGAGCTGCAGCTGCTCGCGGTGACCCGCGCGATCGAGGAGGCGACGGGCTGGATCGCCCGGGTTCCGTCGTTCTGACACGGTCCGCGCCTCCGCTCGTGCGCGCGAACGGTCCCGAAATCGATCGCGTTACGGTGAGGCATGGCTGTGCAGTGGGTGTCGACGGACATCGAGAGGGCGCAGGACGGCCATGCCTTCGACGAGCCGTTGGGCACGAAGGAGAAGTTCTGGCTGGTCGCCGAGCGCGAGCTCTGGCTCTTCAAGTTCGCTCGAGGGAGTGGCGAGACGACGCGCGGTGAGGACTGGGCGGAGTGGGTGTCCTTCCACCTCGCCGGAGAGCTCGCCGTTCCCTGCGCGGAGGTCCGACCAGCCACGGTGGCGGGACGCCGGGGCATCATGTCGCGCAACGTCGTCGAGATCGACATCGGCCAGCGACTCGAGAACGGGAACAGCGTGCTCGCCGAGTCGGATCGCTTCTACGAGTCGAGCCGTACGCGAGGTAACGAGCGCTACACCGTGTCGGCGGTCTTCGCCGCACTCGACGGTGTCGACGCGCCGTTCGCCTTCGTCGGCCCCCGCGGGATGTCGGGATTCGACGTCTGGGCCGGTTACCTGCTCTTCGACGCCTGGGTCGCGGGCCGCGACCGGCATCACGAGAACTGGGGCGTGATCAGCGGCAGAGGACATCGTCGACTGTCCCCGTCCTACGACCACGGCAACTCTCTCGGATTCCAGGAGTCGGACGCGAAGCGGCTCGCATGCCTCTCCGACCCGCTGGTGTTCGAGGGGTGGCTCCGTCGCGGCCGCAGCTCACCACTTTCCCGGACGCCCGCTGCTGACCGACCTCGCGGGCGAGGCGCTCGGCATGGCCTCGCCGGAAGCGAGGACGTTCTGGTTCGATCGACTCTCGGCAGTGAGCCTCGATCGCGTGAGTTCGGTCATCGCCGCCGTTCCCCGGGAGCTGATGTCGGCGGCCTGCGCTAGCTTCACAGAAGAGCTGCTCGCGTTGAACCGGAGGAGGTTGCTCGATGACCTTGCTCGTTGATCGTCCCGCCGTCTTCCACGAGGGCGGTACTCGCGAGTTGCTGCTGATCTGGCAGAACCGCCGGACCGGCCGCTTCTCGAAGGTCGGGATCCTTTCCGTGTCGGACGCGGGCTTCGTGTTCCGCTACGCAGAAGACGTAGGGGCCGACCCCGATTTCTTCCCGCTCGACGAGTTCCCTCGCCTCGAGGACGAGTACGCGTCGTCGTCGATCCCTCCGTTCTTCGCGAACAGGATCATGTCGTCCGCCAGAGACTCCTACGACTCTTACCTCGGCTGGCTCGGACTCGCCCAGGGCTCTCCCGAGCTCCCGCTCGAGATCCTCGTGCGAACCGGGGCGGGTCGCGCGACCGACACCTTCCACGTGGTCGAGATGCCTTCTCGGGGCGCGCGGAACTTCACCAGCCGCTTCTTCGTCTCAGGGGTCCGTCACCAGCCCGAGACCCCGGAACTGCTGGCCGTCATGTCCGACGGAGACCCGCTGATCCTCGAGCCGGAGCCGGACAACACGAAGAATCCGGACGCCTACCGGGTCCTTTGTCGGCGGGCGAGCCGATCGGCCGCATCCCCGACTGGCTCTGCGGCGAGATCGCCGAGCTCGCGGGATCGGGCTGGCGGTTCGATGCCGTCGCCGAGAAGGTCAGCCCCGACGCCCCGCCGCACATCCAGGTGCTCTGCCGCGTCACCGCACGCCTCGGCGCCTGACCGGACCTCGACGAGCGCGAGGGCAGCTCGTCCCGGCGCGATCTCGGCCAGGAGGCACCCCTGTCGACCGACAGCCCGACGCACCCCCCTCTCACCCGACGTTCTGCAGCGGGCGGTCGCTTCGGGGCCCTTCCGCCCAAGCCATTCCCCCTGCTAGCGTGCTCTGAACCGGTTAAGTAAACCGGTTCAGAATCGAGAGGAGGCGCGAGATGGCCGACAGGCCCACGATCCTCGACGTCGCCCGCGAGGCCGGCGTCGGCAAGGCGCTCGTCTCGTTCGCGCTGAACGACAGGCCCGGTGTCTCCGCCGGCACCCGCGAGCGGATCCTCCAGGTCGCGGCCGACCTCGGCTACCGCCCCAGCGTCACCGCCCGCTCCCTCTCGATCAGCGTCTCGTTCGCGGTGGGCCTCGTCGTCGCGCGCGATCCCGAAGTGATCGCCGCGGATCCGTTCTTCCCCTCGTTCATCTCGGGCGTCGAGCGCGTGCTCGCCGAGAACGGCCGGGTGCTCGTGCTCAGCGTGGTCGAGCCCGGCGCCTCGGAGGAGGCGGTGTACCGCACCCTCGCCGCCGACCGCCGCGTCGACGGGATCTTCCTGACGGATCTGCGCGGGGACGACTCCCGTCCCGCCCTGCTCGCCGAGCTCGGCCTGCCCGCCGTCACCCTCGGCCGCTTCCACGGATCGCCGTCGCCCGCGGTCGTCATGGACGACGCCGCCGGCATCGCGGACGCCGTCGCGCACCTCGCCGCGCTCGGCCACCGGCGCATCGCCCATGTCGCCGGTCCCGATCACCTGCTGCACTCGCGCCGCCGCCGCGCGGCGTTCCTCGGCTCGTGCGGCGACGCGGGGCTCGAGCCCGGCCCGGTCGTCGCGACCGACTTCAGCGCCGGCCAGGGCGCGCGCGCCACGGAGCAGCTCCTCGACCTCGCCGAACCGCCGACCGCGGTCGTCTACGCGAACGACCCGATGGCCATCGCCGGCCTCGGCGTCGCGCACACCCGCGGGCTCCGGCTGCCCGACGACCTCTCGATCACGGGGTTCGACGACTCCGCGATCGCCGCCCACGTCTACCCGACGCTGACCTCCGCCCGCACGCGCCCCGCGCGCTGGGGAGAGGCGGCGGCCCGCACGCTCCTCGATCTGATCGAGACCGGGAGCGCCCCGATGTCGACCCCGAGCCCGCCGGGCTCGTCGTGCGCCACTCGACCGCTCCGCCGCGGCCGACCCACTGAGAGGCGCGCACCGCCGCGCGCGCCGAGCACAGGACAAGGAGAACACCATGAGCAGCTCGACGACGAGACGATGGCTCACCGGGATCGGCATCGGCCTCGCTGGCGACGATCGGCCTCACCGCGTCGCAGTGGCGGGGGAGGCGGCGCCTCCACCGACCTCACCGCGACCGGCCCGATCACGATCTGGTACTCGAACAACGAGCAGGAGGTCGCCTGGGGAGAGGCGATGGTCGAGGCCTGGAACGCGGACAACCCGGACCAGGAGATCACCGGTCAGGAGATCCCGGCCGGCAAGAGCAGCGAGGAGGTCATCGGAGCCGCGATCACCGCCGGCAACGCGCCCTGCCTCGTCTTCAACACGGCCCCCAGCGCGGTCGGCCAGTTCGAGAAGCAGGGCGGCCTCGTCGACCTGTCGGAGTTCGAGGACGGCGACGACTACATCGAGACCCGCAGCGGCGACCTCGCCGAGCAGTACCAGAACGCCGACGGCGACTACTTCCAGATGCCGTGGAAGAGCAATCCGGTCGTCATCTTCTACAACAAGGACCTCTTCGCGCAGGCCGGTCTCGACCCCGAGAACCCGTCGCTGGCGACCTACGACGAATTCGTCGCCACGTCGAAGACGCTCGTCGAGTCCGGAGGCCGCGCCCGCCGCGATCCAGCCCGCGCCCACCAGCGAGTTCTTCCAGACCCAGTTCGACTTCATGCCGCTGTACGCCGCCGCCACCGGAGGCACGGGTCTGGTCGAGGACGGCGAGGCCACCTTCGCGAGCGAGGACGGCTACGAGGTCGCCGAGTTCTGGAAGGGCCTGTACGACCAGGGCCTCGCCGGTCGCGAGCAGTACCAGGGCGACGCGTTCGCCGACGGCCAGGCCGCGATGTCGATCGTGGGCCCGTGGGCCGTCTCGGTCTACGAGGACCTGAACTGGGGCTCCGTCTCGGTGCCCACCCTCGACGGCACTGCGCCCGAGGACACCTGGACCTTCAGTGACGCGAAGAACGTCGGTCTCTACTCCGCCTGCGAGAACAAGGGCACCGCGTGGGAGGTGCTGAAGTTCGCGACCAGTGAGGAGCAGGACCGCTCGCTCCTCGAGACCACCGGCCAGATGCCGCTGCGCACCGACCTGCAGACCACCTACGCCGACTACTTCGAGGCGAACCCCGCCTACCAGCGCTTCGGCGACCAGGCGAGCCGCACCATCGAGGTTCCGTCGGGACCGAACACGGTGCAGATGCTGCAGGCGATCCGCGACGCGTGGGGCAAGACCGTGATCTTCGGCGAGGGCGACGTCGAGTCGGCGCTCGACGGAGCGGCCGAGACCGTCACCGGGCTCGCCGGCCAGCAGTGAGCCGGCCGTGACCACGCTCACCCCGAAGGCTCCGGCGTCCACGGGCGCGGGGCCCTGGGCCCGGCCGCGAAGCGAGCCTGCTCCGCCGCGTGCTCGGACCCCAGCCGCTCGGACCGCTGTTCGGCGGCCCGTACCTGGTCTTCGTGCTCGCGGTGTTCGCGTTCCCGGTCGGGTACTCGGTCTACATCGCGTTCCACGACTTCTTCTTCGCGGCACCCGGCGTGCAGGTCGACCGGCCGTTCGTGGGGCTCGAGAACTTCGTCACCGCGTTCTCGAATCCGCAGGTCATCCGCTCGTTCGGCAACATCGGGATCTTCCTGATCATCAACGTGCCGCTGACGGTGATCCTGGCGCTGCTGCTCGCCTCGGCGCTGGACAAGGTCGTGCACCTGCGCACGTTCCTCCGGGTCTCGTTCTACGTGCCCTACGTGACGGCGAGCGTCGCGATCGTCGCGGTCTGGCTGTTCCTGTTCAACGGGAACGGGCTGGTCAACAGCCTGCTCGGCCCGCTGGCGCCGGATCCGTCGTGGCTGATCAACGACGACCTCGCCATGCCCGTCATCGCGATCTTCGTCACGTGGAAGCAGCTCGGGTTCTACATCCCTGCTGTACCTCGCGGCGCTGCAGAACGTGCCGAAGGAGCTCTACGAGTCGGCCTCGACCGACGGAGCCGGCCGGGTGCGCCAGTTCTTCTCGGTCACGGTGCCGAGCGTGCGGCCCGCGACCCTGCTCGTGCTGCTCGTCTCGACGGTCACTGGAGCGAACCTCTTCACCGAGCCGTACCTCCTCACCGGCGGCGGCGGACCCAACGGCGCCTCCGCCTCGCCCGTGCTGCTGATGTACCAGCTGGGCCTCCAGCAGGGGCAGCCCGACGTGGCGTCGGCCATCGGAGTCGTCCTCGTCATCGGCGTCCTGGTCATCGCCTACCTGCAGAACCGGTTCGCCGGGGAGAGGAACTCATGAGCGCGCAGGTCAGCGCGGGAGCAGCTGGCCTCGGCCGTGCCCGCCGTCACTCCGATCAGGACGCGTCGACGCCCCGTGGGGATGAGCCGCTCGGCGGTCGTCCTGCGCGGCGTGGTCCTCGGGCTGGGCGCGATCGTCTTCCTGTTCCCCTTCTACTACATGGTCGTCGGCTCGCTGCAGACGGACCCCGACCCCACCCTCGCCGGAGCCGTCCCGGACCCCGCGAACCTCACGCTCGACAACTACGGTCAACGTGAACGAGCGGATCAGCCTGCTCACCGGCCTGGTCAACTCTGGATCTTCACGGGCGGCGTGCTGCTGTGCACCGTCGTGTTCGGCGTGCTGGCCGGCTACGCGCTCGCGATGCTGCAGTGGCGCGGACGCAACGCCGTGTTCGCTCTCGCCCTGCTCGTGCAGGTCATCCCGTTCCAGCTGCTGCAGATCCCGCTCTACGTGCTGATCGCCCGCGACTACGGTCTCGCCGACAGCCACGTGGGCATGATCCTGCCGTTCGCCATCAACTCCACAGCGGTGATCATCTTCCGGCAGTACTTCCTGCAGCTCCCGAAGGAGCTGTTCGAGGCGGCCCGGATCGACGGCGCCGGCGAGCTGAAGCTGCTCTGGAACGTCGCCCTCCCGCTGGTGCGGCCCGCGCTCGTCACGGCGGTCCTCCTCACCTTCATCGGCCCCTGGAACGAGTTCCTCTGGCCCTTCCTCATCACCAAGGACGCGTCGCTGCAGCCGCTCGCCGTGTCCCTGGCCAACTACATCTCGAACGTCGCGTCGTCGACCGACAACCCGTTCGGGGCGATCCTGGCGGGCGCCGTCGTGCTCGCCGCCCCCGTCGTCGTGCTGTTCATCGTGTTCCAGCGCTACTTCGTCTCGACCGATCTCGATCCGGAGTGAAAGGATGACCATGACTCCCACCCTCACCACCGTCCCCTACCGACTCGAGCGCGTCGGCATCGTGATGGAGCCCCTGCCGGGCGACCAGCTCGAGGCCGAGGGGGTGCTCAACCCGGGCAGCGGTCGCGGCCCGGACGGCGAGCTGTACCTGCTGCCTCGCATGGTCGCGACCGGCAACGTCTCGCGGATCGGGCTCGCCCGCGTGCTCGTCGAGAACGGCGTGCCCGTCGGCGTCGAGCGGCAGGGGGTCGTACTGGCGCCCGACCGCGGGTTCGAGCGCGGTGCCGCGAACGCCGGAGTCGAGGACCCGCGCGTCACGTGGATCGAGGCCCTCGGCCTGCACGTCATGACGTACGTGGCGTACGGGCCGCTGGGTCCGCGGACGGCGCTCGCGGTGTCGGAGGACCTGCGCGACTGGCGTCGGCTCGGCCCCGTGACCTTCGCGTACGACGACGCGCTCGACATCGACCTCGGGCTGTTCCACAACAAGGACACCGTGTTCTTCCCCGAGATCGTGACGGCGCCCGACGGCACGCGGTCCTTCGCCGTGCTGCACCGGCCCATGTGGGACCTCGGCGAGACCAAGCCGGGGGAGGGCGTCCGCCTGCCCGCCGGCACCGAGGATCCGCGCCAGAGCATCTGGATCAGCTACGTCCCGGTCGCCGAGGTGGACCGCGACCTGGCGAACCTCACGCGGTGGACCCGGCACCGGTTCCTCGCGGGGCCTGGCGAGTTCCCCTTCGAGGAGCTGAAGGTCGGAGGCGCCCCGCGCCACTCCGGGTGCCCGAGGGCTGGCTGCTGATCCACCACGGGGTGACCGGCGTGATCGACAGCGCGTTCTCGCAGCAGCAGAACGTCAACTACGCGGCCGGAGCGATCCTCCTCGACGGCGACGACCCCTCGCGCGTGATCGCGCGCACCAGCGAGCCGTTGCTCGAGGCCGAGACGGAGGACGAGCGCTCGGGCATCGCTCCTGAACGTCGTCTTCCCGACGGCGATCGAGGAGATCGACGGGCAGCACTTCGTCTTCTACGGCATGGCCGACTCGGAGGATCGGCGCGGCCCGGCTCGTGCGGACGGACGGATGAGGCGGTGGAGCCGGCTGCCTCACCCCTGCTGATCGAGTAGCCCGCGGAGCGGGCGTCTCGAGATCCCCCACCCCCAGAAGCTCCATCCCCACCCACACATCGGAGAGTTCAATGACGAACGCCAGAACCCGGACGGCGGCGGCACTCGCCGCCACCGCCCTCGTCGCCGGGGGCCTCGCCCTCGGCGCGGCCCCCGCGCAGGCGGCGGCCCCTCGCGAACACCGCGCACCTCGACTTCCTGCTCGACACCGCCACCTCGACTCCGGAGCCCGGCCACACGACCTACCGCCCTCGCCGAGGAGCCCGAGCTGGTGATGCCGTGGACGTACGCCGACGCTCGCGACGGCGGCACGTTCGAGCGCGTCGGCGGCGGTCCCCTCGATGCCGCGACCGGCGACTGGGGGCAGGGGCGCCTTCAACACCGACGACATCTCCCGGGCCGCCGTCGCCTACCTGCGGCACTGGCAGCAGACCGGATCGACGGCCAGCCGCGAGAACGCCTACGAGACCCTGCGCGCCCTCGCCTACTTCCAGACCACCGACGGCGACGACGCCGGCAACGTGGTGCTCTGGATGCAGCCCGACGGCGACCTGAACCCCAGCGCCGAGCCGATCGAGCTGCCGGACCCGAGCGACTCCGAGGACAGCTACCTGGCTCGCCCGCACGCTGTGGGCGCTCGGCGAGGGCTACGCGGCGTTCGAGGACGACGACCCCGGGTTCGCCGCCTTCCTCCAGGAGCGCCTCCGCCTCGGAGTCGCCGCGGTCGACCGCGAGGTGCTCGGCCGCTACGGCGAGTACCGAGAAGGCCGACGGCGTCGACGTGCCCGCGTGGCTGATCGTCGACGGTGCCGACGCCACCGCCGAGGCCCTGCTGGGCCTCTCGGTGTACGTCGAGGCCGTGCCCGACGACTCCGCGGTGCGCGACAGCACCGAGAAGCTCGCCGAGGGCGTGGCGGCGCGCGCGCACGACGACGGAGGGGGACACCACGTCGTGGCCGTACGGCGCGATCCTGCCGTGGGCGCAGTCGCGCTCGCTCTGGCACTCCTGGGCGTCGCAGATGCCCGCGGCGCTCGCCGAGTCCTCGGTGGCCCTCGGTGACGCCTCGCTCCTCGAGCCCGCCGTCGTCGACGGCTCCCGCTTCGCGCCCGAGCTGCTGACCTCGGGCGGCCCCGACAACGGCCGCTACCCGAGCCCGACCGAGACGGTGCAGATCGCCTACGGAGCGGATTCGCGGCTGCAGAACTCGCTCGCCCTCGCCGACGCGACCGGGTCGAGCGCCTACACCGACCTCGCCGGTGTGCAGGGTGCCTGGTTCTTCGGCCTCAACCGGAGCGGTGCGGCCGTCTACGACCCCGCGACGGGCATCACGTTCGACGGCGTCCAGGCCGACGGCAGCGTCAACCGCAACAGCGGCGCCGAGAGCACCATCCACGGCCTCCTCGCCATGATCGCGCTCGACGACCGACTCCGAGCTGGCCGACCGCGCGCGGTCGGTGGCGACCCAGGTGAGCCGCGAGGGCCTCGAGGTCGTCGAGGCCGAGACGGCGCGCGGCGGCACGGTCGTCACTCCGGAATCGAGCTGGACGGGGGAGTCGTCGTGGAGCGGCTCGTACCTGTCGCTGACGAACTGGCGCCGCGCGGCGACGATCGGCCTCGGCTCCTCCATCCAGGAGCGCGTGATCGAGCCGGTGCTCTGGCAGGTCGAGAAGGGCACGGCGACGACTCCGAGCGGAGTGCCTGGAACACGGGACGCCGCCCGCTGGATCTGCTGACGAGCACGGTCGGCGAGCAGGGGATCACCGAGGCGTCGGGAGCCCTGCTCCCGCAGAAGCTGCGCCGCACGGTGCCCGCGAGTGCGACCACGATCGACGTGCGCGGGCTGACCGGCGAGACGAAGCTGGACGCGCTGCTGGTGCGCCCCGTGGTGTCGCGCCTCGTGGTCGAGGGCGACGGCGGACGCACGGAGCTGCTGCGGAACTCGACCGCGACGGCGCGCTCGACGACGCTCGAAGGCTCGGGGACGCTGCGCGTCTACTCGGCCGGACGGCGTGCTCGTGAGCGAGTCCGCGGCGGCTGCCGGCGCCTCCGTGGAGCTGCCCGCTCAGGGCTTCGCGGTGCTGATCGGCTGACGCCCGACCGTTCGTGACGGATCGGCGGGCGCGTGTCCGTCGATCCGTCGCGAACGGTCGGGCCTCCGTCCATCCGTCACGAACGGTCGGGTCTCCCGCGTCGATCCGTCGCGAACGGCCGCTCGGATCGCTCGGAGGCGACCGTCCGTGACGGATCGACCAGGGTGTTCACCCCTGGTGCCGGTGCCGCGTGGACGGGGGTTCCTGTGCAGACGCCGATGCAGAACCTCGGCCACGAGTGCCGCTCGCGCACGATCGTCGCTGAGCACCGCTCTCGGCCGAGGTTCTGCGCCGCACCCCTCCGCAGGACGCGACCCGCCGGAATTCCCGACCCGCAGTCGGCTTCACGACGGTGACCGGACCGTTATGAGAGCGCTCTCTCGAAACTCTTGACCTCTCTGCGGAAGTGTTCGTACACTCGCCCTACACCTCGTGAGAGCGCTCTCACAGACGCAGCAGTCCAGCGTGAGAGCGCTCCCCGACGTGCCCATCCCATCACGAAGGAGTGACCGTGCTCGCATCACGACGCGCCAGGATCGCCGCAGCGATCTCGGGCGCCGCAACCCTCGCCCTCGTCGTCACCGGATGCTCGTCATCCGGATCCGACGCCGCAGAGGGCGAGAACATCGAACTGACCGTCACCACGTTCAACGCGATGGGGTTCGACGACCTCTACGCCGAGTACGAGGAGGCGAACCCCGGGATCACCATCGTCCCGAACAACATCGACACCGGCGGAAACGCCCGGACCGACGCCTTCACCAAGCTCGCCGCGGGCTCCGGCCTCGCGGACGTCCTCGCGATCGAGGAGGGCTGGCTCGGCCAGATCATGGAGGTCTCGGACCAGTTCGTGGACCTCCGCGACCACGGCATCGAGGACCGCAAGGCCGACTGGGTCGACTGGAAGTACGAGCAGGCGACCGACCCCGACGGCCGCGTCATCGGCTACGGCACCGACATCGGGCCCGAGGGCCTCTGCTACAGCACCGCCGCCTTCGAGGCCGCCGGACTCCCCACCGACCGCGAGGCCGTCGCCGAGCTGCTCGGCGGCGCGGACGCGACCTGGGACGACTACTTCGCCGCGGGCGAGCAGTACAACGAGGCGACCGGCAAGGCCTGGTTCGACCACTCCGGATTCGTCTGGAACGCCATGGTCAACCAGCTCCCCCGAGGGGTACTACACCGCCGACGGCGAGCTCAACATCGAGGGCAACCCCGAGCTCGAGGAGCGCTGGGGCCAGCTGACCGACGCCGCGGCCTCCGGCCTCTCGGCCGGTCAGAAGGCCTGGGACTGGAACAAGGGCAAGTCGTTCACCGACCAGACCTTCGCCACCTTCGTCTGCCCCGCGCGGATGTTCGGCACCCTCAAGGGCGGCGTGGAGGCCGGAGGCGGAGACCCCGCGAGCACCGGCTGGGACTTCGCGGACGTCTTCCTCGGCGGCGCGGCCAACTGGGGCGGCTCCTTCCTCTCGGTCCCGACGCAGTCGGAGCACCCGGCGGAGGCCGCGGCCCTCGCCTCGTGGCTGAGCGAGCCCGAGCAGCAGATCAAGGCGTTCGAGGCGGCCGGTCCGTTCCCGAGCACCCTCGCCGCTCAGGAGGAGCTCGCCTCCGCCGCTGGAGCCGGACCTCGGCGCTGAACGACTCGCCGACCGGTGCGATCCTCGCGAAGCGCGCCGAGGGCGTCGTCGCCCAGTACAAGGGACCCGGACGACTCGCTCATCCAGGAGAACGTCTTCGGCCCCGTGCTGCAGAAGGTCGACCGCGGTGAGCTCGACGGCGACGCCGCCTGGGCCGAGGCGCTGACGCTCCTCGGCGAGCTCGTCGACTGACGCGCCCCTCCCACCCTCCCTCCCGACTGGCTCCCACCCGGCGGCACCGTTCCGCCGGGTGGGAGCCCTCCCTCCGAGGAAAGCGATCGCGCCATGACGAGCACACCGACCCCGCCGGCGACGGCGACACCGCCCAGGGGGCGGGCGGCCCGCCGCGCCCCGCGTCCCCCTGACCTTCCGCCAGCGGCTCGGCCGCTTCGATGTGAAGGCCTCTCCGTACCTCTACATCTCGCCGTTCTTCCTGCTCTTCGCGATCACCGGCGCGTTCCCCTCGTCTACACGCTCGTCGTCTCGCTCTACGACTGGGAGCTGCTGCAGGGCCAGGGCGACTTCGTCGGCCTCGGCAACTTCGCGGCCGTGCTCGGCGACCGGTTCTTCTGGAACTCGATCGTCAACACCGTCAGCATCTTCCTGCTGTCCACGATCCCCCAGCTGCTCGTCGCGCTCCTCCTGGCGGCCGCCCTCGACCAGTCGCTGCGCGCCAGGACGTTCTGGCGGATGAGCGTGCTGCTGCCCTACATCGTGTCCCCGGTCGCCGTGGCGCTCATCTTCTCGAGCGTGTTCAGCGAGCAGGACGGCCTGGCCAACAACCTCCTCGGCCTGATCGGCGTCCCCCAGATCGACTGGATCAACGACCGCCTGGCCAGCCACGTCGCCATCGCCTCGATGGTCAACTGGCGCTGGACCGGCTACAACGCCCTGATCCTCCTGGCCGCGATGCAGGCCGTGCCCCGCGATCTGCACGAGTCGGCCGCGATCGACGGAGCCGGTGCGTTCCGCCGCTTCGTCTCGATCACGATCCCGAACATCCGCCCGACCCTGATCTTCGTCGTCACCACGGCGACCATCGGCGGACTGCAGATCTTCGCCGAGCCGCGCCTCTTCGACGTGTCGAACGCGGGCGGCATCGGCGGCTCGGACCGCCAGTTCCAGACCACCGTCCTCTACCTCTGGGAGATGGCGTTCTTCCGCGGCAACTTCGGCGAGGCGGCCGCCATCGCCTGGCTGCTGTTCCTCCTGATCGTGCTGATCGGGCTGGTGAACTTCGCGGTCTCGCGGAGGATCGCCTCGGTCGAGAACCGGGTGCTCGGCAAGCGGGCGCAGCGCAAGGCGGCCGCCGTGCTGGCAGTCGGCCGACCGCGCCGACGAGATCGCCGCGACCGACCCCCTCCTGTCCCTCCACCGGCCTCGGCCAGAAAGCGAGCGAGCGATGACCGCCCCCGCCCCCACTGCCGCGTTCCCGGTCCGCCGCCCCGTCGAGGGGGAGGCCGCCGCGAAGGAGCCGCGCCGCCGCCGGAAGGGCGCCGGCCGGGTCGACCGCCCCGGCTTCCTCGTCTACGGACTGCTCAGCGCGTTCATCCTCGGATCGACCTACCCGCTGTGGTGGTCCTTCGTGGTCGCGAGCGGCACCAACGCCACGCGCAGCGAGACGCTGCCGATGGTGCCGGGCGGCAACTTCCTCGCCAACGCGGCGAAGGTGTTCGACGCCCTCCCGTTCTGGACGGCGCTGCTGAACAGCATCATCGTCTCGGGCGTCATCACCGTCTCGGTCGTGACGTTCTCGACGCTGGCCGGCTACGCCTTCGCGAAGCTGGAGGTTCCGCGGACGCGACGGGCTGATGATCACGGTCGTGGCGACCATGGCGATCCCGACGCAGCTGGGCATCATCCCGCTGTTCATCCTGATGCGCCAACTCGGCTGGACCGGCGAGCTGGGGGCGGTCATCGTGCCGACCCTCGTCACCGCGTTCGGCGTGTTCTTCATGCGCCAGTACCTGATCGACGTGATCCCGGACGAGCTGATCGAGGCGGCCCGGATGGACGGGGCGAACCAGTTCCGCACGTTCCTGACCGTCGCGGTCCCCGCCGCCCGACCGGCCATGGCGATCCTGGCGCTGTTCACGTTCATGATGGCGTGGACCGACTTCCTCTGGCCGCTGATCGTGCTGAACCCGACGAACCCGACCCTGCAGACGGCGCTCGCGCAGCTGCAGTCCGGCTACTACATCGACTACTCGATCGTGCTCACCGGAGCCGTGATGTCGATCGTTCCGCTGCTCGTGCTCTTCGTGCTCGCGGGCCGCCAGCTGATCGCCGGCATCATGAGCGGCGCGGTCAAGGGCTAGGGCCGTGCGAGGCGGGTCGCGGCTCCACTACCCTCGGAGCACTGAACCGAGAGGCCCCCCATGAGTCCCGACACCGCCTCCGCCGCCCCGACGCTCGAAGAGGTCGCCGCCCGCGCCGGCGTCTCGCGCTCCACGGTCAGCCGCGTCGTCGCCAACTCCCCGCGGGTGAAGGACGACGCCGCCCAGGCGGTGCGCAAGGCGATCGAGGAGCTCGGCTACGTGCCGAACCGCGCCGCCCGCTCGCTCGCCAGCCGCAAGACCGAGGTCATCGCGCTCGTGGTGCCGGAGTCGACCGCCAAGGTGTTCGCGGATCCGTTCTTCGCCTCGGTGGTGCAGGGGGCGGCGCTCCGGCTCGCCGACACCGCGTACACGCTGAACATCGTCATCGCGTCGGAGGCGGCGCCCGAGAAGACCCGGCGCTACCTCCTCGGCGGCAACGTCGACGGGGCGCTCGTCGTCTCGCACCACAGCGGCGACCACTCCTACGCCCGGCTCGGCACGAGCCTCCCCGTGGTCTTCGGCGGCCGGCCGCTCAGCGACGAGGGCCAGGGCGGCTACTTCGTCGACGTCGACAACATCGCCTCGGCGCGCGAGATCACCGAGCACCTCCTCGGCCTGGGCCGGCGCGAGCCCGCGATGATCGCGAGCCGTCAGGACTGCCCGCCGCCGTCGACCGCCTGCTCGGCTGGCGCGACGCGGTGCGCGAGGCCGGGCTCGACGACTCCCGCGTCGAGATCGGCGACTACTCGCCCGCCGACGGAGCCGCGGCGATGCACCTTCTGCTCGACTCCGGCCGCCCGATCGACGCGGTCTTCGCCTCCAACGACCAGATGGCGGCGGGAGCGCTGGGCGCCCTGCGCGAGCGCGGTTTCTCGGTGCCCGGCGACGTGGCGCTCGCCGGCTTCGACGGCGACTACTTCGCGCAGGCGGCCGACCCGCCCATCACCACGATGCGCCAGCCCTCGACCGAGCTCGGCTCGACGATGGCCGAGGTGCTGGTGCGGCTGCTCGCCGGCGAGACGGTCGAGCGCGTGACGATCATGCCGACGGAGCTGCTGGTCCGCGGGTCGACGGTCGCGGGGGCCTGAGCCTCTCGTTGATCGAGTAGCTCGCGGAGCGGGCGTATCGAGATCCGCGTGTCCCGGGGTCTCGATACGCGCCCGCGGTGCTCCTCGACCAGCCGGGGGCGGGCGAGTCGTCGCCGGGTGGGGCCTGCCGTCTCCGTGGGCTCCGTTTCGGGCCGACTCAGCGAGCCCTGGTGCGGCGAGTGGTCGCGAACCGGGCGCTGACGGAGGCGCAGGGCCCGATTCGCGCGCGTCTCGCTGATCAAGTAGCCGCACAGTGGCGTAGGGAGATCCGCGGGATCCGGACGCCCGGTCACTCCACCAGCGTGTACACGCTCGACGGAGCGCCCCGTGAGTAGCGGAGCGTCCGCGCCGCGCGGCCCGACGCCACCAGGTGCTCGAGGTAGCGCCGCGCGCTCACCCGTGAGATGCCGACCGCGACGCTGACCTCGGTGGCCGACGCGTCCGCATCCGGACGCAGCGCCCCCTGCACGGAGGCGAGCGTCTCGGTGCTCAGCCCCTTCGGCAGCGCCTGCGTCCGCGCGCCCGAGGTGAAGAGCACGTCGATCTCGTCCTGGTGCAGCCCCGCCGCCCTCGAACAACCGCCGGTCGTGCGCCACCTCGTCCAGCCGGTTCCGCAGCGCCGTCGCGCTGAACGGCTTCACCAGGTAGTGGTGCACGCCGGCCGCCCGCGCCGCGCGCACGCTCTCCACATCCCGCACCGCCGTGACCGCGATGAAGTCGGGCTGCGGCCCCGCCGTCGCCCGCACCGCGCGCAGCACGTCGAGCCCCGAGAAGCCGGGCAGGTGGAAGTCGAGCAGCACCACGTCGGGGTGGTGCGCCTGGATCGCGGCGACCGCCGACGGTCCGTCTCCCGCCACCTCCCGCACCTCGAAGCCCGGATGCGCGGCGACGAAGCGCTCGTGCAGGGCGGCGATGGCGGAGTCGTCGTCGACGATGACGACCGACAGCGGGGTGGTCACGACACCCCCACGGCCACGGGCGGGAGGTGCAGGCGGGCGGTGAGGACGCGCCCCTCCCCACTCCGACGCCCCGGCCGCGACCGCGCCCCCCGGTTGCGCTGCGCGACCCGGCGCACGAGCGCGAGGCCGATGCCGCGGCCGTGCACGCGCACCCCGGAATCGCGGCCGCCCTTGGACGACACGCCCTCCTCGAAGACCTGCTCGCGCTGCTCCGGCGGGATCCCCACTTCGTCGTCATCGACCTCGATCACGAGGTCTCCGTCGTCGATCGAGAACTGCACGCGCACGCGGTGCCCGGCCGAGCAGGCCTCGAGGGCGTTGTCGACGAGGTTGCCGACCACGGTGACGACGTCGTCGCGCAGGGTCGAGGGCAGGCGTCCGGCGAGGGACTCGGCCTCGGGAGTCGCGGAGACGGCGAGGTCGATCCGCAGCTCGCGCGCGTGGGCGCTCTTGACCATCAGCAGCGCCGTGAGCTCCGGATCCTCCATCAGCATCTCGGGGGCGATGGCACCGCCGACTCCGAGCGGCCCACCGCTGCCGAGCCGCGCGATGAACGCGCGCGCCTCGTCGACGCAGTCGAGCTCCAGCAGCCCGGAGACGACGTGCATGGTGTTCGCGAACTCGTGGGCCTGGGCGCGCAGGCCGGCGGCGAGCGACTGCGCGCCGTCGGTGTCCTGCATCAGCTGGTGCAGCTCGGTGTGGTCGCGGAGCAGGAGAGTCGCGCCGACCGTGCGATCCCCGCGGCGGGTGCCGGTGCCGCGCGCGATCAGGATCCGCTCGCCCGCGAGGACCAGCCGGCCCTCGCGCTCGCCCGACTCGAGCACCTCGAGCAGCGACGGCTCGAGCACGTCGCGCGCCAGCGGGAGGAGGCTGGGTCGGATCCGGGACCAGCCCAGCAGCGCGGTCGCCGCGTCGTTGACCAGCACGATCCGCCCGCTCGCGTCGACCGTCACCACGCCCTCCGAGAGCCGGTGCAGCATCGTCTCCTGCTGCGTCACGAGCGACGCGATCTCCTCGGGCTCGAGGCGGAAGATCCGGCGGCGGATGATCGCGGTGACCCAGGCCGCCCCGAAGATCCCGAGCACCGCGGCGCCCGCCATCGCCCAGAGCAGCCAGCTGAGGTGCCCGAGGAAGTCCTTCCGCAGCGCCGACTCGAGGATCCCGACCGAGGCCGTGCCGATCACCTCGCCGTCGGAGCCGAACACCGGCACCTTGACCCGCCACGACTCCCCGAGCGTGCCGGTCTGCGTGCCGACGAAGGTCTGCCCGGCGAGCGGCACCGAAGGGTCGGTCGAGACGCGCTCGCCGATCCGCTCGGTGTCGGGGTGCGAGAACCGCACGCCCGCGCGGTCGGTGACGACCACGTAGGTCACGTCGGACGCCTCGCGGATCACCTCGGCGATCGGCTGGATCACGATCGAGGGGTCCTCGTCGTCGAAGGCCTCGGTGATCGCCGGGAGGTTCGCGACCGAGCGGGCGACTCTCGGTCATGCGGTCGAGGTAGGAGGAGCGCAGCGAGCGCTCCTGCAGGGATCCGGCGACGAGTCCGGTCGCGACGACGGCGACAGCGACGATCAGCGCCTGCAGCAGCAGGAGCTGTACTCGAAGCGACATTGCCCGAACCACCCGCCCATCATGGCGCGCCACGGGACGCTGCGTCGCTCCGGGACCGGATCGAGACCCGCGGGTCGCCGACCAATAGTTACGAAAGCCCGCTCTTAGTTACCGAAGCCGCGGCCGCGGCATCCCTCTCATTAGGTTCTGTCTCGCGCGCCGCAGCGGCGCATCCACCCGATCTCGCACTCGGGAGTTCTCAAAGGAGAGAAAGAACCATGCGATCCAAGCCCTTCCTCGTCGTGCTCGCCGCCTCGACCCTCGCCCTCACCGCCTGCTCATCGGGAGGCACCGAGACCGCCTCGGAGCCCGCCGCCGGCGGTGCCGTCGAGTCGCTCCAGATCATCGTCCCCGCCGACCCGGGCGGCGGCTGGGACCAGACCGGCCGCGCCATGTCGCAGCTGCTGACCGCGGAGGAGCTTCGTCGGCTCGGCCCCCGTCACCAACGTCGGCGGCGCGGGCGGCACCGTCGGCCTCGCGTCCCTCGCCAACGAGAAGGACCCGAACACCCTGATGGTCACCGGCCTGGTGATGGTCGGCGCGGTCGAGACCAACGCCGCCGACGTGCGGATGGAGGACACCACTCCGATCGCCCGCCTCACCGAGGAGTCGCTCGTCGTCGTCGTGCCGGCCGCGTCCGAGTTCGAGACCCTCGAGGACCTCGCCGACGCCATCGTCGACAAGGGCCAGGAGATCACCGTCACCGGCGGCTCCGCGGGCGGCGCCGACCACATCCTCGCGGGCCTGCTGCTCGAGTCGGCCGGCCTGTCGGGCGACGAGATCGCCGAGAAGCTCAACTACATCCCGAACTCGGGCGGTGGCGAGGCCGTCTCGCTGATCCTCGGCAACAACGTGGGCGCCGGCATCTCCGGCGTGGGCGAGTTCCTCGAGCACATCGAGGCCGGCACCATGCGCGCCCTCGCCGTCTCGTCGGCCGAGCCCGTCGAATCGCTGCCGGACGTCGAGACCATGACCGAGGCCGGCTACGACGTGACCCTCACCAACTGGCGCGGCGTGCTCGCCCCTCCGACATCACGGAGGAGGAGACCGCGGCCCTCACGGACCTCGTCACCGAGCTGCACGGCACCGAGGCGTGGACCGAGGAGCTCGCGACCCGCGGCTGGACCGACGCGTTCCTCACCGGCGACGAGTTCGGCGACTTCCTCGAGAGCGACATCACCGAGGTCGGCGCGACGCTGAAGAACATCGGGCTGGTCGACTGATGTCGACCTCCGCTCCTCCGGTGGCCCCGGGACGGGACGCGGCCCGCGCCGACCGGGGCCGCCTGATCGGCGAGCTGGTCTTCGCGGTGCTCGCCGTCGCCCTCGGGATCTTCGTCTTCGTCGGCGCGTTCTCGATCCGCGCTCCCGGCGCCGGCTCGCAGGTCGGCCCGCGGGTCTTCCCGTTCCTGGTCAGCGGCATCCTCACCCTGTCGGCGGTCATGGTGCTGATCGACGTCCTCCGCGGCCGCCTCGGCCCGCAGGAGGAGGGCGAGGACATCGACTCCACCGCCAAGACCGACTGGGTCACCCTCGGCAAGCTCGTCGCCTTCGTCATCGCGCACATCGTCCTCGTCGACCTGATCGGCTGGGCGCTCGCCGCGGCCGTGCTCTTCGGCGGAGTCGCGTGGTCGCTGGGCGCGAGGAAGTGGTGGGTCGCGATCCTCGTGGGTCTGGCGCTGGGCCTGGTCGTGCAGATCGTCTTCGGCGGTCTGCTCGGGCTCTCGCTGCCGCTGGGTCCGCTGCTGGGCTGGCTGCAGCCCGTCCTCGACGCGATCGGAGGCTGACGTGGACAACATCTCGGCACTGCTCGAGGGCTTCGCGATCGCCGCGCAGCCCCAGTACCTGATCTTCGCGTTCCTGGGCGTGCTGGTCGGCACCGCCGTCGGCGTGCTGCCCGGCATCGGCCCGGCCATGACGGTGGCGCTGCTGCTCCCGCTGACCTACACGCTCGACCCCACCGCGGCGCTGATCACCTTCGCCGGCATCTACTACGGCGGCATGTACGGCGGCTCGACCACGAGCATCCTGCTGAACACGCCGGGGGAGTCGGCCTCGATCGTCACCGCGCTCGAGGGCAACAAGATGGCGAAGATGGGGCGCGGAGCCGCGGCCCTCGCCACCGCGGCGCTCGGCTCGTTCGTGGCCGGCACCGTCGCCACGGTGCTGCTCACCCTCCTCGCCCCGACCATCGCGGCCTGGGCCGTGAACCTCGCTCCCGCCGACTACGTGGCGCTGATGGTCATCGCGTTCATCACCGTGGGCGCCCTGCTGGGCTCCTCCGTCTGGCGCGGACTCAGCTCGCTGGGCCTGGGCCTGTTCGTGGGCCTGGTGGGCACCGAGATCCTCTCGGGGCAGCAGCGCTACACGTTCGGCCTGCTGCCGCTGGCCGACGGCATCGACGTGGTGCTCGTGGCGGTCGGCCTCTTCGCGGTCGGCGAGACGCTCTACGTGGCGTCCCGGATGCGGCACGGCGGCATCCAGGTGATCCCCGTGACCCGCGGATGGCGCAGCTGGATGACCCGCGACGACTTCAAGCGCTCGTGGAAGCCGTGGCTGCGCGGCACCGCGATCGGCTTCCCGATCGGCACGATCCTGGCCGGCGGCGCGGATGTGGCGACGTTCCTGTCGTACGCGACCGAGCGCAAGCTCTCGAAGCACAAGCACGAGTTCGGCCGCGGGGCGATCGAGGGCGTGGCCGGTCCGGAGTCGGCGAACAACGCGGCGGCGGCGGGCGTGCTCGTGCCGCTGCTGACCCTGGGCCTGCCGACGACCGCGACCGCCGCGATCATCCTCTCGGCGTTCCAGAGCTACGGCATCCAGCCGGGACCGCAGCTGTTCACGAACCAGCCGGGCCTCGTGTGGGCGCTGATCGCGAGCCTCTACCTCGGCAACGTGATGCTGCTGGTGCTCAACCTGCCGCTGGTGGGCATGTGGGTGAAGCTGCTGCAGATCCCGCGTCCGTACCTCTACGCGGGCATCCTGACCTTCGCGGTGCTGGGCGCGTACGCCGTCAACTTCTCGACGGTCGACATCGTGATCCTGCTGGTCGTCGGAGTGGTGGGCTACTTCCTCCGCCGCTTCGGCTACCCCGTGGCGCCGCTGGTGATCGGGCTGATCCTCGGCCCGATGGCGGAGGCGCAGCTGCGCCGCGCGCTGCAGCTCTCGCAGGGCGACCTCACGGCGCTGGTCACCCGTCCGTTCGCGGCTTTCGCGTACCTCGCGCTGATCGTGATCATCGCGCTCGGCCTCTACCTCCGCTCGCGTCAGAGCCGGATGGAGCGGGCGATCGCCGCGGCGACGGTCGTCGACGAGTCGGTGCAGTCGGCGGTCGACACCGCCTACCGCCCGGGCGAGCGGCCGACCGACATCGACACGACGGGCGTGAACCAGGTGACGGGGACGACCGGGATCCGGACGGTGCCGAAGGAGTCGCGCCGGAAGAAGTAGCCCTCCGCTGGTCGAGCAGCCGCGGAGCGGCGTCCTCGAGACCTGCCCCCACGAGACGTTCCTCGGACCGTCGAGACAGCCCGCAGCAGCGGGACGTCTCGACGGCACGGGGACGTCTCGCTGTCAGTGCGAGGGCTGGAGGGGTGGATCTCGATACCTCGCTGCGCGGCCTACTCGATCAGCAGGGTTCGCCGCGCTGGTCGAGCAGCTGCGCAGGGCCGCCCTCGCTGGTCGAGTAGCGCCGCAGGCGCGTATCGAGACCCACGTCCGACAGAACCTCGACCCCCGCCCCGCACAGGATGCGAACGGTCGCGGAACGGCGCTCGCGGCCCTGGCCGGCCCCATTCAGGGACCACTCGCACCATCAGCGCTCACCGAGTCGACCCGGAACGGGGCCCGCGAAGGCGGCAGACCCCGTCCGGCGACCACTACCTCACGAGGCGCTCCTCTCTCTTCGGTCGAGCAGCCGCGCAGCGGCCCCCGCCCCTCGAGCGGCCGCGCACGGCGATGTGGCCGGGGACTCGCGATCGCGCGGCAGGTCGTCGAGCACGACTCCGGCACCATCGAGCTGCTCGACACCCCGGGCGGCGGGCTGACGGCGCGCTCTCGCGTTGCGGCGGGCGGGGTGGGTCGGGGCCCGCGGCCTCAGCGCCCGCGGCGCGGCGCCGCATCCGCGACGGTGCTCCCGCGCACGACGAGCTGCGGTCGCAGGACCTCGTGGCGGTGCTCGTGTCCGGCCGGGTCCGCGATCTCGTCGAGGAGGAGCTTCGTGGCGGCCGCGCCCATCGCCTCGCCGGGCTGCGCGAGGGTCGTGATCGGGACGATGCTGTCCCAGGCCGACCGGTTGTCGTCGTAGCCGGTCACGGCGATGCCCTCGGGGATCCGGAGATCCGGAGTGGCGAGGAGCGACTGCAGGATCCCGAGGGCCAGCAGGTCGGCGGCCGCGACCACGCCGTCCGGACGCTCACCCCCGCTCCGACCGGCGAGGGCGTGCCCGAACCGGCGGCCGTCCTCGACCTGCACCTCGGCGGTGAGGTCGAGCTCGAGCGAGACGGCGCCGTTCGTCTCGGCGATCGCGCGCTCGACCCCGCGGAGGCGGTCGCGCACCGGCACGGCGATGCCCGGGTCGCCGGCGAACGCGAGGCGGCGCCTGCCCAGGTCGATGAGGTGCCGGGCGGCGAGGTATTCGCCGTGCTCGTCGTCGGCGCTGACCGTGCAGGCGCGCCTCGACGGCGGAGTCGTTGAGGAAGACCAGCCGGCGCCCGGGCGGCAGCTTCGCGACCGCCTCCTCGGCGGTTCCCGGAAGGGGCGCGAGCAGGATCCCCGCCACCTGCTCCTCGACGAACAGGTCGAGGTAGGTGCGCTGCTTCGCCGAGCGCATGTCGGTGTTGCCGAGCACCACGGTCATCCCCGGCCGCCTCGGCGGCGTGTTCGGCCCCGCGGGTCATGTCGAGGAAGAAGGAGTTGCTGAGGTCGATGACCACGAAGCCGACGGTGCTGCTGGTTCCGGCGGCGAGGGCGCGGGCCGCGCGGTTGGGCACGAAGCCGAGCTCGTCGATCGCCTGCTGGACCTTCGCCCGCGTCGACGCCGAGACGAGGGCGGGCCGGTTGAGGACGTTCGAGACGGTGCCCAGCGCCACTCCGGCGCGACGCGCCACGTCCTCCATCCGGGGAGAGCCCTGCCGAGCGGGTGGGAGCCCGGTCATGGCGGTCCTCCGTCCTGCTGCGCGCCGCCGCCGCGGCGGCGCAGTCACGGTACCAGGGCCGGGCGCGACGACGGCCCCGGAGGATCTCCGGGGCCGTCGTCGCTCGAGGTCGCCTAGGGGATGCGGACGGTCGTCGACGTCGACGCGTCGACCGAGCCGCCGACCGACACGGTGTAGGTGCCGCGCGAGGCGACCCAGGAATCGCTCGTCGCGTCCCAGTACTGCAGGAGGCGGAGGTCCGCGACGTCCTTGGCCGACAGCGAGACCGTCACCGTCTTCGACTGCCCGGGCTCCAGCGCCACGCGCTCCCAGCCGACGAGCAGCTGCGCGCGGCTCCCCGGTCGCGGCCGGCAGGGTGAGGTACGCCTGGGCGACCTCGGTGCCGGCGCGGTCGCCGCTGTTCGTGACGCGGAACGAGATGTCGATGCCGATGTCCTTGATGCCGTACTTCGCCTTCTTGTCGAAGGTGATCTTCGGCGACACCTTCGCCTTCGCGTAGTCGAAGCTCGTGTACGAGAGGCCGTGCCCGAACGCGAAGAGCGGATCGATGCCCTGGGACTCGTACCACTTGTAGCCGACCGCGAGACCCTCCGAGAACTCGACCTGGCGGACCTCCTGGCTGCCCTCGGGCCGCACGGTCGAACCGTCGGCGAAGACGCCGGGGTACCGCTCGGGCGACGTGCTGGTCGGGGTGTCGGCCAGCGACTTCGGGAACGTCATCGGCAGCTTGCCCGAGGGGTTCACGTCGCCGAAGAGGAGGCCGGCGAGAGCCGGTCCGACCTGCTCGCCGCCGTACCAGGCCTCGAAGACGCCCGAGACGCTGTCGATCCAGGGCATCTCGACGGCGCTGCCGGTGTTGAGGACCACGATCGTCGAGTCATTGGCGGAGGCCACCGTCTCGATCAGCTCGTCGCCCGCTCCGGCGAGGCGGAGGTCGGGGAGGTCGCTGAACTCGCCCATCCGCTGGTAGCCGAAGACGATCGCGACATCGGCCGCGGCGGCATCGGCGGCGGCGCTCGCCGGGTCGGTGCCGGGGTTGAAGACGACGGACGCGCCGGCCGCGGCCGCACGCTCGCGGATCGCGGTCTCGGGGACACGAGGTCCTCGCAGTTCAGCGTGCTCTGCGTTGTTGAAGCGCCAGGCCATGCTGCAGACCGAGGCGGCACTCGACTCCGTCGGTGACGGTGCTGGACGCCGTGGCGCCGATCACGGCGATCGTCGCGCCCGGTGCGACGGCGAGCGGGAGCGCACCGTCGTTCTTCAGCAGCACCGTCGCCCTGCTCCGCGAGCTCGCGGGCGATCGCCTTGTGCTCGGCGGTCGAGGCGTCCGCCACCGGAGTGGTCGGCACCGGGTTGTCGAAGAGCCCGGCCCGGACGTAGGACGAGATCACCCGCTTCGCGGCGTCGTCGATGTGCTTCTGGCTGATCTCACCCGCTGCGAGAGCCGCGTCGAGCAGGGCGGGCGTGTAGAACTTCGGCCGGTTGAGCTCCTGGTCGAGGCCGTTCACGAGCGAGGCGGCGGTCGAGTGGACCGCTCCGAAGTCCGAGACCACGTAGCCGTCGAACCCGAGGTCGCCCTTGAGGTTCGTGTTCAGCAGCGGGTTCTCGCAGGCGTAGACGCCGTTGATCCGGTTGTACGAGCACATGACGCTCTCGGACTGCTCTTGCTGAGCGCGATCTCGAAGGGCAGTTCGTAGACCTGCTTCAGCGTGCGCTCGTCGATGTTCGACGAGCTGGTCTGCCGGTCGAGCTCCTGCTCGTTGGCGACGTAGTGCTTGAGGTCGGACATCACCGGCTTGTCGGGGTTCCCGTCCTCGAGGCCGTTGACGGTGGCCGCGGTCAGCAGGCCGGTGAGGAGCGGATCCTCGCCGAAGTACTCGGGAGTGCGACCGGACAACGGGGTCCGGCCGCTCGCGAGACCCGGGCCGAGGACCGCGTTCTTCCCTTGTCGAACGCCTCGGCGCCCTGTGCGGCGCCCTTCTGCTCAGCCAGTGCCGTGTTCCAGGTCGAGGCGACCGAGATCGGCGCGGGGAACGCAGTGACGCCCTCGGTGAAGCGGACGCCGTCCGGGCCGTCGGTGTACGTCACGAGCGGGGTGCACGGCAGCTGAGCCGGGTAGAGGACGCCCTGGAAGTCGGTCTGCTGCGGGCTGTTCGCCGGCTGCTCCACGAGCCAGCGGTACTTCTGGTGCTGCGTGCTCGCGGCGAGGAGGGCGTCGGCGCGCTGCTCCGGCGTCTTCGCCGCGTCCATCCAGGCGACCGTCGAGCAGTCGGCGGCGGCCGCGGGGGCGGGAGTGGCACCTCCGAGAGCGGGTGCGGTCAAGGCGAGAGCAGTGGCCGCGACGACGGCCCACCGTCCTCGTCGGGTCGTCGGGGAGTCCTTCTTCAGATGCATGTGCTGGTCCTCGTCGTTGAGTCGGTGAAGACTGAAGCGCTTCAACCTGTGGGAACACTAAGGAGCGGAGGGGCGGGAGTCAATGCCCTGCCGGTGCGGGATCGGCCCCGGCCGGTCGAATGTGTCGAGAACCACCCCCAGGAGACGTCCTCGGACCGTCGAGACAGCCCGCAGCGGCGGGACGTCTCGACGGCACGGGGACGTCTCGTCGTCAGGGTGCAGGGGAGTCCGGGAGTGCGCGAAGGGCCTCGCGGATGACGGCGTCGTACTGCTCCCGGTCGAAGGTCACGGTCCGGACCCGACCGATGCCGGGCCTCCAGCCTGTGAACTCGTACGTCGCACCGAACCCGGCTCGCCGAGCCAGGCGGGCGAGCGCGGTGGAGGGAGGAGGCAGTGGCCGGTCGGTCTCCACCTCCCACTGCGCGTTCCTCCACTGGACGGTGCGCTCGCTCCGCACGAGCTCGGCGCCGTAGAGGACTCCACAGCTCGCATCGCCGCACGACGCACAGCACGCCACGGCGATGCGTCCGGGCAGCATGGACCCCTCGACCGACGGCTCTTCGCCCAGCAGCGAGAGGAGGAAGGCGGGCCACTCGGCCCACGGCGCCGAGTAGATGCCCGGGGGCTCGGCGGATCCGCGTCGTCCGCGAAGGCACCCACCGGACGTCCATCGAGGGTCAGGTCGGGTTGCGGGGTCAAGTTCGCGGCGACGATCCCCAGCACCGTGAATTCGCTCATCCGGTCATCGTGGCACGAGCGATCGCTCGCTCATCGTGTGCGACGGAGGACTCCTGGGTGCCCGATCTCTCGGAGGAGTCGACCACCGGCGTCCGCGCCCGCCGGTCAGCTCGTCTCGGTCGCTGTGATCGAGAGTCGCGGGATCTCGCTGATCGACCAGTCGGGCTCGTCTACCGGTTCCGGCGCCGTCACGACCTTGTCGAACATGCGGGTGAGAGGACCGAGGTCCAACTGGTCGGAGCCTGCGCGCGCCGCGGCGTGGTTCTCCTCACCGTGGACGGCGGGCACGGCACGGGGACGTCTCTCCGTCAGTGGGTCCGATGGGAGGGGGTCACGCCTCGGCGCCGCGTCCTGCCGTCTCGCGACGGGATCGTGCCGGAGAGGAGACTCCCGTGCGGACTCGGTGCCCCGTCGCCGTCGACTCGACCGTGAACTGCCCTGTCGCCCGGACGAGTTCCGACAGCTTCGCGTAGCCCCAGTTGCGGGAGTCGAAGTCCGATCGCCACTTGCGCAGGAGCTGCCCCACGGCGCTGAGGCTCGCCCATCCGTCCTCGGACGACGCGGTGCTCACGCTGTTCCGGAGCCCCTCGATGAGACGCGGGTCGTCTCGGGGTGACGACGTCACCGGCCGCTCCGGTATCGAGGCGACGGCGGTCACATCGCCGTCCATGACCTCGAGGACCTCGAGGTAGGTGAACTGGTCGCAGGCGTTGCGGAAGGACGTCGGCGTCTTGCGCTCCCCGAATCCGTAGACGGTGATCCCCTGCTCGCGGATCCGGGACGCGAGTCGGGTGAAGTCGCTGTCCGACGAGACGATGCAGAACCCCTGGAAGCGGCCCGTGTAGAGCAGGTCCATCGCGTCGATGATGAGCGCGCTGTCCGTCGAGTTCTTGCCCTTGGTGTGCGCGAACTGCTGCATGGGCTGGATGACGTGCTCGCTCGCCGCGGTCTTCCAGCTGGTGAGCTGCGTGCTCGTCCAGTCGCCGTAGACCCTCTTCACCGAGGCCGTGCCGAAGCGAGCGACCTCCGCGAGGACGGCTCCGATCCGGGACGGAGGGACGTTGTCGGCGTCGACGAGGACGGCGAGCAGATCGCTGGGGGTGCTCATGCCCCGAGCCTGGCAGGTCGTCTGACGGCGATCCGACCCCCCTTCCGGCGCTGGCGGGGATCGGTGGGGGGATTCGATACGGCCGCTGCGCGGCCTACTCGATCAGCAGGGGCGATCGGGCTCGGGAGTGGATCCCTGCTGGTCGAGCAGCCGCGCGTCGGCCGCGTCGCTGGTCGAGTGGCTGAGCAGCGGCACCCCTTGCTGATCGAGCGCGCGCAGCGGCGCCCCTTGCAGGTCGAGCAGCGCCGCAGGCGCGTATCGAGACCCGCGTGCCCGTTCGTCGGACCGTCGGCGTCAGCCCTCCGGAGGCTCCCATCCGTTGTCGCGGCAGGCGTCCGCGAAGGCGGCCGACGCGGTGGCGGAGCCGGCCTCGTCATCGGAGTCGAGCGCCGCCGTCATCGCGGCCGACGCGCTCCGGAGCTCCGCCGGATCCTCGCCCGTCAGCAGCTCCGCGATGGTCTCGACGCTGCGATCGCGCCGCTCCTCCAGCCGCCCCCCGCTCACCCAGTCGGCGTGATGATTGCAGGCGTCGGTCGCGGATGCGGAGAGGCCGGGCGCACAGCCCGCCAGCGCGAGCACCAGAGCGCTCGCCACTCCGGCCCGCGCGCCGAGTCGCCCGAGACGGCGCGTTCTCGCGGCGTGTCGGGAGCCGTTCCGGGCAGCTGAGCGCGGACTCACGCCGGCAGCAGGCCGATGATCACCGACATCACGAGGATCGTCACGAGCTCGTGCGTGACGTTGAGGATCGTGAGCTTCGCGGGGCGGCCCTCGAAGGCGTCGTGGGTGATCATCCGGGCCGCGGTGAAGCCGACGAAGAGGAACAGGCCGGTGATCAGCGAGTTCGCGAACCAGCTGCCGCCGTAGAAGGCGTGCGCGATGTCGACGCAGCCGGCCAGGACCAGCGCGGTGACGAGGCTGACGACGAGCGTCACCAGGATCGGCACCACCGCGCTGCGGGTCCGCATGCTCTCGTCGGTGATGCCGGTGAGGCGCATCCAGAGCGTGCCGAAGACCTTCGGGGTGTACCAGACCGAGCCGACGATCATCGTCGAGAGGGTGGCGAGGGCGACGGCCCAGGGGTTGATGTCGGGGACCACGGCGGGCCTTCCTCGAGGGGCGCCGCGGGGTCGGCGCGCGGCTCACACTAGCGGCGGGGTGCCGCGCCGACGAGGCCGGCTACGCCTCGATCGCGTGCGCCGTGCCGCTCACCGTGACGCCTCCGGAGGCGGGGACGTCGACGAGCAGAACGCTCGGCCGGCCGACGTGGCGGCCCTGGTGCACGACGACGCGCGCCGGAGGGGCGACGGCGCCGATCGCGCGCAGCCAGCCGCCGAGCGCGGCGGCCGCCGACCCGGTGGCGGGGTCCTCGGCCAGGGTGCCGACCGGGAAGAGGTTGCGGGTCTCGAACGCGCCGTCCGGCAGGGCGCGCGCGATCGTGATCGTGCCGCTCCAGCCGCGCGAGTCCATGAGCGCACGCATCGCCGCCGGTTCGAACGAGAACCCGTCGAAGACCGCGGCGCTCTCGAGCACGAGGATCGGATGCCGGTTGCCGGCGAACGCCTCGGCCGGCGCGAAGCGCGCGTCCAGCGCGGTGCGGTCCAGGGCCAGCAGTGCCAGGATCGCGTCCGTGTCGGCGTCCGGCAGGGGGACGACCCGGGGCTCGACGCTCGTGAAGGCGGCGAGCAGCGCGCCGTCCTCGACGCGGGTCGCGATCGCGACCTCGCCGACGGGGGTGTCGAAGACGAACGGGCCGGCTCCGTCCCGCTCCGCCAGCGCCACCGCGGTGGCGATCGTCGCGTGGCCGCAGAACGGCACCTCGGCGACGGGCGAGAAGTAGCGCATCCGGAACCGCCGCTCTCCGGTGCGCTCGGTCGCGAAGGCCGTCTCGGCGTACCCGACGTCGGCGGCGATCGCCTGCATCGCGGCGTCGTCGAGGGCGGAGGCGTCGAGCACGACGCCGGCGGGATTGCCGCCGTCGGGAGTCGCGGGGAAGGCGGCGAGGCGGAGGATCTCGGTCACGGGGTCCACCGTGGCCGATCCCGGGGCGCCGACGGTAGGGCCGATCCCGGATGCGCGGCCCGCGGGTTCCGATCCGTCGCGATCTGCCGCCGCCCATCGGCGCCGTCGACCGTCTTCGACTGGTCGACGCCCGGGCGGTCTCGGAGCCGTCAGCCCGTGAACCGAGCCGTCAGCCCGTGAACGGAGCCGTCAGCCCGTGAACGGAGCCGTCAGCCCGTGAACGGAGCCGTCAGCCCGTGAACACCGTGGAGGAGCGGCGCTCGTACCAGTGGGCGAGGTGCTCGCCGGCGCGCAGCACGTGCTCGCGCATGATGCCGGCCGCGCGGTCGTGGTCGCCCGCGACGAAGGCGTCGACGATCTCCTCGTGCTCGCGGAAGTTCTCTTCGCGGTGGCGCGAGTTCTCGCGCAGGACGAGGCCCGAGACGTTGCGCGGGAACGCGTCGTTGATCTCGACGAGCATCCGGCCGAGGCGGGTGTTGCCCGACGCCTGGTAGATCAGCCCGTGGAACTGGTCGTTGGCGCTGCCGTCGCGCTCGGTCGCGGTGCCGGCCGCTACCGCCAGCGAGCGCTCGTACATCGCGGCGTTGACGGAGCGCAGCTCGGCGATGGTCGCGTCGTCCAGCCGGTCGACGGCGCGGCGGGCGGCGAGGGACTCGAGCTCCGCGCGGACCTCGTACGCCTCCCGGACCTCCCACGGCACGGGCACGCGCACGACGGCTCCGCGGTTGGGGACGACCTCGATCAGCCCGCCGGTCTGCAGCTGGCGCAGCGCTTCGCGCACGGGGGTCCGGCTGATGCCGAACTGCGAGGCGAGGTCGGCCTGGCGCAGCGGGGCGCCGATGGGGATCTCGCCGGACATGATCTTGGCGCGGATGCGGGCCGCGAGATCGTCCACGAGTGCGTTGTCGCCCTGGGTGGTCACGTCGTGATCCCCTCTGATCGGACGGCCGCGAGCTCGGCCGGGATCCAATCATGACACTCGATGGATCCCTTCTCCGAGTCGTCGACGGCCTCGGAGCCCTCCGATGACGCGGTTCGTTGACCGGGTGGATCCGCAGCGCCTACGATTGGATCCAATCAGGAGCGATCATGCTCCTCTCGACCACGAGCAGGAGGCCGGTGTGACCGCACTGCTCGTCGTCGTCCTGCTCGCGGCGCTCGCGTCCCTCGCCCTGGGCGTCGCCGGTCGCCGGAGGATCGGCCGCACCTGGCTCGTCGCCGAGGTCGCGATGGTCGCGGCGATGCTCGACGTGCACGTTCCCGCCCTGCATCTCGTCCCCCCTCCGCTCTGGTCGCTCCTGCTGGCGGGATGCGCGGTGACCGCCGCCCTCGTCGACCGGATCCGCCGGAATCGCGGCACGGCCCGTCGCCACGCCACCGACGCCCTGCACGGCGTCGGCATGCTGCTCGCGGCGGGGCTCGTGCTGCTGTCGGCGGCACCCGTCGCCACGCCCGACGCGCACGCGCACTCCTCCCTCGCCCTGCCGCTCGCACTCGGGGTGGCCGCCTACTCCCGTCGTCGCGGCGCGCACCGCCCTCGCCGACCGGACCGACCGCCTCGACACCGCCCGCCGCCTCGCCTCCCTCGCCGGGATCGTCGCGATGGGCGCGATGTCCGTCGCGTGACTCCGCCCGCCCCCACGCCCTCAATCCGAGAAGGACACGCCGCATGATCATCGACGCCTACAACACCACCCAGGACCGCCGCGGTCGCAGCGACTACCTCAGCGGAGTCCGCCCTGGCGAGCAGCCGCCGGCCTACACGCCGTTCGACCCGAAGCGGATCCTCGACCGGATGGACGCGGCGGGCGTGGACCGGGCGATGGTCTGCTCGCTCGCCCAGGGCATCGAGAACGACTTCCTGATCGACCTCGTCGCGGCCCACCCCGACCGGCTCTTCGGCTTCGGCCAGGTGATGCCGCAGTGGGAGAACGCGGTCGACGAGATCCGCCGCGCTTCGCCGCGGCGGGCCTGGTCGGGCTGAAGCTGCACCCGAGCCTGCACGGCTACCACGTGGCCGACCACGGTCTGCTCGATCCGCTCTTCGCCGTCTGCGAGGAGCTCGGACTGCCGGTGCTCATCAACGCCCTCGACGACGCGTTCTGCGCGCCCTTCGCCATCGAGGAGATCGCCAAGGGCTTCCCAGGAGTGCCGACGATCATCGCCCACATGGGAGCGGTGTGGAACGTCCCCGAGGCGATCATCGTCGCCGAGCGCAACCCGCACATCTACCTCGAGACGTCGGCGACGCTGATGTCGGACGTGAAGCGCGCCTACGCGCGGCTGGGCGCCGAGAAGATCCTGCTGGGCTCGGAGTGGCCCGGCAGCGATTTCGACCTCGAGCGGATGAAGATCGCCAAGGCGATCCCGGACGAGGCCGACCGCGCGCTGGTCGAGGGCGGCAACATGGCGCGGATCCTGGGCTGGTCGTGAGCGCCGACCGGCCGGTCCTCGACGGGCCGCCCGAGGCGATGGGCGAGGGCGACCGCGAGCTGCTGGCCATCGCGTCGGGGCTGCTCGACAGGCTCTACGCCGAGCGGATCCACGAGGTGGCGGCCGCCCTGCGCCTCGCGGACGGCCGCGTGGTCACAGGGCTGCACGTCGAGGCCGGCGCGGGGCGCGCCTCCGTCTGCGCGGAGTCGGCGGCACTGAGCGCCGCGGTCGTCGCCGGGTCCCCGATCGTCTCGATCGTGGGCGTGCTGCAGCGACCCGGAGGGAGCAGGCACCTGATCGAGCCGTGCGGCGTCTGCGCCGAGCTGCTCGGCGACCACGCGGCCCGGGCGCGGGTGTGGGTGGCCGTGGGCGACGCCTTCGCGCCGGTGCCGGTCGCCGAGCTGCTGCCGTTCCGGCGCCGGCAGGCGGCGCGACCTGTTCTGACCGGAGCGCGCTTCGCAGAGGCTCCTCCACATCCCGAACAAGCCGAGGTTTTACCTCGGTGAAACAGTGCCGACCTGCGCCGGAACGCTCCGGATCCGAGAATGACCGGGCGGACGAGGGCGGGTCACCACCCCGTTCCGCCGGAGTCGCGGGGGCACCTCACCCGACTCCGCGCACCACCGGAAGGATCCACCCGCATGCTCGCCGTCTCCGGCACCCCCGTCCTCGTCGTCGTCGACATCCAAGGCGGTGCCGCTTCGACGGCGCCGACGCCCGGCATCCCCGTGATGAGCGGGAGGCAGGAGCGGGCGCCGCGCGTGCGCGATCTGATCGCCCACTGCCGGAGCAGTGGAGTGCCCGTGGTCTTCATCCAGGAGGTGCACAAGCGCGATCTCGTCGACATCGGTCGCGAGCTCGACGGGGCCGAGGGCCCGCACCGTCCTCGAGGGTGATCCGGCGACGGAGCTGGCCTCGTGGCTCGAGCCGCGGCCCGAGGAGTTCGTGATCCGCAAGCGCCGCTACTCCGCCTTCTTCGGCACGGAGCTCGAGATCGTGCTGAAGGCCTACCGCGCCGGCACGCTGCTGCTGGTCGGCGGCCTCACCGACGTCTGCATCCACTACACGGCGGCCGATGCGCACCAGCACGACTACGCGGTGCGCGTGCTGACCGACTGCGTGGCGGGCTCGAGCGAGCGGGCGCACGACGCCGCGCTCGAGGCGATCCAGTACCTGCAGCGCGACGCGCTGGTCACGGCCGCCGACGTGCACGACTGGCTCGATGGCCGTGGCTGAGGCGCGGATCCTGATCGGCCGCATCCGCACGATGGATCCGGAGCGCCCGGTCGCCGAGGCGCTCCTGGTCGTCGGCGAGCGGATCGGAGCCGTCGGCTCGGTCGAGGAGGTCCGGGCGGCCGCTCCGGCCGGCGCCCGCGAGGAGGTGCTCGAGGGCGTGCTGCTCCCGGGCTTCATCGACGCGCACTCCCACGCTCAGCGAGCGGGACTGAAGGCGCTGCAGCTCCTCGACGAGGGGGCCGACGCGGCCGCCTTCTCGGCGGCGATGCTGGCCGACGCGGACGCCGATCCGGACGCTCCCGACTGGCTCGGCGGTACTCCGCCCACCCCCGCCGATCGGCGCGCGGCGCCGCTGCGCGTGCAGCCGCTCCTGCACGCGATGGGGATCACCGGAGTGATCGATCCCGCCGTCACGCTCGACGAGCTGGCCGCCTACCGCGAGGCGCACAGCCGGGGCGAGCTCAGCCTGCGGGTGGTGGCGATGCCCTGGCCGCAGCTCGGGTCGGACGCCGTGCCCGGGGTCGACGAGGCGCTCGCGGTGCTCGCGGGGATCGACGGGAGTCACAAGCGACGGCGACGACCGGCTGCGCCTCGGGCCGATCAAGGTCTACTACGACGGCGAGGGCATGAAGGGGCAGGCGCTGCTCGAGGAGGCCTGGCCGGGCGGCGACCACGGCGTCCAGCGCCTGGCGACCGCGGAGTTCGCGCGGCTCGCCGCGGCCTGCGTCGCCGCGGGCTGGGGGCTGGGCGTGCACGCCGTCGGCAGCCGGGCGGTCGCCGAGGTGCTCGACGCGCTCGAGGACGCCGCACCCGCCGAGGTGCTCGAGCCGCTGCGCTGCCAGCTCATCCACGCGTACCTCGAGCCCTCCGCCGCGAGCCTCGAGCGAGCCGCCAGCCTCGGCGTCGTCGCGTCCCTGCAGCCCTCCATCGCCTGGAGCAACGCCGCAGGCCTCGCCCGGCGGCTGGGGGAGCGGGTCGAGGAGGTCAATCCGATGCGGGCCTGGCACGACGCGGGCGCGGTGATCGCGATGGGCTCCGACGCCCCGTACTTCCCGTTCGATCCGCGGGCGCTCGTCGCGATGGCGGCGGGCGGGCGGATGCGCGGCCTCGTGAGGCCCGTGGGCGGCGCCCAGGCGCTCTCGGTGCAGGAGGCCGTGGAGGCCTGCACGCGCGGGCCGCGCACGCCTCGTTCTCCGAGGCTTCCCGAGGCGTGCTCCGCACGGGGTTCCTCGCCGATCTGGTCGAGCTGGACGTCGATCCGCTCTCGTGCACGCCGGACGGGTTCGGCGCCGCGCGGGTGCTGCGGACGGAGGTCGGAGGCGTGCTCGTCCACTCGGTGTCTCGGCAGATGTAATCCAGACGAAACACAATTGGATGCGGTCCCGGTTACATTGGATCCAAGTTGAAGAGACGGGCCCTGCCTCGTCCTGCCTCGACCCCGGCCGCGCGGGCTCCGCCCGCGGCCCCCTGATCCGCCCCGACGCACCACCCGAATCCCCTGGAGGACAGCACCATGGTCAGGAAGAGCATGCTCGGCGGTGTCGCGCTCGCGGCGATCGCGAGTCTCGCGCTCAGCGCCTGCGGGACCTCGAGCGCCGAGCCCGACGCCGACGCTCCCGCGCCCGACACGATCAACGCGGAGCTCTGGTACGCGCCCGCCACCTTCGACCCCGCGAAGGCCTCGGCCGACGCCGACGTCACGGTCGCCCGACTCGGCTTCGACACCCTGCTCCGCCAGGGCGAGACCGAGGGCTACATCGGCGGTCTCGCCACCGAGTGGGAGTCGCTCTCGGCCTTGGACTACGTCTTCACCCTGCGCGACGACGCCACCTGCGCCGACGGCACTCCCATCACGCCGACCGTCGTCGCCGACTCCTTCGAGTACCTCACCGGCCTCGAGGACGCGGGAGCCCAGACCTGGAAGAACCAGGCGTTCGGCTCCGGAGACGCGACCTTCACCGCGGACGACGCCGCAGGGACGCTCACCGTCGCGCTCAGCGAGCCCTACTCCCAGCTGCTGGGCGGCATGACCCGCCCGGGCACCGGCATCATCTGCCCCGCCGGCCTCGCCGACCCCGAGGGCCTCGCCGCGGGCACGGTCGACGGAGCCTGGTCCGGTCCGTACACGCTCTCGGACCTCTCGGCCGGAGTCAGCGCGAGCTACACCCTGCGCGACGACTACGACGCCTGGCCCGCCTGGGAGGAAGTCGAGGGCGTCCCCGCGACGACCATCAACCTCACGGTGCAGTCCGACTCGAACACGAGCGCGAAGACCTGCTCGAGTCCGGCGGCGTCGACCTCGCCCGCTTCTACGACTCCAACGCGCTGCGCTTCGAGAGCGACGACGCATACACCACGGTGACCTTCGCCAGCTCGGCCTACAACCTCGTCTTCAACGAGGCGGCCGGCCTCGGATCGGTCTTCGAGGGGAACCAGGAGCTGCGCGAGGCCGTCGCCCAGGCCATCGACACCGAGGGCTTCAACGCCGCCGGCCTCGACGGTCTCGGAGTGCCGCAGTACACGGTCAACGCGGCGTCCTACCGCTGCGCCCTCGACGACGAGTCGCTGGTGCAGGAGTACGACCCCGCCGCGGCGGCGTCCGCGCTGACCGGGCAGAGCATCCGCCTGCTGATCATGTCGAACTGGGACCCGGCCGCCGACTTCCTCGCGGAGTCGCTGCGCGCCGCCGGAGCGACGGTCACGGTCTCGGCTCCCGACCCCGCCGACTGGACCAAGCAGATGCGCACCGAGCCCGGCACCTGGGACGCCGCGGTCGCGGCCGAGAACGCCGGCCCCGGTCTGATCCACACCTCCATCGCGCGCTACCTCGGCCCGACCTACGCCGAGGGCGGCACGAACGTGTCCTCGAGCGTCAACCCCGAGGGTGTCGCGCTCTACGACGCGGCGATGGCCGCGTCCGACCCCGACACGCAGTGCGAGAACCTGCTCGCGGCCCAGGAGACGATCCTCGAGCGCGCCGACATGACGCCGCTGATCACGGACACGCACCGCTACGTCGCCCGCTCCGGCTTCGCCACGTACGTGTTCTCGGGCTACTGGGACCCGTCGGCCATGCGCATCACGGCCTGATCCGACCCGGGACGCCCCGGCCGCCGTGCCGGGGCGTCCCTCCGTCCCCGTTCCCCGACCCACCGTCCGCCCCGCACGACGAGGAGACACAGCGATGAGCACCACGACCGCCGCGGCACCCGTGCCCGGCCCGGGCGACGTCGTCCGCGCCGCGAGCCTGACCGGAGCGTGGCGCCGATTCCTCCTGCGCCGCGGGCTCGGTCTGCTGGTCAACCTCGCACTCCTCGTGCTGGTGACCTTCCTGATCGTGCAGCTGATCCCGGGCGACCCGGCGATCGCGATCGCGGGAGTCGGCCTCGCTCGAGCAGGTGGAGCTCGTGCGCACGCAGCTCGGCCTCGACCAGCCGGTGCTCGTGCAGCTGTGGACCTACCTCGCGCAGGTGGTGCAGGGCGACTTCGGCGACTCCTACCGGTACCGCATCCCCGCGATGGACCTGGTCATGACCGCCATGCCGTACACGCTGTCGATCACGCTGGCCGCGGTCCTGCTCCTGCTGATCCTGGGTCTCGCGCTCGGCACGGCGGTCGGAGTCGCCACCCGCGGCGACCGGCGCCGCTGGCTCGACGTGCTGTTCAGCACGGTGACCGGCCTCGTCTCCTCGATCCCCACCTACGTGCTCGCGACGGGCTTCGTCGTGGTCTTCGCGGTGCTGCTGAAGGTGCTGCCGCCCGCCTACTCGCCGGCCTACGGGTTCGGCACTGCTGCGATCCTCCCGATCGCCTCGCTGACCATCGGAGGGACCTGCTCCGTCGCCAGGATCGTGCGCCGCGAGACGGCCGTGATCCTCGAGCAGGACTACATGCGCACCGCCCGCGGCTGGCGCCTGCCCGCGCTCACGCTCTACGCGAAGCACATGCTGCCCAACCTGCTCACGACGGCCCTGACGCTCTCGGGCATCATCCTCACGGCCCTGCTGGGCTCCGCCCTGATCACCGAGGCGGTCTTCGCCTGGCCGGGCCTGGGCGGCGTGATCGTGCAGGCGATCGCGATCGACAAGGACTACCCGGTGATCCGGGCGGCGGTCTTCGTCATCGGGCTGATCTCGCTCGTCATCACCCTCGTGATCGACATCGTCCTGGGTCTCATCGACCCGCGCACCCTCGGAGAGCAGCGTGGCTGAGTCCCTCCCCGCCGTCCGCGCCCTGACCGATCGGCCCTGCGCGTTCCGCTGGAACGCGGGCCTCGTCGCGGGCCTCTCGATCCTCGGCGTGATCGCGCTCACCGCGATCATCGCCCTGATCGCCCTGCAGGCCCAGGCCACCGGCCTCGGCGGCTCGCCCAGCCAGGGGTCCTCCGCCGATCATCCGCTCGGCACCGACACCCTCGGCCGCGACATGCTCGCCCGCACGCTGGTCAGCGACGCGCTCGACCGTGCTCATGGCGCTCGCCGCGACCGTGCTGTCGGCCCTCGCGGGCATCGCCCTCGGGATCGGCGTGTGGCTCGCGCCGCGCCGCGTCCGCGAGCTCGGGCTGCGCGCCATCGAGCTCGCCGTCAGCTACCCGACCATGCTCGTCGCGATCATCGTCGCCGCGATCCTCGGGCAGGGAGTGGTTCAGGTGGTGGTCGCGATCGCGGTCGCGAACGTCGCCGGATTCGCGCGGCTCACCGCCAACCTCAGCCGCGAAGATCGCGTCGAGCGAGTACGTGACGACGGCGCGGCTGATGGGCGTGCCCGCGCACCTGATCGCCGTGCGCCACGTGCTGCCGAACATGTCCGAGCCGACGCTGATCCTCATCGCGGGGGCCTTCTCGGGGGCGCTGGTCGAGATCTCCGGCCTCTCGTTCATCGGACTCGGGGCCCAGACGCCGGCCTTCGACTGGGGCACGCTGCTCAACGACGGGCTCAGCCGCATCTCGGTGAACCCGGTCGTGATCCTCGGCCCGGCGATCGCGCTGACCCTCGCCTCCTTCGCAGCGCTGCTCGTCGGCGACGGCCTCGCCGCGGCCGCCAACCCGCGCTCGAACACCACCCGCGCCCGCATGGTGCGCGGCGAGGGAAGCGAGCACCCTCGCCGTCGAGCACGACGCGGTGCTCGTGGCCGACGGCATCACCGTGAGGCACGGGGCCACCGGCCGCGAACTGGTCTCCGACCTCTCCTTCACGATCCGCCGGGGCGAGGTCCTCGGCATCGTCGGCGAGTCCGGCTCGGGCAAGTCGCTGACGGCGTCGGTCGTCGCCAAGCTCCTCGGCGAGGGCCTCGAGGCGTCCGCGCGCCGCCTGGAGCTGGGCGGCACCGACCTGCTGGGCCCCGTCCCCGACCGGGTGCTGGCCGCGAAGATCGGGCTGATCTACCAGGACCCCGGGACCGCGCTGAACCCGGCCCTGGTGCTCGGCACCCAGCTCACCGACGTCCTCCGCATCCGCCTGCCGGCACACCCGCCGGGCGGCCCTCGATCTGCTCCTGCGCGGGTTCCGCTCCGTCCTGCTGTCCGACCCGGAGGGGCGGCTGCGGCAGTACCCGCACCAGCTCTCCGGAGGGATGAAGCAGCGCGCCATGATCGCCTCGGCGATGAGCGCGCACCCCGATCTGCTCATCGCCGACGAGCCCACCACCGCGCTGGACGTGACCGTGCAGCGGGAGGTCCTGACCGTGCTCAAGAGGCTCAACGACGAGTCGGGCACCGCGGTGCTGTTCATCTCGCACGACCTCGGCGTCGTCCGGGCGCTGTGCGACCGCGTGCTCGTGATGAAGGACGGCCGGGTCGTCGAGCGCATCGACGACATCGCCCACCTGTCGGAGGACACCGTGACGCATCCGTACACCCGCCAGCTGCTCGCGGCGACCCCGGTGGTGCACGCCGTCGAGGCGCCGGGCGCCGCCGCCGCCGTCGCGGCACCGGGCACGGCACCCGCCGCTGCATCCGAGGAGGTCCGCCCGTGAGCGCCATGGTCGAGATCCACGGCCTGGACGTCTCGTTCGGCGCGACCCGCGTGCTGCACGGGATCGACCTGGTGCTCGAGCGCGGCCGCACGGTCGGCGTCGTCGGCGAGTCCGGCTCGGGCAAGTCGACGCTCGCGAAGGTCCTCGTCGGCTCGGTCAAGGCGGAGTCCGGCAGCGCGAGCATCGACGGCCTCGACGTCGTCGGGGCGAGCCGCTCGGCTCTGCACGCCTCGCGCCGGCGCACGCAGATGATCCCGCAGGACCCCTACTCGTCGCTCTCGCCGCGGCGCACCATCGCGCAGACGCTGGCCGAGGCGATCGACCCGGTCCGCCTCGCGGGTCGCGCGCCACGAGGAGCTCATCGTCTCGTGGCTCGAGCGCGTCGGCCTCACCGCCGACATGCGCCACCGCTACCCGCACGAGTTCTCCGGCGGCCAGCGCCAACGCGTCGCCGTGGCGCGCGGACTGATCATCGATCCCGCGTTCGTGATCGCCGACGAGATCACCTCGGCGCTCGACGTCTCGGTGCAGGGCCAGATCCTCGATCTGCTCGCCGGCATCAAGGAGTCGCTCGGCCTCACGATGATGTTCATCTCGCACAACCTCGCCGTCGTCCAGCGGGTGAGCGACGAGGTCGTCGTGCTCTACCGCGGAGAGGTGGTCGAGGCCGGCACGGTCGAGGCCGTCTACTCCGACCCGCAGCACTGGTACACCAGGCGGCTGCTCGACGCCGACCCCGGCTCGCCCGGATTCAGCCTGGCGGGCTGACCCGGGATCGACGTCCGCCCCTCCGTCACGCCCCGTCCGTCACGCCCCCGCCACGCCCCGTCCGTCGCCGCCCGCGCACCGACGTGCGCCGCCCGCCGCGCGCACGTCCCGCACTCCGCAGAAGGAACCACCGCCATGACCGCTCGCCTGCCGCTGACCCCCGCGCCGACGGCGTCCTCCGCCTCCTCGGCGCGACGCTCCTCGACGGGACGGGGGCGCCTGCGCTGCCCGACTCCGAGGTCGAGCTCCGCGACGGAGTGATCGCCTACGCCGGTCGGCGCCGGGCCCCGAGCGACGCTCCCGCGATCGATCTGACCGGCGCGTTCCTCCTGCCCGGCTTCGTCGACGCCCATGTGCACCTCGCGATGGTGCCGGTGCCGCCGGCCGTCCAGCGGGAGCGCTTCCCCGAGGAGGACGTGCTCGAGATCGCGGGCCTGCTCCGCCGCACCCTCGAGGCGGGAGTGACCACCGCGCGCGACCTCGACGGCCTCTCGCCGGGCTATCGGGAGGCCGTCGCGCGCGGCGCCGTCGAGGGCCCGCGCCTGCACCTCGCCCTGTCGATGCTGTCGCCGACCGGCGGCCACGCCGATCCCCAGCACCGCAACGGCAGCCTGCCGTCCTGGGCCGTGCGGCCCGGCGCTGCCTGATCGGCGTCGTCGACACCGACGAGGACGTGATCCGCATGATCCGCACGCTCGTGCGCACCGGCGCCGACGTGATCAAGGTCGCGACCTCCGGAGGACTCGGCTCGCCGAACGACGACGCCCGCGACGTCGGGATCACCGAGGAGCAGGTGCGCCTGATCGCGCGGCTCCTCGACGAGCGCGGCGGGCGGCCGATCACCGCGCACGCCCTGAGCGACGGGGCGGCGCGGGCCGCGGTCCTCGGCGGAGCGGCGAGCATCGAGCACGGCTACGACCTCAGCGACGAGACGATCGCGCTGATGCTCGAGCGCGGCACGGTGCTGGTGCCCACGCTCAGCATCCTGGTGCGGGAGTTCGACCCCGTGACCACCACGGCCGAGCGCCTCCGCCAGCGCGCGCTCCTGCGCGAGCAGGGCCTCGACTCGGTGCGCCGCGCGGTCGCGGCGGGCGTGCCGGTCGCACTCGGCACCGACGCGGGCGTGCATCCGCACGGCACCAACCTCGCCGAGCTGCAGCAGCTGGTCGCCGTCGGCCTCTCGCCGCTCGAGGCGATCACCGCCGGCACCCTCGGCGGCGCGCGCCTGCTCGGACTCGACGCGCACCTCGGCTCGGTCGAGGCGGGGAAGCTCGCCGACCTCGTCGTGACCACCGTGGATCCGCTGCGGGACGTCTCGGCGCTCGCCCATCCGGACGCGGTGCGCCTGGTGCTGCAGTCGGGTCGCGTCGTGAAGGACCTGGACCGCCGCGCCGCGTCGTGAGCGTCTCGCGGCCGCGCCTCCGGTGGGGGTGGGTCTCGATACGCCCCTGCGGGGCTGCTCGACCCGCGGAGGAGGGGCGCTCGTCGCGCTGATCCGTCGCGAACGGCTCCCCACAGTCCCGCGCGGCGACCGTTCGCGCCGGATCGTTCGCTGGCGGCGACCGTTGGTGACGGATGGACGCACGCCCGCCACCTGCTGATCGAGTAGGGCGCGCAGCGGCCGTATCGAGATCCGCCCGCAGCGGGCGTGCGCTTCGCATTGCCGCGCCTCCGTCTGTGGTGGGTCTCGATACGCCCCTGCGGGGCTACTCGACCAGCGGAGGAGGGGCCGCCTCTCGCGCAGTCGCGCTGATTCGTCGCGAACGGCTCCCCAGAGTCCCGCGCAGCGGCCGTTCGCGCCGGATGGACGCACGCCCGCCCCCTGCTGATCGAGTAGGTCGCGCAGCGGCCGTGTCGAGATCCGCCCGCGCCGCGCGTGCGCTTCGGGGCGGCGCCGGCTGCTCGAGCGGCGAGGCCGGACCCTCAGCGCGACGCGAGGTACGCGCGCCAGCCGCCGAAGCGCGTGATGTCCTCGGCGCCCTCGACGGCGATCGGCTCGACGAGGAACCCGCTCACCAGCGATCCGTCGGCCAGCGTCACCTTCCCGATCGCCATCGGCTGCGGTAGCGCGGCGACGAACGAGCCGAAGCCGGCGTCGTCCAGCCGCCACACCTCCACCTCCAGTGCCGCACCGCCGTCGGCGACGCGCACCACTCCGGGCTTCGGCGGAGTCGTCGCGAGCGCGACCAGGCGGTAGTCGGCGCTCGTCGCGGTGGTCGAGACGAGCTCGGCTCCGCGATCCGTGAGTTGCGCGTTCAGCGGCTGGCCGGTCAGGTGGGCGCCGGCGACGGCGAGGAGGACGGTCATGAGCGGTTCCAGACGAGGTCGGCGAGTCGGTGGTCGGTGAAGGCGGGGCCGATCAGCTGCACGCCGAACGGCAGAGCGTCGACGGCGCCGGCGGGGTAGGCCACGGCGGCCAGGTCGAGCAGGTTGGCGAAGTTGGTGAAGCGGCCCAGGCGCGAATTCACGCCGATGGGATCCTCGGCCACGGCCGCCAGCGTCGGGTGCTCGACGGTCGTGGGCAGCAGCAGGGCGTCGATCCGCTCGAAGACCGCGTCGGACACGACCCGGGCGCGGTCGAGGCGCTCCTGGTCCTGGAACAGCTTCCAGGCCGGCAGCTCCCGCGCCGCGCCGATGATGCGTCCCACGGTCGGGTCGACCTCGTCGGGGTGCGCGTCGACGAAGGCGCCGACGGCCGCGTAGCGCTCGGCCACGAACGCGCCGTCGTAGAGCACGCGTGCGGTCTCGAGGAACACCTCGATGTCGAGCTCGATCACCTCGGCTCCCGTCGCGGTCCAGTGGGCGACCTCCGCGTCAAAGGCCTCGGCCCAGCCGGGAGCCAGCTCGCCGAGCTGCCCGGGCAGCGGCACTCCGATCCGGGGCGCGCTCTCCAGGAGCGGAGCGGCTCCCGTCCGGCTCAGCGGATCCCGGGCATCCGGTCCCGCCATCACCTCCAGCGCCCGCCGCGCCACCTCGGCGTCCGCGGCCATCACCGTCACCACGTCGAGGCTGCGGCACGCGGGCACCACGCCCGCCGCGCTGACCCAGCCCTTCGTCGGCTTCAGTCCCACGAGGCCGTGGAACGCGGCCGGAACGCGCCCGGAGCCGGCCGTGTCGGTCCCGAGCGCGAAGTCCGCGGCACCGAGGGCGACGGCGACCGCGGATCCCGACGACGAGCCTCCGGAGATGCGCGACTCGTCGACCGCGTGCCGCACCGCCCCGTAGGGGGAGCGGCTGCCGACGAGCCCGGTCGCGAACTGGTCGAGGTTGGTCGAGCCGAGCACCACCGCGCCGGCCGCGCGCAGCCGCGCCACGGTCGTCGCGTCCTCGGCCGGGTCGTACGCGAACGCCGGGCAGGCGGCCGTCGTCGGCAGGCCCGCCACGTCGATGTTGCCCTTCACGGCGAAGAGCAGCCCCGCGAGCGGGAGCGCCGGATCGACCGCAGCGAGCTCGGCCGCCACCTCGGCCTCGGGGCGGAGCGAGATGAACGCCTCCGGTCGGGAGCGCAGCCGCGCGTAGCGCTCGGCGACGTGCGCCGCGGGATCCTGGACGGTCATGCCGCTGCCTCCTCGGCGATCGGTTCGAGGACGACGAGCACAGCGCCCGCCGCCACCTGGACGCCCACCTCGGCGACGACCTCGACCACGCGGCCGTTCGTCGGAGCGGTGACGGGCGCCTCCATCTTCATCGCCTCGAGGGCGACGAGGGTCTGACCGGCCTCGACGAGGTCGCCCACGGCCACGTCGAGCCGGAACACCGTCGCGACGAACGGCGCCTCGACCGCCTCGCAGCCCTCGGGCACGACGACCGCCGGGCCGTCGGCGGGAGCGGGCACCGCGTCCTCGCGGTCGAACTCGCCCGAGGCGCGCCACGCGTCGCGCTCGGCGCCGAACGCGGCGGCCTGCCCCTCGCGGAACTCGGCGATGCCCGACGCGTTCTGCGCGAGGAACTCCTCGTACTCGGCGAGCGAGAACTCGCCCTCCTCGATCCGCAGCGGCAGCCGCCCGGCGGCCATCTCAGCGCGCAGCTCGAGGAGCTCCTCCGGCTCGACCGGGTACCAGCGGATGCGGTCGAAGAACCGCAGCAGCCACGGCACGCCCTCCTCGAACGCCCCGGCCTGGTGGTGCGTCGACCAGATCGGCACGGTGCGGCCGACGAACTGGTAGCCGCCCGGTCCCTCCATCCCGTAGATGCAGAGGTACGCGCCGCCGATGCCGACGGCGTTCTGCGGGGTCCAGGTGCGCGCGGGGTTGTACTTGGTCGTGACCAGGCGGTGCCGGGGGTCGAGCGGAGTCGCGACGGGCGCGCCGAGGTAGACGTCGCCGAGCCCCAGCACCAGGTACTCGGCCTCGAACACCGTGCGGTACACGTCGTCGACGCTCTCGAGCCCGTTGATGCGGCGGATGAACTCGATGTTCCAGGGGCACCACGGAGCGTCGTCGCGCACGCCGGCCGTGTAGCGGCGGATCGCCTCGCGCGTGGAGGGGTCGTCCCACGCCAGCGGGAGGTGCACGGTGCGGCTCGGGACGCGGAGGTCCGCGGTGGCGGGCAGCACCGCCTCCGCCGCGAGGACCGCCTCGGCGATCGCCTCGGTGCTTGTGGTGCGGGGGTCGAAGTGCACCTGCAGCGAGCGGATGCCCGGGGTCAGCTCGATCACACCGGGCAGTCCCGCGGCCTCGAGCGTCTCCGCGATCGCGTGCACCCGCATGCGGGAGGCGATCTCGAGGCTCATCTCGCCGACCTCGACGAGCAGGTTCGCGTCCCCGCTGCGCCGCAGCACGACCGCGGGCGCGCCGTCCCGGGCGGGGAGGCGGTGCAGGACGCCCTCGTCCTCGACGGCGGCGCGACCCGCGGCGGGCACGTCCAGCGGCGCGTCGAGCAGCGTCGCGGCCTGGGCGGACGTGACCGGCACGAACCGCACGGTGTCGCCCGGGCGGAGCTGACCGAGGCGCCAGAGGTGCCCGGTCGCGACGGTCGCGGGGCAGGTGAATCCGCCCAGGCTCGGCCCGTCGGGTCCCAGCAGGATCGGCAGGTCGCCCGTGTAATCGACGGCGCCGACCGCGTAGGGGGTGTCGTGGATGTTCGAGGGGTGCAGCCCCGCCTCGCCGCCGTCCGAGCGGGCCCAGCGCGGCTTCGGGCCGACGAGGCGGACACCGGTGCGGGCGGAGTTGAAGTGCACGTCCCAGTCGGTGGCGTAGAAGACGGCCATGTCGTCTTCCGTGAAGAAGTCCGGAGCGGCGTGCGGACCCTCCAGGGCCGCGATCTCCCACGCGGTGGGGAACTCGGGCCGCGCTGCCGTTGGCACCGGAGCGACGGGGTGCGCGGTCGCGGGCGTCCGGATCCCGAGGACGTCGCCCGGTGCCAGGGCGCGCCCGGCGTGGCCGCCGATCGCGCCGAGGTCGAAGGTGCTCGCCGAGCCGAGGATCAGCGGGACGTCGAGGCCGCCCTCGACCAGCAGGTACATCCGCATGCCGCGCTCGGCCGTGCCGATCGCGAGCACGCCGCCGGCGGGAACCTCGATCGGCTCCCACGCGGTGATCGGCGCGCCGTCCAGCGTCGCCGGAGCGGGGGCGCCCGTCAGCACCACGCGGGCCGCGCTGTGGAAGCGGAGGGTCGGTCCGGTCATCGTGATCTCGAGGCCGGGGGCCGACGCCGGATTGCCGAGCGCCTCGTTCCCCAGTCGGAACGACAGCGCGTCCATCGGCCCCGACGGCGGGATGCCGACCGGCCAGTAGCCGAGCCGGCCGGGCAGGTCCTGCACCGTGGTGAGCATCCCGCCCTTGAGCACCTCGAGGCGCGGAGTCGCGTCGCGGATCCCGTCGAGGGTCGCGGTCGAGTGCTCGGCGGCGAGCACCGACGGCTCGGCCGCGATCGCGCGCAGGAGGCCGGTGTTCGTGGCGATGCCGTCCACGCGGGTGGCCGCGAGAGCCTCGCCCAGCGCGGCCCAGGCCGCCGCGCGGTCCTCGCCGTGCACGATCACCTTCGCCAGGAGCGGATCGTACGCCGTCGAGACCTCGCTGCCGGCGCTGATCCAGCCGTCGATCCGCGCGACGTCCGGGTACTCGACGGCGGTGATCGTGCCCGAGCTCGGAACATTGCCGAGGTCCGGGTTCTCGGCGTAGAGGCGGGCCTCGACGGCGGCGCCGGACGGCTCCGGCACCGCGTCCAGGAACGACGTCTCTCCTGCGCGAGCCGCAGCATCCACTCGACGAGGTCGATGCCGTAGCGCGACTCCGTCACCGGGTGCTCGACCTGCAGGCGCGTGTTGACCTCGAGGAACGCCGCCTCCTGCCGCACCGGATCGTAGATGTACTCGACGGTGCCGGCGCTGCGGTAGCCCGCGTCGGCGCAGAGTCGGGCCGACGCCTCCGCGATGCCGATGCGCACGGCCTCGGGCAGATCGGGGGCGGGGCTCTCCTCGATCACCTTCTGATTGCGGCGCTGGAGGGAGCAGTCGCGGTCGCCGAGGGTGACGACTCGGCCGAGGCCGTCGCCGAAGACCTGCACCTCGACGTGGCGCGCCCGCTCGACGAGCCGCTCGAGGAACACGCCGGCCGAGGAGAAGCCGGCTTCGGCGAGGCGGCGGACCTCGCGCCACGCGGTGCGCAGCTCGGCCTCGTCGCGGCAGGCGCGCATGCCGATGCCGCCGCCTCCCGCGGTCGCCTTGAGCATCACGGGGTAGCCGATGCGGGCGGCCTCGGCGGCGGCGTGGTCGGCGTCCTCGAGCAGGCCGGTTCCGGCCAGCATCGGCACCCCGGCGCGCTCGGCGGCGTCGCGCGCTGTGTGCTTGGCGCCGAAGACCTCGAGCTGCTCGGGGGTCGGGCCCACGAACACGATCCCGGCGGCCTCGCAGGCGCGGGCGAAGTCCGCGTTCTCGCTGAGGAACCCGTAGCCGGGATGGATCGCGCCGGCGCCGGTCGCGCGGGCGGCCTCGAGGATCCGGTCGATCCGCAGGTAGCTCTCGCTCGCGGCCGCCGGGCCGATCCGCACGGCCTCGTCGGCGAGCGCGACGTGGGCGGCGCCGAGGTCGGCGTCGGAGGTGGACGGCGACCGTGCGCAGCCCCATCCGCTTCGCCGTCCGCAGGATCCGGACCGCGATCTCGCCGCGGTTGGCGACCAGCAGGGTGTCGAAGGTCATCGCGCGGCCACTCCGTCGAAGACGATCATCTCGGCGCGGGAGGGGTCGAATCCGTTGCACGGGTTGTTGATCTGCGGGCAGTTCGAGACGACCACGAGGGTGTCGCGCTCGGCGCGCAGGGTGACGCTGAGGCCGGGGGAGGAGATGCCGTCGACGATGCCGAGGGCGCCGTCCGGATCGACGGGCACGTTCATGAACCAGTTCACGTTCGACACCTGGTCGCGCTTGCCCATCCCGTGGCGCGAGAGCTCGGCGACGAAGTTCTCGGCGCAGGCGTGCTGGGAGTAGGTGTGGAAGCCGTAGCGGAGCGTGTTGCTCTCCTTCGAGCAGGCGCCGCCGAGGGTGTCGTGGCGCTCGACGTCGGTCGCGATCACGCTCAGCAGCGGGCGGTGCTCGGCGTCCCGCAGCACCGAGCCGGTGGTGAGGTAGACGCTCGCCTGCGCCTGCAGGGTGGCCGCCGCCGAGTACGCGGTGCGGTCCTCGGCGTCGTACGCGAGGAAGTCGACGGCCTGGTTGCCGTCGACGTCGACGATCACGAGGATCTCGCCCGCCCGCAGCACGCGCGACCAGGGCGCCCGCGCGGCGACGGTCTCGCGGTGGATCTCGGTGCCGTGGTCGGTGCTCATGCGATGCCCCTCGCCTGCAGGATGTCGTCGGTGTTGAGGAACGCGCGGCGCCCCTCCGGAGTGGCCGAGCGGAGCGGATCGTCCGGTCCCGCCGGCTCGCCGCGCCAGGCGAGGACGTCGACCGGTCCGCACGAGTACTCCGGCCGGGGGTCGAGCGAATGCGCGGTGTTCGCCAGGAGGACGATCGCGGGCATCTCCGAGGCGCAGGACGACCGAGCGGCCCGGCCCGGCGCTGCCGAGGAACTCGGGGGAGCCGTCCGCGCGGATCCGCACGCCCTGGAAGTACGAGACGCTCGGCGCGAGATCCCGGCGGCCGAGCCCCTGCTTCTCGGCGCCCAGCAGCAGCAGCTCGCGGCCTGCGGGGGAGGGGCCCTGCGGGGAGCCGTCGCCGTAGCGCTCGACGTTGCGGGCGAGCGCGGTGGTTCCGTAGATCGTGTCGTGGCGGCCGGAGTCGTCGGCGACGGTGCTCGCGAGCACGCGGCCCTGATCGCTGAGGAGCAGCTGCCCGGCGCCGGCGTAGACCTGCCACTGCACCTTCACGGTGTCGGCGACGTTGAGGCGCTCATGGGTGCCGGTCGCGCTGTAGAGCAGGAGCGAGACGCAGGCCTCTCCGGTGACGTCGGTCAGACGGAGGTGCGTGCCGCGGGCGAGCGCCCGGTGGCCGTAGCCGCCCCCGGCGATCCGCTCGGACCAGCGGAGGTCCCCCGCGGCGACGTCCGCCGGCGGATCGGTGTGCAGGCTCGCGGGCACGAGCGGGCCCGTCTCGGCGGCCGTGCCCTCCTGGGCGCGGGCGTGCGCGCGGGCGCCCGCCGTGGTGGAGGTGGTCGATGCGGTCATCGCTCTGCGCCTTCTCTCGGTGGGGCTCCGAGTCGCCCGGGCTTTCTGTCGGTCGACAGGAAGTCGATCATGGGCCGGTGTCGCGGGCGTGACCCCGGTGTTGCGATCGTGTTTCGGGCGCGGCGGCCGCCGCCCTCGCCGCCGTCCTCCAGAAGTTGCGGGAAGTGCGCGCGGTCACCGCGACTTCTGGAGGAGCGCGGCTCCATCGGCGGCAGCTCCGGCGGGCAGTGGCGACCCGGGCCGTCGTCCTTCCTCAGAAGTTGCGGGAAGTGCGTGCGATCACCGCAACTTCTGGATGAGGGCTGGAGGAGCGCGGAAGCGGCACCGGCGGGGCCGGCGTCGCCCCGCTGCTACCGTCGAGCGCATGGCCAGCGCACCCACCGGACGGCCCCGCGCCTCCGGAGCCTCGCTCACCGGCCTCGGCACCCGCGCCGACATCCTCGCCGCCGGCGCGGCGCTCTTCTGCACCGAGGGCTTCGGCAGCACGAGCACTCACGCGATCGCGGCGGCGGCCGGCATCCGCCAGGCGTCGCTCTACCACCACTTCGCGGGCAAGCACGCGGTGCTGCTCGAGCTCCTGCTCGGCACCGTGCAGCCCTCGCTCGACGCGGCCGCGCAGCTCCTGGCGCGCGACGAGTCCCCCGCTGCCCGGCTGTGGGCGCTCTGCGTGTCGGACGTGCGCCTGCTCTCGGCGGGCGAGCACAACGTCGGCGCGCTGTACCTGCTGCCCGAGCTCGCCGACGAGCGCTTCGCCGCGTTCCGCGAGCGGCGCTCCGAGCTCGAGACCGCCTACCGGACGCTCGTCGCGGCGTGCGGGGCCGACGACGTCGAGGTCGGAGCGGGGCTCGTGCTCGCCCTCGTCGAGAACGTGATCCTGCAGCGCCGGCGACCCGGCGTCGACCTCGAGCGCCAGGGCGAGGCCGTCGCGCTCGCCGCCCTGCGCGTCCTCGACCTCGACCGCGCGGACATCGCGGAGGCGCTCGCCGCAGGACCCGGAGCCCTCGCGCACCTGCGCTGACCCGCCGGCCCGCCCACTCCTCAGAAGTTGTCGTACTCGGCCCTCGAGTACGACAACTTCTGCATACTCGCCCGCACGTCCGTCCCTCTGCGCCGGGGCGGCCCGCCCACTCCTCAAAAGTCGTCGTACTCGGCCCTCGGAGTACGACAACTTCTGGACACTCGCCCGCACGTCGCTCCCTCTGCGCCGGGCCGTCCTGCCCACTCCTCAAAAGTCGTCGTACTCGGCCCTCGAGTACGACAACTCCTGGAGACTCGTTCGCGCGTCCGCTCCTTCGCACCCGCCAGACCCGCCCACTCCGCGGAAGTCGTCGTACTCGGCCCTCGAGTACGACAACTCCTGGACACTCGACCGCGGCACCCGGCCGCCCGCCCACCGGCCAGCCCGCCGCTCCGCCCACCGCCCCGCGCGCCGGAGTTAACGCGATCGTTGCACGCCCGAAAAACTCGGCGCCTCCGGGCGCGGCAGGATCCGTGTCTATCAACCGATAGAAACACCCCGCCGCACCACCGAGCATCCTGGAGCACGCATGATCATCCTCGGAGTGGGGATCACCGTCCTGGTGGTCCTGGCCGTCGGCATCGCGGTCGCCCGCAAGATCGACGGCGACAGCGCCAACTACCTCGTCGCGGGCCGCCGCCTGGGCATCCCGCTCGTCGCGGTCTCGCTCACCGCCGCGGCGGTCGACTCCAACGCCACCGTCGGCAACACCGACCTCACCTCGCAGTTCGGCTTCTGGGCGGGCGCCTCGCTCGCCATCGGACTCGCGATCTGCCTGCTCATCACCGGACTGTTCCTGGCCAGGCCCATGAACGCGATGAAGCTCTTCACGCTCGCCGACTTCTTCCGGATGCGCTACGACCGCACGACCGAGATCGTCGCGTCGGTGATCATGGTGCTCTCGTTCACGATCCTGCTCGCGGGCAACCTCGTCGCCTGCGGCTTCCTGCTCGAGCGCTTCGCCGCGATCCCCTACGCCTGGGGCGTGATCCTCTCGGTCGCCCTCGTGCTGACCTACACGATCGCCGGCGGCCTGTTCTCGGACGCCTACACCGCCGCGATCCAGACCGTCATCACCGTCGTCGCCGCGGTCTCGCTGCTCGTGTGGGTCGCGCTGGCCTACGGCATCGTCATCCCCGAGGGCATGGGCCCGTTCGACTTCGAGCAGCTGACCGACCCGGCCATGGGCGCTCCCGTGAACTGGGCCACGCTGGTCGCTCTCGGCATCGGCGATCTCGTCGCCATCGACTTCATGCAGCGGATCTTCGGCGCCAAGTCGCCCGAGGTCGCCCGTCGCGCGTGCTTCGCCGCCGCCGCCGGCACCGCGGCCATCGGCACGATCTTCGCGATCGTGGCGCTCACCGCGAGCGCCGTCCTGGGCATCACGACGGCCGACGGGCCGATCCTGTTCACCCTGCTCGACGACTACGCGCCACCGCTCATCGCGATCCTGGTGCTCTCGGGAGTCGTGGCCGCCTCGTTCTCGACCGCGTCCGGAGCGATCCTGGCCACGTCGGCGATCGTTGTGCGCAACGTCCTCTCGGTCCGCCGCCACACCGGCGCCGGTGCGGACCCGCTGCTGAAGTGGACCCGCGTCGCGATGATCCCCATCGTGATCCTCGGGTCGTTCCTGGCGATCCGGGTGAGCCAGACCGGCATCCTGCTGACGCTCGCCTTCGACCTCATGCTGGCGTGCCTCGCGGCGCCGTTCCTCATCGGGCTCTTCTGGAAGCGCCCGGGGGTGACGGCCGCGCTCGTCGCGGCGGGCGTCGGCTTCGCCGTGCGGATCGTGTTCCTGGCGCTCACCCCGACGCTCTACGGAGTGCCGAACGACATCCTCTACGTGCCGAACGATCTGATCGGAGCCGGCTTCGACGGCTACGCCACGCTCGTCGCGGCGGCGATCGGGTTCGGGACGTTCGTGGTCGTCGGGCTGCTCGCTCCGCGCTCCTCCCGCGAGCTCGACGACGAGCGCACCGTGCGCCGCGAGCTCGACGAGGAGCAGGCCGGAGTCCTCGAGCCCGCGGGCGTCTGACGCGCACCGGACCGCACCGCCGGGGTGCCTCGCAGAGCGAGGGCGCACCCGGACACCACCGCCGGGGTGCCCCGCAGAGCGCGGGCGCACCCCGGCGTCGCCGGTCACGCCGGCAGTGGGAGCAGGACGGTCGGCGCGGGGAGCGGCTTCGCGGCCCTCGAACGCCACGGGCTGGCAGACCATCAGGTAGTCGCCCGGCTCCACGCGCGAGAGGTCCGCGTTCTCGAGGATCACGATGCCCGCACCGCAGAGCGCGACGTGCGTCGGCCACTCCTCGGTGTGGGCGGGCGCCTCCATGGTCATGTAGTCGATCCCGGCGAACAGCACTCCGCGCTCGACGAGCCACTGCGCTCCGCTCGGGCCGAGCCCCACCCAGGTCTCGGACTTCGTGGTCCGGGTCAGCGCGTCGACCGAGTTGCGGGTGCGGAAGAGCACGCGCTGCGCCCCGTCGGCCCCGGCCGCCGCGAGGTCGTCGGCGGTGATCTCCACCTCGACGTGGCGCAGATCGAGCACGCGGACCGGGCCGACGACGCTGTCCAGCGCGATCTCGTCGACGGTCGCGCCGCCCGGCACGAAGTGGGAGGGAGCGTCGACGTGAGTCCCGGTGTGCGCGCCGATCAGCCAGCGCGAGACGTCGGAGGGGTAGCCGTCCTCGATCCGCTCGACCATCTCGTAGGTCGGGCGGCGGCCCCAATGCAGCATCTCGGTGCTGATCGGGATGTTCAGGGGGATCGCGCCGGACATGTGCTCCTCCGTCGTGCAGAATGGATTCCGTTCCCTCCATATTGGATCCAATCTCTGCCGACCGCAAGGAGACCCGGTGCCCACCGTCCGCGACTGGACCGCTCCGCTCCCGCTCCTCGGGCCGCCCGAGCGACTCGTGCCGCTCGTCGTGGGCTGGGAGCCGATCCCCGAGTCGATCTCGCTGCGCGGCGGCGACTCCGCGCGGTTCCTGCTCGAACCGGTGACCGCCGCCGCGATCGTCCATCCGGGCGGCTGGATCCTGATCGACGGAGGGTTCGACCTCGCGAAGGTGCGCGATGCCGCACTGCGGGCGGCGCACTACGACTACGAGAGCTACACCGCTGTCGTGCCGCCCGGCGACGCCCTGGCCGAGGGGATCGCCGCGGCCGGCCTGCGCTGGGAGGACCTCGCGCTCTGCGCCCTCTCGCACCTGCATCTCGACCACACCGGCGGCCTGCGGCTGGTCCCCGCCGGCACGCCCGTCGCGCTGCAGCGCCGGGAGTGGGAGTGGCTCGCCGAGGGCATCGGCCGGCGCGAGACGGTGGTCCCCGCCGACCTGCTCGACGCCGACGTCGAGATCCTGCTGCTCGACGGCGACACCGCGCTCGCCCCCGGAGTGACGGCGCTCGACACCCGCGGGCACACGCCGGGGCACCAGTCGTTCCGGGTCGAGCTCGGCGAGACCGCCGTCGTGCTCGCCTGCGATGCGGCCGATCTCCGCCGCAACCTCGACGAGCGCACACCCTGCGGCTGGACCGCGCGCCCCGGCGAGGCGGACGCGGCTCAGGCGTCGATCGACCGCCTCGCCGACCTGGCCGCGCAGGCCGCGACCGAGGTCTGGCCGGGGCACGACCCCGAGCACGACTACTCGGCGCGCTCCCGTTGATCCCCGATCCCGTGCGACATCGCCCCGGGGCCGCCGCGGAGTCCCCGCCCGTCGATCCGTCGCGGACGGCTGTCCGAGCGGATCGATCCGTCACGGACGGCCCCGCGCTCCCGCGTCCGGGCGCCGTTCGTGACGGATCGACGGCTCGCGCGGGTCGCCGGGAGCCGTTCGTGACGGATCGGCGACCGCGTGGGTGCGCACCGCCGTCCGCGACGGATCGACGCAGCGAACCGGTCAAGCCCCTCCCGTCCGCGCGGCGGCTCCGCTTGTCTGGAGACCGTGGGGACGACGCAGCACGCGGGGACGACGGCGCGGAGACGGCTCGTGCGCGAACGCGCCTACCAGGGCGGGTTCCTGATCGGCGTCGCACTGATGGCGGCCGTCGACGAGATCGTGTTCCACCAGATCCTCGGTTGGCACCACTTCTACGACCGGTCCACGCCTGCCATCGGACTGCTGTCGGACGGGCTGCTGCACGCGGTCGAGATCGTCGCGCTGGTCGCCGGGTTCTTCCTGCTGCTGGATGCACGGCGTCGTTCGGCCCTGCGGGCGGGCGTCGCGGTGGCCGGCGGCCTGACCGGTGCGGGCCTCTTCCAGCTGTGGGACGGCGTCGTCGACCACAAGCTCCTCCGCGTGCACCAGGTCCGCTACGACGTCGACCTGCTGCCGTACGACGTGGCGTGGATCGTCTCGGGCGCGCTGCTGCTCGCCGCGGGGATCGTGCTGTCGGTGCGCGCGCGGCGGGCCGCGTGACCCCGCACGACCACCCCCTGATCGCTCCCGGGCTCCTGCTGAGCCTGCCCCTCGTCGTCGCGGCGGCGCTCGCCGTGGGAGCGAGCCGGGCCGAGTCCCGTCGCGGCCGCCCCTGGCCGGTGCGCCGGCTCCTCCTGCTGCTCTCGGGCCTCGGAGTCGCGATCGCCTCGCTGACCGGGCCGTTCGCGGAGTGGTCGCACGCGGATCCGCGCGGCGCGATGCTCTCGCACCTCGCCCTGGGCCTGCTCGCGCCCCTCCTGATCATCGCGTCGGCTCCGGTCACCCTCGCCCTGCGCGCCCTCGACGTCACCGCCGCGCGGCGCCTGTCGCGGGTGCTCCGGAGCCGCCCCGCCCGCGTGCTCGCGCATCCGATCCCCGCGGTGCTGCTCTCGACCGGGTCGCTGTGGATCGTGCACGCGACGGGCCTGCTCGAGGCCGCGCACGCGGATCCGCTGCTGCACGCTCTGCTGGGCGTGCACTTCCTCGCCTCGGGCTGCCTGCTCACCGCGGCGCTGGTCGGCGTCGACCCGGCGCCGCACCGCGCGCCGTTCGGACTGCGGCTCGGAGTGGTCCTCGGCAGCATCGCCGCGCACGCGCTGCTCGGCACGACCCTCTACGCCGAGGCGGCGAGCGACGTCGAGCGGCAGGCCGCGCAGCTCCTGTACTACGGAGGCGACCTGCTCGAACTCGCGCTCGTCACGGTCCTCTTCGCACAGCAGTACGCGGCGACGGCCCCGGGGAGGGCGCGCAACCCCCTCCGCCGCCGCCCCGCGCATCCGTAGAGTCGCCGGATGCTGCTGATCTTCGGAACCCGCTCCGTCGAGGACGTCCTGCGCGTGCTCGTCTTCGTCTGCCGCGTCTGCGGAGTGCGCGACGAGCAGCGCGTGATCAGGAGCCGGACGAGGCTGTCCCTCTTCTTCGTCCCGCTGTTCACGGTGTCGTCGCGGTACCTGCTGGAGTGCGACAACTGCGGGACGGTCTCGCGCATCACGAAGGAGGAGGCGGAGGGCACGGTCCGCTGGGCGGGCAACTCGGACGCGTGACGCGCGCGAGTCGGCGCGAACGGGCCCCTGACTCGCACTGAGCGCCCGTTCCGCGTCCCCTCGTGGTGCCGCGTCGGGCGGGCACGGGCCGGAGGGATGGCGGCCTCGCTACTCCATCAGGGTCAGCGTCAGCGTCGAGCTGTAGTCGCCCGCCTCGGTCGTGGGCAGGGCTTCGAGGGCGAGCTCGGCGGTCGACGTCCAGCTGCCCTCCGTCGCGACGCCCGCCGAGTCGTCGGTGAGGGCGAGGAACTCCTGGTCGACGAGCCCGACGTTGCCGGGAGCGTCGTCGAACACCGTGCCGACGTCGGAACCCGCCGACACGATGCCGCTGTCGCCGCCGTCGATCAGGCGGGGCGACCAGCCGAGCTGCGACGCGGGGATCGGCGCCTGGCCCGCGCTGCCGATGAACTCGGAGGCGGAGCCGAGGACGTACCAGCCTGCGCCGTCGGGGATCTCGTCGGCCGCGCGGGTGTCGGTGACCGTCACGGTGGGGAGGGAGCCGGTGAAGCGGCGGAGCTCGGGAGTCGATCCGGTCTCGGTAAGAGCGGCGGCGTCCCCGTCGACGGTCATCGACAGGGTACCGGGCGTGGTAAGCGGAGTGATGGTCACGTCGACCGAGACGGAGTCGTCGTCGAGCTCAGCGGCGACCGCCTGGCCGGCGACGGCGGTGAGAAGGAGGCAGCCGGCGGCGGCGGCCGCGGTGCGGGTCCAGAGGGTTCGAGGCGTCATCGCGTCTTCTTTCGGGTGGGACTCGCCGCGGCGAGCGCGGGAGGGTGTCGCGGGGTGAGGAGGGGTGGGAGCGGATGGCCGCTCCCACCCCTCCGGTGCTCAGCAGGTGCGAGCGGTGTAGGGCGCTTCGACGGTGCGGCTCAGCGCCGCGCCGTTCACGGTGGCCGTGGCGTCGACCGTGGCGGTGCCCGCCGGGATCGAGCCGAGGCGGGTCGTGAACGCCTGCGTGGCCGAGGAGCCGGGCTTCACTCCGGTGAACACCTTGGTGCCGTAGGCGGTGCGCAGCGTGATGCCCATCGGAGTCGCTTCCTCGTTCTTCGCCGTCACCGTGAGCACGACCTTGCCGCTGATGCAGCGCGAGCTCGCCGACGCCGTCACCTTCAGCGCGGGGGCCGCGGCGATGGTGAAGGACGCGGTGGGCGACGCGGCGGAGGTGCCGATCGAGTTGGTCGCGACGACGCTCGCCGTGTACGTCCCTGCAGGCAGGGCGGCGAACACCGCGCTCGTGGTCGTGCCGGTCCTCGTGATCGCCGCGCCTGCGGTCGGAGTGACGGTCGCGGTGTAGCCCGTGATCGCCGCTCCTCCGTCGGCCGGAGCCGTCCACGACACGGTGGCCGCGTCGCCGGCGACGGTGACGGTGGGTGCCGCCGGTGCCTTCGGAGCGGTGGCGGCGCCCGGCTCGACCATGACGGTCACGCTGGGCCGGACCGTGGTCCCCGCCATCGCGCCGAGCACGGTGAAGGTCCCCGCGGTCGCGTACGAGGCCGGAGCGACGGCGTCCCAGGTGACGGGGCGCGACTCCTTCGCCCCGGTGCCGCCGCTGAAGACGGCGACCGCGGTGCGCGGGAGGACGGGCGCCGTGCCGAGGGCGGTGGTGGCGGTCTGCTGCTCGATCGAGGCGATCTCGCTGCCGCTGTCGCCGACGCTGATGGTCGCGGTGACCACCTGCGTCGAGCCCGTCAGCACACCGGTCGCGGTGATCGTGCCGGGAGTGGCGAAGCGGGAGGCGGGGATCGCGTCCCAGGTCGCGCGCAGCTCGCCGCGCGATCCGTCGGAGTAGACGCCGATGACGGTCGCGGGAAGCGTCACCGGGGTGTTGACGGTGGTGCGCTTGGCCACGGCCTCGAAGGAGGCCGGGTAGTCGGCGTAGACGTCGAACTCCGAGGCGCCGATCGCCGAGTAGGCGCCGCTGGTCGAGCGGCTGGCCTGGAAGGTCGCGCGCAGCTGCGTGGTCGTCACCGGGGTGAAGGCCACCTCGCTGGGCGCGCCCATCGCGTTCACCGGGTACTGGGTGCCGGCGCGCAGGGCGACCGGCTTCCAGGTGGTGCCGTCGAGGTACTCGAGCGACCAGGAGGCGGGGAGGGCGACGCCGCCCCCGCTGCCCTGCTCGGCGTCGTTCCAGAACGAGGCTCCCGCGCCGGCGAGCCGTGTCGGGGTGGCCCAGGTGTAGGTCAGCGTCTGGCTGGCGGGACGGGCGCCGTCGGCGTACGTGCCCCAGAGCTTCGTCTGCTCGGTCTGCGCACTCGGCACGGTCTCACCGTCGTTGATCGAGGCGAGGCGGTTCCACGGGGCGACGTACGAGGCGGACGGAGTCGCGTACGACCCCACCTCCGGACCCAGCGGGCGGACGTCCGAGACCTCGACGACCTGCTCGGAGGTCGTCTGCTTCACGGTGTCCGAGGCGGTGAAGCGCAGCGTGTACGAGCCGGGCTTCGAGAAGCGGACCGTCGTCGCGGCGGAGGCCGCGTCGGTGAAGGTCGCCGTCGAGTCCGCGGGCTTCGCGACCACGGTCCACGCCTGGGTGAGCTCGCCGATCGGCAGTCCGTCGTCGGACGCGGTGCCGACGAACCGGGCGATGCTCGGGTCCGCGACGGCGAGGCGCTGGATCGACACGACGGGTGCCGCGTTCTCGGCCGGCGTGTAGGCCGCAGCCACGTTCTTCAGCTGCACCTCCTTGATGCCGGTCTTCTGACCCTGCTGGTGCGCGACGAGGACCCGGAACTTCTGGGCGGTCACGTCGGCGAACCGGACGGTGTTCTCGTTGCCGGTCGGGACCTTCGGCGTGCGGGCCTGGGCCGTCACCGACTTCCACGCCGCGCCGTCCCAGTACTGCACGGAGTACGACTTCGAGCGGAGTAGCCCTGCACGGTCGTGCCCGAGGAGGTGCGGTAGAAGTAGATCCCCGCCTGGTTCACCTTCTGCGCGCTGCCGAGGTCGATCTCGAGCCAGTCGCTCGCGTTCGGCGATCCCGCGGTGCCCCAGAAGGGCTCGTTGACGGTGGAGCCGTCGACGGCGTTGGCCGGCACGAGGCTCTTGCCGGAGGGAGTGCTGCCGCCGGCCGAGTAGGAGGCCGTGGCGGTCCTGCCCTCGGCGAGCTGGGGAGCGGCGCTGGTCACCGGGTCGACGTCGACGCCGGCCTTGCCGAGCAGGTCGACGACCCGGTCGGTGGAGGCGAAGCGCACGTCCTGCGCGGGCTTCACGGCGTTCGCGGCCGAGAAGAGCACGGTCGCGTCGGTCGTGACCTCACCGGTGACGGTGTCGAACTCGACGGGCACGAGGCTGTCGATCGTGAAGGCGCGCTTCCCGTCGAGGTAGACGGAGTAGCCCTCGGGGGTGTCGCCGTAGTGGCGGGTTCCGCCCGGCTCGTCCCACACGATCGTGAGGTCCTTGTCGTGGTACTTCAGGTTGTTCGCCGTGAAGTGGTCCCAGTCGATGTCGATGGGCGAGAGCTCGAGGACCGAGTCGGTGCGGGCCTGCAGGCCCATGGCGTCCTCGACGACCGTGAAGTTGGTCGTGCCGAGCTGCGTCTGGTGGATCCAGGAGCGGTACTTGATCGATCCGCCGTCGGCGGCCGAGCCGTGCGACCAGAACTCGTTCTCGTTCTGGCGGGTCACGTCGCCCTTCTCGTAGCTGGCCCAGGCGTTCCAGTAGAGCATCTTCTTGTAGTAGTCGCTGGTCAGGTACGAGTTCGGGTAGTCGCGCAGCGTCGAGGACAGCAGGCGGAACATGACCGTCGAGTTGATGGTCGAGAAGTTGTTCGAGTAGTGCTTGCCCGATCCGGCGTCGCGCAGCGCGCGGGCCTTCGCGTCCTTCTGGTTGGCGGTGTAGAAGGGGAACGGCGCGTACTGCTCGCTGTCGACGAAGAGGCGGAAGGCGTCGAGGTACTTCTGGTCGAAATCGGCGTCTCCGGGCTTGGGCATGAGGCCGACGGTGTACGGGTAGTACATGTTGACCTCCTTCCACGGGATCTTCGATCCGGCGGGCGAGGCCCGAGGAGCCGTCGGAGTAGGAGGCCTTGATCATGTTGCCGAAGAAGCCCGCCTCGTCGGCGGTGCCGCGCTTGTCCTCCCAGAGGACGTCGAGGACCGACTTCTTGATCGCCTCGGCCTTGGCCGTCATGCGGTCGGCGCCGGCGGTGTCGCCGGCGAGCCGGTACGCCTCGGCCGCGGCCACGGCACCGAGGTAGAGGTAGGCGCTCTCGGGGCGGTCCATCGGGTACGAGTTCCATGCGGCGGTGTTGCGCCACGAGAACGAGACCGCGTCGACGTCGTTGCCGGTGAGGGCGGGGTTCGAGTACTCGAGGAGGTTGTTGCCGTTCTTGTCGAACTCGGCCAGCTGCCCGGCGATGTCGTCCTCGGCGTAGGTCGCGAGCTTGTCGGCGATCGCGGCGTCACCGCCGTGGAGCGCGTAGGAGTTCCACGCGGCCTCGGAGATGTAGTTGGTGTAGCTGCTGTTCCAGTGGGCGGGGTTGCCCGGGTTGTCGATGTAGCGGCTCTCACGCGCGGTCTCACCGGCCGACAGCCAGGTGCCGTAGGCGCTGGAGGGGTCGCGGAAGTACTTCATGTCCTCGATGAACATGCCCGCCGTGAGGACGATCGCGTTGTTGTACGCGGCGCCGAAGACGCCCTCCATCGAGGTGGGGAACTGGTAGTCGTTGCCCGGCACCTGCGCGTCGAGGAAGTTCGTGCGCAGCAGCCACCAGCGGTAGAAGAGCGTCTTGTCGATCTCGCCCGAGGGGGTCTCGAGGTAGGGGATGTTCTCGACCCACCACGTGTTGTAGCTCGTCGTCTGCGTCGTGAACGCGGCCGCCGGCGTCGCCGCGGCGATCGACTGGAACTCGGTGGTGCTCTCGGGGATCTCGGTGGTGGTGAAGCCGAGCTGGAGCTTCACGTCGGCCGCAGTGGCCGAGGCCGAGACGGTGCGGGTGAGCGCGGTGCCGTCGACGCCGAAGCCGTCACCCGAGTAGCGGGTCGAGACCTGCGTGACGTTGTTCGCGGTCGTGACGGAGCCGGTCAGCTCGGTGCCCGCCGCGGTGCGGGCCAGGCCGGACTCGGCGCGCAGGGCGACGGTCTTCGTGGATCCGTCGGTGGTGCTGATCTGCAGCCGCTCGACCGCGACGTTCTGCCGCGAGACGAACTTGGTCTGCTTCACCAGCAGGCCGCCGCCGGTGTACTCGGAGTACCAGTAGCTGGGGGTGTTGTGGCGCTTCGCCTGGTTCTCGGTGAGGGTGACGGCGGCACCGTTCACGCTCGCGGTGAGCGTCGATCCGCTCTGGCCGAGGTCCTCGATGTAGGCGATGCGGCCGCGGAAGCCGAGGCCCGCGTCGGAGTTCTGCATGTAGACCGCGCGGCCGCGCGAGAAGAAGACGCCGTTGTTGTCGTAGTCGACGTTCGCCGGCTGATCGGTGGTGAAGTCGAGACCGCCCGGCTCGTCGGGCTGGACGCCGTCGCGGGAGAGCATCCGGTCGAGCCAGAAGTCCTCGCCCGGAGCGGAGCCGGCGCCGGCGGCGAGATCGGCGGCGTAGATCTTCCCGAGGTGGGAGACGGTGGGGTCGTAGGTCGCCGTCGTGGACGGGATCGCCGAGGCGCCGTTGGTGAAGGTGGGGTAGCCGAGGCTCTCGTTGCTGTTCTGCAGGCCCTCGGAATAGGGATCCCACGCGGTGGCGGCGGAGGCGGGAGCCGCGACCAGGACCGATCCGGCGAGGACCGCGGTGAGGGCGGTGGCGAGTGCGGCCGTGGCCGCTCGGGATCTTCTGGGTGTTCGCATCGTCGCGGACGCTCCCGTTCTGTTCGGCAGTGAGGAAGGGATGGGTCGCTCGCGCCGGTGGGCAGGAGGGGCCACGAGCACGGTAACAATTTCCTCAGGCGAACGAAAGCCTTTTAAGTGTTTCGCTCGGCGCGCCTCGCAACGAGGATGATCGCCGCCGTTAAGGACATTTGAATCCATGATCACGGCGAAAGTCTCGAAAACCCCCGATCGTGCACGGCCCAGAGAAGGACGAAGGGCCGCCGCGGAGCACTGCTCCACGACGGCCCTTCCTGCGCGGTCGGCGACCGCGCTGCGATGTCAGTCGGCGACCGGGATCCACACCCGCATCGTCGAGGGACCCCGCTCGGCCCAGTCGTAGTACGGGGTCAGCGAGACGGGCCAGTGCCCCTCCACCCGGCTGCTCCCCGACGGTCCGGACGCGTAGGGCCACGGCCCTTCCGTCGGAGCGATCGAGATCAGCCGCACCTGCACGTCCGAGCCCACGACGCGCGGCTCGACGCCCGCGTCCAGACGCAGGGTCGAGACGTCGGCGGCGTGCAGCTGCTCGGGCACGTCGGTCGACTCGAGCGCGTAGACGAGGGGCCCGCGCTCGACGGCGAGGCAGCCGCGCACCGCGTCGACCCGCGGATCGGCGCGCACGAAGCGGGCGGAGAGCGCGAGCTCCACCACGAGCTCGTCGCCCCGAGCGAAGGTCGCGCCGAGCTCCAGGTAGCCCTCGCGAAGCCGCTTCTCGAAGGTCTTGGTCGTGCCGTCGGCGCGGCGGAGCGTCACCGCGGGCTCCGCGGCCCAGCTCGGCACGCGCACACTGAGGGTCCAGGGCGCGGGCCCGCTCTCGAGCACGCGCACCGTGATCCTGCCGTCGTCCGGGTAGGCGGTCTCGACCGAGAGGTCGATCGGCTGGCCGCCGGGAAGCGTCGTGGTGATCCGCGAGGACGCGAACTGGTGCAGCTGGATCCCGTGCGCGTCCTTCGTCGCCAGGTAGGCGCCGAGGCTGGCGAACGTGCGCGCGACGTTGGTCGGGCAGCAGGAGACCTCGAACCAGGGTGCGCGCAGCGAGGAGGAGGCCCGCACGGACGCCTCGTAGGGGTCGGCGGGAGCACCGGGGCGGCGCTGGTGCAGCGTGTTCGCGTAGTAGAACGCCCGGCCGTCGCGCGAGGAGAGGTCGCGACGACATTGAACAGCGTCCGCTCGATCAGGTCGGCGTACTCGCTGCCGCCGCGGGCCAGCAGCAGGCGCCAGCTGAACTGCACCGACGCGATGCCGGCGCAGGTCTCGGAGTAGGCGCGGTCCGGCGGCAGCTCGTGGTCGTCGCCGAAGGCCTCGTCCTGGTGGTGCGAGCCCTGACCGCCGGTGATGTACGTGCGGCGGGACGCGGTGGCGTGCCACTGGCGGTCCAGGGCGTCCAGCAGTTCCTCGTCGCCGGTCTCGACGGCGAGGTCGGCCGCTCCGGACGCGAGGTAGTTCGCCCGCACCGCGTGGCCGCGCAGCACGGTCGAGGAGCGGATCGGCTCGTCGTCCTGGTAGTAGGAGCGGCCCCACTCGATGTCGGCGAGCGCGCCGTGGCCGCGGCGCTCGACGAACAGGCGCGCCAGCTCGAGGTAGCGGTCGTCGTCGGTCACCCGCGACAGCTCGACGAGCCCGGTCTCGACCTCGGCGTGGCCGCAGACCGACTCGATGCCGCCCTCGCCGAAGACGAGGCAGATCAGGTCGGCGGCGCGGCGCGCGATGACGAGCAGTCCGTCGTCGGCGCCGGGGCGGGTGCGCTCGCGCGCCACCGCCGCCTGGAAGAGGTGACCGAGGCAGTAGAGCTCGTGGCCCCACTCCAGGTCGGACCAGCGGGGCTGCTGCCCCTCGCGGCCGAAGCGGGTGTTGAGGTAGCCGTCGCGCTCCTGCGCCGCGCCGATCCGGGCGACGAGCGCACGGAAGCGGGTGTCCAGGGCGTCGGAGTCCGTGCGGCCGATCTCCCAGGCGAGCGCCTCGAGGTACTTGTAGACCTCCGAGTCCGCGAACTCGCGGCCCGTCCGGCGCCCGGAGAGGGTGCCGGCGGCGGCGAGGTCGAAGTTGGGCAGCCAGCCCTCGCGCTCGAGCCAGTACTCGATGTGGTCGAGGGTGGCGGAGCCGTTGGTGCGCTGGCGGTCGGCCCAGAAGCCCGAGGTCAGCACGACCTCGTCCAGGCCGAGCGGAGTGAGGGCGCCGGCGGCGGGGACGGCCGGGGCGATGGTGCGGGCGAGGGCGTCGCGGTCGCGGGAGGAGGGGGTGCGGGGGTGCGTGTCGATGGTCATGGTCATCCCTTGAAGGCGCCGGACATGAAGCCGCGGACGTAGTGGCGTTGCAGGAGCAGGAACAGGAGGATGCACGGCAGTGCGAGGACGACGACGCCGGCCTCGGTCGCTCCGTAGTCGACGACTCCCTGCACCTGCCCGCGGAGGTTCGAGATCGCGAGCGGCATGGTCATGCGGTCGGAGTCGGTGATGAGGATCAGCGGCGCCATGAAGTCGTTCCAGGCGGCGAGGAACGCGAAGAGTCCGACGGTGATCAGCCCCGGCTTCACGGCCGGCAGCAGCACCTTCCAGAGGACCGACCAGGTCGTGCAGCCGTCCATCTTCGCCGCCTCGTCGAGCTCGCGCGGCACCGCGTCGAAGCCGATCCGCATGAGGAACGTCGACAGCGGCAGCTGGAACATCGTCAGGACCAGGGCGACTCCGACGAGTGAGTTCGAGAGGCCGACGATGTTCAGCAGCACGTAGAGCGGGATCAGGAGCGTCGCGTACGGGACCATCAGGATCGCGAGGGTCGAGAGGAACAGCAGGTTCTTGCCCGGGAACTCGAAGCGCGAGAACGCGTAGCCGCCCAGCAGCGAGGTGCCCAGCGTCAGCACGACGGTGAGCCCCGAGACGAGCAGCGAGTTGCCGAGGTAGACCCAGATCCCCGCCTGGTAGTCGACGAGGGTCCCGTAGTTGCCGAGCCCCCAGCCGTCGGTCTGACCGGTGCCGGCGCGCGGGGCGACGGAGGAGACCGCGGTCCAGATCAGCGGGTAGAGGAAGATCACGGCGAGACCGCCCGTGAGGACGTAGAACGGGGTCTGCACGGCGATGCCGGCCAGGCGCGAGCCGCGCGGTCGGCGCGGCGACGGCGTGCTCGAGTCCGCGGTGGCGATCGCGCGGGTCGAGAGGCGGTCGATTTCGAGAGGCTGGTCATCAGTCGTCTTTCTTGCCGAAGGAGCGGATCTGGACGATGTTGAGGATCACGAGGGCCAGCAGCACGATCACCGAGAGGGCGCCGGCGACCCCGAGATCGTTCTGGCCCTGGAAGGCGACGCTGTAGATCAGCTGCACCACGGTGATCGTGGAGTTGTCCAGTCCGCCCTTGGTGAGGATGTAGAACTGCTCGAACGCGAGCAGCGACCCGGTGACGCAGAGCACGGTGGTGAGGGCGAGGGTGGGCTTGAGCAGCGGCAGCGTCACTCCGGTGAACGTCTGCAGTCGCGAGGCGCCGTCGATGCGCGCGGCCTCGTAGACCTCCTCGGGGATGCCCTGGAGGCCGACCATCATCAGCAGCATGTAGAAGCCGGCGAAGCGCCAGACGATCAGGAAGATCGTCGACCAGAGCGCGCCGGTCAGGGTGCCGAGGAACGTGATGCCCCAGCTCTCCATCAACCCCGCGAACGGCCCGGCGAGCGGGGAGTAGAGGACGTAGAAGAGGAGCGACGCCGAGGCGAGGCCGAGCGCGGTCGGGATGAGGAACGCGGTGCGGAGGAAGGTCTTCCAGCGCGTCGACTCCTGCACGATCAGCGCGAGGGTCAGGCTCAGGGCCAGCAGGATCACCGTCGTCAGGACGGTGTACAGCAGCGTGAACCGGATCGACGCCCAGAAGAAGCGGTCCGTCACGGCGTCGCCGAAGTTGGTGGGGAAGTTCACCCCGCGGTTCCCGGCGAGCAGCGGCCAGTCCGAGACCGACATCTGCAGGACGAGTCCGAGGGGGACGAGGAAGAGCAGCGCGACGAACAGCGCTGTCGGGGCGGCGTACGCCCAGCCGAGGAGGCCGGGGCGCGGCGGCGGACCCGGGTGCGGCCGACGTCGCTGGCGGTGGCTGTCATCGTGTGCTGACGCTTTCTGTGGGGCGCTCGGGCCGGAGCCGGGAGGCGTCCGGCCCGAGCGGGCGAGGTGGAGCGGCCTACTGACCGAGGATCGACGTGATGGCGTCGTTGTCGGCGTCGACGGACTCGCCGTCACCGAGGACCGCGTCGCGCACGAGGGTCAGCCAGGGGCTGCTGGGTGCGTTGAAGGCCTGCTGGAAGCTCGTCGAGAACGGGGTGTCGCCCTCGGACGCGACCTCGTTGATCGTGACCAGACGGGGGTCGAGCTCCGAGTACTGGTTGCTGGCGAGGTCCGAGCGCGAGACGACGTCGTTGTTCTTGGCGAGGACGCCGACCTGGGCGTCCTCCGACATCATCCAGTTGAGGAAGTTCCACGCCTGGGGCGACTTCTCGGAGTCCTTCGAGATGCCGATGCCGTCGCCGCCCACGAATGTGGAGCTGCCGCCGTCGGGTCCCGGGATGCCCGAGACGCCCGCCTCGAACGGGGTGGAGGAGAGCAGCGTGGCCGGGTAGAACTGCAGTCCGACCTTGCCCTCGGTGAAGCCGGCGGTCCAGGTCGGACCGGCTTCGTCCTGCGACGAGGGGAGGACCGCGCCGGAGTCCCAGAGGTCCTTCCAGGTGGAGTAGACCTCCTTGGCGGTGTCGCTCGCGAGGAGCGACTCGGTGCCGTCCTCGTTCATGACCTCGTCGCCGCCCGCCCAGATGGTGGGGAACCAGGTGAAGACGAGGCAGCCGCCGCAGTTGAGGCCGGTCGCGGTGCCGTAGGTGTCGGGCTTGTTCAGGGCCTGGATCGCCTTGGCGTGCTCGGCGAACTCGGCCATGTCCTTCGGGCCCTGCTCGGGGTCGAGACCGGCCTCGGCGTAGAGCTCCTTGTTCCAGAACAGCATCGACAGGTCCAGGACGAAGGGGAGCGCGTACTCCTTGTCGTCGTAGGTGCCGGCCGCGAGGTGGCCCTCGTTGATCGAGTCCTTGAAGTCGAGGCCGTCGATGCTCGGGGTGAGGTCCTGGAACAGGCCCTGCTCGGTCCAGTTGGGCATGTAGACGATGTCGGCCGCGAAGAGGTCGGGGAGTCCGTCGGAGCCGGCGGCGGCTCCGACCTTCGCGACGTAGTCGTCGTTGAGGACGACGGTCAGGTCGACCTGGTTCTCGTGGCTGGCGTTGTAGGCCTCGACGAGTGCCTTGGCCTGCTTCTCGAGCGGGGCGCGGGTCCACAGGGTGAGCGTGGTGCCGTCGTCCGTTCCCTCCGCGCCGCCGGCGGCCGGGTCGGCGGTGCCGCCTCCGGCCGAGGCCGAGCAGGCGGCCAGCGACAGGGCCATCGCTCCGGCGAGTGCTGCGGCGGCCAGGCGGCCGAACCGACGATGAGTGACGTTCATCTTTCTCCTCATTGCTCTTCATTGAGCCGACCTGGTGGGGGCTGGAGCCAGGTCTAGCGAAAACACCGAAATGCGTTTCGCTCAGTAAAGACGACGCGACGCACCACCGTCAAGAGAGCCGACTGCTACCGTTGCGTAACGGAGGCGAAAACATGGCGCAATCACGATCGTCAGGGTCCAGGACCTCGACCCTGAGCGACGTCGCGAAGCTCGCGGGCGTGTCGATGGCGACCGCGTCGAAGGCGATCAGCAGGCGGAGCGTGGCACCCGCCACCCGGGTCAAGGTCATGGAGGCGGCGCGCGAGCTCTCCTTCACGCCGAACGCGCTCGCCCGGAGTCTCGTCGAGGGCCGCACCGGCACCGTCGGCATCCTCACGAACGACCTCGAGGGCCGCTTCGTCATCCCGATCCTGATGGGCGCCGAGGACGCGTTCGGCGCCGGTGCCGTCAACGTGTTCCTCTGCGACGCCCGGGGCGATGCGATCCGCGAGCAGCACCACCTCGCGGCGCTGCTCAACCGCCGGGTCGACGGGATCCTCGTCGTCGGCAGCAGCACGAACCCCCGCCCGTCGCTCGGGCACGATCTGCCGGTCCCGGTGGTCTACGTCTACGCGCCGTCCGAGGACCCGACCGACGTCTCCCTCGCCGCCGACAACTACCAGGGCGGCCGGCTCGCGACCGAGCACCTCCTCGGGCTGGGCCGGCGCAGGATCGCCCACCTCACCGGCGACCCGAGCTACCAGGCCGCGCAGGACCGCGCGCGCGGCGTCCGCGATGCGATGCGCGACGCCGATCTCGAGCTCGTGAGCGACGTGATGTTCTCCGGAGTGGTCGGAGTCGTGGGGACGCGACGGCACGGCGGTGCTGCTCGAGCGCCACGCCGACCTCGACGGCATCGTCTGCGGCTCCGACCAGATCGCCCGCGGCGCCCTCGACAGCGCTCGCGACCTCGGCCGGAAGGTGCCGGAGGACGTCGCCGTCGTCGGCTTCGACAACTGGCTCGTCCTCGCCACCAACGCGCGTCCCCAGCTGACGAGCATCGACGCCGACCTGCAGGAGCTCGGGCGCGCCGCGGCTCACCGGGTCTTCGAGGCGATCGGCGGCTCGCCCGCCGCGGGCACGGAGTACCTGCCGACGCGACTGGTGATCCGCGGCTCGACGATCGCGCGGCGCTGACGGCCGGAGGAGCGACCGCTCCTCAGCCGGCGCGCGCATCCCGGTCGAGCGCCGCGACGACCTCCGCGACCCGAGCCCGGGCGGAGGCGCCCGGACCGCGGATCGGCCGCGGCGGGCGCGTCGCGGAGGGGCGTGAGCGGGACGGCGCCGAGTCCGGTGAGCACGGTTCTCCGTTCCGGGATCGAGGGGTCCGTCGAGTCTGACCCGTGCACGGCGCGACGGGCGGGCCAGACCGCCCGGAGCGGAGGGGACCAGCCGTGGGTGCTCCCGAGGAGGAGCCGGTGTGCGGCGACCCGTCGCGGACGGCCGGGCCGCTGTCGCCGGATCTGCTTCCTGTGCGTCCCGTGTCCCCGCCTTGACGACACCGCACTGCGCGGTCTTTACTGTCGAAAGGCATTTCGCCGGTTTCGACCGAAGGGCCGTCCGCCGCCGTTCTCGCGAAGAAAGCTTTCGTGGGTCCTCGGCGCCGCCCGCCTCCTCGGCCTCCTCTTTCCCATCGATGTGAAAGCAGACCCCATGACCCTCGTCCCCTCGTCCTCCTCGAACGCCGGCCCCGGCCCCCGCCGCCGCACCGTCCTCCTCGGCGCGGCCGGCGCCGCCGGCACAGCGGCCCTCGTCGCGAACGCCGCCCCGTCGTCCGCCTTCGCACTCGGCCCCACTGCCGACCTCTCCTCCCCGGCCTTCGACTTCCGCGTCGACCGGGCCACCGGAGGCGTGTTCGTCCTCTCGGATCCGCGCGACGGCTACGGGACGAACTACGTGGCCAACCCCGACGTCCGCCCGATCTTCTCGGTCGACGACTCCCGCTGGACCGGCGACGCCGTCTTCTCGGTGCGCAAGGGCGCCGCGACCGGCGGGACCGCGATGGTCACCGGCCGCTCCGACGACATCCGCACGGTCTCGACCTCGGCCGACGCCGTCACCGTCGCCTACTCCGGCCGCGCCGCCGACGCGAACGGCATCCGCGACTTCGCCCTCACGCAGCGCTACCAGCTGACCGGCACCCAGCGCGATCGCGTCAGCTGGACGATGACGCTCCGCAACACCTCCACCGAGTCGCTCGAGTTCCTCGACATCGGCATCCCGTTCCTCATGAACGCCTGGTGGGACGGCGGCAACCAGACCGGCATCTACGAGAAGAACGTGGCCCGGCACTCCTTCCTCGGCCGCGACGGCTCGTACATCACCTGGCAGCGGCCGAACGGCGACGGCTCCACTCTCGTCCTCGTCCCGCAGGACGGCACCTCGCTCGAGTTCAAGGACAAGGCCCGCCCGGGCGAGGGGCCCTTCGCCGAGCAGGACCCGTCGTGGGAGGGGCTCGTCGAGTTCTACCTCCACTCCACGGCCGTCGTGCCCCGGCGCCGCAATCAGGCGGGGTCCTACCTGCCCTCGACCTCGCTCACGCTCGCACCGGGTCAGGAGAAGACCTACGGCTTCACCTTCCGCTGGGCCGCCGACGCGACCGACCTGCGCGACGTGCTCTTCGACTCCGGAGTCGTCGACGTCGTCTCGCTCCCCGGCATGGTCGTGCCGCAGGACACGAAGGCGACGCTCGCGCTGCGGGCCAAGGCCGGCATCACCTCCGTCGTCGGCCAGGCCGGACGGGGCGTCACCGTCGTGGCGAAGGGTGTCCGCAACGGCTACTCCCTCTACGAGATCGGACTGCCCCGGCTGGGGGCGAGCTCCGTCACCGTCACCTACGGCGGCACGAAGACCTCGGTCCTGCAGTACTACTCGATCGAGCCGATCGAGAAGCTGATCGGGATGCACGCCGCCTTCATCGCTGCCAAGCAGCAGGCGAAGACCACCCGCGGCTACAACGGCGCGTTCCTGCAGTGGGACATGAGCAACCAGAAGCTCGTCACCTGGGACGACTACCCCGGCGGCGGCTGGAAGGAGTGGATGGCGGGCGGATCGGACGACCTCGGCCACGCTCCGGCCGTCTTCCTCGCCGAGAAGAACGTGGACACCCCCGTCGCCGGCGAGATCGCGGCGGTGGACACCTACATCGACACCTTCCTCCTGAGCTACCTGCAGGGAGCGGAGGGACTCGGCCGGTCAGCTCACATACCAGGTGTACCGCTGGTACGACGGCCGCGACGGCACCCCGAACGACGAGGGCGTCTGGCGCTCCTACAACTACATCCACATCGCGAACACGTACTACGCGATGTACCGGATCGCGCAGGGGCAGCCGACGCTGACCAGGCGGTCGGCGTCCGAGTACCTCCGGCTCGCGTTCAAGACGCTCGAGGCGATGTTCACGAAGATCCCGCTGCCCAGCCCGATCGGGGACGGCGCGATCAAGCACGGGATGATGGGCGAGCACACCTACCCCGACATCATCGCCGCGCTGCGCGCCGAGGGGATGGCGGCGGACGCCGACGCGATCGAGCGCTTCCTCCTCCCCAAGCGCGACTTCTTCTTCGCCGAGAAGTACCCGTTCGGCTCCGAGATGAGCATCGACACGACCGGGTTCGAGGTCTCGTACCTGCTGGCGAAGAAGTACGGCAACCGGGCGCTCGCCGACAAGGTGCAGAAGGCCTCGCTGACCTGCCGCGGGATGCAGCCGCTCTGGTACTTCTACGGCTCCGACAACCGGCACATGGGCGAGTCGTGGTGGAACCTCGGCTACGAGTGCCAGCTCGGAGCGTGGCAGCAGCACGACTACCTCCTCACCTACGGCGACACGGCGAGCCGCGACTTCGCCGACTCGGTGCGCTCGACCAACGGCGCCTACTTCTCGGGCTGGGCGAACATCAACTCCGGTCAGATCAGCCCGCTCGCCGGCAACATCGGCGCCGCGTCGTGGATCTACCAGAGCGAGAAGGGCACCAACGAGTACGGCTTCATGCCGATCCTCGACGGCTGGTGGGCCTGGTCGGGCGAGGCGGCGCTGGGCTTCTGGGGCGGACTGCGCACCGCGACGGTGTCGGTCGTCGACGACCCGATCGTCGGCCCCTACGCGTACGGCGCTGACATGACGACGACGGCGACGGGCATCGTGCTCGTCCCGAAGGACGGCGTCCGCCGCCGGATGACGCTCTTCACCCTCGGCAAGCTCGACATCCGGATCGAGCGCGGCACCTACACCCGCGCCGAGATCCAGCAGCGCGGAGCCGACATCCGGCTCACGCTGCGCAACACCCGCGGCGCGGGCTTCGCTCCGCGGATCGACCTCGTCAACCTGCCCGCCGGGAGCTGTTCGGTGACGGTCGACGGCGGAGCCGCGGTCGCCACCGTCCGCAGCGACGGCCGCTCGCCGGTGCGGGTCGCGGTGCCGGCCACGAGCGCGGCCGCCCCGGTCGTGCGGATCGTCCGCGACGCGAACGTCGCGGCCACCGCCACCGCGGCCGCGTCCTTCACCGCGAGCTGGAACCGGGTGACCGGTCTGAACGACGGCTCCGAGCCGCAGACCTCGCGCGACGTCGTCCCCGACGACAACGCCACGACCTGGGGCGCCTACCCGCAGGTCGGGCCGCAGTGGGTGCAGTACACCTGGGGCGCCGCGACCACGGTCCGCCGCCTCGCGACGTACTTCGTCGACAACCTCGATGCCTCCGGCACGGGCATCTCGGTGCCCGCGTCGTGGAGCGCCGAGTACTGGGACGGAGCGGCGTGGCGGCCGGTGGGCTCGCCGAGCGCCTACGGCACCGCGGCGAACGGCTGGAACACGGTGACGTTCGCGCCCGTCAGCACCACGCGACTGCGCCTGCTGCTGACCGCCCGCGGCACCGTCTCGGGCAAGGGGAGCCTGGGCATCAAGGAGTGGCAGGTCTTCTAGCGAGCACTCCCCGCCCCGCGTCCGCCCATCGAGGCCGGCGCGCGGGCGGGGCTCCAGGGACCGGTTCCCTCCGTTCGGGTCGGAGGGGATCGGCCGTCCGTCGTCCCGGGGCGGGCGCCCCTGACGCACGAGTGGTCGCGCCCCGGGCCCTGCGGGGAGTCCAGTGCCCGTTCCGCGTCCACTCACGGCTCGGGCCGGCTCCGACGGGACGCGTTCCGGGCCCTGCGCCGGCCTCAGCGCCCGCTCCGCGTCCACTCGCGCGGAAGCGGGCGGGCCGTGCAGGTCCGGGGCCCGCGCGCGAGCCCGCCGCTCACTCCGCCGCTGGGCGCACCTGCAGCATCGTGAACGGAGCCGACGGGAACACGAGCTGGGTCAGCGTGCTCAGCCCGCCGCCGAGGAACACCTCGAGCACCGTCGCATCGACGACGATCCGGATCGACACGCGGTCCGCGTCCCCGCGAGGAGGCAGCGGGGCCCAGTCGACCGACGGGAACGAGGCCGCGAAGTCCACGGCTCCGCTCCGGGTCCGGTCGCAGGTGAGGACCCCCTCGTCGGCGTCGACCGTGAGGATCACCACCTCGTCCGTCGCGTCGGTGAGCAGGCGCAGCTCCGTGCGGTCACCGGGCCGGCGCGGGACGTCGACGTCGAAGACGCGCAGAGCGGAGGAGGCGGGCAGGATCGGACGCTGCGCCAGGGCGAGGCGGCCGTCGGCTCCCGCGACCAGGTCGAGCTCGCGCACGAGCGACATCGACGAGCGCCAGGAGCCGGTCGGCGTCTCGTTCGCGTAGTCCCAGTTGCTCGCCCACGCGATGGTGAGGCGGCGGTCGTCCGGGGCGTCGTTGAACGAGACGGCGGCGTAGTAGTCGCGGCCGTAGTCGAGCCAGTCGTAGTCGGCCGGGTCGTCGGAGTCGCTGATCCGGTCGGCCGTGAACCGCTCGCCGTCGAAGCGGCCGACGAAGTACTGGCTGCCGGACCCGCCCGCGATGCCGCCCGGGTTGAGGCTCACGATCATCAGCCAGCGGACCTCGTCCGTGCCGCGCACGCGCAGGGGAACAGGTCGGGGCACTCCCAGACGCCGCCGACGGCGTGCGCGGGGCCGAAGTGCGAGCGCCGGGTCCACTCCTTCAGATCGTCCGAGGTGTAGACGACGACGCGGCGGTCGACGGCCTCGACGGCCACCATCACCCAGTGGCCGTCGTCCCCGCCGAACCGGAACACCTTCGGGTCGCGGAACTCGGCCGAGCCGATGTCGAGCACCGGGTTGCCGGCGTACCGCGTCCACGTGCGCCCGTCGTCGACGCTGAAGGCGAGCGCCTGCGCCTGGGAGGCGCCCGTGCCGTCGGCACCCGGCGCACGGGCGGCGGTGTAGACCGCGACGAGGGCGGTCTCGCCCGGCCCCGCGAAGCCCGCGGTGTTGCGGACGTCGGCGACCGCGCTACCCGAGAAGGCCATCTCGCCGTCGAGGGCGGGGATCGCGACGGGCTGCTCCTCCCACGACACGAGATCGGTCGAGGTCGCGTGGCCCCACGACATGTTGCCCCAGGTGCTGCCGGTCGGGTTGTTCTGGAAGAACAGGTGGTAGACGCCGTTGTGGAAGAGCAGTCCGTTGGGGTCGTTCAGCCAGGTGTCGCGGGCGGTGAAGTGCGCGGACGGACGCCAGGCGTCGGTGGTCGTGGTGAGGGTCACAGGGGCTCCTGGGTGCGAGGGGTCGGTGCGGCCGGTCGGCGAAGCGCGGGGAGGGAGGGGAGGCGCGGACGGACGTCCGCCCGCGCCTCCGGGACTACTCGCCGCCGCTCTGGAAGCGGTCGTACGCCTCCTGGTACGTGGCCGTGACGTCCTCGACGCCCATCGACTCGAGCTGCGAGACGTAGGAGTCCCACTCGTCCTCGACGGTGCCGTTGACGATCCAGGCCGCGAACTTCTCCTTCACCAGCGTGTTGATGTCGGTGAGGGCGTACGAGACGCGGTCGAGCTCGTCGTTCGAGAGCAGCACCGGCGGGTAGGCGTCGTTCGCCTTGAACGGGAGGTAGTACTCGTTCACGAGGTCCTGGCGCTCCTTCGCGCGCGGCTCCGGAGCCACGACGGTCGCGAAGTCCTCCTCGGTGGTGATCTTCGGGCCGCCGGGGGCGACCTTCTGCCGGCGCTCGCCCTCGGCCTCTCCGGCCGCGGCGGGGATCTGCACGAGCATCCCGGAGGCGTCCTTCTCGAGCGTCGTGCCGATCGGGCCCCAGCTGGTCTGAGCGCTCATCTCGGGGTCGAAGAGGCGGTCGGCCCAGCGCATGGTGGCGGCGGGGTACTCGTTGGAGCGGGTGATGGCCATCGCCCCGCGGTTGATCTCCTGGTTGCTGGTGACGCTGGCGCGCTTCTCGCCGTCCACGCCCTCGAGCACGCCGAGCACGGCGTAGTCGCCGAGGCGGTCCTCGCCGATCATCTCCTTCGCCTCCCACCAGAAGAACGAGCCGAGGATCTCGGTGTCGGCCTTGCCCTTCGAGAGGTAGGCGACGTCGTCCTGCGAGAACGACTCCGGATCGATCAGGCCGTCGGCGTACCAGTCGGCGAGGGCCTCGACGCCCTGCTTGTAGCCGTCGGTGTCGGCGGTGAACTGCACCTCCCCGTCGACGACGATGCGGTGGTCGTTGTTCTCGGGCTGGCCGCCGAGCGCCGCGATCAGGTCGTGGGGGTTCGCGCAGAAGGAGTCGGTGCGGAACGACAGCGGCAGCTCGTCGGCCTTCCCGTTCCCGTTCGGGTCCTGCGTCGTGAACGCCTCGAGGGCCGCGCGGTACTCCTCGATCGTGGTGGGCATCGGGATGCCGAGCTTCTCGAGCCAGGCCGTGTTGATGAAGAGGAAGTTCGGGTACTGCAGGATCCCGAGCTCCTCGACCGAGGGCAGCGTGTAGATGTGCCCGTCCGAGGCGGTCAGTGCCGCGCGGATGTCGGGCCGCTCGTCGAGGATCCCCGAGAGCGTCGGCGCGTGCTCCTCGATCAGGTCCTCGAGCGGCAGGGTGCCGTTCTCGCCGTACTGCACGATCTCGGCGTCGGTGAGACCGGAGGTTGAAGAGCACGTTCGGCACGTCGTCGCTGGCGAGGAGGAGGTTCTTCTTCTCGGCGTAGACCTGCTCGGGCAGGTTCTTCCACTCGATCGCGATGTTGGTGTCCGCCTCCCACTGCTGCACGAGCTGCATGGTCGAGTACTCGGGGGCGAGCGCCGACTTCGTGCCGCCGAAGGTCAGCGACAGCTTCTCGTCGACGATCGGCAGGCCGGTCTCGTGGAAGCCGGCCTCGGCGGAGCGGTCCTCGACCGGGTCGGAGCCGCCGCCGCCCGTGCAGCCGGCGAGCAGGAGGCTCCCGGACAGGCCGAGGGCGGTGAGGGTGAGGAAACTGCGGTGTCTCATCGGTGTGATCTCTCTCGTGTGAGGGTGCGACGGGGTCGCGGGAGGGTGCTGCGGGGCAGCGGGAGGGAACGGCGGAGCCGCGGGTGGTGCAGGAGGGGAGGGGTCAGCTCTTCACGGCGCCGAGGAGGGCGCCCTTGGTGAAGTGCTTCTGCATGAAGGGCAGCACGATCAGGAGGGGGATCGTCGAGACGACGATCATTCCGTACTTGATCAGCTCGCCCAGGCGCTGCGCCGCGGCGTAGGAGTCCATCGCTCCGGAGCCGCCGGCGGACGTGACCTCGGACTGGATGAGCACGTTGCGCAGCACCAGCTGGAGCAGGTACTTGCTCTCGTCGTCGAGGTAGATGAGGGCGTCGAAGAAGGCGTTCCAGTTGGCCACGAGGTGGATCATGATCATCAGGAAGATCAGCGGCTTCGACAGCGGCAGGACGATGCTGAAGAAGAAGCGGAAGTCGCTGGCGCCGTCCATCTGCGCCGCGTCCCGCAGCTCCCCGGGCACGTTGTTCTCGAAGAACGAGCGGGCGATGATCAGGTTCCAGACGCCGACCCGCTCCCGGCAGGACCACCGCCCAGATGCTGTCGAGCAGCCCGAGATCGCGCACCACGAGGTAGCGGGCGATGAGGCCTCCGTCGATGAACATCGTGACGATGAACAGCAGGAGGAAGAAGGTCCTCCCGTAGAGGTCCTTCCTCGACAGCGCGTACGCGGCGCAGAGGATCGTCGCGACGCTGATGGCGGTGCCGACGACCGTGTAGAGGACCGAGTTGCCGAAGCCCTGCCAGATCGCCCCGTCCGAGAAGATCCGGGCGTAGCCCTCGAGCGTGAAGCCCTCGGGCCAGAGCCAGACGTTGCCGTTGAGGATCTGGGACGGCTCGCTGAACGAGGCGATGACGATGAAGTACATCGGGTAGACGATCGCGACGATCGCCAGCAGCAGGACGCCGATCGCGACTGTGTTGAAGACGGGATCCGCGAAGCGTGCGCGGGTGGGCGGGGCCGGTTGCCTGCGGGCCGTCGGTGCGGTCCGGGGGCGAGAGGGCGGGCTCGGGGCGGAGGGTCTGGGTCATGTCGTCGTCACCACAGGCTCGATTGGCCCGCCCGGCGGGCGACCTGGTTGAAGGTCGCCAGGAGGACGAGGTTGATCAGGGAGTTGAACAGGCCGATCGCGGCCGAGTAGCTGAACTGCGCTTGCTGCAGGCCGGCTTTGTAGACGTAGGTCTGGATGACCTCGGAGGTCGGCAGGTTGAGGTCGGTCTGCATGAGCAGCACCTTCTCGAAGCCGAGGTTGAAGAGGTTGCCGATGGCGAGGATGAACAGGATGGTGATCACCGGCAGGATCCCGGGGATGTCGATGTGCCGGATCCGCTGCCACTTGCTGGCGCCGTCGACCCTGGCGGCCTCGTGCAGCGCCGGATCGATCGCGGTCAGTGCGGCGAGGTAGACGATCATCGAGAAGCCGGCGTTCTGCCAGATGTCGGAGCCGATGTAGAGCGGCCGGAACCACTCCGGCGACCCCATGAAGAACACCGGCTCGCCGCCGAGCGCCACGATCGCGCTGTTCACGATGCCGGAGCGCGGCGAGAACAGCAGGTGGATCATCCCGACCACGACCACGACCGAGATGAACGACGGCGAGTAGAGCACGGTCTGCGTGAACTTCTTGAACCGCTCGCTCTGCAGCTGGTTCACGATCAGCGCCAGCACGATCGGCACCGGGAACGCGATCAGCAGGCCGAGCGCATTGACGGTCAGCGTGTTCTCGATCAGCCGCCCGAACTGGAACGACGTCACGAAGCGCGTGAAGTTGTCCAGGCCCACCCACGGGCTCCCCGAGAAGCCCAGCGACGGGTTGTAGTCGCGGAAGGCGATCTGCGCGCCGTACATCGGCCAGTACTTGAAGAGCAGCACGAAGACGACGGCGGGAGCCAGTAGTACGTATAACTGCCAGGACCGCAGGGCTCGTCGGAGATGCGAGGCCGAGGCGCTGCCTCGGACTCAGGAGGCGCCGGGGTCGGGCGACCCGGGCGGGGACTGCGTTGCCGTCATGCGCGCACCTTTGCACTCGCCACCGATCCGCGGAGGACCGGTGAGCATTCGAGGGGATGGGGTCGGGGCTCTTCGCGGTTCTCCGCGAGGAGGAGGGAGACGGCCTCCCGGGCCATGCGCTCGTAGGGCAGCGCCATGGTCGTCAGGCCGGGGTCGAGGTAGGGGGCGACCGTGTCCTGGTCGTCGAAGCCGACGATCGAGACGTCGTGGGGCACCCGCAGTCCGCGGGCCTCGAGGGTGCGGTAGGCGCCCCAGGCCGTCCGGTCGTTGCCGCAGAAGATCGCGGTGGGGGCGTCGTGCTCGTCGAGCAGCTCGGCGGTGAGCGCGAGCCCGTCCTCGACGACGCCCGTTCCGTACCGGACGAGCCGGGGGTCGGCGGCGAGTCCGGCGTCCTCGAGCGCGCGACGGTAGCCCTCGCGTCGGCCGATTCCGGCGGGGAGCGTGCTCTCGGGCGGCTGGATGTCGATGTAGCCGATCCGCTCGTGACCCGCCTCGATCAGCTGCCGGGTGGCGACGTAGCCGCCGTCCACCTCGTCCGGGAACACGCTCGAGGAAGCGACCGCCCAGCGACTGCGCGTTGGCGACGACCGTCGGGACGCCGGCGAGGGCCTCGGGGACCTCCAGGACCTGGTGGTACATCGAGGCGTAGATGACGCCGAGGACCCGGTACGACAGCATCATGTCGATCGCGGACGCCTCGAGCGCCTGCTCCCCGAAGGTGTCGACGCTCGAGGATGATGTGCCCGCTCTCCCAGGCCTGCATCTGCGCGCCCTTGAGCAGGCGCCCGGCGAACGGCGAGCTGGCGACCTCGTCCGAGACGAAGCCGACGATGCCGGACTGCCCGCTGCGCAGGGACTTCGCGAAGGCGTTCGTACGGTAGTCGAGGGCGGCGACCGCCTCCATCACCCGGGTGCGGGTGGCCTCGGTCACACGGTTGCCGGGAGCGTTGTTGAGCACGAGGGACACGGTCGCCTGCGAGACGCCGGCCCGTTCCGCCACCTGCCGCATCGTCGCCGTGCGTCGAGCCATGTCCACCTCCTCGTGGTCCCCGTTATTCGTATAACTGGACGGTACACACGACTCCGGCAGTCGTCAAGAACGGAGTTGCGGCAAGATTCTCCGAGACCGCGGCTACCCTTCAGGCACGGTGCCGACCGCCGTGCGCGTCCCGCCGACATCGTCCGCACGAGCCGTCCGGTCCGGGAGCGAGCGACCCATGGGCGAGCGAGCGAGCGGAATCCTGCTGCGCGGCGGCGTCCTGCTCTCCGTCGCCGTCGTGGTGCTCGGGATCCTCGTCTTCGCCGCTCGCTTCGAACCCTGGTCGATCCTCACGACGAACGGGGCGCTCGGTGGGGTCACGCTCGTGCTGGGCAGCTGGGTGCCGACCTGGCTGCAGATCGAGCTGGCCCTCACGGGAGCCGCGGTCCTCGCCACCCTCGTCGGCTTCTTCCTGCTGCCCGAGGAGGCTCCGCCGCCCGAGCAGGAGCCGAGGTCAGTTCCTCGCCGGGGCGGTGGGGTTCGTCCTCCGCGTCCTCGGGTTCCTCGCGCTGGTGATCGCGGTGCCGCTGACGCTCCTCGTGACCCTGCTCCAGTCCGACTCGTACCGGGTGCTGCCCGGCTCCGACTCGGCGGGCTGCCGGTACGTCGAGCGCGACTTCGCGGGATACGGCACGGACGTGGGTGCGGTGCCGCCGGGGTCGCTGGTCGTGGAGTGGCCGCCGTACACCTCCGGGTGCACGGGCGTCCCGGACGACGGAGTCGCCGGGGTCCGGGGCTCTGCGCCCGGCTGAGGGGCCGGTCCGCGTCCACTCGTGGAATCTGTGCGAGGTGAGTGGACGCCATCCGGGGTCCAGGTGGTGCCGAGGGCCTGTTCCCCGTCGTCTCGTGAAGCCGGGTGCCGTGAGTCGACGCGGACCGGGGCCTGCGAGGAGCCGGGACCCCGTTCCGCGTCCACTCGCCCGTCCGCTCCCGACCCCGCCGGAGCAGCGCGCCCGCCCTTGTCGTCGCCTCAGCGGGCGCGCCGCAGCAGGCCGACGCCCGTCACGACCTGCCACGCCGTGATCGCGTAGACGGCGATCCGCTCCCAGACCCCGTCGGGCAGGAGGTCGATGCTCGCCGAGCCGGAGTCGACTCGCAGCAGGACGAGCCCTGCGAGCCCGAGGACGCCGAGCGCGATGCTCGTGACGGCGTACCGCGGCGCGCTCCGTCGGGCCGTGACGCCCGCGAGAATCGACGCGGCGTTGCCACCGATGATCGCGAGCGCGGCGCCGAGGACGTGCAGCCCGCCGATCCCGCTCGCGGCGCTCGCCGCGCTCCCGTGCACCACGCCGATCAGAGCGCTGCCCACGGCGAAGGCGACCGCCGCACCGAGGAATGCGGGGCGGGCGCGGCCGGGGAGCGCGGCGAGCATCGCGGCGGCGAGGTAGAGCAGGCCCTGCAGCACGAAGGCCGCGTTCATCACGACGCTCAGCGGCGAGTCGATCGGTGCGGCCCTGGTAGACCTCCACGTCCGGTACCCCGAGGTCGCTGATGTAGTTCGCCGCATAGCTGTAGCCGGGGAACGCGGCCGCGGCGATCGCCTCGCCGCCGACGTAGACGGTCGCGCCGAGGAGGAACAGGACGCCGGCCGCGCGCCGAGGAGTCACAGCAGGTCCCGCAGCGCCTCGAAGGTGCGGTCGGGGTCCTCGAGGTGCAGGTCGTGGTGCAGTCCGGGAGAGCGACGGACGCTCCAGCCGAGCCGCTCCAGCGCGGCGACGAGGGCGTCCGAGATCACCGAGGGCGACTCGTCCGACAGCACGAGGGTGGACAGCACCGCCGGCGCCGCGGCGGCCAGCGGATGGAAGGCGACGTCGCGGAACACCCCGACCGCCATCCTCCGATCGAACTGCGCCCCGGCCTCCTCGACGAGAGCCCGGGCGTCGGTGCTGAGGGGGAGTCGGCGCCCCGCTGCGGCGCGCTCGGAGCACCTGCGCCACTCCGAGGCTCAGCAGCGGCACGAGCCAGAACAGTCGCCCGGCGAGGCCGGTGGTCGGCAGCGCGAGCTGGAATCCGGGGTCGAGGTAGACGGCGCGGGCCGGAGCCAGGCGCTCGACGGCGCGGACGAGGACCGGCCCGCCGAGCGAGTGCCCGACGATGCAGTGGAGCCCGGCGGGGAGGCTCTCGACCAGATCGTCGGCCATCGACTCGAGCCCGTACGACGCGGCGCGGTCGCTAGCGCCGTGCCCGCGAAGGTCGACCGTGGTGACCGTGCACCGGCCGTCCGCGAGCATCCGGTCGATCAGCGGCTGCCACGTCGCTCCGCTCGCGCCGAGCCCGTGCACGAGCCCCACCGTGATCGGCCCGGAGCCGGACGTCCTCGTCGTCAACCGCATGGGCTCATCCTCCTCCGTCCCCGCGGGAGTGGAGCGCGAGGGGACCAGCCTCAGTGCGACCCGGCGGTGAGGTCGTGCACCTCCTCGCCCGGCACCTGCGGGGCCGAGAGGCGGCGGGAAGCGCGTCCGCATCCGCCGCCTCGTGCGACCGTCCCCGCGCGCTGGATCCCGACGGCGCCGCGCGAGAGCAGGGCGCCGCGGCTCAGGCGGCCCGTCGAGCCGCGAGAGTGCGGCCGTGGTGCCCCGCACGCTCCTCGGCGACGGCTCGGAGCTCCTCCGCGATGTCCGTGAACCGGTCCAGGCTCGGATTCACTCCGACGAGGGTGAACTCGCGGGTGACGACCTCGAGGTCGAGCTCCCAGACGTCCTCGAGGATCCGGCGCATCCATCCGGTCGCGTGATCCCATCCCTCGCGGGGAGTCCCGGCGGCGTAGTTGCCGCCCTGCACGGTGACGAGCACGGCCGGCCTGCCGGCGATCGAGGGGGTCTGCCCGGGAGCCATGCGCGGGTCGGTGAGCACGAGGTCGACGTACGTCTTGAAGTGCTGCGAGACGCCGAAGTTGTACAGCGGCACCGCGAAGAGGAGCGCCTCGGCTCCCTCGAGCTCATCGGTCAGTGCGGCAGCCAGCGCTGCAGCCTCGTTCTGCGCGGAGCTCCGGGACTCGGGAGGCGTCATCGATCCCGCCACCGCGTCGGCCCACGAGGTCGACGGGAGGGGGTCGGAGCCGAGGTGGCGACGGACGATCGCGGCATCGGGGTGCGCGGCTCGCCATTCGCTCTCGACGATGTCTCCGAGAGCGCGGCTCGTCGATCCCTCGATGCGGATGCTGGCGTCCAGGCGGAACAGGGACATTCTTCTCCTTCGCAGAACTCCGCTCGTGCGATCCGAGCGTGTCCGGGCTGTCTCCCTGCCGGTGGCAGGGCGGTGAACCGCTGTGGTTACCGTCAGTAACTGTGTACGCTCTGATCCCGTTACCGCAATCGAGCCCTGTTACCCGGGGTGACCGAAGGAGGAGCGATGTCCCACGGTGATCGAGACCGGGCCCTCCAGGAACGCCTCAGCGAGTCCATGCCCTCCATGCACCAGCTCTGCTCGGGGGAGTCGCCGGAGCTGTTCCGCTCGCTGATGTCGCGCATCGGCGACAAGTGGACCCTCCTGGTCATCGGCGTCCTCGGGAGCGATCGCCTGCGCTTCACCGAGATCGCCGACACGATCCCGGGGATCTCCCGCCGGATGCTCACGGTCACTCTGCGCGCCCTCGAGCGCGACGGACTCGTCTCGCGCACCGTGTACGCGCAGGTTCCGCCCCGTGTCGAGTACGAGGTCACCGATCTCGGACGCTCCTTGCAGACCGTCGCGTTCGCCGTCGGCGACTGGGTCGGGGAGCATCAGCAGACGATCGTCGAGAACAGGCGCGGCTTCGATGCCGCCGCCGACCCCGCGGGGCGGCAGGCGGACGAGCCGGTCTCGGCGGCGCAGGGGCACTGAGCGACGGAGGAGGCGCGTCCCGCTGGATCCGTCGACGTCACGCGGGCGGCGGTGTGCTCCCGTCCGCCCAGCCCTCCAGCTCGACGACCAGCGCCATGCAGCGCAGGCGGGCGGGGGAGAAGTCGTAGGGCATCCTCCCGACGGCCTCGACCGCGCTCATCGAGCCCGCGCTCATCGAGTCCGCGCCCTCGACTCCGTCGGGATGCGCCGCGTCCCACTCGTCGAAGAGCGCCTCGTCGTCCCGGTCCTGGCCGGAGGCCTCGATCACGGCCCGCAGCACCTGCTCGAAGGCGTGCCGCTCGGCGGCGACCTGCGCCACGCGGGGGTCGTCGACGGCGACCGTGTCATCGAGTGCCTCCTCGGCGGCGTCGACGCGGTCCGACTCCTCCCGGAGACCCGGATGGGTGGCGAGGGCGAGGAAGCGCCCGGCCTGGACGGCGGCCCCGAGCGGGCCGAAGATCCGCTCGGTGACCAGCAGGGTGTCGAGGTCCGCCTGCCGGATCGAGCCCTCGGGCACGCTCTCGAGGCGGCGGATCACGAGGTCCGAGAGCAGTCCCGCCCGGCTGCCGCTGCCCCGCATGCTCTGCACGGCGGCCCTCTGCCGCTGCAGCTCCGCCTCCTGCGCGGCGAGACTGCGCTCGAGCCGCTCCAGCACCGCTCGACCCCCTCGGCCGGCGCCGCGTCGGCGAAGGCGTCGCGGATGTCATCCAGGGCGATCCCCGCCTCGGCCATCCGCCGGATCCACAGCAGCCGGATCATCTGCTCGTAGCCGTACCGGCGACGGCCGTCCGCGCCCCGCTCGGGCTCCGGGAGCAGCCCCAGCTCGTGGTAGTGCCGGATGGCCCGTGGAGTGGTGCCGACGAACGCGGCGGCGTCGCCGATCATGACCTGACGCGGCGGGATGAGGGACGGATGCATGGGGGCCTTCCTCGGGCGGATGTGAGTCCAGCGCACCACATGACGCTGCGGAAGGAGCAAGCCCGCCTCGCCGCGGCCTGCGATCGGCCGGTCGCGTTCACAACGAAGGAAGGATGCCCGACGCCGCCCGTGGACACGCGTCCCCGACGCTCGCCCGCGGCATCCTTCCTTCGTTGTGAACAGCGTCAGACGGCCGTCATCCGCGACCCGTCCGCAGCGCTCTGCTCCACCGCGTCGAGCACCCGCTGCACCTGCAGGGCGTCGGCGAACGACGGAGTCGGCGCGCGCCCCTCCGCGATCGCCGTCACCAGGTCGACGACCTGGTGGGTGAAGACGTGCTCGTAGCCCAGGCCGTGGCCGGTCGGCCACCAGTGGCCGACGTAGGGGTGCGACGGGTCCGTCACCTGGATGCGGCGGAAGCCCTGCGCGTCGTCGGGGTCGGTGCCGTCGAAGAACTCGAGCTCGTTCATCCGCTCGAAGTCGAAGGCGATCGAGCCGCGCTCGCCGTTGATCTCGATGCGGTTGGCGTTGCGGCGGCCCAGCGCCAGGCGCGTCGCCTCGAAGACGCCGAGCGCACCGCCGCTGAGGTTCGCCGTGAACGCGACCGCGTCGTCGACCGTGACGGGGCCGCGCTCGGCGTCCGCCGAGGCCTTCCCGCCCAGACCGGCCTGCGTCGCCAGCACCGGCCGCTCCGTCACGAAGGTGCGCAGCACGGCCGAGACGGAGTCGATGCTCTGCCCGGTCAGCCACTGCGCCGTGTCGATGCTGTGCGCCGCGATGTCGCCGAGCGTGCCCGAGCCCGCCTTCGAGCGGTCGAGCCGCCAGGTCAGCGGGGCCTCGGAGTCGCTCAGCCAGTCCTGCAGGTACTGCGCCCGCACGTGCCGGATCTCGCCGAGGCGGCCGTCCTCGACGAAGCGCTTCGCCAGCGCGAGCGCGGGGGTGCGCCGGTAGCTGAAGCCGCAGGTCGCGGTGCCGCTCGCGAGGGACGCCGCCGCGGTCATCCGCTCGGCCTCCTCGACGGAGCGCGCGAGCGGCTTCTCGCAGAGCACGTGCTTGCCGGCCTCGAGCGCGGCGATCGCGATCTCGGCGTGCTGGTCGCCCGGGGTGACGATGTCGACGAGGTCGATGTCGTCGCGCGCGATGACCGCGCGCCAGTCGGTCGACCACTCGTCGGCGCCGAACTCGGCGGCGGCGGCCCGCGTCCGGCCCTCGTCGCGGCCCGCGACCACGACGAGGCGCGGCTCGAGGGCGAGCGGGAAGAAGCGGTGCGCCGTGCGCCAGGCATGAGCGTGCGCGCGCCCCATGAAGGCGTGGCCGATCAGGGCGACGCGCGGCTCCCCCGTCACGACCGCACCCTCGAGCAGGTCGCCCGCGGGCGTCTGCAGCGGCACCGGCTCCGGCCTCTCGACCGGGCTCGCGATCGGCACGACGACGCCCTCGGCGCTCGGAGCGCAGGATCGCGTCCATCACCTCGAGCACGTGCAGGGCGAGGCGTCCGGAGGCGCGCTCGGGGCGGTCGTGCCGCAGGGCGTCGGCGAGATCCGCCAGCCCCACGCCGCGGCCCGTGCCGATGACTCCGGCCGAGTCCTCCAGTGCCGTCCACTCGGGCTCGTCGCGCAGCGACACCTCGACGGGGTCCGAGAAGTGGTTCGGATCGGGCACCGCGAGCGTGCCCGTGGTGCCGTAGACCTCGAAGAGCGGACTGCGGGTGCGCCAGACCTCGAAGCTCACGGTGAGCGTCGTCGTCGCTCCGCTCGCGTGCTCGAGCAGCGCGCTGATGTGGGTGTCGACCGCGACCGGCAGCGGCGTGCCGGTGAGCGGACCCGACTCGATCGAGCGGGCGCGGTCCGAGCGCGTCGCGACTCCCGAGACCCGGGTGACCGCGCCGAAGAAGTGCACCAGCGAGCTCAGGTAGTACGGGCCCATGTCGAGCAGCGGTCCGCCGCCCGGCTGGTAGTAGAAGGCGGGGCCGGGTGCCAGCGCTCGTGCCCCGGCGCCGACCAGTGCACTTGCGCGGCGATCGGCGTGCCGATGAGTCCGGAGTCGAGAGCCCGGCGCGCGGTCTGGATCCCGGTGCCGAGCACGGTGTCGGGCGCGCTGGCGACCCGCAGGCCCAGTCGCTCCGCGAGGTCGAGCAGCGGAGCCGCCTCCACCGCGTCCAGGCCCAGCGGCTTCTCGGCGAACACGTGCTTGCCGGCCTCGAGCGCCCGGGTGCCGATCTCGACGTGCGCCGCCGGGATCGTGAGGTTGAGCACGCAGTCGACCTCGGGATCGGCGAGCAGCTCGTCGACGCTCAGGGCGCGGACGCCGTGCTCGGCCGCGACGGCGCGCGCCCGGTCGAGGTCGAGATCGGCCACCGCGACCAGGCGCAGCTGCGGGAAGGTCGGCAGGTTCGCGAGGTACTGCTCGCTGATCTTGCCGACGCCGATGATGCCGACCTTCAACGCGACGCCCACAGCAGGCCCCTCTCGATGATGGTGCGGACGTTCGGGTCCTCGAGCACCTCGACGCGGTGCCCCGGCGTCGAGACGAAGATCCGCCCGGCGCCCCACTGGCGGGTCCAGATCGCGGGCGAGGTGATCAGGCGGGTCCACGGGTCCCACTCCCGCACCTCCTGCGTCGTGGTGGCGAGCACGTCGAGGTAGTCGTCGTGCAGCACCCAGTACTGCTCGGTGACCAGGTCGAAGTCCGAGAGCCCCTGCGTGATCGGGTGCTCGGCCGCCGCCTCGGTCAGCGTGATGCGGTGCGGGCGGTAGTTGTCGGCCTGCTCGCCGGTCAGCTCGCTCGGGTGCTTGCCCGGGTGCGCCGCGAACTGCCCGCCGATCAGCTGCAGGTAGTCCGCGCTGCTCCGGAACGAGTCGGCGATGCCGCCGTGCCAGCCGGCGAGGCCCGTGCCCGCCTCGACCGCGGCGCGCAGCCCTGCGACCTCGGCGGCCTCGATCGTGCTCATGGTCATCGACTGCACGATCAGGTCGACGGTGGGCAGGTAGTCGGCGTCGGCGTAGACGGCGGTCGACTCCTCGATCCGCACGTCGAAGCCGTGGGCCTCGAGGTGCGGGACGAAGAGCTCGGTCGCCTCGACGGGCTGATGCCCGTCCCATCCGCCGCGCACGATCAGCGCGCTCCTGCGGGATCGATCGGAGGTCATGGGTGTCCTTTCGTGGAGGGTCATCGACCGGCCAGGCTTCCGCCGATGCCGCCGACGCTGAAGTGCTTGTTGAGGAAGACGAACAGGATGATCGGCGGGAGCATCATGACGACGGCCACCGCCATCACCGGACCCCAGTCGGTCGCATTCTGCTGGAAGAAGCTCTGCAGGCCCACCGGCAGCGTGTAGTTGCTGTCGGCGCGGAGGAACACGACCGCGATCAGGTAGTCGTTCCAGGCGAGCAGGAACGAGAAGATCGCCGTCGAGAGCAGCCCAGGGAGGGAGTTGCGCAGCACGATCCGGGTGAACGAGCCGAACAGGCTCGCTCCGTCGATCCAGGCGGCCTCCTCGAGTGCGATGGGGATGGAGTCGTAGTAGGCCGCCATCATCCAGATCGCCACCGACATCGATGCCGCCGACGTAGACGACGGTGACGCCCGCGAGCGTGTCGACGAGGCCGAGGTTCGCGAAGAGGATGAACAGCGGGATGATCGCGGTCACGACCGGCAGCGACTGCACGACGAAGAGCAGCAGCGAGTAGCCCGAGACGAGGCGGTTGCGCGCCCGGCTGAGCACGTAGCCGGCCGGAGCCGCCACGGCGACCGAGACGACGACCGTCACGAGCGTGATCACCAGGCTGTTCGCGAGCCAGGTCGCCACGCTGGAGCGGCTGAACACCAGCTCGAAGTTCTCGAGCGTGAACGAGGCGGTGGACGTCGAGCCGAGCGACGGCTGCGTCGACAGCACGAACACGGCGGCGATCGGAGCGAGGACCAGCAGCGTGAGCACGAGCATCACGGTGAAGCGGAGCCAGCGGCCCCGGTCCTCGCGGTCGCGGTGCGGGCGGCCCCGGTCCGGGCGGCTCTGCGGCGAGCGGCCCTGCGCGGGCGAGGGGCGGGCGGCCAGGGCGGTCATTCGACGTCCACCTTCCGGATCTGGCGGTACAGGACGACCGAGACGACGACGAGCACGGCCGTCATCAGGAACGCGATGGCGACGCCCGGTCCGGTCTGGAAGTTCTGGAAGACCATCTGGTAGGCGAGCACCACGAGCGAGGTCGTCGCGTTCACCGGTCCGCCCCCGGTCAGGAGGAAGATCGTCGGGAAGTCGTTGACGCAGAAGATCGTCATCAGGATCCACGAGATGTACGTGGTGCGGGCGATCAGCGGCATCGTGATCAGCCGGAACGACTGCCAGGGCGTCGCTCCGTCGACCTTCGCCGCCTCGTAGACGTTGGTGTCGACCGCGGCGAGGGCGGACGAGATCATCATCATCATGAAGGGGAAGCTCACCCACACCTTGAACACGCAGACCGTGATCTGGGCGAGGGTCGGGTCGGCGAGGAAGAGCACGTCGCCGAAGCCGAGGGCCTTCGCGAGCACGGGCAGCGGGCTCTGCGGAGTGGCGACGAGCCAGTTCCAGGACGTCGCCGACACCACGACCGGCACGATCCACGGCATCAGCAGCAGCACCTTGAACAGCCCGCCGGCCGGGATCCGCGTGCGCAGCAGCAGGGCGAGCCCGAGCCCGACCAGCCAACTGCCGAAGACGCCCACCAGCGTGAAGGTCACCGTGAAGCCGACGGCCTGGGCGAACGCGGGCGACGTGAGCACGTCGACGTAGTTCTTCCTCGCCGACGAACGGTCCCGCGTCGATCAGACTGCCGTCGCGCAGCGACTGCACGAACGCGTAGACCACCGGATAGACGTTGATCAGCACCAGGAGGAAGACCGAGGGCAGCGCGAACGCGAGCAGCGTCAGCGTGCGGGCGGTGAGCACCGGGCGGCGCCGGGAGCCGGCGGGCGCGGGGGTGCGGCGGGGTCCGCCTCCCGACACGCCCACTCCGCGCCGCGCGTTCGCCAGGCCGCCGGCCCGCGCCGCCTCGGCGGACGGGCCGCCGACGAGGACGGGGGTCGACTCGCTCACGACGTCAGCGTCTTCTGCAGCGCGGTCAGCGCCTCCGTGGGGGAGGAGGAGCCGGACAGCAGCGCCTGCGCGAAGTCGGTCATGGGCTTGGTGCTGCCGACGAGCGTGACGTCGGCGAAGAGCGCGTCGTTGCCGGGCGCGGCCCACGTCCGGCTGATCGGCTGCCAGACGTCGATGGCCTTGGAGGCGTTGGCGTCGGCGCGGAACTCGGGGGTCTCGGCGATCGACTTCAGCACGGGCAGTCCGATGCCCGTGCCCTCCGTCCAGAGCGGGGCCATGTTCTGGTAGTAGTACGTCAGGAACGCCTCCGAGCCCTCCTGGCTGGGGGTGTTCGTGTACATCATGATGTTGTTCGGGAAGTAGAGCGCCCCCTTCGTGCCGGCGGCGCTCACGAGCGGATCGCCGACCACGACGTCCTCGAGCAGGTCTCCGCCCAGCTGGTAGGCGAGGCCCGATCCCTCGAAGCCCATGGCGTTCTTGCGCGCCTTCCACTGCGAGTACATGTTGGTCGTCGAGTAGCCCGCGGCGCCCGGATCGATGTAGCCCTTGGCGAGCATCTCGGCCACGAACTCCATCGCCTCGACGTTGGCGGGGGTGGCCGCGTTGGGCTTGCGCTCCTCGTCGAAGAGGCCGCCGCCGTTGTTGATCATCAGGCCGACGAGCATCTGCGCGCCGTTGCTCTGCGGACCGGCCGAGATCGCGGAATCCGTAGACGTCGTTCTTCTTCAGCGCCTCGCACGCGTCGAGGTAGGACTGCCAGTCGGTCGGCGGCTCGACGCCGGCCTCCTCGAGCAGCGACTTCGAGTGCCAGAGCACGCGCATGTCGAGGTTGTAGGGGACGGCCGCGTAGCCGTCGGGCGTCTTCATCGTGTCGAGCACGCCCGGGAGGAAGTCGTCGTAGAGGCCGGTGCCCTTCCAGCTCTCGAGCAGGTCGTCGGCATAGGCGATGGCGCCCTGCTCGGCGAACTGGAACGCCTGGGTGCCGCTGCCGCTGCTGACGGCGGGTCCGGTCTTCGAGGCGATCGCCGAGGCGAAGGTGGCGGTGAAGTTCGACCACTGCACGGCCTGGTAGCGGACCGCGGGCAGGCCGTCGGCGGGCGTGTACGACGTGGCGATCTTCGTGTCGAGCGGCGTGTACTCCGAGCCTCCTCCACGGCATGTTCCAGAAGTCGAGGGTGGAGCCGCCGCCGCTTCCTCCGGGGGAGGCTGCAGGCGGCGAGGCCCGCGACCGCGGCGGCGGCGCCGAGGCCGCCGAGCAGGGTTCTGCGGGAGAGGAAGGAGGAGGGGGTGTTCGGGGTCACGGGCTGACCTCTCTGCGATGGCGTCGCGTTCGACAGTGAACAAGTTGCGCAATCCCTGGAGCGTCTCCGGTTGATCGCATGCCCATAGTGCGGGGCCAATATTGCTTCCGCAAGAACATATTAGCCGGAAGTTGCGCAAGCGCACGCTGCTACGGTGTGGGCATGACGAGCAGCGGAGCCGTGGCGCGGAAGCCGACGATGGCCCAGATCGCCGAGGCGGCCGGCACCAGCGTCCCCACGGTCTCGAAGGTGCTCAACGGCGGAACGGACGTCTCGGACGCGACGCGCAGCCGCGTGATGGAGGCCGCGCACTGCCTCGGCTACCGGCGCGTCTCGAAGCTGCGTGCCGGGGGCGAGACCCGGCACGCCCCGCGCATCATCGACGTCGTCGTCGGGCACCTCGACGGCACCTGGATCAGCCGAGTGCTGGCCGGCATCGAGGAGACGGCGGCCGCCTCCGGAGTCGATCTCGTGCTCACCGTGGCCCGCCGCGACAGCGACTGGATCAGCAGGCTCCTGCGCCGCCCGTCCCTCGGCGCGATCGTGGTGCTCGTCGACACCACCTCGGCGCAGCTGAACCTGCTGACCACCGCCGACATCCCGGTCGTCGTGGTCGACCCGATCAGCCGCCCGCCGCTGGACGTCGCGAGCATCGGAGCGACCAACTGGAACGGCGGCAGGATGGCCGCCGAGCACCTCCTCGCTCTCGGCCACCGCCGCTTCGCGATCATCGGCGGCACCCGCACCCACCTCTACAGCAGCGCCCGCATCGACGGCTTCACCAGCGCCCTGCGCGAGGCGGGCCTCGACGTGCCGCGCGACCGGATCCTGCACTGCGACTGGGACCGCCGCCGGGCCAGCGCCGCCGCGGCGACCCTCCTGGCCGCGTCCTCGCGCCCCTCCGCGGTGTTCGCCTGCTCCGGACATCATGGGCCTCGGCGTGTACGACGCGGCCCAGGAGCTCGGCCTGGGGATCCCCGGGGACCTCAGCGTGGTCGGCTTCGACGACGTGCGCGAGTCGGCCTGGGCCGCTCCACCGATGACCACCGTGCACCAGCCGATCGCCGACATGGGCGCCGCGGCGTTCCGGATGCTCCTGCAGGCGCACCAGTCGGCCGTGCCTCTGTCGCCGAGCACCCGCGCGACGCGCATCGAGGCTCGGGACGCGTCTGATCGAGCGGGCGTCGACCCGGCGGGTGTGACGGGGCGCGACCGGACGTGATCCGGGGACTGCGCGGGCTCGCGTGGCCCGTTCCGCGCCGACTCGCGGGCGCCGGGCGTCTGTCCAGTGGTCGCGATCCGGGCTCTGCGGAAGCTCCGTGGCCCGTTCCGCGTCCAGTCGCGGTCGGCGGGTTCGTCCAGTGGACGCGACCCGGGCTCTGCGCGGCCTCGGGGGCCCGTTTCGCGTCGGCTGGCGGTCGGCGGGCGTGACGAGTGGTCGCGTTACGGGGTGTGCGCGGCCTCCGAAGCCCGTCCTGCTCCGCTCCGGAGGAATCAGCTCGTGGCGCGGGCGGGCCTCGCGTGCTCCCCGTGGGCGTGGTCCGCCGAGGCGAGGCGGTGGTGGCGGGGCGAGGAGTCGACCGAGTGCTCGGCCTGGGAGATCGCGTCGGTCACCAGCTGCCGGGCGTGCTCGTCGACGAGCCGGTAGAAGACGCGGGTGCCGTCGTGGCGGGTGGTGACCATGCGGGCCAGGCGGAGCTTCGCGAGGTGCTGCGGACACGGCGGTCGGCGACTTGTCGACCAGCGCCGCGAGCTCGGTGACCGAGCGCTCGCCGTCGCGCAGCGCGAGGATGATGCGCACGCGGGTGGCGTCGGCGAGCATCGCGAACACCTCGACGGCGAGTTCGACGTACTGGCCGTCGTGGTCGGCCGGGGTGCGGTCTTCGTCCATGCGCCGATCCTTTCACGGGCGTCGCGTCGGAGCGGGTCGGGGCACTCAAAACCTGCACGCCTGCGCAGGTATAGGGTGAAGGCGTCCGATGTCAGGAGTCCTCCGTGCTGTCCGTCCTGCGCTCCCGCGCCTACCGGTCGCTGTTCGCCGCGCAGGCGATCGCGCTGATCGGCACCGGCCTGCTGACCGTCGCGCTGGGCCTCCTCGCCTACGACCTGGCCGGCGCGCAGGCGGGAGCGGTCCTCGGCACGGCTCTGACGATCAAGATGGTCGCCTACGTCGGGGTCGCTCCCGTGATCGCGGCGCTCGTGCACCGGCTGCCGAAGAAGGTCGTCCTCGTCGGCGCCGACCTGATCCGCGCCGCCGTCGCCCTGTCGCTGCCGTTCCTGACGGACGTGTGGCAGATCTACATCCTCGTGTTCGTCCTCCAGGCCGCGTCCGCGGCGTTCACGCCCGCAGTTCCAGTCGCTCATCCCGGTGGTGCTCCGGGATGAGCGGGAGTACACGAAGGCGCTCTCCCTCTCGCGTCTCGCCTACGACCTCGGAGGCGCTGGTCAGCCCGATCCTCGCGGCGGTCCTGCTGACGGTGATCAGCTCCAGCAGCCTCTTCCTGGGCACCGTCATCGGATTCCTCTGCTCTGCGATCCTCGTCCTGACCACACCACTCCCCAGCCGCCCCGAGGTCGCCGCCCCCGGGAACCTGTGGCAGCGCACCACCGCGGGGGTGCGCGTGTTCGCCCGCACCCCGTCGCTGCGCTTCCTGATGGGACTGAACCTGACCGTCGGCGCCGCGACCGCCCTCGTGCTGGTCGACACCGTCGTCTACGCCCGCGACGTGTTCGCGCTCGACGACTCCAGCCTCGCGCTCGCGCTCGCCTGCTACGGCGGCGGCTCCCTCCTCGTCGCTCTCAACGTCCCGCGGCTGATCGAGCGGTACGGCGATCGGAGGGTCATGCTCGGCGGCAGCGACTTCGCGCTCACCGGCCTCACCCTTGCCGTCGCGATGACCCTCCTGTCCGTGATGTGGGCGGGCGCCTGGTGGCTGCTGCTGGCGACATGGGCGGTCCTCGGCGCGGGGAACTCGCTGATCGGCACTCCGTCGTCGCGGCTGCTGATGCGTGCGGCGACGGAGCAGAACCGCAGCGCGGTCTACACCGCGCAGTTCTCCTCTCCCACGCCTGCTTCCTGATCACCTACCCGCTCGCCGGCTGGATCGGCGCCGTCAGCCTGACCGCCGCCGCGGTCGCGCTCCTGGCTCTCGCCCTGGTCGGCGCCGTCCTCGCCCGCCGCTCCTGGCCCGCCCGGCTGCCGACGGAGCAGGCCGCCGCGCTGCAGCCGACCTCTGCGCGGAGCAGGCCGTGACCGCCGTCGCGCAGACCAGCGCGGCGCGCAGGCTGCGGCGGCACTGGTTCTGGGTCGCGATCCTCGTCGGCATCCTGATCGGACTCCTGATCACGGGCGGACCGTGGTCGCCCCGCCCCGTCGGCGGATCCAGCGCCGAGGCCGGCTTCGCCCGCGACATGCAGACCCACCACCTGCAGGGCGCCGAGATGGCGTTGCTGATCCGCGACCGGACCGAGGATGAGGAGTGCGGTACCTGGCGACCGATCTGCTCCTCACCCAGCAGCAGCAGTCCGGGCAGCTGTTCGGCTGGCTCACCGGCTGGGGCCTCCCGCAGGCCTCCACCGGAGAGGCCGTGGAGTGGATGATCGCACCCCTGGAGGGCGGCGGTCACGACCAGATGCCCGACCACGGCACGAGCGCGGGCGGATCGATGCTCATGCCGGGGCTGGTGACGCCCGCGCAGATCGCCGAGCTCACCGCCGCGACCGGAGCCGACGCCGACGCGCTGTTCTTGGAGCTGATGATCACCCACCACGAGGGCGCCCTGACGATGTCGGACGCCGTACTCGAGCGCGGGGAGGACCTGATGGTCCTCACCTTCGCCGACGTGATCTCCACCTCGCAGCGGCGTGAGATCGCGCAGATGCTGCGCATGCTCGCCGCCCGCCGATCCTGACCTGTCCTGCTGTCGGTCCTGCGAGGGGCGGGTGCGGCGTCACCGCCAGGCGCTGCGGCGCAGCAGTCGGAGCCCGTTCAGCGCGACGATCACCGTGGAGCCCTCGTGGCCGGCGACCGCCAGCGGCAGGGGGAGTGTCGCGATCAGATCCCAGGTCACCAGGACGGTGATGAAGGTGCCCGCGATGATCAGATTCGCGACCACGTAGCGGTGCGCGCGGCGCGAGAGGGCGATCACCTTCGGGATCACGGTCAGATCGTCCCGGATGATCACCGCGTCGGCGGTGTCCAAGGCGAGGTCGGATCCGTGGCGGCCCATCGTCGTGCGCCCGTGCTCGCCGAGGCGAGGGCGGGCGCGTCGTTGACGCCGTCGCCGACGAGCAGGACCGGGATGCCGCGCTCCTCGAGCTCGCGCACCGTCGCGGCCTTGTCGGCGGGCAGCAGCCGTGCGCACCTCGGCGATGCCGGTGCGGCCGGCGATGTCCGCGGCCGTGCGCTCGTTGTCCCCGATCAGCAGATGCACGGGCTCGCTCGTCAGCGCGGCGGTCTGCGCGACGGCGCTCGCCGCGTCCGGGCGCAGGGCGTCCTCGAGCGTCACCGTGCCCACCGTCGCCCCGTCGACGACGACGTCCACGACCGTCCCCAGGATCTCCGGATGCTCCGCCGACTGCACGACGCGCACCGGCACTCCGTCGACGACACCCTCGACGCCCCGGCCGGCAGCGCCCGGAAGTCCGCGGCGGGAGGAGCCGGTCCGGCCGCGCGGACGAGCGCCGCCCCGAGAGGGTGCTCGCTGTGCTGCTCGACGGCCGCGGCCCAGCGCAGTACCTCCGCCTCCGGTGATGCCGGGGGCGGGCGAGATGCGGCGGACGACGGGCGCGCCCTCGGTCGAGGGTGCCCGTCTTGTCGAACGCGACGAGACGGGTTCACCGAGGCGCTCCCGACGAGTCGCCGACGGCGAGGCACGTCGGACGACCCGCGTTCGCGATCGCGGCGAGCAGCGGAGGCGATCGTCGACAGCGACCACCGCGCAGGGGGAGGCGACGATCCGTGAAGGTGATCGCCCGCAGCGGCGCGTCGCGGAATCGTCGCCCAGCGCCAGCGGCGAGGTGCGAAGACGAGCAGCGTCGCCGCGACCACGCCGAGGTAGCGCTGTCTCCACCTTCTCGATGAACATCGCCGCCGGGCGAGCTTCGTCTCGGACGCCTCCACCACCAGCGTCACCACGCGGGCGATCACGGAGTCGCCCGCCGCGCGCTCGATCCGGACCGAGAGGGCGCCCGTGCCGTTCACGGTTCCCGACAGCACCGGATCACCGGGACCCCGGCGCACCGGCACCGATTCTCCGGTCATGGCGGCCTGGTCGACCTCGCTGACCCCGTCGACCACGACACCGTCGCCGCCGATCCGCTCGCCCGGGCGCACGAGGATCAGGTCGCCGACGACGAGCTGCGCGGTGGGGACGGTCTCGACGTCGTCGCCGTCGTCCGTCCGGAGCAGCCGGGTCGCCCGCTCCGGCGCGAGCGTGAGCAGGCTCGACACCGAGTCGGCCGTGCGCTGGGTCACGAGGGCCTCGAGCGCGCCGCTGGTCGCGAAGATCACGATGAGCAGCGCTCCGTCGAACACCTGGCCGATGGAGGCGGCCGCGATCGCGGCGACGATCATCAGCAGATCGACGTCGAGCACCTTCTCGCGGAGTGCGGTGAGACCGGCCCACGCCGGCTCCCATCCGCCCGCGATGTAGCAGGCGAGGTACAGCGTCCACCACACCGGCGCCGGGAGCCCTGCCAGCTGCAGCGGCCAGGCGACGAGGAACAGCAGCAGCGCGAGGGCCGCCCAGCGCACCTCCGGGAGTCGCACGCCGGTGACGAGGATCGACGGCGGCTTCGCGAGCACGCGACCGCCCTCGCGCACGCGGGCCTCGGTGACCGCGCTCATGCGGGGACCTCCGCGCGGTGGTGGTGGTGCGTGCCGGCCGGAGCGTGCTCGACCTGGAGGACGGCGCCGCGCACGGGCCGCACCCGGGTCGGGTAGGGGAGCAGTGCGGACACCGCGCCGGCCGGCCCCGCGTGGACGCTCCGAGACGAGCAGGCCCCTGTCCGCGTATCTACATACATGCGCAGATTCTCGCACGGAGTCACGGCGACGGGCAGTGTCGCCGGGGGCACGGCAAGGGCCCCGCGAGTGGGGGACTCGAGCGGGGCCCAGGGCCCGCGAGGGGAACGCGATGCCGTCCATGAGTGTATGCGCAGGAAGCGGGGCTCGGCGAGGAGGACGGCCGTCACGCGCCCTCTGCGAGTCGTCGCGTTCCGGGCTTCAGGCGCGAGTCGGAGCCCGATCCGCGTCCTCTCGCGGGCGGCGGCTACGAGGGAGGGACGCGTTCCGGGGTCTGCGGGGGAGTCGGACCCGGTTCCGCATCGGATCGCAGAGGGCCACCCGTGCGCGGCGGTGTCACTCCGTCCGCGCTCCGCGCCCTCAGACGAGGATCGCCAGTGCCGTCGAGGCGATCCCGAGCACGACACCCGCCGCGACGAGGATCAGCCCGGTGAACCGCAGGGCCCGCACCGCGTCGCTCCAGCGGTGCACGCGGATCCGCTCCGGATCCTCCTCGCGGTAGTACACCTCGCGCTGATCGGACTCGAGCGGAGCGAGAGGATCGTCGGCGACGAGGGGTCGCGACCGCACCTCGCCGGCGCGCGACACCCAATGCAGGGCGCGGGGCGGTCCCTCCTCGAGGTACGCGGTGGTCGGCCACCAGCGGCCGTCGACCAGCAGCGCGACGAAGGCCGCGAGCAGGAACAGCACGCCGAGGGGGAGTGCGACGAGGGAGAGGCTCGAGGATCGTCTCCAGCATGCGCCGCCTCTCCGTCCCGGTCCGATCTCGAGGGTACCGAGGGCGCGGGGGTCCTGGCCGGGAAGTCGTCGGCCCGGCTGTCAGTGCTGGTGCTCGTCCTCCCAGCGAGGGAACGGGTCGTCGAGGGAGTCCCAGAGCGCGGGCCCGGCGAGGAGCTCGTCCGAGGTGAGCAGGCAGCCGTGCAGCACGCGGTCCAGCTCGCCGACGTCGAGGTCGCAGCCGAAGAACACGAGCTCCTGCCCGAGGGGCGCGTCGGCGTCCCAGCTGCGGATCGACGTCGGATCGAGGGCCAGGACGTCGCCGGCGATCGACCAGGACGCCACGCGGTCGGCGCGGCTCGCCAAGCGCGCGAGGCCGCGCGAGCGGAGGATCCGCCCGACCCGCGAGGCGACGAAGTCGGAGGAGACGGCGGCGTTCAGCCGCTCGGGGTGGAAGGGCAGGGGGTCGCGGAAGACGTGGGTGGTCACCGATCCCGTCTCCGTCGCAGCGACGCCGCGGAGCGCGCGCTGCCAGCCGAGGTCCGACGCCGGGCGGTGCGCACGCTGCGGCGTGAGGATCGCGCGCCGCCGGCGGTGCTGGTCGAGCTCGTCGACCCGGAGGACGCTCGGCCCCCGGCGACAGCGCCGCGAGAGGTCGCGGGCCTGCGCGGCTGCGTCTCCGTTCGTTCCGCGGTCGTCGGTGAGGACCACGAGGGTCGCGAACTCGAGCCTGCCCGCGAGCGTCTCGGCCGCGTCCCACTCGTGCGGGCTCTGCGGAGTGCGCTCGCCGGAGGGTGCCGAGCAGCACTCGGGACACCTCCGCGACCGAGGTGACCGCGACCACGTCGAGGACGCCGATCCGGGTGTCGCCCGGGTGCCTCCTCCGCAGGAGGTGCTCGAGGACGAGGGCGACCTCCATCGGGTCGGCCGCCGGGTCGAACGCGACGACCGTCACTCCGCTCTCGCCGTCATCGGCCTGTCGAGCGAGCTCGGCGGCGAGCCCGACGGCGAACTCGCCGCTGTCGGACTCCGGGACATCGAGCACGAAGCTCTCGACGGCCGCCGCACCGGACAGCCGTTTCGCGATCCTCGCGCTGTCGTGGGCGTCGGAGGCGCTGACCAGCGTCACGGCGAGGGCGGGCGAGGCGGTGCGTCGGGAACGAGGACTCCATGGTCCGCTACCTAACGAGAATTGTTATCAATAAGACAGGAGTACTCGTGAAGGTCCGCAACTCACTGAAGTCGATGAAGGGCATGCCGGGATCGCAGATCGTGCGCCGCCGCGGTCGGGTCTTCGTCATCAACAAGCTGGAACCCGCGATTCAAGGCCCGCCAGGGCTGAGGCCGGGAACGACGAAGGGCGCCGTCCCGTGACGGCGCCCTTCGTGCGGGACGGCTCAGTGCTCGTCGTAGTGCCCGGCGTGAGCGGCGTGCTTGTGACCGTCGTGCACGAAGTCGACGTGGTCGTCGTGCGGGACGCTCTCGTGACCGCAGGAGTCGCCGTGCTCGTGGTCCGCGGCGGAGTGCTCGGCCTCGGCCTCGTGCTCGTCGTAGTGGTCGCCGTGCAGGGCGTGGTGGTGGGTGCCGTGCGCGTAGTCGATGTGATCGCCGTGCTGAACGGCCTGGTGGCCGCAGGAGTCGCCGTGCCGGTGCTCGGTGACGGCGTGCTCGGCGTGGATCTCGGTGGTGCTCATGGTGCGGCCTCTCGTGCTGTCGATGACGTGGTCGACGCCGGATCGGGGCACGGCGTCTCCGATCACCTCACCAGATGCATAAACAAATTGCAATACATCTGCACAGTTGAGACCGATGATCATGATCGTCTCGGTGGGCGGGTCTCGATACCGCCGCTGCGGCTACTCGACCAGCAGGGTCCCGCTGTGCGGCTACTCGACCAGTAGGGGTCCCCTGTGCGTGCTACTCGACGAGCAGGGTCGCCCCTGCGGGGCTGCTCGACCCGCGAGGGGGCACACCTGCTGATCGAGTAGCCCGCGCAGCGAGGCGTATCGAGATCCCCGGATCGAGGACTCCTCAACCCTCCAGGGCGTGCCGGACGGCGTCGTCGACGATGTGCGTGACGTGCGTGTCGGCGACGGCGTAGGTGCGCCTCCCGACCGATCCGCTCGACCGCGACGAGCCCCGCCGACCGCAGGGTGCGCAGGTGCTGCGACACCAGTGGCTGCGAGAGCCCGGTCCGCTCGGCGAGGCCCCCACCGTCGACCGCTCCTCTCCAGCTCGCGCAGCAGCGCGACGGGAGGCCGAGGACAGCACCTTGAACAGCTCGGCGGCCGGCTCAGATCCTCTGCCATGTGCTCATACAAGCAGACGTGCAGGGGTCGCGCGGTCACTGCGGTCAGCCGCCCTCACTGCCGCGACGCGGCGGCTCGTCCGCCGGCGAGTGGCCGCTCCCGCCCCGCGACGCCGCGGCACGTGCGTGCCGGAGGTAGCGGTCCGCGACCGCGTTCCTGCGGCGGTCGAGGCGCCCGCTCGGGGTCTCGACGAGATCGTGGAGGCCCATCGTGAGGAGGTGGTCGGCGCGCGGTGCGCTGGTGTGGCGCCACGTCCACTCGTACATGTCGAAGAGGGGCCACCAGGTGTAGCCGACGACGTCCGTGCCTTCCTCCCGCAGCTCGTGCAGTGCGGCGACGGACTCGTCGAGCCAGGTGATCCGCTCGTCCACCGACCCGGTGACGCAGGTTTCGGTCAGCATCACCGGGGCGCCGTACCGCTCGGCCCAGGTGCGCAGGACCTCCTTCAGTCCCTCCGCGCCGGCGTCCTTGTAGGGGCGCGGATCGGCGAAGCCGCCGCTGTGGTGCACGCCCGGCTCGAACACCTCCGTCGAGTGCAGGGGGTAGTAGTTGACTCCCATGACGTCGGGGTGGACCGGGTTCGAGCGGAACCAGTCGAGCAGGGCGTCGTCCACACCGCCCTGCTCGAGGTGGCGGAGGAGCGGGTGCTGCGGCCCGACGCCGCCCGTCACGAGGTCCTCGACGAGGAAGACCTGATGGCGCAGACGCGCGACGGTGTCACGGTGCTCGAGGCGAGGACACCGCACCGGGTAGCGGACTCCCGCGTCGACGTGCACGAACGTCGCGCGGGATCCGAGGGTCGTCGCAATCGCGCGCTGCGTCTTGACGAAGCCCTGCGCGAGCGCGGAGGCGATCCTCGCCATGCCGGTCGCGCCGGAGAGGTACGGGGGCCAGTACGCGTACTCGCCCGAGAACAGGGCGTGGATCACGGGCTCGTTGACGGGGGTGTAGTCCGTCGCGAGGTCGCCGTAGCGCTCGGCGAAGCGCTGCGCGTATTCGGCGACGTGGTCCGGGTAGTCCGGGTGGGCGAACTGGTCCTCGAGCCACAGCGGGGTGCCGTAGTGGAGCAGGTCGATCACCGGACGCAGGCCGAGCTCGGCGAAGCGGTCGAGCGCTCCGTCGACCCAGTTCCAGTCCCACCGGCCGCGCTCGGCGGCGACCCTGTGCCAGGGCACTCCCCAGCGCACGAACTCCGCACCGACCTCGGCGGCGAGCCGCAGGTCGGTCGGGTACTGCTCGTAGTGCTGCGTCAGCTCGTACTCGTCGATCGGCCGCTCCCCGGGCCGTGCCTGCGGGACGAAGGTGTCCTCGATGCCGAGTCCGAAGTGCAGGGTGCCGTCGGCGTACCAGGTCATGGGGTCCTCGTCGTGGGTCGGAGGGCGGAGTCGGGGCGCGCGTCGGTCACTTCAGTCCCGAGCTCGCGACGCTCTCGATGAAGCGCCGTTGCACGAGCAGGAACATCACTGCGAGCGGCAGCACGGCGATGAGCGCGCCGGCCATCATCACGCCCTGCGGGATGATGCCGCCCGGTCGGTCAGCAGGGTCAGTCCGGAGGTGATGGTGCCCATCTCGCTGTCGGTGGTGAAGACGAGCGGCCACAGCAGGTCGTTCCAGTTGTTGACGAACGTGAAGATGCCGAGCGTCAGCAGCGCCGGGACGGCGTTCGGGAGCACCACGCTGCGGAAGATCCGCCACTCACCCGCTCCGTCGATCCGGGCGGCGTTGTCGAGGTCGCGGGGGAGCGACAGGAAGAACTGGCGCAGGAAGAAGATGCCGAACGCGTCGGCGGCGCGCGGCGCGATCAGTCCGGCGAACGTGTTCACCCAGCCGAGGTCCGAGACCAGCTGGTAGATGGGGATCAGGGTGGCCTGGAAGGGGATCATCAGGCTGGCGATGATCGCGATCAGCAGGATCCTCGATCCGCGGAAGTCGATCCGGGCGAGGGCGTACGCCGCGAGCGAGTCGAAGACGAGGGCGAACGCGGTGACGCCGCCCGCGAAGAGGACGCTGTTGCCGATGAGTCGGGCGAACGGCAGCTCGGAGAAGATCGTGCGGAAGTTGTCGAGGGTCCACGCCGAGGGGGCGAGCGTCGGCGGGAACGCGTTGACCTCGGCGACCGGTTTGAAGGCGGTCAGGACGATGACGATGATCGGCAGCAGGATCACGAGGGTCGCGACGAGCAGGCCGGCGAAGCAGAGCAGCCCGACCGGGCCGACGCGCCGGGTCCTCGTGACGGGGCGGCTCGGAGCGCTCGCCCGCACGGCGGTGGCGGTGGTCATGAGGCGGTGTCCTCTCCTCGGCGTCCGAAGAAGACGAACTGGATCAGGCTGAGCAGCAGGGTGACGACGAGCAGGACGTAGGAGAGCGCCGACGCGAAGCCGAGCTCGAGGTCCTTGAAGCCGGACTGGTAGATCTCCATCACGATCGTCTGGGTGCTGCGGTACGGGCCGCCTCCGGTGAGGACGTAGATCTGGTCGAAGGCCTGCAGGGCGGCGATGAGCGCGACGACGGCGACGAAGGCCAGCGTGTTCGACAGCATCGGGAAGGTCACCTGGGTGAAGCGCTTCCACGCTCCCGCGCCGTCGAGCTGCGCGGCCTCGTACAAGTTCTTCGGGATGTCCTGGAGGCCGGCGAGGAAGATCACCATGTAGAAGCCGAACGTCTTCCACACGGCGACGAGCACGACGGTGGGCATGGCGAGCACCGGATCCTGGAGGACGTCGCCCAGTCGCACTCCGACCACCTGCAGCCAGTAGTTGAGCAGTCCGATCTGCGGATCGAGCAGGTAGGACCAGGCGAACGCGGCGACCGCGAGCGAGACGATGAACGGGAAGAACAGCGCGGTGCGGAAGAACCCGCGGAACGGCAGCTGCTCGGCGTTCACCGCGAGGGCGAGGAGCAGCGCCACGCCGATCGCGATCGGGGTGAAGAGGACGGCGTACAGAGCGGTGTTGCCCATCGCCTGCACGATCGAGGGGTCGGTGAAGACCCGGGCGTAGTTGTCGAGGCCGACGAACTCCGCGCTGCCGAAGCCGCTCGCGTCGGTGAACGAGAGCTGGAGAGCCGACAGCATGGGCCACGCGACGAAGGCCGCCAGCACGATCAGGGCCGGGGCGAGGAACCCGGCGACGACCAGCCGCCGACGCAGGTTCCCGGCGAGCCGAGTGCGGCCGCCGAGCGGTGCCGGCGGACGGTAGCGGCGTCGGCGGTCGAGCTGGTGGGTGGTCATGGGGGTCTCCGTGTCCGGGGATCGGGCTCGTGCAGGGTCCGCCGGTCGGGATCGTCCGGCGTGGGGGAGGCGCGGCGGCGCTCGGGCGGGTCCGCCGCCGCACCTCGGTGGGCCTACTCGGCGAGCGCGCTCTCGGCGGCCTTCTGGGCGGCGGCCAGCAGCTCCTGCGGGTCGCCGCCGGCGAAGGCCTTCTGCGTGGCCTCGTCCATCGCGGACAGCACGTCGGTGCTGTTGACGACGCCCGGCAGCAGGGCGCGGCTGGTCGGCGCGATCTCGGTCAGGCTCGCGACCACCGGGTTCTCGGCGACGTCCTCGGCGCTGACGTCGGTGCGCAGGGCCGGCCAGCCGGATCCGAGCGACCAGGCGGTGGCCACCTCCCTGGTGTTGAAGTAGGCGAAGAACTGCTCGGCCGCCTCGATCTCGGCGTCGGAGCTCTGCGAAGTGACGGCCATCGACACCTCCGATGGCCGACGCTGCCTGCTCGACGGGGCCCGCGGGGATGGCGGCGATGCCGTAGTCGATGCCCGCGTCAGTGGCGAGGCTCGCCATCCAGGGGCCGCCGATGTGCATGACGGCCTTGCCCGACGTGAACAGCTCGTCGGCGGCGATGCCGTCCAGGCCGGTGGGCGAGATCCTGTCCTCGGTCACCGCGTTCGACCAGTACTCGAGGGTCGCGACGTTCTCGGGCGAGTCGAGCACGGCGTCCGTCCCGTCCTCGGAGGTGACGGAGCCGCCTCCGCCCTCGAAGAGGCTCGGCCAGACTCCGTTCCCCACCGTGGAGTGGTCGGGGAGCGCCAGGCCGTACTGCTCAGGCGTGCCGTCGCCGTTCTCGTCCACGGTCGTCCTCTTCGCGACGTCGACCCATTCGTCCCAGGTCGTGGGGAACGCGGTGACTCCGGCGGCGGCGAGCTTCGCCTTGTCGTAGAAGACCGAGAGCGGCACGAAGCCGGTGGGCACGCCGAACTTCTCGCCCTCGACCGTCTCCATCGCGACGGCCTCGGGGTTGAGGTCGGCGGTGTTGCTGTCCTCGGCGCTGTAGAAGTCCTCGAGCCCGACGAGCGCCTTCTTCGAGGCGTAGACGGGGAGCCGCTCGGCGGGCATCGCCACGATCTGCGGCCCGCTGTCGGCCGAGAGGGCGGGGAGGAGCGTGTCGTCGATGACCGCCCACGTCTTCGTCTCGGTCGAGATCGTGACGTCGTTCTGCGAGGCGTTGAAGTCCTCGACGATCGAGTCCAGGACCTCGCCGTCGGCTTCGGTGTAGCCGTGCCAGAACGTGAGCGACACGGGGCCGGAGCTGTCCGCGCCCGTCTCGCTCGAGGCATCCGGCGAGGGCGCCGAGGGCCAGGAGGGGGACCGCTGCGGCGGCCGTCAGCTTCTTCACTGAGCACCTGCAATCTGCACGCGACATCGCTGGCGTCGTGCGTCGGGAGAGGAGAGGCATCGAGTTTACATCGATGTAAATCTGAACCTAGATCAGGGGAGCCTCCCTGTCAACAGGGCCGACGCGCCGGGTCAGGAGGCGGGCGATCCCGTCGTGGACTCGCGCAGGATGGGAAGAGAAGCCGAGCTGCTCGACGACCGGCTCCGGTCGCGCTCTCGCCCGTGATCCGGCCGAGCAGGAGCTCGACCGCGCGGCGGGCGAGGAGCGTGCGGTGCGCAGACACGGTGGAGAGCCGCGGTGTGGAGTGCCGGCTGTCCTCGATGTCGTCGAAGCCGATCACGGCGACGTCCTCGGGCACGCGCAGCCCCGTCCGCTGCAGCGCGCCCATGGCGCCGAGTGCGAGGGCGTCGTTGCAGCAGACGATCGCGTCGATCGGACTCGTGAGGCCGAGCAGGTGCTCCACCGCCTGGGCCCCCTCCGTCCGGTGCCACAGCGGCGCGCCGACGATCGGATCGGGGTCGAGCGCGAGGCCCGCCGCGGCCAGCGCCTCGAGGTGGCCCTGGAGTCGCAGCGCCCCAGTACCCGTGGCGCCCTCGTGCGCCGCGCCGAGGAACGCGATCCGGCGACGACCGAGTCCGATCAGGTGCTCCGTCGCCGCGGCGACGGCCTCCACGTCGGGGAGCACCAGGTGGTCGGCCCGACTCTCGACGCGCTGATCGCCCAGGACCACGAGCGGGTACTCCGCGTCGAGCCGGGTGACGTCTCCGAGAGCGACGGCGGACGGGCTGTAGATCAGGCCCGCGATCACGTGGCGCTTCATCGAGGCGACGACGGCGATCTCGTCGCTGTCCGAGACGTCCGTCTGCTCGATGAGGACCGTGTAGCCCCGCTCGCGGGCCGCGGTGATGACGGCGTCGGCGAGCTCGGCGAAGTACGGCTGGCTCAGCTCGGGAACGGCCAGGCCGAGCACTGTCGTCCGCCCCGATCGCAGCGCCTGCGCGGAGACGTTGATCTCGTAGTCGAGCTCGTCGACCGCGGCCATCACGCGCACGCGCATGCGCTCGGAGACGTGCACGTACCCCGACAGGACGTTCGACACCGTCTTCGTCGACACGCCGGCCAGGCGCGCCACGTCCTGCATCGTCGTCGCTCGCGGCATGCCCCTAATCTCCCACGTCCCCCGCGCATCCCCGCACGCGGGCGCGGTGCGGGATGCGCGGCGTCAGCTCGGGGGCTCGAGCACCCCGTCCACCAGCCGCACCACGCGGTCGGCGAGGGCGATCACGGCCGGATCGTGCGAGACGCACGCCACCGCGACTCCGCGCTCGGCCTCCGCGCGCAGGATCGCGCGGATCCGCTCGGCGCTCGCCGCATCCAGCCCGGTCGTCGGCTCGTCGAGCAGGAGCAGGTCGGCGCCCCGGGCCAGGCCCTGCGCGAGGAGCGTCCGCTGCCGTTGTCCGCCGGAGAGCACGGCGAACGGCTCGGCGGCGAGCGGGGTCATCCCGAGCCGCTCCATCGCGGCGCGACGACCGCGGCGCGCGACTCCGCTCCGGATCGGCCGCCAACGGCCGGCACGGCCCCAGACACCGATGGTCACGACGTCGCGCACGGTGACGGAGCGGGCGGTCCGGACGGCGGTGCGCTGCGGGACGAAGGCGATCGCGGGAGGGGGCGCTGCGGGTGCCCCTGGAAGGTGCTCGGGTGCTCGGCGACGACCTCCAGCAGCGTCGTCTTCCCCGCTCCGTTCGGCCCGGCGATCACGGTGAGGGAGCCGACCGGCAGATCGAGATCGAGGCTCGCCAGCGCCGTGCGCTCGCCGAAGTCGACGCCGATCCCTCGGAGGCTCACGAGGGCGACGGGGTGCAGAACGCTGGGGGACACCTGCTCGACGGTAGCAGGTTGATAACCGTTCTCATTATCAGCTACGGTCGGGCACCATGCCTTCCTTCCTCCTCGGGATCCTCGAGCCGTTCGCGCTCGACTTCCTCCAACGCGCCCTCCTCGGAGGAGCGCTGGTCGCCGTCCTGTGCGGCGTCGTGGGGACCTGGGTGGTCCTCCGCGGCATGGCGTTCCTGGGCGAGGCGCTCGCCCACGGCATGCTCCCCGGCGTCGCACTGGCGACGGTGCTCGAGGCGCCCGTGCTGGTCGGCGGGGCGGCGAGCGCGGTGGCGATGAGCCTCGGCATCGCGGCCCTGCAGCGGCGGGGCCGGCTGTCGTACGACACGAGCATCGGCATGCTCTTCGTCTCGATGCTCGCGCTGGGCGTCATCATCATCAGCCACTCGGGCAGCTTCGCCACCGACGCCACGTCGATCCTGTTCGGCGACATCCTCGCCATCGCGCCCCTCGACATCACGCTCCTCGCCGTGGCGACCGGAGCGGGTCTCCTCGTCGCCGCGGTCTTCCACCGCTCGCTGGTGGCGCTCGCGCTGGATCACCGGATCGCGTCCGTCCTCGGACTCGGGCCGCGCTCCGCTCAGGCCGCGCTCGTCGGGCTCGTGACGCTGGCGGTGGTCGCGTCGTACCAGGCCGTCGGCTCGCTCCTGGTCGTGGGCCTGCTCCTGGCGCCCGCGGCTCGCCGCCGGGCACTGGACCACCCGCATCCCGACCCGGATGGTGCTCGCCGCCGTGCTCGGCGTGCTCTCCGTCCTCCTCGGCCTCCTCGTCTCGTGGCACGCGGCGACGGCCGCGGGAGCGTCGGTCGCCGCGACGGCGATCGCGGTCTCGGGGCTGTCCTGGGCGCTCCGCGCGGCCACCGCGCCGCGGCGCTCCCGTGCCGTCGCGGTCCCCGCCTGACCGCTCGCCCTTACTCCGCCCTCTCCAGAAGGACCCCGTGCGCCCTCGCTCCACCCTCCTCCTCGGCGCCCCTAGCCCTGGGCCTCACCGCCTGCTCGACCGACGCCGCCGCTCCGCCCGCCGACGCCTCCGGTGACGGGCACGGCGCGGTCTCCGAGGCCGCCGAGCTCTCGGAGCCGCGCCTCGGCCTCACCTGGATCGACCCGGCAGGAGCCGTCTCGCACCTCGATCTGCTCGACGAGACCGTCGCCGAGCTCGGCGCCATCGGCGAGCCCACGGCGATGACGACCGACGGGCGCTACCTCTTCGCGCAGACCGCGGACGGCGTCGAGATCGTCGACAGCGGCGTCTGGACCTGGGATCACGTCGACCACTTCCACTACTACCGCGCCGACCCGCGGATCCTCGGCACGGTCGAGGGGGAGGGGGAGGCGGTCGTCGCCACGACGAACCTCTCGACCTCCGGCGGCACCGGTCTCTACTTCCCGACTCGGGCGAGGCCGTGCTGCTCGACACCGAGGCGCTGTCCGACGGGGGAGATCAGGAGTCGTTCCGCCTCGACGCCGAGCAGGGCGCCGGGATGGTCGTGCCGGTCGGATCCTTCGCTCTGGTCACCGAGGGCGGCGGGACCGTCGCCGGGTACACCGCCGACGGCGAGCCCACCGGTCTCGTCGAGGACTGCCCGCAGCCGGCGGGGACGATCACCACCCGCGTCGGCGCCGTCGTCGGCTGCGCGGACGGCTCTCTGCTCGCCACCGTCGAGGGCGAGGAGCTGAACATCGAGCGGATCCCGTATCCCGCCGGAGCCACCGCGCCCGCCGCCACGAGCTTCGCGAACCGCGAGGGCCGGCCCACTCGTCGCCGGACTCGCCGGCACCGAGGGGATCTGGCTGCTCGACACCCGGGCCCGCTCGTGGACCCTGCTCCCGGCTCCGTCGCCCCTCGTGCAGGCCACCGCGGTCGACGACGAGGACGACCACGTGCTCGCGCTCGCCGAGGACGGCCGCGTGCTCGTGCTCGACGGAGCGGACGGAGCGGTGCTGTCGCAGACGGAGCCGCTCGTGGCGGAGTCGCTCGCCGCGGGTCTCGCACCGCCCTCGTCGCCGACCAGCAGCGCGCCTACCTCAGCGCGCCCGCCGAGAAGGCGCTGCACGAGATCGACTACGCGGACGGCGCCCGCCTCGCGCGCTCGTTCGGCACGGCGACCGAGCCGGCCTTCACCGCCGAGACGGACGATGACCGTGCGACGACTCCGCCTTCTCCGTCGCCGCCGCGGTCCTGCTCGCCCTGTCGGGCTGCTCCGCCGCGGCCGACGACCGCCCCCTGGTGATCGTCTCGACCAACATCCTCGGCGACGTCGTCGAGCGGCCCGTCGGCGACGAGGCCGAGGTCGTGACGCTGATGAAGCCCGGACGCCGACCCGCACTCCTTCGAGATCTCGGCGCAGGAGGCCGCGCGGCTGCGCTCGGCCGACCTCGTCGTCTCGAACGGCCTGGGCCTGGAGGAGGGGACTGCAGCAGCACCTCGACGCCGCGGCCGACGTAGTGGACGTCGCGGCCTTCGTCGCCGGCGACGCGATCGAGGTGCTCGACTACCGCTCCGGCGACGCCGAGGGTAGCCCCGACTCGCACTTCTGGACCGATCCCGCGCGCATGATCGACGTCGTCGACGCGCTCGAGCCCGATGCTGGCAGCTCTCGACGGAGCGGACCCCGCGGCGATCGAGCGGAGCACCGCCGGGTACCGCACCGAGCTCGGAGGCGCTCGACGCCGAGATGACGCGCGGCGTTCGCGGCGATCCCGTCCGAGCGCCGTGCCCCCGTCACCAACCACCACGTCTTCGGCTACCTCGCCGACCGCTTCGACTTCGCCGTCGTCGGCGCCGGTCATCCCCGGAGGAACGACCCTCGCCGCCCCGTCCGCCTCCGACCTCGCCGATCTGGTCGAGGCCGTCGAGGAGACCGGCGTCCCCACGATCTTCGCGGAGTCCTTCGTCTCCCACGACCGCCTCGTCCAGGCGCTCGCGAGCGAAGCCGACCTCCGCGTCGAGGTCGTCGAGCTGTTCACGGAGTCCCTCACCGGACCCGAGGGCGGCGCCCCCTGACTACCTCGCCATGATGCGCGTCAACACGCAGCGCATCGCCGCCGGACTCTCGCCCCGAGCGTCCACGACCACCACCGAGGAGAACGACATCACCAGCCGCGCACCTTCCGACGCGCCGGCCTCGGCCTGCTCGCCCTCGGCACCGATCGCGACCCTCGCGGCCTGCTCCTCGAGCGGAGCCCCCGCGGCCGATCCGACCGCCGACTCCACCCCGACCGCCTCGGCCACCCGCGTCGCCGTCGCCTACGAGGGCGGCGTCCTCGTCCTCGACGGAGAGACGCTCAGGGACCGTGGCCGACCTGGACTCCGAGGGAGTTCACCCGGTCTCAACCCTGCCGGCGACGGCCGGCACGTCATGGTCACCATGAGCGAGGGCTTCCAACTCCTCGACACCGCCGCGGGCGCCGACGGCGAGCCCGAGCTCACCGACGTCGTCTTCCCGGCCGACACCCCCGGCCACGTCGTCCGCCACGGCGGCAAGACGATCCTCTACGCCGACGGCACGAGCGACACCACGATCATCGAGACCGCCGACCTGGCCTCCTCCGAGGGCGTGCCCGAGGTCGAGACCAATCGCGGGCGTCGAGGCGCACCACGGTGTGTCGATCGTCCTCGAGGACGGCACCTTCCTCACCACGGCCGGCACCGCCGACGGACGCACCGGCATCGGGCACGACGCCTCCGGCGCCGTGGTGGCCACGAACGACCAGTGCCCCGGCGCGCACGGCGAGGGCCGCGGCCGAGGGCGAGGCCGTCGTCTTCGGCTGCGAGAACGGCGCCCTCGTCTACCGACGACGGCGCGATCACCAAGCTCGAGGCGCCCGACCAGCCCTACGGCCGCATGGGCAACGCGTGGGTCAGCGAGACCAGCCCGATCGTCGTCGGCGACTACAAGGACGACCAGGACGCCGAGGGCTACCTCCTGCACCGCCTCGCCCTGATCGACACCGCGGCGAAGTCCCTCGACGTCGTCGACCTCCCCGAGGGCGTCGAGTACACCTTCCGCGGCGTCGCCCGCGAGGCCGGAAGAGACCTCGCGTACCTGATCGGCTCCGACGGCGCGGTCCACGTCATCGATCCCGAGACCGGAGCGATCACCGACTCGTACCCCGGGTCGGTCGACGCGCGTGGGAGAGCCCGGTCGAGTGGCAGGACCCGCACCCCGCCATCACCGTCGCGGGCGACCTCGCCTACGTCACCGACCCGGCGGCGAACAGCATCCACCGCTCTCGACCTGACCACCGGAGAGGTCGTCTCCAGCGCCGAGCTGGGCGTCACCCCGAACGAGATCGCGGTCGCCGCGAGCTGACGCACGGTCGAGGCGGGGCGCGGGGCAGGGGGCTCCGCGCCCTCCATCGTCCCCGGGCGGAGTCGCGGCCTGCCGCGAGCGGACGCGTTCCGGGGTCTGCTCGGGCGGCGGGCCCCGGTAAGGGTCCCGTGACAGCGCTCTCCGGAACCCCCTGGCGCCGCCGCCCGCGATGTGAGGGGATGGACGCCGGTGCACGTCGACGTCCCCCGCCTCCCGCGGCCGGATCGCGCACCTCCCTCAACGGAAAGGTCGGGTCAGCCGTGCCGCTCGGCGTTCTGTTCATCGGAGGAACGGGCATCATCAGCTCGTGCGGCCGTGCGCCGCGCGCTCGGGACAGGGCTCCGAGGTGACCGTGCTCAACCGCGGGCGCACCTCGCTCCGTCCCGCTCCCGAGGGGGTCCGCACCCTCACCGCCGACACCATCCGCGATCCCGGCAGCGTGCGCGAGGCGCTCGGCGACGAGCACTTCGACGCCGTGATCGAGTTCGCCGGCCTTCACCGAGCACGTGCAGCAGGACATCGACCTGTTCACCGGCCGCACCGCCCGAGCACGTGTTCATCAGCTCGGCCTCGGCCTATCAGAAGCCCCCGGCGCGGCTGCCGGTGACGGAGTCGACTCCGCTGCGGAACCCCTACTGGTCGCACTCGCAGGACAAGATCGCCCGCGAGGACCTGCTCGTCGCCGAGTACCGGCGCACCGGCTTCCCGGTGACGATCGTGCGCCCCTCGCACACCTACGACCGCACGGCGCTGCCGGTCGACGGAGGCTGGACCGTGATCGACCGGATGCGTCGCGGCCTCGGAGGTGGTCGTCCCGGGCGACGGCACCTCTGCTCTGGACCCTGACCCACAGCCGCGACGTCGCGGTCGGACTCGTCGGCCTGCTCGGCGCGACGGCGGCGATCGGCGAGGCGTTCCACATCACGGGCGACGAGACCCCACGTGGGACCGCATCCACCGGGACCTCGCGGCGGCGGCCGGGATCCGAGGCGCGGATCGTGCACGTCCCGTCCGACGCGATCGCTGCGGCCGATCCCGAGCTCGGCGCCAGGGATCGTCCGGCGACGAGGCGCACTCCATGGTCTTCGACAACGCGAAGATCCGCGCTCTCCCGTGCTCCGCGTACTCGCCCTCCGTCCGCTTCAGCGACGGCGCCCGCGAGATCGTCGAGTGGTACGACGCCGACGCGTCCCGCCGGGTCGTCGACGAGCGGATGAACATCCTGTTCGACACGCTGATCGAGCGGCACCGGCCCCGCCCGCTCTAGGGCGGTTCCCTGACGGGGGCGCTGCAGCGCGTGCGGCGCCCCCTGTCAGGGGGCCTGAGCCTCCTCCCCGCCGAAGCGCGGACACGATGTCTGCCAGAGTCGGAGGGCATTCCCCGGCGGGCAGCGGCCGGGGTCCCAGCGGAGAGGCGCCGACACGTGACGCAGAGTGCCCCGATCGATCTGAGCCGCGGTGCGGGAGCGCGAGCCCGGCTCGCGGCCCTCGACGATCTCAGGATCGTCGGCACCGGCCCGAGGAGCGGTACGATCGCGTGACGCGGATGGCGAAGGAGCTGTTCGGAGCGCCGATCGCCGAGATCAACTTCATCGACCAGGACCACCAGTTCACGGAAGTCGCCGCAGCGGCCGGGCGGCTCGCGCCTCACTCCGCGGGCGGACTCGTTCTGCGACGTGGTCGCGGTGCAGCAGTCCGACATCGTCGTGGTCCAGGACGCGCTCGGGGACCCGGTCTTCGCCCACCGCGGGTCGGTCACCGGCCCGCCGCACGCGCGCTACTGCCGCCGGCCGCCCGTTGAGCGTCGCCGAGGGCGCCCGCGTGGGCACCATCTGCCTCGTCGACACGGAGCCGCGCGATCTCAGCGTCGAGGACCAGGACCTGCTCGACGAGCTCGGCCTGTGGGTCGAGCGCGAGCTGATCCGCTTCCGCGCCGTCGACCGCGCCGCCTGGACGCAGCAGCAGATGTTGCCCGCTCCGCTCGAGCACGGCCGCGGCTTCTCCTTCTCCGGGATTCGCACGGGGCCGCACTCCGACGCCGCCGGCGACTACTTCGCCGTCTCGGCGACCGAGGGGCGCGTCGACGCGACCCTCGCGGACGTCATGCGGCAAGGGCTACTCCGCCGCTCTTCGTCGCAGCGGCCGTCCGGTCCGCCTTCCAGGCGCGACCCGGCTGGGAGCCGGAGGCGGCCGTGGCGGCGGTCAACGAGCAAGCTGCTCGCCGATCTCTCGGCCACAGGCACCTTCGCGACCCTGTTCCACGCGAGCGTCGACACGGCGACCGGCGAGATCCGATACGCCGACGCCGGCCACGGCCTCGCCGCGGTTCTTCGCGCCGACGGCTCACGTCGAGCGGCTGACCTCCTCCGACTTCCCGATCGGCATCGGCGAGGGCATCTGCTGGGAGGCCCGCACGACGACGCTGCTGCCCGGCGAGGTCCTCGTCCCTGCGCTCCGACGGGGCACTCGACCTCTACGACGGCACGCTGTCGGCGCTGGACGACCTGGCGGACCTCGTCCGCCGCTGCGCCGACGACGGCGCCCTCTTCACCGAGCTCTCGGACCTCATCGCCGAGATCTCCCCCGACGACGACGTCACGGTGCTGGTCGTCCGCCGCGACCAGGAGAACGGAGCAGGACGCCGATGCTGTCCCTCACCTACGTGAGCACCGCGACCGCGGAGCTCGACGAGTCGGCCCTCGCCGCGCTGCTGCGGCAGAGCCGCGAGAACAGCGAGCGCTGCGGGCTCACCGGCATGTGCTCCTCTTCAAGTCCGGCCGCTTCATGCGTGGTCCTCGAGGGCGACGAGGAGCAGGTGCGCGAGCGGTACCGGGTCATCGAGGCCGACGAGCGGCACACCGACGTGCAGCGGCTGCTGAGCGGGGCGATCGAGGCCCGGCGGTTCCACGCAGTGGTCGATGGGTCTTCCCGACGCCCGAGGACGCCGAGCTGCGCGCCGCTCCTCCCGGGTACGACGACTTCTTCGCGGCGCCGCTACGGCGCCGCACCCGGTGGGAGGAGCCGTCGCGCCGCGCGCAGCTGCAACACTGGACTGGGTTCCGCCACCGGGGCGTGGACTCGCCGGCGCTTCCGGGTGCCCCTGTTCCTCCCGTCGATCCGTCGTGAACGCCTTGCCGCAGCGGAGTCGCACCGCGATACGCGACGGATGAGCGCGGCCTCCTCGACCGTTCGTGACCGATCGGCGCGGCCTCGCGACGGTTCGTGACGGATCGGCGCGGCCGCACCGCCGTTCGTGGCGGATCGGCACGGATCGGCGCGGATCAGGACTCGATCGGCTCCGCGTTGCGCTCGTCGGCGAGGTTCGGCCCCGCCCGCGCTGTTCGCCGCGAGGACCAGGTGCTCGATCCAGTCCCGGTTGATGCTCGAGGAGCGGCTGCTTCGCGTACTCGAAGTGGATCGGCACGCCGTTGTCCATCCACAGCGCGTGCCGGCCCTCGATCGACTCGAGCTCCGGCCGCCACGAGACGAAGAACGCCTCGCTGCGCCGCAGCTTGACGCCGATCACGACCTGCAGGTGGAAGAGGGCGCGGTCCTCGAGGGTGAACGACTCGGTGCCGTAGTGCAGGTGGCCCATGATCTCTCCTGTGCGGCCGTGATGCGGCGGCCTCGGCACACCCTAGGGGCGCGACGGCCTGCGCCGCACGCGCGCCGGAGCGCTACGGCGAGGAAGAGCGCGACCACGCACGCCGGAGCGGCTCAGTCCGTGTCGTCGTCGGATCGGGACCTCGGTGCTCCCCGCGCCCTTCGACCACCTCCGTCCCCAGGGCGACGAACGTGAGGGCGATGACCGCGAACGGCAGCGCGGTCAGCCAGTTGTCCAGCGTGATGCCGAGGGCGACCGCGAGTCCGAGGAAGGCGACCGCGACGCCGAGGTAGGTCTGCTTCTCCCCGGTCGATGAGCTCATCCTCCGACGGTAGCCCGGGGTCGGGGGCGGCACCTCCGTCGGGCGGCGGATCCCGCGCAGAGTCCTCGGCCGAACGGCGGAGGGGTGCCGATCGAGCGCGGATCGGACCGCCGACCCGGCCCCGGACCGCGCCTCGGGATCGGACCCCCGACCAGCCTCGATCAGCCGCGGATCAGGACCAGGACCAGGAGGCGAGCACCGACTCGGCGAGGTCCTCGCGGTCGTCGTCCTCGACGGTGGGGCTGAAGGAGAAGGTCACGACGTAGGTCTGCTCGTTCTGCGTCAGGTAGTACTGCTCGATGCTGTACGACGCGCCCTGCGCGGTCAGCGCGGCGCTGAGGTTGCGCAGACTCCGCCCCGGCGACCTGGACGCGGTCGCGGACCTCGACGTCGGTCGCTCCGGCGCCCTCGAGCTCGTCGGCTCCGGCCCCTCGACCTGCTCCGGAGTGACGGCGCCGGCCGGGCTGAGGACGACGTTGACGTTGTCCGAGAAGCCGTCGGTGTCGGTGAGGTCGGCGGCGAGTGTGTCGGCGCCGATCGTCGACGGATCGGTGTCGGGCACGTCCCAGCCCTCGGGCACCGAGTAGAGGTAGCCGTCGCCCGCGATCTCGACACCGGCGGCCGGGGCGGCGTCGAGCTCGTCGACGTCGGAGCCGGAGTCCGACCCTCCCATCGAGGTGCAGCCGGTCAGGAGGAGGGCGAGGGCGACGGTCGCGCCGAGGCGCTGGGAGCGGGACATTCCTCCACCGTAGGGCGACGGACGCGCGCCGCGAGGCCGGACCGGTCCTGCCTGCGAGACCCCGTGCGGGGTGAGGCCGCACTCGCGCGACCACCGGTCGGACCGCCGCCGGCTCGGGCTCAGTTCAGCCGCTCCGACAGGTGGACGACCACCTCGTCGCCCAGCTCCTTGCCGAGCTTCTTCCGCAGGCCCGCGCTGATCGACAGCATGTGGCCCCCGGATCCGGTGGGCAGCAGTCCCGCGGTGAGCGGCAGGGCGTCGACCGTGGCCACGACGCGCACGGCCTTGCCCGTGCCGAGCAGGGCGACCGAGTCGGGGATCTCGACGCCGACCACAGGTCGCCCTTCACCGTCACTCCGATCGGGGCCGTGAAGGTGAGGTCGAGGGGGCCGGGGCCGGTGCTCACGGGACTCCTGCTTCGTCGGGGCGGATTCTGATCGGGAGCCTACCGAGCGGCTCCCGATCGCGCTCAGCCTCGAGCCCGTGTCGCCGCCACCGGGAAGGTCACGCCGGTGAGCTCCTCCGAGACCGTCCACAGGCGCTGCTGCACAGCGAGGTCGTGGGAGTCGGGGCTGGAGGAGACGGGGACGGGGAAGCCGCGGACCTCGCCGCGGCCGCCGGTCCGAAGTACTGGCCGCCGAGGACGCCCGGGTCGGTGGCGGCGCAGCGTCGGCAGGGCGCCCCGCGCCGCGGGCTGGGTGCAAGCACCGGAGCGAGCGCGCTGATCGGGAGGCGCAGCGCGGCAGGCGTGTGCCGGGCGAGCTCGGTGTTCGACACTCCCGGGGTGCGCTGCCGCCGCGATCGTGCCGCCGAGCGGGGCGAGCCGACGCTGCAGCTCGTAGGTGAACATCAGGTTGGCGAGCTTGGCCTGGCCGTACGCGGCGACGCCGCTGTACGAGCGCTCCCACTGCAGGTCGTCGAAGCCGGATCGCGGCGCGGATCGCGGTGTCCCACGCTGCTGACGGTGACGACGCGGGAGCCGTGGACGGGCAGCAGGTTCTCGAGCAGGAGCCCGGTGAGCGCGAAGTGACCGAGGTGATTGGTGCCGAACTGCAGCTCGAAGCCGTCGCTCGTCGTCCGCTTCGGCGTGTACATGACTCCGGCGTTGTTGAGGAGGAGGTCGATGCGCGGGTGAGCCGCGCGCAGGTCGTCCGCCGCCGCCCGGATCGAGGCGAGGGACGTCAGGTCGAGCGCCTGCACCCGCACGTCTCCGGTGATGCGGGAGGCCGCCGCCGCGCCCTTCTCGACGTCGCGGACGGCCAGGACCACCGTCGCTCCGCGCTCGGCGAGCATCCGGGCGGTCTCGAAGCCCAGTCCGGTGTTGGCGCCGGTGACGACCGCCACCCGCCCGCTCTGGTCGGGGATCTGCTGCTCGGTCCAGTCGTGACTCATGTCGCTCCTCCAGTACTGCCGGTCTCTTGTTCTTCCGACCGTAAGAGACCGCCGGTCCGCTGTCAAGGGACCGGTGGTCTGCAATTAGACTCGCGGGTGACTTTCCAGCGTGCGCGGAGCGAGGGAGCAGCGGCGGATCCGCCGCGAGGCGATCCTCGAGACCGCGGCCGCGATGCTCGACGAGATGCCCGTGGCCGCGGTGAGCCTCAACGAGCTCAGCCGCCGGGTGGGCCTCGCGAAGTCGAACGTGCTCCGCTACTTCGAGTCGCGCGAGGCCGTGCTGCTCGAACTGCTCGACGGCTTCCTCGGGCAGTGGCTCGTCGCGCTCGAGCAGGAGCTGGCCACGGGCATCGCCGCCGACGACGCACCCGAGTCCCGCGCTCGCGCCCTGGCCGCGATCCTCAGCGGCTCGCTCGCCGACCGGGTGGTGCTCTGCGACCTCTTCGGCGCGCAGGGCGGTGTGCTCGAGCGCAACGTGTCGATCGAGGCGGTGAAGCGGCACAAGCGCTCCTCCCGGGGAGGCTCGCGACCCTGACCGGGCTCGTCCTCCGCCACGTGCCCGAGCTCGGCGACGGCGCGGCAAGCGTTCTGCCTGATGAGCCTCGTGACGGCCGGCGCCGTGTCGTCCTACGTCCCGCCTCCGGCCGTTCTCGTCGCGGCGTACGCCGACGAGCCCGAGCTCGGCGTGCTGCACCTCGATCTGCGCACCGCGCCTCGAGACGGCGTTCACCGCCTCCCTGGTCGGGGTGCTGCCGCGCGCGTGAGCGCCGGGTCCGATCTCCCGGAGGGCGGGGCGCCCGGGTCTTGCCCCTCCGGGCGGGTCGGACGAGGATCGAGCACGCCACGAGGAAGGGGTGCGCCATGTCGGAGCCGGTACCGCACGAGGCGCTGCACAAGGACGGCAGCATCCGGGGCCGCGGCTGGATGCTCGACGACGAGCTGCACGGGCACTGGGAGTGGTTCCGCCTCGACGGCACGCTGATGCGCAGCGGCGCCTTCGACCGGGGCCGGCAGGTCGGCGTCTGGACGACGTACGACCGCTCCGGGGCCCCGCACAAGGAGACGCGCTTCGGCGAGTGAAGGGCCCTCGTGGCCCGGTGCGCGAGGATCGGGGGATGGTTGCGCAGCGAGGACTCCCCGACGGACGTGCCGACGGAGTGTGGTGCCGGTTGGGGAGCCGCGCACGACGGCGCGGATCGCGCTCGCTGGAGCCGACTGGCTCTGCCTCGATGGGCAGCACGGCGCGTTCGACGACGCGGCCGTCGTCGCGACGATGCAGGCGCTCGCCGCGCTTCCCGACCGCCCGCCGGTCGCCGTCCGCGTCGCGGGGCTCTCGGACACCCTGATCGGCCGGGCGCTCGACTCCGGCGCCGACGTCGTGATCGTGCCGATGGTCGAGACGGCGGACGACGCCCGCGCAGCCGCCGCCGCCGCGCACTACCCGCCGGCCGGGCGCCGCAGCTGGGGGCCGATGGCCGAGCTCTGGGGCGGGGAGGTCCCCTCGACGGCCGACGCGCGAGCGGAGCTGTGGGTCATGATCGAGACCCGCGCGGGCCTGGGGGAGGTCGAGCGGATCCTCGCGGTGCCGGGGGTCGCGGGCGTCTTCGTGGGGCCGTTCGACCTCGCGATCGGGCTCGGAGTGGAGCTCGACGGCCTCCTCGCCGCCGACGCCCCCGGGGATCCGCTGCCGACGATCGTCGCCGCCGCCCGCCGCGCGGGGAGGAGCACCGGTGCGTTCGCGGGGGATCCGGTGCGTGCGGAGCGGCTCCGCTCGCTCGGATTCGACCGGGTCGCGGTCGCCACGGACCTCTCACTCATCGCCCGGGGCGCCGCCGCGGTGCTCGGAACCGGGGCCTCGGACCCCTCCGCCTACTGAGGCCACCGCTGGAGCGACCACCGCAGACCGGTGAAGGCCGCGCCCGCCACCACGACGTGGACCAGCACGAGGGCGATCGCGTCGGGCTCGACGAACTCGACCGTCCACCCCGACGGCGCCCACGGCATGCCGCCGAGCAGGGTGCGCGTGACGGTGAGCTGCGTCGCGTGGAACGCGATCGCGACGAGCAGCGGCCCCTCGACCGGCAGCCGCCGGGCCGCGACGAGCGCCAGCCCGAACAGCACCAGCTGCAGCACGTAGGCGATCGGATCGCTCCCCGATCGGGATCGGTGACGGCGCAGCGGCCGTCCCTCCCAGCAGTGTCGTCACGGCCCACTCCACCGGGCCGATCACGAGCACGAGCAGCGGGAAGAGGGCGGTCGTGGCCGCGGTCGCCACGACGAGCCCCCACCCGTCGCGGAGGTCCGTCCACATCGAGCCGCGCAGCGCGAGCTCTTCGGGCAGGGCCTCGTACAGCGTGATCACCAGGCCGTTCAGCAGCAGGAATCCGGCGAAGGCGAGCGGATCGACGGCCTCGACGCGGATCCAGCCGGCCACTGCCGCGGGCAGCCAGACCGCGAGACCCGATGCGACGCCCACTGCGGCACCGAGCGCGAGCGGGCGGAGCGCGTGCCGGGACAGCCTGAGTCCCATGAGGCTCCGACGGTCGCTCCGACGGCCGCTCCGGCGCCGCAGCAGCAGCACGATCGCGGGCACCACGAGGGCCGACGTCAGCACCGCCTGGATCGACACCACGGCGAGGCGCGCGGAGGCCGAGGGCCTGGTCGAGCGCGGTGGCGGTGCCGATCGCGGCGCCGAGTCCCGCTCCGAGGATCAGCCAGGCGAGGAGCGCCCGGAGGAAGCGATCGCGTCCGCCACGCGGGACGGCGGGCGGGGGCGGTGCGGGCGGTGCTCATTCGGGCGGTGCCCGTACGGGCGGCGTTCATGCCGCGGATCGCTCGGGACGGGTCCCGCTGGGCGCCCGTCTCGGCCAGACCGTGTAGCCGACCGCCGTGATCAGCTCGATCGCCACCACGAGCAGCAGGATCGGGAACACGCCGTCGAGCGCCTCCGTCCGAGCCGGGGTCGTCCGCGATCCAGCGCAGGAGCAGCACGGCGCCGGCGGCGATCGCGGCGGCGAGCGTGGTGCGGAGGAGGTCCTTCCAGCACGACACGGCGTACTCGGCGCCGACGAGCTCGGGGTGCGGGGCCTCCGGCGAAGCGATGGGCGAAGCGGACGTCGGCGGCGCGGACGAGCGCGTGGCCGTAGGCGATCGAGAAGCCGAGGTAGAGGGCCGCGAGCGAGTGCGCGGAAGGAGGCCGTCGCTCCGCTCCGCAGGTCGATCGCCGTGGCGGTCAGCAGCACCAGGTCGACGACCGGTGTCAGGGCGAGCAGCGCGGCGCCGGTGCGGCGCCACCGCAGGACGTAGCGCGCGAGGAGCCCGAGAGCGATGACCACCCAGAAGCCGATCTCGCAGGCGATGACGACGGCCAGGACCATGATTCCCCCTCTTCGAATAGCACAGGCGTGCTACTCCGGAGAAGCCAGCACCACCCGTGCTAATCTCGGGTCATGGCCATCGATCGCGACGCCCGGAAGGCTCGGCTGGCCGAGGCCGTCTGGCGCGTGGTGCGCGAGCGCGGCATCGGCGCGGTGTCGGTCCGCACCGTCGCGGAGGACGGCGTGGTCGTCGGCTCGCTGCGGCACGTGTTCCCGACCCGCACGGAGCTGGTCGCGTTCTCGGCCGAGCTGATGGTGAGCCGCGCCACCGAGCGGATCCTCGCCACGCCCCGCACGGGCGACGCGCTCGCCGACGCGGTCGCCCTGCTGCGCCACCTCCTGCCGCTCGAGCCGGACAGCCGCGCGGAGCTCGAAGTGAACATCGCGCTGATCGCCGAGACGCCGGCGCTGCCCGAGCTGCGCGGCATCCGCGATCGCGCCCACCGCGAGCTCGCCGAGATGTGCGTGCTGCTCTGCGAATCGGTCGCGTGGCGCCCGCGCGACGCCGACCTGCTCGACGCGGCCCGCCGCCTGCACGCGCTGGTCGACGGGCTCGCGGTGCACCTACTGCTGCGCGAGGGCGAGGGCGAGTGGGCGGTCGGGGTGCTGCGCGGGGAGCTGGAGCGGCTGCGCTGAGCGTCGCCGGTGCCCCGGCTGCAGTACCTCCTGCGCTTCCTCAATAGTCGCGGTGACCGCGCCCGCTCCCGCGACTTCTGGCGAGTCGCGGGGACGCATCTCCCGGTCGAACCGCCCACGAGCGGTTCGGGAGCGGCGCGACGACGGCCGCCTGCGGCCTACGCTGGCCGGATGGACGGACCTCTCGCCGGCGGGAACATGAACGACGTCGAGCGCAGCGGCGACACCGTCCTCCGGAACGCGGGGCCGTGGACGCCGACCGTGCACCGGTACCTCCGCTACCTCGCCGTCGCCGGGATCGACTGGGCGCCGCAGCCCCTCGGGATCGAGGGCGGGCGGGAGCGGCTCTCGTTCGTCGAGGGGGACGTGCCGCTCTACCCCGTTGCCGGCGTGGGTGTGGAGCGACTCCGTCCTCGAGGAGGGGGCGCGGCGACTGCGCGCGCTGCACGACGCGAGCATCGGCTTCGGCCTCGACGGCACCGTCTGGCAGGCGTCGGCCAAGGTGCCGGCCGAGGTGGTCTGCCACAACGACTTCGCGCCGCACAACCTCGCCTTCCGCGACGGTGTCCTGGTCGGCGCCATCGACTTCGACATGTGCTCGCCGGGTCCGCGGCTCTGGGACATCGCCTACTTCGCGACCCGTGTCGTGCCGTTGACGGCCGTCGCTCCGGAGGGGGCGCCAGGGATGGACGACGCCCGGCGCCGCGTCGAGCTCCTCCTGCTCCGCTACGGCTCGGACGCGACGTGGGCGGACGTCCTGCGCGTCGCGATCATCCGCCTCCACGACCTGGCCGAGCTCTCGATCGGCAAGGCCGAGGAGCTCGGGAGGCCCCACCTCCTCGAGGAGGCGGCGGAGTACTCCACCGACGCGCGGTTCCTCCGCGGGCTGCTGGACGCCGAGACGCGCCCCACGACGCTCTGAGCGGCCGCCTGCCCTCGCGCTCCCTCGCGAGTCGCGGTGACCGCTGGCGCTTCCCGCGACTTCTGGAGGAGCGCGGCGCGCGCCCGCGCCTCAGCCCACGTGCACCGCAGGCCGCCGCACCGGGTCCGGCTCGGCGCGCCGCAGCACCTCGCGCGTCACCGGCGCCACCTCGCCCGCCCCCGTGATCAGGAAGCGGAACATGTTCGACAGCGGGCTCCCCTCCGTCCACTCGAAGTAGATCTCGGGGATCACGCCCGTCTCGGAGCGGATCTCGAGCAGCACCGCGGCCAGCGTGTTCGGCACGTTGCCGCTGCTCACCTGCAGCACGCGGAAGCCGTGCCGCACGACTCCGCGCACCTCCAGGTCCTCCTCGAAGTTGGACGAGTCTGCGCGGTGCACCTCGAGGAACAGCACGGGCGAGCGGGCCGGGATGTTGCTGTCGCGCCGCTCCTCGCTGAGCTTCGTGCGGTACTCCTGCTCCGAGTCCTCGTCGGGTTCGTGCGAGACGATGCGGATCACTCCGTAGTCGTCGGCGTCGGAGCGGACGAAGGCCAGCGCCTGATCGTCGAGCACGACGGAGGTCGCGCGCAGCTGGAACGACCGCTGCACCCGCGAGATCAAGGAGACGACGACGATGCCGACGATGAAGACCGCCGCGATCCTCACTCCATCGGGCCGCTCGATCACGTTGACGACCGTCGTGTAGACGAAGACGAGCGCGATCAGCGCGAAGCCGACGGTGCGCTTGCGCTGCCGCTGGCGCCGGGCCGAGAGGAACACGGCGACGGACGCCGAGGTGATCAGCACGAGCACGCCCGTCGCGTAGGCCCCGCCCTGCGCGTTGACGTCGGCCTCGAAGAGGATCGTGATGAGGAACGCGATCGCGGTGAACACGAGCACCAGCGGCCGCACGGCGGCGGCCCACTGCGGAGCCATGCCGTAGCGCGGCAGGTACCGCGGCACGATGTTCAGCAGCCCGGCCATCGCGGAGGCGCCCGCGAACCAGAGGATGCAGATGGTGCTGACGTCGTAGACCGTGCCGAAGCCGTCGCCGAGGTACTCGTGCGCCAGGTAGGCGAGTGCGCGTCCGCTCGCCTCGCCGCCGGGCTGGAACTGCGCCTGCGGGATCAGCAGCGTCGTCACGATGCTCGACGTGATCAGGAAGCTCGACATGATGATCGCCGCGGTCATCAGGGAGTCGGCTTGGCTCCGCGGATCCGCCCGGCCGGATTCGCGGGGGTGTCGCCGGGCGCGCCCGTGATCTGCGGCATCACCGCGACTCCGGTCTCGAAGCCCGAGCCCGAGCGCGAGCTTCGGGAACACGATCAGCGCGATCCCCACCATGACCAGCGGATTCCCGTGCTGCGTCGTCAGCGCGCTCCACCAGTCGGTGATCACCACCAGGTTCTCGGCCACGTGCCCGAACGACACCGCGATCACCACCAGGTTCAGGAGGAGGAACACGGCCACGAGGACGACCGCGATGCCGATCGCCTCCTTGAACCCCTTGAGGAACACGAGCCCGAGCAGCGCCACGAGTCCGAGGGTCAGCGGCACCTCGGCCCCCTCGAACCAGGCGGGCGCGAACGGGTTCTCGACCGCGTGCGCTGTGTGGCGTCGGCCGCCGAGAGTGTGATCGTGATCATGAAGTCGGTGGCCGCGAATCCGAGCAGCACCAGCACGAAGAGCTTGCCGCCCCACCAGGGCAGCAGCCGCTCCAGCATCGCGATCGAGCCCTCGCCGCGGAAGCTCTCGCGCGCGACGCGGCGGTAGACCGGCAGCGCGCCGAACAGCGTCAGCAGCACGAGCACGATCGTGGCGAGCGGCGAGAGCAGCCCCGCGGCGACGGCCGCGATCGCCGGCTGGTAGCCGAGGGTCGAGAAGTAGTCGACGCCCGTGACGGCACATCACCCGCCACCACGAGTGCGTCTTCTCGACGGTGGTCGCGTGCGGGCCCTGGTGCGCTCCGGAGTCCTCGGACAGGCCGGTGAGCATCCAGGCGCGGAGGGCGCGGCGCTTCACGGGCAAAGGAGGAGTGGGAGTGGCGGCGGCGCGCGCCGGAGAGGAGGTCACCTCCCGTTTCTACGCCCCGCGAGGGGGCCGCCAGGACCGTTCCGGGAAATCACCCGTGAGGATTCCGTAGGGATTTCGGCTGTGAGGGCGCTTCCGGCTCCGCTGCGCCCGCAGAGCGGAGGCCGGAGGCGGGGATCGACGCAGATCCGCGACTCCGCTCGGCCTTCGTCCTGCCGGTGGTCACCAGTCCACGAGCGCGTCGAGGTCCTCCGCGACGAAGATGCAGAACGGATGCCCCGCCGGGTCCGCGAGGACGTACAGCGCCTCCTCCGGATCGCCGCTCTGGTCGTCGATCACCTCGGCGCCCAGCGCCAGGGCCCGCTCGCGCTGCCGCTCGAGCTCGGCGACGTCCGCGACCATCAGGTCGAAGTGCAGCTGCTGAGGGCGTGGCCCTCCGGCCAGGTGGCATGCGGCAACCGGTCGACGCGCTGGAACGCGATCCTCACGCCCTCGGGCGTGCGCAGCGCCACCCACTCCGCGCGGTCGTCGGACCCGTCGGCCGGCGGCTCGTCGCCCGGCCGGTAGCGGCCGCCGAGGAGGTCGGCGTAGAACGCCGCGAGACCTCGCGCATCCTCGGTGTCGAGCACGATCTGACGCAGTCGCAGGGTCATGGCGGCAGGCTACGCCGCGTCCGATCGCGCCGACAGGGGCCCGGACGTCCGCGCGGCCCGCGCAGTCCGCGACCGAGGTCGGGATCACCGCCGAGTGCCGGGAACGCGGGTTCACCGCATCTCGCCCTCGGTTGCGCACACCCCGTCGCGGCGTCCGTCGGATGCCGGAGCGCTGCCGCGTCGCTCAGCGGCTCGGCGGAGCGCCGGCCCCCGCGCCACCCGGCGCCGCCCCCGCGGTCGGAGTCGTCGTCGTGTCGACCCGCGCGGTCAGCGCCACGGAGTAGCCGGAGTCGACGTCGCCGGTCGTCGTGCCGAGCTGCAGCGCGCCTCCGTCGTCACCGAAGACGTTGTCGTCCTCGAGGGACACCTGCGCGAGGTTCGCCGTCGATCCGGCGTACGTGTCGAGCGGCGTAGACCGCGGCAGGCGTCCGCGGGGAGGGCGACCTGCGAGGTCGCGATCGCGTTCGCCGAGTCGGTGATCGAGGCGACGTCGGGGTAGACCTCGAAGTGGATGTGGGGCCAGCGACCGGTAGCAGGCCGGGACGACCGAGGTGAACGTGACGGAGCCGCTCGCGTCGGCGACCTGCACCCCGCGGAGGTACGTCTCGTCCTCGACCCCGGAGGAGTACATCGAGTAGTTCCCGTCGGCGTCGCAGTGCCAGACGTAGACCGCCGCACCCGCGAACGGCACGTCGCCGTTCGCCGTGTCGAGGATCGTGAGGGTCAGCGCCATCGGGACGCCCGCGGCCGTCGCTCCGCCGTCGATGCTCGAGCGGATGTCGCTGCGCACGACTCCGGCGTTCTCGAGGACATCGGCTCCGTTCGAGCCGTCGCCCGGGTACGGGCCCGCGGTCTCGTCGGGGATCTCGCCGGTCGCCGTCGTGGTGCCGCCTCCGGTCGCGGCCGAGGAGGTGCCGGTGCTTCCGCCCGCCGCGGAGCTGCCCGCGCCCGTGGTGCACGCCGCGAGCCCCCATCGTGGCCGCGCCGACGCCGATCAGCGCCAGCACCCCCGTCGGCCGACGAGCGTGCCGACGTCGAAGAGCAGCCCCTGATCGACGACCTCCTCGCCGGGTCGGTCGAGGCGCCGCCCCTGGTAGGCGGGGCCGTCGGGCGTGAGGTCGGGCTCGGGGATGCGGGTCATGGGGTCCTCCTCGGACGTCGTCTGCAGGACCGACACTGGCCGCCGCGGCTATGAGCGCCCGATGAGGCTCCGATGACCCGCTGAGGAGGGCGGCCCGCGCCGCCTCCCGCAGGCCGCACCCGCTAGCGGACATGTCCGCCGCCGGACACCGTCCCGGAGCTACCGTTCCGGCATGTCCGAACCGCGCCCCGTCTCCCGCCGCACCGTGACCGCAGCCGCCTGGTCGGCCCCCGTCGTCGTCGCCGCCGTCGGGAGTCCGCTCGCGGCGGCCAGCGGCGAGACGCCGACGCTCAGCGCGAGGGCCGGCGCACTGTCCGTCTACCCGCCGGGCGGGACCTTCCAGGAGGTCTACTTCCGGAACGAGAGCGGCTCCGCGATCGACCCGAACACCCTGACCCTGTTCATCCCGACGGCCGGTCAGGGCTGGACCTGGCAGGGGTTCGGCGGGGACCGTCGTGGGACTACGCGCCGGGAGGGTTCACGTCGACGTCCTTCACCTTCCGCTACTCGGCCGGCCTCGCCCCCGACCAGGAGACGGAGCTCTTCTACTTCCTCGCGAGCAACTGGACTCCGGGGTGGAACCCGCCCCGACGGCCGTGCTCACCGCGACAGCTCCGGGCTTCACGCCCTGCGTGGTCGTGACCCCGATCCCGTACTAGGAGCGGCCGGGGCCGGTGGTCCAGGGCTTCGTCCGGGCGCGACGGTTCAGGAAACCCGCGCGTCCCAGGATCGCGAGGATCACCGCGGTCTTCGCGTCGGCGTACGCGTTCATGTCGTCCCAGCGGCTCCGCATCAGCTCGCGCTTGACGCCCTCGTAGAGCGCCCGATCGACAGGGTCCGAGCGGAGGCGGTCCCGCAGCAGGAGGTACGCGTCGACCGCCGCGGCGCCCCGTTGGTACACGTGCACGTGCACGTCGCGGGCCGGGGTCCGCACGAGGCGGTGACCCGGCTCGCGCACCCGCAGCTCGTAGCCGGCGGCCAGGAGGGCGTCGAGGTGGTCCTCCTCGGCGGTGATGTCGTCGACGACCAGCACGAGGTCGATGATCGGCTTCGCCGCGAGCCCGGGGACCGCCGTCGATCCGGATGTGCTCGACCCGCGCATCCGGCAGCACGTCGAGGATGCGCCGGCGGTGCTCCTCGAAGACCTCGGGCCAGCGCTCGTCGTACTCCTGCAGAGGGACCTCGAGCGGCTCGACTCCGCCGATCAGCTCGACCGCGGTGGCATCGGGGCGGCGGGGAGTCGTCACGGTCCCATCCTGGTGCCGCTCGGCCCGCCGGGGAGGCGCAGCACCGGGGAGCCGCCGTAGGGTCGCGACATGACCACTCGCCGACCGCGACCGGCGCCGACCGCGCCGGCTCGCTGCTGTCGGTGCTCGGAGTCGTCGGCGCCGCCGTCTGCGGGATCCTCGGGGCGGCAGGAGCCCCGTTGTCGCTGCTCGCCTTCGCGGCCTGCACAGCGACGTACCGCGGCTTCCTCCTCGCCCTGAACGACCCGCCCCTCGACTGCCTCGCCCGCCCCGGAGTACGCACTCGTCTGGTGGTTCCTGCTCGTGGGAGCCGGAGCGGCTTGCTCCTTCCTCGCCCTCGTCCTCGGTGCACGGCCGCGGTGGGACGGGCGGTCCTCCCACGCCCTCGCGCAGGGAGCGGCCGCCTTCCTCGTGCTGGGGGCGGTCACCGTCGTCGGCGCGATCGCGGGCCTCCCGCTCCGCTGACCCGGCCGAGCGCGTCGCCGGGAGGACCGAGAAGGACGTGCGGAAGATCTCACGCCCTCCTCGGGGGTTCCAGCAGCTGAGAATCTCTCCCGAACAGCCGGATAGTAGGAGCTACCCGTTCCCCAGCGGATCCGCAGCGCCTCCGCGCTCGGTCCGCGCCTCGTCAGAGAGACCTCCGTGCCCGGATCCGCACCACTCGCCCGCTTCTCCTTCCGCTCCAGGATCGCCGTCGCTCTCGCGGCGGTGGTGGTCGCGGCCGGTCTCGTCGCCGTGCCGACGGCGGCCTCCGCCGCGCCCCCCGGCGTTCCCGACTCCGCCGCCTGCGGGGAGGCCGGAGTGGTGAACTTCGACGTCGCAGCGGCTCCCGACCAGGTGGAGTGCCGCTACACGAACCGCAGCACGGACGGGATCGGCGGCGCCCCGGACACGTTCACGGTCCCGTCCAACACCCACTCTCTGGACGTCACGGTGCACGGAGGCCGCAACGGTGGGCTCGCGACGGCGACCCTCGCCGTCCAGCCCGGGCAGGTCCTCCAGGTCAACGTCGGAGGCCGGGGCGAGGACGGCGGCAGCGGGCTGGTGCACCTCAAGAGGCGCCCGCTGGGCGGATGGAACGGCGGCGGCACCGGCGGCACCGACGGCTTCACCTGCTACATCAACCGCTGCGGCGACGGCGGCAACGGAGCGACCGACGTGCGGACCGGCTCCTTCGGCCTCGCCGATCGCGTCCTCGTCGCGGGCGGTGCGGGCGAGAACGGCGGCACCTACAGCACCGGCGGAGGCCTGAACGGCACCGACGGCTCGTCGGAGGGGACCAACAGCCTCTACGAGGGCAAGGGCGGCGGTGGAAGCCAGACGAACGGCGGATACGGCGGCGGCAACGCGGGCGCCGGCGGATTCGGCGGTGGCGGCGGCGGCGGCGACGGCAAGCCCACGATCGGCACCCAGGCGATCGGCGGCGGCGGCTGGCGGCGGCTGGTACGGCGGCGGCGGCGGCAGCGGCCGCTACTACGGCTTCGCCTTCCTCATCTACTACGCGGGCTCCGGTGGCGGCGGCAGCGGACATGCGGGCGCCGGAACTGAACGTCGTCTACGGCGAGGCGAGCTTCGAGCACGCCCACGTCGTCATCCGCTCGATCCCCGACGACTTCACCACGACCACCACGGTGACCTCGTCGCCGAACCCGTCGAACGTCGGCGACGACATCACCTTCTCCGTCACGACCACCACGGCCGATCCGTCCCGGATCCCGCTCGGAGGAGGCGAGGTCCTGGTCCAGTACAAGGTCGACTTCCGCACGCACGGCGGCTACCTGTTCCTCCGCGCTCCGCTGGTCATCGAGCCCGGCAGTCCCGGTCGCGGGACGGCGACGATCACGATGGACAGGTCGAACTCGCAGGGTCTGAACGACTACACCGACCCCGCCGTGCTCTGGGCGTCGTACTCCGGCTACTCGCAGAAGCGGAGCGACGGGACCTACACGGTCCTCCCCAGCCAGTCGGCCGATCGCACGCAGAAGATCGTCCGCCCGCCGGTGGTCGTCGTCCCGGTCGCTCAGACGATCGCCTTCCCCGAGCCGTCCGGCCTCCGCCTCGGCGGTCCCGACGTCGCCCTGGGGGCGACGGCGTCCTCCGCTCTGCCCGTCGAGTACCTCAGCAGCACCCCGGACGTCTGCGCGGTGACGGAGGCGAACGCCGTCCGTGCCCTGACCGGAGGGCTCTGCGAGATCGTCGCGGTCCAGGGCGGCGACCAGTCGTTCCTGCCGGCGCCGTCGATCGAGCGGTCCGTCACGATCGCCCGGCTTCCGCAGACGCTCTCCTTCCAGCCCTACACGGGCGACAACGCCGCGTCGGGCAACGCTCAGATCGGGGCCTCGTCGTCCCTGAACCGACAGGTGGTCTTCTCGTCGCTGACTCCCGAAGTCTGCGAGGTCACCACCCGCGGCATGCACAACACCCAGTCGTTCGGCAACGCCCGCACGCTCGAGGCGGGCACGTGCACGGTCGCGGCGGACCAGGCCGGAGACGCGGGTGCCGAACCGGCGGCGCAGATCCGGACCAGCTTCGAGCTGGTGAGGCTGGGGCAGGAGGTGTCCTTCCGGGTTCCGGAGGGCGTCCGGCCCGGCGATGACGACGTCCTGCTCTACGCGGGGTCGAACCACGGGCTCCCGGTGACGGTCACGACCTCGACGCCCACCGTCTGCACGATCGACGCCGATGCCTTCGTCCGGCCTCTCTCCGTCGGCACCTGCACGGTGAGCGTCGACCGCGGCACCGATCTCTACCTCCTCGCCGAGCGCTTCACTCGGTCGGTTCGAGATCGTCCGGGAGAAGCAGAGCATCACCTTCGACTACCCGCACGGACAGCAGTCCCCGCGAGGCGGCACCTACACGCCCGTGGCGTCGGCGTCGTCCGGACTGCCGGTGGTCTTCGGCGCGACCGGAGGATGCACGATCGCCGAGGGCGTCGTGACCTTCACCGAGGTCGGCGAGGTGTGCACGGTCACGGCCGATCAGCCGGGCACCGCCGGATTCGAGCCGGCGCAGCAGATGCTCGTCACGTTCACGGTCGCCAAGGAACCGCAGGCGATCACGCTCACCTCGACCACCCCGGCCACGGGCGAGGTCGGCGGGTCCTTCGTCGTCACGGCGACGGCCGGCTCTGGCCTTCCCGTGAACGTCGCCGCCTACGACGCGTGCTCCACGAAGCGCGACTCCGAGGGTCGCGACGTGGTGACCTTCACCGCGGTCGGCACCTGCACGTTCTACGCCTACCAGCTCGGGGACTTCTACTGGGCCGCGGCGCCGACGACCCTGCACACCATCGAGGTCGGGCTCCCGGGCCGGACGATCGCCTTCACCTCGAGCCCTCCCGCGACGGCTGCGCCCGGTGACACGTACGCCGTGACCGCGGCGGGCGGCGCCTCCGGGCAGCCCGTGCTGATCGGCGCGACCGGTGCCTGCACGATCGCCGATGCGGTCGTGACCTTCACCGGGACCGGCACCTGCACGATCACCGCGGACCAGGCGGGGGACGACCGCTTCCAAGCGGCGGCTCAGGTCTCGCAGACCGTGGCGGTCGGGCTGCTCGAGGGCTCCGTGTCCTTCGGCGGCGCTCCCGCGGACGCCCGCGTCGGCGGCTCCTCCACCCCGGTGATCGTCCGCGGTCCGTCGAGCGCGGATCCGGTGCTGACCGCGTCGGGTGCCTGCTCGGTCGCCTCCGAGTCGTGTCGTACGACTCCGCGGGCACCTGCGCGCTCACGCTGGACCAGGCGGGCGACGCGCGGTACGGCGCGGGCTCCCGTGCGGTCCGCTCGTTCGAGGTCGGCCTCCTCGCCCAGTCGCTGAGCTTCACCTCGACGGCTCCCGCGACGGCGGTGGCCGGCGGCACATACACGCCGACCGCCACGGGCGGCGCGTCGGGGAAGCCCGTGCTGATGGGCGCGAGCGGGTCGTGCGCGATCGAGGACGGAGTCGTGACCTTCACCGGGAGCGGCACCTGCACGATCACCGCGGACCAGGCGGGGGACGACCGCCACGCGGCGGCTGCGCAGGTCTCGCAGTCGATCGCGGTCGGCCTCGCCGCGGGCACCGTCTCCTTCGGCGGCGAGGCCCCTCGGGGCGACGGTCGGCCAGTCCTCCGCCCCGGTGATCGTCCGCGGCCCGTCGAGTGCGGAACCGGTGCTGACGGCCTCGGGCGCCTGCTCGGCCGTCGGGAGTCGTGTCGTACGACTCGGCCGGCACCTGCACGCTGACGCTCGACCAGGCGGGCGACGCCCGTCACGGAGCCGCTCCGCAGGCCGTGCGCACGTTCGAGATCGCGCGGGTCGGCCAGACCCTCGCGTTCACCTCGGCGGCGCCCGCCGCGGTCAGGGCGGCGCGGCGTGCACGCCGACGGTGCGCGCGGGCGCGTCCAGTGCTCCGGTCGTCCTGGGCACGACGACCCCCGCGGTCTGCTCGGTGGCGAACGGCTCGGTGACCTTCACCGCCGCCGGCACCTGCCAGCTCACGGCCGACCAGGCCGGGGACGCGACCCACGAGGCGGCGCCGCGAGCGACGCAGTCCGTCACCGTGACGGCGGCCGCCCCGGTCGTCAGGGAGGGCGCAGACCATCGCGTTCACGACGACGATGCCGAAGGCACCTGAGCGAGGGATCGCCTACCCGGTCGCGGCCACCGCGACGTCCGGCAACCCGGTGACGTTCTCGGCGAAGGGGAGCTGCACGATCGCGCCGACCGGCAGCGGCACCGCCGCGGTCAAGCTCACCGGAGCGGCGACCTGCACCGTCACGGCGGTGCAGCCCGGTGACGCCGTCTGGCTCGCGGCTCCTGCTGCGACCCAGACGCTGAAGGTGAGCGCGTCGACCCGGGCCGACCTGAAGATCGCCATGGCCCTCACCCCGGGTCGCCCCGCGACCGCCCCGGTCTCGGGCACGGTGACGATCACGAACGTCGGCACCGGGACGCGGGCGACCACCACCACCCGGGTGACGGTCTGGCTCCCGTCGCCGATGCCCCCGGCGCGGTGCGGACTCCGGGCAAGGCCAAGGGCACCACCGTGCTCACCTGGACCGCGCCCAGTGTCGGGGTGGGGCAGAGCATCAGCTACCCGGTGACGCTCGCCACCTCGCCCGAGGACGACGACGATCGACGCCAAGGTGTCGACCTCCGCCGCCGATCCGACGCCGGCGAACAACTCCGTGAGCCGCACGGTCCGCTAGGCGACGACGGAGGCCGCGCAGCCGCTCCCTCCCGGAGGGGCTCGCGCGGCCTCCGTGCCGTCGTCGGCGCGATCGCGGGCCTCCCGCTCCGCTGAGACGCGGACGGGCCGGAGGATCGCCCCCTCCGGCCCGCAGGAGCTACGCCGCCTCCTCCTGCACGTGCTTCTCGACCTTGTTCGCGCGCGCATTCGGCACGGTGTGGGTCATGACGAGGCCCTCGACGTCGCGCGGGCCGTTGTGACCGAGGTTCGCGAGGCGGGCGAGCTCGTCCTCGGACAGCGTCTGCGACTGCAGCGGAGGCAGGTCCTTCACCTCGTCCAGCGTGATGCCGAGGCCCTCGCCGACGCGGCGGCCGAGGTCGTCCTCCACGAGGTAGAAGTGCCAGAGCATCCGCTCCTGCACGGGGCGGGCCGCCTGCGAGATCAGGTCGACGAAGTTCGCCACCAGGTCGTCGCGCTCCCGCTCCTCCATCAGCAGGTAGCGCTGGCCGGCCTGGGTGTAGTCGTTCGTGCGCGGGATCCGCTTGCGGGTGAGGCGGCCGGTGATCTCGGGGCCCTGGTCGTCGTGGGTCGGGTACTGCGCCTCGCGCAGCCCGCCGGTGATCGAGGGCTCGTAGTTCACGTGCGGGTTCTCGCCGCCGTGGTCCTGGGTGGAACGCCATCTGCCCGTCGCGCTGATTGGTCGCGACGTGCACGTTCTTCGGCGCGTTCACCGGCAGCTGCAGGTAGTTCGGGCCCACGCGGTAGCGCTGGGTATCGGAGTAGGAGAACGTGCGCCCGACCAGCATCTTGTCGTCCGAGAAGTCGAGGCCGTCGACCAGGACGCCGGTGCCGAACGAGAGCTGCTCGTTCTCGGCGAAGTGGTTGGTGACGTTGCGGTTCAGCACCATCCTCCCGACCGTCTTCGGCGGGAACTCGTTCTCGGGCCACACCTTGGTGTCGTCGAGCGGATCGAAGTCGAGCTCGGGGTGGTCGTGGTCGTCCATCAGCTGCACGCGCAGCTCCCACTCCGGGTGCTCGCCGCGCTCGATGGCCTCGTAGAGGTCCTTCGACGCGTGGCCGAGGTCGCCGCCCTGCACGACCGCGGCGTCGGCCTCGGTCATGCTGCTGACGCCCACGGAGGGGATCCAGTGGTACTGGACCAGCTTCGTGTCGCCCGCGGCGTTCACCCACTTGTAGGTGTTCACTCCGAAGCCCTGCTGGTGGCGGTAGTCGGCCGGGATGCCGCGGGGGCTGAACAGGTTGACCAGCATGTGCATCGACTCCGGCGTCTGCGACATGACAGTCGAAGATGCGCGCGGGCTCCCGCCGGAACGTGACGGGGTCGGGCTTGAGCGAGTGGATGACGTCGGGGAACTTGATGGCGTCGCGGATGAAGAAGACGCCGAGGTTGTTGCCCACGAGGTCCCAGTTGCCGTCCTCGGTGTAGAACTTCACCGCGAAGCCGCGGGGGTCGCGCGCGGCCTCCGAGGAGTCGCGGCCGCCGATCACGGTCGAGAAGCGGATCGCGACATCGGTGCGCTTCCTCCTCCTGGAACAGCTTCGCGCGGGTGTACCGCGCGATCGGCTCGTCGCCCCAGGTGCCGGTCGCCCTCGAAGTAGCCGAAGGCGACGGCGCCGCGGGCGTGCACCACCCGCTCGGGGATCCGCTCGCGGTCGAAGTGGCTGATCTTCTCGAGGAACTGGTAGTTCTCGAGCGTCGCGGGGCCGCGGCCCCGACGGTGCGCTGGTTCTGGTTGTCGTAGACGGGGTGGCCCTGACGGTTGGTCAGAACCTGCGGTCATCGCCCTCGGCGGGCGGCTGGGAGGAGACGTCGGTCATGGATCAGATGTCTTCTCAGGTGGCGGTCCCCTCCATCCGATCAGAGACGTCCGACGGTCGCGCCGGGCTGACGGGGCACGGGAGGCGATCCACACGGCGCTCGCATCATCAGCCGAGGAGGGGGCCCGTCGGCGTCAGCGGTCAGCCCCTGCTCCTGGCTGAGGTTCTGCAGCACCGCCTCCTCGCCACCGGCTCCGATCCGACGCGCGGCTCACCGGTCCGAGCTGACGTGCACCGTCTCGCCCTCCAAGACGAAGCGGAGTCCGCTGCCGTCCTCGAACGCCTCGCGCAGCTCCCCGGGGAGCGAGGGCGAGACGGTCAGCTGCGCCGTGGCGGGGAAGGACCGCGCGCTGCAGCCGCTGAAGACGATGCCGGACGCGTCGGTCTCGGCCGGGACCACGTACAGGCACGAGCCGCCGTCCTCGCCGCTGGGCCGCTTCACCATCCGGAGGCCGTGGAAGACGTCGGACGCGAGGGTGTCCTCGGAGCCGCCCCAGCCGGCGAGGTCGTCGGCGGGCGACAGTCGCAGTGTCGCCACCTCGCGGTCGTCGGGAGCGGCGGCCCAGGTCGTCACCCGGCTCCGAGGAGCGCCGCGGCGACGAGGGACGCCGCCCAGAGGAACGGGATGCGGCGACCGGGGCGGGCGGGCGGATCGTCGAGGAGCGCGGCCTCGAGAGCCGTCGGAGGCCGACCGGCTCGGAGGAGCCGCATGTGTCCGCGGAGCCGCCGCTCCGCCCTCGCAGCGCCCGCAGCCGCTCCCACTCCGCGGGTCCCAGGTCGGGGCGGCGCGCGGAGGCCCGACGCTGCAGCGCGCGGAGCTCGTCGTGCGGCGCCTCGTCCATGCTCCGAAGTGTGCCACCGCGTCAGCGGCGGACGGCCTCCGACACCGCCTCGACCGCCTGGTCGACCGCGGCGCGCCGGGCGCCGTCGTCCTCCTGCTCGGACTCGTGGACGAAGGCGGTCACGCCCTGCACGGCCCCGCAGTAGTCGACGATCCCGTGCTCGATCTGCGTCCGCAGGGCCTGCTCGTAGCCGTGGCGGTCGTAGACGCCGGCGTCGTCCCCGGCGATCGGCATCGAGGTGCACGGTGAGAGCGCCGAGGCGGCGGCCGCATCCCTCCGGCCGGGTCGATCGAGAAGGCCCAGCCGTCGACGAAGACGCGGTCGATCCAGCCCTTCAGCAGGGCCGGCATCGACCACCAGTACACGGGGAAGACGAGCACGAGGTGCTCGGCGCCGTCGAGCCGCCGCTGCTCGCGGGCGACGTCCTCGGAGAAGTCTCCGGCCACCCGGTGGAGGTGCCGATCCGCGGCGGAGAACCGCGGATCGAAGCCCTCGGCGGCCAGGTCGGCGACCTCGACGGAGCCGACCGCCGCGGCGATCCTCCGCGCGATCGTCGAGGTGAGCGATTCCGGATCGGGGTGAGCGGTGACGATGAGCGTGTTCACCCGGCCCATCCAACCGGGTCCCTCCTGGGACCGTCCCGGGTCAGGCGGGCTCGGGGTAGTTCAGGAAGTCGAGGTCCGGCATGTCCGTCATCTCGTCGCTCCAGGAGGGGCGCGACGGCTGCATCCGCTGCGTCTCGGCCTCGATGTGGGAGAGGACGGCCTCGTCGACCGGCTCCTCGCCGTGGCTGTTCTCGACCGGGGTCGACCAGAGCTGGCTGGCGGGTCCGATGAGGAGGTGGGCGTAGGCGCTGCTCCCGCCCTCGGTGATGACCGGCACGGTGACGACGTCCGACTTGCCGACATCGGCGAGGGCGCGCGCGTAGCGGAGGACGGCCTTGCACGTGACGTCGGCGACCAGCATGTGCCCGCTGGCGTAGTACAGCTTTCTCATGACCTCCACCCTGCGACGCCCGCGCGGGGTGCGCGGGGATTGTCCGCCGGCGCGGGTCTGCTCTACGCGCCGGCTCGAGATCGCCCGAGGCGTCCCGTTCCCGTCGAGGCGTCCCGCTGCTCGTGGACGTCTCGACGGCGCCGGACGCCTCGTCGGGTGGCGGCTCCGCGCCCGCACGATCGAGGGGTGCCCGAGGAGCCCCGCCTGATCGAGACCGCGCCGATCGAGACCGCGCCGGAACAGACCGCGCCGGGAGAGAACGCGCCGCAAGGAGACCGCGCTGATCGAGACCACGGCCGCCGATCCCGTGGCGCTGACGCTGTTCGCCCTGCAGGAGGCCGAGATCATGCGGCGCTACGGCGGCGACGACCCCGGGCCGCGCCCTGACCCGCGACGCCGACGCTCTTGCTCCGGGTCGACGGCGAGGTCGTCGGCTGCGTGGCGCTCGCCGCCGAGGACGAGGTCGGCGAGATCAAGCGGATGTTCGTGACCGAGCCGGCGCGCGGACGCGGCTTCAGCCGACTCCTGCTCGCCGCGGTCGAGGACCTCGCCGTCCGGCACGGGGTCGTGCTGCTCCGCCTGGTCACGGGCACGCAGCAGCCGGAGGCCGTGGCCCTGTACGAGAGCTCGGGCTACGAGCCGATCCCCGGCTTCGGCTACTGGGGCGACGCGCCCGAGAGCCTCTGCTTCGCGAAGACTTGGCCGACGGCTCCGGCCCTACCGCGACGTGCTCGCAACCGAGGTCGAACGGGCCGACGGCGCCCTCCTAGGCCGTGAGGGCCCTCCTGACCTCGGTTGCGTGCACGCTCACCCGCAGAACGGAGCCGAGCGCCCCGATCCGACCGTGATCGGCTCGATCCGGGCAGTCGGCCTCGTCTCCGCGGGCAGTGGGGCGGCCGGCCGGGGCCGCCACCGGGCCTCGAGAACGCGCCTCGGGGACGCGCTCGCGGCGAACGAGGGCTCGTCCGACGCGCCCGGCGGAGGGCATGAGTAAGTCTGAGGGCGGACGCCGGTGCGCGCTACGCCCGCCCGCAGTCTCCCCCTCCGCCGTCGCGGAGGTCCCCGACCTCCTGTGCAGACGCACTCGCGGCCGGAGCGACGCCCTTCCGCAGAGCCGGAGCGGCGGTCGCAGCACCGGATCGACCCGGTGCGCCCCCATGCCACGCACGTCCCGGCTCGACGCCGGCCCTCCTACCGGAAAGCACCCATGCGAAACGCCCGCACCGCCAAGCCCGCCCGCCACCACCTCGAACTGGCGGCTCCCAAGCCGCTCGAGAAGGGCGGTCTGCGCATCACCCCTCTGGGAGGTCTGGGCGAGATCGGCCGCAACATGACCGTCTTCGAGCACAAGGGCAAGCTGCTCATCGTCGACTGCGGCGTCCTCTTCCCCGAGGAGAACCAGCCCGGCATCGACGTGATCCTCCCCGACTTCGCCGCGATCCGCTCGCGCCTGAAGGACATCGAGGCGATCGTGCTGACCCACGGCCACGAGGACCACATCGGCGGTGTGCCGTACCTGCTCAAGGAGCGGGGCGACATCGCCGATCATCGCCTCGACCTTCACGCTCGCGCTGATCTCGGCGAAGCTGCAGGAGCACCGCATCACCCCGCGCACCCGCCCCGTCAAGGAGGGCGACCGCGTCGACGCCGGCGTGTTCGACCTCGAGTTCCTCGCCGTGAACCACTCGATCCCGGACGGCCTCGCCGTCGCGATCCGCACCGAGGCCGGCCTCGTGCTGCACACGGGCGACTTCAAGATGGACCAGTTCCCGCTCGACGGCCGCACCACCGACCTCCCCGGCTTCGCACGCCTGGGCGACGAGGGCGTCGACCTCTTCCTCGTCGACTCCACCAACGCCGACGTCCTCGGCTTCGCGATCTCGGAGGGCGACCTCGCCCCCGCGATCGACCAGGTGTTCCGCACCGCCCTCGCGCCGCATCGTCGTGTCGAGCGTCGCGAGCCACGTGCACCGCATCCAGCAGGTCCTCGACGCCGCGCACCGCCACGGCCGCAAGGTCGCGTTCGTCGGCCGCTCGATGGTCCGCAACATGGGCATCGCCGCCGACCTCGGCTACCTCAAGATCCCGGCGGGCCTCGTCGTCGACATGAAGGTGCTCGAGAAGCTCCCCGCGACCGAGATCGTCATGATCTGCACCGGGTCGCAGGGCGAGCCGATGGCCGCGCTCTCGCGCATGGCCAACAAGGACCACATCATCGACATCGGACTGGGCGACACCGTGCTGCTGGCCAGCTCGCTGATCCCCGGCAACGAGAACGCGATCTACCGCATCATCAACGCCTTCACCCGCTGGGGCGCGACCGTCGTGCACAAGGGCAACGCCAAGGTGCACGTCTCGGGGCACGCGAGCGCCGGCGAGCTCGCCTACTGCTACAACATCCTCCGCCCGACGCACGTGCTGCCCGTGCACGGCGAGTGGCGCCACCTCACCGCGAACGCCGCGATCGCGACGCGCACCGGCATCGACGAGAAGAACGTCTTCGTCATCGAGGACGGCGTCTCGATCGACCTCGTCAAGGGCCGTGCCCGCATGAGCGGCCGGATCGACGCCGACCACATCCTGGTCGACGGCACCACGATGGGTGTCGCCACCGAGGACGCCATGATCGACCGCCGCGTGCTGGCGGAGGAGGGCGCCATCACGGTGCTCGCCATCGCCGATCTCGACCGCGGCCTGCTCGGCGAGCCCGTCGAGTTCTTCACCCGCGGCTTCGTGGAGGAGCCCGGCTGGCAGGACAACGCCAGCAAGGCCATCGACGACGCCGTGCTCCAGGCCGCCGGCAAGCCGACCGACCGCGAGGCGCTCGAGAAGCTGATCACCCGCACGCTCGGCCGCTGGCTGACCCGTCGTCACCGCCGCAACCCGGTCATCACCACCATCGTCGTCGAGGAGTAGCCCCGAACCGTCCGAGCGCCCGTCCCCTGCAGAAGAGGGCGGGCGCTCAGTCGTGCTCGGTAGAATCGGAGGGATGTCCTCCCCGTCGCGCGCCTGTGCTCGAGCGGCGGCCGCGTTCCCGAACCGGCCGGTGCTGACCAAGCGCGCCTCCGGGACGAACGGGTGGCTGAGCTCGTGGGGCACCAACGCGCACGGCGAGATCGCCGGCTGCCCGCCGCCGCGCGCATAGACCGCGCCCGCCCCTCCTCGGAGACAGCGGTCGCGTTCCCGCGCCCGCCACCTCTCCGATCGGACGATCCCATGGCTCACCACGACCTGCCCGCCGACCAGGCACCGCACTCCATCTGGCGGGGCTGCCGCCAGACCCTCCAGAAGGACACCGTCGGAGGGGCGTTCCTCCTCACTGCGACGCGTGCTCGCGCTGATCATCGCGAACAGCCCCGCGTCCTCGCTCTACGAGGCGGTGCGCGACTTCCGCTTCGGTCCGGAGGCGCTGCACCTGAACCTCAGCGTCGGCTCGTGGGCGGCCGACGGCCTGCTCGCGATCTTCTTCTTCGTCGTCGGCCTCGAGCTCAAGGAGGAGTTCGTCGCGGGCTCGCTGCGGAACCCGCGGACCGCGCTCGTGCCGATCGTGGCGGCGGTCGGCGGAGTCGTCACTCCGGCCCTGATCTTCGTCGCCGTGAACCTGCAGCGCGGGGGAGCGGCGCTGGACGGCTGGGCCATCCCCGCCGCCACCGACATCGCCTTCGCCGTGGCCGTGATCGCGGTCGTCGGCCGGTTCCTCCCGCCGGCTCTGCGCACGTTCCTCCTGACGCTGGCGGTCGTGGACGACGCTCATCGCGATCACGATCATCGCCGTCTTCTACACGGCCGGCATCGACGCGCTGATGCTGGGACTCGCGCTGATCCCGCTCGCGGTCTTCGCCGTCTCGCGTGCAGCGCGGCGTGCGCGTGGTGGGTGCTGATCCCGTTGGGCGTCGCGGACGTGGGCGCTGGTGCACGCCTCCGGGGTGCACGCGACCGTCGCCGGCGTGCTGCTGGGCTTCATGGTGCCGGTCGCCGCGACCGCTCGGGCTCGGGTGCAGGTGGGGACCGATGCGGCCGGGAAGCCTCTGTACGACGGGCTCGCCGCGCACTTCGCCGACCGCTGGAGCGTGCTGTCGACCGCGTTCGCCGTGCCCGTCTTCGCCTTCTTCTCGGCCGGAGTGACGGTCGGCGGTCTCGCGGGGCTGGCGGAGTCGTTCCAGGACACGATCGCGCTGGGCATCATCGCGGGCCTCGTGCTCGGCAAGCCGATCGGCATCGTCGGCAGCACCTTCCTGCTCACCCGGTTCCGCGGGATCTCGCTCGACCCGTCGCTCCTGATGGATCGACATGCTCGGCATGGCGTTCGTCGCGGGCATCGGATTCACGGTGTCGCTGCTCGTGGGCGAGCTCTCGTTCGGCGCCGGCAGCGAGTCCGACGACCACGTGAAGGTGGGCGTGCTGGCCGGCTCGCTCCTCGCGGCGGTCATCGGCGGCGCGATCCTTGCGGTGCGGAACCGCCGCTACCGCGCAGTGCCGGGACCGTCGGTCGCGTCCGACGCCTGAGTCGCCTCTCCCTGCGCTCCTGAGGAGTCGCTGTTCGATCTGCAGGGGATCCTGTGCGGAAGGCGTGTTCCTCCGTCGACGGGGCTCGCGCGGGGGTGGATCCCCGCAGAGGGTGCGGACCGTGCGGATCCCCGCAGATGGTGCGGACCCCTGCAGATGGTGCGGACCCTGCAGACAGGAGCTCCGATCGTCGGCGTCCCCCTCGGGGTGGCCCTCCGTGAACCGTCTCATTTAGAGTGTTCACGTTCACATTCCGTGCGAAGACGCGCGAATCCGCGGAGCCCTGCGGTTCGGTCGTCGACGCCGCACCGATCACGAGGGCTTCTGCATGACACGATCACGATCGGCGGTGAGGATCGCGCTGGCGATCGGCACCGTCGCCGCCACGGCGCTGCTCGGCGCCACGGTTCCGAGCTCCGCCTTCGGAGCGACGGAGACTCCACTGCTCCACTACACGTTCGACTCGGCCCCCGCCGGGACCACCATCGCCGACGCGAGCGGCAACGGCTACGACGCGACGCTGCGTCGCACCGGAGCGGAGGTCCGCAACGGCGCGATCAGCTTCCTCGGTGGATCCGCCGCCGCCGCGCCGTACCTCGAGATCCCCACCGCGCCGCTCGTCGGCAAGAAGGACCTCACCTTCTCCACCTGGCTCTCGCCCCGCTCCGGAGCGGCGAACACGGCCGCCGCGTTCGTCGGCGCCTCTGTCGCGAGCGGCGCGTCGTTCTCCTCCGGCTACTGGCTGCTGAACCCCACGAACACCGCGGGCTACGTGAAGTCCGTCGTCACGAACTCGGTCAACGCCGGCGCCCCCTGGGGCACCGAGGGCCCCGGAGCGACGAACGCCGCGACCTCGGGAGCGCGGACTCCCGCGGGCCTGTCGCTGTACACGACCGTCATCGACGGGACGAACGGCAACACTGAAGGTCTATGTCAACGGCACTCAGATCGGCACGACCACGACGATCGCCCGCAACGTCTCCTCGTTCGGCTCCTCCCTCGTCGCCTACCTGGCCCGTTCGACCTACGCGGACGCGGGCTGGAACGGCGACATCGACGACTTCGCCGTCTACGGCAGCGCCCTCAGCGGTGAGTCCGTGAGCGCGCTCTACTCCTCCGAGGCGCTCGACCGCGCCGTCGCCTCGGTGTCGATCCCGACCGAGGCCACCGCGAGCTTCCCGCTGCCCGCCACCGCGAGCGGAGTCGCCATCGCCTGGCGCTCGAGCAGCCCCGCGATCGCGGTGAACGGAGCGACGGCCACGGTCGTCCGCCCCGCAGCGGGCTCGCCCGACGCGGCCGTGGTCCTCACCGCGACCTACTCCGTCGGCGGCGGCACCCACTCCGTCGACTACCCGGTGACGGTGAAGGCCGAGCTCGCCGACTCCGCGAAGGTGCAGGGCGACCTCGACGCGCTCGCGATCCCGAACGTCGGCGACATCCGCACGAACGTGTCGGTGCCCTCGACCGGCGCGCTCGGCTCGAGCATCGCGTGGTCCGTCGTCAGCCCGACCGGCGCCTCGATCCGCGAGGGCAGCGCCGCGGGCACGAAGACCATCGACGTCGACCGCCCCGCCGCGGGCGGCACCCCGCGATCGACGTCGTGGTCCGCGCCACGGCGACCAGCGGATCGGTGAGCCGCACGCGCGACTTCACCCTCCGCGTCCAGCCGCTCCCCGTCGGGACCGAGGACACCGAGGCCTACGTCTGGGCGTTCTTCACCGGAGAGGGCGACGGCGCCGAGCAGGTCAGCCTCGCCGCCTCGAAGGGCGACGACGCGCTCTCGTGGAACACGCTGAACGGCGGCACGCCCGTCTTCTCGTCGGACCAGGGCACGAAGGGCCTGCGCGACCCGTTCATCATCCGGTCGAACGAGGGCGACAAGTTCTTCATGCTCGCGACCGACCTCAAGATCGCCGGCCTCGCGGGCGGCTTCGACACGTCGCAGAAGTCGGGCTCGAAGCACATCGAGGTGTGGGAGTCGACCGACCTCGTGAACTGGTCCGAGCAGCGGCACGTGAAGGTGTCCTCCGACTTCGTCGGCAACACCTGGGCGCCGGAGGCGTACTGGGACGACGCGCTCGACACCTACGTGGTGTTCTGGGCCTCGAACATCTACCCGACCACGAACACCGCCGACCGCACCTCCGTCACCTACAACCGGATGATGTACGCGACCACCGACGACTTCGTCACCTTCTCGGAGGCGAAGCCGTGGATCGACGTGCAGCGCGGTGCGGGTCGCGGCACGATCGACTCGACCATCGCCGAGGAGGACGGCGTCTACTACCGCTTCACCAAGGACGAGGCGTCGATGACGCTGCGCCAGGAGAAGAGCACCGACCTGCTGGCCACCGTCTGCGCGCTGCCTGGGCCGACCGGCCCCGCGGACGAGTGGACGCCGATCAAGGAGCGTCGCGTCGGGCCTGCCCAACGGCTCGGGCGGCACCTTCACCAGCGGTGAGGGCCTCGAACGTCTTCCCCGCCAACGAGGGCGACGTGAACGGCCTGGACTGGTTCCTCTTCATCGACCAGCCCGACTACCACCAGGGACCGAACCACTACGTGCCGTTCGGCACCGACGAGCTCGCGGACGGCGACTCGTGGCAGCCGCTCGGCTCGAAGCTGGCGGCGAACCTGCCGCAGAACGCCGACGGAGGCAAGCCGCCACGGCACGGTGATCCCGGTCACTCGCGCCGAGTACCAGAAGGCGCTCGAGGGCTTCGCACCCGGCATCGCCGTCGCCTCGGTCGCTCCGCTGACCGCGACGACCGCGCCCGGCACCGCGCCCGTCGCTGCCGCGCGCCGTGATCACCACGGGCCGCCGGCACCACGAGCACGGTCGACGTCGCGTGGGACGCGGTCGCGCCCGCCTCCTACGCCTCGGCCCGGACCTTCACGGTCTCGGGAGTGGCGCAGGACGCGTCGCGCCTGCCGGTGCAGGCCACCGTCACCGTGCAGTCGTCGCTGAAGGTGTCGGCCACGGCCTCGACCCGCCGCCCGCGGGCAAGGTCGTGCTGACGGTCGTCGCCCGCAACGGCGACACCGTGCCGATGGACGTCTCGATCCGCACCTCGGAGGGCGTGAAGACGTTCGCCGGAGTGAAGCCCGGAGCGAGCGCGTCGGCCGCCTACACGGTGCGCTCGACGCAGCTCGCCGCGGGCGAGGCGACGGTCACCGCGACGGCGACGGTCGGCGGCCGGCCGTCACCGCGACGACGACGGCGCCGTACGCGGCGCGCATGCGGCTGATCGGGCGGCGCTGACCACCGACGGAAGCCCGCTCCGGTGCGGCGGGCTTCCGCCGTTGTCGGGGGCGGGTCGCCGTGTCCATCCGTCCCGAGCGGTTGCCTCTCGCGATCGACTCGGAGGGGGAACGGCTGTCCTGCTGAGTCGATCCGGCGATCGGTCCCCCCGACCACTCCCGGGCGACCGTCTGCGACGGATCGACGCCCGCCGTTCCCCCTCCCGTCGAAGGGTGCTACTGCTCGCGCTCGGCGACCGCCGCCCCGGACGTGCAGCACCACCTCGCTCCGCTGGGCGCTGATCGCGGCGGCCGCGCTCCTCGCGTCGAGCGCGCTGCAGCTGCAAGCGGCGACGCAGCGCTGGGTGACGGCGAGCGGAACGCGGGCGCCGACGGACCGGTCGATCGAGGACCATCTTTTCGACTACTCGATGCCCGCCGAGCCGTGGAGGCGGTCGGGACGGCCGCGCCGGTCTTCGGAGTCGGCACGCTGCTCCTCGCTGCCGGCGTCCTCGCGCTGATGCGGGCGCTGTCGCCCCGGGTCCTGCTCCGGCGGCGGTCGCGGTGGCCGCGGTCTTCGCGTCAACGGGGTGCACGCCGTCGTGTCGGGGCTGCCGGGACGCCGACCTCCGCTCGGGGCGACATGGCTCCAGCTCGTGCTCAGCATCGTCCCGGTCGTCGGGCTCGTGGCCCTGGCCGTCGCGGTGCTCCGTCGCGCCCTGTCGCTGGCGGCCGCGTACGTCCTCCCTGCTGGGGAGCAGCTTGCCGGGCAGCTCATCGCGATCTTCTCGATCGCCCCGATGCTCATGGGCTACGCGTCGCACGACACCACGCCGTGGAGCGAGGCCGTCATCGCGGCCACGACGGGAGCGGCGGGGCTGGCGGCACTGGCTCATCGGCGGCGGTGTCGGCACTCCGAGCGGCAGGGCCTGAGCCGGTCGCTCAGTCGACGGCTGCGGGCGCCGGGACCGGCCACTGGACATGGTGTCCCTCGAGCGCGGAGGCGAAACACGCCATTGCTAGCCTCCGCTCACTTCGCCGATACCACGAGAGGAGCTCGATGAGCGCGACGGAAGCAGTGGGGGCGCGATTCTGGCGCCGGGCGAGTGCCGTGTGGTCGAGACCCGGTCGCACCGTCTCCGGCCGGGGCCTCGCAGTGCGGCATCGCACGGTGCGCGTCGGAGATCCCAGCGACGAGACGCCTTCGAGATGCGACCGGCTCCGCGCGCTCGGTGATCGACTCGACCGTGCCCTCGGGGCGGATCCGGACCTGCGGGCGCCGGTCTTCTCCTCGGGGAATTCTCCACGAACGAAGCCGCGGTCTGGCTCTACCTCGACTCGGGGAGCTCGTTCCGGGGCTGCCACCGGACGGCGGTGACGATGCGCGAATGGGGCCGCACCATCTTCCGGGCGCCTCCGCGCTCAGGCTCTACCCCCCGCAGCGGATCGACGATGCCGGTCGGATCCTCGCAGGCGCGTCCGACGAGCGGTCCCGCGTCCTCTTCACCAACATGATCGATGGAATCGCACTACGCGCTCGAGCCGCTGTCTTCGCCGAGCAGGTCGCGCTGCTGCCGCGCAGGTCGCCGGTCCGATGCACCTCGAGTCTGGGGTGGCGCTGCGGTTCCCGTCCTCGATGCTCTCGCGACTCCTCGAGAACGGGTCCGAGGCGATCGGATCTGTCCTCGTCGACCTCGACCCGCAAGCGCTCTCCTTCGCCGCTGAGCTGGCCGTAGACGCGGGTCTCACCGATCGAGTGACAATCGTGAACGACAACATCGTCAGAGCGTGCCGACGGCTGCCTCGAGCATTTCCATCTGATCGACATGCTCGGCGTGTGGGAGCATGGCAGCGATCGTGCCTGCGAGGCCCTGATCCGATCCGCGCCTCGCCTGCCTCGCACCAGGCGGAAGCATCGTGGTCTCGAACATGCTGTCCGGTCGGCCGCAGCTGCTACTTCAACCAGCGCGGCGTCGGCTGGCCTGGTGGTCGTTCCGCGGTCGATCGACCGCATGGTCGACATCGCCCTCAGTAGCGGGTGGCTCCGGAGGACCTCGATGCCATCGTCCCTGAGGACGGTGTGTACGCGGTCATGGTCCTCACCGTCCGTCAGCGGCGGACGGATCGACCCTCTGTGGGGACGATGCCTACGCGGATGGCATCGACCGTCGGATGCTGCGGCAGCCGCTGACCCAGCGTCGGCCATGCCGACGACCCCGACGATCCGTCACATCCACGGCGTCGATCTGTCAGCGACCGACGTCCGCGGTGTCGCTTCGTCAGCGGTGGCTCCGGCGTCGGCCCGTCAGGAACGGTCGAGCCGGACCCGTCGATCCGGCGTGAACTGGCTGTCGGGACCGCGCCGGGGCGACCGTCCGCGACGATCGGGAGGCGCCGGCCTGCGGCGCCGTCGCCGAGAGAGTCGGGACGCGACTCTCAGCCGCCCGCGATCGATTCGGACGGCCCGGCCGTCACCTCGTCGACGATGCGGTGGAACGGCGTCGATCGCCTGCTCGGTGCCGATCCGCCCCGCGTCGACGCTGTCGGCGATGCGCAGGACCTCGAGCTGGAGGCTCGCGCGCGTCGCCTGTCGAGTGCCGCTGCGCCGATCGCTGCGGACGCCCGCACGCGCGCGACGATCGCGCCGACCTGCCATCTTCTGCTGCTGTTCACCATTCGATCCCCCTTCGCTGATCCTGAAGCTCTTCGAGCGAGAGGTAACCCCCGATTGGGGGGCTATTCGCGATGCGTCGGATCAGAGGTAGGATGCCCAGTCGATGATCACGGCCGCCGCAGGTAAAGCGCCGCGACGGCTCCGACGGCCTTCCCGGCGCGGTCGAGATCGCTGCGCGGAGTCGGCCGCGATGTCGGCGACGACGCGCAGCATCGCCTGGAGGAGCGCGATCACCGACGCCAGCAGCCACACCTTGAGCGCGACGTGCGCGCCGACGTCCATCAGCGTCAGCGTCAGCACCGGGACCAGCACCAGCACGATCGACAGCAGCACGAGCAGCAGGCCCCGGTGCGAGAGCTCGGTCGGGCCGAACGAGCCGGCGCGGAGCCAGGCGCGCAGGCGGGTGCGCCGTCGCGCATCCGCGGGTGCTCGATCGAGCAGCGCGTCGGCGTCCGGGCGCCGCCACGGCCTCCTCGTGCACCGCCACGGCCGCTTCGGTCGCCGTCACAGGAGGCAGGAGGAGCGCTCGGCGCGGGTGCGCGGATCGGGCGAGGGGCGAGGTGGTGCCGCACGGCGTCCTCCAGAGATCGTCTCGGCCGTCCACGGCCGTTCTCCCGCGCTGCGCGGCCCTCAGTCTCGTGAGACGGGGCCGGACCCGACAAGCTCCGCTTCCGGACACGTCCGCAAGAGGACACCCGGGCAGGGGCCGCCGCCGCATCAGAGACGGATGATGCTCCAGTCGACGGCCACGGACAGCACGGTGAAGACGGCCGCGACGGCCTCGACGGCCTTGCCGGCCTCGGTCGAGATCGCTGCGGGCAGCGGGCGGGGCGTCGGCCACGCGCAGCAGCGCTCCGACGAGTGCGGTGACCGTGATCGTGACCACGGTCACCTTCAGGGCCAGGTGCGCATCGGCGTGCACGAGCGTCAGGATCGCGATCGGCACCAGGATCAGGAGGATCGACAGCAGCACCAGGAGGCCGCCCCGCCGAGAGAGCTCGGTTGATCGATCCGCAGCCACGTGCGCAGAGGCGCACGCCGGTCGACGGTCGGAGCAGGGTGGATGGCACGGTACTCTCCGGTGGCGGGTGCCGCGCGGGAGGCGGGCCCCTCAGTCTCGGGAGCGGCGAGGGGCGCACGGTGCCCGCTAGCGGACACGTCCGCAACAGGACGTCGGAGCCGCCGGGAGCACGCCCGGGCGCCGTTCGCGACGACTCCGCACGCGAGAGCCCGCGGCGGCCGCGCCCGCGGACTGCCTGGGAGGCCCCGCGTGCCCTCCCGTCTGAGGGACCCCTCAGATACGGTCGGAGGACCGGGCTGCGGAGCCCTTCCCCGAGTGCTCCGCCGTCTCGGCCGGACGCCGCCGGACCGGCGCGGAGATCGACTCCGCCCGCCTCGCCCCGTCTGCCCCGTCCGGGCACCGCGGAGCGACGTCCGCCCGACGCCCCCGCACGAGTGAGAGGTCACCCCGATGACTGGCTTCCCCGCCCCTGCCGTCCCCCCACGGCCCGTCCCGCGCCGCCGCCCACCAGGGCCGGTCGTGACGGCGGTGTCCACCCGCGCCCGTCTCGGCGAGCGAGGCCCGCTCCGTCGTCGATGAGGCCTGCCTTCGCGCCGACCGTGCTGCTCGACGCCCGCATCGCGGAGCTGTGGTCGGCGATGTCCGACCCGGAGTCCGCCCGGCGGCTGCTGGTGCGCTCCCGCGCCGAGGTCGACCAGGCGCGCGCTCTGCTCGCCGCTGCCGCCGAGGAGCAGTGGTGGTCGGATCTGACCGCGAGCCGCCTCGCCGACGCCCTGCGCCGCCGCCCGGATCTGGGCCGAGGGCGACCCGGCCACGGCCGAGCTCGAGCGGGTCTTCGGCTCGCGGCTGCGGAGCGTGCTCGGCATCGACCTCGCGGCGATCCCGCGCCGCGGCCGCCCGCACCGCTCCGACTCGGGATCCGCGGACGCGTCTCCGCCTCTGCCTCGCGGGTGCCGGGATCGCGGCCCTGCTCACGTCGTGCACGGCGGCCGAGCCGGCGCCGCCCTCGCTCGTCCTCGGCGCAGGGGCGCCGTAGGCACCGCTGTGCCGACCGATCCCGTGACCGTCGCCGCAGGACTCGACGCGCCCTCGGTCGATCGTGTTCCTGCGCGGCACTCCGCTCGTCAGCGAGCGCGACAGCGGCCGGATCCTCGAGCTCGCCTCCGGCGGAGGGACGCGGTCGATCGGCACCGTCGACGGAGTGGTCGCCCGCGGCGAGAGCGGACTGCTCGGTCCCGGCGGTCGACGACCGCGACCGCCTCTACGCGTACTCCACCGGCTCCGACGGCAACCGCATCCAGCGCTTCGACGTCTTCGGCGAGGCGGGCCTGCTCGCCCTGGGCGAGCCGGAGGCGATCCTCGACGGGCTTCCTGCAGCGAGCAACCACGACGGCGGCGGATCGCCTCGGCCCCGACGGGCTGCTCTACGCGACGGTCGGCGACGCGGGACGCACCGAGCGGGCGCAGGACCTGGACTCGCTCGGCGGCAGATCTCCGCATGACCGCCGACGGGCAGTGCCCGACGACAACCCCTACCCCGACTCGCTCGTCTACAGCTCCGGGCACCGCAATCCGCAGGGGCTCGCCTGGGCCGAGCGACGGCACGCTCTTCGCGACCGAGTTCGGTCAGGACACCTGGGACGAGCTCAACGTCATCCGCGCCGGCGAGGACTACGGCTGGCCGACGGTCGAGGGCGTCGCGGGCGACGACCGCTTCGTCGACCCGGTGCAGCAGTGGAACCCGACGAGGCCAGCCCGAGCGGCCTGGCGGAGGTCGACGGCACGCTGTACCTCGCGAACCTGCGCGGGCAGGTGCTGCGCGCGGTCCCGGTCGCGGATCCGACGACGTGGAGCGACCACGCGGTGGGGGAGCACGACGCCTGCGCGACGTGGCCGAGGCGCCCGACGGCCGCCGTGGGTCGCGACGAGCAACACCGACGGCCGCGGCGATCCGGGGCCGGACGACGACCGCATCCTGGGCTTCACGCTCGCGGCTGAGCGCGGCGGCGTCGGGCCGGGTGTGGAGCGGGGATTCGGATACCGCCGCTGCGCGGCCTACTCGATCAGCGGAAGGGGGCGGGCGTGCTGCTTGCTTGTCCGGTCGGCGGACGAGTCTCGGCTGGTCGAGCAGCCGCGCATCGGCGTATCGAGACCGACCCGGTCCCGAGCGTCACGCCGACGGGCCTCACCCCAGCCCCGCGAGCAGTCGGCCTCCTCGCCGTGCGTGAGACCGGACCGGCGCGGCCGATCGACTCCCCGCGCCAGCTCGTCCTGCAGCACTCGCTCGATCGTCTCGGCGAGCGGCCGAGGAGCGAGGTCGGCGACACCGGCTGCGCGAACGCCGCATCCGACGACGGAGCCACAGCGGCAGCGATCGCGGCCCCGCCCAGTAGCGGACGCCCTGCTCCAGCAGTTGATCGTCGGACGCCTCCACGAGTTCGCCGTCGAACCCGGTCGCGCGCCGCACCGCGGCGAGGAACTCGGAGAAGGCGCTGCTCGGCGACCGCGTTCGCGACTCCTGCGTCCCTGGATCGCCGACGCGACGATCCACTCCGCCAGATCGGTCACGTCGACGACCTGCACCCGGCGTCCGGCGCCCTGGGCACGAGCACCCGCCCGCCCTGCGCCAGTCGCGCCGGCCAGTAGCCGAAACGGTCGCTGGGGTCCCGGTCCTGCGAGGAGACCCGGGCGGACGGTCAGGAGCCGCTCGGCGAGGCGGGCGCTCGAGCCCGCTCGGCGAGCACCTTCGCGTGGCCGTAGTCGTTGGGGTCGGCGGGAGGACGAGCCGCGCGGTCTCGTCGGCACCCGGCTCGTCGTTCCGCTCGTAGACCGACACGGAGGAGACGAGCGTCCAGTGCGCGGCGCGCTCCGCGAGCGTCGAGCGCGCCGGCGACGAGCGGCGGAGCAGTGGCCAGCTCGACGACCGCGTCCCAGTACACCGTCGAGCGCGTCGTACGCGCCCGGCTCGGTGCGATCGGCCTCGACGAGCCGCGCGCCGTCGGGCACCGTTCCGGAGGCGCCGCGCGCCAGGCAGACGACCTCCAGACCGCGCCGCACCGCGGCCTCCGCGATCCCGCGCCCCAGCCACCCCGTCCCGCCCAGCACCAGAATCCGTGTCACGGACCCAGCGAAGCGGCCGCGGCGGCCGCCCGGAACCCGTGTTCGCTCCGAGGCCGGCGATCCGTCACGAACGGCTGCGGATGCGGGATCCGGCGGCCGTCCGCGACGGATCGGCGGCGCTACTTCCCGGTCGGGCCGTAGAACGAGCTGATCTCGTCGAGCTCCATCTCGGCGGTCGACTGGATGAGCTTCAGCAGCTCGGGGTCCAGGCCCGGCGAGAACTCCTCGAAGCGCTCCGGAGCGATGACCGAGGGCACTCCCTCCGGAGCCTGCTCCTTCGACTCGAGGGTCGTGCCGTCGTTCGAAGGCGAGGCGCCGCGGAAGATCTTCCCCGCCTCCGACGCGCCCTCCAGGTCGAACGTGTACTGCTCGCTCTGCAGCCCCAGGTCGATGAGCTTCTTGACCTCGGGGAACCTCTCGGCGTTCGTCTTCGGGATCGGCAGGGTCTTCTTCCAGTCGATGCCGAGCGTCTCGAGCGCCTTGGCGTAGCCGTTCTCGTGCGCCCTGGTCGCGCACGATCAGGTAGGCGATCGTCGACCGCGCCGTCTTGTTGTCGGTCATCTCGTAGATGCGGCACTTCTGCAGGCGCCCGGTCGATTCGAGCATGAGGTTGTAGAGCAGGTCGAGCACGAGGTTGCCCGAGTTGTACACGTAGCTGCCGCTCCACGGGTTGCCGACCGCATCCACCGGCATCGCGCCCTGCGCTCCGACGAGGTAGTGGTGGATGTTGCCCGTGTCGAGGGCGATGTTCAGCGGAGTCGCTCCGCCGGCCCCCGGGGTGTCGAGCGGATCCGCGGGCTTCCCGTTGCTAGCGCGGGGAGCCGTCGAGCAGGCGCGAGATGGTGGTGCCGATGAGCTCGACGTGGCTGATCTCCTCCAGGCCGATGCCCTGGATGAGGTCGCGGTACGGCTTCGCGTCGGCGCCGCGGAAGTTCATCGCCTGGAAGAGGTACTGCATCATGGTGCGCATCTGCCGAACTGCCCGCCGAGCCCCTCCTGCAGCGCGTTCGCGGCGGCGGGATCCGGCTCGTCCTGCTCGATGTCGTTGATGAGTCGCTGCACGCGGAAGAACATCATTGCCTCCGAGAGGATCGGGTGTCCCTCAGAGTCCGTCGTGCTCCTCGAGCGCCGCGCCCCCTTGCCCGCCGGGGGATGGAGAGACACTGCCCCGGATCCGCCGCCCTCTGACGGCGGCGCCCGCACCCGGGACGCTCAGCGCGGACCGCGAGCGGCCCCGGTCCGAGCCCCGGAAGGCCTCCCATGCGCATGCTCACCGCCGGTCTGTTCTCGTCCGTCGACGCGCAGTCGCCGAACCTGTTCCAGTTCGACAGCTTCGACGCCGAGCTGGGAGCGCTGATGGGCGGGATGATCGACGAGGTCGACACCGCCGTGCTGGGCCGGGCCGGCTTCGAGGAGTGGTCGCAGTACCAGCCGGCGGCGCCTCGCCGACGATCCGTTCGCCGCCTTCGTCAACCCGATCGAGAAGTTCGTGGCGTCGACGACCCTCTCCGGGGACCTCGGCTGGAACGCCACCCTCATCGAGGGGGACGCCGTGGAGTTCCTCCGCCGCCTGAAGCAGACGGAGGGCGGCCGGATCTCGGTGTTCTCGAGCATCTCGCGCTCACCCGGCAGCTGCTCTTCGCGGGGGTTCTTCGGTCGAGCTGACCCTGATGGTCCACCCGGTGATCGCGGGGGCCGGACGCCATGGCTGTTCGAGCCGAGCGATCCGGACGCGTCTCGAGCTGCGCGATCTCGTCGATCACGAGCGCCGGCAACGCGGTGCTGACCTACGCACTGCGGGGCTGAGGGCGGTGGGACGGGGCCGCGGCCGGCGCCGGTCGGGGCGCAGCGGCGGATCGGACCTCGAGCGAGGCCTCGCTTCTGCAGCCGGGCCCTCTTCGCACCGCGAGCTGGGTGCGGTGCAGCTCCTCGTACCGCCCGCCCGCGGCCAGCAGCTCCTCGTGCGTGCCGCGCTCCACGATCGCGCCGCCCTCCACCACCAGGATCTGGTCCGCGCCGCGGATGGTGGAGAGGCGGTGCGCGATCACCATCGCCGTCCGTCCCTCGAGCGCCTGCTGGAAGCTGCCGCCTGCACGGCGGCCTCCGACGTCGAGTCGAGGCCGCCGCCGTCGCCTCGAGGATGACGACGCGCGGCTGCGGCGCAGGAGCCGCGCGATGGTCAGGCGCTGGCGCTCGCCGCCGGAGAGACGGTGGCCGCGGCTCTCCCACCACGGTGTCCAGCTGGTCCGGCAGGGAGCGCAGGGAGCGGCCCGAGCTTCGGCAAGGCGCGGCGGACCGCGTCCCACACCTCGTCGAGGGACGCCTCCGGCCTGGCCAGGCGCAGGTTCGAGAGGATCGTCTCGTGGAACAGGTGGCCGTCCTGCGTCACCATGCCCAGCGTGTGCCGCATCGAGTCGTGACGTGTCGCGGACGTCCGCCCCGGCGAGTCGCACGGCGCCGCCGTCGACGTCGTACAGGCGCGAGAGCAGCTGCGCGATCGTGGACTTCCCCGCGCCGGACGTGCCGACGAGGGCGACGGTCTGCCCCTGCTCGCTCCTGAAGGAGACGCCGTGCAGCACCTCCTCCCGCACCGCGGGTGTCGAGCGTGGAGACCTCCTCGAGGGAGGCGAGGGACACCTTGTCCGCCGACGGGTAGGCGAAGCGGACGTCGTCGAACTCGACGGACACGTGGCCTTCCGGGACGGTGACGGCGTCGGGCTTCTCCTGGATGAGCGGTTCGAGGTCGAGCACCTCGAAGACGCGCTCGAAGCTGACGACCGCGCTCGTCGATCTCGACCCGAGCGTTCGCCAGGCTGGTCAGCGGCAGGGCGTAGAGGCGCGTGAGCAGCAGCGCCAGGGTGACCACCTCACCGGTGTCCAGGCTCCCGCCGAGCGCGAGGACGCCGCCGCGCCCGTACACGATGCGCGAGGGCGAGGGCCGAGACGAGCATCAGCGCGGTGACGAAGACGAACTGCAGCATCGCCGTCCGGACCCCGATGTCGCGGACGCGGGCGGCGCGGACGTGGCGGAACTCCTCCGGCTCTTCCTCGTCGGGACGGCCGAACAGCTTGACGAGCGTGGCCTCCGGGCGCCGAGAGAACCGCTCCGCTCATCTGGGTGCTCATGGCGGAGTTGCGGTCGGCGGCCTCGCGGCGGAGCGCGGCGAGGCGGCCGCCCACGCGGCGCGCGGGCACCAGGAAGACGGGGAGCATGATCACGGCGAGGACCGTGACGAGCCAGGACGTGCTGGAGCATGACGATCAGGGCAAGGATGAGCGCCACGAGGTTCGTGACCACGCCGGACAGCGTGCCGCTGAACGCCTGCTGCGCGCCGATCACGCCGCTGTTGAGGCGGCTCGACGAGGGCGCCCGTGCGGCGCGGGTGAAGGCAACGCGATCGGCATCTTCTGCACGTGGTCGAAGACGGCGGTGCGGAGGTTGACCACGCCCCGCGCCGATCCGCGCCGAGTACCAGCGCGTCACGAGCGACACGGCGGCATCGGCCACGGCCACGAGGGCGATGACGACGGCGAGACGGATGATCGTGGCGACCTCGCCCCGGGCGACGATGACGCCGACCACCTGGCCGGCGAGTCCGGCGTCGCGACCGCGAGGAAGGCCCCGCGATCGAGGGCGATGAAGACCAGCAGCTTGGGGCGATAGGGCACCGCGAGCGCTTCAGTGATCCGGCGCATCTGACTCCCGCGAGATGCCGTGCGCGCCGTCCCTCACGGTGGGAGATCTTGTAGAGCGAGCTCCAGGCCACGCCTTCCATGCTCATCTGCGGTTCCTTCCGTCGGCCCCGGCCCCCAACTTAGGGGGTGCGTGCGGTGGTTTTCCTGCGGCGGGGCCGGGTCCCCGCGGTGTAGGCGGGGCGAGCCCTCCTCCAGAAGGTGCGACGGCTCGCGCTTCCCCGCAACTTGTGGCGCAGTGCGAAGTGCGTGAGTGCGGAGTGCGGGAGGCGGAGGCGGAGTGCGGAGGGCGGCGAGGCGCTGCGGCTCTCCCGCACCGCGCAGCGGCGAGCGCTGCTTCAGTCTCCCGCACCGGGACGGACTTCGGATGATGGGGCGATGTTCATCCCGACCCCGAGCCGGCCGGTCCCGAGGCGCTCGACGAGTTCGTCGCCCGCGCCGGCTCCGCCTATGCGCGCGAGCGCAATCACGACCTCGGGCCGTCCCGGCAGAACGTCTCCGGGCTCTCCCCGTACCTCCGCCACCACCGGCTCGTGACCGAGAAGGAGGTCGTCGCGGCGGTCCTCGGGCGTCACCTCGGCTGACCGCGGCGGAGAAGTTCGCGCAGGAGGTGTTCTCGGCGCACCTACCGGGAAGGGCTGGCTCGAGCAGAACCCGGAGGTGTGGCGCCGCTACCGCCGCGAGGTGGACGACCTCGCCGCGGGGGACCCTCCGTCGGGGTACCGCGACGCGATCGGCGGGCGCGAGCGGATCGACGCGATGGACGCCTGGGTGCGCGAGCCCGTCGACACCGGCTACCTGCACAACCACACGCGGCATGTGGTTCGCGAGCATCTGGATCTTCGCCTTCGAGCCGCCCTGGCAGCTCGGCGCCGACTTCTTCTACCGGCACCTGCTCGACGGCGACGCCGCGTCCAACACCCTGGTCCTGGCGGTGGGTCGCCGGTCTGCAGACCCCGGGGAAGACGTACCCGGCCACCGCGTCGAACATCGCCCGGTACACCGAGGGGCGCTTCCTCGGAGGGCCTCGCCGCCCGGCCCCCGCGCTCGCCGAGGAGCCCTTCCTGCCCCGCGAGCAGATCGACCCGGACGACGTGGTCGGGACCGTCGGCGCCCGTCCCGGCCTCCTGCTGCACGAGGAGGACCTTCGAGGCGGAGAGCCTCCTCGCCGAGCAGCTCCGGTCTGGCGGAGCGGCTCGCGGCGGTCGCCGCCGCCGCCGACGCGGGTGGGCGATCGCCTCTCGCGGTGTCGGACGCCGTGGACGCCTTCACCGCGGCGGCGCTCGCCGACGCCGCGGAGCGCGCGCACGACGGGAGCGGTCGAGGCAGCGCGTGCTGGCGACGCGTCGCCCGCCGGGGTCCCTCGACTGGGCGGGCCTGGAGCGGCTCGACACCGTGGTGGCGTACGCGCCGATCGGTCCCGTCCGCGAGCGCCCGAGCGCTCCGCCCGCCCTCGCGGAGGAGGGAGTCGCGCTCGCCTGGGCCGTGCGCCGTCGCTGGGACGGCACGGCGGCCGTCGGCGTCGCTGCGCGGGTTCTTCGCCTTCCGCAAGAGGATCCCGGTGCTCGTGCGCGGCCTGGACGAGCCCCCGGACGCGGGGTCCGTCTGTTCTGAGGTCGTCTGTTCCGAGTCCGTCTCTCCCGAGTCCGCCTGCTCCGAACCCGTCCGGCCTGCGCCTCCGATGGCTCTCGCCCCGGATCCGTCGCGCACGGCCGATCGACCCCGGCGCGAACGGCTCTCGAACCGGGACGAGGCGACCGGGAGGGACGGGATCGGCGTACACGGATCGGCGCCTCTGCGGCAGGTCGGCCGCGTCACCCGCGCCCACTCCGCGCGCTACTCGCCCGTCCTCAGCCCCGCACGGCGGTCTCCCACGAAGCTCCGACCCGAGCATCGCGTCGGTCGCGTCGTTCGATCAGCACCCCGCCCTGCTCCGGCGCGACGCGCTGCGCGATCACGGTGCCGGCGGGCCGTGCCCTGCACCGACGCCGCGAAGAGGAGCGGGAACTGCGTCGGCGAGCCCTCGATCGCCTCGACGGATCGTCGGTGAGGGCGTCGTCGAGCACCTGGAAGCAGCCGGAGCGAGGCGTCGCGCACCGGACCCGCAGGTGCGCCGAGGCGGAACATGCCGAGCTCCATCAGCGCGGTGCGCTCGACCGCGAAGGCGACGTGGGCGCGGCCGACGCGGCGGAACTGCTCCGGGAACGCGCCGGGCGATTCGACGGCCGCGTGCACCGCCTCCGTCAGCCGCTCGAAGCCGCGCACCGCGAGGGCGCCGGCGCAGCGCCTGCTGGTCGACGCGTCCAGCGGCTCCGCGGGCGCCGTGGCTGACGCCGGCCCGACGGGCGACGGCCGAAGCGACAGCGCATCGACGCCGTCGGTGCGCAGCAGGGCCTCGGCCTGCTCGAGCAGCTCCGCGCGGAGGTTGCCGTGGTGGAAGGGCGGGGTCACCCGACGATCGTACTGCTAGGCATTGACTAGATCAGACAGTGCCTAGTCTCGCCACTATGACCTCCTCGCTCCCCGACCAGTCCGGCCGCACGTTCCTCGTCACCGGCGCCACCAGCGGCATCGGCCTCGCCACCGCCCGCGCCCTGACAGCGGCCGGTGCGCGCGTCGTCCTCGCGGTCCGCGACGAGTGGCGAAGCGCGGCGGGTCGCCGAGGCGATCTCGGGCGACACGCTCGTGCGCCGCCTCGACCTCGCCGACCTCGCGTCGATCCGCCGCTTCGCCGCCGAGTGGAGCGGGCCGATCGACGTGCTGATCAACAACGCCGGCGTCTCGACCGCTCAGCGCGAGACGACCGCGGACGGCTTCGAGCGGCAGTTCGGCACCAACCACCTCGGCCCCTTCGCGCCGACGAACCTGCTCCTGCCGCACCTCCGGGTCGTCTCGCTCGCCTCGCAGGCCGAGCGGATGGGACGGATCGACCTCGACGACCTGAACGCGGAGCGCACCCATTACCGCGAGTCGCGCGTACGCCGCCTCGAAGCTGGCCGACCTGCTCTTCACGGCCGAGCCGCAGCGGAGGCTCGCGGCGGCCGGATCGCCGGTCCTCGCGGTCGCCGCGCATCCCGGCTTCGTCGCCACGGGGATGACAGGAGGCGCGACCGGGATCGCCGGCCGGCTCACCGCGTGCTCGCGCAGAGCCCGGAGAGGGCGCGCTGCCGGTGCTGCTCGCGGCGACCGGGGACGTGCTCCGGGCGCCTTCACCGGTCCGGAGCGGTTCCTGCACATGCGCGGAGGGGCGGAGCTGATCGGCCGCTCGAGGCGCTGCGCGACGAGACGCTCGCCGCTCGCCTCTGGGACGCGTCGGAGCGGCTGACCGGAGTCGGGTTCCCGCTCTGAGCGGGCCGGGGTCCGCTGGACGCGGTCTCGCGTGCTCCAGGTCTCAGCCTCGGCGCGGCCGGAGTCCTCGACGAGCCGCACCTTCACGGTGACCGCGAGCGGACCCGTCACGCCCGGCTCTTCCGCGAGGATCCCGCGCAGCAGCTCGCCGACCGACCGCAGCGTCCCGGGGACGGGCAGTGCGGCCGACGCGGCGATGTGCGCGCTGACGGTGGTGAACCCCTCCGACCGGTCGATGTCGACGAGCACGTCGGGCCGCCGGAGCGCCAGCCGCACGGCGAGGGCGTCGGCGGCCGCCTCGAGGATCGGCTGCGCCGGATACACCTCGACGACGCCCTCCGCCTCGCGGATCGCCGCCGTCAGGCGCTGCGACAGTGCGGTGTCGTCGGTCACGGTCGGTCCTCCCTGGGGTAGACGTCGTCGACGGTCACGTCGATCGTCCGTCACGACGAGCTCGGTGTGGCGCTCGAGGGCGTAGCGGATGCGGTCGCGGAGCCGATCGGCCGCCTCGTCGACCGCCGAACTGAGGGCGCAGGTCACGTCGACCCGGATCGGCGCGCCGGGCGTCGCGACGTCGCCGTCGAGGGTGCGCACCGCCCCATGATGACGCCGCCCATCGTGTCGCCGGCCTCGGCGGATCAGCGCCGCGCACCGCCGCCTCGGTGAGCGCCAGGCGCAGCCCGGGGTCGGGGTGGCGGATGCGGCACGTCGCGGCCGGAGCGCACCTCGGAGCGGATCGCGTCGAGCAGTCCCGCGATCCAGACGTCGTCGCGGTCGGGCTCGCGGTCGGCCCGGCTGCGCAGGGCGCTGGCCGACAGCTCGGTCAGCCGGGTGAGGTTCGCCAGAGCGAGGCGGCAGGCGGCGGAGTTCTCGATCGAGGGATCCAGGGCGTGCGTCCGCGGTCGAGGTACTCGCCGAGCTCGTCCAGCGTGTGGCCGTCGAGGTCGTCGTCGGGCACGGCGTCGTCGAGGTTCATCGCCATGCCTCCAGTTCGTGGAGCAGGAATCGTCGAGCCCGGAGAGGAGGCCGCGGACCGTCGAGACGGGGAGGTCGAGAGCGTCGGCGATCTCCTGGTAGCTGTAGCCGGCGGTCTCGCGGAGTAGCCAACAGCGTCGCTGATCGGCGGGCAATCGGTCCAGTGCCTCCAGACGGCGTCCAGCTGGAGGCGGGCCTCGACGATGCGCTCGGGGGAGTGCTCGGCGGGAGCGGGCGGGTCCCAGTCGTCGATGTCGTCGTGGCGGCGGCGGACCCGGATCCGGTCGATCGCCTTGTGGGTCACGATGCGCATCAGCCAGTTGCGGATGTGCGCGGGGCTGTCGAGATCGGCCAGACGGCGCCACCCGGTGAGGAACGCCTCCTGCACCACGTCGTCGGATTCGATGTCCGAGCCCAGGAGCTTGGCGGCGTAGACGCGCATCAGTGCGCCGTGCCGGCGGGCGAGCTGCTCGAACGCCGCGACGTCGCCGTCGACGGCCCGGGCGGCGAGGACGGCGTCGAGGCGTGCAGGAGGGGTCGTCGTCGATGATCGCCTCCTGCCGTCGTGAGCGCGGTGGCGTCGCCCCGGCACGCCCGCGGGTCGTTCCGCCACCCTCCCGGAATGTCTACTGCAGGCGCGGCGGCCCTCGCCGATCAGGATGGCCGCCCGGCGATCCCCGGCTCCGCCTCTCGCTGTGGAGGGACTTCTCAGGGGCCGGAAACGTGACGAAACGACCCCGAACACGTCTCCAAGAGCAGCCGACGCGCACGCGACCCCGACCGGGGCCGGGCCGTCGGGCGAACGACACAGCGAGGTCCCTCCATGCGGCATCACACCCTCTTCGGCCGGCCCGGGCGGCCGTCATGAGCGGGTCGACGTTCACGACGGGCAGTCCGTTCGGCTCCTCCTCCGATGCGACGGGAGGCGCCGAGCGGCGCTTCGAGGTGACGGGCGTCGATCCCGATGCGGCTTCGGCCGTCTACGCCGACGCCTACGGCGGTGGCCGGTTCCGCGTCGCTCCGAGGGCGGGCGGGTTCTCCTTCCGCTACGCGTTCCGGGCAGCGAGCGCGTCACGCTCGCGCACCTCCGACTGCGCGGGGGCGCTGACGGGCGAGGTGCCGCACCTGCGCGAGTACGTCGTCGGCTGGTTCCGCGCGGGCGGCGGAGTGCTCGACCTGCGCCTCACGCGGACCGGGGCGGCATCGGCGCCGTTCCTGTTCCCCGCCGAGCGCCACTTCGCCCTCGACTTCCTGCCGCACCGGCAGAACCTGATCCACTTCGCCCCGGGCTTCCTCGAGGACGTGCGACGGAGTCGCACGCCGGCCCGCGCCAGCCCGTCTCCTTCGACCACGAGGCCGACCCCGATCCCGGTGTGCTGCTGCTGGCGCACCGCGGTGTCCGAGGCGCCTCGGCGCTCGCCGCCGCGGCGACCGCTCCGCTCGTGCGCTTCACCGCCGAGCTGAATCTCGCCCGGGCGCTGCTGGCGCTCTTCCCGTGGCGCGCGCGGGACGTGCCTCGAGATCCTCCGCCGCCCGTCCGCCCGCGGACCCGGTGGCCCTGGACTTCCTGCAGCACCACGCCCGCGACCCGATCACCCCGGCCGACGCCGCCCGCGCCGCCGGCCTGCACACCCGCACCCTGCAGCAGGCCACGCAGCGGCACCTCCGAGTCTCGCCGTCGATCTACCTGCGCGACGTGCGCCTGGACCGCGCGCACGCCGACCTCGTGGCCGGCGACCCCCTGCTCGACGACCGTCGCCGCGGTGGCGCGCGAGTGGGGCTTCGGCAACTGGGCGCGCTTCGCGAGCACCTACCAGGCGCGCTTCGGTGAGAGCCGAGCCTCACGCTCCGGAGCTGAGGCCGCTTCACACGGAACAGGGCGGCCGTCGGCCGCGGGCCCCGATCCGCGGACGGCGAGGGGCCTCAAGGAGGATCGCCGTCCTGCAAATGCCGCTGCCGCCCCGTCCGCCTCGGTGGCGCGGCGGCAGGGGTGGCGGGGCGCGGCGATCAGGCCGTCTGCGTGAGCAGGCGCCCTCGCGGAAGCGGCGCACGCCCTCCGCGCCCTCGACGACCGCGGCGGTGAGCTCCTCGACCGACGTGTCCTCGCGGCGCACGCCGAGGATCTTGCGGCCGTGGTTCATCACGATACGCCGGTCGCAGACCTGGTAGGCGTGGTGGAGGTCGTAGGTCGTCGAGGATCGAGCCGACCCCTCCGTCTTGAGCTGGCGCAGGTAGTTCAGCAGCGCCTCCGTCGCCCGCACCGCCAGGGCCGAGGTGGGCTCGTCGAGGATCAGCAGGCCGTGCTTGAAGTGCACGGCCCGGGCGATCGCGACGGCCTGCGCCTCGACCGCCCGAGAGCGAGCACCAGCTGGCGCGAGCTCTTGATGCCCTCGATGGTGACGACCGTGTCGAGGATCTCGGTCGCGATCGCGTCCATCTCCTTCATCTTCATGAAGCCGAGGCGGTTGGTGATCTCGCGTCCCATGAAGATGTTGCGGCTGATCGACATGGTCGGCACCAGGGCCGAGTCCTGGGTGTAGATCGTCTCGACTCCGAGCGACCACGCCGACCGTAGATCGACCTTGGGCTGCAGCACCCCGTCCCAGGAGTAGCCGCCGGAGGTCATCGGGACGACCCCCGACAGGATCTTCACGGCGTGGACTTGCCGGGCGCCGCTGTCGCCGGTGAGCAGGCCCACGACCTCGCTCTGGCGTCGATGTCGAACGAGACGTCGTTCAGCACGGTGTTCTGCTCCGTACTTGCTCGTGATGCCCTCGACGCGATAGAGCGGGGTCCTCGAGGTGGCCCGCTCGGCGCGGCCTCGGTGAGGATCCCGGCGGTGGAGGTGTCGGCCGCGACGCTCTTCCCTTCCATGAGCTTGTTGAACACGGCGTTGTCGACGATCACGAGGAGCCCGACGAAGAGCTGCACGTAGAAGCCGGGGGCCTTCGCGAGGATGAGCCCGTTCTGGATGAGCCGGATGAGCGCGGCGCCGACGATCATGCCGGCGATGGAGCCGCGTCCGCCGTTCAACGAGCAGCCGCCGACGACCGCGCCGGCGATGGCCAGCAGTGCGTAGTCCTGGGTGGTGCCGGGCTGCATGGCGCTCGTGCGGACCGAGATGAGGATCGCGGCGATGCCGACCATGGTGTCCGGCAGCGCGCAGCGCCAGCAGCTTCACCTTGACCGGGTTGATCGAGATGGCCTTCCGCCGCGGCCAGCCGCTGCCGCCGACCGCGAAGAGGTGGTTGCCCACCTTGTGGCGGTGCAGGAACACCCAGGCGACGACCTCGATGGACGATCATCCAGATCAGCCGCGACCGGAAGAAGCCGAAGTCGCCGGCGAACAGGGCCTTCAGGCCCTCGTCCGAGGACAGCACGCTCGGGGCGGTGCCGTTGACGAAGTAGCTGGCGCCGAGCCAGAAGAAGCCGAGGCCGAGTGGTGGCGATGAAGGAGGGGATCTTCGCCGCGATCACGACGGCTCCGTTGATCAGCGCGATGCCGACGGCCGCTCCGGATGCCGACGAGGGCGCCGACGGGCCAGCCCGCCGACTCCGTGACCCGGATGAAGACGATGGCCGAGAATCTCGATGTTGGCGCCGAGCGACAGGTCGAACTCGCCGAGTGATCATCAGGATGCCGGCGCCGATCGAGAGGATCGCGTAGACGGGGATCGACTGCGAGATCACGCCCGAGAGGTTGCTCTCGGAGAGGAACGGGAACGCGGCTGGAAGATCAGGCTCGTGATCGAGAAGGCGACGAAGACGACGGCGGTGATGATGCCGATCCGGAGAGCGCCGCGGCCGCGGGTGTAGCGGAGGTTCTCGCGGAACCGGTCGCCGCGCATTTGCCACATGCCGTCGGACAGGCGTCGTCCGGCTGCGGCTGCGGATGCCCTGGGTCGCGAGCGGAGCGACGAGGACGGTCTTGAGGTGGGAGGTCTGACGGAGGAGGACACGGGGCTCTCGGCTTTCTCGGGCGCGATCGGTGCGGGGAGGGTGCCGCCGCGGAGGGCCTCTGCGGCGGCACGGGCATCAGTAGCGGATGCCCTGGAGGTCCTTCGCCTCGAGCAGGTCGACGTTGTCCTTCGTGATCAGGCCCAGTCCGCCGGAGTTGATGTTGGCGGGGAGGCCGAAGTCGAGGTTCAGCACGCCCTGCATCGCCGACTGGAAGCCCTGCACGTAGCCCTGCTGGTCGGCGGTCGGCGAGGTGCCGTCGATGACCTGGGTCGACGTGTCGAAGCCGATGGTCGGGATTCGAGTTCGCGGCGTCCTCGGCCGCGACAGCGTTGCGGTGCGGGGTGCCGCCCAGCGGGACCACGGCCTTCGCGTCGGGGTGGGCGGTGAGCCAGGAGGTCATCGCGTCGAGCGCGTCGGCGTCGGTGCCGGTGGTGCGGAGGTATTGCCCTGCACGTCGATGCCGGTGGCGTCGATGGCGTCCTGGACGATCTCCGCCGCGCTGGATCGCGTAGTTCTGGTCGGGCTCCTCGGCGGCGAAGAGCAACTGGTCGCCGTCCTCGAGGCCGACCTGCTCGATCAGGGCCTCGCCCACGATCGTGCCGACCTCGCGGAAGTCCTGGCCCACGAATCCGGTGACGCAGTCGCCCGCGGATCTCCGGCGCAGCACGTTGTACGCGATGACCGTGATGCCTGCATCGTGTGCGTCGCAGGCGACCTGCACCCACTTCTCGCCCTCAGCGAACGGCATGAGGATCAGCGATACGGTCGCGATGGCGGTGTTGACGAGGTCGACCATCTTGTCGGGGTCGCCGTCGGCGGTCTGCGAGGTCGAGCTCTTCGAGCTCGGCGGCGTCGGTCGCGCCTTCTTCGATCTGCGCCCAGAAGACGTCGCTGGCCGGGTTGTAGTAGGTGAAGAAGTAGGCGTTGCGGCCCTTGGCGCGGCTGCCGAGTCCGTCGGCGACCGCCCGGGCGGTGTCCGTCGAGGCCGCCCTCGCCGCCGGTGCGGTGAGGAGGAGGGCGGCGGAGTGGTGAGCGCGAGTGCGCCGGTGATCCTCGCGTCGTGTTCGAGAGCTTCACTTCGTCGTGTCCTTCTGGCTCGCCGCGCGGATCGCCCGCTCGGCGGCGGCGTCATCGCCGGGGCTCGTTGCTCCTCGCACTGCCTTGCGTCAATAGAATGTTCGGACATCGCTCCAAAGAGGATGAAGCGACTCGACCGGTGCCCGAGGACAGGTCGGGGGCGGCCGGTCCCTCGGAGGAGGCGCTCCGGCTGTCGGGAGCGAGCGGCCCGCCGGCGGGGCGCGCCCCGGACGTCAACCGCGGGGCAGGTCGCTCGAGGCCGCGGAGAGGGCGCGATCGCACGAGGCGGACGCGGGAGGCGACCACCAGGTCCGCGAGAGCAGGCCCACGGCCTCCCCGGTCGCCGCGAGGCTGCTCCGCGCGGCCACGACGATCAGCGGAGTCGCCGACGGCACCTGCAGCACGCCTGCTCGCGCGACGCGGTATCGATCGAGACCGTGCTCGACGAGCCGAGCGTCGCCCCCGACGGCGCTCGCCGCGGGCCGGTACGGGATCCACGCCTCCGTGAGCCCGATCGGCACGCCGTCGACGAGGTGGAGTCCGCTCGCCGAGTCGAGCAGCCCGCCGGCCGGGGTGGTCGCAGCGAGGGCGGCGAGGCTCGGCGGGAGGACGTGGCGGCGGAGCGCGCCTCCTCGGTGCGCGCCTCGGCGGCCGGCGCCGAGCGCCTGCTCTCGCCAGGAGAGGAGGTCGAGCCGCACCCGGGCGTCCGTCTGCGCGCCGACGTGGGTGCCGGAGCCGGGCCGCGTGATCGACCCGGCCCTGCGCGGTCAGCTCGGCGATCGCCTCGGCGCACCGGTACACGGCTCGCCCCGCGTACCGCCGGGCGAGCGCCGATTCTGGCGGGCAGCCTCGCTCCGGAGTGCAGCTCGCCGGAGTCGAGGCGTCGCCGCAGATCGCGCAGCACCTGCCCCCACGTCGGCGCGGAGCACGCGCTCGACCGGGTTCGCGGGCACGGCGCCTACGCGGAGGCGCGGCGACCGGGCGCGCAGCACCGCGAGCTCGCCGGTCAGGTACTGCGCCGCGCCGAAGCCGAAGGACCAGTCCGGCAGGTCCGTTCTCGACGTAGCCGATGAAGAAGACGCTGCCGCTGTCGACGCCGACCTCGGCGAGGCGCTCGGCGATGCGGGAGTAGAGCTGCTGCTTGATCTGCGTCGGAGCGGCCGCGCTGCGTGAAGACGTGCACGACGACCACGTCGTCGGCCTCGCGCCTCGAAGCCGAGCCCGGCGTCCTCGGCGATGATCTCGCCCTGCTCGTGCTGCGTGACGATCTGGAACCGGTCGCGCGGCGGGATGCCGTAGGTCTCGACGATGGCGGTGTGGATCGCGTCGGCGACGGCGCGGACGCCCTCGCGGCTGCGGCCGCGGGCAGGTGATGCGGACGAGAGGCACGGAGAGCTCCTTTAGTAGCGGTAAGAATGTCCTGGCATAGTACTTGTAGGAGCGTTCGACGAAAGCGGACGCGTTAATTTTCCGCCGAAGGCGACTCTGAGGGTGTTTCCTCCCTGGACGCCGGAGCCCCGTGGAGATCGGTCGACGTGAGGTCAGTGAGAGTCCGAGACGGGGAGAGGCGGATGTCGACGGCCGCGAGACCACGGCTGATCCGGCGTCATGCGAATTCGCGGTCGGGGCCGGAAGCGGCGAGCGGCGTGAGCCACACCGAAGCGAGTGTCTACGCCTCCGATCGGACGCCTTGCGAGCTCGCGTCCGGTAACGGGCGGCAACCAAAACTGCTTGTACACCTCTTGCGGCCACCTAAATGAACGGAGTGCCGCAGAAGAGCAAAGTCATTGGGCGTTGGAGTCCCCTCGCGCTCATGAGGTCCTAAGTGTCGCAGATCAGGTCGGCATCTCTTCCGGACGCTCGCCTCGGTCGTCGCGTAGACTTTGCCGGCAGCGTACTAGCTCTCCCGTTTCGAGTCGCAGCGAAGGCGCGCGACGCGCAACTCATAGTATTCAGTCCAAGACCCCTTGAACCTAATCGTCTCGAGAACGGTCGAAACTACCGTCTCGCTCGATATTCCGCGTCGCACCGTTTGCCCTGCAAGAGCCGCCTGGGCCAAGAAGAGACAGTAAGCGGACGCCCATTTCCCTTTGACGACGCCTTCGATCTCCCCTTCCACATGCTGGTTATCAGACGTTCGACTCCGAACGCTCGAGTCGGAGACTCTCTGCGCCGCATTCAGTAGCTGCAGAAGTGTCTCGTGACGACTTTGGTCGAGCTCACCGAATTGAGCAAGATTGATCTGGGAGGGAGCGCGCTACGCGTGCAAGTTGTGGCGCACATAAGCAGGAAAGCAAACCGGAGATTAATCCACTCCTTCCAACTTTCTGCGAGAGAGGCCAGCGGAGTGGAAAGTTCAACTTTTTCGGGCGCAGTTGCTGCTTAGTGACGCCTAGAGCTGAACTCACTCCACGAACGACGTCGCCTCTTGTGCAAGGATCTCGGCTTCCAGCGTCGGCGTATTCGGTATAGACCATAGAAGGCGTGTCGACCGCGTTCCACTTACGAGATCCAGATCTCGGTCCAACATTAGGCGTATGTAGCGGTAGCCGTCGCGATTTTCCTGAACGAGATGTCCCGTCTTGCTAAGTCTCGCGGTGAATTTGGAGGCCGTTGAGGCTTCCCGCCTGCTGCTGTTCCATCAATAGATATTTGTTCTACAAGCCTTGTATGCTTGGCCCGTTTTCTTCGAATTTGCAGGCAAGCGCCGGAACAGTCGTTCCTTAAAACGGCTCTATCGTGGCTTCGCCCTTCTACCAACACCCACGTCTGCGTCCGGCTCATCCCACGAGCGCGACGGGCGAAAACGCGCAAGTCTTGTGTCTGTTTCGTCATAGTTCGAAGATGTACCGATCCGGAACATCGACCTGGACTTCTGGGGAATGAGTCGCCAGTAGTAGCTGGCAGCTCTGGATTAATGCGACGCATGGACTCGACAAGTTGCTGCTGCCAATCCACGTGCAGTGACAATTCAGGTTCGTCAATCATCACGGTATTGTCGTCAGACGCTAGGGTCTCGAGAAGAATTTGCAGAAGCTGCTACCTCCCCTGACGAGAGAGCCTTTAGTGGAACAGGCCGCTTCGAGATCTGGACTTGCAGGACGGGCTCGGGCGACCGCTTCGTTGCTTCAAAGCTGATGTGCTTATTTCCGATGTGCATTGCTCGTCGATAACGCTTTGAAACTCGCGTTGCGGTGCTGCAGAATCACGCGCGAGGCGGCTTGTACTCGTTCAATCCCCTGACACGACCTCCTGATGTTCAAAAGAATTGGTGTACCGCCGCACAAATTCGTCGCGCCCGACTGCCAACACAATCTCCTGTTGGCGCAGGAACCCCTTTGACAATCTCATACGCTTCTGAAGCGGGCCACTCTTTTTTCTGCGCCTCTAGATTACGGCCGCTACGCCGGGCTCCGCCGAACAAAATGGCCAGGACGGCGGCTAGACCCTTCTGCCGGATGTCACGAATCCGTCGATTGCTGCGAGAGTTGTGGTCCGACCACCTTCGTCCGCACTTGGCGAACGAAGACCTCGTCGGCGCTCGAGGCTATCTCGAAGGAGCCGGTCGACGTTGACCAGCTGACTCCCTTTGATGCGCTACTTCGCGGCTCATCCGCGACACGAGAGATGGGCAGGCATGAGTGGACGATCTTGCGGCCCGCAAAACTTCCTGAACTGATTTGTCAATAATCGCGTTTGAGTGCAGTTCGCTGGTGACAACCCAATGGCCCGGCCGTTCGTTCTGAGTTGTCGGTCACCCAGGGCTCATCATCATCGCCCGTCGCAAGGTAGTATTCGCGCGTTGCTTCCGATTCAGGCTTTACATCGCGCTCTCACAAACTCACGACGAATCGACACACCAAATGAATCGTCGTAAATGTCCACAATCGCACGATCGAACGGCAAGTCCGAGAGGGATTCCGTTTCATTATTGAGAGCGGCGTGCAACACCTTCAACAGGGTGGCTTTACCACTCTCCATTAAGTCCCCCAAAAACATTGACATGTTCTATCTAATCGTCTCGTAATCCGCGAGCGCCCGGCCAGCGAGGCCGCTTGATAGAAAAACGAAACGATATGGGCCGCATAGTCCTCCATGACTTCGCTGAGGCGTCGTCGTACGATATCAAAAGTTGAAACTCACGGCACTTTTCACTTCCCGGCAACGTTTTCGATGCACCGATCCGAATGAGGCGTGTCGCTGCTGAGACGTTAGCCTTTCGGCGCATCGTACCGGGCGATGCCCGTAGGGCCGGCACGGCGGGTTCAGGCGGTGTGCAGCAGCATCGCGAAAGCGAACCACCTGCGACGGTTTTGGTCAGTTTTCGAGGCAGACTGGTAGTTGCGCAAGGGGAGTCGTGGTGACGCGGACCTTCGGCTCCGCGCGCGTCTCGTGTTTCCAAGGGCGGGTTTGCTCGTCGAGGGGCGGTTGGCGCTGTCGTGACGACGGAAAGTCGGTTGGTGACGGAGCAGTCGTCCGGGTCTGCGGTTCCCCGCAGCCAGGGCGTCGCCTCCCTGCAACCTGTACCCGCTCCGAGCTCGGCCCCGTGCCCCCGCGACGAGCTCGGTGATCCGCGCGAGCTGGGCGCGCGACGTCGCCTCGGCCGTCTCGTCCTCGGCGAAGACGTTGGAGACCAGGATCGACTCCTCGCGGTCGAGGAACCCGTTCGTCGCGAGGGCGGCGAAGAGCTGCTCCCAGTCGACGTCGCCGTCGCCGATGGCCAGGTGCTGGTGCACGCGGGCGGCGTTGCCGAGGCGGAGGTTCGAGATGTAGCGGAGGCCGCGGGAGCGGTGGTGGTCGAAGGTGTCGGCCGCGAAGACCGCGCCCAGCCCGCTGGTTCTCGGCCGCCGCGACGATGCCCTCGGCGTCGCCGCCGAGCCCGCCCAGGTGGAAGCTGTGCGCGCCGGCGTAGACGAACCCGATGGCGGGGGAGTTGACGCCCCGCAGCACGCGCAGGGCCTCGCGGCCCTCCTCGACGAAGTCGTCGGGGTGCGGATCGACGTTCATCCCGCACTCCCTCGCGCCCGAGGATCGGCACGAGCTCCTCCATCGAGCGGTAGAAGGAGTTCTCTGACTCCTCCTGCGCCTCGGGGCGGCCGCTGAACTCGGTGTTGATCACCGGCACACCAGCTCGACCGCGATCTCGATCACGCGCTTGGCGTGGCTCACCGCGTACTGGCGCAGCGACTCGTCGGGGGAGGACCAGCGCAGCACCGGCTGCAGCGCGCAGATGCCGATGCCGGCGTCCGACACCGCCTTCTTCAGCGCGCCCACCAGCGCGTCGTCGGCGCGGGCGCGGCGGTGGAACGGGATGAAGTCGGGGTGCGGCGTCAGCTGCATCCACTCGTAGCCGAGGTCGGCGACGAGCCGCGGGAACTCCAGCAGCTCGTGCGCGCTGTGGAAGGGCGTGGGGTCGAGGGCGATCTTCACCATGGTCCGATCCTCACGCGTAGAACGCGGGCTGGGCGACGTACTCGACGGACTCGAGGGTGCCGTTCGTGATCGCGCGCACTCCCGCCTCGGCGGCGACGGTGGCGAGGCAGCCCTCCCACGCGGAGGGGCCGCCGATGCGACCGGCGCGCGCGGCGTCGACCCAGGCCTGGAACTCGGCGTCGTAGGCGGCGCTGAAGCGCTCCTTGAACGAGGGGTTCTCGGCCTGCGAGATGCGGCCGTCGAAGCGCTGCACGAGGCCGCGGGTGGCTCCGATGCTCGCGATGCCCTGCTCGAACACGGCCTCGGTGCTCACCTGGTAGCCGAAGCGCACGTTCACGTTCATCTCGACGTCGGCGAGGACGCCCGACTCGGTGTACAGCAGGGCGAGGATCGGATCGTTGAAGCCCGACGCGTTGAGCGAGTTGCGCTTGAGGTTCTTCACCTCGATGCCGACGATCTTCTCCCCGGTGAGGAAGTTGACGATGTCGATCTCGTGCACGACGGAGTCGCTGATGAGCATCGAGTTCGTGTACGTGTCGGGCACGGCGCCGTTGTGGCGGTGGTGCGTGCCCAGCAGCGCGCCGAGCTGCCGCCGCGGATCAGCTCCTGCAGCTGGATGTACTCGTCGTCGAAGCGGCGCATGAAGCCGACCTGGATGTAGGGGCGGTCGAGCTTCTGCTCGGCCTCGAGGATCCGCAGGGCGTCCTCGGAGTCCTCGGTGAGCTGGCTTCTCGCAGAGGATCGCGAGCCGCGCCTCGAGCGCGGGCAGCAGCACGGGCACGTGGTACGGGCCGGGGGTGGCGATGACGACGGCGTCGATGAGGTCGCGGTCGATCGCCTCCTCGATGGTGGCGACGGCGACCGAGCCGGGGGCGAGGGCGGCCGCGGCCTGCGCCCGCTCCTCGAACGGCTCGATGATCGCGGTGACGGCGGCGTTCGAGATCTTCTGCGTGATGCGGCGGACGTGGTCCGAGCCCATCATGCCGGCGTTGACGACGGCGACGCGGAGGTCGCCGGAGGGGGTGGTGGTGTGCGTCATGGGTCTGGTTCTCCTTCGAAACGGGGTGCCGGCGTCAGCGGACGCGGGCCATCGCGGTGCAGCCGAAGATGTGGCGGAACGTGCGCTCGGCGATCGGGCCGGGCACGTCGATGTCGACGCCGTACATGTCCTGCTCGACGATCGCGAAGATCTGCGGGTCGATCGTCGCGACCGCCTCGATGATCGGGGCGAACGCCGGGACGCCGTGCGGCGCTCCGTCATGACGCCCTGGGCGACGGCGGTGGCGAACGGCGTCGTTCTTGAGCGCGGCGGCGAGGATGTCGGGCTCGACCCGCTTGAGGTGGAGGTAGCCGATCCGCTCGGGGTGCGCCTCGATGAGCTTCACGTTGTCGCCGAGGTAGTAGGCGAAGTGGCCGGTGTCGAGGCAGAGGTTCGTGTACGCGGCGTCGGTCTCGGCGAGGAAGCGCTCGACCTCGCGGTACGTGCCCACGTGGCTGTCGGCGTGCGAGTGGAACTGCTGCTTCATGCCGAACTCCTCGAGCAGCGCCTTGCCGAGCTGGTCGTGGCCCGCCGCGAGCTTCGCCCACTGCTCGTCGTCGAGGGTGCGCGACTCGAGCGGCTCGGTCGTCGCGTCCGAGCGCCAGAGGTCCGGGATCACGACGAGGTGCTCGGCGCCGAGCGTCGAGGCGAGGCCGGCGACGTCGAGGGCCTGGTCCCAGGCGCGCTTCCACTGGTCCTCGCCCTTGTGGAAGCCGGTGAAGACGGTGCCGGCCGAGAGCGTCAGGCCGCCGCGAGCCCAGCTCGTCCTCGAGCTCGATGCCCGGATCGGTCGGCGAGGTAGCCGAACGGACCGAGCTCGATCCACTCGCAGCTCGCCGCGACTGACCTCATCGAGGAAGCGGCGCCACGGGATCTGGCCCGGGTCGTCGGGGAACCACACGCCCCACGAGTCGGGGGCGGTGCCGATGCGCAGGCCCTGCACGCCGGAGCCGGGGGTGGTCCAGTCGGTGCTCATGGAACGACGGTGTCCTTCGTGGTCGGTGCGGATCGGGAGTCGGTGCTGTCGGCGTCGGTGCGGCGTCGAAGGGGGTCGGCGTCAGCCGAGCAGGGGGCGCTGGAGGCGGCGCTGCTCGGCGTAGGCCTCGCGGGCCGTGATCGTCGAGTCGAGCGTGGCTGACCTCGAGACGTTGGGGACGTCCCACCAGCCCTCGCCGTCGGGCGCGTAGAGCAGCGGGTCGCTGTGGATGTGGATGAGCGTCGGTGTCGGACGCCTTGGCGGCGGCGACGAAGCCGCGCAGAGGTCCTGCGATCGCGTCCGGGCCGGGCTGGACCTCGGAAATGGTGTCCACTCCGTAGCTGCGCGCGTTGGCGGCGAGGTCGACGGGCAGCACGTCGTTGCCCTGGAACAGCCCGGCGCTCGTCCTGGCAACCGGTACCAGGTGCCGAAGCGCTCGGAGCCGACGGTCTCGGAGAGGTGCTCGATCGACGCGTAGCCGTGGTTCTGGATGAGCACGTTGACGATGATCTTGAGCCCCTCGGCCACCGCGGTCACCAGCTCGGTGTGCAGCATCAGGTAGGAGCCGTCGCCGACCATCACGATGGCGTCGCGGTCGGGAGCCGCGCGGCGCACGCCCAGGCCGCCCGCGATCTCGCAGCCCACCGCACGACGAAGGCGTACTCGACGTGGTAACCGAGGCTGTCGCGCACCCGCCACAGCTTGTGCAGGTCGCCGGGGCAGCGAGCCGGCGGCCTGGATCACGACGTCGCGCGGATCGGACGCCGACTGCACGGCGTGGATGATCTCGGTCTGGCCCGCGCAGTTCGAGGCCCGAGGGGGCGAAGGCGCGGTCGACCGCGGCGTCCCAGGCGCCGCTTCTCCTCCGCGGCGGTGCGCGCCCAGTCCTCGCTCACGCGCCAGCCCTCGGGTGCCGCCGAGCAGCGGCCTCGAAGGCCCCGCGCGCATCGGCGATGACGGGCAGCTGCGAGGCCGTGCTTGTAGGCGTCGAACGACGCCACGTTGACGTTGACGAACGTGACGTCGGGGTTCTCGAAGGCGGTGCGGCTCGCCGGTGGTGAAGTCGGAGTAGCGGGTGCCGACTCCGATGACCACATCGGCCTGCGCGGCGAGGCGGTTCGCGGCGGTCGTGCCGGTCGCTCCGATGCCGCCGAGGTACTGCGGGTGGTCCCAGTTCTTCAGCGAGCCGCCGCCGGCCTGCGGGGTGCCGACCGGGATGCCGGTGGCCTCGACTGACCGCGCAGGAGGGCGTCCTCGGCGCCGGAGTAGATCACTCCGCCGCCCGCGACGACGATCGGGTTCTTCGCCGAGGCGGATCGCCTTCGGACGGCGCGCCAGCGGGCCCTTCGGGGAGCGGACGGCGCACGTGCCACCGCGGGGCGCGAGGAACTCCTCCGGCACCTCGATCGTCTCGGCCTGGACGTCCTCGGGGAGGGCGATGGTCACGGCGCCGGTCTCGGCGGGGTCGGTCAGCACGCGCATCGCCGCGAGGGCGATCGAGCAGAGCTCGGGGCGGTCGACGCGGTCGAAGAAGCGCGAGAGCGGACGGAACGCGTCGGTGACCTGCACGCTCGTGTCGTGCGGCAGCTCGATCTGCTGCAGCACCGGATCCGCGACGCCCGGGTCGCGAAGGTGTCGCTGGGCGGCCTTGGCGCGGGCAGGCGGTTCGTGGTGGCGTAGAGCGGCTCCGGTGAGCATGTTCGCGGCGCCGGGGCCGACGGACGCGGCGCTGGCGAAGGTGGAGCGGCGGCGGCGCATGCGCGCCCAGCCGACCGACTGGTGCACCATGGCCTGCTCGTTGCGGGCCTGGTGGTGCGGCATCACGCCGGGCTGCTCGGCCTCCAGGCGCTGCTTCAGCGCCTGGCCGATGCCGGCGACGTTGCCCGTGCCCGAGAGATGCCGAACGTGCCGGCGATGGTGCGCTCGCCGGTGGTCTCCGTCGACCGTCCACTGGTTCGCGAGGAACTCGATCAGCGCCTGGCTGACCGTCATCACCGCCACCTCGTGGTGCTCATGTGCCAGGGTGTCCTTCTTCGTCGAGGTGTGGGGAGTCGGCGGTCGTCCAGGAGTGGCGCTCGTCGAGGGAGGCGCGGATCGACGTCCTGGCCCTCCCAGGTGGCGCGGATCCAGCCGTGGGCCGGGTCGTCCGAGATGTGCCAGACGCGGTCGGGGTCGGGCCCCGCCATCACGTTCAAGTAGTAGAGGTCGTAGCCGGGAGCCGCGACGCAGGGGCCGTGCCAGCCGTACGGGAGCAGGGCGATGTCGCCCGTGCGCACCTCGGCCAGCACGTCGATCTCGCCGGCGGGGGAGGAGTAGGTGCGCCGGAATCCGAACAGGGTCGGCCTGCTCCGGGGCGTCGAGCCCCTTCGAGGGCGGCGGTCTCGAAGTAGTAGATCTCCCCGAGCACGCGCCTCCTGGCCCGGGACGAGGCTCGTCGTGCTTGTGCGGCGGGTAGTTCTCCGACCAGTTCTCGGCCGGAGTGATGACCTCGCAGACGATGAAACGGCCGGCCTCGAGGGACTGCGGCGTGCCGAAGTTGTGCACCTGCCGGCTCGGCCGGCCGGCGCCGCGCAGCTCGACCGGCACCTCCGCGCCGAGGGTGATGTGGCGGCTCGGGTGCACCTCGGTGGTCGGCGCCTCGGCCACGGCGACGCGCCCCTCGCCCCTCGAGCGTCGCGGAGGCGAGGCTCGAGAGGTAGAGGACGTCGCTCGGACCGTCGAGGACCGAGGCCCGACCCTCCGGCGGGGTGGTCTCCGACGGGCCCGAGTGCTCTCGGTGCCGGACCGTGAACGATCCGGACAGGGGGACGACGAGGCGCTCCACGCCGTCGGCGGGCAGCTCGAGCTCGACGCCCGCGGTGAGGTCGGCGACGCGCAGGCCGGTGTGCTGCCAGCCGGGGCGGGAGTCGTCGACGACGGACTCCCGCCCGTCGCGCGCGAGGGCGCCCTTCCGGAACACCCAGTCGTTCTGCGTGGTCATGTGCGGGCCTTCCGTGGAGGGGTGGTGGGTGGGAGTCGAGGGGGCTGGGGTCTCGATACGCCGCCTGCGGCGGCTGCTCGACCAGCAGCTTGCTTGCTGGCCGATGCGGCAGGGCTGCCTCTCGCCGATCGAGCAGCCCGCGGAGCGGGCGTCCCCGGAGATCCACCCTCCTGGTGACGGGGGTCTCGATACGCCGCCCGCGGCGGCCGCTCGACCAGCAGGGGGTGCGCGAGCGCAACCGGCGATCCGCGTGTCCAGCGGATCGTCGTGCGCGGACCGCAGGACGCTCTGCGGAACCCCTGCCCCCGCCCCGCCGACCGCGGCTGATCGACGAGCGCAGCGAGGAGGGAGGCTCAGGAACTCAGTTCTGCGGGAGGCCCAGGTTGATGCCGCCGTGCGAGGTCCAGTCCAGCGCGACGTGATCGCCTTCTGCTGGGTGAAGAAGCGCACCCCCTCCGCGCCGTGGGCCTTGGTGTCGCCGAACAGGGACGACTTCCAGCCCGCCGAACGAGAACGTCGCCACGCGGACCGGGATCGGGACGTTGATGCCGATCATGCCCACCTGGACCTCGTTCGGGAAGCGGCGGGCCGCTCCTCCGCCGCGTTCGTGAAGATCGCCGTTCCGCTGCCGAACGCGCCCCCGCTGATGAGCTCCACGCCCTCTTCGGGTAGGTGCCCGCGCGGACGATCGAGAGCACCCGGTCCGAAGATCTCCTCGGTGTACGCGCGCGATGTGGTCGGGACCTTGTCGAGCAGCGTCGGTCCGAGCCAGAACCCGTTCGAGGGTCGCCGTCGACCTCGATCCTTGCGGCCGTCGATGACGACCACCTCCGCCCCGTCCTCCTCGGCGATCGCGATGTGCGAGGCGACCTTGTCGCGGTGCACCTCGGTGACCAGCGGGCCCATGTCGCAGCCGCGGCAGCCTTCGTCGCCGATGCGCAGCTTGGCGGCGCGGTCCTGGATCTTCGAGATGAGCTTCGTCGGCGACGGGCTTCTCGACGGCGACGACGACCGAGATCGCCATGCCGCACCGCTCGCCCGCCGAGCCGAACCCGGCGTTGATGGCGGAGTCGGCGACCAGGTCGAGATCGGCGTCGGGAAGCACCGCGCCGTGGTTCTTCGCCCCGCCCAGCGCCTGCACGCGCTTGCCGTGCTTGGTCCCGGTCTCGTGCAGGACGTACTTCGGGCGATCGGAGTGGATCCGGACGAACGAGATCGAGCGGACGCTCGGGGTGCGTGAGCAGCCCGTCGACGGCCTGCTTGTCGCCGTTGAGCACCGTGAAGACGCCGTCGGGGAGCCCGGCCTCCTTCCACAGCTTGCGCCATCCAGATCGCGGCGGTCCGGGTCCTTCTCGGACGGCTTGAGGATCACCGCGTTGCCGGCGGCGATGGCGATGCAGGAACCACGTCGGCACCATGGCCGGGGAAGTTGAACGGCGAGATGATGCCGACCACGCCGAGGGAGCTGCTTGGTCCGAGTAGACGTCGACTCCCGTGGAGACCTGCTCGGAGTACTTCGCCCTTGAGGTGGTGAGCCAGGCCGGTCGCGAACTCCACGACCTCCTGGCCGCGGGTGATCTCGCCGAGCGCGTCCGAGACGACCTTGCCGTGCTCGGACGCGATGATGTCGGCGAGCTCGCCCTTCTTGGCCTCGAGCAGCTCGCGGAAGCGGAAGAGGATCTGCTGGCGCTTGGCGAGCGACAGGTCGCGCCAGGCCGGGAAGGCGGCCTTCGCCGAGGCGATGGCGGCCTCGATCTCGGCGTCGTCGGCCAGCGCGACCTCCTTGGTCGCGACTCCGAGCGCCGGGTCGAGGAACGGGAGCGGTGCGGCCCGACGTCGAGGGGGGACTCGCGGCCGTCGATCCAGTGCGGCACGACGGGGAGCTGGTGGAGGGGGGAGTGGTCCCCGTGGTCTCGGACATGGTTCCTGCTTCTCTTTCTCGAAAGTGGGGAGGGGTCGGCCGTGCACGGGCGGCGGCGGTGTCGACTGCGGCCGCGACGTCGCCGTCGGCCGGGTAGAGGAGGGTGCGGCCGACGACGAGGCCGCGGACCCCGGGCAGCGCGAGCGCCGCATCCCACGACGCGTACGTCTCGTCGGGGCTGCCCGTCGGGTCGCCGCCAGGAGGAGGGTGGGCAGCGTCGTCGACGCCGCATCACCCGCTCCATCTCGGGGACGACCGGGAGCTTCAGCCACGAGTAGGCGGACGTGTTGCCCAGGCCGGCGGCGACGGCGATCGAGGTGATCACGGCCTCCGGGGAGGGTCGTTCTGCACCGCTCCGTTCGCCCAGCGGCTGAGGAACGGCTCGAGCATGATCGGCACCTGCGCGGCAGCGGCGGCGTCGACCGCGCGGGCGGTGGCCTCGATGGTCGCGACCGTGGCGAAGTCGGCGAGGTTGATGCGGATGAGCAGCTTCGCGAAGTCGATGCCCGACGCGACGATGCTCGGCACGTCGTAGCCGGTGAAGCGGTCGTCCATCTCGAAGCGGGCGCCCTTGAGGCCGCCGCGGTTCATCGATCCGACGACCACCTTGCCCTCGAGGGCGCCCAGCAGCGCGAGGTCCTCGATGATGTCGGGCGTGCCGAGCACGCCGTCGACTCCGGGCCGCTCGAGGGCGGTCACGAGGCGGGCGAGCAGCTCGTAGCGGTCGGCCATGGCGGATCGGGTCGTCGCGGACTCCCAGCGCACCGCGCGCCGGGTGGTCGGCCGCGACGATGAAGAGCTTGCCGTCCTCGGCGAGCAGCGGCCGCCGGGCGCGGTCGCGGACCCGCGGCAGCACGGTCTCCGGGGCGGTGGTCCTGATCTCGCGCAGCGACGCGAAGTCGAGAGCGGAGAGGGTGTCAGGCAGGGACATTCGAGATGCTCCTCACGATGTCGGCGACCTCGTCGGTGGTGGGCATGGCGGTGGAGCACTCGCGGCGGCTCGCGACGATCGCTCCGGCGACGTTGGCGAAGCGGAGCACCTCCTCGAGCGACCAGTCCTGGAGGAGGCCGGCAGAGTGGCGCCGCCGAAGCTGTCGCCGGCGCCGAGCCCGTTCACCACGTCGACCGGGTAGGGGGCGACCTCGACGGTCTCGTCGCGGGTCTTGGCGAGCACGCCGCGCGGGCCCTGCTTGACGATCGCGAGGTCGAGCCCGCGGTCGAGCAGCGCGTCGGCGGCGCGGTGCGGGTCGGTCTCGCCGACCGCGATCTCGCACTCGCGGTTGCCGACCGCCACGCTCACGCGCTCGAGTGCGCGGGACACCTCGCGGCGCGCGATCTCGGGCGACTTCCAGAACATGGGGCGGTAGTCGAGGTCGAGGATCGGGAGCGGGCGGCGGCCGCGCGCCTCCCAGGCCGTGTGGTGCGCGGTGCGGCTCGGATCCTCCGAGAGGCCGGTGACGGTGGACCAGTAGATGCGGGCCCGGGCGATCGAGTCGAGGTCGAGCTCGTTCACGTTGATCACGAGGTCCGGCGCCTTGGGAGCGCGGTAGAAGTAGAGCGGGAAGTCGTCCGGCGGGAAGATCTCGCAGAACGTGACGGGGGTGTTCAGTCCCGACACGGTGCGGACGAAGCGGGCGGAGGCGCCGAGTCGCTCGAGCTCGCGCGAGACGAAGCGTCCGAACGGGTCGTCGCCGGTGCGGGTGATGATGCTGGCCTTCAGGCCGTGCTTCGCGGCCGCCACCGTGACGTTCGCCGCGCTGCCGCCGAGGTACTTGCCGAAGGTCTCGACGTCCTCGAGGCCCACGCCGTCCTGGAGCGGGTAGATGTCGACGCCGGAGCGGCCGATCGTGATCAGGTCGAAGGGCGCGTTCGCCTCGCTGTGCTCGGTCATACTTCGCTGTACAACTTCCTGCCCGGGGTCCTCCCGGGCGTCTCGTCGTCGTCGCGGTGATCGCGATCCTGGTGGAGCAGCTCGGCCTTCTGTGCTGGACATATGCACGACGTTACAGCAGAACGCCTCCGCTGTCACGCACCGTCGGCACCCTGCTCGACGAGCGCCACCGTGCGGCCCAGGCGGTCGCTCTCGCGGGCCGCGTCGGAGCACTCCAGCGTCGCGACGGCCTCGGAAGCGGGCACGGGCTCGGGCCCGCGACCCTCGACCGCCGCGGCGAACCTCCGGTAGAACTCGGCGTAGTCGCCCTTCTCGGAGCGGACGCGCTCGGTCCCCGCGGCGGTCGAGAGGACGCCCCAGCGGTCCTCGCTCTCGTACCCCCATCCGTCCGGATCGTCGGCGGGTCGGCGTCCGGCGAAGACCGCCTGCGCCTGCACATCGGTGCCGTCGGAGCGGTAGCCGCCGAGCGATCCGTAGGCGACGAACTCGCGCTGGCTGAGGTGGTGCAGCTTGCTCGAGGAGATGCTCGAGGTCGCACCGCCGACGTGGTCGATCGTCACCAGGAAGCCGGCGTCGGTCCGCGCGCCGGGCTCGCCCACGTGGTCCAGCCGCGCGGTCACCGTGACGGCCGGGCCGAGCAGGTGGAGCATCTGATCGACGACGTGGCTGCCGACGTCGCGGAGCATCCCGCCGAACGGCCCGCGGTCGAGTCCGTCGGCGTCGTCGAGGTCGAAGCGGGAGCTCACGCGCCACACCTCGCCCAGGCGCCCGGAGGCGAGGACCGGCCTCGAGGGTGCGCACGTCGGCGTCGAAGCGCCGGTTGTGGAACACGTTCAGCACCACTCCGGCCCCGGCGGCGGCCTCAGCGAGGGCGCGCCCGTCGGCCGCGGTCGGTGCGAACGGCTTGTCGGCCACCACGTGCACGCCCGCCGCGATCGCCTCGAGCACGAGCTCGCGCCGCGTCTCGGGCGGAGTGGTGATGGTGACGGCGTCGACGCCCGATGCCAGCAGCTCGGCCTGGCTCGAGAAGAGGGGACCCCGGGGAGCTCCTGCTCGGCCTGAGCGCGACGCCGGGGCGATCGGGCGACGACGCCGACCGACCCCCTCGGCGACGCGGGGAAGGGGGCGTGGAAGAAGCGGCCGCCCGTGCCGTAGCCGACGAGTCCGATGCGCATGGTTCCCCTCTTCCCCGCGGGAGCGACCTGGCCGCTCGATGTCAGCCAAAGCATAATGTCTGGACATTAAGTGCTGCCGATGCCTACACTGGCGGCACTCGCCCGAGGCGACTCCCCGCGATCGGCTGTGCAACTCCCGGCCCCGACGCCGCCGTCCCCGCCTGCGGTCCGACTTCTCAGCAAAGGACGAACAATGGCGTTGTCATCAGCACCTCCCGCTCGGCGCCAGGGCGCGTCCCGCGGCTACCTCACGCGGCTGACCATCATCTCGACCCTCGGCGGTCTCCTCTTCGGCTACGACACCGGGGTCATCTCCGGCGCCCTGCTCTACATGAAGGACGCGCTCGAGATGAGCTCGGTCGAGGAGGCGCTGGTCGTCTCCTCGCTGCTGTTCCCCGGAGCGGCGGGAGGCGCCCTGATCGGCGGCCGCCTCGCCGACAAGCTCGGCCGCCGCGGAACTCTCCTGGTCTGCAGCGTGCTCTTCCTGATCGGCGCGATCAGCTGCGCGCTGGCTCCGAACGTGCCGCTGATGATCCTCGCCCGCGTCATCCTGGGCCTCGGAGTCGGCGCCGCCGCCGTCACCGTGCCGCTGTACCTGGCCGAGATGGCCCCGGCGAACCGCCGCGGCCGCATGGTCACCATCAACGAGCTGATGATCGTGACCGGTCAGATGGCCGCGTTCGCCATCAACGCTCTGCTCGACGCCCTCATCCAGGACTCGGGAGTGTGGCGCGTGATGCTCGCGGTGGCGTCGATCCCCGCGATCGCTCTGCTGATCGGCATGCTCGTGCTGCCGGAGTCGCCGCGCTGGTTCGCGATCCAGGGTCGCCTGGCCGATTCCAAGCGGATCCTCGACCTCAGTCGCGAGCCCGAGGAGTCCGCCCGGGAGTACGACGAGATCGCCGAGTCCTCCCGCCTCGCGGCAAGGAGAAGGGCCGCGCGCTGCGCGACCTGCGCGAGAACCGCTGGATGCGGCGACTGCTCTACGTCGGCTGCGGTCTGGCGACCGTGCAGCAGGCCACGGGCATCAACACGGTCAACTACTACGCGCCGACGATCCTCGAGAGCAGCGGGCTGGGGGTGAGCGCCGCGCTGGTGGCGACCATCGGAGTGGGCGTGACGTCGGTGGTCACGACGATCCTCGGCATCGTGCTGCTGGGCTACATCGGCCGCCGGAAGATGCTCATCATCGGGTTCTCGGGCGTGGTCGGAGCGCAGGCGCTGCTGGCGATCATCTTCACGCTGCCCCAGTCCGATGCGGTCAGCTACCTCATCCTCGCCGCGATGATGCTCTTCGTCGCCTTCGTGCAGTGCTTCATCGGCAGTGCGTGTGGCTGCTGCTCTCGAGATCTTCCCGCTCGCGATCCGCGGCTTCGCGATGGGCATCGCGGTGTTCGATGCTCTGGACCGTCAACGCCGTCATCTCGTTCGCGTTCCCGATCGTGAACGCCGCGCTGGGCTCGACGGGCACCTTTGCGCTCTTCGTGGCGATCAACCTCGTGTCGCTGTTCTTCGTCTTCAAGGTCGTGCCCGAGACCAAGGGGCGCTCGCTCGAGGACATCGAGACCGACTTCCGCACGCAGGCGATCCCGGTCGTGGAGCCCGCGCGCCCTGACGCCGGACATGACGAAGGGGCCTCCGATCGGGGGCCCCCTTCGTCGTGCTCCGCGCCGGCTGCCGGTGCTCGCGCCGGCTACCGGTCGACGAGCGTGACCTCGAACGAGTACAGGTCGGGCGGTAGCAGTGCTGGCCGAACTCGACGGCGCGGCCCGAGGTGTCGAAAGCGGTGCGCGACATGGTCAGCACCCGCGCCCTTGCGCAGGTCGAGCAGCTGGGCCTCGGAGGAGGTGGCCCCGCGCCTCGATCCGCTGCTTCGCGACGCGCATCCACCGCGGCGCGCAGCAGCTGGTAGAGGCCGTGGTTCTCGAGCGCCGAGAGGTCCAGGTCGGGTGAAGTCGGCGGCAGCACGTTGTCGAGGATCGCGATCGGCACGCCGTCGGCGGTGCGCAGGCGCTTGGAGGTGCACGACCGGGCTGCCGGGAGCGACTCGAGCGCCTCCGCGGCGGTCTCGTCGGCGACTCCGATCGAGGAGGTCAGCACCTCGGTGGCGGGCTTCTGGCCCGTGCGCTCGAGGTCCTCGTAGAGGCTGGTGAGCCTCGACGTTGCGCGTCACCTTGCCGTGCACGACCTGCGTGCCGATGCCGCGGCGCCGGACCAGCAGGCCCTTGTCGACGAGGTCCTGGATCGCGCGGCGGATCGTGGGGCGCGAGAGGCCCAGGCGCGCCCCCAGCGCCACCTCGTTCTCGAGGCGGGCTCCGGCGGGCAGCGTCTCGTCGAGGATCGCGCTCTCGAGGAGGTTCGCGATCTGGTGGTAGAGCGGCACGGGGCTGGACCGGTCGAGCCCCAGGAACAGCTCGACGGGCAGGGTCTGCTCGGCCTAGGCCATGTGATCTCCTCGAAGACGTAGGGATGTCCTGTCAATAGTAGGGCTTACATAGCTGCACCCATGTCACCCGCGGCGGGATTTCTGGCGCAATTTGTTCTGACAATCTGACGTCAGGAGTTATGCTGGCGCTATTCCGCCCGCAGGCGCTCCGCGCCGCACCTTCATCGGAGAAGACATTGAGCGAGACCGCGACCACCACCCTCCCGCTGCGCACCGCCGCGGAGGGCAGCCCCACCAGCCTCTGGAACGACTCCGCCGATCCGATCGAGCTCGCCCGCTCGCTGAGCTTCGGCGCCGTCGGCGCGACCTGCAACCCGGTGATCGCCTTCACCACGATCCAGCGCAACCTCGACGTCTGGGGACCGCGCCTCGCCGAGCTGGCGCTCGAGCACCCGACCGCGGGCGAGAGCGAGCTGGGCTGGCTCGCGATCGAGGAGCTCTCGGTGCAGGCCGCGTCCCTCCTGCTGCCCGCGTTCCGCGAGAGCGGCGGGCGCAACGGCCGCCTCTCGGTGCAGACGGATCCGCGGCTGCACCGCGACGTCGACGCGCTCGTCGAGCAGGCGGTGCGGTTCTCGGACCTCGCCGAGAACATCATTGTGAAGATCCCCGCGACCGCGAACGGCATCCGCGCCATCGAGGAGGCGACCTACCGCGGCGTCAGCATCAACGCGACCGTCTCGTTCACCGTGGCGCAGGCCGTCGCCGTCGCGGAGGCCATCGAGCGCGGCCTCGACCGCCGCGCCGCCGACGGCGAGCCCGAGCGCGAGTTCGGCTCGGTCGTCACGATCAAGGGCGGCCGCCTCGACGACTGGATGAAGGCGAGCGTCGCCGCGAACCGGATCCTCGTCGACCCGGGCGTGCTCGAGTGGGCCGGCGTCGCCGCGCTGAAGGAGGCGTACCGCATCTTCCAGGAGCGCGGCTACCGCTCCCGTGTGCTCTCGGCCGCCTTCCGCAACCACCTGCAGTGGTCGGAGCTGATCGGCGGCGACCTCGTGGTCTCCCCGCCCTTCGAGTGGCAGGTGCTCATCAACGAGAACGAGCTGCCCGTCGACCTGCACCGCATCGACGTCCCGGTCGCGCCCGAGATCCTCGACACGCTCCTCGAGCGCGTGCCCGAGTTCCACCGCGCCTACTTCGAGGACGGCATGACGATCGAGGAGTTCGACGACTTCGGCGCCGTGCGACGCACGCTGCGCCAGTTCCTCGACGCCGACGCGAAGCTCGACGCGCTCGTGCGCGACGTCCTCCTGCCCGCGATCTGATCCTGGCCCGCGCCGTGACCCGCGACACCGACGAGCAGGACATCATCGCTCCGCTCCCGCCGCTGGGTGCGGCCGAGGACTTCAACGCCAACGGCAGCCTCTTCGGCGGCAGCCTGCTGCGCTGGATCGACGAGGAGGCGGCGATCTACGCGATCCTCCAGCTCGGCAACCCCCGCGCCGTGACGAAGTTCATCTCCGAGATCGACTTCGTCTCCTCCGCCGTCCAGGGCGATCTGATCGAGATGGGCCTGCGCGCGACCGGCTTCGGACGCACCTCCTCACCATGCGGGCCGAGGTGCGCAACATGGTCACCCGCCGCAGCATCCTCGCGATCGACCGGATCGTCTTCGTCAGCCTCGACGAGAGCGGCGCGCCCCAGCCGCACGGCTACAGCACCATCACCTACGACCGCGATCGGCTGCCCCGGCACGCCGCGGAGGAGGCCGCATGACCGGCTGGCGCATCCGCGACCACCACGCCGAGGACGTCGACGGGATCCTGCGCCTGTGGGAGCTCGTGACGGCAGCCGACGCCGAGCCCGTCTACAACCTGGCCGAGGTGCTCGCCTCGTGCGCGAAGGACCACGCGGTCGTCGCCGTCGAGGGCGACCACGTCGTCGGCGCCGCGGTCGGCCGGGCGGCGCACGCGCAGGGCTGGGTCGTGTTCCTCGCGACGGCTCCGGAGGCGCGCGGGCGCGGCATCGGCTCGTCGCTCCTCGCCGCCCTCGAGGCGCGCATGGCGCCGACCGGGGTGTCCAAGCTGTCGGCCTTGATGCCGGCGGCCGAGACACGCACCGGGGCGTTCCTCCGGCAGGGCTTCGAGCAGAAGCAGAACCTGCACTACTTCGAGCGGCGGATCCCGGTGCAGCGCGAGGAGCTGACCCTCCTGGCCGAGCTCGGCGGGCGCGTCCTGCCGCGGGGCCTCTGGGACCAGGTGGGCGGTATGACCGCCGAGAAGGACCTGCTCGAGCGTCGGCTCGTGATGCCCCTGGCGCAGCCCGAGCTCGCCGAGCGCTTCGGAGTGGCGCCGCCGCGCGCGGTGGTGCTGTTCGGCCCGCCCGGCACCGGCAAGACGACCTTCGCGAAAGCGATCGCGTCGCGGCTGGAGTGGTCGTTCGTCGAGGTGTTCCCCTCGCGCCTCGCCGCCGACCGCGAAGGGCCTCGCCGGAGCGCTGCGCGAGACGTTCCTGACGGTGTCGGAGCCCGAGCGCGCGGTCGTCTTCATCGACGAGGTCGAGGAGATCGCGTCGCACCGTCAGGGCGAGCCGCCCTCGCCGACGCAGGGCGTGACGAACGAGCTGCTGAAGATCATCCCGGCGTTCCGCGAGCAGAGCGACCGGCTGCTGATCTGCGCCACCAACTTCATCCGCTCCCTCGACTCCGCGTTCCTCCGCCACGGCCGATTCGACTACGTGATCCCGATCGGGCTGCCGGATGCGGAGGCGCGCGACGCGATCTGGCGCCGCTACATCCCGTCCGGGTCGGCCGGCGTCGACGTGGGGGTGCTGGTCGCCTCGACCGAGGGGTTCTCGCCCGCCGACATCGAGTACGCGGCGCGGAAGGCCTCGCAGTCGGCGCTCGAGCACGCGGTCTACGCGGGGGCGGACGCGGCGCGGGGCCCGTCGCTCGAGGACTACGTCACCGCGATCGCCGCGACCCGCGCGACGGTGTCGGCCGAGGTGAATGCCGAGTTCCTGGAGGACATCGACGTGCTCGGGCGGCTCTGAGCTCTGCGGTCCGGTCTGCGGCGGAGGTCGCTGCGGAGCGAGTGAGCGGCGCCGATCCGTCGCGAACGGCTGCTTCCGCCGTGATCGGGCAGCCGTTCTCGCCGGATCAGCCGCGCGGATCGATCGGTCGCGAACGGTCGCGTGTGCGCGCTTCCGAGGCCGTTCGCGCCGGATGAGCGATTCGCACCGCGGCCGGTCCGCCGATCGCGACATATCGATCGCGAAGAGCGATCGCCGCCCGCACGGGAACGATCCGCCGCGATCCGCTCCTCCCCGGGCGGGGGAGGCGAGCGGAACGCGACGGATCGCGGAGGGGTGGTCCGTCAGGCCCGGGGCGGACCAGCGGGCGTCGTGGCCGCCCCGGCCTCGGCGGCGACCTCGCGCGCCACCGGCGAGTCCGGCATCTCGCGCTGCAGCTCGTGCGCCAGCGACTCGAGCTCGGCGCCGCCGGCCATCAGGCCGGTGAGCTCCGCCAGCGAGATCTCGCTCTTCTCGAAGGTGCCGAGGCTCGTGCCGCGGTTCAGGAGGAGGAAGCGGTCGCCGACCGGGTACGCGTGGTGCGGGTTGTGGGTGATGAAGACCACTCCGAGGCCCTCGTCGCGCGAGCGGGCGATGTACTTCAGCACCACGCCGGACTGCTTGACGCCCAGCGCGGCGGTGGGCTCGTCGAGGATCAGCACGCGCGCGCCGAAGTGGACGGCGCGGGCGATCGCGACGCACTGGCGCTCGCCGCCCGAGAGGGTGCCGATGGGCTGGTCGACGTCGCGGAGGTCGATGCCCATGCGGGCCAGCTCGTCGACGGTGATCTGCTTCATCGACCTGACGTCCAGGCGGCGGAACGGTCCGACGCCGGTCGTCAGCTCGGAGCCGAGGAAGAAGTTCCGCCAGACGGGCATGAGCGGCACGACCGCGAGGTCTTGGTAGACCGTCGCGATGCCGGCCGAGAGGGCCGCGCGGGGCGAGGCGAAGGTGATCGGCTCGCCGTCGAGCAGCAGCGTGCCCTCGCTGGGCGCGTGGACGCCGGCCAGCACTTTGATGAAGGTCGACTTGCCCGCGCCGTTGTCGCCGAGCACGCAGGTGACCTGCCCCGCGTTCACGGTGGTCGAGACCCCCGCGAGCGCGGTGACGGCTCCGTAGCGCTTGCCGATGTCCCTGACCTCGACGACGGGCGTGCCGACCGGGGTGGCCGGTTGGCCGGTCGAGGGTCCTGCGGTGCCGGTGCTCATCGTCCGCCTCCTGCTCGTGTGCGGACGAACTTGTTCAGGAGGACCGCGGCGAGCAGCATCCCGCCGAGGACCGTCCGGAGCCAGTCGGTGTCCCACTGGGCGAAGGTGATGCCCTGGAAGACCATGCCGTAGATCAGCGCGCCGAGGGCGGCGCCGATCGCGGATCCGTAGCCGCCGGTCATCAGGCAGCCGCCGACGACCGCGCAGATGATGTAGATGAACTCCTGGCCGACGCCGGTGTTCGCCTGCACCGTCGAGGTGCGGAAGAGCGAGATCATGCCGACCAGCCACGCCGCTCCGGCCGTTCCCATGAACAGGCCGATCTTGGTCCTGAAGACCGGGACGCCGACCTGGCGTGCGGAGTCGAGGGCGCCGCCGACGGCGAAGACCCAGTTGCCGGCGCGGGTGCGCAGCAGGAGCCACGTGGCCACCGCGGTCACGACGAACCACCAGAGGACCGACACGTAGAACGTGCCGTCGCCGATCCGGAGGGAGGCGCCGAAGAGCGGCTGGATGGAGTCGTACGCGGGGACCCGGGCCATGCCCTGGATCGCGACCTGCCCGGTGATGAGCTTGGTGACGGCGAGGTCGATGCCGGCGAGGGCGAAGAAGCGTGCCGAGGGTCACGATGAAGCTGGGGAGCCCGGTCTTCATCACGAGGACGCCGTTGAGCGCGCCGACGCCGAGGCAGACGACGAGCGAGACGAGGACGGCGACCCAGATGCTCAGTCCGTAGTGGGTGGTCAGGATGCCGACGATCAGCGCCGAGAACCCGGTCATCACTCCGGCCGAGAGGTCGAACTCGCCGCCGATCATGAGCACGGCCACGGCCACGGCCATGATGCCGAAGGTGGAGGCCGACTCGAGCCAGACGCCGGCTCCGGCCAGGCTCAGGAACTGCGGGGTGTAGAGGGAGAAGAACACCAGCACGGCGAGGGCCGCGACGAAGGCGCCGGTCTCGGGCCGCGCGAGGATCGTGCGGAGGGGACGCCGCTCGAGGCGGGGCCTCGTCGCGATCGTCACGATGTCTGTCGTCAACGGGGACTCCTGATTCGTGGGACGAGACGGGGGCCGGACGCACCGGCCCCGTGGGGTCTGGAGTGTTTCGCGCTCTAGCGGGTGCCGTCGGCGGCGAACTCCGCGACCTCGGCCGCGTTGTCCTCGGTGACGAAGGCCGGGCCGGAGTAGACGGGCTGTCCACCGCCGATGATCGTGCCCGTGGTCGCGAAGAGCTCGAGCGCGGTCACGCCCAGGAAGCCCTGGACGTAGGGCTGCTGGTCGACCGCGAAGAGGACGCTGCCTGCCTCGACCGCCGAGACGACGTCCTCCGAGAGGTCGAAGGTGCCGATCTTCGCGCTGCTGCCCGACTCCTCGACCGCACCGACCGCGTCGATGGCGTACTGGCCGCCGAGGGTCAGCACTCCGTCGATGGACGGGTCGGCCTGAAGCTCGACTTGATCGTCGCCTTGACCTCGGCGTCGTTGGTGCCGTCGACCTGCAGGTTGGTCATCGTGCCGCCGAAGGTGCTCGCGGCGGCCGTGCAGCGCTCCTCGTGGCCGACGTTGCCCGCCTCGTGGATCACGCACAGCGCGTTGGTGAGGCCGGCGTCGGCGAGCCGGGTGCCCATCGGCCTCGCCGGCCACGCTCTCGCTCTGTCCGATGTGGGTGAGGGCGCCGAACTCGGCGGAGCGCTCGATGCCGGAGTTGATCGTGACGACGGGGATGCCCGCCGCGACGGCCTTCTCGACGCTGTCGCGGACGCCGTCGGGGTTGGCCATCGAGACGACGATCCCGTCGACGTCCTGCGCGACGGCGTTGTCGATGAGCTGCGACTGCTTCGCGGGGTCGGGGTCGGAGTTGTAGGTGACGGTTGCGGCGTAGTCGGCTCCGGCCGCCTCGGCGCCGGACTTCACGCGGTCCCAGAAGGCGTCGCCGGGTCCGGAGTGGGTGACGACCGCGTAGGTGAGGTCGCCGCCCTCGGCGGAGGTCGCCGCGGTCTCCTGACCCGTTCCGGTGCAGCCGGTGAGGAGCACTCCGGTCGCCGCCGCCAGGCCGAGGCCGGCGAGGAATCGCTTCGTCACCGAAAAGCCGCTCGGGCTCGGATCGGATCGTGCAGGACGGTCGGGGGCGACGTCGGTGTCGGGTCGGGTGCCGGCGAGAGGAGTGCGCATGTCAATACATTCCGTTATCGGGTGGTGCGTGAGTGGTCGGAGGTGAAGACGCCAGGAGCATCGTGTCCGCGGCGCTCCTCGTCGAGGAGGTGTGGTCTCGGAGGGAGGGGCACCTGCGTGCGCGGCTGCACACGGTCCGTCCGAGACCACTATCCCGAACTGCCGGCCACCGTGGGGCTCGTCTCCGCATCCGACGCCGACTCGGGCGTCCGTTGCAGCGCCGAGGCGGCTTCCCGGCTGCAGCCGGATCGCCGACGATCACGGCCGGCGGCTCCGGCGCGATCCGCAGGCTCCTGCGCGATCTGCAGCCTGCTGCGCGATCTGCAGCCTGCTGCGCGATCTGCAGGTGGTCTGCGCGGGAACCCCTCTTCCTCCGCTCATCGCCGCTGCCCACTCCCCGAATCCCCTGGGGATCGAACCGTCGCCCCCGTCCCGCCTCCCTGTGGACACCGCTGGCCGCCCAGCGAGCACTCCGGCATCCCGCTGTGGAGACCACTGGCCGCGAAGCGCGCCACGCGCCCCCGAACCCTGCGCACCGCCTGATGCGGCGGGACGACCGTCCACCGCCGCCCGTCTTCATCGTGTGCCGCACAACGTCGGCACCGCGGTCTCCAGGCCGCGAACCCCGTCGACATCAGGAGAAGATCATGAGCACCGTCACCCCCGGCACCCTCGCCACCACCGGCTCGGCCAAGCACGGCACCACCACCTCGACCGGCAAGAACACCATCGCCGACGGCGTGGTCGAGAAGGTCGCCGGCATCGCCGCCCGCGAGGTCCCCGGCGTGCACGACCTGGGCGGCGGAGCGGCGCGCGCCATCGGCGCCATCCGCAACGCCATCAACGCGCAGGACCGCGGCCAGGGCATCTCGGTCGAGGTCGGCGAGAAGCAGGTCGCCGCCGATATCACCGTGGTCGCCGAGTACCCCGTCGCGCTGCAGAAGCTCGCCGACAGCATCCGCTCCGCCGTGTCCGAGGCCATCTCCTCGGTCGTCGGCATGGAGGTCACCGAGGTCAACGTGACCGTCGCCGACGTGCACATCCCCTCGGACGACAAGGACGACGACGCCGAGAGCCGCGTCCAGTGACCCGTCCACCACCGGCCTCGTGATCGGCGCGGTCCTCGCGCTGACGGCGATCGTGTTCGGCTTCTGGGCGCTCGTCGTGGTCGCGCTGGGCATGGGCATCGGCTTCGGAGTCGGCCGCGTCGTCGAGGGCAGGCTCGATCTGCGCTCGCTCGGCGACACCCTCCGCGGGCGGCGGTCGTCGTGACCGCGGCGGTGATGGCCGACCCGGCCCGCCACGGCCGTACGACGATCTCCTCGCGCGCAGTGCGGCGGATCGTGTCGGCCGTCACCGCGGACGCCCTCGACGTCGGCCTCGTCCGACGTCTCGGTCGACCTCGACGACGACGGCGGCTCGCTGCACGTCGTCGCGCAGGCCTCGATCCGCGTGTCCCCGCTCGGCGAGACCGATCGGCGCTCCTCCGGGACGCTGCTCGAACGGCTCGCCCGGGCGCAGACCCTCATCCGCAGCCGCTGCCTCGAGCTGACCGGCTCGAGCATCGGCCGCGTCGACCTCCGGATCACCGGTGTCGACCTCCGAGAACGAAGGAGGGTGTCGTGACGACTCCCGCTCAGCCGGCCACCGACGCGCTGTACCGGCGCGTCCTGCGGCGCGAGACCCACTCGTCCCGCTCCGGGTCGGCGATCGCCCTCGCGATCCTCCTGATCCTGCTGTTCGCGTGGCTGGGCACGGAGGCGGTGCTCGCGGTCCTCGGACAGCCCGCGCTGCTCGTCGCCCCGCAGGACGGTGCCGCCGTGCTGCTCGGCGCGGCCGGCGCCCCCATCGCGCTCACGGCGGCCGCGGGCGCCGTGCTCGCGGTGATCGGCCTCGTGCTGCTCGTCCTGTCCTTCGCCCCCGGTCGTCGCGGCCGCCGCAGCGCCGGGATCGACCGCACCGCCGTCGTCGTCGACGACCGGGTGATCGCGCAGAGCGTCGCCCGGGCCGCGGCCTACGCCGGCGGCATCGACCCCGACCAGGTGCAGGTGTCGGTCGGCCGTCGCCGGGTCGGAGTCGCCGTGCAGCGCACCAGCGGTGTCTCGACCGACGCGGCGAGCATCCGCGAGGCCGTCGACGCCGAGCTGAGCGGCTACGACGTGAGCCCCGCGCTCACGGGTCGCGTCCGCCTCTCCGAGAAGGGAACGGTCCGGATGACCACCACCAACCGGTTCCTGAACCGCCTGCTCCTGCTGCTGGTCGGGCTCGTGCTGCTCGTCGTCGGAGGCGCGATCGCCGTCGGCGCGCTGCTCCCCGACGTCCAGCGGACCGTCTCGACCGCGGCCGAGGACGCGAGCGGACCGACGTCCGACGCGCTCGGGATCGCAGCCCTGGATCCTCTGGGCGACCGCCGCCGCGGCGCTCGTGCTGATCCTGCTGCTGCTCCGCTTCATCCTGCGCCAGGGCCGGGGACGCACGTCCACGCTGCTCCGGGTGTCGGCCGGCTCCGGAGGCTCGTCGCCGACCGGAGGCACGCTGACGCTCGACGCGAAGGTCGCCGAGCAGGTGCTCGAGGAGGCGCTCACGCGCGATCCCGGCATCGTCGCGGTCGACGTCACCGCGTTCGACATCCGGCACCGCCGGGTGCTGCGCGTCACCGCGCACACCCGCCGCGGAGTCTCGCCGATGCAGACGCGCCGCACCGTCGACACGGCCGTGCGCCGCTGGGACGCGGTGCTGGGTCAGGAGACCCCGGTCGTGGTCCAGATCGTCAGCGGTCTGCGCAGCCGGATGAGCTCCGCCTCCCGCGTGGAGTGATCCGGCCCGGCCCGCTCCGGCCCACCTGGTCCGGCCCGGCGCCACCCGGTCCGGCCCCACCCACTCCGGCCCTCCGCCCGCCGCGGAGGGCCGGACCCCTCCTCCCTGGAAGGACGCGTCATGACCGACGACACCTCCGGCTTCCGCGCCGGCCTCGCGCAGAAGGCGATCGACCCCGTGGTCCGCGCCGTCCGCAGGAGCTCGACTCCGCCCGCCGCGAGATCGTCGAGCGCGTCTCGGGCGCCCGCAGCGGAGCAGTCCTGGCGGCGGTCGGCGCGGTCCTCGCCCTCGTGACCGCCGGGCTGCTCGCAGCACTCGCCGTCGCCCTGCTCGCCCTCGCCCTCCCGCTCTGGTCGGCCGTCGCGATCACGCTCGTCGTGTCCGCCGTCGCCGCCGGGATCCTCCTGGCGGTCGGACTGCGCAGCCTCGGCCGCGGCGTCCCGCCCGTGCCCGAGGACACCCTCGCCGACGTCCGCGACCGCGTCGCCGGCCGTCGCCACTGACTCCCCCGAAAGGCGCCCCATGAGCCGCACGAGCACTCCCTCCGCTCCCGAGCGCACCGCCGCCGCCCCGGTCCCCACCGCCGTCCGACTGGCCGCCGAGGTCTTCGGCACCGCTCTGCTCGTCCTCGGCGGCGTGGCGCGGCCCTGCTCGCCTCCGCCTTCCCCGACGAGCAGAACCCGCTCGGCATCGGCTTCCTCGGCGTCGCCCTCGCGTTCGGACTCAGCGTCCTCGCCGGCGTCGCCGCCGTCGGCCACCTCTCGGGCGGCCACTTCAACCCGGCGGTCACCGTGGGCCTCGCCGTCGCCGGTCGCACCCCGTGGCGCGAGGTGCCCGGCTACGTCGTCGCGCAGCTCGTCGGCGGACTGATCGGATCGACGGTGCTCGTCGTGATCGCCGCCGACGGCCCCTCGGGCTTCCTCGCCTCCGCGCAGGAGAGCGGATTCGCGTCCAACGGATACGGCGAGCACTCTCCGGGCGGCTTCGGCCTCGGTGCGGTCCTCTCGCCGAGACCGTGCTGACCGCCGTCTTCGTGACGGTGATCCTCTCGGCGACCGCCCGGGCGGCCTCGCTCGCCCCCGTGGTGATCGGCCTCACCCTCACCCTGATCCACCTCGTCTCGATCCCGGTCAGCAACACCTCCGTGAACCCGGCGCGCTCGCTGGCCGCCGCGGTCCACGGCGGACCCGACGCGCTGAGCCAGCTCTGGGTGTTCGTCGCCGCGCCCTCCTGGGTGCCGCGATCGCCGGAGCGGCGCACCGCGTCGCGCAGTCCCGCACCCGATCCGCCCCGCGCGCGTGACCCGCGCCCCCGGCACCCGCACGCAACGCAAGGAGCACCCCATGACCGACGACCCCCGCCTCGACGACCCCCGCCTCGATCCTCCCGGTCTTCTCTCGACGACGCTCGACCGATCGACTCGGCGCGATCGACACCGCGCACCCCGATCCCGAGACACCTCGGGACCTGCTCGCGACCACCGTCGCCGAGACCGCTCTCGGCACGACCGGCGTGCACCACCTCGGGGACCCGCCGCCCGCGGCCTCGACCGCGCCGCCCGTGCCGTGCTGGGCACGAGCACGATCCCCGGAGTCACGATCTCGAGGACGAGGGCCGCACGGTCATCGACCTCGACCTCGTCGTCGAGTACCCGCACACCGTGAACGAGGTGATGGAGGAGGCGCGCACGCAGGTGCTCCGCGCCGCCTCGCAGGTGCACGCCTCGCCGGTCGCGGTGAACATCACCGTCACCGACGTGCACGGTCCGTTCGATCCGATCGAACCCGAGCCCGTCGCCGAGGGCGACTCGCTGGTCGAGAAGGCCGGCGACCTCGCCGACGAGGCGGGCGCGCGCCGTCGGAGGCGGGGGACCGGATCACCGGCGCCGCGGGCGCTGCAGTGGAGAAGGCCGCGGACACTCTGGACGCCGCCGGCGAGAGGGCGGCCGACGCGCTGGACGCCGCCGCCGACGAGGCGGACCGCCGTACGGAGGAGCGCGAGCGCCTGTTGCGGACGCCGCGGACGCCGTCCCCGACGCGGAGGGCCCCGGTCCGACCACGACGACGCGCCTCAGGTCGTCGAGGTGCAGGCCGATGGAACGACCCCCGTCGTGGTCGTCGTCGTGGAGCAGCCGACCGAGGAACGGGCCGGCAGCACCGAGCCGATCGACAGCGCCGGCAGCACCGACGAGCGCGCTCACTCCGTCGCTCCCGCCGCCGAGAAGACCGGGAGTAGTCCCGTGGCCCGCCTGCGCACCTCCGGCGGCCGCCGCCGTCCCCGCGCCGCCTGGATCGCCCTCGCGACCGGCGTCGTCGTCTCGGCCCTCGTGGTCCTCGGCGTCCTGGTGCCTCGTCCTCGGTCTCATCGCCGCCGCCGACGGATCCGTCGCGGGAGCGCTCGACGTCCCCGTCGGCACGATCGTCGCCGCGATCGCGATCAGCTTCCTGGTCGGCCTGGCCTTCCTCGGCCTCGCCCTCGTCGCCCGGAAGCCCGCTGTGGCGTGGTCGCGGCGGTGGCCGCCGTGGTCGCGACCCTGGTCGGCTCCGTGTGGCTGCTGGTCGCGACCGCCTTCGCGAGCGTCGACCAGGCGCAGGACGTCGTCCCCTTCATCCAGGACCTGATCACCCGCATCGGCGCCTGACCGAGACGCGAACCGGGCTGTCGGAGGCGGCCAGGTCCCGCTCCGCGGCACCACTCACGGACATCCGTCCCCTCACTCGACGCGATCCGGCGTGTCAGGGTCGGCCGGGGCCCGTTCCGCGACCACTCGAGCGGGTGCCGTCCGCCCACTCGGCCCGAATCGGGCTGTCGGGGTCGGTCGAATCCGTTCCGCGGCCACTCGCGCGGGCACGCTCCGTCCACTCGGCGCGAACCGCGCTGTCGAATCCGTCGAAGGCCGTCTCGGGTCCACTCGCCGCCCGAGGCGAGCGCCCTCCGTGCCGGGCGCGTCAGCGCAGCGGCGACCCGACGACGTCGAAGCGGAACCCGCCGAACTCCCCCGACAGCAGTGGCCGCGCCCGCGCGATCGCGTCGCGCACCTCCGGCAGCTCGAGCGAGGCGCGGTGCGCCTCTGCGCTCGTCCACAGCTCGACGACGAACACCGTGTCGGGCTGCTCGTCGCTGGTGCCGACCTCGTAGACCAGGCAGCCGACGCGCGCCAGCGCCTCGTTCGAGGCGGTGAGGATCGCGACGAGCTCGTCGCGCCTCCCGGGCAGGGCGCCGAGCGTGCCCACGTTCGCGAAGGTCATGCCGCCACCGTAGCGACGGCCGCCGACATCCGCTCCCGAGTAGCGTGGCCGGGATGACGACGAGCGCCGAGTACCTGCAGGCCTACGACGAGCAGCTCCGCTCCGACGCCGAGACGCCCAGCGCCAGTCCCCGGTCGTGCGGGGGACCGCTGCGGCTGGTGACGTTCGCCGGCGGACGCGGCTTCGTCACCTACCGCGATCTCGGCGGCGCCGACGAGGCCGGGATCGGCGCGCTCGTCGCCGCGGCCGTCGCGCACTTCGACGCCGATCCCGCGATCCGCGCCGTCGAGCGGAAGACGCGCGGCCACGACCGGGCACCTCGGGCTGCACGAGGCCCTGCTCGCGCACGGATTCGCGCCGGACGATCCCGAGTCGATCATGATCGGACCGCTGGAGGCGCTCGCCGGCGACGCGCCCCCTCCGCTCGGAACGACGCTCCGCCGGGTCGTCGAGGAGGCGGAGGTGCGCGCGATGAGCGCCGTCATCGACGAGGCCTTCGGCGAGAGCGTCGACGTCGGCATCGCCGATGCGCTCGTGGCCCGGCTCGCGCGCGGCGACGGCATGGAGCTGTGGGTGGCCGAGGTCGACGGGCGGATGGTCGGCGGTGGCCGCCTCGAACCGGTTCCGGGCACCGACTTCGCCGGCATCTGGGGCGGAGCGCTCCTGCCGCAGTTCCGCGGCCGCGAGATCTACCGGGCGCTCACCGCCGCCCGAGCCGCCTCGGCGCTCGCGCTCGGCAAGCGCCTCGTCCACAGCGACTCCACCGAGGACTCGCGCCCGATCCTGGAGCGCTCCGGCCTGATGAAGGTCTCGACGACCACGCCCTACCATCGCCGTCGTCCGTAACCGAGGTCAGGATGCCCGGATCCGGGCCGTCGCACGGCGGAGCCGCTCCCGACCTCGGTTGCGAACCGCCCGACCCCGCACGACGAAGGCCGGAAGCCCCGATCCGGCTGCGAAACGCCCGTTCCCGCGTTCCAGCCTTGCTTCCGCAGCCGTTCCGCCGGTCAGATCCAGCTCGGTCGGCCGCGCCGGCTCCTTCAGCAGCGCCCGCGCCGCCATGCCGATCACCGCGCTGTAGGTCGGATACGCGAAACCGCACGTTCGCGAGGGTCGCCACGTCGACTCCGCCGCCATCGCCGTCGTCACCGACTGCACGACCTCGATCGCGTTCTCGCCGACCGCGTGCGCGCCGAGCAGCAGCTCGCGGCGGCGGTCCGAGATCAGCGTCGGGAACCCGCTCTCGCGGTCGTCGATCACCGCGCGGTCCACGTTCGAGAACGGCACAGAGGCCACCACGCACTGCGGGTCGCGCTCGCGGGCCTGCCCGAGCGTGAAACCGACGCCCGCGTAGTCGGGATCCGTGAATCCGCCGGCGGGCAGCAGGCGCTGCGGGGTGCGCCGGTTGGCGCCGAGCACGGCGTTCTCGGCCGCCGCTCTCCGCCTCGAACTGCGCCGCCTGCACGAGCATGTCGCGCCCGTTCGCATCGCCGACCGCGAAGACGTGCGGCACGACGGTGCGGAAGTACTGATCGGCCGGGATCGCCGAGCGCACGACCTCGATGCCCGCGTTCTCGAGCCCGAGGTCCTCGACGTCGGCGGGCCAGCCCGTCGCCATGATCACGGCGTCGAACTCCTCGGCGTGCGAGCGCCCCGCGTCCTTCCAGCGCAGCGTCAGGGCGGCGTCGACGCGCTCGATGCCCTCGACCGTCTCGATGCCGGTGCTCACGTGCACGCCCTGGCGCTCGAAGGCGGCCCCCACGTACTCGAGATGCTGGCATCGGACGTCATGAGGATCCGCGGCGCCACGTCGAGCAGGGTCACCTCCGAACCGAAGGCGTTGAAGACCGTCACCAGCTGGGCGCCCGTGTTCCCTCCGCCGATCACCGCGACCCGGCGGGGGGCGCGAGGCAGCGCCAGCACGTCCTCGGGGACGGTCGCGAGCTCGGCGCCGGGGATCGGCAGGCGGCGCGAGTGCCCGCCGACGCAGATGAGGATCGAGGAGGCCGTCAGCCGGCGACCGCTGTCGAGCACCAGCGTCGACTCGTCCTCGAACCGCGCCCGCCCCTCGTGGATCAGCTCGACGCCCGCCTCCTCGAAGCGCTGCGCCTCGCGCTTGATCGAGCGCACCTCGTCCACTCGCTCGTGCACGTGCTGCACGGTCGCCGCCCAGTCGATCCGCGGGATGCCCACGTCGACGCCGTAGTCGGAGGCGGTGCGCGCCTCGCGGATGATCCGCGCGGTCTTCGCGAGCGACGCGCGTGGGCACGCAGCCCGTGTTCACGCAGGTGCCGCCCACGCGGGCGGCCTCGAGCACGACGACGCGCGCTCCGAGTTCGGCGGCCCGCAGCGCGGCGGCGGTGCCCGCGGGCCCCGCGCCGATCACGGCGACGTCGTAGTGCTGGATGCTGTCGGGCACGGCGGCCTCCCGGTCGAGTGGATGTCCCCGCATCCTGGCGCGCGCGGCCGGAGGTTCTCCGAGAGGTCGGGGAGGCTTGACACGGGGTGGTGGGCTCAGGGCTCCTGCACCGCCGGAAGCCTCCCTCGACCGACCCGTCGGAGCGCAACGACACCCGCGTGTAGACGGGCGTGCCGTCGGCCTGGTCGGTGCCGACGACGTCGAGCGATCCCGCCTCGAAGAACGCCTCGAGCCCGGTGCACCCCGCCGAGAGCGAGCCGTCGCCGCGCTGGAGGGCGAGGCAGAGCGAGACCCCGCCCGGAGCGGTCACCAGGAGGCGGTCCTCCTGCGCCGTGTCGAACTCGGGGTGAAGACGTCGGCGTCCCGGGCGATGAGCGCCATGCCGGTCGGCAGGTCGGTGGCGACGACCCAGCCCTCGAGGAGGGTCGCGCAGCGGTCCGCGAGGCGGGCGGTCGCGGAGGGGGTCGGGGCGGGCGTCCCCGCGGCACCCGGCAGAAGTGCGGTCGCCGCGGCGCCGAGCACGAGGCCGGCCGCGAGGGCCGCGCCGACGAGCAGGAAGGGGCGCCGGCGCCGGGCGGGCGGCTCCTCCGAGGCGGGAACGGCGGAGGCGGCGGTCGCGGCGGCGGTTCGGGGAGCCGTCCGGGGCTCCGTCTCGGCCCGCTCCGCCTCCGCCCGCTCCGTCTCGCGTTCCTCCCGGAGCCGCCGCTCGGCCTCGCGCCGCCGGGTCGCGTCCTCCGCGTCGCCGCTCGGTCGCGCGAACAGCGCGCGCTCCAGATCCTTGCGCTCGTCGTCCTCGGCCTGCACCTCGTCAGTATGGCCGAGGCGCGGGAGGGCTACTCGAACATCTCCGCGAGCAGCGCGCCCACGCATCCCCGTCGACGATGTGCTCCGAGCGGTGGGCGGGCCACTGCACCTCGTCGCCGTCCCACGACGGCACCACGTGCAGGTGCAGGTGCGGCACGCTCTGCCCCGCGGAGGCGCCGCTCGCCTGCAGCACGGCCACTCCCGTCGCTCCGAGGGCCGCCCGCATCGCCCGGCCGACGCGCTGCGCGAGCGACATCGTCGCCGCGAGCGCGGCGGGGGAGGCGTCGAGCAGTCCCGCGCTGTGCTCGCGCGGCACGACGAGCGTGTGCCCGGGCGCGAGCTCGGAGGAGGGGGACCGGGCGGAACGCGACCGCCTCCGCCTCCTGCTCCACCCAGGTCGCCTCGCCGTGCCCGGCCATCAGCTCGCAGAAGACGCACGTCACGACGTGCCCTCCGCGAACTCGCGCAGCGCCGCGATCCAGCCCTCGGTCGCGTCGAGGTGCGCGTCGTGCGAGGCACCGGGCAGGTCCACTCGGCGCACGTCCCGGCCGCGCGCGGCGAAGGCGTCCCGCCGCTCCGGTGCGAACATGCCGTTCTCGCCGTAGACGAGGAGGGTCGGCGCCGCGACGCTCTCCCACCCGTCCAGCGCGGCGCGGCCAGCGTTTCGACGACGCGCGCCATCATCTCGGGCTCGAAGCGCGGGCGCAGTCCGTCCGGCGCCTCCTCGAGGTCGGCGATCCAGGCGTCCGCGAGCGCGCCCGTGCCCAGGAACGCCCGGGCGGCCGGGAATCCGCGAAGGGCAGCGGCCACGAGCGGAACCAGTCGGCGACGGAGTCGTCCGGGTCGCCGCCCTCCGCTGTCTCGAGCAGCACGAGCCGGTCGACGAACTGAGGATGGGCGGCCGCGACCAGCATCGCGGTGTGCGCGCCCATCGACTGGCCCACGAGCACCGCCGGGCCCACCTCGTCGAGCAGCGCCGCGACGTCGGCGACGAAGGCCGCGCGCGACACGTCGGAGGGGTGCCGCTCGCTCGACCGTGGCCTCGCGCGTCCAGCAGCACGACCCGGTGCTCCGGCAGGGCGCGGGCGGTCGGCTCGAACTCGGCGGCGCTCCCGGCGAGCCCGTGCAGGATCACGACGGGCGGGCCGTCGCCGCCCGAGTCGAGGAGCGAGAGCCGGGTGCCGTCGTGCGCGACGAGCGCGCGGCGTTCGAGATGCATCCGTCGAGCGTAGGAGGCGCAGGCACCTCGACTGGGTGACGGGCCGCGATGCTGGGATGATCGGATGCGGCTCCGGGATGCTCCGGTGCCCGGAGCGGAGCACCCCATGGGACTGCTGATCTACCCCGGCGGCATCGAGGCCGACTTCGAGGACCGCCTGCTGCGCACCCGAGATCGTGATCACGGCCAAGCTGCGCCGCGACGAGGTCGTTCGCGTTCTCGTGGACGCAGACGCAGGACACGGGCGGCGGGCGGATGAAGATCTGGCTGCACCCGTCGGTGCCGCTGTCGTACAAGTTCTTCGGCGGGCGCCAGCCGGCGATCAACCGCGCGTGGGTCGACGCGCTGATGGTCTCGGCGAGCTCGCAGTCGGGTCCTGCAGGTCGTGGCCGAGCCCGACCAGCAGGGCTGACGCCACGCACTGCCTGCTGATAGAGCGGGCAGCGTAGCGCGCCCCTTGCCGATCGAGCGAGCGCGCGGAGCGGATCCCCCGCTCCGCCTCGGGCCTCGGCTCGGGCAGCACGCGCAGCCCGGCCGGCGACAGCGCCGAGCGCAGCAGCAGGTCGATCCAGGCGCGGTTCAGCGGCTCGCCGCCCGCGGAGTCGTAGCTGAAGTAGAGCGACGAGCTCTTCGAGACCCAGATGCTGCCGTGGCGTCCTCGGTTCGGAGTCGCGACGTCCTCGCCGACGTCGGGCTCGCCGTCCCAATGGAAGGAGAAGCTCTCGTTGCGGCGCAGCTTCGAGGATGATGACCGCCTCGACGTGCCGCAGCGCCCGGTCCTCGACCTCGACGGCCGGAGCGACTCCGTAGATCAACTGGCCCATCGTCTTCCCTCTCGCCGATCGGGCGATCATCCCATGCACAGGGTCCGGCGGGGTCGTACCGCGTCCTCGGCAGACTGTGCTCGCTCCCAGTCCCGCACAGTCGAATTGACGCAGGCGAGTTCCCTCGCACCGTCTCCCGACGGCTGCTGAGCGCCTCCGCAGACTGGGAGCGCACACAGTTCAGCGGAGAACCTGCCGAACCGATCCGGCTCGAGCCACGCGCAGAGCGCCGCGACTCGGGCCCCGCGAGCGCCTCGAGCGCCACCGCCTCCCCGCCCGACCGGGCCCTCTCGCCGCTCCGCTCCCGTGTGCGCACCGGAGCGACGTCAGGCCCCGCGGCGGGCGCACCACCACGAAAGGACACGCATGTCTGCACGCACCAGGAGGACCGCCGGCACCGCCGCCGTGGCCGCGGTCTCCACCCTCCTCGGCACCTTCGCCGGGATCGGGGCGACCAGCGCCTCGGCGGCGGAGGGCCCGGTCGACGCCGGGATCTTCGTCGACAAGGTCGACGGCCTCCCCGCCGACTTCATCAAGGGCGCCGACATCTCGAGCATCCTGTCGCTCGAGGAGAGCGGAGTCGTCTTCGAGACCCGTCGGGTCAGGAGGCCGACGTCTTCGAGGTCCTCGCCGACGAGGGCGTCACCTCCGTCCGCGTCCGAGTCTGGAACGACCCGTTCGACGCCGAGGGCAACGGCTACGGCGGCGGCGACGTCGACGTCGACCGCGCGATCGAGATCGGCGAGCGCGCCACGGCCGCCGGACTGGGCCTGCTCGTCGACTTCCACTACTCCGACTTCTGGGCCGACCCGGCCGTCAACTCGCGCCGAAGGCCTGGGCGGGCCTCGCCGCTCCCGAGCTCACCACCGCGCTGCACGACTACACGGCCGAGTCGCTCCAGCGCTTCGAGGACGCCGGAGTCGACGTCGACATGGTGCAGATCGGCAACGAGACGAACAACGGCATGGCCGGGTACACCCGTGCCGCGACCGACATGGATGCGACTCTCGCCGGGCTCTCTCGGCCGGCAGCTCCGCGGTCCGCGAGGTGCTGCCGGAGGCGCAGGTCGCCGTGCACTTCACCAACCCCGAGACCCTGGGCCGCTACTCCGCCATCGCCGCGGGCCTGGACCGCTTCGACGTCGACTACGACGTCTTCGCGAGCTCGTACTACCCGTTCTGGCACGGCAGCCCCGAGAACCTCACCGCCTCGCTGTCGCAGATCGCCGACAGCTACGGCAAGAAGGTCATGGTCGCCGAGACCTCATGGGCGCACACCCTCGAGGACGGCGACGGCTACCCGAACGTGATCGGCGAGGGCACCGCGACCGACGAGTACCCGATCAGCGTGCAGGCCCAGGCCACGGCGCTGCGCGACGTGATCGCCGCGGTGCACGCCGTGGGCGACGCGGGCATCGGCGTCTACTACTGGGAGCCGGCCTGGCTGCCCGTCGGACCCGCGAGCGACGTCGAGCAGAACCGCGTGCTCTGGGAGCGCGACGGCTCCGGCTGGGCCACGAGCTTCGCCGCCCCGTACGACCCCGTGCACGTGGGCGACGACTTCGGCGGCTCCGGCTGGGACAACCAGGCCCTCTTCGCCGCCGACGGCATTCCGCTGGAGTCGCTGAGCACCTTCCGCTACGTCGACACCGGAGCGGTCGCGCCCCGCGCGGTCACCGGAGTGGACGCGGTCGAGCTGACCGTCGTCGACGGCGAGCCCGTCGTGCTGCCGGCCACCGTGTCGGTGAACTTCAACGACGGCTCGGTCGAGACTCCCGCGGTGACGTGGAGCGGAGCCGCCTCGTGGATCCGCGGACCCGGCGAGTACACGATCCCCCGGCCGCACGGCCACGGGACTCGAGGTGTCGGCGACCGTCGTGGTCGTCGCTCCGAACCTCGTGCAGAACCCCGGCTTCGAGGACGCGGACACGTCGGCGTGGACCTTCACCGGCCCCGCCGCGCGCACGCAGACCGGTGACGCCGCCGAGGGCGACTTCGCGGTCACCTTCTGGAACGGCACCGACTACACCACCTCGGCGAGCCAGACCCTCACCGGCGTGCCGGCCGGCGCGTACACGCTGCAGGCGACGACGCAGGGCACCAACAGCCCCGCGAGCGACGTCCGCACCCTGAGCGCGACCACCTCCGCGGGCACGACCAGCGCCCCGCTGGTGCTCACCACCTGGAGCTCCTTCACGACGACGACGGTCCCCGTCGTGGTCGGCGAGGACGGCGTGGTCGAGATCGCCGCCGAGTTCGCGCTGACCGGCGGAGCGTGGGGCGTCCTCGACGACGTCCGCCTCGTCGCCGACGCCTCGGAGTCGACGGCCGACACCACCGCCCTCGCGGCGGCGCTCGCCGAGGCCGACGCCGTCGACCGCGCCGTGTGGACCGAGGAGTCGCTGGCACGCCTGGACGAGAGCCGTGCGATCGCCGCGGTCGTGCTCGCCGGATCCGCCGCGACGCAGGAGGACGTGGACGCCGCCGAGCGCGGACTCCGCGACTCCCTCGACGCCCTCGAGAACGCGCTGCGCGTGAGCCTCGGCGCGACCGTCACCTGCGCGGCCGGCAAGGCCGTGATCTCGGTGAAGGCCGTCAACGGCGGGACCGACCGCGTCGCCCTCTCGGTGCGCACCCCTACGGCAGCGCGACGCTGCCGTCGCTCGCCGCCGGCAAGACCGCGTCCGTGACGGTGCCGACCCCGCTCCGCGCGGTCCCGGCCGTCTCGCTCACGGTCGACGTGCGCACGCGGTCGCCGGCGAGGCCGGCCTCCGCCGCGATCCCGGTCGAGTCGTCGGCGACGCGCTGCCGCTGATCCCTCCGTGAGCCCCCGCGAGATGCCACTCCGGTACTCGACACGCCGTCCCAGGCGTGCCGGAGTGGCATCTCGCGCGCGCGGACCCTCAGCCCGAGTGCGTCGTCACGAGCAGGTACCGCGCCGCGCCGGCCGCGTCCGCCGGCACCGACCAGCGGTGCGGGCGGAGCGTCTCGATCGTGACCGACTCGCCCGCCGAGACCGTGCGCGAGGCGCCGTCGGCGTAGGTCAGCACGGCGGCCCCCTCGGTCACGAAGACGAACTCCTCGCCCGGATGCGCGAAGTCGACGTCGTCCGACTGGCCCGGCTGCGCGGTGAAGAGGTACGCCTCCCGTCCGGCGGCCGGGTCCCCCGCGACCAGGCGTGCGCGCGCGGCGCGTGCGGCGCATCGCTCGCGCGCAGGTGCGCCTCCGGAGTCGTGTCGTCGGAGGAGGCGATCGCCGGCACCAGTTCGGCCGGCGGCACCTCGAACGCCGCGGCCAGCGCGTACAGGGTCGAGAGGCTCGGCAGCAGCCGGCCGTTCTCGAGCTTCGAGAGGAACGGCTGCGACACCCCGGCCTGCGCGGCGAGCGCCCGCATCGACAGACCGCGGGCGGTGCGCAGGGCGCGCACGAGGAGGCCGATCTCGGAGGCGAGGGCGGGTGCCTCGCGGCGTCGTCGCTCATCGGTCCTCGCGTGGTGCGGTGGTGCGCTCTTGCGGCGGCTGATTACTGCTGGTTATCATCGCCGTGTTGATAACGCGAGGTTATCAGCCCTCCGGTCGGGAGCGTCCGATCGCCATCGAAGGGCAGCACAGTGACCAAGCAGATCTTCCTCGGCGCGTTCGAGGAGTTCACGCCGAACTTCATCAGCAACGCCTGGCACCACCCCCGCGGAGACACGAGCGGATTCGCAGCCCTCGAGTACTGGCAGGACCTCGCGCGGAAGCTGGAGGACGCCGGCTTCGACTTCCTCTTCCTCGCCGAGGCGCTGGGCTACCTGATGAGCGGCGACGACGTGCCCGAGGTCGTCATCCGCGAGGCCGTCCAGGTCCCCGTGCACGACCCGCTCGCGCTCGTCACGCGGGCTCGCCGCCACCGTCGACCGCCTCGGCTTCGTCGTCACCGCCTCCACCACCGCGCAGCAGCCCTACCTCAACGCCCGCACCTTCACCACGCTGGACCACCTGACGAAGGGCCGCATCGCCTGGAACATCGTCACCTCCGACAACCAGGTCGCGCTCACACAAGCTCCTCGGGCACGACGGAGTCACGCCCCCACGACGAGCGCTACCGCCGCGCCACAGAGTTCGTCGAGCTGTGCCTGAAGCTCTGGGAGGGCGCGTGGGAGGACGACGCGGTCGTGTACGACAAGGCCACCCGCACCTTCGCCGATCCGGCCAAGGTGCACCGCATCACCCACGAGGGCGAGTACTTCCGCTACGACGGCTACTTCCCGGCGATCCCGTCCGTGCAGCGCACGCCGCTCCTGCTGCAGGCGGGCACCTCCTCCGCCGGTCGCGCCTTCGCGGGCCGGTACGGCGAGTGCTTCATCCAGGACCGCGACCTCGGCAAGGCGGCGGCGACGGTCGCCGATCTGCGCTCGCGGGCGGAGTCGAACGGCCGGGACCCGCGCGACATCACCGTCATCCCGTCCGTCTCGATCATCGTCGGCGAGACGGAGGAGGACGCGCTGCGCCTCGGGCCGAGCTCGACGCGACGCCGTCGCGCGAGGCGGCCGCCGCCCTGTTCATGGGGTGGAGCGGGGTCGATCTGATGTCGTTCCCGCTCGACGCGACCCTCGCCGAGGTGACGACCGAGGTCGGGCAGACCATGCTCGCGATGTTCCAGCAGCCCGAGTACAGCCCGACCGTCGCCGAGATCCTCGACGTGATCACGTCCTCGATCGGAGGCATGCGCGTCACCGGCACCGCCGAGTCGGTGGCCGATCGGCTGTGCGGAGATCGTCGACCGCACCGACGTCGACGGCTTCCTGATCGAGTACACCTACGGCTCGTGGGAGACGTACCGCGACTTCGCCGGAGCAGGTGATGCCGCTGCTGCGCGAGCGCGGGATGCTGCCCGAGACGCCCCGCTCCGGATCGATGCGCGAGCAGATCCTCGGCCACACGGTGCCGACGCTGCCCGCCGGGCACCCCGGCTCGGCCTTCCGCGCCGGCGCTCCGCGATGACCCTCGTGGCGGCTCTCGGTCCACCTCGCGGTGCCGGCCCCCGTCGCGGCCGTGGCCGCCCTGGTCGACGGCGAGCCGGTCGGGATGGTCGCGGCCACCTCGCGCTCGGCGTGGTCAAGCTTCGACCCGCCGCTCTGCACGATCGCGGTGCAGCGCTCGTCGTCGACGTGGCCGCAGCTGGCGGGATCCGAGCGGCTTGGAGCGTCTCGGTCCTCGGCGCGGACCAGGACGCCGCCGTCCTGCGGCTCGCCTCGCGCGACCGTGCGGGGAGGTTCGCGGGCGTCGGCTGGACGGCGTCCTCTCCGGAGCGGTCTCGATCGACGGCGCCGTGCTCGACCTCGGGTGTCTCCGTCGAGCAGGTGCACGACGCGGGCGACCACCTGCTCGTCGTGCTACACGTGCTCGACGGCCGGCACGACTCCGCTCGGGACGCGCCGCTGGCCCGGGACCGCTCGCTTCGGCCGCTACGTCGAGTCGGCCTGAGCGGCCCGGACACGCGGAGCCCGGACACGCGGGAAGCCCCGGGCGCCGGGGCGCCTCGGGGCTTCTGCGGGGTCCGAGTCAGCCTGACGGGTTCTCGACCCCGGCCGCCCCCGGGGTCGGTCGCGGTCTCGGGGTCGACGGTGTCCGGATCGACGGTCTCGGTGTCGGGAGCGTCGGCGCGTGGTCTTGTCTGTCATCGGATCCTCCTTGCGGTCGTGTCGGATCGTGCGGTTCGCCTTCGGCACGCTACGGCGCGGGCTCCGCGGGCCGCGCCCCGCTGACGCGAAGGGCGGACGGATGCGACGTGAGCGCTCAGGTGCGGGGGTCGTGCGCTTCGGCGCGCTCGAGTGCCGCAGCGAGGGCGAGCGCTCCGGCGTCGGCCGCGCGGACGACGAGCCGGTGCCGGAGGTGAGGACTCGACGAGCGGAGGAGGCGGAGCATCCGACCATCCTCGCCGGACGGCACTCCCGCCCGGCGTCCCGCGCCAGCGCTCGTGCCAGCAACGCGCCTGTTCCGCAAGGCCTGGAGCGCGAATGGGCGGATCTTCGTACTTCCTCGACAGGACCGATACGAGGAGCGCCACCTGATGATCCGAACCACCGTCACGATCGACGGCAAGACCTACGGGCTCTCGCAGGGGGCCGATGTGACCGGTCTGAAGGCGTCGACGACCGAGGCCTCGCGGTCGGGCGGCGGCATGGTCGACTTCGTCGTGGTGGGCAACCGGCAGGTCAGCGCACTCGTCTCGCCCGGCAGTCGCCTGTGATCTTCGAGGACATCGAGGTGCCCGGCGAGCGATCGCGACACCGGCGACGTGCAGGAGCCGTGGGACGACATCGACTACCTCGACTGACGCGCTTCCCGGGGCTCGGCCCCGGCGCCGAAGCGCCTCGAGGCGCCGCCGGCTCGAGCCCGGCGCCTCTCGGGCACCTTCCGGCCGGAGCGCCTACTCGACGCCCTCCGCCTCGGCGAGCTCCGCCCTCGACCGGGGCGCACGCGGCCGAGGCGAGCGCGGAGCGCACCGCCTCCTCCGTGATCCCGAGGATCCCGGCGATCGCCTCCACGTCGTGCCGACCCGTGTGCCGCAGCAGCCAGCACCGACGCTCGATCGCGGGCAGCGCGTGCAGGCGGCGGTGGAACCCCGAGCGGAGGAGGTCCTCCTCCCGCAGGCGCGGCGCGCCGGAGACCGCGTAGGAGCCCGCTCGCCGCGCTCCAGGCTCGCCCGGCCGATCTCGGTGCGCGCGAGCTCGAGCGCCGACGCCTCGTCGGCGACCTTCGGGGAGCCGCTGCGGAGTGTGACCCGCGGCGTTCTGCAGGGCAGCACCCGCCGCCTCCTCCGACGGGGTGAGCCGGTACGCGTAGGCGGCGTAGAGCACCGGCGCCGCGCGAGCGCGAAGGGCGCGTCCGGCGAGCATCTCGCGCTGCTGCTGGGCCTGCGTCGTGCCGACGGCGCCTACGGGCTTCCCCGTACGTGCTCACGGTCACCTCCTCGGATGAGATGGCCCTCATGGGGTCACGAGCACCGAGAGCAGGGCGGTGAGAACGCGCGCCTCTACCCTTTGACTTCTGTGAATCCTTCCATGCGGCTGCATGGAGAAACGGTTGCTTTCTGCAGCGGGGGCCGCCGCTGGTCGCGAGCGCTGAGGGATGCAAGTGAGCTCGTTCCCTCTCGGGGTCGGCGAGCACCACCCACGACTGCTCGCCTCTGACCCACGTCGACGCGGGTGGCGCCCTTCCTCGAGCAGTCGCTCGACCTCGGCGTCCTCGTCGTCCGGCACGAAGTCCAGGCGCAGGCGGTTCTTCACGCTCTTCGTGCTCGGGCACGCCGAGGAACAGCAGACTCGGTCCTCGGCGACCACGGCGGGCGAGGCGCAGCTCGATCCCCTCGCCGGCCCCGTCCACGACGTCCCAGCCGAGCGCCTCCTGCCACCAGTGGCCGAGCGTGCGGAAGTCGGTGCTGTCGATGATGATCTCCCTTCGAGTCGGAGGCCCATGACTCGACGCTATTCGCCGCTCCGGCCGTCGCGGAAGCCTTGCCCCGCTGCGGCCCCCCGACCCCGGGGATGCCGTCGCTGCATTCACCGTCGTGCCGTTCCGGCATCGGGACTCGCCCCGTGCGCCGGCGCGCGGCATCCTCGTCTCCGAGGAAGGGACCGCCGTGACCACTGCACGCGACCACTGGGAGGCCCGCTACGCCGACTCCGACCGCATCTGGTCGGGCCGGCCCAACGCCTCGCTCGTCGACCTCGTCCACGCGCTGCCCCGGGCCGCGCCCTCGACCTCGGCTGCGGCGAGGGCGGCGACGCGCTCTGGCTCGCCGAGCAGGGCTGGAGCGTCAGCGGACTCGACCTCTCCGAGACGGCGCTCCGGCGCGGTCGGGCGGAGGCGGAGCGCCGCGGCCTGGTCGTCGACCTCCGCCAGGCCGACCTCGGCGCCGAGTGGCCCGTCGACGGCCTGTTCGACCTGGTCTGCGCGAGCTTCCTGCATTCGGGATGGTGGTCGAGCTGCGCGCACCGCGATCCTCCGTCGCGCGGCGACGCAGGTCGCTCCCGGCGGCCGGCTCGCGATCGTGACGCACGCCGCTCCACCGCCGTGGAGCGCACCGGCACGCGCTGCAGCACCTGCCCGCGCCCCGGGAGGAGCTCGCCGAGCTCGCCCTCGACGCGGCCGACCGGATCGAGCGCGAAGTCGGCACCCGCGAGCGCTCCGTCACCGGCCCCGAGGGTCATGACGGAGTCCTGCTCGACGGGGTGATCCTGCTGGAGCGCCGCGCTCGGTAGCGTGGCGGGACACCCACCACCAGGAGGCACCGTTGCCGCTCGACCCGTACCTCGCCGCCCGCGTGCCGCTGCTCGAGGGCGTCCTCGACCCGGGCGACCCGGAGCAGGCGGCCCGCCTCGCCGAGTTCGCCGTCGATCCCGCGCCCTGGACGCTCCCCGAGGGAGTGGTCGTGTCGGACACCGCGATCGACGGCCCGCACGGACCCGTCCCGCTCCGCGTCTACGAGCCCGCCGAGCCGACCGAGCGCGCGCTGCTCTGGGTGCACGGCGGCGGATTCGGGGCGGGCGACCTCGACATGCAGGAGTCGCACGTCGTGTCGGCCGAGCTGGTCGGCCGCTCCGGAGCCCGCGTGGTCTCGGTCGGCTACCGGCTGGCGAGCGCGAGCGTCCGCTACCCCGTGCCGCTCGACGACGTGCACGCCGCCTGGCGGTGGCTGCGGAGCGGGACCCCGAGGCGCACCCTGTCGCGATCGGCGGAGCCAGCGCCGGCGCCGCGCTCGCCCTCGCCACGGCCCTGCGCGAGCGCGACGCCGGAGCGACGCCGCCGGACCACGTGCTGCTCGCCTACCCCTTCGCGCACTTCCCGAACCCGGCCGTCGACGATGACGTGGCCCGCGAGCTCCGTGGCGCTGCCCGCCGCGATGCGCTTCCCGACCTCGAGCATCGAGTCGATGGTGCGCAACTACGTCGGCCGGATCTCGGACCTCCCTGTCGACGCGCTGCCCGGCGCCGCACCGCTGGCCGGCCTCCCTCCGGTCACCGTGATGGTGAGCGAGTTCGACGAGCTGCGCGGCTCGGCCGAGCTCCTCCTGCGCCAGCTGGCGGAGGCGGGCGTCGCCGCGACCGGGTACCTCGCGGCGGGCATGCCCCACGGCCACCTGAACCGCACCCTCGCTGCCCGAGGTCGACCGCTCGCTCGCGGTCTTCGCGGCGCGCTGCGCGCTCGGCTGAACGTCGGCGTCATCGCCCGCGCGGTCGCCCGTCGGCGCGATGAGGTCCCCGAACCCGCCCTCGGCGACCGGCCAGCACATGGTGATGAGATGTCCTGCCTGCACGGTCACCGGTCCTGGGTGCTGGGCTGAGGAGTGACGGCCGGAGCCGTGACGCTGCCCACCGCGTCGACAGAGGGCCGGATGAACCGCCGGCCCGACGGTGCGTGCTCGCTCCGGGTGCGCCTACCGACTCACCGCGCTGCGTGTCAGAGGATCAGCTCGGCCTCCCAGTTGGTGCGCTGGATCGAGGCGTCGAGGTCGCGCAGCTCCCGCGCGATCTCGTCGGCCCGCGCCCGCAGCTCCTTCACGGGCAGGGCCGACAGCCGACGCAGCTCGCTGCGCATCTGCCGGTTCCCCCAGGACCCGGCCGCCGCATCGGCGGCTCGGACGAGGATGCCGTGGTGCGCGCGCAGGGTCTCGCGCCGGGCGAGGGCGGCGGTGACGGTCGCTCCGTCGGGCGTCGGCGTCGTCGTGTTGGTGATGTTGATCGCCGTGACGAGCCTCTCCAGAGCCGCCAGCGCGCGAGTGCACTCGTCGAGCAGCTCGGCCGGGTCCTCGGACGGCGCCTCTCCCTCCTGGTAGGACGCGTTCGCGACGATCCGCGACTGGAGGGCCTCGATCCGCTTCTGCAGGTCGGCGCGCTCGAGGAGGGCTTCGGCGAGTCTCATGCTCGAAGCGTCCCACGGGGGCCGACATCCGTCCCGACCCCGATCCGCTCCGGCGTCTAGGCTGCGACCGTGCCGCTGCAGAATCACCCGGGTGATGTCGAGTTCCCCGTCCGTCCCCGACTGCGGTTCGCGCGGCTCGCGGAGCAGCGCCGTCGCTCACGGGGCGGGGGAGCGGACGGCGCGCCCTCCTCCTCACCGCCGGGGCCGTGCCGTTCGGCGTCGTCGGGTTCGTGGTCGGACTGCTGCAGAGCTCGGACGACGACCCGGCCTTCCCCTTCTTCACCTTCGCGGTCGGCCTCGCGCTCGGCCTGGCCGCCGGCTCGATCGTCGGCACGATCCGCGACGCGGGCGCTCCCCGCCGCGAGCAGCTGTCGTACCTCGCCCAGGCGGGAACCGCCGCGCCGACCCCGCGGCAGCAGCAGCTGCTCGCGCTCGACGCGATCAGCGACTTCTCGTTCGGCAGGTGGAACTCGTCGCTCGCCTTCCAGCCGAGCTGGGCCGAGCTTCCTCAGCCGCTCCGGGCCCGCTTCTCGGACGGCGCGAAGGGATCCCCGTGGAGCGAGCTGCCGATCCCGCCGTTGAGCGAGCAGCGCGCCGCGCTCGACCGCGACTTCCGCATCGCGTCGGCCGAGGACGTCGAGCTGTTCGTCGCCGACGTGCTCGCCACCGGCCCGCTCTCGGCCCGCTTCGCCGAGGTGTCGGCGTCGGAGGAGGCCGAGCGGATGCGCTCCCGCGTCTCGGCGCTCACCGGCGAGAGCGAGTTCCACCTGCTCGAGCGGGCTCAGCCGATCGGCGGGCGAGCGCCGGTGCTGCTGCTGGCGGGCGACGCCGAGCGCACGATCGAGGCGATCCGCTACGCCTACGTCGCCGGCTACCTGCCCGCCGAGCGGGCCTGGCAGCTCCTCGCGAGCATCGGCGACCGCGTCTTCGAGCAGTACGACGGCTGGGACGACTACCGCCGCGACGCCGCGGTGGCGATCGCCTTCCGCACCGACTCGCTCAGCGCCGTGCAGCAGTACCACCGGCTGCGCTCGGAGCTCGCCGCGTCGTCGTGGCCCGCCGCCTCGCTGCCGTACCCGGGCTGACCCGACCCGGGCCGGGCCGCGCGGACCCGACCGCTCACGCCTCCGATCGCGGCGCGCGGACCCCGTCGAGGGCCGCCGCGAGCTCGGAGCGGGAGCGCACGCCCAGCCGCCGGTAGACGGTGCGCAGCTGCGTCTTCACGGTGTTCACGCTGACACCCCGCTCGTCGGCGATGTCCGCGAGGGTGGCGCCCTGCGCCGCCGAGAACGCGATCTCGCGGTGCACAGGGCTGAGATCCGATGCCCGGGGCGCGTCGGAGTCGCGGAGGATCCGCGCGATGCCGTGGTCGCCGAGCGAGGCGAGCTCGTCGGCGACCCGGCGTCTGCGGTCGGGGGGCAGGAGCGCGAGCACGCCGAAGCTGTCGTGGGCGTGCGCGAGGGCCGCCGCCTCCTCGAGCGTGCGCGTGGGGTGCGCGGAGGAGGCGAGCAGCGCGGTGATCAGCACGCGCGGCGACTCCCCGCTGTCGAGGAGGGGACCGGCGAGCCGCCGGGCGGTCGATTCGTCGCCGCGCAGGTTCGCGGCGAGGGCCTCGGTCGCGGCGGCGATCCTCGCGACGAGCGGGACGGTGTCGTCGATCGGCTCGGCCTCGGCGGGTCCGCCGGTGAACGCGTGGATCGCGCGGACCAGGTCGGACTGCCCGCGTCCGCTCAGGGCCCCCGTCGCCGCGAGGGTCGCGTCGATGCGGCGCCGGACCAGGTGCGAGGAGAACGGCCGCCCCGCCGCCGCGAACGCCCGGACGAAGTCGACCGCCGGTCCGCGCTCGCCCGCCGCCGCCCCGTCGAGCCCGTCGAGGAGGGACACGGCGCCCTCGGGGTCGAGGTGGTCGATCCTGAGCAGCGCCTCGGCCAGCACTCCGGCGACGTCGGATCCCGGCGCCCGCAGGATCCCCTCGGTGTCCGGGACCCGGGCGAGCCACTCCGCCGCCGACATGTTGCGACCGGCGACCGCGTGGAGGTAGGCGGCCGATCCGGCCGTCGCGGCCGCCATGCCCCGGTGCCCGATGACCGCCGACCACTCGTGGGCCGAGAGATGCAGGGCCAGCGCGTCCTCGGAGTCGGGAGTCCTGCTCGCAGGTCAGCGCCCACTCCTGCAGGATCTCGGGCAGACCGGCCGAGATCGACGCCTCCTCGATCGGCGGGAGGCGCCGCAGCAGGTCCTGCCCGGACTCCATCAACCGGAAGGCGTCGTCGAGCCGTCCCTTCGCCCGGGCGGCGGAGCCGCGCGCCGCCCACACGCCGAGCTGATCGGCGGGGCCCATCGGCAGGGGAGGGGCCGCCGCCCGGGCGCGGGGTCGATCCACGCGTCGCCGTGCAGGGTGCGACCGAGGTGCACCATCGCGATCCGCAGCCGCGGTGACCGGTCCATCACCTCCTCCGGCATCCGCTCGAGCGCGTCGAGGAGCCCGGCGGGCTCGCTCTGCGCCAGGTGCGTCCAGGAGGAGCGGAGCAGCTCCTGGACGGCGACCCAGTCGCCCGCCTCCACGGCCCTCGTCAGCCGGGCCCCGCGGACGCCGGTCGTCACGAGGACCGCTCGGCTCGGTCGGCGCCGTCACGGCCGACGCTCTGCAGCACCGCGAGGAGCTCGTGCCGCGAGGAGACGCCGAGCTTGCGGTAGACGCTGCGCAGCTGCGACTTGACCGTGTTCGCGCTGACGTGCAGCGCCGCGGCGATGCCGACGACCGAGTCGCCCAGGGCGGCGTGCTCGGCGACCTCGCGCTCGCGCGCGGTGAGCAGCGAGAGGGCCCTCTCCTCGGCGGGCTCGATGGCGCGCGGGACGACGACGCCTCGACCGCCGAGGAGCCGGGCGACCTCGTGGCGGTCCTCGCTCGGGAGCTCCGGCAGGAGCCAGAGGAGGCGGTGCTCCGCGAGGAGCTCGGTGATGCGCTCGAGGTCTCCGCACGAGCGCTCGGGGGCCGCCGCGAGGGCCAGGACCTCAGCGCGGGGCGCCGTCGTCCGCCCGCGCAGCGGCGCAGGAGCACGCGGGCCTCCGCGCGCCGCCCGCGCTGCACCAGGTCGTGCGCGCGGAGGGCGGCGGTGAACTGCTCGAGGAGGGTCCTCGTCGGGGAGTCGGGCCCCAGCGCATCGCGCGCCTGCTCCCTCCGTCCGTCCGCGGCGAAGAGGAGGTAGCGGATGATGCGCAGGTGCTCGGTCTGCGCGTCCGTCGCGGCCTCGGGCGGCAGGGCGGCGAGGTGGGTCTCGGAGCTCGACGGCGAGCCGGCGCGTCCCCTGCTGCTCCCACTCGACGGCGGCCCGGAGGTGGAAGTACGGCGCCCAGCGGTGCCCGATCGCCGCCCGGTCGATGCTCGCGATCAGCCGACGCGCCTCGGCCCGGTCGAGCTCGTCGAAGCGGAGGAACCCCTCGGCGAGGGTCGCCGACACGGCGCCCGCGAGCGGATCCTCCGCACCACTGCCCGTCGCGGCGTCGGCGAGGCCCTCACCGCCCGGGCGCGCTCACCGCGGAGGGCCGCGAGGAGCGCCGCCGCACCGCCGGCGAGCGACAGCATCCGCGGGGCGGAGCCGGACAGTGGTGCCGACCGCACCGCGGCCTCGTACTCGTCGAGGGCGTCCTCCGTCGCTCCGGCCTCCTCGGAGAGCACAGCCCCACTGGTAGTGCAGCTCCGCGCGGACGGCGTCGACGACGGCGCTCGACCCGCAGGGATCGAGCCGAGCAGCTCGCGCGCGTCCTGCAGAGCGGGGAGAGCCTCCGCGCCCGGTTCGCGCGCCGGAGCTCCGCGATGCGTGCCGTCGTCCGGAGGAGCCCGGCCGGCTGCTCCTGCGCCCCGACGGGACGCGCCTCCGGTGACCGGCTCCGCAGGAAGTCGCGGGCGCGGATCCAGCGCGGACGCTCGTCCAGGACGCTGTCCGGCACGCGATCGAGCGCGGCGAGCAGGACGGGCGCGTACTCGTGGACGGAGCGGGACCAGTGTCTGTCGAGGAGTTCGACGACGGCACTCCAGTGCTGCTCGTCGAGTGCCGCGGCGAGGCGGTCGAGAGCGTCGGCGGTGATCACGGGCAGATGCTTCCTCGGTGGATCGTCCTCGCGGGACCGACGTCCCCGGGGTCGGTGCGAGGAGAAGGGACGGCAGGCGCCCCAGAGTACGGCTGTGAATCCTTTCCAGTGCGCGGTGGCGCTCATCACTGCTCCCGCTGCTCCGGCTCGAGGCGGCGCAGGTCGCGCTGGAGGCGCTGGGAGCGCAGGTAGCCGCTGAGCGCGTGCCCGTGCGCGGGCGGAGTGGAGAGGTCGCCGAGGACCGCGCGGGCCGTGGCGAGCCGCGCCCGCCGGATCTCGTTGAAGACCGTCGTGCCGTTCGCCGCGAACACCCGCTGAAGCGTGCGCTTGGGCACGCCGAGGCGTTCCGAGACCTCGTGCACCGACAGCCCGGCGTCGGTCGACATCGCCGCGATCAGGGCGAGGGCGCGCGTGTGCACCGTCTCGGTCCGCTCCCGCGGGAGGGAGGTGGCGAGCACCGCTCCCGTGAGCTGCTCGACCGCTGCGCGCACGAGGGGAAGGCGGGCGACTCGGCGTCGAGCGCCGATCCGAACGATGGCGTTGACGGTCGAGAGCAGGATGCCGCGACCCGCGCCGTCCGCCTCCGTGACGAGAGCGCCCGTGTCGTCCCAGTCGAGGAGGCCGAGCAGCGGGCTCTCGGAGGCGATCTCGATGCGCGCGCTCGGGGCATCGGTCACGATCGTGAAGGAGTGGCTGCGGCGGAGGAGACGCGATGCATCCGACGCGCACGAGCACCTCGAGCGCCGACGGGTCGTCGGGCTGCACGACGATCTCGCCCTCGAGGGGGATGAGGAGGCGCACTCCCGATCCCGCGGGAGCGGCGCGGTGGAGCCGGCCGGGGGTGTGCCAGAGTCGCACGACGTCGAAGGAGCCGCTCCGGAGCACGTCGGCGACGACGCGCAGCAGACCGGAGGGCCTCGCCTCCAGCCCCATGCGACCGAGCCAGATCCTCGCGTCCTGGTCTCGGCGGGTCACGCCCCGCTCGATGGACGTCCGTTCGATCGGCATGCTGTTCACGGTGGTGCCTTCCTGTCGGCCGTTCGGGCGGCGCGACAGGCGCAACACTGCACCCGGAGGAGCAGGTGCCGTGGGGATTTCACCCGTCGCGGCCCGGGAAATCACCCGCTCGCCGCGCCGAGCCGGTCCTTCGAGTCGAAGGGCCCTCCCTTCGGGTCACAGCAGGAACAGCGCGGTCACCGGACCTGCGGCGGCCGCTCCCGCGCCACCGTGACGCGCACCTGGGCGTGCCCGCTGACGGGGGCGCCGTCCGCTCCGGTTGCCCCGCACGACGATCGTGTTGAGGAGGGTCCTCGCGCGCGGGAGCACTCTCGCCGTGTACCGCGCCACGGCCACGAAGCCGGCGCCCGGCTCCATGCGCTCGTCCGGTCCGGCCAGGACGATGGGCGCTGCGTCGTACTCGAGGTCGGTGTCGACGTCGTCCGAGGCCGCCCTGCAGGAGGTGCAGGTCGTGCAGCGGCCCGGCGGTGTCGTTGCGGACGTGGAACCAGAAGGCCAGGACCAGCGCGTCCGCACGGCGGGCGGGACCCCGGCCGGAGTGCGAGACGGAGAGATCGAGGTGGAGGCGGGGTACGGAGCGACCGGGGGCGACCGTGCCGCCGGACGGCGCCGCGAGGATCGAGGTCAGGGGCATGGGGGTCTCCTCGGGGTGGACGGGCGGCGGCGGGACGATGATCGGCGGGCCCCGCACTCCGCGTCGCGCCGTCGGCGCGAAGCCCCGGATCCGGGGCGCGAGCGGGCGGGATCCGCGGCGGGTCGCGCCCCGACCCGCGCCGGACGTCGTGCGCCGGAACCACTGCGGATCGCGCCATCGCGTCATCAGGAGCGGGCGGCGGAGTCTCTTCACCGTGCCCCTTCCCCGACTCCTGCCGCTCCCCGCCCGCCGCCCCGCCCGCCGCCCCGTCCGCCGCCGCCCTCCGGCCCGCCGACCCGATCTGCTCGCCGTCGCCGCGGCCGCGCTCGTGAACGAGCGCTACGCCGATCGGCACTTCGGTCCGGCCGGCCTCGCCGCCGAGCTGCACGTGCCGGCGCTCACCCTGCGCGTGCGGTTCCGCCGCTTCTACGGCTTCCCGCTCGACGAGCTCCTCGCCCAGCGCCGCCTCGGGCTCGCGACCGTCCTGATGGCGAGCACTCCGCACCGCCTCGGCGCGCTCGAGGAGATCGCGCGCGCCTCCGGCTACCGCGGCGTCCCGGCCCTGGACCGCGACTTCCTCCGCTGGCGCGGGACGCCGGCGCTCGCCGCGTGGTTCCGGATGGGATCGAGTCGCGGCTCCGCCGCACGACTCGGGTAACGGCAGGCGCCGACCGGCGCGGTCAGATCCGGTCGCTCCGCCACTCCGTCGTGAGCTCCTCGCCGCGGTCGAAGGCGGCCTGCTCGCGCTCGCGCAGCTCGACCCGGCGGATCTTGCCCGAGATGGTCTTGGGGAGCTCCGCGAACTCGGGGCGCCGCACGCGCTCGAAGGACGAGAGCACCTCGCGGGTGTGGGCGAAGATCGAGGCGGCCGTCCCGGCGGTGGGCTCCCAGCCCTCGGCGAGCGCGACGTATGCCTTCACGATGCTCTGGCGCACGGCGTCCGGAGCGGGCACGACCGCCGACTCGGCGACGGCGGGGTGCTGCAGCAGCACGCTCTCGACCTCGAACGGCGAGATCTTGAAGTCGGAGGACTTGAAGATGTCGTCGGTGCGGCCGACGAAGGTGATGGTGCCGTCGACGGCGCGCACGGCGACGTCGCCGGTGTGGAAGTAGCCGTCGGCGCGGGCGAGCGCCGTGCGCTCCTCGTCGGCGTGGTACCCCGACATGAGGTTCACGGGCTCGGTCGAGAGGTCGAGGCAGATCTCGCCGGTCGACGCGCTCTCGCCCGTGAGCGGGTCGATCAGCGCGATCGCGACTCCGGGCAGCGGGCGGCCCATCGCCCCCGGCACGATCTCGGAGCCGGGCGGATTCGCGATGATCGCGGTGGTCTCGGTCTGGCCGTAGCCGTCGCGGATCCCGAGTCCCCACCCGCGCTCGATGGCGGCGATGACCTCGGGGTTCAGCGGCTCGCCGGCCGACAGGATCTCGGTCAGCGCACGCGGCTTCGCGCCGAGCTCGGACTGGATCAGCATCCGCCACACGGTCGGCGGGGCGCAGAAGGTGGTGACGCCGGCGCGGTCGAGCTGCTCGCGCAGCGCGGTGGCCGAAGCGGCTGTAGTTGTAGACGAAGACCGTCGCCTCGGCGTTCCACGGCGCGAAGAAGCAGCTCCACGCGTGCTTGCCCCAGCCGGGGAGCTGATCGCCGAGTGGACGTCGCCGGGCTGCACGCCCAGCCAGTACATGGTGCTCAGGTGCCCGACGGGGTAGGACTCGTGTGTGTGGACGACCATCTTGGGCCGGGAGGTCGTGCCCGAGGTGAAGTAGATCAGGCACGGGTCGGTGCTCTCGACGACCACCGCCGGGCTGATGCCGAAGGGCTCCGCGGAGTCGGCGAAGTCGAGCCAGCCGTCGACGGCCCCGCCGACCGAGATGCGGCCGAAGCCGCCCTCCACGTCGTCGAACTTCGCGGTCTCGGAGACGTCGGCGATCACATGCGCGACCTCGCCGCGCTCGGGGCGGTCGGCCAGGTCGGCCGGCGAGAGGAGCGTCGTGGTGGGCAGGATGACGGCGCCCAGCTTCATGATCGCGAGCATCGACTCCCAGAGCTCGACCCGGTTGCCCAGCATGAGCATCACGTGATCGCCCTGCTCCACGCCGACCGAGTGCAGCCAGGTGGCGACCTCGTCCGAGCGCCAGCGCATCTCGTCGAACGAGACCTTCTGCTCCGAGCCGTCCTCCTCGACGATCCACAGCGCGGTCCGCTCGTTGCCGATCGCGATCGCGTCGAACCAGTCGACGGCCCAGTTGAAGCGGGGGCCGACGTCGGGCCAGCGGAAGGCCTCGGTCGCGGCGGCCGCGTCGGTGCGGTGCTGGAGCAGGGTGTCGCGCGCGGCGCGGAAGCTCCCGGTGGGATTCATGGACTCATTCTCCCCCGACGCGCGGCGCACACCGCCTGCTCAGTACTTGATGGACTGGCCGCCGTCGATCGGGAGGACGACCGCGTTGACGTAGGCGGCGTCGTCCGACAGCAGGAACGCGACGACCGAGGCGATCTCGGCGGCCTCTCCGTAGCGCTTGGTCGGGTTGACCTGGATGAACTCCTCCGCCGCCTCGCGCGGGTTCTCGGGGTCGAGCTGCTTCATCGAGTTCTCGACCATGGGGGTCCAGATGGCGCCGGGGGCGATCGCGTTGATGCGGATGCCGTACTGCCCGTACTCGATGCCGGAGTTGCGGGTGAGGCCGACGACGCCGTGCTTGGCGGCCGCATAGCCGGACTGGTTGCCGATGCCGGTGATGCCGCCGACGCTCGCGGTGTTCACGACCATGCCGGAGCCCTGCTCGCGCATGACCTTCAGCACCTTCTCCGAGGCCGAGGAACACGCCGCGCAGGTTGATCGCGACGACCTTGTCGAACTCGGCGGCGGTGAAGTCCTCGGTGAGGTTCTGCCGGCCCTCGATGCCGGCGTTGTTGAAGAAGCCGTCGATGCGGCCGAAGCGCTCGAGGGTGGCGGCGACGTAGGCGTCGACGTCCTCCTCCTGCGACACGTCGGCGGTCACGGTGAGGACCTCCGCGTCGGGGACGACGGTGGTCACGGCCTCGACGGTGGCGGAGAGGCCCTCTTCGGAGATGTCGACGAGGGAGAGGCGCGCGCCCTCCTCGGCGAGGCGGACGGCACTGGCGCGGCCGAGTCCGGATCCGCCGCCGGTGATGAGGACGACGCGGTCGGTGAAGCGCTGGGCGGTGGACGGCTGGGTGGTGGACATGGTGACCTCCTGCTCGACGAGCGAAGGGGTCGGCGGGGCCGGCGAGTCCGGCTCCGTGCTCGTTCACGGACGCCCTTCGACTCGCTCCCAAGTGTTACTCGGTTTTCTGGGTGCCGGCTCCGTGCCGGGGTGCGGCGCCGCTCCGGCGGACCCTGGCAAGGGCCGCAGAGACCGTCCCGCCGGATGCCGACCTCGGGTAGACCGGAAGGACCGAGACGGACAGGGGGATCCGCGATGGTGATGAGAAGGACGACCGCGACGGGGGCCGCGACGGTGCTCGCGGTGCTCGCTGCTGGCGGGCTGCACGGCACCGGCCGAGGACGAGGCGGCGACGCCGACCGCGACGGCCACGGAGACGTCGACTCCGACTCCGGGTCCGATCGGACCGCTGGATCTGCCGGAAGGCCAGACCGCGGCGGTCACCTGGACCGACCAGGTCGGAGCACCGGAGCCGCAGACCGTCCGCCTGGTGGGCGAACCGCTCTCGATCCGGCTCGCCGTCGCCTGCGACACCGCGGACGCGGAGGTGACCGTCGAGATCGAGGGCCTGATGACCAGCGCACTCGAAGTGCTTCTCCGACGAGGGCATCACGCGCGGCGACCCCCACGAGGGCAACGGCGCAGGCATGCAGATCTCCGTCGACCAGGACGCCCGCATCGTCGTCACGACCGTACCGGCGGACGCCCGCTGGTCGAGGACCGTGTCGACCGGACCGCGGACGGTGCCGGGTCCGGGTCCGGGCTGAGGCGAACGCTCCGACGTAGTCGACCGCCGGTCAGCCCAGCGGCACGCCCAGCGCGCTCATGAACGGCACGGCGTCGACCGCCTCTCCGTCGACGCGGGTCTCGAAGTGCAGGTGGCAGCCGGAGGAGGCGCCCGTGCTCCCGAGGAGCGCGATCACGTCGCCGGCGGCGACCGTGTCGCCGACGTCGACGAGGACTCGCTGTTGTGGGCGTAGCCGGTCTCGATGCCGCCCCCGTTGTCGATCAGGATCCAGTTGCCGTAGGTGCCGAAGTACGTCGACTCCTCGACGACTCCGCCCGACGCCGCGACGATCGGGGTGCCGCACGAGGCGGCGAGGTCGGTGCCCTTGTGGAACAGGTTGACGCCCGAGACCGGAGCGTCGGGGCGTGGGCCGTAGCTGCTGCTGATGCGACCGGACACCGGGATCATCCAGCTGCCGGACGCGCCGTCCGCGGCGGCGGTCGACTCTCCCGCTCCGGCGGTGATCGCGTCGAGCGACTCGGTGGGCACGAGGACCTCGGGCTTCGCCTCGGCGGCGAAGGCGTCGCGGGTGACGGTGTGCTGCACGGCGCCGGCCGCGACGAAGCTCTGCGGACGCGCGGCCGCCACGGCGCTCGTCGTGTCGCGCACGACCTCGGGGTCGGAGGCACCCTCGACGGCGAAGGCCGGCATGGTCGTGGTGACCGCGATGCCGACGACGAACGCGTCATGGCCGCCATGGCGGAGGCGCGGGGCTTCGACGGTCGGCGGGAGGCGCGACGTCCGGCGGTCCGCTGGGCCTCCTGCTGGGCGCGCAGCAGGCGCCGGGTCGGCAGAGCGGTGGAGCTGTCGGTCTGCCCGACTCCCCGGGGGGAAGGGGTCGGGGCGAGATCCTCGTGGTGCACTGCAGTCAGAGTTTCCGGGTCGTTCGCAGCGCGGGGGCGGGGCGCTGCTGGGGCTGGGAACCGTCACGGCCGCGGTCTTCCGCGCCGTACGACCCTCCAGATTGCCCGAGGTGCTCGGGATTCGACCTGGGAGAGTGCTCAGCAGTCAAGCCCCTCCTCGGAGAGGCCTCGCCTTCGGACCCGTTCTGCGGGCCCGGTCTAGTACGACCCGCCGGTGAACACCAGCAGGGCGATCAGCCCGCCGACGGTGGCGGCGACGCCCGCGCCCAGGCGCCACCACATCCAGCGGTCGCGCCGGGGGCCGCGCATCGGGCGCCGCTGACCGTGCGTGCCGAGGAAGCCGGTGGGGTCGGAGGAGAAGACCATGCGTCCAGACTGCCGTGCTCACTCCGAGCGCGCGCGACTCTCGAACGCGACTCCCAGACGCCCGCGGGTTCCAGCTCAGTCGCCCTACTCGCTGTCGTCGCGCCAGGGAGCCACGTCGACCTCGTTGCCCTCGGGGTCGGCGAGCGTCCACCGCTCGGGCGCGTGGTCCCCGTTCGCGATGCGGCCTCCTGCGGCGAGTGCGGCGGCGATCCTCGACTCGACGACGTCGCGGGGGACGTAGAGGTCCAGGTGGATCGTGTTGCGCTCGGGGCGCGGGGCGGCGATCCGCTGGATCCAGACGTTCAGGCTCAGGGCCCGGGGGTCGGTGAGGTCGGCGTCCTCGACGGGGGAGTAGCCGAGCACGGCCCGCCAGAACGGACGCACCGCCTCCACGTCGACCGCGTCGATCGCGATCTGCAGACTCTGCACGAGGGACGGGGCGCCGCTGAGTCCGAGCTCGCGGGCGGCGGCAGAGATGCGGACGGCCAGTGCGGCGTCGCGGCCGCTGATGTCGCCGACGTCGTGGCTGATCAGGCGCACGGCGACGCCTCCATAGCGCAGATCGACGTCGGGGTGGTGGTCCGCGGCCTCGGCGATCTCCGCGACGGCGGCGACGAGGGCCGCCGTCGGCGAGGAGCGTGTCGGGAACCAGGCTCGCGCTCCGTCGCCGGCGAGCGCGCCGGTCTCGGTCCAGGGACGGCGCGGAACGCGCGGGCGAGAGTCGATCGGTCATGCCGCAGTTGTACGCCGGATCCGACGCGGCGCGCCACCGTCACCCGCGGACTCGTGCAGGCGCCGTACGGGACCGGCTCGGTACCGTGGGGGAGGACGGCCCGTCGAGGCCGACGAGCAGGACGACCATGGCGCAGACCAAGGGCGGCAAGGCCGGCAGCGACAAGGCGGTCGAGAAGCGGGCGAAGAAGGCTCTGAAGAAGGCCGAGAAGTCGGTCCGCGCGGCGCACGAAGCGGTGCGCGACTCCAGCAAGAAGCTGCGCAAGAAGGCGCGGAAGCTCGCCGAGCAGACCGAGAAGCTGCAGCGCAAGCAGGCCAAGGCCGCGAAGAAGGCGGAGTCGGCCGAGCAGGGCGTCCACCAACGAGCCGAAGCACGCGGCACCGGTCGCGGTCGCGGCGCCGAACACCGATCCGGAGCGGACCCCCGACCTCACTCCGCCGCTGCCGAGCGCGCCGCACGAGGACGAGCCGTCGTCGACTCCGACCCCGAGCACACTCCGGACCTGACTCCGCCGCTGCCGTCCGGGCACCGGCCTCCGCGGGTCTCTGCAGAACCTCGGCCGGGAGTGCTCGTCAGCCACAGTCGTGCGCGACGACCCCTCCTGGCCGAGGTTCTGCGCCACGCCGCCGGCGAAAGTGAATAGCCGGTAAATACATCCGGTGAGGTCGCCACGCGGCCCTCCGGCAGGCGCATCATTCCTGCGTGGATCCCTTCGTTCTGCTCGTCCTGGTCGTCGTCACCGCTCTCGCGTTCGACTTCACCAACGGCTTCCACGACACCGCCAACGCGATGGCCACGTCCATCGCGACCGGTCGCCGAAGCCGAAGGTCGCCGTCGCACTTTCCGCGTCCCTCAACCTGGTGGGTGCGTTCCTCAGCATCGGGGTGGCGCTGACCGTCACCAACGCGGTGGTGAAGATCCAGGACTCGTCCGGCGCACCGGACCCGGCGCTGCTCGAGGGCGGCGGATCCGCTCTGCTGCTGATCGTGCTCGCCGGGCTCATCGGCGGCATCATCTGGAACCTGCTGACCTGGCTGCTGGGACTGCCGTCGAGCTCGTCCGCACGCCCTCTTCGGCGGGCTGATCGGCTCGACGCTCGCCGGCCTCGGCGTCGACGGGGTCAGCTGGGCCGGCGACGGCTCGAAGCTCGACGGTGTCGTCGGCGAGGTGATCCTGCCGGCGCTGATGTCGCCCGTGCTCGCCGGAGCCGGTCGCGGCGATCGGCACCTGGCTGGTCTTCAAGGTGGTCGGCAACCTGGCCTCGAAGAGCCTGGACCACGGCTTCCGCATCGGCCAGATCGGCAGCGCGTCCCTCGCCTCGCTCGCGCACGGCACGAACGACGCGCAGAAGACCATGGGAGTGATCACGCTGGCGCTGATCGCGGCCGGCGGCTGGAGCGACACCGGCTCGGTGCCGTTCTGGGTCAAGCTCAGCTGCGCCCTCGCCATCTCGCTCGGCACCTACATCGGCGGCTGGCGCATCATCCGGACCGTCGGCAAGGGCCTCGTCGAGATCGACACCCCGCAGGGAATGGCGGCCGAGAGCTCGTCGGCCGCGGTCATCCTCGCCTCCAGCCACCTCGGCTTCGCCCTCTCTCGACCACGCACGTCGCGACCGGCTCGATCCTCGGCTCCGGCGTCGGACGCCCCGGCGCCCAGGTGCGCTGGCGCGTGGCGCTGCGGATGGTGATCGCCTGGGTGATCACGCTGCCCGCCGCCGGGCTCGTCGGCGCGGTGATGGTGGGGATCGGCCACCTCGCGGGCGGGGCGCTGGGCGGCCTGCTGATGGCGGCGATCCTCGTCGCGGTGGCCGTGCTGATCTACGTCCGCTCGCGCCGCGACGCGATCGGCTCGCACAACGTCAACGACGAGTGGCAGGACTCCCGCCGCCCGTCGGCCGAGACCCTGAACGTCTGACCCCCCCGAGATCTGAGGAGTAGCACCGTGCTCGCACTGTTCTTCGAGGCCGCCGGTCAGGTGGCGCTCGTCGCCGTCCTCCTCGGGGCCGGCCTGCCCGTCCTCTTCGCGCTGGGCGTCCGCTCGTTCGCGGTCGCGGGCGGTGCCTCCGGCGAGCAGCCGCGCCTCCCATGCCGCTGCTGCGCGTGCTCGGAGTCGCCTGCTTCGCGATCGTCGTGCTCGCGGTGGTCGTGGGGCTGAGCATCATCCTCGCCACGGGCTTCGGCCAGGAGGTTGACTTCACGCACGTGATCCCCGTCTTCGTCCCGAAGGACTGAGCATGAGCGAGCAGGTGACCGAGGGCGGTCTCGTCGCCCGCGTCGTCGGCTGGCTGCGGGCGGCTACCCGGCCGGTGTCCCCGAGCAGGACTACGTGCCGCTGCTCGGCATCCTGCGCCGCAGCCTCACGCCCGAGGAGGTCGAGCAGGTCGTCGAGCGGCTGGTGCACGACGCGTCCCGAGCGTCCGCGGCGGGCGTGCCGCTGGATCGCGCGCGGCTCCGACTCCGCATCGAGGAGATGCTGCTGGGCCCCGCGCTGCCCGAGGATCTCGTGCGCGTCTCCGTCCGTCTCGCGAGTGCGGGATGGCCGCTCGGGCTGCCGGAGGCGGACGCGCCGCGGGTCGGACTCGTCACCCGGATCGTGCGCTGGCTGCGCGCCGGCTACCCGGCGGGGCTGCCCGAGCAGGACTTCGTGCCGCTCGTGGCGCTGCTGCGCCGGCGGCTGACCGACGAGGAGGTCGCGGAGGTCGCCGCGGGGCTCGACGCCGAGGGCGCGCTGCCCGCGAGTCGGATCGACGTGGCGGCGGCGATCGCCCGCGTCACCTCGGAGCTGCCGTCGGACGCCGACGTCGAGCGCGTGCGACGCTCGCTCGCGGAGCGCGGCTGGCCGGAGGACTTCCCGGGCTGAGCTGCGGCACGGCGATCCCGCCTCGAGGAGGAGCGCCGGAACGCGACTCTCGAACCCTCGAGGGGGACGGGCGCCGCTGAAGGTGTTCGCTGACGAGGAGGGAACCGCGGATCCGGCCTCCGAGGCACGCGTGAACAGCTCTCACCCTCGGTTGCGAACCGCTCTCCCCGCAGAAGCGAGGTCTGCAGCCTCGAGGTCCGGCTGATTTCTCCGGATCCGCGGGCGAGCGACGGGGGTGGGGATCATCCGGGCACGGTGCATCGGCACCGGCGCTCAGTCGAGCAGCACTCGCGACGGGTACGCGTCGTGGCTGAAACAGAGGGTGAGGCCCGACGCCTCGAGGCCGCAGCAGCTGCTCGGAGGTGCGGTGGTGGGCCGCGGGGTCGTCGCTGATGAGGCGGGGGAGCGGGCGCAGGCGGTCGGACCACTCCAGGAACTCGCGGCCCCAGGCGGCGTCGCCGGCGAGCAGGAACCGGCCCTCGACGAGCGCGCCGAGGTGGCCGAGGGCGTGGCCGGGCGCAGGGCCACCACGTACCGGCCGTCGCCGAAGAGGTCGGCGCCGCTCACTCCGGCGACGGTGACCACGGGCTGCTCGTCGACGACGAGGCGCTCGGAGTCGGCGAACCGGGGCGGGATCAGCGCCGAGAACACGCCGTCGGTGAGGCGGCTGCGCTCGATCCGCTCGAGCTGGCCGCGCGAGAGGACGAGCGTCGCGTTCGGGAAGTACCGCAGTCCGCCGAGATGGTCGGGGTGCAGGTGCGAGAGCACGACGACGTCGATGTCGTCGGGCTCGAGCCCCCTCGCAGCGCAGCCGGGCGTCGATCGTCTCGGCGGGAGTGACGCGCCGGCAGGATCCGCCGGTAGAGGGCGCCGACGGGGCCGGTGCCCTGCAGGGACGGCGGGTAGCCGGTGTCGAAGAGCACGCGGCGGCCGCCGGGGTGCGCGTACAGGAAGACCGACCGACGGGAAGGTGCGGCGGGGAGGCCCTCGCCGCGGAACACGCGGGCGAGAGGAAGGTGGTGTCTCCGCACGCGAAGACGCGCAGGGCGGGCTCGCGCTCAGGCACGGGACGCGGCCCGGTAGTGCTCGCCGACGCGGCGGATGCCCTCGGCCAGCGGCACGGTCGGCTCGTAGCCGAGCTCGGCGCGGGCGCGCGAGATGTCGAGCGTCTGCGCGTAGGCGAGGGTGGCGACGGTGTAGCGGGTGAAGGGCGGCTCGGCGCTGCCGGGCAGCCTCGCGTAAACCCGCTCGAGCACCTCGGCCAGAGCGGTCAGGAGGCGCAGATCGACGGTGAGGAAGCGCGGGTCCTCTCCCATCGCGGCGAAGAAGGCGCGGAGCAGGTCGCCGAACGGGGTCGGCTCTCCGTTGGTGATGTTGTAGACGCTGCCGCGGGCGTGCTCCGTGCCGGCGGCGAGGACCAGCGCCCGGGCGGCGTTCTCGACGCAGGTCACGTCGACGACGTTGCGGCCGCCGTCGAAGAGCGGGATGCCGCGGCGGCGGTTCGCGGCGACGAAGCGGGGGATCAGACTCGGGTCGCCGACGCCGATCAGGCCGCGCGGACGGAGGATCACGAGCTCCCGGATCCGCCCGGCCGCGAGAGCGTGCTGCAGCACCTGCTCCGCCTCGATCTTGCTGCGGATGTAGAGGCTCATCCGGCTCGCGGGATCGAACTGGTCCTCGCGCACCAGGTGCTGGTGCCGGCGGGCCGAGTAGATGCTCGGCGACGAGACGAAGACGATGCGCGGGATGCCGGCGCGCTCGGCGAGGCCCACCATCGCCTCCGTGCCCGCGACGTTCGCCTCGCGGAAGTCGCTCCAGCGGCCCCACGGGCTCGACAGGGCGGCGGAGTGGACGAGCACGTCGGCGCGTACGGGGAGCGTCGCGAGGTCGGCGAGGTCGGCGGCGATCGTCTCGGCTCCGGCGGCGGCGAGGCGCTCGAGGGCGGGGGCGTTCCGGCCGGAGGCGATGACCTCGTCGCCCTCGGCGAGGAACGCGCGCACGGCGTGGCCGCCGAGGAAGCCGGTGGCGCCGGTGACGAGGACGCGGCGGGGGCCTGGTGCACGCTCAGCGGACATCGACGACCTCCAGGCCCTTCTTGCGGCCCCAGTACCAGAGCAGGATCCCGAGGTAGCCGAGCGCCTTGCCCTTGCGGATCGAGCAGCGGACGATCGCGCGGCGGTTCAGCCTCGCCTGCGAGCCCGGGATCACCCGGCAGACCTTCAGGTGCAGCTCGAGGTCCTCGTCGGTGTCGTCGATGCTCGAGCGCGGGAAGCCGCCGACCTCGAGGTAGAGCTCGGCGTCGATGGCGAGGTTGAGGCCGGCGATCATGAACATCCGGTAGCGCTGGCCCGGTCGGCGGTAGACGACGCCGGGCGCCCGCTCGAGGATGCGGATGAGAGCGGTGCCGATCACTCCGTCGTACCAGCGGTAGTCGGGCTCGTCGGTGCGCGGCGCGACGCGTCCGCCGACGAAGCGGAAGCCGGCGCGGAAGTCGGCCTTCAGCAGCTCGACCCAGTGCTCGTCCGGCAGCGAGTCGGCGTCGGTGCGCGCGACGACCCTCGCGCCGTGCGCGATCGCGTGCCGGAAGCCGGTGTCGGAGGCGGCTCCGGTGCCCTTCTGCGGCTCGTCGATCGTGAGCACGGGCCGCTCCGGACGCTCGGCGGCGAACGCGGCGATGACCTCGCGCGAGCGGTCGGTGCTGCCGTTGTCGACGAGCAGCAGGGTGAAGTCCTGGTCGGTCTGCGCCGCGAGGGCGTCGAGGGTGCCCCGGAGCAGCTTCTCCTCGTCGAAGAGGGGCACGACGACCCAGAAATCCACTCGGACCCCCTCCTGCCGTGACCGCTCCACCCTAACGAGCACGGAGGGCGCATCCCCGCTATACAGGGGGAGCGGCGACCTCCGACGCGGCCGGCGCAGGAGGGACGCGATCGTGTCCGACGTGCTCCCCGTCCGGCTCCTGGGCACCGGAGGCGCTGCCTCGGCGCGTCGTGCCGACCGCCGAGATCGCCGGACTCTGCGGTCTGGACGTCGACGAGGCGATCCGCCGCACCGGAGTCGTGACGCGGCACTGGCTCGCGGACGACGAGGACCCGCTCGAACTGGGGCTGCTGGCGGCCCGCAGGGCGCTCGCCGCAGCCGAGCTCGAGCCGCGCGATATCGACGTGGTGCTGAACGCGTCGGGCACGCAGCTGCAGGCGATCCCCGACGGGGGCGCGCTGCTCGCCGCCGGACTGGGCATGACCGGCGTCTCGGCGTACTCGTTGAACGCCACCTGCCTCTCGTTTCTCTTCGCGCTGCAGGAGGCGGGGTTCCTGCTCGCCACGCACCGCGCCGAGCGCGTGCTGATCGTGTCGACGGAGGGCGGCAGTCGCGGCATCGACCTCGGCCAGCCCGAGAGCGCCCTGCTGATCGGCGATGCGGCCGCGGCGGTCGTCGTGGGGCGCGCAGCGACTCCGGGGCAGGGGATCACGACGTCGCGCTTCGCGACGCGCACGAGCGGGTGGCGCACGCCGAGATCCGCGGGTTCGGCTCGCGGATCCGGATCGAGGAGGCGGCGGACCGGCTCGGGGACTTCCGCTTCGACATGGACGGGATCCGGCTGCTGATCGACGCGCTGCGGCACTTCCCGGCGTTCCTCGAGACCGTGCGGCCGGGGCTCGGCTCGGGCCTCCCGGGCATCGACCGGGTGGTGCCGCACCAGACGAGCGGCGCGGGGCTCGAGGGCATGGCGCGGCTGTGGGGGCGCGAGCGGATGGTGGTCACGCTGCCCGAGGTCGGCAACACGATCGGCTCCGCTCTGCCGCTGGCGCTGCATCGCGCGCGGGCGCAGGAGGAGTCGCTGCTGCTGGTCGGGACGGGCGCGGGGACGCACTACGGCGCGGTGGTGCTCCAGTGCTGAGGCGCGAGGCGCTCGAGGGAGGTGCGACGTCGTGGATCTCGAGGTCGGCCGCGGTCTGACGATCCCGGCGTCGGAGCTGCAGTGGCGGTTCTCGCGGTCGTCGGGGCCGGGCGGGCAGCACGTGAACACGTCGGACAGCCGGGTGCAGCTGACGTGGGACGTGGCGGCATCCGCGGTGCTGGACGAGTCGCAGCGGGAGCGGATCCTCGAGCGGCTGGAGCGGCGGCTGGTCTCGGGGACGCTGACCGTGACGGTGTCGGAGCAGCGGTCGCAGCTGCGGAACCGCGAGGTGGCGCTCGAGCAGCTGCGGGGGCTGGTGAGCTCGGCACTGGCACCGCCGGCGGCTCCGCGCCGACCGACCAGGCCGACGCGGGGGTCGGCCCGGCGGCACGCCGCCGCCAAGCAGCAGCGGTCGGCGACGAAGAAGCAACGGCGGCGGCCGACGGGGGAGTAGCGGCTCGAGGGTGCCGTCGAACGCTGCGTGGTGGTGGTGGTGGTGCGGCGAGGGTGGCCGGGCGCGTCGAGGCAGCACGGAGCGATGGAGCAGCAGGGCGGAATGGAGCAGCAGGGCGGCGCGGAGTCGGAGGCGCCCGGCGATGCGCGAGCCGACGCGCCTCAGACCGGCGCCGGCGGGTCGACGAACCGCGGTCGAGGGGTCGGCTCGGGTGGTCCTCCGGGGAGAGGCGCCGGTCGGGTGGTGACCCGGCGGCCGGTGGGAGTGATCCAGTCGGCGACCCCGTCGGGATGGAGGACGTAGGTCCACCGGTCGCCGTGGCGGACGTGGTGGTGCGCGACGCACAGGGAGGCGAGGTTGTGCACGTCGGTCGTGCCGCCGTGGCGCCACTCGAGGGTGTGGTCGGCCTCGGCGGTGGACGCGGGACGTGTGCAGCCGGGGAACCGGCGGGTCCGGTCGCGCAGCTGCAGGAGCAGGCGCATGCGCGGAGGCGGAACCCGGAGGGTGCGCCCGACGTCCAGGACCGTGCCCGTGCCCGGTGCTGCCGTGACGCAGGTGAACGTCGTTCCCGGGCCCGCGAGCTGCTGAGCGACGGCGGCAGGCACGGGTCCGTAGCCGTCGAGGTAGGCGGGGTGGTCGTCGAGCCCGGCAGCGGTGCTCGCCGAGAGCGTCACCCGCACCTCCGCTCGGATCCCCGGCACAAAGGTCGGAACGGCGGACGAGTCGCCGTCGACGGGCGTGGTGCCCGAGACGTCTCCGTCGCAGAGCAGATCGATGAGAGCGTCGGCGCGCAGCTGGGCGAGAGTGCGCCCGTCTCCGCTGACGGAACCGTCGCCGTCGCGGAGGCTCCGGGCGATGCGGTCCAGGCGGTGGAACGCGCCGACGGCAGCGGCGGCCGGCAGGTACGCCGACAGCGTCGCCATGCCGTCCACCTCGGGCGTGATCCACACCGATCGGTCCTGGCGGGCCCGGGCGTGGCGGTCGGCGAGCGGTTGCTCGTGCAGCTCCTCGCGGAGCCGCGCCACCGCGCGCCGCAGCTGGGTCGGCGTCATCGACACCGCGACCTCCGCGGCGCGCTCGTCGAAGGCTGCGCGCGAGGCCACGGGCAGGGTGGCGGCGGCGGAGCAGATCACCTGCCCGGCCTCCCAGCGGATCCGCGCCGCAGCGAGAGCCGCACGTGTGCGGGGAAGATCCTCGGTGAGCAGCTGCGCCTGCTCCAACTCCCGCGAGGCGACGCGCTCGGAGACACCGAGCGCGACCGCGAACTCGGCGCGGATCGATCGCTCGACCAGGTCCGCCGCCTCGCTGCGGCTCGCGCCTGCGCCGGGACCGCCTGCACCGCCCCGCGCGAACGCCTCCGGACAGGCGAGGGCCGCCCGATACCCGGCGTACAGCGCCTCGGCGGCGGCCAGGAGCACGGGAGCCGCGGAGCGCTACGAGTCGGGACGCCTCGTCCCCGCACTCGTGCACCTGCGTGAGGGCCGCCTGCGCTGTTCCGATCTCTGCCATACGCGTATTGAATCAGGGACCACCGACACCAAGGGGGCGGTCTTCGCCCGTCGACGACGATCCGGCCTCCGGACCACCCTGTGGAGGAGACCCGCGTCGCGATCCGCGACGCGGCGGGATCGATCGTCCGGACCCGTCACCCTCGAGGACGTCGGGGCTCGGCCGTTCGTCGGCCTCTCGGCTGGAGCGCTTCGGGCGTCGGGTCCGATGCGAGTCCCGACAGTGCTACCGCCCGCCGAGGCCGACGCCGCTGTCCTCGCACGAGGCGGTCCCCGCGGCGTCCTCTCGGAGGCAGGCGCCGTCGACGAGCGCGCGCTGTCCGAGGGGTTCGCCGAGCTGAACGGTGACGGGAACGAGGTCGTTGGCGGGACAGGTCCCCCCGGACGTCCCGTTCCAGGACGCGTCCACACGGATGACGACGTCCGCCTCACCGAGGGAGACGACGGGCGGCAGGGTCGCTCCGGTGACTCCTGAGGCGCACTCGGGCGGCTGACGAGGAGATCCACCTGCTCGATCCGCGGCGACACTCCGGACGGATCGGCGAGCTCCCAGACCGCGGTCTCGCCGACCGGAGACTTCTCGACGACGGGATCGTCGCTCTCAGCCGGAAGCGAGCATCCGGCCGGTGAGAGCAGCGCCGCGAGGACTGCGGAGGAGAGCGGGATGCGCCGGCCGGGGAGTCACGGAGCCACCATCTCCCACTTCTCCGGCGAGCGCCAGAGCGGCGAGACGGCCGACGCTCGAGGTGGACGTCCGCTGCAGCGCTCCCGACCGCCCCGCTTCACCGGGGGCGCCCGCGAGCTCCTGCGCCCGCCGCGTCCACGCGGACACGAGCAGTCCGAACCCGACGAGGGGAAACGCCGAGAGGTCGCGCTCCGACGGCGCTCGGGCGGACGGGTCCGGCCCCTCCCTCGACCTCCTGCGGATCGGGTCGCCCGGCGCTTGTCGCTCTCTTCACCTCCGGCGAGCGGTTTCCTCCGATCGGCGGGACGAAGCCAGACCGATGAGCCCACTGATCACGCAAGGGGCGCGGTGCCGGACTTCTCGTTCCTCCGGCCGCGTCGCGCGGCGGGAAGCTCTGCTCTCCGGGCTCGCCGCGACCGCGAGGCCTGCGCCTCGACGGGCCCGACGTCCGAGGTGACCAGCGTCACCGTCAGCGATCGCGAGGTCGAGCCGGGCGGCCTGTTCGCCGCGCTGCCGGGCCGGGGCGCTCCACGGTGCCGACTTCGTCGAGCGGGCGCGGGCGGCGGGGGCCGTCGCGGTGCTCACCGACCGAGGACGGCCGGCGGCGGGTCGACGGTCTGCCCGTGCTCGTCGCTCCGGATCCGCGCCGGGTGCTGGGCCCCGTCGCCGCGCGGGTCTACGGCACCGACTCCGCCCGCCCGCCGCTCTTCGGCGTCACCGGGACCAACGGCAAGACGACGACCGTGCACCTGCTCACGGCGGTGCTCGAGCAGCTCGGGCTGCGCGTCGGGCACAGCTCGACGGCGACACGGCGCAGCGGCCCCGTCGAGATCGCCAGCCGGCTCACGTCGCCCGAGGCGCCCGAGGTGCACGCGCTGCTCGCGCGCATGGTCGAGGACGGGGTGGACGCCGCTGCGCTAGAGGTCAGCGCGCAGGCGCTCACGCGGCACCGCGTCGACGGGCTGCGCTTCGAGGTCGCAGGCTTCACGAACCTCAGCCACGACCACCTCGACGACTACGCGGACATGGACGAGTACCTGCGGGCGAAGGCGCGGCTGCTGCGTCCGGAGCTGTCGGAGCGCGCCGTGGTGCTGCTCGATTCGCCGGCGGGCGGGCGGATGCGCGACCTCGCCGAGGTGCCGGTGGTCACGGTCGCGTCCGTCCCGGGCGCGGACGCCGACTGGCGGGTCGAGGTGCTCGAGGCGACGACCGACCGGACCCTGTTCCGGCTCAGCGGGCCCGACGGGTCGCTGACCACCTCCGTCCCCCTGGTCGGCCGGCACATGGCGGCGGATGCGGGACTCGCCCTGGTGATGCTGCTGTCGGCCGGGCATCCGTTCGCGGCGCTCGCCGAGGCGGTGCGCGACGGCATCGACGCGCGCGTGCCGGGCCGGTCGCTCCTGGTGTCGGGCGAGCGCGGGCCGCGGGTGTGCCTCGACTTCTCGCACACGCCCGACTCGATCGAGAAGACCGTGGCGGCGCTGCGCGAAGTGACCCCGGGGCGCGTGATCGTGGTGCTCGGAGCCGACGGCGACCGGGATCCGTCCAAGCGCGGGCCGATGGGGCGGGCCGCGGCGGAGGGGGCCGACGTGGTCGTCGTCACCGATCACCACCCGCGGTCGGAGGACCCGGCGCGGATCCGGCGCGCGCTGCTCGACGGGGCGCGCGACGGGAGCGACGTGCGCGAGATCGCGGAGCCCGCGGAGGCGATCCGTGCGGCGCTGGGCTCGGCCACCGACTCCGACAGCGTGCTCTGGGTGGGGCCGGGCGACACGGACTACCGGCTGGTGCGGGGCGTCGAGGTGCCGTACTCGCCGCGCCGCGACGCACGGGAGGCGCTGGCCGAGCTCGGCTGGGGTGAGGGCGCCGCCTGGACGGGGTCCGGCGGGGCGTGATCCGTCAGGGACGGTGGTCCCCGGGGGTGCGAGGCCGCCGTTCGTGACGGATGGGGGCGGTCCGTGATCCGTGGCGGAGGAGCAGAGCGGAGGGACTCGACAGGAGCCCGACAGCGGGCCGGAACGGGTGGTCAGGCGGTCGCGCGGAGGAAGGCGACGGCGCGGAGGTCGGCGTCGAGCAGTGCCGCCGGGCCGGGCCCGGGATCGTCGGCGTCGACGACGTGGAGGTCGTCGCCGAGGAGGGTGATCGGTGCCGTGACCGTGGGGCCGAGGAAGCCGACGCGCGAACCCGCCCAGGACCCGAGCGAGTACGCGTCGATCGCGCCCGCCAGGAGCCTCCGGCACGCCGAGCGCAGCGCGAGGATCGCGGTCTCGTCGCTGCCCTCGACGAGATCAGGCTCTCCCGCTTCCGCGAATGCCGCGTTCAGGGCGTCGAGCACCTCCCAGACCGACGCGTCGGAGTAGAGGGAGGCGAGAGCCAGCAGCCGCTCGCCCGGAACCCCCGCCGCGACCCGTTCGACGGCCGCCGCGACGACCTGGCGGGGCCGGCAGCCGCCGAGGAGGAACTCGGCCGCGGCCTCGCGAACGGGGTCCGCGGAGGGTTCCGGCGCGAGGGCGATCGCCGCCCGCACCTCCGCCGTGATCCGCCCCGCGAGCTGATCGGCGACCTCGACGTCGAGCACCGTGTCGAACAGCGCCGCCCAGCAGGTCCGCACGTGCAGACCGAGGCAGGCGCCGTCCTGGAGCAGGAGCCGGGCGAGGTCGACCGCCTCGGGCAGGTATTCGTCGGCCGGCGCCTCCGGAAGCAGGCCCCAGAGGTCCTCCTCCGTCAGCACGGCGAGGACCGCGTCGCGCACCAGGTCCCACTCGGGATCGGCGAGCTCGGGGAGCGCCGGTGCAGCAGCTCGCGGTGCTGCCTCTGCAGCCGTCGCAGCTCGCGGCCGTCCACTCCGATCCCCACCCCTCGAGCATGCCAGGGCCGGCGGAGGCTCAGGCCGCCGGGCGCTCCTGGAACCAGCGGACCAGCTCGCGCAGGGCGGGCAGGGTCATGCTCGTGTCGCGGTCGCCGGCGAGGTCCTCGAACGTGGTGCGGAAGCCCTCGGGCTGGCCCTCGGCGTCGGGGACGGCGGCGTAGGCCATCGACCACTCGGGGAACAGGCGCTCGGTCGTGGACTCCTTCAGCAGGATGCGGATCGACTCGTGCCGGGGATCGTGGGCGATCGCGTCCATCCGCTCCTGCACCGCGTCGTCGGGCCCCTCGAGCACCTGGAGGAACCGGCCGTCGCGGTACAGGAGCATGCCGGTGAGATCGACGCGCCCGTTGTCGGCGCGGCTCTGCTGCAGGAGCGACGCGAGGTGCGCCTCGTCGAACGGGGCGGTGGCGCGGCTGGCGTACACGAGGGAGAGCATGGGACCGGCTTTCGAGCGGGGACGTGTCCGAGCAGTCGACCACGATCGCCCGCCCCGCGCAGGGACTGGCTGCGCGGGGCGGGTGCTGCTATCGCGGCGGGTGGGGCTCAGACGCCCTGGTCCGGCTCGTACGAGACCGAGTAGCGGCTGCTCATGCCGGGGGACGCGTGCTGGGCGGCGGTCGTGACGACGCCGTAGCCGTCGTCCTCGTACGGGTCGCTCCCGTCGACGGTGCCGCTCCCGTCGGGTGCATCGCCCTCCTCGGGCGCCTCGCCGCGCTCGCCCGGACTGCCGAGCAGCAGCCGCGTCAGCGACTCCGCCGACGAGAGCAGGGTGTCGAGCGCCGCCGCGAGGTCGTCGTCGGTCGGAGCCGCCCCGCGCAGGGCCGCCGCGAGCACGCTGCGGCGCATCAGCTCCTTGGCGAAGGAGCCGGTGGTCCCCTCCGCGCGCTCGGCCGCGGCGTCGAGGGCCGCCTCGCTGAACGGGAGGGAGGCGGCGTACCGGCGGAACAGGCGGCGGCGGGCGTCGGGACCCGGCAGCGGGATCTCGACGCCGAGGTCGACCCGGCCCGGTCGGGCGGCGAGAGCGCGCTCGAGGACCTGCACGCGGTTGGTGGTCATCACGAAGGCCACGTCGGCGTCCCCGTCGAGGCCGTCGAGGGCGTCGAGCACCTCGAAGAGCAGCGGCTGCAGGCTGTGCGCGCGCTCCATCGCGACGAGGTCGATGTCCTCGAGGACGACCAGCGCCGGCGGGAAGGTCCGCGCGATCTCGGCCGCGGCTCCGATGAACCGGATGCTCGATCCGGTGAGGACGACCGCGGTCGTGCCCGGGGTGCGGGAGAGCAGGTGGCGCACGGTCAGCGTCTTGCCGGTGCCGGGAGGGCCGTAGAGCAGCAGCCCGCGCTTGAGGTGCTGGCCCGCCGCGAGCAGCTCGTCGCGGTGCTCGCCGATGCCGACGACGTGGTCGACGACGGACTCGAGCACGCCGTCCTCGAGCACCACGTCGCCCGCCGCGACGTCGGGCCGCGGCAGGAAGGTCGCACCCGCGTGGCGCCCGAACTCGGAGCCGGCGAACGACAGCACCTGGCCGCGCAGCACGCTGTGCTCGACCATCAGGGCGTGCAGGCGCCGGACGAACGCGGGCACGGCGTCCTCGTCGGCCGCGAGGATCTCGAGCGACGCCGCCTCGCGCCCGGTCTGCGGCATCGCGTCGCGCTGCAGCACCGCGAACGGCACGCCCTCGACGCGGAGGAGCCGCACGCCGAACGCGATCACGCGGCGGTCGGTCAGGGGGCCGGTCGCGCGGGTGGCGTAGGTCACGGGGCCCGGGGCGAAGCGGGTGTGCGGGTTGCCGAGCATCTCGCCGATGGAGGAGTGGAACCGCTGCTCGCCGCCGCCGACGCCCAGGACCGACGCCTCGGCTCCTCCGAGCGCGTCGAGGGCGAGGTCGGCGTCGACCAGGCGGTGCGGCAGGACCTCCTCGGTGGTCACCGCGAGCGTCGTCGCATCGGTGCCGAGGTGCTCGCTCACCGCGTCGCCGAGCGGGGTGCGCTCGGCCGTCTGCTCGGTGGCGGCGAGCGCCTCGACGCGCTTCAGGTAGCGGGACACGACCCGCATCAGCTCCCGGTCGGACTCCTCGAGCATGCGGACCTTCCCCCTGGCGGTCCCCCGCCGTCAGGAGCGACGCTAGCGCGCCCGGCCGCGCGGTGAGGGAACCCCGGCCGGTCGAGGGAGCCCGCAGATGCGGGTTCCCTCGACGGTCGGGGGTTCCCTCGGCGCAGGCGCTCGGCGGCGGCGGCGGGACCGCGGGCGGAGCGTGCGCGGAGGAGGCGCGGAGGAGGCACGGAGGAGGCACGGAGGAACAGCGCAGACCCGTCCCCTACCGTGAGGAAGGACGCACAGGAGGAGACATCATGACCGAGCAGATCGGGATCCCCGAGGCCGCCGCACTCGAGCGGACGCGGCGCACCGTCGCGATCCTGGGCGCGGGAGGCGACCTCACCGAGCGGCTGCTGCTGCCGGGACTGGGCCGCGTCGCCGAGCTCGCTCGCGACTCGGAGGTCACCCTCATCGGAGCCGCCCGGACGCCGCAGAGCGACGAGGAGTGGCAGGCGCTCGTGCGCCGCAGCCTCGAGGACGCGGGGATCGCGGCGAGCACCGTCGACGACCTCTCCTCGCGGGCCCGCTTCGTCGCGACCGACGCCTCCGATCCCGAGCAGCTGACGGCCTTGCTCGACGCCTGCCCCACGACGCCCGTGCTCTACGTGGCCCTCCCGCCCGCGATGGGCCACGCCGTCGCGGAGTCGCTGGCCGCGATCGAGCTGCCCGAGGATCTCGTCGTCGCGATCGAGAAGCCGTTCGGCGAGGACCTCGACGACGCCGTCGCCCTGAACGCCGCACTCGCGGCCGTGATCCCGGAGGACCGGCTCTGGCGCGTCGACCACTTCCTCGGCAACGCCACCGTGATGGGGATGCTGGGCCTGCGCTTCGGCAACGCGCTGCTCGAGGCGGGCTGGAGCGCCGAGCACGTCGAGAAGGTCGAGATCGTCTACGACGAGACCCTCGGCATCGAGGGGCGTGCGAAGTTCTACGACGGCACCGGGGCGCTGCGGGACATGCTGCAGAGCCACCTGCTGATGGTGCTGGCGCTGACCGCGATGGAGCGCCCCGACGAGGTCTCGCCCGAGGACGTCCACGCGCGGATGGCCGAGGTCCTCGGGGCCGTCCGGCTCTGGCGCGACGACCCCGACACGGCCCGCCGTGCCCGCTACACGGAGGGGCGGATCGACGGCCGGCTCCTCCCCTCCTACGTCGACGAGCCCGACGTCGATCCCGACGCCGGCACCGAGACGCTCGCGCAGCTGCTGCTGCAGGTCGACACGCCGCGCTGGGCGGGCGTGCCGTTCGTCCTGCGCTCCGGCAAGGCGATCGGCGACCCGCGCTCCGAGGTCGCCGTGCACTTCCGCCCCTCGACGCCGCCCCGCGGCCTCCGCTCGACCGAGGCCGGCGCGGGGACGGTGCTCAGGATGTCGCTCACGGGCGGCGACGTCGCGCTCGACCTGCTCGTCAACAGCGCCGACGACCTGACCGGCCTCGAGCGCACGACGCTGCGGGCCGAGCCCGGCGCGGCGACCCTCGACGCCTACGCGCAGGTGCTCGCCGGCATCCTGCAGGGCGACACCCTGCTCTCGGTGCCGGGCGACGTGGCCGAGCAGTGCTGGCGCATCGTGACCCCGGTGCTCGCGCACTGGGCCGACGGCGCCGCTCCGCTCGAGGAGTACGCGGCGGGGAGCGCCGGTCCCGAGGGCTGGTGAGCGCCGACGTCCTGGCGGCTTCCTCGACGGTGATCGTCCGTCGCCGCCCCTCGGGCGGCGCGGCGCGCTGGCACTGTGGAGCGGTGCGGAGGATCCGCACGCCGGAGGACGGCCGACCTCGCGAGGGGGAGCGATGCGCAGGACCACGACGCCGGAGCGGCACGGGCGGACGCGAGGGGGACGCTCGTGATCACGATCCACCTGCGCTACCGGATCGATCCGGAGCAGATCGACGTCTTCACGGACTACGCGAATCGCTGGATGGTGCTGGTCGAGCGCTTCGGCGGACAGCACCACGGGTACTTCCTCCCGTCGGAGGGGGACAGCGACGAGGCCTTCACGCTCTTCACCTTCCCGTCCCTGGCCGACTACGAGCGGTACCGGATCGAGTCCCTCACCGATCCGGAGTGCCTCGCGGCCTACGAGCTGGCCCGCGACTCCCGGTGCATCCTGCGCTACGAGCGCCGCTTCCAGCGCCCGCTCTTCCCGGCCGGGGCCTGAGGCCCTCCCGCGCGGTGAGGGAACCCCGGAACGTCGAGGGACCCGCTGTTCCGGGCTGTCTCGACGGTCCGGGGTTCCCTCACGGAGGGGGGCGGGGGATCGGCGGGGGGAGCGCGGCGGGACGTCAAGTCCCCTCCGGACGAGGGGCGGGTGGGGTGGACTGGGAGCGACGGCCCGAGACCCGGCCGGGGAGCAGCAGGAGACCATGCCCGATCAGTACACCTTCACGAACCCCGCGACGCAGTACCCGAACACCACCCCTCCCGTGCAGCACCAGGAGGAGCCCGGCCTGCAGTCGCGGCTCGACCCGCGGCCCGACCTGGGCGAGGACAGCTACCGCGGCACCGGCCGGCTGACCGGGCGGCGCGCGCTGATCACGGGTGCCGACTCCGGCATCGGAGCGGCGGTCGCGATCGCTTTCGCGCGCGAGGGCGCCGACGTGGCGCTGGCCTACCTGCCCGAGGAGGAGGAGGACGCGCAGCACGTGATCGAGCTGATCCGCGCGGCGGGCCGCACCGCGGTGCCCCTCCCGGGTGATCTGCGCGACCAGGGCTACTGCACCGACCTCGTCGAGAAGGCCGTCGAGGGGCTCGGCGGGCTCGACGCGGTCGTGAACGTCGCGGGCAAGCAGGTGTGGCAGGAGGACGTGCTGCAGCTCAGCGACGAGCAGTTCCTCGAGACGTTCCAGGTCAACGTCCTCGCGATGTTCCGCATCGTGAAGGCGGCGGTCCCGCACCTCGCCCCCGGGTCCACGATCATCACGACCGCGTCGGCGGAGGCGCACACGCCCGCGCCCGACCGGCTCGACTACGCGATGACGAAGGGCGCGATCAACAACCTCTCGAAGGGGCTGGCGCAGCGGCTGGCGCCGAAGGGCATCCGGGTGAACGTCGTCGCGCCGGGTCCTACCTGGACCGTGCTGCAGGTGACGGACGGCGTGGACCCCGAGAGCCTGCCGGACTTCGGCTCGAGCGAGTCGCCGATGGGCCGTCCAGCCCAGCCGGCCGAGCTCGCGCCGGCCTACGTGTTCCTCGCGTCGGCCGAGTCGAGCTTCGTCGCGGGCGAGACGCTCAACGTGAACGGCGGCATGCCCACGCCCTGACGTCCCGGCACCGACCGCCCGTGCGCGTCCGCCGAGGCCGCCCTCCTGCTGCTGGTCGAGCAGCCCCGCAAGGGCGATGTCGAGACCCACCCGCTCCAGGCACGTGGATCTCGATACCGCGCGCTCCGCGCGCTACTCGATCAGCGAGGGGGGCGAGGCGTCCGCGCGCGCCGGGGGTGGGCCGTCGGCCGATCCGTCGCGAACGGCTCCTGCCGCTCGCTCGGAACGACCGTTCGCGACCGATCGAGGGCACGGGACGACCGTTCGTGACGAACGAGAGGCGGAGACGACCGATCGAGAGGCGGGGACGACCGTTCGCGACGGTTCAGCGGCCGGGGCCGCGCCCGCTCACACCGCGCGCGTCAGCACCAGCACCGTCACGTCGTCCTCGTTCGTCCCGTCCTCGGCCCCGGCGCTGATGCGCGCGACCGCGTCGGCCGCGTCCGTCGACTGCGCGACGAGCGCCGCGACGTGGCGGAGCGACTCCACCCGTCCGTCGTAGAGATCGAGGATGCCGTCGCTGCAGCTCACGAGCGAGTCTCCCGGCAGCAGGGTCAGCTGCGCGGTCGCCCACGGCTCGTCCGAGTCGATGCCCACCGGCAGGTTGTGCGAGGCGAGGCGATCCCAGGTGCCGTCGGCGCGCACGTGCAGGGTGAGGCCGTGCCCCGCGTCGAGGTAGCGGACCGTGCCGGTCGCCTCGTCGAGGCGCGCGTGGAACAGGGTGGCGAAGGAGGCGGTCTCGCCCAGGTCCGACGACAGGCTCTCGGAGGCGCGCGACGCGGCCACCGAGAGGTCGTCGTGGCCGCGCGCGCTGCGCACGACGGCACGGACGGTCGCGGCGATGATGCCGGCTCCGACTCCCTTGCCCATCACGTCGCCGACCGTGAAGGCGGCTCCGCCCTCGATGTCGTACCAGTCGAAGAAGTCGCCGCCGATGGCGCGCGAGGGCAGGCAGACGCCGGCGAAGGCGTAGCCGAGGACCTGCGTCCGCTCCTTGGGCAGCAGCGCCTGCTGCACGACCGAGGCCTGGGTCAGCTCGAGGTGGGTGAGCTTCTCGCGGGCGCTGATGTCGGCCACCCGCTCCCGCGCCATGCGGGCGAGGTCGTTGACGACCGCGGCGGCCAGCCCGAAAGCGCCCGCCGAGAAGAACCCGCGGGCGATCTCGTTGGGGTTGTCCTCGAGCGTGGATCCGAGGACGAACGGCAGCACCAGCCCGGCCCCGACGCCGAGGCAGGCGAGGGCGACGTGCCGTCGGCCCGGTCCCGCCGCGACCCACACGGTCGGCAGCACGGCGAGGGAGGCGAAGATCGACGCGTCTCGCCGGTCGCGAAGCGCAGCACGCCCACGACCAGGAAGTCGAGGGCGGGGATCAGCAGCGTCGCCCGCCCGAGCGGATCCACGCGCGGCAGCACGGCCGCGAGCACCGTCGCCCCCAGCATCATCACCACCGAGCCGATCAGCGCCGGCGCGCTCGTCACCTCGATCGTCGGCACCGTGACGCTGAGCACGACGGCGAGCGAGGAAGAGCCCGAGCACGGGCAGCTGCTTCACCAGCGGGATCTGCCGGTCGAAGCCGTTCGCGGTCAGGGCGACGGAGTCGACCGCGGGGAGCGTGCGTGCGCGCCGGTGCGCGGGGTCGGACTCACGACGCGGAGGAGGGCCGGTGCTTCGCGATGGTCCAGACGTTCCGGCCGTGCTCCCGCTCGTGGTCGAACGAGTCGACCAGGGCCTGGATGAAGGGGATCCCGCGTCCCGACTCGGCGAACTCGTCCGGCATCTCGACGACCGTGTCGGTGTCGACGAGCGGCGGGTCGGCGGTGTCGACCAGCACGGCGCGCAGGACGCTCTCGTCGGCCTCGAGGCGCAGCTGGCAGATGATCGTGGTGGTCGAGGAGGCGTGCTGCACCACGTTCGAGACGAGTTCGATGAGCGCGGTCTCGAACATCATCCGCTCCATCTCGTCGACGTCGGTGCGGTCCTGCCACAGCGTCTCGAGGGCGTCGTGCACGGCCTCGACACCGTCCGGAGGAGTCCGGAAGACGATGGAGCGCTCAGACACGGTAGGCGTCCTCGGCGCTCTCGAAGCTCGCCAGCACGCGGTCGAGGTTCGAGAGCTTGAGGACCATCGACACCTGCGGGCTCGGAGCGGCGATGCGGAGGTCGCCCCCGGCCTGGCGGGCGCTCTTGAGGCAGCCGACGAGGGCGCCGAGTCCGGAGGAGTCCATGAACTCGATGCCGCTGAGGTCGACGACGACGCGGTTCTCGCCCTCCTCGATCACGCGGAGCACGAGGTTGCGCAGCTCGGGGGCCGAGACCATGTTGAGCTTGCCCTCGCCGCGGACGACGGCGATGTCGGGCTCGATCTTCTCGGTGGTGAACGTCATGCGGACTCCTTCTCGGGAACGGGGGACTCCTCGGGGAGAAGCCCTGGTAGTGGACGGCCTGGAACAGGACGCTGAGCACGACCAGATCGTAGACGGCCCAGGCGATGTTGACTCCGGTGCCGATCGGCTCCGCCCCGTTCACGACGAGGTGGAAGACGCCGACCACGATCGCGATCACGAGCAGCACCATGACCACCAGCTGCACCTTGATCAGGCGCCACGGCGTGCCGGTCGACTCCTGCCGGGTCTTCAGGGTGACGGCGAAGCCGAGCGGGATGCGCAGGATCACGTTGTTGACCGCCGTCCGGCAGGCCTCGAGCCAGACCGGGAACAGCGCCAGGCTGTACTGCTGGCCGCGCCAGGTGGGCGTGCCCTTCGCCGAGACGAGGAAGAGCAGCTGGTTGGCGATCATGAACGGGATGAACCGGACGAAGAAGTCCGCCGCCAGCGAGGTGACCGGCAGGATCCCGAGCACCAGGAACACGATCGGCGCCGCGAAGTAGACGACCGCCGCGTAGCCGCTGAGGTAGCTCCACATCGTGGCGAAGTACATCAGGCGCTGCGGGATCGAGAGGGCCCGCTGCAGCAGCGGGTTCTCGCGGAGGAACACCTGCATGGTGCCCTGCGCCCAGCGCAGCCGCTGCACCAGCATGGTGCCCGCGTCCTCGGGGGCGAGGCCGTCGGCGAGCAGCTCGTGGTGGTAGACGGTCTTCCAGCCGAGGCCGTGCAGGCGCATGCAGGTCGCCATGTCCTCGGTGACCGAGATGGTGGCCAGCGGCATGATCGGCTGGGCCTCGTCGGGCCGGTCCACCGCGATGCCCTGCAGGACCGCCTGGACGGACTCGAGCGCGTTCAGCGGCGAGAGCTCGCGATCGGCGAGCGACGAGACGATCGCCTCGATGTCGACGATCGTGTCGCCGTCGCCTCCGTCGGCCCGCGCGAGCGCGCGGATCTCGGCGAGGTCGTTCTCGAGTCCGGCGACGTCGGAGGCGACGAGGGAGTAGCTGGCCTCGTCGACCGCGCGGTGCAGGTCGTAGGTGATCGAGCCGATCGGCTCCCCGGAGGCGAGGGCGGTGCGCCCGTGGGCGATCGCGGCCGACACGTCGTCCAGGGCCTTCGCCACGGCGGCGTCGCGGGCGGCGGGGTGGCTGCGGGCCTTGGCCACGGCGCGGGAGGCGGTGCGCAGGGCCCGGGCGATGCTCCGGTCGAGCTCGCGGATGTAGCCGGTGATGCCGAGCTGCATCAGCGCCTCGCGGCGGAGGATCGCGTTGGAGCCGCAGAAGAAGGCGGCGTTCCAGCCGTCCTTGCCCTGCTGGATCGGCCCGTAGAAGAGCGGCGCCTGGCTGCCGAGCGGGTCCCCGGTGGCGACGTTCGAGAAGACCTGCGGAGTCTGGACCAGCGCCACCTCCGGGTCGCGGAAGTAGCCGAGCGTGTGCTCGAGGATCTCGGGCCGGGGGATCTGGTCGGCGTCGAGGATCAGGAGGAACTCGCCCACCGTCTGCTCGAGCGCGTTGTTGAGGTTGCCCGCCTTGGCGTGCCGGGGCATGTCCTTCCACGCCTGCGACCGGGTGATGTAGCCCAGCCCGGCTCCCTCGGCGGCCGCGCGCATCTCGGGCCGGTCGCCGTCGTCGAGCACCCAGGTCGAGTGTGGGATCCGCGCGGCCTGCGCCGCCAGCGCCGTCTCCATGACGAGCTCGATCGGCTCGTTGTAGGTCGTGATGAAGATGTCGACCGTGGCCTCGGGGTCGGGCTCGGGGGGCGCCGGCCGGCCCCGCGCGCGCCACATGGTCATGCCGTAGAGGCAGACGTCGATGAGGCTGTAGGTCTCGGCCGCGATCAGCGGCACGGCGATCCACCAGGCGTCCCAGTTCAGGGACGCGACCCAGCGCCAGGCGACGTAGTTCACGCCGAGCGCGATCGTGAGCAGCACGATGATGCGCAGGAGCAGCATGCGCCCCGGCGAGACGAGCGTGCTCTCGGTGCCCGGCCCCGTCACTCCGCTCTTCTTCTTCTTCCCGCGGGCGCTCATCGCGGCACGATCCCGAACAGGAACCGCGTCTTGACCATGACCCAGAGCAGGGCGAGGACGACGACATAGGCGAGCGTGTCGATCACGATGCTCCCTCGATCGAGGAACGGGACGTTGGCGACGATCAGCACGAAGAGCACGTGCATCACGAACACGTAGAGGGTGGCCTGGCCGAGCGGGATGAGGAACCACCCGAGGACCCGGTGGATCGGCTTCCACAGGACGCTGAGCAGCGCGTAGCCCGTGATCGTCACGAGGAGCACGTTGAGCACGCGGCCGAGGTCGAGCGTGGTGCGCTCGAACGCGAACGAGTAGATCGACGTGAACGTGTTGGCCGGCACGAGTCCGAGCCGCAGGTCGTAGGCGCTGGAGAGGTACGGGTTGTTCCACGAGAACAGCGCGAGCGCGACCGTCGCGATCACCGAGACGGCCAGCACGACGCGGCCGGCGCGGGTGGCGAACCAGCCGAGGATCTCGCGCCGGTAGAAGCCCGCCACCATGCCCGTCACGAACAGGGCCTGCCAGGTCAGCAGCGGGAACGAGTCCTCGAACTGCGAGGGCAGCAGGCGCAGGCTCAGCAGCGACTGCACGGCGTAGAGGCCCCAGCTCACGGCGAGGACGAGGATCCAGCGGCGCCGCGACAGGGCCCACAGGATCAGCGGGGCGATCACGAGCATGACGACGTAGAGGCCCAGGACGTTGACCTGCCACGGGCCGATCCGCAGGAGCGCGATGTCGACGATCGTCTGCGGATCGACGGGGTAGCGCAGGAGGGAGTCGAAGCCGGTGTACAGGTCGTAGACGCGACCGGTCGCCTCGCTGCCCGCGGCTCCGGTGCCCTCGTCGACGTAGGTCGTGGCCGGCACCGCGTTCACGAACGGCACCAGGCTGGCGAAGCCGACGATCAGGGTCACGACGACCGCTGTGACGTAGAGCTTCCAGGCCCGCGCCCCGGTGCGCAGGGTGACCTCGCCGAGGCCCCCGCCGACGATCTTGGGGCGGTGCACCAGGCCGAGCACCGCGCCCGAGAGCAGCACGAACAGCTCCGCTCCCGAGACCATGCCGATCGCCTCCTGCGTCGCGTTCTGGAAGAACGAGACGAGAGCGAGGTGGTTGATGACGACGAACACGATGGCGCCGCCGCGCAGCAGGTCGATGCGCAGATCGCGCGAGGGCGAGGCCGGAGTAGGCGAGACGGCTCGTGCGGCCGCGCAGGAGCCCCAGAGCGTGAGCGCGACGGCCGCGAGCAGCACGCCGGCGACGACGATCCAGGCCGCCGCGCCGTCGAGGGTGCCGCCGTCGGTGCGCACCGGACCCGCCGTGCCGTACGGCGAGTAGAGCGGGCCGAACACCAGTCCGCTGCCGGCCGCGTCGGCACGGAACGCCGCGGCGGTCTCGGCGTCGGTCGAGATGCTCCAGTCGATGACGACCTCGCCGACGACCGCGCGGGCCGACGAGGAGTCGCGCCACAGCACGACGTCCAGGAGCGGGTACTGCGGCCCGGACACCGCGGCGATGACCTGCCGCCACCACTCCTGCTTGATCTCGAGCGCACCGGGTCCGCCCGCTCCGGGGCTGAAGAACGCCGCGGTCTCGAGCAGCATCGGGGTGCCGGTCGCCTCCGAGAAGCGCTGGTAGAAGTCGAGGTCGCCGCCGCCGGCGAGGGCGGTGTCGAGCGCGCCGGGCCGGGGGACCTCGTTCAGCGGCTGTCCGCCGCCGCTGGGGTCGTGGTAGGCCGAGAGCCCTACCCGGTCGACGTACTCGTCGCCCGGGTAGTAGGGGCCGTAGGGGTCGTCACCCGAGGCGACCAGTCCGTCGCCGTCGGTGTCGAGGGCGGGGTCGGTGCCGCCGCGCGCCGCCTGGAACGGGTATGCGGCACCGGCGACCGGCGACCACACCACGGCGGCGTCGGGCAGGTCCGAGTGCACGGCGTCCGAGAACGCGCGGAAGGCGCCGATGTACGCCTCCGGAGCCTGGCCCCACTGCACCCAGTCCGCGTTCATGTCGGGGGCGAAGCGGAGGTAGAGCGGGAGCGCGTCGTCCTGGCGGGCGTCCGCGAGAGCGGCCACCGCCTCCTCGGCATCGCTCTCGTCGAACCCGACGAGGTCTCCGGAGGGGCGCAGCGTGATCGCGGCGAGCGATCCCTCGCCCTGGGCCTGGCGCAGGAACTGCGCGAGGTAGGTCGTCTCGGCGCTGGAGAGCGGGAGGGTCGCGGAGTGCTCGAGGACCGCGGCGGGCGCTCCGAGGCGCTCGCTCTGCTGCGCGGCGCTGTCGATGCTCCAGTCCAGGCTGGCGCCGAAGTACGCGCCCGACTCGGGCGTGAGCACGTCGGGGGACGGCGCCCGGTCCGCGGCGGCCGCGGCGGGGGCTCCGAGGAGCGCGAGGGCGACGGCCGACGCGGCGACCAGGAGCGCGCGTGCTCGGTGGGGCTTCCCGCGCCTCACGTGCGGGTCACCACCAGGACCGTGATGTCGTCCAGCGCCTTGCCGGAGTCGGCGAGCGCGCGGATCGCGGCGAAGAACTCCTCCGTGCTGCCGCCACGAGCGGGCCAGCTCGGTCGCCTCGGTGAGGGAGTCGAGCGTGCCGTCGTACAGGTCGAGCAGCCCGTCGGTGAACGAGACGAGGGAGTCGCCGGGCGCGAGCTCGACGGTCTGGTCGACCCAGCCGCCCTCGGCCGCGATGCCCAGAGGCAGGCCGAGCGAGGCCAGGCGCTGGAACGAGCCGTCCGGGCGCAGGAGCACCGACAGGCCGTGACCGGCGTCGACGAAGGAGAGGCGCCCCGTCTCGGTCTCGAGGCGCGCGTGGAAGAGCGTGGCGAACGTGCCGGTCGCGGCGAAGTCGTCGAGCAGCTGCTCGTTGACGGCCGACACGGCGTCGGTGGCGGAGGACCCGGTGCGCGCGTGGAAGGCCGAGCGGACCCCTGCTCCGACGATCGCCGCCGCGGTGCCCTTGCCCATGACGTCGACGAGGGTCAGGTCGACGACGTCGCCGCCGCGCCAGCTGTAGAAGTCGCCCGCGAGACCGCGCATCGGGATCGAGAGGCCCGAGAACTCGTAGCCGGCCGGGTGGGTCTCGTCGGCCGGAGCCAGTCGCAGCTGCACGTCCGCGGCGCGGTCGCGCTCGAGCCGGTCGCGCAGCTCCCGCTCCACCCAGTCGCCCAGCTCGTCGAGCAGCGCCTCCTGGTCGGCGGTCAGCTCGCGCGGCACGAAGTCGAGGAGGCACAGCGTGCCGACCGCGAGGTCGGCCTCGACGATCAGCGGACGGCCGGCGTAGAAGCGCACGTGGGGTGCTCCCGCGACGTTCTCGTGCGCGGCGAACTCGCCGTCGGTCTCGAGATCGGGGATGACGAGCATCCGCTGCTCGCGCAGCGTCGCATCGCAGAACGTGCCGGCCCTCGGATACTGGAGCGGCCAGCCCGGCACCTGCGGCGACTTCGTGAAGAGCGTGGTCTCGTCGAGGAAGTGGATCTCGGCCAGCGCGACCCCGAAGAGGTCCTTCGCCATGCGGGTGATGCGGTCGAAGCGCTCCTCGGGCGGCGTGCCCATGATGTCCAGCTCGCCGAGCGCGGCGAGCCGCGGATCCGGTGCGAGGTCTCCGAGCATGGCTGACTCCTCCGGTCGTCGTTCCCGAGCACGGGCGATCGGCACCGGCGTACCGGTGCACTCCCGACTCTGCACGGGTGTTCGGTGCCGGACGAGGAATAGACGGGAATCCGCACAGAAACCCCCACAGACGGGGGGATCGGCTGCGACGGCGCCGGAGCCGTCACGCGGAGACCGGTCCCGTCACTCCACGCGCGGCCACTCGCTCGTCAGGGATGCCTCGATCGCGCGGTGCCGGAACCCGTAGGGCTTGCCGCGGTCGATGATCCCCCGCACGGTGTCGAGGCGCTGCGCGGTCGTCCCGGCCTCGGTGGCGCGGGACAGCCCGATCGCCTTCGCGATCCGGGTGAGGGTGCGGTCTGGGGCGGGCAGGGCCGCCATCGCCTCGAGGAAGTCCCGTTCCCGCGCGGGCAGGCGACCCAGGATCCGCTCGACGTGGGCCGCCGCCTCCTCTGCGCCCCTCGCCAGCCGGCGAGCACCTGCTGCCGGGTGATGGTGGAGCCCGTGCCGGCGTACCAGGCGCTCTCGCCGGCCAGTTGGAACAGGAACGGCTCGCCGCGGCAGAGATCGACGATCGTCGAGACGGCATCGGTCTCCATGCGGATCCGCTCCGTTCCTCCGCGGTCGTCGGCGACCTCCCAGCCCGGCAGCACGAAGTCCTGCAGCGCAGCGACGATGTCGTCGTCGTCGATCGCCGTGAGGATCGTCGTCTTGAATCGGCGCGCGAACGTGGCGCCCTTCTGCGCACCCGCCCGATCCTCGAAGTCGGGGAGGCCCGAGAGGTAGACCGCGAGCGGGAGGAACCGGGTCACCCGCGCCCCGCCGGGCAGCTCGACGGTCTCCTCGTGGGTGATCGCGTCGCCGAGGGCGATGAGGAGCTGCGAGAGGGCGCTCTCGTCGACGATGTTCTGCACCTCGTCGAGGTGGACGAGAACGACGACGTCGTGGGCGATCGCCGCGCGACCCACCTCGACGAGCAGCTCGGTCAGTACGGCGTGCGGCTCGGGCCCCTCCTTCCCGCGGAGGGTCAGCGAGAGCCCCGATGCCGCAACAGCCTGGACGCGATCGATCAGGCTCGCGATCCGCTTCTCGCGGGCTGTCGAGAGCCCTGCCGACTCGGCCAGCGCGAGCAGGGCGGCCGCGAGGAGCTTCAACGGATCAGCGCCGGACGGGATCCGCAGCTGCGGTGTCACCCAGTCGCCTCCCGCGGCGGCGTCCCGCGCGATGCGCCTGACGAGCGACGACTTGCCGAGCCCGGGCTCGCCGAGGACCGTGCGACCGCGCTCCGGAAGGCCCCGGTTCAGTCGGGGCCGGAGGACGTCGCGCCAGTCGCTGAGCTGCGAGGTCCGACCGGCCCAGATCTCGGGAACGGCGTCGGACCCGGGGCTGAACGGATTGTCGAGGGCGTCGCGCATGCTGATAACTTTACCGTCTGATGCGGATGTCGATAAAGTTATCAGCTCCGATTGAGCGGCCCCACTCTGCGGGAGCGGGGGATCCGGAGACGGCCGCCGGGCGGCCTGCTCGATCGGCGGAGGCGGAGAAGGGGCGTGCCCGGCTCGCTCGCGCGGGCGGCACGGGGACGAGCCCGCTCAGCGGGTCGGCGGAGGCGGCCCCGTCGTCGCGCGCTGCACCAGCTGCGTCGGCAGCCGCACGTGGAGCGAGCGCGGGGTCTCGCCCGCCATCAGCGCCGTCAGCATCTCGGCGGCGGTCGAGCCCAGCGTCTGCATGGGCTGCCGGACGGTCGTCAGCGGCGGATCCAGTCGCGACGCCTCCGGCACGTCGTCGAAGCCGACCACCGAGAGGTCCCGGGGCACGTCGAGCCCGATCCGCGCCGCGATCTCGATGATGGCGATGGCCGAGACGTCGTTCGCGGCGAAGACGGCGGTCGGCCGGTCCGGGAGCGACAGCAGTGCCGAGGCGGGGCGGCGCGCGGTGTCGTGCTGGTACAGGCCCACGTGCACGAGCCGCTCGTCGAACGCGATGCCCGCCTCCGAGAGTGCGGCGCGGTAGCCGGCCTCGCGCAGTCGGGCGGAGCGGAGGTCGGGGCGGCCCGCGACGAAGCCGATGCGGCGGTGTCCGAGCTCGACCAGGTGGCGCGTCGCCTGCAGGGCCCCGCCGTAGCTGTCCGCCTCGACGGTCGGCAGGTCGGCGCGGCCGGTGTGCGGGTCGATCGCGACGAGCGGGATGTCCGAGGCCGCGGTGAGCACCGTCGGCGTGACCATGATCGCGCCGTCGATCAGCGTGCCGCTCAGACGGCTCAGCGAGCGCCGCTCCCAGCCCTCGCCCTCGCCCTGGTGCGAGCCGCTGTAGGCGAGCAGGTCGAAGCGCGAGCCGCGCAGCTCGGCGCCGACGCCCTTCAGGATCTCGGCGCTGAACGGCTCGAAGTCGGCGACGAGCACGCCGATCACCCCGGTCCGGCGCGAGCGCATGCTGCTGGCGACGAGGCTCGACTCGTAGCCGAGCTCGCGCACCACGTCGAGCACGCGCGTGGCCGTCGCGGCGGCGATGCCGTACCGGCCGTTGACCGCCTTCGAGACCGTCGCGACCGAGACTCCGGCCGCAGCGGCGACGTCGTGGATGGTCGGACGGTGACTCACAGGACCGACCGTAACCCTCCGCAGGGCTGTTTGGAAAATGATTTCGAAAACGTTTGACGCTCCCGCCGAGCAGTACGGAGACTGACCTCGCCCACCGGATGAACGGCGGGTGCACCTCGGCGCCGCCTCCCCTGGCGGCGCCCACTCGATGAAGAGAACAGGTCGAACGATGAAGTTCAGAAAGATCGCAGTGGCCACCGTCGCCCTGCTCGGCGCGGCCGCGGCCCTGAGCGGCTGCTCCGCCCAGGAGTCCGGCTCCTCCGACGGCACCGTCTCGATGACCCTCTGGCAGAACTCCACCACGGGCCCCGGCCAGGAGTTCTGGGACAAGACGGTCGCCGACTTCGAGGCCGCGAACCCCGGAGTCACCATCACCCCGCAGGCCATCCAGAACGAGGACCTGGACGGCAAGCTGCAGACCGCGCTCAACTCCGGCGACGCGCCGGACATCTTCCTCCAGCGCGGCGGCGGCAAGATGGCGGCCATGGTCGCCGGCGGCCAGCCTGATGGACCTGACCGACAAGATCTCGGACGAGGCCAAGAGCGAGATCACCGAGGGCTCCTTCGGCGCCAACACCCTCGACGACAAGGTCTGGGCGATGCCGGTCGCGGTGCTGCCCGGCGGCGTCTTCTACAGCCAGGACCTCTTCACCGCGGCGGGCATCAGCACCCCGCCGTCGACCCTCGAGGAGCTCGACTCGGCCGTCACCGCCCTCAAGGGCAGCGGCACCCAGGCGATCGCGCTCGGCGGCAAGGACGCCTGGCCCGCCGCGCACTGGTACTACTTCTTCGCGCTCCGCGAGTGCAGCCCCGAGACGATGGCCGAGGCGGCCGACTCGAAGGACTTCTCGGACGAGTGCTGGGTCAAGGCCGGCGAGGACCTCCAGACCTTCTCCGAGACCGAGCCCTTCAACGAGGGCTTCCTCACCACCGCCGCCCAGCAGGGCGCCGGCAGCTCGGCGGGCCTGCTCGCCAACCGCCAGGCCGCCATGGAGCTCATGGGCGCCTGGAACCCCGGCGTCATCGCCTCCCTCACCCCCGACGAGAAGCCCCTGCCCGACCTGGGCTGGTTCCCCTTCCCCGAGGTGGACGGCGGAGAGGGCGAGCCCGGCTCGATAATGGGCGGCGTCGACGGCTACTCCTGCTCGGTCGACGCTCCCGCCGAGTGCGTGGACTTCCTGAACTACCTCGCGACCGCCGACGTGCAGAAGGAGTACTACGCCGCCTTCAACGCGCCTCCGGTCAACCAGGTCGCCCAGGAGGCCGTCACCGAGCCCTACCTGCAGGACATCCTGGCCGCTTACAACTCGGCGCCCTACGTCTCGCAGTGGCTCGACACCGTCTACGGCCTCAACGTCGGCAACGCGCTGAACGTCGGAGTCGTCGACCTGCTCGCCGGCAAGAGCGACCCGGAGCAGCTGGTCGAGGCCGTCAACGCCGCTGCGAAGAAGGCGTAACCATGGCGCTTCGCGAGAGCCCGCTCCTCGGAGCGGATGCGCCCCGCGATCGCGAGAACACCGGGGTGCTGCGGTCGTCGCAGCACCCCGGTGCGCCGGCACCGCCGCAGCCTCGGCTGGGCGGGCCGGCTCGAGGTCGCGATCCTGGTCGGCCCCGCGCTGATCGTGTTCCTCGCCTTCGTGATCTTCCCGGTCGTGATGGCCGCCTACTACGGCTTCTTCAGTTGGCAGGGCTACGGAGTGCCGACGGATTTCGTCGGCTTCCGCAACTACCTCACGATCCTCCAGGACCCCACCTTCCACGAGGCGCTGTCCCACAACGGCACGATCGTGATCCTCTCGCTCGTGCTCCAGGGCCCGGCCGCGATCCTGATCGCGCTCCTGCTCAACCGCAAGCTGCGCGGCCAGTCGTTCATCCGCGTGCTGATCTTCGTGCCCTACGTCATCTCGGAGGTCGTCGTCGGCACCGGCTGGAGCCTCATGCTCCAGACCCGCGGCGCCGTCAACGGCATGCTCGAGAACATCGGACTGGGAGCGCTGCAGCAGGACTGGCTGGCGAACCCGGCGATCGCGATGTGGACGCTGATGCTGATCATCACGTGGAAGTACATCGGCTTCGCCGTGATCCTCTTCCTCGCGGGTCTCCAGGGCATCCCCGAGGAGCTGTCCGAGGCCGCGGCCATCGACGGCGCGTCCTACTGGCAGGTCCAGCGGCGCATCACCCTGCCGCTGCTCGCCCCGACCCTGCGCATCTGGGCGTTCCTGTCGATCATCGGCGCCCTGCAGCTGTTCGACCTCGTCTACATCATCTGGGGCCAGTACGTCTCGTCGACCGCCGGCACCTCGACGATGGCGACCTACCTCGTCACCAACGGCCGCAATGCCGGCAACTACGGGTACGGGAACGCCGTCGCGGTGATCCTGTTCCTGATCTCGCTCGTGGTCGCCCTGCTCTACCAGCGCTTCGTGCTGCGGCGGGACACCGAGGGCGCACTCACCGGAGGCAAGCGATGACCACCACGATGACGGCCCCGCCGATCACCCCCGAGACTCCCCGGCCCTCGCCGTGAAGCGCCGCCGCCCACCGGCGGGCCGCGGCACGATGATCGCCTACGTCGTCGCGGTCGTCGTGATCGCGCTGATGCTCGCCCCGGTCGCGTACATCATCATCGGCGGCTTCCGCACGAACGCGCAGATCACCACCGACCCGGCCGGGTTCCCGTCGCCGTGGAACGTGCAGAACTACATCGACGTCATCACGGGCGGCATCTTCTGGCGCGAGGTGGGCAACTCCACGATCGCGGCGCTCGCCACCACCCTCGGCGTCGTCGTGCTCGGCCTCATGGCCAGCTACGTGCTCGCCCGGTACGACTTCTCCAGGCCGCGGAGTGTTCTACGCGCTCTTCGCGGCGGGACTGATGTTCCCGATGACCGTGGCGATCACTCCGCTCTACCTGGTGATCAAGAGCCTCGGCCTGATGAACTCGCTCGCCGGAGTGGTGCTGCCGCAGATCGCGTTCGGCCTGCCGACCACGATCATCATCCTGGTCCCGTTCCTGCGGGCCATCCCGGACGAGATCCAGGAGGCGGCCTTCATCGACGGCTGCAGCCGGATCGGCTTCTTCTTCCGCATGGTGGTGCGCCTGGCGATGCCCGGCGTGATCACGACCGGCATCCTCGCGTTCATCGCGAGCTGGAACAGCTACCTCCTGCCGCTGTTCATCCTCAACGACGAGTCGAGCTTCACGCTCCCGCTCGGGGTCCAGGCCTTCTCGTCGCAGTACTCCGTCGACACCGCCAAGGTGCTCGCGTTCGTCTCGCTGTCGATGATCCCCGCGCTCATCTTCTTCAGCGTCTTCGAGCGCCGCATCGTGGGCGGCCTCACCGGGGCGGTGAAGGGATGACCTCCACCCCGCCGCCCGCTTCCAGCAGAGAGGGTCACGCCGTGGCCGAACCGCACGTCCCCTCGGCCCGCGTCGCCGAGCTCCTGGAGCGCCATGACGCTCGAGGAGAAGCTCGCCCAGCTCGTCGGCTACTGGGTCGACCAGGGCGGGGAGGTCGTCGCGCCGCTGGCCGGCGAGATGGCCACCTCCACCCGCTACGAGGACGCGACGACGCACGGGCTCGGGCACCTGACCCGCGTGTACGGCACGCGCCCCGTCGATCCGATCGAGCGGGCGCAGTGGCTATGGGCCGAGCAGCGCCGCCTCGTCGAGGAGACCCGGCTGGGCATCCCGGCGATCGTGCACGAGGAGTGCCTGACCGGGCTCGCGGCGTGGAAGGCCGCGACGTTCCCCACTCCGCTGGCCTGGGGCGCGTCGTTCGACGCCGAGCTGGTCGAGGAGATGGGCCGCCTGATCGGCTCGTCTATGCGCGAGCTCGGGATCCACCAGGGCCTCGCGCCCGTGCTCGACGTGATCCGCGACCCCCGCTGGGGCCGCGTCGACGAGTGCATCGCCGAGGACCCGTACGTCGTCGGCACGCTCGGCACCGCCTACGTGCGCGGCATGCAGTCGGAGGGGGTCGACGCGACGCTGAAGCACTTCATCGGCTACTCCGCCTCCCGCGGCGGCCGCAACCACGCGCCGGTCCACGCCGGTCCGCGCGAGATCGCGGACGTGCTGCTGCCTCCGTTCGAGATGGCGATCCGCGACGGCGGCGCTCGCTCGGTGATGAACTCGTACGCCGAGATCGACGGCGACCCCGTCGGCGCGACCCCCGCCTACCTCACCGACATCCTGCGCGGCGACTGGGGCTTCGACGGAGTGGTGGTCTCGGACTACTTCTCGGTCGCGTTCCTGCACCTCATGCACGCGGTCGCCGCCGACCTCGGCGAGGCCGCCGAGCTCGCGCTCGAGGCCGGGATCGACGTGGAGCTGCCCACGGGCGACGCGTTCCTCGCGCCGCTCGCCGCCCGCATCGCCTCGGGGGAGATGAGCGAGGAGCTCGTCGACCGCGCGGTGCTGCGCCTGCTCGCGCAGAAGGAGCGCCTCGGGCTGCTCGACGCCCGCTTCGACGACGTGCCTGAATCGATCGACCTCGACTCGCCCGCGCACCGCGACGTCGCCCGCCGCCTCGCGGAGGAGTCGCTCGTGCTGCTCTCGAACGACGGCGTCCTGCCGCTCGCGGCGCCGCGCCGGATCGCGCTGATCGGCCCGAACGCCGACAGCGCGCAGGCGCTGATGGGCTGCTACTCCTTCGCCAACCACGTGCTCGCCCACCACGAGGGCGTGCCGCTGGGCTTCGAGATCCCGACCCTGCGCGAGGCCCTCGCCGACGAGTTCGCGGGCGAGATCCTCGTGGCCGAGGGCTGCGCGGTCGAGGGCGACGACGACTCCGGGATCGCCCCCGCCGCCGACGTCGCACGGACCGCCGACGTGGCCGTGGTGGTCGTCGGCGACCGCGCCGGGCTGTTCGGCCGCGGAACCGTGGGCGAGGGGAACGACGTCGAGAGCCTCGAGCTGCCGGGCCGCCAGCGCGAACTGGTGGAGGCGGTCGTCGCCACCGGAACGCCCGTGGTGCTCGTGCTGCTCACCGGTCGCCCCTACGCGATCGACTGGGCCCTCTCGGGCGCCTCGGCCGTGCTGCAGGCCTTCTTCCCCGGCGAGGAGGGCGCCGGCGCGATCGCCGGCGTCGTCTCGGGCCGCGTCGTGCCGTCGGGGCATCTGCCGGTGTCGCTGCCGCGCTCGGCCGGGGCGCAGCCGTTCTCGTACCTGCACCCGATCCTGGGCGGCCCGTCGGACGTGACGAGCGCCGACAGCACCCCGGTGCTGCCGTTCGGCCACGGTCTCTCGTACACGACGTTCTCGCGGAGCGAGCTCTCGGTGGGATCGGACGAGGTGGCGACCGACGGAGTGATCACCGCCTCGGTCCGCGTGCGCAACACGGGCGACCGCAGCGGCGTGGATCTGGTGCAGCTCTACGCGCGCGACGTGTACGCGAGCGTCACCCGGCCCGTCGCCCAGCTGCTCGGCTACGCCCGGGTCGAGCTGGCCGCGGGCGAGGAGGCGCAGGTGCGCTTCGAGGTGCCGGCCGCCCGGCTGGCCTTCACCGGCCGCTCCGGCGACCGCATCGTGGAGCCCGGCGCTCTCGAGCTGTGGGTCGGGCCGGACTGCGCGTCGAAGGAGACGACCGCGTCGCTGGCGCTGGCCGGTCCGGTGTCCGTGGTGACGGCCGCCTCCGAGCGCCTGGTGCGCACGAGCGTGCTGCTCGAGGAGACGACACTGGCGTGACCCGCCCTCCTGCTGGTCGAGCAACCCCGGAGGGGCGTCTCGAGACCCGCCGACTCCGGATCTCGTGGATCTCGATACGCGCGCTCCGCGCGCTACTCGATCAGCAGGGAGGCGCTCCGGGCCCCGCCGGGAGGGCGGCTGCCGCAGAACCTCAGCCAGGAGCACCCCTCAGCCACCGTCGCGGCTGAGCAGCGCTCCCACTGAGGTTCTGCATCCTCCCTGCTGGTCGAGTAGCCCCGCAGGGGCGTCTCGAGACCCACCGACTCCGGACATCGCGGATCTTGATCGCTCCGTGCGCTACTCGATCAGTGGAGGAGCGCCCCGATCCGTCGCAGACGGCCGCTCGCGCTCTCGTGCGGCGACCGTTCGCGCCGGATCGCGCCGCCCGCAAGGGGTTGCCGCTCCCGGCCGCCGGGCGTGGGATGGACGCAGGAGAAAGGAGTCCCATGACTCAGACCTTCCCCGCATGGCTGCGGGACCAGAGCACGCGCGACGACGAGGTGGGCACGATCGCCCAGGAGTTCGCCGCACGCACCGACCTGCCCGAGCACGGCGGCCGTTCCATCTACGAGGGCTACTTCGCGAGCGAGCCCGCCGAGGCGCAGTCCGGCTTCGACCGGGCCTGGTCCGAGTTCGAGGCCGACGTGCAGCCGTCGCCCGCCTCCGACGACCCGGACGGCCTCCGATGAGCGACACGACGTCCCCGGTCCAGGACCCGGACGACCAGTCCGACAAGCCGTCGCAGGCCGAGGGCGAGGACTCGCGCGACACCCCCGTCGAGGTCCAGCCCGCCGATGGGAAGCCGTCGAAGGCCGAGGGCTGACACCACTCGCGTGCACAACGAAGGAAGGATCCGCCCCGACCTCCCGATCCGCGCGGATCCGGAGCCGCGGGAGCGGATCCTTCCTTCGTTGTGCACAGGAGTCGCACCGGAGCGGGGACTCACCGCGGCGCGACGACCACCCGGCCGACGCCCCGCGACACGCACGGCATCACCGCCGACTCCCGCTCCTCGGACGTCAGGACCAGGTCGCGGTGGTCCACGTCGCCCTCGACGAGCCGCAGCCGGCACGTCCCGCAGGTGCCGCTGCCGCAGGAGCTCGGCACGTCGATCCCCGCGTCCTCGAGCGCGTCGAGCATCGTCCGTGACGCGGGCACCGCGATCTCGTCGCCGGTCGGCCGCCACTCCACGGTGAACGGCGCGGTCAGCCCGCCGAACGCCGGTACTCCGCGAAGTCCTCCGCGTGCACCCGGCTCGGCCGCCAGTGCATGGTGAGCGCGCAGATCTCGTCCTGCAGCGCCTCGGGCCCGCAGACGTAGAGGTGCCGCTCGCCCGGCTCGGCGAGCAGCGACCACCAGTCGACCGGCCCGAGCTCGCGGCGGTGGTGGACCCTCAGCGCCGGCAGTGCGGCGGTCAGCTCGTCCAGGTACGGGGACTCCTCGCGGGAGCGGGTCAGGTAGAGCAGCTCCACCTGCGGCGCCCCGCGGTGTCCCAGCTCCGTCAGCATCGCCCGGATCGGCGTGACGCCGATCCCCGCCGCGATCAGCAGGTAGGCGGGTGCCTCGACCAGCTCGAAGGAGTTGCGCGGGCCCTCGACCTCGAGCGCGTCGCCGGCGGCCACGGAGTCGACGAGGCTGCGCGATCCGCCGCGACCGTCCTCGGAGCGCCGCACCGCGATCACGTACCGGGACCGGTCGCGGAGGTCGCCGGTGAGGGAGTAGCTGCGCTTCGCTCCCGAGGGCGTCGCGACTGCGAGGTGCGCGCCCGGCTCGGCGGCCGGCAGCGGGGAGCCGTCCGGGTGCCGGAGCACGAGCTCGCAGACGTCCGCCGTCAGCATCCGCCGCGTGGCGACGACGAGCCTCACGCGGCGACCCCCGGGTCGGCCGCGGCCACAGGGTCACCCGGAACGACCGCATCGCCCGGCCGCAGCACGCCGCCCGAGAGGACCTCCGCGAAGACCCCGACGTTCTCGTGCCCGCAGTGCTCGTGCAGCAGGCGCACCACCGGCACGTCGCGCCGCGCGGTCGTCGGATCGACCTCCGTCGCCGCGCAGCGCCCCGTCTCCTCCAGGACGCGCACGCGCACCTCGCCCAGCTGCAGCTCGCGCCCGACCCAGTCCCGCTCCGCCCACGGCTCGAGGCCGTCGAGGTACACGTTCGAGCGGAAGCGCAGCGGATCGAGGTCGTGCCCGATGCGCTCCGACAGGTCGCGGACCGAGGCGAGCGACACGAGCGAGATCGCGTGCATCATCCGCGGCCCGTTCTTCGCGTTGTCGGTGAAGTTGTAGCCGGCCTGCTCGGCGAGGACCGGCCGCACCCCGTCGGGCAGATCGGCGACCCGCGCGTACAGCTCGACGAACGCCTCGCGCCCGTCGGCCGTCGTGAGGTCGGCCTCGAGCACCCGATGGCCCTGCACGGTGACCTCGACGGTCCTCGCGTCGTCGTCGAAGCGGGTGCGCAGCCCCGCGAGGCGCTCGGTGTTCAGCAGCACGAAGTACTCGCGCTTGGACAGCGGCGCGAACGCGTCGGCCCGGTAGGCCCCGTCCGGCTTCGCGAGGGCGTACCGGCGGTCGGTCGGGACGCCGCGTCCGGGCTGCAGCGCAATGCTCTCGAGACGCTCCGGCGTCAGCCCCTTCACCGGGTAGCGGTAGAGGGAGTCGAGTGTCGTCGGCACCGTGCGAGAGTACCCCGCGCCTCCCGCGGCCCGAGCGGTCCGCCCGTCAGCGCGCGGCCTGCGCCACCCGCTCGGTCAGGAGGGCGGCTCCGTCGTCGTCGAGGTGGTCGATCGCGTACGACGTCGGCCAGAGCCCGCCCTCGTCGTCGAGCGCAGCATCGACGCTGAACCCGAACGTCGAGTACCGCGCCTTGTCGACGAGGCCGCTGCGGAAGAACACGATGATCCGGCCGTCCTTCGCCCAGCCCGGCTGCCCGTAGTACAGCTTCGGGCGCAACTCCGGAGCCGCCTCCGTCACGAGCGCGTGCAGCCGCTCGGCGAGCGCGCGGTCCGGCTCCGGCATCTCGGCGATCTTGTCCTCCTGCGCCGTCCGCTCGGCCTCGGCCTTCTCGGCCGCCTTGCCGGCGCGCGCTTCGGCCCGCAGCTCGGCGGCCCGCGCCTTCATCGCCGCTCTCTCCTGGGCCGAGAAGCCCGTGTCGTCGCCCATGGTCCGTCCCCTCGTCGTCCCCGCCACGCTAGGCCGTCGGGCGTCCGCGCCGGAAGAGGACCTCGGTGGGGTGGCCGCCGCGCGGGCACCTCCGGCTCGCAGAAACCGGTTCGGCTCGCACGATCCGGCGATTCCTGCGAGCCGAACGCGATTCGACGAGCCCGAGGTCACCGGAGCCGCGCGGCCCGCGTCACTCCTCCCGCACGCGCACCGTCCGCCGCACGTCCACCGCGATCACCGCGCCCGTGATCACCAGCGAGAGCGCGACCGAGCCGGCCGTGTCGCTCAGCCAGTGGTACCCGAGGTAGAGGCGGCTGACGATCTGCACGACGATCAGCGTCACCGCCACGGCGATCGCGGTCACGGTGAACCAGCGCCGCTGCAGCCTGCTGGCCAGCAGGTAGGTCGTGATCAGGAGGAAGTCGGCCGTGCCGAGCACGTGCCCCGACGGGAACGAGAACGTGTGGTCGGGCCCGAAGAGCATCTCGGCGACCGGCGGGCGCGGGTGCTGCACGAGCGGCGCGATCACCTGGGCGAGGATCACGCCGGTCGCCATGCCGACCATCAGCAGCAGGGGCCGCCAGAGGTGCTTGGCCAGGATGATCCACGCGATCAGCACGACGAGGACGACGATCGGCAGCACCACCGGCCCGAACAGCACGGCGAGCACGATCATGGGTCGGTCCGGTCGCGCTCGACGCGGGCGTCGAAGAAGTCCTCGACCGGCCCGTCGAGGCGCTCGACCCCGGTCTGGGTGAGGACGCCCAGGAGGATCGCGACGAACGCGATCCCGCCGAGCAGCATCAGCAGGCCCGCGGTGATCAGGAGGCGCCGCCGGTCGGCCGCGGTGAGCGTCCGCTCCTCGACGACGAACTTCTCGTGCCAGGCCGAGAGCCGGGCCGTCTTCGAGCCGCTCACTGTCGGGCCCGAGCGGTCGGGAACGGGGCGGTGCAGGTGGTCATCGGCGGGCTCCCTCATCGGCGCTCGCGGCGGTGCGGGCACGAAAGTATGGCGCGCCCCGACCGCGCCGGTCGGGAGGCTTGCGCGGGGGCACCGGGGTGCTGTCCCGACGGTGCGGCCTGGTGGCGACGCGCACCGCGCGTCATCCTGGACCGATGATCGACGAGAAGCAGACCCTCCTCCTGTACCTGCAGGAGGGCCGCGACGCCCTGCTGTCGAAGCTCGAAGGAGTGTCGGAGTACGACGCGAGAAGGCCGCTGGTCGCCACGGGCACCAACCTGCTCGGCCTCGTGAAGCACATCGCGGGTACCGAAGCCGGGTACCTCGGCCTCGTGTTCGGACGCCCGTTCCCCGAGCCGCTGCCCTGGATGGAGGAGGACTCGGAGCCCAACGCCGACATGTGGGCCACCGCCGAGGAGTCGCGCGACGGCATCGTCGCGCTCTACCGCCGGGTGCACGCCCACTCCGACGCCACCGTCGCCGCGCTGCCGCTGGACGCGCCCGGCGTCGTGCCGTGGTGGACGAACCGCGACACCACTCTTCACCGGATCCTCGTCCACATCGCGGTCGAGACGCACCGGCACGCGGGGCACGCCGACATCGTCCGCGAGCTGATCGACGGCCGCGTCGGCCTGCGGCGCGAGGGCGACAACCTGCCCGAGGGCGACGCCGCCTGGTGGGAGGCGTACCGCGCCCGCCTGGAGTCGGTGGCGCGGGACGCGCAGTCGCGGACGGCCGATCCGCAGACGTGAGACCCCTCCTGGTGATCGAGCAGGCCGTGCAGCGGCCGTCTCGAGATCCGTCCCGGTCGATCGCGGATCGCCCCGGTTCGCACCCGCGTCACCGCCGCGTCGCCCGCCCGTCACCCGAGTGGGCGACACTGCCGGGATGGGGCGCGGACCGACGGCACGACTGACGGCGGCGCTCGGCCTCCTGCTCGGGCTCTCCGGAGCAGCGCTGCTCCCGGCCGTCGCGCGTGCGTGGCGGGTCTGCTTCGAGGCGAGGGCGTTCGGCGGGCGCGAGTGCGGAGCGCTCCAGTCCGATTTCGACTACACCCTCGTGCTGTCGGTGTGGGGAGTCGCGCTGCTCCTCGTGATCGCAGGCCTCGTCCTCGCTCGCTCGCGGCGCAGCCCGTTCGCGTGGGCGCTGCTGCCGCTCCTGCTCGGCAACGGCATGACCGACTACGCCGCGGCTCCGCTGCTCAACGGCGGCTACTCGTCGTGGGACTTCCCGCCGGGGATGGGCTTCTGGGCGGCGGGCTGCCTGCTGGCGACGGGCGCGATCCTCATCGTCGGGGCGCTCTGGCCCCGGCGCGCTCGGCCGAGTACGAGCCGGAGTCGGTCGCCGCCTGACCGCCGACGCCGCTCAGCGCTCCGGCTGCTCGTCCTCCGCGGCGGCGATCGCCGCCCGGCCGCCCACCGCCGCGCCGTAGAGCGCGAGCGCGAGCATCGCGAGGCAGCCGACGAGGACCGAGACGAGCAGCGCCTCGATCGGCACGGGCAGCACCGCCGGCACCGCCGACGCGATCGCGACCGCCCCGCCCCCACCGTCGGCCTCTCGGCCCGCCGGTGCGCGGCCAGCCAAGCGGCGTCGCTCGCCAGAGTCGACGGCAGCCGGATCCCGGCGACCGGATTCCGGCCGAGGCGACCGCCCGCCGTGGCCCGCGCCATCCAGACGAGCAGCACGCCCGATCCCGCCATCACGGCGCCCAGCACGATCCGTCCGATCACGTCCTCCATCCCTCGAGACTACGGACGACCCGGCTCCGTCCCGCGCAGGCGTCCCGCCGTCAAGGGGTGGGGCCCGATACGGCCTCGCCTTAGCGTCGACAGCGACGGATGCGGGGACCCCGCGTCGCGCGGGATCGGGAGGACACCATGCAGAAGCTCTACTACGCCAGCGGATACGTGCTCCTCGGCGACGCCATCTGCACCGCGGTCGTGGAGTACGCGCAGGCGCTCGCGAACGTCGGCAAGTCGGATCTCGTCGTCGTGCCGTCGTTGTCGGACGAGGGCATGCTCGGCGAGACGCGCCTGCTGCTGGGGCCGGCGAGTCAGCTCTTCGCGAGCCCTGCGCTCGACCGCGGCGTCGACCTCGACGATCCCGCGGCCGTCGAGTCGATGCGCGAGAAGACCCGCCACCTGCAGCCCGCCCGACCGCAGGCGCAGCCGGCGGAACCCGACGAGGACGACTTCCTCTGAGCCCGACCTGCTCGTCGAGGCCTACTTCTCGAGCGTCGTGCTCGGGCTCTCGCCGAAGCGGTGCGCGTACGACGCCGAGAAGCGCCCGAGGTGCGCGAAGCCCCAGCGGTGCGCGACCTCGGTCACGGTGACCGCTCCGGAGTCTCCCCGCGCAACTCCTTCTGCACCGCGTCGAGGCGGATGCGCCGCAGGTAGTCGAGCGCGGTCATGTCGAACTCGCGGCGGAACTCGCTCTGCAGGGTGCGCAGGCTCATGTCGGCGGCCTGAGCGATCTCCTCCGTGCGGATCGGCAGGTGCGCGTTCGAGTACATGAACTCCACGGCGGAGCGGAGCCGTCCGCTGCGCGGCACGAGGAGGTCGTTCTGCGCGGTGAGGACCGCGTGCGGGAACGTCTCGAGCAGGGCGACGGCCGCGGCGCGGTTCGCCTCGCTGCGCAGGAGAGGCGTGCTCTCGTCGGAGTAGATGACGCGCGCGATCGCCGCGACGGTCGCCGACCAGCGGCGCAGTCTCTCCCCGGTGGGGCGCGCCGTCGAGTCGAAGAGCAGCGGACCGGGCTCGACGTTCTCGACGTCCTGAGCGATGCCCTCGAGGTAGGCGCCGTCGAAGTGGATGAGGTTCTGCCGGTAGTCGTGGAACTCGAACGCCGTCGGCCGGTCGTTCACGAACATCGCGGGCTGCCCGAGCTGCAGCGCGACCGGGTCGCCGTCGATGTCGGTGACCCCGGTGCCCGATGTCAGCCACGAGACGACGTACTCGCCCTCGGTCTGGATGCGGCCCTGCACGGATCCGGCGAAGTAGCTCCCCGGAGCGTCACGTCGGCGTCGCCGACCGAGGTGTAGCGGTAGGCGAAGTCGTCGCCGGGTTCGACGGCGAAGCGGTGGCCGTTGTAGGCCCCCTCGAACATCAGGCGGGCCTCGTCGATGTCGTGGCCGCTGATGTCGGAGCGGACGACCTCGGGGGAGGAGTCGTTCATTCCGATCAGCGTCCCACGCGCAAGGCGCCTGCGTCGACGCCGGATCCCACGAGTTCGTTAAGCGGATAAACGATTCAGGGGGCCGTACGCCCGCGTCATCGCGTGCACCGTCGCACTGCGGAACTCCGAGAGCAGGACGACCGAGTGGCGGTGCCTCCCCTGCACGGCCAGCGAGAAGGCGTCGCCCGAGGTCGAGTCCCACCAGGCGTCGACCTCTGCGGCCGGGATGCGGACGGTCCCGTCGTCCTCGCTGAGCACGAGCGCATCGGGCAGCACGAGGAGCGTGCCGGTCACTCCGTGCACGCGGGAGGAGCAGGTGAAGACCGACTCGGGGTCCTCGCGGCCGGCGAGCCCCAGGAAGTCGGTGATCCCGTCGAGCGGCGAGTGGTCGGTCACGTCGTCCCTCCCCGCCCCGGGGGCTCCGCCGACGTCGCGGTCGGCGTCACCGGTGGAGTTCATCGTGTCTCAGGCCGCGTGCGTCAGGCCGACGCTCTCGGGCTGGGGAGCCGGCTCCGGGATGACGCGCAGGCCGCGGCCGCTGTTGGCCTCCTCCATCAGCGATCGGACCCACGTGGGGTTGATCGCCGGCATGCGGCTCCCGTTGAACGAGAACTGCAGCGGGATGGCGGGGTGCAGCCAGAGGGTCTGACGACCGGTGCCGTGGGTGTTCGACGCCTCGATCTGGAAGGCGAACGCCTCGTTGCGGCGGAACTTGTTGATCATGACGATCTGCAGGTGCGCGAGCGCGCGGTCGTCGATGTCGTGGGCGGTGGCGGGAGTGCCGTAGAGGAGGGAACCCATGTGCGGAGTCCGTTCTGTGAGATCGCCGCGGTGTCGGCCGCGACTCGTGCAGGGCGTCCCGACGGATCCGTCGGGGGTGGGGAGTTCGGGGGCGGTGCCCGCTGGGGGAGCGGCATCCGTAGGTCGCCCGGGTTCCGGAGTGCGGAGTCGCGGGGCGGTGGCAGGCCGGCGGGGACCACTCGTCCTGCCGTGACACCAAAGTAGGGGAGGCGCTGCGGACGCCCCCGATTCGTATCCGTTTTGCGAAACGCGCACCCGGGGCCGGGTGGAGGCTCGCGTGCTGCGGCTCAGCGCGGCCGTCGGACGGTGACCGCGAACCAGGTGACGACGGCGGCGAGGCCGAGCAGCGCCAGGGCGGTCATGTCCCAGCCGGTGTGCTCGACGAACAGGAGGTCGCCCGAGTTCGCACCGCGGTGCTCGCAGCGGACGCCGAGCGGCCACCACGTCGGTGCACCGCTGACGACGTCGCCGGTCGGCCCGCGGGACGGGAAGTCCTCGACGCAGACGTCTCGCCAGCCGCGTCGGCCCGAGGCGTAGACGCTGAAGAAGGCGGAGACGATGCAGACGAGGCCGATGATCAGCAGGGCCCCCGGTACCGGGTCCCGGCGTCCGCGTCCGTGCATCCGCCCATCCTGGTGCACCGCCCCCTGGACGCGGCGATGGGGTCGAGAGCGCGCAGAGGACGCGGCGACGGGGTCGGAGCGCGCAGAGGACGCGGCGATCGGGTCAGAACGCGTAGCGGACGCGGCAGTAGGGCAGCTCCTGCCCGAGCAGGGCGAGGAAGCGCTCGAGGGCGGCGCGCTTGAGATCGCGGCGGTAGCGGATGTTGACCGCCCCGTTCTCGGAGACCTTCGACTCCTGCATCCCCGGCGTCCAGAGCAGCTCCTCGGCCTTCGGGTGCCAGCCGGTGTTGACCTCGTGCAGGCGCTCGTTGTGGGTCAGGAGGATCACCTCGGCCGCGAGCTGCGCCTTCGCTCGCGGGTGGAGGGCGGCATCGAGCTGCTGGAAGAGCTCGGCCCAGTCGCGCTGCCAGGTGGGGGTGAGGATCACGGGTGAGAAGTTGACGTGCACCTCGTAGCCGGCGTCGACGAAGTCGTTGATCGCGGCGATCCGCTCGGCGACGGGCGAGGTGCGGATGTCGGTGACCTTGGCCGTCTCGGCGGGCATGAGGGAGAAGCGGATGCGGGTGCGGCCGAGCGGATCCCACTCGAGCAGCTCGCGGTTGACGTACTTGGTCGCGAACGAGGCCTTGGCCGTGGGGGACATGCGGAACAGCTCGCAGAGGTCGCGCACGTTCCCGCTGAGCATCGCGTCGACGGAGCAGTCGCTGTTCTCGCCGATGTCGTAGACCCAGGAGTCGGGGTCGCACTGGTTCGCCTCGGTCTTGGGGCCCTGCTTGGCGATGTGGCGGGCGAGGTGCCGCTGGATCTGCTCGATGTTCGTGAACACGGTGACCGGGTTGCTGTAGCCCTTCCTCCGCGGCACGTAGCAGTAGACGCACGCCATCGCGCAGCCGTTGGCGTGCGAGGGGGCGATGAAGTCGGCCGAGCGCCCGTTGGGCCGGGTGACCAGCGACTTCTTCACTCCCAGCACGAGCGCCTCGGTCTTGATGCGCACCCACCGCGAGACGTTCGTCTCGTCGCCGTGCACCTCGGGGATCATCCAGTGCGAGTCGACCGGCACGATCTCGGCTCCGGGCCAGCGCGCCACGATCTCCTGCCCACGCGGCAGCTCGAGCGCCGCCTGCTCGGCGTAGATGCGCCGCACGTCGAGGAGCGTGCGTTCCCGGGTGTCGGACATGAGTCCGTTCTACCGGCGACCACCGACATCGGCGTGCCCGGGCCGTCCCGCAGGATGGGGGCATGGACTCCACCGCCGACCGGTACCGCCGCGCCGCCCGCGAGCTCGCGCAGACCTCCGAGCTGCAGGTGCGCCGGGCCCTCGCGGTGGCCGGGAGCGACGCGCTGCTCGCGCGGATCGACGAGCTGCCGAGCGCGCACCGGCAGCCGTCGCTCCTGTTCTCGGTCGCGCGGTACCTGGGCTCGCCGCGGGACCCCGAGGAGTTCGTGGCCTGGATGCTGGCGGAGTGGCCGCGCGTCGCCCCGGTCGCCGCCGAGCGCCTGACGCAGACGAACGAGGCGCTGCGCTGCGCCCCGCTGGTCGCGGCCCTCGAGCGGATCACCGAGCCGGACGAGCCGATCGCGCTGATCGAGATCGGCGCGTCCGCGGGGCTGTGCCTTGCACCGGAGCGGTACGCCTACTCCTTCCCGACGGCGGGCGGTGACGGGAGCGCGGGCGGTGGCGGGAGCGCGGTCGCCTCGCGGCTCGGCTCGGGCGGACCGCTTCTCGAGTGCGTCGTGACGGGCGGAGCCTCGCCCATGCGACTCCCGCGCATCGCCTGGCGGCGAGGCCTGGACCTGCGGCCCCTCGACGCCCGCTCGGCCGAGGACCGCGCGTGGCTCGAGGCGCTGCTGCCCGAGGACCGCCCGGAGCGGACGGCCCGTCTGCGCGAGGCCGTCGCGGTGCTGCGGGAGGACCCTCCGCTGATCGTCGCGGGCGACGCCGCCGAAGCGCTGCCGGCGCTGCTCGCGGAGGTGCCGCATGGGATGCGCGTCGTCGTCGTCTCGCTCGGGACGCTCGTCTACCTGCCGCGGGCCTCCCGCGAGCGGGTGCTGGCCGCGGTCGGCGCCGCCGGCGCGAGCCTCGTGACCCTGGAGGCGGAGTCGCTGCTCGCGCACCTCGTGGCGCCGCGCGCCGCTCTGTCGGCGCCGGAGCCGACCCCGTTCCTGCTCGCCGCCGACGGCGTCCCCTCGCCTGCGCGACGCCGCACGGCGGCCGCCTGTCCTGGCTCGCCTGAGTCGCCGCTGCTCGAGTGTCTCCACTCCGCGGAAGTCGTCGTACTCGAGCGCGAGTACGACGACTTCTGAGGACTCGAGCGCATCGCGCCTCAGGGACGCGCGCACGCGGAGCGCGAGTGTCCACACGTTGGCGTACTGGGCTTCGAGTACGACGACTTCTGAGGAGTCGAGCCGCCCCTACAGCTCGTCGACGAACATCTGCGTCGCCTGCGGCACGTACGACTCGTTCGTCGCGGGGTCCCAGCCCACCAGCGCGACCACGTTGCCGCCGACCCGCGCCGTGATGCCCACCAGGGTGAAGGGGCTGCCGCCCACGTCGCCCGTGACCGTCCAGCCGACCGCGTCGTCCGTCCCGGTCAGCGCCGGCTCCGTCTGCTCCACCGTCGTCCGCACCGGCTCGCCCTGCATCGCGAAGAGGTCGGAGCTTTCGGCGCAGCGCTCGAGCGCGTCCTCCGCGTCGGCGACCAGCGAGGACGCGACGTCGGCGTCGCCCGTGCTGGCCACGACCGACGTCATCGAGCGGTCGTTGCTCGTGCCGAACTCGACCTCGGAGTCGTCCAGCGTCTCGTCCTCGTCCCAGCCCAGCCCGAACGGGGCGAGGCAGCTCGCGTCGGTGGCGGTGAGCCCCGGGTAGATCGAGTCGAGCATCTCCTGCGTGCCGTCGTACTGGTCCGGCACGAACTGGATCCCGGTCAGCACCGCCGACAGCTCGTCCTCGCTCAGCTGCGGAACCGCCTCGGACGTGGCCTCGGGCTCGCCGCCTCCCGTGCATCCCGTCAGCGCGAGCAGCAGTGCTGCCGCCGCCCAGGCTCCGGCCGTCGTCGTGCGCGTCATCGTGTCCCCGTCCCCCTCCGCCGCGGCGGGGAGCCGGACGGACCCTCCGACGCTAACAGCTGCCTCCGACCCGGTCCGCGCCGGGCCGGAGGCTCGACGTGCGGCCGCCGATCAGGTAGCGGCGTAGGGGGCGGAGACGCTCGCCCGCGACGATCCCGAGACGGCCGTGAACGTCGCCGTGCCCGCCGGGATCGACGTCTTCCCGGTCCGGAACGCCTTCGACACGGTGGCGCCCGGAGCGACCGCGAGGGCGGTCGCGGATCCGTAGGCGGTGACGACGGTGATGTCGGCCGGAGCCGGCCCGGTGTTGGTCGCCGTCGCCGTGAGGACGACGCGCCCCGAGACCAGTCGGGTCGTCGCCTTCGCGGTGAGGGAGGCGCCGGCGGTGACCGTCGCCCCGGCGAGCCTCGCCGTGGCCGCGTCGGCGCGCGCCGTGATCGCGACGGTCCCGGAGGAGGAGCCGGTGCGGATCCGCGGCAGCGCCGCCATCCCGTCGGCTCCCGAGAGCACCGCGGCGGTCGTCGCTCCGCTCTCGAACGTCGCCGGCCCGGTGAGCGCGAAGCCCACGCTGCGCCCCGCCAGGGGCGCCCCGCCGCGTCGCGCACCACGACGGACTGCGCGAGATCCCGCGTCGTCGAGGCGGGCACGCTCGACGCGGCCCCGCGCGCCTCGAGCGACGCGGCGACGGCCACGCCGTTCACGGCGAGCTCGGCGACACCCGTCGATCCGCCGTACTCGGCGGCGCCCCAGGCCGTGAAGACCAGGCGCAGCGCCGTCGTGGTCACCGGAGCGAACGACGCGGTGTTCAGCACGTCGCGGGCCCGCCCGGGCGCCGCTCCGCTCACGGGGGTCCAGGCGCCGCCGACGAGGTGCTCGACGCGCCACGACCGGGCGGGGATCAGGCCGCGCCCGTCGGCGTCGGCCGCGTCGCTCGCGAAGCGCACCGAGGCGCTGTCGACGGTGACGGCGGAGGGCCACTGCAGCTCGACGGACTGCTCGCCGACCCGGGGCCAGGTGCCCCAGATCGTGCCGGTGTCGCCGTCCACGGCGGCGCCGACCGAGGTCCACGGCGAGCTGTACGAGGCGGTCGTCGACGAGGCGAGCGGAGCGATGTCGCCGACGTACTGCGTGCACGGCACGGTCACCGTGACGGTCGCGCGACGCGTCACCGCGTCGATCCGGTCGACCCGGAGCGACATCCCGGTGTTGAGCGAGGCGGTCTCGCCCGCGAGGACGAACTCGTTCGCCTCGCTCGCGTCGCCCGGCCGCTCGAGCAGGTCGCCCGCGTACGGCTGGCCCGGGTTCGACCGCAGGATCTGCACGCCCGAGACGTCGCGGCGCACCTGGAAGGGGCTGCTGTACGCCCCGCCGTCCGACGTGGTGTCGGCCTCGTCGTTGTACTGCGCCCAGTAGCGGATCGTCGCGTCCTGCGGGTCGGTCCACGTCAGAGCGCGCTGCGCGGCGACTCCGGCCCCGAGCGTGTCGATCGTCGCGGTGCGGGGAGCGCCGCAGACCGGCTGGCGGGTGTTGGGCAGCGTCCCCAGTCGCGCGAGCGACGGAGCAGAGAGGGCAGGAACGACCACGAGTCGCCCATCACGTCGGTCCGGTTGCCGTACTCCTCGCGGCGGCAGTCGGCCGGCAGCGGGGTCGAGTAGTCGCGGGTCGTGCCGCAGTGCACGCTGTACGCGTGCGGCAGCGACAGGTTGTGGCCGAGCTCGTGCGCGAGGAAGTACGCGTCGGGCCCCGGCTGGAAGGTGCGCCCGCCGTCGTCGGGGTCGCCCGGCTGCTCGCCGTTGGCCCAGTTCGGGCACGGGTCGCCCTCGGGCACCATCGCGACCAGGTGCCGGGCGGGGCCTGGCTGCCAGCCGTTCGTCCGGCTGATCCAGTCCTGCAGCCCGCCGGTGTTCGTGCAGCCGATCGGCTCGTCGACCACCTGCCAGTCGATCACGCGCTCGAGCTCGAAGCGGATCGCGCCGCCCGTCTCCCGCGCGTAGAAGTCGTCGACGAGCTCGAGCGAGCGCACGGCGTCGGCCGTCGTGAAGGCGCCGGGAGTCGTGCCCTGCGGAGCGACGAGCGCGATCGTCACGCGGTGCGTCCGCACCTCGGCGCGGGCGGGGATCTCGACCCCCACGAAGTCGGCGTCGAGGGCGAGCGCTGCCTGCTGGGAGGTGGCGTCGGCCTGCGGCTCGACCAGGGTCGGCTCGGTGTCCGGAGCCGCGACCGGGCGATCGGGAGCGGGAGCCGGGGCCGGAGCGGCGGCGGTCGGGGCAGTGGCGGCCGGCGCCGCCGCGGCGGCCCTCCGGCGGCGAGGCCGGTGAGCAGGAGGAGTCCGGTGAGTGCACCGGGGAGCAGGGCCTGGCGTCGCATGGGGTCCTTCCGAGGAGGTCGCGCCCCGAGCGGCCGCGGGGGCGCGAGGAGCACCTTCCGCGGACCTTCTCCGCTGAAGGGTCGCCCGCACGTTACCGTGAACATCCGCGCCGCGACGGGCGGATGTCCTCCCGATGCGGCCCCCTTCAGGGTGCCGAGATCCTCCCTGCACGGACGACGGAGGCCGGGTGCCCGCAGCACGCGGTCACCCGGCCTCGGCGGGAGTGTCAGACCTCGGTGTGCCCGAGGTCGGCGGTGGCGAGCAGCCGGATCTCGGGCTCGGCGAGCCCCTCCAGCTCGAGCACCACGACCTCGTTCCGCCCGGCGCGGGTCACCGGCGACGGCACGATCAGCGTGCGCTGCGGACCCCGGCGCCAGTAGCGGCCGAGCAGGAACCCGTTCACCCAGACCAGGCCCTTGCCCCAGTGCAGCGTGTCGAGGAAGAGGTCGGCCGGCTCGTCGAGCTCGATCGATCCGGAGGCGAGCGACGGCCCGGCCGCGACGCCCTCGGCCGGCGACGCGAGCGACGGGACCCGCGACAGGTCCAGCGGCCGGGCCGTCCATCCGGTGAGCTCGGCGCCGTCGAGGGCGACGCCGCCGATCAGGCCCTTGTGCTCGCCGATGCGCACGCCGTAGTTCACTCGCCCCTGGTTCTCGACCAGGATCGCCAGCGATCCGCGGCCGCGCGGGAGCGTCAGCGCACGCTCGTGGTGATCGCGCGCCAGCACGCCGACGGGCACGCCGTCCAGCAGCACCCAGGCGCGGTCGCGCACCTCGTCGCCGACGACCAGGCGGGCGAGGAGTCGGAGCCGACGAGCTCGGTCTCGAACAGCACGAAGCCGTCGTCGTGGCCCAGTTCGTCGAACGACGCCATGCCCTCGAGCCCGGCGGCGGCGCCGAACGCGTCCAGGCCCAGCAGGGCGGGCCCCGGCAGCAGCGGCGCCGTCAGCGCGGGCGACGGAGCGCGCGGGGCGGGCGACGCCTCCGGAACCGGCGCGTAGCGCGCGATGACCTCGCGGAACGCCCAGAACTTCTCGGTCGGATGCCCGGCCTCGTCCAGCGGCGCGTCGTAGTCGTAGCTGGTGGTGATCGCGGCGTAGCGGCCCTTGTCGTTCGCTCCGCTGGTCAGGCCGAAGTTGGTGCCGCCGTGGAACATGTAGACGTTGACGGAGCCGCCCACCGCCAGCAGCGCGTCGAGCTCGCGGGCCGAGGCGGCCGCGTCCGTCGTGGTGGTGCTGGGTGCCCCAGTCGTCGAACCAGCCGCACCAGAACTCCATGCACATCAGCGGGCCGGTGGGCTGGAACTCGCGCAGGGTCGCGAGGCGCTCGGGGGTGCGCGAGCCGAACGAGCCGGTGAGGGTGGAGGCCGGGCAGGCTGCCGTCGGCGAGCATCTGCGGAGTCGGCTGGTCGATGGTCGTGAGCGGCACGGTGATGCCGGCGTCGCGGGTCACCCGGACGAGCTCGGCGAGGTACTCCTTGTCGGAGCCGTACGCTCCGTACTCGTTCTCGATCTGCACGAGGACGACCGGGCCGCCGGCGTCGATCTGGCGCGGAGCGACGATCGCGTAGACCTCGCGGAGGTAGTCGCTGACCGCGGCCACGTAGTGCGGCTCCCACCGGCGCACGCCCACCTCGGGGTCGCGGAACAGCCAGGCCGGGAGCCCGCCGTTGTCCCACTCCGCGCAGATGTAGGGCCCGGGGCGCACGATCGCGTGCATGCCCTCGGCCGCCACGAGGTCGAGGAAGCGGCCGAGATCGAGGCCGCCGTCGGCGCGGAAGGAGCCGCGGACCGGCTCGTGCGCGTTCCACGCGACGTAGGTCTCGATGGTGTTCAGGCCCATCAGCCTCGCCTTGCGGATGCGGTCGGCCCAGAGGTCCGGGTGCACCCGGAAGTAGTGCAGCGCGCCGGACAGGATCCGGTGCGGCCGCCCGTCGAGCTCGAAGTCGGTGGCGCCGATGGCGAAGCGGCTCTCGGGTGCGGTGGTCATGATCATCCCTCGGATCAGGAGAAGCGGGTGGTACGCGAGGAGGCCGGCCGGAGCGATCCGGCCGGCCTCCTCAAGGTGTCGGATCTACTCGGAGACCGTGAAGCCCTGCTCGTTGCCGTACTGCACGAGCTTGCTCTGCCAGCTCTGCAAGTCCGTCGTCGAGGCTGGTGCCGTTCGCGTAGGCCTGTCCGACGGTGTCGCCGAAGACGCTGTTCGCGTAGACCTGGTAGGGCAGGTAGGACCAGCCAGGGCGGACGTCCTCGGAGGCCTGGGTCAGCACCTCGTTGATCTTCTGGCCGCCGAAGTACTCGGACTCGGCTCCGACGAACTCGGGGTCGGTCAGATCCGCGGTGGTCGACGGGAATCCGCCGCTCTCGAGGAAGACGTCGACCGAGGCCGGGTCGCTGTTCAGCCAGCGCAGGAACGCGGCGGCCAGGGCCGGGTTCTCGCTCTGCGAGGTGACCGACTGGCCGCCTCCGCCGTTCTCGGCGCTGACGGGGGTGCCGTCGTAGGTCGGGATGGGCGCGACGGCCCAGTCACCGGCCGCGTCCGTGACGCTGGACTCGAGCACGCCGGGCATCCATGCGCCGGTGATCAGCGAGGCGATCGATCCGTCGCCCAGGCCCTTGTACCACTCGTCTCCCCAGCCGGGGGTGTCCGAGAGCAGACCCTTCTCGACGAGCTGGTTCCAGACGCCGGTCCACTTCTTCGTGCCCTCGTCCGCGACGTCGACGGTGATGTCCTCGCCCTCGAACTGGAACGGCTGTCCGCCGGCCTGCCAGATCATGCTGGTCGCGAAGCCCGCGTCGCCGGTGTCGGCGGTGATGTACTTCGAGGGGTCGGCGGTGTGCAGCTTCTCGGCCGCGGCGACGTACTCGTCCCAGGTGGTCGGCACGGCGATGCCGTACTGGTCGAAGACGGCCTTGTTGTAGAACATCGCCATGGGGCCCGAGTCCTGGGGGAGACCGACGAGCTTGCCGTCGACGTTCACGCTGCCCCACGTGGAGGCGCTGAACGTGTCCTCCAGGTCGCCGAGGCCGTACTGCGAGAGGTCCAGGAGCGAGTCCGACAGCGCGAACTGCGGCATGGCGTAGTACTCGATCTGCACGACGTCGGGGGCGCCCGAGCCGGCCTTGATCGCGTTCTGGAGCTTGGTGTACTCGTCGGTGTTCGTGCCGGCGTTGACCAGCTCGACGTCGACCTCGGGGTACGCCTCCTCGAACGCGGCGACCTGCGCCTCGGCGCTGGGGGTCCAGCTCCAGTAGGTGAGCTTGCCGCCCGCCTCGAGGGCGGCGTCGAGGTCGGCGGCGCTGCCGCCGGCGCTCGCTCCGCCGCCGGCGGAGGGGGAGGAGCAGGCGGCCAGGGAGCCGGCGGCGAGGGCGGCCGCGGCGGCCACGGTCAGGGTCCGCCGGAGGGCGGAGCTCGTGAACTTCATAGGGGGATCCTTCACTTCTTCGTGCTGCGGGTGGTGGCGACCGGCGCGGGTGCTCCGGTGCAGGGGAGGTCGAGGGCGTCAGCCCTTGACGCTGCCGGCGCTCAGACCGGACTGCCAGAAGCGCTGGAGTCCGAGGAAGGCGACGACGATGGGGATGATCGTGAGCAGCGAGCCCGTGATCACCAGGTTGTAGATCGGCTGCGCACTGACGCCGGTGGCCTGGGCGTTCCACTGGTTCAGACCCACGGTGAGCGGGTACCACGAGGGGTCGCTCAGCATGATCAGCGGCAGGAAGTAGTTGTTCCAGGTGGCGACGACCGAGAACAGCAGCACGGTCACGATGCCCGGGGCCAGGAGCCGGATGGAGATCGTGAAGAACGTGCGGAACTCGCCCGCCCCGTCCATCCGCGCCGCCTCGAGCAGCTCGGTGGGCACCGACTCGACCGCGTACACCCAGACCAGGTACAGCCCGAAGGGGCTGATCAGCGAGGATGATGATCGCCCACGGGGTGTTGGTGAGGCCGAGCTGGCTGAACATGAGGAACGTCGGGACGGCCAGGGCCGTGCCGGGGACGGCGATCGCTCCGAGGACCACCGCGAAGACCGCCTTGCGGCCGGCGAAGCGGAACTTCGCGAGGCCGTAGCCGGCGAGCGTGGCGAGCAGCGTCGCTCCTCCTGCGCCGACGACGACGTAGAGGAGGGTGTTGCCGAGCCAGCGGAGGAAGATGCCGTCGCGGTAGGTGAGCGTCTCGGCGATGTTCTGGAAGAGGACGAAGTCGCCGTCGAACCAGAGGCCGAAGCTCGAGAGCAGTCCGGCCTGCGTCTTGGTCGCGTTGATGACGAGCCACGCCAGCGGCACGAGGCTGTAGAGGATGAACGCCGACATCAGCAGGGTGAAGGCGATCGACTTCTTCGGGTGGACGGAGGATCCGCGGCGGGGAGCGCGGCGGGACCTGGTCGGGCGGGAGGCGGTCGTGACGGCCATCAGTTCTCCTTGCGCGCGCCGCGGAGCTGGACCACGTAGGCGATCACCGCGGTGATCACGCCCATCACGATCGCGACCGTGGCCGACGCGTTGTACTGCTGACCCGCGAAGGACAGGTTGTAGGCGTACATGTTCGGGGTGAAGTAGGTGGTGATGATGTTCGGCGCCAGCGTCCGGAGGATGTTGGGCTCGTTGAACAGCTGGAAGCTGCCGATGATCGAGAAGATCGTGGCGATGACGATCGCACCGCGCAGGGCGGGCAGCTTGATCGAGCGGATGACGCGCATCGGGCCGGCTCCGTCGATCTCGGCGGCCTCGTAGAGCTCGCCGGGGATCGTCTTCAGTGCGGAGTAGAAGATGAGCATGTTGTAGCCCACGAACTCCCAGGTCACGATGTTGCCGATCGAGACGAGGATCCAGTCGCGCGAGAACGGAGCGACGAGGTCCGAGCCGAGCAGGTCGTTGACGTTGGCCGCGAGGCCGAAGTTGTCGCCGTAGATGAAGCCCCACATCAGCACGGCGACGACGGCGGGGACCGCGTAGGGGAGGAACACCACGATGCGGAAGAAGCCGGTGGCGTGCAGCCGGCCGCTGTCGATCGCGAGCGCCGCGACGAGGGCGAGGACCAGCATCACCGGGACCTGGACGGCCAGGAACAGGACGACGCGGACGAAGCCCTCCCAGAAGTTGGGGTCCCCGAACAGCGTCAGGTAGTTGTCGAACCCGACGAAGGCGGTGCCTCCGACGAGCTGCTCGCGGAACAGGCTGAGGTAGATCGAGTAGATCACCGGCGCGATGAACACGAGCAGGAACACGACCAGGAAGGGCGCCACGAAGGCGAGGCCCTTCCACTCGCTCTTCGCTCGCGAGCGCGGCACCTGCTTCAGCGGCGCCAGGGGAGGGTCGACCTCGCGCAGGGGGACGGGTGGAGACGTCGTCGTCATCAGTGACTTCCGTTCGATTTCGGCCACGGTGGGGGAGGCGGAGTGTTCACGTCAACATGGCAGATCGCCACCGTACCATGTTCACGTCAACACGTTCAGTATCGATCGGATCACGGTGGTTTCCCGTACGGGGGCCCCTGGTCGCCCCGATTATGTTCGAGGACGCGCTATAAACGAGGGACCATGGCTGCCGACGCGACTCCGACGACGAGCGCCGCCCCGCGTCGCCGCGGGCCCTCCATGGCCGACGTCGCCCGGCTCGCGAAGGTGTCGGGTCAGACCGTCTCGCGCGTGTCGAACGGGCGGTCGAACGTCGACGGCGAGACCCGCGAACGGGTCCTCCAGGCGATGCGGCAGGTCGGCTACCGCCCCAACAGCGCCGCCCGCGCCCTGCGGACCGGCCGGTTCCACAGCATCGGCGTGATCATGTTCACGCTGTCCTCGTTCGGCAACATGCGCACCCTCGACGCGATCGCCGTCTCAGCGGCCGACGCCGGCTACTCGATCACCCTCATCCCGGTGCCGCACCCGACGCAGGGCGAGGTCTCGGTGGCGTTCCACCGCCTGAGCGAGGAGGCGGTCGACGGCGTCATCATCATCGTCGAGGCGCACCTGCTCGACGAGGCCGACATCGTGCTGCCGCCCGATCTGCCGGTCGTCGTGGTCGACTCCGCCGGAGACGACACCCACGCGGTCATCGACACCGACCAGATGTCGGGAGCGCGCCAGGCCGTCGAGCACCTGCTCGACCTCGGGCACCGCACTGGTCCACCACATCGCCGGTCCGCCCCGCTCCTACTCCGCCGAACGGCGCCGCGAGGCCTGGGAGGCGACCCTGCGCTCCTGGGGCGCCGAGGTGCCCGAGGTCCTCGTCGGCGACTGGTCGAGCGCCTCCGGCCACCGCCTGGGCGCCGAGCTGGCCGCCGATCCGACGGTGACCGCGATCTTCGCCGCGAACGACCAGATGGCCCTCGGCGTGCTGCGCGCGCTGCACGAGGCCGGCCGCGCCGTCCCCGGCGAGGTCAGCGTCGTCGGCTTCGACGACATGGAGGAGTCGGCGAGCTTCTGGCCGCCGCTCACCACCGTGCAGCAGTCGTTCGCCGACACCGGTCGCCACTCCGTCGAGATGCTGCTGCACGAGCTCGAGACGGGCGAGCGCACCGGAGCGGTGCTCGTCCCGACGGGCCTCGTCGTGCGGGCGAGCACGGGGCCGGCCCCGGCCTGACGGCTGCGGGTCGACCGACTCGGGTCGCCTCGCCGAGTCGCCCGGAAAGCCGTGCTCCTACGGCGTGTCGGGAGCCTTCCGGGCGACTCAGTGGGCCGGCGCGGAGAAGAGGCTCAGGGCGCGGCGGAACGACGCGCTGTCGGCGCGGGTGGCGGCGGTCGTGAGGAGGCAGCCCGTCCCGATCCGGCGCGACCACTCGCCCCGGCACGGCACGGTGACGATCGTCGTGAGGCCCGCCCGCCAGGCCGGGACCAGCGCGATCAGGTCGCGTCGCTCCGGGTGGTCCTCGAGAGCGGTCGGCATCTCCGGGACCTGGGCGGCCCTCCACTGCTCGAAGGGCTCGCCGAGGACTTCCGTCCCGAAGCGGTCGCCCCAGCGCGGGCCGATCAGCCGGGCGAGGAGGTCGGCGCGCTCGGCCGACCCGTCCTCGGTCAGGATCAGCCGGTCGAACAGGGTGGGATCCTGACCGGCCGCGGCGTGCTCGAGGGCGCTCCGCCAGAGGCCGGCCCAGGCGTCCTGCTGGAGGATCCGGTCCGGGAGCCATGATCGTCGCCGGAGGATCCACGAGCAGCGGAGGCAGGTCGTCGCCGACCGGCGCCAGTCCGAACCGCTCGCGGACCCAGAGGAGCTCGAGCAGCGCCGCCGAGGACTCCTCGACGCGGATCGTCATGTCGTGCGGCCAGGGGTCGCCGGGGATCGGCCGATCGGATCTCATGCTCCAGCGAAGCACGCGCAGCGGTGCCGCGCACGGATCCGCCCGGAACGCACCCCCTCGGCGCGACCCCGCCCGGTGGTGTGCGCGTCGGTACTGTGGACGTCGTCCCGGTCGAGCGGCCGGGCGAGACGATACGGGAGAAGAACATGTCGGTCGGTCTGCTCGCGGTGGTCGATGACATCCTCACCGCCGCCCTGAAAGCCAGCGCGAAGACGGCGGGAGTCGTCATCGACGACGCGGCCGTCACTCCGCAGTACGTCCAGGGCCTGACGCCGGCGCGCGAGCTGCCCGTCGTGTGGAAGATCTCGCTGGGCAGCCTGTTCAACAAGTTCATCATCATTATCCCGCTGGCGCTGCTGCTGTCGGCCTTCGCGCCCGCGGTGCTGCCGTTCCTGCTGATCATCGGAGGCACGTTCCTCTGCTTCGAGGGCGCCGAGAAGGTGTCGGAGTGGTTCGGACTGCACCACGCGGCCGCCGAGACCGAGGCGCGGGACGAGAAGAAGCTGGTGTTCGGGGCGATCCGCACCGACCTCATCCTCAGCACCGAGATCATGCTGATCGCGCTCGACGGGCTCGACCCCGACTTCGGCTTCGGTCCGACGCTGGGCGCGCTCGCGATCATCGGCCTCGGCATGACCGCGCTGGTCTACGGCGCCGTGGCGCTGCTGGTCAAGATCGACGACGTGGGCCTGGGGATGATGAAGAACTCCTCGCGCGGGGTGCGCCGCGCGGGCGTGCGCATCGTCGCGTCGATGCCGGTCGTGTTCCGGGTCATCAGCATCATCGGCACGCTCGCGATGCTCTGGGTCGGCGGGCATCTCGTGATCTCGAACCTCGCCGAGACCTTCTGGCACCTGCCGTACGACCTCGTGCACGTCGTGACCCACGCGGTCGAGGCGGCCGGCCCGGTCGTGGTGTGGCTGGCGGACACGTTCGTGTCGATGATCTTCGGCCTCGTGCTCGGAGCGATCGTGGTCGCGATCGTCACCGGTGCTCGTCGCTGCGCCGCAAGGGCGAGCCGGCGTCGTCGGGGCACTGACCTCGGCCTCCCGCTGACCGGGCCTCCGCGCCTTGCTGATCGAGTAGCCCGCGCAGCGCGTCTCCGAGATCCCCGTCCTCCAGGGCGGCGGTCTCGATACGCGGCATGCCGCCGCTACTCGACCAGCAGGGGGACGGGTGGGCCCGTGTGCTGAGGTTGCGCGCCCCGCTCCCTCCTTCTGCTGATCGAGTAGCCCGCGCAGCTTCGCGGCTATCGAGATCCACGTCCTCCGAGCGTGGGTGGGTCTCGATACGCCCCTTCGGGGCTATCGACCAGCGAGGCCGGCCGGGCGGTGAGGTGCGGAACGTCAGCGGGGTGCGGCTCAGCGACGATGGTGGCTGACGCGAGCTCTCGGCTGAGATTGTGCAGCTCTCTGCTGATCGAGTGGCCCGCGTTGCGGGCGTCTCGAGATCCCCGTCCTCCGGGCGATGGTGGGTCTCGATACGCCCCTTCGGGGCTACCTCGACCAGCAAGACGGGGGTGAGACGACGCGACCGCCCCCGCCCCGAGGGGCGGAGGCGGTCACTAGGGGAGCGGACAGGAGGTCGGCAGGAGCGCGCCGTGTACGGCGCCGTGACGACCGTGGTCACGGTCTTCCCGTCGACCGTGCCCGTCGCGGTGACCGAGACCTCGCCCGCGGCGACCGAGGCCGCACGGGTCGAGAACGCGGCCGTCGCGGACTTGCCGGGGGCGACTCCGGTGAACTGCTTCGAGCCGAACGCCGAGGCGACCGTCATGCCCACCGGCACCGCGGAGTCGTTCCGCGCCGTCGCGGTCAGCGTCACCTTGCCGCCGATGCAGCGGGTCGACGCCGTCACCGTCAGGGCGAGCGCGACGGGCGGCCGCAGCTCGACCGTCACCCGGGTCGTGGTGGTGCTCGACCCGTCGGCGGAGGTCACGGCCACCGTGCCGACTCCGCCGTTCGCGGTGGTGGGCTGGGTGACGCGCACCTGGGCGGCCGAGTCGGTGGCGACGGCGCCGAGCACCGGCATCCGCGTGCCCTCGACGACGACCGCGTACTCGGTGCGGGCCGGATCGAACCCGGCCACGCCGACTCCGTCGACGCGCAGGGCGCCGAGGGTGCTCACCGCGGCGGGGGAGGCCGTCGAGTCGAACAGCTGCACCTCCGACACGATCATGTGCGTGTTGGCGTAGGCGTTCATCGACGCGGAAGCCGGTCGCGGTGATCGGGGCGAACGTCGCAGGTAGGTCGGCGCGGTGCCGTCGGCGGGGAGGGCGACGGGCTGCGCCGTCCCCAGCCGGGGACCGAGGTCCACGTGCCGTCGGTGCCGCGGGCCTGCGGCTGGATCGACTGCGCCCGGCTGTTCGTGCCGTCGCGGTAGAACTGCACGCTCGCCTTCTCGACCTGCTTCGCCGCCGGGAAGGTGTAGGTCAGCGTGCTCTGGGTCGCCTTGTTCGACGAGACCCAGTTCGACCAGCCCTTGTCGCCGAGCACGCCGTTGCGGGTGCGCTCGGGACCGTAGCCCGACTCGGACGAGGACGCGGTGGCGGTGATGCCGGCGTCGGGGGCGAAGTTGCGCAGCGTCCCCGCGGTGACCAGCACCGTGAGGGTCGCGGGCAGCGTCGCTCCGTCGGCGGTCGCCGTGCCCGTGATGCGGACCGACCCGGTCCTGCGCGAGCGAGGCGGTGGTCAGCGGCGTCCAGTCCACGTGACCGGCACGGCGAACGTGCTGGTCGAGGCCCCGACGCGAGCCGGGACCGTGGTGGGTGCGGCGGCGCGGACGGCGGTGGTGGAGGCTCCGCTCGCGACCCGTGACCGATACGGGGTCGGTCGCGGTGAGTCCGCCCACATCGACGAGCGCGGTGACCGGGATCGACTGACCGTAGAGGTCGGTCGCGGTGCCGGGCACGTCGACGCGACCGGCGGTGCCCCACGCGGAGGACGCCGGCTGCTGCCAGGTCACCGCGACGGGAGCGCCCGCGCCCCACTGGTACTGCGGCGTGATCGAGGCGGGCAGGGTCGGCGCGACGCCGACCGTGGTCCGCACCGGGACCGTCTGGGCGGCGAGCGGCGCGAGGTCGCGCAGCTGCCACGACTGGTTCGCTCCGCCGTTGGAGCCGTAGACGCCCACGGTGGTGTTCTCGGCGGTCGACTGGCCGTTGACGTCGAGCGAGAGCGCGAGCGCCTCGTTCACGAGGGTGTAGCGGGCGCCGTCGGTGGTGCTCACGATCCAGCGGGTCGCGGCGGTGCCCTTCGCGGAGTCGGCGGAGACGCTGCGCAGGTCGGTGCCGGCGCTGGTCGCTCGAGCACCCGGCCGTCGCCGTTCTCGAGGACGACTCGGCGGGTGGCCTCGCGCTCGCCGGCCGGCACCTCGTGCGCGGTCCAGGTCTGCTTGGCGGCCGTGGCGGAGTCGGTGTGGCGAGCGTGGTGATCGCGGTCGGCGAGGTCGTCGCCGTCAGCGCCTTGCCGCTCTGGGTGCCGACCAGCTGGTAGTCGTGGCCGTCGCGGAACGCGAGGCCGTGTCGGCGACTCCCGAGACTCCGTCGATCGAGAACGTGGTGACCGACTTGGCGGGCACCGTCACGGTCGCGGTGCGCGACTCGCGGTCGATGACGACGGGCACCTTCTCGACGAGTGCGTTGCCGGAGGGGCTGCGGCCGAGGCGGCCTGGGTCGTGACGAACGGAGTGACGTCGGCGCCCGCGGCGATCGTGCCGAAGCGCGAGAGGTCGAGGGTGACGGTGCGCTCGGCGGTGGCGGTGTTGGTGTGCACGACGGTCGCTCCGGAGCCGTCCGCGCGGGTGGCGGCGGTGGTCGCGGCGTCGTCGACGGCGATCAGGTGGTCGCCCTCGTGGATGAACTTGGTGAAGTTGCGGATGGTGTTGAACTTCGAGTTCGTCTCGACGCCGCAGACGGGCGCCTTGGTCGAGTCGCCGCCGGCGTCCGCGACGCGGCGCACCGACTTCCAGACCTCGGCCCCGCCCTCCTGGTACGGCTTGCAGTCGAGGTCGATGAAGACGGAGCCCCAGTTGAGGTTCTCGCCCTGGGGCTTGGGCTTCTCCATGTTGTAGAAGTCCTCGACGGGCTGCCAGAGCACCCACGCCTTCGGCTCGAGCTCGCGGAGGTCGTCGGTGATGCGGCCGGCGATGCCGAGGCCGTTCTCGATGCTGGTGGGGTTCCAGCCCTGCACCCAGTTGCCCTCGATCTCGCTCATCCACAGGTCCTTGTCGGCCTGCGTTGGCGAGGTCGCGGACCACGCGAGGCGGTCGCCGGTGCCGTAGGTGTGGACGTTCATCCGGTCGACGAGATCGCGGGCCGACTGCGGGTACGCGGCCCAGTTCGTCTTGAAGATGCTGGGGTTGGTCTCGTCCATCGCGGCGATGCCGGCGTCGGAGTCCGAGGCGGCCAGCGCGGTGGCGACGTCGGGGAGCAGGCTCACCTGGGCGGCGGGGCCCATGTGCATGCCCTCCTGAGCGGCCGCCGGTGGGGACGCCGTTGGTGAGGGTGGTGCCCCAGTAGTTCGTGTTCGGCTCGTTGAACGGGTCGAGGGTGTCGAACTGGATGCCGTACTCGGCCTCCATCCGCTCGGTGACGGTCGCGAGGTACTCGGCGAACTTCGCCTCGGCGGCGGGCTTGAGCTGCTCGGCCGTCGAGCTGAACCCGCCCGAGACGTAGCCGCTCTCGGTCATGAAGTAGGGGGCGGAGTTGGCGAACGACTCCCAGTGCGTGATCTGCTGCTCGGCGGCGAGCTTCTCGACCCACCAGCGCTGCGTCTCGTCGGCGGTGAAGTCGTAGGAGGCGGGGTCGGAGGGGTCCCACTTCGCCAGCAGCGCGTCGCGGTCGGCGAGGTTCGTGGAGGTGCCGCCGTAGACGGACGGATCGCCGGTGGGGTTCTTCGCCCACCAGCCCTCGACCGCGCCGCCGGGGCGGAGGTAGTCCTTCACGTCGGAGGCGTTGCCGCCGCCGATGTTGTAGCGGGCGATGTTGAGGTCGAGGCCCTCCTCGCCGAACACCTTCTGGTACAGGTCCTCGCGGAGGGCCTCGGGGTAGTTCCCGGTGGCGTTGGCGAACCAGACGAGGCTGGTGCCCCAGCCCTCGTACGCCTCGCCCGAGTAGGCGGGATTGGGGGTGATGCGGACCCCGTCCGCGGCCTCGGCGGGGGCTGCCGCCGTGGGGAGGGCGAGCACCGCCCCGGCGGCCAGTGCGGCGCTCGTGCGGCGAGCGCGGCCAGTCGTCTAACGGACATCGACATTGATGCTGTCTCTCTTCCGCCGGTGAGAAGAGATGCGCGTTCACGTGAACACGCTCGAGCGCCACGGTACATGTTGACGTCACCATTGTGAAGGACGGTGCTCGGAGGAGTGCTCGCGGAGGAGTGCTCGCGGAGGGGCGCCGCGGGCGGAGTGCCGTCCGTCAGGGGTGCGCGGGCGGGTCGCACGCCTCCGCGGCGGCGTCGACGCGGTGGACCAGCACGGTGTGGCCGACGTGGGCGAGGCCGAGCTCGAGGAAGTCGCGCACGTGCGCGTCGGCCAGCGCGTACGAGGCGGTGCGCCCCTCGCGCTGCACCTCGACGACCCGGTGGGAGCGGAGCAGCCGCAGGGCGTGCGAGGTCGCGGACGGGCTGAGTCCGCTGCGCTCGGAGAGCTCGCCGACGCGGAGCGGGCCGGGGAGCAGGGCCAGCAGGATCCGCATCCGCCCCGGGTCGCCCAGCAGGCCGAAGACGTCGGCGAGGTCGGCGACGGCCGCGTCGGACGGGAGGCCGTGCGCGTCGGCGGGGGCGTCGGGTGCCATGGCTGCTCCGGAGGGACGAGGGAGGTCGGAGGGGGCGCGTGCGGGTCAGATCGCATGGGTCTGCTCCGGGAACTCCTCCGGCTCGCACTGGATCGTCGCGTGGGCGACACCGTGATCCTCCCGCAGAACCGCGAGGACCGCGCCGAGCACGTCGCGGTAGTCGACCTCGGGAGCGACGACGATGTGCCCGCTCGCGCTCTCCAGGCCCGAGGTGATGGTCCAGACGTGGAGGTCGTGCAGGGCGAGCACCCCGGGCACGGCGCGGACGTCGCGCTCGATCGCGGCGACGTCGAGGTGCGCGGGCGCCGACTCCATCAGGATCGCCAGGGCCTGGCGGGTCAGCGACCAGGTGCGCGGCAGGATCAGGAGGCCGATCAGCACGCCTGCCACGGGATCCGCCCACGCCCACCCGGTGGTGAGGAGGAGGATCGCGGCCACGATCACGCCGACCGAGCCGAGCGCGTCGCCGAGGACCTCGAGCGAGGCCCCGCGCAGGGTGATGCTCTCCTTCGCGCCGACCGACAGCAGGCGCAGGCTCACCAGGTTGACCAGCAGTCCGGCGACGGCGGTCAGCAGGAGGGGGAGGCCCGGGACCGCGGGCGGCTCCGCGAAGCGGCGCACCGCCTCGACGATGACGAACGCGGCGACTCCGAACAGCAGGAGCCCGTTGGCGAGGGCGGCCAGGACCTCGAGGCGGTAGGAGCCGTAGGTGCGGGCGCGGGCGGCGGGGCGCGCGGCGAGCGAGATCGCCGCCAGCGACATCCCGAGGGCGAGGACGTCGGTGCCCATGTGGGCGGCGTCCGAGAGGAGGGCGAGCGAGCCGGTGCTGATGCCGACCGCGAACTCGACGATCATGAACGCCGCGGTCAGGACGAAGGCGGCGAGCAGGGGGCGGCGGTGCCGCGCGGCGGCGGATCCGCTCGGGCCGTGCGCGTGTCCGGCGCCCACGGTCAGTCCACTCCTGAAAGCCTGTTCATATGAACAGTCTTGCACATGTCGCCGCCGATGAGGCCGGCGGTCAGAGGGGCGGGGCGTCCCAGAGCGTCTCGAGCGGGTCCTCGACATCGAGGCCCTCGAGGTTCTCGCGGTGCCGGCGCTCCGCCTCGGCCGGCAGGATCTCGCCGAGGTCCTCCGACGCGCGGAGGGCGGCCGCGCGACCGCCGTCTCGGGTGAGGAACGGGTCGTCGGGGGTGGCGCGCCGGACTCCGTCGCGGCTGTCGAAGGACTGCGCGGTGATCGCGGTGACGCCGGGCGAGGAGGCGAGCAGTCCGAGGGCGACCCGGTCGGCTGCGCGCCACGCGGCGGCGCTCGAACGGCGCTCGACGGCGACGGGGCCGTCGACGGTCTCGATCGTGAGCTGCTCGATCTCGGGCAGCAGGTGCAGGATCCGGACCGCGGCGTCGAGGGTCTCGGGAGCGACGGAGTCGACGGAACCGGAGTAGCGGAGCGACCACTCGTCGGTCGGGGGTGGCGGCGCCACTCGTCCATCTCGGGGTCCTCTCCGCACCGCACCTCGGGAGAGGGCGCGCACCGGGGTCTGGGGTGCTCGATACGATCGAATGTATCCGAACGGTTCACCGAAGTCACGATCGGTCCTGCGATCAGGGGTTTTTCACCCCCAGCTGGGGCGACCCGACCGGGGGGCACCTCACTCGGGGGTGAGTGCACCGGGTGGAGCGGTTCAGCCGATGAGCTCGGCGACCGTGTAGCCGAAGACGGCTCCGAGGGTCTCCTCGTCGCGGATGCCCGCGTAGACGAAGCCGAACGGGTTCTCGCCGCCGACGAGAGCGTTGTAGACGCCCGTCACCGAGAACCGGCCGGTCGCGGGGTCGACCGGCACGAGGCCGCCGGCATCGCGGCGGAGGTCGACGCGCGTCGGCGAGACGTCGGAGTAGCGCAGGAAGACGGAGGTGGGCAGGGGCCCGCTCGAGACGGTCACGACGCCGGTGAGGGCGGGGAACTCGACGCGGTCGCCGACCCGCGCGCCGTGGTAGGTGGCGGGGGAGAACGCGATGGTCCCCGTCCGCGTCGCGGGCCGGGCCGGGGTGGAGGCCGCGGCGCTGGGGGCGGCGATCGCGACGGCGATCACGGGGGCGGCCCAGGCGGCGCCGGTGAGGACGGAGCGGCGTCGGAGCGCGCTGGAGGAGGGAGTGCGGTCGTTCATCAGGGAGGGGTCCTTCGGGGGTGGGGGCGCGGCCGTTCTCGGGTGGCCGGGCGGTTCGTCGACGCTCGTCGCCGGCGATTCGGGTGGCCGACGAGGTGCGGGCGGGAGCGCGTCGATTCGGGCGACGCTCGGGATGCTCCTGCCGTCGCTCCGTCCGGCCCGGGGGCACGGCGGCGCGACTCGATCACGCTACCGAAAGTCGATGCATATGCATAGAGCGGGAGAAGGCGAGTCGCAGATCGACGGACGGCCGCCCAGGTCGTCCGGACTCAGCGGCCGTCGCGGCGGAAGCGGGCCTCGCGGAACGCGAGGTGGATCCCGAGCCCCGTCACTCCCAGGGCGAACGCCGCCAGGAGTGGGAAGAAGGCGATCTCGGTGCCGGCCCCGTAGGCGAACGCCGAGACCAGGAGGAGGAGGACGGCGACGGCGATGACGACTCCGCCCGCGATCTCCCCGGTGCTCGCGGTCGAGGGTGCTCCATCGGTCATGGGGCCAGCATGCGCGCCCGGATCCGCGGCGGCAAGCGTGCGATGACGGAGGCGGGTGACGCTCCGGTGAACATCCCGCCCGGGCCTCGGCGCGGCGGACACTCGTGCCTACGGTGGGAGGGAGTCGAGGCGAGGAGCGGGTATGGAGCGCTGGACGCGGGCCGAGCGGCCGAGCAGTCTCCCGGCGGTGGTCGCGGCGCTCGCCGTGGCGGTGCTCCTCTGGCCGTTCACCGCGGCGCCGGCCACGGGAGGGCCGGTCGCGTTCCCCCGGCAGGTGGCCTCGTACTCGTGGTGGACGCCGATGCTCGAGGAGTCGGAGGTCGGGACCGCGACGATGCTCTACCAGAACGGGTTCGGCGTCGAGTTCCTCGACCTCCCGCAGTCGGTCGTCCTCGGCGCCGATGCCTCGACGTACCGGCGGCTCGGTGCCGCGGAGCGGCGCTCGACCGGCGCTGATCAGGGCGATCCGGCGTCGAGCGTGCTCTCGGCCGACGGCTCCTTCGTCGTGATCAGCGGGCCGGGGCGCGACGGCGGCGTCGAGATCGTCGACCTGGGCACGGACGAGCGGCGCGGCCTGCCGATCGGGGACGGGCGCAGCGCTGTCGCGCTCAGCATCGACTCCGCCGGCGAGAGCGTGCTGCTGCTGACAAGCGACGACGAGATGAGCCGGTACCGCGACGCGCAGTTCCTCCTGAACGGCGATCTCGCGGTGCTCGACCTCTCCACCGGCGAGGTGCGCGATCTGCCGCTCGACGGGCCCGTGCACTCGGCCGCGCTCTCCCCGGACGGCACGGTGATCGCCGCCGAGACGAGCGACGCGCTGGTGATCCTCGACGCGGGCAGCGGCGGGGTGCTGTCCTCGCGCGCGCCGGTCGGCGGCGGTCTCGACGGCGACGCGTTCTCTCCGGACGGGCGCCGCCTCGCCGTGCCGGAGGCGGAAGGGCTGAGGATCGTCGAGTGGGCGGGGACGGCGGAGGACCGGCTGCTCCCGCTGCCCGCCGACTCGTGGTCGAGCGCGGTCGGCTGGCGCGACGACGGGACCGTGTTGCTGCACGTGTCGGACTCCGACGGCGGCAACGGCTCGATGTTCGCGTGGGCGGACGTCGGGAGCGGGGAGCTGGACGTGTTCTCGCGCTACTCGGCGGACGCGTTCACGGGGGCGGCGCTGGGCAGCGCGGACGTGGCGCGCGATCTGGTCGCGGAGTGGGCGGTCGTGGAGTCGCGGCGCGGGTCCGGGGCGCCGCTGGGCGTGCCGCACGTGCTGGTGGCGGGGCTGCTGGCGGGGCTCGTGGTGCGGTCGGTGTCGGTCGCGGTCGCGGGGGTGCGGCGGGTGGTGTGAGGGGGGCTCGCGGGTGAACCGTCGCGCAGGGGGTCGCGGCTTCCGAGTCAGCGGGAGATCCGCTGATCGAGTAAGCCCGCGGAGCGGGCGTATCGAGATCCACCGGTCCGGAACGCCGACCCGCTGGCGGTGGCGGGTCTCGATACGCCCCTTCGGGGCTACTCGACCAGCAAGGGGTGGTGCGGGTCCCGATACGCCCCTTCGGGGCTACTCGACCAGCAAGGGGGTGGTGCGGGTCTCGATACGCCCCTTCGGGGCTACTCGACCAGCAAGGGGTGGTGCGGGTCTCAATACCGCCCCTGCGGGGCTACTCGACCAGCAGGGGATCGAGCGGGTGGGCGGAGTCGGTGGGCTCCGGACCGCTGGACGGCGCGCGGGGGTGCCGCGAGGATGAGCGCATGCGGAGGCGAGGAGCGGGGGCGGCGATCGGGGCGGCGGTCGCGACCGCGGTGCTCGCCGGCTGCGCACCGTCCCCGGCGTGCCCCGGGTGGAGCACGACGCTCACGGTCAGCGTGGAGGGGCCGGGGGAGCGGCTCCGTCGCGGACGTGCGGTTGTGCTCGGGCGGCGTGTGCTCGCGGCCCGACGCGGTGACTCCGGACGGGGCGCCCTCGTACCCGGTCGCGCGGGACGAGGACGGCGGCTGGGTGTTCGAGGTGGGCACCGCGCCTCCGGACGACGCGACGGTGACGATCGCGGACCGCGAGGGCGAGGTCCTGATCGAGCGGCAGCAGCCGCTGTCGTGGCGGTTGCTCGGCGAGCCGGAGGGGCCGGAGTGCGGGTGGCGCGCGCAGTCCCGGACGCTCGTGATCGCCGTGCCGGAACCGCGCGGCTCGGTGTTCGGCACCCGGTAGAGCGCTCCCACACCAGCCAGGCGCGGGTGCTAGCGTCGCCGGGACGACCTGTGCGCATCGAGGCGGCGCCCCCACGAGAAGGCGACCCATGACCGTGACGCTCCCCGCCCCGCGACCGATCGATCCCGGCTCCGAGCCGGCGCTGCGCTGGGGCGTGATCGGCACGGGCATCGCCGCCCGCTTCGTGCACGCGATCCACGAGCACACCGCCCAGCGCGCGGTCGCGGTCACCGCGCGCGACGCCGCGAAGACCCGGGCGTTCGCCGACGAGCACGGCATCGGGACCGTCCACGACTCGGTCGAGGCGCTGCTCGAGGACGACACCGTCGACGTCGTGTACGTCGCCACTCCGCACCCGCTGCACCACGACCAGGCGCTCGCCGCGATCGCGGCCGGCAAGCACGTGCTGATCGAGAAGCCGATCGCCATGTCCGAGCGGGAGGCGCGCGCGATCACCGACGCGGAGCGCGCGGCCGGAGTGCTCGTGATGGAGGCGATGTGGACGCGCTACCTGCCGCAGGCCGACGTGATCCGCCAGGTGCTCGAGAGCGGGGTGCTCGGCGAGGTGCGCCTGGTGCGCGCAGACTTCGGATTCCTGATGCCCTTCCTCCCGGAGCACCGCCTGTGGAACCGCGAGCTCGGCGGAGGCGCGCTGCTGGACGCCGGCGTGTACCCGATCTCGTTCGCCTCATCGGTGATCGGAGCGCCGTCGCGGATCACCGCCTCCGGCACGATCGAGCAGCAGACGGGCGTCGACGCGAGCGCCGACCTGCTGCTCGAGACGGAGTCGGGCGCGCGGGCGCTGCTGTCGACGTCGCTCGAGGCGTCGTTGCCCGTCGAGGCGCTCATCGTCGGATCCCGGGGCCGCCTGCTCGTGCACAGCCCCTTCTTCGGCCCGAGCGGTCTCACCCTCACGCTCGGCGGCCTCGGCGGCGACGAGTCGGCGACCTGGATCGACGAGAGCCACGCCGAGGTGCACGACGGACTCGCGCACCAGGCCACCGCCTTCGCCTCCTACGTCGCGCAGGGGCTCGTCGAGTCGCCCGCGCATCCGCACCACGAGGTCGTCCAGGTGATGGCGACGATCGACGACGCCCGCCGGCAGGTGTCCGAGGGGATCGCGCCCGGCGCGGCGCTGCGGCACACCGTCGCGTTCTCGCTCGTGCACCCAGCGGGCTCCGCCGAGGAGGCGGAGTTCCTCGCGAGCGCGCGGCGCATCCTCACCGGGATCCCCGGAGTCGAGGACTTCACCGTGAGCAGGCAGGTCAGCCCGAAGAGCGATCTGGCGTGGCAGTTCTCGATGGTCTTCGCCGACCGGGCGGCGTTCGCGGCGTACGACGCGCATCCGGACCACGTCGCCTTCGTGCAGGAGCGCTGGCTGAGCGAGGTCGCCGACTTCCAGGAGCTCGACCTCGAGGCTCAGGCGGGCTGACCCGCCAGCACGCGCGCGTACACCCCGAGGTAGTCGTCGACCATCCGCTCCACGGCGAAGCGGCGGCGCGCCACCGCCCGGATCGCGTCGCGGTCGAGCCGCGCCGCCCGCTCGAGGGCGGCGACGGCCTCGGCGGCCGAGTCGACCACGAAGCCGGTCACCCCGTCGTCGACGACTTCGGGCATCGAGCCGCGCCGGTAGGCGATCACCGGGGTGCCGCACGCCAGGGCCTCGACGACCGACAGCCCGAAGGGCTCGTCGAAGCCGATCGGATGCAGCAGGGCCGCGGCTCCGGAGAGCACGCGGGCGCGCTCCTCGGGGCCGACGGAGCCGCGGTACTCGACCCGGTCGCCGTCGACGAAGGGCTCGACCTCCTCGCGCCAGTAGCGCTCGTCCTGCACGAGGCCGCAGATCACGAGCCTCCGCCCCGCGCTCGCCGCGATCCGCACCGCCTCGGCGGTCCCCTTGTCGGGATGGATGCGCCCGAGGATCACCAGGTCGTCGCGGACGTGCGCGCCCGGCTCCGGGAACGCGTCGACGTCGATCCCGTGGTGCACGGTGGCGGTGTAGTCGAGCTCGGGCGAGCGGTCGCTGTCCGAGATCGAGACGAGGTGCGCGGTCAGCGGATACCGGAGGGCCTCGCGGTAGGCCGGCAGGATCCCCGAGCCGGAGAAGCCGTGGACGGTCGTGACCAGCGGCACCGTCCACCGCGCGGCCAGCGACAGCGGCAGCCAGTCGAGGTGGTTGTGCACGAGATCCAGGCCCAGCTCCCGCGAGCGGGCGAGCACGTGCGCGATGTGCAGCGACTCCGAGACGCGGCCGTCGACCGGCTCGACCGACTCGGCGTAGCCGACAGGAGTGCGCGACTCGGAGCCGGGCGCGGGTGACGGAGTCGCCGGTGGCGAAGAGCGTCACGTCGACTCCGTGCCGCACGAGTCCCTCGGTGAGCAGGCTCGTCACCTGCTCCCACGGTCCGTAGTGGCGCGGAGGGTCCGCCAGGCGATCGGGGCGAGCATGCCGATCCGGAGCGGAGCGGTCACCCCGCGTCCGCCACGAGCCGGGTGATCGGGGCGAGCGGCGCTCCGGTGCGGGTCGGCAGCACCGCGGCGCGGCGCACCACGAGCGAGGTGTGCAGGGCCGCGACGGTCGACTCGGCTCCGCGGTTCTCGTTGCGGCCGCGGCGCTCGAGGCCGTCGAAGCCCGCTCCGGCAGCCGCATCGAGCATCACGGCGCCGGAGTCGTTCACTCCCTGGAACCAGGCCCAGCACGAGGCGAGGCCGTCCCGCCACCGCGGATCCTCCTCGAGGGTCAGCGCGCGGGCGCAGGCCGCCGCGATCGCCGCCACCTCGATCGGCTGCTGATCGAAGAGCGGCTCGTGCTCGGACGGGCCGCGTCCGGCGACTCCGGCGACCGAGGGCGGCCGTCGCGCGACTCCACGCCGAGGAGGAACCGCAGCGAACGGAAGCCCTGCTCGAGGAGCACAGGATCGCCCAGTGCGGCTCCCGCGGCGAGGAGCGCCTCCGGGATGCAGCCGTTGGCGTAGCGGAGGCGCGGCTCGGGCCACGGCCAGTGCTCGCCCGAGCCTCGCGCCAGCATCGGGGCGGCGTCGGCCAGCAGCAGGGTCGCCGCGGCCGAGTGCGGGCGCACCTCGCAGACCTCGGCCGCGCCGAGCACGGCGAAGGTCATCGCGCGGAGGTGGGGCGAGCGCCGCTCGGAGAGACGGAGGAAGAGCCGCATCGCCCGCCGGCGCGTGAGGGGCAGCTCGGCGTGCACCGCGGTGACGCCCGCGGCCCAGACGCTCCGGCCCCACCAGTCGCCGACCGACGCCTCGTCCGTGAGGACGCCGTCGGAGCTCATGCGGTTCTGGACCGAGCCGTCGGCGGCGGTGGCGTGCTCGAGGAACCGCAGGTACTGCTCCGTCAGCCGCCGGGTGAGGAACGACTGCTCCGGCTCCTGCACCACGACGATCAGGGCGCGCGAGACGTCGTCGACGCAGTAGCCGTGCTCGGCGCGGGGCACGTCGAGCAGCGCGTGCTCGAAGAGGCCCCGCTCGTCGGTCAGCGCATCGAGATGGGCGTAGGGGAGGGCGGTCCGGTCACGCCGCACGCTCGACGCGGAGGCGGCCGATCAGGTCGAGGTAGCGACCGCCGGCCTCGGGCCAGGTGAGGGCGGTGGACCGGGCGGGGGCGGTGCCGGCGGCGGGCACTCCGCGAGCGCGTGCGCCATCGCGGAGGGGTCCTCGTGCGCGACCGCGCGGCCCTGCGGTCCGCCGAGCAGCCTCGAGGGCGTGCGGGAACGCCGTCGCGACGACGGGCTTCCCCGCCGAGAGCGCCTCGACGAGCACGCCCGACGTGACCTGGTTGCGCGAGTCGTAGGGGAGGAGGACCGCGTCGGCCTCGGCGACGGCCGCGGCGAGCTCGGCGGGGTCGAGGTAGCGGCCGTCGAGGACCACGTCGTTCTCGAGTCCGAGCTCGGCGACGAGGGCCGTGAGGGAGTCGCGGTAGGCCTCGCCGTGCGACGCGAGCACCTTGGGGTGGGTCTGCCCGTAGACCGTGTAGTGCGCCGTCACTCCCGCCGCCCGGAGCTCGGCGATGGCGCGGACGCCCCACTCGGGGCCCTTGCCCGGGCCGATGAGCCCCCAGGTGATGATCCGGGGACGGTCGCGGTGGACCGGGCGCTCGGCCGCGCTCCACACCGGCACGCCGTGCGCGATCACGGCGACGCGCTCGGAGTCGACCTCGTAGCAGCGCTCGAGGATCTCCGCGGCGACGGTCGTCATGACGACGACGGCGTCCGCGAGGAGAGGCCACGCGCTCGAGGACGCGGCGCTGCGACGGGCTCGGAGTCCTCGAGGACCGTGTGCAGGACGACCACCGCGGGGACGGTCAGCTGCTCCATCACCTCGATCACCTCGGCCCCGTCGGGTCCGCCGTAGATGCCGTACTCGTGCTGGATCACCGCGACTTCGGTGCGGCTGAGGGCGCGGGCAGCCTGCGCGATGCTCGCGACGTCGCCGGCGACGAGGCTCGGCCACCACCTCCTGCCCGCGGGCGGGCGGGGTGGAGCCGGGGACGGCCAGCTCGTCCATCACGCGCACCGTGCGGATCGACGCTCCGTGCGCCTCGACGAGCGCGGCCGCGAGCGACTGCGAGAAGGTCGCGAGTCCGCAGCGCGTGGGCGGGAACGTCGAGAGCAGTCCGATCGTCGCGCCGCTGGGGCGGTGCCCGAAGGAGTGGGGGTGGTCCATGCTGGGCTCCGGCCGCAGAGGCGGCCCCCGGGTGGCGGAACCGCGAACGGGCGAGGCGTCTGCCGGTCGGCATCCCTCGCGGGATCGCCGAGGGCGGATCCGGTCCACGACCGGCGAGCCGGGGTGAGTGGGTACACCTTAGGGGGGACATATGGACGGCAGGGGTCGGACGGACGGGCCCTTGCGCTCCGGGGCGAGAGGTGCGAGAGCGAGGTCGGCGCGGCGGCGCGGCAGTCCGCTCCGGTCGTCGATCCGCGCCGACGCGTCTGGCGCGGATCGACGGGTTGCCCATCAGTGCGCATCCGTCCACAGGGTTGCATCCTGGGAGCCCCTGAGTAGCTTCGAAGGTGCGCGGGCGTCCACGACTCCGCCCGAGCAGCGGTCCGGCGGGGATCGCGAGCGGCGGCAGAGGACGGCCATGGGCAGGATGATCTACGACTCGACGACCGAGGCGGACTTCGACGATCGGCTGCTCGCGCACCTGCAGATCGTGATCGGCACCAAGCTCGGCAAGGGCGAGTCCTTCTACTTCTCCTGGCGCGATGCGGGAGCCGCGGGCGACGGACGCACGTCGCTGTGGCTGCACCCGTCGATCCCGCTGCGCTTCACGTACTTCGGCGGGCGGGCGCCGTCCATCAACCCGGAGTGGGTGCGGACTGCTGATGGACTCGTACAGCGCGCAGGGTCTGCGCATCTCGCCCGAGCCCGAGCACGCCGTGCACGGCGGCGATCCCGACGGTGTAGCGGCTCCGCAGCAGCGGGACGGCGCACCAGCGGGACGTCGGGCTCAGCGCACGCGGTCGGCCAGCCGGCCGATGATCCACTCGCCCGCGGCACCGCGCGCCCGGACGAGCAGGCGCGTGACGGACGCGACGTCCGGCTCCGTCGCGTCGGCGCTGTCGTACTCGATGACCATCGGCGTCGACTCCGACAGTGCGACGGTGGCGAACGACGTCGGCGTGCCCTCGGCGACCCAGATGAGCAGCCCGGAGTCGCCGTCGCGCCGGAGGATCGCCGTGGCGTACTCGGGGCGGGTGAGGGCGACGTCGTCGACCTGGAGGGGCGGGACGAGGCGAGCTTCAGGAAGCCCATGTCGCCTCCCACTGCGGTGCGAGTACCGGTTCCATGGATCCCCCTGCCCACTGAGGCCTGATCAGGCCGAGCATCGGGGTCCGGGATGCGTAGGCCACCCTACGCCCCGGATCGCGCGAGCGAGAGCGGGGTTGCGCTCAGGGGCCCGCGGGCGGGGAGGTCGCGTGCCGCGTCACGGAGCTCGCCCGGTTCGGTGGATCGACGGCGTCGGAGTCCGGAGCGGCGCGGTGCTTGCTCCGGCGGGAACGGACGTCGCCGAGGCGGAGGAGCGACCGATGAAGACGGATCGGCGGGTCGTGCGCCGGGTCCGCCCCGAGCGAGGACCGGGGCGTCGTGCGGCGGGCGACCGCCCTCGACCTCGGGCTGCCGCGGGACGAGCTGCGGAGGATCGCGGGGTCCCCGTGCCCGGACGCTCGGACGGCGGCGCGCGCTCGGATGCAGGCGATCTCGGCCGCGCCACGGGGCGCTCCGGGGTGGAGGCGGCGACCGGGCCGTCACGCCGTGCTCGCGACGGCGATCTCTCGTTCGACAGGCCCTAGAGCGTGGTGGTCGTCGAGACCACTCCGTGCGCCACGTCGCGGAGCTTCGCGCCCGTGCGACGGGCGTGCCCCGAGCAGGGTGAACGCCTTGTCCACGCTGATGTTCTGCCGCTCGGCGAGCACGCCCTTGGCCTGCTCGATGACGACGCGGGAGTCGAGGGCCCGCTACGGCTGGGCGGCGATGTCGTTCTGCTCCCGCAGCGTCTCGCTGAACACGAGGCCGAGGGTCGCGACGTCGGCGAGCGCCTGCACCACGGCGATGTCGTTGTCGCCGAAGGGGCCGGGCTCCTTGGTGAAGAGGTTGATCGCGCCCAGGGTGCGGTCGCGGTGGCGCAGCCAGTCGCGTGCACGGCGCGGAATCCGCGCTCGAGGGCGGTGCGGGAGAAGTCGGGCCAGCGGTCGGTCGCGGCGAGGTCGGCCGGGTCCCGGCCGCTCTCCGCCGTGGAACGCCTCGGGCTGCGGGCCCTCCGGGGTCGTTGCCCAGCTGCTCCTCCTCGAGCTCGGCGGCGCGCTCGCTGGTCGAGGCCGCGGCGTGCAGCACTCCGTCGGCGTCGGCGAGCACGATGCCGGCGTCGGCCGCCGCGGTGAAGCGCGTCGCGGCCTGCACGAAGCGTGTCGATGCGTGTCGATGACGTCGTGCTCGGGGCGCGGGGCGTCGGCGAGCGCGGCGAAGACGTCGGCGAGGCGGGCTTCGCGATCGGAGGAGGTCATGCATCGAGGGGTAGGGACGGCGGCGCTGGGAGGGGGAACCCCGGTTCCGCGACCGCTTCGCTTCCCGTCCGAGCGGCCGCGTCCGCGCGAGTGCGGACGGGGTGGCAGTGCCAGACGATCGTCGTGGAGTCAGCGGTCTCCACACATCTGAGGACCCCGATTTACAGTCCTCACATCCCCGGTGGAGAGCGCGCGACCGGCTCGGAGCGCGAGGCCCGCCGGAGGACGGGGAGTCGATCATGTCGAGGGGACGACGTAGCGCCGGGGCGGTTCGCGCGATTCGTGAAGTGGGTGCCGCGCGCCGACGGCTGGGAGCCCCAGTACCTGCGCGGCCGGGTCCTGGCAAAGAAGGACGGCGAGTGGATCGTCTCGGTCGACGGCCAGGAGACCCGCGTGATCAAGAGGGGTGGAGCGTCTACCGCTGACGCTCCCGGGCGAGGACGGAGGGGGGGGCGTGATGCTGCCCGATCGGCGCAGCCCGAGGTCCGCGAGGACGCGGCCGGGACTGTTCGTGCTGGAGCTGCGGCGCACGCTGACGCGGCCGGCGGAGGAGCTGGGCGTCGTGGTGCGGACCGGCGGGACCTGGACGGCGCTGAGCCTGGAGGGCGTGGCGGCGGGCGTGGACACGTTCCACGAGGCGGTGTCGGCGCTGGCGCGGCCTTGACGCCGTCCTGCAGCCGAGGTCGGGAAGCGCGGAGAGCGCCCGGACGACGGATTCCGAAGCCCTGCCGACCTCGGTCGCGTACTCGAACGTGGCGGCCCGGCCGCTGCACGCCGATGACGGTGAGCGCGATCGATCCGCTGGTGCCCTGCGCGGCGGTCGGCGACGACTCCGGGAGCCGCAGGGTCAGGCGGAGGTGATCCGTCGCTCCGACCGCGAAGGCGGGGGGCGGGCGGGTCGATCCGGGCGGTGGCGGGCCGGTCCGGCGCGATCGGAGTGATCGTGCCGCCGCAGGTCGCGCCGTCGGTCGACCAGGAGCTGGGAGCAGCGGTCGAGCGCGATCTGCAGGCCGTCGGAGCTGCTCGCCCCCACGACGGGGGCCGAGGACTCGAGCTGCGGGGCCGCGACCGCGACGGTGCCCGTGTTGGTGACGTCGACGAGGCGGCGCGCGGTGCCTCCGGGGACGAGCCCGGTCACGGCGACGGGGACGGTCGTGGTGGCGGTGGCGCTGAACGAGACGGTGACGACTCCGGCCGCGCGCCCGCGACGGCCGTGTCGCGCGCGTCGAAGAGGGCGGTGGCCGTGGCGGCGCCGCCGAGGACGAGGGCGGCGGCGAGACCGGCGGCGAGCAGCATCCGGCGGCGGGGGCGCTGGGCGCGGTGGGCGGCGCGGCTCACGAGGAGGCCTCGGCGGCGGGCTCGGGCTGAGCGGCCGCTCCGGCTGCGGGAGCGGATGCCGACGCGCTCGGCCTCCGCCAGATGACCACCAGCACGGCCGTGACGACCAGCGCCCCGCCCGCCGCGAACAGCGCGGCGCGCCTCCGGTGTCGTCAGCGCGATTCCCGGCCAGCCGAGCAGCGGCACGACGGCCTCCTCGCGCCAGACGCGGTCGTCGGCGATCGTGAGGATCAGGTCGGCGGCGGCGTTGTTGTCGCCCTTCGTGGTCAGGGCGAGCTCTCCGGCGTCGTGGTCGCGCAGCTGCGCCGCCTCCTCCTCGGAGTAGACGGAGGTCACCCGGTGGATCACACGGCGCGAGGAGGCGGTGGGGTCGGTGAAGACGACCACGTCGCCCGCGCGGATCTCGGACTGCGCGGCGGGCATCGTGACGGCGAGCGAGCCCACGGGCATGCCGGGGGCCATGGAGTTCGAGAGCACGGGCACGAGGCGGATCACTCCGAGGGCCGAGAGGGCGAACGCGCGACGCCCGCGAGGGCGAGCAGGACGACGAGCACGCCGGCGAGGGCGCCGAGCAGACGGCGGATCACGCGGACTCCTCCCGGCGGCGGCGGACGAGCGGAACACCGGCGCCGAGCGCGAGCAGCGCGCCGAGCAGGGCGGCGCCGAGGTCGCGGCCGGTCACGGCCAGGCCGCCGGGGGAGGCGGGCTCGGCGCCGGGGATCGGATCGGCGATCGGCGCGCCGGATTCCGCCTCCGCTCCCGCCACCGAGAACACGACCCGGAGCGACCCGGCCGCGTTCTCGAGCGCGTTCCCCGCCGACTCCGGGAACGCGACCCGCACTCGGACGCCCACGGTCGCGCCCTCGGCGATCGGCCGGGCGGTCTCGGGCGGCCGAGGGCTGCGGCGGGGCCGGAGCCCAGGGGCACGTCACCCGACGCGCAGGTGAAGCGCTCGACGGTGCGGCCCTCGGGAGTCACCTGGGGCACGGCGTCGAAGGGGAAGTCGCAGAGGTCGACGGCGAGGCGGAGGCCGTCCTCGTCGGTGAGCAGCGGGCCGTCGAGGTCGAAACCGACCGCGAGCGCGTGCGCGGTGCTGTCGGTGTTGGTCACCTCGGCGGCCCACTCCGAGGAGTCGCCCGGGGCGAGGTCGGCGAGGGCGAGCGTGGAGGAGGAGCGCTCGCGCACGTCGAGGACGTCGCGCTGCTCGGCCGCTCGCCGCGGGCGCGAGGAGGACCGTCGCGAGGACGGCTCCGAGTGCGCGGGCGGCGTGCATGGTGACTCCGGGGGAAGAAGGGGGTCCGCGCCCGACCGGGGAGGCCGGGCGCGGACAGGAGGATGACTGCTGGATGCCGTCGCGCTGGATCGCGGCAGCGGTGTACTCGATGGTCGCTGCGGCGTTCTCGTAGTCGTTGTCGGCCTCGGTCGGAAGGACGAGCTCGACGAGCGAGTTCAGGGTCGCGCCGTTGCCGGTGTCGACGGGGAACGTGCCCTCGGTGGTCGCGGTCAGGCCGAAGTCGGCCGGGGTGAAGTCGATCGCGTTCGCGAGGCCGTCGAGGGTCGACAGCTTGCCCGTGGACGTGACCGTCGTGGTGCCGGCGCAGTCGTACGGGCCGGCCTCCGGCGGCGTCGTCGTTGGTCCAGGCGACGGAGCAGGTGAGCAGGCGGTAGTCGAGGCCGTCCGCCCCGTCGACGAGCGACTCGCCCGCGCCGGCGAGATCCGGGTCGTCGGTGCCGAGGGTCTCGGCCGTGACGTCCTGGTAGAAGCGGACGGACTCGACGAGGTCGCCGTCGTTCGTCGCGTTCGGCAGCTCGATCAGGAGCGGGCGCTGCACCGTGTCGCCGGGGGCGATGTCCTCGATCTCCCAGTCGCCGGTGGCGACGATGTCGAGCTGACCCGCGTCCACGGTCGTGACGGCGGTGTCGGAGTCGGTGAACACGGCGAACGCGCCGGCGCCGGCGAGCGCTCCCGGCGAGCAGGACACCTCCGGTGAGGGCGATCTTCTTCCACGGGGTGGTGCGGGTGGGTCGGGGTGCTGCGGAGGTCATGGCGACCGTTCCTCTCTGGTCAGTGCCCGGTGCGGGCGTGGTCTCCTTTCGCAGGACTGCGCAGAGGGAAGCTGTGGGGGCGGGCGGGCATCAGCAGCCCCTCGCCGAGACGACGGCCGGAGTGGTCACGGCGGTCGAGGCGGGTGAGGCGACGCCGAGCCAGCGCTGCAGGTCGGGGCGGATCCGCCACTGGTAGCCGCGGCCCTCGCCGACCCGGTCGTCGGTGAACGAGGTGGCGGAGGCGGCGGGAGTGGCGACCACGGTCCACGCGCCGGGCGTCGTGCCCGAGGGTGCGGCGCTCGAGCGTCCAGCCCGTGGTGCCGGCGACGGCGCCCACGAGACGAGCACCGTGGGCCGGTTGGCCGTGCAGCTCGCGACGGGGGTCGCGACGACGGCCGAGCGCGTCCGGGTGCCCAGGCCCCACCAGCCCCGCTCGTGGCGTCGGTGTCGTGGAACCCGCGGCGGGTGAGGGGCAGCGGATCCACGGACACGGTGATCGTGGACGCCGCCGTGAGCGCGCCGTCGCTGAGCGTGTAGGCGATCGAGACGGTCCCGGTCCAGCCGTCGGTCGAGAGTGTAGGGGTGGGCTGCCGCACGGCGCTGCCGCGGGCGGCGGCCTGGGCCGTGAAGGAGAGGGTGGTTCCCGCGTCCTCGTCGGTGTCGTTCGCGAGCGGCGAGATCGCGACGGGCGCGCCTCCGGCGGTCGCGACCGCGCGGTCGGCACGGGCGATCGGCGCGTGGTTCACCGCGGTGACCGTCACCGTGACGCGCACGTTCCAGGTGCCGTAGGTGCTCTGCAGCGCGTAGTCGAAGACGTCGGTGCCGACGAAGGCGGCGATCGGGCGGTACGTGCACTGTCCGCGCGTCGCTCCGGTGTCGACGCAGGTGACCGACCCCTGCACGGGAGTGGCGGGCGCGGGCGACGCCGCGCCTCCGATGCTCTTGGGTGTCGCCGAGAGCTGCGCCCGCGAGAACGTCGCGCCGGTGGCGACCGCCCCGTCGTTGGCCAGCACGTCGATCACGACCGAGCCGCCCTGCACCACCGTGGCGGAGTCGGCGACCGGGTCGGGCACGACCGTGATCGCCACGGAGGCGGTGCGGGTGAACGCGGGTCCCGTGGGCGGAGTGGCGGTGGCGGTCGCCGTGTTCGCGATGGTGCCGGCCGTGACGTCGGCCGCGGTGGTCGTGTAGGTCGCGGTGGCGCTGACGACCTGGCCCGGAGTGAGGCGGCCGGCGGTGCCCGGCCACGTGAAGGCTCAGCGCCGAGAGCCCGGCCTTCGGGTCGCTGATGCCGACGCTCGTGAGGGTGGTGTTGCCGGTGTTCGTGGCGCGGAACGTGTAGGTGACGACGGTGCCGGCCGCGCTGATGAACGAGGGGTTCGCCGTCTTGGTGAAGGCGAGGTCGTTCGCGCGGGTGAGCACGACGGTCTTCGAGGCGGTGGACGTGACGGCCGCCCCGCTCGGCGGCGTGCCCGTCGCGGTCGCGGTGTTGAGCACGCTGCCCGCGTCGATGTCGGCCTGCGTGATCGCGTAGCTCGCCGTCGCGGTGACCGGACTTGCCCGACTCCGAGCGAGCCGGCGGTCCCCGGCCACGCGCCGTAGGTCACGGCCGCCCGCGGGTCCGCGATGGCGACCGCGGTGAGCGGGGTGTTGCCGGAGTTGGTCAGGGTGAAGGAGTAGGTGATCCGCGCCCCGACGACGGCGGTGCCGCTGAGCGTCCCGTCCTTGGTGAGCGTGAGCCCGGGGGCGTAGCGGATGGGCGTGGTGGCGGGTGCTGGTCGCCGCTCACAGTCGCCGGAGTCGCCGCGAGCGTCCGCCCGCTGACCGTCGCCGTGTTGGTGAGCGCCGTGTTCGCGTTGATGTCGGCCTGCGTCACCGTGTACGGAGCGGAGGTGAAGGTCGCCTGCCCGCCCGGCGCGATCTGCGCGGTGGTCGGCGTGATGCCGGCGACCTTCGGGTCGGTAGACCGCGACTCGGTCAGCGCAATTGCCGGTGTTGCGGGCGACGAGGTAGGTGACCGTCTCGCCGACGTCGGCCCGGGTGTTGCCGTTGGTGTCGGCCAGCGCACCGGTCTTGGCGAGGGTGATCGCGGGGGCGGGGGTGGTGATCGGGGCGGTGACGGTGGTAGGTGTTCTCGTGATGGTGGTGGTGCCGGAGCCGCGGTGGCGGTCGCCGTGTTCACGAGTGGACCGGCCACCGCGTCGGCCGCCGTGACGACCCTGCTGCCGGTGCGGGTCATGGAGCCGAGCGGGAGGAGCGTCGTCGACGGACGTCACCACGGGGATCCTCGGGTCGCTCACTGCGACGTTCGTGAGCGAGACGAGCGTGGCGGTGTTGGTGACGACGAACTGGTCGGATCGTCTGGCCCTCGCCGTAACTCGCAGGCTGGGTGGTCGTCCGGTCGATCTGCTTGACCAGGTTGAGCGTGCCGAGGTCGCTGATCGTCGAGACCGAGACGCTGCGGATCAGGTGCGTGTCGCTGGACCCGCCCGTGGAGGCGGTGAAGCCGAGCTTGTAGGTGGCGGGTGCCGCGGTGGTCATCGTGAACTGGAGCACCTGCCTCAGCTGCGCGGCGGTCTGCCCGGCCGCCGTCCCGACGTAGACGGTGACCACGGGGAACGCGGCGGGTGACACGGTGACGCGGACCGTGCCGTCCGTAGCTCAGCGGATTGCCGAGGTTCAGGTTGATGCCGGTGCGGAGCGAGCCGCCGTCGGGGAAGACCGCTCCGCCGAGGTAGCAGTAGCCGGTGATGCCCTGCCCGGGGCCTCGGGCGACGATCGAGTTGGCGATCCGTCCCGGCGCGGCGGGCGTCGACGTGCAGCCGTCGCCCAGACCTCCGCCCGAGCTCGAGGAAGTTGCCGAAGGCGTCGAGCCCGATCCCCAGGTAGCCGCCGTTCACGCCGTTGACCGAAGTGACGGGGTTGGTGCTCCGGTCGACCGACTGGCCGTAGCCGAGGGAGCCGCCGGGAGCGCCCGACGCGGTGAGGTTCCAGAGCCGTCCGTCAAGAAGAAGCCGATGCCGTCGGCTCCGTTCAATCCGAGGGCGGAGCCGTACTGGTACTGGTCGAAGAGCACGTCGAGCCCGCCCGCGGCCGGGATCGCCTTGTTGAAGACCGCGCCGCCCTTGGCGTTGGTGCGGTTGTCGGTCAGCTGCAGGAAGCCGTTGGTCGCTCCCGTCGTCGGCGAGTTCACGCGGTTCGTGCAGACCCCGAGGTTCGACGACCCCGCGGGCGGGGCGGTAGTCGCCTTCGTGAGGCAGGCGGCATCGAGTGCCTGCCACGCCGGGTCGGGCACGCTCGTGCCGCCGAACGACTCCTGGACGAGGAGGGTGGCGGCGTCGGCTCGTTCTGCCGCGGTCGGGCCTATGACGAGGACGGCGGCGAGGAGCGCGAGGACGAGGGTGAGGGCGGTGCTGCGATGGGTGGTTCCGCGGTGCCGAAGGCGGCGCCGTGATGCGCGCACTGCCGTCATGACCCGACCCCTTCTCGCGGCTCACCGGACCGTCCGAGCTGAGCTGGATCAAGATACGGTCGCGGCAGGAGGGGCCTTGTCCCCCTAATGCGGCACGTAGGGGAGGGTGTGAGCGGTGGTTTCTCGGGGCGGAATCAGGCGGTGGTCAACCGGTGCCCACAGAGTTCTCAGGATCCGCGGCGCGACGTGTCATCGCGGCAGTGACTTCCGCGCCATTACGGGGATCGGGGCGACTGGCTGGCGCGTTGCTCGATTGGCGACGAGGGGCACCCTCTTCGACGTATGGCGGAGAACGGCAGTGCCCTGACGCGCAGATCGCGACCGCCGCTAGGGCCGCTCCTGCGCCTCGTCGGAGTGTCGGCGGGAGGCGACGGGACGCTGGAGGATCGAGCCGCCCGAGAAGGTCCTAGCTCGCGGGTGGGAATGAGTCTCTTCGGGCGAGAGTGGACGGCTGTGTCAGTCGAGGAAGTAGGACTGGATCTTCTCGTCCGTGTCGAGAATCGCTTCCGAGACGATTCCGACGTCCCGCGCCAGTTCGACCGACCCCCGCCAGCGCCACCGCGACGTCCGGGGACCATGCCCTCTCCAGCAGTGTGATGTAGCGCAGCATGCTCGTATCGAGGTCGACCAGGAGATCGCGGTGCTGACCTGCCCAGGTGCTCATCGAGTGCACGCTGGTCGTCACGGTAGCTCTCGAGCAGGGCCGCTTCGCGATTCGAGAGCGCCACCGAGACCGTGTTGTGCATAACGGTGCCGACAGTGGTGCCGATCACCGCGCCGAGCATCGGAATCGGGATGAGCGCTTGCCCGAGGAGAGATGACAGGGCGCTCACGCCGGCTTCGAGAGTGACGAGCTCGGCGTTCTCTAGGAACTCCACTTCAGAGATATCCCCTCGCCGCAGCCGGTGTGCTTGCTCTGCAACACCGAATGCGGCAGTGACCATCAAGTTGGCCGAGGCCGCGGACGTCGCTGCGAGATTCGTGAGCGAGTAGATGGTGATACCCCGAACACCGCCATCGAAGAAGCCTGACTCTCGGGAATCACGCGCTACGTCGATCCAGTCCTCGCTCGTGAGAACCACCTCTTCTTGCCGCTCCGCCGCTTCTTCCCACGGCGAGAACGAAGGCCGTCGCGCTCTCCACTCCGGCGGCCATCAAAGTTGCTCGAGCGGCTTCCGTCGCTGTGGGGCGGTTCTCCTGCAGGGCTCTGTCCCTCACCGACTGGTCGACGGCTCCGAGTGCTTGCTGTTCCGCCTCCAATGTCTCGCGATAACTCCCGCGCTGCACTTGCCTGTACTTCGAGGTGCGCCGGCTCGAGGGCTTCGATGTCGATGGATCCTGCTGAGAAGAAGGAGGTGCACCCTCTTCCAGTCCCTGTAGGAGGGTCCCTCACCGCTTCGAAGCAGAAACGCACCTGCGTCCTCGGCTGAGGTCTCGTTCAGCGTTCGGATGAGCTCGTAGTGGATCACGAGGGAGCTGGTACTTCCCGCCGTTCTTGACGAAGTCGGGGTATCTCTGCAGGTGCTCGGCGACTGCCCCGAGCCCCAAGCGGCCTCCAGCCGCAACGAACTTCTGCTGAATCCGCACGCCGCTGCGGAGGAGATCCACTGGTCCGTTGTCGTTGACCCATCGATAGGAGGGTCTTCCCCGAGGATGGCGCTACGCGCGTTGCCGATCCCGACCTCGGCGACCTCGGCGATGAAGCCGTGCATACCGTGCTCGCCTCCGCGGTTGGTACCCACCACTTCTTCCGCGATCTGGCTGAGCGCACCGCTGATGCTGTCGAGAGCGTTTCGGAGGTTCTCGTCTTGTCGGTTCAGGGCGCTCAGCACGTTCTCGAACCTGATCCGCTTGAGGTGATCGATCCAGGCGGCGACCGCTTGCTCCTGAATCCTCTTCGCGGACGCAGCGGCGTCACTCACCGACTGGGTCCTGATCGACGCGTCTATTCAAGAGTGCGGCGCAGGTTCTCGTGTTGTTGACCAGCGCGGCGAGCTGGGACTGCTGCGACACGTTCAGGGATCGGGAAGTCGACGCCGAACGTCGGTACAGCGTCGCTGTAGGCGGTCATGAGCAGTTCGCGCATGGATATGGTGCGCTGAAGGAGCTCTCCGATCTGGGCGTCGATCCGCCTCACGCGAGCAACGTTGTACTGGAGCGCGGTGATGGTCTGCTTCTTCGCCTCGCGAGTCTCGAACTTCTTCCTCGTGAAGAGAGTGACGGACGTCAAGAGAGCCGCGCCGGCGACGTGTCCAACCAACGGGGCCGGCGAGCGCGAGCAGCGGCTCCTCCAGCTGCTGTTCCGCCGCCGCCGGCCGCGAGCGCACCGCCTCCGAGCCACGCGAGAGCAGCCTGGCTGGCTGCGGCTCCGGAGAGAGTCGAGATGGCCGCACCGGTGGAGGCGGTGCCGAATGTCGTCGCGATCCATATCGCGGCGGTCGGTGCCACGCCCGCGATGGCTGTCCCGGCAGTGACCCCGACTCCGGCGCCGGTCGCCGACTTTCGTGCCGCTGCTAGATCCTGTCGAGCGAACTCCTCCTCGCCCAGGAACTCTGCCCGGTGAAGATCGATCTCTTCGAAGTCGACCTCAAACGATTTCGGGGTATTGGCGATGCTGTTCAGCAGTAGTTCCACCAGGCCGATCAGATCCGTCGCCCGCTCGCGTTGGCGAAGGAGGGACATGCCCTTGTCCGCTCATCGCCGTAAACGCTTCGTTGTACTCCGCAGTCAGCTCCTCGTACGAGTGCAGATGCCGTGCCCCGATCTTGTCCACCGCGGAGTGCTTCAGCCCGTCGGCCTGTTCGGTTAGATGTGCGGAGGTGGTCCGTGCGAGGGCGCCGATCTCGTCCGCAGCCTTGGCGAACCTTTCTCTGGCTCTGCCCAACCCGGCGCGCTCGTTGATCACCCTGTACCGCATTCCGTCCATGTCTGTACCTGAGACGACCATACCGACCACCTCGGACGCTACGGCCGAAGGGTGCGGGAAATAGTCTTTCCCGGTCGCGCCGAGCGCTTCTCCTGTCGAACCGATGCAGTTCAGGTTCCGTCGGTTCGAAGCACGATTTCGGCACGGAGAAGTCCAGCTGGAACGGCGGGGACGGAGGCATACAGCGAGCGAGTCGTGGGCGGGCACGCGGGTTCGGTGCCACGGCATCAGGGAGCGACGGGCTCCCAGGTCACATTGACGTCACTTGGCGCGACCTCCTGCAGATCCGCGAGGAAGGCGCTCCGTCAGGGTGCCGCCGAGTCGCGGCACGATCCACGTGCCCTCGCTGTCGGTCAGATCCAGATCGAACCAGTAGTGATTGCCGCGTGAGGGGTGCTCGCGTCGGAATGCCTGCTCCGGTGTCTCGTGCTCCTCGGGGGACACCGGGATCCACCTGTTGGGAAAGAGGACCTGCCGGAGCGATTGGACAGCGACGCCCCTTCGGGAGAGTTCCTCGATGACCGTGCGCACCGCGCTCTGCTTGCTGAGCGTGGAGTAGCGGCGCTCCTCCACGGTGATGTCGTACTTCGTGTAGTCGCGGCCGCCGGCCGCGCTTCCTTCGCAGCGGATGCCGCTCCCTTGGCCCGTTGCTGGATCTGGAAGTCGGTGGCTTCGGGCAAAGGGATGATCCGCTGGACATCGAGGAGTGTTTCCCCGCCGAGGACGTAGGGCACGAGCCGGAAACAGGAGATGTCGACCCCGTACTCCTGTAAGAGCCAGAGGACGGTTGCTGTGATCTCGGTGCTGAAGTCGGCTGAGGCGAGGACGATGCGAACGCGGCTCGAGAGGGTGATCAGCTCGCCTTCGTCCACCCATTCCTCTAGAGTTCTCGGGCCTCGTCCGCGGCGACGGAGTGCGTCGTCGCGTACGTCTCGACGAGATGCTCGACGGTCATGGTCGAGACCATCGCCGCGTAACGCAGGGACTGCAGTTCCATGTGGCCGCCATCGGCGGTGCGCTTCCAGCTCGATGACGACGAGACGAGCGGCACGATCGACCGCGAGCAGGTCGATCCGGCGCTGCGATCCCTCGAAGCTCCCGTACTCCTCCGCGACCAGGAGGAGGCCGTCATCCAGAACTCCGAGGTTCGAACAGGAGGAGCTTCTGGAGATCGTCTCGCTCCCGCAGGGCCAGGTCCGAGAAAGTGGTCTTAGCGACCGACTCCAGGGCGTCGTTCGATACTCGATAGAGCGCCATCGTGTTACTCCTGCGTGATCTGTGGCGTATCGGCACTGCCGCAGAACACGGCCGTTCGAGGGTCATCCGCTCACCATAGAGGCGGCACTGCGAAGAGAACAGCGCGTCATCCGCCGGCCCGCCCGGGGCAGCTGGGCTTGCCTGGGTTGCGCCGAGCGCGAGGGTCCGGGCCTTCCTGGCGTATCGGCCGCCGGGCGCCCAGCAGTGCACTCCGAAGGCGGTGTGGACTATGCCACCACGAGCGCCTTCCTCCCAGGGAAGGTTTGCCTTACTAAGCACACCCTAAGTAAGGTGAGGCGACCCTAACCCAGCCCTCAGAGAGGACCTTCATCCGTGGATCCACTACGACCCCGAGCCGCCCGCGCGTCCGCCGCGCTGCTCGCCACGATCGCCCTGGCCGGCGGGGCGCTCGCGTTCGCGCCCAGCGCCTCCGCCGCGGCCTCGCCCGGCACCATCACCGACGCCTCCTTCACCTGGGGACTCAGCAATGAGGCCGGGGGCGGCGCGTTCTTCGGCGGCTGCAACTTCCTCAGCGCGGGGACGGCCGGCGACACCGGCAGCTCGCGCGTGTGGACCGAGGCCGACGGCTTCTACAAGCAGTCCGAGGGGAACGTCTCGGTCGTGAAGCCGAACGCGTCGGGCGCGCTCGTGCCCACCAGCTGGGCGACCAAGTGCCAGACGCCGGCGGGCACGCCCGTCACGGCCGCCTCCGCAACCTCGCTCACCAAGAACGCGGTCGTCTTCGACAACGGCACCGGCACCGTCGCGGCCGACGGATCCACCGAGATCGAGTGGGACGGCTCCTTCACGGTCGCGTTCTACGGCGGACTCACCTACTGGAGCGCCAGCGACCCCGTGCTCGAGATCGACGGCTCCGGCAACGGGCAGCTCACCGCCACGGCGAGCGGCTACGGCACCGACATGAACGACCAGACCAAGTGGGTGCCGGTCGCTCCGCAGACCATCGTGCTCGCCGACATCTCGAACGCCTCGGCCGACGACGACGGCTTCACGGTCACTCCCGACTACCTGGGCGTCGCGGTCACCACGGCGGGCACTCCGCAGACGACGACCGGAGCGACCTGGGGCTCGTTCCCGCAGAGCTTCGTCGACTTCCAGAACCTGACCGGTCAGAGCAGCTACTGGTACAGCTCGGGCGGATCGCGCGACGCGGCGAAGCCCGCCGCCCCGCTGACCGTGGACTACAGCCTGACGCCGGCGACGACTCCGACCACGCCGCCCACCACGCCTCCGACGACTCCTCCGACCACCCCGCCGACGACGCCCACCGAGCCCGCGCCCGGTGAGCAGGACATCACGGTGCAGGTGCCGGCGGTGACGGCTCCGCCCGCCACCGGCAGCTTCGGCTGGGCGTTCGAGAGCACCGACGCGGTCAGCCTCGGCACGGCCACCCAGGCCGGATCGACGTTCGTCGCCACCGGCGCGCTCAACACCATCGCGGTGACCGACACGCGCTCCGGCGGCACGACTCCGTTCGGCTGGAGCATCTCGGGCTCGGTCAGCGACTTCGCGTCGGCCTCGGGCGGCTTCGACGCCGGCTACCTCGGCTGGACTCCGTCGGTCGGCAACGCGGGCAGCGGAGTGGTCGCGGGAGCGGCCGTCGGCTCGACCCTCGAGAGCGGCGCGGGCCTGTCGGACGCGGCGACGCTCGCCTCCAGCACCGCCGCGGCCAGCGCCGACGTCGACGCGGCGCTGCGCCTCGTGATCCCGACGACGACGCCCGCGGGCGACTACTCGGCGACGCTCACCGTCACGGCGCTGGGCTGATCCTGCGCTGATGGCGCGGGGTGACCCGCGCTGATCCTCCGGTGCGGGGTGACCCGCGCCGACGATCCGGTGCGGGGCCAGCCGCGCTGACTCCCGCCCGGGGCGGGCCGTCCTCTCGACACGGAGGGCGGTCCGCCCCGTTCCCGCGCCCGCCTCGACGACGAGCGCGCCGCGGGACCGGGCTTCCGAGTCCGCCCACTCCTTCCTTCCGCCGTTCCGGCATCGACACTGCAGAGACGACCCATGCGCCGATTCCCCGCCCTCCTCGCCGCCGCCTCCCTGAGCGCCGCGGCCTGCCGTGCTCCCGCTCGCCCCGGCCTTTGCCGCCGACGGCCCCGCATGGAGCGTCGGTCCGACCGCGGACGCCTCCGGTACCACCCGCGCGAACTTCGACTACTCCCTCGACCCCGGCGCCGTGGTCGAGGACTCGATCTCGGTGCGCAAGCGACTGGAGCGATCGAGCTGGTCCTCGACGTCTACCCGGCCGACGCGTTCACCACCCGCGAGGGCGGCATCGACGTGCTGACCGCGGGCACCGCCTCCGAGGACGCGGGCACCTGGATCACTCTCGCGACCTCCTCCGTGATCCTCGTGCCGGGGCAGGAGGCGGCGGTGCCGTTCACGGTCACGGTGCCGGCGGATGCGCGGCCCGGCGATCATCCGGCGGGCATCGTCACGTCGCTCCGCGTCGAGGACCCGGACTCGCAGGTTCAGATCGACCGGCGCCTCGGCACCCGTCTGCAACTTCGCGTCTCGGGCGAGCTCGTGCCCTCGCTCGAGCTGTCGGATCCGGTGGTCGCGTTCTCGGGGGTCTGGAACCCGTTCGCAACCGGATTCGTGACCGTCGACTACTCGGTGGGCAACACCGGCAACACGCGGGTGACCGCGCTGGCCGACACGGCGGTCGCCGGTCCGCTGGGGGTCGCGGGGGTGTCGGCGCAGAGGCAGCTGCCGGAGGTGATGCCCGGGTCGACGATCGACGTGCGCGAGGAGCTCGGCGGAGTGGGCGCGCTGCTGTGGCTGTCGGGTTCGGTGAGTCTGCAGCCGACGAGCGTGGGCTTCGGCGCGGCGACTCTGGACCCGGTGACGGCGGACTTCGCGCTGGCCGCGGTGCCGGTGGCGACGCTGCTGATCGTGCTGGTGCTGGCGGCGGGAGTGGTGACGGTGGTGCTGCTGGTGCGGCGGCGACGGCGGGGTGCGCGGGCCGCGTGACGGGCGCGGGTCGTCGGCGGCGCGAGCCGCGGGTGGGGTCGGAGTCCTCAGAAGTCGTCGTAGTCGGGTGCCGAGTACGACGACTTCTGCGTAGTCGGGGCGGGGCGAGCGGAGGGTGTCCCGCGGGCCCGGCAGCGCGGCGTCGAGTCCGCGAGAGTTGTCGTAGTCGGCGTCGAGTACGACGACTTCTGCGGAGTGGGTGAGGCGGAGGGTGCCCGAGCACCACGAGGGACGCGGGCACGGGTTCCGCGGAAGTTGCGGTATCCGCTCGCACTTCCCGCAACTTGTGGAGGCGGGAGGCGCGGGCCCGGGAGGCGTCGGTTCCGCAGAAGCTGCGGTGACTGCTCGCGCTTACCGCAACTTCTGGACAGTGGGGGCGGGCAGCCGGGCGAACCGTCACTCCGGAGGCGCGGGGCGGCGCCAGGGCAGCACGCGGCGGCCCGAGAGGTGCAGGACGGCGAGCGCGGCGATCAACACCGCCAGCGCGAGGGCGCCGATCAGCAGCGGCAGGAGTCCGGAGCTCGCGACCGCCTCGGGGACGAGTCCGCCGCCGTCGCGGACGACGGTGCTCGTCTCGGCGACGAGCCCCGCGGCAGCCTGCGCGGCCGGAGCGGCAGCGGCACCCGCACCCGCCCCGGCACCCGCCGCGGCCCCCGCTCCCGCCGGCCGCTGCGCCGCCTCGTTCACCGGCCCCGCCGCATCCGCCCGCCCCCGACTCCGGAGCCGCCACCACCGCCGGAGCCGACGCGTCGAAGTTCACGAGCAGCGCGGTCGCCGGCTTCGCCGCGTCCCGCGTCCCACCGGTCGTCAGCCAATACCCGGCCTGCCCCGTCTGCACCTGGAACTGCAGGAAGCTCGCCGGGAACGACCCCCAGTGCGCCGTGTTCTCGGCGGTTCGCGGGGCCTGGCCGCCGGTCTGGCTCGCGACGCCGAGGTACTCGGGCACCGCGCTGAAGCCGCCGTCGCCGAGCGGAGCGCCGCGCACCTCCGCGAGCACGATCTCGGTCGCGGGCAGCGGGCGCCAGAGCGAGGTGTCCTCCATCGAGGTGCCGTAGCCGCTCGCAGTCGCGGTCAGCCGGCCGTTCCCCGCGGCGTCGAGCGAGAGCACGGGGTCGCTCGCGCTCCAGTAGGTCATGCCGCCGTAGAAGGCGACGGTGAAGGAGCCGCTCCAGCGCAGTGTGAGAGCCGTCGGCCGAGACGGAGCCCGCGCCCGCCGTCGACGACGACCTGCGACTGGGTGCTCGGGCGAGCGAGGACGCGGTGACGGGTACGCCGGAGGGATCGGTGCAGCGGGTCGCGAAGGAGGCGCGCGTCCATCCGCTGGCCGCGGTCGCCTTCTCGATCGAGACGGCCCCGGCCTCGGCGGCGTACAGCCCGTCGGACTCGGACCAGACGCGCGCGCCTCCGCTGTTCCCGGCGACGCCGGCGCTGAGGAAGTTGCAGCCGCCGGCGAAGGCGCCGCCCGAGGACTCGCGGTTGAGGCCCCAGCGCAGCTCGGCGTTGGTGATGTCGCCGAAGCCGGCGGAGGTGCCGCTCGGCACGGACACGTCGATGTCGACTCCCTCCTCGGCTGCCGCGGCTGGGGCGAGCCCGAGCGTCAGGGCGGCGGCGGAGGAGGATCCGAGCCGCTTCATCGCGCGTCCGCCGTCTCGCGGGCCGGCAGACGGCGGGCGGTGGAGAGCTCCTCGGTGGGGGCGTCCGGGGGAGAGAGGAGGGGCGGCGCCATCCGGTTCCGGAGTCGCCTCCACGGGAGTCGCGCTCGACGCAGCGATCCGGGTATCCGGCGCCACCGCCGCGCCCCCACCGGCCGTCTCCGACGACCCACCCGCACCCGCTCGCTTCCGCGCCCGCCGTCGACGAACCCCCCTCACGATCCCCACCACGACACTCGCCAGCACGAGCCCCGCCGCGATCAGCAGCGCGATCCCGAGCGCCACGTACAGCCACACCGGCACCTCCGGCTCCGCCGCCGCGCTCGGCACCGACGCGGCCGACGCTCCCACCACGGTCAGCTCGCTCTCGGCGACCGCTCCGGAGGCGGCCCCGGTCAGCGTCAGCAGGTGCGTGCCTCCGCGCAGGTCGCCCGGCAGGAAGCACCCCGGCCACCTCGCCGCGGGTGCCGGCCGTGAGCGGGCCGACGGCCACGACTCCGTCGTCGAGGGTCGCGACGACCTGCTCGGACACGGCGAAGCCCTGGCCGGTGAAGGCGAGCGCGTTGCCGGCGACGGCGGAGGAGGCGGTGCTAGCCGACGCGCGCGGAGCCGGCTGCGGGCGCCTCGGTGGGCGACGCCTCCGAAGCACCCCGCGGCGGGGGCCGCGCCCGCCGCGGGATCGGGGGCCGCGCCGGCCGCCGGCGCCGCGAACGACACCGGCGTGAACGTCTCGTTGTTCGCGTTCTTCACCCCGTGCGCGCCGATCGTGATCACTCCGCACTGCACCTCGGGCAGTCGACGGTGGTGACCTCGCCCGCGCGGTCCTGCGCCTCGAAGCGCGCCGACGGGATCGTGAGGTCGACGCTGAAGGAGCCGTCGGCCGTGAGCACGCCGTTCGCGGCCGACTCCGTCTCGCTGCCCGGGAACGCGACGAAGCGCTCGAAGCCCGCGTTGTCCTTCGACTCGGAGTCGGGGACGTAGCGGTAGTCGGTGCCGACCTCGCCGCCGCTGCTCGGCCCCCAGCCGGCGCCCGACACCCAGCCGAACAGTACGTAGACGCCGCCGAAGCCGCCCTGGATCGACTGGAAGCCGCGGCCCGAGACCGTGATCGACGTGGCGTAGTCGGGGTCGGCGGCACTCGCCCCGTCGGCGAAGGACACCGACACCGAGCCGGCGGCCGACGCGGCGGGGGCGACGAGCGGAGTCGCGGCCACCGCGATGCCGAGGGCGGCGGCGAGGAGGAGGGTGCGCGGGGTGCGGGTCATCGAGGGTCTCCGATCGGGGGAGCGGGGAGGGGGACGCGAGGTCGGCGCCGGTCCGCAGCGCCCGCTCCGGCCGGATCGACACCGAGCCGTCGTCCTCGACGACCACCCGGATCGGATGCCGGTACACCTCGCTCAGCAGCTCGGTCGTCAGCGCGACCGCGGGCGGGCCGTCGGCGCGGACGCGTCCGCCCTCGAGCACGACGACGCGGTCGGCGTACGCGGCGGCGAGCCCCAGATCGTGGAGCACCACCACGGCCGAGCCGCCCGACTCGGTGTGTGCGCGGACCTGGCCGAGCAGCCGCTCCTGATGGCGGATGTCGAGGCTGGCGGTGGGCTCGTCGAGCAGCACGAGGTCGCACTCCTGCGCGCGGACGCGGGCGTAGGCCACGCGGGCCCGCTCGCCGCCCGACAGCTCGGGTATGCGGCGGTCGCGGAACGCGGCGACTTCGGCGTCCTCGAGCGCGCGCTCGATCACCGCGGTCCCGTCGCCGCTCCGGGGCGCCCGGCCCATCTCGACGACCTCGAGCACGGTGAAGGGGAACGACACGTCGTTCGACTGCGTCAGCACCGAGCGCAGTCGCGCGAGATCGGGGGCGCGGTAGGAGCGGGTGAGCGGCCGTCGAGGTCCAGCGTGCCGGTCTGCGGTGCGGAGTCACCCGCGAGCACCGAGAGGAGCGTCGACTTGCCGGCGCCGTTGGGTCCGACGAGCGCGACGAACTCGCCGCGGTGCAGGCGCAGGTCGACGCCATCGAGCACGAAGCGCGCGCCGTAGGAGAGGCCGACGCCGGTGGCGCGCATCCGCTCGCCGTGATCGGGGGCCGGAGCTGCGCCCCGCTCGACGGTCAGCGCCTGCACCCTCGACCCGGCTCGCGCTCGCGCCCGGACCCCCGCTCATGCCCACCCTCCCGACCGCACCCGCGCCCGGCGCAGCAGCCAGAAGAAGAAGGGACCGCCGACGATCGCGGTCAGCATGCCGATCGGCGGGTCGGCGTAGGGGACGGCCGTCCGCGCGACCGCGTCGGCGCAGACCAGCAGCAGCGCGCCTCCGATCGCACTCGTGCCGATCAGCGCGCGGTGCGCGGGGCCCAGCAGCATGCGCAGGAGGTGCGGCACGACGAGTCCGACGAACGCGATGATGCCGCAGAGGGCGACGGCGGCCGAGGGTGAGCGCAGCGACGACCACGATCGCGACGATGCGGGTGCGCTCGATCGGCACGCCGAGGTGCTGCGCCTGCTCGCCCAGGGCCAGCAGGTCGAGGCGGCGCGAGGGAGGGCGGCGGCGAAGACTCCCACCACGGTGATCGGCAGCACGATCGCCACGTCCTGCCAGCGCGTGCCGTTGAGCGAGCCGAGCTGCCAGAAGACGATCTGCTCGCGCTGCTGCGTGGTGCCGAGGAACGTCATCAGCGCGATGCCCGCGCCTCCGACCGCGTTCACCGCGATGCCCGTGAGCACGAGGGTGACGACCTCGGTGCGGCCGCCGGCGCGGGCGGTCAGGTAGACGAGGAGCGTCGCGGCGAGGCCTCCGACGAAGGCGAAGACAGGTGCGGTGAGCGGCCCGAAGACGTTCAGCCCGAAGACGATGACCGCGCTCGCCGCCAGGGCCGCTCCGGAGGAGACGCCCACGACACCGGGCTCGGCCAGCGGATTGCGGAACACACCCTGCATGACCGCGCCGCCGACCGCCAGCGCGGCGCCGACGACCGCCGCCATCGCGATCCGCGGGAACCGGATCGCCCACAGGGTCGCGTCGCCGTTGACGTGCGCAGGCAGCTCGAGCACCGGCAGCAGGCGCACGCCGAGCGCGTCGTTGAGGTGCTGCGCGATCGATCCGAGGATCTGCGCGGGCGGGACGGCCAGCTGCCCGAGACCTGCCGAGACGACGGCGACCACCACGAGGGCGCCGGTGAGCGCCGGCGGTGATGAGCGCCGGTCGACCGAGGCGGGCGGGAGCGGCGACCGCCGTCATCGGGTGCTGTCCGGCGCGTAGATCGCGACCGCCGAGCGCCTCGAGCGTGCGCGGGGTGTCGGGTCCGAAGCTCCAGGATCTGCGTGTCGGCCATGTCGACGATGCGGCGGTTCTGCCCGGCGGGGGTCTGCGCGAGCGCGGGCACGGCCTCGAGCAGCCCGTCGACTCCGTCGACCGATTCGAGCCCGCCGGTCATCATCAGCACGAGGTCGGGAGCGGCGGCCACGAGGCCCTCGTCGGTGAGCGGGCGCATGCCCTCCCAGCCTATCTCCGCGGCTACGTCGATCCCGCCGAGCGAGCGGACGAGGTCGTCGGCGCCGGAGCCCTCGCCGAAGAGGTAGTAGACCGCCGGACTGGCCGCGCACGTAGAGGAAGACGATGCGCAGGCGCTGGGCGGGGTCGGCAGGCGCGACGGCGTCGATCCGGGCGATCGTCTCGTCGACGGAGGCGCTGAGGCGCGCGGTGAGCTCGGCCCCGCGCTCGGCGACGCCCAGGGCCGCGGCGACCTCGCCGACCAGGGTCGGGATCGTGGCGATCGAGCGGTCGGAGCCGACGACGACCACCGGGATCCCCGCGTCGCGCATCTGCAGCACCGTGTCCCGCAGGCCCAGGCTCGAGGTCGGTGAGGATCACGGTGGGGGCCAGGTCGAGGATCGCCTCGGCGTTGAGGTCGTGCCCGTTCTGCGTGACGAGCGGGCGGTCGGCGATCTCGGCGAAGTCGCTCGAGACGTCGCGGCCGACGACAGGTCGCCCATGCCCAGCTCGAAGACGAGGCGGGAAGTGGAGCCGTAGAGGTCGAGGGCGAGGATCCGCGAGGTGTCGGTGACGGTGACGGCGGTGCCCTGGGCGTCGACGATGCTCGCGGGCAGGGCCTGGGTGCCTGTGGTGATCGGATCGGCGGACGCGGCGTCGATCCGCGCGGTCAGGGGCCGGTCGCGGTGCGCGGCTCGGCGAGCGGGGTGACGTCGGCCAGGCGCGGCGACGGGGCGCCGTCGGCGGCGGTGCTCGCCGAGGAGCAGCCGGCCAGGAGGGCGATCGCGGCGAGGACGGCGACGACGCGACCGGCGGAACGGCGGGGGAGGAGGGCACGGTCTCGCCTTCGCTGCGGGTGCCCCGTGCGGGGGCTGGGGTCAAAAGTTAGCTAATGCTAGCACCTAGCTTCGCCCGCTCGCCGCGGGACCTGGACCCCGACGAGACGAGCCGTTCGTGACCGCTGCCACCGCGACCTCCGCCCCTTCCGCGACCCCTGCGTCGGCGCCGCCTCGGCGTAGCCGCAGCGCTCCGCGAGGCGACGTCGGACGAGCACCGGCATGCAGAATCGCGCCGGCTACATCACCGCGCTGATGCAGGGCGGGCTCTCGCTCGACGAGTTCGCCCGCTACCTCGCGCAGCTCCTCCCCGTCTACGACGCGCTCGAGCGGCGCGTTCCGTCCGCCGCCGATCCGGCGCTGCTGCACGACACCGCGGTGCACCGGGTCACGGCACTTCGCGCCTCGCTCGACGCGCTCGGCGTCGATCCGTCGGCAGTCGTGCCTCTCGATGCGACGGCGCGGTACGCGGCGCGGATCGCCTCCTTCGGCGACGACGACGGGATGCTGCACCTCGCGCACCACTACACGCGCTACCTCGGCGACCTCTCGGGCGGCCAGGCGATCGCGACGATGATGGCGCGCCGTTACGGAGCGACCGCCGAGCAGCTGGCGTTCTTCCGCTTCGATGCGATCGAGAACGCCGTGCACTTCAAGCGCGCCTACCGCGCGCAGCTCGACGAGCTGCCGCTGCCGGCGCCTGCGCTCGATGCGATGGTGGCGGAGGCGCGCCTCGCGTTCGCGCTGAACGCCGCGGTCTTCGACGCCCTCGACGCGTCACGGCCTGCGGCCTGACGCGGGGCGTCCACCGCGCCTTCGGGTGGGCGCTCTCTGCTGGTCGAGCAGCCCGGAGGGGCTCGTCGAGACCCGGGTGATCGGAAGGCCGTTCTGCTGGCGGTGGGGATCTCGATCTGCCGCTGCGCGGGCTACTCGATCAGCAGGGGTCGGGTGCGTGCCTCTGCTGGATACGCCCGCTGTGCGGGCCAGGGTCGAGTGCGCGCCCTCTGCTGGATACGTCCGCGGTGCGGGCCAGGGGTCGGTGCGCGCGCCCTCTGCTGGTTACGCCCGCGGTGCGGGCGGGAGGTCGGGTGCGCGCCCTCTGCTGGTTACGCCCGCGGTGCGGGCGGGGGTCGGGTGCGCGCCCTCTGCTGGTTATGCCCGCGGTGCGGGCGGGGGTCGGGTGCGCGCCCTCTGCTGGTCGAGTAGCCCCGAAGGGGCGTATCGAGACCCACGTGATCGGGAGGCCGTTCTGCTGGCGGTGGAGGATCTCGATACGCCGCGCTGCGCGGGCTGCTCGATCAGCGAGGGTGGGTGCGAGCCTCTGCTCGCGTGCAGGGGCCCTTGTGCAGGCGAAGGGCCGGGGTCGCCACTTTCGGCGACCCCGGCCCTCGGCGCGGGTGACTCAATACCGCATCAGCGGCAGGCGGTCAGCGACGCGACTCCCTCGGACAGGGTGTTCGTGCCGCCGAGCAGCACGACCTTGGTCGCGCCCAGGGTCTCGATGTCGTCGAGCACGGCCTGCGGCACGCAGTCGGGCTTGACGGTGTAGAGCGGGTTCCGGGTGAAGCCGGCGGCGTTCGCTCCAGCGAGGGCGTCGGGGAACTTCTCGCCGGTGGCGAGGTAGACCGTCGACGCGGCGGTGAAGGCGTCGCGGTTGAGCAGGACCGACGTGTCGTAGCGGTCGACGCCTCCGATGCGGACGGGCGTGATGCCGAACGAGGTCTCGATGCCGGTGCTGACCGACAGCGGGTCGCCGGCGATCGTCAGCTTCTTGACGCCGAGTCCCCGCACGAGCGACCGGGTGCGGTCGTCGACGGTGCTCTGTCCACCGTTGATGAGAAGGACGGGTGCTCGGACCGAGCCGGCCGCGGCGGCGGCGGCGAGGGCGTCGGGGAACCTCGCCGGTGGCGAGCCAGGCCTGCGAGGAGCCCTTCGGGAAGGCGGCCTCGACGAGCTGGGCGGCGGTGTCGTAGCGGTCGACGCCTCCGATGCGCTGGACCTCACCGGTCTTCGCGTAGGCGGCGAGCTCGGTGGCGAGGCGCTCGCTGATGCTCAGGTCGGAGCCGACGACGACGATCTTGCTCGGCTTGAGGCGGCGCAGCTCGTCGCGGACCGGCTGCGACATGGAGTCGCGGTCGACCAGCAGCAGCGGTCCGTTCTGCTTCGCGGCAGCCGGAGCGGCGGCGAGTGCGTCGGGGAAGCTGCCGCCGGTGGCGACGAAGACGACGGGCACGTTCGCGGCGAACGTCGCGGCCGAGACCTTCGCGGCGGTGTCCTGGCGGTCGGTGCCCGCGATGCGGGTGACGGTCACCGGGCCCCGGGCGTCGGCGTCGCAGTGGGCGTCGCGGTCGGAGTGCCGGTGGGCGTCGCCGTCGGAGTGGCCGTGGGCGTCGCGGTCGGGGTGGCCGTCGCGGTGGGCTCCGGCGTCGGGACGGCGGTGCCGGTCGGCGTCGGGGTCGGCGTGGCGGTGCCTCCGCACGACTGCGCGGTGACCCGGTAGCGGTACTGCACGTTCGCGGAGCTCGCGGCCCAGACCTCGAGGGTGTCGCCGATCTCGACGGGCACAGGGGCGAAGGCGAAGGCGCCGCCGGCTGCGGGCTGGGTCTTCCGCTCGACGGTGACGTCGTTGCGATCGAGGCCGAGAGCGGTGTCGCTCGCGGTGGCGTCGCTGGTTCGGAGACGACGGCGCCGACGGGGCCGTCGGCGTCGCGGGTGACGGCGGTCGAGGCGGAGGGAGCGGCAGCGGCGCTGAGTGCGGGGGTGAGGCCCGCGGACCCGGCGATCAGCGCGGCGGTGATCAGGGCGAGGCGGGAGCGGCGCGAGATCTTCACGGGGCCACCACCGCAGAGGTGCCGAGAGAGGAGAAAAGGAGCGTTGACGACATCGTGTCGGCTTTCTCGAGAGGGCCGGATCGGACCGTCGACGTCCTCGTCGGAGGGCCCGTTCGCTCGCGGCGAGACGCGACGATGCGACCGGATGCCGGGGACCGACAAGGAGTGGAACGGTCTTCGCAAGCTATCGTCACGCTCCGCGCCCGGGCAATGGGGACCGGCGCTGCGTCTCAAAAGGGGGTCCGCGACCGGGGCGCGCCACCGTGGCGGCGTCCTTCCGGGCTCGCGACACGCCGAACGCGCTCCCGCGACACGCCGAGCGGAGCGACGTCCGGCGACGGTCTTCCGACGTGACGCGTCATGCCTCTCGGATTGTGAGAGCGATCTCTCGGGAAGGGCGTTCCGCGCCTCCAGGGACGGCATTCGCGCTCACGTTGCTCTCCTCGGCGGAATTCGGCGGCGGGTACGGGGGAATCGGGCGCCAGCACTCCTTTCGAGCGGCCCTGCGGGGGCGGGACCGCACTGCTCGCGCCCGATTGTCGATGAGCGGCGGCGAGGAATGCGAATTCGAGTCGAGAGGCGCTGCTGATCCGCGTCGACGGCGACTCCGGAGCGGTCGGGGAGGTTGAAGCGGACACGAATGAGCTGGTCAGAAGATCTTTCGGCGCTACTCGTCAGCGTGCGGAACGGCCCGGAGAACAATCGTTCTCCGCCAGGTCCGACTCCTCATCAGGAAGAGTGATCGAAGCAGAGAACGATCATTTCTCCCGAGCGTGAGAGCATTGCATTCCGGAGTGACTTCTCCACGCTTCTCCCACGTCTTCTGCACACGTGACGCGAATGGCTGATGCGCCGTTATCCGCAAGGCCGTCCCCGAGAAATGCCGGAGCTCTCGACAAGCACCGCGAATCAATCCCGAGAGCCTTCTCGATGGCAACCCCCTCACGCGCCCCATCCGGGGGTGAAACTTTTTGCTGATTCTTCACCGTCCGGCGCAGTAGCTTGATCATCGAGCAACCCGATGCTCCGTGATCTGGTACAGACCGCAACGCTTCCCCCGAGCGACGGCCGGTCCCCCCTCACCCGTCGTCCGGCGACCCGAATCGCCTCACGACGGTCATCGGTGCGCGTTCCATCCGATCGAGTGAAGGACCCCTGGCCTTGACAGCGCACTCTGCGGGCGTGATGCCCGCTGCCCGGACGACCCCTGCGTCCGGAGCACCGACACGAGCGACCGCCCCCACGGCGACCGCCCGCGCCCTGACCCCCGCCGCGCCGTTCCGGTCGCTGGCGGCGGCGGGCGCCCCGCCGCTCCCCGTGCGCTTCGCCGATGCCCCGACCGGGAAGGCGAAGGCCGAGACCCCCGCTCCCGTGCGCCGGACCGCCACCGCCACCGCTGGACGCCACGCGTCCCTCGGTGGTCGGACGCCTCGTCGCCGTCCTCCCCGCGCACAACGAGGAGGCCGGCATCGCCGCCGCCATCCACGGACTGCAGAACCAGACCTCCCGCCCGACCGCATCGTCGTCGTCACCGACAACTGCACCGACGGCACCGCGCGCATCGCTCTCGAGGAGGGCGCCGAGGTCTTCGCGACCGTCGGCAACACCGACAAGAAGGCCGGCGCGCTCAACCAGTTCCTCGAGGTGCTGCTGCTCGAGCTCGAGGACGACGACCTCGTCCTCGTGCAGGACGCCGACTCGGCCCTGGACCCCGACTTCCTCGCGATCGCCCGCCTCAAGGTCGGCATCAAGCGGATCGGCGCCGTCGGCGGCGTGTTCCGCGGCACCCCGAGCGGCGGCGTCGTCGGCCACCTGCAGCGCAACGAGTACGCCCGCTACGCCCGCGACGTGCGGCGCCTGAACGGCAAGTGCCTGGTCGTCACCGGCACCGCCGCCGTGCTCAAGGGCGGACTGCTCCGCGAGATCAGCCAGGCCCGGCGCGCCGGGACGCTCCCGCGGGCGACGGCCGCGGCGGCATCTACGACACCACGGTGCTGACCGAGGACAACGAGCTCACCTTCGCGATCAAGCACCTCGGCTACGACGTGCTCAGCCCCCGCGGGCTGCACCCTCGTCACCGAGGTCAGCTGCCCACGTGGAAGGAGCTCTGGCACCAGCGCCTGCGCTGGAAGCGCGGGCGCCGTCGAGAACTGCGTCCAGTACGGGCTCACCCGCGTCACCTGGCCCTACTGGGGCCGTCAGCTGCTGACCATGGCCGGCTGCGTGATCACCTACGTGTACCTCGCGACCGTGATCTACGCCCTCGCGCTCGGCCAGCTCTCGATCCAGCCGTTCTGGCTCGGCATCACCCTCATCTTCGTCGTCGAGCGCATCGTCACGGTGCGCGACCGCGGGTGGAAGCACATGCTCCTCGCCGCCTCGATGTACGAGCTGTTCCTCGATCTGTTCCTGCAGATCGTGCACACCAAGGCCTACTTCGATGCGCTGACCCGCCGTCAGCGCGCGTGGTGAATCGAAAGGAAGAACCCGACCATGTACAGCAATCTCTCGCCCGCCCTCGGGGCCGGCGCCGGCGCAGGGGTCCTCGCGTCGACCGGCTTCAACTCGCTGTGGTTCGGCCTGGCGGCCTTCGCCCTCATCGCCACCGGCACCGCGATCATGCGCATCGTGCCGCGCCGTCACCGCGAGGTCCAGGAGTCCTGATCCCGAGGCGTCACCGGACGACGGCGGCCGTGGCCGTCGACGTCCGCGTGACGCTCGCGTAGCCGGTCTTCGAGCCGGTCACCGACACGGTGATCTTCAGGCCGACCAGCAGGCTCGTCGGCTTGTAGGTCGCCGCGGTCGCTCCGCTGATCGCGACTCCGTTCGCCCGCCACTGGTACTTCAGCGTCACCGGGGACGGCCCCCACGTTCCCGGCTTCGCGGTGAGCAGCGAGCCGACCTTCGCGGTTCCCGTGATCGTCGGAGTCGCGGCGGTCAGCGTCCCGGTCCCGACGGCCGCGGTCGGCAGCGACGTGCGGCTCGTGGTCGCGAAGCCGGTCTTCGTGCCGGTCACCTCGACCGTGATCTGCTTGCCCGCGGTGGCGGCGCCGAGCACGAGCGTCGGCGAAGTCGCTCCGACCAGGTCGGCCCCGTCGGCGCTCCACTGGTACGAGAGGGCGACCGGAGCCGGCTGCCACGTGCCGGGCTGGGCGGTCAGGGTCGAGCCGACCTTGGCGGTGCCGGTGATCGTGGGAGTCCGGGGCCGCCATCTCGGCCGCGGCCTCCGACCGGTAGACGGCGACGTGATCGACGCTCATCGTGCCTCCCGACGACTTCGGCGCCGCCGCGCTGTCGCAGCCGCAGACGCCGTTGGGCAGCCCGCCGCCGATCGCCAGGTTGAGGATCAGGAAGTAGTCGTTGCCGATGGCGGCGCTCCACGCCTCCGGGCTCAGCTGGGTCTGCTCGACCGTGTGGCGCACCTCGCCGTCGACGAGGAACTGCAGCCGCTCCTGCCCCGCGACCCTGCGGTCGACGAGGGCGGAGTAGGTGTGGAACTCGGTGAGGCAGCCGTCGCAGTCCTGGAACCCGCTCGTGAGCCCGTACGGCTCCTCGCACTCGCCGCCGTCCTCGAGGTCGCAGTGGAAGGTCTGGGTGACCTGCCCGGTGCCGTTGACCGCCTCGAGGATGTCGATCTCGCCCGTCCGCGGCCAGTCGATCCCGCCCTGCTCGTCCAGGCCCAGCGCCCAGAACGCGGGCCAGTACCCGGTGGCCTGAGCGGGGTTCGGCTGGCGGATCGACGCGGTCATCAGCAGCTGGCCGCCGGCGGGAGCCGAGAACGACTTGTCAGCGGTGATGATGCGGCCGGACGTCCATCCGCCCGCCGCGTCCTGCAGCGCGCGGATGCCGAGGTTGCCGGCGCCGTCGAGGAAGACGTTGGCCGTGGAGTCCGTGGTGCGGTCGACGGCGCCGGTGCCCCAGACGCCGATCTCGTGGATCCACTTCGCGCCGACGGGGAGCCGGCGGCACCGTCGAAGTCGTCGGCGAAGACGGTCGTCCAGCCCGCCGCGGGGGCGGGGGCGGCGAGGGCGACGGTGGGAGCGGGGGTGGCCTCGGCGGCCTGCGCGGAATCCGGGATGACGCCTCCGATGAGTGATGCGGCGAGAGTCGCGATCGCGGCCAGCGCGACCACTCTTGCAGAACGACGGTTCACGACGGACCCTGACCCACTCGGTGGAGCGAGGCCGTCCTCGCTCACGATCGGGGTCAGGCTAGGAGCGCGGGTCGGGACGTGAGCACCCGTCAGGCGGGGGTTCTGTCGCGAAGAATCCTCAGTCGTGCTCACGCGCTCGCCGCGAGTCCGCAGAAGTCGTCGTACTCGAGCCCGAGTACGACGACTTCCGAGGACTCGGGTCGGGCGCGCGGATCGAGTGCGCAGGAGTTGTCGTACTCGAGGCCGAGTACGACGACTTCCGAGGAGTCGCCGGGTCAGGCCGCAGCACCAGCGTCGAGAACGAGTCCGCGGGCAGCGTCGGCGCGAGCGCGACGTCGCCCACCACGATCGACACCGGCAGCGGCGTCCCGAGGTCGTTCTGCAGCACGATCACCGTGCTGCCGTCGGGGTTCGCGAACGCCAGCTGGTTCTCGTGCCCCGTCCAGCTGAAGGTGTCGAGCCGGCGGGCGCCGGGCTGCAGGAAGTGCGAGACGTGCCGCAGGAGGAAGTACTCGTGCGTACCGCGCGGTCCGCGTCACGGGATCGACGACCACGAGCGAGTTCTGCGCCCAGCCCCAGCGCGAGACGCCGCCTTCCGTCAGCGCGAGGTTCCAGTACGCGTACGACTCCACTCCCTGCGTGAAGAAGTGCTTCATCAACCCCCAGGCGTAGCGGCAGAAGCGCCAGTCGTTCCGGCCGTCGCCGCACTCCTGCTCGGTCTGGTAGAGCGCGAGCGACGGATGCGCGTGCCGCACGGCCGCGATCGCGCCCTTGCCCGCCCACTGGAACCCGACTCCCGAGATCCACTGCCCCGCCTCCGGATGCGCGAGCACCAGCTCGATCTGCTCGTCGTGCGGCCGCTCCTGCGTGCCGAGGAACACGCGCACCCCGAGTCGCGCCATCTCGGGGCCGAGCACCGCGATGAAGCGCGCCAGCCCCTCCGCCGACCAGACGCAGCTCGGGGAACACCTGCGCCGAGTTGAACTCGTTCTGCGGCATCACGGTCTCGACCTCGGATTCCCTCCTCGCCGTAGGCCTCGACGAACCGCGCGAAGTAGCGGGCGTAGGCCCGAGGTACCGGTCGTCGTCGACGCGGAAGAGGTCGGTGCCCTCGGTGCCGACCTGGTCGGGGCGCAGTCCGTTCTCGACCTCGCTGCCCGGCCACGGCAGGGCGGCCGCGTAGTGCCCGTTCGTCTTCATCCAGGTCGGCGGGCTCCAGGGCGACGCCCAGAGCCGGAGCTCCGGGTTGTGGCGCTGCGCGGCGCGGATGTAGGGGATCAGCGTGCCGCGGTCGTTCGCGACGTCGAAGTGCTCGAGGGCGAAGTCTCCGTCGACCTCGTCGAAGGAGTACCAGTCGCGCGAGAAGTCGTTGGCGCCGATCGGCATGCGGCAGAGCGAGAGGTTGAGACCGGCACCCGGTGCGAAGAAGTCGCGGAGGATCCGCTCGCGGTCCTCCTCGGACAGGAGGGAGAGCGCGTCCCAGCCGAGCTCGTTGAAGCAACCGCCGATGCCGTCGATCCGCTGGCGCGGGGCGTCGACGCCGATCATCACGTTCGGCATGCCGCGGAGCTCGGTGAGCGGCACGTCCTCCTGCCGCTGCCACGGGAGGACTCGGTGGTCGTGATCCATTCGACGGTGCTCGTCATGGTGAGCCTCTCGGTCGGCAGCGCTGCCGGGTCCTGATCCGGCCTCGCGCCGAATACCTAGCGACACTCTATATTCGCGCCGTGTACCGTGCACGCATGCGCTGGGGACGGGTCTACTTCGCCGTGCAGGCCCTCGGCGGCGCGCTCTGGTGGCTCGGCGTCGCCCTGCTGCCGGCCGTGCGGGAGGCGACGCTCGGCTCCCTCGACCCGGTGCCGATCGCGGTCCTCGACCTGCCGCTGTTCGTCGGCGCCTCGGCCCTGGCCGCGGCGGGCGTGCGGTGGGCGGCGTGGGTCGCGACGGTCTGGACGCTCCTCGTCGCCGCAGCGCTCGCCGTCGTCGCGACGGTCACGACGGAGGCGGGCTGGGGTGTCCTCGCGATGCTCGCCGCGGCGGGCGGCTCGGTCGCCGCGCTCCTCCTCCTGACCACCGGCCGCCTCCCGACCCGCTGGATCGCCTCCGGCCCCTTCGCCTTCCGCCTCGCCGCCCGCGGGCGCTCGCCGCTCGCGCACCTGGCCGCGACCGCCGCGCAGATCGTCGTCTTCTGGGGCGGGGCGCTCGCCGTGATCCCGGCGGTGATCGCGCTGCTGGAGTCCCGCTGGGGCGTGGGCGTGCCGATGCCGCCGGTCGTCGCTCCGCTCGGCGCGGTGCTGCTCGTCGCGGCCAGCGCGCTGGGCATCTGGTCGGCGCTGGCCATGTCGCTGCTCGGCGACGGCACCCCGCTGCCGAGCGCGATGCCGAACCGGCTCGTGATCGCCGGTCCGTACCGCTGGGTGCGGAACCCGATGGCGGTCGCCGGCATCGCGCAGGGCGTCGCGGTGGGGCTCCTCCTCTCCTCCTGGCTGGTCGTCGTCTACGCGCTGCTGGGCTCGCTGGTCTGGAACCACGCGGTGCGCCCGCTCGAGGAGGCGGACCTCGAGGAGCGCTTCGGCGAGCAGTTCCGCGCGTACCGCCGCGCTGTGCGCTGCTGGGTGCCCCGGCGGCCGGTGCAGAACCTCAGCTGACAGGGGGCGCTCGGCTGTCAGGCGCTGGACCCCGCTGACAGCAGAGGTTCTGAAGGCCCACCGCGCGGCCCCGCCTACGATGGACCGCGATGTCGATCGCCGCCCCGCCCCGCCCCCGGTCACGCACCGGTCGACGAGTGGGCATCGGGCTCGCCCTCGTCGCCGCCGCGGTCGCCCTGCGGCTGCTCTCGCCCGACGCGACGGGCGACGTGCTGTCCGACGCGATGCGCGACTTCCTGACCCTCTCGATCAGCGTCGTCATCGAGTCGCTGCCGTTCGTCTTCCTCGGCATCGTGCTCTCGATCGCCGTGCAGCTCTGGGTGCCCGAGGCGGTGCTGCTGCGGATCCCGCCGAAGCGCGCCCTGCCGCGGCGCCTGGTGATCTCGCTGCTCGGCGTGTTGCTCCCGGTCTGCGAGTGCGGCAACGTGCCGCTGGCCCGCGGGCTGATCGTGAAGGGCCTCTCGGTCTCGGAGTCGATGACGTTCCTGCTCGCGGCGCCGATCGTGAATCCGATCACGATCATCACGACCTACCAGGCCTTCGGCTGGGAGGACGGGATCCTCGTCTGGCGCATCGTCGGCGGCTTCGTGATCGCGAACCTGGTCGGCTGGATCTTCAGCCGCCACTCCGAGCCGTTGTCGCTGCTCACCGACCGCTTCCGCGCCGCCTGCGAGGCGGGGGGCGCGCGCCCGGCACCCTCCGCGCCCGCTCGCGCCGCAGCGTCCTGCTGTTCGCCGAGGAGACCGGGGCGATGCTGCCGGCGCTCTTCGTCGGCTCGGCGATCGCGGGGCTGATCCAGGTCGGAGTCTCGCGCGACGTGCTCACGGCGCTCGGCGGCAACCCGCTCTGGTCGGTGCTCGCGATGATGGTGCTCGCGTTCGTCATCTCGATCTGCTCGAACGTCGACGCGTTCTTCGTGCTGTCCTTCGGCTCCACGTTCCTGCCGGGCGGTATCATCGCGTTCCTCGTCTTCGGGCCCATGATCGACATCAAGATGCTCGCGCTGCTGCGCACCACCTTCTCGGTGCCCACCCTCGTGCGGATGACGGTCCTGGTCGGGCTGTGCTCCGCGGTCCTCGGATTGGCGGTCAACCATGCGCTCTGAGCGCCTCCTCACCCGCTGGAAGGGCGTGGTCCTGAGCGTCATCGGCGTCGTCTCGACGCTGTGGCTCGCGGCGACCGGACGGCTCGGCCTCTACATCCACCCCCGCTACTTCGAGTTCACGGTGATCCTCGCCGTGATCGCGGCCGTGCTGCTGGTGCTCGCCTTCGCGATCGTGCCGGGGTCCGACGAGAGCGACGGGGAGAGCGTCGAGGAATCGGACGCCCACGGCCACCTGCACGACCACGCGCCCGGTCACCCGTGGCGGGCGCGGCTCGCGGTGCTCGGCTCGGTCGCGATCATCGTGACCGCCGGAGTCGCGCTGCTCGTCGTCCCGCCCGCCGCGCTCACCGCGGGCACGGCGACGCAGCGCGAGGTCAACACGAGCGCCGTCGACACGACCGCGGTCGTCGCCGCGCCGACCGGCGGCGACTACGCCTCGTTCTCGGTGCGCGACTGGGCCACGCTCCTCCGCTCCGGGGCGAGCGAGCAGTTCCTCGCGGGCACGACGGCGACGGTCAGCGGATTCGTGACTCCGGACGCCGACGACCCCGAGAACGTCTTCTACGTCGCCCGCTTCGTCGTGACCTGCTGCGCGGTCGACGCGCAGCCCGTCGGCGTGCCGATCTACGAGCCCGGCTGGGCCGACACGTACACCGAGGGCCAGTGGCTGGAGGCGTCCGGCGGCTTCGGGGCGAACGCGAGCGTCACGAGCGCCGAGGCGGTCGTGCTCGAGCCGTCGTCGGTCGCCGAGATCGACGAGCCGGCGATGCCGTATGTCTCACTGAGCCCTGGGGCGAGGAATCGTGGGAGTCGCGCCCGCGCCGCTCCCGGGAGCCGCGCGCCGCCTCCGCCCGCGGCTTCTCGCGCGTCTTCTGGGGCGCGACCCTCGTCCTCGCGCTCGGCGTCGGCGGGCTGACCGCGGCGACGATCAGCAGGGTCCGCGGGTCGCCTCGCTCGAGGTGAGCGCTGACGGCGTCGTCGAGCGCGACGGCGGCCGCGCCCGGCTGCACCTCGACCAGGACCTCGAGCCCGACGCGCTCGACCGGGTCGGCGTGACTCCCGAGGCCGAGCACACCGTCGAGCTCGAGGACGGAGGTGGTCACCGTGACGTTCGCCGACACCCTCCGCTACGCCACGACGTACGAGATCACGATCGACGACGCCCGCGGCCGCGCGACCGGGGCGACGGCCGATGTGCGCGCCTCCTTCACCACGAAGGACCCCGACCTCTTCACCCTCGACCGCACGCCGGACCCGACCGAGCCCGACGCGATCCGCGTGCGCCCGCTGTCGGGGGGATCGGGGACGAGACCCGCGTCGTCGCCACCGCCGACCGCATCCAGGACTACGTCGTCGTCGGCCCGCTGCTCGTGCTGGTGACGATCGAGCCGGACGACACGAACCTCATCCGCACCGTCGCGCTCGACACGGGGTCGGAGGGGGTCATCCCGCTGCCCGGAGCGGGCGTCGTGCGCGAGCTGCACGCCGCGTCCGAGAAGGGCGTGCTGGGCTGGACCTTCACCGGCGAGGCGCCGACCGGCCCGCTCGACCGCGCGCTCTACTCCTACGACCTCACCGATCAGAAGGCCGAGGCGGTGGCGGTGGTCGGGATCGACGGCGGACCCTGCGCGCCCGCGACTGGCTGTTCGTGCCGGGCACGACCTCCGTGGTGACGCACTCGGTCGACGACACGGTGCTGCTGGTCGACCTGCTCGTCCCCGGGGCGATCAGCCCGCTCGGGCAGCACGCGGAGCTGCGCGGCTTCGTACCGGGCGCGAACCGGCTGGTGGTCGCGGATCCCGACCGCGGGTCGCTGATCGATCTGGCCGACGGCTCGGTCGAGACGCTCGCACTGCCGGTCGCCGAGGTCAGCCCGACCGCGTCGCCCGTGCAGCTGCTCCTGCTCGACTCGACGAGCTACGTGGAGCTCGAGGCCGAGTACTCGCCCGAGACCGGAGCGACGCAGTACTCGGTCGTGCGCGTCGACGCGGAGGGGACCTCCGAGGTGTTCCGGACGTCGCCCACCGGCCGCATCCGGAGCATCTGCCTCTCGCCGAACGGGCAGTTCCTGGCCGTCGAGGCGGTCTCGGTCGAGGGCGAGCCCGACGACTACCCGGAGGTGCCGGGCTTCAGCGCGACGTCGACGGTGCTCGTCGACCTCGAGACGGGCGACACCTCCCGCAGCGTGAACGGCGTCTCCCGCGACTGGTGCGCGTGACCCCTCTGCTGCTCGAGCAGGCCCGGAGGGTCCCCTCCTGCTGATCGAGTAGGCCCCCGGGGCCGTATCGAGATTCCCGTCACCCGAGCGGCAGGCCTCCCCGCGCGGCTACTCGACCAGCGGGGCGTCGAAGCGCTCGCCCTCGGCACGGCCGGGCATCAGGAACCAGATCATCAGCACCACCCAGCCGGCGATCGGGATCAGGATGATCAGGAACCACGTCCCGCTCCGACCGACGTCGTGCAGGCGCCGCCAGATCAGCGCGAGCCCGGGGATCAGCGTCGCGAGCGCGATCAGGACCGACAGCCCGGTGACCCAGGGCGTCGAGAAGTCCGATCCCGTCGTGAACGGCGAGGTCGTGAAGGTGTACCGCGACAGCGACCCGTCGGCCCACCGCAGCAGCAGGTTGACGACCAGTGTCGCGAGGATGATCCACCAGTACTCGCGCGGCTCGCGCGCCCGCTGAAGGTCGCGTACTTGCGGAAGAAGCGGGCGATCGCCTCCCCGGCGGGCGCTCCCGGGTAGGGCAGGTGCAGCGGAGGAACCGTGGTGCGGCTCATGCGGAAGCTCCGGAGTCGGTGGTCGTCTGGGCCATCCTCCGACGCTACGCCGCGGAACGCCGCGCGCCCTCCCTCGCGAGGGGAGCGGACGTGCTCGGCAGCGGATCGCATCCGCTCGTACTCGGCGGAGCGCTCGAGACGACGCGGGACGGGGTGCGACGACCAGCGACGGCCCGGTCCGCGCCGACTCCGTGCGCCGGGCGACATGCCAGTGGACGCAGGACGGGGTGCGACGACCCGCCAGGGCCCGGTTCGCGTCCCGTCGGGCACCCGGGCGCCTCGCGAGTGGAGGCGAAACGGGCGCCGGCGTCGGCTACGCGCTCACCCGCTCCGCCCGACCCTGCACCGGCGCCGCCGCGCGCCCGCGCGCCACTCCACCAGCAGGCTCACGACGAGCCCGAGCGCGACGATGCCGAGCGCGACCCACGGCAGCGCGCCGAGGCCGCTGCCGTCGATGACCAGGCCGCCCACGATCGCTCCGCCGCCGATGCCGATGTTGAACGCCGTCGTCTGCAGGGCGGCCGCGAGGCTGCGCAGCTGGAACGACGCGGTCTTCAGCATCCGGGTCTGCAGCATCGCGGGGATGCCTCCGAACGCGATGTTCCAGACGATCGCCGCGACGACCACGAGCGCCGGCACTCCCTGAGCCCGCCGCGAAGGACAGGCCCGCGAGCGCCGCGAGGACCGCGAGGGCCGCGACGACGAATCCGGAGCGGGGGAACCGGTCGGTCGCGAAGCCGGCGAGCACGAAGGCCCACGGCACCGCGCCGCCGAAGGCGAACAGCACGAGCGGGATCGAGTCGGGCGCGAACTGCGCCTCCCCGAGCCACGGCGTGATGTAGGTCGAGAGGGTGTTCTGGCCGATCAGCACCAGGAGGATCACGAGGCAGACGCCGAGGATCCGCGGCAGCGAGCGGTCCTTGCGCGCCGGGAGCCGGATCTCGCCGGTGCGCACCGGGACGATGTGCTCGACCGCGGGCAGGTAGCGGATGACGACGAGCGCGAGGATCAGCACGATCCCGCCGAGGATCGCGAACGTCGGACGCCAGCCAGCGCGTGTACCGAGCGCCGTGCCCACCGGCACGCCGAGCACGAGGCCGCCGAGCCTCCGCCCGCCGTGATCGCCGTGGCCCGGCCGAGGTGCTCGGGAGCGACGAGGTGAGCGGAAGTAGGCGGCGACGACTGCCCAGAACAGCCCGTGCGCGAGTCCGCCGAGGATCCGCGCGCCGACCAGCAGCTCGAAGGTCGGCGCGAGGGCGGCGAGGACGTTCGCGACCGCGATGACGCCCAGCGCGACCAGCACGAGGCTCTTGCGCGAGGAAGCGCTGCGTGACGAGGGTCCAGCGGAGTTGTCGCCACCACGACCGTCGCCGCGAAGATCGTGACCAGCTGGCCGGTGAGCGGGATGCTCACGCCGAGATCGCGCGACATGTCGGGGATGAGCCCGGTCGGCAGGAACTCGCTCGTCACCGACACGAAGATCGCGCCGGCCAGCGTGAGCAGGCCGATCCAGGGGAACACGGGGGTCTTGACGTCGGTCAACAGGGTCCAAGCGGGGAGGGGCGGAGGGGGACCCTCCAGCGTCGCACGCCGGGGCGGCCCCGTGCGGGAGCCGACGGATTCTGGACAGCGGGTGTTCACCCGGGCGGGTCAGCCGGGGCCGGGCTGCGAGAGGTACGCGTGCCAGGCCGATTCCCCGTCGACCCACTCGATGCGCGCGTCGCAGACGGATCCCTCGGGATCGGTGAGGAGGATCCGGGCGGAGGTGGGGATGATGTCGGCGTGGATCGCGGGGGCGGGTGCCCGGACGGCGATCGGACCACAGCTCGCGGCCAGGGCGGCGAGGGCGGAGCGGTCGGTCGCCGGGAAGTGCTTCTCGAGGTCGCGCGACGGAATCGACCGCGGACAGGTCGTCGGCGAGGATCGCGGCGACCCGCTCGTTCTCGCCGTCCGGAGGACGTCGTGGCCGCGATCCGCCGCGAGCGTCGCGATCGCCGTCAGGACCCCGCCGACGAGGAGCACCGACGCGCCGCCCACCGCCCACCAGCGCTCACGCATGCACGGATCGTTGCGCCTGCCGTCGTCGACCGCAAGTGCGGACTTCCCGCGCGTGTTCCGCCGACCGCTGTCGTGGACCTACGGTCGTAACCATGCCCACGTCCGTCGCCCGCCGCCGCCTCGCGATCTTCGCCTTCATGCTCGTCTTCGGAGTCGGGATGGCGTCGTGGGTCGTCCGCACGCCCGCCGTCCGCGACCTCCTCAGCGCCTCGACCGCGCAGATGGGGCTCGTGCTGCTGGGTCTCTCCGGTCCGGCTCGATGACCGGGGTGCTCTCCTCCGCCGCGATCGTGCGCCGCCGGGGAGTGCGCTTCACGGTGACGATCGGCGGCCTCTCGTTCACGAGCGGAGTGGCGCTCGTCGGCCTCGCCGCGAACCTCTCGTCGGCGCCGGGCGTCTTCGTCGGCCTGGCGCTCGTGGGCCTGGGCATCGGCGTGTCCGAGATCGCCCTCAACCTCGAGGGCGCGGCGCTCGAGGCGGTGTCGGGCCGCTCCGTCCTGCCCGCGCTGCACGGCTGCTTCAGCCTCGGCACGGTGATCGGCGCCGTCGCGGGCATCGGACTCACCGCCGTCGACTTCCCCGTCCTCTGGCAGCTGCTCGCGGTCGCGGCGCTCAGCCTGGCGCTGCTGGTCACCGTGATCCGCTCGGTGCCGAGCGACACCGGCAAGATCGTGCCCGGCACGCTCCGGAGAGCCGGCGGCCGTGCGCACCGGCGGTCCGGTCTGGCGGCAGCCGCGCGTGCTCGCGCTCGGCGCGATCGTGCTCGCGCTGGCGCTGGCCGAGGGCTCGGCCATGGACTGGCTGCCCCTGCTGATGGTCGACGGCTACGGAGCGACCGCCACGGTCGGCACCATCGTGTTCGCCGGCTTCGCGGCCGCGATGACCGTGGGCCGCTTCGTCGGCGCTCCGCTGCTGGCCCGGTTCGGCAACGTCGCCGTGCTGCGCGCGAGCGCCCTGGTCTCGGCCGCGGGCATCGCCGTCGTCGTCGTCGCCGACAGCGCCGCGATGGCCGGAGTCGCGGTCGCGCTCTGGGGACTGGGCGCGGCGCTCGGCTTCCCGGTCACGCTGTCGTCGGCCGCCGACAGCGACGACCCGACGGCCACGGTCTCGGCCGTGGCGACCGCCGGCTACGTCGCGTTCCTGGTGGGTCCGCCGCTGCTCGGGTTCCTCGGCGAGCACTTCGGGCTGCGCGGGGCGATGATCGTGGTCCTCGTGCTGGTCGCGGCGGTGTCGCTGCTGACGGGAGCGGCGCGTCCGCGCGCGACCTCCGCTGCGGAGCCGGTGGCCGAGGCGGCCTGACGCGGACTTCTGCACCGGAGGCGGCGCATCGAGCGGCGGCGTCGGAGGTGCCCGGACGGGCCTCGGAAGTGAGGCTCCGCGACGCGATCCGGCGATTCTCGCCCTGATCTCCGCGCTCGGACTTCGTTGTGCAGGCCGAGTTGTTCGCAACCGAGGTCAGGAGCTGCTCGAACGGCTCGAACGGACTCCGCGAGGCCTACTGGCCTCGGTTACGAACAGGAGCAGAGGGCGGCGAGGCGGGACGCGGATGCGTGCCGGTCGAGTAGCGCCGGAGGCGCGTATCGAGACCCCCGGCTACGATATCGGCGGCCTGGGCCGGCTCAGTCGAGCGTGTACGCGCGCCCGTTGATGAGGAGGGTGTCCGAGGAGCTGTCGACGCCGCGGTCCTCCGACGTGTTCGACGTCTCGGCGGCGGCCGCCGTCTGGGCGGCGACGCCCGACGTGAGCAGGAGTCCGGCCGCGAGGGCGGTGATCATCTTCGTGCGGTTCATCGGCGTCGTCCTTGGCGTCGTGGTGTCGGCCGCACTCCGGGTCCGGAGGCGTCGTGCGGGCGAGACCACGGTCGGAGTCGAGGAGGGCCCTGGGTCGTTGCTGTGACCCGTCTGTGCGTCGTTGCGGCGGAGCGGCCGAGCCGCTCTCCACCCTATGTTCACCTCGCCATCCGCGGAAGAGCTGCGGCGGCTCACTCCGCCTCGGGTGGGAACACCACGCCCTTCTGCAGCACGAAGCAGCCCCACGGCGCCGGATCGAGCACGTGCACGACGGCGAACGCCGACCGCGCGCGCTCGTAGAACTCGAGCCGCGGGATCACGCCCCACTCGAGCGGCCGCGGGTGCGCGCGTCGGGCGATCGCGAGCACCGCGTCCTGCTCGGGAGTCGTGACGGACGGGTCGCCGTCGACCTCCATCCGCTCGAGCGGGGTGTCGACGAAGACGTCGAGCGGGAAGACGCTGAGCACGGCGCTCATCGCCCGGCTCATCGTGGCCTCGCCGAGGTGCACGACGGGCAGACCGGTGGCGACGGCCGGGAAGTTGCGGTCGACGAGCAGCAGCTGATCGCCGTGGCCCATGTCGTCGAGCAGGTGCAGCAGCGCGCCGAGAGCAGCGGATCGACGCCCTTCAGCACGGGAGCGCCTCCGCTCGGCCGGCAGTGCAGGGCGCGGTCGGGCGCCGGGAAAGGGATTCCACGGGTCGTTCTCCTCATCGTCGAGTCGAAGTGGCTCGGAATTGGCGAACCGGTTGACAGGCTACCGAACCACGTGCCACCGTGCCATCAGCAGCTGCACCGGATGTCCCGCGCCAGCCGCTCAGCCGGCCCGCCGCCCGCTGCCGTTCACCGCCGAACACCTCCCCTGGGAGCGACATCGATGTCCCGATCCTCACGACGACCCGTCCGAGCGTGGATGGTCCTCACCGCTCTCGCCGCCGTCGTCCTCGTCGCCGCGGCCTTCAACGTGAAGGTCGTGAGCGCCTCCGACGCCGACACCGCCGCGTCCGAGGGGCAGCTGGATCCCGCCGCCTACGCCGCCGAGCGCTTCGACGACATCGCCGCGCAGGTCGAGGACGAGGCCGTCCCGCTGGCCGACCTGCTCGCCCGGCTCGAGGGCGGCGCCGACGAGGCCGAGTTCGGCAACACGTCGGGAGCGAGCAGCGCCTACGCGTTCCCCGTCACCTTCACCGCCGTCGCCGGCACCGCGACTCCGCCGATCCTCCCGGTCACCGTCGAGGGCGTGCCCGCCGAGACGACCGTGCAGGTGCAGATCGGCCCGGCGCTCAACGGCACGGCGCTGCGCGACGTCACCGGCGAGATCTCGTTCAACGAGTTCACCAACCAGCTCGAGTACCAGAACGTGTCGACCGAGCTGAACGACCTCGTGCGGACCGACGTGCTCGAGGGCTTCGACGCCGCGGCTGCCGCAGGGAAGACCGTCGAGGTCACCGGCGCGTTCCTCCGCGTCAATCCGCAGCTCGTGTCGGTCGTCCCCGTCTCGATCGAGGTGATCGGATGACCGGCGAGGTCGTGATGCGCGCCGTCGGCATCACGAAGGTCTACGGGGCGACCCGGGCGCTCAAGGGCGTCGACTTCGAGATCCGGCGCGGATCCGTCACGGTGCTCTTCGGCGAGAACGGCGCGGGCAAGTCGACGCTGATGAAGATCCTGAGCGGAGTCGAGACCCCCACGGCGGGCACCCTCGAGCTCGACGGCGAGCCGCTGCAGCTGCGCGGCACCGTGGACGCGGTCGAGAAGGGCATCGCGATCATCCATCAGGAGCTGAGCCTCGCCCCGAACCTCAGCATCCAGGACAACATCTTCATGGGGCGCGAGCTGGCCCGCGGCGGGCTGATCATCGACTCCCGGACGCAGGCGTCGCAGACCGTCGAGCTGCTCGCGCGGCTGCAGGAGCCGCTGGACCCCAAGACGCTGGTCGCCGACCTGCGTCTGGGCCAGCAGCAGCTCGTCGAGATCGCCCGGGCACTGGCCGGTGACGCGCGGGTGCTCATCATGGACGAGCCCACCTCCGCCCTCAGCGGCAGCGAGGTCGAGGTGCTCTTCGAGTCATCCACGACCTGACCTCGCGCGGCGTCGCGATCGTCTACATCTCGCACCACCTCGAGGAGGCGCTCGAGATCGCCGATCACGCGGTCGTGTTCCGCGACGGCGAGCTCGTCGCCCGCGGCGACCGCCACGAGATCGACATCAACTGGGTGATCGCGAACATGGTCGGCCGCAACGCCGACGACCTGAACCCCGATCTGCTCGAGACGTTCGGCGAGCCGGTCCTCGAGATCGACGGCGTGAGCGTCGCCGATCCGTCCGAACCCCAGCCGCCTCAGCGTCGACCGGCTCAGCCTGACGGTGCGGGCCGGGGAGATCGTCTGCCTCTACGGCCTGATGGGCGCAGGCCGCACCGAACTGCTCGAGGCGGTCGCCGGGCGACTGGCCCTGCGTGACGGGGACGTGCGCCTCAAGGGCGTCTCGGTGAAGGGACTCGACGTCCGCCGGCGCATCGCCCGCGGCCTCGCGCTCGTGCCCGAGGACCGGCAGCGGGACGGACTGGTGCAGACCATGTCGGTCGGCGAGAACCTCTCGCTCGCGTCGCTGCTCGACTTCGTCCGCGGCGGCTTCCTCCGCCGCGGCCCCGAGCGCGCCTCCGTCGACGCGGGCGTGCGCGACGTGCGGGTGAAGACCGCCGGACCGCAGGCCTCCATCACCTCGCTCTCGGGAGGCAACCAGCAGAAGGTCGTCATCGGGAAGGTCCCGATGACGCAGCCCGACGTGCTGCTGCTCGACGAGCCCACCCGCGGCATCGACGTCGGAGCGAAGGCCGAGATCTTCGCGCTCATGGCGCGGAGGCGCGGCGCGGACTGGGCGTCCTCTTCGCGACGAGCGAGATCGGCGAGGCGCTCGGCGCCTCCAACCGCGTGATCGGCGTCGAAGGGCGCATCGTGCGCGAGTTCGACCCCCGCACCGCGGAGCGGGACGACGTCATGGTCGCCAGCGGCGAGACCCATCAGGACCCGGAAGAAGAGGCGCGCACACCGATGACCAGCAGCACCAAGGCCGCGACGAAGCGCGACTTCGACCTCGGCGCGCTCCTCCCGGAGGGGCGGGCGTTCATCGCCCTGATCGCGCTCATCATCATCTTCTCGCTGCTCTCGGACGCCTACCTGACGCTCCCGAACCTCATCACGATGACCCGACACGTGGCGATGAACGCGATCCTCGCGCTCGGGATGCTCTTCGTGATCCTCAAGGGCGGCATCGACCTCTCGGTCGGCTCGACGGTCGGGCTTTCGGGCGTCGTCGCCGGGGTCCTGCTGCAGGGGCTGCGGATCGACGCGCGCTCGACGTGGTCCTTTATCCCAAGGTCTGGTCGTCGTCCTGTGCTCGCTGCTCGTCGGCTAGCTCGTGGGCCTCGTGAACGGCCTGCTCGTGACCCGGTTCAACGTGGCTCCGTTCATCGCGACGCTCGGCATGCTCTACATCGCCCGCGGTGCGGCGCTGCTGATCTCGAACGGATCGACGTACCCGCGGCTCCAGGGCGACGAGTCGCTCGGCAACACGGGCTTCAACCTGACCGGCGGCGGCCGGTGCTGATCCCGATGGCGATCTGGATCATGATCGTCTTCGCCGTCATCGCGCTGATCGTGCTGCGCAAGACGCCCTTCGGCCGCTGGGTCTACGCCACCGGAGGCAACGAGCGGGCCGCCGAGCTCGCCGGCGTGCCGACCAAGCGGGTCAAGATGAGCGTCTACATCATCAGCGGCTTCGGCGCCGCGACCGCCGGCCTGATCATCTCGTCCGAGCTGACCGCCGCCGCCCCGCAGACCGGCGAGAGCTTCGAGCTCAACGCCATCGCGGCCGTCGTCATCGGCGGAGCGGCGCTGACCGGCGGCCGGGGCAACGTGCGCGGAGTGCTGCTCGGCGCCTTCGTGATCGGGTTCCTCAGCGACGGCCTGGTCATCGTCGGGGTCTCGACCTTCTGGCAGATCACCATCAAGGGCGCCGTCATCGTGCTCGCCGTGATGCTCGATCAGACCCAGCAGAAGATCACGCGCAACAAGAACGCCGCACTCGCCTCGTCGAAGGGCGCTCCAACCGAGCCGCCCGCGACGGGGAGCGACGACACGCGGCGGGCGCCTCCGCGCCCGTCGGGAAGCTCTGACCGGCAACGGCGTCGGTCAGCACAGAGAAACGAAAGGTACCGGACACATGATGCGACGCAAGCTCGTTCTCGCCACCGCGACCGTGGCGGTCGCCGCCCTCGCGCTCGTCGGCTGCTCCTCGGGGGGCGGCACGGAGACCAGCGGTGGAGGGGAGTCCAGCGCCAGTGAGGCGGGCGGTCTGATCGCCATCATCACTCCGCCGCTCGAGAACCCCTTCTTCAAGGCCGAGGCGGACGCGGCCCAGGCCGAGGCCGAGAAGCTCGGCTACGAGACCTCGGTCGCGTCCCACGACGACGACCCCAACCGCCAGAGCGGGCTCATCGACTCGGCGATCAGCCAGAACGCGAAGGCGATCATCCTCGACAACGCGGGCGCCGACGCCTCGATCGGCCCGATCCAGAAGGCCGAGGACGCCGGAGTCGCGGTGTTCCTGGTCGACCGCGAGATCAACGCGACCGGCATCGCCAAGTCGCAGATCGTCGCCAACAACGCGCAGGGCGCCGCGGCCGTGGCCGAGGAGTTCGTCGCGGCGCTGCCCGACGGCGGCAACTACATCGAGCTGACCGGCAAGGAGTCGGACACCAACGCGGGCGTGCGCTCGGAGGCGTTCGCCAGCGTCGTCTCGCAGTACCCGCAGCTCGTGCAGACCGCCAAGGAGACCGCGAACTGGAGCCAGGACGAGGCCTTCTCGAAGGTCGAGACCCTGCTGCAGCGCGACCCCGACGTGCAGGGCATCATCGCCGGCAACGACACGATGGCCCTCGGCGCCGTCGCCGCGGTCGAGGCCGCGGGTCTGATCGACCAGATCAAGATCGTCGGCTTCGACGGCAGCCCCGACGCGGTCGAGGCGATCAAGGCGGGCAAGCTCGTCGCCACGGGCCTCCAGCCCGCCGTGCTCATCTCGCAGCTCGCGGTGCAGCAGGCCGACGCCTACCTCACCGACGGCGAGACCGGCGAGGACGAGAAGCAGTCGATCGACTGCATCGTCATCAACGCCGCGAATGCGGAGTCGTACACGCTGTTCGCCCTGGAGTAAGAGGAAGCGGGTTCCGCTCGGGAGCACCTGTTCCTCGCTCCGACGCCCTTGCGGGTGGTCGGGGCGAGGGGCGGGTGCTTCTGCGTGTGGGGATCCGGCCGGGTCGGCAGGGGCGCGCGGCCCCTCGGATCCCGCCGCGTCCGACGGCAGGACGACGGACGGCCCCGGCGCTGGTGCACCGGGGCCGTCCGTCCGCTCGCGGGTCAGACCCGCTTCAGTGCGATCGGTGCGCTCGTGGTCGTGTTGCCGTCGGTGTCGACGGCCTTGGCGGTCACGGGGTAGGTGCCCACGGCGAAGCCCGCCGCGTTCACGGCGAGGGAGTAGCGGCCGTCCTCGCCGAGGACGGCGTCACCGAGCTTCGTGGTGCCGACCCAGTAGCCGACTCCCGCGACGCCCTTGTCGTCGGAGGCGACGGCGACCAGGGTCACGACTCCGGTGACCGACGAGCCGGTGGTCGGGGCGACGATCGCGACGGTCGGTGCCGAGGAGCCGACGGGCGCCGGGGTGGCGGTGGCCGTCGCGGTCGGCGCAGGGGACGGGGACACCGTGGGGGTCACGGTCGGCGTCGGCTTGCCGGGCTTCGGCTTGCCGTTGCCGGGCTTCGCGGTGGCGGTGGGCGTCGGTGTCGGGGGCGTCGGGGTCGCGGTGATGGTCGGCGTCGGCGCGACGGTCGGCGCAGGCGTGACGATCGGAGTCGCGGTCGGCGTCGCTGTCGGAGCCGGAGTGGCGGTCGGCGTCGGGGTGGCGGTCGGAGACGGAGTCGCGGTCGGGGGCTGGGTCGCCGTCGCTGTGGGCGTCGGCGTGGCCGTCGGCGTCGCGGTCGCGGTCGGCATCGGAGTAGCGGTCGCCGTCGGGGTCGCGGTGGCCGTGGGGGTAGTGGTCGGGGTCGCGGTGGCCGTGGGGGTAGCGGTCGGGGTGGCGGTAGCCGTCGGAGTCGCCGTGGGGCTGGCGCTGGGCGTCGGGGCGGCTGTCGGGGTGGCGCCGGGCGTCGGGGTGGCCGTCGGAGTCGTGGCCGCGACGACAGTCAGCTGGATCGGCGCACTGGTGCCGGTGTTGCCGGCGGCGTCGCCCGCCTTCGCGGTGACCGTGTAGGTGGTCCGGGCGAGCGTCGACGTGTTCAGCGGGAGCCGCCATGTGCCGTCCGAGGCGAGGGTCGCGGTGCCGAGACGCGTGGTGCCGGCGAAGAAGCCGACTCGGTGGCGGCGACGTCGTCGGAGGCGCGTGCGACGAGCGTCACCGTGCCGGAGACCGAGCTGCCGGAGGTCGGAGAGGTGATCGCGACCGTGGGGGCGGTGCGGTCCAGCGGGGCCGCGGTGGCCGTCGGGGCGGGGGTGGCGCTCGCCGTCGCGGTCGGCACCGGCGTCGCCGTCGGAGTGGCGGTGGCGGTCGGCACGGGCGTCGCGGTCGGCGTCGGCGTCGCCGTCGCGGTGGCGGTCGGCGCCGGCGTCGCGGTCGGCACGGCCGTCGGGGTCCCAGTGGCGGTCGGGGTGGGCGTCGCCGTGGGCGCCGGCGCTGCGACGTCGTCCCAGATCCCGGCGAGGTACGCCGTGGTCGGCTTCGTGCTCAGCGCGTCGAGCTGGGCGGCGGTCATCGATCCGAGCGTCGGGTCGACCGTGAAGCCGCCGGTCGTCGCGGTCTTGCCGGTCATGTTCGTGCGGGTGTTCACCACGGTGTCCCACAGCGGCTGGAGGGAGCCGATGAAGGTCGAGTCCGAGGCGTCGACGTTGCCGCCGCCCGAGCCCTGGACGGCGCTGAGGCTGCCCGGACCGTTGATGGCCCCCGCGTATCCGGCGCCGCCCGCGAGGAACGGGTAGCGCTGGACGGCGGCGGCGCCGCCGAGCAGGAGCGCCTCCTGGAAGTCGACGTTCTTCACGCCGCCGATGATGGTGGCGCTGTTGTTCGAGGCGAACACGACGGTGTCGCGCACGGTGACCTGACCGGTCACTCCGCCGCCTTCGATCTGGAGCGTGTCGGTGTGGGGTCGAGCGGACCGGTGCCGCCGTAGACCGCGTCGACGTAGTAGGAGGGAGCGATGTAGCCGCTCGACCAGCACGTCGCTCATGATGTCCGGCGCGTACGCCTTGATCTGCGCAGAGTCGCCGTTCTTGAGCTTCGACTCGGGGGCGACGACCTCGATCAGCTCGACGTCCCGCACGGGGATGCCGGCCGAGGCGGCGAGGCCCGTCCAGTTGTCGTTCACCCGCAGCCAGGCGAAGGAGGAGGCGTCGCGCCCTTGACGTCCAGCGAGGCGATGTCGAAGCGCAGGAGCGTGATGCCGGTGACGGCACGCAGAGCCCAGGCGCCGCCGGTCACCGATCGGAAGCCGTCGCGGGCGGTGATGAGCACCTCGTGGTCCCGGCGTTCCGGTAGCCGTTCAGCGCCGACAGGTCGGCGATGTGCCCCGGAGCGACGCGGATGACCGCGCCGGCCGCGATCTGCGCCGTCGTGAGGGCGTCGAGCGCCCGGCGGATCGCGAGACCCGAGGCCGCCACGTCGACGACCGTGAAGCCGGAGTAGGAGGAGCGGATGTCGGGGGTGTCCGACGGGTAGTGCGTGCCGTCCGGCCCGAAGGACGAGGACTCGGCGGCCGAGGCGGGTGCCGCGGTCTGGAGCGCCGCCCCCGTCACGGCGATCCCCGCGGTCAGCGCGATCGCCAGAGCGCGAGGACGGCCTTCCTCCCTCTCGTCGAGGGCGATGCCGGTGCCGTCGGCCTCCGGTGGGGCGACGTCGTGGCGGGAGTGGCTCTGGCCATGTGCGGTGTCCGATCGACTCGTGCTGGGGCGGGGGAGGGGGTCGCCGGAGCGCGTCGTGGCGGAGGCTTCGACGTCGCGTCACGGACCGGGCCCCTCAGCGGGGGAGGACTCCGGCTGCGCGCGTCCCTCCCTCGGGGGCGGGGTCGGACGTGCGCTCCCGTGGCTACCTGCGGTGACGCTATCCGCCGCTCCGAGGCCAGCAGGGCGGGTGAAGAGGAAGCTCCGCGATCGGGGCCCTCGAAGGCGGGTGGCGATCGACGTGAGGCCGTCATCGGAGACCCTGGATGACCCTCGTTCGGGCCGCTCGATCGCAGTGTTCCCGGGCCGTGCGGACTCGTCGCCCGAGAGTGACGGGCGCCACGAGCACCGGGGTCACCGCGCCAGCGCCGCCAGCTCCGCGCGGTTCCGGGCCCCGGCCTTCCGCAGCAGGTTCGACACGTGGAACTTCGCCGTGTTCTCGCTGATGCCGAGGTCGTCGGCGATGCGGTGGTTCGAGGCGCCGAGGGTGATCAGGTGCAGCACCTCGCGCTCGCGGGCGCTGAGGTCGGCGAGGTCGAGGCCGTCGGGCTGAGCGGGCGGGTCCAGTGGCAGGCGGATCGACAGGGTCGAGCCCCAGCCGGCGGTCGAGGCGATGCCGAGGTCGCCGTCGAGACCGCGCACGCGCTCGGCGATGGGGCGGAGGGCCTCGTCGCGGGCGGTGAGCTCGCCGCGGCCGTCGTCGCGGATCTCGATCAGCAGGTTCAGGCCGTCGCAGTCCCACTGGATCCGCACGCGCCGCGTCTGCTCCGGCTCGACGAAGGCGAGCACGGCGCTGCGGACGATCGCGCGGGCCGCGTGGGCGACCTCACCGGGCAGGGCGCGGCCGTTCGCGGGCGGCTCCACGAACTGCACGTCGAGGTCGCCGAACCGCACGAGCGGGCGCAGGTCGCTCGGAGGCGCGCGAAGGCGCCCACGACCGGCTCGAGCATGGCGCTGCGCTGCTCGTCGGTGGCGGTGCGCAGCTCGACCAGGGCGTTGGCGGCGATGTCGATCGCGACGGCGCGGGCGGCGCGGTCGTCGAGGCGCTCGGCGCGCAGGGCGGCGAGGACCGACTCCAGAGCGGCCGCTGCCGGTCGGCCTGCTCGGCGACGGTGCGGGCGTGCTCGAGCAGCAGCGCGCGGGAGGCGGGGAGGAGTCCATCCGACGAACCTACCCGTCCTATCCGTCGAGGAGGCCGCCTACTCGAACGGGTAGGCGGGCCTGCTCCATCAGGGGGCCGACTCCGCCGACCGGTGCGCGCAGGCTGGAGTCATGCCCGACATCGAGGACCACCGCTGACCCCGCGAAGGCTCTGGCCGTGATCGTCGCCGAGGTGACCGCGGCGGCGACGTCCCTCACCGAGGACGACCGTCTCGAGCCCGTCGCCGCGCTGCTCGCCGACGCCGACCGCGTCTTCGTGCACGGCGCGGGCCGATCCGGTCTCGCCCTGCGGATGACCGCCATGCGCCTCATGCACCTCGGTCTCGTCGTGCACGTGGTCGGCGACGTCACCACCCCCGCGATCCGGGCGAGGGCGACGTGCTGCTCACGGCGAGCGGCTCCGGCACCACGGGCGGCATCGTCCGCGCGGGCTCAGTCGGCCGTGGACGCCGGAGCGCGCGTGGCCGCGATCACGACGGCCGCGGGATCGCCGCTGGCCGGGCTCGCCTCCGCGGTCGTGATCGTGCCGGCGGCCGAGAAGCTGCGACCGCTCCAGCGCCGCCTCCGCCCAGTACTCGGGCGGGCTCTTCGAGCAGGTCGTCGTGCTCACCGGCGACGCCCTGTTCCACGCGCTCTGGAAGCGCCGCGGCGAGAGCGCCGACGAGCTCTGGCCGCGCCACGCGGACCTCGAATGACCCGCGCACTCCCCGCACTCCCTACAGAAAGCAGAACCTCATGAAGCTCCAGTTCGCCATGGACACCCTCAGCACCGAGGCCGCCCTCGAGCTCGCCGCCGCCGCGGCTCCGCACGTCGACATCCTCGAGCTCGGCACCCCCCTCATCAAGAGCGAGGGCCTCTCGGCCATCACCGCGATCAAGGACGCCCACCCCGACAAGATCGTCTTCGCCGACCTCAAGACCATGGACGCCGGCGAGCTCGAGGCCGACATGGCGTTCAAGGCGGGCGCCGACCTGGTGACGGTCCTCGGAGTCGCCGGCGACAGCACGATCGCGGGTGCGATCGCCGCCGGGAAGAAGCACGGCAAGGGCGTGGTCGTCGACCTCATCGGAGCTGCCCGACAAGGCCGCCCGCGCCCGCGAGGTCGTCGCCCTCGGCGCCGAGTTCGTCGAGATGCACGCCGGCCTCGACGAGCAGGCGGAGGAGGGCTTCACCTTCGACACGCTGCTGCGCGACGGCGAGTCCTCGGGCGTGCCGTTCTCGGTCGCGGGCGGAGTGAGCACCGCGACGATCGAGTCGGTCCAGTCCGCGGGCGCCGTGGTCGCCGTCGCGGGCGGCGCCATCTACGGTGCGCCGGACGTCGGCGAGGCCGCCGCGGCGCTCCGCGCGAAGATCTCGTAGCCGGGTCGGGGCCGCCCCGCATCTCCGCTCGCTCGACTCTCCAGAAGTTGTCGTACTCGAGCTCGAGTACGACAACTTCCGCGGAGTCGCCGGGCCTGTCCTCCCCGCAGCCTGCGCGTGCGCGCCCACCTCACACAGTCGTCGTACTCGAGGCCGAGTACGACGACTTCTGCGGACTCGCCGCGCGGACGGGGTCGCCGCACCCGCCTCACCGGTCAAGCCCCTCCCGGCCCGCCGCTCCCCGCGATTGCCTGGAGGACCCGACACGACAGGAGCACCCTTGCATCCCAGCACCACCCGCATCGCCCCCATCGAGACCTACTCCGACGACGACGGCTGGCACAACCGCATCGCCGACGCCCGCGTGCCGCTGACGCACCACGCCGACCGCGACGAGGCCGAGCGCGAGGGCGCCCAGATGGCCCGCCAGCGCGGCGGCGGCCACGTGGTCCGCGACTGACGCGCTCCCGACAACCGTCCCTTATCGCTCCGTCTCCCGCACGGTCAAGTCTCTGTCCGGCCCCGCCGCCCCGGCCTAACGTTGCCCGTCGTGCCGTCCGACCCCGGGTGCGCACGCGACGAGAGGACGACATGGCGACCACGAGTGGCCCCACGGCACGCCACGCAGGCAGGCCCGACGCGGGCGCCGACGGACAGAAGCTGAAGCGCCGCATCACCGGCCCCCTCCTCTTCTTCTTCATCCTCGGCGACGTGCTCGGCGCGGGGCATCTACGCCCTGATGGGCACGCTCGCGAACGAGGTCGGCGGCGCCGTCTGGATGCCGCTGCTCCTCGCGCTCGGCCTCTCGCTGCTGACGGCCGGCTCGTACGCCGAGCTGGTCACGAAGTACCCGAAGGCGGGCGGCGCCGCGATCTTCGCCCAGCGCGCGTTCCGCCGTCCGATCGTCTCGTTCCTCGTCGGGTTCGCGATGCTCGCGGCCGGAGTGACGAGCGCGGCGGGTCTGTCGCTCGCCTTCGCCGGCGACTACCTCGGCACCTTCCTCGACGTGCCCACGGTGCCCGCCGCGATCGTGTTCCTGATCCTCGTCGCGTGCCTCAACGCCCGCGGCGTGGCGGAGTCGCTCCTCAGCAACACGGTCATGACCGTGATCGAGGTGAGCGGCCTGCTGATCGTGATCGCGTGCGTCGCGCTCCTCGTGGCGGGCGGCGGCGGAGACCTCTCGCGCACCGTCGAGATCGGCGGCGAGCAGGGACCGGCCCTCGCCGTGCTCGGCGGGGCGATCATCGCCTACTACTCCTTCGTCGGCTTCGAGACCTCGGCCAACGTCGCCGAGGAGGTCCGGGATCCCAGCCGCGTCTACCCGCGCGCGCTCTTCGGATCGCTCCTCGCCGCGGGCGCGGTCTACGTCCTCGTCGGCCTCGCCTCCTCGATCGCGCTGCCCGCCGACGAGCTGAGCGGATCCTCCGCCCCGCTGCTCGACGTCGTCACCGCCTCGGGAGTGGGCGTCCCGGCCTGGCTCTTCAGCCTCATCGCGCTGATCGCGGTCGCCAACGGCGCCCTGCTGACCATGATCATGGCCAGCCGCGTCACGTACGGCATGGCCGAGGAGCGGCTGCTCCCCGCCGTGCTGAGCAAGGTCCTGCCGAAGCGGCGCACCCCGTGGGTCGCCATCGTCGTGACCACCGTGGCCGCCTGCCTCCTGACCCTCGTCGGCGATCTGGCGACGCTCGCCGAGACCGTCGTGCTCCTGCTGCTGCTGGTCTTCATCAGCACCAACGTCGCGGTCCTGGTGCTGCGCCGCGACCGCGTCGAGCACGAGCACTTCCGCGTCTGGACGGCGATCCCGGTCCTCGGAGTCGCGTCCTGCGTCCTCCTGCTGACCCAGCAGGACCCGATCGTCTGGGCCTACGGCGCCGCCTTGCTGGGCGTCGGAGCCGTCCTGCACCTCGTGACGAAGCGCCGGAGCGAGCGCGGCGAGCGGGTCCGCGACCGCGACTGAGCGAGGGACTGCAAGGGTCCGAGACGCCGCCGCGCGGCCCGAGCCGTCGTCCCTGTACGGAACCGAGGTCGGGAGGGCTCGCGGGGCCCGCTCGAGTCGTCCGGGCCGCTCCCGACCTCGGTTGCGTACCGCTCGGCCTGCACATCTCAGGCTGAGCGCGGAGATTCGAGCGGACAACCGCGGATTCTGGTCGATGAGCCTGAGTTGTGGGGCTCGCCGGAGGCGGTGGGTCTCGAGACGCCGCCGAGCGGCTACTCGACCAGCGAGGAGTACCCGCTGATCGAGTAGCCGTCAGCCGCAGCGCGGCCGCTCAGCAGCTCCGAGCCGGATACGACGCGGTCGTCGTCGCCGATGCGGCAGCGCCGTCGACGGTGGCCGAGGCGACGACCGTGGCCGAGGCCGCCGGCACCGAGCGCGCCCGCGTCGTGAACGCCTGAGCGGAGCTCGCTCCCGGCGCCACCGTCGCGACCGACTTCGCTCCCCAGGCCGTGGTGACCTGCAGGGCGACGGGCACCGTGCTCGTGTTCGTGCTCGTGACCGTCAGCACGACCTTCCCCGAGACGCAGCGTGTCGAGGCTGCCGCCTGCACCGTCAGCGCCGGGGCCGCCGACACCGTGGTCGGAGTGCCGAGCGAGACGGGGGCGATCGTCACCCGGTCGATGTTCGGGGCGAACGCGGTCGCGTTGCTCAGGACGATCGGAGCCGTGCCGGTGGTCAGCGCGACCGGGATCGTCCGCTCCCAGAAGCTGTTCCACGAGATCGTGTAGCGGAAGTACGCGCTGCCGAGGTGCCGGCGACGCCCTTCTCGCTCACGTCGATGCGGCGGTCGACGACCTGCGGGTTGTAGTCGTGGCGTCCGCTCAGCTCGGCGTTCGAGTAGGTCACGGCGACGTCGTACAGTCCCGCCGCGGCGATGCCCGCGGTGCGCGGGATCTCGATCGTGCTGTCCGCGCCGTTGCCGACCCAGCCGACGTACCGTCCCGAGACGTTCGACCCGGTGCTCGCGTCGAGGGAGGAGGCCGCGGCCGTCCCCGTCAGCGTCGCGTTCTCGGCCTCGATCGTCACGGCGGCGGAGTCGGCCGAGGCCGCGCGCGTCGTGGTCACCGTGCTCAGCAGCACGCCCGAGGGCGAGCGCAGCTCGATCTCGTTGATGCCCTGCGAGAGGTGCAGGCGTGCGGTCGAGACCTCAGTGGCCCGCCGCGTCGGCGGTGACGCTGGTCACCGGTCGGCCGTTGACCGAGACGTCGATCCTCGAGGCGGCGGTCGTGCGGTAGTCGAGCGCCACGTCGTAGTAGCCGGTCTGCCACGCGTTCGCGTAGACGTCGGCGCGCTGTTCGCCCGAGATGCTCGCGGAGCCGCGGGCCCCTGGGCGGTCGTAGACCATGGAGGCCCCGCCGGCGTAGCGGAGGGTCGAGGCCGGGTAGACCGTCGTCTCGCCGTCGGTGATGTCGGTCAGCAGGAGCTTGTCGAGCGTGATGTCGGCGTTCGGGAGGACGGTGGTGCCGTTCTCGCTCGCGCGCAGCGAGAGCACGTGCTGCCCGGCGGTGAGCTGCACGGTCACCTCCGTGCTGCCGCGGTACTGCCACTTCTGCGTGCTCGTCAGCGCCAGGTCGGCCGTGTACTGCACGAGCTGGTTCTTCGCCCCGTCGACGAAGAGCGCGTGCTGCCCGGGAACGCCGGGCGTGGCTCCGATGACCTGGAACCGGTAGGTGCCGTCCCGGGGCACCGTGACGGTCCAGTCGGCCTTCGACGACACGTTGTTGAAGCCGCCGACGTCGCGGCCTCCGGAGGCGAGGAACTTCCAGCCTCCGCCGTCGGTCGGGTTCTGCGTGTACACCTGAGCGCCGGTCCAGAGCGGTGCTCTCGGCCTCGATGCTCGTCTGCCAGACCGGGGTCGTGGTGACGACGCGGTCCTGGGTCGGAGTGATGACCACCTGGTAGGCGGCGTAGCGGTCGTAGCCCGGGATCGACAGATCGAGCGAGCCCGAGGCGAGAGCCGCTCCGTCGAGCGCCGCGACCACGCGGGGGTGCCGTGCAGACCCTGGGCGCCCGAGAGGGTCGCCTCGCGGACCTCGACGTCGACGCTGGTGCCGAAGATCGCGGGATCGAGGCCGTCGAGGTCGAGTGCGACGTTCCCCAGGTCGGCGCCGCCGTACAGCACGGTGGCGCGCTTGTTCACGGTGTCGACCGCTCCGATGCCCTGGAGTGTGTCGGCGACGTCCAGCTGGGGCGGAGTGACGGCGACGGTGTCGGCGCCCTCGAGGTCGCCGTACCACTTGAACATCCACCAGCCGGCGTTCGCGGCGTTGGCCCGGGCGCTGTTGTCCGAGAGGTTGCCGGCGTAGTTCCAGTAGGCCGTCTGCGCGTCGACCTTCTCGTCCTCGAACATCGCGAGCCACTGGATGAGCTGACCGGGCGTGCCCATGTCGCGCAGCATCCCGTACTCGGTGATGTTGATCGGGATGTCGGCGATGCCCCTGGCGTCCTCGAGACCGCGGTAGTGCTCGAGGTGCGAGCGGAAGGTCGCGAGGTTGTCGATGCCCAGCTCGTGCCAGATCATGATCTGCGGCAGCGTGCCCGACGCCTTCGCGTGGTCGAGGAAGTCGGCGGTGCGGACGGGCTGGTAGGCCGCGTCGCCGGGACCGCCGACGCGCGCGGTGCCGAGTCCGTGCCGCGCGTAGACCTCCTGGATCTTCTCGTAGGCGGCGTCCCAGTCGGCCAGGAAGGTGTCCTTCAGCGCGCCCCAGTCGTTGTACCAGTTGCCGCCGTCGGGCTCGTTGAACGGGATGTGCACGTAGTCCTCGGGGCGGTCGGACTGCGTCGCCACCGCCTCTGTCACGAACTCGACGATCTCGAGGTAGTCCCACACCCCGTTGGGCGTGCTCGTGTACGTGCCGGTCGCCTGGTCGTAGGTGCGGGTGTCGCCCGGCCGTCGGCCGCCGTTGTACGCCCAGTCGGGGTAGTAGTCCTGCGTGTAGATGTACATGTCCTCGCCGTGCTTCGCGAAGAAGCCGTCCTCCACCTTGAGCGAGTCACCGCTCGGGTGCTGGGTGCCGTACGGCGCCTTCTGCGAGGTGTTGGTGATGTGCGCGCCGTCGATCAGCGCCTGGGTGGGCGCTCCGGCGTCGCCGAAGCCGTAGAGCGTGCCGGTGGCACCTCCGCGGAAGGCTCGGTCGACTGCGAGAAGTCGACCGCGAGGGTCTCGGTCCCGTCGGCGGCGGAGGCGGGCGCGACGGCCGCGAGGCCGAGGCTGCTGAGTGCGACGCCGGCGGCTGCGGCGCAGGCGATCGTTCTGGAGGCTTTCTTCATCGAATGCTCTTCCCGTGAGGCGGGGCCGGCACGGACGTGCCGGCGGGGGAGAGGATCCGGCCGGTGCCGGGGCGGGCGCGGCGCTCGGACCCTCAGGGAGGGACGATAGCGATTTCATGCGGGGATGACCAGCACTTCGTGAAATCGCTACCAGGACTCGCCCGCCCCCGTGACCGCGGGTAGATAACGCTTTCATCACACGCTTGCGCTTTCGTGAAATCGGTATCAGTATCTCCCCAGTCCCGAATCCGGGGCGACGCCCTTCCCACTCCACGACGACGAGGAGCTCCTGTGCCCGAGCAGCTGACCTGGGGGACCCGCGAGGGTCTCCGCCTGACCTTCGACTGCTCGCCCGGAGCCCCGGTCGCCCTCGTCGCCCTCGAGGCGGCCGACGTCCGCCTGGAGGCGACGCACGTCGCTCCCTTCTTCGAGATCACCACCGCCGCCGCGGGTCACGACCCCGCGACCTCCCGCCTGACCCACACCCGCATCGGTGCGGCGATGCGCTACGTGTCGCACCGCGAGAGCCTCGTCGACGGAGTCGCCGTCCTCGAGATCGAGGCCGAAGCGCCGTCGTTCGGCGTCGTCGCCCGCGCGGTCCTGCGGCAGGTCGCCGGAGTCGCGGCGGTCACCTCCGAGGTCGCGGTCGGAGCGCTATCGCGCCAGGTGCTGCGCTCGGTCGCGTCCTGGAGCGCCGACCTCGGCGCGGCATCGGGCGCCGACGGCAAGGACGCCTTCACCCGCTGGTCGCTGCTGCGCGGTGAGAACGACTGGCTGGGGAGGGGCGCTGGCGCACGGCGCCGGTCCGCGATTCCGGATTCGTGACCCTCCGCGAGGACATCACCGGCCACGACCCGCGCGGCGCGGTCGGCGCCGTCTCGACCGGCAGCTGGTCCACCGGGTCGCACCTCCCCGTCGGCGGGCTGATCGCCCCCGACGCCGCACTGCTCTGGCAGATCGAGCACAACGGAGCGTGGCGCTGGGAGGTGGGCGAGGACATCGACGGCGGAACGCTCGCCCTCACGGGCCCGACCGACCTCGACCACGGGCTGGATCCGCGCCCTCGAAGCGGGGGACGTCTTCTACGTCGGTCCCGGTGACCGTGGCGCTCGGAGCCACGGCCGACGCCGCGGTCTCCGCGCTGACGCACCACCGCCGCGCGAACCGCCGCTCCCACCCCGACGACACCGCCCTGCCCGTCGTCTTCAACGACTACATGAACACCCTCGACGGCGACCCGACCACCGCGAAGCTGCTGCCGCTGATCGACGCCGCCGCCGACGCGGGAGCCGAGATCTTCTGCATCGACGCCGGCTGGTACGACGAGAGCGGCGTGCCCGGCGGCTGGTGGAGCAGCGTCGGCGAGTGGCAGCCGTCGGCGAAGCGCTTCCCGGGCGGTCTCGGCGAGGTCGTCGAGCGGATCCGCCCCGCGGACCTCGTCCCCGGTCTCTGGCTCGAGCCGGAGGTGATCGGCGTCGACAGCCCGAGGGCCGGCCGCCTCCCCGACGACGCGTTCCTGCAGCGGTTCCGGCGTCCGGATCGAGGAGCACGAGCGCTTCCACCTCGACCTGCGCCACCCCGCCGCCGTCGCCCACCTCGACGAGACGGTGGACCGTCCGGTCGCCGACTTCGGCGTCGGCTTCTTCAAGTTCGACTACAACATCGACGCGGGCCCCGGCACCGATGCGGCCGTCGACTCCGTCGGCGACGGACTGCTGGGCCACAACCGCGCCTACCTCGCCTGGCTCGACGCGCTGCTCGACCGGCACCCGGCCCTCGTGATCGAGAGCTGCTCCTCGGGAGCGATGCGCAGGACTGGGCCGTGATGTCGCGACTGCAGATGCAGTCGACCTCCGACCAGCAGGACTTCCGCCTCTACCCGCCGATCGGCCGCGGCGCCGATGATGCTCCTGCCGGAGCAGGCGGCCAGCTGGGCCTACCCGCAGGCCGACATGGACGACGAGGAGATCGCGTTCTGCCTGGTCACCGGGCTGCTCGGCCGCTACTACCTCTCGGGCTACCTCAACCGCATGTCCGAGCCGCAGCTCGCCCTCGTGCACGGGGCCGTCGCCGCAGCCAAGTCGCTCCGCACGGCGATCTCCTCGGCCACCCCGCGCTGGCCGCTCGGCCTGCCCGGCTGGACGGACGACGCGATCGCCCTGGCGCTGCGCACGGACGGCGAGCACCTCGTCTCCCTCGGCGCGCGCCGGGACCGAGGACGTCGTGCTGCACCTCCCCGAGCTGATCGGGCGGGACGTCGACCGTCGGTCGCCCTCCCCGTGACCTGCGGCGTGGGCACCGAGTGGGATCCGGCCGCCGGCCGCCTCACCGTCCGCCCCACCGGTTCCGGCCCTCCGCCCGCACCCTCCGACTGTCCCTCCGCACCACCTGACCCCCGCCCCCTGCCGGGTCCACCCGTCCCGGCGTACCTCTCTCTCCACAGAAAGCCTCCGAGTATTTCGATGAAGAAGCGTCACTCCTCAGCTGCCGGCCGTCCTCACGGCCGCCTCCGCTCTCCTCCTCGCCGGCTGCAGCGACCCGAGCGCCGGCACGGGCGGCGCCTCCGGCCGCGCCCGCGTCCTGGCCTCGCGTGCAGGACGCCGACCTCGAGGGCACCGAGCTCTGCCCATCTCGCCGCGCAGCAACCCGAACACCGTCCCCGAGTCGGTCGTCGAGGGCTTCGAGGAGCTCACCGGCGCGCCCGTCGAGATCGAGACGATCCCGGACCCCTACGAGCAGGGCGTGCAGACCAAGGTCGCCACCGGCGACAAGCCCGACCTGGCGTTCTGGCAGCCTGTCGACCGCCTCGCAGCTCACCGCGCCCACCGCGACCACCAACCTGCAGAGCCTCGACGGAGCCCCTGGCCCGAGGACGCCGACCCCGCGCTCGCCGACATCACCGGCACCCTCGACGACACCCGCTACGCGGCCCTCATCTCGACCCCCGCGGTCGAGGGCGTCTACTACAACAAGAAGGTCTTCGAGGAGAACGGCATCACCGAGCTCCCCACCGACTGGGCCTCGTCTCTTCGAGACCGCGCGCCAGCTGAAGACCGCGGGCGAGACGCCGTTCTACGAGATGGGCGCCGACCGGCTGGGCCACCCAGTGGCGGGTGCAGGTCCAGCTCGCCGACGCCGCGGCTCGACGGCCTCTCGGACCGCGTGAACGCGGGCGAGGAGAAGTTCACCGACCCGACCATCCAGGGCGCGATCGACTCCTACAAGGGCCTGATCGACGAGGGCCTGTTCAACGAGGACATCAAGACCGCCACCTTCGAGGACCAGGGCGCCGCCCTCCTCGCCGGCGACGCGGCCATGGTCGTCCAGGTCAACTTCGGCCAGCTGCAGTCGCTGTCCGACACCGAGACCCTGAACGACACCGTCGGCTTCTTCCCGATCTCGCCTCCGGCAACGTCGGCACCTTCATCCCCGACCAGTCGAACGCGCTCGTCGCCTTCGCCACTGGCGACGCGGAGAAGGAGGCGGCCTCGCGCCAGCTCCTCTCGTACTGGCTGGGCGACGGCTACGCCGACTTCGTCGAGGCGCAGAACACCATCTCGCTCGAGCCCTCGGTCGCCACGCCCGATACCGTTCCCACCGCGCTCATCTCGGTCAGCGAGTCGGTCGGCACCTCGGTCGGCTCGATGCAGGCCCAGGCCATCGCCAACCCGGACCTGTACATCTTCCTCGCCGACATGATCCAGGGCACGAAGACCCCGGAGGAGGTCGCGCAGGCGACGCAGGACCAGTTCGCGCAGCTCGCGAAGGCTCAGGGAGCCACCGGCTTCTAGCCACTCGACGCGGGGGCCGGCCGTCCTGCGGCGGGCCCCCGCTCCTCCTCTCTCGAAAGGCAGTGCCCCGCGTGTCCACCACCCGAGCCGCCGCACCACCCCGGATCCTCGCCCGCGCCGCGAAGCCGGTCGCCGCCAGCGGTCGCCGCTCCGATCATCCGCTCGTCTTCCTCGTGCCGGCGCTCGTCGTGCTGGTCGTGTTCTTCTTCGTGCCGACGCTGTTCAACTTCGCCTACGCGTTCACCGACTGGTCGAGCTTCAAGGCGGCCATCGGATCTCGTCGGGTTCTCGAACTTCGTCGACCTGTTCCAGAGCGGCACGCTGATCCAGGCGCTGCGGGTGACGCTGGTCTACGCGGTGCTGGTCGCGGTGTTCCAGAACCTGTTCGGGCTGATCCTGGCGCTGCTGTTCGAGAAGGACACGCGGGTCAACCGTTTCGCCCGGGTGATGTTCTTCATCCCGGTGATCATGTCGGCGCTCGCCGTCGGCTACGTGTTCCAGGCGCTGCTGAAGCCCGACGGCGCGCTCAACGGCATCCTGTCGTTCGTCACCGGCCAGACCGTGTCGACCGCGTGGCTCGGCGACACGACGTGGACGATCGTGGTCGTCGCCCTGATCCACTCGTGGAAGTGGATGGGCCTGTCGATGCTGATCTACCTGGCGGGCCTCAAGACGATCAGCGGCGACGTGCTCGAGGCCGCGCGGCTCGACGGATCCTCCTGGTGGCAGACGTTCCGCGACATCCGCTTCCCGCTGATCGCCCCGGCGCTCACCTTCAACGTGGCGACCGCGCTGCTCGGATCGATGAACGGCTTCGACATCGTGCAGGCCACCACCGAGGGAGGCCCGGGCGGCACGACGGAGCTGCTCAACATCTTCATCTTCCGCACCTTCGGCCAGGGCCTGCTCCGCCCAGGCGACCACCATGAGCCTGATCCTCTTCGTGGCGGTCGCCCTCCTCGCCTTCCCCGTCATCCGCATCCTGCGCCGTCGAGAGGACGTGCCGTGAGCACCCCGGTCGAGAAGCCCGCTCCTGTCCGCCGATCCGCCCCCGTCGAGTCGAACCGGCCCTCCGCGGCGCGGACGCTCGCCCGCCTCGCTCAGCCGACCGCCGCGCTGGCGGCCGGTCGTCCTGCTGCTCGGCGTGCCGTTCTGGCTCATCGTCAGCACCGCGGGCAAGACCCAGGCCGAGGCGCTGAATCCCAACCTCGCGGCCCCGTCGCAGTGGCAGCTGGTCGAGAACTTCGCCACCGTCTTCACCGACGGGCGCATGGTGCAGGCGTTCCTCGGCAGCGTGCTCGTCATGGTGCCGTCGGTGCTCGGCGTGCTCGTACTCGGCCTCGATGGCCGCGTGGATCCTGGGCCGCCGCACGGGACGCGGGATGGCCCTCGTCTACGCCCTCGCGATCAGCGGCATCGTCCTCGCCGCCCGCGGTGGTCACGGTGGTGCTCCTGCTGCGCCAGCTCGGACTCGCCGGCACCGCCGTCGGCATGGTCGGCGTGTACATGGGGATGTACCTCTCGACGGTGATCTTCTTCGTCACCGGCTTCGTCCGCACCATCCCGGCGGAGCTCGAGGAGGCGGCCCGCGTCGACGGGGCGCGGCCGATCCGGGTGTTCTTCACGATCATCCTGCCGCTGCTGATGCCGGTGCTCGCGACGGCCACGATCCTCATCTGCCTGTACATCTGGAACGACGTCTTCTACGCGCTGTTCGTGGTCGGCGGGCGGCTCGACACCCTGCCGCTGAACCTCTACCAGGTGGCCAGCGCGGGGCTCTACCTCCAGAACTGGCACCTGATCTTCTCCTATATCATCCTGATGAGCCTGCCCCTCCTCCTGGTGTTCGTCTTCGCTCAGCGCAAGATCATCTCGGGCATCACGAGCGGCGCGGTGAAGTGAGCACCTCCGAGACCGATGCGGTGCCGATCGCCTCCGCCCCCTCCTGGCTCGCGATGCACCGGCGCGACGGCCGAGGACGGAAGCGGGACGACATGAAGCGGGACAGGGCGGCGAAAGCCCCGGTCATCGCCGATGTCGCGGCGCTCGCGGGAGTCTCGGTGCCCACGGTCTCGCGGGTGCTCACGGGCAGCCGCGAAGGTGGCTCCCGACAAGCGCGAGCGCGTGCTCGCCGCCATCGCCGAGCTGAACTACCGCCCCAGCTCCGCCGCGCGCGCCCTCGTCACCCGCCGCTCGCGCACCATCGCGGTCGTCGCGGGCAACACGTCGCAGTACGGCTACGCCGAGGCGATCCGCGGCATCGAGGAGGAGGCGCGCGCCGGCGGCTGGACCGTCACCATCACGGTGATCGAGTCGGCCGATCCGGACGACATCGAGAAGGCGCTCTCGCTCGTGCTGAGTCAGAGCCCCGACGGCGTGGCGGTGCTCAAGTTCGATCCGCCCGGGGTCGCCATGGTCGCGGCGCTGCCGCCCGAGGGCCGGTCGTCGCGCTCTCGGCGTGCGCGGGCGGGGGATCCCGCAGGCCGTCCTCGACGAGCTGCACGCCGCGCAGGCGCTGACGGAGCACCTGCTCGAGCTCGGCCACCGGACGGTGCACCACGTGCGCGTGCCGCCGTCGCGCCGCGAGGACGGCCGCACGACCGGATGGCGCCGCGCACCGAAGGCGGCGGGCGTCACTGCGGCGCCGACTCCGCTCGAGGCCACGTGGGAGCCCGAGTCGGGGCGGGCGCTGGCCCATCGCCTGGCCGAGGACCCCGAGGTCACCGCTGTGTTCTGCGGCAACGACGAGATCGCCATGGGCGTGATCAAGGGCCTCAGCGAGGCGGGCCTGCGCGTCCCCGAGGACATCAGCGTCGTCGGCTTCGACGACCACCCCCTCGCCCGGATGTGGACACCCGCGCTGACGACGGTGCGCCAGGACTTCGCGGGCCTGGCCGCCGCGGCTTCGGACTGCTGCTGCGGGCGATGGAGGACGGCGGAGGCACGACGTTCTCGTCGGAGCGCCCCGAGCTGATCGTCCGCGAGAGCTCGGCGCCGCCGCGCGCGTCCTGCTGGACGGGTCCGCTCCGGGCAGCGGGTCTCGATACGCCGCTGCGCGGCTACCTCGACCAGCAGGCACCTTGCTGATCGAGTAGCCCGCTTCGCGGGCGTATCGAGATCCGCGTCCTCCGGGAGCGGTGGGTCTCGAAGCTCCTATTTGTCAAGGTCGGCAGAGGTGGGGGAAGAGTTCTCGGCAGAGGGCTCGTTTGGAGGAGGCGGAGGGTGTCTTTGGTGGTCTTGCCGTTGGCGAGGTGGGCGTCGCGGTAGTCGCGGGCGCGTTGTTCGTGGGAGAGGCGGACGACCGCGATTTGATAGAGCGCGGAGTTCGCTTGCCGGTTGCCGCCTCGGGAGAGGCGGTGCCGGTTGGTCTTCCCGGAGGACACGGGCTGCGGGCGGCGCCGAAGAGTTTCGCGAGGGCGGCTTCGGAGCGGATGCGGTGGCCGTTCTCGCCGACCGCGACGAGGAGTTGCGCGGCGGTGATCGCGGCGACGCAGTAGACCTCGAGCAGGCGTGGGGCGCGGAGTTCGACGAGGACGCGGAGTTGCTTCTCGAGCGCTGCGGCATCGGTGTCCAGAGCGATCCACCGGATGGCGTGCTGCGCAGCAGCCGGGTGAGGGTGTCGGCGACGACGTCGCCTGTGGTGTCGTCGGGGAGGGCGGCGAGGCGGCGGCATCCGGTGCGGCGGATCCAGTTTCGAGGGAGGTCGCGGATGCTGTCGGGCGCGGTGATCAGGAACTGGTCGACTTGACCTTGCGATCTCTTTCTGCTGCTTGACCAGCAGGATTCCGGGTCGCGCTGAGGAGTCGCAAGGCTTCGACGGTCGAGGTCGTGTCCTTCGGGATCCGCGGGTCCTGTTCCTCGAGCGCGCGTCGGGCGGCGGCTTCCGCGTCGAACGCGTCGGTCTTGCCCCGCCGGCGGCGCGCGGCCGAGCATGTCAGATGGTGTGCGTAAGGAGCGGGCCTCCTGATGGAAGGATTCACACTGTTGGCAATCGATAGGGCGTCGCGTGAAGTGCGGCGGAAGGCTCAGGAGGCGGGCGCTTCGTGTCTGATCGAGTCGAGCGTGATGGATGACCTGTTCGCGAAGATCGACGCGGGCGAGATCGAGTTGGAGGGTGCCGGAGGGCTGATCCAGCAGCTGATCAAGTCCGGGCTCGAGCGCGGGCTGCAGGCGGAGCTGACCGAGCACGTCGGATACGAGAATGGCGACCCGGACGCTCCGTTCCACGAGAACTCCGGAACGGGTCGTTTCCGAAGACGGTGGCCACGAATGTCGGCGACGTCGAGTTGCGGGTCCCGCGGACCGCAACGGCACGTTCACGCCCCGGCTGGTCCCGACGGGCAGCCGACGGTTGTCGCAGCTGGACGAGATGATCGTGTCGCTCTATGTCGGCGGGATGACGGTCCGCGATATCGAGCATCACCTCGCCGCGACGGTCGGCACGGAGCTCCGCGCGAGACGATCTCGAAGATCGTCGACGAGATCTCCGACGAGGTCCTCGCCTGGCAGCACCGGCCGCTGGAAGCGTTCTATCCGGTGATCTACCTCGACGCTCTCGTCGTGAAGGTCCGCGACGGCGGGCACGTGCGCAACAAGGCCGCGCACCTCGCGGTCGGCGTCGACATGGACGGCATCAAGCACGTCCTCGGGATCTGGGTCCAGCAGTCCGAGGGCGCGAAGTTCTGGGCATCGGTCCGCGCGGAACTCGCGAACCGCGGCGTCCGCGACGTGCTCATCGTCTGCCGCGACGGACTGACCGGGTCCCCCGAGGCGATCGAGGCGACCTGGCCCGACTCGATGGTCCAGACCTGCGTCAGTGCACCTGATCCGCAACGCCATGCGGTTCGTCGCCTACGGGCAGCGGCAAGGCCGTCGCCGCCGCGTTTGAAGCCGGTCTATCAAGCGCTGACCGCGGACGCCGTCAGGACGGCGTTGAAGGCGTTCACAACGTCGGAACTGGGGCGCGCGAACCTGCACGCGGCGGCAGTGTTCGAGAGCGCGTGGGAGCGGTTCCACACCGTTCCCTCGCGTTCCCGCCCGAAGTCCGCCGGGTGATCTATACGACGAACGCGATCGAGTCGCTGAACTTCCAGCTCCGCAAAGTCACGAAGAACCGCGGCCACTTCCCGAACGACGCGTCCGTGATCAAGCTGCTCTGGCTCGCGATCTGCGACATCGAAGACAAACGAGCCCGCGATCGAGCCCGCGACCGAGGACGCCCCGCCGCCGAACGTCGAGCCGAGGGACGCCTCGTCGAAGGACAAGTCGTCACCAACTGGAGAAAAGCCCTCGAGCAACTCTCCATCGCATTCCCCGAACGAATCCACCGCTACCTCTGAACCCCCGAGGACCACGCACTTACACGACACAGCCTGACAGGCTCCGGATGGCGCTTCCAAGGACGCAACAGATTGTGCGTCAACTTGGGACAGTTCGCGGAGTCGCCGTCGGTGACGATTGGTCCTTTAATATCCGCGTCGCTGGGCCCACGAGGCTGCTCCCCACCAGCGTGGAACTACCCGTGCATCACTCACTTGCAGTGTCGACGATGACGACGGCACTTCCCGGCCCCAGGGAGATCCATCATGCAACAGGAACTAGCCGGAACGTCGGCGGATCGGCCTGACACCGGTCACGCCTCGCAGTACGCCCTTCGCGGGAAGATGGGCACATTCGGTCTCCTCTTCACCGTACTGGCTTTCACCGCGCCGCTGGGTGTGGTCTTCGGCTTCATCTCGGTGAACATCTCGTTCGGCATCGGCGTTCCCATTGCCTTCATCGCCGTCGGAATCCTCGTCGCCTTCGCTCTAGGTTTCACGAGCATGTCCAAGGCGATTCCCCGACCCGGAGCCTTCTACACGTACATCTGCGAAGGTCTCGGTCGCCCGCTCGGCCTCGGGGGCTCGTTCCTCGCGGTCGGCACCTACGGATTCAACATTACTTCGGCTATCGTCGTCGGCGGTATCGTCAACAACATGTTCAGCGCGTTCACCGGAGGAACTTTGCGCCCTGGTGGGTCTGGAGTCTTGCGATGCTGATCGCCGCGTGGATCCTAGCTACTTCAACGTCGAGCTCTCGGCGAAGGTCCTGTCGGTCATCCTCGACGAGGTCGCCGCGGTCGCGATCTTCGACGTCGTGCTGATCGCGAACGGTGGCCCGGAGGCCATCGGTCGAGCTGAGCCCGGTGAACCTCATCACCCCGACGATCGGGGTGCTCCTGCTCTTTAGTATCGGCGTGTTCAATGGCTTCGAGGCCACGGCGATCTACCGCGACGAGGTGAAGAACCCGTCGAAGACGATCCCTCGCGCGACGATGCTGGCGGTCGCTTTCCTCGCCATTTTCTACGCGATCTCGGCCTATGCGCTTGTTCTGTCCGTCGGCACGTCGAACGCGGTGGCGTCCGCCTCGGAGAACGCGACCGAAATGATGCCCAATGCCTCTGCTCGCCTACTTCGGGGTCTTCGCGAACCAGCTGATTTCGATATTGCTGATCACGAGCTACTTCGCTTCGATGCTGTCGTTGCAGAACATTCTCTCCCGCTACACGCACTCGCTGTCGGTCGATGGGGTCTTTCCGAGGGCGCTCTCGGCCGTGCATGAGAAGCACGGTTCGCCTCACCGTGCGGCGGTCGCAGTCGGAGCCGTTCTTCTCGCGGTGCTATTAATCCTCATCTTTTCCGGGGGTGATGAGGTCGCGCTCTACGCTGCGGCGGGCGGCGTCGCGTTCTACGGGATGCTGCTCCTGCTCGCCCTGACCGCGGTCGCGATCATCTTCTACTTCCGTCGCAATCCCGCCGGCGCATCGGTCTGGCGAACCTTCATCGCACCGGCGGTCGCGTTCGTCGGTATCGGCTTTGCGCTCATCACTGGGACGCTCAACATGGACCTGCTCGTCGTCGGGAGTCCCCTGCTGTTGACAGTCCTGGTCCTCATTCCATATGCCCTCATCGTTGCGGGGATCATCTTGGCCGTCGTTCTGCGGCGGCGCCGACCTGATGTCTACCGCCGCATCGGTCGTGCGCTCGACTGATTCGACCTCTTCGGGTGCGGCTCGGATCACACCCGGGCAGCGCCTACCTGTCCCGCCCTCCCAACGAGAAAGTCGGCTGCACGTGCCCAACTCACGTAAATCCTTGCTCATCGCACCCCATCAGTTCCCGGATCTCCGACGCGAGAAGGATCTTGCCGACGAACTCGATCTCGACCTCGTGGTCGCCGTCGACCAGCAGCAGTTCACCTCCGGCATGCCGGAGGCCGCGATTGTCATGGTCACCCCTTACGCGAAAGTGCACGAAGCCGAATTCGCGCTGATGGACGGTTGCCGGGGGTCGTCCGCTACGGCATCGGTTACGACAACATTGATGTCCTTGCGGCCCGTGCGCACGGCGTGCCGGTAGCCATCGTCCCTGATGCCTCGACCGAGGAGGTCGCCTCGCACGCCTTCGCGCTCGGCCTCTTGCTGAGCAGGCGGATCCCGCAGGGGCAGGCGGCGATTGCATCCGGACGCTGGGCGGCGGATGTGCCGTTCGATGGTCCCGTGCTGAGTGAGTTGCGGATCGGCGTGATCGGCATGGGCCGCATTGGCCGTCGGGTCGCGACTTGCGTGGCGCGATGCGGGAGCGCAAGTGACGGCCTTCGACCCGGTCGTCACGTTCGCGGACGTCCCCTCCGCCTCGGTGGACGAGATCCTCGCCAGCTGCGATGTTGTCTCCCTGCACGTTCCTGCTGACGGGCGAGACTCGGCATATGATCTCCGCCGAGTCGATCCTTCTGATGAAGCGCAACGCCGTCATCGTGAACGTGTCGCGCGGCGGATTAGTGGATGAGATTGCCCTCGCGGCGGCGTTGTCCGAGTCGAGACTCGCGGGCGCGGGCCTCGACGTGTTCGAGGCTGAGCCACTGCCGGCCGATCATCCGCTCCGCTTCTCACCGAACGCCGTGCTGACCCCGCATTCCGCGTGGAAGTCGAGCAGCCTTCGCCGGCGCTGCAGTCCGGTGCCGTGCAGCGGGCGCGGACGTTCCTGCGGCGGAGAAACGCCGCCTGACATCGTTTCCTGATTTCGATGCGTCGATGAACGGCGAAGCCCCCGATCTCGTCGCAGACCGGGGGCTTCGCCCGCCGTGAGCGCGTGAGGTCAGTCCGTGCCTCCTGCTGTCATCGTCGATCTGGTTGCACGCTAGGCCGGGGAGAGTGGGCCGTCTGCTCCGGATGGGGACGGCCCGAGGCCGTGTGCGACCGCGTTCGCTCAGTCGACCTCAACGTCGAAGCCGCGGGCCGCGTACGTCTCGAGCTTGCGATACAAAGTCGATCGTCCGATTCCCAGCAGAGCCGCCGCGCGCAGGCGATTTCCGCCTGACTCGATCAAGGCCTCTCTGATTTGGTGCAGCTCCGCCTCTTCAAGACGGGTGAGGCGACTCACCCTGCAACGCCCGCTGCTGCACGTCGGAGAGGTCCGAGAGCCTGAGCTCGCTGCCTTCCGCACCGCCGGCTACCGTCTCGACGAGTGTGCGGAGCTGCCGCGCGTTACCGGGCCAGTCGGCGGTGACGAGCGTATCGCGCATCTTCGCCGAGAGGCGGCCGCTCGTGAAGCCGGCCTGGTCGAGGAAGACGCGGGCGAGCGCGGGGATGTCCTCCCGGCGTGAGCGCAGAGGGGGCATCGTGATTTCGATCCCGCGCATGGCCGACACAACAGCGGCGACATTCTCCGTGACGACGCCCGTCGTCACGATGATCTGCGGCTGATCGAGCAAGTGCAGCAGGGCCGCCATTTCTTCCAGCAGTTCCGCCGGAGCGCGGTCGACGCGGTGCAGGACGGCCGAGCCGCCTGCCGGGACGGCATCGAGCTCATCCAGGAGCTGGACGGGTGAAGCTTCGGTCGGGAAGTCGACAACGGTCACTTCGTCGGCCATCGTCTCCGCGATCGTGCGTGCAAGCATCAATTTCCCCGTGCCCTGTTCACCCACGATGTAGGTCGGCATCTTGCGTAGGACGGCCGTGCTCGCCGTGTCCAGCACCCGGCGCACTGCGGGGCTATTTCCGATGATGGAGGCGAACTGGCGCAGCGGTCTCGCTTCCGGCTGCGGCCGGTGTTGCGCGGGACCGTGTCGGGGACGGTGTACTCGCATGACAGCGGCGCCGCCGGAGCCGAACTCCGTCGCCTCCATCGGTCGCAGGTGCAATTGCACGCCGACCGTCGCTGACGCTCAGCGAATGCCGCGCGTCGTTGCCGGGTTGCGCCTCGCGGGTGAGTGCGGCGAGAACGGCGAAATCGCTCTGGTCCAGCATGCTGAGTGCACTGCGACTGGCGATGGTGGTTCGGTCGTCCATCGCTACGACCGCGTCCGCGCCGCGTTTGCGGACCTCGCGCATGTATTCCGACATCAGCGCCTGCTCGCGCGCGGCGAGCCGTTCCGCGAGTCGTCGGGTGATGTCTGCGGCCGCCCCTCGACGAGCAGCAGGACCGATCGGGGTGCGACGTCTTTCGCGATGGAGAGGGGGAGCATCAGGCCGAGCACCCCGCGCGTTGACCGACGAATGGGGTCGCGGATGGGGACGGAGGTGCAGTAGCTGCCGTGCAGGGCGTCATTGAAGTGTTCGCCGCCCCACACTTGCACGGTGTGGTTCTCCTCGATCGCGGTACCGTCGGAGTTCGTGCCGATGGCGTCCTCCGCCATCTTGGCCCCGACTAGCGGGAAGAGCTGCTCAGCCCGGCGCATCTCCTTCGCGTGCCCGCGGATTACTGCGAGGGTTCCGTCGGAGTCCGTCAACACGACGGATCCGCCGACGTCCACACACACACTCCCGAGTTCGGTGAGTACCGGTTCGGCGGCGAGCGAGCTGCTCGTCGACGCGAGGATCTGGAGGTGGATGCAAGCGCTGTCGGCGCCGAGAGCACCTTCCAGGAGATGCTGCGCTGCCAGGATCGAGCGATGACGGGTCGGAGAACGCTCAGGTCGGTTCCTGCCGGGTCGGCGAGGAAGCGTTCACGGAGAGAGAGAATCGTCGCGTTCGACAGAGATCCAACTCGCGCCTGTGAGTCTTGGGTCCAGATGTCTCCGGTCAAGCTCATGGCGTCCTCCGACCAGCCGCTTAGTACGTCAGCAGGGAGCCGAGTTCAGAGGGAAGCTACGCGCCTGCTGGCGCGCGAACAGCTGGAAGTACCACTTCCTCCGGTCTGACGCCTCAGCGTGCCGCTGGCCTTCCAGCCGCCGAAGGTCTGCGGGCCTCGGCCACCATCCGGTGGTGGCGTGCCCGGGTACGTTTACGTTGACACATCCGGCCTCGATCGCGTCGAGGAACTCCTCCGCTCGGCACGGTCTCCGGTGTAGACGCCGGCGGTCAGACCCATTGTGGTCTTGTTTGCGGCCTCGAGACCGGCCTCGAAGTCCGCGACCTCGCTGATGGTGAGGAAGGAGGAAGTGCTCGACGTTGGCGAGCCGGTGATCCGCCGGTACTCCGTCGACCACGACGGCGGGAACGAAGTAGCCCTCGCCTCCCGCGATGCCCGTCGTAATCCGGAACTGCGCGTCGGTCGCCTCGGCCACGAGGGCGCCGTGTCGCGCTACGGCTTCCGGCGAGACGAGCGGGCCCTCCGAATGCGTCGGGTCGGGTGGGGTCGGTCATTTGCAGTCGCGCGACGCGCTCCGCGATCAGGGTCGCGAGGCGCTCGTGCGCGCCGGGGGTCACCAGGACGCGGGAGAGCGCACTGCACTTCTGGCCGCTGAGGTCGAACGCGGAAAAGACAATACCGTCGGCCGCGAGCTCGAGATCGGCGGAGTCCGTAACGATGACCGGGTTCTTGCCGCCCATTTCGGCGATGACGGGACGGTAGTAGTCGCCCTGCGCGAATTCGCGGAGAATGGCCTGACCGACGCCGACGGATCCGGTGAAACAGATGCCGTCGATGTCGGACGCGGCGAGTGCGCGACCCGGCTCATCGGCGCCGTGAATGATGTTGACAAGTCCGACCGGGAGGTCCATCTCGGCGACGAACTCGGCGACGGCGTGTCCTGACCACGGCCCATGGTGGGCCGTCTTCACGACCACACCGTTACCGGCGAGGATGCCCGCGATGACGGGGCCCGCGGCCTGGACGATCGGGTAGTTGAACGGAGTGATGGCTCCGAACACGCCGTACGGCTTGAGGATCGGAGTCTGCGGCGATGCCGCCCTCGTTCGGCAGGCGCTCGTCCTCGAACGCGCCCGGTGCCTCGGCGTACTCGGTGTACTGGTGCAGGAACGCCAGGACTTCGGCGCCCTCGGCGCGCGCCGCTGCGTAGGGCTTGCCCACCTCGATCGCAACACGGACCGCCCATTCTTCGACGCGGGACTCGACGAAGGGGATCGCCCGCCGCACGTGCTTGATGCGCTCGGAAAGGGGGATCTTGGCCCACTGCTTCTGTGCGGCGCGGCTGCCCTGCACGGCAGCGTTCACCAGGGAGGCCGGTGCGTCGTGGCATCCGCTGACGATGGTGCCGGGAGCGCTCGGATCCTCCCGCTCGAGAAGGGCCCCGTCGAAGCGCTCGACGCCATTCACGACATGGGGGACGATAACGGCCGGCTTCTCGCGCTGAGCGATGATCCGGGTCGCGAAGGCTGTCTGGTCGGCGTCGGTCATACTGAACGGGATCTCCAGCTCGAGGATCGCCACGGGCGTGGCCGATCCGGACTTGTGACAAAGGTACGTTCGCGTCCGACGGGCGGAGTGTCCCGTAATGGGACAAGTCATGCTTGAGCGGGACCGACTTCGTTCGACAGGGTCCCGACACGGGCGATGGAAATCGTGATCGTGTCGCCGACGTTCAGCCAGATCGGCGGCGTCCGCTTTGCCCCGATCCCCTCCGGTGTTCCAGTGGCGATCACGTCACCGGGTTCCAATGTGATGGTCTGCGACAGGTACGCGATGATCTCCGCCACGGGGAAGATCATGTTCATGGTGTTGAGTGCTGCATCTCGACGCCGTTCACCTGCGTCGTGAGTTCCAGGTCCTGAACATCACCCACCTCGTCGAGCGTGACGAGAGCGGGTCCGCTCGGCGTGGAACCGTCAACCGCTTTGCCCATCAGCCACTGGGTGCCCCGATATTGCAGATCACGCGCGGTGACGTCGTTGAGCATCATTGCGCCCGCGACGTAGTCTCAGCGCATCCTCAACCGCGACGCCCCGAGCGGTCCGACCGATCACGACCGCCAGTTCGCCCTCGAAGTCGAGTTGGCGTGTGAACGCCAGCCCGCCGATGAGATCACGCGGACCGCACAAGCTCGTCGAGAACTTTGCGAAAACGTCCGGGTACCGCGGGAGTGCGCGGCCGGTCTCGGCCACATGATCTTGTAGTTCAGACCGATGCAAAGCACCTTGGCCGGGTCGGGAACTGGTGAACTCAGCTGCGCATCCTCGAGCCGTACCTCGGCGTCAAGCCCTGCCTGAACGGCGCTCTCCACGACAGTGGCGAGCCCGCCGAGATCCGCGCCGCGCTCGGTGAGCAGCTGTCGCATCGAGAAAGCGGATTGCGGTTCATCCGGATGTGCCACGGCGCGAGCGATGTCGTAGACGTGCTCGGCGATGATCGCGCCCGCTCGCCACGTTCCGTCCTGACGGTAAGTCACGAGTCTCATGCCGTCGCCTCCGCGATCTCGATGACGGCTGCGACGAGCCGATCAGTCAGGTCCGCGACAACGTCGCCCGTCATCGGAGTCGACAGGGCGACCAGATTGGCGGATGAGAGGAGCAGTCCGCGGTCGTACGCCGCCCACCAGAGGGTTTGCTGCGTCGCAGCGGGTACCTTGCGTTCGCCGCGCGGGAAAGGGCGGTAAAGCGATCCGCTTCCGCGCAGCTCCCAGCCCGAGTCCTGTAGGCGGTAGCTCGCCTCAAGGCGAGCCATATTGCCGAGAGCGTTGAGCCTTGTGATCTCGTCCCCGGTCAGAAGACGCACTGCAGCCGAACCCGCGGCCATCGCGACGGGATTGCCGGAGAATGTCCCTGACAGTGGGATCTCGTCCGGGTGGCGGGGGTCTAGAGCACTCATGAATTCGGCGCGGCCGGCGACAGCGCCCACGGGGAATCCGCTCCCGATGAGCTTGCCCGTGGCCAGCAGGTCGGGGGTCAGGCCGTAATCGCCGCTGAGGCCGTGCGCTCCTAGTCGGATGCTGATCACCTCGTCGATGATTAGCAGCGTTCCATTCTCGGTCGCGAGTCGGCGTGCCTCCGCGACGAACTCGCGATCCAATTCGATGAGTCCCGCCTTGTTCGGGAGCAGATCGAGAACGATCGCCGCGTACCGTCGCGGACCTTCCGCGAACAGGCGCTGCAACGACTCGATGTCGTTGACAGGCAGGAGGGAGACCTGGTCGGACACGACGGAGGGCACACCGAGCATCGGCCCCGAGGTCGACAGTGCGACGTCGGAGGAGCCGTGATAGCCGTCTTTGGTCATGATGAGGTCGGAGCGGCCGGTAATCGCCCGCGCGATGCGTATCGCGGCCATCACGGCTTCCGTGCCGGAGTTGGTGAAACGGATCTGATCGAGTTCGGGCAGCCGCGTCAGCAGGAGGTCCGCGAGCTCCCACTCATCGACGTTCGGGATGCCCCACGACGCGCCACTGCGGATCGCCGCCCGCGCGGCCTCGACGATCTGTGGATGAGCGTTGCCGTGGATGAGAGTCGTGAAATTGCCGTTCGCGTCGATGAACTCCCGACCCGTCTCGTCCCAGAGCCGCCACCCCCTCGCCGCGAGCCGCGTAGGGCGAAGGAGAGCCGACGTGATACGCGGCGCGACCGTACCCTCCCGCGAGGAGAGGGAGTCCGGCTGCCGTGAGGCGGGCGTGTCGGTCCTCCGACGCGCGGACGACTGTGGGGGGCAAGTTATCGACCATGCCGACGAGTCAAACGCCGACGCCGCGCGGCCGACTGTCCTATACCGGGACAGCCCACCGCATTGCTCTGTCAGCGAGCGGTGAAACCCGCGTCGACGACGACGGCGCTGCCCGTCATCTTCCGCCGCTCGTCCAGGATGAGGAACACCGCCACATCGGCGATCCGAGACGACCAGGCCGAGGGGCTGACGGGTGGACGGGGCCGCCTCGTCGTCGTAAGAGGAATGATCAAAGAATGCATCCACCATCGGCGTCTTCACCCCGCCAGCGCATAGTCAGTTCGTGCGGATATCGTCGGCGGCGTGCTCTAGAGCGACCGATTTGATGATTATCTGAACGGCACCCTTGGTCAGGGAGCGTGCCGGGATCTCCGGCTCGGCGACGAGTGAGTTGATGGAGTCCCAGTTGACGATCGATCCGCCACCGCTGGGTATGAGCGCAGGGATTCGTACCTGCAACCGTAGAACATGGTTCTGAGGTCTGATGTCGATGATGGCATCAAGCAGGGCCTCCGTCACTTCCAGGACGGAGGCGGCTCTGGAGGTGTCCGGTGCAGTTCAACATCGCATGCAGCCCGCCGAAGATCTCCTTTGTCCTCGCGACTAATCACTGCACCTGGTCCGGTCGGCTGACGTCGAAGACCGTCGGCTCTGGCTTCAACGCCAGCGAGGCGCGACCGCGCTCGGCGATGTCGGCGGCCGTCACGCGGGAGACGGCATGCAGAAGCGCGAGGGCCGTCGCTCTGCCCTGCCCGTACCCGGCTCCGGTCACGATCGCCACTTCCCCGTCAGTCGACCCGCCATGTCGCTCACCCCTTTTCCATTCAATTTCCAGCGGCTCCGCGTTCCCCTCGACGCCCCCGCTGCACTGTCCGGATGTGACACACAAGAGCCCGGGGACCGCGCTCGATAATCGACAGACGCGTCGAACGGTCGCGGCATAACAACAGAACGGAGACCGAGATGGGTCGAGTACAAGACAAGGTGACCATCGTCACGGAGCTGCCCGGGGCCAGGGCGAATCGCACACGCGACTCTTCGCAAGCGAGGGAGCGCGGATTCTGATGACCGACGTTCTCGACGAGGCAGGGGAGGCCGTCGCGTCCGAGCTGCGCGCCGAGGGATACCGACGTGCACTATCGGCACATGAACGTCGCCGAAGAGTCGGACTGGAAGGATGTGGTCGACGAGGCGTTGGCCCGATGGGGCCGCGTCGACATCTTGCTGAACAACGCCGGTATCGTCGGTTCGCAGAAGTCGGTGCAGGACGAGGACGTGTCGGCATGGCAGCGGATGGTCGCCATCAACCAGCAGGGCGTCTTCCTCGGACTCAAGCACCTCGCGCCCGTCATCGAGCGCGACGGCGGCGGATCCATCGTGAACACGTGCTCGATCAACGGCACGGTCGGCAATCCTGGCGGCTTCTCATATCAAGCATCCAAGGGCGCGGTGAAGATGATGACGCGCGCCGCGGCGATGGAGTACGCCGCCCGCGGCGTGCGCGTGAACTCGATCTCGCCGGGCCTCGTCATGACGCACATGGCGCAGGAGGAGGGTGACGAATCCAACCGAGAGTTCGCCGCGGCCACCCCGATGAAGCGAGGCGCGCAGGCGATCGAGGTCAGCTATGGTGTGCTCTTCCTGGCGAGCGACGAAGCGAGCTACGTGACGGGCGCTGACCTCCTCGTCGACGGCGGATACACGGCACAGTGATGTCCGATGCCGCCCTGCTGAATCACGCGGTCCAGGCTCTAGGGCCTCTGGGCGATGCCCAAAGCCAGCTCACCGCAGCTGTGCACCTCCTGCTGCTACGACCAGGGGTTGCTCGAATACTCGCCACTCCGCGGCGCGAGATGACCGTCTCTGTCCCGCTGCGATCCGACGACGGCGAGATCCTCGTGTTCCTGGGGCACCGGGTGCAGCACAATTTCTCCCGCGGACCCGCGAAGGGCGGTCTGCGGTATTCACCTCATGTAGATCTCGATGAGATTCGCGCCCTGGCGATGTGGATGACGTGGAAGTGCGCGCTCGTCGATGTGCCCTACGGCGGCGCCAAGGGTGGCATCGCTATCGATCCACGCCGGCATTCGATGGCCGAACTCGAGCGCGTGACGCGGCGGTACACCAGCGAGATCCTGCCGATCATCGGTCCAGAACGCGACATCCCGGCGCCGGACATCGGGACGGACGAAAAGACCATGGCCTGGATGATGGACACTCACTCCGTCGCAAGGGGGTACACCAGTCCCGGCGTCGTCACTGGCAAGCCAATCTCACTGGGCGGCTCCCTCGGTCGAGCCAGCGCGACCAGTCGCGGGGTGACCCACATCGCCCTCGCCGCGTTGGAACATGTCGGGCTGCGGGCAGACCGATCCTCCGCTGCGGTACAGGGGTTCGGGAAGGTCGGCGCCGACGTCGCCCTGCTCCTGCATCAAGCCGGAGTCCGGGTGACTGCGGTAAGCGACCAGTACGGTGCAATTCGTGCGGATCGAGGGCTGGATATCGACGAACTCATAACGCACGTACGAAGCACCGGCAGCGTCGTCGGGTTCGGCGTAGCTGACTTCCTCGACCGGGACGAGCTGTCGCTACAGGATGTGGACCTGCTCGCTCCTGCGGCCGTCGAAGGTGTGATCCACACGAACAATGCGCGTGCCATCCGGGCCAAGCTCATCGTCGAGGGTGCGAACGGCCCCACGACGGCGGCCGCTGACGTGATCCTGCGCGATCGAGGAGTGCTCGTCGTACCAGACATCCTCGCCAACGCGGGTGGGGTGATCGTGTCCTACTTCGAGTGGGTGCAGGCCAATCAGGCCTACTGGTGGGGCGGAGACCAAGTAGAAGCGAGACTGCGGACCCGGATGATCGAGGCGTGGCAGCGCGTCGTCGCCGACGCGGCCACGCGCGGCGAGACGCTTCGAGCGTCAGCAACGGCCCTGGCCGTGCAACGCGTCGCGGAGGCGCACCTCCTGCGCGGGTTGTATCCCTGATCCGCTGCGCAGTCGCGGAGATCCCTCGGATCGCCTTTACCGTTGCGGAATTACCTGCCGACGACTGAATACCGGCCTGTCTCAAAATGGGACGCCGCGACCCGGGTATCCGGAGGACTCTGGACAACGGCCGACGCGGCCAGAAATGACGCCGTTCCTTAGCCCGAGATTCGACGATCCGAAGGAGTCCCCCAATGACTGACGCAGTGACGACGAGCGCCTTGAACGATTCGTTCTCGGCCGTCTCCGGGGTCGACGACGGCGCCCGCATCTCACCGAATGGATCGAGACGCTCGGCGCGACACTGACGTCCCGTGACCATGAGACGATGAAGTCCCTGTTCCAAAACGAGTGCACTGCCCGCGACCTGCTCGCCCTCTCCTGGGACTTCCGCAACGCCGTCGGACGCCACGACGTCGCGACGCTGCTGACCGGCAGCGACAGCATCGAGTCCGCCGCAGATCGGCATCCGCCCGGCCGCTCCCATCATCCGCGAGGCAAGCAGCGGGGCGCCGCGACAATCGCCACTTTCCTGCACTTCAAGACGGCGACCGGAGCCGGGGCGGGGCACCTCCAGCCTTCGGCCTCGACGACGACGGGGCCTGGCGCGCCGGAACGCTCATCCTCTCGCTCACCGCCTTCGACAGCCACCCTGAGCTGATCGACGAGCCTTCCGTCCCGCGGGCCGAGAGCACGGACCCGTCCCGAACCGGCTCAGCTGGAACGGAGTCGCTCGACCACGAGTTCGCGACGGATGATCCGACGGCGGCCATCGTGGGAGCCGGCCAGCAACGGTTCGATGATTGCCGCGGCGCTTGCGCGCGCCCGGCATCCCCGCGAAGGTCGTCGAGAGCAACTGGCCATCGCGGCCGGCGACAACCGGCGCAAGCGCTACTCCTCCCCGCTCAGCACACGCCCGCTCTGGCGGTGACCGCCAGCTCCCGCACTTGCCTTCCCCCTCGACCTGGACCCGGTTCACCCCGGCCGACAAGCTCGCGGACTTCCTGGAGAGCCACGCCATGCGCCGCTCGATCTGCCCGTATGGACGGGATCGCTCGTGCAGAACGCGCTTACTTCGACGTCGGGACCGAGACATGGGCAACCGACGTCGTCCGCGCGGACGGCTCTGAGCGCGGCACCTCAACCCGCGCCATCTCTGGGTTCTCGGCGACCGGCACGAACGGCGCGCCCGAATCGCCCCGACTTCCTCGGGCAGGCGGAGTTCGCCGGCGAGGTCATCCACGCTGTCGACTTCCACGCGGGAGCGAGCCGTGGGTCGGCGAGCGCCGTCGTCGTCGCCGGCAGCGGCGCTGCGGCGGCCACGACAACGCACGGTGACCTCGCCGAGCACGGTGTGGAGGGTGACCGCCATGATCCAGCGCTCCGGCATCGGCTTCAAAACGCATCCACCTTCCACAAGCGTCATGCATGCGACCCACACCAGCGGCAAGTGCTGTCTCCTCGATCAGGGCGACCTCGATCAATCGCCGCCGTGCCGTTCGGACATCTCCCTCCTACGGAGCCGGCCAACTCGCAGAAGCTGAACGCACTCTGATCGCGACATGCTCGGCGCGCGACTGGAAGGCGGGATTCGAGCCGAGCGAGCGGACCCGGAGGGCAGGGTGTCCTCGGCCTGATCTTCGGGCCTGAACGCGACCGGCTACTACTACAACGCCGGTGCATCCGGACCTCATCGCGGACGGCCTGGTCAAGCTCGATCACGGCAGTGCTCACCGGATTCGGCCCGACGGTGTCACGCTCGATGACGGTCGCCTCGTCCAAGCCGACCTCAAGCTGCGCTCGCGACGGGGTACCAGCCACCGACGCCGCTGCGCGGCAGCTTCTCGGCGATCCACCGCGGACGAGCTTCGGCGAATTCGCTCACGTCAGCGAGGACGGCGAATACGGTCGGCTCCGGCGCGGCTCCGGGCCCTGACGGGCTTTGGTCTCGCGATCTCTCCCCGGCATCGAGCACGGACGGTTCTATTCGAAGCTGTTAGCACTGCAGATCGCGGCGCAGGAAGCGGGGAGTCCTCTCGCGCCCGTGACCGCCCGAAGCGCGGCGTGAGCGGCGGCTGGCGCCGTCGACGCGCCGTGATCACCTCGAAACGTCTTATCTGGCGCAGTGCCCCAGACTGTCACTTCGCGGCTGGGCGCCGACGATGTGACAGCCTTCGGGCCCTCTGCTTCAGCCATGGTCAGCCGGTCAGTCCCGCGCCGACGGCTCGGGTGAGCCGGTGGAGCGCATCGGCGTCGAAACGGGCGTGGTCGGGGCTGGGCGCCGATCGAAAGCACTGGCAGTCGACGTCGCGCAGCAGTGCGGTGAGGGCCGTCGTGAGTCGCCAGTTGTCGTCGCGACGGAGCTGCGCCCGGCCGTGCTGTCCGCGATCGGCGCGTCCATGAAGTCGTGCACGCCGACGTCGACGTGCACGAGGTATGTCTCCCCTCGCCGATCCCATCCCACGCGGCGGTCGCAGCGTCGACGGGCGCCGCGAGTGAGGTCGGCCTGGGCGATGATGCGCCGCAAGTCGCTGCTCGGTGACCCTGTGCCGTTTCCCTGTCGGTGCTCTCTCGCGGGATCAACCGACGAAAAATGAGTGCGGTTTTTTTTTTTTTTTTTTTTCGGTCGGGAACGAGGAGCGACTCCACGTCGAGGATATTGAGGAGTTCGGGCTCGGCGCCTTTCAGGGCCAGCGCGTGCGCGACCCCCGCCTGAATCTGCAGCACCGGCCTTCGTGCTAGACCGGATTTTCCTGTCGTAGTGACGGTCGAGACACACCCGCCTCCTGGTCGTGCCCCGCGCGGTGTGCGCGCCCGAGCGCGCCGAGCGCCGGTGTCGCAGCAGCAGTGCTCGAGGCCGTCGCGACACCTGAACTACAGTGTCGGGACGGGTGCAGGATCGTCGACGGGCCGGAATCAGGCGCTTCTAGCGGTGCGGCTGGACGGATCGGTCGTCGACAGCCGCCTCACGGTCGGCCTCACCGCGCGGGACCAGCCGGGAGAGGGCGGCACCGACCACAACCATGCCAGCGGGGACCAGGAAGCGCGGCATGTCCGGCCGCTTCTCCGGATGAAATCCGCGAGGCCGGCGGACCGACGAGAAAAGCCACGTATCCGATCGTGGCGGTCACCGCAACACGCTGGGCCTGGCCAGGGCCTGGAGTCGCCGGCGGCGGACAGCGCGACCGGGAAACCGAGGGCGACGCCAAGTCCCCAAAGGATGACCGGACGCTCCCGCAACGATTCGATCATCGACGAAGATGATGCCGAGATGAGCCCGGCCGCGGCGGCCAGCGCACTGTACGCGTCAGAATCGCGGAGCGCCCGTACCGTTCAACGAGCCTCCCTCCCAAGAAGCGCGCGACCATCATCGACAGCGAGAAGATCGCGCAGATGGCGGAGCCTGGCAGGCGGCGCCGGAAGCCGCGACTCAATCGACCATTGGGAGGGGCAGCCAGTCGTCGGCGGAGCCTTCAGCGGATAGCCATGGCCAGCACGACTCCGCCGATCACCAGGAGAACGGGATCGCGGAGCGGTGCCGAACACCCGCGCGGAAGAAGCATCCTGAGCGTCGCTGCGGCCGGCCACCGCCCGATCGACACGCGGAATATGGGCGGGCGATCGTCGATAGGAGGACCGATCCCACCACCGCGACCAGAGCGAGGTGAAGGACGACCGGTACATCGAACGCTGCGGGAGATGATTCCGGCGGCCGCTCCGATGCAACCGTTCCCGGTGGCCGAGCGAACCCATGAAGCGCGGGAAGCACCGACCGACCGAGGAGGGACTCGATCTCCGCCCCTTCGACGTTCATTGCGACCTCGCCTCCGCCCATCCCGAGGCCGCCGAAGAGACCGAGCCCGATCGCGGCCAGGAGCGGCGATCCCGCACCAACGTGGCGGACGCCGATCATCACCATGCTGAGGGCGATGCTGCTGACGCCCGCCGTGATGACCACGCGCGCTCCCCATCGCGAGACGAGCGGCCCGGAACACAGGATGCCGAGCATTGGAGCCGACCGAGAGTCCGAAGAGGATCAAACCCATCCTCGGCAGTCGTCGCGCCGAGTCGATCCCCTGCACATCGGGCGTCCGGGCCACCCATGATGCGAGACCCGATCCTGGAACGAGGAAGAGCGCAACAGCCTGACGGCGACGAAAGGTGGCGGCGATCACGAGTGTCCTCCCTGGCGTGTACATCCACAGACGAATCCGTGTACGGGAATGTACATGCCTCATCTGGTTCAACGGGCTGCCAGATGAACGAGGCGACGATCGAGGAGGAATGCAGATGGTGGCAGCGGTCTCGGACTCGACACGACCCCAAGTCATCATCGTGGGCCACCTCGCGTGATCATCGAGCACGGTGTGCACCACACGACACCGACTGATCGCCGAAGCCGCGGAGGTCCTGCCCGGGTCGGTCACCACTTCGCGTCACCGAGATCCTCCGACGTGAAGCTTTCCGCTCGCTCATGGAGTCGATGTCGGCGCAACTCGAATCCGCTCCTCAGCGGCGCGCGCGATCGAGGAATCCTGCATTCGCATCCTGGCCGATCTGATCTTCGACAGCGACTACGTCGGCGCCGAGTCGATGGCGCGCTGTATGAGATGTACTCGTTGGCATCCCATGATCCCGCGGTTCGGCGAGTTGTCCTGCACGTGGCTTCGTGTCCGGCGCGCAAGCTGGAGCAGCACTGATCCCGTGACCAGCGCGTCCATTGATGCGTTCGTCGAGGGGTGGCTATTCACCAGTTCGCCCGCGAAGCCTTCGCGCAGAGGTTGATACGGTGCTCCGCAGAGTTGCTGCGCCCGAGCTGAGTTCCACGGAAGCCCCACATGATAATGATCGGCCACGAGGCGGCCGGCCGAGTCGAGGACTCCACGGCTGTCCTGATGGGTGTCGATGCCCGGCGACGATCTCGCGGACGACTGCGCTTCGAACGGTGTTTGTTGTCGCTGACACGTCCTGGGCGGTCACGCGTCCGATCAGGGTGATGGACAAATCGGTGATGAGACCACAGGCCGCTGGGCTTCATCAAGTAATGACTGCCGATCGGACGCTTCAAACGGTGTCGGGTTCGATAATTCAGACCAAGACAGCCCGGCTAGCGCCGATACGCGATCGAGCCGAACCCCCGCGACACCACCAAGGCAATCACCGATATTGCTGCGCGGCTACTCGACCAGCAGGTACCTTGCTGATCGAGGGCAGTTCGCGCAGCGGGCGTCCGGAGATCCGCCCTCCCGGCGACGGCGTGCTGGGCGCGCAGCGCCAGGAACTCGTCGGCCATCGCCAGCTGCTCCTCGAGCTTCAGCTCGGCGGGCGGCGCGGCGATGAAGGCGTCGAGGCGCGGATCCCGGCCGCCTCCTCCGGGGTGGCTGCGCCCGAGGCTGTCGGCGACGCGCAGCAGCTCGGCCATCGCGTCGAGCGAGAAGCCCAGCGGCTTCATCCGCCGGATGAGCAGCAGGCGGTCGACGTCGCGCTCGGTGTAGAGGCGGAACTCCGCCGACTGTGCGCCCACTGGCCGCAGCAGCCCGATCTCGCCGTAGTGGCGGAGGGTGCGCAGCGAGCGATCGAGGAGCGGGTCGGCGAGCTCGCCGATGCGCAGGGTCGCCTCGACCTCCCTGGCCGTCCGCTCGTCCGTCATGCGCTCCGCCGCCGCCCCGGGGTGCGCCCGCACCTCCCCCACGCCGCGGGGTCGCGCCGATCCGCCCCGCCCCCATTCTCCGGCATTGCCGGAGCGCTCCCGCGCGATGTGGCGCTCCTCCCCGACAACCGCTCGACAGAGCTGACCCGCCCCGGAGCCACCCCATGGCCTCACCGCCCCCAGCCCAGCACTGGGCCGTCACCGTGCTCGACGCGCTGCGCTCGCCGCGGCAGCTGTCGCGCGAGGTGCTCGCCGGTACGGCGACGACACTCTCGCCCTCGTGCCCGGTGATCTCGCCCTCGGTGGTCGCGGATCCGATGGTCAGCCTGGTCTCGTCGACGATCGTGCTCGCGCTCACCATGTCGATCCTCGGCGGGCGGCCCGGAGTGATCACGGCGGCGGCCGGATCCGTCGCGCTCGTCATCGCCCCGCTCGTGAGCGAGAACGGGGTGCAGTACGTGCCGCTGACCGTGATCCTGGCGGCGATCCAGACCGTGTTCGACCGCGGCCTCGCGCGGCTGATGCGGTTCATCCCGCGCTCGGTGATGATCGGCTTCGTCAACGCGCTGGGGATCCTGATCTTCCTCGCGCAGGTGCCGCACGTGATCGGGGTGCCGTGGGTCGCGCACGTGCTCGCGGTGACGATCGCGATCATCCTGGTGCTGCCGCGCTTCACGCGGGCGGTGCCGGCTCCGCTCGTCGCGATCGTGGTGGTGACCACCGCGGACGTCGCCGGCCTGGACGTGCCGGACGTCGCCGACGAGGGTCCGCTCACCGGCCAGCTGCCCGGCATCACCCTGTTCCTGGTGCTGCTCACGCCTTCGAGACGCCGCAGCTGATCCTGCCGACCGCGCTGAGCGTGGCGTTCGTGGGCCTGGAGACCCTGCTGACGGCGAAGCTCGTCGACGAGATGACGGACACCCTGTCGCACAAGGGCCGCGAGTCGTGGGCGCTGGGCGTCTCAACATCCTCGCGGGCTTCTATGGCGGCATCGCGGGCTGCGCGATGATCGGGCAGACCGTGCTGAACGTGAAGACGGGGCGCGGCGCAACCCGCCTCTCGACGATCGTCGCGGCGTTCCTCCTGGCGCTCGTGACCGGGCTGAGCCTGCCGATGGGGCGGATCCCGATGGTGGCGCTCGCCGCGGTGATGATGGTCGTGGCGATCACACGGTCGACCGGCACAGCCTGTCCGTCGACGCTGCGGGAGGATGCCGGCTCCGGAGACGCTTCCATGGTGGTCACGGTGGTCGTCGTGGTGGCGACCGACAACCTCGCGCTTCGGCGTGCTGGTGGGAGTGGTGCTGGCCGGCGATCCTGTTCGCCCGCCGGGTCGCCCACGTGATCGCGGTCGAGCGCGTCGTCGCGGAGGACGGCGGGTCGGTGCGCTACGACGTCACCGGTCCGCTCTTCGGCAGCAACGACCTGGTCGACTGCTTCGCCTACGCCGACGACCTGGCGCACGTGGTGGTCGACCTCCGGCACGCGCAGATCCGGACGCCCGACTGCCGCGGCGCTTCCACCCTGGACGAGACGCTACCGCGACCACGGCGCGACCGTGTCGATCGAGCGCTGGACGAGCGCAGCATTTATTCCACCAGGCCGAGCCGGACGCCCTGGAGCAGGGTCAAGCCCCTGGGGCCGCGCCGTCGGAGCCGCTGGATGGTCGGGAACGGAAGGAGCACCATGTCGACCGAACCCTCCCGAGGAGCCGCTGCCCGACTGGAACGACATCCCGCTCGGCACGATCGCCGAGCGCATCCGCCCCTGGACGAGGACGGCGCCTACCGCCCCGCCGAAAGCTGAAGCAGGCGGCGCACGGACCGCGCGCCGATCATCCTCCGCTCAAGTGGCTCGTTCAGCTCCGCGAGGGCGCCGAGCCCGCCGGCCGCGTCTGGAGTCGCTGCCCGAGACGTCGCAGGGGTCCACCGGGTCGCCGGTGTCGCCCGCCACCGGGCCGCCCATCAACTCCGCCGTCGCACGGAGGCCGTGATCATCCCGGCGCAGCCGCGCTGACTGCACACGGTCCGCCTGAAGCAGCCGCCAGAATGGGGACAGCCGATGACGGCGACCGGACGAGGGAGCAGTACCTGGACAGCGACAGGACCGACCTCGATGGTCGCCGCGTCCTTGATCGCCCTCGTCGTCTCGGAGTCCTTCGAAGCCGTGCGGGCCACCGCCTCGGCAGGTCGGAGGGCTTCACCCGCGTGGGCCTGACCGCCCTCGGCGTCGCGGTGGTGGCCAGCGGCCGCCGGCTCGGCGATGGAGCTGCCCACCGGCACCGCCTACGCGGTGTGGGTCGGGATCGGGGCCTCGCCGACCGTGCTGTACGGCGCATGTCCTTCGGCGGCGAGGGCTTCGCTCGCTCGTGCGCACGCTGCTGGTGTTCGGCATCGTGGCGTGCGGATCGGCCCGTGTCCCGCACCGATCCCGGCGATGCCACTCCCGGTGCGCGACACGCCGGGGAGGCGTACCGAACCGGCATCTCGCTGCGCGCACCCGGGGGATGGTTGCAGTGGAGCGCACGGGCTCGTAGGCTCGTGTCACTCAGGGAGAACGGTCGTTCTACCGTTCTGCTCTCCCGTCTTGAGGAGGAACCATGCCTACCGTTCTGCATCAGCACCGCCTGAACGGCTCGCCCGAGACCGGCGAGGGCCGAAGTCGAGCCCGAGCTCGAAGTCGGCACCTACGACGTCTCGTTCCCCAAGCGCGCCGCCGACGACGCCAACGGCGCCACCAGCCCCGAGGAGCTCCTCGGCGCCGCGCACTCCGCCTGCTACGCCATGCAGTTCTCGGCCGTGCTCGGGCAGGCCGGCGGCACCGTCGAGGCCCTCGACGTCCGCGCCGACGTCTCGCTCGGCCCGACTCCGTGGGCGGCTTCCGCCGACCGATCCACCTCGTCGTCAGCGGAGAGGTCTCCGGCATCGACGAGGCCGCCTTCAAGGCGGCCGACGAGGCCAAGGCCACGTGCCCGGTCTCGAAGGCGCTGACCGGAGTCGAGATCACCCTCGACGCCACCTTCGAGAGCTGAGCCCCGGCTCCACGCACCCGAGCACCCCGTCGCGCACCGCGGCGGGTGCTCGCACCAGGCTCCGCGTGCTGATCGAGCAGCCCGCCCCGCGGGCGTCCGGAGACTCGCCGAGGATGCGTGCCGTTCCTCCCGGGCAGCTCGGTCTCGGTGCCGCCTCGCGGGTCTCGGTACGCGCCCCTGCGGGGCTACTCGACCAGCGGAACGGGGTGTCGTCGACTCCGGCAAGGAGCCCGCCCGCGCCGGACAGGGAAGACTGTGCAGATGCCTCCCGATGACGAGCGACGAGAGCGGTTCGAGGCGCTCGTGGCCCGGACCGCGATCCGGTGCGCCGCCACCTCCGGGCCGCCGGACCGACGAGGCGACGGCCGACGACGTCCTGTCCGAGACGATGATCGTGCTCTGGCGGCGGATCGACGCCGTGCCCGAGGAGGAGATCGCCTGGGCGATCGGGGCCGCGCGCCTGCAGCTCGCCAACGCCGAGCGAGGCCGCCGCCGGCAAGGACAGCTGGCGCACCGCATCCTGGTCGTCGATCCGCGCGAGGCGTGGCCCGAGGTCGACGACGGCACCGCCGACGCGCCGGCCCCGCGCGCGCTCGCGCAGTTGACGCCCGCCGACGCCGAGCTGCTCCGGCTCGGTGTGGGAGGAGCTCGCGCCCCGCGAGATCGCGCAGGTCCTCGGAGCGACTCCGGCGCCGTCTCGGTGCGGCTGTACCGGGCCCGCGCCAGATTCGCGGCTCTCTGGAGGGCACCGGCGGCGCCGGACATGCAGGAGGAGGGGAGCGGACGACCGATCCCGACGCGCAGGAGCTGCGCCGGCTGATCCGCGCCGCCGACCCCGCCTCGTCGCTCGCGCCCTTGCGCGACGACCAGCTCGCCCGACTCGCCCAGCACGCCATCGCGGAGGACGCCATGACCCAGAAGCCCGCCATCACCCTGCCCGCCCGGCCGCCCGTCGCCGGGCGCCCTCGACTCGGCGCGCCCGCCGGAGGGCTCGCGGCCGCCGTCGCGCTGACCCTCGCGCTCGGCCCCGGTACCGCGCCGACCCGCCTCGACCAGCCGCTGGCCGGCAGCGGCCTCAGCGCGATGTGCGCCGTGGTCACCGCCGAGGCGATCGCCGACCTCGACACCGCCCGCGCCGAGGCGACCGGGATCGACGGCGACGTCGTCACCCTGTCGGTCCTCGACGTGCTGCACGGCGACGTCGGCGACACGGTCACCGCCACGCAGGGCGGCGGCATGGCGACGACGGCGAGCCACGGTTCGACGAGGGGATGACCTATCTGCTCGCCACCCGCGACGGCGTGATCTCGACGTGCGGCCGAGCGGCGAGGATCGCCCGAGCCTTCATGCAGGCCGCACACGGAGGCGTTCCTGGGCTGACTGCCTGACGCGGGTTCACAGTAACGAAGGAAGGCGATGCGGCGTAGCCCCCGGGATCCGCGTGATCCGAGCGGCGGACGCGAATCCTTCCTTCGTCGTGAACGCCGCCCCGGCCCTCAGCTGTCCGGGCGCAGTGGCGAATCGCGCTTCCACCGGCCGATGATCCGCGGCATCGGGACCTGCACGTTCGCCGATCGCCGCCAGGACGCCATGACCGCCGCACCCTCCTCCGCGCCGCCACCCTCGTCGGGACGGGCGCGGCCGTCGCCCACCCCCACGCGCAGGTCCCTCGCCACCCGCGCCGACGTGCGGATCGTCGCGGCCGACGACGCCGATCCGGCCCGCGCCGCCGAGTTCGCCGCCGAGCGCTACGGCATCGCCGCGCACGGCACGAGCATCGACGACCTCCCCGGAGATCGACGCCGCGCCGGCCTCTGCGCCCTGCCCGTCCACGCGGCCCAGGCCGAGGCGGCCTTCTGCGCGGGACGCCGGCACGTCGTCGTCGAGGAAGCCGCCGGCGCTCTCGCTCGCCGAGGTCGGTCGGGATGTCGAAGCCGCGGCCGACGCCGCCGGCCGCCCTCCTCGCCGTGGTCTTCCAGCAGCGCACCGGCACCGCCGCTCGCGCACGCGAAGCGGCCGCTCGACCTCCGGAGCGCTCGGCCGGGTGCTTCGTCGCCCGCCGCGACACCCTCTGGTACCGCGACCCCGCTCTACTTCGCCGTTCCCCTGGCGCGGCACCCGGGGAGTTCGGAGCGGCGCGGCACCACGCCCGGCCACGGCATCCACCAGATCGACCTGCTCGCGCACCTCGTCGGCGACGTGGTCGAGGTGACCGGCCAGGCCTGGCGCGAGGCGCGCGACATCGAGACCGAGTGACGTCTCGACCGGCGTGCTCCGGTTCGCCCCCGGAGCCGTCGCCTCGGTGCTCACGTCGGCGGTCTCGCCGCGCGAGGTCAGCGCGATCCGGGCCTCGACACCGAGCGCGCCACGATCGAGGTCGAGCACCTCGACGGCCACGGCCGCACCCACTGGCGCATCACCCCGTCGCGCGAGGTCGCGCCCGAGGAGGCGGGAGGCCTGGGCGTTCCCCGACGGCGAGGACGTGGCCGAGCGGCCATGCGCCGTACCTCGACGCCGTCTACGACGCGATCGCGACCGGTGGACCGCTGCCGGACAGCCGCCTCCGGACCGGCCTTCGTGCTCGCCCGAGATCGTCGCGGCGCTGTACCTCGAGCAGCCGCGGCTGCGCCTGGTGCGGATCGACTGAGCTGGCCGATCCCGCCCTCCGCGGCCCGATGCGCGCCAAGCCGTGCAGGACCAGCGTCCGCGAGCGCCGTCGAGCTCGCCGCCGGCCTCGGGACGCTCGTGCTCGCGGAGGACGCACCGCGCCACGTCGAGTCGCCGCGGCCCTTCGTGCATCCGCTGCGCACCCTCCGGCGCGGTGTGTCTCGGACCTGCGCCCGCCGGATCACGACTGGCACCACGGCCTCTCCCTCGCGGTGTCGAACATCCGCGTCGGCGACGACCCCGACGAGATCAACCTCTGGGGCGGCGTCACCTGGGTCACCGGCGACGGCTACCGGCAGCTCGACAACGGCTCGCAGCTCGTCGAGTCGGTGACCCGCGAGCACGACTCGGTGCGCCTGCGCCTGGGCTGGTACGACGCGCACGGCCGGCGGTTCCTCGAGGAGGAGCGACGCTTGAGTGTGCACGAGGGCTCGACGGCGACGCTGCTCGAGATCGTCAGCGAGTGGACGTCGCTGACCGACCGTCCGCTCGGCTTCGGCTGCGACCACGGCCGGGCGGCCGGGTGCGGCTACGGCGGGCTGTTCCTCCGTGCCGCACCGCGCCTCGAGGGCGCCCGCGTGCTCGCTCCGCACGGCGAGAGCGACGAGGCGATGGGCCGATCGGAGGAGTGGCTCGCGCTGGTCGGCGCGGGCGTCACCGTCGCGATGCGCGCCGATCCCGAGAACCCGGTGGCGCCGACCCGTGGTTCGTGCGCAGCGAGGGCACGCCGATGCTGTGCGCCGCGCCGTTCTTCCACGAGGTCTGGACCCTGCCGCCCGCCTCCTCGGCGCGCTGGCGCTGGCAGGTTCTCGTCGCCGACGGCGAGCCCGAGCCGCCGCGATCGGGGCCGCCTGGTGACGGCGCTGCGCCCCGACGCCTTCAGCACCCCTACGAGGATCCGCTGCTCGACGGCCCGACCGACCCCGTCGTCGTGCCGGCGCCCGACGGCTCGTGGCGCCTGTTCTACACGCAGCGCCGGGCCGCCCTCGATCTGCCGGGCGTCGAGTGGGTGCACGGCACGCGCATCGGAGTCGCGGAGTCGGCGGACGGCGCGCGGCGGTGCGCGGTCACGGTCGACGGCCTCGATCCCGCCGGCGCCCCCGGATCCGTCGACGCAGTGGGCGCCCGACATCGTGCGGATCGACGGCCGCTACCTGATGACGCTGAGCTGGATCGAGGGCGTGCGCCCGGACTGGACCGGCCGCGCCTCGCTCGTGCAGTTCGCGAGCGACGACCTGGCCCCGTGGCGGCGCCTGGGCACGATCGACGTCGGCTCGGACCGGGTCATCGACGCGGCGATCGCCCGGTGCGGCGACGGCCGTTGGCGGCTCTGGTACAAGGACGAGGAGCAGGACTCGACGACGCGGGCGGCGGTGTCGGACGACCCGTTCGATCCGGAGTCGTGGCGCGTCGAGGGGCTTGCGATCGGCGGCCGGCCGCACGAGGGGCCGAAGGTGTTCGTGCTCGGCGGGCGCTACTGGATGATCACCGACGAGTGGCGCGGGCTGGCCGTGCACTCCTCGCGAAACGGGGTCGGCGGCTGGGAGCGGCGGGGCTGATCCCGACGGCGCCGGAGCGGGCTCGACGGGCGTCCGGCGGTGGGGCGCCACGCCGACGTCGTGACCGCTCGACGCGGAGTCGGCGCTGATCGTGTACTTCACCCATCCGGGGTGGGACGGGTCGAGCTGGCCGATGCGCCGGCCGACCGCTCGCGGCGCCGCAGCCACGTGCGCGCGGCGGTGCTGCGGGTCGACGCGGGAGTGCTGCGCTGCGACGCGGACTGAGGCGCCCCAGGCCGGGAGACCTCCGGCTCGCGGGTTCTCGCGAGCCGGAGGTGATCCCGGAGGTCAGGCCGGGGTCGCTGCCCGGTACCGGAAGCCCGCGCCCAGGTGCTCGGACGGCAGGCGGTCGCCGCGCCCGTGCAGCTTGTTGCGGAGGCTCCCCGACGTACTCGTCGGGTACGCGCCGCGGCGGCGCAGCTCCGGCACGATGAACTCCACGACGTCCTCGAAGGTGCCCGGCGTGATCGCGTAGGCGAGGTTGAAGCCGTCGACGTCGGTGTCCCTCGACCCACTCCTGCAGGTGGTCCGCCACCTCCGTCGGCGAGCCGACGACGAACGGGCCGAGTCCGCCGATCACGCTGAGCTTGGCGATGTCGCGGACCTTCCACTCGCTGCCGTCCTCGTTCGCCTCCTGGAAGTTGGCGACGGCCGACTGGATCGCGTTGCTCTTCACGTTGCCGATCGGCTCGTCGAGGTCGTACTGCGAGAGGTCGATGCCCATCCAGCCCGACATGAAGACCAGCGCGCCCTCCTCGCTCGTGTACGAGAGGAAGTCGCGGTGCTTCACGTGCGCGGCCTTCGCTCGTCTCGGCGGTGATGATCGTCAGCAGCGTGTAGATCTTGGCGGAGTAGCGGTCGCGGCCCGCGGCTTCGAGCGCGTCGCGGATCCTCGAGACCGTGGCCTTCAGGCCGGCCTTCGTCGAGGACGCGACGAAGATCGCCTCCGCGTTGCCCGCCGCGAAGCGGATGCCGCGCGGCGACGCCCCGGCCTGGTAGATCACCGGGGTGCGCTGCAGCGACGGCTCCGAGAGGTGGATGCCGGGCACGGTGAAGTTCTTGCCGCGGTGCCCGATCTCGTGCACCTTCGACGGGTCGGTGAAGACTCCGGAGTCGCGGTCGCGGATGACCGCGTCGTCCTCCCAGGAGCCCTCCCACAGCTTGTAGAGCACCTCGAGGTACTCGTCGGCCACGTCGTAGCGGTCGTCGTGCTCGAGCTGGTCCTCGTGGCCCATGTTGCGGGCGGCGCTGGGCAGGTAGCCGGTGACGACGTTCCAGCCGACGCGGCCCTTGGTCAGGTGGTCGAGCGTCGACATGCGGCGCGCGAACGGGTACGGGTGCTCGTAGGCGGTGCCGGCGGTGATGCCGAAGCCGAGGTGCTCGGTCGCGGCGGCCATCGCCGACACGAGCAGGATCGGGTCGTTGACGGGGACCTGCGCGCCGTGGCGGATGGCGGCCTCGTTGGAGCCTCCGTACACGTCGTAGGTGCCGAGGACGTCGGCGATGAAGATGCCGTCGAAGGTTCCGCGCTCGAGGAGCTTCGCGAGCTCCGTCCAGTACGAGAGGTCCTTGTAGCGCCAGGACTGGTCCTGGGGGTGGCGCCACATGCCGGAGGACTGGTGGGCGACGCAGTTCATGTCGAAGGCGTTGAAGCGGATCTGGCGGGTCATGGGCACGATAGTGCCCGACGCTCCGGAGGACTCGGCTGGTGCCCGACGCGGGGCGTCATACAACGACGAGTGTCGGGCGTCGGTGGTGCGTCCACAACCCGAATCATCGCCCGAGATAATTCGGGTTGTAGAGTCAACCCGAATCATCTCCCGCGATGGTTCGGGTTGTGAGAGGGCGTGTCCATGGCACTGACGACCGAGTGGCCCGCGCATCGATACGAGACGCGGCCGTGGCGGCAGGCCGCTCGCGCCGGATCGCGCGCGGGACAGGACGCTGTCCGAGGTCGTCGTCTCGCTCCCGCCGCTCCTCGCCGGGCTGACCTGGGACGCCGGAGTCGAGCTGCAGCAGGAGCTCGACGCGGCGCGTCGGGCCATCATCGGTCTCGACGCCCGGCACGGGACCTGTCTCGGAGCACTCGGCCGGCTCCTGCTGCGCACGGAGGCCGTCTCGTCGTCGCGGATCGAGCGGGTCGACGCGTCCCTGGAGGACTACGCGCGGGCGACGGTCGGCAGTCGTGCGAACGCGGGAGCGCTGTCGATGGTGGCCGCGACGGAGGCGCTGACGACGATGGTCGACCGTGCGGGCCGCTCCGGCGCGATCGAGGAGGAGGCCCTGCTCGCGGCGCACGGGACGCTCCTCGCGGACGATCCGATGGACGGACGGTACGCGGGCGCCTACCGGACGATGCAGAACTGGATCGGCGGGAGCGACTACTCGCCCCGCGGCGCGATCCACGTCCCTCCGCCTCCGGGGACCGTGCCCGAGTACATGACGGATCTGCTCGCCTTCGCCAACAGGGACGACGTCGACCCGATCGTCCAGGCGGCCGTCGCCCACGCGCAGTTCGAGTCGGTGCATCCCTTCACCGACGGGAACGGGAGGATCGGCCGGGCGCTGATCACCGCGATCCTGCGCCGACGGGGTCTGACGACCGTGGTCGTCGTGCCGATCGCGTCCGCGCTCGCGGCTCGGCGATCGCGGTACTTCTCGCTGGTGAACGAGTACCGCCAGGGATCCCTCGCCCCGTTCGTCCAGGAGCTCGCGACCGCGGGTCTCGTCGCAGCGGAGGAGGCGGGCCGCACCCCGCCGAGCAGATCGAGCGGCTCCCCGATCTCTGGGCTCGGGAGGTCGCTCCGCGCGCAGCGAGCTCGGCGGCGCTCCTGCTCGACGCGCTCCTCGACGACCCCGTCCTGACGACGGTGCGCGCACGGGCGATCACCGGTCGGGCGGCGTCCAGCGTCGGCTCCGCCGTGAAGCAGCTCGTCGACGCCGGAGTCCTCCTCCCGGCTCACCGAGAGGACTCGCGATCAGGCGTGGGTCGCCACCGACGTCCTCCTCGAGCTCTCGGATCTGGAGGAGCGGATCGGCGCTGCGATGCGGCTCCGGGCGTCCCCCTCGACCCCTCAGCCCAGCTGACGCCCGAGGAACGCGATGTGCTCCGCGATCTGGAACGCCTCGCCCTGCTCGTGCCCGTTGTACGGGTAGATCCGCATCTCGCGCGGGCCGGTGTAGCGGTTGTAGGAGGCGTAGACCGTCGAGGGGCGGGCAGATGTCGTCGAGGAGGCCCACCGAGAACATCGCGGGGATCCGCGCGCGCGGGGCGAAGGACGTGCCGTCGAAGTAGGCGAGGGTGGCGAAGACGCGCTCCTCGGAGCCGCGGTGGATCCGCAGGTACTTCACGATCTCGCCGTAGGGCATCGTGTCGATGATCCGCGTGGCGTGGCGCATGTGGCTGAGGAACGGCACGTCGATGATCGCGGCCTGCGCGGAGTCCGACTCGTCGAGCATCCCGAGGATGCCCGCAACGGCGAGGCAGATGCCGCCGCCCTGGCTGCCGCCCGAGATCGCGACGCGCGACGGATCGACGGCCGGGTGCGCCCGCAGCACGTCGAGCGCGCGCACCGCGTCGGTGAAGATGCGACGGTAGTAGTACTCCTCGGGCGAGGCGATGCCCTGGGTCATGAAGCCGTTGGCGTGCGGTCCGCTGCCGACGGGGTCGGGGGTGTCGCCGGTGCGGTGCCCGGTGCCCTGGCCGCGCGGTGTCCATCACGAAGTGCGCGTAGCCGGCGGCGCCTCATGGTGGTCCACTCGGTGAGGTGCCCGCGCCCGCCGCCGTAGCCGATGTAGCTCACGAGGGCGGGGAGGGGCCCCTCGATGCCGCGCGGGAGGATCAGCCAGGCGCGGATGGGGTGGCCGCCCCAGCCCGAGAACGTGACGTCGAAGGTGTCCAGCAGCGGGAATCCGGCGTCGACCTGCTCGAGGACGGGCTCGGTCGCGAGGGCGCGGCCTCGGCCACGGTGCTGCGCCAGAACTCCGCGAAGCCCTCGGGCTCTGCGAGTTCGGGCGCGTACTCCTCGAGGAGCTCGAGGGGCAGGTCGAACTGGGGCATCGGGGTCTCCTTCCGCGGTGCGGCGACGGTGCCGCGGATCCGCTACTTGACGTCCATCCGATATCGAACCTATCGTAGGCAAACGCTTTCCCGGAACGTTTCACATGCCGATGCGAACCCCCGACAGATGTCGGGTAGGTTCTCCTCGAATGCTCCGGGACTGGAACGAGGAAGTTCACGAGAGGACGATGATGTTCAGCACCAAGCGCACACGACTCGCCGCCGCGGCGATCGCCGCCGCCGCCGCGATCAGCCTGACGGCATGCTCCGGAGGGTGCTCCGGCTCTCCACCGTCGACCCCGACGAGGAGATCACGCTCGACTACACCTTCTGGGGCAACGACGACCGGGCCGCCCGCTACGACCAGGCCATCGCGCTGTTCGAGGAGGAGTACCCGAACATCACGATCAACTCCACCTTCACGGACTACCCCGGCTACTGGGAGAAGCGCCAGACCGAGGCCGCCGGCGGCGGACTCCTCGACGTGATGCAGTTCGACTACACCTACCTCCGCCAGTACGGCGACAACGGCCTTCTGGGCGACCTCAGCGAGTACTTCGGCGGCGTCGTCGACGAGAGCACCATCTCGGAGGACCTCCTCGCGACCGGCGAGCTCGACGGCGCGACCTACGCGATCCCCACCGGCTACAGCGCCTGGGCGGTCTTCCAGAACCAGGACCTCCTCACCGCGAACGGCCTCGAGCCCTACGCGGGCGGCGGGAGCTGGGAGGACTACGCGGCCTACGTCGCGGACGTCACCGAGAAGACCGGCGGCGCCGTGTACGGCGGCACCGACTACACCGGCCGCATCCAGAACTTCGAGCTGCAGCTGCGCGCCGAGGGCAAGGAGCTGTTCACCGAGGACGGCGAGCTCGGCTTCTCCGAGGACGACCTCGCGGCGTTCTGGGAGCAGGGCGACGAGATGCGCACCACGACCGGTGTGCCGGCCGCGCGCCTCCAGGAGCTGCTGCCCAAGTCCGGCTTCGGCGCCGGCATCGCCTCCAGCGAGATGAGCTGGAGCAACTTCCTCGGCGGCTACATCGGCGACCTCGGGAGCCTCCGAGATCGTCATGACCGCTCCGCCCACCGCGGACGAGGGGTCGAAGGACCTCTACCAGAAGGTCGGCCTGATGCAGGCGATCTCCTCGGCCACCGAGCACCCCGAGGCCGCGGCGACGTTCCTCGACTTCCTCATCAACAGCCCCGAGGTCGGCGAGATCTTCGGCGCCACGCTCGAGCATCCCGGCCTCGTCGGCGCAGCTCGAGGGCGCGAACCTCGAGGGCCCCGACAAGCAGGTCGCGGACTACCTCGAGTCGGTCTCGGACCGCATCGGAGAGGCCCCGGCCGCTCCGGTCGCCGGCTACGGCGCCATCGAGGCGAACTTCCTCGACCTCGGCACCAGCCTCGGCCTCGGCGCCGTGAGCGTCGACGAGGCGGTCCAGCAGTTCTTCGACGAGACCGCCGTCACGCTCGACAACTGATCCCCTAGACGGCCAGGAAAGGCATCTCTCATGACGACGACGTCGACCCCGAGCGGCACCGCCGCAGCCGGTCGCGTCGCGCCCACCGCCGGCCGGACGAGCACTCCTCGTCCGGCCGGTGACGGGCCGCGGCGCCGCCCGAAGAGGGACACCCTGGCCGGATACGCCTTCCTGTCCCCTGGCTCATCGGCTTCGTCGGGCTCACGCTCGGCCCGATGCTGATGTCCCTCTACTTCGCCTTCACGGACTACAACCTCTTCACGGCGCCGGAGTGGGTCGGCCTGGCCAACTTCGAGCGCCTGATCGGCGACCCGAAGTTCCTCCAGTCGGTGCAGCTGACCCTCGCGTACGTGTTCATCGGGACGCCGGTCAAGCTCGCGGCGGCGCTGCTCGTCGCGATGCTGCTCAACTACTCCGGCCAAGGGCACCGGATTCTTCCGCTCGGCCTTCTACGCTCCGTCGCTGATCGGCGCGAGCGTCAGCATCGCGATCGTCTGGCGCGCGATGTTCTCGACCGACGGCCCCGTCGACTCCGCGGCCTGCAGGTCTTCGGCATGGACTTCGGCGGCTGGGTCGGCGTGCCGGCCCTCATCCTGCCGATGATGATCATCCTCGCGGTGTGGCAGTTCGGCGCCCCGATGGTCATCTTCCTGGCCGGTCTCAAGCAGGTCCTGGCCGAGCTCTACGAGGCCGCGATGATGGACGGCGCGGGACCCTGGCGCAAGTTCAAGAGCGTCACCCTGCCGATGCTCTCGCCGGTCATCTTCTTCAACCTGCCGCTCGAGATGATCAACGCGTTCCAGGTCTTCGCCTCGGCGTACATCATCGGCAACGGCACCGGCGGCCCCGCCGGGGCGACCAGCTTCTACACGGTGTACCTCTACACCCGTGCGTTCACGAACAACCAGATGGGCTACGCGTCCGCGATGGCCTGGGTCCTCCTGCTGTTCGTCGGGATCCTCGCCTTCGTCCTCTTCAAGACTCAGAAGAGCTGGGTGCACTACTCGGGAGACACGCGATGACCACGTTCGACACCACCCTGCCCTCGGCCGACACCCAGGTGCTGACCGAGCCGGCGCCGCGCAGGCGCCCCGCCCGCAAGCGCCCGAAGCCGGCGACGATCGTCTGGATCGTCGCGATGATCGCCCTGACGGCGATCGTCCTCTACCCGCTGGTCTGGATGGGCGCCGCGGCCTTCGGCCGAACAGCGAGTTCGGCGGTCCAGACCTCGCTCCTGCCGCAGAACCCCACGATCGACAACTTCGTGAAGGTCTTCGCAGGGGTGGGAGGAGTTCCGCTCTGGCAGTTCTTCCTCAACTCCACGATCCTCGCGGTCGGGTCGGTCATCGAGTCGTGATCTCGTCGTCGATGGCGGCCTACGCCTTCGCGCGGCTCGACTTCCGCGGCCGTCCGCTCTACTTCGCGCTGATGATCGGCACGCTGCTGCTGCCGATGCACGTGCTGCTGATCCCGCAGTGCACGATCTTCCGCACGCTCGGCATGATGGACACCTACTGGCCGCTGCTGATCGGGAAGTTCCTGGCGACCGAGGCGTTCTTCGTCTTCCTGATGGTGCAGTTCATCCGCAACCTGCCCCGCGAGCTCGACGAGGCCGCGCGGATCGACGGGGCCGGCCACGTCCGGATCTTCGGCTCGATCACGATCCCGCTGATCCGCCCCGCGCTGATCACGTCGTCGATCTTCGCGTTCATCTGGAGCTGGAACGACTTCCTCGGCCCGCTGCTCTACCTGAACACCCCCGACAAGCAGCCGCTGCCGCTGGCGCTGCGCGTCTACAACGACCAGACCTCGGCGTCCGACTACGGAGCGACGATCGCCGTCTCGGTGCTGGCGCTGCTCCCGGTGCTGATCTTCTTCATCATCTTCCAGCGCTTCCTCGTCGACGGGGTCGCGACGCAGGGTCTGAAGGGCTGACATGACGCTCCAGCGAGGGGAGTCGAAGCGGCGCTCGCGCGCGACGGCATCGGCCCGGCGCGCGGCGGCCGACGGCAGCGGGCTGCGCTGGCCCGGCGCCGCCGACCGCTTCGCCCTCCTCGCGGAGGTCCTGTTCACGGGGCTGATCGTCGCGGTCGTCTCCCTGGGGGGTCGTCACGATCCCGCTCGCGCTGGCCGTGGGCATCCGCCACCTCCGCCGCTTCGTGCTGGCCGAGGCGACCGGGCTCGCGCTGGTGTGGGCCGATGTGCGTGCCGGATTCGTCCGGGCGCTGCCGGTGGGCGCGGGTGTCGCGCTGGCCGCGCTGGTGCTCGGAGCCGACCTCGTGCTGATCTCGTCGGGCGTGCTGCCCGGCGGAGTCGCGGTCGCGGTCGTCTGCACCCTGCTGCTCGCCGCGATCGCGGTCGCGGTGCTCGTCGCCGCCACCGACTGGGAGCCGGGGGAGCGCTGGGCGCTCGTCCGCGCGGCGGCGCGGCGCTCGGTGCGCGACGTGCGCGGCTCCGCTCTGCTGGCCGGAGGGCTGCTGATGACCGTCGTGTCGGCGTGGCAGCTCGCTCCGCTCGTGGTGCCGGCGCTGGGCTGCCTGGTGTTCGCGGCACTGGCCGTGCGGCTGTCGGCGGAGGCCCGCTCGCGCTGACCCTGGGTGCCGGGTGGAAGATCCCCGGGATCGGGAACACCTCCGGACCCTGCGCGTTGAAGCCCGTATGACGACTTACGGAATCATCGGAGCAGGCAACATCGGCAGCCAGATCGCCCGCGCGGTCATCGGCCAGTGGCGACGACGTGGTGATCGCGAACTCCCGCGGACCCGAGACCCTCGCGGACCTCATCGCGGAGCTCGGCCTGAAGGCGCGCGCCGCGACCGCGCAGGAGGCCGCCGAGGCGGCGGACGTCGCCGTCGTGACGGTGCCGCTGAAGAACCTCGACCAGGTGCCGGTCGCGCCGCTCGCGGGCAAGATCGTGCTCGACACGAACAACTACTACTTCGAGCGCGACGGGCGCATCGAGGCGCCTCGACCGCGGCGAGACCACGACGGCCGAGATGGCGCAGGCGCACCTGCCGGAGTCGAAGATCGTGAAGGCGTTCAACCACATCATGGCCGCCGACATCACGACCGACGGCTTCCCCGCGGGCGACCCGCAGCGCCGCGCGCTCGTCGCGTCGAGCGACTACCCCGAGGCGCTGCACTTCGTGACCGACCTCTACGACCGGCTCGGCTTCGACACCGTGACCGTCACTCCGCTGTCGGAGTCGTGGCGCGTCGAGCGCGACCGCCCCGCGTACGGCGTGCGCCAGTCGAGCGCGGAGCTCGAGGCGAACCTCGCCAAGGCGCCGCGCACGGTCTAGGCACGACCCGGCGCCGTCCGGTCCGAGCCTGCGCGGCTCTGCCGCACCCTCCTGCGAGAGTAGAGGGGGCGCTGACGAGCCGCCCGGCTCGGACCGGAGGGAACCGCCATGTCATCCGACGCCCGTCGCACCCGCACGAGAGGCGCGCTGTCGCGGCGCGGCATCGTGCTCGGCCTGACCGCGCTGCCGGTCCTGCCGCTGCTGAGCGCCTGCACCCCCGGCGCCGACGGCGGCGAGCGGCAGCCGTCCGACACCGCTCAGCGCCCTCCGGACCACGACCGCGGCGCCCGCCGGGCCCGTCGTGCTCGCCGCGGATGCCGCCGCGACCAGCGCCGCATTGTTCACGAGCGCCCCGCTGGTCGTCGTCGTCGAGGAGGCGCCGACGTCGGTGGTCCTCGCCGCGCAGCTCGCGATCACGTGGGGCGTGCCGCTGCTGGTGGCGCCGGCCGCGGCGTCCACGACCGCCTCCGCTTCCCCCGGGCCGGGGCCGCTCGACGCCGAGCTCGCTCGCCTGGGCACCTCGCGGGTGGTCGCCGTCGGCTCGGTCGCGGCACCCGCGGACATCGAGACCGTGCAGACCGAGGCGACGCCCGAGGCGATCGCCGAGGCCACCGGAGTCGAGGTGTCGGCTCTCGCGATCGCCGACCTCGCCGGGTTCGCTCCCGGTCCGTCGGCCGAGCCGCCCTTCGGCGCCGTGCCCGAGCGAGCGGAGCCGCTCACCGGCGTCCTCGCGCTCGCGCAGCCGGTCGACGCCGACGTGCCCGCGCTCGCGACGGCCCGCGCCGCCGGGGTGCCGGTGACGCTCGTCGAGGGCGCCGACCTCCTCGCCTCGGGAGCCGCGGTCACGGCCGTGGCCGAGGCCGCCCCGACGGCGACCCTGCTGCTGGGTGCCGGGCTCGCCGCGCAGACCGCGCCGGAGTGGTCCCTCCGGGCCGCCGCGACCGGCTGGCAGCTGCCGGGCGGCGGGCAGCGCCTGTTCGGCGGGCACCTGTTCGTCGCGATCTACGGCACTCCGGGCGCCCCGGTGCTCGGGATCCTCGGCGAGCAGGGCCTGGAGGCGACCATCGAGCGCGCCGCGACCGTCGCCGAGCCGTACCGCGCGCTCACTCCGCTGCAGGTCGTGCCGAGCCTCGAGATCATCACGACGGTCGCGGCGGGCAGGTGCGGGCGGCGACGGCGACTACTCCAACGAGCTGCCGCCCGACGGCATCCGCCCCTACATCGACGCGGCGGCGGCGGCCGGCATGTACGTCGTGCTCGACCTGCAGCCGGGCCGCTCCGACTTCCTGACGCAGGCCCGCGCCTACGAGGAGCTCCTGCGGCTGCCGAACGTGGGCCTCGCCCTGGATCCCGAGTGGCGGCTCGCCCCCGACGAGGTGCCGCTCGTGCAGATCGGCCGCGTCTCGGCCGCCGAGGTCGACAGCGTCACGACGTGGCTCGCCGACCTCGTGCGCGACGCCGGGCTCCCGCCGAAGATGCTCGTGCTGCACCAGTTCCGCTCGTCGATGCTGCAGGACCGCCCGAGCATCCGCCGCGACCGCCCCGAGCTCGAGTTCCTCGTGCACGTCGACGGCCAGGGGGCGCAGCCGGACAAGCAGGCCACCTGGAACGCGCTGCACCGCGACGCTCCGGAGGACTTCGCCTGGGGCTGGAAGAACTTCTACGACGAGGACCTGCCGATGCTCACCCCCGCCCAGACCATGGCGGAGGTGTCGCCGCTGCCGGACCTGGTCACGTACCAGTAGTGCGCTCCGGCGCTCAGCCGGTGACCAGGAACGCGTCCAGGAGCAGGGTCCGTCCCTCGGGCCGCGGGATTGCGGTCGGCGGTGCTCCGGATCGAGACGGTGTGCACTCCGGCGGGCAGTGCGGCACTGGTCCACACCGTCTGCCGGTACTTCGTCGTGCTGCTGTACCGGTCGATCCGGGCGACCTTCCACGCCGTCGACGAAGACCTCGTTGATCCCACCGGACGGCGAGAGCCGGCTGATCCACTGCACTCCGGTCCCGGTGAACGTCAGCGTCGCCGATGCGGTGGACCTCGGAGCTGTAGGCGGAGCCGCCTCCGTCGTCGGCGGAGGCGCTCAGAGCCGTCCACGTGCCCGAGTACGCGACGGCGGAGGACGTGTTCTGGTACCGCCCGGGTCCGTTGGTGCCGGAGCCGGCGTGGCGGTCGGCCGGGGCGTGAGAGTCGGCGTCGGCGTGGGCGTGGCGGTCGGCGTGCGGGTGGGCGTGGGCGTGGCGGTCGGTGTGCGGGTCGGCGTCGGCGTGGCGGTGGGAGCCGCGTTGGCGATGGTGAAGCGGACGGTCGGGCTGACACCCGTGTTGCGGGCGGGATCCTTCGCCTTGGCGGTCATCTGGTACGAGCCGTCGGCGTACGCCCTCGAGTCGAACGAGTAGGTGTAGCTGCCGTTCGCGCCAGGGACGCCTCGCCCGATCGCCGTCGAGCCGAGGTAGAAGCTCATGCTGTGGATACCGGAGGCATCGGTCGCCGTCGCGGTGAGTGCGACCGTGCCCGACACCGTCGCGTTCGCCTGCGGAGCGAGCAGGACGACCTTCGGCTTGACGGTGTCCGGCGCTGCGGGCGCGGTCGACGTCGGGGTGGCCGAGGGCGTGGCGCTGGGTGCGGCCGTCGCCGTCGCGGTCGCAGTGGGCGTCGGCGTCGGCGTCGGTGTCGGCGTCGGCGTCGTTCTGGTTAAACGCCGCGATCGCGCTCCCGGCGAGCAGGAACGCTCCCACGCAGAAGGGGGGCGAGTCGGTGAGCAGGTGCCGGTCGAGGCGGCTGTCGGCGCGGTCCGGGGAGCGGCGGCCGTGTAGTTCCGCGCGGGCTGGAACCCGACGGCCTGGCCAGCCGCTCACGAAACCGCTCGGCTGCAGCGAGACGGTGGTCAGTCCCTCCCACGCCCGGGTGACGGACGGCAGGTACGTCGCCCGGTCGAGGGTCCCGGACGGATCCCGGCGGCGAGGGCGTAGGGCGGTGAGCGCGGTGACGCTGGTCTCGGGAGCAGGGAAGAGGGCGGTGTTCAGCAGGCTCGATCGCCAGAGTCCGTCCGAACCCTGCAGCCCGACCATGCGGGCGGCCATCGTCCGCAGCATGTCCTCGTAGGGATCGGCGCGGGAGTCTCCGGCGGGCAGCGCTGCGATCACGTCGGCCATGCCGGCCATCACCCAGGCGTTGCCGCGTCCCCAGAAGACCTTGCCGCCGCTGGAGTCGGTGGCGCCGACGTACCGGCAGTCCCGGTACCAGAGGTCCCTCCGCGGCGTCGAAGAGCCCGGGCTGCGGGACCGCTGCACCCGCGCAGCGGTCGCTCAGACCGCCTTCGTCGCGCGACCACCGGTAGAGGGCGTCCATCTTGTCGAGGTAGGCCGGGTCGCCCGTGCGCTTCGACCAGTAGGCCCAGTTGGCGAGGCCCATGAAGTGCGCGTCCGACCAGTCGTACTGGTCGATCGGGAGGGTCGCCAGGCTCCCGCGCCATCCGGGCGTCCATCGAGGTCAGCGAGGCGCGCGGATCGAGGCGTTGAGGAGTGGTGGACCTGGCCGGCCTTGGCGGTCGTCGGGATCCAGTCCGGAGGTCGAGATCTTCCACCGAGGTGAGGCCTCCCCAGGTCATGCCGTCCGCGAGGTAGGCCGGCTCGCGGGTCTGGGCGTAGAGCGCGTTCTCGCCCTGCGCGAAGGTCGCCCACGACCAGCCGGGGAGGCTCAGCGGAGGCGCGAGGTGGATCATCGGGCGGTAGTAGTCGGTCGCCAGGGCCGTCGACGACAGGATCGTCGAGGAGGCGGGCAGCAGTCGCCGCGGCAGCGGGCGCGGCGGCCGAGAGACTCCGCCAGCAGCACGGGCGCGAGGAGGATGGCGAGGGCGGTGCGCGCAGCTGTCACGGTCGGTCCAGACGTCGAGCTCGATCGGGCGGATCGGCCCTGATCCGCTCGGGTGCCGACGGTGCGTCCGCGGCGATCCCAGGTGATCGCGCGACGTCGGGGAGCCGGCGAGCCCGACGTTAGTCCTCGCCGTCGTCGACCGCGTGTCCCCGCCGCTGGGTCACCTGCCCGTCCCGCGCGCTCGCGCTCAGACCGGCGCGTCGACCAGCGTCGGCGCGGGCAGCTGCACGGAGGCATCGGCGCTCCACGCGGCGAGGACGCGCGCGGCCCGAGGTCGGCGCTCGCCGCGAAGCCCGCGTCGAAGCGGATCGCCGACAGCGCGAACGTCGTGCCGTCGACGTCGAGCGGCTCCCAGTCGCCTCCGGTCGCGGCGAGCGTCGTCGACCGCGTCGAGACCGCCTCCATCGTCGCGCGGTTCTCGGCCCGGGACCCGGCGAACACCGTCGTCTCGAACAGCAGGCCCTCGACGGCCAGCGTCGCGGTGCTCACGCGATCCGTGCGGGTCCCCAGGACGACGCCGCGCACCCACCGCGTCCCGGTGCGCTCCATGGTCCGCAGCACGACGCCGTCGAACGCGACCGACACGTCCGTCAGCCGTCCGTCGTCCTCACTGCCGCCCACGATCTCCAGGGACGGTCGACGGGGACGAGGATGCGCACCGTCGCATCCTGCCACGTCGTGCGGCGGGGTCGGCCGGGCAGCCGCGCCGTGATCTCGGCGGCGGCCACGACCGCGCGCTCGTACGCGGCCCGCGCCGAGAACAGGGCGTGGGCCAGAACAGGAGCGTGGGCCAGAACAGGAGCGTGGGCCAGAACAGGAGCGTGGGCCAGAACAGGAGCGTGGGGGAGACGAGCAGGAAGTCCAGCGGCCGCGGCGGGTTCTCGTCGGTCCACACCGCGATCCGCTCGTCGTTCACGGAGAGCACGTAGTACATCGAGGACGCAGAGCGCGGAGCCTGCGTCTCGGAGACGGTCGGTGAGGTCCTTCGCCCCCGTGTCGCTCGTCGACTCGTGATCTCGGGCCGAGAACAGCACCGCTGCGGGCAGGAGCGCGCCGAGCCGACGCTCCGTCGGTCGGGACTGCGCGTCGGAGGAGGTACCAGAGCACCCCGCCCAGGATCAGCCCGCAGAGCGCGGCCGCCCAGCGGGCGCGGCCGACGGCGAGCAGTGCCAGAGCACCCGCGACCACCGGCAGGCAGATCGCGAGCGTCGCCCAGCGCTCGATCCGCTCGCGTCGCGAGGAGGACGCGGGGCCGCTCGTCGGCGTGCGACCACGCCACCGGTGCAGACGCCCGCGCCGAGCTCCTCGAGGGTGCGGGAGGCGGATCCGCCGGTGGTCGCGGTAGGAGAGGTCGCCCGGCGATCCTGGCAGGTCGGCGAGCCCGCTCGGAGGGTGGTGGCGGCGGAGGTGCGCGTCAGCGCACCGCGCGCGTCGACGCCCGCACGATCAGCTCGGGCTCGAAGCCCGCCGACCGCACGTCCGCGTCGCCGCGGATCGCCGCGATCAGCAGCTGGGCCGCGCACTCGCCCATGCGGTGGGTGGGCTGGCGCACCGAGGTCAGCGGCACGACGGCCGCGTCGGCGAACGGGATGTCGTCGTAGCCGACGATCGCGATCTCGCCCGGGATCGAGACTCCGCCGCGGACCAGGCTCTGCATGACGCCCAGCGCGAGCTCGTCGTTGGCCGCGAAGATCCCGTCGGGCCGCTCGTCGGCGGGCATCGCCAGGATCCGCTCGCCCAGCTCGCGTCCGAGCCCGGGGCCCATCGACACCGTCTCGATCGAGGAGAACGCGGCACTGGAGGGCCGGACCGCCTCGACGAACCCCTCGAAGCGGTCGCGCACCTGGGGGATCCGGAAGGTCCCGCCGAGGAACAGCAGGCGTCGGCACCCGCTCGCGAGCAGGTGCTCGGCCGCCGTCCGGCCGCCCAGGACGTCGTCGAGCGCGACCGACAGCAGCTCGCCCCGCGGGTCGACCTGGTCGACCAGCACGACCGGCACGCCCGCTGCGCGAACGCGTCGAGGTGGTCGAGCGAGGAGGCGATCGGAGCGAGCAGCACCCCGTCGACCCGCTGGCGGGCGAAGAGGTCGAGGTAGCGCAGCTCGCGCGCGGCCGAGTCCTGGGTGGCGCCGAGGACGAGGGAGTGCCCGCCTCCTCGGCGCCGTGCTCCGCCCCGAGCGCGAGCTCGGCGTAGAACGGGTTGCCCAGGTTCACGACGGCCATTCCGACCGCCATGCTCTTGCCCGCCCGCAGCTGCCGCGCCGCCACGTTCGGGATGTACCCCAGCTCGGCGACCGCGTCGGCGACCGCCGCCATCGCCGCGCTGGAGACCCGGCTCGGGGCGGTTCAGCGCGTACGAGGCGGTGGTCACCGAGACGCCGGCGCGGGCGGCGACGTCGCGGATGCCGATCTGGGGCACGGTGTCAGTCCGTGCTCGAGGAGCGGCGGCGGGAGTGCACCAGCAGGGCCGCACCGCCGAGCAGGAGCGCGAGCACCCCGGCCGGGAGGAGCGACAGGTCGACGCCCGTCGAGGCCAGACCGGTGCCCGAGCCCGTGCCGGAGTGCGATCCGCCGGAGGCGCCGGGCGCCGCGGTGTGCGTCGGAGCGGCGGTCGGCTCACCGGGAGCGGAGCGGGAGCGGGAGCGGGCGCCGGCGCGGTCGCCGTCGGCTCGGGAGTCGGCTCCGCGGTCGGTCCGGGAGTCGGCGCGGTGGTGGGCTCCGTGGTCGGCGCGGTCGTCGGCTCCGGAGTCGGCCCCGGGTCCCCGGCTGCGCGAGCACCGGCACGGTCGACCAGTCGATGTCGCTCGCCAGGCCGTACGAGGTGTACGACGGCTGGTTGTACGCCGTGTTCTGGCGCGCGACCTCGACCCGGTACTGCGGGTCGTGCATGAGCGTGGTCAGCTTGCGGTCGGTGACCTCGGTGCTCGAGTAGACGCGGATCGCGCTCGAGTCGGCGGTCGGCAGCAGGAGCTCCTCGCGCCAGTCGCCGAGCACGTCCGCGACCAGCGACGGGTTGCCCTTGGTGCCGTTGTTGGTGACGGTGCCCTCGGCCGAGAGCAGCACCTCGCCGTCGCCCGTGACGATCGTCGGGGTGACCGGAGTGGCGTCCTGCATCGTCGTGCTCGCGACGATCTGCGTGGTCACGTCGGCCGCCCAGCGGATGCTCTGGTTGGTGCCCGGCTGCGTGTCCGAGAGCGGCTCGCCGCTGCTCGAGAACTCGCCGACCGCCCAGACCTCCTGGCCCGGCAGGGCGGGGTCGATGTCGCCGATCATGCCGCGACCGGTGTCCTTGCCGGTGTAGCCGCCGAAGAGCAGCTCGCCGGTGGCGGCGTCGCGCATTGCGTAGCCGTAGGGGGCGTAGGCGCCGCCCTCGTGCACCGTGAAGATCTCGAGACCGGGGTTCGCGGGATCGATGTCGGTGACGTGCATCGCGTCGCCGTGGCCGAGCTTGGCCTCGACGCCCGGTCGGCGCTGCCCTCGGGCAGCGTGTCGTAGGAGCTGTAGAGCAGGCTGCCGTCGTCGTCGAGGGTGGCGGAGCCGTAGACGATCTCCTGGCGCCCGTCGCCGTCGACATCGGCCGCGCTGAGCGAGTGGAAGCCCTTGCGTGGTCAGGCGGCCCCACTCCTCGCTCGTGCCCTCGCGGCCGTGCGGGCCGTCGTTGAAGGGGTTCGTCATCGGCACGCGGCCGCCGTCGGCCTTCCAGCGCTGGGTCAGCTCGCGGCCGTCCCAGTCGTAAGCGACGACGACGGCGCGCGTGTAGTAGCCGCGGGCGAAGACGGCCGACTGGGTCTCGCCGTCGAACGACGCGACTCCCGCGAGGAAGCGGTCGACGCGGTTGCCCGGCTCGATGCGCGACATCGCGTAGTCGCCCCAGAGCAGGCCGTCGTCCCCGCGACCCGGCTCGTAGGCCGCGGTCTCGAGGCTCGGCTCCGGTCTCGCCGTCGAACACGGTGAGGTACTCGGCCCGGTGAGCACGAAGCCCTCGAAGGTGGTGAGGTCGTTGCGGTCGCTGCGGCCGGTGCGTAGACGTCGATGAAGTAGTCGACGAGCTCTTCGGCGCCGGCGCGGTCGAGCGGGTACTCGTGCGTCGGAGCGGTGCCGAACGCCTCCTCGAGGGTGGCGGGCCACTGCCTCGCTCGACCATCCTCGCGCTCGCCCCAGCCCTGGAAGACCCCGACGAGGTGCTCGCGGTAGTCGGCGGCGGACATCCGGTAGTCGTCGTCGGCGGTGACGCCGGCCGCGACGTCCTCGGGCAGCAGAGTGATCGACTCGGCCTCGGAGGCGTCGCCACCGGGCAGCACGCGGGTGCCGGGTGCCGTCTTGGTCATGATCTCGGAGCGCGCCGTCGCCGTCGAAGTCGGACACCATGAACTGCGTGTAGTGCGCACCCGAGCGGATGTTGACGCCCAGGTCGATGCGGTGCAGCAGTGTGCCGGTCGGCCTCGTAGGTGTCGAGGTAGGTGCTCCCGGTGTAGCCCTTCTGCGAGACGTCCTTGGCGTTCGAGGGGTACCACTTCACGACGTACTCGTAGTCGCCGTCGCCGTCCATGTCGCCGACGCTCATGTCGTTGGCGCTGTAGGTGTACGCCTCGCCGGCCGGAGTGACCCTGTCGGCGGGCTTCTGCAGCGGCAGGGTCTCGAAGGCATCGGCCGACGCGGTGGCGGGCGCGCTGGGCTCGCCCGGCTCGCCGTCGACGATCGGCACGACGCGGTACTCGTCGCCTGGAGCGCCGTCGGCATCGTGCAGGTTGGTGCTGTCGGTGACGACTCCGACCTTCTCCGCTCCGCGGAAGACGGCGAAATCGGCGCCGACCATGCCGCTGTCGGAGGAGCCGGTGACCTCGGTCGCCAGCAGGCGCCAGCTGACGAAGACCCCTCCGTCGGGCGAGGCGAGCGCCACGACGCCGCGGTCGAGGTCCTCGAGCTGCGCGGTGAGGACGGGGCTGCCGGACGCGGCGTCGAGCGGCGCGGCCGAGGCGGGGATCGCCGCGGCGAGCGAGACGCCGGCGACGAGGGCGAGGCAGACGCCGGAGCGCACCGCCCGCCGGGAAGGAGCGTGACCGGACGAGGTCGCGCGCGGACGTAGGAACGAATTCGGCATTGAATCCCTCGGCATCGATGGACCAGGGTGCTGGAATGCGTTTTCCTGGCGGTCCGCCAGCCTAGGCGACCCCTTTCGCAGGGGTCAACAGCCCGCCGACAGGTGGCGGACAGCCCGCGTCGTCTCGCGCCGACCGGCCCGCGGCGCAGGCGGCCGGGCGCGGCCACCCCGTACCGTGGGGCGGATCGTCCCTCGTCCGGTGCAGGCGGCGGTCACCGATGATCGGAGCACCACAGGTGTCAGCTGTTCCCTCTCTCCCCGCGGTGCGACGTTCCGCGGCGACCTCCTCGCCGAGCTGACGCGGCTGGAGGACTCCCAGGTCGAGGGCTGCATCCTCGTCGAGGGCATCACCTTCACCGACGACTCGACCGGGCTCGCCCTCGCCTCGCGACGATCCGTCGACGTTCCGGCCTTCATCAGCGCCGACGGGCTCTACCGGGTGCTCCGTCCGCACCTGGATCTCCGGCCCGTCAGCGAGAGGAGCTGGTCGAGCTACCCGGACGCCTCCGTGCACGGGCACTGGCGGATCCTGCTCTACGACCTCGCCCTCCCCGAGAGCAACATGGCGGAGGAGGTGCCCGGTCTGCACTACACATCGGTGGTCCGGGACGGTGAGGAGGCCACGGTCTCCGGTCGCGGTCGGGCCGCACCGGCAGCGGCTGGCGGTGCCGCTCACGACGCATCCGCTGGGCGTCCCGATCGATCTCGCGCACGCCGTGATGGAGGCACACGCCACACCCGACCGCGCCTAGCGGCCGGCGACCTCTCGTGCGAGGACGCCGCCCTCAGAGGTCGGCGAGCAGCCTCTTCGGGGCGCGGGCGCGGAACGCCTCGTGCAGCACCTGCTCGAGGTCCCCGACCGAAATGCTCTCCAGCCGGACGATCACGCTCGCGTGCCCGTCGTAGTGCGGAGTCGTCGTGAACGTCTCCGGGTCGCGGTGCAGCAGCGCCTCGCGCTCGGCGAGATCGGCGCACCAGCAGAGCAGGTCGCCGGGCGTCCCGAGCAGTCGCGCGAAGATCGAGCGACCGGCGTACCAGGCGGGCGTGCCGCAGGAGGTGCGCTCCTGGACGCCGGGCAGCGCGAGCGCGATCCGCCGGGCATCGTCTTCGGTGCTCATGTCTCGGCGCTCACGCCTTCGTGCTCAGCGCGCCCTCGCGCAGGCCCTCCTCCTTGGCCTCGCGGACGAGCTCCGCGACGCGGCGGCGCGAGCGGAGGCGGCCGGCGAACAGGGCGCCGAGGATCAGCAGCACGCCGAGCAGCGAGAGGAGCTGCGGCACGGGGATCGCCGTCACGGTCGCCGACTGCGAGACCGGGGCGATCTCCACGAGCTCCTCCGATGGGGTGACGACCGTCGGGGCGACGGTGAAGTCGACTCCGACCGCGAAGAGCGGCCAGACGCCGTCGAGCACGACCGAGACCGTGCGGCGGTCTCCCGGGAGCAGCTCCTGCTGCGTGCCCTCCTCGGGCACGAGCGGGGCGGAGGCGCCGCCGGCGCTCACCGTGCCGTCGAGCAGCAGCCGGACGTTGCCCGTGTTGACGATCTCGGCGTCGACGGCCACGGAGCCGGGGTGCAGCGGGTTCCAGTCGAGGCGGTAGTCGCTCCGCACGTTCTCGACGGCGACGCCGGGGGAGACCTCTCCGCTCACGCGGGTCATCACGCGGAAGCCGACCCGGCTCTCGACGCCCACGGAGGCCGCCGCCCTCCTCGGTGCCGACGGAGGTGATCGAGGCGGCGATGCCGGCGGCGTGATCGCCCGGCTCGGCGTCCTCGGGAACGGTGACGGTGAAGGGGACGACGGCCGTCGCGCCCGGGTCGACCGTGACGGACTCGGGAGCGTCGATCCAGGTGCCCGCCTCGACGGAGGGCTCCGAGGACGGGAGCATGCTGAAGCGGCCGGTGTCGGTGAAGTAGCCGTCGGCCGCGGTGATGCGGAAGGTGACCGTCTGAGCGCTGAGATTGCTGACCGCGGCCTCCTCCTGCACCTCGGCGCCCGGATCGAGCTCGAGCTCGATCCACGAGCGCTTGTCCGCCTCGCCGCCGGAGGCGGGGCGCATGGCCCAGGAGACGTCGCCGGCGGTCTCGGCGGAGGCGGGCGGAGCCGCGGCCAGCGTCGGCACGGCGAGGGCCAGCGCGAGGAGGGCGAGGAGCGCGGCGCGCGGCCGACGGGAGGATCGTCGCTGATCGGTCATGAGAATCCCAGGATGTCACGTGCAGAACAGGGAGGCGCGGCCGAGCGGATGCCCGGCCGCGCCTCCCACGGGTCACTCGAAGAGCGACAGGGTGAGGGTGGAGGAGTACTCGCCGGCTTCGACGGTGGGCTCGGTGCGGAGGAACAGGTCGGCGTTCGCGGTGAAAGGCCCGGTGGGAGCCACCTCCGCGGACTCGTTCGTGAGGAACAGGAGCTCCTTGTCGACGAGGCCGACGTTGTTCGGGCCCTCGTCGATCGCGGTGTCGACGCGGTCGCCCTCGGCGACGAGTCCGGTGTCGCCTCCGTCGATGACGTTCGGCTGCCAGCCGAGGTTCTCGGCGCCGATGACGTCGCCCTCGGCGTTGGTGAAGTCGGACGCGGTTCCGACGACGTACCAGCCGGGGGTGGCGGGGATGTCGGCGGGATCGCGGGTGTCGGTCACCGTGACGGTGGGGAGGGTGCCGGTGAACTGGCGGATCACGGCGGCGGAGCCGCTCCGACCAGTTCTGCGGAGGTGCCGGCGACGGTCATCGAGCGCGCCTCCTCCGGGCAGAGGGGCGATGTCGACGTTGACGTCGACGTCGTCGTTGCCGTACTCGAGTTCGGCCGCCATCGCGGTCTCGGCGGTGCCGAGCAGGAGCAGGCCACCGGCGAGGCCGGCGGTGGTGCGGATCAGGAGCGATCGGGTGTTCATTGCGGGTGTTCTCCGTTCTCCGCGGCGGCGCCGTCGCCGCCGCGGTTCTGTGTGTCGGTCGGATCCCGTGGTCAGCCGCAGCTGGCCGCGGAGGTGGGGGTCGTGGTGGTCGCCGAGGCGGGCTTGCCCGCGACGAACGCCGTCGAGGTGGTGGTGGCCTCACCGGCAGGGACGCTCGCCGTGCGGGCGGTGAAGGCCGCCGTGACGGTCTTCCCGGCGCCGACCTCGGCGAAGGACTTGGAGCCGTGGGCCGTGGTGATCGTCGTCTTCACCGGGAAGGCGTTCGGGTTGGTCGCGGTCACGGTGACCACGATCTTCCCGCGACGCAGCGGGTGCTGGTCGTGGTCGTCGCCCCGACGATCCCGGCTGTGCCGGTGACCGCGCTGGTCTGCGCCGTCGCCGTGGCCGGCGACCAGCCGGGCTTCGTGGCCGTCACCGCGACCGAGACCACGGTGCCGCGGTCGGCGGCGGTGAGGACGTACGACGACGCGGTCGCGCCGGCGATGTCCACCCCGCCGCGCTTCCACTGGTACGCCGTGGCGGTCCAGGGGGAGGAGGCGGTCGCGGTCAGCGTGCTGCCGACGGTCGCCGCTCCGGTGATCGCCGCTCGCAGCGGCGCCGGGTCGGTGATCGTCTGCGCGGGCACACTCTCGAGGGTCGGCGTCACCTTCTGCATCAGCCCGGTCGTCGCGTCGAAGGTGACACGGTCGATCGTGGTCTCGCGGTGCTGGCCGTCTCCGCCCGGGATGGCGAAGCGGTGGTAGGCGATGTACCAGTCGTCCGTGCCGGGGACGTTGACGATCGAGTTGTGACCGGTGGCGAGGATCCCCAGCGCCGGGTTCTTCTCGAGGATCACACCGCGGTAGGTCCACGGGCCGTCGACGCTCGTCGAGGTCGCGTAGCCCACCTTGTAGTTCTCGGATCCGGTGTCGTCGATCGAGTACGTGAGGTGGTACAGCCCCTGGCGGTAGTTGACGAAGCTGCCCTCGCGGTAGTCGGTCAGGCCGCTCATCCGCTTGATGGTGCCCGCCTTGATCGAGAGCATGTCGTCCGAGAGCTCGCCGTAGACGGGCGATCCGTTGCCCCAGAAGAGGTAGCTCTTGCCGGTGGCGGGGTCGGTGAACGCGGCCGGGTCGATGGCCTGACCGGACGTCACGGACTCGCCGTTGGTGATCATCGCGGTGGGCTGCGCGGTGAACGGGCCGACGGGGCTGTCGGCGACGGCCACTCCGATCGTCTTGCGGTCGAGCGACGCGTTGTGGCCCGAGAAGTAGAAGTAGTACTTCCCGCCCTTCTCGGTGATCGTCGGCGCCCAGGCGTTGCCCACGGCCCACGGGACGTTCCCGTTCGCGCCGTCGAGGGTGAGGATCGGCTGCGCGGAGCGCGTCCAGTCCACGAGGTTCTTGGACGACCAGACGTAGAAGGTCTTCCCGCCCCAGCCGGGGAAGCCGTCGGACGTCGCGTAGATGTAGAAGGTGTCGCCGAACGCCGCGATGTTGGGATCGGCGTAGAGACCCGGGATGACCGGGCTCTTCATCTCGATGGCCTTCATCGTCCAGGTCGCGGTCGCGCCACCCGCCGCCGTCAGTGTGTAGGTGACGGGCGTGCGAAGGTCGCGCACGGTCCCGGAGGCGGGGAGGCGGTCGTGCCGGTCGCCGTGGTGAACGTCGGGGCCAGCTTCGAGCGGTCGGTGCCGGGCTTCACCGCGAAGGTGACGGTCCGAGCGGCCGAGTCGACGATCGGAGCGACCTTCAGCACGTCGGGCGTGGTGAGCGAGACTCCGGCGATCTGGTCGGCCGACCCGGAGCGGGTCAGCACCTCGCTCTCGGTGAGGGCGCGGTTCCAGAGCGCGAACTCGCGGTACTCGCCTGTGAAGAGCTTGTCGCCGCCGTAGAGCGAGCGGCCGAGGTGGTTCGCCGTGGTGCGTCCGCCGCCGAGGTCCGCCGGCACGGTGGTGACTCCGGTCTTCGTCGCGACCTTCGCCCCGTTCAGGTAGATCGTGGCGGTGCCGTTCGAGAGCGTGTAGGTCAGCTTCGCCCACTGCCCGCGGGGCAGGTTCGAGCCGGAGCTCGCGGTCTGCTCGGTCGTGTAGTTCCCGGAGGCGATGCTCGTGCGGTACGCGTTGCCCGTGGTGAACAGGTAGCCGTCGCCGGCGTTGTTCGACGAGTTGCCGAGTCCGTAGAGGAAGTACGGCGTGCCCTGGGCGGGGTCGATCTTCACCTCGGCCTCGATCGTGATGTCCTCGACTCCGGCCAGGACGTCGTCCGGCAGGTCGACGTGGTCGTCGACGCCGTCGAACGCGAGGGCGCCGGACCTCCAGGCCGCGCCGCCGACGATCGTGCCGTCGCGGTCGTTGCCCGAGACGTCCTCGAGCGTCGTGCCCGAGCCGTTGTCGAAGGAGTAGCGGAGGATCTCGCCGGCCGCGTTCGCGGTGACCGGGGTCGGTCCGGCGGGCTCGGCCGCACGCAGCGCGGCGAGCTCGGTGGCCGTCACCGGGAGCACCGTGCCGTGGCGCGGGCTCGCGGGGAGGTCGTAGTCCGGGGCGACCTGCCAGTTCGGCGCGTTCAGGTCGGCGGTCTGCAGCGGGATGTAGCCGCGTCCGCCGTACTCGTCGACGAAGAGGTAGTTCTTCTGCCCGTTGACGTCGCCGGGGTTGGCGGCGAAGGCGGTGGGGCCCTCGACGGCGCCGGTGCCGGCGTCGCGGCCGATGCAGCTGTCGACGGTGGTCCAGCCGGTGAGCGGCGCGCGGAGCGACGTCGACTTCTCCTGGATGATGTCGGAGCAGCCGGTGCCGCTCGCGCCCTCGTCCTTCGTGAAGCGGTGGAAGGTGCCGTTCTGCTCGAGCACCGTGGAGTCGATGCGCGAGGTGTTCTGCCAGACCTGCGGGGTGCTGAAGGTCGTGAAATCGCGGGTGGTGGCGTACATCATGACGTTGTTCACGTTGCCGGTGTGGTTCGGGTCGTTCTCGGCGTAGAGCTTCGAGGCCCAGTAGACGACGTACGCGCCGATGCTCGCGTCCCAGTGCGCCTCGGGCGCCCAGGTGTTGCCGGCGGTCTCGGGCGAGACCAGCACGTGGCGCTGCTCGGACCAGTTCACGAGGTCGTGCGACTCCCAGACCTCGAGGTAGCGGCTGCCCTGGCGCTGCGAGCGGTCCCAGTCGCCGTTGCGGCCGATGGAGAGGTCGGTCGCGATCAGGTAGAAGGTGTCGCCCTCGGGAGAGCGGAGGAGGAACGGGTCGCGCAGGCCCTTCTCGCCGAACGTCGAGGTCAGCGTCGGCTGCCCGCCGTTGAGCTCGTCCCAGGCCAGGGCGTCGTTGCCCTTGCTCGCGGCGAAGAAGATGTTCTCGCCCTCGACGCTGTTGCCGGTGAAGTACGCGAAGGCGTAGCCCTCGAGAGCGCCGAGCTCCTTCGAGGCGCGCACGGTGGCGACGAGGTCGCGCGTGGCGGTGGCCGAGTTCTTGGTGACCGTGGCGCGGAGCGTGACGGTGCGGTCGGCGGACTGGCGGGTGACGACTCCGGTGGTCGAGATCACGGCCGGGTCGCTGGAGGTCCAGCTGATCGACGTGCCGGCGGGAGCCGCGGGGATCGTGATGTTGCCGCGCACGTCGCCGAGGTCCGGGATCGCGAGGCCGGCGGCGGCCGCGTCGACGACCTGCTGGTCGCCGGCCTGCGAGAGCACGGTGGCGGTGAACGCCTTCGTGCGCGACTCGGAGCCGCTCGTGATCGTCGCGGTCAGGGTGACGGTCGCGTTGCCCGCGGAGGCGGCGGGCCGGGTGACGACTCCGCTCGTCGAGATCGTCTGCGGAGCGCTCGAGGCCCACGTGATCGTGGATCCGTTGGCGCCCGTCGTGGGCAGTGCGAGGTTCGCCTGGACGGCCGAGAGGTCGCCGAGCGCCAGCGCGGACGCGTCGCGGGCGGCCTTCGTCGCCGCGGTCGGCTGCAGGGCGGCGACCTCGGCGGCGGTGAGCGCGTTGTCGTAGATGCGGAAGTCGCGCACGCTGCCGGCGAGCGTGCGGTCGGCGGCGTAGTTGGAGCGGCCGATGAAGTTCGCGGTGGTCGTGCCGCCGCCGATCGAGGCGGGGTCGTGGTGACTCCCGTCTTCACGGCGACCTGGCTGCCGTCGAGGTAGAGGCGCGCGGTGTCGCTCGCATCGTCGAGCGTGTAGGTGAGGGTCTTCCAGACGCCGCGGGAGAGCGGCGACGCGGTCTCGACGTTCTGCTCACCCTGCCAGTTGCTCGGCGTGATCGTGGTGCGGTACCGGTTGTCGGCCAGGGTGGCGAGGTAGCCGGCGCCGGAGTTGCTCGTCGCGGCGGTGCCGAGCCCGTAGACGAAGTAGTTGCCCGTCTGCTCGGGACGCACCAGCACCTCGGTGCTGACGGTGATCGAGTTCAGCCCGGCGAGGACGTCGTCGGGCAGCTTCACGTGGTCGTCGGTGCCGTCGAGCCGCAGGCCCGCGTCGCCGCCCGGGGTCGCTCCGCCGACGATCGTGCCGTTGCGGTTCCTGCCCGAGCTGTCGACGGCGACGGTGCCGCTGGTCTCGGTCAGCTGGTAGCGCAGGACGAGGTTCTCGGGGTTCGCGGCGGCCTGGGCGGGCGGCGAGGAGAGGAGGGGGACCGCCAGGGCCACGGCTGTCGCCATGACGAGGGGTCGTAGGAAGGGCTTCATCGCGCTTGCTCCTAGGTCGGCACCATTGCTGAGTGGAGGGGGCCGACACACGTCGGCGTGTTCACGGTAACACGATGTTGACGTCAACGTGAAGGGGTGCGGGCACCTCCGGCGCACTCTAATCCGCAGCGCTCGCAGCACAACGACGAACGGCACCCCCGGACCCGTGAGGGGCTCGAGGGTGCCGTCGGAGTCGGTGCGTGGAGGGTGCGCGCTACGTCCTGCTGCGCCGCATCACGGCGCGCTGCAGGAGGACGAACACGAGGAGGATGCCGCCGGTGATGATCGTGGTCGCCTCGGGCGGGATGCCGCCGTCGCGGGTGATCAGGACGTTCATCAAACCCAGGACCAGCGCGCCGACGACCGAGCCGAGCACGAAGCCGACGCCTCCGGTCAGCAGCGTGCCGCCGATGACGGTCGCCGCGATCGCGTCGAGCTCCCATCCGGTGCCGGTGATGTTCTGGGCGCTGCCGAGGCGGGCCGTGCAGACCACTCCGGCGAGACCGGCGAGCGTGCCGCTGATCACGTAGATCGAGAGCTTGGTCCGCAGGACCGGGAGGCCCATGAGCGCCGCCGACTGCTCGGAGCCGCCCATCGCGTAGACCGTGCGGCCGAGCCGCGTGCGGTGCAGGACGAAGAACGCCCCGGCCACGACGAGCAGCGCGATGACGACGCCCGGGCTGATGACGAAGTCGTTGACCTTGGGCCCGTCGATCAGCTTGATCGGCGTCGCGAGCGAGAGCACCGCCGAGTCCTCGGGGAGGCGCTCGGGCACGGTGCTCAGCATCGAGGCGAGCCCCCGCGCCAGGAACATCATCGCCAGCGTCGCGATGAACGGCTGGACGTCGAAGTACTGGATCAGGATGCCCGAGATCAGGCCGAACGCGGAGCCGATGACGATCATCAGGACCATGACGATCCAGGGGTTCCAGCCGGCGTTGATCAGCAGCACGCCGCTGACGCTGCTGAAGGCGATCACGGCGCCGACCGAGAGGTCGATGCCCCCGGTCAGGATCACGAAGGTGAGCCCCACCGCGAGGATGATCAGGTGCGCGTTGTTGACCAGGAGGTTCGACAGCGTGCTCGCCTGGAGGATCCGGCCGTAGGCCGCCTCGCCGTAGACGATCATGCCGACGAAGATGACGAGCGCCGCGAGGGTCGGCAGCTTGTCGAGGTGCTGGCTGAAGAAGGACCGGGCGCTCGTGCGCTCGGAGCTCGCCGGAGGGGCGGAGCGGGTCAGCAGGGCGCTCATGCGGGGATCGCCTCTTTCTGCGGGGCGCGACGACGCGCTTCGCGACGGTGGGAGAAGGCGGAGCGGACGCGCTCGGACTGCAGGAGGCAGAGAGCGACGATCACGATCGCCTTGAAGGCCGGCGTCGCGGAGGAGGAGACGCCGAGGAAGACCACGGTCTTGTCGAGGGTCGCGATCAGGATCGCTCCGACCGCGGCTCCGGCGATGTTGAACTTGCCGCCCGCGAGCGACGTGCCGCCGATGACGACCGCGAGGATCGCGTCGAGCTCGAGCTGGTACCCGGTGCGGGAGGTGTCGACGGTCATGACGCTCGCGGTGGCGAACACGCCCGCCACTCCGGCCAGCACGCCGCTGCTGATGTAGGCGGTGAGGAGGAGGCCGCGGCGGTTGATGCCCGCGAGGCGGGCGGCCTTGGCGTCCATGCCGATGGCCTCGATCATGAGGCCCAGCGCGCTGCGGCGGACCAGGAGGCCGACCGCGACGACGATGGCGATCGCCAGGAGGAAGACGACCGGGAGGCCGAAGACGTAGCCGTTGGCGAGCCAGCGGAACGGCTCGTTGGTGGCGGCGGTGTTCTGGCCGCCGGTGATCACCTTGGCGAGACCGCGGCCGGCGAGCATCACGACGAGCGTGCTGATGAAGGGCTGGAGGCCCACCACCGAGACGAGCACGCCGTTGACCGCTCCGAGCACTGCGCTGACGAGCAGCGCGAGGCCGAAGGCGGCGGCCGCGGCGCCGAGGGAGTCGGGAGCGCCCTGGGCGTTCAGGAACTCCATCGAGACGGCTCCGGCGACGACCATGATCGAGCCGACCGAGAGGTCGATGCCGCCGGTCGCGACGACCAGGCACATGCCGACGGCGATCATGAGGATCAGAGCCGCCGCTCGGGCGATGTCGATGACGTTGCCGACGAGGTAGCCGGTGGTGGGGCTCATCGAGACCGCGAGGTAGCCCGGGTCCTTGACGACGTTGATCAGCAGGAGGAGGACGATCGCGACCGCTCCCCAGAACCACTGCCTCCGGATGAGGCCGGTCAGGAACGAGGTCCTGCCGGCTCGGGTGTCGCTGCTCATGATGCGGCCTCCTGCGTGGCGCCTTCGAGAACGACGACGTCCTCGTCGACGACTCCCTCTGCGGCGATGGTAGTGACGATGGACTCCGCTGTCACCGCGGGTCCGTTGAGGATCTCGGCGATGACCCGGTGATCCTTGAGCACGATGATGCGGTCGCTCAGGCGGACCACCTCGTCGAGCTCGGAGGAGATGAAGATCACGGCGACGCCCTCGCCGGCGAGCGCGACGACCTTCTCCTGGATCTCGGCCTTGGCGCCGACGTCGATGCCGCGGGTGGGCTCGTCCAGGATGAGGATCTCGGGGTGCGTGGCGAGCCAGCGGCCCAGGAGGACCTTCTGCTGGTTGCCACCGGAGAGCTTGCTGATCGGGCGATCGGGGTCGGCCGGGCGGACGTTGAGCTCGACCAGGTACTTCGCGACGATGTCGTCCTTCTCCTTCTTGGAGAGGGGACGGGCCCAGCCGCGCTTGGCCTGGACCGCGAGGATCAGGTTCTCGCGGACCGAGAGGTCGCGGATGATTCCCTCGTCGCGGCGGTTCTCGCTCGAGAACGCGATCTTGTGCGCGAGGCCCGCGGTGGGCGTCGGCACGTCGATCTTCTTGCCGTGCAGCGTGATCTCGCCCGTCTCGGGCTTGTCGACGCCGTAGATCAGGCGCGCGAGCTCGGTCCGGCCGGAGCCGAGGAGCCCGGCGAATCCGACGACCTCTCCGCGGTGCAGGGTGAGGTCGGTGGGCTCGATCGAGCCCTTCCGGCCGATCCCCTTGGCCGTGTAGAGCGGCGCGTCGCGGTAGAGGTGGTCGCTGTTCTCGCGCTCGGAGTCGAGGGAGCGCAGCGCCGCGATGTCCTTGCCGATCATCTTCGAGATGAGCGAGGTGCGGTCGAGATCGGGCGTGAGGTACTCGCCGATGAAGGTGCCGTTGCGCAGCACGGTCAGGCGGTCGCTGATCGCGTACACCTGGTCGAGGAAGTGCGAGACGAAGAGGATCGCGACGCCCTCGGCCCGCAGGCGCCGGATGACGGTGAAGAGGTTCTCGACCTCGTTCGCGTCCAGGCTCGAGGTCGGCTCGTCGAGGATGAGGACCTTCGAGTCGCTCACCGTCGAGCGGCTGATCGCGACCAGCTGCTGCATCGCGATCGAGAGCGAGGAGAGCGACTGGCGCGTGTTGAGGTGGTCGAGCCCGAGCTTGCCGAGGGCGACCTTCGCCGCCGCGTGCGTGGCCTTCCAGTTGATGCCGAAGGGGCCGCGGACCTCGTAGCCGAGCATTACGTTCTCGCCGATGGAGAGGTTCGTGACCAGGTTCACCTCCTGGTACACCGTCGAGATGCCGGCCGCCTGCGCGTCGGCGGTGCCGCCGAGGCGCTTGGGGGAGCCGCCGACCAGGATCTCGCCGCTGTCGATGCGGTAGACGCCGGTCAGGGCCTTGATGAGCGTGGACTTGCCGGCGCCGTTCTCGCCCATGAGCGTGTGGACCTCGCCCGGGAAGAGGCGGTCGACGCCGTCGAGCGCTTTGACACCGGGAAGCTGATCGAGATGTTCTTCATCTCGACGATCGGAGGCGAGCCTGTCATGTCGCGTCCTTCCGTTCTCGAGCAGGGCGGACCGGAAGCGGTGACGCCGAGGGATGGAGACGCGGGGCCCGGAGATCGTCCGGGCCCCGCGTGTTCCGCAGGGGAGGGTGTGAGCCCTAGGGCTGCGGTCGGGCCCTAGAACTTGCGGTCGGGCAGGACCTCGGCGGCCACCTCGGGCGAGTCGAAGGTCTCGCTCGGGACGACGATGGAGGACTCGACGGTCTCGCCGGCCAGCGTCTTCTCGACGGCGTCGAGGGCGGTCTCGCCGAACAACGGGTTGTACTCGGCGACGAAGCTGAGCTCGCCGTCGGCCAGGGCCTGCAGCGCGTTCTTGGTGCCGTCGATCGTGGCGATCTTGACGTCGGTGCCGGGGGTGAGGCCGGCCTCCTGGACGGCCTGGACGGCGCCGAGGCCCATCTCGTCGTTCTGGGCGAAGACGAGCTGGACGTCGTTGTTGTTCGACTTCAGGACGGTCTCGAAGACGCTCTTCGCCTCTTCGGTCGACCAGTTGGCGGTCTGCGCGCCGAGCTTCACGAACTTCGAGTCGGCGCCGATGACCTCGTCCCAGCCCTCGTTGCGCTCGTTGACGACCGAGACGCCCGCGGGGCCCCTCGAGCGTGAAGTAGTTCGCGCCGTCGGGGAAGGTCGTGGTGGCCCAGTCGGCGACCGAGGTGCTGACCGCGATGTTGTCGGGCGCGATGCGGGTGACGTAGAGGTCGGAGTCGTCCGGCTCGATGCCGCGGTCGATCAGGATGACCGGGATCTCGGCCTCCCGAGCGCGCTCGAGCGAGTCCTCCCAGCCGGAGCCCTCGGTGGCCGACAGCAGGATGATGTCGACGCCCTCGTCGACGAACGACGTGAAGGAGTCGATCTGGGACTTCTGGTCGCCGTTGGTGGCGGGGGCGTACTTGAGCTCGTAGCCGGCCTCCTCGGTGAACGTGTCCTCGATGTTGGTCTCGTTCGCCTGGCGCCACGCGCCCTCGGGGCCGACGGCCACGAATCCGATGGTGGTCAGGTCGCCCTCGCCGCCGGCTCCCGCCTCCGAGTCGCCGCCGGAGCAGCCTGCGAGGCCGAACGCCATCGCGCCGACCGCTGCGAAACCCAGGAACTGGCCGATACGCCTCTTCGTGGACATGTGTCTCCTCCTTGAGACCGCGGGCGCGCCGAAGAGCGCCCGGGATGGGGTGGGCGCGAAGGCCCGGTGGTGGTCGGGCCTAGCGGCCCGAGGTGCAGTGAGTGCAGGATGTGCTGTGGACGCCGAGTGATCGCGTCCTCTGCTCGGATGTTACCGTGAACAAAACTTGTGACGCAACAGCGTCCTCGCGCTGCCGTGTAACGATCCGGTACCCCGGTGCGGCGGGCTCGCTCCTCCCGACGGCGCCGCTGCACCCCTGCGCCCCGCTGCCGGGTCGCGCTGCCGCACTTCGCCCCTGGATTCCGCCGCCGCGTCTCGCCGCGTCTCTCCGCGGCGGCGCCTCACCGCCTCTCTCCGCCACCGCCCCTCGCCGCTTCGCCGCCGCCGCCTCTCACTGCCACCGCCCCTCGCCGCTTTTCCGCTGCCGCCTCTCGCCGCCCCTCCGTCGCCTCGCCTCGCGTGGCCGCCTCTCTCCGTCGTCGCGCCTCGCCGTCGCGCCTCGCCGTCGCGGGGGTCGACCGGTCAGAACGGCGGCGGGGCGTCCTCGAACCTCGGTCCGCCCGAGAACGCGCGAGCGGCGCCGGGGACCGGGGCCGGACGGGTGGTCACGCGCCGTCCGGTGGGAGTGGTCCAGTCGGCGGTGCCGTCGGGATGCAGGACGTAGGTCCAGCGGTCGCCGTGGCGGACGTGGTGGTGGGCGACGCAGAGCGACGCGAGGTTGTCGAGCGCGGTCTCGCCGCCGTGGCGCCATTCGATCGTGTGGTCGGCCTCGGCGGTGGCGGCGGAGCGGGTGCAGCCCGGGAATCGGCACGTCCGATCCCTCAGCTGCAGGTGGAGCCGCATCCGAGCGGGCGGGACCCGGTGGGTGCGGCCGACGGACGCGACACCGCCGGACACCGGATCGACCAGGACCCGGGTGAAGGAGGCCGCCGTGCCCACCAGCTCCCGCGCAGCACGGGCGGAGATCGGTCCGTAGCCGTCGAGGTCGGCCGGAGCGTCGTCGAGGCCCGCGGCGGTGCTCGCGGCGATCGTGAGGCGCACCTCGGCGCGCACCCCCGGCACGAAGGCGCGTGAGGCGACGACCCCCTCCTCGGTCGGGGCGGTGCCGGAGACGTCGCCGTCGCAGAGCAGATCGGCGAGCGCGTCGGCCCGCAGCTGCGAGAGCGTGCGCTCGTCAGTCTCCGCGCCGGCGTCGGCGTGCCGGACGTCGCTCCCGGGGCGCCGTCGCGGAGGGTCCGTGCGATGCGATCCAGGCGGGCGAACGCGCCCAGCGCGACCGGTGCCGGGAGGAGCGCGCACAGGGTCGCCATGCCGTCGACCTCGGGCACGATCCAGACCGCCCTGTCCTCGCGAGCGCGGACGTGCCGCCGCTCGAGGGGCTCCTCGTGCACCTCCTCGCGGAGCCGTGCGACGGCGCGGCGCAGCTGAGTGGGGGTCATCGAGACGGCGAGCCCCGCCGCCCGCTCGTCGAAGACCGCCCGGGAGGAGGAGGGCAGGGTCTGCGCGACGGCGCAGATCAGCCGCCCCGCCTCCCAGCGGATGAGCGCTGCGGCCAGCGCGGCCTGCGTGCACGGCAGCTCCTCGACCAGCAGCTGCGCCTCGTCGAGCTCGCGCGACGCGACCCGCTCGGACACGCCCAGTGCGACTGCGAACTCCGCTCGGATCGACCGCTCCACCAGCTCGTCGGTCTCGCTGCGCGACAGGCCCCGGGCGAACGCCTCCGGGTGTGCGAGTGCCGCCCGGTACCCCGCGTGCAGCTCCTCGGCCGCCGCCAGCAGGACCGGTGCCGCGGAGCGCGCGAGCGCGCCGGCGCGATCACCGCGCTCCTCACCTCCGCGAGCGCCGACTCGGAGGGATCGTCTTCTCGAGTTTCTCTCATGTCCACGAGTCAACACGCGACCACCGACATCCTCGTCCGCCCGGCGGTGAGCGGGGGACGGATCGGACGCGGGCACCCTGGGGAGGAGGGGGACTGCGGGTCGGCCCTCCGATCCGCGATCCCGGCGGAGGTCAGGACTTCTGCAGCATCAGCAGCGAGGGAGCCCGTCCCTTCTCGATGTGCGTGAAGGCGATGGATTCCGCGAGGCGGTCGTTGCCCGACCGGATCGCCTCGAGGAGACCGTGGTGCTCGTCCGACCGCTGTCGCTGGTCACGGGCGCTGGTGAGGTAGAAGAGCCACGTCATCCTGCCCGTGACCGCGCGCATCAGCGAGGCGAGGAGGGCGCTCCCGGCGACTTCGACGACGGCCTCGTGCACGACGGTGGAGGTCTCGGCGACGTCGAGCCAGTCCTCGCTGTCGAGCGCGCGGTGCTCGGCCTCGATCGCCTCGAGCAGGGGCTGGAGGGACGCGCCGGCCGCGACCGCGCGGGCCGCGAGACGCGCGGCGAGCGTCCTCGAGGCTGAGGCGGACGTCGAAGAGCTCGACCACGTCCTCCTCGCTCCACTGGGCGACGCGGGTCGAACGGCGGGGGGACATGCGCACGAAGCCCTCGTTGGCGAGCTGCGGGACGGCCTCCCGGACGGGGAGGCGCGAGACGTGCAGATCGGCGGCGAGCGACGCTTCGACGAGTCGCGAGCCCTGCGGATAGTGGCCGAGGATGATCCGCTTCCGGAGCGACCGGTAGGTCTGGCTCGCCAAGCGATTCCTCGGGGGTGACGAGGGTCATGGGGTCCTCCTAGCGACGGCCGCTCCATTCAACACGCTCACCCGCCCGGCCAGCTCCGCGCCTTCGGAAGAGGACGGGCGTAACTGTCGATCCGGCTGGTGCCCAGACGGTGGCGGACCAGTGTCTCGACGAGGGCGGCCGCGGCGGCGACACCGTCCACGACCGGCACGGGCAGGCGTGCGCTGACGTGCTCCTCGAGTCCCGCCATCCCCGCGCAGCCGAGGCAGATCACCTCGGCGCCGCGGGCGACGGCGCGCACGCCCGCGGCCACGAACGCCTCGAGGGTAGCCTCCGGGTCGACGTCGAGCCCGAGGACGCCCAGCCCGGTGTCCTCGATCGCAGCGCAGTGCGCGATCAGTCCGGCGGTGGTGAGGCTGTCCTCGATCTGCCCGACCGCGCGGCGAACGGTGGTGACCACTCCGTAGCGACGGCCGAGCAGCATGGCGAGGTGCGCGGAGGCCTCGGTGATGTCGACGACGGGGACGTCGAGCAGCTCCAGGCCCTCGCGGCCGTGCTCGCCGAAGCCCGCCATCACGACGCCGTCGATGTCGGCGGGGAGGCGCTCGAGGGTGTGCAGGACGGCCGCGGCGCTCAGGGAAGCTGTCGTACCAGCCCTCGGCCGAGGCGACTCCCAGCTCGGGGTGACCGGGACGATCTCGGTGCCGGGCCCCACGGCGAGCCGGCACGCGCCGCGGCCGTCTCGGTCATGGACTCGGTGGTGTTGCAGTTGACGACGGCGATGCGCATCAGGACCATCACCGCCGCGGGCGAGAGGCGGATCTCGGTGCCGACGTCGCGCAGGCGCGCGAGGTCGATCCAGTGCTGCCGCGACGGCGAGGTCCTGGGCGGCGAGGCCGACAGAGTCGAAGACGGTGATCTCCTCGACGCTCGTGCGGCCCGGAGCGGTTCCGACGACGACGTCGCCGAGCTCGCGCAGCTCGGCGACCGGGTCGATCGCGCCCTCGGCGGTCGCGCGGACGAGATCGCCCGACTTGGCGCGGGCGGTCGCCGCACTGTCGACGACGAGAGTCCCGATCGTCATCGCCGCCGAATCGAGCTCGCGATGCTCCGGTCGGGGCCGGGCGCCGACGGCATTCACGTGCTCACCGGGGTGGAGCCACTCCGCGCACGATCGGGTCGATCGAGGGCGTGAGCGTGCAGAGCACATCGCAGCGCTCGGCCACGACCTGAGGAGACCCGGCGAGCGTCACCGGCCGCCCGACCGCCTCCGAGAACCGGTCGAGCGTCGCCTCCGACCTCGACCAGACGACGATCTCGTCGACGTCCATGACCGCGCTCAGTGATCGAACGTGCTCGACGGCCAGGTTGCCGGCGCCGACGAGCCCGAGGATCCGGCTGCCCGTCCTCCCGAGGTGGCCGCGTGGCGACCGCCGATGCAGCGGCGGTGCGGGCCCCGCGTGATCAGCGCACCGTCCAGCACTGCGACGCACTCGCCGGTCTGCAGGGAGGTGACCAGGATGGTCGAGCGCTGAGTGGGGAGTCCCGTGCCGCATTCGCAGGCAGGTCCGCCATGAGCTTGACGGCGGCGAGTCCGAGGGCGTCCGAGCGGGCCGCCATGGGGAGGACGAGTCCGTCGTCCTCCCAGGAGGTGCTGTCGGGGCCGGCTGACTCAGAATCCCGGACCCCAGGTCGGCGAACACCTGCTCGACGGTCCCGAGGACGTCGACAGCGGGGAGCAGTGCGGCGATCTGCTCGGAGGCGAGGACGAGCGTCATCAGCGGGCGCCGACCACGGCGGTCCCGGTGAGCTCCGCGAGCGAGGGTGCCCTGGTGACGAGGCCCGCCTCGGCGAGGATCCTCATCCACCTGTCGGAGGCGGCCTCGTCGATGACGGTGGTGTCCGCAGACACCGCCCGCCGCCATCTCGTCGGCCGCTTCGCGCAGCAGCACCGGATCCTGGTCGGGCCAGCGAGCGGCGAGCACCGCGTCGATCTCGGGCCCCGCCTCGCCCGCGGTGATCTTCTGCATGGCCGTCTCGATCGCGTCGACGAAGCGCTCGGTGCGGTCGGCGAGCTCCGCGACCCGCTCGGTGCGGGTGTAGTAGACGCTGTTGGGCATCACGCCCGTGTCGAGGTGCTGGAACACGATCCGACCTCCCCTGACGCGACCAGCTCCTTCGCCGAGAGCAGGTCGAGCACGATCGCGTCCCCGAGGCCGCCGCGGTAGAGCTCCAGCATCATGGCCGTCGACAGGTCGCGGGCCCAGCGGGTCGCCGAGGAGTCGAGCCCGGCCTCGCGGATCAGGCCGGCGGTGTACTCGTACGGCGCGCTGCCACCGGCGCCCGGGGCGAGGGCCACCTTGCCGGCGAGCCAGTCGAGTCCGACGGGGCCGGGCGCGTCGCGGGCGACGATCGTCATGGGGAAGCGGTGGTTGAGCTGACCGACGACGGTCAGCTCCCGACTCGTGCCTGCGTACATCCCGGGCACCCAGAGACCGCCGAGGGCGAGGTCCGCTGCGCCGGAATCGAGGTCGTCGAGCACGCCGGTCCAGGGATCGCGCGCCGTGGCGGTGACGGAGAGACCTCGGTCGGCGAAGAGGCCGCCGACGTCGGCGACGTACTCGGGGAGGTAGTTGAGTCCGTTGGCGGTGGCCGAGACGGTGAGGGTGTCCATGGTGCTCCTTGTGGGTTCGCGCCCCGGCGCCGGAGCGCCGGGGGCGTGGGTCAGTGGGCGGCGGCGATGGCGTTCTCGTTGACGTCCTCGAGCGAGCGCCCCGTGTCTCCGGGGCGAATCGGGAGGCGACCACCAGCACCGCATACATCACGGCGGCGAGTCCGAAGACGCCGGCGAAGGCGAACGAGCCGTACAGTGCGACAGCGAGGAACGGCATGACCGCACCGGCGATGTTGCCGATGCCGTTCACGATCGAGGCTCCGGAGGCGCGGATCGCGGTCGGGAAGATCTCCGCGGTCCACGTCGCGAGAGTGGTGTTGGTGACCATGGTGAAGAACTGGAAGAGGACGCCGAGCACCAGGATCGCCCCGGTGCCGCTGCCGAAGCCGGCGAAGGCGAGCGCGGTGAGACACCCCAGCACCTCCTGCGGCGCCCACTGCGGTGCCGCCGTCCGACGCGGCCGGCGATGAGGGCGGCAGTCGTGGCTCCGAGGAGCGATCCGATGTTCATGATCATCGTGTAGAGCAGGCTCTCCGAGACGGAGTAGCCGCGCTCGACGAGCAGGGTGGGCATCAGGAAGTTCAGCGTCACCTGCGAGCCGAAAGCCATCCACGACGCGACGCCGAGGGCGGCGGTGCGGCGGATCACGGGACGGCTGAAGACCGCGGCGGGGGAGGCGGACATCTGCACGGGCGGCAGATCCGCCTGCGTCAGCTCGATCGGCGGACGGGCGCCGGTAGGGGTGAGCGAGTTCGAGGAGAGGATCGCGAGCGAGCGGTTGGCATCCTCCGTGCGACCCTGCGAGAGCAGCCAGCGCGGCGTCTCCGGCAGCTTGCGGCGGTAGAAGACCACCAGCAGTGCGGGGACGGCCAGGATCACGAACGACCAGCGCCAGACCGTGTCCGGCCCGCCCAGGGGCGTCTCCAGCGGTCCGAGCAGCAGGAGGAAGAGACCGTAGGAGAGGAAGTTGCCCAGCCCACCGGCGCCGACGTTGACGGCGCCGATCGCGGTGCCGCGGAAGCGGGTGGAGACCATCTCGGACAGCATGACGAGGCCGATCATGAACTCGCCGCCGATGCCGATGCCGACGATGAGCCGGCTGACCAGCAGCATCTCGTAGTTCATCGCGAGGGCGCTGATCAGGCCGCCGAGCGTGTAGATCAGCAGGTTGAGGCTGAGCGAGAAGCGGCGGCCGTAGCGGTCGGCGAGGTAGCCGGCGAGCACACGGCCGATCAGTCCGCCGATGACCGTGGCGGTGTTGATCGTCGTGAGCTGGATGTCGCCGATCTGCAGCGTCTCCTTGATGTGGCTGCCCATGGCGCCCACCGAGTTCTGCTCGAGCGTGTTGAAGAACTCCCCGGCCAGGATCAGCAGGAACACCCAGAACTGCGCACGGGTGAAGCCGATGGAGTCGAGGACGGAGGCGACCGTGTGGCCTCGAAGCGGGCGGAGCGGTGGTGCGGGATACAGCAGTCATGTGTAGCTCCCAGCAGGGCGAGGGGTGAGGCGGCTCCAGAGTGGTGGTCACCGCGAGGACTCCTCGTTTGTATCCCAAATGCTGTTCCGGCAAGTTTCAACCATGCTACATCTTCTGGCAGCCCCGTTAATATGGGCCATCTGCGGCGCCGCCACTGGGTGTCCGGTCAGATCGGTATACAGAATTACGTCGCGCGGAGCGGCGAGCCCCACCGCTCTGTACCCTCTCGAAGCCGGTTGTGCGGGCTCCGCCGAGGACGGCGGTGCGATGCGCAGCTCCGCCTGCAGTCGGTCGCGCCGTCATCGCTCGAGCGCGCTGCGGCATGGCGGATCACCGTGCGACCCTGCGCAGTGAGGGAGGATCCCGCCTCAGTACCCGTCGTCCTCGTCCGCGTCCGGCTCCGCGTCGGCCGCGATCATCTCGACGATCGTGTCGACCGTCAGCCACGGGCCGTTGCTGACCTCGCCGATCTTCTCGCGGTCCTTGAACACGACGATGCGGTCGCTGAGGCGCACCACCTCCTCGAGCTCCGAGGAGATGTAGACGACCGAGACGCCCTCCTTGGCGAGCTGCGAGATGTGGGCCTGGATCTCGACCTTCGAGGCCACGTCGATGCCGCGGGCGGGCTCGTCGAGCACGAGCAGCCGCGGCCGGGTCGCGAGCCAGCGCGCCAGGACCACCTTCTGCTGGTTGCCTCCGGAGAGGTACTTGACCGGGAGGTCCGGGTCGGCCGGCGTGATGTTGAGCGCCTCGATGTACGTCGAGACGAGGTCGTCGGTCTCGGCCGCTGAGAGGGTGGGCCCAGCCGCGCAGCGCCTGGATGCCGAGCACGATGTTGTCGCGGAGGGAGAGGTCGCCGATGATGCCGTCCTCGCGGCGGTTCTCGCTCGAGTGGGCGATGCGGTTGCGCAGGCCGGAGCCCGGGTCGGTGATCAGCGCCGGCTCGCCGTCGATCAGCACGCGGCCGGTGTCGGCGCGGTCGACGCCGCTGAGCAGCGACGCCAGCTCGGTGCGCCCGGAGCCGCGCAGACCCGCGAAGCCGACGATCTCGCCGCGGTGCAGCTCCAGATCGGTCGGGGCGACGGCTCCGCGGCGGCCGAGGCCGAACGCCCGGTAGATCGGCGGGCCGCTGGGCTGGCGGCGGTGCTCGCGGCGGTCGGAGCCGATCTGCCGCAGCGCGTCGATGTCCTTGCCGATCATCTTGGCGATCAGCTCGGCGCGGTCCATGGAGTGCGCCGGGTACTCGCCGACGGTGCTGCCGTCGCGCAGCACGGTGAGGCGGTCGCTCAGCGTGAGGACCTGCTCGAGGAAGTGCGACACGAAGAGGATCGCGACGCCTCCGTCGCGCAGCCGCCGCAGCACCGCGAAGAGACGGGCGACGTCGCCGAGGTCCAGGCTCGAGGTGGGCTCGTCGAGCACGAGCACGCGCGGCCGGTCGACCATGGCGCGGCTGATCGCGACGAGCTGGCGGATTGCCGGCGAGAGCGAGCGGAGGGGGAGCCGCGGATCGAGATCGCCGAGGCCGAGCTCGCCGAGCATCTCGGCGGCGCGCTGATGGGTGCGCGACCACGAGATGCCGAAGCGGCCGCGGATCTCGTGGCCGATCATCATGTTCTCGCCGATGCTGAGGTTGTCGGTCAGCCGCTCGTCCTGGAACACCGCGGTGATGCCGGCGGATTTCGCGTCGGCGGGGCCGGTGAAGCTGCGCTCCACCCCGTCGATCACGATCACGCCGGCCTCGGGCCGGTGGATGCCGGTCAGGGTCTTGATCAGCGTCGACTTGCCGGCGCCGTTCTCGCCCATGAGGCCGTGGATCTCGCCGGGGAACAGGCGGAAGCGCACGTCCTCGAGGGCCGGTCCGGACGCGAACGACACGGTGATGCCCGACATCTCGACCACGGGAACGGCTCCGCGCTCCGTCGTCCTCGACTGAACTGCCACGTGCCGCCCTCGGTTCGTGTCGCGCGCGAGTGCCTGCCTCGACGCTGATGGGTGCCGCCGATGATACGCGAGCACGGGGACCGGGGTGGTCCCGGAAGGGTCACGACCGGGGCGGCGCCGTCGACTCGCGCACGACCAGCTCGGTGGGGATCCGCGTGCGCTGCGGGATCTCCTGGCCGCGGATGCGGGCGTGGATCACCTCGGCGACGGTCGAGCCGAGCTTGTCGAAGTCCTGCTTCACCGTGGTGAGCGGAGGGAGGAAGTGCCGCGCGGTCGGCAGGTCGTCGAAGCCCACGATGCTGACGTCCTCGGGCACCCGGATGCCGCGCGAGACCAGGCCGTGGATCACTCCGAGCGCCATCTCGTCGTTCGCGACGACCATGGCGGTGAAGTCGGGGACCGAGCGCAGGCTCGTGGCGAAGTCGTAGCCGGAGTCGGGGTCCAGGTCGCCCACGACGATCGGCCGCTCGTGCATGCCCCACGCCTTCGCGCGGGTGTGGAAGGCGCGCTCCCTGGCGCGCGCGTCGAGCCAGTCGAGGGGGCCGGACATGTGCAGCACGTCGCGGTGCCCGAGCGAGGCGAGGTGGTCGACCGCCTGGGCCATGCCGCCCTGCTGGTCGACCGAGACGGTGAGGAAGTTGGGGTCCTTGTCGGACTTGACCACCAGGGTCGGCACGCCGATCCGGACGGTGCGCAGCGTCGCGACGGAGGAGGAGCGCGGGGCGATGACGCAGAGCGCGTCGATCCCGAGTCCGGTGAGGTGGTTGATCGCGTCGACCGCCGTCATGTCGGCGTCGCTGCGCAGGGCCACCGAGGTGATGGAGTAGCCCTTCTCGCGGGCCGCGCGCTCGATCGCCCGCAGCGTGCTCGAGGGGCCGAACTCGGCTCCGCTCTCGACCATCACGCCGATGCGGTCGGTGCGCTGGGTGACCAGCGAGCGCGCCGCGATGTTGGGCCGGTAGTTGAGCTCGTCGACCGCCTCGAGGACCTTCTGCCGGGTCGACTCCTTGATGTTGGGATGACCGCTCAGCACCCGCGACACCGTCATGTGCGAGACGCCCGCGACGGCGGCGACGTGGCGCAGGTTGGGCCGGTCGGCCATGTGCACCCCCTCCGGTCCCCGGGCATCGGAGTCGCGAGCCCGCGACCGGCGAGGGCTCGCGGGTCGTAGGTGCTGACAAGCATAGTCAGGCGGTGCGGCGGGGAGCGGCAGGGCGGGGTCGCGCTCTCACGGCGGCTCCGGACGGGGTGCGGGCTGCGCCCCGCGCTCAGCCGGACCCGGCGAGGAAGCGGCCGCGCTCCTCGATGAGGCGGCGCAGGTGGCGCGCGAGGACGGTGTGCTCGACGAGCCGGCCGAGGGGGCCGAGCGGCGCGGTGAACTCGATCCGGTCGGTCATGACGCAGCCTGCTCCCGTCCGCCTCGAAGAGGTGCTCGTGGCGGAAGCGGGCGAAGGGGACCGCGGACCTGCTCGTCGACGAAGCGGTGCGGGGCGTCGAACGCGGTGACGCGGCTCGTGAGCGAGAACGGGAGGCCGAAGTGGCGGGCCCGCCACGTCACCTCCTCGCCCGGTCCGATCAGGCCGGTGACGACTCCGCCCACCGCCCGCTCGCCGGCGGCGGCCTGCGAGGCCGTGTGCACGCCGATGTCGCGGGCGAGGTCGAAGAGCTCGGCGGGCGAGCGGGAGGAGCGGGTGCGGCACTCGAACGACACGGTCACGGAGTCGATCCTCGCGCAGGCGGGTCCGAGTCGCTCCCGCGGTGGAAGCGGCATACCCTCGGAACGCACGCGCCGTCGCAGCCCGCGGGCACCGAGGTCCGCGCCCCCGAGGGCGACCGCGGCGGCGTCACCGGGATGATCCATGTCTGCTCGCACTCCTCCTCCACCCCGTCCGGTCCCTCGCGCGTCGAGCGGTCGCGGCGGTGCTGGCCGGCCTCCTCGTGCTCGCCCTCGCGCCGACGACGGCGGCCGCGGCGCCCGCTCCGGCGGCGTCCGCTCCGGTCGTCGACCTCGACGCCATGCGCGAGCGGATCGTCGCGGGCCTCGTCGGGACGGTGCCCGGGAGCGACGCCGTGGGCGACCTGTCGGCGGCGGCGGAACGGGTGGCCGAGCAGGCGCGCTCGTACCGGGCCGCGCTGGACCCCGCGGGCACCGAGCCGTGGGCCGACCTCTCGACGGGGGAGTCGATGATCGAGGTGTGGCGGGCGTACCAGCGCCTGGTGGTGCTGGCGCGGGCGGTGAAGACCCCCGGCTCGTCCCTCTTCGAGGACCGGGCGCTGATCCGGGACGTCGTCGCCACTGCCGACCGGCTGCACGCGACCCGCTACAACGAGGGCACCGTCGCGGACTCGAACTGGTGGCAGGCCGAGATCGGCGTGCCGAGGGAGCTCAACCACCTCGTGGCCCTGCTGCACGACGACCTCTCGGACGAGCAGGAGCGGGCGTACCTCGGGGCGGCCGCGCACTTCTCGGACTCCGTCCAGCGCACGGGGGCGAACCGGGTCTGGTCCGCCTCGGTGCTCGCGCTGCGCTCAGTGCTGCTCGGGCAGGCGGACCGGATCGGCGAGGCCGTGGAGGCCGTCGCGCCGGCGCTGCGGACGGCTGCGGGCGGTGACGGCTTCCACGCCGACGGCTCGTTCGTGCAGCACGGCGTGTTCGCGTACACCGGGGGCTACGGCCTCTCGATGCTCGAGACGCTCGCCGAGCTGCACTCGGTGCTCGACGGCTCGCCCTTCTCGATCCGCGGCCAGGACGGGTCGACGATCCACGATCGCGTCCTGGACGCGTTCGGACCCGTGACGTGGTGCGGAGCCCTGATGTCGACGGTCCGCGGGCGGGAGATCGCCCGCGCCGACCAGGAGGACACCGAGGCGGGGGTGCGGGTGCAGGCGGCCGTGCTCCGGCTGGCCGACAGCGCCGGGCCCGCTCTGCAGTCGAGGCTGCGCGCCCTCGCGAAGTCGTGGCTCGAGTGCGCCGGCGACCGCGCCGCGACCGTCGAGTCCCAGGGCGGAGTGGCCGATGTGGTCCGCGCGCGGCTGGTGCTCCAGGACGCGGCGATCGAGCCGGCCCCGATCGGATCGGGCGCGGTGTCCTTCACCGGCATGGACCGCTTCGTCCGCAGCACCGACGACTGGGCCTTCGCGGTCGGGATGTCGAGCGAGCGCATCGCCGGGTTCGAGACCCTGAGCGGGGAGAACGGGACGGGGTGGAGCACCGGGAACGGGGCGACGTACCTCTACTCCGGGTCCGCCGAGCAGTACGACGGCGGCTACTGGGCCACGGCGGACCCCTACCGGGTGCCGGGCACGACCGAGGACACGATCGTGCGCGCGCCCGGAGACGGCGGGAACGAGACCGTCCCCGGATCCGCGGCCGGGAGCATCGCGACGGCGTCCGAGGCGGGAGTCGCCGCCTTCGTGCACCGCGATCCGGCGACCGGCCTCGTCGCGCAGAAGGCGTGGTTCGCGTTCGACGACGAGATCGTGGCGCTGGGCTCCGGGATCACGTCGACGGGGATGACCGGCACGGGCTGGGACGGCGCGCCGCGGCGCGTGGAGACGACCGTGGACTCCCGCCGCGCGCTGGGCGAGGACGCGGTCCTGCGGGTCGACGGTGCTCCGGTGGCCGCGGGCTCCTCGTCGACGACGACCGCCCGCTGGGCGTCGATCACCGGATCGGGCGAGTCGGTCGGGTACGTGTTCCCCGAGCCGGCGTCCGTCACCGCCCTCGACGAGACCCGGTCGGGAGAGTGGTCGGGCGAGGACCGCTCCCCGGCGGCCGCCCGCTTCGACACGCTGACCCTCGACCACGGCACCGACCCGACGGACGCGGGCTACGCCTGGACCGTGCTGCCCGGCAGCGACGAGGCGGCGACGGCGGCGTACGCGCTCGACCCGGACGTCGACGTGCTGGCGAGCACCGCGCAGCTCGGCGCGGTCCGGGACGGCCTCGAGCGGGACCGTGAGCGCGGTGACGTGGAGCGACGAGCCCCAGCGGATCGTCGCCGACGGCCGGACCTGGGGCGAGATCGACGGCCGCGCGCTCGTCAGCGTGCACGAGGACGAGCGGACGATGACCGTGACGGTGAGCGATCCGGCGCAGCTCGGCGGCGGCGCCGCGGGGCTGACCGCGCCCGTGACCGTCGACCTCGCGCGCGACACCTTCGGCACGGTCGGAGGAGCCGATGCGGCGGTGAGCGTGTCGGCGTCGCCCGGGCACACGGTGGTGACCGTGGCGCCCTCCGGTGAGCGCGGCGCGACCGCGTCGATCACGTTCGAGAAGGAGCCCCGGTCGTTCGCCGAGCTCCCGGTGATCGTCCTGCTGGTGCTGGCGATGCTGGCGCTGCAGCTGCTGCTCGTCGAGCGGCCCGGGTCGGCGAGGCGCCGCGGGCGGCACGCGGGGTGAGGCGTCAGCCCTCGGACGGGAGGACCGCGAAGAGCGAGTGGATGTTGCCCTCCGGATCGGCGAAGAAGCCGGTGAGGTGGCCCCAGTCCTGACGCACCGGTTCGGCGATCGCGACGGCTCCGGCGGCGACGATCGCGGCGAACTCCTCCGGGAGCTCGGCCGCGCTCGCGCACTCGAAGTTGAGCTCCACGGCCTGGCCGCCACGCGGTGCGCGGAAGGAGGTGGTCGCGGGTGTAGCGCGCCGAGACCGGCGCGGTGGAAGACGGCGAGGCGGACGCCCTCGTTCTCGAGCTGCACGTACGACTCCTCCCGCACGACGACGGCGAAGCTCAGCGCGCGCTCGAAGAAGGCGGCGAGCCCCTGCACGTCGTCGGCGAGCAGGGTGATGCCCTCGAGGGCGATGCGGGTCATGGTCGAGGACGGCAGCAGCCGGGTCGGACGCCGGAGGGCGGCGCGGTCCGGCCTACCGCCTCGCCCGGGCGTCTGCGAGGCTCGCCGGATGACCGCTCCTCCCGTCTTCGCCGACCCGCGCCGCACGGGGGCCCTGATCGGGCTGGCCGGTGCGGCGGTGTTCGTCTTCTCGTACACGCCCGCCGGGCCGCTGCCGCTCGTCGTCCGGGTGGGGGTGGTGGCGGTGATCGCCGCGACGCTCTGGTTCCTCTTCGTGCGCCCCCGCGATCTCGGTCCGTTCGTCCCTCCGAGCCGCGTCGGCATCGCCGTCTACCTCGCGTGCGTCGCCGGGGAGCTGGCGCTGATCGCCGCAGGCACGCGCCTGCTCGAGGGGCGGGTGCCGGCGAGCTGCGCCCCGCCCTGATCGCGCTGGTCGTGGGACTGCACTTCCTGCCGTTCTCGTGGGCGTTCCACGAGCGCATGTTCGCGCTGCTGGGCGGGCTGCTCGTCGTGCTCGGTGCGCTCGGGCTGGTGACGGGCGCCGCCGAGGCGCTGGCGGTCGCGTCCGGAGCAGTGATGGCGCTGCTGCTCCTGGCGTACAGCCTCGGGCTGTTCGGCGCCGACGCTGACTCCGTCGGGTGGGGGCGGGGTCGACCCTGGACGACCCCGCCCGGGGACGGCCCGGTCGGAGCGGCGTACCCGAAACGCGTGCTCGACCCTGAGGCCCGTCCCGATCTCGGAGACGCGGGGTCCGCCGTCGTCCGGGAGCTGGAGGCGAGACGGGTCCGGGTCTCGTGATGACGTTCAGGATGCCGGAGAGGAGGGGCGTGTCCAATCGCGCGGCTGGCCCGACGGAGCCGGGCGGGCGTGCATCCGGCTCAGGGATCCTTCGTAGACTCGGGATCCGCTCCGGATGAACGCCGCGTCCTGAAGTGACGTACCTCCTCGACGGACCGACCGGTCCGCGATCGAGGAGGTGCCGATGGCATCCGCGGCACCACTGGCGCGACGACACGAGGAGCCCGCGATGACCCGGTCCTCCCGCGACCGCGATCGCGCGCCCGCCCCGGTCGCCCGACTCCGACCTGGACCGGCTTCGACCTCGCCGAGGCCTTCGACGCGCACGGCTCGGCCCTGCTCGGCTTCGCGGTGAACGCGCTGCGCGACCGCGGACTCGCCGAGGACTGCGTGCAGGAGACGTTCCTGAGGGCGTGGCGCTCGCAGGCGAGCTACTCGCCCGAGCGCGGCAGCCTGCGCACCTGGTTGTTCGCGATCGCGCGGAACGTCGTCGTCGACGTCCACCGCTCGATGCAGCGGCTGCCCCGCCTGGTCGCGGCGGACGTGCTCGAGGACGTCCCCGGCGACGAGCGCGACCCCTCGATCCGCTCGCGATGGCGGAGGCGCTCGCGCGGCTGTCGGAGCCGCACCGCGCCGTCGTGGTCGCGATCCACCTCCGCGGCGAGAGCTACTCCGAGCTGTCCGCGGCGACCGGGGTGCCGGTGGCGACCCTGCGCACCCGCGCCTTCTACGCGCTGCGGGCGCTCCGCGACCACCTCGCGGCGCCCGACGGCATCGATTCGACCGACCCGACCGACCAGGAGCGACCGGCGACAGGCACCGAGCAGTCCGGCGGACGCCGCGAGGAGCTGATCGCCGCGGCTTCGCGGGCGAGCTGTCCGCGGGCGAGGCGGCCGAGCTCGACCGCCTGCGGTCCGAGGACCCCGCGATCGATCGCGAGCTCGCCTCCTTCGGAGTCGTGCTCGAGGGCCTCGGAGCGATCGGCGGGTGGGAGGAGCCGGAGGCCCTGGCCGCGCTCCGCTCGCGGGTGCTCGGCCTCGCGGACCAGCCGCCGACGCGCGACCGCGTCCGCCGCGCGGCCCTCGCCGTGGGAGCGGCTGCGGCGTGCGTCGCGATCGGCGCCCTCGGCGCGACGGCGCTGCAGGGCACGGAGGAGCGACCCGTCGCGGGTCCGCCCGGGACGCTCGGCGCGGTCGAGACGATCGCCTTCGAGGAGTCGTCGGCGATCGATGTCGAGGGCTCCGTCATCGCCCACACCTGGGGCACCGAGACCGTGCTGCGCGCCTCCGGCTTCACCGCGGGGGAGAGCTTCGACCTCGTCCTGGTGACCGACTCGGGCGAGCGCCTGGCCTCGGGGTCGTTCCTCGGCAGCGCGGTCGAGATCGACTGCGAGATGAACGCGGCGGTGCTGCGCGAGTCGGTGGCCGCCGTCGAGATCGTCGCGACCGGCGGCGCTGTGGTGGCGAGCGCGGAGCTGCCCGTCGTCGAGAGCTGAGGGCGGCGCTCCGGGCCTGCAGAAGCGAGGCTCAGCGGGCGTTCCGCGCGAGATCCGTGGATCCTGAGCCGTTCAGCCTTCGTTGCGACGGCGTCCGCCGCGCGACGCCCACCGAGTGCCCGCCCAGAACGCGAGCACGAGCAGACCGAGGACGGCGAGCGCCGCGGCGACGAGCTGCTCCCAGCGCACGAGGAGCGTCCCCGGCGGCGGGAAGAGGCTGTCCGACAGCGGGGCGTAGGCGAACCAACCGAACGAGATCTCGCGCGGAGTCGCCAGCGCGACGACGACTCCGGCGGTCAGCAGCAGGACGCCGAGGGCGGGGACGAGGATCGCGGGCCTCCGACTCACCCCGGGCCCCACTTCTCGAGGAACTCCGCGGTGGTCGTCGTCTCGAGGTCGAGCCGCACCAGACCGAGCAGGTCGTGGGGATCGCCGATGTCGGCCGCGGTGCGGATGACGACGCCGCCCGTGTCCAGGCGGGTGACGACGAGATCGAACACGGTGATTACGCCGCCGCCCAGCGCGGCGTCGAGGAGTCCTCGGAGCCGGCCGCCACGGGTGTACTGCAGGTCCGCAGCCAGGTGATCGGCCGCGACCTCTGGCTCCTCGCCGTGCTCCGTCTCCACCCCTCGACGCTACCCCGGGTCGCTCGCGTAGGGTCCCCTGATGACCTCTCGACCTGTGCAGGCGTGGCGGGCCGCGACGGCCGGGCCGCGACTCCTGCTCGCCGCGAAGACCGCCGTCGCGGTCGGCCTCGCCTCGGGCGATCGCGCCGCACGTGCCCGGGGTGGCCGAGCAGTACCCCTACTACGCGCCGCTCGGGGCGCTCGTCAGCATGTACCCCACGCTGATGGGCTCGGCCCGCACCGGCCTGCAGACGCTCGCCGGGCTGGCGACCGGGATCGGTCTGGCCGCGCTGGTGGTCGCGACGGTCGGGCCGACCTGGTGGACGATCCCGCTGATCGTCGGGATCGGCGTGCTCGTCTCGGGCACGGGCTGGTTCGGCGCCGGCAAGGAGTACGTGCCGATGGCGGCGCTGTTCGTGCTGATCATCGGCGGGGCGCGGGCCGAGGACTACTCGCTCGGCTACCTGGTGCAGATGGCGGTCGGAGTCGTCGTCGGGCTGCTCGTGAACCTGGTCGTGGTGCCCGGGCTGACGAGCGAGGCGGCGTCGGCGCGCGTCGACGAGTTCCAGGAGCGGCTCGCGGGGGTGCTGCGCGACACGGCCGTCGCGCTCGCCGAGCCGTGGCCGCCCGAGCAGTCGTCGTGGGCGAGCACGGGGAAGGAGCTGGCCGCGACGTCGGAGGACGTGCGCGCCGCTCTGGTCGAGGCGGACGAGAGCCGCAAGGGCAACCCGCGCGCACTGCTGCACCGCCGCGACTCCGGCTCGGACCACGCCCGGCTGGCCGCGCTCGACACGATCCTCTTCCACGTGCGCGACCTGACGGCGGCGCTCGCCGACACGATGTGGGACCGGCCGGGCGCCCTGCGGTTCGACGCCGAGCTCACGCATCCGCTCGCCGAGGCCTGCCGGGCCGTCGGCGACGCGATCGACCGGCACGGCGACGAGACCCTGGAGGCGCACCGCCGGCTCGGCGAGGCGGTCCGCGCGGTCAGGATCCTCGTGCAGGCGGTCGACGAGCGCTCGGTGGCGGCGGGGAGCGCGCTCGGGCCCGGTGTGCTCGTCGCGCTGCACCTGCGGCGCATCGTGGTGCTGCTGGCGCACCGCGGGGACGAGGAGCCGAGCAGCTAGGGCCTGGCGAGCGCGAGCACGCCCGCGAGTCCCTCCGGGGTCCCGCTCCAGTGCCGGCGGATCGCGTCGGTGCCCGAGCGGCGGATCGCGAAGCGCAGCACGAGGGCGACGACGATCACGTCGTCGGCGATCCCCAGCACCGGGATCACGTCGGGGATCAGATCGATCGGGAGGAGCAGGTAGCCCAGCAGCCCGATCAGCGACCAGCGGACGGAGCGCGGAACGGTGCCGTCCCGGATGAGCGCGCGGAGCAGGCGCACGACGTCGGGGACGAGGCGCAGCGCCTCCCGCCAGTCGACCGAGCGGCCCATCCGCCTCTGCTGGATCCAGAGGACGGCGAGCAGGGCGCACCAGACCAGCGCGAGGCCGCCGAGCACGGCGAGGGCGACGCCCCACCAGCTGTCGGGCGTCACGGGTGCGGGTCTCGGTGCGGGTCATCCGGCCACCGTAGCCGCGCGGTCTGCGGGTGCTCGCGCGGTCTGCAGGTGCTCGCACGGTCTGCAGGTGATCCGCGCGGGAAGGCGCTCGCCGCCGGATCGAGCGGTGGGGTGGGCGGAGGATCCCCTGCAGATCGCACGGCGGAGCCCCGGCGGTGCGCCCGGGCGGGCCAGCGGCGGTGCTACTCCGCGTCGCCGTCGAGCCGGTCGCGGATCGAAGTCTGCACGTCGACGCGCTCCTTGTCGACGGAGTCGGTCACGGTCCGCATCTGCACGATCCGGTCGACGAGCACGCTCACGCGCTCGGTCGGCACGATGCGGGTGGTGAGGACCGGCTGCTCGGCGTGGAGCACGAGCGTGATCGGCGCGGGCGGCTCGGAGTCGTCGGCCTGGATGGGGGCGTCGAGCGGCTCGCGCTCGATCACGAGCTCTTCGCGGCGCAGCTGCACCGTGATCGTGCGCTCGTCGGTGACGACGACCTTGCGGATCCGCACCCTCTCGGTGGCGGTGCGGACGGTCGTCGCGCTGAGCCGCTCCTCCGAGCGGATCACGCTCACGCTGTCGTCCGGGGGAGGTCGGTCGAGGATCGGCTGTCGGGCACGGGGCTCCTCACGAGCGCAGGGGGTCGGGGTGCCGGCGGCGGGTGGGGGTCTCGCCGCCGGCGGGGTGGATCAGAGACCGTCGCGGTCGCGGCGCGTGGTGGTGCCGTCGTCGTCGACCTCGATCTCCTCGTGGCGGACGTCCTCGGTCACCTGCTGCTGCTCGGTGACCGTCTCGGTGCCGAGCGAGACGCGCTCGACGGGGACCGTCTCCTTCGCGGCGACGACGCGGTCCTCGGTGAGGACGACCTCGTGCTCCTCCTCGCTGAGGTCGGGTCCGGCGGTGGCCGAGTCGACGTTCGCGTCGGTGATCGGCTCGCGGACGACCCGGACCTCGTCGTGCGAGACGGGGACGGTGACGCTCTCGCGCTCGGTGACGATGTGCTTGCGCAGGCGGGCGCGGCCGGTGGTGACCTGCTCGGTGCCCACGTGCAGCTGCTCCTCGGAGCGGGTCATCGCGTCGTCGGTGGTCGGCCCGGAGGTGTCGCGTCCGACGTTCGTGTCGACTCCGGTGGTGCCGGTGCCGGTCGTGCCGTCGGTGTAGCCGGCCGAGCTGTCGACGTTGCCCGAGCCGGAGTAGGAGGCGGCGCCGGAGAGGTTGTAGTAGCGGTACAGCTCGGCCTCCTCCTCCTCGGTGAGGGCGCCGTCGGCGTCGATGCGCGGCGCGTCCTTGACGAAGGACTTGTCGTAGGAGACGGTCAGGCGGTCGCCGTCGAACGAGGCGCCCTCGAGTGGGACGAACGACTCCTTGGTGCCGAAGAGACCGGTGCGGACGGTGGCCCAGACGGGGGTTCCGGTGTCGTCGGCGAGATAGACCTGCTCGACGGAGCCGATCTTGTCGCCGTCCGATCCGTAGACGTTCGAGCCGTAGATGCTGTCGATAGCGGTGGTGTCGATCATGGGACTTCCTTGCTTCTCGAGTACCGGTTGGGGGCGGTCGAGGAGGGCCGGGGTGGCCGACCTCGCGTCCGACGCTAGGCACAATGGCCGTCGAGCGAACGCCCATTGACAGCGCGCGAGAGCAGGGGAGTATGCTCCCGCGCCTGCCCGTGGGGCGAGTGTCGCGGAGCGCAACCCTCTGGAGCGCGTCCGGCGAGCCGCGCACACTGTCCAGGAACGATCGCGGCGACGTGTCGACCGATCCCGTCGACCGATCCCGCCATCACCCGATACCGCCGTCCACCGATCCCGCCGTCAGGAGGACCCGATGCCCCTCTCCGTCGCCGACCGGCACCCCCGGATGAACGACGGGCCGGCTCCTCCGAGGTGGAGGGCCGGCCCGTCGGGGAGAGCGGACGCTACTTGAGCGTCACGGTCACGGGAGCGCTCGCCGTGGTGTTGCCCGTGGCGTCGGTCGCCCGGGCGGTCAGCGGAAGGTGCCCCGCATGCCTCCCGTGCTCGTGGTCAGCGACCAGGTCGACCCGGTGGTCCGGACGCCGTCGCCGACCTTGAGGCTGCCGATGTAGAACGCCACGCCGGTCACCTCGGTGTCGTCGGTGGCGCTGACGGTGGCGGTCGTCGTGCCGCTCAGGACGGCGCCGGGCAGCGGCGAGGTGATCGCGACGGTCGGCGCCGTGGTGTCGGCGACCGGTGCGGCGGGCTCGTCGGGCTCCTCCTCCTCGGCGGGCGCCTCGTTCCCGGGAGCGGTCGGCGAGGGCGTCGGCGTCGCGGTCGGGGCCTCGGTCGGCGTCCCGGTCGGAGTCGGCTCCGGGGTGATCTCGGGCGAGGGGGCCGGAGTGGGCTCGACGGTCGGCTCCGGGGTCGGCTCGGGAGTGCTCGGCTCCTCGATGTCGTCCCAGATCGCGGCGAGGTACGCCGTGGTGGGCGGCGTGCTCATCGCGTCGAGACCGGCGGCGGTCGTCGAGGAGAGGGTCGGGTCGACGGTGAAGCCGCCCGTCCTCGCCGTCTTGCCGGCCATGTTCGTGCGCGTGTTCACGACGCTGTCCCACACGGGCTGGAGGGAGCCGATGAGGGTCGAGTCGGAGGCGTCGACGTTGCCGCCGCCCGAGCCCTGGACGGCACTGAGGCTGCCCGGTCCGTTGATCGCCCCCGCGGCCCGGCGCCGCCCCGCAGGAAGGGGTAGCGCTGCACGGTGGTGCTGCCGCCGACGACGAGCGACTCCTCGAACGCGACGTTGCGCACTCCGCCGATGATGACGGCGCTGTTGTTCGAGCTGAACACGACGGTGTCGCGGAGGGTCACCTGGCCGGTCACTCCGCCGCCCTCGATCTGGAGGGTGTCGGTGTGGGGTCGCGCCGGGCTGGATCCGCCGTACAGCGCGTCGACGTAGTAGGACGGGGCGAGGTACGCGCCCTCGACCAGCACGTCGCTCATCACGTTGGGAGCGAAGGCCTTGATCTGGGCGGTGTCGCCGCTCTTCACCATGGACTGCGGCACGACGACCTCGATGAGCTCGACGTCGCGCACGGGGACGTTCGCGGAGGCGGCGAGGCCGATCCAGTTCTCGTTGATGCGCAGTCGGGCGAAGGAGGAGGGGTGGCGCCCTTCACATCGAGCGAGTCGATGTCGAAGCGCAGGAGCGTGATGCCGGTGACCGCCCGGAGGGCCCAGTCGCCGCCGGTGACCGACTGGAAGCCGTCGCGCGCCGTGACCAGCACCTTGGTGGCGCCGGTGTTGCGGTAGCCGCTGACCGCGGACAGGTCGGAGATGTGCCCGGGAGCGACCCCGATGACGGCTCCCGCCGCGATCTCGGCCGGCTTCAGGGCGTCGAGCGCCCGGCGGATCGCGGGGCCCGACGCGGCGACGTCGACGACCGTGAAGCCCTCGAACCCGGAGCGGATGTCGGGGGTGTCGGACGGGCAGTGCGTGCCGTCGGGCCCGAAGGCGGTCTCGGCGGCCGAGGCGGCCGGAGCGCTTCCTGGAGGGACAGACCCGTCACGGCGATCGTCACCGCGGCGGTGAGCGCCAGGGCCCGCAGCAGGGTGGTCTTCGCGCGACCCGCGGTGCCGAGGGAGAAGGCGTCCGCGCTCGGGACGGGCGGCGGCAGGGTGTTGGACGGGGTGGCTCTGGCCATGGGTGACTTCCGATCGGCTCGTGCTGCGGGGACGGGGCGCCCGGAGCACGTCGCGGCGGGCGCCTCGACACTCCACGGACCGGGCCCCTCCACAAGGGAGTGCCGCGGCTGCACGCGTCGCTGCGTTCCGGGCTGATGGTGCGGGGAGCAGCGGTGGTCGGAGCGCTGCTGCCGCCGCAGGAGGCCTCTGCGACGACGGTGCACGTCGCCTCGGCCGGACACGGCTGCAGCTGCTGGACGAGCGCTCCGCGGCTACAGCCGTGACGCTATCCGTCAAGGGGTTGTCTGCGGCCCGGATGAACGGAAGCTCCGCTGACCGGGCCCTCGAAGAAGGGTGGTGGTGGAGTGGGAACGCCCCCTGCCCGCCGATCGGGCGGAGAGGGGGGCGTCGACGTGCGTCAGCGCGGCTACTCGTTGACGGTGAAGCCCTGCGAGGCGCCGTAGGTCACGAGGTTCTCCTGCCACGCCTCGAGGCCGGCGTTGAGGTCGGTCCCGTTCGCGTAGGCCTGGCCGACGGTGTCCGGGAACACGCTGTTCGCGTAGACCTGGAAGGGCAGGTACTCGAAGCCCTCGACCACGTTCTCGGAGGCGTCGACGAGGACCTTGTTGATCTCCTGGCCGCCGAAGTACTCGGGGGTCGCGTTCAGGAACTCGTCGTCGTTCAGCTGAGCGGTGGTGGAGGGGAATCCGCCGCCGTCCAGGAACACGCCGATGCTCTCGTCGGAGTTGTTCAGCCAGCGGAGGAAGGCCGCCGCGAGGGCCGGGTCATCGGTCTGCTCGATGACCGACTGCGCGCTGCCGCCGTTCTCGGCGGTGGCCGCCGAGCCGTCGTAGCTGGGCAGCGGCGCGACGCGCCAGTCACCGGCTCCGTCGGGCACGGAGCCCTCGAGGATGCCGGGCATCCAGGCGCCGGTGATCAGCGTGGCGATCGTGCCGTTGCCCAGCGCCGTGAACCAGTCGTCCGACCAGGTCGGGATCGGCGAGAGCAGGCCGGGCTCGTGGAGCTCGTTCCACGTGTCGGCCCACTTCTTCGAGCCCTCGTCCTGCAGGTCGATGGTGACGTTCGTGCCGTCGGTCGTGAAGGGCTGCCCGCCCGCCTGCCAGATCAGCGGGTCGGCGAAGCCGGGGTCGCCGGCGTCGTTGGTGATGAACTTCGACGGGTCGGCGGCGGTGAGCTTCGCGGCCTCGGCGATGTACTCGTCCCAGGTGGTGGGCACGGCGAGGCCGTACTGGTCGAAGATCGCCTGGTTGTAGAGCATCACCATGGGGCCCGAGTCCTGCGGGAGGCCGTAGAGGCCGCCGTTGAGGTTGACGGCGCTCCACGTCGACGCGGTGTAGTCCTCCTCGAGGTCCGCGAGCCCGTAGGGCGTCAGGTCGAGCAGGCCGTCCGACAGGGCGAACTGCTGCATCGCGTAGTACTCGATCTGGGCGACGTCGGGGGCGCCCGAGCCGGCCTTGATCGCGTTCTGCAGCTTGGTGTACTCGTCCGTCGCGGTGCCGGCGTTGACGACCTCGACCTCGACGTTCGGGTACTCCTCCATGAAGGCGGCGGCCTGGTCGGCGCCGGTGGGCGTCCAGGTCCAGTAGGTGAGCTCGCCGCCGCGCTCGAGGGCGGCGTCGAGGTCGGCGGCCGACCCAGAGGAGGCGGATCCGGTTCCGGAGTCGGAGCTGCAGGAGACGAGGGACATCGCGGAGATGCCGGCGACGACGAGCCCGGCGAGCACGCGGCTCCGGGTGCCTCGGCGGAGTTCGAACATGGTGGTCCTTTCACTTCTTCGTGGTGGGGAGGGAGTGCTGTGCGGGAGGGTGGTGCAGGTGCGCGGGGCGGACCGGGGGTCAGCCCTTGACGCTTCCGGCGCTCAGGCCCGACTGCCAGAAGCGCTGGAGGAACAGGAAGATCACGACGATCGGGACGATCGTGATCAGGGAGCCGGTGATGACGAGGTTGTAGATCGGCTCGGCCGAGACGCCGCTGGCCTGCGAGCTCCACTGGTTCAGACCCACGGTGAGCGGGTACCAGGTCGGGTCGCTGAGCATGATCAGGGGCAGGAAGTAGTTGTTCCAGGTGGCGACCACCGAGAACAGCGCGACGGTCACGACTCCGGGGTCAACAGCTTCAGCGAGATGGTGAAGAACGTGCGCATCTCGGTCGCGCCGTCCAGCCGGGCGGCCTCGAGCAGCTCGGTCGGAACGGAGTCGATCGTGTAGACCCAGACCAGGTACAGCCCGAACGGCGTGATCAGCGACGGCAGGATGATCGCCCACGGCGTGTTCGTCAGGCCCAGCTGGCTGAAGAGCAGGAACGTCGGCACGGCCAGCGCGGTGCCCGGCACGGCGACCGCGCCCAGCACGACCGCGAAATAGGCCTTCTTGCCCGGGAACCGGAACTTCGCGAGACCGTAGCCGCCGAGGGTGGCGAGCAGAGTCGCTCCGCCCGCGCCGACGACCACGTAGAGCAGCGTGTTGCCGAGCCAGCGGAGGAAGATGCCGTCGTCGTAGGCGAACGTCGCGACGATGTTCTCGCCCAGCACGAAGCTGTCGCCGAAGCCGAGTCCGAAGGAGCTGAAGAGGTCGGCCTGCGTCTTCGACGCGTTGATGACGAGCCAGAGCAGCGGCACGAGCGCGTAGAGGAGGAACGCCAGCATGACGAGCGTCAGCGCGACGGACTTGCGGGGCCGGCTGATCGAGCCGGCGCGGCGGACCCGCGGGTTCAGGGTGCGGAGGGTGGTGCTCACTGGTCTTCCTTCCGGCTGCCGCGCAGCTGCACGACGTAGGCGATCGTGGCGGTGATGACGCCCATGACGATGGCGACCGTGGCCGCGGTGTTGAACTGCTGGCCGGCGAACGAGAGGTTGTAGGCGTACATGTTCGGAGTGAAGTAGGACGAGATCACGTTCTCGGCCAGCGGCTTCAGCACGTTGGGCTCGTTGAAGAGCTGGAAGCTGCCGATGATCGAGAAGATCGTCGCGATGACGATCGCGCCGCGGGCGGCGGGCAGCTTGATCGCGGTGATGACCTGGAAGCCCCGGGCCCCGTCGATCTCGGCGGCCTCGTAGAGCTCGGCGGGGATCGTCTTCAGGGCGGAGTAGAAGATCAGCATGTTGTAGCCGATGTACTCCCAGGTGACGATGTTGCCGATCGAGGCGAGGATCCACTGGCTCGAGAGCGGTCGCAGCACCTCGGCCCCGAGCAGGTCGTTGATGTTGGCCGTGAGCCCGAAGTTGTTGCCGTAGAGGAAGCCCCAGATCAGCACGGCGACGACGGCCGGCACCGCGTAGGGCAGGAAGATCACCATCCGGAACAGCCCCGACGCGTAGAGCCGCGCGCTGTCGATGGCGAGGGCCGCGATCAGCGAGAGGAGCAGCATGACCGGCACCTGCACGAGGAGCACGATTACGACCCGGACGAAGCCGTCCCAGAACTGCGGATCCGAGAGCACCGCGACGTAGTTGTCGAGGCCGACGAAGCTGTTGCCGCCGATGATCCGGTTCTGGAACAGGCTCAGCCAGAGCGCGTAGGCCAGCGGGGCGAGGAACACGAGCACGAACACGGCGGCGAACGGGCCGACGAACTGCCACCCGCGCCAGTCGCGCGTCGCACGCGCGGGTGTCGGAGGCGACTGCCGCCGCCGCGCGTCGGTCGTCCCGAGGCGCTCCATCATGGTGGTCATCGGCCGGTCTCCTCTGCCTCGGTGCGGAGCACCCGGACGTCCCAGGGCTCCAGGTCGACGCTCGTCCCGGCGTCGAGCTCCGCTCCGGAGAGCGCGTCGACCGCCGCTCGCCGCAGCGTCGCGGTGCGGGGGGTCCAGCCCCAGTTGAAGACGAAGGTGAACCGCGATCCGGAGGCGGTGCCCGAGGACACCGTCACCGCGCGGTCCTCCGCCGTGACGACGGCGTCGGGCTCCGGGAGTGCGAAGCGCACGACCTCCCGGGCGAGCTCCGGGTCCGGGATCGTCCCGACGACCGTGAGGTCGCCACGGCCGTAGCGCGCGGTGGTCACGGCCGGGAAGTCGCCGAACCGCGGGTGCTCGTAGGTCGCGAGCGTCACCGCCCCCGTCGAGCGGAGTCCGTCGATCCACAGGGTGGCGTGCGCCGCGGACGACAGCGGCAGGGCTGCGGAACCCGTCACGCGGACGGGCGTGCTCACGGTGCTGAACTCCTCGTAGCCGACCTGCGCCGGTCCCGCGAGGCGGGCGGGTGCCCGCTCGATGCGGGCTCGCGCCTCGTCGTCGCCGTAGGCGGTGCGCGGACCCAGGACGAGGTGCCCGCCTAGCGCGGCGTAGTCGCGCAGCAGCTCGAGGTCGTCGTCGGTGCAGACGTAGAGCGCGGCGGCGACGATCACGGGGAAGCGGCGCGCGAGCTCCGCGGCGCCGAGGTCGCGCGCCTGCTCGACGTGGAGGAAGCGCGACTGCCCGCCGGCGTCGACGATCCCCCGCGAGAAGGAGTCGACGATCCGCTCGTAGGACTCCTCGTCGGGCCGGCCGTCGCGCGAGAGCGGAGGCATGAACTGCAGCGCGTACCGGCTCGAGGTCGACCAGAGCACGGCGGCGTCCGCATCCGGGACGTAGCCCTCGAGCGCGTCGCCGAGGGCGGCGAGGTCGCGTCCGATCGTCGAGACCTCGGAGTAGACGCGGCCCGGGACGAGGCTGTGGGAGGACCCCGCCCCAGTAGGTCTCGGCGCCGAAGGGCAGCGTGTGCCAGTGCCAGTACTCGATCATCGCGGCGCCGCGCGAGACGAACGCGAGGGCCGACTGGCGCAGCTGGCCCGGGTAGGGCGGGAGGTTGTTGTCGGCCGTGTCGATCGCCTGCGCGTTCGTCTCGGTGACCAGGTAGCGCTGCTGGCGCGAGGCGTAGAGGCGGTCGGCCTGGCGGAGCAGGCCCGGGACTCCGGAGGTCGTCCAGTAGTTCGGGTGCTCGTGCTCGACCCCGATCTCGAGGTGGTCCTGCATGCCGTAGTAGGGGTTGCCGGCGGCGATGTCGAGCGCCTCGAACACCGCGCGCTCGTCGACGCCGCGGCGCGGGTACTGGAGGCAGGTGGTGACGAACTGGTCCTCGCGGGAGTACTCGCGGACGAGGCCGGCCTGCCACGAGATGAAGTCGGTCGTGACCGCCGACTGGTAGCGGCGCCACGCGAGGTCGTACTGCGGGAAGGTGTTGCCGTCGGGACGCCAGAGCTCGCTCCAGTCGTCGATGCGGTGGGACCAGTAGGTGAGGCCCCACTCGCGGTTCAGGGTCTCGACGTCGCCGTACTGCTCGCGGAGGCTGCGCACGAAGCCGGTGAACACGCCGTGGTTGTGCAACAGCTCCAGGCCCGGCTCGTTGTCGACCTGGTAGCCGATGATCGCGGGGTGCGAGGCGTAGCGGCCGATGATGCGGCGGATCACGCGCTCGGCGTGGAAGCGGAACGCGGGGTGCGAGTAGTCGACCTCCTGGCGGGCGCCCCAGGCGATGCGCTCGCCCGTGCGCCGCTCGCCGGCGATCTCGGGGTACGCGGTCTGCAGCCACGGCGGCACGGCATAGGTGGGGGTGCCGAGGATCACCCGGATGCCGCGCTCGTGGGCCTCGTTGAGCACCCGCTGCATCCACTCGAGCTCGAAGCGGCCGTCGCTGGGCTCCCACGTCGACCAGACGGACTCGCCCACCCGGATCACCGTGATGCCGGCCGCGACCATCAGGTCGAGGTCCTCGATCAGGCGGTCCGTGACGTGGTACTCGGGGTAGTAGGCGACGCCGAGCAGGATCTGCGGCGGGAGGGACTGCGGGGCGGCGGTCATGACGTGAAGCACTCCATCGTGGTGAACTGTTCTCGATAACAGTTGGCAGGAGCGATTGTGATCGACAACATTGGGAAAAGCAAGACCGAGCCGATGAGGACCCCATGACGAGCGACCCCGCGCCCACGACCGGCACGATCTACGACGTCGCCCGGGTGGCCGGCGTCTCGCACGCCTCGGTGAGCCGCTACATGCGCGGGCTCGACATGCGCGCCTCGACGAAGGAGAAGATCGAGGCCGCCCTGACGACCGTGCACTACCGGCCGAATCTCACGGCCCGTGCGCTCATCTCGGGCCGGTCGATGCGGATAGGTGCCCTGACGCACGCGGTGGACCAGGTCGGGCCGAACCGGATCATCCAGGCCGCGACGACGGCGGCCCGCGAGGCGGGGTACCTCCTGGACGTCGTGACCCTCGACATGGCCGACACCGCGGAGGTGCAGAGCGCACTCCAGCTGCTGACCCGGCACGATCTCGCGGGACTGCTGGCGTTCGCCTCGACGGACAGCGTGCGGGACGTGCTCGAGCACACCGGTTTCGGGGTGCCGGTGGTCATCGCCGCGGAGGCGGAGGCGGACGGGGAGGGGCCCGACTCCGGGATCGGAGCGCTCGTGGACCACCTCGTCGGGCTCGGGCACGAGGAGTTCGTGCACATCGCGGGCCCCGAGACCTGGTCGGCGGCGAGGAACCGGCTGCGCGCCGTGCACGCCGCTCTCGAGCGCCACGGTCTGCCGCCCGCGAGGATCCTGCACGGGGACTGGTCGGCGCGCTCGGGCCACGAGGCGGTCGCCGCCCTCGAGGACCTGCCGACGGCGATCCTCGCGGCCAACGACCAGATGGCCCTCGGTGCTCTGCACGCCCTCGACGCCCGCGGTGTCCGCGTGCCCGGCGACATCAGCGTGACCGGGGTCGACGACACTCCCGAGGCGGCGTACTTCACGCCCGCGCTGACCACCGTCCGGCTGGACTTCGACGCTCAGGGACGGGAGGCGCTCCGGGCGCTGCTGGCTCGGATCGACGACCCGGCCGCGGAGTTCGGCGCCGAGGGCCGCGCCCCACGCTGGTGCTCCGCTCCTCCTCCGGTCCGGCGCGACGGCGGGCGTGAGGGCCCGGGGTCGGTGGGGAGCGGGTCCGGAGGAGCGCCGCTGCACGAGCTCGGCGGCGAGCGTCACGTGCGGTGCGGCGACGGTCCCGTCGATCAGCGCGAGCAGTTCGGCCAGCGCCGAGCGGCCCTGGCCCGGGAAGTCGACGCGGAGCGTGGTCAGCGGGGGTCCGAAGTACGCGGCCTCGGGGATGTCGTCGACTCCGGTGACGCTGACGTCCTCGGGCACCCGCAGTCCGCGGTCCGCGAGGGCGAGGATCGCGCCGAGCGCCATCTGGTCGTTCGCCGCCACGATCGCGGTGGCGTGGACGTCCGGCAGAGCGCGGATGAGCTCGTAGCCGGAGCGCGCCGACCAGTCGCCCTCGAGGACGCCGGTCGAGTGCAGGCCGTGCTGCGCGACGGCGGCCTCGTAGGCCCTGCGGCGGTTGCGGGCGGCCGACCAGGCGGAGGGGCCTGCCAGGTGCAGGATCTCGCGGTGCCCGAGGTCGGCGAGGTGCGCGACGAGGGCCGGGAACCCTGGGTCGTCAGCTGCGACGGTGAGCGGGTCGCGTCGTCGTCCTCCTCGACGGCCAGGTGCGCCGGGACGCGGAAGCGGGTGGTGCGGAAGGCGCGCGTCATCTCGTCGGTCGACGCGAGGGCGAGCACTCCCGCGAGCTCGTGCTGCGTGACGAGGTCGAGCGCCTCCTCGATCGCGGTGGAGTCGCCCATGTCGAGCGAGACGATGTCGAGCACGTAGCCGGCCTCGCGGGCGGCGGTGCTCGCTCCCTGCAGGATCTTGCTCGGCCCGACCTGGTCGATCTCGTGGGTGAGGGCGCCGATGCGGTGCGAACGGCGGGCGCGCAGCGAGCGCGCGGTGAGGTTGGGTCGGTAGTCGAGCTCGGCCAGTGCCGCCTCGACGCGGGAGCGGGTGGCGGGACGGATGCCCTCGAAGCCCTGCAGGAAGCGGGTGACGGTCTGGTGCGAGACGCCTGCGACGCGGGCCACGTCGTAGATCGTCGCCTGGCGACCGGTCTCGCGTGCCGGTGCCGATTCCTCCGCCATGGACTTCCCCTCCGCCGCCGCCCCGCGGGCCGATGCCGAACCAGTGTGCCGCGAAGGCTTGCGCTCACCCGCGCTGTTGTCGATAACATCGACGAAAGCCCCGCGAAGTGATCGACAACATCGCGCGGCAGAGGGACTCAGGGGCGAGGACCGGGCCGGCGACGACTCGAGCTCCGCTTCGTCCGCCAGCCACGACCGAAGGAACGAGAACGATGAGGTTCACCACGAAGTCCCGGCGCTCCGGGATGCTGCTCGGAGCCGTGGCGGTCGCCGCCGCGCTGCTCGCGGGCCCGGCGATCACGGCCCAGGCGTACACGCCGCAGGGAGGCGTCGTCTACGAGCTCGGGAACGAGCCGTGCCTGAAGGGGCGCGGCAACTGCATCGTGTACCCGAAGTCGGTCCAGCTGCCGAGCGGGCGGATCGTCGCCGCGTTCGAGAAGGCGACCGTCGTCGACTACCCGGCACCGGACTCCATCGGCGGCGCGATCGGCGAGAAGATGCCGATCTACAAGAGCGACGACAACGGCGACACGTGGCAGCCGCTGACCGAGCTCGGCTCGCCCGCCGAGCTCTCGAGTGACCCGGCCATGGACAAGTACTCGAGCAACTGGACCAACCCCTACTTCTACGTCATGCCCGAGACCGTCGGGGACATCGCCGCCGGCACCCTCCTCCTGGCGACCGTCGTGTCGGGCGAGGACGAGTTCTACCGCGAGCAGAAGGCGGCGAACCCCGCGTGGGTGCCCGACAACGACGGCGACCGCCGCGATGTGTCGATCGCCCTCTACGCGAGCACCAACGAGGGCGCCGACTGGCGGTTCGTCAACATCGTCGCCGCGGGCGGCTGGCAGGGCGGCAGTGCCGGTGCCGGCGGCCGCAACGTCTCGCAGGCGAACGCCACGCGCCAGCAGGATCCCCTGTGGGAGCCGCACCTGCGCGTGCACCAGGGGAAGCTCCTCGCCTACTACTCGGACGAGAACGACTACCTCGACTACGACCGCGCGACGGGTGTGCCGATCGGCACCTCCGACAACGCGACGGGGCGCGACGACCAGAGCCAGATCCTCGCTCACAAGACGTGGGACGGCCGCTCGGCGTCCTGGAGCGCTCCCGTCGTGGACGTCTCGGGTCCGAGCTTCTCGTTCGACGGCCGGCAGCACATCGGATTCGCGCGCCCCGGCATGACCACCGTCGCTCCCACGAACGACGGCAAGTGGATCATGACCTTCGAGTACTTCGGCGGCGGCGACAACGTCCGGTACAAGATCGCGGACGATCCCGAGCGGTTCTTCGCCGACGGCGACCCGGACGGCACGGACATCAGCCAGCTCCCGGTCACCCCGGGCTCCAGGCCGCTGTCGACCGGCGGCAGCCCGGTGCTGATGCACCTGCCCGACGGGCGGATCGCCTACAACGCGGCCGGCAGCGGCAACGTCTGGGTGAACGACGGCGCGAGCTTCGGCCGCTGGACCGAGTACCAGACGCCCCTCGGCGGCGGCTACAGCCGCAACCTCCAGTACGACAGCGAGACGGGCCGCGTTCTCATCCTGCAGTCGGCCTGGGGCGGACCGACCGAGCAGCCGGTGATCCGTCACGCCGATGTCGACTTCGGCCGCTCGGCGGGCGAGTACTACCAGCTGGTCAACCGACGAACCGGGCAGGTGCTCGGAACGAACTCGAACACCACCGACGCCGTGATCGGCAACGGCGACCAGCCGGACGTGCGCGCGGAGGCGGCCGACTCCGCCGCGAACCCCGCCACCCAGCTCTGGCACCTCACCGCCAAGCCGGCCGGCGGCACGACCCTGCTCAACAAGGCGGGCGGGCGCGCGGCGACCGTGTGGACCGGCAATGCCACGACAGGCCAGAGGATCGGCCAGTGGATCGACGACCGCGCCGAGGGGCAGTGGAACATCGTGCAGGTCGACGGCACCCACGTCCGGCTCCAGTCGCGGCAGAACACGTCGCTGTTCCTCACGGCGGCCTCGGCAGGATCTCCGGCAACGCTCCAGGCCTCGGTCGCCGACCAGTCGCAGGAGTGGCGGCTCGTGCCCCAGGGGCAGCTCGCCGGCAACGCCCGGCTCGTGAACGCGAACAGCGGTCTCTGCGCCGACGTCCTCGGCGCGAGCCAGAGCGACCGGGCCGCCGTGAACCAGTGGACCTGCAACGGCGGCGCCAACCAGCAGTGGCGGGTTGTCCCGCGCGGGACGAACGTGGCGCTGGTGAACGCGAACAGCAGCAAGTGCCTCGAGGTCTACGGCTTCAGCACCCAGAACGGCGCCGCCGCCACGCAGTACTCCTGCAACGGCGGAGCCAACCAGCTCTGGACGCGCACCGTCGCCGCCGACGGGACCTCGACCTACCGGAACGCGCACAGCGGCCTCTGCCTCGAGGTGCAGAACCGCTCGACCGTCAGCGGTGCGGCCCTGAACCAGTGGACCTGCAACGGAGGGACCAACCAGCAGTGGCGCCCGTGATGCGGTGAGAGCAGCCGCGCCCGTTCGGGTCGGGCGCGGAAGGACGGCCGTCGGGTTCCCGGCGGCCGTCCTTCGTCGTCTGCGGGAGGCCGTGCGCTCAGCCGTCGATCGAGGCCATGTTGGCATCGTCGTGACGGGCGCCCGCGGCGGGCTCGAGCTCCTCGAGGCGGGTGATCTGCTCCGGAGTGAGCTCGACCGCGTCGGCCGCGGTGTTCTCCTCGACGCGAGCGACCCGACGGGTGCCCGGGATCGGTGCGATGTCGTCGCCGCGGGTGAGGATCCAGGCGAGCGCCGTCCGAGCGGGAGTCGCGCCGATCTCGGCTCCGATGGCCCTGACCTCGTCGGCCAGCGCGAGGTTGCGCTCGAAGTTCTCGCCGGTGAAGCGCGGGTTGGACTTCCTCCAGTCGCCGTCGGGGAGGTCGGCGGCCGAGCGCAGCTGCCCGGTGAGCAGCCCGTGGCCCAGCGGCGAGTAGGGGACGAAGCCGATGCCCAGCTCGCGCAGCAGCGGCAGGATCTCGTCCTCCACGTCCCGGGTCCACAGCGAGTACTCGGTCTGCAGCGCCGAGACGGGCTGCACGGCGTGCGCGCGGCGGATCGTCTCGGGCGAGGCCTCCGAGAGGCCGAAGTGCAGCACCTTGCCCTCGGCGATCAGCGCGGCGACGGCTCCCGCGGTCTCCTCGATCGGCGTGCTGCGGTCGACCCGGTGCTGGTAGTAGAGGTCGATGTGGTCCGTGCCCAGGCGCCGGAGGGATCCCTCGACGGCTGCGCGGACGTTGGCGGCGCTGCTGTCGATGGTGCCGGGGCCGCCGCCGGAGTGCGAGACGAGTCCGAACTTGGTGGCGACGACGACGTTGTCGCGGCGGCCGCGGAGGGCGCGGCCCACCAGCTCCTCGCTGTGGAACGGTCCGTAGATCTCGGCGGTGTCGATGTGGGTGACGCCGAGGTCGAGGGCGCGGTGGATCGTCCGGATCGACTCGCCGTCGTCGAGGCCGCCGCCGGTCGTGTAGGTGCCGGCCATGGTCATGGCGCCGAGGCCGATGCGGGAGACGCGGAGGCCTCCGAGGTGTGCGTTCTTCATGCTGTCGGGTCCGTTCGAGGTCAGGCCTGCGAGGTGGGCATGGCCCACAGCTCGGCGATGGAGGAGCGGCGGTTCCGGGTGACCATGTAGAGGATGCTCTCGGCGATGTCCTCGGGCTGGAGCCGCTCCGGGATCGCCTCCGCGTCGGAGGCGGCGAGCTGCTCCTGGATCTGATCGCTGTTCTGCGCGACCAGCTCGGTCGCCACGGCACCGGGCTGCAGCAGTCCGACGCGCACGTTCTTCTTCGTGACCTCCTGGCGCAGCGCCTCGCTGAAGCCGGACACGCCGAACTTCGTCATGGAGTACGCGGCGAAGTCGGCCCAGGCCTGTCGCCCGGCGATGGAGGAGATGTTGACGATGTCCGCGACACCGCGCAGGTCGTCCTCGGCAGCCGCCAGGAGGTGGGGGAGGGCCGCCTTCGTCGTGTAGAGCAGGCCGAGCTGGTTGATCGCGATCATCCGCTCCCACTCCTCGACGTCGGTGCCGGCGACGGGGCCCAGCAGCATGAGGCCGGCGTTGTTGACGAGCACGTCGAGGCGGCCGAAGCGCTCGACGACGGTCGCGATCGCGGCGTCGACCTGCGCGCGGTCGGCGATGTCTGCCGGGAGGGCGAGCGCGGTGCCGCCCAGGCCCTCGATCTCGGCGACGAGCTCGTCGAGGCGGTCCTTCCTCCGGGCCAGGACGGCGACCGAGGCGCCCTCCGCGGCGAGTGCGCGGGCGGTGGCGCGGCCGATTCCGCTGGAGGCGCCGGTGACGACGGCGACGGTTCCGGTGAGGGTGGAGGTCATGGGTGAGTCCTTCCTGTCGGTGCCGGCGTGCGGGGAGCGGGCCGGGACGGGGCCGGCTCCTGCCGACCGCCTCCACTCTCCGCCGGGCGCTCGAGAAGGTGGGAGTCCCTGCCGGAAGGGTCACCAGCGGGGCCCCTCTGACCGTCCGGGGCGCCCGTACGGTCGACGGCATGGACACTCCGATCCAGATCAGGGACTTCCTGGTCTCGCGCCGCACCCGGCTCTCGCCGGAGCAGGCGGGACTGCCGGACTTCGGCGGTCGACGGCGGGTCCTCGGTCTGCGCCGCGAGGAGGTCGCCCTCCTCGCCGGCCTGAGCGTCGAGTACTACCTCCGCCTCGAACGGGGCCGCGTCGGGCGGGTCTCGGAGGACGTCCTGGACGGACTCTGCCGGGCGCTGCAGCTGGACGACCCGGATCGGGACCGGCTCTTCGAGCTGGTCCGCACCGCCAACGGGGGCGAGCCGCCCCGGCGTCGTCGAGCGGCACCCCGACCCGTCGGTCTGCGGCCGCTGGTGCAGCAGCTGCTCGACGCGATGGGCGACGTGCCCGCGCTCGTGCAGAACGGACGCCTGGACGTGGTCGGCACCAACGCCCTGGGGGCCGCCCTGTTCTCGGCCGCCCTCGAGCGCCCCGGGCCGAATCTCGGACGCTTCGTCTTCCTCGACGAGCGCGCCCCGGTCTTCTTCCGCGACCGGGACCGGATCGCGCGGCAGTGCGCCGCTCTGCTGCGGGCGGAGGCCGACCGGCGTCCGTTCGACCGCTCGCTGACCGACCTGGTCGGCGAGCTCTCGACGCGCAGCGAGTGCTTCCGCCGGCTCTGGGCCTCCCGCGAGGTCGGCGAGCACGCCGCAGGGCCGACGCTGCTGCGCCACGCGGTGGTGGGCGACCTCGACCTCGACCGTGAGGTGCTGGAGCTCACGAGCGCTCGCGGGCTGCTCCTCGCCGCCTACTCCGCCGCCCCGGGCTCGCGGTCGGCCGAGAGCCTGCGGCTGCTGGCGAGCTGGGCCGCGGCCCCGGCGCCGGGCGAGCCGCTCTGACTCGGCGGGACGCGGTCGCCCGCACGCGGAGGGAGGGGAGCGAGCGTGTGAGGGGTCAGCGGCTGGCGGAGGCGCTGGTCGCCGTCAGGCTGCCGAGGAGCCGCAGAGCGTCGTCCGAGGCGCTGCCGGGCTCGGCGGTCCAGCCCAGGAGCAGCAGGCCCGGATCCCCGGTGAGCTGCAGCGCCTCGTAGCCGAGGTCGAGGTCGCCGACATCCGGGTGGCGCAGGCGCTTCGCCCCTGTGCCGTGCTCGTCGACGTCGTGCTGTGCCCAGAGGCCGCCGAATTCGACGCTCTCGGCCCGGAGCTCCTCGATCAGCGCGACCAGGACGCCGTCCCGCGGGGAGCGGCCGCTCTCGGCGCGCAGCAGCGAGACGATCTGCCTGGCGGAGTCGTCCCAGTCGCGGTAGAAGTCGCGCGCCCGGAGGTCCAGGAACAGGAATCGCGCGAAGTTCGCCGGCCGGCCCGGTCGGGCGTCCAGCCCCGTGAACAGCGCGCGCCCCAGCGCGTTGATCGCGACGACGTCCATCCGCCCGTTCTGCACCAGTGCCGGAACCCCCGTCATCGCGTCGAGGAGCCGCTGCACACCGGGTCCGACCCGCTGCTCGTGCGCCGGTGCGCGGCGCCGGGACGATCGGGCCCCTCCGTCGCGGCCCGCACGAGGTCGTCGAGGTGCCGTCGCTCGGCGGCGTCGAGCTGCAGCGCCCGGGCGATCCCGTCGAGGATCTCGACGGAGACGCCGAGCGCGTTCCCGCGCTCGAAGCGGACGTAGTACTCGACGCTCATCCCCGCGAGGAGGGCGACCTCCTCGCGGCGCAGCCCGGGAACGCGCCGCCGACCGCCGTAATCGGGGAGGCCGGCCTGCGCCGGCGTCAGTCGGGCGCGCCTCGTGGTGAGGAACTCGCGGATCTCGGCGGCGGCGTCCATGCCCTGACGCTACGGCAGGGCGTCGGTTCCAGGGGGACCCTGCTGGTGACCCTCACGAGCGGGTCTGTCTCGACCCGTCGCGCCCCTCGTTGACTGGCCTCAGCGCCCGGCCGACCCCCGGTCGGGCCCGCACGGAAGGACACACGAGCATGGCTGACACGAACGTCTGGTTCATCACCGGAGCAGGACGAGGACTGGGCGTCGATCTCGCCCGCGCCGCCCTCGCCGCAGGGCACGAGGTGGTCGCGACCGGTCGCGACGCCGACCGCGTGCGCACCGCGATCGGCGAGCACGAGAACCTCCTCGCAGTCGCCCTCGACATCACCGATCCCGCCGCCGCCGAGAAGGCCGTCGCGGCGGCCGTCGAGCGCTTCGGCCGCGTGGACGTGCTCGTCAACAACGCGGGCAACTTCTACGCCGGCTTCTTCGAGACCCTCAGCGACACCCAGATGCGCGCGCAGTTCGAGACGAACTTCTTCGGAGCCCTCTCGGTCACCCGCGCCGTCCTGCCCCTCCTCCGCGCACAGCGGTCGGGGCGGATCATCACGGTCACCTCGACCGCCGGCCTGGTCGGGGGCGGGTTCACCTCGGCGTACGCCGCCTCCAAGTTCGCGCTCGAGGGCTGGATGGAGTCCCTCCAGCCCGAGGTCGCGCAGTTCGGCGTCTCGACGATGTCCGTCGTGCCCGGCTTCTTCCGGACCGACCTGCTCGTGGAGGGGTCCTCGACGATCCACCCCGAGATCGCGATCGACGACTACGCGGAGGCGACCGAGCAGACCCTCGCCGCCTTCTCCGGCATGAACGGGCAGCAGCCCGGCGACCCCGCGAAGCTGGCGCGCGATCGTGACCCTCTCCGACTCCGGCGACCTCCCCCTGCGCTTCGTCGCGGGAGCGACGCGGCGGCGTCGATCGAGCAGAAGCAGGCCCTGGTCCAGCAGCAGATCGACGCGCACCGGGAGCTCTCCGAGTCGCTCTCGCACGACGCCTGATCCGGCGACTCCGCACGACGACCCGCATCACGAAGGACACCACCATGAGCACACCCTCGGCATCATCGGCTCCGGAGCGATCGGCGGCACGCTCGCGCGTCTCGCGATCTCCGCCGGCCTGGACGTCGTCCTCAGCAACTCCCGCGGGCCCGAGAGCCTCGCCGCACTCGTCGAGCAGCTCGGGCCCCGCGCTCGCGCGGCCACCGTGCGGGAGACGGCGGAGCAGGCCGACGTGGTGATCGCGGCGATCCCGCTCATCGCGCACACCGACCTGCCCGCCGACGCCCTCGCCGGCAGGATCGTGCTGGACACCACGAACTACTACCCGCAGCGCGACGGCCGGATCGCCGCGCTGGACGGCCGGGAGTCGACGGCCAGCGAGCTCGTCCAGGCGCACCTGGCCGACTCCTCCGTCGTGAAGGCGTTCAACAGCATCACCTTCGCGAGCCTCGGCAACGGAGCTCGCGCAGCGGGAGATCCCGAGCGCAGCACCCTGCCGATCGCGGGGAGGACGCCGCAGCGAAGGCGCGGGCCACGGAGATCCTCGATGCCCTCGGCTACGACGCGCTCGACACCGGCGGTCTCGCGGAGAGCTGGCGCAGCGAGCCCGGGACCCCGATCTACTGCGACCCGTACATGCCGGCCTGGCCGGCGGAGACGCTGCCGTTCGACGAGCTGCTCGCCTGGCTCCTCGCGGCGCCGGTCGTCCCGGTGTCGAGGAGCGCGCGGCCGAGCTGATCGCGAGCGCCGTCCGCGGCCCGGCGGGCGGGTACTTCCCCGAGACGGCGTGAGACGCCCGCCGTCGGATCAGAGCGCCGCTCTGCTCGATCCGGCGGCGGTGTCGGCGAGGCCGACGGGATCGCTCTCTCCGGCCCAGCTGCCGAGCAGGGTGAGCGCGTCGTGCGACGCGCTCCCGGGCGCCGCCGAGAACACGATCATCTGCAGGCCGCGCTCCGAGGCGAGGTCCATCGACTCGAACGCGAGGTCCAGGTCGCCGACCAGCGGGTGGTGTAGGCGCTTCACGCCCGTCCGGTGCTCCTTGACGTCGTGTGCGGACCAGATGCCGCGGAAGGTCTCGCTGCGGGTCGAGAGCTCGCCGATCAGCGCGGTGAGCCGCCGGTCGGAGGGGTCCCGCCCGGCTTCGCGGCGCAGGAGTGCGACGGACTGCCGTCGCGAGTCGGCGAGGTCGCGGTAGAACGTCTCGGCACGCGGGTCGAGGAAGCCGAAGCGCGCCGCGTTCATCGGCGCCTGCTGGTCGGCGAACATCTCCGAGAACACCGCGCGGCCGAGCCGGTTCGTCAGGACGCAGTCCAGCCGTCCGTTCTGCACGTAGACCGGCACGGTCGACATCGCGTCGACCATCTGCTGGACGGAGGAGCGGACGCGGGTGGTCCGCGGTGCCGCCCGGCGCTGCATCGGGTGCGCGATCGAGTTCGCCGCGCGCACCAGATCGAGGAGGTGCTCGTGCTCGGCCTCGGTCAGCTGCAGGGCCCGGCTGATGCCCTGGAGGACCGACTCGGAGACCCCTGCGGCATTGCCGCGTTCGAGGCGTTTGTAGTACTCCGAGCTCATCCCGGCGAGCAGCGCCACCTCCTCGCGGCGCAGGCCGGGCACGCGCCGGCGCCCGCCGAAGTCGGGGAGCCCCGCCGCCTCGGGCGTGAGCCTGGCGCGTCTGGACGTGAGGAACTCGCTGATCTCGGCGTGGCTGTCCATGGCAGCGACGCTACGCGCCAGGGCGGCCGGGAGGGGGTCCCTCCCGTTAACCCCCGCAGCAGGGTCCCGCCGGGGCACCTCACGGGCGGGACTGGCTGGGATCCGGCGGTGCGGATCGACTGGTGGCATGAGAAGAATCACCGCCGTCCTCGCCGCGACCGCAGTCGTCGCCCTGCTCTCCGCCTGCTCGACCGGATCGACGGACGAGGGGGCCGGCATCCTGTCCACTCCGACCACCGCGACCAGCCCGGGCGCGACGACTCCCGACGCGACGACGCCCACCGAGCCCGCTTCCGCTGCGACGACTCCCGCTGCCGACGCTCCTGCGGGGTCGACCGCGATCACCCTGACCGCGGGGGACGAGGTCGTCACGGCTGTGCTGAACGACAGCCGGGTCTCACAGGACCTCCTCGCGATGCTCCCCGCGCAGCTGCCCTGGTTCCGCAACCTCGGCATCGAGTACATCACCGAGCTCGACGCGCCCCTCACCGAGACCGGCCCGTTCTTCACCGACGTCCAGCCGGGCGACATCGTCTACTACAACCCGGCCGACAGCCTCACGATCATCTACGAGGAGACGAGCTCGGTGCCGACGCTGACGCTCATGGGCGAGGTGACGTCCGACCTGTCGGTGCACCGGAGTCTGCCCGACGACGTGGTGTTCACGGTCGAGGTCGCGGAGTAGGACTGCGCGGTGCCCGCCGTCCGCCGGCCCGGTCGCGGCGCCGAGCGCAGCGGACGGGGCGCCGAGGAGGCCGTGGCCCGCTGTCGGGAGGGGCTCAGCCGACCTGGACCTCGGCCGTCTCGGACCGGCTCCGCGCAGCTCTCGCTGCCAGGTAGGCGTCGGTCTCGTCGCGCACGTCGTCCAGGAGCGACCGCTCCACCGTGCGATGGCCCCGTCGATGTGGTGGCGGACGACGCCTTCGAGGTCGATCCCCGGATCGACGAGCCAGCCGAGCTCGACGCCGTCGAGCACGCCGATCATCAGCCTGACCTCGCGTTCGATGAGACCGGGGAGAGCGGACCCACCGTCCCGTCGTCCACGAGGCGCTGGAGCTCGCCGGTCATGACGCGGTGGGTGCGCTGCTGGCGTGCGCGCATGAAGGGCCGTGCCGGGTGGTCCTCCTGCGTCGCCTCGGTGGACATCGTGAGGAACAGCTGGATCAGGCCGGGATGCGCCACGTGGTACCGCATGAGCGGGATGTTCGCCCGGAAGTAGTCGAGCCCTCGCTCGCCCTCGGACTGCGAGCTGACGACGTTCCAGTTCTCGAGCACCGCGACCAGGAGCAGCTCCTTGCTCGTGAAGTAGCTCACCAGGGTCGCCGGGGTCGTCCCCACCATCTCGGCGATGGTGCGCAGGGATCCGCCGTGGTAGCCGTACTGCCCGAAGACCACCGTCGCCGCTTCGACGATCTCGCGGCGGCGTCTGAGCCCGTTCTTGTAGGGCCCTCTCGGCTTCGTTCCCCGGTCCTCACGCGATGTCATCGGCTGCCTCCGCAGTCAGTGTATTCGGTCGTTGCTTAAACCTGAACGCAGATGTATGTTTCATGAAACGTGACCGGTCGATCAACTTTCGACCGGCGCGCTCGACGACGAGGAGAACCGATGCCGAGACCCAGGAGCGACCTCGCGCCGTCGCCGAGCCCGTGCGTCGGGCTCGAACGCGTCGACGGAGTCCGCACGTGATCGGCGTCGGGATCCTCGGCGCCGGCCCCGTCACGCAGGCGATCCACCTCCCGGCGCTCGCGCGCCTCACCGAGACCTTCCGGGTGGTGCGCGTCATGGACGTGAGCGCCGAGGTCGCCCGCGCCGTGGCGTCCTCGAGTGGGCGCGGCCTGGACGACCGACGTGGAGCAGCTCCTGTCCGACCCCGCGGTCGAGGTCGTGGCCATCTGCTCCCCGCATCGGTTCCACGCCCAGCAGGTGATCGCCGCGTGCCGCGCCGGGAAGAAGGCGGTCCTCTGCGAGAAGCCGTTCGCAATGACGAGCGAGGAGGCGGAGCGGATCGCCGCCGTGAGCGCGGAGACGGGCGTGCCGATCCTGGTCGGCGCGATGCACGCCTACGATCCCGCGTGGCTCGCGGTGTCGGACCGCCTCGCCGTAGGTGACGTGCACACCCTCCGATCGTCGATCGTCCTGCCGCCGAACCCGCGCTTCGAGGACGTCGCCACCGAGGTGGAAGGCCGACCCGAAACGGGGGAGGCGGCTCGATCCGGACTCCCGAGGAGGCGGCTGAGGACCTCGTGGGCGGGGTGATGGGTCTCGCGATCCACGATCTCCCGCTGATCCGCGCACTGGTCGGCCCCGGCTGGGACGACATCGCGGTGCACTCGGCCGAGCTGCTGGAGCCGTTCGGCTACCTCATCGTGCTGACGGCAGGCGAGGTGCAGATCGAGCTGCATGCGCTGATGAGCGACAACTGGGCCCTCGACTGGCGTCTGACCGCGATCGGCGACGACACGATCGCTGAGATCGAGTTCACTCCCTCCTATGTCCAGGCAGGCTCGGGGACCGCCTCCGTCGTGCGGGGCGGCGTCGTGCAGACCTTCCTTCCCGCTGATCACAACGGCTATGAAGGCGAGTGGCGCGAGATCGCGCTCGCGGTGGACGGCGCCCCGCCTCGGATCGCGCTGGACGCGTTGATCGACGACCTCCGCTTCGCTCTGGAGATCGCTCGCCGTGCCGGCGATCGCGTCCGGGCGGGGGAGGGGATCCTCGTATGACCGCCCTGTCTCTCACCGCCGCTGGTGCTGCGCGCCAGACGGGAGCGGTCGAGGCCGTCGTCGCGTCCCTCCCGGTCTCGCTGGCCTTCGGCCGCGGAGCTGTGGACCTGATCGCGGTGGACGGCTCATCGGGATGGACCGCCGAGGTCCTCCGAGCTCGCGACGTCGGCGCTCGAGGCGTGCTGGTCGTCGATCCCGTCGCGGAGGACGTCCGTCCGCTGCTCGCTCTCGATCTCCCGGTCGTGCTCGACCGTCCTCTCGCCGGGAACCCCGGTGTCCATCAGGTCAGGTCCGCTCTGATCGGCTTCGACGCACGCGCCCTCCTCGAGGCCCGCGTCGTCGTGCCCCCCGCTACGGCTCTCCGACACGCCCTGCTCGAGCAGCTCGCCCTCGTCCGCACCGCGCACGCGCCGCTCGAGTCCGCCGTCGTCCTGCTCAGCACCTCGCACGGATACACCGTCCGGGGCCGCCTGCGCACAGGTCGCGCCGTCCTCCTCACCTGCACCGTGACCGACGCCGTCCCAGGATCCGCCTCCCTCCGAGCCGTCGGTGCCGACGCGATCGTCGACGCCCGCATCCCCTCGCCCGAGGCGGCTCGGCCGCTCCGGGCGACGATCACGACTCCGACCGGCCAGACCGTGCTCCCGACTCGCTACGAGACCTCCCACCGGTCTAGCTGGCGCCGTCTGGTCGATCTCGTGCGGACGGCGGGGTCCTCCAGTGACCTCGAGGACTTCGCGGCGGATCTGCGCGTCGTCGCCTCGCTCCAGCTCCGACCCGCGCCCCCCGCGCCTTCCACCGACCCCTCACTCAAGGAGACATTGCAATGACGCAAACACACATCTTCCAGAGCTCGGCCTTCTCGCGCCGCGGCTTCCTCGGGGTCGCCGGAGGCGCTGCGGCCCTCGCGACCCTCGCTGCGTGCTCGTCCGGCGGCGGGAGCTCGTCCTCCGATGCCCTGAAGTTCTGGGACATGCCCTGGGGGCCGGCGGAGTACAGCACGGCCGCTCAGCGACTCACCGAGTCCTACGCTCCGAGCGGTTCTCTCCCGCCGCCGAGTACCAGGTGATCCAGTGGTCGAACTTCTCGCAGACGTTCTCGTCGGCCATCGCGTCCAGGACCGGCCCGGCAGTGTCCACGGGCGGCGGCTTCCAGGCGTTCCAGTTCGCCGAGCAGGGTGCGATCGCCTACGCCGACGATCTGCTCGAGAAGTTCAAGGCCGACGGCACCTACGACGACTTCCTCCCCGGGACCGTCGAGAGTCTCAACACCCCCGACGGCTACGCGGCGATCCCCTCCGCTCTCGACATGCGCGTCTGGTGGTACAACAAGCGCATCTTCGACGAGAACGGCCTCACCGTCCCGACGACGTGGGACGAGTACTTCACCGTCGCCCAGGCGCTCAAGGCGCAGGGCCACTACGCCTTCGGCAGCGGAGCGGGCGCGAACAACAACATCGGCCTGCACAGCATGCTCGTGATGATGATCAACAACGGCGGTGGTCTCTACAACCCCGACGGCGAGCTCGACGTCGTGAACGAGCGCAACATCCAGGCGATGGAGTTCGTCCGCCAGCTCTCGCTGGAGGGCATCATCGACCCCGCTTCGCCGAGCTACTCGACCGACAACCTGACCGCGCAGTGGGCGAACGGCACGATCGCGATGGGCATCAACACCCCGGGGCTGAACGCGACCCTCGGCGACACGAACGCCGACGTGGTCGTCGCCGAGCCGATGGCCTCGCCCAGCGGCGAGCAGGGCACGCTCCAGTTCGTGAACAACCTGATGATGTACGCGAACACCCCCTCCCAGGAGGGATCGGAGGAGTTCCTCACCTACTGGATCAAGAACATGACGCCGCTGTTCCAGCAGAACCTCCAGTCGAACCTGCCCATCCTCAAGTCGCTCACCGCTCTCCCGGAGTTCCAGGCGGACACCGAGAAGACGAAGATCATCAACGACTGGCAGCCGGTCGCCAAGACCTACGCCGCCCGGTCCTCGTTCGTCGACGCGCGACTCGCGTCCATCGACGGCGGCCAGGGTCTGCGCGCCTTCGCGCAGACCATGCTCGCCGGACAGACCGACCCGCAGGTCGCCCTCGAAGCACTGGGTGCCTCGCTCGGCGAGCTGTAGGCGAGCACGATGACCTCCACCAGCATCACGTCATCGCTCAAACGAGCGGCGACCGGCGTCGGCGCGAGCGGGCGGGGGCCTCCCAGCCCCTCCGCCCGCGGCGCCGCCGCTCCCGCGGAGCGCTGACCCTGGTACTCCTGGTCGCACCGTCGGTGTTCCTGCTCCTGCTGATCAACGCCTACCCCGTGGTCTACGCCGGGATCCAGTCCGTGCACAACGGCTCCCTGATCGCCACGGGGGACTTCGTCGGCCTCGCGAACTTCACCGACGTGCTCCAGGCGCCCTCGTTCTGGAAGGCGGCCGGCTTCACGCTGGTCTTCACCGTGGTCGGCGTCTTCGGGTCGTGGGTCATCGGGCTGGCCCTCGCGCTCCTGCTGCGGACGCGGGTCCCAGGCGCCGGCACTTTCAAGGTCCTGCTCCTGCTCCCCTGGATCATCCCGGTGGTCGTCTCGGCGACCGCCTGGAACTACCTGGTCGCGACGCCGGACTCCCCGGTCCCCGCGATCTTCCGGGCACTCGGCTGGGGGACGCCCCTCTTCCTCGCCGATCCCGCACTCGCGGCGGTGATGGTGTGCGTCTTCAAGGTGTGGGTGTCGTTCCCGTTCATGATGCTGATGACGTCCGCGTCGCTGGCGGCTGTGGACGGGAACGTCTACGAGGCATCGGGGATGGACGGTGCCTCGAAGTGGCAGCAGTTCCGGCTGATGACGCTTCCGCTGATCGCCCGGTCGACGTACATCTCCTGGATCCTCATGACGATCTTCTGCGTCAACGACTTCCCGACCATCTACCTGCTCACCGGCGGTGGCCCGGTCGACGCGACGACCTCGCTCGTCGTCCTCGCGTACCGGAGGGTCTTCCAGGACTTCCAGACAGGACCCGGGGTCGCGATCGCCTTCCTCATGACGATCACCCTCGTCATCGTCTCCGTCGTCCTCTACCGCCAGATCAGAAAGTCGGCCATCGAATGAGCACGTCGATCCTGCACGAGAACGTGCGCGCAGCGCCGTCGCCCGCACGCCGGCAGAAGGCCGCCGTTGCGCAAGGTGACCGCGGCAAGTGGGGCGCTTCGCGCTGCTGCTCGTCGTCACCGCGATCATCCTCATCCCGATCATCGTGACGCTCATCCTCTCCGTCCGACCGGGAACCTACTCGAGCGGAACCGGCTTCACCCTCGAGAACTTCACCTACGTCTTCACCACGACCGCCACCCTCACCTGGCTGGGGAACTCGGTCGCCGTGACGCTGGCCTCGGTGCTGATCTCGGTCGCAGTCGCGGCTCCCGCCGGCTACGTGCTCTCGCGCGGGCGCAGCAAGCTCGTCTCCGGCTACTCGCTGCTGCTGTTCGTCGTGCAGTCGCTGCCGGTCATCACCTCGGTGGTGCCGCTGTTCATCCTGTTCGCGAACTTCGGCCTGGTCGACAACCTCGTCGGCATCACGATCATCTACGTCGGATCCGCGATGTCGGTCGCCACGTGGATGATGGCGGCCTACTTCGACACCATCCCTATGTCGCTCGAGGAAGCGGCCTGGATCGACGGCGCCTCGGTCTTCGGCGGCTTCATCCGCGTCGTCCTGCGCAACTCCCTCCCCGGGATTCTCTCGACCGCGATCTTCACGTTCTTGCTCGCCTGGAACGACTACCTCGTGGCGATCGTCTTCCTGCGCTCGACGGACACCTTCACTCTGCCGATGGGCGTGCAGTCCTTCTTCCAGCAGAACGCGACCGACTGGGGATCCGTCATGGCCGTCGCCGTCGTGATGATGCTGCCGCCGGTGATCATGTTCGCCTTCCTCAACCGGTACTTCTCCGTCGGCGGGATCGGAGGGTCGCTCGCGGGCCGCTGATCGCGGCGGGAGCAGCGGATCCGGGTCCGGCGGTCGAGTCGGAGCCGGGTCGGCTCCGACCGTCGTCGGCGCGAGCCCCGCTGCGGGAGGATCCCGGCGTGACCGCTCGGTCGGGGAGCCTTCCGCGCAGCACGGAGGCCTGAGCCGACGGTCCTCACGATCGCCGTCGTCGCATCCGCACCCCCATCGGCCCGGGGAAGGCCGCGTTCCTCTCTCGGCGTCCTCTTGCGAACGAGCCCTCGGCCCGGGATACTCAAAACCGCACGCTGCTAGGTTTTGCATCCTGATCCTCCGCGGCGTCGGCACTCGACGGTGAGAGGAACCGGACATGACCACTTCCAGCGGATCCGCGGCGGGAATGCCCTCGGGCATGACGACGTCCACGGCGACAGTGCGGAACCACGCCTGGTTCCCCGAACCGACGGAGCCTGCGAAGAAGGGCTACGTCTTCTGGCTGCTCGCCGCGCAGCTCGTCTTCTTCATCGCCCTGCTCGGGCCGGCGATCGTCGGCATCGGCCTGAAGATCCAGTCGCTCGTCGACGCGGGCGAGATCGCGCAGGACGGCGCCACCGGAGCGGCCGCGGTGCTCGGCGGGTTCGGCGCCCTGTTCGCGACCATCGCCAACGTCGTCTTCGGCCGGCTCTCGGACCGCACGACCAGCCGCCTCGGGCGGCGCCGCGTCTGGATCGTGACCGGCACGGTCATCATGACCGCCGCGTTCGCCATCATGGCGCTCGCTCCGACGCTGCTCGTCGCGACGATCGGCTGGTCGCTCGCGCAGCTCGGCGCGAACATGACGCTCGCGCCCTTCATCGCCACGATCGCCGACCAGGTGCCCCGGTTCCAGCGCGGCAAGGTCACCGCCGCGCTCGGCATCGCGCAGAACGTCGGCATCCTCGGCGGCACCTACGTGGCGCAGGCCTTCGTCGACCAGCTGCTCGTCATGTTCGTGGCGCCGTCGATCCTGGCAATCGTCGTGATGGTCGTCTTCGCCGTCGTGCTGCCCGACAAGCGGCTGCCCGTCGCCCCGCCGAGGGCGACCCTGCGCGACTGGGCCGAGACCTTCTGGGTCAGCCCGGTGAAGAACCCCGACTACGCGCTGGCCTGGTGGTCGCGCTTCCTGATCACCTTCGCGAGCTTCGGCTTCACGACCTTCCGCTTCTTCTACCTCCTCAACCACATCGGAGTCGAGGAGAGGGACATCCCCGCGGTCATCACCACCAGCGTGCTCATCTACACCGTGGCGCTCATCGCGGCCAGCTACTTCGCCGGCTGGCTGTCCGACCGGATCGGGCGCCGCAAGGTGTTCGTCTGGAGCTCGACGGCCCTGTTCGCGATCGGCACGTTCGCCCTGATCTTCGTGCAGGACGTCGGCGCCTTCTACGTCCTCGAGGCGATGCTGGGCCTCGCCTACGGCATCTACGTGGGCGTCGACCTGGCGCTCGTCGTCGACGTGCTGCCCAACCCGGACGACTCCGGGAAGGACCTCGGCGTGTTCAACATCGCCAACGCCCTGCCGCAGACGCTCGCTCCGCTGGTCGGCGGGATCCTGGTCTACGTGAGCGATCCGACCGGCAACAACTACGCCCTCTGGTTCTCCGTCTGCGCGATCGCGGCGGTCATCGGAGCGATCGTCATCTTCCCGATCAAGAAAGTGCGGTAGACCGGGAAGGACGACATCGATCCGCACCCGGTGCGCGACGACCGCCGCACCCGGGACGCACGCGACGACCGGCCCTCCCTCTCCAGCTGCTCCACCCTCCGAACGAAAGCGATAGAGACCATGACCCTTCCCCTGGCTTCCGTCCAGCTGTACACGCTGGCCGAGCAGTTCTCCGAGGACCCGCACGGGTCGCTCGACAAGCTCGCGGCCATCGGCCTCCGGAACGTCGAGGCGTTCGACTTCGTGGGCCGCCCCGCCGAGATCCGCGCCGCCCTCGACGCGAGCGGTCTCGCCTCTCCGACCGGGCACGCCCCGCTGCTCTCGGACGAGCTGTGGACCCCGGACGGATCGATCCCGACGCCCGCGCCCGAGGTCGTCTTCGAGGCGGCCGCGCAGATCGGCATCCGGACCGTCATCGATCCCTTCGTCCCGGTCGAGCGCTGGCTGACCGAGGACGGCGTCGCCGACATCGCCGACCGCCTGAACACGGCCGCCGAGATCGCCGCCACCTTCGGCCTGAAGGTCGGCTACCACAACCACGCGCAGGAGTTCATCGCCTCCTTCGACGGGCAGACCGCGTACGAGCGCTTCATCTCCATCACCGACGAGCGCGTCGAGATCGAGCTCGACCTGTTCTGGGCGCTGACCGGCGGCCAGGACGTCGCCGCGCTGGTCTCGACGCTGGGCTCGCGCCTGGTCGCCGTGCACGTCAAGGACGGCGTCGCTCCGGCCGAGAACCCGTTCGCTCCGGGCGCCGCCGCGTTCGGCTCGGACACCCTCGACCAGCGCCGCCCCGGCGAGGGCGACGTGCCGCTCGTCGAGGCGCTGAAGGCGGGCGAAGGGTCGATCGAGTACGCCGTCATCGAGTACGACAACGCCCCCGGCGACGTGTTCGCGGACATCCAGGCGAGCTACGACTTCCTCGTGAAGGGCGGGTACGCGGCATGAGCGGCCCCATCGGCATCGGCGTCATCGGCGTCGGAGTCATCAGCGACACGTACCTCGAGAACCTGGCCTCGTTCCCGGACGTCGAGGTGCTCGTCGTCGGCGACCTGATCCTCGACCGGGCGAAGAGCCAGGCCGAGAAGCACGGCATCCCCGCGTGGGGCTCGGCCGAGGACGTCCTCGCGCACCTCGATGTGCAGGTCGTCGTCAATCTGACGATCCCCGCCGCCCACATCGAGGTCTCGGCCGCCGCGATCGCCGCCGGCAAGCACGTCTGGAGCGAGAAGCCGCTCGGCCTCGACCGGGCCGCCGCCGCGCAGCTGCTGCAGGACGCCGCGGAGAAGGGCCTCCGGATCGGCTCCGCGCCGGACACCGTCCTGGGCCCGGGCTTCCAGACCGCGAAGCGCGCGATCGCCCAGGGCGTCATCGGCGAGCCGATGTTCGCCTCCACCACGTTCCAGACCGTCGGACCGGACCTCTGGCACCCGAGCCCGGCGTTCCTCTTCGCCCAGGGCGCCGGCCCGCTGCTCGACATGGGTCCGTACTACTTCACCGGCCTCGTCAGCCTCTTCGGACCGGTCGAGCGGGTGGCGGCCCTCGGGCGCAAGAAGCTCGAGGAGCGCATCATCCGCTCCGGTCCCGACGCCGGCACGACGTTCCCCGTCGAGGTGCCCACGTCGCTGCAGGTGCTGACTTCGTTCGCCGCGGGCCAGCAGGCGTCGAGCCTGCTGAGCTTCGACTCGGCGCTCGAGCGCCACGGCGTCTTCGAGATCCACGGCACGGAGGGGTCCCTCGTGATCCCCGACCCGAACCAGTTCGAGGGCCGGACGGCGTTCGTGAAGGCCCCGACCTCGATCGCCGACGGCGCCTGGGGCGAGCAGGAGTGGACCGAGGTCGAGCAGGAGGGCACGGTCGTCGGCCGCGGTCTCGGGCTGCTCGACATGGTCCGCGCCATCGCCGAGGACCGTCCGCACGTGGCCACGGGCGAGCTCGGCTTCCACGTGCTGGACGTCATGCTCTCGGCGCAGGAGTCGGCCGAGAGCGGTGAATTCGTCGCGGTCGGCAGCACGCTGTCGGCGCCGGTGCCCGCGGTACCGGTCGACTTCGACCCGTTCGCGCAGACCCTCTGACGCACGTGAGCCGCTCCCGCGCGACGCGCTGACCGGCTCTCCACCATCGATCGGCCCGCGACCACCTCCTCCAGGTGTCGCGGGCCGTTCGCGTGCTCTCCCCACCCCCATTGACCCGCCGCGCGCACCGCTGTTACCGTGAACAACGCCGGGACTCCGCACCGGGAGACGCGTCGACGACGACGTCGATCCCGCCAGCCGGAGGCCCCTGACGATCCGCCTCAGCGAGCCGCGGCCCTCCGATCGGGCCGTCGTGATCGCGCCTTCTCGACGATGGAGTCACCCATGAGCGCTGCCCCGTTCCGCCCGAGCACCTGTCCGCGGGAGGTGGCCGCGTGCTGACGTCCGTCCGCCGGCGTCTGACCGCCGGGCTCCTGATCCTGCTCGCGAGCGTCGTGGCACTGCCGCTGCTCGCCGCCTCGCCGGCCGCCGCGATCGGCGAGCCGACCTTCACCAATCCGATCGAGCCGGACACCGCCGACCCGACGATCGAGTTCCACGACGGCAACTACTACATGGTCGCCACGACGTGGGACAACCGCGTCGTGATGCGCAAGTCGCCCACGCTCGCGGGCCTGGGCACGACCACTCCGGTCACCGTCTACACCGACACCGACCCCGGCCGGAACGCCAACATGTGGGCTCCGGAGCTGCAGCGCCTGAACGGGCCGAACGGGCCCCGCTGGTACCTCATGTACACGATGGGCACCGCCGGGAACTTCGATCGCCAGCACCTGCAGGTCATCGAGAGCGCCGGCGACGACCCCATGGGCCCCTACACCTACAAGGGCCGCCCGATCCCGACCGACGACTGGAACATCGACGGTGCGTACCTCGAGCTGAACGGCGAGCTCTACATCACCTGGTCGGCCTTCACGCCCGAGCCGAACCGGCTGCAGAGCAACTTCATCGCGAAGATGTCCGACCCGTGGACCGCGACCGGCCCGCTGAACGTGCTCTCGCAGCCCGTCGAGCCGTGGGAGACGATCGGGATCCCCGTGAATGAGGGTCCGATCCCGCTGCAGAAGGACGGCCGCACCTGGATCGTCTACTCGGCCAGCTTCTGCGGCACCGAGGACTACCAGCTCGGCACCCTCGAGTACGACGGCACCGGCGACCCCGTGCTCGCCTCCTCCTGGACCAAGAGCGACGGGCCGGTCTTCTCGAAGGCCAACGGCGAGTTCGGCACCGGGCACAACGACTTCTTCGACTCGCCCGACGGCACCGAGACCTGGAACCTGTACCACGCGAACCCCGGCCCGAACGACGGCTGCAGCCGCCAGCGCTCGGCCCGCGCGCACATCGTCGACTGGACCGCCGAGGGCGAGCCCGACTTCGGGACTCCGCTCGGCACCAGCGCGCAGATCCCCGTCCCGAGCGGCGAGAACGCGCCGATCACGGCCCGCGTCGAGGGTGCCCCGTGGCAGCTCGTCAGCCGCAGCACCGGCCAGTGCGCGACCGTCTCGCCGACCGCGAGCGGCGACGGAGCCGCCGTCGTGCAGGGCTCCTGCTCGACCCCGCGGGCGAACTGGAAGCTCGACAGCACGGGCGACGGCTTCGTGCGCATCGTGAACGCCAGCAGCGGCAAGGCCCTCGGGGCGGTCGGCTGCTCGACCACCTCGGGCGCCGCGATGCAGCAGTCCTCGTGGCTCGCGACCGGCTGCCAGCAGTGGAGCGTGAACCCGGGGACTGGCGGGTACTCGACGCTGACCTCGCGCACGAGCGGCCGACTGCTCGAGGCGTCGGGCACCTCGGTGCGGCAGGCGACCGCGTCGGGTGCGGCCGCGCAGGAGTGGTCGCTGCGACCCTCCGGAGCGGTCGCCGTGAGCTCGCTCGCCACCGGCAAGACGTTCGACCTGCCGAACTGCTCGACCGCCGACGGTGCGGCCCTGCAGCAGCGGGAGTGGACCGGCGCCGCCTGCCAGCGCGTCACGTTCACGCCGACCGGCGCGGGCGACGTCGAGATGCACCCGGTCACCGCCGCGGGCAAGTGCCTCGCGGTCACCGGAGGCTCCACCGCGAACGGCGCGACCGTCACGCAGGGCGCGTGCGGCGTCACCGGGAGCGCCTGGCGCCTGCGTCCGGCGAACGACGGCACCGTCGAGCTGCGCGCCGTGCACAGCGGCAAGGCGCTCGACCTGTTCAACTGCTCGGCGCAGGACGGGACGTTGATCGGCCAGTGGGACGTGCTGAACAACGATTGCCAGCGCTACCGCCTCTCGGTCGGCGCTCCGGAGTCGACGACGGCGCTCACGGTCACGGCGACCACCACGGCGCGGTGCATCTCGAGCAAGGCGGTGCTGACCACCACGGTCCGCAACTCCGACGACCTGCCCGCGGACGTCACTGTCGCCTCGGCGTCCGGGACGAAGACCCTGTCGGCGCTGGGCGGCGGGAAGACCGCGACGGCGAGCTTCACGACGCGCCAGGCGGCTCTGCCGGCCGGCTCGACCACGGTCACGGCGGCCGGGATCGACGACTCCGGGCGCACGGCGACGGTGCAGTCCGGGTACCCGGCGCTGACCTGCGGCTAGGCCGCGCCGCTCTCCCTCTGCTGATCGAGCAGGCGCGCAGCGGCCGTATCGAGATCCCCGTCCTCTGGACTACGTGGGTCTCGATACGCCGCCTGCGGCGGCTACTCGACCAGCGGGGAGGGAACCGCCTCCTCTCCCTCTGCTGATCGAGTAGGCCGCGCAGCGGCCGTATCGAGATCACCGTCCTCTGGACTACGTGGGTCTCGATACGCCGCTCCGCGGCTACTCGACCAGCGGCTCTCCCTGCTGATCGAGCAGGCCGCGCAGCGGCCGTCTCGAGATCCCCCTCGTGCGAAGGAGCACACCATGCCCACCACCACCAGGCGCGCACCGCTGCGCGCCGCCCTCGCGACGCTCGGCCTGGGGGCGGTGCTGCTCTCGGGCCTCGTCGTCCCCCCGGCCGCCGCCGCGGAGCCCTCGCAGATCCCGCAGTCGGGACTGCTCGCGGAGTACCGCTTCACCCAGGCGACGGGCGCGAGCGTGCCCAACACGGCGGCCTCGGCCGTGGGGCCCGCGCGCGTCGTGAACGGGACCGACTCCCTGTGGACCGGCACGTCGCTCCGTCTGCCCGGCGGCGCCAAGACGAGCGCCGCGCCCTGGGTCGAGCTGCCCGACGACCTGCTGACCGGCCGCTCCTCGGCGACCGTCACGGTCGAGACCCGCGCCGACGCGTCGATGCTCTCGACCTTCCACTTCCTCTGGAACATCGGCAGCGACAGCACGAGCCAGTACTGGTTCGCGTCGGTCCGCGACCGCGTCCGCACGGCGATCACGACGAACGGAGGCGGGGCCGAGAACAACGCGCGCGGCGCCTCGGGCATCGCCGCCGACCGCTGGTACAGCCTCACCTCGGTGATCGACGGCGGCGCCGGCACGATCTCCTTCTTCGTCGACGGCGAGCGGGTGGCCTCGGCCCTGACCGCGCTGCGTCCGTCCTCGGTGACGGACCAGTCGCTCAACACGATCGGCCGCGCGCCTTACCCCGACCCCTTCTACAAGGGCGAGGTGTCGACGTTCCGCGTCTACGACCGGGCGCTCACCGGAGCCGAGGTCGCCTCGGTCTCGACCGCCGACGCGCAGCTGCACGCGAGCACCTTCGCACCGCTCGCCGCCGCGGTGCTCGACGGAGTCGCTCCGCTGACCGTCGACGACTCGACCACGAACCTGCCCGACTACGGGGGAGCGGTGACCTGGAGCTCCAGCGACCCCGCCCTGCGGATCGCCGCCGACGGCCGCACCCTGAGCGCCGACCGACCGGCGGCCGGCCAGCAGGCGCGCACCACGACGCTGACCGCGACGGCGAGCATCCGCGGAGTCGCCGCCACCCGTCAGGTCGCCGTCACCGTCGCCCCCCAGGTCGGCGTCGACACCCCCTACGGCTACCTGATGGTCCACTTCCTCGAGGACGCGCAGGGCTACGCCGAGAAGATCTACCTCGACGCCTCGCGCGGCGACGACCCCGAGAAGTGGGACCCGCTGAACGGCGGCAAGCCGATCCTCGCCTCCGACCTCGGCACGACCGGCGTCCGCGACCCGTACCTCACCTACAACCCCGAGACGAAGAAGTACTACATCATCGCCACTGACCTCCGGGTCTTCGGCGGCGACAGCGGCACCGGCTCCTGCACCTCCTGGTGCTACTGGACCACCCAGGGCAGCGTGACGATGAACGTCTGGGAGTCCACGGACCTCGTGTCGTGGAGCGACCTGCGCCGGTTCGACGTGTCGCTCGACGACGCTGGGCAGCGGGCCCTCGAGGCCGGCATGATGTGGGCGCCCGAGGCGACCTGGGTCGACGACTTCGACGGGCAGGGCAACGGCTCGTTCGTCCTCTACTGGTCCTCGACGGTGTACCCGACGGCCGCGCACACTCCGGGTACGGGGAAGTCGCGGATCCTCTGGGGCTCGACGACCGACTTCACCCAGGAGACCTACTCCTACGGCGGCACCTTCGTCGACACCGGAGCCGACGTCATCGACACCACGCTGATCCAGGACGGCGGCACGACGTACCGCATCTCGAAGGACAACGGCACGGGCCGCGGCATCTACATGGAGTCGACGACCGCCTCCCAGTGGTGGCTCCCGAGCGCGTCCTGGACCCCGATCCAGGACCGGATCGGAGCGGTCTGGACCGGCGGCAACGCGGGCGGAGTCGAAGGGCCCGCGGTGTTCAAGGACCACGACGAGGACCGCTGGTACCTCTACGTCGACGTGATCCCCTCGACCGGCTACCGGCCGATGGTCACCACGGACCTCGATGCGGGCTGGACCCAGCTCACGGATCCCGGCTTCTCGATGGCCCCGTCGACCAAGCACGGCGGCATCGTGTCGCTGACCGCGGGGCAGTACGACGAGGTGCGGAAAGCGGATGCGGCGTCGGCCGTGCGCGCCGATCTGGGCGACGTGAGCGTCGCCTCCGAGGCTGCCGCCGACGCGGTCGCCGCCGCGCTGCCCGCCCGGACCGACGTGGTCCTCGCCTACGGCCGCGGCACGGCGTCGCAGCCGATCACCTGGGACACGTCCTCGGTGCGCACGTCGACCCCGGGTCGCTACCCCGTGACCGGAGTCGTCCGCACGATCGGTGCGAACGAGAACCAGTGGGTGGGCGCCGGCGGATCGACGGCGTGGAACGCGACCGGCAAGGTGCTGTCGAGCTCGACCGCGGTGCGCGTCACGGCGACGGTCGTCGTGCAGGCGCCGGCCGTGTCGGCGACGCTCACCGCCTCGACGCGCTGCATCGGCGGCAAGGTCGTGGTGAGCGGAGTGGTGAAGAACACGGGACCCGCGCCCGCGAGCGTCGTGCTGCGCTCGGCCTGGGGCACGTCGCCGGTGCTGACCGCGGCTCCCGGAGCGAGCGCGACCCACGCGTTCACCACCCGTGCGGCGTCGGTCGCGGCGGGCTCGCTGAGCGCGACCGTGACCGTCGGAGGCTCCTCCACCGTCCTCGACGCGCCCTACGCGGCCCGCCGCTGCTGAGCGCTGCCTGCTGATCGAGCAGTCCGCTCGCTCTCTGCTGATCGAGTAGGCCGCGGAGCGGCCGTATCGAGATCCGCGTCCGCTGTACTTCTGGTGGATGCGGGTCTCGATACGCCGTTGCACGGCTACTCGACCAGCAGGGAGCTGCTGATCGAGCAGTCCGCTCGCTCTCTGCTGATCGAGCAGTCCGCTCGCTCTCTGCTGATCGAGCAGTCCGCTCGCTCTCTGCTGATCGAGCAGTCCGCTCGCTCCCTGCTGATCGAGTCGGCCGCTCGCTCCCTGCTGATCGAGTAGGCCGCGGAGCGGCCGTATCGAGATCGACGTCCGCTGTACTTCCGGTGTCCGCGGGTCCCGATACGCCGCTGCGCGCCTGCTCGACCTGCGGGAGTCAACGGCGGATCCGGACACGCTGCCGCCCGCCGGGGTCACTTCCGCGGTGCGGTCGGTCTCGGACGGCGCGGGCTCCTCCGTGACTCGCGAGTCGGTGAGCGAGAGCGAGCCGATCGTCGCGATCAGGCCGACGAGGACGGCGACGGCCACGTAGGCGATCCGCTCGCCGGCGAAGAAGGTCTGGACGAGGTCGGAGCTCCAGGCGCCCGACGGGAGCGTCTTCGTGACCAGCGCGGCGATGAGGGTGCCGACGACGGCCGTGCCGATGCTGGTGCCGACCTCCTGGGAGGTGTCGTTGAGGGCGGCGCCGATCGAGGTGCGGTTCTCGTCCATCGCCTCGATGAGGGCGACCGCGCAGATGGTCATAATCGTCCGCAGGCCGATCGTCAGGAGGATCATCATCGCGGCGATCGCGAGGTAGCCGTGGTCCACCGCCCAGGCCGTGCCGAGGAGCGAGCCGACGAGCAGGACAGTGCCGACGAGGCAGGCGAGGCGGTGGCCGAGGTGCGAGGCGAGCCGCTCGGCGATCGGCGTCGCGGCGATCATGGTGACGATGATCGGCAGGTTCGCGATGCCGGCCTGCATCGGGCTCCAGCCGTACGCGTACTGGAAGTGCAGGATCAGGCCGAACAAAACGCTCGCGAAGGCGATCGAGGCCGCGAGCTGGGTGAGCGCCGCGCCTCGGACCGGTCCGGTCCGGAAGAGCGCGAGGTCGATCATCGGCGAGGCCGCGCGCCGCTCCCGGACGATGAAGCCGACGATCGCGGCGACCGTGCCGAGGGCGCAGGCGAGGGTGGCGAGCGAGAGCCAGCCGTCCTGGACGCCACTGGTGAGGGTGTAGCAGCCGAGCCCGATGGCCGCGACGGTCAGGGCGGCGCCGGGGAGGTCGAGCCGCTCGGAGGTGAGATCCGCGCGCCGGTCGGCCTGCACGCCGACGCGGACGCCGATCCAGGCGAGGAGGGCGATCGGCGCGTTGACGATCAGGAGCCACTGCCAGCTGAGGTGGCTGAGGACCGAGCCGCCCAGGATCGGGCCCAGCACGAATCCGGACATGCCGACGATCATCACGATCGTGATCGCGCGCATGCGCAGCGTCGCGTCCTCGAAGAGGCGGAAGATCAGCGACATCGTGACCGGGGCCATGGCTGCCGCGGCGCCGCCGAGCAGCGCCCGCAGGGCGATGAGCTGGCCGATGTCGGCGACGAGGACGACGGCGAGGCTGATCAGGCCGAAGGCCGCGAGGCCGCTCAGCAGCACCCGGCGGCGGCCGAACCGGTCGGCGGCCGAGCCGGCGATCAGCAGCAGGCCGCCGAAGGTGAGGGAGTAGGCGCCCGTCACCCATTGCAGCCCGGCCGTGCCGCTGTCGAGCGACCGGCCGATCGTGGGCAGGGCGATGGAGAGCAGCGTGTTGTCGACCATCTCGACGAAGAAGGCCAGGCAGAGCGCGGCCAGGGGGAGCGCTGCGGCGCGCAACGAGGTGTAGACGGGGGGCTTGGTGGGCGTGACGGCGAGGGTGCTCATGGGGACCTTCCAATCGAACGCCGTACGAGTATCGGACGACGTTCGATAACATAGAACGACGTTCGATAACATGCAACACATGCCTGCAGATCGATCCGAGAAGACCGCGCGCACCGGTGCGGCTCCCGCCCGTGCGCGGGGTCGCCAGCGGGCGTCCCACTCGCTCGACACGGTGCTCGCCGAGGCGATCGCGATCCTCGACGAATCGGGGGAGCCGGCGCTGACCTTCCGGGCGCTGGCGGCGCGGCTCGGCGGAGGAGTCGCGAGCATCTACTGGTACGTGGCGAGCCGCGACGAGCTGCTCGACCTGGCGACCGAGGAGGTGATGGGCCGGGTCCTCGAGGACGGCGAGCCGCTCACCCACGGCCCCGACCCCGTGGCGAACCTGCGCGCCCTGGCCCTCGCGCTCTTCGACGAGTTCGTCCGCAGGCCGTGGTTCGGCCAGTTCATGCTCCGCAACAACGGGCTGCAGCCCAATTCGATGGCGATGCATGAGCGGATCGGCCAGCAGCTGATGCGGCTGGACCTGACGCCCCGGCAGCGCTTCCACGCGGCGTCGTCGATCGTGAGCTACGTCGTGGGTGTCGCGATCGACCTCGCGCAGCCGCCGCCGAAGGAGTTCCTCGAGAGCGGACTGGGCCGACTGGAGTTCCTGGCGCAGTTCGCCGACCGCTGGCGTGCGCTCGATCCCGAGGAGTTCCCGTTCGCGCATCAGGTCGCGGACGAGATGGCCACGCACGACGACCTCGACGTCTTCCGCTCCGGGCTCGACCTGCTGCTCGACGGACTCCGGCTGCAGGCCGGACTCGGGCCGTCGTGCTGATCGAGTAGGCCGCTCGCGGCCGTATCGAGATCCCCGCACCCCGCCGCCTCGCTCGGCGGGCGCCCATCGGGGGGTGGAATGCTGAGCGGATGCCCGCCCCCGGAACGACGTCCCCCTCCGCCCTCGACCGGGTGCGCGTGCGCGGCGCCCGCGAGAACAACCTGCAGAGCGTCGACGTCGACCTCCCGCGCGACGCCCTCGTCGCCTTCACCGGCGTCTCGGGATCGGGGAAGAGCTCGCTCGCGTTCGGCACCCTCTACGCCGAGGCCCAGCGCCGCTACTTCGAGTCGGTCGCCCCCTACGCCAGGCGGCTGATCGACCAGGTCGGCGTTCCCGACGTCGACTCGATCGACGGACTCCCGCCCGCCGTCGCCCTCCCGCAGCGCCGCACCGGCGGATCGGCCCGCTCCACGCTCGGCAGCGCCACCACGCTCTCGAGCGTCGTGCGCATGGTCTTCTCGCGCGTCGGCACGTATCCGGAGGGGGCGCCGATGCTCCTCGCGGAGGACTTCTCGGCCAACACCGTCCAGGGAGCCTGCCCGACCTGCCACGGCATCGGCCGGGTCTACGACGTGCCCGACGAGCTGATGGTGCCCGACGACTCCCTCACCATCCGCGACGGCGCCCTCACCGCCTGGCCCACCGCCTGGCACGGCAAGCAGCTGCGCGACAGCCTCATCTCGCTCGGCTACGACATCGACGTGCCGTGGCGCACGCTCGCTCCGGAGGACCGCGACTGGATCCTGCACACCGACGAGTCGCCGCAGGTCCCCGTCTTCACCGATCGCGGGCCGGCCGAGGTGCGCGCCGCCGTCGCCGCCGGAGTCGAACCGCGGTACATGAGCACGTTCCTGGGGGTGCGGCGCTACGTCCTCGACACCTTCGCCGGCTCCAAGAGCGCCCGGATGCGCGAGCGCGCGGCCGAGTTCCTCGTCAGCGTCGCGTGCGGCACCTGCCACGGCCGCAAGCTGAAGCCCGAGGCGCTCGCCGTCACCTTCGAGGACCGCGACATCACCGAGCTCGCCGCCCTGCCGCTCGAGGACCTGCAGGTCCTCCTCCAGCGCGTGCTCGAGCCCGGCTGGACGCCCACCGGCGCGCGCGTCCTCGCCCCCGAGACCCGGCTCGCGGCGCAGCGTCTCGTCGCCGACCTCCTCGCCCGCATGTCGCCGATCATCGACCTCGGCCTCGGCTACCTCTCGCTCGACCGGTCGACGCCGACCCTGTCCTCGGGCGAGCTGCAGCGGATGCGCCTGGCCACCCAGGTGCTCTCGCGCCTGTTCGGCGTCGTGTTCGTCCTCGACGAGCCCTCGGCCGGCCTGCACCCCGCCGACACGGAGGCGCTGCTCGGCATCCTCCGCACGCTCCGCGCCACCGGCAACACGGTCTTCTTCGTCGAGCACTCGCTCGACGTGATCCGCGAGGCCGACTGGATCGTCGACATCGGCCCCGCCGCGGGGACCGGTGGCGGCTGCGTCGTCTACTCCGGTCCGCTCGACGGGCTCCGCGACGCGTCCGACTCCCTCACGCGCCGCTACCTGTTCCCGGGGGCCGTCCCTCCGCTGCGCGAGCGCCGGGCGTCCGAGCTGTCGATCGACCTGGTCGGAGTCACCCGCAACAACCTGCGCGACCTCGCGGTCTCGTTCCCGGTCGGCGCCCTCACGGCCGTGACCGGCGTCTCCGGCTCGGGCAAGTCGACCCTGGTGAACCAGGCACTGCCGGATCTGCTGCGCGCGAGCCTGCGTTCCGACCTCGCCGGGGACCCGCCGGCCGAGTCGGAGGAGCGCTCGGGAGAGGATCCGCTGCTCGACCGGGCCGCCGAGGTGACGCAGGGGGCGGCGTCCGGGCCCGCGGAGCGCCTCCGTCGCGTCGTGCAGGTCGGGCAGGCCCCGATCGGCCGCACCTCCCGCTCCAACGTCGCGACCTACACCGGGCTGTTCGACCGGGTGCGCGCGCTGTTCGCGGCCACTCCGGAGGCGAAGCGCCGCCGCTTCGGCGCGAGCCGCTTCTCGTTCAACCTGCCCAGCGGCCGCTGCCCGGTCTGCAAGGGCGAGGGCGTGATGGAGGTGGAGCTGCTGTTCCTGCCCACCGTGCAGGCGCCGTGCACCACCTGCGGCGGCACGCGCTACAACCCCGAGACGCTCGAGGTGACGCTCGACGGGCGGAGCATCGCCGATGTGCTCGCCCTGAGCGTCACGGCGGCCCGGGAGGCGTTCGCGGGGGAGACCGAGGTCGCCCGGCACCTCGACGCGCTCATCGATGTCGGACTCGGCTACGTCTCGCTGGGCCAGCCGGCCCCGGAGCTCTCGGGCGGCGAGGCGCAGCGGGTGAAGCTCGCCTCGGAGCTGCGCCGCGCCCAGCGGGGCGACACGCTCTACCTGCTCGACGAGCCGACGTCGGGACTGCACCCAGCCGACGCGGACCGGCTGATGGAGCACCTGCAGCGCCTCGTCGATGCGGGCAACACCGTGATCGTCGTGGAGCACGACATGCGCATCGTCGCCGACGCCGACCACGTGATCGACCTCGGCCCCGGAGCGGGGCGGGCCGGCGGGACGATCGTCGCGACGGGCGCGCCCGAGGAGATCGCCCGAGCCGACGGCAGCCGCACGGCGCCGTACTCTCCGGGCGGCGCTGGAGAAGCGCGTGGCCTGACGCGGCGGGTCCGGCGGGTCTCGATACGCCCCTGCGGGGCTACTCGACCAGCAGGGGGTGGCCTCTGCTGATCGAGTAGCCCGCGCAGCGGGCGTATCGAGATCCGCCCGCCCCGCCGCGCATTGTTCGAGCCCCCTCAGCCCGTCCGCCGAAACCTCACCGAAAAGTAATTGTTAACGGTAACATTCGGCTCATCCCCGTCCGCGACGCCTCCCCCGGGGCCCGGACGACGATCTCAACGACGAGAGGCACCACGAATGACGACCAGACGACGGACACCGATCGCAGTCGCGGCGGTGATGGCGCTCACCGCAGGACTCCTGTCGGTCGGAGCGCCCGCGAACGCCGCTCCGAGCACCTCGCTCGACGCGAAGAAGGTGCTCGAGCTGCCCTTCGACGGCAGCCTGACCGACACGAGCGGCCGCAGCACCCCCACGGGCATGCAGAAGGGCACCGCGGGCTACGCCCCCGGCCTCTCCGGGCAGGCCTTCGCCTTCGACGGCTCCAACGCCGTGAGCCTGGGCACCTCGGCCGCCCTCCAGCCCGCCGACCTCACGGTCTCGTTCTGGTACAACCCGAGCGTCGCGATGACCGGCGAGCAGGTCTTCACCTGGAACAAGACGGCCTACAACTCCGACGGCTGGTACCTCACCTCCGAGGGCGACGGCACTCCGCTCGCGCTCTCGATCGGCCCCTCGAGCGGGCAGCCCTACAAGGTCGCCGTCGAGTCCCCGCGCGCCTCCTTCTTCCCGACCAACACCTGGACCCACGTCGTCGCCACCTACGACAAGGCCACCAAGCAGGTCGCCTTCTACCGCAACGGCGTCAAGCAGCCCAGCGCGGTCAAGACCGCGCCCTCCACCTCCGCGACCGGCGTCCTCGGCTCCGAGGGCACGTCGACCAAGACCATCGGCTTCAACGGCCCGCAGTACAACGGCGCGCACCTGCGCGGCCTGCTCGACGAGTACGTCCTCTACAACGGAGTCGCCACGACGACCGACGTCGTGACGCTCACCAAGGCGGGGAACCCCTCCTTCGACGCCGCCGCGGTCGCGAAGAGCGACCTCGACGCGGTCGCGCTGCCCTCCAGCACCGTCCTCGACTTCCCGGTTCCGACCACCGGGGCCAAGGGCTCCACGTTCTCGTGGACCTCCTCGGACCCCGCGCGGATCGCGATCGACGGCGGCAACGCGGTCGTCACTCCTCCCACCGGCTCCACCCTCCTCCGTGACCCTCACCGGCTCGGCGAGCTACGGTGGCAGCGTGCCGGTGACGAAGACCTTCACGGTCCAGGTCCTCCCCGAGGGCCTCGAGAGCTCGATCTACCTGCTCGAGGCCGGTCTCTCCGACGTCGACGTCGAGGACCCCTACCTCGAGAACGGCGAGAAGCAGACCGTCGAGTACCTGCTCAGCCTCGACCCCGAGCGCTTCCTCTACTCCTTCTACCGCGAGGCCGGCCTCGCCCCCACGACGACGTCCGGATACGGCGGATGGGAGCGCGACAGCAACGTCCGCTTCCAGGGCCACTTCTTCGGCCACTACGTCTCGGCGCTCTCGCAGGCCTACTCGACCGCCGAGGACCCGACCACGAAGGCGTCCCTGCTCGCCAAGCTGACCGCCTCGGTGGACGGCCTCAAGAAGGTCCAGGACGCCTACGCCCTCAAGGACCCGACCAACGCGGGCTACGTCTCGCCGTTCCCCGTGTCGTACCTCCCGTCGGGCGCCGACGGACTGCTCGTGCCGTTCTACAACCTGCACAAGGTGCTCGCGGGCCTCCTCGACGCCCAGAAGTACGCGCCCCGCGACGTGTCGGCCAAGGCCCTCACGGTCGCCGACGGCTTCGGCACCTGGATCCGCAACTGGGGCGGCCGCCAGGCCGACCCGACGCTGCTCCTGCGCACCGAGTACGGCGGGATGAACGAGGCGCTCTACAAGCTCTTCGAGCTCACCGGAAAGTCCGAGCACAAGCGCGCGGCCGAGTACTTCGACGAGAAGGCCCTGTTCGAGCGCCTCGCGAACAACGAGGACGTGCTCAACGGACTCCACGCGAACACGACGATCCCCAAGCTGATCGGCGCGCTCAAGCGCTACACGGTGTTCACCGACGACCCGGCGCTGTACGCCACGCTGACCGACGCCGAGAAGGCCGACCTCGGCATGTACCGCCGAGCCGCGGAGAACTTCTTCCGCATGGTCGACGAGACGCACACCTACGCCAACGGCGGCAACAGCGAGTCCGAGCACTTCCACGCCCCGGGCACGCTGTACCAGTACGCGACGAGCGGCCGCACCTCCGGATACGGCGAGAACTCGACGTCCGAGGGCTGCAACATCTACAACATGCTCAAGCTCTCCCGGGCGCTGTTCCAGGTGACGAAGGACGTCAAGTACGCCGACTTCTACGAGGACGCGTACATCAACGGCATCCTCGCCTCGCAGAACCCCGAGACCGGCATGGTCACCTACTTCCAGCCCCAGACCGCCGGCTACGCCAAGGTCTTCGGCAAGGAGCAGGACGAGTTCTGGTGCGACCACGGATCGGGCATCGAGAGCTTCACCAAGCTCGGCGACTCGATCTACTTCGAGGGCGAGCGCACGGTCTACGTGAACCTCTTCCGCTCCTCCGTCCTCAGCTCGCAGGCGTCGAACCTGAAGCTCACGCAGACGGCCGACATCCCCGACACCGACACCGCGACGTACTCGATCGCGGGCCTCGACGGCGGCGCCGTCGCCGAGGGCACGACCGTGCGCCTGCGCATCCCGTCGTGGGTCGACGGAGCACCCACCCTCACCGTGAACGGAGCACCGCGCAGCATCGCCTCGATCACCGAGGGCGGCTACGTCGTCGTCCCCGTCGCCGCCGGCGACACCCTCACCTGGAAGCTCCCGGCGAAGGTGACCGTCTCGGCCGAGACCGAGAACGCGAACTTCGCGGCCTTCAAGTACGGGCCCGTGCTGCTCGCGACCGAGCTGAACCGGAACAACGTCGAGGCCTCCTACCCCGCGGGCGTGCTCGTGCAGATGGGCGTCGCCGACAAGTCGGTCAACGCCAGCGTGACCGTCGCCGACGCGAACGCCTGGAAGGCCGGCATCCGGGACAACCTGGTGCGCCTGCCCGACGCCGTGAACAACAACGGCATGGAGACCATGCGGTTCGGCATGAAGAACGTCGACGCCGCCTCCGCGGCCCGCGTCTTCGAGCCGTACTACAGCCTCTACGACGCCCGGTACGCGACGTACCTCACGCTGATCGCCCCCGACTTCCCGGAGGCGCAGGCGCTGATCCTCAAGGAGAAGCAGCAGCTGCGCACCGACGAGACGACGATCGACTCGCTCACCTCGTTCGACAACAACAACAGCGAGGCCGACAAGAACTACAAGTACAACCGCTCGAGCGTCGGGACCTGGCGGGGAGAGGGTTACCGTGACGGCGAGCGCTCGCCCGAGGCGTGGTTCCAGTACGACATGATCGTCGACCCGACGCTGCCGAAGAACTACCTCGGTGTCCGCTACTACGGCGGCGACGCGGGGCGCACCTTCGACGTCCTCCTCAACGGCGTGAAGCTCAAGACCGAGGTGGTCTCGGGCGCGGCCGGATCGACGAACTGGTACATCCAGTACGACGAGATCCCCAAGGCGGTCCTCGACGGGATCGCCGCGCGGGACGGCTACAAGCGCGACCTCGCCGGCAACTACGTGCTCGACGCGAAGGGCCAGAAGGTGCCGGTCGTGACCGTGCGCTTCCAGGGCATCAACACGACGAGCAACGTCGGCGGCGTCTTCGGCGTCTACACGACCGAGTCGACCTCGTTCGGCACGAACGCCGAGCTCGCGAAGATGACGTCGGACGTCGGGACCCTCGCTCCGGCGCTGGCGACCGGTGTGCGCGACTACACGCTGACGGTGCCGGCCTCGACGACGAGCGTCTCGCTCGACCTCGACCCGGCCGTCGCGAGCGGACTGGTCCGCGTGGACGGCGTGCTGATCGACGACACCGAGCTGCGCACGGTGCGCCTGGCCGCGACGGGGACCACGAACGTCGTGATCACCTCCGCCGCCCAGGACCACACCACCACGGCGACGTACCGGCTGGCCATCGTGAGGGAGAGCGCCCCGGCGCTGAAGACCACGGTGAGCACGTCGTCGCGCTGCATCTCGGGCAAGGTCGTGCTGACCGTGACGGCGCGCAACGACTCGACGGTCGCGACGGGTCTGACCATCGCCTCGTCCTTCGGGTCGAAGGCGTTCACGGGAGTCGCTCCGGGGAAGACGGTGACGCACTCGTTCACGACCCGCGCCGCGTCGATCCCCGCCGGCACCGCGACGGTCACCGCGACCGGCACGGTCAACGGGTCGCCCGTGACCACGTCGACACCGGCGCCGTACACCGCGCGCACCTGCTGAGCGCACAGCACTGAACAACGGCGGCCGTCGGGGAGCACCTCCGGCGGCCGCCGTCCGTCCCGCCCGTCGTCCCGAGGAGGAGCCGATGACCGTTCTGACCGCGCCGCCGCCGGGGGCGGGGACCAGGGCCCGGCCGCCCCGGATGCTCGTCGGCGCGGGCCTCCTGACCGCGTTCCTCGTGCTGCGCGTCGTCGCCCCGCCCGAGGCGGCGCTCGCCGACACGGCGCGCGACTTCGCGACGCTGTCGATCAGCATCGTGATCGAGTCGCTGCCGTTCGTCTTCCTCGGCATCCTGCTGTCGATCGCGGTGCAGCTCTGGGTCCCCGAGCGCGTCCTGCTGCGGGTCCTGCCCCGGCGGGCTCTGCCGCGGAGGATCGTGATCTCGCTCCTGGGCGTGCTGCTGCCGGTGTGCGAGTGCGGCAACTGCCGCTCGCGCGCGGCCTGGTCGCGAAGGGGCTGAGCGTGTCGGAGTCGGTGACCTTCCTGCTCGCCGCGCCGATCCTGAACCCGATCACCGTCGTGACGACGTACCAGGCCTTCGGCTGGGCCGACGGGATCCTCGTCTCGCGGGTGGTCGGCGGCTTCGTGATCGCCAACCTCGTCGGGTGGCTGCTCAGCCTGCACCCGCGGCCGACCGAGCTGCTCACCCCCGTCTTCCGCGCGGTCTGCGCCGCGGGCGACGCGGCGCGCGGCTCGGGAGCGACCCGGGTGCGCCGGGGCTCTCGACGCTGGCGGACGAGACGAGCGCGATGCTCCCCGCGCTGTTCGTCGGAGCCGCGATCGCGGGGCTGATCCAGGTCGGCGTCTCGCGCGACCTGCTCACGACGCTGGGCGCGGATCCGCTCTGGTCGGTGCTGGCCCTGATGGTGCTCGCGTTCGTCATCTCGGTCTGCTCGAACGTCGACGCGTTCTTCGTGCTCTCCTTCGGCGGCACGTTCCTGCCCGGCGCGATCGTGGCGTTCCTCGTCTTCGGGCCCATGATCGACATCAAGATGCTGGCGCTGCTGCGCACGACGTTCACAGCGGGGGCGCTGGTGCTGCTCACCGCACTCGTGGCGCTCTGCGCCGCGGCACTCGGCTTGGCGGTGAACCTTGCCGCGTGAGGGCGGGCGCGTGGACGCGTTCGCCGGCCTCGTGCAGCGCTGGCAGGGCGTGGTCCTCAGTCTGATCGCGCTCGCGGCGACCCTGTGGCTGGCGGCGACCGGCCGGCTCGGGCTCTACATCCATCCGCGGTACTTCGTCTTCACGACCGTGCTCGCGGTGATCGCGGCGGTGCTGGTGGTGGTGGCCACGGCGGTCGTGCGGCCGGGCGGGCAGGGGCACGACGGGCACGACGGGCACGACGGGCACGACGGGCACGACGGAGCGGGCGAGGCGCCCGGCCGCTCCCGCCGGGGCCGCTCCGCCCTCGTCGCGGTCGGCGGCTCGGCGGTCGTTCTCGGCGCCCTCGTGGCCCTGCTCGTGCTGCCGCCGGCGACGCTGACCACCGCCACGGCGAGCTCCCGGCAGATGAACACCGGCGCGATCGAGGCGTCCGAGCCGACCGGCGAGTACGCCGACTACTCGGTGAAGGACTGGGCGGCGCTGCTGGCGCAGGGCGAGCCGGAGCAGTTCTTCGCGGGCCGCTCGGCCACGGTGAGCGGCTTCGTGACTCCCGACGAGGACGACCCCGAGAACGTGTTCTACGTCGCGAGGTTCGTGGTCACCTGCTGCGCCGTCGACGCGCAGCCGGTGGGCGTGCCCGTGCACCGGCCGGGCTGGCAGCAGGAGTACGAGGTCGACTCCTGGCTCGAGGTCTCCGGCGGGTTCGCGACCAACCCGAGCGCGACCAGCGCCGAGTCGATCGTGCTGGATCCCGATGTCCTCACCCGATCGCGGAACCGGCGATGCCCTATGTCTACTGAGCCCCGTCCGACCGACGGCGCCCCTCCGATGGACCGGCCGATGCGCCGCTACCGGCTCGTGCTGCGCTCGGCGGTGGGGGTGCTGCTGCTCCTCGTGGCCTCGCTGACGGTGGCGACCACGCGCCAGGGACCGCAGGTGACGAGCGTCCAGGTGAGCCCCGTCGGCGTGGTCGAGCGCGACGGGGCGCGGCTGCGCCTGCGGCTCGACCGGCCGGTGGACGGCTCGGTGGCCGAGCGCGTCTCGATCGAGCCGGCGGCCGGGTCCGAGGTGACGGTGGTGGGCTCCGAGATCACCATCGCCTTCACCGAGCTGCTGCGCTACGGCACCGAGTACACGGTGTCGATCGCCGACGTCCGCTCCCGCACCGGAACGACGTCGGATCTCGTGACGCGGTTCACGACGGCCGAGCCCGAGATCCTCGCGCTCGAGACCTCGGCCGACGGGCCGGATCGCATCACGGGCCGGCCGCTCGACGGCGGCGAGGAGCGGGTGCTCGTCGAGTCGAGCTCCGTGTCGGCCTACGCCGTGAGCGGCACGGTGCTGGCCGCGGTGGTGGAGGAGGGCGGCACGGTGCTCCTCGAGACGGTCGACGTGGTCACCGGCGCCCGGCGCACCGTCCCGATCCCCTCGGTGCCGATCGAGATCCGCGGCTCCTCCTCCGCACCCCGCATCGGCTACACCGTCGAGACGGCCGACGGACCGGTGCTGCGGACGCTCGACGTCTCGGACCCCCAGGCGGAGCCCGCCGTCGTCGCCGGGGAGGACGGCGCCCCGCTCACCATCGCGCAGTGGGCCTTCGAGCCCGGATCGACGTCGCTCGCGGCGCTCACGGAGGACGGCGTGCCCTGCGCGTGGACGCCGGCGCGGAGGCGCCGACCGTCCTCGGCGAGCACGCGGAGTTGCGCGGGTTCGTGCCCGGCACGTCCGATCTGGTGGTGTCGGACCCCGGCGGGGAGCGGTGGTGGATCTGCGCACCGGCCGCACGGCTCCGCTCGATCTGCCTGCCCGGGCGGACGGTGCGGCGTCGAGCGAGGAGCGGCTGCTCGACGGCTCCTCCTACCTGCGGACCGTCACGGACCGCTCCGGAGGCGCCTTCGACGTGTCGAGCGCCGTGGTCCTCTTCGACGGCTACGCCGAGCGCGAGCTCTTCCGCCCGGCCGAGGGCGCGACCCTCGTCGCGACCTGCCTGTCGCCGAACGGCCAGTACCTGACGGCGCTCACCGCCCCCGCCGGATCGACCGTGGTCGACCGCTCGGTGCTGATCGACGTCGAGACGGGTGCGTCCGATCAGGTGCTGGCGGGCGCGTCGCTCGACTGGTGCTGATCCCCGGCGGATGCGGGTGAAGCGTTACCGAACCGTTACAGGATCGGGGTCCGGGTGACCAAACCAGGGGTACCCGGCGAACGGGCAGGTCAGGGGCGAAAACTGCACCTATGAACGAGACAGCGGGACCCGTGCGCCAGAGGCGATTCCTCCTTCTCGCCGCCCTCGCAGGAGTCGTCACCGCCGGTGTCCTCCTCGCGGTCGCCGAGCTGGTCGCCCTCGCCGTCGCCCGGACGGCCAGCCCCGTCCTCGCGCTCGGCTCCTTCGTCGTCGACATCGTGCCGCGGCCCCTCAAGGAGTTCGCGATCACGACGTTCGGCGAGAACGACAAGATCTTCCTGCTCGCCGGGATCGGAGTGGCGGTCCTCGTCGCCTCGGCGCTCGCCGGAGTGCTGCAGCTGATCCGCCCGCCGCTCGGCCAGCTGATCCTCGTGCTCGCCGGCGTCCTCTCGATCGCCGCCATCGTCACCCGCGCCGGAGCGACTCCGCTCTCGGCCGTGCCGACCGTCGTCGGCCTCGTCGTCGCGATCGTCGTGCTGCACCTGCTCACCTCGCGTCTGCGCCGCTGGCGCTCGGCCCGCGCCGCGGAGGCGCAGGGCCGGGTCCCGGCGCACTCCGCCGGCCTCGAGCGCCGCGGCTTCCTCCGCGTCTCGCTGATCGCCGCCGTCGGCGCCGTGGTCGTGGGCGCCGGAGCCCGCGTCGTCAGCGCCGCCACCTCCACCATCGCCGGCGTCCGGGAGGCCCTGCGCCTGCCCAGTCCGCGCACCACTCTCACCGTGCCCGCCGGCGCCGAGCTCGACATCGACGGCCTCTCGCCGCTCTACACGCCCAACGCCGACTTCTACCGCGTCGACACCGCACTGACCGTGCCCAGCATCGATCCGTCGACCTGGACCCTGACCATCACCGGCATGGTCGACGAGGAGGTCGTGATGAGCTTCCAGGACCTCCTCGACATGGGCCTGGACGAGTACGGTGTGACTCTGACCTGCGTCTCGAACGAGGTCGGCGGCAACCTGGTCGGCAACGCGAAGTGGCTCGGAGTCCCGATCCGCGACGTGCTCGCCCGTGCGGGCGTGCAGTCCGGCGCCGACATGGTGCTGTCCCGGAGCGTCGACGGCTACACCGCGAGCACACCGCTCGGTGCCCTCACCGACGACGGTCTCGACGCGATCCTCGCTGTCGCGATGAACGGCGAGCCTCTGCCCCTGGAGCACGGCTTCCCGGTGCGGATGGTCGTGCCCGGCCTCTACGGCTACGTCTCGGCGACCAAGTGGCTGACCGAGCTGAAGGTGACCACCTTCGCCGCGGACGAGGCCTACTGGACGCCGCGCGGCTACTCCGCCGAGGCGCCGATCAAGATGTCGGCCCGCATCGACACCCCGGATCGACGCGGCCATCCCCGCCGGCCCGACCAAGATCGCCGGCATGGCGTGGGCCCAGACCGTCGGCATCGACAAGGTCGAGGTCAGCATCGACAACGGCGACTGGCAGCCCGCCACCCTCTCGACCCCGGTCAACACCGACACCTGGGTGCAGTGGTACGTCGACTGGCAGGCCGAGTCCGGCTCGCACTACGTCGCCGTCCGAGCGACGGACGCCAACGGCGAGCTCCAGATCGAGGAGCGCGCCCCCATCGCCCCCGACGGCTCCTCCGGCTGGCAGCGCACCCTCATCCGCGTCAGCTGACCCCGCTTGCACCGCTTCCGCGGTCGGAACCTCGGCCAGGAGTGGCCGTCGGGCGGCATGCTGGCCGGGCCGCGCTCCCGGCCGAGGTTCTGCGCGGTCCACCCGGCAGGAGGCCGGTGACGGACCCGCGCAAGCAAGGCTCATCGGCCCGATCCGGCGATTCTCGCGAGGATCGACCCTCTCAGCCTTCGTTGTGCGGGTCGAGGCGTTCGCAACCGAGGTCGGGAGCGGCTGCGCGGGCCGGAAGACCGTCAGCGGCCACTCCCGACCTCGGTTGCGGACAGGACTACTCGGCGCCCGCCGGCCGGAAGGACGCCGCGTGGTGCTCGGGAGCCAGGTGCGGACCCGTGCCGAGCATGCGCTCGCGGAAGGTCGCGCCGACCGGCTCCGGGTCGAGGCGGCCGCGGCGGCGCAGCTCCGGCTGCACCAGGGTCACGAAGTCCGAGAGCGATGCGATGCCGAACACCGCCTCGAGCATGATCCCGTCGAGGTCGGTCTCGTCCATCATCCGCTCGAGCTCGTCGGCCACCTCGGTGGGCGAGCCCGTCACCGCGAAGCCGCGGGTGCCCTTGCCCTTGAGCTCGTCGAGGATCTCGCGCACCGTCGGCGCCGTGCCGTCCGGGCGGCGGAGGAACCGCTCGATGTTGCTCGTGCCCATCTGCTCCGCCTGGTCGTCGAGCACGAGCTGCTCGGCGAGCGTGCGGTCGGGGTCGTACTGCAGCAGGTCCACTCCGGTGTTGCCCGCGTAGTAGTGGGCGGCCAGCTCGTCGGTCTGCAGCGCGTCGAACTCGGCCCGGAGCCGCGCCGCGTCCTCCGAGGTCTCGCCGACCACGACCGTCACCCCCACCATCACCTTGAGCGACGCCGGGTCGCGCCCGTTCTCGGCGGCCCGTCGACGGATGTCCGCGATGTCCGACGCCACCTTCGCGTACGTCGATCCCTGCACGAACACGCACTCCGCGTTCTTCGCCGCGAACGCCCGGCCCACGGGAGAGGTGCCCGCCTGGAACAGCAGGGAGAGCGCTGCGGCGACGGCGGCAGCGTGTGGTACCCCTCGGAGCGGTAGAACTCGCCCTCGAACGACACCGGACGGATCCGGGTCGGATCCGCGAAGACCCCGTTCTCGTGGTCGAGCACGATGACGTCGTCGTCGAGCCCGCCCTCCCAGAACGAGTACGTCACGTCGACGTACTCCTGCGCCGCCCGGTAGCGCTCGTCGTGCGGCACCATCGGCTGGCCGAGCATCGCGGCCATCGTGTTCTGGGAGGCGCCGGTGACGATGTTCCAGCCGATGCGGCCGCGCGTCACGTGGTCCAGCGTCGAGAACTTGCGCACCGCGTGCAGTGGGTGATCGGCTCCGGTGGTCGAGGTGACCACGAAGTTCAGCCGCTCCGTCACGACCGCGAGGGCGGGGATGATGTACGCCCCGTCGAGCGCGAAGGTCATGCCCGCCTCGATGAGCGTCGTCGAGAGCTCGCCGCGGCGGGAGGAGTAGCCGAAGGAGCCGCCCGCGAAGAAGAGGAAGTCGAAGCCGGCGTCGTCCAGCAGCCGCGCCATGCGCATCCAGTACTCGATGTCGCGGAAGTCGCCGTCGCGGCTGCGCTCGTGCGACCAGCTGATGGTGCCGCCGACGTGCGGGGTCCCCGCCTCGAACACTCCCAGAACGATCCTCTTCGGCATGCGCATCCCTTCGTCGAGTACGGCGATCGCCGCCCGTCCCTGAGGGACGAGCGGCGATCTGAACCAGTCGGTTCACCGTAGCGGAGCGAGGGCCGCGCGTCAGCCTCCCGACACCCCCGACACTCCGAAGCGGAACTCCAGACGGCCGTCGCGCGGCCGCACCAGGTACTCCGGATGCGTCCGCGCACCCCAGGAGTCGTCGCCCGCCACTCCGCGCCGCACCAGCGCCGGCCGCAGCACCGTGCGCTGCACGGGCGGCAGCTCGTTCGGGTGCCGCGCGTTCTCGACCTCGAACGGGGTCCAGTGCAGCGCCGAGAACTCCATCCCGCCGTCGCAGTCGAGACGCAACCCCCAGCCGTCGTCGCCGGTCACCTCGGCCCAGCGCACCCCGGTGCGGCTGCCCGACTCCTGGGGTTTGAGGTAAGGGGTCAGCTCCCGCGCCACGTCGCTCTCCCAGACGTCCAGTCGCGCGCCGAGGCGGCGGTCGGAGTAGCACTCGTCGGGTCCGTCGCCGTACCAGCGGAGGCGGTGCGCGTCGGCGCCCGTCGTCCACTGCATCCCGAACTCGGGCAGATCCGGCAGGCCGTCCGGCACGTCCATCGCGACGGTCACCTCGATCCGCCCGTCGCCGGTCACCCGGTAGTCGACGTCGCAGGTGGTGCGCGGCGTCGTCGGCAGCTCGTAGGTGAAGCCCACGGTGACGGCCGAGTCGTCGGAGGAGACGCGCGCGGTCCGCAGCGCCCCGCCCGCCGCACGGGCGTACCGGCTCGCGAGCAGCCACTGGCCGTCCTCGAACGGACCACCCCAGCCGCGCTCGTTCGACGTGGGCGCGTGCCAGAACGACGGCATCGGCATCGAGTCGAGCAGCTCGCGCCCGCCCTCCGGCCCGCCGCCCCAGCGGTACGACTGCAGTCCGCCGTGCAGGTGCGAGAAGAGGACGCTGAAGCCCTCGCCGCGCACGCCCACGTTGTGCGTGCCCTCGACGACCTCGGGCCGCGGGTGCCGCTCGGGGTGCGGTCGACCCTTCACCTCGAGCACGCGCTGGCCGCGGGCCACGACGTGCCCGGCCGGGGCCCAGCGCGTCGACGACGCCAGCCGCAGCTCGACGTCGAGCGTGTACTCGCCCGGCAGCTCGGGCACCGGCACCGGGCTCGCGAGGACCCCGCGCTCACCCGGCTGCACCGCGGTCTCGAGCGTCTGCTCGGCCAGCACGCGGCCCTCGCGCCGCAGCACGACGACCGCGTCGAAGTCCGACGACGGAGTCGACAGCAGTCGGTTCTCGATCGCGATCCCCTCCTGGGTCATCTCGATCCGGAACGGCTGGTAGAGGAACGCGACCTCCTGCAGCTTCGGCGTCGGCGCGCGGTCGGCGAACAGGATGCCGTTGCCGCTGAAGTCGCCGTCGTGCGGCGCCTCGCCGTGGTCGCCCTCGTAGCCGAAGAAGGGCACGCCGTGCCGGTCGACCATCGCGATCGCCTGGTCCGCGAAGTCCCAGATGAAACCGCCCTGGAACAGCGGCTCGCGGTCGGCCAGGTCGAGGTAGCGGTCGACCGCGCCGAAGGAGTTGCCCATGGCGTGCGCGTACTCGCACAGCACGAACGGCTTGTCGCGGTGCTCGCGCAGGTACTCCTCGACCTCGGCGGCCGGCGTGTACATCTGGCTGACGACGTCGGTCGTGTCGGGGTAGCGGGAGTCCCAGTGCACGCCCTCGTAGTGCACGGGGCGGTCGTCGACCTCGCGGAACCAGTCCGCCAGGTCGCGCAGCACACTGCCGCCGAACGACTCGTTGCCCAGCGACCACATCACCACGCTCGGGTGGTTCTTGTCGCGCTCGACGAGGCTCGTCGCGCGGTCGCGCAGCGCGGCGGCCCAGCGGCCGTCGTCGCCCGGCACCGCGTCCTCGAGCGGAGCATCGAGGTAGCGGACCCGGTCCCACACCCCGTGCGTCTCGAGGTTCATCTCGTCGACCACCAGGAACCCGTACTCGTCGGCGAGCTCGTAGAAGAAGGAGTTGTTGGGGTAGTGGCTGGTGCGGATCGCGTTCACGCCCGCGCGCTTGAGGATCCGCAGATCCTCCTCGGTCTGCTCGCGCGTGACGACGCGCCCGTTCGCGCCGAACTCGTGCCGGTTCACTCCGAAGAACACGACGCGGCGGCCGTTGAGCTTCAGCACTCCGTCCTCGATCGCGAAGCGGCGGAGGCCCACCGACTGCGGCACCACCTCCGTCTCGGCGCCCTCCGCATCGTGCACGCGCACGACGAGGCGGTGCAGGTGCGGGTCCTCGGGGCTCCACAGCCGCGGGTCGGCCAGCCGGATGCGGTGGCGCCCGTCCTCGTCCTGCCGCAGCACTCCGACTCCCTCGAGCTCGACGACCGCCGTGCCCTCGCCGTCGAGGCTCGGCTCGACGACGATCTCGGCCGACCCGTCCTCGACGAGAGTGCTCACGCGCAGGTCCTCGAGGTGCGTCCGCGGCCGGCGCAGCAGCACAACGTCGCGGAAGATCCCCGAGAAGCGGAAGAAGTCCTGGTCCTCGAGCCACGATCCGGCGCTCCACTTGACCACCTGTGCGGCGAGCACGTTCTCGCCCGCGACCAGCAGCTCGGTGAGGTCGAACTCGGCCGGCGAGAAGCTGTCGGCCGAGAAGCCGAGCCAGCGGCCGTTCAGCCAGAGCGCGATGGCGCTCTCGGCGCCGCGCACGTCCAGCGCGATCCGCTCGCCCGGCGCCGGCGGCGCGTCGAGGGTGAACACCGTCCGGTACGACGCGACTGGATTGAAGCGCTGCGGAGCCTGCCCGGGCGCGAGGTCCTCGTGCCCGTCCCACGGGTACTGCGTGTTCACGTACTGCGGGCGGTCGTAGCCGTGCAGCTGGATGTGCGCGGGGACCGGGATGGTGTCCCAGCCGGCAGCGTCGAAGTCCGGCTGCTCGAACCCGGGGACCGTGCCCGCGAGGTCGGGCGAGTAGTGGATCCGCCAGAGCCCGTTCAGCGACTGCTCGAACGAGCTGACGCCCGTCGCGGCCTCGTCCACCGACCGGAACCAGCGGTGATCGGAGTGGGGCGGGCGCCGGTTCTCGGCGAAGTAGCCCGGGTCGGACAGCCGCGAGGGGTCGAAGCCCGGGGCGGCCGGGGCGGCGGGCCGAGCCTCGTGCGCGAGGCTCACTTGATCGCCCCCGTGATGCCCTCGGCGAACGAGCGCTGCAGGATCATGAAGACGACCATCGTCGGCACCGAGGCCAGCAGCACGGCCAGCATCAGCACTCCGTAGTCGGTCACGTACCCGGCGGCGAGGTTCGAGATCAGCATCGGCATGGTCTGGAAGTCGTTGTTGACCAGGATCACCTTGGGCCAGAGGAAGTTGTTCCAGGCGGTCATGAAGGTGATGACGGCGGCGGCCGCGTAGGTCGACTTCATCGACGGCAGGTAGATGCGGGCGAAGATGCCCAGCTCGCTCACCTCCGTCGATCCGGGCGGCCTCGATGATCTCGTAGGGGAACGAGCGCGACGCCTGGCGGAACAGCAGGATCAGGAACGGGGTCGAGATCGCCGGGATGATGACCGCGGCGAGCGAGTTGACCATCCCGACCTCGGCGAAGACCTGGAAGAGCGGGATCATGGTCGCCGCGAACGGGATCATGATCGCGATCAGGAGGATCGCCATCACGAGGTCCTTGCCCCGCGAGTGGAAGACCTCGAAGCCGTAGCCGGCGATCGAGCAGACGATCAGGGCGAGGATCGTGGTGCCGATGGCGACGGTGGCGGAGTTCCACATCGCTCCGCCGACGTCCTGCAGCCCCGAGAGCTTGGCGAAGTTCTCGAACAGCTGCGTGCCGGGCAGCATCCGCGAGTCGAGCACGTCCTGGCTGGTGTTGGTCGCCGAGACGGCCATGAAGTACAGCGGGAAGATCGAGAAGATCGCGAAGACCGTCAGGAACGCGTACTTCGGCACCGCGCGCAGGCGCGAGGCCACCGGGACCGAGCGCTTGGGCGGGGTCGTGGGCCCAGAGGACTCCGTCTCGGGGAGCGAGAGGACGGGGTCCGTCACGGGGAGGGTGCGGGCGGGGTCAGTCACGCTTGTCACCGACTTTCAGCTGGGCGAACGCGAGGACCGCGACGAGGATGAGGATCACGTAGGACAGTGCCGACGCGTAGCCGAAGTTCGGGTTCTTGAGGAACGAGACCTCGTAGAGGTAGTGCGACATCGACATGGTCGTGTACGCCGGTCCGCCCCGGGTCAGCGCCCACGACTCGTCGAAGAGCTGCAGGGTGCCGTTCGTCGACATGATCGCGGTGAGCAGGATGATCGGCTTCAGCTGCGGGATCGTGACGTGGAAGAAGGTCTGCAGCGAGCTCGCGCCGTCCATCTTCGCCGCCTCGATGCTCGAGTAGTCGACGTTCTGCAGGGCCGCCAGGTAGAAGACCATGTTGTAGCCGGTCCAGCGCCAGAGCAGTCCGAGGATGATGACGAAGCGCGCGGTCTCGGGGTTGCCGAGCCAGTTGATCGGGCCGTCGATCAGGCCGATTCCCAGCAGCACGTCGTTGACGAAGCCGTCGTTCGCGAAGATCGTGCGGAACACCAGCGAGTACGCGACGAGTGAGACGGCGCAGGGCAGGAAGATCGCGGTGCGCCAGAAGGTCTTGTACTTCAGCGTGCGGTCGTTGAGCAGGTTGGCGAGCACCAGCGCCATGATCAGCATCACCGGCACCTGGATGAGCAGGTAGATGAAGGTGTTCTGCAGCGTCAGGCGGAAGATCTCGTCCTGCAGCAGCCGCTCGTAGTTGAGCCAGAAGGGCTGCGCGAACGAGAGGTTCGCGCCGCGTCCGGTCTGCAGCGAGAGCAGGAACGCCTGCGCCATCGGCAGGAAGCTGACCAGCAGGATCAGCAGCGAGGCCGGCAGGAGGAACGCCCAGCCGGTGAGGCTGCGGCGGCGCTCGCCGGTCATCCTCACGGGTCGGCGGGAGTCGCGCTGCCTCTGCGGAGGAGTGCGGGGTCGGGTGCGCGGTGGCGCGGAGGTCGTCACGGGGTGCTCGCAATCTGCAGGAGGAGGGGGAGAGGGGGCCGGGCCGGGGCTCGCGCCCCGGCCGGCCGAGGGCCTGCTGGACACGAGACCGCCGTCGCGAGCACGGCCTGATCGTGCGAGCTGCAAGGAGCGGATCGAAGGCCAATGCGGGGCATTGGACGAGATTCGCGACGCCGCAGATCGTGCGATCAGGACGAGCGGAGCACGCGGGATCGTGTTCAGCGAGGCCCTTGCGGTCAGCTCATCGCGAACTCGACGTTCGCCTGCGCCTCCTCGAGCGCCTTGGCCGGGTCGGCGCCTCCGATGATCTGCGTGATCGCCGCGCTGACGGAGTCGCGGCCCTCGTAGTAGTACGCACCGGTGTTGTTGCTGGGCACCTCGGCGCCGAACTGCGCGACCTCCGAGAAGATCGGCTGTCCGCCGAAGTACTCGCTGGGCTGCTCGTACGCGGCCGAGGACGCGGCGGGGAGCCAGTTGGCGACGGCGCCGGTGGCCGGGAGGATCGTGTCGTACAGCTCGGTCGAGCCGGCGAAGGTCGACGCGAGGAAGTCGGTCGCGAGGTCGACGTCGGCGTTCGAGCTGATCGTCCACGACGATCCGCCGTTGGCGGTGTAGTTGGTCGCACCGTCGACGCTGTCGAGCGACGGGACGTTGGTGACCTGCCACTTGCCGGCCTGGTCCTCGGCCGCCTGGATGGATCCGACGATCCAGATGCCGTTGATCGTGCCGCCGACCGAGCCGTTCACGAAGGTGCCGAGGTACTCGTCCCACGAGTTGACCTCGACGAAGACGCCCGACTCGACGAGCTGCTTGTAGGTGTCGATTGCGCTGAGCAGCGCGTCGTTGTCGCTGATCGTGGGCATGCCCTCGTCGTCGAAGAGGCTCGCTCCCGCGCTCTGCAGCATCATCATGATCATGTCGGCGGAGCCCGCCTGGCCCGACAGCAGCGGCGAGCCGGTCTTCGCGAGGACATCCTTGCCCTTGGTCAGGAACTCGTCCCAGGTGATGTCGGTGAAGTCGGCGACGGTGTACCCGGCCGCCTCGAGGACGTCGGTGCGCAGCGCGGTGACCGCGGTGCCGGAGTCGAACGGGACGCCGTAGTTCACGCCGTCGACGGTGGAGTACGCGGTGACGGCCTCGGGGAACTCCGAGAAGTCGACGGCGTCGGTCGAGATCTCGCTGAAGATCTCGGGGAAGTTGAGCGCGTTCTTCTGGAACGCGTTGTTCTGCATGAGGAAGATGTCGGGCAGCTCCTCGTACTGCCGCGACTGGGCGAGGGTCGTGAGCTTGGGCTGCAGGTCCTCCCACGGCGTCTCGATGATGTCGAGCGAGAAGTCGGGGTTGTCCTTCTGGTAGATCTTCTCGGCCTTCCTCGAGCGCGGCGATGTTGAACGCCGGGTCCCAGGCCCAGACGGTCAGGGTGTTGTCCCCGTCCCCTCCGCCGTCGCCGCCGGAGGACGAGCCTCCGCCGGAGCAGGCCGTCAGGGCGAGGGCGAGCGGGAGGGCGACGGCGACGGCGGTCGTGACCTTCTTGGAGAGAGTTCGCACGGTGTCTGTTCCTTGTCTGTGATGCAGGTGCTGGTGGTGGGTGCAGGGTGTCTGGCGGGTCGTGGAGGCCGTCGGAACGGGCGGATCGGGGTGGGATCCGCCCCGTCCGGGGACGGCGGGGAGCGCGCTCGGGGGTCCGAGCGCGAGCGGTGAGGAGGTCAGCGCAGCGGCTGCGGAAGGGCGCGTGAGGCGCCGGCGGCCGCAGAGAGGGGAGCGCAGCGGCGGGGGAGTCCGCGGCGGAAGCACCGGCGACGGCGAGGATCATCGCAGCGGGAGCGGAGATCACCGGGTGGTCGGGCTGGGAGGCCCGAGCGGCGGCGAGGACGCCGTTCCGCCATCGGAGCGCCGGGCTCGTCGCCGGGCGGGTGGTCGATCGGTCGATCGAGCGGGTCAAGGGAGTCCTCCGTCATCGCAGGTCCTGCGTGGTACAGCGCTGTACCACGGGGGCGAATCTAGACCGCGGGATGCTCCGACCGCAAGAAGCGTTTTCCGCCGGGCCTCGTCGTGGCGCGCTCGATGACCCGCGAGTGGCCGTAGTCGGTCGTCGTCGGCCCCGCCTCGCGGTCGATGCGGGCGATCAGCCGGTCCAGCGCCGTCTCGGCGATCCACGCGATCCGCGAGTCCATCGTCGTGAGGGGCGGATTCAGGTACGCCGACTCCTCGACGTCGTCGAAGCCGATGACCTGGACGTCCTCGGGGATCCGCAGCCCGCCCTCGCGCAGGGCCGAGACCGCTCCGATGGCGAGGCCGTCGTTCAGGCACACCAGGCCGTCGAACGGGATCCCCGACTCGACGAGGTCGCGCGTCACGCGGAACCCCGAGCCGATCGTCCAGTCGTAGCCCGAGACGCCGACCAGCCGCGGATCCAGCACGCGTCCCCGACGCCCGCACCTCCTCGAGCACGCCGCGCAGCCGCAGCTCCGCGTTGCCCTCGCGGGCGGCTCCGATGCTCGCGGCGTCGAACGGCACGTGCGCGCCCACCACCGCGATCGACGTGCTGCCCCGCTCGAGCAGGTGCGCGGTGGCGGTGCGGGCGTCGTCGACGTCGTCCGTGGTCACCCGATCGGTCAGACCGTAGGTGTTCCGCGAGCCGAGGCAGACGAGCGGGTACGGCACGTCCAGCGCCTCGCGATCGAGCGTCTCGTGCTCCGACAGCGAGAGCAGCAGGCCGTCGGTGAGCTGCGAGTTGAACTGCTGCAGCAGCCTGCGCGGAGCCGGTGCGGCCCTCGTCCGGATACGTCGTCACGTAGACGACGAGATCCCTCCGGCGCGCGGTGTCGACGACGACCTCGGCCAGTTCGGCCAGGTAGGCGGCCCTGAGCTGGGGACCGCGAGGGTGACGGAGTCGGTGCGCCCGCGCGTGAGGTTCCTCGCGGCGACGTTGACGGTGTAGCCCAGCTCGTCCACCGCTGCCCGCACGCGCTGGCGGGTCTCGTCGGCCATGCGGCCGGTGCCGTTGACGACGTTCGACGCGGTCTTCAGCGACACTCCGGCGCGCTCGGCGACGGCCACGAGCGTGGCCTTCCTGCGAGGCGGTGCCATCGCGTCCCCCTCCGGTGCTGCGTCGTGCTCCTGCACATGGATACACCACGGCTCGACGCCCGCGTCCCCCCTTGCCGATACGCTGACGCGGGTCCGGCCGAGGGGAGCGACGCGATGACGACCGCTTCGACGAGGCGCGCGCTGCTGCTCGAGAGCATCGTCGACCACATCCTGGAGCACGGCGTGGCGAACGTCTCGCTGCGCGCCCTGGCCCGCGCGGCCGACTCCAACAACCGCATGCTGCTGTACTACTTCGGCTCCCGCGCCGAGCTGCTGTCCGAGGCGCTCGTCGCGCGCCGCGCGGCGCTTCCCCGACATGCGGCGCGCGGCCGACGAGCTGCTCGTGCCCGGGCGCCCGCTCGCCGAGCGGCTCGACCGCGCGTGGGAGGGCGCTCGCGTCGGCCGGCAACCGCCCGTACCTGCGCCTGTTCTTCCAGGTCTTCGGGCTCGCCGCGTTCGAGCAGGCCGAGGAGTGGCGGGCGATGCGCGGCCGCTTCGACGAATTCCTGCAGCCGGAGCTGCGCCGGGCGCTCGCCGAGTCGGGCGTGACGCCCGAGGACGTGCCCGTGCTCGCCCGCGAGATCGTGGCCTTCTGGCGCGGGCTCGAGATCCTGCTGATCTCGCTCGACGACGACGCGGGCGTCGACGCCGTGCGGGTGCGCGGGCACGCGGACCTGCTGGCACGCCTGCCGCTGGATCGTCAGCAGAACCAAGGCTGAGGGGCTCGATCCGCGCTGATGCGACGGATCGGCTGCGCTGAGCCTTACTTCTGCGGGTCGGGGCGCTTCGAGTCGCCTTCGCGCTCGCCCAGCAGCCCCGCGATCGCCGCATCGAACTCTTCCCGCAGCCGCGCCTTCTGCTCCGGAGGGAGGAACGCCGCCTCCACTCCGTTCCGTGCGATCGTGCAGGCGTCCTCGATCCCGAGGCCCAGCGCTGGGAGGGCCTCGCGGTACTCGCGGACAATGTCGGTGCGGAAGAACACCGCGTCGTCCGTCGACACCGTGACCCGGAGTCCGGCGCGCACCATCGCCGCGATCCGGCAGCTCCGGATCGAGCGTCCAGCCCGAGCAGATCGTCGTCGAGATCGGGGTCGTGGTGAATCCGATGCCGGAATCTCGCGCCCGTTCGACCAGCGCCGGGTCGTCGAGGATCCGGTAGCCGTGGTCGATGCGGTCGACCTGCAGCACGTCCAGCGCGATCCGGACGGAGTCGGGCTCGGACCGGTCCGTCTCGCCGACGTGGGCGGTGAGGGCGAGACCCGAGCGGCGCGCGAGCGCGAACGCCTCGCGGAACCGGCCGGGATCCTCCGTGCCTTCGGGCGTCAGATCGTCCATGCCGAGGGCGACGACCTCCTCGCGCGGGTGGCGGCCCACCGTCTCGACGAGCTCGACGGCGCTGCTCGCCGACTCCTCCGGTTGACGGCCACGACCATCCGGAAGCCCACCTCCGAGGTCGACCTCGGCGGCCCTCAGCCCGTCGAGGATCGGATCGAGCACGTCGGCGTAGCCGAGGCCGTCCCGGCCCAGGTAGTGCGCGTCGGCGAAGTACTGCGGATTGATCGCGTACTCGCGGTAGCGGAGACCCCGCGCCGCCGCCGCGCGGACTCCGTCGTAGGCGACGGTGGCGAGGTCGGCCGGAGTCCGCAGCACCCGGTGCGCGGCGCGGAAGGCGACGAGGAACTCCTGCAGGTCCGCGAAGTCGAACAGCGTCGCCGGATCGGTGGACGGCAGCTCGACCCCGTACCGGTCGGCCGACGCGATCAGGTGCGCCGCGCTCATGGTGGAGGCGAAGTGGCAGTGCAGCTCCGTCTTCGGCAGCCGCCGCAGCACCTCGTCGTCGTCGATCGCGTTCCCGGGTGCGCCCATTCCCCCATGCTGCCACCGCCGTGACCCCCTCCGCTGGTCGAGTAGCGGCCGCAGGCCGCGGATCGAGACCCCCGTGCCCGGCGGGTGGATCGGCCACAGCCCGCTCCGCGGACTACTCGATCAGTGCAGAGGGGGCGTCGCTCGCGGCGCGAGTCGTCGCGAGCAGGGTCGCGCGCATCCGTCGGACCCCGCTTCGCGTCCAGTCGTCGCACCTGCAGGCCGCGACTGGACTCGTGACGGGCCCCGCGTGCTCTGCGGACCCCGTTTCGCGTCGACTCGACTGCCCCTTCGCCCCTTCCGCTGGTCGAGTAGCGGCGGCACGCCGCGTATCGAGACCCTCGTGTCCAGCGGGGTGGATCTCGATACCGCCGCTGCGCGGGCTGCTCGATCAGCAGGTGAGGGGAGCTGCGCGCACCGCTCGATCAGCAGCACGCCCTGCCGGCGCGCGAGCCGCCGCGTCGAGCGCCGCACCACCAGCCGCGCCGACACCGAGGTGCTGCTGGCGCTCGCCCGCGCGGATCTGCTCCGCGAGCATCCGCAGCGCCGTCTCGCCGAGCGCCTGGTGGTCGAGGTGCATCGTGGTGAGCGGCGGCGAGAAGTACTCGGAGTCGGGCATGTCGTCGACGCCCACGATCGAGTAGTCGTCGGGCGCGATCCGGCCGCGCTCCGCCATCGTCTGCAGGAATCCCAGCGCGATCTGGTCGTTGGCCGCCGACACTGCCGTGAACGACTCCGGGTCCACGGTCCGGGCGTGCTCGGCGCCCGATCCCGCGTCCCACCTCGCGGCAGCGCAGCACCTCGAGCGCGGGACGCTCGCGCTCGAGCGCCGCCTGGTACCCGCGCTCCCGCTCGACCGCCTCGTTGCGGTCGCGCGGACCCGCGAGGTGCAGGATCCGGCGGTGCCCGAGCCCGAGCAGGTGGCGCGTCCCCAGGTAGCCGGCGCCGAACGAGTCGGCGGAGGTCGAGTCGACGGAGGCGTTGTCGTGCTCGGAGCGGGTCACGACGGGACCGACGGCGATGTAGTCGAGCAGCTCGTCCAGGCCCTCGTACGGCGTGCCGACGATGATGCCGTCGACCTGGAACGAGAGCAGCTTGTCGACCGCGTGCCGCACCTCCTCGGGCGAGCTCGGCACCCCGGGATCCGTGTCCAGGAGCGCGGTGATCAGCGAGAGGCCGGTAGCGCGGGCGGCGCGGCTCACTCCGGTGAGCAGCTCGGCGTTGCCGTAGTTGAGGGGTCCCATCGCCAGGAAGCCGATGGTGTCGGTGCTCTGCACCCGCAGGTTGCGGGCGACGCGGTCGTGGCGGTAGCCGAGCGCGGCGATGGCCGACTCGATCCGCTCGCGGGTCGCGGGGGCGACGTAGCCGCCGGTGAAGAAGCGCGAGACGGTCTGGGCCGAGACCTCGGCGCGGCGTCCGACGTCGGCCATGCTCGGCCGCGCGCGGGAGGAGGCGTCTCCAGGCATCGGCACCCCCTCCGCTTCGTCCGCGGCCCACTCTACGAGTCCCGGAGCCGTTATCCGATCGTGATCGGTCAACCGGTTGGACTGCTTGCCGACCGAATGTGTTATCGATAACGTATCTCCCATCCACCGCCTGGGCCGATGCGAATCGTGCTCGGGGCGGACCAGACGTCGACGTCGCATCGCCGCGGTGTCGCGCAGTGAAAGGACGCGAAGATGCGTGCTCTGCCTCGATCCGTCGCCTTCGTGACGGGTGCCCTCCTCCTGGCCGGCCTCACCGGATGCTCCGCCGGCGGCGGCGCCGGTGACGGATCCACCGAGATCACCTGGTTCAAGCTCACCGAGTCCGCCGACTCCGCCAACGCGACGATCGACGAGATCGTCGCCGACTTCGAGGCGGCCAACCCCGACATCACCGTGAAGGTGGAGCAGCGGGCCGTCGACGCGCACAAGGACGCCTCCGCACGACGCTGGGCACCAGCGGCGCTCCCGACGTCTTCTTCCTCGTGGGCCGGACCGGGCCTCGGCGGCGAGTTCATCGACGCCGGGGCGAGCCTGGACCTCGAGGAGTACTACGACGAGTACGGCTGGGCCGACCGCTTCTCCGAGACCACCCTCTCGACCGTCACCCAGTACGGCGGCTACGACGGGGTGCCCTACACCCAGCGCACCGAGGCCGTCTTCTACAACAAGGACCTCTTCGCCGAGGCGGGCATCGACGCGGCTCCCACCAGCTACGACGAGCTTCGTCGAGGACGCGGCGGCGCTCAAGGCGGCCGGGATCACGCCCTTCGAGTTCGGCGGCACCGTCAACTGGCACGTCATGCGCCTGCTGGACAGCCTGCCCGAGACCCAGTGGAGCCGACGGCTACCAGGCGCTCGTCACGGGTGAGGCCGACTGGTCGGAGGAGTCCTGCGTCACCGACACCTTCACCGAGTTCGCGACCTGGACCGCCGACTACGTGAACCCGGGCTTCATCTCGATCAACAACGACGAGTCGAGCTCGCTGTTCTTCAGCGGCAAGGCGGCGATGGCGATCGAGGGCGACTGGTTCAACCAGCAGATCCGCGACAACGGCATGAGCGAGGACTCGGTGGGCATCTCGCCTTCCCGACCGGCACCGAGCGCATCTACGGCTTCAACGAGAACAACTACATCTCGGCGAACTCCGAGCACCCCGACGAGGCCGCGAAGTTCCTCGACTACCTCACCTCGCCCGAGGCGCAGCAGAAGTTCATCGCGACCTTCGGCAGCCGCTCGGTCAACGTCGACGTGCAGGCCGAGGACCAGAGCGAGTTCGACGCCTCGTGGACCCCGATCGTGGAGGCGGCCACCGGCGTCTACATGAACAACGACCAGAACCTCTCCCAGTCGCAGACCACCGAGTACTGGCGCATCCAGAACCTGGTCGCGACGGGCGAGCTCGACCCGGCCGACGCCGGCGCCGAGTTCCAGAAGTTCCTCGACCAGCAGTGACGCAGCGGGCGGAGGCGGCAGCGCGCCTCCTCCGCCCGACCCGCGCTGCGAGGCGCCCCCGTGATCCCGTGTCCGAGACGCCCGAGAGGTCCGACATGACGACATCCACCCCCGCCCGCCCCCGGCCGACGAGGTCCGAGCCACCCCGCCCGAAGCGGCGCCGGACGCTCGCCCGCCTCGGCGGCACCGGCTTCCTCGCCGCCCTGCCGTTCCTGGCTCCGGCGCTCGCCGCCTACCTCGTCTTCGTGGTCGGCCCCTCGCTCGGAGTCCGTGCGGCTCAGCTTCTTCGAATGGACCGGCTTCCAGGGCGCTCCCCAGGTCTTCGTGGGCTTCCAGAACTACGTCCGCATCTTCACCCAGGACCCCGTCTTCTGGACCGCCTTCTCGAACACCCTCATCTGGGTCGTGCTGTCGCTGCTCATCCCGGTGGGCCTGGGCCTCGTGATGGCCCTGGCGCTCAACCGCCCGCTCTTCGGGCGCAACGCCTTCCGCTCGCTGTTCTACATCCCGGGCGTCCTCGCTCCGATCGCCATCGCGAACATGTGGCGCTGGATGTACAACCCGAACTACGGCGTCGGGGTGAACCTCGCGCAGCTGTTCGACCTGCCCTGGCTCGCCGAGGTGCAGTGGCTGGGCGACAAGAACCTGGCGCTCTACTCGATCTTCGCGGCGTTCGTCTGGCAGATCGCGGGCACGAACATGGTGCTCTTCCTCGCCGGCCTGCAGAGCGTCTCGCCCGACCACGTCGAGGCCGCCCGGCTCGACGGCGCCAACGCGTGGCAGGTGTTCCGCAACGTCACGCTGCCGGCGCTGCGGCCCACGACGGTCATCGTCGTGGTCCTCACGATCATCAACTCGATCAAGGTCTTCGACCTGATCGTCGGCATGACCGGAGGCGGCCCCGCGCAGCAGACGCAGGTGCTCGCGCTCTGGTCGTTCCAGCAGTCCTTCAACAACCACGAGTACGGGCAGGGCAACGCGATCGCCACGGTCCTGCTCGTGATCACCCTCGTCATCGTCGTCCCGTACATGGTCTGGACGGCACGTCAGGAGAAGAACTCATGAGCGTCACGACATCCCGACCAGCGCCCCCGGACTCGTCGCGGCGCCGAAACGCGAACGGCGCCCCGTCGGCGGCCGCGACTTCGTCCGAGCCGGTCTCTGGATCGGCCTCGTCTTCGCGGTCCTGATCTGGGCCGTGCCGCTGATCTTCATGGTGTTCACCTCGCTCAAGAGCGAGGCCGACATCTTCAGCACCCCGGCGTTCGTCCCGCCGTGGTCGCCGGACTTCGGCAACTACGTCGAGGCGCTGGACCGGGGCAACCTGCTGACCGCCGGCGGGAACAGCCTGATCATCGCCCTGATCAAGGTCCCCGTGGGCCTGTTCATCTCCGCGGCCGCCGCCTTCGCTCTGGCCCGCATGAGGTTCCGCCGTCAGCGCCTGCTGATGGGGATCATCGCCCTCGGCGCCATGGTGCCGATCCAGGTCGCCATCGCCCCGCTCTTCCAGGTCATCAACGGCCTGGGACTGCTCAGCACCAACGTCGGCATCATCCTGCCGTACATCGCGTTCGGGCTGCCGTACCAGACCTTCATCCTGTACGGCTTCTTCCGTCAGATCCCGGAGGAGATCGACGAGAGCGCGCGGATCGACGGAGCCGGCAACTGGCGCCTGTTCCTGACGATCATCCTGCCGCTGGCCCGTCCCGCCCTGGCCGCGCTGTTCATCCTCGACTTCGTCTCGACCTGGAACGAGTACTCCATCGCTCTGGCGCTCCTGCAGAGCCAGGACTCGTGGACGATCCCGCTCGCGCTGCAGGGCTTCCAATCGCAGTTCACCAGCTCCTACGGGCCGCTGAACGCCTTCACCATCATGTCCGTGTTCCCCGTGCTGATCGTCTACCTGATGTTCCAGCGCTACTTCGTCGAGGGTGCCTTCGCCGGCGCCGTGAAGGGCTGGACCGTGCCGCACGCCACCACCACCGAGCGCTTCTCGCGGGCCACGCGCCTGTACGAGGTCCTGCACGACCCCCGCGGGCACGCCGTCGTCGAGCGCCACCTCCCGGGCCTGGTGCGCTCGTCGATCCTGCACACCCTGCACAGCTATCCGATCGGCCTCGTCGTCGACACGGAGGAGTCGCTCGACGAGGCCGCTCGCGAGGCCCTCCTCGCCGAGATCGCGGCGATCCCCACCGAGGAGCCCGCTCCCCTCCGCGAGCAGGAGCTCTTCGTCCTGCCCTCCGCGTCGTACGAGGGGGCGGAGATCCCGCTCGGGTCGGCCGCGGTGCTCGCACCGGCGTCGGTGCCGGTCTTCGAGCGCTTCGAGCTCGAGCTGCGCGGCCTGTCGCACGGCAACCCGTTCGTCGACGTGGAGCTGTCGGCGATGATCGACGGCCCCGACGGCTCGGTCCGGGTGCCGGGGTTCTACGACGGCGACGGGGTGTACCGCCTGCGCTGGATGCCCGAGGCCGTGGGGGAGTACGCCTGGACCACCTCCAGCAGCGCCCGCTCTGCTCGACGGCGTCACCGGCTCGGTGTCGGTGACCGCTGCTCGGGACGGCCGGCACGGACCGGTGCGCGTCGCGGGGTCCTTCCACTTCGCGCACGCCGACGGCACCCGCCACCGGCCGATCGGCACCACCGCCTACGCGTGGACGCACCAGGGCGACGAGCTCGAGGAGCGCACGCTCGCGACCCTCGCCGAGGCGCCCTTCACCAAGATCCGCATGTGCGTGTTCCCCAAGTCGTACCTCTTCAACGAGAACGAGCCCGAGCGCTACCCGTTCGAGGGCTCGCCGGAGCAGGGCTTCGACTGGCAGCGGCCGTCGCCGGAGTTCTGGGCGCACCTCGAGCGGCGCGTCGAGCAGCTGGGGGAGGTCGGCATCGAGGCCGACCTGATCCTCTTCCACGCCTACGACCGGTGGGGCTTCTCGACCATGGACGCCGTCGCCGACGACCGCTACGTGCGGTACGCCGTGGCACGGCTCGCGTCCTACGCGAACGTCTGGTGGTCGCTCGCCAACGAGTACGACCTCCTGTTCGAGAAGACGGAGGAGGACTGGGAGCGCCTCGCGCGGATCGTCACGGCCGACGACCCCTCGCGGCACCTGCTGTCGATCCACAACTGCCGCGACTTCTACGACTACTCCCGGCCCTGGATCACGCACGCGAAGCATCCAGCGCCAGGACGTCTACAAGACCGCCGAGATGACGACGGAGTGGCGCCGCTGGGGCAAGCCCGTCGTGATCGACGAGTGCGCCTACGAGGGCGACATCGACCAGGGCTGGGGCAACATCACCGGCGAGGAGCTGGTGCGCCGCTTCTGGGAGGGGCGCTGCGCGGCGGCTACGTGGGCCACGGCGAGACGTACGTGCACCCCGACGACGTGCTCTGGTGGGCGAAGGGCGGGGAGCTGCGCGGCACGAGCCCGTCTCGCATCGCGTTCCTCGATCGCATCCTCGAGGAGGGGCCGTCCGCGGGGCTCGAGCCGATCCCGCTCGACTGGGACATCCCCCGCGCAGGCGTCGAGGGCGAGTACTACCTGTACTACTTCGGCTTCGACCGGCCGACCTACCGCCGCTTCCTGCTCGAGCCCGACGTCTCGTACACCGTCGACGTGATCGACACGTGGGGCATGGCGGTGGAGCGGCTGCCGGGCACGTACTCGGGCCGCTTCCGCATCGACCTGCCGGGCCGCCAGTACATCGCGGTGCGCCTGCTGCGCTCGGACGCGTAGCGGGCCTCCTGCTGGTCGAGTAAGGGCTCCGCCCTCCTGCTGGTCGAGCAGCCGCCGCCGACCCTGCTGGTCGAGTAGCGGCCGCAGGCCGCGAGTCGAGACCCCCGTGCCCAGGTCGCGCAGATCTCGGCACGGCCGCTCCGCGACCTACTCGATCAGCAGGGGCCGGGCGAGTGGACGCGAACCGGCCCCTGCTCGTTCCGCAGACCCCATCGCGCGCCCACTCGCCGCGTCGGCGGTCCGCGAGTGGACTCGGGACGGGCCCTGCCCCGCCCTGAGGACCCCTCCCGTGTCCGCTCGCGGGCCTCCGCGGCGCCATGCCCCGGACCCTCGTCGTTCCTCCGCCTGCCGCACGGAGTTTATCCAGCGCTCGAATCAATTCGACTAGGCTTCGGGCATGACAGAGATCACCCCCGAGCTCCGGGTCGGCGTCGTCGGCCTCGGCTTCGCCGGCACCACCCATCTCGACGCCTCCAGGCCCTGCCGGGGGCGCGGGTCGTCGCCCTCGCCGGTCAGGAGGAGGCGCGCCTGCGCGAACTCGGCGCGACGCGCGACGTCCCCGACCTCTACTCCGACTGGGAGGACCTCGTCGCCCGCGACGACCTCGACGTCGTCTCCGATCGGAGTGCCGAACCACCTGCACCACCCCATCGCGGTCGCCGCGCTCGAGAGCGGCAAGCACGTCTTCTGCGAGAAGCCGCTCGCGACCACCGCCGACCTCGCCGCCGAGATGGTCGAGGCCGCGCGGGCGGCCGACCGCGTGCTCGAGATCGCCTACAACCACCGCCGCCGCGCGGATGTCGCCTATCTGCGCCGCTACCTCGACGACGCTCCGCTCGGCGACGTCTACCACGCCCGTGCCAGCTGGCAGCGGCGCACCGGCATCCCCGGCATCGGCTCCTGGTTCACGAGCAAGGCGCTGGCCGGCGGCGGTCCGCTGATCGACCTCGGCTCGCACGTGCTCGACATCGCCCTGCACCTGCTCGACGAGCCGCGGGTGACCAGCGTCTCGGCCGTCGCGTACGGCGAGATCGGGCGCCTGGACGCGGCGGCCGCCCGTACGGAGTCGCCGCGACCGGCACCCACGCCTTCGAGGTGGAGGACTTCTCCAGCGCGCTCCTGCGTCTGGACAACGGGCGCAGCCTCCAGCTCGACGCCTCCTGGGCCAGCTACTCCAAGGTCGACGAGGACATCGAGGTCGAGCTCCTCGATCCGCGGGCGGCGCCCGCCTCCACGTCGCCGACTACGCGACCGAGGGCACCGTCACGCTCTACTCCGAGGTCGCCGGCGCACCGACCACCTCGCGCCCCAGCATCCCGGTGCCGTCGGGCCACCACCGCTCGGTGATCGCCGAGTTCCTCGACGCGATCGCGTCGGGAGCCGAGATCGCGGCCGGCGAGCCCCGCTACTCCGGCCACTACGGCGAGTACGCGCTGCACCGCAGCCGCGTGATCGACGCGATCTACCGCTCGGCGGCCGAGAAGAAGGAGGTGGAGGTCGCGTGAGCGCTCTCGAGACGACCACCGCGACCACTCCGACCGGTCCCGTCGAGGTCCTGGTCTGGAACGAGTTCCGCCACGAGACCCGCGGCGACGAGACCGTGATGAAGCACTACCCCGAGGGCATCCATCGCGTGATCGCCGACGGCCTCGCCGAGTCGCTCGGCGACCAGGTCGCGGTGCGCACCGCGACGCTCCCCGAGCCCGAGCACGGACTGAGCGAGGAGGCGCTCGCGCGCACCGACGTGCTCCTGTGGTGGGGCCACATCGCGCACGGCGAGGTGTCGGACGAGGTGGTGCAGCGCGTGCTGCGGCACGTGCAGGAGGGGATGGGGATCCTGGTGCTGCACTCCGGCCACTACTCCAAGATCTTCCAGGCGCTGATGGGCACGACGTGCTCGCTGAAGTGGCGCAACGACCAGGACCGGGAGCTGGTCTGGACCATCGCGCCGACGCATCCGATCGCGCAGGGCGTTCCGAGCCCGATCGTGATCCCGCAGCAGGAGATGTACGGCGAGTACTTCGACATCCCGGTGCCGGAGGAGACGGTGTTCCTCTCGACGTTCACCGGCGGCGAGGTGTTCCGCTCGGGAGTCACCTACACGCGCGAGGTCTCGGGAAGGTGTTCTACTTCTCGCCCGGCGACCAGGACTACCCCGTCTACCACCACCCCGACATCAAGCGGGTGCTGGCGAACGCGGTCCGCTGGGCGCGCCCGACCCGGGTGCGCACGCCGCTGACGGCCGACCACCACCCCCGGGGCTGGTTCGAGTCCTGAGAACCGCTCTGCTGGTCGAGCAGCCCCGGCAGGGGCGTATCGAGACCCTCGTCCGGAAAGGGCGTCGATCTCGATACGCTCTCTCCGAGGGCTACTCGATCAGCGAGGTCGCCTGCGAGCGACGCCGCTCCACCGCGCTCAGCACCACGAAGCCCACGGCACCCACCACGAGCGCGGTGATCGGCGTGCGGAGCGACACGGCCGGCAGGAGCAGCGCGGTGCGGAACACCTGCTGCCCGTAGTCGAGCATCTCGAGCGGGTACTGCGCGAGCACCCTCGAGCCGGCCGCCGCCGACACCGCCGTGAAGAGGGTCGGCCCGATCCAGAGGACGGCCAGGCTCACCACCCACGCGGCGACCCGGCCGATGGAGGGTGAGACCGCACCACGCGAGACCCGCCCCGGCGAGGATCCCGGGCAGCCACTGCACCAGGTCGAGCAGCGTCAGGTCCACACCGGTTCCTCCCGAGCTGAGCGGAGCGACGAGGCCCGTGACCCAGCTCCCCGCGGCCACCGCAGCGAGCGAGGTCCCGATCGCGGCTCCGGGGCGGGGCGCCGTGGCGATCAGCAGCAGCACGACCGCGCCGACGGCGATCGCGGCGACCGAGCCGCTGACCAGGGCGGCCAGGTAGACGTCCGAGGCCGTCCCCTCCGCGAGTCCGCCCGCGACCACGACCGCGGTCTGCACGAGCGCGATCAGCTGCACGACGGCGACGCCGAGTGCGGCGGCTCCCGGATGCACTCCCCGCGCCCGCCCGAGGCGCGCGGCGAGGCCGGCGAGCGCCCAGCCGGTCACGAGCACCGCGACGATCAGCGTCAGCGCGTACTGGCTGAAGGGCAGGAGCGCGAACGGCATCGCCGTCGTCTCGGTCGCCCAGAGGTTCTGCAGCGGCAGTCGCATGCCGGTGACGACCCAGGGGAGCAGGCCGAGCACGGCGGCGACGGCGCCGACTCCGATGCTCGGCAGGACGCGGCGCGGCAGGATCGGATCGGTGTCGGTCACCCGTCCATCCTCCGTGAGGCGGGGGCGATCCGGGGTGGTCCTCCCCGGTCCTGTCGCGACTCGGCGCCCTAGGAGTGCGACCGTGACCGATCTGCTCGATCTCGAGGCCCGCGATCCCGACGCCGTGCTGAGCTACGGACCCGCGCCGCAGCAGATCGCGGACCGCTACCGCCCGACGGCTCCCGAGCGCGGCGCCGTCGTCCTGGTGCACGGCGGATTCTGGCGCGCCCGCTGGGACCGCGCCCATCTGCGTCCGCTCGCCGCGGCGCTCGCCGACCGCGGTCACGACGTGCTGCTGCCGGAGTACCGGCGAGTCGGCGATCCCGGCGGCGGCTGGCCGGGCACGGGCGACGACGTCCGCGCGCTCCTCGCGGCGCTGCCCGTCCTGCTCGGCGGCGACCCGCGGGCCGTCCTGGTCGGCCACTCCGCCGGTGGGCAGCTGGCCGTGTGGTCGCAGGCCGCCCATCCGTCGCCGTCCGTGCGCGCCGTGGTGGCGCTCGCCGGAGTCGTCGACCTGCAGGCCGCCGCCGATCTGCACCTCAGCGACGACGCCGTCGGCGAGCTCCTCGGCGTGGAGCCGCTCGCGGCGGCCGACCCGCTGCGGCAGCCGACCCCGCCGGTCCCGGTGGCGCTCGTGCACGGCGACGCCGACTCCGACGTGCCGATCGCGCTCAGCCGCGCCTACGCCGCGAGGCACCCGAGGGCGCGGCTGCTGGAACTGCCCGGAGCCGACCACTTCGACCTCGTCGACCCGCGCACCCCGGCTTTCGAGGCGCTCCTGACCCTGCTGCGCTGATCGCGAGATGCCTGTCCGGTCCGCGGCACGCCTTCCGAGGCGTACCGGACTGGCGTCTCGAAGGCGCCCCCGGGGCTACAGCGCCGGCGGGTACAGGAAGAGCGGCACCTGCGCGGTCGGGAACGTGCGCGTCACGTAGCTGTGCCTGCCGCCGTAGTTGTACTCCTCGAGGAGCACGGTGCCGTCGTCGTTCACCTTCTGCACGTACGAGACGTGGTTGTAGGTCCACCACGCGACGCAGCCCGCGATCGGCACGCTGCTCGTGGCCCAGCCCTTGGCGGCCCAGTTGTCGGGCCACTCCCACGCGCTGCCGCCCATCGGGGTGATGTTCCCCCACGTGTACGTCCACGGGGCCGCGGTCGCGCCGGCGTCCCGGTTGAGGCGCCAGGCGACGAAGTCGACGCACTCGCGGTAGTAGTAGCCCAGCGGGGAGAGTCCGCCGCCGTCGTCGTCGATGGTCTCGTACGGCCACGGGTAGTCGTCGCCGACGGCGCGCGTCTGCACGGTGGTGAACTCGCCGCCGTTCGAGCTCGAGAGCACGGCCGCCTGGCGGCTCGCCTCGTCCAGCTGCGCCTGCGTCGGCGCGGCGAAGGCGTCGCGCACCGCGGTCTGGCCGGCCGCTTCGGAGGAGACGGTGAGGTTCTGCAGGCCCGTCCGGTCCGCGACGGCGCCGCCTCCGGTGGCCGCACCGGTCGACCGGGCGCCGTAGGCGGGGATGGCCGTGGTGGCGACGAGGCCGCCGACGATCGAGAACGTCGCGAAGCCGAGTGCGCGCCGGCTGAGCGAGGGGGTGCTCGAGGCGGGGCGGGCGGGGGTCGACGGGCGTGCGGGAGCGGCCGAGCGGGCCCGGGCGGCAGGGGAGGGGGCGATCGGAGCGGGGGTGGCGGGAGCGGGGGTGGCGGCAGCGGGGGTGACCGCAGCCGCAGCAGCAGCGGCCTCCGCCGCACGCGCCTCACGCCGGGTGGGCAGGGCGGTCGAGCCGTCGCGACGCTCCGTGGACTCGGGAACGTCGGGGTCCGTCACGCGCGCGCACTCCTCTGACAGGTCGATCCGCGGGGCGTCGGGACGCCTGCGGGGCCGGTCGGGCACCGGCGAGGAGCGAGTCTAATCCCGGGGTCGCTGATAACGAAAGGATCACGGCCCACCGGGTCGGTGCCGGTGCCAGGATGGACGGGCAAGGGAAGGAGCCGTCCATGACCGAATCCACCCCCACCGGGCCCGTCCTCGTCGGCGTCGTCGAGGGCCAGCGGCCCGAGGTCCTCCGCACGGCTGCGCGCTTCGCCCGCGAGCTCCGCGCGCCGCTCCTCGTGCTCTACGTCGCCCCCGACCCCTATCTCGTCGGCGACTACGTCGATCCGATGACCGGCGGCATCCCCGTCGGGGTCGTCACCGACTCCGGCCCCGCCCGCCCGTCGGCCCCGCCGAGCCTCGTGCACGAGGTCGAGTCCGTCCTCGACGGCGTCGAGCACGAGTTCCGCGTGTCCGAGGGCGAGCCCGCGCTCGCGCTGAGCGACGTCGCCGAGCAGACCGACGCGCGGATGATCGTGGTCGGCACCCGCGACGCGGGCGTCCTCGCCAGCATCGCCGAGTTCCTCAGCGGCAGCGTGGCCGTGCACCTCGCGCACCGCCAGCACCGCCCCGTGATGGTGGTGCCCTGCGCCGAGCGCGACGCCTCGCGCCCGGCGCCGTGGGACCTGGCGGAGTGACGCGGCCGCTGCATCTGCGCCCGGGTCCCCTCCTCGTCGTCGCGGCGGGCGGCTCCGTCGGGACCGCCGGCCGGTACGCGATGGCGCTCGCCCTGCCGCCGGTGGCCGCGCTGCCGATCGCCACGATCGCGGTGAACCTCGTCGGCGCCTTCCTGCTCGGCGTGCTGCTCGAGTCGCTCGCCCGGCGCGGACCCGACGAGGGCCGCCGCCGCACCCTGCGCCTGCTCCTGGGCACGGGCGTGCTCGGCGGATTCACCACCTACAGCACCTTCTCGCTCGACACCGTCTCGCTGCTCGAGACGGGCCGCGTCGGCGAGGCCGCGCTCGTCGCCGCGATCACCCTCGTCCTGGGGACAGGCGCGGCGGTCCCCGGCATCGCCCTGGCGGGTCGGCTCCGGTCGACGGAGGCGGCGGAGTGACTCCGCCCGCCCTCTTCCTGGGCGTCGCACTCGCGGGCGGCGTCGGCTCCGCGGCCCGCTTCGCGATCGACGGAGTCGCGCGCTCGCTCGTTCCCGCGCGCTGGCCCGTCGGCACCTCCGCGATCAACGTGATCGGCTCCCTCCTGCTCGGGATCCTCGCGGGACTGGCGCTCTCGGGCGCCGTCGACGAGCAGTGGCGCACACTCGTGGGCACGGGGTTCCTGGGCGGATTCACCACCTTCAGCACCGCGAGCGTCGAGGCGGCGCGGATGCTCCTCGAGCGGCGGTGGGCTGCCGGGCTCGCGTACGGCCTGGGCACCCGGGCGGTGGCGCTCGTCGCGACCGTGCTCGGTCTCGCTGCGGCGGCGGCGCTCGTCCAGGCGTAGGCACCGCCTCCGGGCCCGGGTCGCGCGAGCACCGATCCACGAGTCGACACCGGCCGGGCGGCGGCCCTCCTGCAGCGCCCGGAGGGGTCCTCCCAGGTTGGCAGCCGGTCGCCGGACGACCGCACCCGGCCCGCGGCGGCCGTCCGCAACCCTGGAACGGGTGACGAAGCAGGGCGCGGGATGGGCGAGGATGTTCCCGTGACATCCGTGGGGGGCGTGCGAGATCTCAGGTTGGCCGTCGTCGACGACCAGCCTCTCTTCCGGCAGATGCTGACCACGATGCTCCGGACGGTGCCGGGGGTGCGCAGCGTCGTCGAGGCGGGATCGGTCGCCGAGGCGCGCGAGAAGCTGCGGCCCGCCGCCCTCGACGTCGCGATCCTCGACATCGAGCTCGGCGACGGCGACGGCATCGAGCTGGGCCGCGAGCTGCGCGCCGGCAACCCCGAGCTCGCCCTCGTCCTGCTCTCGGCCGTCGACGCCATGCACCGCTTCCTCCGACTGGACCGGTCGGAGGCACGCGGCTGGAGCTACCTCTCGAAGACGTCCTCGCTCTCGACGCCGGCGCTGCTGACCGCGATCCGCGCCACCTCCGACGGCCGCACGGTCCTCGATCCGGCGCTCGTCGCCGCCCGCACGGCCCGCCGCAACTCGCCCGTCGCCGCGCTCAGCCGCCGCCAGTACGAGGTGCTCACCTGGCTCTCGGCCGGTCTGACCAACGCGGCGATCGCCGAGCGGCTGGGCATCGCCGTCCGCTCGGTCGACAACCACGTCAACGCCCTCTACGCCGGACTGGGGCTGCGCTCCGACGGCACCCGCAACCCGCGCGTCGAGGCGACACTGCAGTTCCTCGAGCACACCGCATGACCCTCGTCGACGACACGCGCCGGACGCTCCGCGGACGTCCGTCAGGACAACCGGATCCTGGTCGGAGTCGTCGCGCTGCTGGGCACGGTGCTCTCGATCCTCGCGGCGCTGCAGGCGGTCTTCGCGCTCGGCATGCTCTCGCAGACGACCCGCGGCGTGGAGGGCGGGGCCGGTCCTGGACGTGGTCGTGCGGGTGCTGGTCAACGTCACGGCGGTCGCGGTCGCGGTGCTGGTGCTCTCGGTCCTCAGGCCCGAGCGCTTCGAGCGCCGCCCCCGCGTCCCTCGCGGCTCTCGCCGTCGCGTTCGGCGTGGCGCTGCGCGCGCTGCACGCTGCAGGTGATCGCCGGCGTGTACCCGCTCGCCGCCCTCGACGCGCTGGTCGTCGAGCTGGTCGTCGGAGCGATGGTGTTCGGCCTGGTGACCGGCTTCGGTCTGCTGTTCGTCCGGACCGCGCGCCGCGTCCGCGAGAAGGAGCGCGAGCACGCCCGCGTGCTCCTCCAGGCGGTCCAGGCCGTGCAGGCGCTGCAGAAGGAGGAGCTGCGCGTGCGGCGCGAGGTGGCGCAGAACCTGCACGGTCGACTCCAGAACACGCTCGTGGTCCTGACCGCCGAGCTGCAGGCCGTGGCGGAGGCATCCGCCGATCGCGAGCGCCTCCTCGGGATCGCCGCGCGCCTGGACGAGCTGCGCGAGCGCGAGGTGCGGGCCGCGAGCGGCGCGCTCTACCCCGTCGACATCGAGCACGGCCTGGTGCCGGCGGTCCGCGACCTCTTCGCCCGCCTGCCGGTCGAGATCGCGGTCGACCTCGACATCGACGACCGCTACCTCGAGGTCGAGGAGCGCGGCGTCCCGCTGGATCAGCGCGTCCTGCTCGTGCGCACCGTCGAGGAGGCACTGACCAACGCCCTGAAGCACGGCGGCGCGAGCGCGGTGCGCCTGAGCCTGGACGTCGACTGCGCGGCCGCCCGCCCGGCCGTGATCGTGCGACTCGACGACGACGGCCGCGGGCTCGGCGGTGACCCGGAGTGGAGCGGCCTCGACCGCCTGTCGCGCCAGTTCGCCGTGTACGGAGGAACGCTCGAGCTGTCGCCGTCGTCCGCCGGCGGGGCGCGGCTCGCCGCCCGTCTGCCGCTGCAGCGCGCCTGACGCTCGTCGCGCCCGCCGTGATCGGGCGCTCAGCCGTGCCCGGACGCGCACCGGGCCCGTTCCGCGTCCACTCGGAGGGGCGCGTCCCGCGCTCGAGAATCCCCCGCCGAGCAGAACTGCTCTCCCCGAGAGGGGGTGTTCTCGGCCTCCGCAACCCTGTCGTGCGCCGAATCACCGCGGAATCGTCAGCGTCACTGAAATCCCCTACGGGGGCTACCCCCGAACTGGACCTTTGCTAGGCCCGAGGACGCGACCACGATGGGGGGGACACGGATCGACCCGGTACCTGACGTGGTCGGCGTCCCACCTCGCTCTCACCCGGAGTCCACTCGATGATGCGTAGTCGCCTGCTGTCCCTCGCCCTCACCGCCTCCCTGGCGCTGGGGGCCGCTCTCGTCCCGACGGCCACCGCGGTCCGCGGGTCCGGCCACCGCCGACCCGGCCCACCCGATCGAGATCGGCGGGGTCGCCCACCCCGACGACTGGGCCCCGCCGGCTCCGGCTGCGCAGAGTCGACTGGCCGCTCCGGAGGCGCTCGCCGCCGTCGCTCCGCCTGCGAACGACGACCTCGCGAACGCGACGACGATCGCCTCGCTCCCGTATTACGGGTCCGGGCTTCCCTACGCCGGAGCGACTCTCGAACCGGGGGAGCCAGGGACCTGCCGGACGACCGATCCCGACTACAGCGAGTACTTCACCGATGTCGTCACGTCGGTCTGGTTCTCCTACACCTCCACGGCCCGTCAGACGCTGACCTTCTCCGGCCAGATCGCCGGTCACGACACGAACGTCATCAGCTATGAGGCCGGACCGATCGACGAGCTCGCGCGCATCAGCTGCACCGACACCGAGTACCGCGGCGAGAACCACGTGCAGGCGGAGGCCGGAACGACGTACCTCTTCCAGGTGGGGGACTTCTACGACGGTGCACCGGTGACGGACGACCAGAAGGTCCAGTTGCGGATCACCGCCAGCGCTCCGGTCTCCGGCACGACGCCCGCGGACGCCGTCGCGATTCCCGCGCTGCCCGCCACCGTCTCCGGTTCGACGATCAAGGTCGACTCGAACTGGGGCGAGCCCTCCTACAGCTGCGACGGCGGGGACACGCGTGCTGATGGGAAGCATCTGGCACCGCTTCCACCGCGACGACCACGGGCTCCGTCCTGGTCGACCTCCGTGACAGCTTCGTCGATTCGGTCGGCGTGGTATGGGCGTCGGACGGTTCCGCGCCCACCGGTGCGATCGGCTGCACCCCCATCGGCCCGAGCATGCAGTTCGGCGGCGATCCCTTCATCCGCGCGAACGCGAAGACGACCTTCAGCGCCACGGCGGGGAGGACCTACTTCATCCAGGTGGGCGGCGATGGCTGGAAGGAGGGCGACTTCGTTCTCAAGGTCTTGAACGTCGGCACCCTCGGCGTCCGCGACTCCGACGATCACAGGCACCGCGGGTGTCGGGGCGACGCTCACCGCGAATGCCGGCACCTGGGGTCCCGCACCCGTCGCCCTGAGCTATCAGTGGAAGGACAGCAGCGGCTACCCGATCCCGGGCGCGACGGGGCAGACCTTCGTGCCGACGACGGAGCACGCGGGCGGCTCCGTCTCCGTCTCGGTCACCGGCCGCAAGACCGGCTACGCCGACCGCACCGTGGACAGCGCGCCCCTCGTCGTGCCGTACCTCCGGTTCAGCGCTGCGCCGACTCCGACCATCGCCGGTACTGCGGCCGTCGGGCAGACCCTGACTGTGCAGACCGGGACGTGGACGCCGACTCCCGAGGTCTTCAACTACTCCTGGAAGCGCAACGGCGAGCACATCCCCTCCGGCTACAGCACGTCCTACGTGGTGACCGAGGCCGATCGCGGCACCGCGATCACCGTCACGGTCGACGCCTACCGCTCGGGCTACGGCTCCGTCCAGCGCACCAGCGCCCCCAGGACCGTCCCCGCCCCGCTCCAGACCCTCATGCCCACCCCCACCATCACCGGCAGCACCACCGTCGGCTCGACGCTCACCGCGAACCCGGGCACCTGGGACGCGGGCACGACTCTCGCCTACCAGTGGAAGAAGAACGGCGGCATCTACCTCGTCGGCGCGACCGGCAGCACCTACGTGCTGAAGTCGACCGATCTGGGCGCCACGATCACCGTCTCGGTGACGAGCACCAAGCCCGGCTACGCGCCCGCAACCAAGACGAGCGCGACCACCGCGGCCGTCACCAACGGCACGACGACGGCGATCACGGGCCCGACTCCGACCATCACGGGCACCGTGCAGGTGGGGAGGACGGTCACGGCGAACCCCGGCCCATGGTCGCCCGCTCCCGTCGCCCTGGCCTATCAGTGGAAGCGCGGTGGTGCCGCGATCACCGGAGCGACCGCCTCGACCTACACGCTGGTCGCCGCGGATGCCGGCGCGAGCCTCACGGTCTCGGTCACCGGCTCGAAGTCCGGCCTCACCCCGGTGGTGCAGGACCAGCGCCGCCTCGACCGTGACGCCGGCACTGCAGACGCTGATGCCGACCCCCACCGTCACCGGCACGCTCAAGGTCGGATCGACCCTCACCGCGAACGCGGGCACCTGGGACGCGGGGACGACCCTCGCGTACCAGTGGAAGAGGAACGGCGGCACGTACATCGTGGGCGCGACGAAGTCGACCTACGTGCTCACCGGCTCCGACGCCGGCGCCACGATCACCGTCTCGGTGACGAGCACGAAGCCCGGCTACTCGCCCGCGACCAAGACCAGCGCCACCATAGCGGCCGTCGCAGTCGGGACGCTCACGAGCGCGACTCCGACGATCACCGGCACGGCCGCGGTCGGAGCGACGCTCACCGCGGTGCCCGGAGCGTGGCCCCCGCGCCGGTGGCCTACGCATACCAGTGGAAGCGCGGCACCACGGTGATCACGGGCGCCACCGGATCGACGTACGTCCCGGTCGCGGGCGACCGCGGCGCGGCGATCAGCGTCACGGTGACCGGCACCAAGGCCGGCTACACCACCGTCGCGAAGGCGAGTGCCGCGAGGACGGTCGTAGCGGGCACGCTCACCGCACCCACTCCGACGATCACCGGCACCGCGGCGGTCGGCTCGAGGCTGACCGCGGTCCCGGGCACGTGGGGACCGGCGCCCGTCGTGCTCACGTACCAGTGGCTCCGGGCGGGCACCGCGATCTCGGGAGCGACGGCCGCGACCTACACGCCGGTCGCCGCCGACAGGGGCAAGGCGCTCACCGTGCGGGTGACCGGCGCGAAGACCGGGTACACGACCGCGTCGAAGACGAGTGCGTCCCGCACGATCGGCTGAACGGCGCCCGCCGTCCGGATCCCGCACTCGGGGTCCGGTCCGTCGCACTCGTCTGCGAGAGTGGGAGGACCCGCGCCTCGGCGGGACGCCCGGGGGGTCGAGTGAGTGACGCACTGAGCGCAGGCGACGCGATCGTGCTGCCGGAGGGCACCCCGCCCGCCTCTCCGGGCGGGTCCGCGCCCTCCGCCTCGGAGTCGGCGCCGCGGGACTCCTCCTCACCCTCGTTCTGCTCGTGCCCAACGCCACCGCCCTGCCGGCGCTGGTGCCGCCCTTCGCCCTGCTGCTCGCGGCCCTGTGGATCACGGCGTCGTTCCGGCTCGAGCTCTCCTCCGGCATCGGCACGGTGACGTTCGGAGTCGGAGTCTCGGTCCTCGCGTTCGTCGCGCAGGACGTCCCCCACCCCCGCGCCCTGCTGCTCTGGGTCCTGGCGCTGGTGGTGTTCCTGCTGCTCCGGCGACGGCCCTGGACGGTGATCGCCTACCTCACCGGGCTCGCGAGCCTCTCGGGCGGCGCGTTCCTCCTGGTGCTCTCCCTCTTCCCGGGCACCGGGTGGTGGCCGGTGCTCGCGGCGGTGCCCGCGGTGCTCGCGTACGGCGCGCTGTCGATCGGGGCGGAGTACCTGCAGGCGCGGCTGACGCTCGCCGAGGTCCCGGATGCTCCGACTCCGACCCTGCGCCCGGACCGCGTCGCTGTGGTGCTCGCCCTGAACGTCGGACTGGTCGCGCTCGCCTACGGCGCCCGGCTCTCCTCCGGGATCGAGCGGATCGAGCTGGGGGTGGGGCTCGACATCCGCTCGGCGAACACGCTGCTGATCGTGGCGCTCGCGATCGCCGTCGTCAGCCAGCAGCTGCGCCGAACGCGCGTGGAGCGCAAGCTCGACGGACTCGTCGAGGCGTCGCTCGCGCTGCCGTGGGGCGACCAGGCGGCGATCTTCGCGACGCTCCAGGCGGCGGCTCGCTCGGCGATCCCCTCCGCGAGCATCCGCCTCTCGGAGCAGCCGGGCCGGACCTTCGAGCTGTCGGCGCCCGTGACGGCGCCGGGCGCGGGCGTCCGCCACGTCGTCCTCACGCGCCGCCCCGACTCCGACGGCTTCTCGCCGCTCGAGCACCGGACGCTGCTGGCCCTCGCGCACATCGCCACCCAGGCGCTCCACGACCGCCGCACCACGCGAGCCCTGCGCGACGCCGCGACGACCGACACGCTGACCGGGCTGACGAACCTCCGCGGTCTGTACGAGGAGTTCGACGCGCTCCCCGACCCGTCGCGCCGCGCGATGCTCTTCATGGACCTCGACGCGTTCAAGGCCGTGAACGACACCTACGGCCACTCCACCGGCAACGTCGTCCTCGAGGAGGTCGGCCGCCGGATCCGCGAGAGCGTGCGCAGCGACGACGTCGTCGCGCGCATCGGCGGTGACGAGTTCGCCGTGCTCCTCGACTCCGCCACGGCGGCCTCCGTCACCCTCCGCATCACGCGCGCCGTCGAGCAGCCCCTGCTTGTCGGCGGCGTCACGCTCCACCCGCGCATCAGCATCGGCGCTCCGGTCGCCGTCGACGGCGGCAGCTTCGACCGCACCATGCAGGAGGCCGACGAGCGGATGTACGCGTCCAAGCAGGAGCGCCGGGGCGGGGCGGGAGACGCGGACGGCGCCGACCTGGTGTCCGAGATCCGCGCGGCGGTGCAGGAGGGGGCGGTGGAGGTCGCGTTCCAGCCGGTCATCGACGTCGCCGAGCGCCGCATCCTCGGCTTCGAGGCCCTCGCCCGGTTCACCCGCCGCGACGGCACGCCGCTGAGCCCGCTGACCCTCGTCGACGTCGCGCGCTCCCTCGGGCTGCTCGACCGGCTGACGGTGCAGATCGTCGACCGCGCCGTCGCCTCGATGCTCGAGTTCCGCGAGATCGACGCGTCGGTGTCGTTCCTCAGCGTCAACATCGAGGCCGAGCAGCTCCTGCGCGACGAGGTCGTCGACCACGTCCGCGCCCTGCGCACGTCCGATCTCGGCATCCAGCTCTGCCTCGAGCTCACCGAGGCCTCGATCGGCCACGTCGACGCCGACGTCGTCGACCGGGTGCGGCTGCTGACGGAGGAGGGCATCGCGATCGCGCTCGACGACTACGGCCAGGAGCATGCGGCGGCCGCGGCACTGCTGACGGTTCCGCTGAGCATCGTGAAGATCGACCGCGTGTTCCTCGCCGACGAGCAGAACCCCCGGCACTCCACGATCCTGCGCTCCATGATCGCCCTGGTCTCGGATCTGGACATGGGCTCGATCGTCGAGGGCGTCGAGACCCGCACGGCGCACGACCTGCTGGCATCGCTGCAGGCGGAGCGGGCGCAGGGCTACTTCTACGGCCGCCCGCAGTTCCCAAAGGACGTGAAGGACCGGCTGCGCGCGACCGGCACGGCGGCGCTGCCGGACCAGGGGCGCTGAGGACGGACGTCGTCAGGGGCGGACGGGCTCCGACCGGTCCGCCTCCGACCGCCACTCCGCCCGCAGCACCTCGACCCCGTCGAGCAGCACGTCGAGCCCGGTCTCGAACTCGGCGTCGTAGTCGTAGCCCTCGCGGGCCAGCTCGACGACGACCTCCACCAGGTACGGGTACAGCGCCGCGGCCTCGGCCGGCTGGGAGCGGTGCGTGGCGGCCGCGGCCTCCGCCGACTCCTCCGGGGTCTCGAACGAGAGCGTCTTCTGCTGCAGGGCGAAGCCGTACACGTACGCGTCCAGGAGCGACGTGACGTGGACGGTCGTGCGGAACGAGAAGCCGCTCTCGCGCAGGCACCCCATCATCGCGTCGTGCTGGCGCAGGTTCTCGATCCCTGGCCGCCCGTGCGCCTCCATCAGCCCGACGGCCCAGCGGTGCCGGGTCAGGGCGGCGCGGAGGGACGCGGCGCGCTCGCGCATCGCCGGCTTCCAGCCGCGCGCCGCATCGGGCAGGGCGACCTCGCTCCAGACCAGGTCGACCATGCCGTCGAGCAGGTGCTCGCGGTTCTGCACGTGCTTGTAGAGGGCCATGGGGACGACCTCGAGCCGCTCGGCGAGCGTGCGCATCGTGAAGCCGTCGATCCCGACCTCGTCGGCGAGCTCCACTCCGGCGCGCAGGACCGTCTCGCGGTTCAGGCGCGGTCGTCGGGGGTCTGCGGTGTCTGCTCGGGCACGCGTTCCTCCCGTCGCCTCTTGACGAAGTGTACGCCCTACACCTAGCCTCCAGATCGAAGGTGTACGCCGTACACTACGAGTCGGCCTCGCCACCGGGAACAGGACTCCCATGCCCTCCGTCGATCGGACCGCCCGCCTCACGGGCGTCCTCTTCCTCCTCACCTTCGCCTCGGCCATCGCCGGAGCCGTGCTCTATCTGCCGCTCCTCACCGACCCCGACAACGTGCTCGGACCCGGCGCCGACACCCGCGTGCTCATCGGAGTGGTCTGCGAGATCGTCCTCGTGATCACCAACCTCGGCACGGCGCTCGTCCTCTACCCCGTCCTCCGCCGGCACCACGAGACCGCCGCCCTCGCCTACGTCGTCGCGCGGATCATGGAGTGCGCCCTGATCGTCGTCGGCCTCCTCGCTGTCGTCTCGGTCGTCGAGCTGCGGCAGGCGCAGGCGGGAGCCGACGCCGACTCCTCCCGGGCCGTCGCCCAGGCGCTGGTCGCGGTCCACGACGCGACCTTCCTCCTCGGCCCCGGCTTCGTCGTCGGCCTCGGCAACGGCCTGCTGCTGGGGTTCCTCCTCCACCGCGCGCACCTCGTGCCGCGGCCGGTCGCGCTCCTCGGCCTCCTGGGCGGCCCGCTGATGTCGCTCTCGGGCCTCGCCGTCCTCTTCGGCGCCTACGAGCAGACCTCGGTCTGGTCGGGCCTGCTGACACTGCCCGAGATCGCGTGGGAGCTGTTCCTCGGCGTGTACCTGACGGTGCACGGCTTCCGGCGTGCGACGGTGCCCGCTGCGCCTGCCGCGCGGGTCGGCGCGGAGGGCTAGCCCCTGCGGTCGCTCCTCCGCACGCGTTCCTCGCCGCCATCGGACGCTTTCGCTGCTCTCAGCGCTCCGGAGCAGCAGAAAACGCCCAACGGTGCCGCTGGACTGGCGACGGGCGGGCGATCACCTGACCCGTGCGGCCTCGGCGGGGTGCCGTATCGAGGCCGACGGGCGGGGCTGCGGTCGACGCGACCGGTCGGCCAGTGCGATCGCGGTCGCGGCGAGGAGGAATCCTGCGGTGAGGAGTACGGCGAGCGTCGCACCGAGGGTGGGACGCCCTGCGATGGTCTCGGTCCCGCCCACCCCGTAGTAGAGCATCAGCGCGAGGGCCATCCCGATCGCCGACCCCACCCGTTGCGAGAACTGGATCATCGAGCCGGCGACGCTCGAGCGGTAGTCCGGGACCTCGACGAGCACGCGCGCCTGGTTGGCGGGTGCGGCGACGGCGACTCCGAAGGTGTTGACCACGAGCACGGCGCAGACCGCGAGGGGCAGGGCGGCCGCGGGGGCGACGCCGAACGCGGTCGCGACCAGTGCGAGTCCGACGGCGCCGAGTCCGGCGCCCCAGGCGATGACCCGGTAGCCGGTGTCGAAGGGGAGGCGCGCGGCGATCCACGACCCGGCGAGCGCCGCGAGGGCCGCGGGCAGCATCCAGAGCGCGGTCTCCAGGGGAGTGAGGCCTGCGAGCTGCTGCAGGCCGATGGTGATGATGAGGGTTCCGGCGGTGCCCGCCGCGTGCAGGAACCCCGAGACGACGACGCCGGGGACCAGATGCGCGAATCGGAACAGGCCGGGGTCGACGAGCGCCTGACGTCCCGAGGCGGTTCGGCGGCGGAGGTGCAGGACGAAGAGCGTCGTGAAACCCACCCCGGCGGTGATGAGTCCGGCCGTCCAGATCGACGGCGGGTTCGCCTCGGAGACAGCGCTGAGCGGAGCGATGGTCAGTACGACCGCGGGCACGAGCAGCGCGACGCCGACGCCGTCGAAGCCGGAACGCCGCTCGCCACCCGGATCCCGCACGAGGACGGCAGCGAGGGGCAGCACCACGACGCCGACCGCGACGTTGATCCAGAAGAGCGCGCGCCACGCCTCGACGGTACCGACGAGCTGCATCACCACGCCCGCGAGCACAGGCCCGAAGAGGGAGGTCGCCGAGAGGATCGCGGCGAGGGTGGCGAGGGGCCGGGTGCGCTCCTCGGCGGGGAACAGCCGCTGGATGAGGCCGAGGACCTGCGGCATCAGGATCCCCGCCCCGGCTCCCTGGATGATGCGGCCGGTGACGAGCCACGTGATGTCGGGCGCGAGCGCGCAGACGACGCTCGCGCCGACGAAGGCCAGGCCTCCGACCAGGAACACCGTCGAGCGGGGGAGCACGTCGCCGATCCGGCCGGAGGGGAGCAGGAAGGCGGCGTAGGCGATCGTGTAGCCCACGAGCATGACCTGGACGGTGCTCCCGGACCCGCCGGTCGACTCCTGGATGGCGGGCAGGGCCACGCCGACCTTGGAGACGTCGAGGATCGTCAGTGCAGCGGTGGCGGCCAGAACGCTGAACGTCGCCCAACGGCGACGGGAGTCCGTGCTCTTCGCGGGATGTGGCACTCGTCCTCCGACCGAAATGAAGCTGTAACACCAGTACAGTAGACCATTATTGGAGTATAAAAAAGAAGTAACGGATCGAGAGATCCCGAGAAGGAGGACCGATGAGCACTCGGACCGCTGTCGTCATGGTCGACATGCAGAACATGTACCTGGAGCAGGACCGCCGCGACCTCTACGGCTGGCCGCCGATCTGGGAGTTCGATCGCGTCGTCGCGGAGTGCGCCGCGCTCCTCGCCGAGGCGCGGGCGCAGGGCGTCCCCGGTGATCTACACGCGGCAGGTGAGCCGCCCGGACGGCGCCGACATGACGCCCAGCATGAGGCGCCTGCTCGCGACCCTGCCCGACGTCTCGGCGGCGGTCGACACTCGTCCTGAGGGCTGGGCGTCAGAGATCCTGGACGCCGTGGCGCCGCAGCAGGGGGACATCATCATTCAGAAGCTGCGCTGGGACGCGTTCTTCGGAACCGAGCTCGACAACATCCTCCGCAATCTCGGCGCGCAGCGCCTGGTCGTCGCCGGACTGCAGACCAACGTCTGCGTCGAGACGACGTCGCGCACCGCGCTGATGAAGAACTAGCGACGTCGCCGTGCCGGAGGACGCCGTCTCGACCGACGGGCGAGCCCTCCACGTCAACGGCCTCGACGCCCTGCGGGTGCTCTACGCCGAGGTCGCACCGTGGCGCGAGCTGCTCGCGCCGGATGCGCCCTGGGACCGTCACCTCACCACGCCGCACTACGGCCGGCCCGAGAACGCGGCGGTCTGAACCTCTCCGCCTTCGGAGGTGCCGCCGCGGCCGGCCGCACCGACCCGGTCAGACCCGATCGGTCGACCGGTGCGCCGGCCAGTGGCGCTCGAGCACGGCCGGGACCGGCTCGTTGCTGCGGAGGACGTCACGCAGGCCGTCGAGCCAGCCGAGGGTCAACTCGGTCTGGGCGAGCCACAGCGTGTAGAGCGCGCGCCTGTTCCGCCAGACTCGGGGAGTCCTCGCGCACGGCGTCCCACGTCTCGAGCAGGTGCGACAGGCTGAGCTGCTCTTGCGCTGGTACGAGACCTCCGCGTCGATGAGATAGCCCGCTGTCGTGTCGTCGAGCACCCACAGGGTCACGAGCCGGAGCATCGAGTCGTCGCGGATGCTGTGGTCGGGCTCGTCGTGGACGAGCCAGCGGCGCAGTTCGTCGAGGCCTGCATCGGTGATCGCGTAGCTGGTCCTGCCCCGCTCGGTGCGCTCGCTGATCCGGATCAGACCCTTGCCCTCGAGCTTCGTCAGTTCCGAGTACACCCGCGACGGGCTCGGTGCCAGGCGCGGTCGGCGTCGTCGGTGAAGCTCGTGTTCAGTTCGTAGCCGGTGGGGACGCCGCGCGAGAGCGCGGCGAGGATCGCGTGTCGTAGAGCCAAGGGGCCTCCTTCGAGAGGGGGCGGTCGTCCTCGACCGCGGGTCCAGAGCAATCCGATCGCGGACTACCGGACTTGGTATCACGACCCGGCGGGCGGCGGACTGTCGAGCAGACGGTCGTCCTCTTGCATTCACGGAATCGAAATACGTCCGAAACAGTAGTCCCGATACTCTTCCACTATGGAGTACAAAACCCGACATGCCAGGTTGCTGCGGTTCATCGGCGCACGCCTGCTCCTCACCGCGGTCACTGCGCTCTTCGTCGCCGCGGTGGTCTTCCGCCGTCCGGGCGATCCCGGGCGACCCGGCCCTGACGATCCTGGGCACCGACAGCAGTCCCGGGGAGAGCGAGGAGCTGCGAGCGGTCATGGGGCTGGACTCAGCCCGTCCCCGTCCAGTTCGTCCTCTGGCTCGGACAGCTCGTCCGGGGTGAGCTGGGCTACTCCTACAGCCAGGGCCGCCCGGTCGGCGAGATCCTGGGCCCGGCGCTCACCACGACGCTCCTGCTGGGCGGCGTCGCGAGCGTGCTCGCGATCGCCATCGCCCTGGTCATGGGCAACCTCGCGACCTCGCCGTCGCGTCCTCCGGCGCGTCGTCGACGGAGTCGAGGCCTTCTTCCTCTCGGCACCCCAGTACACCGTCGCGTTGCTCCTCCTGCTCTTCTTCGCGGTCCTCGCGCCGGTGTTCCCCGCCGGCGGCCTCAGCACGCGGGGCGACGGAGGACCTGCCGACGTCCTGCTCCACCTCGCCCTGCCGGCCACCGCGCTGGCCCTCGCCCCGGGAGCCCAGATGGCCTCGATCGTTGAAGACGTCGCTGTCGACCCTGCAGTCGACCGACCTGCTCCCGTCGTTGCGGGCCCGAGGACTCGCCCGCGCTCCGGATCGCGGTGCACGCGCACCACAACGCGCTGCCGCCGATGATCACCGTCCTGGGGATCCAGGTCGGCTCGATGCTCGGCGGAGCGCTCTTCGTCGAGAACATCTTCAGCCCCCGAGTCGGGGTCCTCGTCGTCCAGTCGGTCGCGCTCAGGGACTACACGCTCATCCAGGCGGTCTCGCTCGTCGTGGCGATCGTCTTCGTCCTGGTCCTCCTCCTCGCCGACGCGGTCAATGCACTGATCGACCCGCGCATCCGGGTGGCCCGCGCATGACCGGCGACCCGCGCCGCCGCGACCGCCCGGCCCTCGTGGTGCGGTTCCGGCGACGATCGCTGCTCAGCCGTCTGCCGGTCCGCTCGCAGATCGCGCTCGGTGTGCTCGGCCTGATCGTCCTCGTGGGCCGTCGCCGCGCCGATCCTGCCCTTCGCCGATCCGCTCGCCGGATCGCTCTCAGAGCGGCCCCTGCCGTTCTTCTCCGACGCGCACGTCCTCGGGACCGACTCCCAGGGCCGCGACATGCTCAGTCGGCTCGTCTACGGCACGCGCATCTCGCTCGTGGCGGGCGTGCTGCCGATCGTCATCGCCACCCTCATCGGTCTGGCGATCGGCACGCTCGCCGGTCTGGGCGGCAAGGTGCTCAACACCGTGCTGATGCGCGGAGTCGACATCCTGTTCGCGTTCCCGGGCGTGCTGCTCTCCCTCCCTGCTCGCGATCACCCCGGGCATCGGTCTCGGCACCCTCGTGCTCGCCCTGACGCTCGTCTGGATCGCGCCTGTCGCGAGGATCGCCGAGACCGAGGTGTCGCGGATCCGGGAGCTCGACTCCGTGCTCTCCGCGCGAGCGAGCGGAGCCGGTCCCGGAGCGATCCTCCTCCGGCAGATCGTCCCGGTCGTGCTCCCCGCCGTGCTGGCCTACTCGACCTCGCTGGTCGGGGCGAACATCGCGATCGCCGGCGGACTCGGGTTCCTCGGCCTGGGCGTGCCCTCGCCGACTCCGGAGCTCGGCTCGATCCTGCAGGAGATGCAGGCCGCGATCTACACCGACCCCACTCTCGCGGTGACACCCGTCGTCGTGATCCTGGCGCTGTCGATGCTCTTCCCGCTCGTCGGGGACGGACTCCGCGACGCCCTCAGCGGACGGGAGTCCGACTCATGACGATCAGCAGCCCGGCCATGGGCGGCAGTCTGCCCACCACGGTCCCTTCGTGCTCGACGCGACCGGCGTCTCGGTGTCGTTCCGGGCCGCCCGCGGACGTGCCACCGTCGTCGACTCTGTCGGGCTCGGCCTCGAACGTTCGCAGGTCACCGTTCTGCTGGGCGAATCCGGCAGCGGGAAGACCGTCTTCGCTCGGACGATCACGGGCATGGCGCCACGGTCCGCGCAGGTGAGCGGTTCCGCAGTGTTCGACGGTGTCGATCTGCTCCACGCGTCCCGACCGTCCCTGCGCGCGCTGCACGGCGAGCGCATCGGCGTCGTCCCTCAGGACCCGAACAGCTCGCTCGACCCCATGCGGCGGATCGGCGGTCAGATCACCGAGACGCTGCTCCAGCACGGCGCGGGTCGCCGACAGGGCCGCGGCGCGGCTGCGGGCGGCCGAACTGCTCGAACTCGGTGAGCATCTCGGACCCCGAGCGCGTCCTGCGCGCCTACCCGCACGAGGTCTCCGGAGGGGATGCGGCAGCGGGTCGCCATCGCGATCGCCATCTGCTGCGATCCCGAACTGATCGTCGCCGACGAGCCCTCGAGCGCCCTCGACGCCTCGGTGGGGGTGGGAGTCGTGCGCCTGCTCGACGGGCTGCGCGCCCGGCTGGGAACCGCGATCCTCTTCATCACCCACGACGTGGGCATCGCCGCGCTCATCGCCTCCCAGCCGGAGGACCGCGTCGCCGTGATGCTCGGAGGCCGGATCGTCGAACTCGGGTTCGCCGCGCAGGTGCTCGGAGCGCCGGCGCACCCGTACACGAGGGCCCTTCTCGCCGCGGAGCCGTCGGCCGACGCTCCGCGGGGCGGTCTCGCCGTCGTTCCCGACGACATCCGCCACCGGCGCGACTGGGGGCCGCTCGTCGACATCGCGCCCGGGCACGCCGTGGCCGAAGCGAACGGAGGAGCACTGCTGAGTGTTCTGGCTGCAGGGGGCATCGTCAAGCGCTTCGGTCCCTTCACCGCCCTGGACGGAGTCTCCTTCCGACTCGAGAAGGGGCGCACGCTCGGAGTCGTGGGCGAATCGGGCAGCGGCAAGTCGACCCTGGGGCGCATCGTCATGCGGCTCATGTCTCCGGACGCCGGTACTGTCCGCCTCGGATCCGATGACCTCTTCGGTCTCGACCGGCGAGCGCTGCGGGCCGCGCGACGGCGCATCCAGCTGGTGCCGCAGGACCCGCGGCACGCGTTGAACCCGAGCATGACCGTGCGCCGGACGCTGGAGTTCCAGATGGCGGCGCACGACTTCCTCGGAGCACCTGGTCCGGACTCGCCGCGGACCTCCTGTCGCGGGTCTCGCTGCCCGCCGACTATCTGCACGCGTGCTCCCGCACGAGCTCTCGGGCGGTCAGGCGCAGCGCATCGCGATCGCCCGCGCGATCGTCGGCGAGCCCGAGGTGCTGGTCGCGGACGAGGCGGTCAGCGCGCTCGACAAGTCGGTTCAGGCGCGGGTCCTCAACACCTTCGCCGAGCTCCAGGCCGACCTGGGCGTCGCGCTCTTCTTCATCAGCCACGACCTCGCCGTCGTCGAGCACATGAGCGACGACATCCTCGTGCTCAACCGGGGACGGTCCGTCGAAAGCGGTCCCACCGCGGACGTCCTGGCGTCCCCGCAGGATCCGTACACGCGCGAGCTCCTCGCGGCGCGGCACCCCGTCCGAACCTCCTAGACCCGCACTCACCACTCGAACCCGCATCATTCGAACCCCCACCCCGAGGAGTCCCATGCACCGCACCCACCGGATCGGACGACGGCCGCTGGCTCTCGTCGCCGCACTCGCCGTGTCCGCTCTCGCTCTCGCAGGCTGCTCAGGAGGCGGAGCGAGCGCTGCCGACGAGCAGGAGCTGATCATCGCCTCGCAGATGGCCGCCTTCCCCAGCCTCGACACCGGAGCCATCACCACGGCCGGCTACGAGGGCCAGCGCCTGATCGGTAACCTCGTCTACGAGGGTCTGACCAAGCGCGACGTCTCGGACCCGGATGCGCCCGCCGGCGTCGCACCGGCGCTCGCAGAGTCGTGGGAGATCTCGGAGGACGGCCTCACCTACACGTTCGCTCTGCAGGGCGGAGTGACGTTCCACGACGGCACCGACTGGAACGCGGACGCCCTCATCGCGAACATCGGCCGGTACACCGACGAATCCGACCCGAACTACGACCCGGTCCTGATCACGTACTACACGGTGCTGAACTTCGTCGATTCGGTCGAGAAGGTCGACGACATGACGGTCGCGTTCACCCTGAACGCAGCCGTTCGCCTTCTTCCTCGCCGACCTCTACAACGTCTACTTCGCGAGCCCCACGAGCCTGGAGGAGTCGGGGCGGCCGGTCAGGCGAAGAACCCGGTCGGCACCGGGCCGTTCGTCTTCGACTCGCTCGCCGAGAACCAGTCGATCTCGTTCGTCCGCAACGACGACTACTGGGGCCAGGTGCCCGAGCTCGACCGGTTGAGCGTCGAGCTCATCCCCGACCCCGCCGCCCGTACCGCGGCTCTGCGCTCGGGACGCGTCGACTGGATCGAGGCCGCGCAGCCCGACGACTTCGCGAGCCTGGAGGCCGACGGCTACGTGACGACGGGCAACTCCTTCGACTGGGAGTGGTCGTGGCAGCTCTTCCCCGAGGAAAAGCCCTTCGACGACATCCGCGTCCGTCAGGCGATGAACTACGCCATCGACCGCGAGTCGATCGCCGAGGACCTCCTCCACGGCACCGCGTCTCCCGCCTACCAGATGTTCGCCCCGGCCAGCCTCTACTACGACGAAGCCGACGACATCTACTCCTACGACCCCGAGAAGGCGAAGTCGCTCCTGGCGGAGGCCGGCTACCCCGACGGCGTCGACGTGACGGTCGGATACATCACCGCGGGCTCCGGATCGATGCAGGCGAAGGCGATGAACGAGGCCCTCCAGGCCCAGCTCGCCGAGGTGGGCATCGGCGTGACGCTCGAACCGGTCGACTTCGCCGGCATGTACGGTCAGCTCGGCGAAGGCGACACCGGCTGGCAGGCCGCGAACCAGGCGTTCAGCCTGGAGCAGCCGTCGAGCTGGAACGGCTTCTGGTTCGGCTGCGAGGGCAACTTCTTCGGCTACTGCAACCCGGACGCGGACGCCCTCTACCAGCAGGCGCTCGTCACCACCGACGACGCCGAGCGCGCCGCCCTGCTCACGCAGGTCGGCCACCTGGTGACGGAGGACGCCGCCTGGATGTTCGTCGTCAACGACACCGCACCGCGGGCGATGTCGGACCGCGTTCAGGGCTTCGAGCAGCCCAAGAGCTGGTGGATCGACTTCACCGGCGTGTCGATGGCCGACTGACGCTCTGACCGGAGGGGGCGGCGCTGCGGCGCCGTTCCCCTTCCAGCTGCGTCCTGTCACCTCCGTCCGATGAACGGGTGAGGGTCTCAGCGCTCCGGAGCAGCAGAAAGCGCCCTACGGTGCGGCGCTATTCCGCCTCCCAGGGGAAGCGGGCGTCCTCCTGGGGGCCGAGCCAGACGAGGAGGAGCACCGCGCACACGAGGATCGCGGCGGTCACCCCGCTCGGAGCCAACGACGTCGTGACCAGGCGCACCGCGGTCGAGATCGCAGCCCAGATCGACAGGGGTATCAGCATCAGCGAGGAAGCCGACCCGCGTGATCATGCGCGCGTCGGCCCCTCCGAGGAACGCGTTCACCGAGGCGAGCACGGCGGTCAGTGCGGCGAGGAAGCCCAGGATCCCGAGCATGATGCCGCCGGCGGATTTCGAGCTGCCCGATCAGGCCGTCGCTCGCGCTCGATGACACCTGTGCGCTCTCGCGCTCGAGAAGCGCACGCTCCTCCTCGAGCAGCTGCTCGAACGCCACGAGCGCCTGCTCCTCGACGCCCAGATGGCCCTCGGGCAGCAGGATCAGCCGCTGGACCCGCTCCCGGGTCGCGTCGCCCGTCCTGGCGACGGACCGGGCGAAGAGCCGCCGCTCGAGTTCCGTGGACCCGTCGGGGACCAGCAGGCCCCAGCGGCCGGCCTGGTCCAGATGGTCGTCGGAGCGGTACGACTCCGCGAGCTCCGAACGCACGGCGAGATCGAGAGGCTTCCGCACCAGTCGCGCCCGCAACCGCTCGCGCTCCCGGCGCAGCTCCCGCCACTCGGCCCGTTGCTCCGCACCCACCTGCTGAGTATGGAGTGCTGCCGGACGGACCGCTCGCAGCGCCTCACGAGCAGGTGTAGGTCACCCCGCCCACCACGTGCACGCCCGTCCCCAGCTCCGCGCACGTCGCGAAGAGGTTCCCGAACACCGCGACCAGCGCGATCACTCCGGCCGTGTACAGCACGATCGTCACGGCTGCGACGATGATCCCCGCGACGGCCAGCCCCGCGAGGACCGCCGTCACGGCGACTCCGGCGCAACGCCAGGATGCTCAGCACGAGTCCCGCGACGTCGAAGCCCGGGAACAGCGCGAGGACGAGCCCGGTGACGGCCAGCACCACCGTCGTCGTGTACGCCGACGAGGCGGTGGGAGCGTCCGAGCTCACGCCCGCCCCTGCAGGATCAGGTTCCAGTACACCCACGGCAGCACGAACCGGTCGGCGAGGAACGTCGCCCGACGCTCCTTCGCGAGCCCCTTCCAGAACGGGATCGTGGGCTGGGGCCGGTAGCGGTCGTCGAACTCGGCGAAGACGACCGTCTTCCGCGAGACGACGAACGGGCAGACGGAGTAGCCGTTGCAGGTCATCGGCAGCGGCTTCCCCTTCCGCGCGGCCACGAGGTTCTTCGCCAGCGTCTTCGCCTGCGGGCGCAGCGCGCCGCCCGACTTCGAGTTGGTCGTCGCGGCGGCGTCGCCCAGCGACCAGACGTCCGGGAAGCGGACGTGGCGCAGGGTCAGCGGGTCGACCTCGACGAAGCCGCCGTCGGTCAGGCCGGAGCCCTCGAGGAAGGCGGCGCCGACTGCGGAGGGACGACGTGCAGCACGTCGTAGGCCAGCGTCTCGCGGTGGTCGCCCTCCAGCCCCTCCGAGCGAGGTCGAGTGGTCGGGCCCGAGCAGCGCCGCGCGGCGGTCCTCGCCCGCCAGCTCGATCGTCTGCGAGGCGGCGTCGACCTCGACGAGCTCGCGGTCGTAGTGCACCTCGATGCCGTACTCGGCGACCTTGCGCTCGAGCTCGGCGTCGATCAGCGGCATGCCGAACAGGGTCGGCGTCGGCACCACGAGCACGACGTGGATGTCGTCGAGCACCCCGGTCTTCCGCCAGTAGTCGCACGCCAGGTACATCGGCTTCTGCGAGGCGCCGGAGCAGGTGGCCGGCCCGCTGGGCTGCGTGAAGACGACGGTCCCCGAGCGCACGTCGCGCAGCACGCTCGACGCCTTCCGGGCGTACTCGTACTCGTAGTTCGAGATGCCGACCGGCGACTCCATCGCCTCGACGAGGCCGGGCACCGCGTCCCAGTCCTTCCGATGCCCGGGCACACCACGAGCTGGCCGTAGCCGACCGCGCGCCCGCCCGAGCGTCACCGTCTTGGCGACGGGATCGATCGTGGCGACGCGGTCCCGGATCCACGTCACGCCCTTCGGCGTCACCTCGCCCTGCGGACGGGTCGCCTCGAGGCCGGAGCCGTGCCGCCGGCGACGTGCGAGAACATCGGCTGGTAAGTGGGTCGTCCGCGGCTCGATCACCGCGACGTCCGACACTCCGTAGCGCCGCAGCCGCCCGGCCACCGAGAGCCCGGCGTTGCCGCCGCCGATGACGAGCACGTCGTGGTGCAGGGCGGGCGCGGGGAGTCGGTCATGCTCACCGTAGGCGGCAGGTCCGACAAGGGCCACGGGCGAGGGGACCCTTGCGCTTCGGCGCGAGGGAGCGCTGTCTCCTGGCGCGATCCCGCCCTCGGAGGCGGCGTGGCACGGCGGGAGGGCCGCGAACGGACGTCCCGCGCCACCGGGACACGCGCCGATCACCGCGGGTTACGGTTCTCGCCGTCCACGCCCCCGAGCAGAAGAGGCCCCCTGTGATCCGTCGGCGACTGTCCGTTCTCGTCCTCCTCCCGCTGGCGTCCGTCCTGGCGCTGACCGCGTGTTCCGCGCCGGACGGCGCTGACTCGCCGCAGGAGACGTCGCCGCTGACCGAGTACCTGGGCGCTCTATGGCTCCGATCAGAGCCCGGAGCAGCAGCAGGAGGAGTTCGCCGAGCAGGAGCGGGCCCGTGAGGACCTCGTCGCGGCGTGCATGAAGGAGCAGGGGTTCGACTACACGCCGAACCCGCAGAGCGGCGCCTTCCTCTCCGCCGGCAGCGAGGAGTGGGAGCCGGAGGATCGCGAGTGGGTCGCCCAGTACGGCTACGGAGTGGTCGACTACCCCGGCCGCGACGCGCCGGACGAGGCGGACGAGGAGTACGTCGATCTCAACGCCGACTACACGGCGGGCCTGTCCGACTCCGAGCGGGCGGCGTACGAGAGGCCCTGAGCGGTCCTCCCGTGACGGAGGAGCAGGCCGGCGAGGACGGCCTGTACGAGTACGACTGGGCGGCGTCCGGCTGCTACGGCTCCGCCCAGCACGAGCTCGACTCCCGGGATCCGGTGCGTACGAGCGAGCACCAGCCGCTGATGGACGCACTGAACGAGTTCTACTTCGAGCCTGCAGACGGCACTCCGAGCTGGCCGACCTGAACGCGGAGTGGTCGTCGTGCATGACCGAGGCCGGGCACCCCGGGTTCGCGGTCCAGTACGACGCGCAGAGCTCGGTCGACGCCGAGGTGAGCGCGTTCCACGAGGCGTCCGACGAGCCGATCGAGGACTCGGACCCGGAGATGGAGAAGCTCGGCGAGAAGGAGATCGCCCTGGCGCTCGCCGATCTCGACTGCCGCGAGAAGACCGACTACCGCGCCGAGCAGAAGAAGGTCCAGGACGAGCTGGAGCGGCGGTTCATCGCCGACCACGAGGCGGAGCTGAACTCCCTGAAGGCCGACGCCGAGCAGGGGGACTGAGTGCGCGAGCGCGGATGTCAGCAGGGCGACCACGAGACGCCCGACGCGCCCGCCTCCCTGACGGTCGACGACCAGGAGGAGGGAGGCGCGGCGACCGGGCCGGTTCGCCGGGATCGGCGCGGTCGTGGCGCGGAACCGCCTCCTCTGGATCGTGGCCGCCGCCGCGCTGGTGAGCCTGGTCGCGGGCCTGGTCATCGGCCGGTTCGCCGTCTCGCCGGAGGACGCGGCCGCCGGTGCGGCGCCCCCGGCTCGGGCTCATCACGGCGCCGGTCGGGTTCGGCGCCCTGGCATCGACGTGTCCCTCCGGGCGAGGTCGCGTTCGCCGATCCCGTCGAGGTGACCGTCGACACGACGACGATCCAGGGGGCCGCCGTGGTGACGGGCGGGTGCCCGAGGCGGGCGCGAGCCGCGCCCCTGTCGATCGCGCTGGAGGTCGCGGGTCGCCCGGTGATCGTGCTGCCCGGCGAGCTGCCGGCGTACCGGACCCTCCGGTTCGGGGTCTCCGGGCCCGACGTGGTGCAGTTCAAGACGGCGATGCGCAGCATCGGGCTGGACGCGGGAGATCCGACCGACGAGGAGTTCGACGAGGCAGCGGCGGAGTCGGTCGTCCAGCTGTACGCCCAGGCGGGCCACGCGGCAAAGCCGGCGATCGAGGACGGGGACGGAGTGGTCAGTGCCGCGGAGGAGGCGGTGGCCTCGTCGGAGCAGGCTCTGGCGGCGGCTCGGAAGGCGAGCTGTCCGCGGCGCAGGCCGGACCTGCCGGCGGTCGCGGTGCGCGAGGCCGACAACGCGGTCGCGAGCGCCCGCCGCGAGCTCGACGCCGCGCGCGCCGCCGACCCCCAGGACGGGAACGAGGCCGCCGATCTGCAGGACGCCCTCGCCCTGGCCGAGCTCACCGGGCGCAGCTGGGCACGGTCGCCGACACGGGTGTCCAGCGCGCGGCCGTCGAGTCGGCGCAGTCGCAGGTGACCCGGGCAGAAGAGGACCTCGCGCGCCCGGCAGTCCGTCCTGCCCGCCCTCCCCGCCGGTGAGGTGCTGTTCCTGACCGACCTCCCGCGACGGGTGGACACGGTCGCGGCGAAGCGCGGCGCTCTGCTCTCCGGGGCCGCGATGACGGTGTCGGGAGCGCAGCTGGCGCTCTCCGGATCCGCGGCGGAGGCCTGACGCGCGGCTCGTCGCCGTGGGGCAGGAGGCCTCGTTCGAGCTCCCGACGGGGCTCTGCACCGAGCCGCGGTCTCGGCGGTGGCGCCGGGAGCGACCCCCGCCGAGCGCTGGACGATCACGCTTCACCCCGATCCGCTCTCGCCCGAGCAGATCGAGCAGGTGAAGGGCACGAACGTGAAGGTCTGATCTCGGTCGGCGCGACGGCGGGGAGGTGCTCTCGGTTCCCGTAGCGGCCCTCTCCGCCGGTCCGGGGGAGAGAGCCGCGTGGAGGTCGTGGACGGGGACCCGCGCGATCCCGCCGCGACCACCCGGCTCGTCTCCTGCGGACGACCGGGCTCGCCGCGGCCGGGGCTGTCGAGGTCTCTCCGACGGAGCGCTCGCCGAGGGCGACCTGGTCGTGGTCGGCCGGTGAGCACTCCTCTGATCGAGCTGCGCGGCGTCACCCGCTCCTTCCCCGGTCCGCCCGAGGTGCGGGCGCTCGAGGGCGTCGACCTCGCCGTCGACGAGGGCGACTACGTGTCGATCGTGGGGCCCAGCGGATCGGGCAAGTCGACGATGCTGAACATCCTCGGCTCCTCGACCGTCCCACTGCCGGCGAGTACCGGTTCGACGGAGCCCTCACGGGGGATCTCGACGAGGACGCGCGCGCGGCGGTCCGCGCCCAGCGCATCGGATTCGTCTTCCAGGCCTTCCACCTGATGCCCCGGCGCACCGTCCTCGAGAACGTCGTGCTCCCCATGCTCTACAGCGGCACGCCCCGGGCGGAGCGGGAGAGCCGCGCTCTGGACGCCCTGCGGCGGGTCGGACTCGGCCACCGCCTCGGCTCCCTGCCGACGACCCTGTCGGGAGGGAGCGCCAGCGGGTGGCCGTCGCCCGTGCCGTCGTCGTCGGGCCGCGGCTGCTCCTCGCCGACGAGCCCACCGGCAGTCTCGACGGCTCCACCACGACCGATGTCATGCGCTTCTTCGAGGACCTCACGAGCACGGGGCTCACCCTCGTCGTCATCACCCACGACCGGGCGGTGGCCCGGCGGGCACCGCGGAGCGTGCGCATCACCGACGGCCGGCTGCAGGAGGCGACGGCATGGAGCAGGCTCCTCCCGCGGCGACGGCGCCCGTCGAGCCAGGAGTCGGCGACGCCGCTCGTGAGCCCGATCCGGCCCGCCGACCGCTTCACCGCCGCCGACCTCCTCGCCGAGGCCACGTCCGATCTCGGCACCCGACCCGGTCGCCTGGTCATGACCCTCCTCGGCACTGTCCTCGGCGTCGGCGCCCTCGTCGCCACCGTGGCCTTCGCCCAGACCACGGCCGGGCAGCTGGCCCGCCGCTTCGACGCGTTCGCCGCGACCCAGCTCGTGGCCCGGCCCGCCGAGGCCCGCACCGCAGGCGGGGAGAGCGTCGCCACGGCGCGCCTGCCGGGACTCCGTCGAGCGCCTCTCCCGGCTCGCCGGGGTCGAGGAGTCGGCCCTGATCGGCGAGGTGCCGCTGCGCGAGGGCGCGAGCGTCACCGCCGTGCCGGTCGAGGACCCCTCCGCGCCGGCCGTCGCCCCGCCCCGGGTCCTCGCGGCGTCTTCCGCCCCTCATCGAGACCCGAGGGGCGGATCACGGTCGGCCGCATGTTCGACTCCGGGCACGACGCCCGCGCCGACCGCGTCGTCGTCCTCGGCTCCCGCGCCGCGGAGCGGCTCGGTGTCGGGCGGCTCGACTCGCAGCCCTCGATCCTGATCGACGGCGTCGGCTACTCGGTCTCGGGTCTTCGACGACGCGCGAGGGGGGAGCCTCGACGCCGTCGTCCCGCCCACCGGCACGGCGCGCGCCGACCTCGCGCTCGGCGCTCCCGGCGAGGTCCAGGCGAGGATCGGCATCGGCGCAGGGCCGCAGCTCGCGGCGCAGATCCCGCGCGCACTGCTCCCCGACGTCCCCGACTCCCTCGCCGCTCCCGCACCCGGCGGTGCGTCCGATCTCGCCGGGGAGGTCCGCGCCGACGTCGATCTCGTGCTCCTCGTGCTCTCGGTGATCGTCCTGCTCGCGGGCGGGGTCGGCATCGCGAACGTCACCACGCTCTCCGTCATGGAGCGGATCGGCGAGATCGGCCTCCGGCGGGCGATCGGCGCCACCCGAAGGCAGATCGCTCAGCAGTTCGTCGTCGAGTCGGTCGTCCTGGGCCTGCTCGGCGGCCTCCTCGGCGCGGCGGCGGGTGTGCTGGCGGTGCTCGCCGTCTCGCTCGCCCAGCACTGGACACCCGTGCTCGACCCCCGTCGCCTCTCGGCGGCACCCTGCTCGATCCCTCATCGGACTGCTCGCCGGTAGCGTCCCCGCGCGCCGCGCCTCCCGCATCGAACCCGTCGCCGCGCTCCGCGGCTCGTGACGAGTGCTCACACCGCGTACAGCGCCACCGGTTCCAGCACGAAGCCGACCTCGACCCCCGGCGCCAGCTCGCGCCGCGCCGCCTCGGCCGGAGTGACATCCGCCGCGAGCAGCCGCCCGCGCACCCGCACGGCGTCGCCCCGCGGCTCCAGGTCGACGATCGCCTCCCGCAGCCCGCCTTCGCCGATCCTCACCGCGGAGGGAGGCACCGCGGCGGCCACGGCGGACCCGACCGGCGCCTCCGAGTACCCCGCGATCTCGCGCCCGTCCTCGATCCGCAGACCGCCGGAGGTGCGGACGCCGCGCACGAGGCACAGCCCGGACAGCTCGGCGGTGAAGGCGGTGCGCGGACGCTCGAGCACGTCGGCGGTCGGCCCCTCCTCGACGACGCGGCCCTCGTGCAGCACGACGACGCGGTCGGCGAGGGTCCACGCGTCGAGCACGTCGTGGGTGACGAGGATCGTGGTGCGGTCGGCGAGCACGGTGCGGAGCATCCGCCGCAGCACCGGCGCGACCCGCACGTCGAGCGCCGCCATCGGCTCGTCCAGCAGCAGGAGCCGCGGATCCGTCGCGAGGGCCCGGGCGAGCGCCACCCGCTGGGCCTGCCCGCCCGAGAGGGTGGCGGGGCGGCGGTCGGCGAGGGGGAGTGCGTCCACGTCCGCGAGGCGGCGCTCGGCGCGGGCGCGCGACTCCGCTCGGCCGGCACCGGTGCTGCGGGGGCCGAACGCGGCGTTCTCGCGCACGCTCAGGTGCGGGAACAGCAGCGGATCCTGCGCGAGCAGGGCGACTCCGCGGCGGTGCGGAGGGGTCCAGACGCGCGAGTCGAAGAGGACGGAGTCGCCCAGTCGCGCGCTGCCCGAATCGGCGCGCACGAGTCCGGCCAGCAGCTCGACCAGGGTCGACTTGCCGGCGCCGTTGGGCCCGAGCACCGCCACGGTCTCGCCCTCGGCGACCGTCAGCGCCACGTCGAACCCGCGCGAGGCCAGCTGCGCGTCGAACCGCAGCGTCACGAGCGGGCCCCCGTCGGACGCCGGCCGTACGCCAGGCCGATCACCAGCACCGCGACGACCACGAGCACGAGGGCCAGCGCGACCGCGGCATCCGGATCGCTCTCGCGCTGCAGGTAGACCTCGAGCGGCAGGGTGCGCGTCACGCCCTCGAGACTCCCGGCGAAGGTGAGCGTCGCGCCGAACTCGCCGAGCGCGCGGGCGAACGACAGGATCGCGCCGGACACCAGCCCGGGCAGGATCAGCGGCAGCGTGACCCGGCGCAGCACCGTGCCCGGCGAGGCTCCGAGCGTCGCGGCCACCGCCTCGTACCGCGCGCCGGCACTGCGCAGCGCCCCCTCGAGGCTCAGCACCAGGAACGGCAGCGCCACGAACGTCTGCGCGAGCACCACGGCGGTCGTCGAGAACGCGATGCGCACGCCCACCGCCTCGAGCGCGCCGCCCAGCAGGCCCATCCGGCCGAAGGTGTAGAGCAGCGCGAGTCCGCCGACGACCGGAGGCAGCACCAGCGGCAGCAGCACGAGCGGCGCAGCGAGGCGCTGCCCGGGAACGACGTGCGGGCCAGCACCAGCGCCATCGGCGCACCGAGCAGCACGCACAGGAGGGTCGCCACGGCCGACGTGCGCAGACTCAGCAGGGAGCGCCGCGACCGACGAGTCGGAGGTGATCAGCGGCACGAAGCGCGGCCAGTCCACCCGCGCGAGGATCGCGACGAGCGGAAGCAGGACCAGCAGCGCGCCGACCGCGGCGAGCGCCACGACCCAGCGCGGCGGCGCGGATCCGGTGCGCATCAGGTGCGGGGCAGCGGCGTCTCGACGATGACGGTGGTCGCCTTCACCACCGCCGTGGCGGGGGAGCCGGGCCCGAGGCCGAGCTCGCGCACCGCCTCGCTGCTCATCAGCGACACCACCCGGTGCGGTCCGCACTGCAGCTCGACCTGCGCCATCACCGTGTCCATCACGATGCTCGTCACGATGCCGACGAAGCGGTTGCGGGCCGATCGTGCGACGGGCGACGGATCCTCCGGCAGCACCGCGTTCGCCCGGGCGAGCTCGGCGACGGCCAGCCCGTCGACGACCAGGCGCCCGGAGGCGTCCTTCGTGCTCTCGAGGACCCCGTTGTCGATCCAGCGGCGCAGGGTGTCGTCGCTCACTCCGAGGGCGGCGGCGGCGTCACGGATCCGGATCTGCGGCATGGGGAGGAGCTCTACGACCGCGGACGCGGATCCGAGCTGCGTCGGCCACTCAGGGCCGGGCACTGGCAACCCCCTTCATCCCGGCCGGGAGCACGACGGAGGCTGTCGGCGTCGAGGAGGAGGACGCATGCGAGCCATGACCTACCGGGGTCCGTACAAGATCCGTGTCGAGGAGAAGGACCGGCCCCGCATCGAGCACCCGAACGACGCGATCGTGCGGGTGACGCTCGCCGCGATCTGCGGCTCCGATCTGCACTTGTACCACGGGCTCATGCCCGACACGAGGATCGGCCACACCTTCGGCCACGAGTTCATCGGAGTGGTCGACGAGGTCGGCTCGTCGGTGCAGAACCTGAAGGTCGGCGACCGCGTGATGGTGCCGTTCAACATCTACTGCGGCACGTGCTTCTTCTGCGCGCGCGGCCTCTACTCCAACTGCCACAACGTGAATCCGAACGCCACGGCCATCGGCGGCATCTACGGGTACTCGCACTCGACCGGCGGCTACGACGGCGGGCAGGCCGAGTATGTGCGCGTGCCCTTCGCCGACGTCGGGCCGAGCGTGATCCCGGAGTGGCTGCCCGACGAGGACGCGCTGCTGCTGACCGACGCGTTCTCGACCGGCTACTTCGGCGCGCAGCTCGGCGACATCGTCGAGGGCGACACGGTCGTGGTGCTCGGGGCCGGCCCGGTCGGCCTCGCCGCCGCCCGCTCCTCCTGGCTCATGGGCGCCGGCCACGTGATCGTCGTCGACCAGCTCGAGTACCGGCTCGCCAAGGCTCGCGAGTTCGCGCTCGCCGAGACGGTGAACTACCTCGAGCACGACGACATCGTCGTGCACCTGAAGAAGACGACCGGCGGACTCGGTGCCGACGTGGCTTCATCGACGCGGTCGGCGCGGAGGCGGACGGAAACCTGATCCAGCACGTCACCTCGGCCAAGCTCAAGCTGCAGGGCGGCTCGCCCGTCGCGCTCAACTGGGCGATCGACGGCGTGCGCAAGGGTGGCACGATCTCGGTGATGGGCGCCTACGGCCCCCTCTTCAGCGCGGTGAAGTTCGGCGACGCGATGAACAAGGGCCTCACGCTCCGGATGAACCAGGCGCCGGTGAAGCGCCAGTGGCCGCGCCTGCTCGAGCACATCCGGGCGGGGTACCTGAAGCCCAGCGACATGATCACGCACCGCATCCCGCTCGAGCACATCGCCGAGGGGTACCACCTGTTCTCGTCCAAGCTCGACGGCTGCATCAAGACCGTCGTGGTGCCGTAGGAGGTCACCGTGCCGTACACCGCCGACAAGCCGATCCAGCCGCCGACCGCCGAGGAGCTGCGCGCCCGCATCCCCGGCTGGGGAGCCGATCTCGACCCGGCCGACCGGCCCTCGTTCCCGCGCGAGCGCTTCGACCTCGAGACCGGGGCGCACTGGCACAAGCCCGAGCCGATGGATCCGGGGGAATACCGCGAGAAGAGCATCGAGCACGAGGAGCTGCCGCCCGTCTTCGGCACCGCGCAGCCGCTGCACGGGGTCTCCGGAGCGATCCGCCGCTACGCCTACGACCGGTTCAGCGAGGGGCGCGCGGCGCACTGGCTGCTGCTGGTGCTGGGCGACCGGGTCGACGCGACCGGAGCGCACCTGCGCTCCCTCGCGACGCTGCGACCGGACGACCCGATCACCGAGACCGGCGTGCTGAGCGAGCTGAAGGCGCATCCGATCGCGTCGCGGCTCGGCCGCTCGGACGTGCGGCACCAGGTGCTGGATCCGCTGCTGGTCGCGGGGCCGTGGGTGCTCGGCGGGCTCGCGGCGGTGGCGCTGGGGCGGCGGCTGCTGCGCTGAGGCGGGTGCCGGTCCGGGCGCTCAGGAGCGCCTGGTCGGGGAGCGCCGGGTCGGGGAGCGCCGGATCAGGGAGCGCCGAAGCCGGCGGCGTCGAGCACGGCGCGGCCCTCGTCGCCGGTGACGAACGCCGTGAACGCGGCTGCCGCCTCCGACTCCGTGAGCGGGGCGATCCAGGTACGTGGTGACGGCCTGCTCCGCCTCGGCGAAGGGGACTCCCTCGACCGCGTCGCCCGCGGTGCGCACGTCGGTGACGTAGACGAGCCCCGCATCCGCCTCGCCCGAACGCACCTTGCCGAGCACGTCGGTCACCGACGACTCCTCGCTCACGGGTTCGATGGCCAGCCCGGCGGCCGACTCGACCGCGTCCGCCGCGGCTCCGCACGGCACCTGCGGAGCGCAGACGACGACGGCCACGCCCGCGCGGGTGAGGTCGGCGAGGGTCCGGACGCCGGCGGGGTTGCCCGGCGGCACGGCGATCTCGAGGGTGTTCGTCGCGAACGCGACGAAGTCCGCGGAGGTCAGCCCCGCCTCCTTCACCCGCTGCATCGTCGCGGTGTCGGCCGTGGCCAGGACGTCGGCGGGGCGCCGTTCTCGAGCTGGGTCGCGAGATCGGAGGAGCCGGCGAACGAGAGCTCGACCGCGGTGCCGGGGTGAGCGGCCTCGAACCCGTCGGCGAGCTCGGTGAAGATGCGGCGGTGAGCGAGGCGGCGGCGAAGACGGTGACGGTGCCGGGCGCCTCCTGGGCGCTGCAGCCGGCGAGGGACCCCGCCAGGACGACCGCGGACAGGGCAGCTAGCGGGCGGATGCGGCGCATGGAGATCCTCAGGTCGGAGCGGTTCCGCATCTGCGGGTCTGAGGCGACTCTACGTCCTCGTCCGCGTCTGAGGCCGCCCTGGGAGCTCGGTGCGCATGGACGGGTCGGGCCGGGTGCGCTGCAGAACCTCAGCGGAGAGGGGTCCGACGGCTGACAGCCGACAGACCCCCTCCTCAGCTGATGTTCTGCGCGCACCCCGTTCCGGAACCGCAGGGTCGGCTCGGAGCAGGCACGGACAGCGGGCCGGGCATGGCATCGTCGAGGACGGACGCTCCGGATCCTTTTCCGCTCTCCTGTCCGACCCGCACACTCCGCAGAAGGGCCACCATGACCTCCGACCGCCTCCGCGTCGTCGCCGCCACCCCGATCAGCGACGAGCTGATCGCCCGGATCGTCGAGCTCGAGCCGCGCCTCGACGTCGTCGCCGACCAGAGCCTGCTCCCGCCCATGCGGCACCCCGGCGACCACCAGGGTGACCCGGGCTTCGAGCGCACACCCGAGCAGCAGTCGGCGTTCGACGAGCTCGTCGACCTCGGCCGACGTGCTCTACGGGATCCCGGACGAGTCGCCGTCGGCCCTCGCGCGCACCGTGGCCGCGAACCCGTCGCTCCGCTGGGTGCAGACGATGCCCGCGGGCGGCGGCGGGCGGGTGAAGGCGGCGGGGCTGGACGCGGAGGCGCTCGAGCGCATCGCGTTCTCGACGAGCGCGGGCGTCCACTCCCAGCCGCTCGCCGAGTTCTCGGTGTTCGGGCTGCTGGCCGGCGCGAAGTCGCTGCCGAGGCTGCAGGAGCTGCAGCGCCGGAAGAAGTGGGGCGCGCGCTGGACGATGGGGCTGATCTCGGAGCAGACGATCCTGATCGTGGGGCTCGGCACGATCGGCCGCGCCACCGCGCAGAAGCTGACGAGGCCTCGGCGCCCGGGTGATCGGCACGAAGCCGGCACGAGGACTCCGTCGAGCACGTCGACGAGATCGTGCGGCCCGAGGCGATCGCCGACGTGGCCGAGCGGATCGACGGGGTCGTCGTGACTCTTCCCGGCACCTCCGCGACCGAGAAGCTGGTCGGCGCCGGCTTCTTCGAGGCGCTGCGTCCGGGAGCGACGCTCGTCAGCGTCGGCCGCGGCACCGTGATCGACGAGGAGGCGCTCCTCGCGGCGCTGGACGACGGCCGGGTCGGCTGTGCGGTCCTCGACGTGGTCGCGCAGGAGCCGCTGGCCGAGGACAGCCCGCTGTGGACGCATCCCGGCGTTCTGATCAGCCCGCACACCGCGGCGCTGAACGCGGCCGAGGACCGGCTGATCGCGGAGCTGTTCGCGCGGAACGCGACCCGCTTCCTCGACGGCGAGGAGCTGATCAACCGCGTCGACACGGTCGAGTTCTACTGACGCGCCGGGCCGGATTCCCGCCGCGGACCTCCGAAACGCCTCCACAACGGCCCGGATCGGCTACGATCCGGCCGATCCGGGCGATGCGGCCACCGCGGAGGCCCTCGACGGCCTACCGTTGCCCTATGGCGTCAACCGGAAACACCGATACCGCCCCCGAGGCTCAGAGCGCGTCCGACGCTCAGAACGCCCCCGAGGCTCAGACCACCTCCGAGGCCCCCGCCGCCCCCGCGGCCGCGGCCTCCGCTCCCTCCGACGAGCCCCGCTCGCTCACCTTCTCCGACCTGGGCCTCAGCGAGCCCGTCCTCAAGGCTCTGAAGGAGGTCGGCTACGAGACGCCCTCGGCGATCCAGGCCGCGACGATCCCGTCCTCCTCTCCGGCCGCGACGTCCTCGGCGTCGCCCAGACCGGCACCGGCAAGACGGCCGCCTTCGCGCTGCCGATCCTCTCCCGGCTCGACCTCTCGCAGAAGACCCCGCAGGCCCTCGTCCTCGCGCCCACCCGCGAGCTCGCGCTCCAGGTGTGCGAGGCGTTCGAGCGCTACGCCTCGGCCCTGCGCGGAGTGCACGTGCTCCCCGTCTACGGCGGCCAGGGCTACGGCACCCAGCTCTCGGCGCTGCGCCGCGGCGTCCACGTCGTCGTCGGCACGCCCGGCCGCATCATGGACCACCTCGAGAAGGGCACGCTCGACCTCTCGGCGCTGAAGTACCTGGTGCTCGACGAGGCCGACGAGATGCTCAAGATGGGCTTCGCGGAGGACGTCGAGACGATCCTCGCCGACACCCCGGTCGAGAAGCAGATCGCGCTGTTCTCGGCGACGATGCCCTCGCAGATCCGCCGCATCTCGGGCAAGTACCTCAAGGAGCCCGAGGAGATCACGGTCAAGAACAAGACCACGACCTCGGTCAACACCACCCAGCGCTACCTGATGGTGTCGTACCCGCAGAAGGTGGACGCCCTCACCCGCATCCTCCGAGGTCGAGAACTTCGAGGGGATGATCGTCTTCGTCCGCACCAAGAGCGAGACCGAGACCCTCGCCGAGAAGCTGCGCGCCCGCGGCTACACCGCCGCCGCGATCAGCGGAGACGTCGCCCAGGCCCAGCGCGAGCGCTACCGTCGAGCAGCTGAAGTCGGGCAAGCTCGACATCCTCGTCGCCACCGACGTCGCCGCCCGCGGTCTCGACGTCGAGCGCATCAGCCACGTCGTCAACTACGACATCCCGATCGACACCGAGTCGTACGTGCACCGCATCGGCCGCACGGGCCGTGCGGGGCGCAGCGGAGCGGCGATCAGCTTCGTCACGCCGCGCGAGCGCCGCCTGCTCGCCGCGATCGAGAAGGCCACCCGTCAGCCGCTCACCGAGATGCGCATGCCCAGCGTCGAGGACGTCAACGTCACGCGCCTCTCGCGCTTCGACGACGCGATCACCTCGGCGCTCGCCGACTCCGAGCGCCTGCAGCGCTTCCGCGACATCATCGGCCACTACGTCGAGCACCACGACGTCGTCGAGTCGGATGTCGCCGCGGCCCTCGCGATCGTCGCCCAGGGCGAGGAGCCGCTGCTCCTCTCGCCCGACGACCCCCGCTTCGCCCGCCGCGAGCGCGAGGAGCGCGAGCCGCGCCCCGACCGCGACCGCGGGGATCGCGGCGACCGGGGCTTCGACCGTGACCGGGGCGAGCGCCCCGAGCGCCGCCAGCGCCCGGCGAACAGCAACCTCGCCTCCTACCGGATCGAGGTGGGCCGTCGTCAGCGCGTCGAGCCCCGCCAGATCGTCGGCGCGCTCGCGAACGAGGGCGGCCTCAACCGCGGCGACTTCGGGCACATCGACATCCGCCCGGACTTCTCGATCGTCGAGCTGCCGGCCGACCTGCCTCAGGACGTGCTCGACCGCCTCGCCGACACCCGCATCAGCGGGCAGCTGATCGAGCTGAAGCCCGACCGCCGTCCGAGCCGTGCCGGCGCCGACCGCGGCGGGCGCCCGTCCGGTCCGTCGCGCTCGACCGAGCGCCCGGAGCGCAAGCCGCGCTACTGGCGGTCGCGCCTCGAGGGGCCGGTCCGTCGACGGAGGAGCTGCAGCTCCCCCGCCGGTGGCCCGGCCCCTCCGTCGTCCGGCGGTGGTGGTGGATCTCGATACGCCCGTTGCGCGGGCTACTCGATCAGCAGGGGACGGCGCATTGCGTGGGCGCGGCGGCGCGCATTCCTGCTGGTCGAGTAGCGGCGGCACGCCGCGTATCGAGACCCCCGTGTCCAGGGGGTGGATCTCGATACGCCCGCTTCGCGGGCTACTCGATCAGCAGGGGACGGCGCAGAGCGTGTGTGCAGCGGCGCGCATTCCCTGCTGGTCGAGTAGCGGCGGCACGCCGCGTATCGAGCCCCGCGCCTCGAGAAGCCCGCACGTCCTACTCCGGGTGCCGCCGCGGGGCGGCCGAACAGCAGGGCGGTCGTCGCCGCGACGACGGCGCCCGCGGCGAGGGCCGCGGCGAGCACGGCGAGCTGGAACCGAGCGGCCTCGAGCGGCGACGCTCCCGCGAAGACCGCGCCGACGAAGGCTCGGGCAGGGTGACGAGGCCGGTGGTGCGGGTCTGGTCCGTCGCCGGCATCAGAGCCGTCGAGGCCGCCGCGCGCACCAGCCGCAGGGCCGCGCGGCGCCGGAGTGGCGCCCAGCGCCAGCCAGCCCTCCACCTCCTCCGTGCCTGCGGCGAGGCCGGCCCGCAGCTGCCGCCCCATCAGCGAGGCGGCGGTCATCGCGCCGCCGATGACGATGCCGCCGGTCGCGAGCAGGTAGCGCGGCTCCGATCCGACCGCCCCGGTCGCGACGACGACCGCGAGCGGGAGTCCCGCCGCGCGCGAGCAGGACGACGGAGGTCCGGAGGCCGCTCCGGCCCAGGCCCGCGCGCTTCCGCACCGTCCACGTCGCCGCGACGAGCATCAGCACCAGGAACGCCGAGACCAGCCGAGCATCCTCGATGATGCCGTGCAGCACGAGGCTGAGCAGTCCGAGCTGCAGCGCCGCCCGCGCGATGGCGAGCGCCTGAGCGCCGGGGCGCTCGAGTCGCAGCGCGGCCACGATCGTCGTCGTCACCAGCGCGAGCACCAGCACGGCGACGATCGTCGGGACGGTGGCGGAGGTCATGGTGCGACGAGCCTACGAGGCGCGGGGCCGCGCACTCGGACCGGCCCCGTCACTCCGCTTGCCCGTCAGCGCCGCAGCACCCGCCGCGCCAGCACGTTGCCCAGCAGCTGCACGAGCTGCACGATCACGATGATCACCAGCACCGCGCCCCACGTCACGACCGGCTCGAACTGCCGGTAGCCGTACTGGATCGCGAAGTTGCCCAGGCTCTCCCGCGCCGATGTAGCCGGCGACCGCCGACATGTCGACGATGGCGACGAAGACGAAGGTGTAGCCCAGGATCAGCGGGCCGAGCGCCTCGGGGAGCAGCACCGTGCGCACGATCCGCAGTCGGCTCGCTCCGACCGAGCGCGCGGCCTCGATCACGCCGGGCTGCACGGTGAGCAGGTTCTGCTCGACGATGCGACCGATGCCGAACGCGGCCGCCAGCGACAGAGAGAAGATGATCGCGTCGGTGCCGATGCCGGAGCCGACCACGAGGCGCGCGAGCGGCTGCGCGGCGGCGATGAAGATGATGAACGGGATCGGCCGGAAGACGTTGACGATCACGTTGAGCAGTCCGTACACGAGGCGGTTCGCGAACAGCGCGCCGCCGCGGGTCAGAGCGCAGGCCGAGGCCGATCAGCAGGCCGCCGAGCCCGCCGAAGAGCAGGCTGAACGCGACGATGTAGAGCGTCTCGCCGGTGGCCTTCGCGAGCTCCGGGAGCAGTTCGATCAGGGCGTTCATCGGGGCACCTCCGAGAGGGCGACGCGAGCGCCGAGGCGGGCGAGGAGGGGATCGACGACGTCGTCCGACGCGTCGAGGGCGACGGTGAGGTGGCCGAAAGCGCGTCCGCGGACGTCGGTGATGCCTCCGTAGACCAGCTCGAGCGGCACGCCGGCCGCCGCGATGTCGGCGAAGACCTCGCCCTGCGAGGCGGAGCCGTCCGAGAACGACAGCGTGACGAGCCGTCCGCGGTGGCGCTGCCGCAGCACGGCCGCCTCGGCGGGGAGGGCACCGAGCGGACCACGGTCGAGACGAAGCGCCGGGTGACGGGTTCGCGCGGCGCCGAGAACACCTCGAACACGTCGCCGCGCTCGACGATCCGGCCCGCCTCCATCACGGCGACCTTCGTCGCGAGCTGCTGGATCACGTCCATCTCGTGCGTGATGACGAGGATCGTGACGCCGAGCTCCTCGTTGATGCGCCGCAGCAGCGCCAGGACCTCGCCCGTTGTGTCCGGGTCGAGCGCGCTGGTCGCCTCGTCCGCGAGCAGGATGCGGGGCGAGGCTGCGAGTGCGCGGGCGATGCCCACGCGCTGCTTCTGACCGCCCGAGAGCTGCTCCGGGTGGCTGCGCGCCTTGTCCGAGAGGCCGACGAAGCTCAGCATCTCGTCGACGCGGGCCTTGAGCTCGGCGCGCGGCGTGCCGGCGACCTGCAGCGGGTAGGCCACGTTCTGCCACCACCGTCTTCGAGGCCGAACAGGTTGAACTGCTGGAAGATCATGCCGATGCCGAGCCGGATGCGGCGCAGCTCCCGCTCGGGCAGGCCGACGATGTCGCGGCCGTCGATCTCGATGCTGCCCGAGGTGGCGGGCTCGAGCGCGTTGACGAGCCGCGCGAGGGTGCTCTTGCCGGCGCCGGAGTAGCCGATCACGCCGTGCACGTCGCCGGCCTCGATGTCGAGGCTGTACGCGGTCGACCGCCGTCGAGGCGGCGGCACCGCGGGAGAGGGGCGGGTAGACCTTGCTCACGTCGGTGAGGCGGATGAGCGGCACGGCGCTCCCTTCGAGGGGTGAGGGCGGGGGAGCCGGTGTCCCGGCGGACGGACGGGATCCCCCGCCGGAGCTGGGGATCCCGTCGCGGGGAGAGGGCGGATCAGCCCTGGGCGGCGGTGTCCGCCTCGACGGTCTCGAGCGAGGCCTCCAGCTCGTCGGCCGGCGTCTTCACGAAGATCGCGGTGCCGCCGGACTGCTCGGACACTCCGTCGAGCACGGCCTGCGTGCTCTGGTAGATGTCGACGAGCTCCTGGTACGTCTCGTTGTCGGCGTCCTCGGAGCGGGCCGCGAACACGTTGACGTAGGGCAGCGCGTTGGGGTCGCTCGGGTCGTCCTGCGCGATCGCGTCGGTCGCGCTCAGGCCCGCGTTCTCGATGAAATCGTTGTTGATGATCGCCGCGGCGACGTCCGGCAGCGAGGTCGGGGTCAGCGACGCCTCGAGAGCGGTCACCTCGACCTTAGACTTCGCGGTGTCGACGTCGTCGACGCTCGGGAAGATGCTGCCGCCGTCCTTCCAGCTCAGATCAGGCCGGCCGACTGGAGCACGAGCAGGCCTCGGGCCTGGTTGCTCTCGTCGTTGGGGACCGCGACGGTCGAGCCCTCGGGGATGTCCTCGACGCTGTCGTACTGCGTGGAGTAGAGGCCGAGCGGGTAGATCGCGGTCGCGCCGATCGGCACGAGGTCCTCGTCGGCGGAGGTGTTGTACTGCGCCAGGTAGACGATGTGCTGGAACTGGTTGAGGTCGATCTCGCCCTCGCTCAGCGCCGGGTTGGGCTGGTTGTAATCGCTGAAGTCGACGATCTCGACGTCGATCCCGGCGTCGGCCGCGGCCTCCTCGTAGGTGGCCCAGTAGGGATCGCTCGCGCCGACGACGCCGATGCGGACGGTGTCGCTCTCGCCCGCCGAGGCGGAGCAGCCGGCGAGGAGGAGGGCGGAGGCGGTGATCGCGGTGGTCGCGAGGAGCGTCGTGCGCAGGGACATGCTGTGTGGATCCTTCCGTGGGGAGGATCCGGGCGGTGCTTCCCGCGGACGGTGCTGCGACCGCGGGCGGTGCTGATCACCGCCGGCGCTGCGACCGGCCTCCGATCGCACGACGCCGCGTCGACGCGGATCCCGGGGACCACGGTACGGACGTCGCGCACGGGACGCGAAACACGGTCGTAACGCGACGACTCGCGAGTCGTCGGGTCTGTGGCAACGCACACGGCGACTCGTGAGTCGCCGGTCGGGTCAGCCCGCGAGCGCCTCGGCTTCGGCCGCCTCGTGCTTGGCGAGGCGCTTCGCGATCGCATCGCGCTCGGCCCGGAGCGACGCGATGGTCGGCTGGTCCAGGCGCGGGTCCGCGAGGTCGGCGAAGGGGCTCGCGGTGCCGGTGCGCGCCGAGACGAGCGCGGCGTAGGCCTTGGTCGCAGCGCGCAGCTCGGCGCCGGCGCGCTCGACCTTGCGGGCGCTCGACTCCTTGTCCGAGACCAGGCGGGCGTGCTTGTCGAGGGCTGCTACCAGTGCCTGGTGGGCCGCGTCAATCTTCTTGCTCATAGGCGCATTATGGCGCAAGCTCGCCTCGCGAGGCGAGACGCAGAAGGGGGTCGAGCGCCTCCGCGCCCTGAACAGGCGCTCGCCGGGCGCGCGTCGGACCGAGCCCTACTCAGGGGGTTCTGCCGCTGCGGCCGGGCGGAGGCGGGCGCCTAGCGTGGTGTGCGTGCCCCCTCCCGCCGCGCCCTCGTCTCCCGCTCCGCGTGGGCACTCCCCGTCGTGACGCTGGCCGTCGCCGCTCCGGCGGCTTCCGCCTCGGAAACGCCCGTCGTGGATCTCGGCGCCTTCCGGTTGGCGGGTCAGTGCCCGATCCCGAGCATCCGCACCGCCGGCTTCGTCCTGACCGCCGGCGACGTCCCCTCCCCGCCGGCTCCTCGGTGGCCCTCAGCAGCACCGGCTCGTCCCGGCGCCTCGTCTCGTGGAGCCCCAGCCCCGCGGAGGCGGTGCAGCTCGTGGCGGCCGGCGTCACCTCCGCGTGGGAGCTGACGGTCGACCTTGCTCCGGGCGCCTCGATCACGTTCCGTGCGACGGGGAGCATCCAGAACCCGTTCGAGTTCACGGGAACCGTCGATCCGGCCGGGGACGCGATCGGCACGGGCTCCCGGTCGACGGCGACGATCACCACGGACTTCATCGGGGGATGCGCGGCCACCTGACGCTCGTCAGCGCGCGTGCCCTCAGGCCGCTCCGTCGAGATCCACTCCGTCGAGATACGCTCCGTCGAGATCCGCGAGGTCCAGGACGAAGCGGTAGCGCACGTCGTTCGCCTCCAGCCGCGCCAGCGCCGTGGCGATCCCGGTCGACGGCAGCACCTCGACGTCGGCCGTGATGCCGTGCTCGCCGCAGAAGTCGAGCAGCTCCTGGGTCGCGCGCCAGCCCGCCGCTGCCGCCGGAGGTCAGGCTCTTGCGTCCGATCAGCAGGTCGAGGACCTCGACCGTGACCGGCCCGAGCGCGCCGAGGACGCTCAGCGCGCCGTCGAGGGCCAGCACGTGCAGGTAGGGCGCGACGTCGTGCCGGCGCCGAGATCGTGTCGAGCACGAGGTCGAACCGTCCGCGTTGTGCGGCCATCGCGCCGGGGTCGTGCGACACGACGACGTCCGTCGCCCCCAGGGCGAGAGCGTCCTCGGTCTTGCCCGCGCTGCCCGTGAAGACCGTCACCTCGGCGCCGAGCGCGCGGGCCAGCTTGACGGCGAGGTGCCCGAGCCCGCCGAGCCCGACCACGGCGACCCGGATGCCGGGGCCGACTCCGCGGCGCGGAGCGGCTCCCAGACCGTGATGCCGGCGCAGAGCAGCGGAGCGACCGCGGCCAGGTCGAGTCCGGCCGGTGCGCGGTGCACGAAGCCCTCGCGCACGACCTGCTCCCGCGACCAGCCGCCCTGGGTGCTCGAGCCGTCGCGGCGGTCGACGCCGCCGTACGCGAGGGTCGGGAACTCGCGGCAGAAGTTCTCCTGGCCCGCCGTGCACAGGTCGCACTCGCCGCAGGAGTCGACGATCGTGCCGACCGCGACGGCGTCGCCCACCGCGAAGCGGCTGACCGCCGATCCGACCTCGGTCACCGTGCCGACGAGCTCGTGCCCCGGGACGAGAGCGGCGGAGCCGTCGAGCGAGTGGAGCGCGTGCAGGTCGCTGTGGCAGACGCCGCAGTAGTCCACCCGGATCGCGACGTCGTCGTGCCGCAGATCCCTCCGCTCGATGCTCGCGCGGACGGGTGCCGGGGCGGTGGCCGTCACGGTATAGGCCGGGGTGCTTCTCATGCCTGCTCCTCGAAAATACCAACTGGTTTGTTCTCGGAATGGTAGCAGGGGAAGAGTCCAGAGAACAGACCGGTTGGTAGCATCTCGGGCATGACTCCGATCCCCGCCACCGGCAAGGGCGAGGCGACCCGGCGCCGCATCATGGACGCGGCGACCGCCGAGTTCGCCGAGCACGGCATCGCGGGAGCGCGCGTCGACCGCATCGCGGCCGTCGCGGCCTCGAACAAGGCGCAGCTCTACGCCTACTTCACGAGCAAGGAGCTGCTCTTCGACGCGGTCTTCGAGGCGTCGCTCGACCTCATCGTCGACGTCGTGCCGATCGACCCGTCCGACCTCGCCGGCTGGGCGGTGCGCCTCTACGACGAGTACCTCGTAAGGCCGGACCTCATCCGGCTCGCCACCTGGGCCCGGCTCGAGCGCCGGCCACCGAGCACCTGGTAGCGGGGTCGGAGGCGCGCGATCGCGAGCAGGGCAAGCTCGAGGCGATCCGCTCGGCGCAGTCGGACGGCCGGGTCGCCGTGGGGGCCGATCCGTTCGACGTGATGGCCATGGTCATCGCCATGTCGATGGCGTGGTCACCGGTGAGCAACGTCTACGCCGCGTTCGCCGCGGAGGAGCAGCGCGAGCACGACCGGCGCCGCGCCTTCCTGCGCGAGGCGGTCCGCCGCGCCTTCCCCGCCGCCTGAGCGCGTCCGCCCCCGCTACGGTGAAGGCCGAACGGAGGCTCCATGATCTGGCAGCTCGAGACGATCCCCTACGACCACCCCGACGCCGACGCCCTGCGCGCCGCTCAGCGCGTGGAGCTCGACGAGCGCTACGGCAGCACGGATCACGAGCCGGGGAGTGCCGCCGTCGGCCGCCGACGTGCCCGTGTTCGTCGTGGCCCGCGCGCCGACGGGGTGGCGCGCGCCTGTGGAGGCCTGCGCCCCTGCCCGAGTCGGTGCTCGGCCCGGATGCGATCGAGGTCAAGCGGATGTACGTGGATCCGTCCGCGCGCGGAACCGGGGTCGCGACGCTCGTCCTCCGCCGGCTCGAAGGAGCTGGCCGCCGGGCTCGGAGCGGCGCGCCTCGTGCTCGAGACCGGCACGAAGCAGCCGGACGCCGTGCGCTTCTACGAGCGCGAGGGCTACACGGGCATCCCGCTCTTCGGCGACTACATCGGCGGCGAGTTCTCGCTCTGCTTCGCCCGCGACCTCTGACACACAGGAGGGGCGCCCCTCCCGGGACGCCCCTCCGCTTCCGTCGGCCACCGCCGACGGGCCGCGCTCAGCCCTCGAGCGGCAGCAGGATGCCCTTCACCGTCTCGTCGGTCGCCAGGAACTCTTGCACCGCCGGGTCCTGGAACGCCTGCACGAGCTTCTTGATGTTCTCCGTGTCGGCGTAGCGGGAGCCGATCGTGAGCTGCCCGGCGAAGTCGTCGGGGGCCGTCGAGGCGAAGATCTGCTTCTCGATGGGGATGTCGGCGGCGAGGTAGTACTCGGTGTAGCCGACGGCCGCGTCGAGGTCCGGCAGCGCGCGCGACTGGGCCGCGAAGTCGAGCAGGGTGAACTTCAGGTTCTTGGGGTTCTCGGCGATGTCGTTCTGCGTCGCCGTGCCGGGCTCGGTGCCGGGCTTCAGCGTGATCAGGCCGGCGCTCTGCAGCAGCCACAGGCCCTGCGCTTCGTTCGCCGGGTCGGAGTAGAGCGAGATCGTGCCGCCGTCGGGGATCTCGGAGACGTCGCCGTACTTGTCGCTCCAGAGCCCGAAGCCCCAGCGGAACACGGGGGTCGCGGCCTCCTCCTCGAAGTCGGGGTTCGACTCGAGCACCTGGCCGAGCCAGAGCTTGTGCTGGTAGACGGTCGCGGCGACCTCGCCCTCGCTGACCGCTCGATTGATGGTGTTGCTGTCCGAGAGGCCCTTGAACTCGACCTCGATGCCGTACTCCGGCGCGACCTCGTCGGCGATGAACTGCACGAGGGCCTGCTCGAACGCGTTGCCCTCGGCGGTGGCGACGTAGAGCGTCGCTCCCTCGGTCTCGTTCGCCGACACGGAGGGCGAGAGGAGCGGGACGGCGATCGCCGTGCCGGCGGCCAGCACGACGGCCGTGCCTCCGGCGATCCAGGGCCAGCGGCGCTTGCTGTGCTTCAGCTCGAAGCCGAGCGTGCTCTCGGGCGAGCGGGTGCTGTCGGGGGTGTTCTCGGTGCTCATGGGAGTGCCTTCCAGGGTGCGCGCGCCGGTGCCCGGGCGCGGGAGAGGGACGCGGCGGCGGGAGCCGGGCGCGGGGGAGGACGCCGCGGCGGGGGCCGGGCGGGAGAGGAGGAGGAGCGGTCGGGCCGCGACGGCGACGCGCTCGGCACGCCGCGAGCGCGAGGCGCTCGGCGTCGTGGCGCGCACGAGGGCGTCGCCCATGAGCTGCACGAGCGCGACCGTGGCGACCAGGATCACGATCGTCGCGAGCATCACCGTGTTGTCGAACCGCTGGTAGCCGTAGGTGACCGCGACGTAGCCGATGCCGCCGGCTCCGATCGTGCCCGCGATGGCCGAGTACTCGATCATCGCGATGGTGTTGATGGTCAGGCCGCCGATGATCTGCGGCACCGCCTCGCTGAGCTGCGCCGAGCGGATGACCTGCAGCCGCGACGCTCCGGAGGCACGGGCCACGCGGGTGAGCGCGATCGGCACGCTCCGCAGCGCGTTCTCGACGATGCGGGTGAAGAACGCGATGCCGGCGATCGACATCGGCGCGACGGCGGCCGCGATCCCGATGTTGGTGCCGGTGATCAGCCGGGTGAACGGCATGATCGACGCCATCAGGATCAGGAACGGCAGCGAGCGGCCGATGCTGATCACCCAGCTCAGGGTCTGGTGCGCGGCGCGGTTCTCGAACAGCCCGCCGGGCGCCAGGTTGTGCACGGCGGCCCCGAGCGGGATCCCGACGAGCACGACGATCGTCATCACGATGCCGACCATGATCAGCGTCTCGCCGAGCGCGGGCAGGACGAGGGCGGGGATCTCGGCGATCGGCACGCGGTTGTCGAGGTGCAGGGCGCTCATGCCGCGACCTCCTCGGCGAGGGCGACCGGAGCGGAGGCGCCGCGGGAGGGGCGGGACGGACTGAGAGCCCGAGCAGGCCGGCCGCGTCGACGAGGCGGCGCTCGTCGACGCCGTCCAGCGCCACGGTGGCGTGGCCCACGGCCCGCCCGCCAATGGTCTCGATCGCGGCGCCCAGCAGTGACACCGGTCCGACGGAGTCGGCCGAGCCGCGCGATCCAGTCGGCCGGCACGTCGGGGCGCGCGTAGCCGAGCACCCACTCGGTGAGCCCGGGCGCCGGAGCGGCGGCGGGTCGCAGCGGGTTCAGGGCCAGGCCCACGGCGAGCGAGGCGTCGCGGAGCAGGTCGACGAGGCGCCCCGACTCCACGATGCGGCCGTGGTCGAGCAGGGCGGCGGAGTCGGCGACCTGGCGCACCGTCTCCATCTCGTGGGTGATGAAGAGGATCGAGGCCCCAGGTCGTCGCGCAGCTCCTTGAGGAGCGTCGTGATCGCGGTGGTCGACGCCGGGTCCAGGCCCGAGGTGGCCTCGTCCGAGAGCAGCACGCTGGGGCGCAGCGCCAGGGCGCGGGCGATGCCGACACGCTGGCGCTGGCCGCCTGAGAGCTGGTGCGGGTAGTGGCCGGCGCGCTCGAGGCCCGACGCGGTCGAGGAGCTCGGCGACGCGGCGCTTCGTCTCGGCCGCGGTGACTCCGAGGTACTCGAGCGGCAGGGCGACGTTCTGGGCCGCGGTCCGGCGGCTGAAGAGCCCGTCGGACTGGAAGACGGTGCCGATGCGACGGCGGGCGACGCGCAGCTCCTGCTCGGACAACTGCGAGAGGGCGTCCCCGTTGACGACGACCGAGCCCGAGGTGGGGCGCTCGAGCGAGGTTCACGCACGCTGCGAGCGTGCTCTTCCCGGCACCGCTCGGCCCGACGACGGCGAAGATCTCGCCCGTCGCGACCGAGAAGTCGAGGCGGTCGAGCACGGTGACGGCGGCGTCGCCGTGCCCGTAGGCCTTGGTGAGCTGCTCGAGGCGGATCATGCCTGGTGTCCTTCCGGGACGGTGCGGAGCGGGCGCCGTCGGCGCACGGGACGATGATGGAGCATCGTCGTCGCCTCGCGTCGGCCGCGTGACGTCCGCCGTAACACTGGGCGGCGGCCCACCCCGGAAGGGTCTCGCTCGAGTACACGAACCAGCGCAGCCAGTCGCGGTTGTGGGCGTGCACCAGCGCCAGGAACACCACGACGTCGAAGAGCAGGTGCACGCAGATCACGTAGGTCAGCGACTTCGTCTTCGAGAAGATCCAGCCCTGCAGCAGGGCGAACGGGATCGTGAACGCCGGCGCCCACTCGCGGTAGCCCAGCTCCCAGAGGAACGACACGAACACCACCGCCTCGCAGGATGTTGGCCCACCACAGCGGGAGGTGGCGGCGCAGCACCGCGAAGACGACGCAGATGAAGAACAGCTCGTCCCAGATGCCCACGAAACCGACGCCGACGAACAGGCGCGCGATCTCGTCCGGAGCGTGGATCGCCGGCCAGTTGAGATAGGCGCCCGAGCGGATGAAGTAGAACGGCGGCAGGATCCAGCCCAGCACGACCACGGCCGGCAGGTACGACTTCTCCAGCGGCGTCCGCTTCTGCCCGGTGCGGATCGGGAACCGGATGAGCCGCCGCTTCGTGCCGTACCGGTCGATCGCCCAGGGCACGGCGACGGCCGCCGAGAGCACGACACCCATCAGCGCCATGTTGGGGTAGTCGAGGTTCGCCTCCACCGAGATCGTGCTGACGATCACGAGGCCCGCGGCGATGAGGGAGAGGTCGACGGCGAGGACGCGGTCGATCGCCAGGGCGAGCAGCAGGCTCGCGGCCAGCACGAGGTAGCCCGCGAGGGGCAGCCGCAGTCCGAAGAGGAGCACGGCCGAGGCTGACAGGCCGGCGGCGGGAGCGAGAGCGGAAGGCACGGGTTCAGGGTAGGCGCGGCGGGGGCCGGGGAGCCTGGTCAGCCCAGCGCGTCGAGGGCGATCGCCGCGGCCCGGGCGACGAGGGCGTCGTCGTAGTCCTGGGCGGGATCGTCCCGCTCCGTCAGCACCGCGATCACGATCGGGGCGGCGTCCGGCCGCTCGACGAGGGCGAGGTCGGTGCGCAGCCCGCCCGCCCCTCCGGACTTGTCGAGGACGGTCCAGCCCGCGGGTGCGCCCGCTCGCACGAGCGCGTCCCCGGTCGCGTTGCCGCTCATCCACTCGCGGAGCAGGTCGCGGTCGTCGGGATCGAGGGCGCCGCCGAGCAGGAGCGCGCGCAGATCCGCGGAGAGGGGCGCGCCGTGCCCGTGTCGAGCCCGTCGGGGGTGCTCGTGTTCAGCTCGGGCTCCGAGGCGGTCGACGCGGGTGACGTCGTCGCCGAGCCCGCGCAGCGCCTCCTGCAGTCCGGCCGGACCGCCGAGCTCTTCGAGCACCGCGTTGTGCGCGGTGTTGTCGCTGACGCGCACGGCGGCCTCGGCCACCTCGCCGAGCGGCAGACCGAGGCGGTCGCCGGGCCCGTGGACGGGGGAGTGGTCGACGAGCGTCGCTCCAGGTGACGACGCGCGCGAGATCCTCGGGCCCGGTGCGCGCGAGCAGCGCCGCCGGCCGCGAGGCCTTGCTCGAGGAGGCGAAGCGGAAGCGCTCGTCGGCGCGGTGCTCGAGGATCCGCTCGTCGCCCGTGTCGACGGCGACGAGCCCGATGCGGGCGTCGTACTCGGCCTCGAGGGCGTCGAGGCGCGGCTCCGATCGGCGGCACGACCGGGGACGCAGGCGCCGAGGCCGACGCGGGTGCGGTCGCCGCAGGCACCGGCTCGCTCGTCGAGCAGCCCGTCGTCGTCGCCGCGAGCGTCAGGAGGATCGCCGAGACGGCGGCGCGCCGGCCCCTCATCCGGATCCACGCGGTCGCGAGCCGCGTGACGAGCCGCGTCGCCCACTGATCGGCCCCGATCCACGCGAAGCGCCACCACAGCACTCCGACCGCCCAGACGCCGAGCACCAGGAGGAGCGCCCCGGCCGGGTCCTGCACCCCGCGCACCGCGCCCGAGGCGAGCAGGGCGACCACGACGCCCACCTGCAGCACGTAGACCGAGAGGGCGAGCGATCCGGCGGCGCGGAACGGCGTGAACACGGCGGCGATGATCGGGCGGGCGCGCGGCGACCGAGACCGTCGCGAGAAGCACGACGGCGACGTGGGCGGCAAGCACCAGGCCCAGATCGTGCAGCGTGTCGGCGTGGCTGCCCGACACCGGAGTCGACGCCGAGCGCACGCTCGACCAGCGGCCGCACCGCGTAGGCCGGCAGTGCGACGGCGGCGAGGGCGACGAGGGCCGGTCGCGGCGGAACCCGTGCCGCAGCAGCAGGGCGCCGAGCAGGAAGAAGGGCAGCAGGCTCGTCACGCGGTAGTGCGGATCGAGGAAGACCCAGCGGACCGCGAAGCCGAGGGGCGACTGCTGCCCGAGCAGGACGGGGTCGACGGCCGAGGCGACCGCGGTGTTCACCGGCGCTCCGACGACCGCGAGCACCACGGCGACGACGGCCACGACCCGCGAGGACAGCAGGAGGATCGGCGTGCCGACGACCAGCACGATCCCGAGGAACGCGAGCACGATCGCGATCCAGCTGCCCCACGTGGCGAGCCACAGGCCCAGCGCCACGAGGACTGCCCCGCGGATCAGGTTCTGCACCAGGACGCGAGCGGGCGAGGCGCCCGGCCGGGCGAGCACGATCGACGCCGACATGCCCATGACGAGGGCGAGGACGAGGGCGAGGCGAGGTCGTTCACGTTGCCGGCGACGAAGCTCGCGGAGCGCGAGGCGGACACGGCGGGCAGCAGCGGCATCGCGTGCGCCACGAGCATCGCCACGATCGCGACGCCGCGGAGCACGTCGGGCACGACGACGCGGTCCGGCTGCAGGCGCGGGGTGGAGCTGCGCATCGCGGTCGCGGAGGTCGGGGACGCAGGCATGGCACGAGGGTACGGCCCTCCACGCGTCTTCGCGAGCGGCCCGCTGCGCGTCCTCCACGACCGGGATCGGGCCGACTGGACGCGAACTGGGCTGCGGGACGCGCCTCAGACCGTTCCGCGTCCACTCGCGGCCGGAGTCGGTGGCGAGTCGCCTCGACACGGGGGCGGGGGCGTGCGCAGGCCCGCTCGGCGTCGAGTCGCAGGTCGCGGTCCGCGTCCAGGCGCGGGGCGGCGACGGGTGAGCCCGTGGCGCGCTCCGCGCCGATCCCTAGAGGGCTCACGGGCTCGGCGGGCATGCTGGAGGGATGACCGACGCCACCGCCTCCGCCGTCCCGACCGCTCCCACCCGTCCCCGCGGGAGCGCCCCGTCCGCACCCAGCACGTGCTGACCGTGCTGCGGACGCAACGGCTGACCGAGCACCTCGTGCGCGTGCACCTGGGCGGACCCGGCTTCGACGCGTTCGCCGCGGAGGCCGATCCCGCGACGCTCGCCACGACCGACAAGTACGTGAAGCTCCTGCTGCCCCGTGCCGGCGTCGACGTGGAGCCGCTACGACCTCGACGCGCTCCGGGCGACCCTCGCCCCCGAGGACCTGCCCGTCCGCCGCACCTACACCGTGCGCTCCGTCGACCTCGACCGGCGGAGCCTCGCGATCGACTTCGTCGTGCACGGCGACGACGGGGTGGCGGGCCCGTGGGCCGCCTCCGCCGCTCCCGGCGACCGCCTCGCGTTCAACGAGGCCGAGGCGCGTGGGCGCCGAGCGCGGAGCCCGGCGCGTTCCACCTGCTGCTGGGCGACGACTCCGCCCTCCCCGCCGATCGCCGCGGCGCTCGAGGCCGTGCCCGCCGACGCGCGCGGGCTGGTGCTGCTCGAGGTGCCGGGAGCCGCCGATGAGCAAGCGCCGCTCGCCGTTCCCGCCGGGGTCGAGCTGCGCTGGCTGCACCGCGGCGTGCTCGAGGCGGGGCGGGCGCTCGTCGCGGCCGTGCGCGCCGAGCCGCGTCCCTCCGGGGTGCTCGACGTCTTCGCGCACGGCGAGCGCGGGGCGATGAAGGAGCTGCGGCGGATCCTCCAGGACGACTGGGGTCTGGAGCGCCGCTCGCTGTCGCTGTCGGCCTACTGGGCGCTCGGCCGGGCGGAGGACCGCTTCCAGGCCGAGAAGCGCGAGCCGGTCGGCGAGATCTTCGCCGACTGACCCCGCTCCCGCGGGCGACGAGGGCCCCGGTGCACTGCACCGGGGCCTCGTCGTGCTCAGCGGAGGATCAGACCCGCTTGAGCGCGATCGTCGCGCTCGTGGTGGAGGCTGCCCGCCGCGTCGGTCGCCTTGGCGGTCACCGAGGTAGGTGCCCACTCCGAACGCCGCGGTGTTGACCGGGGCTGCCACGTGCCGTCGGCGGCGAGGGTCGCGTCGCCGAGCTTCGTCGTGCCCACCCAGTAGCTCACTCCGGTGACGCCCACGTTGTCCGAGGCGCGCGCGGCCAGCACGATCGTGCCGGACACCGACGCGCCGACGTCGGCGACACGATCGCGACGGTCGGCGCGGTGCCGGTCGGCCACCGGGGCGGTGGTCGGCGTCGCGGTCGGCGCCGGAGTGGCGGTCGGCGCCGGAGTGGCGGTCGCAGTCGCGGTCGGGGCGGGAGTCGCGGTCGGCGTCGGCGTCGCGGTCGCGGTGGGCACGGGGGGTCGCGGTCGGCGTCGCGGTGGGGGTGGCCGTGGGCGTCGCGGTCGCGGTCGGCGTGGCGCTGGGCGTCGGAGCGACGGTCCCGCCGACCTGGTCGGCGCCCGCGGTGCGGCTGCCGAAGGTCTGGCCGTCGATGTCGGTGCGGGCGCCGGTCAGCGAGCCCCATCCCAGGATCTGGGTCTGCGCGCCGTCGAGCACGTGCAGGTCGCCCGCGGCGGAGGAGACGGAGGCCGGGGCGCCCTGCACGTTGCCCTGCTGGTTCAGCAGCGTGGGCGTCTTGCAGAGCTTCGTGTTCCACGCCTCGACGATGGTGTTCGTCATCGGGCTGGTGCAGGAGGAGAGGTAGCTGACGATGTTGCGGTCGAAGACGGTGTTCGCCGCTCCGCCCACGCGCAGCGCGCCGTTCTCGAAGGTGTTGTTGCGGATGTAGAGGTTGCTGGCGGTGACCTCGCGGAAGTCGGCCACGGAGCCTCCGCGGCAGTCGGCCGTGACGACGATGCAGCCCGAGACGAAGTTCGACTCGACCGTGATGTCGCTCATCCCGTCGCCGGCGCCCGGCGAGACTGGATGCCCGCGTTGTAGCAGTTCTTCAGGACGTTGCCGCGCAGCACCACCTTGGTGCTCTCGAAGACCTGGATGCAGTCGGCGTGCAGGCCGTTGTCGATGTTCTGGTCGTAGTTCTGGACCCGGTTGTTCTCGATCAGGCCGTTGGTGGTGCCGCCGACCTGGATGCCGTCGATCGACGAGCCGTTCTCGAAGGTCGAGTTCTGCACGATCACGTTCGCGCTGCGCACGAAGATGCCGGAGCCGTCGATGTGCATGCGGTCGACCGTGATGCCCGAGCCGTAGGTGTAGAAGGTGCTGCGGGAGTAGATGTCGTTCCACACCGTGTTCGCCGCGTAGACCTTCGTCGACCCGAGCACCGGCGAGGCGCCGGGTGCGGGCATGACGACGACGGGAGCGGCGACGGTCGCCTTCCCGGCCTTGATGGTCACCGTCGGGTAGGTGCCGGAGGTGAGCAGCACGGTGTCGCCGGGGGCGGCGTTCTGCACCGCGGTCACGAGTGAGCAGGGCGCGGCGGCGGTGCAGACCGTGCTGGTCCCGGTGGGGAGGCAGCGGTTCGCCGCCGCGAAGCTGGGCGCGGCCGCGAAGAACGCGGCGATCACGACCAGCAGTGCGGCGAGAGTCGCGCTGAGCGTTCGAGTCATGGGCGTGGGGTCCAATCGGGGAAGGTGTGAGCGGGGACTCGGGGCGGGGAAAGGAAGGAGGGGCCGTGGCCGCGAGGCGTATCGGCCGAAGGGGGGACCGACTCCGTACACTGGGCGCGGCGGGAGCGTCCCCGGCGGTCGACCACCCTGGGGGACGAGCGCTCGAGCGCCCGCCTGGACCAACCGGAGCGGCGAACGCCCGCACCGGCGTAGGACGAGGACGGCTCCGAGACGGGGCCGGGAACGGCAGTGCTGTGAGCGGAACGGGTTCGCGAGTCCGGACGATCCTCGGAGGCGTGCGCAAGCGCACGGCTCCGCTCCTGAAGAGCCCGGCGGTGCTGTCGCTCGGCGCCCGGGCCGTCTTCGTCGACGCCGCCCGCCTGCGCCGGGCGCGCCGCGCTCCGCAGGCCGCGGCCCAGGGTCGCGCGATTCTGATCGCGCCCCCGGTGCCGGCAACATCGGCGACGCCGCGCTCGTCGGCGCGTTCCTCGAGAACGTGGCCGGTCCGATCACGGTCATCACCCGCTACCCGGGCGACATCCGCGTGCCCGCCGAGCACGCCGACCGCGTCGAGATCGTCTCGCTGGGCACTCTGCTCTACGGCGGACTGCCGAGCTTCGTGCGCGACCTCCGCCGCTTCCGCTCGATGCTCCCGGGCACCGCGTCCGTCTCGATCGTCGGCGCCGACATCATGGACGGCGCCTACAACTTCCGCGCCTCGACCAGCCGCGCGGTCGTCGCGCAGCGCCGCCTCCGCGGGCGTCGACACTCGCGTGCTCGGCTTCAGCTGGAACGGCAAGGCGCACCCGGCGGCGCTCGCCGAGCTGCGGGCGGCCGACCGCGCCGGCACCACGCTCTTCCTCCGCGACCCGCTGTCGGTCGAGCGCGCCCGACGCGACGGACTCGACGCGCAGGCCTCCGCGGACATCGTCTTCTCGGCCCGCTCCGTCGACAGCGAGCGGGCGAGCACCGAGCTCGACGCCCTCGACACGAGCGCCGGCATCGCGATCGTCAACGTCTCGGGCCTGATCGACACCGATCAGACCGGCGCGTACGTCGAGATCATCGGCGGCCTGCGCGCGCGCGGCCTCGCCGTCGTGCTGCTGCCGCACGTGATCAAGCACGGTCCCGACGACCTCGCGGCCTGCCGCAAGGTCTACGCGGCGCTGCCCGACACGACCGGCGTCGCCTTCGTCGAGGACGTCCTGAGCCCGGCCGAGGTGCGCGGCTTCACCGAGCGCGCCACCGTGACCGTCACCGGTCGCATGCACCTCGCGATCATGTCCCTGATGAAGGGCGTGCCCGCGATCACCCTCGCCACGCAGGGCAAGGTCGAGGGCCTGATGGCCATGTTCGAGCTGCCCTACCTGTGCGTCGAGCCCGGCGACGGGCTCGCGACGCGCGTCGGCGAGGCGCTCGAGCGCGTCCTCTCGGACCGCGACGCCGTCTCGTCCGCGATCCTCGCGAAGCTGCCCGCCGTGCAGGAGCTCAGCGCCGCGAACTTCGCCGGCCTGCCCGCACCTGAGCGGTGCGGGCGGCGGCTCGCGGGGGTCGTCGGCACGGGGCGTCCTTCTGGGCGTCGAGGTCGGGTGGAGGACCGCTCCGATCCGCGGCACTGCGGGGACGTCGGGCCTCTGGGGCAACGGCCGGACACGTCTCCGGCGCTTCTGCAGCGACCATAATCGCGGCCTTCGAACGCATGTTCCCGATGAGCGTTCCTCCGGATCGCTGACCCCCTTGACGGGGCGCGGGCCGATCGGACGCGCCGTGGCTGCTCGGAGCGGCGCCGCGAGCAGGTGATCCGGACGGGCGCACGCGCCGTCGAGCCGCCCTCGGCCGGCGCGATCCTCCAGGGCTCGCGGAACGGCGTTCGGCTCGCGGGATCCGGGGATCCTGCGAGCCGAACGGGCTCCTGCGAGCCGGAGGTGGGAGTCCGGTCGCGGCGTCGACCAGGCGCCGCCCGCTGAAGCGGTCGATCGACGCCTCGCGCGCCATCGCCCTCTCGTACATCCGGTGGAACGGCTCCGTGAGCACCCCGTTGGTGGCGTCGAGCGAGTCCTGCCACGCGACGATGTCGCCCAGCTGCGCCGTCAGATCCGCGCAGCGCCCTCTCGTCGACGGTGGTCGACTCGCCGCCCGAGACCACGACGCGGCCCGCCACGATGACCGTGTCGATCGACGAGCCGTTCTCGGAGTAGACGAGCTGGTTCTCGAGGCGCTGGCGCGGTGTGAAGTTCAGCGTCTCGAGGTCGAACAGCACGAGGTCGGCCTGCTTGCCACCTCGATGCTGCCGGTGACCCCGTCGAGAACGGCGCTCCGTGCGCCCTCGATCGTGCCCGCCGTCAGCACCTCGGCGACCGTCGGCCACGAGGCGAGATCGGGGTCGGTCACCTTGTGCAGGCAGCGCCGCGGCCTTGATCACGTCGAGCATCCGCGGGGAGTCGCTGCTCGAGCAGCCGTCGGTGCCCAGGCCAGGTTCACTCCGGCGTCGTGCAGGGCGCGCCAGGGTGCGATGCCCGAGCCGAGCTTGAGTTCGAGAGCGGGTTGTGCGAGATCGAGGTCCCGGCGGCGGCGACGCGGTCCATGTCGGAGTCGGTGAGCCAGATGCCGTGCGCGAACGTGGTGTTCGGCGGAGGGCCCCGATCCGCTCCATGTACTCGACGAGGGTGCCCCGTACGACTCCCGCCCGGTGACCAGCTGGGTCTTCGTCTCGAGGACGTGGATGTGGCACTCCGCGCCGTGCTCGAGCGCGAGCTCGGTCGCTCCGACCAGCAGCTCGGGCGCGACCCGCTGGGGCGCGGAGGGGCGACCATAGCGAGCGCAGCCGCCCGCCGCCCCGTCCGTGCTGGGTCGCGAAGGCCTCGCGGCTGAACGCGAGGTACCCGTCGGTCGTCGGCCGCGACGCCGCCCGCGCCGACCTCCGAGGACGTCGGCCGGCAGCAGCTCCTCGAGGAACGGCATGGTCTCGAAGAAGGGCTTGCTGATCACATGCCCCGAGATGTTCGCCCGGATCCCGATCTCGTCGTACGCGTCGAACACCGCGGCCAGCTGCGCCGCGTCCTGATCCGGGTTCTCGAGCACGTCGTCGACCAGCGTCGTCACGCCCGCCTTCAGCGACTCGAGCGCGAACAGCAGACGAGCGCAGCCGCACCAGGTCGGGAGCGACGCGACTGTCGCCCAGGATCGGGTACGAGAGCAGCATCCACAGCTCGAGCGGCAGGTTGTCGTAGCGCCCCTTGTAGAGGTACTCCCACGAGTGGGTGTGCGCGTTGACGAAGCCGGGGGTGACCAGGCGGTCGCGGCCGTCGATCACCTCGTCGCCCGGCTCCGGCGCGAGCCCCGGGCCGATCGCGGCGATCACGTCGTCGACGATGCGGATGCTCGCCGTGATCGGCACGGCACCCGAGACCGGGTCCATGGTGATGACGGAGGCGTCGGTGATGAGCAGCGGCATGGCGGTTCCGTTCGTGGTGCGGTGGTGCGGATCGTGGAGGAGAGAAGAGAGGAGCGGAGTGACGGGGCCGGCTACCCGAGGACCGGCTCGCGCCGCGCGCGGCGACCGCTCCAGGGCCTCGCGGCGCTGCACCCACTCGTCGGCGTCGCCGCGTCCGAGCAGCAGGTAGGCCAGACCGGCCGAGACGGCTCCCGCCAGCCACGAGACGTCGATGCCGCCGAGAGCGGTCGCGGCCGGGCCCTGCAGCGCCGGCACCGAGCCGTTCATGAACATCCAGGTCAGCGTCGCGCCGATCGCGAACGAGAGCAGGGCTCGCCAGCGCACGTCCGGGAGCAGCGGCGAGCCGACCGGGGCGAAGAGGTGGCCGAACAGAGCGCACGCGCTCTCGAAGACCGCGTAGTGCACGAGCACGATCGCGCCCCACGGAGCGACCCAGCCGACGAGTCCGACCAGCCAGGCGTCGAGCGTGGTCGCCAGGTCGTCCTGGAAGACGAAGAAGACGGAGGCGGCGAACGCGAGCACGCCGACGATCAGGCTCAGGGTGCGGCGGCCCAGGCGCACGTCCAGGGCCTGGGTGGCCATGCTGAACGAGTAGATGTTGAGGACGTTGGTGGCGATGGGGCCGTGCACGACGAGCAGGAGCACCGGGATCGCGAGGGCGCCGAAGTTGTCGACGATGAGCTCGCCCGGGTCCACGCCGCCGTTCTTCGTCGCGAGCGTCGCGCCGAGCAGGCCGAGCCAGACGACCGGGATGAACTGGCCGAGCACGCATGGCGAAGTAGAGCTTGGGCCGCGAGGCGCGCGGGCTGACGAAGCGGGAGTAGTCGCCGGCGTAGGCGAGCCAGGTGAGGCCCCAGCCGATGCCGATGGCGGTCATCACGATGGACATCGCGGCCAGGCGGTCACCGCCGGTCAGAGCGCCCTCGGCGGGTCCGGCGTAGGACCAGTCGATGTCGAGGAAGAACCACGCGACGATCGACATCACCGCGAGGACCACCAGGGTCGGCGGCACGGTCCAGCGCTCGAACGCGGCGATCGCGCGGTAGCCCAGGAAAGAGATCGCGACCTGGATCGCCATGATCACGGCCGCGACGGCGATCCGCCAGCCGACGTTCGACGCCTCGGGATCGACCAGACCCACCGAGCCGAGCAGGGCGATCACGAGGTCGAGCACGATCCAGGTGTTGATGGCGCACCATCCGATCACCACGACCGCCTGCACGGCGGCGGGGGCGTAGTTCCCGCGGCGGCCGAAGACCGCCCGGCCCAGCAGCATGCCCGTCACGCCGGTGCGCTGGCCCAGCAGCACGAAGAAGCCGAAGACGGCCATGCCCACGACGTTGCCGAGCACGAGCACGGTGACGGTGTCCCAGAGGCCCAGGCCCATGTTCACGCCCAGCGCGCCGAGGACCCAGTTGATCGGGGCGATGTTCGCCCCGGCCCAGATCCAGAACTGGCCGTCGATCCGGGCGGTGCGCCGGGAGTCGGGGAGGGCGCGAGCGCTCTCCTCGGAATCGGTGGTGCCGTGCAGGGCGTCGGTGCTCATGGCGGGTCCTCTCGGAGTGAGGTGGAGCAGGAGGGGCCGGGCGGCGGGGAGCGTGCACGCGGTCGGCGGATGAGCCCACTCTGCTCCCGAGCGGTTTCGCGCGCCGCGCACCCGTGTAAATTCGCCGTGACGCGAGAGGACGTTCTGCATGGCCTACCTGCTCGCGGATGCGCTCCGCGACCCCGCCTGTCGGCCGCCCTGCCCGTCGTGGTCGCCGGAGGCCCCCAGGCGCAGCGCTCCCTGATCCGCTGGGCGCACGCGAGCGAGCAGCTCGACGTGGGGCCGCTCCTCCTGGGCGGGGAGCTCCTGCTCATGGAGGGCGTGAACCTCTCGCTCGAGCAGGATCCGGCGGAGTGCCGGCGGTACGTGGAATCCCTGGTCGCGGCTCGGATCGGGGCCCTCGCCATCGAGCTGTCGACCCGGCTCCTCCGTGCCGGCACCGCTCGTGGCCGCCGCCCTCGAGCACGGCCTGCCCGTGCTCTCGCTCTCCCGCCGCGTCCCCTTCGTCCAGGTGTGCGAGAGCATCAACACGGCGCTCACCGAGCAGAAGTTCCGGAGTCTGCGCCTGGCGGACAGATTGTCCGGTCTGCTCGGCGAGGCTGCCGCCGCCGAAGCGGGCGTCGAGGAGCTGCTGCAGGTCGTCGCCGCGGAGACCGGAGCGAGTGCCTCCCTCGTCTCGCCGACCGGCGAGCCGATCGCGCGGGCCGAGCCCGGCCGCGGCGTCGACACGACGCGCACGGCGGGCGCGTTCTCGGGCGTCCTTCGGGCGGGCGACTCCCTGCTGGGCACCCTCTACCTCCGGGCGCACGCCGACGCGGACGTGCACCCGGTCGCCGTCGCGCTGGATCGCGCCCCTGACGTGCTCGCGATCGCGGTCCTGCGGCACCGGCCGCCCGCGATCGCCGAGCGCCTCGCGGCCCAGCTCGTTGCCGTGCTCACCGCGACCGAGCAGCCGCCGTCGGTGGACCTCCAGGTCGACGCGTTCCTCGAGCGACTCGGCGCCGGCGGGCGCGAGCGCTACCTCGGGGTGTCGGCCGACGCCGGGCACGACGAGCGGTCGCTGCAGGAGGTGCGCGGCGCGCTGCGTGCCGTGGCCGAGTCGGAGCCGGTGCTGAGCGTCGTGGGCACCGAACTGCTGGCCCTGCTGCCCTTCGCGAGCGCGGCGGCGATGGAGGCGGCCCGAGCGGTGCTCCTGGAGGGGGTCGAGGGAGCGGGGCCCGTGTGCGTGGGCAGCGGCATCGGCGATCAGCGCTCGCTCGCGCGGGAGCTCGCCGAGGTGCGGGGAGTACGGGAGTGGGCGCTCCCGGGCCGCGTCGTCGACGCGCGGCAGCACCGGCTCGAGCGCTTCGCGAGCACACTGCGCGACGCTCCCGCCGCCGACGACTTCGTCGAGGACCTCCTCGGCCCCCTCCTCGCCCAGCGGCCCGACCTGCTGGCGACGCTCGGGACCTACGCCTCGCTCTGGGGCGGCAAGACCGCCACCGCGGTGGCCCTGGGCATCGGAGGCAGACCCTCTACGACCGGCTCGAGCGGATCGAGAGCATCCTGGGTCCGCTGGACGCGTCCCCCGCGCGCACCCGCGCGATCATGACGGCGGTGTTCCTGCACCGGGCGAGGGCGGCGCTCCCGCGCTGAGGGTGCGGCGCGGGAGCGGTGCCGTCACTCCTCCTCGGCGACGATCTCCGTGTCGGTCTCGTCGGCGCGCTCCCGCAGCTCGTCGGCCATGGCGCCCGCGCCCTCTGCTCCGTGGTCGTGGTCGACCTGCTCGACGAGGCCGCTCAGCTTCTCGTCGTTGCTCGCGTCCTCCGCGCCGTCCATGACGGGACCGGTCTGCTCGTTCTCGCTCATCAGTGGCCTCTCTCGCCGCGTCCTCGGAACGGCCGCGGGACTCCGACGCTACGGCTCGCCTCCGCTGCGCGCTCGACCTGACGGGCGGAGCGGGTCGTGGGAGGGGACGCCGAACGGCCCGGCCCGCTCCGCAGGGAGGGGACCGGGCCGTTCGCCGGGACGCCGCGCTAGCGGAGCGTGATGGTGACCGGAGCGCTGATGCCGGTGTTGCCGGCGGCGTCGGTCGCCCGGGCGGTGAGCGGGAAGGTCCCGCGCAGGCCGGCCGTGGTCGTCGTCAGCTCCCAGGTGGTGCCGGTCGTGGCCGTCGCGTCGCCGACCTTCAGGCTGCCGAGGTAGAAGGCGACAGCCGTGACCGGCGGTGTCGTCCGTCGCGGTCACCGTGGCGGTGGTGATGCCCCGGATCACCGCACCCGAGACGGGCGACGTGATCGCGACCTCGGGAGCGGTGGTGTCGACGGCGGGCGGCTCGGTCGCTCCGGGCTCCTCGGTCGGGGCCGGGATCGGCGTGGTCGACGTCGGGACCGGCACGGGGACGGTCGAGGTCGGCGTGGGCGTCGGGGTCGCGGTCCGGAGTCGCGGTCGCCGTGGGCGAGGCGGTCGGGGCGGCGGTCGCCGTCGCGGTCGCCGAGGGGGTCGGCGCGGGTCCGCCGGCCTTCGCCGCGTGGGCTCCGGCAGTGTTCCGCGAGAAGGCGGAGCCGTCGATGTCGCGCGCGGCGGGGCCGTGGATCCCCAGCCCTCGACGAGCGCCTCGTCGCCGTCGACGAGGCGGAGGTCGCCGGTGTCCTCGGAGACGAAGCGCGGGCTGCCCTGGATGTTGCCCTGCGCGTTCCGCAGCGCAGGCGCCTTGCAGAGCTTCGTGTTCCACGACGACACGATGGTGTTCGTCATCGGGCTGTCGCACGCGGCCAGGTAGCTGACGATGTTGCGGTCGAAGACCGTGTTCGTCGCGCCCCCGACGCGCAGCGATCCGTCGACGAAGGTGTTGTTGCGGATGAGCAGGTCGCTGGCCGTGACCTCGCGGAAGTCGGCGGCCGAGCCTCCGCGGCACTGCGCGGTCTTGACGACGCAGCTCTGCACGAAGTTCGACTCGACGGTGATGTCGCTCATGCCGTCCCCGGCGCCCGGCGAGAAGATGATGCCCGCGTTGTAGCAGTTCGAGAGGGTGTTGCCGCGGAGGGTGACGCCGGTGCTCTCGAACACCTGGATGCAGTCGGCGTGGAGGCCGTTGTTCTTGTCCTGGTCGTAGTCGCGGACGGTGTTGCCCTCGATCAGCACGTCGGACGCTCCGCCGACCTGGATGCCGTCGATGGAGGAGCCGTTCTCGAACAGCGAGTCGCGGACGACCGCGCCGTCGTTGCGGACGAAGAGCCCGCCGCCGTCGAAGTGGGCGGACTCGATGCTCTGGTTCGCGCCGTAGAGGTAGAACGTGGTCGACACGGCGATCTCGGACCAGACGATGTTCGCCACGTAGCTCTTGACGCGGGTGAGCACGGGCGAGGCCCCGGGAGCGGCGGTGACGACGAGGGGCTGGGCCGCGGTGGCCTTGCCGCCGCGCAGGGTCGCGTCGGGGTAGGTGCCGGTCGTGAGGCGGACGGTGCTGCCCGCGGGGGCGCTCTGCACGCCGGTGGAGAGGGCGCACGGCGCGGCCTGGCTGCAGGCGGTGCCGGTGCCGGTCGGGGACGTCCAGCGGTCGGGCACCGCCGCGGTGGCAGCGGGAGCGGTGACGAGCGCCGCCACGAGGACCACGAGGGCGAGGAGGGCCGCGCTCAGGGATCCGCGCGGGGAGGTTCTGGACGGTGCTGTTCTGGACAGGGCGGGTCCGGACAGTGCTGTTCGGGAGTGGGCTGCTCTGGGCATGGGTGTCGTCCGATCGACTCGTGAGGGCGAGGGCGGTGCCCGGGGAGCGAGGGGAGGACCTCGTGATCGTTCGGCGGCCCGGGGCCGCCCCGGTGAGGGTGCGGCCCCGGCGTGCGCGTCACTGCGTTCCGGGCGGGCGGTGCGAGTGGCTGTCGTGCGGTGGAGGGGCTGCGCACTGTGCTGTCAGTGCTGGTCGTGCTGGTCGTGGGCGTGCGTGCACCGGGTGCATCGGGTGGGGAGGATGCGCCGGGCCGCTGTCGGGCGGTCGTGAGCGCCTCGTCGGCAGCGAGGGCCGACGACCGTCCGGTTCGGGGCCGGACGGAGGAGTGGAAGTGGGCTTCGAGCGCCTAAGTTAGCGGCGCGAGGTTTCCACTTCGTGACGAACAGGGGCCGATCCCGCACCGACACGCCGAGGCCGTACCCCCAGAACGAGGCGATACGCCGCGATCGTGGAGCGCGCGATGGCGTCCCACTCCGAGTTCCGCCAGATCGGCCCGCTCGGGGGCCTCACGCGTGTCGAGCCACTCGAGCGCCTCGTCGAGGACCGGGCGGTCGAACGTGCCGCGGTAGAGGCGCACCCACTCCGGACCCACGAGGGCCGCCAGCTCGTGCATCGACCCGAGATCCGGGACGAGGACGGGGCGGTCGGCCGAGACGGCCAGGATCGCGGATCCCGAGTTCTGGATCGCCGAGTAGGGCAGCACGACGAGGTCGCTCGCGCGCAGCCAGAGCGCGATCCGCTCGTCGCTGAGGAACGCGAGCTCCAGGCGGATGCGGGGGTCGCCGCCGACGGCCTCCTCGATCATTCCGCGCAGTGGTCCGCGCGCCGGATTGCCGGCGACCGCGAGCAGCGTGCCGTCGTCCTCTCGGGCGCGGAACTGCTCGATCAGGGTCGGGATGTTCTTGTACGGCCGGATCTGGCCCACCGACACCACGAGGCGGGCGTCGGGGTCGAGCCCGAGCTCCGCGCGCGCCTCGGCGCGGCTCGGCGAGAAGTCGTAGTCGTGGCGGTAGTGCCCGTGCGGGGTGACGAACGCCGGCACGTGGGCGAGCTCCGGGTACGAGACGCGGATCGCCGACACGCCCTCCTGGGAGAGGCAGATGATCGCGTCGAGGTTCTCGGTCAGCAGTCGCCGGTACCAGTTCCGCAGGAACGGGGTCGCCCGCTCCTCGTGCGAGGTCACGTTGTGCGCGGTCCAGATCAGGCGCGTGCCGCGGAGCCGGGCGATGCGGAGGAAGCCGAAGAAGAAGACCAGGCGGGCGACGACGCGGTAGCGGCGGATCCCGCTGAGGAACGTGAGGTCCGGCCAGTGCAGGTGGACGATGTCGATCTTCGAGGTCAGCAAACGGAACCACGAGAGGTCGCGCACGAGCGCTCCCTCGGCCGTCATCGCCGTGTAGAGGCGCTGCGTTGCAGGGGTTCGCGTACCGGGTGCGGAACGCGGGCTCCGCCTCGACGACGAGGCGTCGGCTCACGGCGCTCTCGGGCGTGAGGAGGCCGCGCAGCCGGGTGCGCAGCCGCGAGCGGAGGGTGCGGGTGCCGCCGGCGATCATCGGGCCGCCTCCGTGGCCGCACCGGTGCCGGGGACGCGGCCGAAGAGCGTGCGCTCCGCCTCCGGGTACCCCACGCGCCAGTCGGCGCGGCGCTGCCAGACCTCGGTCCAGGCGCGACGCTTGCGCCGCGTCGCCGTCCCGAGAACCGTCCGCACGAGCGCACCGGCCTGGAGCAGGGCGATGCCCGCGCGGGCGGGCAGCGGCTTCCAGGCGAGACGGATCATCGTGGCCTTGCCGGCCATCACCATGCACATCTTGCGGCCCGAGTTGCCCTCGGTCGCGGCGTCGCGCGTGGAGGCTCCGACGTCGTGCACGATCACGGCGGTCGGCACGATCACGGGTGCCAGGACCCGCACGGCGGGCGCGAATCGAGAACTCGGCGTCCTCGCCGTAGAGGAAGAAGCGCTCGTCGAGACGGCCGACGCGCTCGTACTGCGCGCGCTCCATCAGGAGCAGGCAGCCGGTGATGATCGGCACCTCGCGGACCGTGTCGCGCTGCCAGCGGCCGAGCGACTCCGGATCCAGGAGCGGGTTGCCGCGGAAGGCGGTGGAGAGCATGGTCGCGTAGGTCAGGAGCGACCACAGGCTCGGGGCGCCCCAGCACGAGGACGGATCGACCGCGCCGTCCGGTCGCAGGGTGCGTCCGCCGTAGACCCCGTAGCGGGGGTTCGCGACGGCGAAGTCGAGCAGCGCGCGGAACGAGGCCGTCGAGCACGAGGGTGTCCGGGTTCAGCAGCAGCACGTAGCGCTCGGTCGCGGCCGCGACTCCGCGGTTCACGCCGCGCGCGAAGCCGAGGTTGTCGCCCGCCTCGATCACGGTGGCCTCGGGGTGCGCTCGCGCGGATCGCCTCGGCGCTGCCGTCGGCGGAGCCGTTGTCGACCACGATCACGTGCGGGGGCGTCCGGAGCGTCGCCGCGGGGGATCGAGTCCAGGCACGCGAGCGTCTTCTCGCGGGTGTTGTAGCTGACGACGACGATCGCCAGGCTCGTGTCGACGGCGGTCGCGCTCGCGGACCCCGTCGTGCTCGCCGACTCAGGCACCGGTCGCCTCCGGTCGCTGCCCGATGACCTTGGCGGGGACGCCGCCCGCGATGCAGTTCGCCGGGAGGTCCTTGGTGACCACCGCTCCGGCGCCCACGATCGCGCCGTCGCCGATCGTCACTCGGCCGTGACGACCACGTTCGCTCCGAGCCACACGTCGCGGCCGATGACGATGTCGCGCTCGACCTTCGCCTGGTCCATCACCGGGGTGCCCTGCACGATGCCGTAGTTGGACGCGGTGACCGTGACGTTCGGCGCCAGGAGGCACTTCTCGCCGAAGGTGATGCGGCCGGTCGCGTTGCCGGCCCACACGAGCGAGTTCTCGCCGATGTAGGTGCCGGCGCCGATCGTGATCCGCTCGGCGTTGCGGAACGACACGTTCGGCGCGAACGACACGTCGGCACCGCGCGTGAGCCGCGGGACCTGGTCGGCGTGGCTGTACGCGTGGAGTGCAGCAGGCGCACGGCCTGCAGGTAGGTGCGCACCTTGGTGAGGGTGCGCAGCGGTCCGCCGCCCTGGCTCATCGGGTCGTTCCGTTCTCGGAGGAGGGAGTGGTGGTCGTGCCGGGGAGCTGCCCGCGGGCGCCTCCTCGGGCCAGTCGACCGGCGGCACGCCGAGCTCGTGGAGCGAGCGCACCACCGAGTCGACGAAGGCGCGGGAATCGAGGTCGGCCCTCACCTGCACGGCGAAGTCGAGGCGCTTGAGGTAGGAGCTCGAGAAGAGCGCCGCCTCGTCCGAGGGCTCGGTGGTGGGCCACAGGGTGAACGCCTCGACGAGGGCGTGCCCGAAGTAGCGCGGGCGGAGGAAGACGGGCAGGTAGGACGCGTAGCCCTGCCAGTCGCGGACTCCGCGGGTGATCCCGGACTCGCCGGTGATGCTGGCCTGCTGGATCTGCTCGTGCACCGAGGCGATGCTCTCGTGCAGGCCGAGGCCGACGGGGATCGAGACGCGCGCCATGGTGATGTGGTTGCGCTTCTCGGCCGTGCGGTCGCGCTGGGGCGAGATGGGCACGAGGGTCGCGATCTCGCTCCGCTCGGGGTGCATCGCGGCGAACGCGTGCAGCCCTAGGGCGACGGTGAGGTCCGAGAGCGTCCCGCCCGCGCCCCGGGCGGCCGCCTTCGCGGCCTGCACGGGCACGGTGATGATCGCCGCGTCCTTGGGCTTCACGGTGCGCTGGACGAGTCCGGACCGGCGGATCCACACGTCGCGGGGGCTGCGGATCAGCCGGCCGCCGACGCGGCGCAGCCGCTTCTTCAGGGGCTTCCGCTTCCAGTCCGCCCACTCGTCGGCGAAGGAGTCGTAGGACGAGGCGATGGTGCGCCGCGCGGCGATCGCGAGGCCCAGCGGCCCGCGCGGAGCCGGGGGATCGTCGGGGAAGCACAGCGGGTGCCCGCCCGACGGCGCGACGTCGTACGGCTTCTCCTCGGTGAAGGTCGTGAAGAGCATCAGGCCGAACATGCCGTCGCCCATCACGTGCTGGATCCGCATCGGGAACGCCAGCTGCCCGGTCGAGAGCTCGACGACGAGGATGTCCCAGAGCGGGCCCTTCGGGTCCATCGGACCGTTGAAGAGGCCGGTCAGCAGCTCCGTCCGGCGCGGGTCCCACTCGACGACCCCGGGGTGGAAGCGCACGTGGTCGCGCACGTCGACGGAGTCGGCGAAGACCCAGGAGGGGGTGAAGAGGCCCAGGGGCGCCCGCACGAGGCGCTGGCGCTGCGCCGGCGAGGCGACGATGAACCGCTCCCACGCGGTGAGGACCAGCTCGCGGTCGAGCGAGCCGTCCTCGCGGCGGAAGGGCGCGCTCTCGACGACCATGGTCGCGACGGGCGGGCGGCCTCGAACGCGATGGCGTTGCTGACGAACTTCTCGTCGAGCGTGCGCAGGGGCTCTGCGTGCGCTCGACCGGATCGACGGGGGTGCGGGTCATGATCGGGCTCCCTGCGGGCGGGTCGGAGTCGGGTCGGTCGAGCGCGTCGTGCTCACCCGGCGTCGGGCGCGGTGCTCGCGGCGGCGGGCAGCCGGAGGGGGTCGGCGGGAACTCGTCGACGAAGACCGAGCCGGACAGGCGCAGGTGGCGGGAGCGGAGGTAGCCGCGCAGGATCCCGTCGAGCATTGCGAGCTCGTCGCGCGCCCCGCGTCCTCGGCGCTTCGCCGAGCGGAGAGTCGGCGCCCGCTGCGGACGGCCAGCGTCGCCGGTCAGGCGCGCGCCGATCAGCGGTGACAGGCGCCACCACTTGCCGACGAGGGCGCCGAGCCCGAGTCCGTAGCCCGCATCAGGCGCCGGTAGGCGGACGGATTGCGCGTGTTGACGTGCAGCACGACGCTGTCGGGCACGAAGACGGCCGTGCCGCCCGCCTTGAGCGCCCGGCAGAAGATGTCGAGGTCCTCCGCTCCGGCGAGGAACCGGCCCGCGCCGAGCACCTCGTCGAAGCCGCCGAGCGAGAGCAGCGTGCTGCGGCGGAAGGCCATCACCGCGCCGTGGCCGGCGTCCAGACCCCTCACCGCGGTGCGGTAGACGATCCGGTCGGTCGGCGGCACGTCGGTGCCGACGAGCGTGTGGTCGAGCATCCGGCCGGTCGCGACCGTGACCCGAGGCTCGGCGAACGCGTCGATCAGCGCCTCGATCCAGCCCGGAGTCGGCGAGCAGTCGTCGTCGGTGTAGACGAGGATCGCGCGCTCGCTCGCCGCGAGGCCGACGTTGCGGGCGATCGAGAGGCCCTTCACGTCCGTCCGCACGTAGCGCGCGCCCGGCGGCGAGGGCGACCTCACGGGTGCGGGAGTCGGTCGAGGCGGAGTCGACCACGATCACCTCGACGGCGGGGTCGGTGCCCGCGGCGATGGCGGCCAGCGCCTCGCGGAGCATGTCCGGCCGCTCGCGGGTGCAGAGGATGATCGAGACGTCGCTGGGGCTCACGGGCGGTCGTTCCTCGGGTGCTCGGTGGGTGGGGCGGAGTCGTCCTGCACGAGCCGGATCGCCGCGCGGTAGGCCTCGACGAGGTCGATGCTCGCCCGGTCCCAGGTCAGCTGGCTGCGGTTCGCGAGGGCGGCGCGGCGCATCCTCGCCAGCAGCTCGCGATCGGAGGAGACCAGGTCGAGGTGCGCGGTCAGCGCCTCCACATCGCGCGGCTCGTGCACGAGTCCCTGCACGCCGTCCTCGAGGTTCGCCCCCGCGGCGGAGGAGACGAGCGGCACGCAGCCGGCCGCCCTGCGCCTCGGAGGTCACGAGCGCGCTGCCCTCCTCGATGGTCGGCAGCACCAGCACGTCGGCCTCGAGGAACACGCCCGCCGCGTCGGGGGTGAAGCCGCGCAGCTCGACCGAGGGCTGATCGAGCAGGCCCGCCAGGCGGTCCCGGTACCCGGGGTGAAGTCGCCGTAGACGAGGAAGCGCCCGACGCCGTCTCGCCCGGGAGGCGCGCCACGCCTGCAGCGCGTAGAGCAGGCCCTTCCGCGGCTCGATGCGGCCCATGTAGACCGCCGTGAAGACGTGGTCGGGGTCGTCCACGCGGATCCGGATCGATCACGCGCTCGGTGTCGACGAGCGCGCCGGTAGCGGTGGCGCAGGAGCTTGCGCGGGGAGAAGCCCTTCTCGAGGAAGGTCTGCTCGACGGAGGCGGACGGCACCAGGATCGCGGTGGCCGAGGACCACTCCCGCTCCTCGCGGCGCAGCCGCACCGCGTTGTACGTGTGCGGGGAGCCGGGCGGCGGCGTGATGCCCAGCCGCTCGTACTCCTCCATGACCACCTCGAAGGCGTGCGCGGTGTGGGTGTTCGGCGCCTCGCGGACGGAGGGCACGCCCCGGCGGACGGCCTCGTCGAACGTCCGGGCCGAGCCCCACGGCCAGCCGTGCACGACGTCGTACTCGCCCTCGGCGAGGATCCGGGCGGTGACGCGGTCGTGGTGCGCGATCGAGCGGCTGCGCCCGAAGAGGCGGTGCGGGAGCCGCACCCCGCCGACGGTCAGCGTGGTGACGGCGCGCGCGACGGGGCCCGGAGGGCCGCGATCGAGGCGGCGACCACGGTGACGCGGTGGCCCGCGTCGGCCAGGGCCCGCACCTGGTGCAGGGCGGTCCAGCCGATCCCCGGCGAGCCGATGGCGTGCGGGAACAGAGTAGAGGATCGACAGCGTCGGCTCGGTACCGCGGGCCGTCACGGGACGAGCGTCGGCCGCGCCGTCGCCAGGGGTCGCGGAGCGGTCCTCACGGGTCGCTGGGCGGTCGTGGTGGTCTGCGGCAGGCATGGAGCACTGGTGCTCATCATCCATGCGTCTCCTGTCGTGAGGGCGGCGCGCTCAGGAATGAACAAGGACTACCATCCTCGTCCATCTGAGAGGGAACGCAAGTCCGCACCCGGCTCGGCGGGTCGGACGTCGGCCAGACTTGGCACAGTCGCAATACTTCCGGCATCGCTGTGCGGTGGGTTATGGTCACAATGAGTGTGTCGGGGCACCGCACTCGCGGGGTCCCGGTTCTCTGCCCGTTCCGACCCACTTGCAGGCATGCCCGGAGGACGGCGCGGAGTCGAGCCCACCCGGTACCGCCCCGGTGCGGTGCCGTCGCCCCGTGCGACACCCTTCAGATCCGCCACACGCACCAGGTCCGTCCTCGTCTCCAGACGTCGACAGCCACACCACACCGTTCCGCCATTACCGCCGTGATGGACGGAGGCGTTGCTCGCATCGTTTGCAGCAGCAGTGCAACCTCCGAGCACGCGGCGCGTCGCCCGAGGTCCCACACCTCGCCGTCTGGAAGTCGAGACCGAGATGTCCGTCCCCCTTATCTTCGAGTGCTCTGGAGCTACAAATGGCTCCTCGCCTTCGGCATCGTCGTCGCCGTGCTGGCCGCGATGGTGGCCGGCTACACCGTCAAGGACGGGGAGGTCGTCTCGCGCGCTGAGGCCGCGTACCGCTCCGACACCACGATCCTCCTGGGCGGTGGCCCGCAGAACCCGTTCGCGGCGATCGAGCCCGGGGAGCCGATCACCGAGGAGCCAGTCCGAGGCCCAGCAGAACGACCTCACCAACACGGCGGTCATCTACGCCTACCTCGTCAGCGGATCCGAGATCCGCGCGCAGGTCGAGGCGGCCATGGGCCTCACCGACACGGAGGCGCTGAGCGCCGTCCGCACCGCACCACTCAGCCGGCCGGCACCGAGCAGAACCCGGGCCGCTTCAGCCTCCCGATCCTCTCGATCGTCGGCGAGTCGACCGACCCCGACCGCGCCGTCCTCATCTCGCAGACCGCGTCGCAGATCTTCCAGGCCTACGTGGGCGCCCAGCAGGACGCCGCGGAGTCGCTCCCGAGCAGCGCGTGACCCTGTCGGTCACCGACCAGGGCACGGCCGTCGAGCAGGAGGGGTCGAACCCGATCATCCCGATCGCCATCACCGGCATCGGCGTGTTCCTCGCGTTCATCGCCCTCGCGTTCATCCTCTACAACATCCGCATCTCGCGGGAGCGCGTCACCGCGAACCGCCAGAGGCCCGCGTCGCGGCGAGTCCTTCCGCCGCGGTCCGGCGCTGACCGGCGCCCCCGAGGGCCAGCGCTCGGCCGGTGCCATCGGCTCGGCCACCGAGAACCCCGCCGGGGCGGGTGAGCTCGCCTCCTCCGGGAAGCGCAGCGCCACTGACGCGGACTCCTCAGATGAGCACCAGCACGAGAACGAAGCCGGTGAAGGGGCCCCGCTCCCGATCCCGGGCAACGACGACCCCTACGCGGGCGAGATCCTCGTCCGCCGGACGCTACGATCCGAGCGGCCATCGCGACCCTGCTCCTGGCGGGGGTCGCGGTGGCGGCGGTGCTACTACCTCAACCCGCTCATCGCGGGAGCCGCCCTCTTCGGGATCTCGTTCCTCTACCTCACGCGCAAGCTCGTCTTCAACTGGACCGGCGCGTTCATCGTGCTGCTCGGCGTGATCATGTTCATCCCGGTGCGGTACTACTCCCTCCCGATCCCGATCGGCTTCGCTCTCGAGCCCTACCGGCTCGTGATCGTGCTGATGGTCGTCGCGGCGATCGTGGCCCTCCTGATCGACCCGGCGTTCGTCTGGCGCCCGGCGGCGTTCGGCTGGCCCCTCGCGATCTGGGTGGGCACGAGCCTGCTCTCGATCGCGGCGAACGTCGAGTTCATCGCCGAGGGCGGCCTCGGCAGCGGCGTGGCCGGTGCGATCGTCACCGACGTGCTGATGCTGTCGGTGTACTTCGTCGCCCGTCTGATGATGCGCAGCGAGCACCTCGTCGAGGGGGTCCTGACCTTCCTCGTGTGGACGGCCGTCCTCGTCGCGTTCTTCGCGGTCCTCGAGCGCGCCACGCAGCAGAACATCTTCACGCGCCTGGACCAGTTCCTCCCGCTCGAGCGCCTCGGCGCCGAGCAGGAGGCGTACCGCGCGGGCGGCTACCGCTCCTTCGGCTCGTCGCAGCACCCGATCGCTCTGGCGGTCATGTTCACGATGATGATCCCGATCGCGGTCTACCTCTCGAAGTGGGCGCGCTGGCCGCTGAACGAGATCAACCGCCGCATCGTCTACTACGGCGCGATCCTCGCGCTGCTGCTGGGCGTCGTGACCGCGGTGTCCCGCACCGCGATCGTCACCCTCGGCGTGATGTTCCTCATCACGCTGATCCTGCGGCCGAAGGTCGGCGGGTACCTCGCACTCGGAGCGATCCCCGTGCTGGGCCTGGGCTTCCTCGTCATCCCGAAGATCCTGACCGACATGATCGGCTCGTTCCTCGACCCCGAGGCCCTCATCGCGTCGCAGTACACGTCCGCCGGCATGGCCGGAGCGGGCCGCCTCGCCGACCTCGAGCCGGCGATGGCGATCGTGCGCGAGCACCCGTTCTTCGGCACCGGCGTCGGCAGCCGCATCGTGGTGGGCGACGACAAGAACGCGTTCATCCTCGACAACCAGTGGCTCGGCACGCTGATGGACGCGGGCGCCGTCGGCGTCATCGGACTGGCGGTGCTGTTCCTGGTGCCGGTCATCATGCTGCTCCGCTACTCGTTCACGAAGACCAGCACGCCGCAGTACGCGAGCCTCGCGTTCGCCATCGCGATCCTGCTGATCGGCTACACGATCGCGGCGTACTTCTACGACGCGTTCGGTTTCTACCAGGCGTTCATGCTCTTCTGGGTCTTCCTCGCCATCGGGGCGTGGACGCTCACGGAGGCGCCGCGGAGCACTCCGCGCCGGCGCCTGGCACCCGAGGACGCGGGGCACGTGTCGGCCTTCGTCCGGCCCCGGCCGCAGCCCGAGAACGGACCCGCGATCGGGCCCCGCCTCGGCGGCCCCTCGTCGGACCACGTGGTGCGCAGACCCGCTCCCATCGAGTCGTGAGCATGCGCGTCAGCGTGGTCGTGCCCGCGCACGACGAGGCGGCGGTGATCGGACGGCTCCTCCGGGTGCTCGTGGACGGCGATCCCGAGGGGCGCCTCGAGATCGTCGTCGGAGCGAACGGCTGCACCGACGGCACCGCCGAGGTCGCCCGCGCCGTGGATCCCCGGATCCTCGTCGCGGAGACCTCGACGGCCTCCAAGACCGCCGGGCTCAACGCGGCCGACGAGCTCGCGACGGTGTTCCCGCGGATCTACGTGGACGCCGACGTGAGCGTCTCGGCCCAGACGCTGGTCGCGCTGGGCGACGAGCTGGCCCGCTCCGGCGGACCGCTCGTCGCCGCACCGGAGTTCCACGTGGACACCGAGGGTGCGTCGTGGCCCGTCCGCGCGCACTACTCGATCTGGGAGCTGTCCGACTACCGCGTGAGCGAACTGGTCGGCTCCGGGATCTACGGCCTCTCCGAGGAGGGGCGGAGCCGTTTCGGCGCGTTCCCCGACATCATCGCCGACGACCGGTTCGTGCAGCAGCTGTTCGCTCCCGAGGAGCGGCTGACCCTTGCGGGTCGCTCCTTCTCGGTCAAGGCTCCGCGCCGCATGCGCAACCAGATCAAGCGCACCGTGCGCATCGCCATCGGCAACGCGCAGCTCGCCGCGTCCGGCCTGGTGCCCGACCGTCCCGCTCCGGCGGGCGGCGGCATCGCCGCGCTGGTGAAGCGCGTCGTGCGCCGGCCCGCTCTGTGGCCGGCCTTCCCCATCTACTGCTACGGCTATCTGCGACCGCGCCTCGAGGCCCGGTCGATCATCGCTCGAGGAGGCGTACCCGAATGGAACCGCGACGAGACGACGCGCGCGTGACGGGGTCGACCCCCGCAGGCGGCTCCTCCGCCCGGCCCCGCGCCACCGACGACCAGATCGAGGCGGCGATCGACGACACCGCCCACACGACCGAGACCCTCGCCACCGACGCCATCGCGCAGTCGCCCACCGTCGGCGACGGGCCGAACCTGCCGCCGAAGAAGCCCGACTCCCTCGGGCACAAGGCGAGCCGCGGCGTCATGCAGACCCTCGGCGGCCTGTGGGGCAAGACCGCGATCCAGATGCTCTCGACCATCGTCCTGGCGCGACTGCTCGCGCCGAGCGACTTCGGTCTGCTCGCGATGGTCACGGCGATCGTCGGCGTCGCCGACCTCGTCCGCGACTTCGGCCTCACCGGCGCGATCATCCAGTCGAAGAAGATGAGCGACACGGTCTGGCGCTCGGTGCTGTGGCTGTCGGTCGCCCTCGGGATCGTCGGCACGATCGTGATCGCGGCCTGCGCGCCCCTGATCGCCGCCCTCTACAACGAGGACCGACTGATCGTCCTGACGCTCGCCGTCGCGCCGACCCTGCTCATCAACAGCCTCTGCATGCCGCTCCAGGCGCGCGTGCAGAAGGAGATGCGCTTCGGCCTCATGGCGAAGATCGACGTCATGTCGATGCTCGTCGGCGTCGTGGGCTCGATCATCGCGGCGTTCCTCGGCTGGGGCGTGTGGTCGCTGATCGTGCTCCAGGGCGGGGCGCTCGTCTACCGCTTCATCGCCCTGTGGGTCGCCGCGCGGCCCAAGTTCGGCCGTCCGCGCATCGCGCGCGAGGTCGTCCCGCTGGTCACCACCGGCGGCAGCATCTTCGGCGTTCAGCTGCTCAACTACGCGGCCCGCAACCTCGACAACGTCATCATCGGCCGCCAGCTCGGCGACGGCGTCCTCGGCCAGTACTCGCGCGCCTACTCGCTCTTCCTCCTGCCGCTGCAGCAGCTCAACGGCCCCCTGGGCCGCGTCGCGCTGCCGGTGCTGTCCTCTCTCCAGGACGACGGCGAGCGGTACCGCCGCTACATCCGCGGTGCCCTGCTGGTCGTCGGCTACCTCACGCTGCCGACGTTCGGCGTCCTCGCCGCCCTGTCGGGTCCGCTCGTCGAGCTCCTGCTCGGCCCGCAGTGGACCGCCTCGGCGACGATCCTGTCGCTGCTGTCGATCGCCGGCATCGCGCAGGGCATCGGCAACGTGCAGGGCTGGATCTACATCTCGCTCGGCCGCGTGCACCGCCAGCTCGTGTACTACGTGGTCACCCGCCCGATCGTCATCGGCTCGTTCTTCGTCGGCATCTGGTGGAACGGCGTTGAGGGTCTCGCGCTGCTCTACGGCCTCACGACCCTGACCCTGCTCATCCCGGGCTTCTACCTGGCGATCCGCGGCACCTTCATCACGGGCTCCGACATCGTGGTGCCGGTCCTTCGCCCGGTGCTCGTGGTGCCGTTCATGTTCGCGGCCGCGTGGATGATGGGCCAGTACACCGACCTGCCTGCGATCCTGCACCTGATCGTCGGCGGACTCGCCTCGCTGGTGCCGCTGGCCGTGGCGATGCTGATCCCCGCGTACCGCCGCGACCTCGACCAGATCCTGGCGTTCGTGAAGCAGGTCAGGAAGCCCAAGCCCAAGGGCCCCAAGACCCCGGCGCCCGCTCCCGCCGCCGAAGGAGGCGCCGCATGACCCGCTCCCTCCGTCCGCTCCGGCTCGTCGCCGCGGTCGCCGTGGCCGCCGCGCTGCTCGCCGGCTGCACGTCGTCGCCGGCGCCCGAGGAGTCGAGCGGGCCCGCGCCCGCCGGCGCCCTGCCGTTCGAGGCGGGCACGATCGTCGCGATGGGCGACTCCATGACGGCGGCGGTCGCCGCGTGCGGTCAGAACAAGCCCTGCCCGAGCGCCTCGTGGGCCACGGGCGAGGACGAGTCGGTCGACTCCATCGCGCGCCGGGCCGGCGAGGCCGTCGGCGCGGTGCCGACCATCGAGAACGTGGCCGCCAAGGGCGCGACCTCGGCCGAGATGCCGCGTCAGGCCGAGAAGGTCGTCGCGGCCGATCCTGACCTGGTGCTGTTCCTGATCGGGGCCAACGACGTCTGCCGCAAGCGCAGCAGCGAGATCACGACCCCGGAGGCGTTCCGCGCCGCCGTGGACACCAGCCTCGCCACCCTCGCCTCGGGAGCCCCGGAGGCGACCGTGTTCGTGTCCTCCATCCCGGACCTGCTCTCGTTCTTCGAGGTCGAGCGCACGAACCCCGAGGCCGTCGAGCGCTGGAGCGGCAGCTCGAACTGCAACTCGCTCCTGTACGAGCCCGCGAACGACGACGCCGAGTCCGTCGCGCGCCGCGCCAACGTCGACACCACCATCGACGCGTACAACACGGCGCTGTCCGAGGCGTGCGCGGCGGTCGCGAACTGCGTCTACGACGGCGGAGCGCTGCACGACTTCGACGTCACGCCCGAGGACCTCTCGGACGTCGACCACTTCCATCCGTCCCTCGCGGGCCAGGGCCGCATCGCGGACACGGCCTGGACGGCGCTGCTAGCGAACGCGGGCTGAGCGCCCGCACCACGTCGAACGCCCCCGACCGCTGCGAGCGGGCCGGGGGCGTTCGTCATGGGTGCCGGAGGAGCGGAGTGCCGCCCCCGACGCGTCAGGTGGTCGTCTGGCGCGTCGCGGCGCGGCTCCCGAGGACGGGTGCCGTCCGGCCCTTCCGAGCGCGCGCACGGCCGGGAGTGAACCGGAACGGCGCGACGTCCTCGACGCGGCCGGTGGTCGCGCTGGCGGCCCGCAGCAGCAGCTCCGGCGTGAGCTCCTCCGGTGCCGCGGCGATCGCGAGTCCGCGACGGTCGAGCTCGCGGGCGATCTGGATCTGGTGGTCGTCGATGTGCTCGCCGCGCGCGACGAGTCGCGGCACCAGGATCGGCACCTTGCCCGCCTCGATGGCGGTGACGGCCGCTCCCGTGCCGGCGTGGGCGATGACGACGTCGGCCTCCTCGACGGCCTCCTGCAGCTCGTGGTGGGGCACGCTGGCGCGGCCCTCGATGCCGTACGACGAGACGTCGGCCAGACCCGTCTGCCAGAGCACGTCGGCGCCCGTCAGGAGCGGCACGGCGGCGGCGATCAGCCGGTCGAAGGGGTAGAGGTCCTGGGTGCCGACCGAGATGACGGCCTTGCCGATCGTCTCGACGGGCCGGATCGGCCCGGTGGTGAAGGCGTCGAAGATCGAACCGCCGAACTGCCAGCGCTCATCGGCCCAGACCGGGTACTGCGAGTAGGTGTTGACCCCCGGGAAGCGCGAGACGATGCGGCCGGTGATCGAGGGGCCGTCGGCGCGGGCCGCACTCTCGATGTAGTGGCACTCGATCCCGCGGAGGGACGCCTCCGGCATGAAGGAGACGGCGGGGCTGGATCCGGTGCTGAAGACGGCGGAGTAGTCGCCGCGGTTCAGGATCTTGTGCGCCATCAGCGCGTTCTGCGCGATCGGCATCGCGTCGCGCGGAGCGGCGAAGCGGCTGAACGTGACCCGGCGGTCCTCCAGGAGCGAGCGGCTGAGGCCGTTGTCGAAGGTCACCCGGTGCTGGTCAGCGGGATCGATGCCGAAGCGGGACGCCAGCGTGAAGAGCTGTTTCAGGTGCCCTCCACCGGAGCAGACGAACAGGAACTGTGACATGGGGACCCTTCTCCTGACCGGGGGAGCCTGCTGGGCTCGGCGTCCGGAGGATGCTGTGTGTGGCGGCAGTGCGGGGGTGGGGCGGTGTCGCGGTGTGCGGGAGCCGGGGCTCCACTGCTCTCTTCGGAGCCGTCGCACCACCGGAGGGTTCCGGCGCGGGCCGGAGCGGCGCTCAGGGCAGGGGGGTGGGCCTGCGCTGCGGGGCGGTACTGGTCGGGTTCGGGTGGTGCCCGTGTCGGGCGGGTTCGCTGGGGGCGACGTCAGGGTTCGACGCTGGCGGGCGGGTGGCCGTCCGGAGACCGCTCGTCCTGGGGTGCGATCGCGCATCGGGACGCGGATCGGACGGGCGGGCGGCGATGCCACCCCCACGATATAGAGGGCCCGACGAGATGTGCTACTCGGCTCCCTCCCCCGCTAGGGGGATTTACCACACACCCGATCGGGTCACACTGCGGACGCGTGACCCGATCGCGCACCGTCGCGGTCGAGGAGGATGTCGAGGACCGTCGTGTGGCGCGCAGCCCACGAGTTGGCGTTCACCCAGCCCATCCGCTCCTCCTCGGTGGCGCGACCGGCCGCCAGGGCCTCGTCGATCACGGCGGCGAACTCGCCCATCGTCGGCACGATCCTGATGCGGTCGCTGATGCCGTGGATGGGCGGGAGGTCGACGGAGATGACCGGGCAGCCGCTCGCGACGTACTCGTAGAGCTTGGAGGGCTCATCGCCTCGGTCAGCGGAGTGCGCCGGTGCGCGAGCAGGCAGAGCTCCACGTTGCGCATCGTCGCCACGAGCTCGCGCCGCCCGACGGAGTGGTGCAGGTGGACGTTGCCGAACCGGGCGAGCGGAGTGAGGTACCCGGGGTCGGGCTGCGGCCCCATCAGGACGATCTGCAGGTCCGGGTGCGCCGTCGCGACCGCGACGATGCCCTCGACGTCCAGGCGGTCGTCCAGGGTGCCCACGTGGAGGGCGCGGGGACCTGGGATCCGCTGCAGCCACTCCGGCGCGTCGGGCACCGGTCCGCTCCACTCCTCCGGAGCCACTCCGTTGGGCACGACCGCGTGCGGCCCGGTCGGCGCGATGCGGTCGATGATCTCCTGCGAGACCGCGGTGACGGAGCGGCCGCTCGTCGCGACCCGTCGGTACGCCTCCTGGAACGCCGGCCAGTGGCTCTTCCAGCGGGTGGAGGTGGTCCAGTCGTCGCGGGCGAAGAACATCACGTGCTCGGCCCACTCGAACGGCGCGAAGCCGGCGACGACGGGCTCGTGGTGACCACGACGGGGCGCACCATCTCGAGCTCGTCCGCGAGCTTCGCGAGGCCGCGGTCGTAGGCGGCGTACTCGCGCTCGAGGATCCGGCGATGTCGGTCGGATCGGTCCTGCGCATCCGCAGCGGCGAGTGCAGCACCTCCAGCGGCGTCCCGGGGAAGGGCGCCTCCTTGCGCAGCGCCGTGCGCGCCAGCGACGTGGGGAGGAAGCGGAACGGGTTGGCGACGATGAGGCGGCCGACTTGAGGGCTCTCGCGGAGCGTCCTGAGGATCCGGTCCGGCGGGCGCATCATGCCCCGCGCCGCCGCGTCCGTGTAGGTCTCGTACGAGAAGGTGAAGATCACGTCGCGCACGACGGTGGTATCGCTCACAGGGGGCGTCCTCACGCGAAGGTCCGGATGACGCGCGCCGGGACCCCGACGGCGACGGAGTAGTCGGGCACGTCCTCGCGGACGACGGCGTTGGCGCCGATCACGGCGCCGCGGCCCACGGTCACGCCCGGCATGATCACGGCGTTCTCGCCCAGCCACGCGCCGCGGCCGATGCGCACCGGGGCGATGCGGTCGACCGGCTGGTCGCGGATGAATCTCTCGGGGTCCGAGAACCCGTGCGAGTGGTCCGAGATGTAGACGCCGCGGGCGATGCCCACGCCGTCCTCGATGATCACGCTCTGGACCGCCGTGATGGCGGTCATGTTCATCCGGACGCGGTTCCCGATGATCAGCGCCGGGGTGGGCGCGTCGTCGGAGGGGACCATCAGCATGCAGTTCGCGCTGATCAGCACGTTGTCGCCGATCGAGATGCGGCGGCCGTGGCCGGGACCGATGCGGAAGGGGAGGCAGATGCGCGACCCCTTGCCGAAGCGGTGGAAGCCGCCGGCTACCAGCTTGCTGAAGGCCAGATCGCGGGCTCGCTGAGCGAGGATCGCGAGATCCAGTCCGTTCACGGCATCAACTCCAGGGTTCGTGGGGCGGCGGGGCGGTGGGGGGATCCGGCCCGCGCCAGAGGGGTGAGGGAGCGGGCGGCGCGACAGACGCGACCGCACGCGGAAGGGGTCGGCCCCACGATGGCGAGGGGGGACCGGACGGCACGAGCCCGTGCAGGAGTGCTCAGGTCTTTTACGCTGCCGAAACAGACCGGCGCCGAACCTCTGAGGGAGCGCTCCCGCACCCCTTCCGCCTGCGGGATGGCCGAGCATCCGGCCGTCCCACGGCCTCTCGGCGCCCACCGCGCCCGGGGACGCGTAAAATCTTCAGCGTCCGCGTTCTCGATCCTCCCCCGGGCGGGTCCCGCTGCGTCGGACCCGGCGGCGTCGCTCGGTCCGCTCGCCTCCCGCGGACCTCCGACCCACCGCACCATCAGAGAGGCTCGATCGTGGCCGATGCCGCCGACACCGCCGAGAGGGCGAGCCGCTCCTGGCTCCTCGTGCTCGGCCGCGCGATCGTCGCAGCCGCGGCCGGCTGCGTGGTCACCTTCTCGCCCGACCACAGCCCGTCCCTCGGCCTCGCCGTCTTCGGGGGCTTCGCGCTCCTCTCCGGCTCCGCGTCGCTGGCCCTCGGGCTCCGGTCCGTCGGCCCCGCCCGCACGCCCGCCCTCGTGGCGGCCGGAGTGACGCTCCTCGCCGGCGTGCTCGCGCTCGTCGCCCTGCCGGTGCCCTCGCTCCTCCTCCTCATCGCGCTCGTCTCGGGCTGGGGCTCGTCGCGGGCACCTTCGAGCTGGTCTCGGGCCGCCGCGGCAGCGGGCTCGCCGCACGCGACGCCGTGGTCGTCGGGGCCGGCACCCTCCTGCTCGGAGCGGTGTTCGCCGTCCTCCCGCCGCACCCCGTCGTCTCCGTCGGGCTCCTCGGGGCCTACGCCGTGATGGTCGGGGTCTACCTCGCGATCGCGGCGTTCTCGCTCAAGTGGGCAGGCGCCTCCGACGCCGTCGCGCCCTCCACACCGACCACCGGAGGAGACCGATGACCGCCCCCGAAGGCCCCACCCCCGAGCCCGGCTCCGACGACCTCGGTCCCCGCACCTTCCAGCCGACCCGGAAGGACCGGCTGCGCCCCCTCGAGCTCATCGGCTTCTCGGCCGTCATGGCGCTCTTCGTCGGCGGCGTCGTGCTGCTCTCGACCCGCGAGATCGTCGTGGGCCTGATCTCGTTCGGGGTGACGTTCATCGTCGTGCTCGTCGCGATCGCGATGTTCTCCCTCACCTTCAAGCCCGACGATGCCGAGATCGCCGACATCGACGAGCAGGACCGCGGGCACGGAGCCTGACGCCGGCGCCCGCGGTCGTCGTGTCGGAGGTGCGGGCTAGCGTGCCGCCGTGGCGGAACCGATCGGACGATGGTGGCGGAGGCGGCGCTTCTCGCGCGGAGCGGAGGTGCCCTACGCGGTCGGCACCTACCGCGAGGCCTGGCGGTCGTACCCCGTGCTCGTGCGGCAGTACCGGCCCGAGTACAGCGAGGGCATCGTCCTGAGCCAGATCCCGCCGGCCGCCGACGTCTACCTCTGCTGGCTCTGCGATGCGGGGCACGTCTTCGTCGCGACTCCCGATGAGCAGCGGATGCGCCCCGGGCGCGAGCGGCGCCTGTCGTCCTGGTGCCCTGAGTGCGCCGAGGCGGCGGCCCCGCGGGGGCCACGGGCGGCTCCGATGCGCCTCGCGGGGAGGAGAGGCGCCGCCACCGGCCCCCGTGCCTCCGCGCCGCCCGACCCCCGGCCGGACCGTCTGCACGAAGACGCCCGCTCTCGCGGTCGGCGAGCCGTTCGCGAGCCGGTGCGCGCCTCCTCCCGCGTCGGCCGTCGAGGCGCGCCTGCGGGCTCTGCTGGCCGAGCGGCTCGAGTTCGAGGCGGGGCTCACGGCGGTCCGGCTGTCGCGCCCGTTCTTCGACCACCTCGAGGCGTGGCCCGACATCGTCCTCGGCGAGCTGCGCGTCGCGATCGAGTACGACTCCACGGGGCGGCACGGGCTCGAGCACGTGGGGAAGCGCGAGGAGGCCGACCGGCGCAAGGATCGCGCGCTGCGGGCGGTGGGCTGGGAGGTGCTGCGGGTGCGCACGGGGCGGCTCGCTCCGCTCGGCCCCTTCGACCTGGAGGCGTCGTCGGTCACCGCGGCGCTGGCCGATCGGGTGCTGGAGCGGCTGCGCGAGATCCGGGGACCGCTGCTGGTCGGCGCGTGGTGCCGGTGAGCGGAGTCCGCTCGGGGGAAGGGGTCAGGTGCGCAGCGCCAGTGCCTCGCTCACCCACCGGCGGTGCAGCGCCCACGGGTCGGGCTCGCCGGCCCGCACGGTCTCGACGTGCCGGTCGAGCGCAGGACTCCGCGTGAACCACTCGGTGCGCTCCAGCCGCTCGGCCGCGAACCGGGCGTGCCGGGCCTGCTCGAGCGGGCGGCCGCCCCGCTCGAACGCCAGCAGCTCCTCGTGCCGCAGCCGGTGCAGCCGCTGGCGGGGGTTGGCGCTCGTGCCGATCTTGAGGCGCTCGCCGAAGCGGATGTAGTACACGACCTCGACGCGCGGCGGCCCCAGCTCGCCGTCCGGCACCTCGCCGTGCCGCCACTCGCACGCGGCGCACAGCCACGCCGAGGGCAGGCGCACGCCGAGGCGGGACCCGCAGACCGGGCACGGCGACGGCAGGGCGTCGACGACTCCGTCCTCCTGCGCCACCCAGTCGTGCGCGAGGCCGAGGTGGGCCGGGCAGAGCGCCACGGGGGCGCCCGCCTCGGCCCGGGAGGCGCATCCGTCGATCGAGCAGGCGCGGGCGGCGGATCGGGGCATGCCCCGACGCTAGGCGCGACGACCGACACGCGGTCGCGCGCCCCGCGGCGGAGCTCAGCCCAGGCGGTCGACCAGGGCCGAGGCCGCACCCGTGTAGCCGGCGGGGGTCAGCGCCAGCAGGCGCGCCTTGGCGGCGTCGCCGATGTCGAGCGCGCCGACGAACGCCGCGAGGTCCTCGGCGCCGAGGCGCTTGCCGCGGGTCAGGTCCTTGAGCATCGCGTACGGGTCGGTGATCGTCGAGCGCCCGGCGGTGACCTCCGCGCGGATCACGGTCTGGATCGCCTCGGCGAGCACCTCCCAGTTGCTGTCGAGGTCGGCGGCCAGCGCTCGCGGGTCGAGGTCGATCTCGAGCAGGCCGCGGGCGATGTTGTCGAGGGCGAGCAGCGAGTGGCCGAAGGCGACCCCGATGTTGCGCTGCGTCGTCGAGTCGGTGAGGTCGCGCTGCAGGCGCGAGGTGACGAGGGTCTGCGCGAGCGAGTCGAGCAGTGCGCTGGAGAGCTCGAGGTTGGCCTCGGCGTTCTCGAACCGGATCGGGTTGATCTTGTGCGGCATGGTCGACGAGCCCGTCGCTCCGGCCTGCGGGATCTGCCGGAAGTAGCCCATCGAGATGTAGGTCCAGACATCGGTGCAGATGTTGTGCAGGATCCGGTTCGCGTGGGCGGCCTTGCCGTAGAGCTCCGCCTGCCAGTCGTGCGACTCGATCTGGGTGGTGAGCGGGTTGAAGTCGAGTCCGAGGGACGTCACGAACTCCTCGGCGAGTCCCGCCCAGTCGACGTCGGGGTCGCTCGCGAGGTGCGCGGCGAAGGTGCCGGTCGCTCCGCTGAACTTGCCCAGGTACTCCGTCGCGTCGATCTGCGCGAGCACCCGCTCGAGGCGGTAGGCGTAGACCGCGAACTCCTTCCCCATTGTGGTGGGCGTGGCGGGCTGGCCGTGGGTGCGGCTGAGCATGGCCTCGTCGCGGTAGCGCACGGCGAGCTCGCGGAGGGAGTCGACGACCGAGCGGAGCTTGGGCTGCCAGATCTCGCCGACGGCCTGCCGCACGACGATCGCGTAGGAGAGGTTGTTGATGTCCTCGCTGGTGGCGGCGAAGTGGGTGAGCTCGGCGATGCGCTCCAGGCCCAGGTCGGCGAGCCAATGGCGCACGAGGTACTCCACGGCCTTCACGTCGTGGCGGGTGGTGGCCTCGAGCGTCGCGAGCTCGTCGATCTCGGCCTGGCCGAAGTCGCGGGCGCGGCGGCGGAGCTCCTCGGCGGCGGCCGCGTCGACCGGCTCGGAGCCGAAGAGGCGGCGATCGGTCAGAGCGAGCAGCCACTCGACCTCGACGTGCACGCGCGCGCGGTTCAGTCCCGCCTCCGAGAGGTACTCGCCGAGCGAGGAGACGGCGGAGCTGTAGCGGCCGTCGAGCGGGCTGAGCGGCTGGAGGGGGAGCGTCATGCGGTGGTGCCTTCCGGTTCTCGGGAGTCTGTCTCGGTCAGGACGGTGCGGTTGCCGCGCAGCCCCGGTTCGATCTGGGCGAAGAGCGACTCGCAGGCCCGCTCGATGAGCGCGAGCACCGAGTCGAACGCCGCCGCATCGGAATAGTAGGGGTCGGGCACGTCGCCCTGCGGTGAGAGGCCGGGCTCGAAGGCGAGCAGTCGGCGCACCTTCTGCCGGTCGACGTCGGTGCGCGCCCACGAGCGCAGCGCCCGCTCGTGGCCCTGGTCGAGCGCCACGACGAGGTCGAACTCGGCGAACCGCGCCGGATCGAAGAGCTGCGCGCGGTGCCGCTCCCCGTCGAGGCCCCTGCGCTGCAGGGCGTCGAGAGCCCGGTGGTCGGCCTGCTCGCCGAGGTGCCACTCGCCGGTGCCCGCGGAGGAGATCTCGATGGCCGACGCGAGGCCCGCCCGCTCGGCCAGGGACCGGAGCACCGCCTCGGCCATCGGCGACCGGCAGATATTGCCGGTGCAGACGAAGCACACGGCGAACGCCGAGGGCGCGAGGGGGCGGGGGTCACCCGCTCATTCTGGTGCACAGGGGCTCCCTCACACCCGGTCGATCCAGGACCTCCTCCCCGATCCCGCCCTCCTGCGTCCCGGCGGCGGTGCGGCGCGGCGATGCTCTCCACGGGGGCGGACTGCGGGGGTGGAGGGCGGAGGCGAGCACGGTGATCGAGCAGGACGCGACGGGGGCGGGAGCGCTGCTCCGGGCTCTCGCGAGCAGGGTCGGGGTGCTGAGGGCGCAGAGCGGCGGACTCCTGCCCGACGCCGACTGGGAGGACGCGGCGGCGAGGGGCTACGCCGAGCGGGCCGCGGAGCTCCTCGGGGGCCTCGCGGCGGCGGAGGCGGCAGCCGAGACACTGGCACTGGGAGCGCCGTGACCGCCCGGGTCGAGACTCTCGAGCTCGAGGAGCGGAGCCGGATCCTCGAGGCCCTGGAGGAGGGCCTGGCCGCCTGCGCGGCCGACGCCGACGCCGCCGCACCCGTCGTCTCGGTGCACTCGCCCGAGCGCGCGGGCGAGCTGGCGCACCTCGGTGCTCGGCTCCGGCTGCTCGAGGCCGACGCCGGGACCCTCCGCCGGAGCCTCGGGCTCGCCGTCGTGTCCTACGCGGGCGCCGAGTCGTCGGCCCTGCCGCTCCTCGCCGGACCGGCGCTCGCCGCGACGAGCTGGGGGCTGCGGGCGGTCGAGTCGGCGGAGCACCGTTCGCCGACCGCCCTCGAGGACGCGGCGGCCCTGGTGGGCGCGGTCGTCGGGGCGGTGCAGGGGTCGGCGGAGGCGCTCCTCCCGGGTGGCGACCGGTCGGCGCTCGCCCGGGAGCGCGACGAGCTGGTGCGGGCACTCCTGGGCGACGCCCTGGTGGTCGAGGGCATCCGCGCCCTGATCTCGTCGATCGGGCTCGGCACCGAGATCGGAGTGCTCCTCGTGCCCCCGCCGGTCGCGGCGGTCCTCGGTCGGCCGCCGGCCGAGGACCTCATCGGCAGCGGTGTCGGCTCGGCGAGCGGGGTGCTCGTCGTGCTCGGGACGCTCTTCGGCGTCCTCCCGGCGCCGGGCGAGCGGCGGCTGCGCGTCGAGGAGGCGGCACCCCCGCCGCTCCCGTTCGGCTCGGTGCAGGCCCCGCCGCGCGGCTGGGGCGAGCTCGCCGGCCGCGTCCCGCCGAGCGACCCCGACGGCCCGCAGGTCGTGATCGAGCGCTACGGAGCGGAGTGGCTGGTCGCCGTCTCCGGCACGACCGACTGGAGCGGGGATCCGGGGCAGGCGTTCGGAGCGGCGGCGAACCTCGAGGCGATGAGCGGGGGCGCGGGGACCTCGGTGCGGGGGACGCTCGCGGCGATGGAGGCGGCGGGCATCCCTCCGGGGGCGCCCGTCACGATCGTCGCGCACTCGCAGGGCGGGCTGGTCGCCGCGCGCGTGGCGCAGTCGGGCCGCTACGACGTCCACGACGTGGTCGCGTTCGGCAGCCCCGTCCGGGGCCTCGACCTGCCCGCGGGCACGCGGACGGTGTCCGTCGAGCACTCGGACGACCTGGTGCCTGCCCTCGCCGGCTTCGGGCGGTCGGGCTCGCTCGAGCCGGGCGTCGTGCTCATCGAGCGCCCGTCCGACCCGGGCGCCACGCGGCAGGAGGGCGCGGTGCCCGCCCACGCGCTCGACTCCTACCTCGCCACCGCGCGCGGCCTCGACGCGGAACCCCGGCCGGCCGCGGCGGGGGCCGCCCTGTTCGCGCTCTGGCGCGCGGCCCCGGACTCGCGGGTCGGAGTCCGCCTGACGACGGTGCCGGTCAGCTCTCGCGCGAGCGCGCGAGCGGCCGCACGAGGAGCCCGATGAACCAGTTGACGATCGCGAGGACGAGCGCGCCGAGCACGCCCCACCAGAACCCGTCCACCTCGGAGTCCGAGGCCGAACAGCCCGCTGACCCACGCGGTCAGCAGCAGGAGCAGCCCGTTGACCAGGAACGAGATCAGACCGAGCGTGAGCAGGTACAGGGGGAAGGCGACCACTCGGATCACACCGCCCACCACGGCGTTCACGACGCCGAAGATCACCGCCACCAGGAGGTACGTGAGGATCGCGGCGGTGGGCCCCTCCTCGTACGGGTCGACGCGCACGCCCGACACCACCAGCGTGGTGAGCCAGATCGCGACGGCGTTGGTCAGGAGGCCGAGGAGGAGTCTGCGCATGACTCCACTCTCCCAGTCCCCACCGGGGGCCCGCGAGAGGGGCGCGCCCGCACGGGCGGTCAGCGCTCGGTCTCGCCGATGGACGGGACGGGGACGGGAGGGCACAGCCTCGGGTCGGTGCTGCAGTCGGGCAGCGGTGGGAGCGGCGGCCGGGTCGTGGTCGGCTCGGGCTGCGGCGCGGGCGGCGCGGTCGGCAGCGGCACGGGCTCCACGGGAGCGGTCGTCGCGGGCGGCGGCTCCGGGGCGGGCTGCTCGGGGGCGGGCTGCTCGGGGGCGGGCTGCTCCGGCGCCGGCTGCTCCGGAGTGGGCGCCGGTGCGGGAGGAGGCGGCGCGGGCGCCCGCGTGGTACGGGGCGGGGAGGGCCCCCGCTGCCCGGGGGCGGGATGAGCGGGTTCCGGGCGTCGAGCAGCGCCTTCACGGGTGCGGCGAACCCGCTGCCCGCGGCGACCGCGGCCTCGAGTTGCGCGACCGCCTCGCGGAGGGCGGAGCGCCGCGCGCCGGAGCCCGCACCGGAGGCGAGAGTCGCGGCGCCCAGGCCCAGGACCCGCTCGGCGACGACGCGCTCTGCCTCCGTCGCCTCGTCGGCCGCCGTCGTGAGCGCCTCGGCCCGGACGCCGGCGAGAGCGGCGTTCAGGGCCGGCACCGCGGCGAGGAGATCGGCACGAGCCGAGCCCTCGACCACCGAGTCGGTCGCCGCGAGCAGCGCGAGCACGTCGTCGCGCACGGCGGTCGCTCGGTCCTTCGCCGCCGTGAAGTCGGCGGGCGGGGCCACGTCGATCGACGTCTCCCGCACGGTGGGGGCCGGCGACGGAGCCTCGGAGCGGGGAGTGCAGGCGGCGAGAGACAGCGCCAGCAGACCCGCCGTCACGGCCGCGGCGACGCGCGAGGGCCGCCGCCGCCCGGGGCGGCTCCGTCCGGTTCGCCGTCGAGTCCGCATAACGGCACCTTATCGGGGGACAAAGCGGGAGTCCGCCCCCGGGAAGGGTGGTTGCCGCAGGTGCAGTGGTGTGCGTGTGCCCTCCCGTCCTCGTGCGGCCCGCCGCCTACCATGGGCGGGTGACCGACCAGCCGGCTCCCCCGTCCGCCTCCGCCCCGAGATCCTCGCCCTTCCGGCCTACCGCCAGGGCCGAGCGGCCGCCGCCGACGCGTTCAAGCTGTCGTCGAACGAGAACCCGTTCGATCCGCTGCCCTCCGTCCTGCACGAGGTGCAGTCGGTGCAGGACTTCAACCGCTACCCGGACGCGGCGGCCACCGCGCTGAGGACGGCGCTCGCCGAGGAGTACGGCGTCGGGATCGACGAGGTGATCGTCGGAGCGGGCTCCGTCGCCGTGATCGCGCAGCTCATCAGCGCCGCGGCGGGAGCGGGCGACGAGGTCGTCTACGCGTGGCGCTCGTTCGAGGCGTACCCCTCGCTCGTCACGACCGCCGGAGCGACGAGCGTGCGCGTCCCGCTGCGCGCCGACGACACGCACGACCTCGACGCGATGGCGCAGGCCGTGACGGAGCGCACGCGGCTCGTCATCGTCTGCAGCCCCAACAACCCCACGGGCACCGTCGCCACCGCGGACGACGTCGAGGCGTTCCTCGAGCGCGTCCCGCGCGACGTCCTCGTCCTCCTCGACGAGGCCTACGCCGAGTTCGTCGACGACGAGCGGGCCGTCGACGGCACGGCGCTGCTCGGCCGCCACCCCAACCTCGTGATCGCGCGCACCTTCTCGAAGGCCTACGGGCTCGCGGGCCTCCGGGTCGGCTACGCGATCGGGCACCCCCGCATCCTCGACGCCGCGCGCTCGGCCGCGATCCCGCTCTCGGTCACGCGCTTCGCCGAGACGGCCGCCGTCGCCTCCCTCCGCCACCGCGAGGAGCTGCTCGAGCGCGTCGACCGCATCATCGCCCAGCGCGACGAGGTGCAGCGGGCCCTCCTGGAGCAGGGCTGGACCGTTCCCGACTCGCAGGCGAACTTCCTCTGGTTCGACACGCGCGACGAGACGGAGCGGGCGGCGGCGGTCTTCGAGCGCGCAGGAGTCGTCGTGCGCGCCTTCCCGCCCGAGGGCATCCGCGTCTCGATCGGGGAGGCCGGCTCTGTCGAGAAGCTCCTCTCGGCGGCGTCCGAGATTGTGGGGACCCTCCCCCAGGGCCATCCCGCGAGGCGGATAGGTTAGTCGGGTGGTAGTCACCAGCAGCCAGTCGCCGACGGTCCAGTTCCTCACCGCGGACGGGCGGTTCGCCCCGACCCCGCGGCCGAGGAGTACGTGCCGTTCCTCGAGGGCGTCGGCGAGGAGCAGCACCGCTCCTTCTACCGCGAGATGGCGGTCGTCCGCCGGTTCGATCGGGAGGCCGCGAACCTCCAGCGGCAGGGCCAGCTGGGGCTCTGGGTGCCCAGCCACGGCCAGGAGGCCGCGCAGGTCGGCTCCGCGTTCGCGATGCGCCCGCAGGACCACGTGTTCCCCTCCTACCGCGAGCACGTCGTGGGCAAGATCCGCGGCATCGACCTGCTGAACGTCCTCGCGCTGCTGCGCGGCACGACGCACGGGGGATGGGACCCGGCCGATCCCGCGAACGGCAACTTCCACCTCTACACGCTCGTGCTCGGCTCGCAGGCCCTGCACTCCACCGGCTACGCGATGGGCCTGACCTTCGACGGGGCCACCGCCACCGGCGATCCCGAGAAGGACGCCGCGGTCGTCGTCTACTTCGGCGACGGCGCCTCCAGCCAGGGCGACGTCAGCGAGGCGATGGTCTTCGCTGCGAGCTATCAGACCCCCCAGGTCTTCTTCCTGCAGAACAACCACTACGCGATCTCGGTGCCCGTCGCCACGCAGTCGCGCAGCCCGCTCTACCTCCGCTCCTCCGGCTTCGGCATCCCCGGCGTGCAGATCGACGGCAACGACGTGCTCGCCAGCTACGCCGTCACCGCGAAGCACCTGCAGGACGCCCGCTCCGGCGGCGGCCCCCAGTTCATCGAGGCGCTCACGTACCGGATCGGCGCGCACACCTCGAGCGACGACCCGACGAAGTACCGCACCGACGACGAGCTCGCCTCGTGGGTCGCGAAGGACCCGATCACGCGCCTCGCCGCGTACCTGCGCTCCGAGGGCGTGCCGCAGTCGTTCTTCGACGGGATCGACGAGGAGGCGGAGGACTTCGCCTCCGATGTCCGCCGCCGACTGCTCGAGCTCGAGGCGCCGCCGACCGGGGTGATCTTCGATCACGTGTACTCCGAGCCGCATCCGCTGGTGACGGAGCAGAAGGCGTGGCTGCAGAGCTACGAGGACTCGTTCGGAGGCGACCCGCGATGACGATCGACACGAGCACCACGGCTGCGCAGCCGCACCTCTCCGAGGAGCAGCTGCAGTCGATGTCCATGGCCAAGGCGCTGAACGCCGGCCTCCGCCGCGCGATGACCGAGAACGACCGCGTCCTGATGATGGGCGAGGACATCGGTCCGCTGGGCGGCGTGTTCCGCATCACCGAGGGCCTGCACGCCGAGTTCGGGCCGAAGCGCGTGCTCGACACCCCGCTCGCCGAGTCCGGCATCGTCGGCACCGCGATCGGCCTCGCGATGCGCGGGTTCCGGCCCGTCTGCGAGATCCAGTTCGACGGCTTCATCTACCCGGCCTTCGACCAGATCACGTCGCGGCTGGCCAAGATGACCAACCGGCACGAGGGCCTGCTGAGCATGCCCGTCGTGATCCGCGTGCCGTACGGCGGGCACATCGGCGCGGTCGAGCACCACCAGGAGAGCAACGAGGCGTACTTCGCGCACACCGCAGGGCCTCCGCGCCGTCAGCCCCTCCACTCCGAACGACGCGTACTGGATGATCCAGGAGGCGATCGCCTCGGACGACCCCGTGATGTTCTTCGAGCCCAAGAGCCGCTACTGGCCCAAGGGCGACGTCGACCTCCGTGCTCCCGCCGCCCCGCTGCACGCCACGCGCGTCGTGCGCCCGGGCACCGAGGTGACCGTCGTCGGCTGGGGCCCGATGGTGGCGGTGCTCCTGCAGGCCGCCGAGGTCGCCGCGGAGGAGGGGACGAGCATCGAGGTCGTCGACCTCCGCTCGCTCTCGCCCATCGACTGGGCGCCGCTGCTCGAGTCCGTGCGCCGCACGGGCCGCCTGATCGTGGCCCAGGAGGCCTCGGCGAACGTGAGCCTCGGCTCCGAGATCGCGGCGACCGTCACCGAGAAGGCGTTCTACTCCCTCGGAGGCGCCCGTGCTGCGGGTCGCCGGCTTCGACACCCCGTTCCCGCCCGCCAAGGTCGAGAAGCTCTTCCTCCCCGACGTCGACCGCGTGCTCGAGGCCGTCGACCGCTCCCTCGCGTACTGACGCATCCGCGTCCTCCAGCGTCAGGACGCCCCGCGTCCCCCAGCGTCAGAAAGCAGAACCAGACGATGACCGAGCAGTTCCTCCTCCCCGACGTCGGCGAAGGCCTCACCGAGGCCGAGATCGTGGCGTGGAAGGTCAAGGTCGGCGACGAGGTGGCCGTGAACCAGGTCCTCGTCGAGATCGAGACCGCGAAGTCCCTCGTCGAGCTGCCCTCGCCGTTCAGCGGCACCGTCGTCGACGTCCTCGTCGACGAGGGCCAGACGGTCGACGTGGGCACCCCGATCATCACCGTGCAGGCCGGAGCCGGCACGGTCGGCTCCGAGGTGCCGGCGATCCCCGCCCACCCCGCGCAGGCGGCTCCGCCCGCCCCGTCCACGACCGAGCCCGGAGAGGGCTCGGGCGCCACACTGGTCGGCTACGGCACCGCGGGCGGCCAGGTCGCCACCCGCCGCCGCCGGTCGCAGGGCGCTCCCGCCACCCCGGCGGCCGCGCCCGCGCGCACCGCCCTGCGCGCCCCACCTCGGTGCCCGCCTCCGCCGCGCTGCCCGTGATCGCCAAGCCGCCCATCCGCAAGCTCGCGAAGGACCTCGACGTCGACCTCCTCGAGGTGCAGGCCACCGGACTCGCCGGCGAGGTCACCCGCGACGACGTCATCCGCCACGCCTCGCAGGCCAGCGTCTTCCGCAACATCCAGACGCCTGCCTGGGCCGATTCTCGCGAGGAGCGGATCCCGGTGCGCGGCGTCCGCAAGGCCATCGCCGCGGCCATGTCGCAGAGCGCGTTCACCGCGCCGCACGTCAGCGTCTTCGTCGACGTCGACGCGACCCGCACGATGGAGTTCGTCAAGCGCCTGAAGAACTCGCCCCGACTTCGCCGGCACGAAGGTGTCGCCGCTGCTCATCATGGCGAAGGCCATCATCTGGGCGGTCCGGAGGAACCCCACCGTCAACTCGGCGTGGACCGACTCCGAGATCATCGTGCGCCACTACGTGAACCTCGGCATCGCCGCGGCCACGCCCCGCGGCCTCATCGTGCCCAATGTGAAGGACGCGCAGTCGATGAGCCTGCTCGAGCTGGCGCAGGCCCTCGAGAAGCTCACCCTCGACGCCCGCGACGGCAAGACGGCGCCCGCCGACATGCAGAACGGCACCATCACGATCACCAACATCGGCGTGTTCGGGATGGACACGGGCACCCCGATCCTCAACCCGGGCGAGGTCGCGATCATCGCGCTGGGCACGATCAAGCAGAAGCCGTGGGTCGTCGACGGCGAGGTCCGCCCGCGCTACGTGACCACGGTCGGCGGGTCCTTCGACCACCGCGTCGTCGACGGCGACGTCGTCAGCCGCTTCGTCGCCGACGTGGCGAGCGTGCTGGAGGAGCCGGCGCTGCTGCTCGATTGAGCGGACTCCTCCTTCGTCGTCGTCCGCTCCGCGGTCGGCTCTCGCAGGGGGTCGCTGTCCGCAGAGCGGGGAGCGTTCCGCTACGGCGATCCGCTGGCACGCGGATCACCGGTTCGTTGGGCGGTGCTCGGGTGGTCGACCGCTGGTTCGCTCGGCTCGTGCGGACGACGAGGGCCAGGTGCTCCTGCTGGTGCTCACCCGCGGCGGCGGAGCCGACGGCCGGGTCTTCTCGTCGTCGATGCGAGGAGGAACAGCGTCGCTGCGGCCGCAGCCCAGGGTCCGGTGAACACCAGCGCCAGCCCGACCGGTCGCCACATCGGTGCGACCAGTCCGCCGAGCACCAGCCCGGCGGCGCCGCCGATCAGGGCGTGGGCCACAGCTCCGGCAGCGAGGCGCCCGCCTGGACCGAGCCACACCCGCTCGACGACACGGTCGAGGAGATACGTGATCACCGCGACGGGCACGCTCGCGATCGCGGCAGCGGACACGAGTACGCCGATGGCGATCACCGTGAAGCCCGGGTCCGCCGCGAGCGGTGTCGGACCCCGTCCGTTCACCGCCTCGATCAATCGGCCGAGCGAGAACGGCACCACCGCGAGGAGCGACCCCGACAGCGCCAGGAGCACGCCGGCGCGCAGCCGAGCACCCGGCACCCGATCGCCCGTCTCCTCGGCCGGTCCACCGAGTCGAACCGCGGAGATCAAGAGGTCGTCCTGTCCTGCGATCCGCCCTCCTCGTTCCCGCCCCGCCTCGACGGCGTCACCGCGGGAGCGAGCCCGCCGACGGAGAAAGGCGGAGAGACGTTCGGAGTCGTCGTGAGCGAGCGGATCGGTCCCCATCGGAACAGTGTGGTCCTGCAGCGCGCGGATGTCCTCCGCGAGATTCTCGAGATCCGAGGACCGAGGAGTGGGGTCGGCGTCAGAACGGGGGCGGCGGGTCGGTGAATCGCGGGCGCGGGGCCGGGCGCGGGCGGGGTGGGGCGCCCGGGACCGGGGCCGGGCGGGTGGTGACGCGGCGCCCGGTGGGGGTGGTCCAGTCGGCGGTGCCGTCGGGGTGGAGGACGTAGGTCCAGCGGTCGCCGTGGCGGACGTGGTGGTGGGCGACGCAGAGCGACGCGAGGTTGTGCAGGGCGGTCTCGCCGCCGTGGCGCCACTCGACGGTGTGGTCGGCCTCGGTGCCCGACGCGGAGCGGGTGCAGCCGGGGAAGCGGCAGGTCTGGTCGCGCAGCTGCAGGTGGAGGCGCATCCGCGGGGTGGGACGCGCAGCGTGCGTCCGACGGAGACCACCGTGCCGGCTTCCGGATCGGTGAGGACTCGAGTGAAGGAGGCGCCGCGGTCGACCAGCTCGCGGGCGACGTCGGCCGGCAGAGGGCCGTAGCCGTCGAGGTGGGCGGGGCCGTCGTCGAGACCGGCGGCGGTCGTGGCGGGCAGGGTCAGGCGGATCTCGGCCTGCACTCCGGGGACGAACGTGGCGGCCCCGCGCTCACCGGGCCGGCCGGGCGAGGTGCCCGACACGTCGCCGTCGCACAGCAGGTCGGCCAGGGCGTCGGCTCGCAGCTGCGCAGGGTGCGGTCGTCGCGCGGCTCGGCACCGCATCCGTCGCTGTCGGCACGGCCCTCGCGGAGGGTGCGGGCGATGCGGTCGAGCCGGGCGAACGCTCCGATCGCGACGGGAGCGGGGAGGAGCGCGGACAGGGTCGCCATGCCGTCGACCTCCGGCGTGATCCACACGGCTCGGTCCTCGCGGGCTCGCCGGTGCCGCTCGGCGAGAGGCTGCTCGTGCAGCTCCTCGCGGAGCCGCGCCAGGGCTCGCCGCAGCTGCGTGGGGGTCAGGGAGGCGGCGAGGTGCGCGGCGCGCTCGTCGAACGCGGCCCGGGAGGCGACGGGCAGCGTGGCGGCGACGGCGCAGACGATGCGTCCCGACTCCCAGAGGATGCGAGCGCCGGCCAGCGCCGCCCGGGTCTGCGGCAGGTCTTCGACGAGCAGCTGCGCCTGCTCCAGCGAGCGCGAAGCGGACGCCTCCGAGACTCCGAGGGCGACCGCGAACTCCGCGCGGACCGAGCGCTCCACGAGGTCGCTCGACTCGCTGCGCGACCGGCCGCGGGCGAACGCCTCGGGGCGTTCGAGGGCCGCGCGGTAGCCCGCGTACAGCTCCTCGGCCGCGGCGAGGTGGAGCGGAGCGGCCGAGCGGGCGAGCACGGCGGCGCGGTCGCCGCGCCCGCGGACCTCCGCGAGCACCGCCTCCGTCGTACCGATCTCCGTCATGCGAGAAGTGAACCGGCGACCACTGACATTCCCTCGACTTCGAGGCGCGGAGGTGGCGCGCCCGGGCTACGCCCCCAGCCCGAACTCCGCGTCCAGCGCGTCGAGCTCCGCCACCGCCGCCGCGCGCAGCCGCGCCTTCTCGCCCGCGGGCAGCCACGACGCGTCCACCCCGGTCAGCGCCATCTCGCGCAGCTGCGCGTGCGTCGCTCCGATCGGTCCCGCGGCGATCCGGTACTCGTCGGCGAGCGTCGTCGGGAACATGCCCGGGTCGTCGGAGCAGGGGGTGACCCGCAGACCGGCGTCGAGCATGGCGCGGATCGAGGCGCGGCGCCACGGGCGCCAGGAGCGGCGGGAGGTGGTCGACGCGACCGTGAAGACCACGGCGTCCTCGCGCATCCGCTCGACGACGGTGGGATCCTCGAGCACGAAGTAGCCGTGGTCGATGCGGTCGCAGCCCAGGAGGTCGAGGCAGGTGATCGTGTTGGCGGCGGTGGGCGCGTGCTCGGAGGAGTGCGCGGTGCGGCCCAGGCCCGCGCGGCCGGCGAGCGCGTAGGCCTCGGCGAAGCGCTCGGGCGGACCGGCGGTCTCGAGGTTGTCGAGGCCGATGCCGGCGACGTATTCGTGCGGGGAGTCGACGACCTGCTGCACGAGGGCGAGGGCCTCCTCGCCGCTGCGGCTGCGGTCGATGCCGGCGATCATCCGCCCGGTCATGCCGAAGTCGCGCTCGGCCGCGCGGATGCCGTCGGCGTAGGCCTCGACGCTGCCGCGGTACCCCAGGCCGGCGAGGTGCTCGGGGACGCCGTCGAAGAAGAGCTCGAGGTGACGGGTTCCGCTGCGCTGATGCGCGTCCTCGAAGGCCTCGTAGACGATCCGCGTCAGGTCCTCGGCCGAGCGGAGCACCTGCACGACCCACTCCGAGACCTGGAAGAGCGAGTACGAGACCTCGGGCTCGCCCGCCGAACGCCCCTGCGGCACCGGCACGACCGTGTCGCGGTAGAGCGCGGGGTCGGGCGGGAGGGAGTTGATGTCGGCGAAGATCCGCTCGGGGTCGGCGGGCAGGGCGAGGCCCTCGCGACGGGCGAGCTCGGCGAAGGTGCTCGCCCGCACGGTTCCGATCAGGTGGCAGTGCAGGTCGACCTTGGGGATCCGGCGGATCCACTCGTCGGGGACGACGCCCGCGGACGTGGTGACGGCGGTCTCGGTGCTCATGGCGGTCTCTCCGGGTGGTGCGGGCGGTGCGGGGGTCGAGGGCCCGTGCGCGGCGCGTCGGCCGCGCACGGGCGGGCCGCCTGCTGGGCGGTGACCTCGCGGGCGAAGCGGTCGACCCACTCCGAGCGGGTGGGGACGAGCTCGGTCGGGTCGAGGGTCTCGTAGCCCGCGGCGGTCGGGTCGGCGGCGATGTCGCCGACGACGGCGGTGATCGACTCCGGGACCTGCGCGGCGAGGTTCACGGGCAGGTCGCCCACGATCTCGGCGGAGGAGGTCTGCGCCTCGACCGAGAGGAGGTAGTCGATGAACTGCTCGGCGGCGTCGGTGTTCGCCGCGCCCGCCGGGATCATCGCGCGGTTGGTGGCCATGTAGCGGCCCGTGGCGGGGAGGGTCCAGGCGATCGGCTCGCCCGAGGCGACGAGGTCGGTGGCGAAGCCGCTCAGGGCGTCGGCCGCGGTGATCTCGCCCTGCGTCAGCAGGTTCGTGACCTCGGTCGAGGAGCTGTAGAACTGCAGCACGCCGGGCGCCCAGCCGGACAGGGTGTCGAGCGCCGTGTCGATGTCGTAGGGTCCGTCGCCGTAAGTCGCCGCGACTCCGCTGATCATCAGCTGGCCCGCGGTGACCGAGATGTCGGGCAGTGCGACCCGGCCGGCGTTCGCGGAGTCGCCGTAGAGCTCCCAGTCGGCGGCCTGCTCGGCCGAGAACGCGTCGGTGGAGTAGAGCGTGCCGTTGAGCTGGTAGCTGTAGGCCGGGCCGAGGTACACGTCCTCCTTCGCGAAGTCGGCGATGTCGGCGATCGCGGGCACGGCGTCCGCGTCGACCTGCTCGAAGAGGTCGTCCTCCTGGCCGAGTGCGGCGTAGTAGTCGCTGATCAGCATCACGTCGACGCCGGGGTCGTCGCCGCCCGCGAGCTGCAGCTGCGAGAGCCGGTCGGAGTTGGAGCCGGTCTCGACCTCGACCTCGATGCCGGTCGCCTCGGTGAAGGGGTCGATGACCGCCTCCTGGAACTGCTCGACGCCGAAGGGGAAGGTGCTGACGACGAGCGTCTCGGAGGCGCCCTCGGCGCTCTCGGAGTCGGAGCCGCCGGAGCAGCCGGCGAGGGCGAGGGCGCCGATGACGGCACCGGCGGTGAGGGCGACGGCGCGCCGGGGAGGGGTGCGGGACATGGCGGTTCCTTTCGAGGGGAGCTGCGGAGGAGGAGGAGCTGCGGAGGAGAGGGAGGAGAGAAGGGGAGCGGGAGTAGGCGCGCCGCTCAGTCGCGGGCGAGCGCGACGATCCGCGACGCCGCGGCCGAGACGACCACCGCGTCTCCGGGCGCCACGCGCGCGGCGGAGTCGGCGCGCACGTCCGACACCAGCCGCACCGAATCGCCGGCGGGATCCGTCGCCTCGACCGTCACCAGCACGTCGACCCCGCGGTACGCGACGTCGACGACGACCGCGTCCAGCGACAGCGCGCCGGAGGGGGCGGCGGCCCCGCTCGTCACCGCGAGGTGCTCGGGGCGCACCGTCACGAGCGACCCGTCGGCGAGGCCGAGGAAGTTCTCGTAGCCGAGGAAGTCGGCGACGAAGCGGTTCGCCGGAGCGCCGAAGACCTCGGCCGGCGCGCCCTGCTGCATGATGCGCCCGGCGCGCATGAGCACCATCTCGTCGCTCATCTCGAGTGCCTCGTCCTGGTCGTGCGTGACCAGCACGACGGTCAGCCCCGTCTCGGACTGGATGCGGCGGATCTCGGAGCGCATCTGCACGCGGGCCGCGCATCCAGGTTCGACAGCGGCTCGTCGAGCAGGAGCAGCCGGGGGCGGATCGCGACGGCGCGGGCGAGGGCGACGCTGCTGCTGTCCGCCCGAGAGGCGTCGCGGTCGGCTCGCTGCGAGGTGCGCGAGCCCGACCATCTCGAGGCTCTCGGTCACCCGCTGCGCCCGCTCGGCGCGTCCGAGACCGCGCAGCTTGAGGCCGTAGCCCACGTTGTCGGCCACGCTGAGGTGCGGGAACAGCGCGTACGACTGGAACACCATGCCCAGCCCGCGCTTCTCGGGAGCGAGCCGGGTGCTGTCGACTCCGTCGATCAGGATCCGGCCCGAGGTCGGCGTGGAGTACCCGGCGAGCATCCGCAGCGACGTGGTCTTGCCGCATCCGCTGGGCCCGAGGAGGGTGGTCAGCTTCCCGGACGGGATCGCCAGGTCGATGCCGTCGACCGCGGTGAAGTCACCGAAGACCTGACTGACGTCGACGAATTCCGCTGCTGCGCTCATCGGTTGATGCCTCCGAAGATCTGGGCGAAGCCGACGCTGCGCTCGGCGATGATCGCGATGACGACGGTCGCCGCGAGGATGAGGGTGGACGTGGCGGCGACCATGGGGTCGTAGCTCTGCTGGACGTAGTCGAGCATCGTCACGGGGAGGGTCCTGGCGTCGCGGCTCTGCAGGAGGAGCGACAGCGGGACGTTGTTGAACGAGGTCACGAATCCGAGCAGCGCGGCCGAGAAGACCCCGGGGCGCAGGATCGGGAGCGTGACGGTGAAGAAGGTGCGCAATGGTCCGGCCCCGAGGCCGCGGGCGGCCTCCTCGAGCGCCGGGTCGCTGGTGGCGAGCGAGGCGCCCGTCACGCGGACGGCGTACGGGAGCAGGAGCGCCGTGTGGCCGATCAGCAGCACGGCCGCGTTGTCGACGTCGAGCGTGACGACGAGCTGCTGGAACAGCGCCAGGCCGACGACGAGCTCGGGCACGATCAGCGGCGAGAGGAAGAGCCCCTCGATCAGCGAGCGGCCGGGGATCCTGCCGCGGTAGATCGCCAGGGTGGCGGGGATGCCGATCAGCAGCGCGATCGCCGTCGAGAGCACGGCGAGCTGCGCGCTGGTCGCCAGCGACTCCAGGAACGGGTCGTACGAGAGCGCCTCGCCGAACCAGCGGAACGAGAGCCCCTCCGGCGGGAAGCGGAGCGTGGATCCGGCGGTGAAGGCCGTGGCGACGACGAACAGGATCGGCACGATCATGATCACGTAACCGGCGACCGCGAGCGACGCGGCGACGGGGCGGCGGGTCCTCATGAGACGGCTCCCTTCCGGGCGACGAGGGAGGAGAGCCCGGAGACCAGGAAGACGAGGACCGTCATGACGATCGCGGTGGCGGAGGCGCCGGCCCAGTCGATCGTGACGCTGGAGTAGGAGAACAGCTGGGTGCTCAGCATCCGCTGGCTGGACCCGCCGAGCAGGTAGGGCGTGGTGTACGCGGTGACGGAGCCGGCGAAGACGAGCGTCGCGGCGACGACGACACCGGGCAGCGAGAGCGGCACGACCACGTCCCAGAAGGTGCGGGTCGGGCTCGCGCCGAGTCCGCGGGCGGCGTCGTCGAGGCCGGCGTCGACCTGCGAGACGGCGGAGTAGCAGGAGATGATCGCGAGCGGCAGGAAGAGCTGGGTCAGGCCGAGCACGATCGCGAGCTCCGTGTAGAGCAGCTGCGGGGCCTCGGACACGACGCCCAGGCCCACGAGCAGCTGGCCGATCGCGCCGTTCGAGCCGAGCACGACGAGCCAGCCGAAGGTGCGGACGACGTTGCTGAGCAGCAGCGGGAAGATCGCGAGGGCCAGCAGGACGCCCGACCAGCGGGACGAGGAGCGCGCCAGCAGGTAGGCGATCGGGAAGCCCAGGACGACGCAGATCAGCGTGACCACGAGCCCGATGCCGACCGTGCGGCCGATGATGCGCAGCTCGTAGGGGTCGGTGAGCATCTCGCCGACCCGGGCGATCACCTCGAGGGGCCCCGTTCCGGGAGGGGCGAAGAGCATCACCAGCGAGGGGACGACGAAGAAGAGCAGCAGGAAGCCCAGCCCGGGCAGGAGCAGGAGGGGAGCGGTCCTCGACCTCACGAGAACCTCCGATCGGACGCGTCGGGCGGCGTCGTGGGAGGCCGCGGAGTGGATGTAACCGGTTGCATCGACAGTAGACCGGCGACGCTACTCCGTTCGATTCGCGCGTGTAAACACTGTGTTTCGTGATCCCGCGTCGGTGCACGTCCTCGATGCGAGCGGTTGCAGACCTGGCCCTATGATCACGGGAGAGTCGGAGGGGGTACGCATGGCCACGCTCGCCGACGTCGCCGCCCTCGCCGGCGTCTCCAAGGCGACCGCGTCGCGCACGCTCTCGCGCCCCGAGGTCGTCTCGCCCGATACGGCCGCGCGGGTGCTCAGCGCCGCGGCCAAGCTCGGCTTCATCCCCAACTCGGCGGCCCGCCAGCTGGCGCGGGGCCGCACGGGCGTCGTCGCGCTCGTCGTGCCCACCCTCGACAACGCCTTCTTCACGCCGATCATCGGAGGCGCGCAGCGCCGCGCCGACGAGGACGGCCTGCAGCTCCGGTGGCCGTGCACCCGCTCGAGGCGGTGCGCGAGCTCGGAGCGTTCGACCGGCTCTCGCGCCAGGTCGACGGCTTCATCGTGGTCGCGCCGCGCGGCGGCGACGAGCTGCTGCTCTCGGCCGGCTCGCACAAGCCGACCGTGCTGGTCGACCGCGAGGTCGACGGGATGGCGTCGGTCGTCGCCGACACCGCCTCGGCGTTCGGCGCGCTCGTCGAGCGCTTCGCGGCCGACGGGCACGAGCGCGTGCTCTACGTCGGCGGGCCGGACGGATCGTGGCAGGACGGGCAGCGCACGGCCGCGGTCCGCGAGGCGGCGCGCCGCGGGAGTGGAGCTCACCGTGCTGGGCCCGTTCCCCGCCACGTTCGCGGCGGGAGTGGGCGCCGCGGTCGCGGTGCGCGACTCCGGAGCGACGGCCGTCGTGCCGTACGCGACCGCGCTGGGCCTCGGCGTGCAGTACGCCCTGCTGTCCTCGGGCGGCCTGCCGGAGGGGCTGGTGGTGAGCTCCGAGCGCTCGATCGTCGACGCGCTCGGCCTGGTCGGGGTGCCCGCGGTCGACGTCGACGGCGAGCAGCTCGGGCGGGCGGCGGCCGAGCTGCTCATCGAGCGGCTGGCCGACCGGAGCGCGGCGCCGGAGCGGCGGCGGCTGCCGGTGCCGGTGCAGTGGCCGGCGGGCGGCTGAGGGTTCCTGCCTGCTGGTCGAGCGGCCGCCGGCGGCGGCGTCTCGAGAACCGCCGCCGCCGGAATCGGCGCTACGCCGTCAGCGCGACCGCCGTCCACGAGACCGGGGGCAGCGTCACCGTGAGGGTGCCGCCCTCGAGGGAGGGGTCGACCGCGTCGCGCAGGCCCACGCGCTCCTGGTCGTCCTTCGTGTTCTTCGCGTACGGGTCCTCGTCGAAGAGGGCCACCGCCTCCGCGATGCTCGAGACGCCCAGGCCGGACACGTCGACCGTGACCGTGATCGACTCCGTCTGCGAGCGGTTCACGAGGAACACCGACGAGCGGTCGCCGTCGTGCGTCGCGACCGAGTCGACGAGCGGAGCCTCGCCGTGGCGGGCGGTGGAGTAGGTGCCCGCCTCGATCCGGGGCTTCAGCACGCTGCCCGAGGCCAGACGCGCGGTCGTGGAGAACGGGAAGAACGTGGTCTGGCGCCACGCCGCTCCGCCCGGCTCGGTCATGATCGGCGCGATCACGTTGACGAGCTGCGCGAGCGAGGCCGAGGTGACCCGGTCGGAGTGCTTCAGCAGCGTGATCATGAGGTTGCCCAGCACGACCGCGTCGGCGACCGAGTAGACGTCCTCGAGCAGGCGGGGGGCGTAGGCCCACTCGCGGGTGCTCTGGTCGCCCTCGGCGTCGGCCTTCTCCTTGGCCTGCCACTCCTCGAGGTACCAGATGTTCCACTCGTCGAAGGACAGCATGATGTCCTTCGTCTTCTTGAGCTTGTACTTCACGTGGTCGGCCGTCGCGACGACCGTGGCGATGAAGTACTCCATGTCGAGGGAGGAGGCCAGGAACGAGCCCAGGTCTCCGCCGTACTCCTGGTAGTAGGCGTGGCACGACACGTACTCGACGTCGTCGTAGGTGTGCTCGAGGACGACGCGCTCCCACTCGCCGAACGTCGGCATGCCCGATCCGGAGGAGCCGCAGACCACGAGCTCGAGCGACGGGTCGGCGATCTTGAGCGCCTTGGCGGTGCGGGAGGCGAGCTTGCCGTAGTCCTCGGCGTTCATGTGGCCGACCTGCCAGGGGCCGTCCATCTCGTTGCCGAGGCACCACATGCGGATGTCGTAGGGCTCGGTGCCGCCGTTGGCGATGCGCTGGTCGGCGAGGGCGGTGCCGGCCGGTCCGTTCGCGTACTCGAGCACGTCGAGCGCCTCGAGCACGCCGCGGGTGCCGAGGTTGACCGCGTACATGATCTCGCTGCCGGTGAGCTCGGCCCAGCGGGCGAACTCGTCGAGGCCGACCTCGTTGGTCTCGAGCGAGTGCCAGGCCAGGTCGCGGCGGCGGGGGCGCTCGGAGCGCGGGCCCACCCCGTCCTCCCAGCGGTAGCCCGAGACGAAGTTGCCGCCCGGGTAGCGGATGGTCGTGCTGCCCAGCTCCTTCACCAGATCGACCACGTCGAGGCGGAAGCCGTCCTCGTTGGCCGTGGGGTGGCCGGGCTCGTAGATGCCGTCGTACACGCAGCGGCCGAGGTGCTCGACGAACGAGCCGAAGATCCGCGGATTCACGGGGGCGACGACCGCGGTGGGATCGAGGGTGATCCGTGCCGAGGAGGTGGGGGAGTCGGACATGGCGGGCCTTTCGAGCAGGACGGTACCGGGGAGAGGGTTCGGCTGCTCGCAACGGGAGCGCCGTCTACAACGTTGGAGACAACGTTGTAGAGACGATCATGCGGACCGGGCGAGCGCACTGTCAAGCACGAGCCCGCGGCTCCCGTCCAGAACCCCGTGATGGAATCGTCGAGTGGGGACGACCGATGCGTGCGCGATGCTGGCCGACCGGGTGGAGGCCCTCGCCTCCTCGTCCCCCGACCCACGGGCCCTCGTGCGCGCCGTCGCGCGCGACGTCGCCGGGATCCGCGGTGGCCTGCTCGGTCCGGTCGATCTGCTGAGCGGTGGCAGCAACCGGATCCGCGGTCGGGGATTCGACGGGCCGTACGACGACGGCACCCGCGGCCAGGCGCGGCACTTCGCCGGGGTCGCCGGCGCGACGCTCTACCTCGGTGGCCACGTCGCGCACCTGCTCATGCGCACGGCGGGCCGGGACCGTGCGGGGAGCGCCGACGACCGGCTCACCCGACGGGCGATCGAGTGGAGCCGACAGCTGCGTCGGGGCCGGCTGCCGGTCGCGGAGGCGGGGAGTGGATCCGCCGCGAGATCTGCGACTGCCGCTGATCCGGTCTGCTCAGGCCTCGCTCGACTCCCTCGCCACCAGCGAGAACTCGGCCTCGTGCACGCGGGGCGGGTCCGTGAGGGTGCCGTCGATCCGCCCGCGCAGCACGTCGACCGCGGTCCGCGCGATCTCCTCGCGGCCGGGCGCGATGCTCGGAGGCTCGGGACCGAGTAGCGCGAGTCGTCGACGTCGTCGAAGCCGACGACCGCGACGTCGGCCGGAACGCGCAGCCCCGCCTCCTGGAGGGAGCGCAGGGCGCCGAGCGCGAGCGTGTCGTTGAAGGCGAAGACGGCGTCGAACGGGACGTCCGACTCGATCGCACCGCGCATCGCCTCGGCTCCCCGACCCGGCGCCAGGGTCCAGAGTGGACGACGAGGCGCTCGTCGACCGGGACGCCCGCCTCGGCGTGCGCCTCGCGGTAGCCCTGCAGGCGGAGGGTCGCCGATCCGATGGTCTCGCCCTCGTGCGCGCCGAGCGCGACGATGCGGCGGCGGCCGCGGTCGAGGAGGTGCGCGGTGGCGGCCCGAGCCGCGGCGACGTTGCGCATGGTGACGTGATCGATGCGATCGGAGAAGATGCGCTCGCCCAGCAGGACGAGGGGGTAGTCGACCGCCAGCGTCGACTCGTCGTCGGTGCTGAGCGCCAGCGGGCTGAAGAGCAGGCCGTCCGTGAGCTGGCGGCGGGGGGAGCGGAGGACGTCCCGCTCGCGTGCGGGGTCGGCTCCGGTCTGCTCGATCAGCACGGTGAGGCCGTGCCGGTCGGCCGCGCGCATGACGCTGTCGGCGAGCTCGGCGAAGTACGGGAGGCTCAGCTCGGGCAGGGCGAGGCCGATCACCCCGGTGCGGCCGCGGCGGAGGCTGCGCGCCGAGAGGTTCGGGCTGTACCCCAGCTGCGCGATCGCCGCCTCGACCCGGGCGCGCGTCTCGGGGCGGATGTGCGGGTAGTCGTTGACGACGTTGGAGACGGTCTTGATCGAGACCCCGGCGGCCCGGGCGACGTCGTGCAGCGTGACGGCCATCGGTCCTCCTCCGCTCACGGCTGGCGTACAACGTTGTATCACCGTTGCCGGTGCCTCGTCCGATCAGGAGGAGGCGCCGGCCCCGACGGTCGTGTCGCGCCCGATCAGGGAACGCCTCATCCCCCACCCTGGACTCTCGACGAGAGGAGCCGCGATGGACGCGCGCGAGCACGAGGTCCGCCGGCGGATGGACGCCCACGAGCTGTACACCGACGCCGGTGACGGGCTCGAGGCGCTCGAAGAGGAGCGGATCCGCGGCAAGGAGCTCGCGCACGCCTACAACGCGACCGGGCCCCGCGAGGCGGAGGAGCGCCGCCGCCTGCTGCACGAGCTGTTCGAGGCGGTCGGCGAGGAGTCTGGGTGGAGCCGCCGCTGCACGTCGCCTACGGCAACCGGGTGCGGCTCGGCGAGAACGTCTACGTGAACTTCGGCCTGACGCTCGTCGACGACGTCGAGGTCGTGATCGGCGACCGGGTGATGATCGCGCCGAACGTCACGATCAGCACGACCGGGCACCCGGTGCATCCGGAGCTGCGCCGCGACGGCACGCAGTTCTCGGCGCCGGTCGTGATCGAGGACGACGTGTGGATCGGGGCGGGCGCGATCCTGCTGCCGGGCGTCGTGGTCGGCGCGGGGTCGGTGGTGGCCGCGGGGGCGGTGGTGACGGCGAGCGTGCCTCCGCTGGTCGTCGCGGGAGGAGTGCCCGCGCGCGTGCTGCGGGCGATCGGCGACGGCGACCGCGAGTGGGAGTACCGCGCGCCGCGGACGCTGGGCTGACCCCCTGTCGACGAGGTGCGGCACAGCTCGCTGCTGGGGCCGTCGTCCTGTCTGCAACCGAGGTCGGGAGCGCGTGCGGCGACCTCTCGAGCCGTCCGGGCGGCTCCTGACCTCGGTTGCGAACGGCTCGGCCTGCAGAACGAAGGCTGAGCGCGCCGATTCGAGCGGGAATCCCGGGATCCCGTCAGGGAGCCTTCCTTCCGAGATCCGCCCGGGGTCGTGCATCCCAAGCTGCACGGGGCGTGCTCCGCGGGGCTCGGTAGGCTCCGCGGGTGACCCGCTCCCGACTGATCCTGCTCGACATCGACGGAACGCTGATGGACGACGGCGTCGTCGCCCCCTCGGCCGCAGAGGCGGTCGCCGGCGCCCGCCGCAGCGGCCACCTCGTGCTGCTCGCCACCGGGCGCTCGCGTCCCGAGATCCCGCAGAAGGTCCTCGACCTGGGCTTCGACGGGGTCGTCTCGGCGGCCGGCGGATTCGTCGAGCTCGACGGCGAGCTCGTCGCGCGGCGCACCATGCCCGCCGACGCCGTCCGCGAGATCGTCGCGTTCTTCGAGGCGCACCGGATCGAGTACACGCTCCAGTCGCACGACGCCGTGTTCACGAGCGGGGGGCTCGCCGCCCGCGTCGCCGAGCTGCACGCGCGGCGGGGCGAGGCGGTGGAGCCGGTCGTCGAGACTCCCCGGGGTCCTGCGCCGACCGAGGGGATCGCGAAGGCGACGTTCTTCGGCGATCACGACGACACGTTCGCCGTGGTGCGCGACGGCCTGGGCGAGCGCTTCCACGTGGTCACCGGCACCATCCCGTACCTCGGCCACGCGGGCGGCGAGGTGAGCATCCCCGGTGTCGACAAGGGCGCGGCGCTCGTCGCGCTCGCCGAGCGGCTCGGGCACCCGGTCGAGGACACGGTCGCGATCGGCGACAGCTCGAACGACGTCGAGATGATCACCGCCGCCGGTCTCGGCATCGCGATGGGCAACGCCACCGACGACGTCCTCGCGGTCGCCGACGACGTGACGACCTCGGTGCACGAGGACGGGGTGCGGACGGCGTTCCTCCGTCACGGCCTGATCTGAGCCGGCCCCGGCTCGTCGGAACCGGGGCCGACGGCGATCAGGTGTACCAGGAGGGCTCGGGCACGTCGCCCAGCAGGGCGAAGACGCCCACTTCGCGCCGCTTGTAGGCGATCGGATCGTGCAGCGAGTGGGTGCGCAGATTCCGCCAGTAGAGGTCGAGCCCGACCGCGCTCCCGGTGGCGCGCGCGCCGGTCAGCTCGAAGACGCGGGTCGCCGTTTCGAGGCCGTCCTCGACGATGCGGGCCTTGGCGGCCGCGATCCGCACCGCGATCTCGCCGCGTCGGCGGGGGTGAGCTCCTCGCGCGGGGCGTGCAGCACGGCCGACAGCTCGGCTCCGGTCGCATCGATCAGCGCCTCGGCCGCCCACAGCTTCGCCTGCAGATCGCCGTAGCCCTCGAGGAGGTACCACTCGTCGGTGGCGCGCTCCTTGTCGTCCCCGCCGTACGGCCAGGCGCGGGTGCGCTCGCGGGTGTACCGGGCGGCGTGCTCGAGCGCGCCCTGCGCGATGCCGAGGTAGAACTCGGCGAAGACCTGCTGGATCGTCGGCACGTTCAGGGAGTTGTAGACGAGCGGCTGGAACTCCCGGTCGACGAAGCCGGCGGCCGCGGCCACGGCACGCGCACGTCGCGGATCTCGACCGAGCCCGACTCCGTGAGCCGCTGCCCCAGGCTGTCCCAGTCGCGGCCGAAGACGATGCCGTCCTGCGCGGTCGGCACGATGGCGAAGACGTGCGTGTCCGTGCCCTCGAGGATCCCCTCGAGCACGGTCAGGTCGCTGACCACGCCTCCCGTCGAGAACGACTTGCGGCCCGAGAAGACGAGCTCGTCGCCCTCCTCCCGGATCGACAGATCGCTGTCGCGCGGATTCACGGCGCCGCCGTAGAGCAGGTCCCCCTCGGTGGCGAGCTGCTCCACCGCCGCGATCTGCTCGGGGGTGCCGACCAGGCGCGCCGCCCACGCCCAGAGGTAGTGGTAGCCCAGGAGCTGGCCGATCGAGCCGTCGGCGCGGGCGACGGTGCGGATCACGCGCAGGGCGGTGGTCCACTCCTGCCCGCCGCCGCCGTGCTCGAGGGGGCCGAGGAGCGTGACGAGCCCGGCGTTCTTCAGCAGGGCGACCTCGGTGAACGGCGCGGCACCGGCGCGGTCGCGCTCGAGGGCGTCGACGGCGAGGACCGAGGCGACCTCCTCGGCGCGGGCGATCCACTCGGCCGGGGAGGAGGGGCGCGCGGCGCCCGACCAGCGGTCGGTCAGCGGGTCGCCGAGCGCGGTGGCGCGGGCGGCCGGCTCGTGGCCGGCGGCGGACGGGGTCGCCGGGGCGGCGGCGGACGGGGGCGGTGCGGTGCTCACGGTGGTCCTCTCTCGAACGGTCCGGCGACTCTCGCAGCCCGAGCAGGCGCCCGCCTCGAGTGCGTCGAGGGGTGACGGCGTGTGACTCCGCGTGTCGACGAGGAGACTCCGCGACACGGCCGCGCCGGTCCTCCTGTCGACTTTGACAATCGTTATCAATAGTCGCTACGGTGAAGCATTCCGACCGTCCGACTCCGGACTCAGATTGGCTCTCCGTGACGATCCGCACCGCACGCACGCGCTCCCTCTCCGCCGCCGCCCTCGTGGGCGCGGCGGCCCTCGCCCTCTCGGCCTGCTCCGGCTCCGGCGCCGCGTCCGGCGCGAGCGGCGACTCCGGTCTCGTCTCGGTCGTCGCCTCGACGAACGTCTACGGCGACCTCGCGCAGAGCGTGGGCGGGGACCTCGTCGAGGTCACGAGCATCATCGACAGCCCCGAGAAGGACCCGCACGAGTACGAGGCCACGGCGCGCGACCAGCTCGCCGTCTCGGACGCGCAGCTCGTGATCGAGAACGGCGGCGGCTACGACCCGTTCGTCGACACGATGATCGACGCATCCGGTTCCGAGGCGCCCGTCGTCACCGCGACGGTCGTCGCCGGGCTCGAGGACGAGCACGCGCACGAGGAGGAGGGCGCCGAGGAGGAGCACGCCGAGGAGGAGGGCCACGGCCACGCCGCCTACAACGAGCACGTCTGGTACGACCTCACCGTCGCCCGCGACGTGGCGACCGAGATCGCCGACCGGCTCTCGAGCATCGACCCCGGCAACGCCTCGACCTACGCGTCGAACGCCGAGTCCCTCACCGGCGACCTCGACGCGCTGATCGAGCGCGAGCAGGAGCTGAAGGGCACCGTCGAGGGCCGCTCCATCGCGATCACCGAGCCCGTCCCGCTGTACATGACCGAGGCGCTCGGCCTCGTCGACGCGACTCCGGAGGAGTTCAGCGAGGCGATCGAGGAGGGCACCGACGTGCCCGCCACTCTGCTGCAGGAGACGCTCGCCCTGTTCTCGGACGGCACGGTCGACGCGCTCGTCTACAACGCCCAGACCTCCGACGCGCAGACCGAGGCCGTGCTCGAGGCGGCGCAGTCCGCCGGGATCCCCGAGGTCGCGGTCACCGAGACACTGCCCGACGGTGACGGCGGGTACGTCGGCTGGATGACCGCGAACCTCGACGCGATCGAGGGGCGCTCTCGTCGTGACGCCCCCGTCCCCGATCGATCGGCCCGCCTCCCCGGAGGCGGGCCTTCCGGCGTCTCCGGCCGTGCTGCGGATGCGCGACGCGAGCCTCCGCTTCGGCTCCCGCGAGCTGTGGAGCGGCGTCGACCTCGACGTGCAGGCGGGCGAGTTCGTCGCCGTGCTCGGCGCGAACGGCTCCGGCAAGACCAGCCTGCTGAAGGCGGTGCTGGGCCAGCAGCCGCTCAGCACGGGCGAGCTGCAGGTGCTCGGGTCGCCGGTGCACCGCGGCAACCGCCGCATCGGCAATGCGCGCATCGGCTACATACCCCAGCAGAAGCTCGCCGACGACGGCACGCCGCTGCGCGCCCGCGACCTCATCGGCCTCGGGATCGACGGCCACCGCTTCGGGCTCCCGCTGCCCTCGCGCGCCCGCCGCGCCCAGGTCGACGCGCTGCTCGCGGCGGTCGGAGCGACCGACTACGCCGACGCTCCGCTGGGCAGCCTCTCGGGCGGCGAGCAGCAGCGGGTCCGCGTGGGCCAGGCCCTCGCGGGCGATCCCGCGCTCCTGCTCTGCGACGAGCCCCTGATCGCGCTCGACCTCGCGCACCAGCGCGCCGTCAGCGAGCTGATCGACCGGCACCGGCGCGAGCGGAACCTGGGCGTGCTCTTCGTGACGCACGACGTGAATCCGGTGCTGCGGATGGTCGACCGCGTGCTCTACCTCGCCGGCGGCCGGTTCCGCATCGGCACCCCGACGAGGTGCTGCGCTCGGAGGTCCTGAGCGATCTCTACGACGCGCCGGTCGACGTGATCCGCGCCCGCGGCAGGATCATCGTCGTCGGCGCCCCGATCACTCCCACGTGCACGAGCACGAGGGCGAGCACCGGCACGAGCACCGCCACGAGCACTCGGAGGATCGAGCCTGATGGACGACGTCTGGTCGCAGATCTTCGACTTCTCGGACTACGGCGCCCTGCTGTCGCTGCTGATGAACTCCGTCATCGCGGGAGCGGTGCTGGGCGTCGTGGGCGGCCTCATCGGCGTCTTCGTGATGTCGCGCGACATGGCGTTCGCGGTGCACGGCATCAGCGAGCTGTCCTTCGCGGGCGCCTCCGCGGGGCTCCTGCTAGGGATCGGCGTGGTGCAGGGCTCGATCATCGGCTCGCTCGTCGCGGCGCTGCTGATCGGCCTGCTCGGCTCGCGAGCCCGCGACCGCAACTCGATCATCGCCGTGCTCATGCCGTTCGGCCTGGGCATCGGGATCCTCTGCCTCGCGCTCTACCCGGGGCGCAGCGCCAACAAGTTCGGGCTGCTCACCGGCCAGATCGTCGCCGTCGACGACCCCCAGCTGGGCTGGCTCATCGCGATCTCGGTCGTCGTCGTGATCGGCCTCGCGCTGATCTGGCGCCCGCTCACCTTCGCGAGCGTCGACGCCGACGTGGCGGCCGCTCGCGGCGTGCCGACCCGTGCGCTGTCGATCGTCTTCATGCTGCTGCTCGGGCTCGCCGTCGCGGTCTCGGTGCAGGTCGTCGGCTCGCTGCTGGTGCTCGCGATCCTCGTCACCCCGGCGGCCGCGGCGCTGCGGGTCTCGGCGTCGCCGGTCATCGTGCCGCTGCTGAGCACGCTGTTCGCGGTCGGCGCGCTGGTGGGCGGGATCCTGCTGGCGCTCGGCGGCTCCGTGCCGATCAGCCCCTACGTCACGACGATCTCGTTCACGATCTACGTCGTCTGCCGGATCATCGGCCGCAGAGGAGTCCGCCGCCGGCGCTCCCCGGCGCTCGTCGGGGCGGGGGTATAGCGTGGCCCGGGTCGTGAGACGGGAAGGTGGTCCGGTCATCAAGCGGAACACGTGGCAGAGGAAGCGGTGCGCGAGGCGCTCACCGGTCGCGACGACTTCGTCAGCGCGCAGGGGCTGCACAGCGCACTGCACGCCTCCGGGTCGCCGATCGGACTCGCCACGGTCTACCGGGCGCTGGCCGATCTCGCGGTCGAGGGCGAGGCCGACTTCTCTGCAGTCGCCCGACGGCGAGAGCCTGTACCGCGCCTGCACGCCCGGCACGCACCACCACCACCTGATCTGCCGGCGCTGCGGTCTGACCGTCGAGATCGCGGCCGACGAGGTCGAGACCTGGGCGCACTCGGTCGCGGGGCAGCACGGCTTCACGGACGCGCACCATGTGGTGGACGTGTTCGGCCTGTGCGCGGAGTGCACGCGGGCGACCGCGGGCTGAGGCTCCTCGTCGGGCCGGAGGAAGATCCCGGCGGCGCGGTCCTTCACGACCGCTCCCGCGGGCAGCACCCGGCCGCTCATGGCGAGGTAGACGCCCGGCGGCAGCAGCTGCACGGCCGCCACGGCCACGCCGAGGTTGAAGGAGGCGTCGCTGTCGCGCATCCGCGCGGGCTGCATGGCACCCGTGAGCACGACGACGCGGTCGCGCACCGTGCCGATGGCCTCGGCGGTGGCGGTCATCGTGTCGGTGCCGTGGGTGAGGACGATGCGGTCCTCCTCGGCCTCGAGCACGCGGCGCCGGATGAGGGCGCGGTCGTCGTCGTCGAGATCGAGGCTGTCCTTCGCGAGCACCTCCTCGACGCGGAACTCGAGCGTCGAGAGCACGGGCTCGAGCAGGCGCGGCACGGTCGGCGCTCCGATGACGAGCTCGCCCGAGAGCGAGTACTCCTTGTCGATCGTGCCGCCGGTGGTGAGGACGAGGATGCGATCTGTCACTCCTTCACCCTAGGCCGGTCCTCCGACACGGCGCCGGGCGCACGTCCGTGCGGATGCTCCTGAGCGGTCGGCGCGCACCGGGTCGCCGCGGCACGATGGGGGGATGTCACGCGTCTCCGCCCTGTCCGCCGCCCGCACCGGGGCCAAGCTGCTGCTCGGCTCCGCCCTCGTCTTCGCGGGGGTGAGCCACCTGACCCGCGCCCGCGAGGAGTTCCAGGCGCAGGTGCCGGAGTGGGTGCCGCTGGATGAGGACACGGTCGTGCTGGCCTCGGGCGTGGTCGAGATCGGCCTCGGAGCGGCGCTCGTCGTCTCGCGCCGGACCTCGCCCCTCGTCGGGAACGCCGCGGCCGCCTTCTTCACCGCGATCTTCCCCGGCAACATCTCGCAGTACGTCACGAAGACCAGTGCCTTCGGTCTCGACACCGATCGCAAGCGCGCGGTGCGGCTGCTCTTCCAGCCGGTGCTCGTCGCCTGGGCGCTCTGGTCGACCCGGCGCGGCTGAGCTCAGTCGGCGCTGAGGGCGCGGAGGAGGCGCTCCAGCCCGAACGTCCACGCGTCCTCGACGTCGCCGCCGAGGGTGAAGCCGCCGTTGATCTCCATGCTGATGAATCCGTGGCCCAGGCGGTGAGGGTCCGCGCGGCCTCGAGCGCCTGCTCGGGGCCTGCGAGCGCCTCCATCGCCCGCAGGAGCGACGTGCTCGCCGCGACCCGGTACTCCTGCGCGGCCACCGGCGTCCCCGCTGTCGGCGTCATCACGAGCTGGAACGCGGCGGGCCGCTCGTGCCCGAAGCGCCTCAGCTCGTCCGCGATGCGCGCCGGATCGCTCTGCGCGCCCAGCCGGTCGGCGTAGTCGCGCAGCGTCGCCTCCGCCACCGAGCGGATCAGCGCCTCCTGCTCTCGACCCGCTTGTAGAGGGAGGGCGCGCGCACGCCCACCCGCTGCGCGACGGCCTGCATCGTGACTCCCGCGAGCCCCTCCTGCTCGAGGAGCTCCGCGGCGGCGGTGACGATGGCGTCGTGGGTGGTGCGGTCCGGAGTGGGCATGCCCTCAGCATAGCTATTGGACAGTAGCCATCGATGGCTAACTAGCGTAGCCATCATGGAACTCACCCCCTCGCTCCACCGCCTCGGCTCCGACATCGTCGCCTCCTACCTCGTCTCGGTGCCCGAGGGCATCACCCTCATCGACGCCGGGCTCCCCGGCCACTGGTCCGACCTCCTCGCCGCACTGTCCGCCCTCGGGCGCCCGATCGAGGACGTGAAGGGCGTGGTCCTCACCCACGGCGACTCCGATCACATCGGCTTCGCGGAGCGCTTGCGCCGCGAGCACGGCGTCCCCGTCTTCGTGCACGCCGCGGACGCGGACCGCGCGAAGGGCGGGAAGAAGCCCGCGAACGGCAAGCAGACGATGCGGCTGGGCGCGATGGCGGGGTTCCTCGCCTACTTCGCGCGCAAGGGCGGTCTCTCCGCATCCTCCGCTGACCGAGGTCGTCGAGGTGGCCGACGGCGACGTGCTCGAGCTGCCGGGGTCGCCCCGGATCATCGGACTGCCCGGCCACTCCGCCGGCAGCATCGCGGTGCACGTGCCCGTCGTCGACGCCGTCTTCGTGGGGGACGGGCTGACCACGCGCCACGTCCTCACCGGGCGCTCGGGCCCGCAGCCCGCTCCTTCACCGACGATCCGGAGCAGGCGCTCGCGTCGCTGCGGCTCCTCGTGCCGACCCGGGCGGCCTGGGTGCTCCCGGGGCACGGCGCTCCGTGGAGCGGGGAGTGGACGCGGCGGTGTCGGCGGCCGAGGAGGCGGCCCGCGGCTGAGCCGAGCGCTCGGAACGCCGCTCAGGAGGCCGGGACGAGCTCCCAGCGCGCGGCGAGCAGCTGCAGCGCCTGATCGAAGACTCCGGTCCAGGCGGTCGCGTCGTGCGCGCTGTCCGGCACCTCGAGGTAGGTGGTCTGCATCCCCGCCGCTGCCGCGTCGGCGTGGAGGGTCCTGACGCCGTCCAGGAACGTCGTGTCGTCGGCGCCGACTCCGAACACCGCGACCGTGTCGGCGTAGGGGGCGTGCGCCGCGAGGATGCTCGCGGGCTTCGCGGCCTCGTAGGCGCTCGCGCTGCCTCCGAAGCCCTTCTCGATCGTCGTCGCGTCGTCGCCCAGGGTCGGCGCGAGCTCGCCCGAGGCGTCGACGATCGCGCCGAAGAGCTCCGGATGAGCGGCGCCCAGCTGGATCGCGCAGGTGCCGCCCTGCGAGAGGCCGCCGATCGCCCAGTCGTGCGCGTCGGGCAGGACGGGCAGGTTCGCGCGGATCCACGCGGGCACGTCGACGGTGAGGTACGTCGCCGAGTTCCCCAGCGGCGAGTCGACGCACATCGGGTTCGTGTCCGGGTCGCCCAGCTGGTCGGGCGAGACCACGATCGGCGCGAGTCCGGCGTGCGCGGCGGCGTACGCGTCGAGAGCCTGCTGCAGTTTCTCGGTCGAGAGCGGGTCGGACGGGGAGCCGGGCTGGCCCGAGAGCATCACCATGACCGGCAGCAGCGGGGGAGCGGCGGTGAGGGCGGCCGGGGGCAGGTAGACCACCGCGTCGCGCGCGGGGAATCCGGAGGCGGTCGCGGGGATCGTCACCGAGGACACGCGGCCGGCGGTGGGCATGCCGGCGGGGGCGGTCCAGTCGGCGAGGGCGGGATGAGCGCCGCTGGTCGAGGCGAGCGGGGAGTCCGAGACGGGGTACTCGCTGATCCCGAGTGCGCTGCGGAGCGTGGGGTACTGCCCGAAGTCGATGTTCACCGTCATCGCGGCGGTCACGGCGACCAGGAGTGCGACGCCGACCGAGGCGACGCGCGTCGAGCGCGTCGACGGGCGAGGGCGTGGACGAGCACGAGGGCGGCGACGCCGAGCCCGCCGAGGGCGAGTCCCGCCCAGAGGCGGGTGACGGCGGTGAAGTCGACGCCGAACGGGCCGTCCGTGCCGTCGAGCAGTGCGGCCAGGGCGGCTCCTCCGATCGTGCCGACGAGAAGCACTGCCGCGACGGCCGCGGATCGGCGGGTCCGGCCTCCGGGGCGCGAGCGCGCGTAGCCGACGGCGAGCCCGGCGAAGGCGAGGGCCGCGACCGCGTACACGGTCACGACGAGGGGGCCCGAGGAGAGGCTCAGCCCGAGGAGTGCGTTCATGGGTGGTTCCGGTCGTCCGGTCGCCGGGTGCGGCGGCGGGCGCCAGTCTCGACCCGTGATCTGGACCGTCACTGGAGATCTCCTGGACGTCTGGGAAGGCGGAGGGCTCCGACGCCTCCCGCAACGCTCCTCCCCAGGCGGGGATGCTCCGAGTGCTCCACGGCACCGGCGCAAGCCCGCGCGGACGGGCTCCGACGCGCCTACCGTGGAAGGAGAAGGACACGCAGACCGCGCCCTCACGAAGGAGCTCGACCCATGACGCAGATCCCCACCACCGCCACGCCCGCCAGAGGTGCCCGCGCACGCCGAGGAGCCCGCGCATGAGCCGCGGCGTCGCCGTCGTCACCGGAGGCACCGCCGGACTCGGTCGCGCCACCGTGCGCGAGCTCGCGAAGCGCGGATGGGACGTCGCGGTGCTCGCCCGGGGCGAGGACGGGCTCGCCGCGACGGTCTCCGAGATCGAGCAGGCGGGTCGCCGGGCCCTCGGGGTGCCGACAGATGTCGCCGACCGCGAGGCCGTCGAGGCCGCCGCCGACCGCATCGAGGCCGAGCTCGGTCCGATCGAGCTGTGGGTCAACGACGCGATGGTGGGGGTGTTCGGCGAGTTCCTGTCGACCGAGCCCGCCGACTTCGACGCGCCGTCGCCGTCAACTTCTTCGGCTTCGTCAACGGCACGCGCGCGGCGCTCTCGCGGATGACCCCGCGCGGCCGCGGTCACGTGATCCAGGTCGGCTCGGCCTCGCGCACCGCGGCATCCCGCTCCAGGCTGCGTACTGCGCCTCGAAGTTCGGCGCGCGCGGCTTCACCGAGGCGGTCACGGCCGAGCTCCCGCACTCCAAGAGCGCGATCAGGCTGTCCGAGGTCGACATGCCGGCGCTGAACACCATCCAGTTCAACTGGGTGAAGTCGCAGCTGCCGCACCACCCGCAGCCCGTGCCGCCCATCTACGAGCCCGAGGTGGGGGCGATCGCCATCGCCGACGTGGCCGACGAGGCCGCGCCGGCGCACCTGGGTCGGCGAGCCGACCGCGGGCACGATCCTCGGCGACCGCTTCGCGGGCGGCTTCCTCGACTGGTACCTGGCGCGCAACGCCTTCGACGGGCAGCAGGCTCCCGACGTCACGGAGCCGATGCTCGCCGAACAACGTCTACGAGCCGGTGCCCGGCGACCACGGCGCGCGCGGCCTCTTCAGCGACCGCGCGCGCACCATGACCCCGCAGATCTGGATGATCCGCCACCGCGCGGCGAGAGCTACGCGGGGGCCGGCCGTCGCGGCGGCGGCCGGCGTGGTCGGCGTCGTCGCGGCTCTGCGGAGGAGGTGGACCGTGACCGACGTCGACGTGGTCGTCGTCGGGGCGGGTCCGAACGGCTCCGCCGCGGCGCTCACCCTGGCTCGGGCGGGCCTCTCGGTCTCGCTGTTCGAGCGCAACGAGCGGATCGGCGGCGGCGCGCGGACGGCCGAGCTGACGCTGCCCGGCTTCCACCACGACGTCTGCTCGGCGGTGCATCCGATGGCCCTCGCGTCGGAGTTCTTCCGGCGCTTCCGGCTCGACGAGCGGATCGACCTGCGCGTCCCCGAGATCTCGTACGCGCACCCGCTCGACGGCGGGCGGGCGGGGATCGCCTACCGCGACCTCGAGCGCACGGTCGAGGCCCTCGGCCGCGACGGGGCCGCCTGGCGCTCGCTGATGGGCCCGCTCGCCCAGCGGGCCGACCGCGTCGCCGGCTTCACGAACGACGCGCTGCTGCGCGTGCCCACCGATCCGAGCGCGTCCTCGTGCGGTTCGGCCTGCGGGTGCTCGAGCAGGGCTCGCCGTTCTGGAACCTGCGCTTCAGAGAGGACGTGGCCCCGGCCATGCTCGCCGGCGTCGCCGCGCACTCGATCCGCCCGATGCCGAGCCCGTCGACGGCCGCGGCGGCGCTCGCCCTCGGCACCTACGCCCACGCGCGAGGCTGGCCCGTGCCGGTCGGCGGCAGCCAGTCGATCGTCGACGCGATGGCCGCGGATCTCCTCGCGCACGGCGGCACGATCGAGACGGGCGTCGAGGTGACCTCGCTCGAGCAGCTGCCGAGCGCCCGGGCGACGCTCTTCGACCTCACTCCGGAGGCGCTGCTCCGCCTCGCCGGCGACCGGCTGCCCGCGGCCTACGCGAAGGCGCTGCGGATGTTCCGCTACGGCAACGGCGTGGCCAAGGTCGACTTCGCCCTCGACGGACCGGTGCCGTGGACGAACCCCGAGCTCGCCCGCGCGGGCACGCTGCACGTGGGCGGCACCCGGGCCGAGATCGCGCGCAGCCGAGCGCGACGTGGCGCAGGGCCGCCACAGCGAGAACCCCTACGTGCTCGTCGCGCAGCCCTCGCTCGCCGATCCGGGTCGCGCGCCCGAGGGCAAGCAGGTCCTCTGGGCCTACACGCACGTGCCCCGGTACTCGCCCGCGCACCAGAAGGAGGCGATCACCGCGCAGATCGAGCGGTTCGCGCCGGGCTTCCGCGACCGCATCCTCGGCGTGTCCTCGATGACCGCGCGCGACATGGAGCAGTACAACCCCAACTACCTCGGTGGCGACATCGCGGCCGGAGCGGCGAGCGTCGCGCAGCTGGTCTCGCGCCCCGTGCCGTCCCCCGATCCGTGGCGGACGCCGGCCGAGGGGCTCTACCTCTGCTCGTCCTCGACCCCTCCGGGTCCCGGTGTGCACGGCATGGCGGGCTGGCACGCCGCCCACAGCGCCCTGCGGCACGAGTTCGGGATCCGCGCGGGCGCCCGATCTGGCACCCTGAAGGACGGAGTGGCCCCGCCGGGCGCGCTCCACCGCCCGCCGAGAGCCCACGAAGGAGCCCGCGATGTCCCGCAACACCCGCGTCTTCCACTGCCCGCCCGAGTCCGTCTTCGCCGCCCTGTCCTCCGGGTGGCTCTTCCCCTCGTGGGTCGTGGGCGCCTCCCGGATGCGGAAGGTCGACCAGTGACTTCCCGCACGTGGGCTCGCAGCTGCACCACTCGTTCGGGCTGTGGCCGCTCGTGATCGACGACCGCACCACGGTGCTCGAGTGGGACCCGCCGCACCGCTTCGTCATCCAGGCGGCCGGTTGGCCGATGGGCGAGGCGCGGGTGCGGATCGAGGTGGAGCCGCACAAGGACGGCTGCCGCGTGCGCATGCACGAGACGGCCGTGAAGGGGCCGGGCACCCTCATCCCGAAGCCGCTGCTGCGCTCGTTCCTCTGGGTGCGCAACATCGAGGCGCTGCAGCGCCTCGCGCACATGGCGGAGGCGGGTGCCGGCGGACGCGTGCTCGCCCCGAGCGCCCTGCCGTCCCCGCGCGACCGCGAGGGCGTCGACACTCCGAAGCACCTCGTGCCGCGGCTGCTCGGCACCGTCGCCTCGGTCGCCGTGGGCTCCCTGGCGCTGCGCGCGGTGCGGGCGGCCGTGCGGCGCGCCGCGCCTAGGGTCAGACGATGCGCTCGATGAGCCGCACGTGGTGCACGGCGACACGCGTCGGCTCGCCCTCGAAGGCGGCCGCGCGCTCGGGCGAGTCCAGGTACGTCTTCTCGATCGCGAGGAACGACTCCGCGTCGCCCGGGGTGCTCACCGCCCAGACGAACTCGTTCACCTCGCGGTCGGCGTAGGCGAACTCGATCCGGAAGCCCAGCGCCTCGCGCGCCGGCACGATCCTCGCCCGGAACCAGGCAAGGAAGTCGTCGATCACCCCGTCGACCAGCTCGTAGCGTCGGAGTTGGATGGTCCTGGTTCTCGGCGGCGTCGCTCATGCGATCGACGGTACCGGACACGGGGTCGCCGCATCCCGACGTCTACGCCGCACTCCCACCCGACCGGCCGCACCCCGCCGCACCCCGCCCGCCACCGCCGAGGAGGCACCCCCTGGATCCCCGCCGCCACCGCGCCCTCGCGCTCCTCGTCGCCGGCTGCTTCTTCATGGAGAACCTCGACGCGACCATCGTGACCACGGCGGCTCCCGCCATCGCGGCCGACCTGGGCGTCGACTCCGCCGCGATCGCGATCACCGTGACCGCGTTCCTGCTCACCGTCGCGGTCCTGATCCCGGCCTCCGGCTGGCTGAGCGAGCGCTTCGGCGTGCGCCGCGTCTTCGCCCTGGCGATCGCGGTCTTCACGCTCGCGTCCCTGCTGTGCGCCCTCAGCCCGACCCTGCCGGCGCTGATCGCCGCGCGGGTGCTGCAGGGGGTCGGCGGAGCGCTCATGGTCCCGGTCGGCCGTCTCGCGGTGCTGCAGGTCACGCCGCGCGAGCGCATCATCGAGGCCATCGCGATCCTGGTCTGGCCGGGGCTGGTGGCGCCGATCGTCGCTCCGTTCGTCGGCGGGCTGCTCACGACGTACGCCTCGTGGCACTGGATCTTCCTGATCAACCTGCCGCTCGGGGCGGTCGCGTTCGTCCTGGCGCTGCGCATCGTCCCGGTGGCAGGGAGGCGCACCGCCTCCTGGACGTCGTCGGCCTCGTGCTCGTCGCCGTCGGACTCGGCGCGCTCGTCGGTGCCTCGGGACTGGTCGCCGCCTCCGTCTCGGACCCGCGGGCGCTGACGCTCGCCGTCGCGGGCCTCGCGGTGACGGCGGTGGCCGTGCGGCACCTGCGCCGCGCGCCGCATCCGCTCGTCCGCCTCGACGCCTTCCGCTTCGCGACGTTCCGGGTGGCGAACGCGAGCGGATCGCTGTACCGGGCGACGATCAACGCTGTCCCGTTCCTCCTGCCGCTGCTGTTCCAGGACGCGTTCGGCTGGAGCCCGGTGCAGGCGGGATCCGTCGTGCTCGCGCTGTTCGTCGGCAATCTGGCGATCAAGCCGGCCACCACGTGGCTGCTGCGGACGCTGGGGTTCCGCACCGTGCTCGTCGTCTCGAACGCGATCGGAGTCGCGTGCATGGCGGCGATGGCGTTCCTCACTCGGAGGTGCCGATCGCCGCGGTCGTCGCCCTGCTCGTGCTCAGCGGCGTCGCCCGCTCAGCCGGCTTCACCGCCTACAACACCGTCACCTTCGCCGAGGTGCCGGCCGAGGAGATGTCGGGCGCGAACACGCTGAGCGCGACCACGCAGCAGGTCGCGGCGGGCTTCGGCGTCGCGGTGGGCGGCGTCGCCCTCGCGGTCGGCACCCTGCTGGGCCCGGACCTCGTGCCCTACCGCTTCGCCTTCCTGGTGATCGCGGCGCTGACCCTGGTGCCGCTCGTGGCGGCGGCGCGCCTGACCCGCGACTCCGGCAGCGAGCTGACCCGCTGACGGAGAGGGCCGCCTGCGGCGGAGGGTCGGGCGGGTGGGGTCAGAGGGCGCCCTGCTCCGGTGTGCCCGCGGGGATCGGGACGAGGCGCACGATGCGCGGCGGCTCCTGCAGCAGGCCCTCGAGCGAGGCGTTCAGGCGCGCGACCGGCTCGCCTGCGCCGTGGGCGTCGAGCTCGGCCGCGCTGGTCCACTTCTCGATCATCACGACGGTGCCGTCGGGCGCGTCGTGGATCGAGTAGAGCTCGCAGCCCGGCTCGCCGTGCACCTCGGCGATGCCCGCGCGCAGGGCGTCGACCATGCGCTCGCGAGCGCCCTCGGCGGGGGTGAAGACGACGTGGACGACGACGGGAGCGGTCATGGCGGGGTTCCTCACGGTGGGCGGGGCGGGAGCGTCCACGCTACTCCGCCGGGCTACTCCGCCGGACCGGTGCCCTCGCCGAGGCCGAGCGCCATGCCGTCGAGGAGGTCGTGCGCGGTCGACGTGACGGAGTCGAGACCGGGCGAGGCGCTGCTCGCGGCGCGCAGGACCTCGCCCCAGATCAGCGCGCCGGCGGCGATGACGTCCTCGCGGCCGGCGCGCAGGTAGGGCAGCGCCGAGGCCTCGGCCGGGGAGAGCCGGGCGAGGCCGTCGCGGGCGGCGAGCACGTCCTCGAGCGGCAGGGTCGCCTCGAGCGCGTCCCGGTCGTACGCGCGGAGGCCGAGCGCGTGCGCGGTGACGGTCAGCACCGTGGCGGCGACTCCGACCACGCTGCGAGCCTGCGAGAGGTCGACGGACGAGGCGGCTGCAGCGCGGTGCGGACGTCCGACCGCATCGCCTCCCGCTCCTGCTCGCTCGGCGCCTCGGCCCGGCGGTGGCGCTCGGTGAGGCGGACGCTGCCGACGTCCATCGAGTGCGCCTGCTCGGGCGCCGCATCGCCCAGGACCAGCTCCGTCGATCCGCCGCCGAGGTCGACGACGAGCACCGGGCGCGCGCTGTCGACGGCGCCGGTGGCGCCCCGGAAGGAGAGCGCGGCCTCCTCCTCGCCCGTGATCGTCTCGGGGCGCACCCCGATGATCCGCTCGACCGCGTCGAGGAAGGCGTCGCGGTCGGCCGCGTCGCGGGTGGCGGAGGTCGCAGCGAAGCGCAGCCGCGTCGCTCCGGCGTCGCGGACGAGATCGGCGTAGTCGCGGGTGACGGCGAGGGTGCGCTCGAGGGCCTCCGGGTCGAAGCGGCCCGTGCGGTCGACTCCGTGCCCGAGGCGGACGAGCTCGGTGCGGCGGAGGACGTCGACGAGGCGCCCGCCCTCGACGTCGGCGATCAGGAGGCGGAGGAGTTCGTGCCGCAGTCGAAGGCGGCGACGCGCGTGGAGGCCATGCCGCCATCCTCCCGGACGCTGCTCGGGCGCCCGGGAGCACCGCCGCTAGCCTGGGAGGACGAGCCGAAGGAGCCCCCGTGCACGATCACCACGTCCGCGTCCACCGCGGCGAGGAGAACCTCGCACCGCACGGGTCAGCTGGCCCACGCGCTCGCCGGCCTCGCGGTCTGACCCCGTCGCCGTCGACGACGAGGTGGCCGAGATGGTCGTCAACCGGGTCATCGACAACGCCGCCGTCGCGACCGCCTCCCTGCTGCGCCGCCCCGTCGTGGCCGCGCGCTCGCAGGCGCTCGCGCATCCCGCCTCCATCGGGGGAGAGGGTGCGGTCGTCGTCGGAGTGGATCCCGCCCGCCGCGTCTCGCCCGAGTGGGCCGCCTGGGCCAACGGCGTCGCCGTGCGCGAGCTCGACTACCACGACGACGTTCCTCGCGGCCGAGTACTCGCATCCGGGCGACAACATCCTCCGCTCGTCGCGGTCGCCCAGCACGCCGGCATCGGCGGCGCGCAGCTCGTGCGCGGCATCGTGACCGCCTACGAGGTGCAGGTCGACCTGGTGAAGGCGATCAGCCTGCACCGGCACAAGATCGACCACGTGGCGCACCTCGGCCCGTCGGCCGCCGCGGGGCTCGGCACGCTGCTCGGTCTCGACGTGGCGACGACGGAGCAGGCGATCGCGCAGGCGCTGCACACCACCACCGCCACGCGGCAGTCCCGCAAGGGCGAGATCTCGAGCTGGAAGGCGTACGCGCCGGCCTTCGCGGGCAAGATGGCGATTGAGGCCGTCGACCGGGCGATGCGCGGCGAGACCAGCCCGTCGCCGATCTACGAAGGCGAGGACGGGCGTGATCGCCTGGCTGCTCGACGGCGCCGACGCGTCGTACGACGTGCCGCTGCCCGACCGCGGCGAGGCCAAGCGCGCGATCCTCGACACCTACACGAAGGAGCACTCCGCCGAGTACCAGGCGCAGGCGCTGATCGACCTCGCCCGCCGCCTGCACCACTCCCACCCCGAGGCGGCCGACCCCGAGCGCGTCGAGCGCATCGTGATCCACACCTCGCACCACACCCACTTCGTCATCGGCTCGGGTGCGAACGACCCGCAGAAGTACGACCCGGCGGCCTCCCGCGAGACGCTGGACCACTCCGTGCCGTACATCTTCACGGTCGCCCTGCAGGACGGCGCCTGGCACCACGTTCGCAGCTACGCCCCCGAGCGGGCGGCGCGGGCCGACACCATCGCGCTCTGGCACCGCACGACGACCGAGGAGGACGCGGAGTGGACGCGCCGCTACCACTCCGAGGACCCCGCCGAGAAGGCGTTCGGAGCGCGCGTCGAGATCCTGCTGACCGACGGCACCACGATCGTCGACGAGATCGCGGTGGCGGATGCGCATCCGCTCGGCGCCCACCCGTTCTCGCGCGAGCAGTACGTGTCGAAGTTCCGCACGCTCGCGGCCGACGTGCTCGAGGAGCGCGAGATCGAGCGGTTCCTCGACCTCGCGCAGCGGCTGCCGGAGCTGACGCCCGAGGAGGTCGGTCGGCTCACGGTGGTGGCGGCGCCGGGTGTGCTCGCGTCGGTAGAGTCGCCGCGCGGCCTGTTCTAGCCGGTCGTGCAGCGGCGTTCCGAGACGTGTCCGGCTGTGGTGGATCTCGATACGCCCTCTGCGAGGGCTACTCGATCAGCAGAGGGAGGGTCCTCGCGAGGGCTACTCGATCTGCGGAGAGTCGCTGGTCGAGTAGCCGCAGAGCGGCGTATCGCGACCCGCCGTCACCGGGAGGGTGGATCTCGATACGCCCTCTGCGAGGGCTACTCGATCAGCAGAGGGAGGGTCCCCTGCGAGGGCTACTCAATCTGCGGAGAGTCGCTGGTCGAGTAGCGGCGGAGTGGCGTCTCGAGACCCGCCGCGTCAGAGCAGGGCGTCGGTCAGGTGGTCCGGGGTGCCGAAGCGGTGGGCGGTGATCGAGACGGCCTGCTCGCGGACGAACGGCAGCAGCTCCAGGCGTCCCGACTCCGTGACCGCCCCCGCGTAGACGGCGAGGTCCGGACGGCCGCCGGTGACCGCGGTCACGGTGGAGGCCGGCGCGCCGAGCAGGCGCACCCGGCCCGCTCCGTGCGCACGGACCCGCCGCGACCAGGCGGCGTCGTCCTCCACGACCACGTCGGCGACCGCAGCCGTTGCGGCGGCGACCTGCGGAGGCAGCGACGTCGTGCTCGACACGACCACCGCTCCTCCGACGCCCGCCGCCGCAGCGACGACCTGCACGAGCGAGCCCACCGGCTCGCCCTCGGCCAGGCGCACCAGAACGGGGGAGCCGTACGCGAGCCGCCGGAACACGTTGCGCTCGGCCGCGAGCCCGGTCACGTCGCGGGGCGCGTGCTCCGCGAGCGTCTCGGCCGCGCTGCGCGCCGTCCGCTCGACGGCCTCGGCCTCTGCCGCGGACAGCTCCGCCCGGGCTGCCGCGACGAGTCTCGCCGCGGCAGCAGGCACCTCCGCCGTCGCCCTCGACGCGCGGGGCGTCCACGTGCCGAGTCCGAGCAGGTAGTCCGGCCCGCCCGCCTTGGTGCCGGGGCCGACCGCCGACTTCTTCCAGCCGCCGAACGGCTGCCGCTCGACGATCGCGCCGGTGATGCCGCGGTTCACGTACAGGTTGCCGGCCTGGATACCGCCGAGCCAGGTGCCGATCTCGGCGGGGTCGAGCGCGTGCAGGCCCGAGGTCAGTCCGTAGTCGACCTCGTTCACGAGCGCGATCGCGTCGTCGAGCGTCGGCGCGGTCATGATGCCGAGCACCGGTCCGAAGTACTCGGTGCGGTGGTACTCGGAGCCGCGGCGCACGCCGTCGCGGACCCCCAGGCTCCACAGGCGTCCGGAGTCGTCGAGCTTTCTCGGCTCGAGCAGCCAGCTTCTCTCCGGCGCCCAGCTCGGTCAGCCCGCGCAGCAGCTTTCCGGCGGCGGGCTCGATGACCGGCCCCATCCGCGTCGCCGGGTCGGTCGGGTAGCCCACGGTCAGCGAGGCGACGGCGTCGAGCAGCTGCGCGCGGAACCGCTTCGAGCGGGCCACGGAGCCGACCAGCACGACGAGCGACGCGGCCGAGCACTTCTGGCCGGCGTGCCCGAACGCGCTCGAGACGACGTCCTTGACCGCGAGGTCGAGGTCGGCCGAGGGAGTGACGATGATCGCGTTCTTGCCGCTGGTCTCGGCGAGCAGCGGGAGGTCGTGCCGGAACGAGCGGAACAGCTCCGCCGTCTCGTACGCGCCGGTGAGGATCACGCGGTCGACGGCGGGCGAGGCGACGAGATCCGCGCCGAGCTCCTCCTCCGGGAGCTGGAGCAGCAGCAGGGCCTCGCGCGGCACCCCCGCGGCCCAGAGCGCCTCGGCGACGACCGCGCCGCAGCGCACCGTGGGTCCGGCCGGCTTGAGCATCACGGCCGACCCCGCGGCCAGGGCGGCGAGCACACCGCCGGCCGGGATCGCGACCGGGAAGTTCCAGGGCGGCGCGACGAGCGTCAGCTGCGCCGGATGGAACTCCGCGCCGTCGACAGCGTCGAGCTCGCGGGCGCGCTCGGCGTAGTAGTGCGCGAAGTCGATCGCCTCCGACACCTCCGGGTCGCCCTGGTCGAGCGTCTTGCCGGCCTCGGCCGCCATCACCTCGAGCAGGTCCGCCCGGCGCGCCTCGAGCTCGTCGCCCGCGCGGTGCAGGATCCGGGCGCGCTCGTCGGCGGGGACGCGACCCCAGGCGAGCCCGGCCTCGCGCGTCGTGGTGAGCGCCGACTCCAGCTCGGGGAGGGCCCCGATCGTGGCGGATTCGATGCTGTCGATGCCGAGCCGGGAGGAGGGGACGCGCGAGAGGATCGCGTCGGCCCAGTCGCGGTTCGCGGCGACGGAGGGGTCGGTGTCGGGCGTGCTGCGGAAGTCGCCGAAGCCGGGTCGGCCGCTCGCGGCGAAGCGGTCGGGGACGCGGTGCGCCGGCGGGACCGCTCCGTCCAGCGCCGCGACCGAGGCGCGGAACCGCGCCTCCTCCCGGGCGAACAGCTCGGGCTGCGCCTCGAGCTCGAACACCGCCGACATGAAGTTCTCGCTCGACGCGCCCTCCTCCAGCCGGCGGATGAGGTACGCGATCGCGACGTCGAACTCGGCCGGGGCGACGACCGGCGTGTAGAGCAGGAGCGACCCCACGGTGCGGCGGACCGCCTCGGCCTGGCCCTGCGCCATGCCGAGCAGCATCTCGTACTCGACGCCGTCGCGGACCCCGCGCTCGCCCGCCAGCAGCCACGAGTAGGCGACGTCGAAGAGGTTGTGGCCGGCCACGCCGACCCGCACATTGCGGATGCGCTCGGGGTGCAGCGCGTAGTCGAGCACGCGCTTGTAGTTCGTGTCCGAGTCCTGCTTGGTGCCCCAGGTGGCGAGCGGCCAGCCGTGCACCGAGGCCTCGACCTGCTCCATCGGCAGGTTGGCGCCCTTGACCACGCGCACCTTGATGCCCGCACCGCCGCGGGCGCGACGGCCGGCGCTCCACTCCTGCAGCCGGATCATCGCCGACAGCGCGTCGGGCAGGTAGGCCTGCAGCACGATGCCGGCCTCGAGGTCGTGGAACTCGGGGCGGTCGAGCAGGCGGGTGAAGACCGCGATCGTGAGGTCGAGGTCCTTGTACTCCTCCATGTCGAGGTTGACGAACTTCGCCGGAGTCGCGGTCGCTGCGCGGGCGAACAGCGGAGCCAGCTCGTCGACGATGTCGTCGACCGCCGCGTCGAAGGCCCACGGGTTGTGCGGGGCGACGGTGGAGGAGACCTTGATCGAGACGTAGTCGACGTCGTCGCGGGCGAGCAGTCGGTGCGTGCCCTCGAGGCGGCGCTGCGCCTCCTTGCGGCCGAGCACGGCCTCGCCGAGCAGGTTCATGTTGAGGCGGACGCCCTCGCGGCGGATCTTCGCGATCGCGGGGCCGAGCTTCGCGTCGGTCGCGTCGATGATGAGGTGCCCGACCATCTGCCGGAGCACACGGCGGGCGATCGGAACGACGACGTCGGGGAGGATCGAGGCCATCGCGCCGCCCAGGGCGACCGCGCCGCGCATCGGGGCGGGCAGGAACCGGGGCACGCCGCCCGCGATCGAGCGCAGCGCCGCAGCGGCGACCCGGGTGTCCTCGGGGCGGACGACCCCGTCGACGAAGCCGACGGTGAAGTCGAGGCCGGTGGGGTCCTTCAGCACGCCGGCGAGCTGCGCGCCGGACGCGTCGGTGGGGATGCCGGCGGCCTCGCGGAGCCACCGGCGCACGAGCGCGACGCTCGCGTCGACGAGCCGGGGATCCACGGAGTCGGCGGACGGCGCGGTGGTCGCGGCGGGACGTGCGGCGAGGTCGGTCACGGTGGTGCCCTTCGGCTCGTGCGCCGAGGGGTGGGCGGCGTCTCCCCTCAGTATTCGACCGGGTACCGTTGAGCAGAAGCGATCATTCCTGACCGGTACCGGTCAGCTGAGCTGATGAATTGGAGGGTCGCCGTGCTCGACGTCCGCCGCCTGGTCCTGCTGCGCGAGGTCGCCGTCCGCGGCACGCTCGCCGCCGCCGCCGAGGCCCTCGCCTACAGTCCGTCCGCCGTCTCGCAGCAGCTCAGCGTGCTGGAGCGCGAGACCGGAGTGGAGCTCCTGCGCAAGGTCGGGCGGCGGGTGCAGCTCACTCCGCAGGCCGAGATCCTCGTCGAGGCGGCTGGGGAGGTGCTGGCGCTGCTCGAGCGGGCGGAGGCGGCGCTCGCCGCGTCGGGGGAGTCGGTCACCGGACGCGTGCGGGTCGCGGTCTTCCAGTCGGCCGCCCTGGCGCTGATGCCTCGGGCGCTGCGCTCCGCGGCCGAGCGGTTCCCCGAGGTGCGGGTCGAGATGGTGCAGCGCGAGCCGGAGGGGGCGCTGCACGAGACGTGGGCGCGCGAGTTCGACCTCGTGATCGCCGAGCAGTACCCCGGCCACTCGACCTCGTGGCTGCCCGGTCTGGTGCGGGCCGACCTGACCAGCGACGCGATCCGCCTCGCGGTGAGCCGCGACCTCCGCCGTGCGGAGCCTCGCCGACGCTCGCGACGAGGCCTGGGTGATGGAGCCGCGCGGCACCGCCAGCCGCCACTTCGCCGAGCAGCTCTGCCGGGTCGCCGGCTTCGAGCCCGACGTGCGCTTCGAGACGGCCGACCTGCAGGCGCAGATCCGCCTGGCCGCCTCGGGCAACGCGGTGGCGCTGATGCCGGACCTGGTGTGGGCGGGCGGCGAGCCGGACTGCCGCCTGCTCGAGCTGCCGGGAGCGCCCCGGCGCACGATCTTCACGGCGCAGCGCGAGGCGGGGCTGGCGACACCGGCGGTGCGGGTGGTGCGGGAGTGCCTGGAGGAGGCGGCGAGCGCGTACGCGTGAGGAGGAGCGCTGCTCCTCCGCATCCGCTCGCCGCTGACCGCCTCCACTGATCTCGGGGACCCGGCTGCCCGGATCGCCGGACGCTGCTTCACTGCGGGCATGACATCGGACGGAGAGACCCCCGCGCCGGAGGCGCTGCTCGGTGAGGTGCGCGAGCGCGGGGATCGGGCGGCCGAACTGGCGCGCGCGGCGTCGCCGATCCTGCTCGCCTCCGCGGAGGAGCTGTACGCGGGGCACCGGACGGCGATGGCGCGGCCGGAGTCCTTCGCCCGCGGGCTCGCCGATCCCGCCTCGGACGATCTCGCCGAGCGATCGGTCAGAGCCGAGTTCGCTGTCGCCCTCGGGGTGTCCGAGCGGGCGGTCGCGCGGGAACTCGAGCATGCGGCGCTTCTGATCGAGGACCTCCCGCTCACTCGGGCGGCACTGGCGGCGGCCCGGATGCGCTGGGAGGCGGGGCAGATCATCTGCGCGATCGCGGCGACGCTGCCCGTGCAGTCCCGGCCCACCTTCGACGAGAGCGCCGCCGACCTGGCCGTGGCAATCACTCCGACGCAGCTGCGACGCGCGCTCGCCCGTCTGCGCGAGGAGCTCCACCCGGAGCCGCTCACCGAGCGTCACGCTCGGGCGCGCGAGAACCGTGCCGTGTGGATCACCCCGGAGACCGACGGCATGGCGATGCTGTGCGCGCACTTGCCCGCGACGGTCGCGCTGGGCATGCACAGCAGACTCGACCGCATCGCCCGGACCCTGCGCGACGGCGTCGATCCCGACGGCGCCTCCGGCGACCCGCGGACCCTCGCGCAGCTGCGGGCCGATGCCCTCGCCGACCTCGTCTGCGACGGAGACCTCGTCGACACCACGCCCTCACCCGACCCCGAGACCCGGCGGCGCGCCGTCGTGCCGGGGGTCCGTGCTCAGGTGCAGCCTCACGGTCGCGGCGAGCACCGCCCTCGGCCTCGACGACGCGCCGGCCGAACTGGACGGCTACGGGGCCGTGCCCGCCGACTCCGCTCGTGCGCTGCTCGTCTCGACGCTCACGCGGGTGGTGACGGAGCCCGACACCGGCGCCGTGCTCTCGGTCGGGCGCACCCATCGGCTCCCGCCCGAGCGCATGCGGCTCTTCGTGCAGCTGCGTGACGAGACCTGCCGGTTCCCCGGCTGCACTCGCCCCGCCTCATCGGCCGAGGCCGACCACACCGTCGAATGGCGCCACGGGGGTGAGACCGGGCCGCACAACCTGGCCTCGCTCTGCACCGCGCACCACCACGTCCGTCACGGCGACCGCTGGACCTACGTCCTGCATCCCGACGGCACCGCCGACTGGACCACTCCGACCGGTCGGCGGGTCGTCACCCGACCGCCGGGCTACGCCCTGCCCGCGATGCGCCGCTCGTTCCGCCGCCGGCGTCGCGCCCGTCGCTCGCCGGTGAGGACCCACCGGTTCTCTGACGCGCCTCGAGGCGCGGAAGCGTCCTCCCCTGCTTGCTCGCGGGGCCGAGCCGGCCGCGGGTGCTCGTGGGTGGAGATCCGTCTCGCCGCCGGTTTCCGGCTCGCGCCTCACGCCGGCGCGTGCACCAGCTCCGAGACCCGGCGCTTGTACTCGTTGAACTCCGGTGCGGTGACGTCGCGCTCGCCGGTGAGGTCGATGGGCACGATCTCGCTGATGTGCCCGGGGACCCCGTGCGAGGCGCCGCCCGTCATCACGACGACGCGGTCGGCGAGGTAGACCGCCTCCTCGATCGAGTGCGTGACGAAGAGGACCGTGGTGCGCGTCTCGCGGTGGATGCGCTTGAGCTCGATCTGCAGGTCGGAGCGGGTGAGCGCGTCCAACGCGCCGAACGGCTCGTCCATCAGCAGCACCGAGGGCTCGTTGGCGAGGACTCGGGCGATCGCGACGCGCTGCTGCATGCCCCCGGAGAGCTCGCCCGGGTACCGGTCGGCGAAGCGGGTGAGCCCCACCGCCTCGATGAAGCGGTCGGTCACCTCCGGCACGGCCGCCTTGGACAGCTTCTGCGCCGCGGTCCGTACGCCACGTTCTCGCGCACGCTCAGCCAGGGGAAGAGACCGTAGTCCTGGAACACGACGCCGCGATCGGGTCCGGGCGCCGAGACCGGGGTGCCGCCGACCTCGACGACGCCCTCGGTCGCCTCCTCGAACCCGGCGAGGATCCGCAGCAGCGTGGACTTGCCGCAGCCGCTCGCTCCGACGACGGCTACGAACTCGCCGGAGGGATGTCGAGCGTCACGTCGGCCATAGCCAGCACGCCGCCGTTCGCCGTCTCGTAGCGCTTGACGAGGTCGAGCACGTGGACGTCCGCAGTGCGGACAGCGGGGGTCGCGACGGTCATCGGGCACCTCTTCTTCGAACGGGTCGTCGGACGGGCCGTCGGACGGCTCGTCGGGAGCGCGCTCACCGTCGGCAGCCCCTCACGAGATCAGCGGCCGGCGGCCGAACAGCAGGCGGAACACCAGCAGCAGCAGCCGGTCCGAGGCGAATCCGGCGATCGCGATGCAGATCATCCCGACCACGATCAGATCGGTGCGCACCACGTCGCGGGCGAGGAAGATCGTCGAGCCCAGCCCAGTGCTCACCCCCGTGGTCTCGCTCAGCACGAGCACCACCCACGCGAGCCCGAGCCCGACGCGCATGCCGTTGACGATCGCGGCCGCGGAGGCCGGCAGCACGACCCGAGCGAGCACGCCCGCGGTCCCGGTGCCCAGCATCCGTGCCGCCTCGATCAGCCGGGGCGGCACCTGGCGCGCGCCGCTGATGGTGCCGAGCACGATCGGGAAGAACGCCGACAGCGTGGGATCAGGAAGATCGACGCCTGGTCGCCGTAGCCGATCAGGAGCGCCACGAGCGGCACCCACGCGGTCGCGGGCACCGGGCGGAACAGGTTGATGAACGGATCGAACAGCGAGTTCACCGTGTAGTAGCGCCCCATCAGAACGCCCAGCGGGATCGCGAGGAGCGTCGCGAGCGCGAAGCCGCCGAACACGCGCCCGGCGCTCGCCCCCAGATCGGTCCACAGGAGCCCGCTGAACGCGTCGTTCGAGCCCGCCGAAGGCGTAGTCGATCAGCGAGACCAGGACGTCGCCCGGGTAGGGCAGGAACGCCATCCGGATGCCGAACGGCAGCTCCCACTCGCCGGCCCGCCCGAACTGCCAGAGCAGGACGAACAGGATCGGCACCGGCAGGCCGAGCAGGAAGGTCCGCAGACCGCCGCGCCCGGGCTGGCGCCGGCGCTTCGTGGTCGAAAGCCGCTCGGTGGCGGTCGAGGGCTCCAGGGTCGTGGTCATCGCGCGGCCGATCAGGACGTCGGCGCGAACGTCGTGTCGACGACGTCCTCGATCGCGGGCGCCTCGTCGATGAAGCCGAGCTCCTGCATCTGGCCCGCGAGCGCCTCGAGCTGGCCCTGGTACTCCTCGGTCAGATCGGAGCGGAGCCAGAAGTTCTCGAGCGCCGACTCGAGCACGTCCTGGTCGCCGCCGAACTCGGCGATCATGTCGGGCAGCCACTCGTCGACGTTCTCGCTCATGTGCTCGGTGGTCGCCGCGTGCGTGTCGACCACCTTCTGCACGACCTCCGGCTGCTCCTCGATCATCGCGCCGGTGGTGACGAGCCCGATGTTGACGCGGCCGATCGGAGTCGCGTACGGGTCGGCGATCTCGGTCGCGCCGGCCGCCTCCGCGATCGAGACGCCGATCTCGACGCCGAAGAAGGCGTCGATCGAGCCGCTCGTGTAGGCCGACGCCATCTCGGGCACGGGGATCGTGGTCAGCTCGAGGTCGGAGTCGGTGAGGCCCGCCTCCTCGAGGTAGTAGCGCAGGGCGACCTCCTGGGCGCCGCCCTGGATGTAGCCGACCTTCTTGCCCGCGAGGTCCTCGACGGAGGAGATGCCCTCGCCGCCGAGGAAGCCCGACCCGCCGTCGGCGGCGGAGGCGACGATCGTCAGGTCGCGGTCCTGGGCGACGGAGGAGATGGTCGGGGTCACACCCGAGATCGCGAAGTCGATGGTCCCGGCGACGAGGGCGTCCGAGAGGGGCGGGCGTGGTGTCGAGGGTGATCACCTCGAACTCGACGCCCTCCTCGGCGAACTGCTCGTAGAGGAAGGGCTGGTAGAAGTGCGGCTGGCCGCGCAGGGTGCCGACCGTCACGGTGACGCTCTCGCCGCCTCCGTCACCCGAGTCGGTGCCGGCGTCGCTCGCGCCGGAGCAGGCGACGAGCGAGAGGGTGGCGGCCAGGGCGCTGCCCAGCGCGAGGGCGCGGACGGCGGTGCGGGAGGTGGTCGGGCGCATGGGCGGGCTCCGTCGAGGTGGGGATGGCGCGGCCCGCCGTGCTGTCGGCGGGGCGGCCGGGTCGCCTCCTACTCAACCGCCCGCAGATGCTGGGGGGTTTCTGAGGGGTTTCGGATGTGTAAAACCCGGCCGCGTTCATCGAGGCCACCCCCGTTCGTCACCGCCCCGACCTTCTGGGAGAGGCCTCCGCAGCGCTACGGTCGCGGCATGGAGCAGGCGCGGCGCGGCGAGGTGGTGGCTCTGCCCGTCGCGGCGCTCGTGTTCGCGGCCGGCGCGGCACTGGCGTTCGGTCTGGGCGATGCCCTCGAGGCCGTCTCGGACGAGGCGTTCGCGCTGTCCTGGATCCTCGGCTGGGCGCTGCTGGCGTGGTCGGCCCTGCTCGGCGTCCTCGCCGTCGCGCTGCTCGCCGCGCGGCGACCGCCTCGCGGGCGGGCCTGGGAATCTGCGTCGCCGCGGTCGCGGTGATCGTGGTCGTCGCGGCGACGCATCCGCTCGTCGGGTCGGGCGCCGGCACCGGCTGAGGCGTCGCGGGTCAGACTCCCCAGTTGACGAAGGGCGCGCGGATGCCCGACACCGTCACCTCGTCCTCCGCCAGCACGCCCACGGTGTGCGTCAGCTCGAAGCCGTCGAGCGTGCCGACCGGTGTGGTGTCGAAGTCGAACAGCCCGGGGGCGCCCTCCTGGACGCTGTCGGGGTGCTCGGCGCGCACCTCCTCGGCGGCGTCGCCCACCGCCACTCCGGCGAGGGTGCTGATCGCGACGTCGCCCACCGCGGGGGCGTTCGCGGCGAGGAGGAAGTCCGGCTCGGGGTACTTCGTCTCCGGACCCCCGGCGTCGTAGACCTCGGTGTCCTTGAAATCGAAGCCGGGCCAGCTCGAGTTCCGGGTGCGGTAGCCCTCGTAGGGGATCTCGTCGGATTCCGCGGGGGCGCTGCCGAAGGCCTCGGTGAGAGCGGCCACCGCACCCGTGCCGTCGCGGTACTCCCACGTGCCCAGCTCGGTGCCGTCGGCGTCGACCAGCGAGAACGAGGTGGGGCCGATCAGCAGGCTCGCGGCGTCCGCAGCGGTGGGCGTCGGGATCGCGGTCGGCGTGGCAGATGCAGTCGGGCCGGCGGTGGGCGTCGCGGTCGATCCCGGTGCGGTCGATCCCGGCGCACCCGTGGCGGAGCCGGTCGGCTCGGCCACCGGATCGGCGGAGGGGGTGCAGCCGGTCAGGCCGGTCAGAGCGGCGAGTGCGGCAGCGCCCAGGAGCGTGCGGGAGCGGAGGTGCATGGCGGAGGACCCTCGGGAGCGGACGACGGAGGCGCGGACCGTCCCCCTGACCTCATCCTCGGTCCTGTCGCGGAGAAGTCGGCACCGGATCCCGTAACGATCCGGTGCATCGGATCCCGTAACGATCCGGTGCATCGGATCCGCCGTCCACCCCTGTCGCTGCGAGCGGGCACGCGGTCGACTGGCTGCGGCTCGCGCTCCGCGGGCACTGCGAGGAAGAAGGACCGCATGACCACCTGGCTCATCACCGGCTGCTCCACTGGACTCGGGCGCGCGCTCGCACAGGCCGTCCTGGCGCACGGCGACAGCGTCGTCGTCACCGCGCGCGACGTCGACTCCGTCCGGGACATCGCCGAGCCGTATCCCGGAACCGCGCTCGCCGTCGCCCTCGACGTCACCGACGAGGCGCAGGTCGCCGCCGCGGTCCGTGCCGCCGAGGAGCGGTTCGGGCAGGTCGACGTGCTCGTCAACAACGCCGGCTACGGCTACCGCGCGGCCGTGGAGGAGGGCGACGAGGACGACGTGCAGCGCCTCTTCGACACGCAGCTCTTCGGCTCCGTGCGCACGATCAAGGCGGTGCTGCCCGGGATGCGCTCGCGCCGCTCCGGCACGATCGTGAACCTCTCGTCGATCGGCGCGCGGATCTCGCCGGAGGGGTCGGGCTACTACGCCGCCGTCAAGGCGGCGATCGAGGCGCTGACGCCTGCTCCGCAAGGAGGTCGCGCCGCTGGGGATCCGCGCCTTCTCGGTCGAGCCCGGCGGCTTCCGCACCGACTTCGCGGGGCGCTCGCTCACGCAGTCGGCCGAGCCGATCGCCGACTACGCCGAGACGGCGGGCAAGCGCCGCAAGGAGCACGACACCGTGCACGGCACCCAGGCGGGCGACCCGGAGCGGGCCGCGGCCGCGCTGATCCGGGTCGTCGGATCGGAGTCGACCCCGTCGCTCCTCCTGCTCGGCAACGATGCGCAGGACGCGTTCCGCGCCGCACCTCGACGCGCTGCGCGCGGACGCCGACGAGTGGGAGCAGCTGAGCCGGAGCACCGACTTCGACTGACGGAGCAGCGGCTCCGAGCCGGCAGAGCCGTCAGCCCGTCGCCTCCGAGAAGGGGAGGACGAGCAGGGTCGAGGTGGCCGTCGCGACCAGGCGCCCCTGGGAGTCGGTGACCCGCGCCTCGGCGAACGCGACGCGCCGGCCCGGCTTCACGACCGTGCCGATCGCGAGCAGCTCGCCGCTGTCGCGGTGCACGCCGCGGAGGTAGCTGACCGTCAGGTCGAGCGAGGTGTAGCCGACTCCGGCGGGCAGCGTCGACTGCACGGCGCAGCCCGCGGCGGAGTCGAGGGCCGTGCAGACGAAGCCGCCGTGCACCAGCCCGATCGGGTTGTAGTGCGACTCGTCCGGTCGGCAGCGGAAGACGACGCGGCCCTCCTCGACCTCGGCCAGATCGGTGTTCATCAGCGCGGTGATCGGCGGGGGCGGGATCGTGCCGTCCTTCATCGCGCGGAGGTGATCGAGTCCGCTCATCCGCCTCGCCGCCTCCGCCGTGGCCATCGGATCGTGCCAGGTGATCGTCCTGCTGCGCTGGTCGCTCATGCTCGTCCCTCCTCGCCACGTCGTCGTGGGTCGCGATCGCACCCTACGCCCGCGACCGCGCCGCTACGCCGACTCGCGTCGGACGAACTCCGTCGCCAGCTGCACGTGGGCCGGCTGCTCGCCGTCGATCTCGGCGAGCAGCAGCCGGGTCATCTCGCGCGCGATCCGCTCGAACGGCTGGCGCATCGTCGTGATCGCGGGAGTCGCAGCGCTCGCCGCGGGGCTGTCGTCGAAGCCGCCGACCGCCACGTCCTCGGGCACGCGACGGCCCGACGCGAGCAGCACGGCGATCGCGCCCGCGGCCATCCGGTCGTTCGCGGCGAAGACGGCGTCGACGCCGGGGGAGGAGTCGAGCAGCCGGGTCATCGCCTCGGCGCCGCTGCGCTCGGACCAGTCGCCGTACTCCACCCGTCCCGCCGCCCCCTCGCCGAGCGCGTCCCGGTAGCCGTCCACCCGGAGGGAGGCGCCGAGGCGGTCGTCCGGCCCGGCGATCATGACGGGGCTGCGGCGGCCGAGGCTCAGCAGGTGCTCCGTCATGCGGCGGGCGCCCTCGCGATCATCGGCCGCGACCCAGCCCGCGCCGCCGCCGCGGCGGTCGGGAGTGCCGCAGCAGACGACGGGCATGCCCGCGGCGCGCAGCTCGTCGAGGAGGGTGAGGTCGCGGCTCCACGACACGAGCATCACTCCGTCGATCTGCCCGGTGCCGAGGAAGTCGAGGGCGTGCCGCTTCGAGGCGTCGTCGGCGGCGAGGAGGAGGACCATCGCGTGGCCCTGCTCCGCCAGCGCCTTCGAGACGTGGGTGAGCAGGACGGCGACGTTGGGGTCGGCGAAGAGGCGCTCGACGTCCTCGCCGAGCACGGAAGGCGATCGCTCCGGCGCGGCGGCGGCGCAGGCCTCGGGCATGGGCGTTGGCCCGGTAGCCCGTGCGCCGCACGGCCGCGTCGACGGCGCGCTGCGCGTCGGGACTCACCCACTTGCCGCCGTTCAGTGCGCGCGAGACGGTGCCGCGGGAGACGCCGGCGGCGGCGGCGACGTCGTCGATGGTGGGGCGCCGCGGAGGATCGCCGACGGGGGTCATCGCCCCAGTGTAGGCACCGGGCGCACTCCTGGAAACGATCACAGTCACCGCGCAGTCATCGGCACGGCTGGCGCCACCGAATCGGGCTTTCGACACTGGGAGCGATGACAGCTAGCCTGACCGGGCACCCGCCGCTCACCGCGGGCAGCGAGCCGATCCGAAGGAGCATCAGGGATGACCGACCGCGCCGACACCGCCGACCGTTCCGACACCGCCGGCACCGGCACCGCCGCCTCCGCTCCGGGGCTCCTCGCCGAGACCGCCACCGTCCGGCACGTCCCGTGGGAGCGCGAGCGGCACGAGCCGCCGATGAGCACCGTCGAGGACCCGCACTCCCGCTACCGCCTCACCGATCGGTCCGTCCTCCGCGACGGCCGCCCCTTCGTCCCGGTCTCGGGCGAGTTCCACCTCACCCGCGTGCCGCGCGAGCGCTGGGAGGAGCGCCTGCGTCTGATGCGCGCGGGCGGCGTGAGCGTCGTCGCCTTCTACGTCATCTGGATCCACCACGAGAGCGTGCGCGGCGAGCGCCGCTTCGACGGCGACCGCGACGTGGCCGCCTTCGTCGACCTCTGCGCCGCGATCGGCCTCGACGTCGTGCTGCGCATCGGGCCGTGGGCGCACGGTGAGGTCCGCAACGGCGGCTTCCCCGACTGGGTGCAGGAGGCGCCGGTCGCGCACCGCACCGACGACCCGGAGTACCTCGCGCTGGTCGAGCCCTGGTACGCCGCGATCGGCGAGCAGCTCGCCTCCCGCTGCGGTCCCGACAGCCCGGTCGTCGCGATCCAGCTCGAGAACGAGCTCTACGACCAGCCCGAGCACTTGCGCACTCTGAAGCGGATGGCGCGCGCTGCCGGTCTCTCGGCTCCGATCTGGACCGCGACCGGCTGGGGCGCCGCGGACCTGCCGACCGACGAGGTCATGCCCGTGTTCGGCGGCTACCCCGACGGCTTCTGGCTCGATCACGACCAGCCGTGGGACGACACGTTCCGCGAGCACTTCTTCTTCTCGCACGTCTGGGACGACCCGGGCATCGGCGCCGATCTGCGGCAGGGCGTCGCGCTCGAGGCGCCGCGCACCCTGTCGGAGCTCTATCCGGCCGCGACCTGCGAGCTCGGCGGCGGCATGGCGCTCGCGTACCAGCGCCGCCCGCGGGTCGAAGCGCTCGACGTCGCCGCGGTGGCGCACGACAAGATCGGCAACGGCTCCGCCTGGCAGGGCTACTACATGTTCGCCGGCGGCCGGAATCCGGGGCCGGACCTGCAGGAGTCGCAGGCGACGGGCTACCTGAACGACATGGCCGTCTTCGACTACGACTTCCGCGCGCCGATCGGAGCGACGGGCCGCACGTCCGCGAGCTTCGGCCTGCTGCGCCGTCAGCACGCGATGCTCGCGGCCTTCGGCGAGACGCTCGCCGAGATGCCGTCGAGCCTGCCCGACGTGCGGCCGGAGGGGGTGCGCGATGCGACGACGCTGCGCTGGGCCCTGGCGGAGCGACGGCACGAGCGGTGTCGTCCTCATCACCTGGCACCAGCCGCACGAGCCCCTCGCCGATCACCCGGGGGTGCGCTTCGAGGTCGTGCTGGAGGAGCGGACCGTGCTCTTCCCGGCCGAGCCCGTGCGGATCCCGGTCGGCACGATCGCGCACTGGCCCGTCGGGCTCGTGCTCGGCGGAGTCGAGCTGGAGTGGGCGACCGCGTCGCTGCTCACGGTGCTCGAGGGCGAGCGGCCGACGCTGGTGCTCGTCGCCGAGGAAGGCGTCGCCCCCGAGCTGCGCTTCGCGGACGGGACGGCCCTGATCGTCGACGGCACCGCGGTCGACGGTGCCGCGGTCGACGGTCCGCTCCTCCGTCTCGACGGCGACGAGCCGGTGCTCGTCACCGCCGACGGCGCACTCGACGTCCTCGTCCTGCCCGCCGCGATCGGCGCCGAGGCCTGGGCGCTCGACGGCGACTCGGGGGTGCGGCTCGTGCTCAGCGCGGAACCGCTGTGGACGGACGCCGACGGGCGGCTGGTCTCGGACGGCGCCGCCGTGCGCCCGGCACCGCGCGAGTACCGCGACGGGACGTTCGTGGCGGCGACCGGCTCCGTCGACGCCCCGGCGGACGCGCCGTCGGTGCGACCCGTGGTCCTCGAGGAGCTGCGCCCGGCGGGCTCGCCGCCCGCGTCCTACGGCGGTCGCGACGGCCGCGCCGCGGCGCCCCGCGACTCCGACTTCGCCGCCCACGCCTCGGCTCACCGCCTCGTCCTGCCCGACCCGTCGGCGCGGGCCGTCCGGCGGGAGCTCGAGATCGACTGGGCGGGCGACGTCGCCCGGGTGCTCGTCGACGGCGTCCTGCGCGCCGACCGCTTCTGGAACGCCGACGGCTGGGTCCTCGACCTGGACGACCTGGGCGTCGGCCCCGACTCGGAGGTCGTCGTCGAGATCCTGCCCCTCGCGCGCGGCGCCGAGGTGCGGCTCCCGGACGACGCCGAGGCCCTCCGCGGGGCGTCGGAGGAACCCCTGCACGAGCTCGGCGCGGCGCGGGTGGTCGACGTCTTCCGGTGGACGCAGGCCTGAGCGGAGTGACGCGGGGCCTGCCCACACACGATCGTCGATATTATCCGTTCATGACGACAGAAGCAGCTGCTGTCCTGAAGGATGCGCGACAGCGGTCCGGTCTGCAGCAGGCTGAGCCCGCGGCGCGGGCCGGAGTCCCTCAGAGCATGATCAGCGCCTACGAGAACGGACTGCGCGAGCCGACGCTGCCGACGTTGCGCCGCCTCCTCTCCGCAGCCGGATTCGGGCTCGCCCTCGCCCTCGAGCAGGATCCCTCCTCCCCGGCGCCGCTCTCCGGTCCCGTCGGTCGGCGGGTGCGGCAGCGGCGTGCGCAGATGAGGCGGGTGCTGCGCGACCGCGGCATCGTCGGGGCGCGGATCTTCGGCTCGACCGCCCGCGGCGACGACCGCTCGGACAGCGACGTCGACCTGCTGATCGAGGTGCCGGCAGGGATGGGGCTCCTCGCGCTGCTGTCGCTCCAGCACGAGCTCGAAGACATCGTCAGGGCTCCGGTCGACCTCGTGCCGACCGACGGTCTCAAAGAGCACCTGCGTCCTGCGGTGGACACTGATTCGATCCCGCTGTGAGCCGGGAGCCGCTGCACCGGCCCGAGGACGTCCTCGTCGCCGTCTCCGCGATCGAGGACCATCTGTCCCGCGGAGATCTGGACGACGGCCTCGTCTTCGATGCTGTGCGGATGCGCCTGGTCGAGATCGGCGAGGCGGTGAAGGATCTGCCCGCCGATCTCCTCGCCACCGAGACAGGAGTGCCCTGGCGCGAGGTCACGGGAATGCGCGACCGGCTCGCACATCGTTATTTCGACACGACCCACGCGGTCGTGCGGGCGACGGTCGACTCCGAGCTCCTCGCCCTGCGGGCGGCGGTCGAGCGGCTGATGTCGACAGCCGACCCGAGCAGCACCTGACGCCCGCTCAGGCCGCGAGCATCCGCTCCGCCGTGCGCAGCGACAGCGCCATCGTGGCCAGCGCCGGGTTCGCGATCAGCGCGCTCGGGAAGACCGAGTTGTCGCAGATCCAGAGGTTCGGCACGTCGAAGCTGCGGCCGTCCGGATCGACCACCGCGTCGGCCGCATCGGACCCCATCCGGCACGTGCCGAGGGTGTGCGCGGTGCGGGCGAGCACGCGCGTGCTCGTCGCTCCTGCCGCCTCGACGATGGCGGTGAGCGTGCGGATCGCGTGCCGGTCGATCGCCTCCTCGTTCGTGCCCGGTGAGAACGAGATCAGCGCCTTGGGAACGCCGTGCTCGTCGAGTTCGCCGGTCAGCTCGAGGCGGTTGCCGTCCGACGGCAGGCACTCGGCGTTGATCCCGACGCCCGCCAGGAACCGGTAATCGTCGAGCGCGCCCATCAGGTCGCGCCCCCACAGCCCGCCGCCGCGCACGAGGGTCGTGGCGAGGGTGAGCGGCATCACGCCCAGGCTCTGGACGAGGTACCCGCCTGCGAAGTCGGCGTCGGCCGGCCGCACGGTGTCCTCCGAGATGACGGAGGAGGGGTAGCCGCGGTAGCTGCGCATCTCGTTCTCGAAGGTGCCCCAGACCTGCACCGCCCCGTGCGCGAGGAAGTTCCGGCCGACCTGGCCGCTGCTGTTCGCGACTGCCGTGTGCAGCAGCAGGCGCGGCGTCTCGATGCCGCCGGCGGCCAGCACGAGGGCGGAGCAGCGCTGCCGGCGCTCGACCCCGTCCGCGGTGTAGAGCACAGCGCTCACGCGACCGGCGGCGTCGAGCTCGATGCCGTGCACGAACGAGTCCGCCTCGGATCTCGGCACCGGCCCGCACCGCCGCGGGCAGGTACGTCGTGTCCATGCTCGCCTTGGCGCCCGTGCGGCAGCCCTGGTGGCACTGGCCGCAGCCCACGCATGCGGGACGCTCGCCGTGGTCCTGCTGGTGCCTGCTCTCGCTCAGGACCGCCGCCGGGGCGTCGACCGCCCGCATCCCGAGCTCTGCGCAGCCGCGCAGCATCATGTCGGCGGACGCGTTGCGGTCGACGGGACCCTGCAGATAGCGCCGCGACGGGTCCCACGGGTAGTCGGCGGGCCCCGAGACTCCGATCGTCGCCTCCACCCGCTCGAGGTACGGGGTGAGCTCGGCGTGCGCGATCGGCCAGTCGCGGCCGAGGCCCGACTCCGTCCGCAGCAGCAGGTCGCGCGGGTCGGGGCGCGGAGTGAAGGCGCCCCAGTGCAGCGTCGATCCGCCCACGCCGCGGCCGCTGTTGTTCGGGCCGAAGGCGGTGGGAGCGTCGCCCCCGCTCAGGCGCTCCTGCATCCAGTTGATCTCGGTCGCCACGGTCTCGTCGGACGTGTGACTCGTCGCGTCGAGGTTCGGGCCGGCCTCGAGGGCGACGACGCGCAGGCCCCGGGCGGCGAGGGTCGCGAGCAGCGGGCCCCTCCGGCGCCGGTGCCGACGACGACGACGTCGACCGTCTCGTCGAGATCGAAGCGGCGCATGCCGGTGGTGTTCATCGCGGGCTCCTCGCCGTCGGCTCCCAGTCGTCGCGCTGATCCGCACCGAGGGAGCGGAAGCCCGTGAGGGGGAGGGTGTCGCCACCGGAGGCGTAGCCGTCGTAGCCGACGCGCGCCATGCTCGCCGGGTGGGCGAGCCACTGGCGCACGAGGTCGACGCGGCAGTCCTCGAACCAGGCGGCGAGCTGCTCCGGAGTGAGGGTGCCGGTGGGGCCGGAGCCGTCGGCGACCGCGGTCAGCAGAGCGTCCTGCTCCGCAGCGGGGAGCGACGCGAGGGAGGCGAGCGCGTCGAGCCCGTGCGCGTACGCGATCGGGTCCGCGGGCAGTGCGGCGTTGCGCCAGCCGTCGCCGAGACCGTCGGCCAGCTGCGTGTCGACGCGGGCGGCGAGGTCGATGCGGCCCGGCCGGTCGTCCTGCGGCACCACCCGGTCGGCCACCGCCCGCAGCGTCGCGAGCCGGTCGTCCGAGAGGGAGCGGGGCGCGTACTCCGGATCGTCGGCCAGCAGGCGCTGGGCGAGCAGGGCCCGCACGCGGGTGCTGGTGCGGGCCGAGGCGATGACGCGGGAGACGTCGGGTCGGCACGGCGGGACCGGTGCCCGCCCGCTCGAGCCAGAACGCCCGGATCGCCGCCCCGGCAGACGGCGTGCCCGCCTCGAGGGTCAGCGTCGGCACGGCGGCCGGGACGTCGTCCTCGGCGTTCGCAGGGTCCTCCCGGGCGCCGGGGAGCAGCACGAGCCCGGCGAGTCCGAAGAGCCCCGATCGTCCCGAGAGCGTGCGGGAGGCGACGACCGAGGCGGTCCGCGCCGCTCGGCCCCCGCCCGCGATCATCCATCGGGGCGAGCCGTGCTCGCGGATCGCGCGGATGACCGCGGCAGTGGTCGCGGGCGCCCTCGAGGGCGACGACGTCGACGTCCGCGGCGAGCTCCTCCGTGAGACGGCCGACTCCCGGGACGCCCGGATCGAGCACGACGAAGAGGGTGGCGCGCGCGAGTGCTGCGCTCGAAGGCATGGGGCTCCTGGTGGGGTGGGAGGGGGTGGGGGATCCGAGGCGGACCGCTCGCTCACCCGGACTCTCATGCGACCACAGTCCCGCCGTTCGCGTCGGCACTTGCGGACGGCCCCGAGTCGTGCCAGGGCGGTCGGCTCCGAGTCGTGCCGGGCGCAGGAATCGGAGTGCCCCGGAGGGGTTCCGACGATCCGAGGAGGACGGACCGGGCGCCCCGCGGCACCCTGGGGGCATGACCTCGCGGATGATCGACCCCTCCGTCCCCCCGAGCGGCCCGGGCTGCGTCGAGTGCGAGCGGACCGGCTCGTGGTGGCTGCACCTACGCCGGTGCGCGCGGTGCGGGCACATCGGCTGCTGCGACGACTCGCTGAACCGGCACGCCACCGCCCACTGGCGTGCGACCGGCCACACGGTCATCCAGAGCTTCGAGCCCGGCGAGGACTGGTTCTGGGACTTCGGCGCCGACGACTGGACGGCGGGTCCGCGCCTCGCCGACCCGCAGAGCCGTCCGGCGGGGCAGAGCACTCCGGGGCCGGCCGACCGCGTGCCGCGCGACTGGCAGGAGCGCCTCGCGGAGCGCGGCTGAGCCCGGGTGCGCGGGCCGCGGGCTCACGCTTGCTCGAAGCCGTCCAGAGCCTCCGCCTCGGCGATCCGCAGGCGCATCTGCCGGTAGCGGTGGAACTGGTAGACGCCGTGCAGCACGGCCAGCAGGAGGGCGGCGGCGATCCCGGCCGCGATCGCGCGCGACTCGTCTCCGCCTCCGACGGCCAGGGCCAGGGCCGCTCCCGCTCCGGCGACGATCGAGTTCACGACGCCGATCGCCGACGACATGGTGAAGAAGATGCCGCGCCAGCTGCGCCTCCGGCCGATCTCGAGCAGCTCGTTCGGAGCATGCGGGCCGCGCGGCATCGTGAAGTAGTTGCCGGCGCCCGGCAGCAGGGTGCCGTAGTAGCGGCGGATGCGCTGGATCGCCGTGAGCGCGGCGATGTCCTCCATCGAGGTCTGCACGAGCCGCTCGTAGGTGAAGACGCCCAGCAGGACGACGACCGGGATGATCACCGCCAGGAATCCGAGCGCGTACGGGGTGGGCGCGAGGAAGCCGAACGCGACGAGCGAGCTCGACAGCATCGTCAGGTAGAGGGACGCCCTGCTGCTCGACTCCGTCACGGTGATGCCCCTGGCGGACTCCAGGACGAAGTGCTCGGTGACCAGCGCGGTGAGGAACGCGGCGGGCCGGTCGGGCAGCGACGCGGCCGACACCGCCGCCTCGGACAGCGGGTCCGACGGCGGCTCGTCGACGCGATCGCCCGAATCGCGGTTCACGACGTCTCCTGCAGGTGGCGGTGGGCGAAGGTCACGGCCATGGCGCCCTCGCCGACCGCGGAGGCGACGCGCTTGACCGAGCTGCGGCGCACGTCTCCCGCCGCGAACGACCCGGGGACGCTGGTCTCGAGGTAGAACGGGGCCCGCTCGAGCGGCCAGTCGGCCGCCGCGTGGTCACCCGTGAGGTCGGGGCCCGTGACGAGGTACCCGGAGGCGTCGCGGACGATCCCGGTCCCCTCGGCCCAGGAGGTGTCGGGCGCGCCGCCGATGCAGACGAACAGGTGCGAGGTGGCGAGGGCTCTGCGCGCACCGGTCGCGGTGCTCTCGACGTCGATCGACTCGAGTGCCGCGTCGCCGTGCAGAGCGCTCACCCGCGAGTCGAGCGCGACCGTCACGTTCGGCTGCCGGACGACGCGGTCGGCGAGGTACGACGAGAGGCTGTCGGCCAGATCGGGCCCGCGCACGAGCATGGTGACGTGCCGCGCGTGGGCGGCGAGGTTCATCACCGCCTGGCCCGCCGAGTTGCCGCCGCCGACGACGACCACGTCCGCGCCCTCGCAGAGCGGCGCCTCGCTGGTCCCGGCTCCGTAGTAGACGCCGACGCCGAGGAGCTCGTCCTCGCGGTCGAGGCCGAGTCGGCGCCACTCGATGCCGGTGGCGCAGATGTTCGAGCGGGCGACGACGGTCGACCCGTCGGCGAGCCGGGCGTGGATCCGGTCGTCGGCGAAGCGCGCCCGGATCCCCTCGCGCATCATCAGCAGCTCGGCGCCGAAGTCGACGGCCTGCTGCCGGGCGCGCTCGGCGAGGTCCGCGCCCGCGATGCCGTGGGGGAAGCCGAGGTAGTTCTCGATGAGGCTGCTGTAGCCGGCCTGCCCGCCGATCGCGGACCGCTCCAGGACCACCACCCGCAGCCCCTCGGAGGCGGCGTAGACGGCGGCCGAGAGGCCCGACGGCCCCGCTCCGTAGATCGAGAGGTCGTACTCGGTGAGCCTCGGTGCACTGATCCAGCCGAGCCGGGCGGCCACCTCGGCGATGCCCGGGTCCCACGCCCGCGTCCCGTCCGGGAAGACGACGAGGGGAGGGCCGCCCGGCGAGCGGCCTGCCCGCGACGGCCAGGCACTGCTCGTCGGTGTCCAGCGGCGACCAGGTGAACGAGACGACACTGCGCGAGAGGAAGTCGCGGATCTCCCACGCGTCCCGGCTCTCGCGCCGCCCGTACAGGCGGACCTGCGGCAGCCTGGGATCGAGCGCCGAGCGGCCCGGAACCGGTGTCGTCACGAGGCCCGCCGCCGCTCGTGGCCGCCGCGGAACCGCATCAGCTTCAGGCACAGGTGCAGCGCGCTGCGGGCGAGGCCGTCGTCGAGCGCGGCCCGGACGGTGGGCGGCAGGTTGTCCAGCCGGTAGTAGAGCGTGGTGCGGTGGATGTGCAGGATCGCGCACGCCTCCCGCACGCTGCCGCGCACGTCGAGGTAGGCCTCGACGGTCTGCCGCTGGACGTCGTCGCCCTTCTCGAGCAGCGTCGCCGCGGCGGGCGACAGCACCGCGAGCTGGGAGCTGTCGGCGGCGACGGAGGACAGGAGCACCCAGGCGCCGAGGTCGGCGATGTCGCCGCGGTCGCGGCCGTCGGGCAGCGAGCTGACGATGCTCGCCGCGAGCGAGGCGTGGTCGGCGGTCGGTCGGAGATCGTCGTCCTCCCGCCGATGGCGGGCCGAGCCGATGGCGAGGACCCGCGCGCCGTGGCGGTGCGCCTCGGCGCGGAGCACCGCGTCCGTCTCGTCCGCCGGGCCCGCTCCCGGCTCCTCGGTGCCGACGAACAGCAGCATCCCCCGCTCGTCGCCCAGGAGCACCAGGCCGGTGGAGGGGGAGGCGTCGAGACGGTGCGCGAGCGACGCCCTCCGCAGTGCTCCGCCCGCACCCTCCAGCAGCACGGCGCGGACGACGGTGCGCTGATCGCGGCGCAGCCAGTGGCGCTCGACGGCCTCGGCGAACGCCGCCCGGCGCCGCGCCTCGTCGGGCGCCAGCAGATCCGAGAGCAGCTCAGCGCGCCGCGAGGTCCCGGGGGTCGGGGTCGACGGGCTCAGGATGCGGCGGACCGTGTCGACCGCCGCGCCGATGAGGGAGTAGTGCTCGGGAGTCAGCGGCGGCAGCTGGTCCTGCCCGACGCGGAGGACCGCGAGCCGGCCGCGGGGGTCGCTGACCGGGAACACGCAGCGCCGGGCGTCCGGCGCGCCGAGGCGGAGGGGCTCCTCTGGGACGAGCGACGGCGGGCGCTGACCGCTCGGGCGCCCGGTGCTCGCGGCGAGGACGCGGGCGCGGGCGTCCTCGATCGCTATCGGCCGGCCGAGTGCTCCGGCGAGCTCGTCGACCACGTCCTGCAGGGTCATCGGCCGAGATCCGGAGGAGGGGTCATGCGGCGATCCTCGTGGACGGTCCCCTCCGCTAGCGTGACCCCTTCCAGGGCCCCCTTCGCTCCCGTGCCGGACGTCACGCGCTCAGGCGTCGAGGGTCCACTTCGGTCGGACCCAGTGGCACGTGTAGCCGCCGGGGTGCTTGCGCAGGTAGTCCTGGTGCTCCTCCTCGGCGTCCCAGAACTCGCCCACCGGTTCGACCTCGGTGACGACCGGACCGGGCCAGCGGCCCGACGCGTCGATCTCGGCGATGGTCTCGCGGGCGACCCTCTCCTGGTCGGGGGACAGGAAGAGGACGACGGAGCGGTACGCGCTGCCGATGTCGTTGCCCTGGCGGTTCCTCGTCGTGGGGTCGTGCACCTGGAAGAAGAACTCGAGCAGGTCGCGGTACGGGAGCTGCTCGGGATCGAAGTCGATCTCGACCGCCTCGGCGTGGTCGCCGTGGTGGCGGTAGGTCGCGTTCGGCGTGCTGCCGCCGGCGTAGCCGGCCCGGGTGCCGAACACACCGGGCATGTCGCGGAGGAGCTCCTGGAGCCCCCAGAAGCAGCCGCCGGCGAGGATCGCGCGCTCCTCGGCCATCAGGCGCCGACCCTCGGGTCGTGCGCGGGAGCCTCGCGAGGCAGGGAGGTCGCTGGGAGCAGTGGATCGGTCATGGGAGCAGTCCATCACGGACGAGGAGGCGCCGGTGCGCGTCGGAGGACACTCCGAGCAGCTTCGTCCCTGGCCCTCCGACAGCCACGCTCGGGCGAGGGCCGCTCGTTACCGTGAGGGGCGTGGACGACGGACCGGATGTGCCGCGGGAACAGGGCCGAGCCCTGCCCGCCCCGTGGGCGGAGCAGCCCGCGGTGCTGCTCGACCGCCACCTCCGGGTGCTGTCCGCGACCCTCTCGCGCAGGCCCTCTCCCCCACTTCCTCGAGGGGGCCGATCTCGCCCGCTCCACCTTCCTCGACGCGCTCGCGCTGCAGGACCTGCCCTGCTGGCGGGACGCTGCGGAGCAGGTGACGGCGCTGCTGAGCGCCTCGCTCGATCGGCACGACGGCGATCGGGAGTTCCGGAGCATCGTGGGGGAGCTCTCCGTCAGCAGCCCCGCCTTCGCCGCGGCCTGGGCGCGCGACGCTCCGGCGCGGGAGAGCGGATCCGTACGCTTCCGCGGCACCGCCGTGGGCACCGTCCCGCTGGACTACCGCCTGCTGCGTCCCCCGCAGGACGACGAGTGCACGCTGCTCCTGTTCGAGCCCGCCGACGCCGCCGCTCGGCGCGCACTCGAGCGTCTCGCCGTCACCGTCCGGGAACCGCCGCGTTCGGGGTGACGCGCCTCCGCTCGGCGAGCAGCGGGCCGGAGCGACGCGAAGTGGTCGACCGCTGCGGCGGCGGGAGACCCCGCTCGGGCGAGGTAGGTCACGACGAAGCGGCCCGGCGCCACTGCGGATTCGAACGTCTGCATGTCGAAGTCGAGCCACCCGAACGGGGCGACGTCGATCCGCAGCGCCCTCTGCGTGATCGGCCGGACCTCGTACTCGGCCCAGACCGACCGGAAGAGCCGGTAGCGGACGGAGCACTCGCCGACGATCTCCTGCAGGCGCGCGTCGTCGGGATCGCTGTAGAACCGCAGGGCCGCGATCAGCTCGCGGAAGATGCTGTCCCACACCTGCAGCTGGTCCTCCGGGATGCCGTCCTCCTGAGCGCTCGCGTACCCCTCGGCGACCGAGAGGAGCAGGTTCGCCCCCGGCACTCCCTTCTCCGGGGCGATGCACCGCAGGAGGTCGTTCGTCGCCAGCACGTCGAGGTTCCGGTCGAACGCGAACGCCGGCGTCATCGGCCAGTGCTCCAGCAGCGCCTCCATCGACGGGTGAGAGCGCGAGGAGGCGGCCCGCGGAGGCAGCGGCCTGGCGACCCGGAACAGGTAGGAGCGCTCGAACTCGTCGAGATCGAGCGCCTGGGCCAGAGCGCCGAGCACCTGGTCCGAGGGCGTGATGTCGTGACCCTGCTCGACGCGGAGGTAGTAGTCGCGGCTGATCCTGGCGCGGTCGGCGACCTCCTCCCGGCGCAGACCTGGGACCCTCCGCCGGGTCCCGGCGGTCGTCAGCCCGATCCGCTCCGGTCGCAGCGCCGCACGCCTGGCGCGGAGGAAGTCGGCGAGGGGAGTGCGGCTGCTCATCGTCTGACTCCGTCGGAGGATCCGCCGGAACGAGCGGCGGGCGGCTGGGGGCGACCCGATCCGCCTGCTCCGCGATCGCGCTCTCGGCCTCGAGCATCGACCGGCGGGAGGACGGCGCCGGGTCGGCTCCAGTATGGCTCCCTCCGGCCCGATCGTGAGAGCGCTCCCGTCCAGGAGTTGCACCACCCGCAGCGGGCGACCTCGCCGCCCCAGCGCGTCACTGCGCGGGGGCGGCACCGCCGCTCGGGCTCGGGGACGGGGTCGTGCTGGCGAAGTAGTGCCTTCGAGCGGCTCGCCCTGCACATGGGCCAGCGCTGCCGTCCGGATCTCGCGGTCGCGGCCGGTGAGGCGCTGGGTCTCCTGCCGCCGGAACTCGCCCCAGGACGGCACGACGAAGGTCCCGAGCTGCAGGCCGGCCTCCTCGCCGCTGCGGTAGAGGGCCCACCTCGAGGCGCCGGTGCGGCGGCGGAAGCTTTCGACGCGCCGCATCGCGGTGCGGAACGCGGCGAGGGAGTCGGTGTCGACCCGGTAGGAGACGGTCACCAGCACAGGCCCGTCCGCGGGCTCCGGCTCGAACACCAGGGTGGGTGCGGGCCACGACATCGAGATGCTGCGATCGATCCTCCCCGTTCCGGGCAGGAGGTGGAGCATCCGCACGCTGGCCGCCACCACGAGCAGCAGTCCGGCCGACGCCGCGTAGGCGGTGGGGGTGCCGAGCGCCTGCGCCGCCAGACCCCAGCCGATCGAGCCGACGGCCATCGCTCCCATGAAGACGAAGAGGTAGATCGACGCGCCGCGAGACCGCACCCACTGGGGCAGCGTGAGCTGCAGAGCCGCGTTCAGCACGGTGAGGGTTCCGATCCAGGCCAGTCCCGCGACCACGAGCAGGATCAGCGTCGGCGCGAACGGGAGGAACGCCGCGGCGAGGGTCCCCGCGGAGAAGAGCACGGCGCTCGTCGTGATGACGACGTTGTCGGAGGAACCGGCGCCGGGCCGACGGCAGGGCGAAGACGCCGATCACGGCACCGGCGCCGAGGGCTGCGAGGAGGAGGCCGTACCCGCTCGAGTCGAGGCCGAGGCGCTTCGCGGTGAGGGGCAGCAGGGCCCACAGAGCACTGGCCGGCAGCGCGAAGAGCGCCGATCGGAGCAGGATCCGGCGGACGAGGTGCGCCGAGGCGACGTACCGGATCCCCGCCTTCAGAGCGGTGCCGAACCGCTCGCGATCGTCGAGGCCGCTCTGGGCGGGCCGCTTCCACCAGAGGAGCGCGATCACGGCGAGGACGAAGCTCAGCGCGTTGATGCCGAAGACGACGGGGGCTCCGAACGCCGACAGGACGACTCCCGCCAGTGCGGGGCCGATCGCTCGTGCGCCGTTCACCGTCACCCCGCCGAGAGCGGACGACGCGGCGATCAGGTCGCGGGGCACGAGCTCCGGCTGGATCGCCTGCCACGCGGGCGAGGTCAGGGTGGAGGTGATGCCGAGCAGGAAGGTGAAGGCCAGGATCGTCCACGGCGACAGAGCACCGACGGCCGCGACGACGGTCAGAGCGGCCGCCAGCAGCGCGCTGGCCGAGGATCCCCAGATCAGCAGCCGTCGCCGGTCGAGGGAGTCGGCCAGCACGCCCGCCGGCAGGGCGACCAGGAGCGAGGGCGCCAGGCTCGCCGTCTGCACGAGGGCGATGACCACCGCGCCCGCGGCGGCCTCGACCAGGTACCACTGGGCTCCGACGGTCTGCATCCACGTGCCGATGTTGCTGCCCAGCTGGGCGAGCCACAGCACCCGGAACGCGGTGATCGCCAGGGGCGCCCAGGCCGACGGCCGAGCCGGTGGAGGGGAGGCGGGTGACGTCATGCTCGGACCCTACGAAGCCCTCGCCGGTCCGCGCACCGCCGAGCCCGGAGGACTCGACAGATGACGGAAGCGGGCTCCTCCGCGGTCCAGCCTCGTCGGCACGACGAGCGCAGGTGCCCCGGAGTGTCCGGCGCACCTGCGCAGCACAGTGCCCTCCCGGTTCCCGCTACTCCCGGATGAACGCCAGGAGGTCGGGGTTGATGACGTCGGCGTGGGTCGTCAGCATGCCGTGCGGGTAGCCCTCGTAGATCTTCAGCGTCGAGTTCTGCAGCAGCTCGTGCTGCTTCAGGGCGGCGTCCTCGTACGGCACGACCTGGTCGTCGTCGCCCTGCATCACGAGGACCGGCACGGTGATGGCCTTGAGGTCCTCGGTCTGGTCGGTCTCGGAGAAGGCGGCGATGCCCTCGTAGTGCGCCAGCGCGCTGCCCGTCAGGCCCTGGCGCCACCAGTTCGCGATCACCGGCTCCGAGACCGTCGCGCCCGGTCGGTTGAAGCCGTAGAACGGTCCTGAGGCGACGGCCTGGAAGAACTCGGCGCGGTTGGCCGCGAGCGCCTCCCGGAAGCCGTCGAAGACGGAGAGCGGCGTGCCCTCGGGGTTCGGCCTCCGTCTGCACCATGAGCGGAGGCACCGCCGACACGAGGACCGCCTTCGCCACGCGTCCCTGCGGCTCGCCGTACTTCGCGACGTAGCGGGCGACCTGGCCGCCGCCGGTCGAGTGGCCGATGTGGACCGCGTTGTGCAGGTCGAGGTGCTCGACGACGGCGTTCACGTCGCTCGCGTAGTGGTCCATGTCGTGGCCGGTGCCCACCTGGGTGGACCGTCCGTGCCCGCGGCGGTCGCTCGCGATCACGCGGTAGCCGTGCGCGTGGAAGAACAGCAGCTGCGCGTCCCAGTCGTCCGAGGACAGCGGCCAGCCGTGGTGGAACACGATCGGCTGCGCGTCCGCGGGCCCCCAGTCCTTGTAGTAGATCTCCACGCCATCGTCCGTGGTCGTGAACGGCATGATTCAACCTCCGTGGTCAGGTCGACGCCGAGCCCGGCCCGGGTCGAGTGCAGGGTCATCCTCTCCCAGGGGTGGGAGCGGTTCCACGCTAACGGCGGGCCTCGGCGGGGCCGGCGGTGCGGATCGATGTTCCTACTTTTGTCCAGACCCTCCTCACGGCGGAGCGCTCCCGGCCGCCCACCGGGTTCAGCGCGTCCGCAGCGCCTCCAGCAGCGCGGCCGGCGTCTCGGGGTCGCGCAGGCTGATCGCGAACTCGCGCTCGCGAGTGGTCCGCACCACGAGCCCGGGGCCCGCGTTCAGGATGAGCGCCGAGCGGCCCGGCATCATCCGGTAGCCCCAGCCGCCCCACTCCGCCGGCCGCAGCTCGGCCGTGCCGACCGAGGCGATCGTCCCGAGCGGGATGCGCCGCAGCGGGATCCCGAGCACCCGCGACACCACGCGCAGCCCGCGACGGTCGGCCGTGACGCGCAACCGCGTGAAGCCGAGGACGACGATCGCGCTCGCGCCGAGGACCACGGCCATCGCGATCGCGGGGCCCGTCGAGCCTCGGCCAGGAGCGTCGACACCGCGACGGCCGCGGCGACCGCCAGGACGGCTCCGACGACCGCGAAGACCCGGCCCGTCACGGTGTGCGACCAGGCGCCCGACTCCGAGTCGCCGAGCGCCATCCGCTCGACGCGGGTGCTCGACTCCGGAGCGGCTGCGCGGAGCGAGGGCGCCCGGCACCGCCGCGTAGGCGAGGCCGCCGAGCAGCACGATCAGCCAGCCGCCCAGCTGCGCCCCCTCGGCCGAGCCCGCCGCGAGCGTCGTGCCGACGGACGTCGCCCAGGCCGAGGCGCCGAGGCCCGCGACGAGTCCGAGGCACGAGAGCAGTATCCGCGAGCCGCGCCCGAGCAGCGCCGCGCACGATCCCCGCCACCGCGGGAGCGCCCGAGAGGACGAGCGCCAGGGCCAGCAGCGCGCTCGTCGGAGCCGTCTCGTCGGCGGCGCCGGTCGAGGACCAGTGCGAGGCGAGCACGGGCGGCACGTCGAGCGCGACCCGCGAGACGAGCACGGCGATCGCGGGCAGCAGGAGGGAGGCGGCGGCCAGGAGGGAGCGGGAGCGGTCGGTCACGGGGTGGTCCTCCTCGATCAGGCGGATGAGGTCGGCGGAGCTGATCCCGCTGCAGCGGGCCTCGGCGACGAGCTGGTCGACGAGGGCGGTGACGCGCACGAGTCCGGGGCCGGCGGACTCGGCGACCCAGGCGCCCTGGCCGCGGCGCATCTGGATCAGGCCGTCGTCGCGGAGCGCCGCGTAGGCGCGGAGCACGGTGTGCATGTTGATGTCGAGCGACTGGGCCAGCTCGCGCGCCGGGGGCAGGCGGTCGCCCGCCGAGAGGGCACCCTCGGCGACGGCTGTGCGCACCTGCGCCTCCAGCTGGTCGGCGAGGGAGCGCGGCGAGGAGTGGTCGACGCGGAGCAACATGTTCGCAATGTTAGTAGAACAACTGCTCTGGACGCCAGGGACGGGGTACCGTGGAGGGACTCGACCCCGGGGAGGGGATCCCGATGACCGCTTCGTCGTCCGACCGCGCGCTGGTCACTCCAACCGCCGCCTCGCGGGCCGCGACCCTCCGTCTGGCGGGGATCCTCGTCGCCGCCGCGGGTCTGCTGCAGATCGCGGCGTGGTTCCTGCCGCTGGATCTCGCGGTCACCGGCCTCGGTCGCCTCGGCGCGCTGATCGCCGCCGCCCTCCTCGCCGCAGCCGCCTCCGCCCTGGCGCGGGGCTCGGACGCGAAGGGCGGCATCGCCGGGCGGACGGGTGCGGCGGCGTTCCTCGCCGTCGCGGTGCTGGTCGTCCTCCGACCCTCGTGGCGTGGTTCTCACCGAGCGGAGCCGAGCCGGCGCGGGGGATGGCGCTCGCCTCCGCCCTCGTGCTCGTGATGGGCGCGGTCGCGATCGTCGCGGCGGTCGTCGGACTCGTCGCCCTGCACCGGGCGCGCACGGCCCGGACCTCGGTCACCGTCGTCGGGCTCGTCGCGGTCGTCGCCGCGGCAGCTCAGGACTACGTGCCCTCTCTCGGGCTGCTCGTCGACTCCTCGCCGAGCCAGGAGCTCCTGATCGCCCTCTGGACGATCGGCTCGTTCGCCGAGGCGCTCTCGCTCGTCGCCCTCGGCGCGGTGATGCTGCTCGCCTCCCGCTCGATCGGCCGCGAGGGCCGGTAGCGCCACCGGTCAGTGCGCCACCCGTCAGTGCACCACCGGCCAGTGCGCCTCGCGTCAGTGCGACAGCGCCAGCGACACCGCCAGCACCACCATCACGACCGCCACTCCCGCGTCGAGCACCCGCCAGGCCGTGCGGCTGCGGAACAGCGGACGCAGCGCCCGCGCCCCGAATCCGAGCGCCGTGAACCAGAGCACGCTCCCCACAGCCGCTCCGGCGCCGAACCACCAGCGCTCGTCGCCGTGCGTGTTCGCCACCGACCCCAGCAGCACCACCGTGTCGAGGTAGACGTGCGGATTCAGCAGCGTCAGCGCGAGGCACGTCGCGACCGCGGTGCGCAGCGACGTGGAGGCGCCGGCCGGGTCGCCCTCGAGCGTGCCGGGCGCGGCGCCCGCTTCGCGGCGAGGAACGCGTAGCCCAGGAGGAACGCGATGCCGCCCCAGCGGGATGACGACGAGCAGCCAGGGCGCCGACTCGAGCACGGCGCCGATCCCCGCGATGCCCAGCACGATCAGCGCCGCGTCGCAGAGCGCGCAAATGGCGACGACCGCGAGCACGTGCTCGCGGCGCAGGCCCTGCCGGAGGACGAAGGCGTTCTGCGCGCCGATGGCGATGATGAGCGAGAGGCCGAATCCGAGACCGGAGGCGGCTGCGAGGAGGGGGACACGCTCCCGACGGTAGAGCGCTCCGTACCTGTAGACCAGCTCACGCTCCTTCAGTACCGTAAGCAGAACTGATGGGAGCGAGCCGATGCTGACCGATGATCTCGACCTCTCCCGCCTCCGCGCGCTGGCCGCCGCCGTGCGGCACGGCTCCTTCAGATGCGGCCGCGCGGGCCCTGCACGTGACTCCCTCCGCTCTCAGTCAGCGGATCAAGGCGCTCGAGACCGCGGCGGGGCGGGTGCTGCTCGTCCGCTCGCGCCCGGTCGTCGCGACCGAGGCGGGGGCCGGCCTCCTCCGCCTCGCGCGGCAGATCGAGCTGCTCGCCGAGGACGCCGTCCGCGCCCTCGGCGGCGAGGGAGGCGGAGGGCGCGGGCCCCGTGTCCCTCGCCCTCGCCGTCAACGCCGACTCCCTCGCCACGTGGGTGCTGCCGGCGCTCGCCGGCGTGCCGGGCGTCGTCTTCGAGCTGCACCGGGAGGACCAGGAGCACACCACCGCGTTCCTCCGCGACGGCACGGTGATCGCGGCGGTGACGGCCGAGTCGGAGGCGGTGCTCGGCCGCTTCGTCGCCCGCTCGGCGTCATGCGGTACCGGGCGATGGCGGCGCCCGCGTTCGCCGATCGCTGGTTCGCCGACGGCGACCTCGACGGGCTGGCCGACGCTCCCGTCGTCGTCTTCGACGAGAAGGACCGGCTGCAGGAGCGGTTCCTCGCCGCGCACGCACCGCACGCCGCTCCGCCGCAGCACCGGGTGCCCGGCTCGACCGACTTCGAGGCCGCGGTCCGCCTGGGCCTGGGCTGGGGCATGCTGCCGGAGCTGCAGGCCCCGGTCGGCGACCTCGGGGCTCGTCACCCTGGGCGGCGAACCGGTCGACATCCCCCTCTACTGGCAGCAGTGGTCGCTGCGCACGCCGAGCCTGGACGCGGTGTCGGCCGCGATCGCCGACGCCGCCCGCGCGAGTCTGCGCTGACCGGACCCGGCGGGCGGCACCGACGCCGTCAGACCGCGAACACGTCGCGCAGCGTCACCGTCTCGAGCGAGCGCTCGCGCAGGAGGTCCACCAGCTGCGCGTACACCTGCGTCACCGGGTCGAAGTTCGCGTGCCCGATCACGATGCGCTGCGGCCGGAACCACTCGTCGGCGAAGCCCAGCAGCTGATCGGTCGTGATGAGGCCGGAGTCCGACAGCGAGCCGTACCAGAGCGTCGTCGCCGTGTAGCCGATGCCCGCCGCGGCGGCCCGGCTCGCGCTGTCGGTGTAGCCGAACGGCGGACGGTAGAAGGGAGCGGCCTCGACGCCGTAGGTGGAGCGGATGAACTCGCCGTTGCGGCCGAGCTCCTCCCGCACGCCGTCGGCACTCAGGCTCGTGAGGTCGACGTGCGACCAGGTGTGGTTCGCGAGCTGCACCTGACCCGAGGCGACGAGCGGTGCGAGGGCGGGTGCGCAGACGGTCCAGGAGTCGTACTGCCCGTTCAGGAAGAAGGTGAGCCGGGTGCCGGTGTCCGCCGCGAACTGCGCGTAGGCGGCGACGACCTCGGTGTCGGCGCCGTCGTCGACCGTCCAGGCCATCAGGCCCTCGCCGGGCAGCTCCGTGATGACGCCCTCGGGCAGGGGCACGCGGGCGCGCACGGGAGCGGCGGCCGCGGTCGCGGTCGGCACGGGCCGGGGCGGTGGGGTCGGTGTCGGGGACGTGCTCGCCGCGACCGGAGCGGCGGTCAGCGGGGTGGCCGGGCGTCGGCGGTGCAGCCGCTCAGTGCGGCCGCCGCCGACGCGATCCCCAGCAGCAGCGCGCGACGCCTCACCGATCCCATGGTCCCCCCTCGTCGGCGCGCCGATCCCCCCGGAGCGCCCGAGCGACCGTATCGCGACGCCGACCGCGGCCGCACGACGAGGCGTGCGGCGCGGCGGGGTGGTGCCCCCGCCCGCGGGCGCGCGAGGATGGACGCATGTCTGGGAAAGCACTTTCCGTGGAGGAGATCGTCGACGGGCGCCATCCGCTGCGCAGCGTCGTGGGCCTGCTTCGGAGGCGCCCGCGCCGCATCCTCGCCGCCGTCGCTTTCTTCGCGGTGAAGGACACCCCGCTGTGGTTCCTCCCGGTCGTCACGGCGCAGGTGATCGACATCGTCGTCGCGGGCGGACCCGGCAGCGGGCTCCTGCTGTGGTCGGTGATCGCACTGGTGCTGCTCGCGCAGAACTACCCGAACCACGTCATGTTCGTGCGGCTGTTCATGGGCACGGTCCGCGACATGGGCGCGGATCTGCGGAAGGCCATCGCGAACCGCCTGCAGCTGCTCTCGATCGGGTTCCACGCCCGGGCGAACAGCGCGATCGTGCAGACCAAGGTCGTCCGCGACGTCGAGAACGTCGAGACGATGCTGCAGCAGACCGCGAATCCGCTGCTCTCGGCGGTGATGGTGCTGATCGGAGCCGTCGCGATGACGGCGATCAACGTGCCCGCGTTCCTCCCCGTCTACGCCCTCGCGATCCCGCTCGCGGTGCTGCTCCGGCGCATCCTGCAGCGGCGGAGCATGCGCCGCAACGAGCAGTTCCGCCGCGAGGTCGAGCGCTTCTCGGCGACCGTCGGGGCGATGGCGACCCTGATGCCCGTCACCCGCGCGCACGGTCTCGAGCAGACGGCGGTGCGCACCGTCGCCACCGGGGCGGAGGGCGTGCGCGAGGCCGGCTTCGAGCTCGACCTGCTCAACGGCCGCTTCGCCTCGCTCTCGTGGGTCAGCCTGCAGCTGCTCGGAGTCGGCTGCCTGGTGCTCGCCGCGTGGGTCTCGATCTCGGGATGGCTCCCCGTCACCCCGGGCCAGGTCGTGCTGCTGAGCAGCTACTTCGCGCTCCTCACGTCCTCCATGACCAACCTGCTGATGCTGCTGCCCCTCGCCGCCCGCGGCTTCGAGTCGGTCCGCTCCATCGCCGAGGTCCTCGAGGACCCCGACCTCGAGCACAACGAGGGCAAGCGCCCCGTCGGCGAGGTGCACGGCCGCCTCACCCTCGAGCGCGTCGACTTCCGCTACGGCGACGACGGGCCCGCTCTGCACGGCATCGACCTGGACCTCCGACCGGGCGAGACGGTGGCGTTCGTCGGCGCGTCCGGATCCGGCAAGTCGACCCTGCTCAACGTGGTGCTGGGCTTCCTCCGCCCCACGTCGGGGCGGATCCTGCTCGACGGCGTCGACATGGAGACGCTCGACCTGCGCACCTTCCGCCGCTCGGTCTCGGTCGTGCCGCAGGAGTCGGTGCTCTTCGAGGGCACGATCCGCGACAACATCGCCTACGGCCTCGGCGACGTGTCCGACGAGCGGATGGAGGCGGCGCTGCGCGACGCGAACGCGTGGGAGATCGTCGAATCGCTTCCCGACCACTGGCACTCCGTCGTGGGGGAGCGCGGCGCCCGCCTCTCGGGTGGGCAGCGCCAGCGGCTCTCGATCGCCCGCGCCCTCATCCGCGACCCCCGCGTGCTCCTGCTGGACGAGGCGACGAGCGCGCTGGACCCCGAGTCGGAGGCGCTGATCAAGGACGCCCTCGGCCGGCTGACCGAGGGGCGGACGACCCTGGTCGTCGCCCACCGCTTCTCCACGATCCGCTCGGCCGACCGCATCGTCGTGCTCGACGCCGGCCGCATCGTCGAGTGGGGCTCGCACGACGAGCTGCTCTCGGTCGGCGGGCACTACGCGCGGATGCACGCGGCGCAGTCGGGCTGAGGCGCTCTTGCCCGCCGCCCGCCGCATCACGTAAGCTACTCAGGTTGCGTGCATCTGCACGCGCTTGCGTGCTGCCCGAGCGGCGGAGGTTCCGACCTCCACGACGAGCGGGCGGTATGCCGACAAGTGACCTTGGGTGGGTCGAGCGGGGCCGAGTGCCGCGTGCGCCCCACGGTAACCACACATGGAGGAAACCATGGCAGCAGTCTGCCAGGTGACCGGAGCCGTTCCCGGCTTCGGGCACGCCATCTCGCACTCGCACCGGCGCACCAAGCGCCGCTTCGACCCGAACGTGCAGAAGAAGACGTACTACGTCCCCTCGCCCGCCGTAACGTCACCCTGACGCTGTCGGCCAAGGGCATCAAGGTCATCGACGCCCGTGGCATCGAGTCCGTCGTCAAGGACATTCTCGCTCGTGGGGTGAAGATCTAATGGCAAAGCAGCAGGACGTCCGTCCCATCATCAAGCTCCGTTCGACGGCAGGCACCGGTTACACCTACGTGACCAAGAAGAACCGTCGCAACGACCCCGACCGTCTCGTGCTGAAGAAGTACGACCCCGTAGTGCGCAAGCACGTCGACTTCCGCGAGGAGCGCTAGAAATGGCCAAGAAGAGCAAGATCGCCCGCAACGAGCAGCGCAAGGTGATCGTCGACCGCTACGCCGCCAAGCGCCTGGAGCTCAAGAAGGCCTCTCGTCGACCCGGCCGGCACCGACGAGTCCCGCGAGGCCGCCCGCGTCGGCCTCCAGAAGCTCCCCCGCAACGCCTCGCCGGTCCGCGTCCGCGGCCGCGACGCCGTCGACGGCCGCCCCCGCGGCAACCTGTCGAAGTTCGGCATCTCGCGTGTCCGCTTCCGCGACATGGCGCACCGCGGCGAGCTGCCCGGCATCACCAGGTCGAGCTGGTGATTTCCGGCGCGCAGCGCCGGTAATCACCAGGCGTTGCTGCTCACACGCAGCGGGCCTCGCGATCTCACGATCGCGGGCCCTTTGCGTGTTCCCGTGCTCGGAGTGCCGTCGGCACTCCGAGCCGCAGTCGGCTTCCCGCAGACGGGCGCGTTCCGCAGAGCGTCCCGCGTAGCGCTCCGCGGAATCGCTTGGCACGCGATTCCGCGATGCGCTCGGCCTTGCGCGACGGGCTCCAGAGCTCGCGGTTCGCGTCGCGGTCCCTGCCTGCTGGTCGAGGAGCCCCGGAGGGGCGTATCGAGACCCGCTGTCGCCGGGGTCTGAGTGCGGACGGCTCGCGTCCGTGGTGGGGGATCTCGATACGCGAGCTGCGCGGGCTACCCGATCAGCGAGGGTGGGCGGAGGTGTCGGCCTGCTGCGCCTGCCTGCTGGTCGAGTAGCCCCGGAGGGGCGTATCGAGACCCGCCGGAGCCGGAGGTGCGGTGTCGGCGGGTCCCGGCCGCAGGTGGATCGGCAGGTGCGACCGGAGAGGGCGTCTGCGACTGGTCGCCGCGGTCGCGATCCGTCGTGAACGATCGTCCGGGGTGAGTGATCCGTCGAGAACGGTCGCCGAGAGCCATTCGGCAGAGCCGTCCGCGACGGATCGGCGTCACCCGGCACGTCCGCGCGCGCAGGACACCCGGGTAAAATCGAGTGCATGAGCACCCCCAGCCTTCCCAGCGTCGCCGAGATCGCGGCGCCCATCGACCACGCGATCCTCAAGCCCGAGCTGACCCGGGCCGAGGTCGACGCGCAGCTCGACGAGGCCCGGGCGTCGGGGGTCTTCAGCGTCTGCGTCCGCCCCTCCGACATCGCCCACGCCGTCAGCCGCCTCGAGGGCTCGGGTGTCCTGGTCGGCACCGTCATCGGCTTCCCGCACGGCACCACCTCCACCGCCGCCAAGGTCGCGGAGTCGCGCCAGGCCCTCGCCGACGGCGCGAGCGAGCTCGACATGGTCGTCAACATCGGGCGCCTGCGCAGCGGACTGCTCCAGGACGTCGAGGACGACGTCCGCGCGGTGGTCGAGGCGGCCGACGGACACGTCGTGAAGGTGATCCTCGAGACCAGCCTCCTCGACGACGAGCAGGTCGTCGCCGGCAGCGAGGCGTCCGAGCGCGCCGGCGCGGACTTCGTCAAGACCGCCACGGGCTTCGGCGGCGGCGGCGCCAACGAGCACGATCTGCGCCTGATGCGCGGCGCCGTGTCGGACGCGGTCCAGGTGAAGGCGTCCGGAGGCGTCCGCGACCTCGACACGCTGCTCGCCTACCGCGGACTCGGCGTCACCCGCTTCGGCACCAGCGGCTCCGCGACGATCCTCGGCGACCTGGCCGCCCGCCTCGCCGGCGACTCCTCGGCCGCGCGCGTCGACTCCGCCTCGTACCTCGACGTGGCGCCGCGCCCGGGCGGCCCGATCGCCCGCTGGACCGCGCACACGCGCCGCCCGCTCGAGGAGAGCGCCCGGGCCCTGAAGGAGCGCGTCTACGCGACCTTCACCGGGCTCGCCGTGATCATGATCTACGCGGTCGGCGACCACCCCGACGCCGGTCACGCGCTGCGGAGCCTCGTCGTCTCGATCGTCGGCATCTCGGCGGCGGGCTTCACGGCCGAGGTCATCGCGCACCAGGTCACCCACGCCGCGCTGCCCTCGAGGGCGGAGCTGCGCGTCAGCGCCCGCATCGCCGCCGGCGCGCTCGCCTCCGCCTCGGCTGCCGGTGCTGGCGCTGCTCGCGGCCGTGCTGGGCTGGGTCGAGGCGACCACCGCGCTGTGGATCGGCGTCGGGATCTACGCCGGCGTCCTCGCCGCCATCGCCCTGATCGCGGTGGGCCGCGCGGGGCTGACCTGGCGGCAGGGCCTCGTCTCGCTCGCCTTTCTCCTGGGTCTGGGCGCCCTCGTGGTCGGCGTGCTGGCGCCTCGCGCACCTGAGTGCGGCGTAGGCTCGGAGGCGATGTCGTCACGCACCTGGGTCGCGCTCGGCCGCCGCGAGGATCTGGGCGCCGACTGCGCGAACTGCTTCGGGCTTCTGCTGCGTCGCGCTCGCCTTCGCCCGCTCGCGCGACTTCCCCGTCGACAAGCCCGCGGGGAGCCCTGCACGAACCTCGACTCCGAGGACGCGTGCACGATCCACCGGTCCTCCGCCCGCAGGGCTTCGTCGGCTGCACCGTCTTCGACTGCTTCGGCGCCGGTCAGAAGGTGTCGACGCACACGTTCGGCGGCGTCTCGTGGCGCGGCGACGCAGAGGTGCGCGAGCGGATGTTCTCCGTCTTCCCGCTGGTCCGTCGACCCACGAGCTGCTCTGGTACCTCGACGTCGCGCTCGCGCTCGACGAGGTCGATCCCGACACCCGGACGGCGTGCGCCGCCGCTTCGACGCGGTGCACGCCCTCACCCTCGCATCGCCGGAGGAGATCCTCGCGGCCGACGTCGACGGCGAGTTCGCCGCCGCCCGTCCGCTCCTGATCGCCGCGAGCGCGGCCGCCCGCGCCGGGGTGCGCTCCCGACCCGACCGCAGGCTCGTCCCCGGCGCCGACCTGCTCGGAGCGGATCTGCGCGCAGTCGACCTCCGCGGCGCCGATCTGCGCGGCGCCCTGCTCATCGCGGCCGATCTGCGCGGAACCGACCTCGGCCGCTGCGACGTGCTGGGCGTGGATCTGCGCGACGCCGACGTGTCGGGCGCCGATCTCTCGAGCGCCCTCACCTCACCCAGGCGCAGGTCTCGAGCACGCGCGGCGATGCCGCGACCGCGCTCCCGCCGCACTTCGACCGGCCCTCGCACTGGTCGAGCACGACCTCACCGATCGCTGCGACGCCGCCCGCCCCCGCAGAACAGGACGACGACGATGACCTCGACACCCCCGACCCCGATCCGCTTCGCGATCGTCGGCTCCGGCTGGCGCACCGGCTTCTTCCTCCGCCTCGCCCGCGACGTGCCGGAGGCGTTCCAGGTGACCGGGATCCACTCGCGCTCGGCGCGCCGCGACGAGGTCTCGGCGCGCTGGGGCGTGCCGGCCTTCGCGAGCATCGACGAGCTGTCGAGCACGGCGATCCCGAGTTCGTGCTCGTCACGGTGCCGGTCGCGGCCGCCTCCGGCATCACGGCCGATCTCGTGCGCCGCGGAGTCCGCGTGCTCGAGGAGACGCCTCCGGCGCTCGACGTCCCGGCTATGCGGCGGATGTGGGTCGAGGTCGGCGGCTCCGGACTCGTCCAGGTCGCCGACCAGAGCCTCCTTCATGCCCGCGCACAGCGCCCGCTGGCGCGCGGTCCGCTCGGGGTGATCGGTACTCCGACGCACGTGCAGGTGTGCTCGAACCATCTGTACCACGCCGTCTCGATCATGCGCGGACTCCTGGGCGACACCGGCGATGCGACCCGGGTGAGCGCCCGCGACTTCCGTGCACCGCTCCTGGACCCGCTGACGACGCACGGCTGGACCGACGCGACCGAGGCCCAGGAGCGGACGACCACCCTGGCGACGCTCGACTTCGGCGGCGGACGCTCGGGGCTGTACGACTTCGTCGACAACCAGTGGTTCTCGCCGGTGCGCCACCGCCGCCTCACCATCCGCGGGTCGCACGGCGAGATCGACGGCGACAGCGTCGTGCGGATGGCCGGCCCCGCGCTCGGTGGTGGAGTCGCGGATCACCCGGCGGCAGACGGGGATCGACCACAATCTCGAGGGCTTCCACCTCGACACGATCGCGCTGGACGGCGACGTGCTCTTCCAGAACCCGCACCCCGCGGCGCGGCAGTCCGACGAGGACATCGCCGTCGACGCCCTCGTCGGGGCGACCGGCGCCTGGGCACGGGGCGAGGGACCCGCCCCCTATCCGCTCGCCGACGGTCTGCAGGACCACCTGCTGGGTCTGGCGATCCGCGAGTCGGCCGACTCCGGGGCCGACGTCACGACCGCCCGGTGCCGTGGGCCGATGCCTCACGACGGAGTCGGTGTTCCGCTGACGTCGTCGGGCACGCCCTCGATCACCTCGCGGTGGAGCAGGTGCGCTCCGTTCCAGCACTCGATGATGCAGCGCGGAACGCCTCGCGGTCGGGGGAGCGGAGCCACACGGTCGCGGCCTCGCGCGCCCACGCGTCGGAGGCGTAGACGCCGATGACGTCGGTCCGGTCCTCCCACGGGGAGGCCGTCGACAGCACGAAGTGATCGCCGGACATGGCTGCTCCTCGGAGTGGGGGACGTGCCGGACGGTGTCGGGATCGATCGGCGCCGGTGCGGTCGCCTCCACGCTAGCGGGGCGGAGTCCTCCGGGTCAGCCGATCGTGCCTGCGGAGCCGCTCGTTCAGAGCGCTCAGCGCGGCCGCGAGCTCGTCGAGGTCGGCGCCGGGAGCACGCTCCCGCCCTGCTCGAGGCCCGGCGGAGCAGATCGGTCTCGCGGTCGGGCAGGCCGCGGGAGGCCAGCAGTCCTTCGAGGGTCGCGAGGACCGCGGACGAGGGCGACGGCGTCGTCGACGTCGAGCGGTCGGGCGCAGGTGTTCTGCATGCGGTGCTCCGTTCGCGATCGGGACCGGGGGATCCGAATCGGGTGAGGCCGGAGGTGCCCCGCCGCCGAGGGCGGCGGGGCACCGGGACGCGGGTCGCGTCAGTTCTTGAAGACGTCCTTGACGTCCTCACCGGTCTTCTTGAGGTCGGCCGCGTGCTGGTCGCGACGACCCTCCTCGACCTTGCCCTCGTCGCCCTGGATGTTCCCGAGAGCCTCCTTCGCCTTGCCGGCGAGGTCCTGGGCGGCGTTCTTGATCTTGTCGTCGAGTCCCATGCGGGTCTCCTTCCACTGGTGTTCGGATCGGCCGGGCGGGTGCACCGGCCGGGGAGGCCGGCGACCGGGGAGCGGTCGCCGGCGGGGGTCGTGAGGGTCGCCTAGGCGACGCGCGGCTCGGCCTCGGGCGCGTCGTCCTCGGGGATGAAGACGTCCTGGACGGTCACGTTGATCTCGGCGACGTCCATGCCGACGATCTCGCGGATCGCCTCGGCGACGGCCGAGCGGACGCCCCCGCGACGGACTGCAGCGCAGCGGGGTACTCGGCGACGATCACGACGTCGGCGGCGACCTGGCGCTCACCGACCTCGACCTTGACGCCCTGGCCGCGGTCGTCGCTGCCGATGGCGCTGCGGATGGCGCCGATCGCGCGGGCCGCTCCTCCGCCGAGCGCGTGGACGCCGGGGACAGCGCGGCGGCGATGCCCGCCACCTTGCGATGACGGCGTCGTCGATGACGGTGCGCCCGACTCCGGTGCCCGTCGTGGTGGTCGCGATGCTGTCGGCCATGGTCTCCTCTTCCGCTTCGTGCCCGATCCGGTCGATCGTGGCGTTCTGGGAGTAGGACGCGAGCGGGCGCGCCGGATCGTCGCCGTTGCGACCGGACCCTCAGCGAACCGCCAGAGAGACCGCTCGCCGCGTCACCGGGCGGTCATGCGTTCCGGTGGAACGCGAGCGTCCGCTCCAGCGCGAGGCGCGCGTCGGGGAGTCTCGAGGTGGAGCCCTGGTACTCGCGCCCCGTGCTGCCGCCTCGGTGGCCCGCGCCCCAGAAGAAAAGGTCCGTGACCAGGACGCCGAGAGCGAGCGCAGGTGCGCGGCGAACGGACGACTGCCGGGCCGTGAGGGCGCCGGCGTTTGCCTCCGCCGATGAAGACACGGGAGGGAATCGGGGCGTCACGTGCTCGATCGTCGACATCTGCTCTCCCGGCGGCCGAGGTCCGACCAGCCGCGGTGGCCGGTGTAGGCCCAGAGCGCGGCGCGGAACGCCCAGCCCGCCACTCCGGCGATTCCTTGGAGACACCGGAGAGATCGAAGACGCCGCAGTGCGGGATGACCGCGCGCAGCGCATCGACCGGGAGCGTCGTGGTGAGGCCGGCGTCGCGGGCGTAGGAGGGGGTCTTCGTGACGGCCGTCGCGAGCTGGCTGGCGAGCTGCGCCCCGGCGGAGTCGCCCGGCGAGGACCATGCCGTCGCGTGCGATCCCCAGGCGGCCGGCGTGGCGGCGCAGGTGCTCGAGGGCGGCGACCAGCTGCTTCGGCGCGCGGTCGGGTAGACCGCTTCGGGGCCGCGTCCGTCGAGGCCGACCGCCGCGCAGCCGGCGTCGGCGGGGAGGCGGAGGTGGGGCTCGACGTCGCGCCGGTGGCCGAGATCCACGCCCCGCCGGCGGATCCAGAGCACCGTCGGGCGCGAGCCGGGGCCGGGGAGCGGAACACGTCGACGGTCGTGGCCGGAGCGCCGTCGCGCGCGGGCGCGATCTCGGCGACGCGCGTGATCCCCTCCGGGACGAAGGGGCGCATCTCCTCGGCGGTGCGCCGCGCCTCGCGCTCGAACACCGCCCGGATCGCGAGCGCGGACGGCCACGGGGTGGCCTGGGCCACCGCGCCGGCCGCGGCCAGCACGCCTCCGGCGCCCGCGATCGCTCCGGTGGTCGCGGTCGTGCGCTTCATCGTCGTCCCCTCCCGGCGCCGGGGCGCCCGAGCCCCTCGGCGCGGCGCCGCGTCGCTGCAGGTCGAGGGCTACGCACTCGATGTTTCGCCCGTGCGACGGGATTCGCCCGCGGAGCGCTCGCCGTGGTGCGATGGGGGAGTGACGGACGACGCGAACGCCCCCCGGCTGCCCCGGCTGCTCCTGCGGACGACTCGGCGACGCCTCCGCGGAGCACCCGGCAGTACCTGCTCCTCGGACTGATCGGCGCCATCGGCGGCGTCCTCTCGGGGGCGTTCGGCGTCGGCGGCGGCATCGTGATGGTGCCCATGCTGGTCGCCTGGGCCGCGATGGACAGCGGCGCCGCGCCTCCGGCGACGTCGCTCCTGGCGATCGCCCCCACCTCGGTGGCCGGCGCCTTCGCCTACGCGCTCACCGGGCAGGTCGCGTGGCTCCCGGCGGCGGTGATCGCGGCCGCCGCTGGTCCTCGGCGGCGCTGCTGCGGCTCGTGGCTCCTGGCCCGGCTCCCCTGGGGGTGCTGCGCTGGCTCTTCGTGGCCCTGCTGGTGCGCCGCCGCGGTCCGGATGGCCGTCTTCGGTTTCTCGAACGAGACCGGCGACGTCGCAGAGGGCTGGGGCGTGTGGCCGGGGTTCGCGGGTTCTGGGCGCCGCGATGGGGATCGCATCGGGGCTCTTCGGCATCGGAGGAGGGGCCATCGCGGTGCCGGTGCTCGTCGGCGCGTTCGGGCTCGCCGATCTGCTGGCGAAGGGCACGTCGCTGGCCGCGATGATCCCGACCGCGATCAGCGGATCGATCGCCAACGCGCGGAGGGGTCTGCTCGACGTGCGCGCGGGCCTCGCTGTCGGCCTCGCCGCGACCGCCTTCTCGTTCGCGGGCGTCGCGCTGTCGTTCCTCCTGTCCGCGCGGCTGTCCGGGATCCTCTTCGCCGCGCTGCTGCTGCTCGCGCGGGCGCTGCAGCTGGCGCTGAAGGGGCTCCGAGCCGCGCGCGGGTGGCGACTGCCCGATCCGGTGCCCCGCGGTCAACGCCCTTCTCGCGCGCACGTGACGCGGCTCCGAAGCGTCCAGGCAGGCGGTCCGGCGGGCGTGGCGCCGGGAGCGGAGGAGACGACCGCTGACGCGGCGCACTACGCAGCGCAGCGGGGCGAGGGCAGGCGGAGCGCACCCCGCGGAGGACCGGCGTTCGTCCGCGACGTCGGCCTCGGGGTGCACCGGATCGAGCACGCCTACACGAACCTCTACCTGATCGATGGCGGCTTCGGGCGTGATCACCCTCGTCGATCGCCGGCCAATTGCCCCGCACCTGGTCGCGCACCTGCTGCGCGCGCTGGAGGTGCTGGGCCGCGGGCTCTCGGATGTGGACGCCCGTCGCCGCGCACGCGCACTTCGACCACGTCGGCGTCGCGCGCCGGCTCGCCGAGCGCGGCGTCCCGGTGCTGCCTGCGCCTCGACGCCCTGCTCGCGGCGCACCCTTACTCGTACCGGCGGCAGCGGACGCCGTTCGTGTACCGCTGCTGCACCCCTCGGCGATCCCGTGCTCGGCGCGATGGCGCGCGCGGGCGCGCGCTGGCCGTGCCTCCGCTCGCGACCACGGTGGCCCTGCACGAGGGCGGGACGCTCGACGTCCCGGATCGCCCGTCGTGCTCGCCCACCCGTGGTGCACACCGACGGGCACGTCTCGCTGCACCTCCCCGAAGGCGCGGGCGCGCGGTGATCGGCGGCGACGCCCTCGTGACGCTCGACCTCGCCACTCCGCCCGCACCGGCCTGCACCCTCGCGGCGCGCGGCCGCGCCGACGGCCGACCGCTCGCTCGCCTCGCTCTCGACGTGCTGGCGGCGACCGGCGCGCAGGCCCACGCTGCTCGGGCACGGCGAGCCGTGGCGGCTCGGAGTGCGCGCCGCGGCCTCGCGGGCGCGACGGAGCGCCGATCGCCTGAGGGGCCGATGGCCGGACGCGCCGACCGCCCAGCGCGCGCCGGTGGCGTGACGTGCCGACCGCCTGACGCGCTCGGCCCGCGCGATCGGCGCGGTGAGCCGGTCCGCGACCCGCTCCGATCGACGACTGCGCGCCGAGGGTGACCAGGCGAGGCGATGCCCCGGAACCGGGTGGCGCCCGGAGCGGCGGCTCTGCGCCGGTCGAACGCCAGCCGCCAGGCCCCGACCGCCGAGACGCACTGGCCGATGACCGAGCTGAGCGCCATCCGCACGTGGTCGGCGGCGGCGGGACCGGGGCCGACCAGGAGTTCGTCGCGACGGCGATCGCGACCGGGACGACGATCATCGCGAGAAGCCCGAGCAGGACGGCTCGGGGAGGTGCTGCAGGGCGCGGCGCCGCTCGTGCGGGTCAGCGCGCTCGTCGTGCTCGTGGCTCCGTCTCCCGTCGGCGCCGGGCGTGGCCCGGCCCTCCCGACGCTACCGTCCCCGTCGCGCCCCGCGCCCGTGGGAAAATCGAGTCCGATGTCCCCTCGAGGGTCGCATGAGCGCGGTTCACCTATCTGGCCGCGTCGATCCCCCTCCGCGCTCGCGAGCGCGGGCATGGTGGTCGCCCTCCCCGTCCTCGCCGTCGAGCGGCTCGACGACGTCGCGCTCGGCGGTCTGCTGACCGGTGCGGCGCTGTTCCCGAGCGTCGTCGCGGCGCCGCCTGGTCGGCACGGTCCTCGACCGGGTGCGCGGCATCCGCGCCTGCCTGCTGGTGGCCTCCGCGATCGCGACGGCCGCGGCGTTCTCGGTCGCGGCGTTCCTCGGCGACGTGCCCTGCCGTGCTCATCGCCGTTGCTCCTCGGCGCTCGCCGGGCTCTCGACCCCCGTCTCGATGGGCGGGATGTCGAGCCTCGATCACCAGCGTGATCCCGGACGCGCGCCGCGCCTACGCGCAGGACTCGCTCTCGTACAACGTGGCGTCCATCGGCGCGAACCCGGCGCTCGCTGGCCTGGCTGTCGCCGTCGCCGACGCGCGGGCCGCGATGCTCGTGATGGCCGCCCTCGCCGCTCAGCGGCGTGCTCGGCTCGCGCTGGCGCTGCGGATGGACGCGCGCCCGGCTCTGACCGTCGGCGTCCGCCGCACGATCGCCGCGGGGATCACCCATCTCGTCCGGCACCGTCCGATCGCGGTCGTCACCCTCTCGGGCACCCCGAGCCAGATCGGCGGAGGCGCCGCCGTGTGGCCGCCATCGCCCTCGCTCCCGAGCGGCTGGGCACGACGGCCGGCGCCGCCTGGATCCTGACGGCCTTCGCCGCGGTCGGCGGCCTCCTGGGCGCCGTCGCGGTGGCCGCCTCGCCGCTGGACGCGGCGACCGCCGTCGTGGGTGATGGGGGCGGGATTCGCCGCGACCGGCGCCGCGCTGCTGCTCGCCGCACCGGATCTGGGCATCGTCGTCGTGATCGTCGCGCTCGCGGTCGCCGGCGCCCTCACGGCACCGGCCAACGCGGCGATGCTGCTGCTGCGCGATCTGCGGGAGAGCCCGGCGGCCGTGCGTTCGCAGGTGTTCGCGATCGGCGCGGGGCTCCGGGCGGCCGCCGCCGCGGTGGGGGCGGCCCTGGCGGGCGCGGCCTCCGGCCTCGGCGCGGGCTGGCTCGTGATCTGAGGATGGCGTCGATCTGGATCGTCTCGGGAGCGCTGCTCCGGGCCTTCCCGCGGCCCGGCCCGGCATCCGTGCCGCAGAACGCGTCGCCCGAGAGGGTCCCTCCGCTGACAGCCGGGAGACCCCCTCGTCAGCCGACGTTCTGCGCGCGGATCAGGCCGCGACGCTCCGCGAGGCTGCCCGTCGTGAGCCCCTCGGGGTCGGTGATCAGGCAGTTGATCGTCCTGTCTCCGCTGCCCCAGCTCTCGGAGGTGGGGTAGTAGTAGCTGAAGATCGTACTTCGGACTCCCGGCAGGTCAGCCCGACGAAGGCGTCCTAGGCGGCGCAGGGCAGCCGTCCTCGGCCTGCTGCGTGGTCGCGTCCTCGCCCGGGTACTCGTCGGCCTCGGCCATCGTGGTGTTCTGGAAGACCTCGTAGCTGTGCGGGTCGGTGCACGGCACGGTGGGCACGTCGGTGACCTCCGTCGCCTCCTCCGATCAGCTCGTCGCGTTCCAGGCCCTCGCCGACGCGCGGCTGGAAGACGTCGGTGGTGCCGCCCTCGGTGGTCTCCCCCGACTCCTCGTCGCGGGCCCCGCCGCCGGCGAGGCTGTTCAGCTCGAGCAGCCGCCCGGGCCGAGCGCGAGGGCCGCTGCCGCGACCAGGACGAGGGAGGAACGGCGGCGGTTCATGGAGGACTCCTGGTTCTGCGGGGCGCGTCGTCGCCCGCGGGACAGCGGACTCCCCCCAACCTAGGGCTCGGGCGACTCCGACTGCGGGGGGATGCGGGAGGCGACGTCCAGGCAGGGGGAGTCGAATGGGGGCATGGCTCAGAAGACGGTCGCGGACCAGCTCATCGCCCAGCTCATCGACGCCGGGGTCTCCCGGATCTACGGCATCGTCGGGGACTCCACCAATCCGATCGCCGACGCCGTGCGCAGAAGCGGCGGCTCGGCGGAAGGAGGGCATCGACTGGATCCACGTGCGCAACGAGGAGGCCGCGGCCTTCGCCGCGGGTGCCGAGGCCCGGCTGACAGGCAGGCCGCTCTGCCCGGCGCGGGCAGCTGCGGACCGGGCAGCCTGCACCTCATCAACGGCCTCTACGACGCTCACCGCTCCGGCGCCCCGGTGCTGGCCATCGCCAGCCACATCCCCAGCGGCGAGATCGGCTCGTCGGCCTTGCCAGGAGACGATTCCGATCCGGTTGTTCGTCGAGTGCTCGAACTACCGCGAGCTCGTGTCGACCGCCGCGCCGAGCGCCGCGCGTGGTGAACGCCGCGATGCGCAGCGCGGTCGCGCGCTGGGAGAGCGTGGCCGTCACCCTGCCCGGCGACGTGGCCGAGTTCGAGGCGCGGGGGAGTTCCCCGCGTTCGTGCTGCCGTCGCCGGCGGTGCTCGTGCCGGATGAGGGCGACGTGCGGGCGCTCGCCGAAGCCGCATCGACGCCGCCGAAGACGGTCGCGATCTTCACCCGGGCGGGCGCCGGAGGCCGGAACGCGCACGACGAGGTCGTCGCCGCTACGCCGAGTCGTCGGAGCGCCCGTCGGGCACAGCCTCCGCGGCAAGGAAGTGGATCCAGTACGACAGCCCGTACGACGTCGGCGCGACGGGCCTCCTGGGCCAGCGGAGCGCGCGCGCGGGCATCCACGACGCCGACCTGCTGATCCTGCTGGGCACCGACTTCCCCTACGAGCAGTTCCTGCCCGGCGCGTCCGAGGTCGTGATCGCGCAGGTCGACACCGACGCGTCCAAGCTCGGCCGCCGGGTCAGCGTCGCGCACCCCGTGCACGGGGACGTCGGCGGCGCGACCCTGCGCGCCCTCCACCTCGCTCGTGCAGCGCAAGGGCCACCGGTTCCTCGAGAAGACGCTGAAGAAGCACGAGAAGCTCGTCACGCGGGGTCGTCGGGAAGTACACGGAGGTCGAGAAGCGCCGACCGATCCACCCCGAGAAGCTCGTCGCCTCGACGCTCGACGGACGCGATCGTCACCGCCGGCATACCGGCATGGGCAACGTGTGGCAGGCGCGGTACATCACTCCCAACGGCGCGCGCGCAGTCGACTCCTGCCGGCTCCATGGCCGGCGCGCTGCCGCAGGCCGAGCGCCAGCTCACTGGGCGCCGGGTCGTCTCGGCACTGGCGGCGACGGCGACCTCGATGATGGGCGAGCTCGTGACGGTGGCCGCGTACCCGCCGGTCGATCGTGGTCTTCAACAACTCCACGCTCGGGCTGGTGAAGGTCGAGATGCTGGTGGACGAGTTCCCGGACTTCGCGGTCGACGTGCCGATGGTCGACTACATGAAGGTGGCCGGGCCGGTCGGCATCCGCGGCATCCGGGTCGAGGATCCGAAGGACGTCGAGGCGCTGCGCGAGGCGCTCGAGGACAGGCCGGTCCTGGTCGACGTGGTGACGGATCCGCTCGCCCTGTCGCTCGCCACGGTCACCGGTGCGCAGGTCAAGGGCTTCGCGCTGGCGATGTCGAAGATCGTGATGAACGGCGGAGCCGGCGAGGCGATCGCCTGGCGCCGAACGTGGGCGCCACGCGCTGCCACGCATCGAGGGGCTGGCGAGCGGCACCTGGTTCGTCCGCAGCTCGAAGCCTGCCGCTGTGGCGGGGAGGAGGGGGGGTGGCGATCACCCCCATGCGCCGCTGCCGGCGGCGGAACAGGCGTCTCGTCAGCTGGCGCGGCCGGCGCTCAGGCGCGGCACGTCGTCGGTCTGGACGCCCCCGATCCCGACGATTCCGACGGCTTCCAGCAGCGTCAGGCCGAGCGCTGTCGCGCGCAGCCGCTGGTCGTTCGTCGCGGCCGACGAGGCGGCGGGCGGAGCGCTCACCCATTCGCCACGCAGTTCACCCCGGCGGGGTGGACGTGTACGTCCGCGACGCGCATCCCGCTCCCAGGGTGCTGGCGGCCGCGCTGCGGGCGTGCGCGGCGGATCCGCGGACGGCGGCGCTGCGGCCCGGATGTTCGAGGTGGCGCCGTAGGGCGCGCGCGCCGCCGGAGAGCGTCGCCCGCCAGCGACGCCGAGTCGGCGTCCATCCGCTCGCCGCACTCGGCGCAGTGCCCATGCACGGGATCCAGGCGGGCGCCGCAGCGGGTGCTAGGCGCAGGCTGCACGGCGGACGGCCGCGCGCCCAGCGCTCTCCCAGGAGGCGAGGGCGATCAGCGCGGGCACGGCGTCGCGCTCGGCCCTCGGTGAAGCGGTACTCGAAGCGGGGCGGCTGTACGCTCGAGGTAGGCGACGCGCTCGATCACCCCGTCGCTCCTCGAGGGTGCGCAGCCGCGCCGGTGAGGACGTCCCGCGGCGCACCGGTGAAGGCCCGGATGCGGTCGAAGCGGTGCTCGCCGAACGCGATCTCGCGCAGCACCAGCAGGCTCCAGCGCTCGCCGAGCACCTCGAGTCCGGCGGCGATGGGGCTGAGCAGGCGGAGTGATGCCGTCGGCGCTCGCGGGATCTCCACTCCGGCGCGTCCTCCGCGCCTCGACGAGTGCGCCGGGAATTCAACCCGCTTTGCTCCGATGTTGCCGCCTGCAGAGGTCGTGCAGTCACCGCGACCCGCGGAATCGGGGCTTCCACCATGCCATCACTCCACCCGGAGCCGTCGTCCTCGTCACCGGAGCGAACGGACGGGCTCGGACCGAGTTCGTCGCTCAGGCCCTCAGCGCGCGCGGCGCGGCCAAGGTCTACGCCGCCGCCCGCCGCCCGAAGGAGTGGGGCGACGAGCGCATCGCTGCCGCTCGTGCTCGACGTGAACGACGCGGAGTCGGTGGCCGCGGCCGTCGAGGCGGCCACGGACGTCACTGGTGCTGGTCAACAACGCGGGCGTCGCGGGGCGAGCTACAGCCTGCTCGCGCTCTCGACCCAGGAGCTGCGCGACGTGATGGAGACGAGCTTCTTCGCTCCCGTGCTGCTGGCGAAGGCGTTCGCGCCGCGGCTGTCCGAGGCCTCGCGCGCGGCAGATCATCGACGTCCACTCGGCCCTCAGCTACGAGTTCGCGGTGGCCGGCGGCTACAGCGCCTCGAAGGCGGCCCTGTGGTCGGCGACGAACTCTGCCATCCGCCTGGAGCTGGCTCCGCAAGGGCGTGCACGTGCTGGGGCTGCACGTCGGCTACGTCGACACCCCGATGGCGGCGGGCGCCGAAGGTCCGAAGGCGAGCCCCGTCGACGTCGTCGGCCAGACCGACGACGGGGCTCGAGTCGGGCGCCTTCGAGGTCCTCGCCGACGGACGAGCCGCCAGGTAAGTCCGGGCTGACGGCACCCCTCGGGACCGTCTACCCGCAGCTCACAGGCGCCTGAGGTCTGCAGAACGTCAGCCGGGAGCGGTCCTCGCGCACGATGGTGGCTGAGGACCGCTCCTGGCTGACGTTCGATCGGCTACTCGCCGAGGGCGATCGCCTGGGCCTCGACGAGCTCCGGCTCCGCGCCGTGGGCGTCCGCCCGGGCGAGGGTCCGGCAGCCGAGGGCACGGTGTGCGGCCACGAGCACGGCGCCGGCGGCGGCGTACATCGGGAACGCGGGCGAGATCGCGGCGGCGAGGCCGAGGCGGCGGGCGGGGCGATCGCTCCGCCCGAGGAACCGCACGCCCGAGTAGGCGGAGGAGGCGACCGAGCGGGGCAGGTCGGTCGCCTCCATCACGCACTCGGTGAGCACGGTGTTGACGACGCCCAGCAGCAGCCCGCCGACGATGATGCAGACGATCAGGCCCACGCGCGACGAGATCGCGAGTCCGCCGGCGACGAGGTCGATTGCCAGGAGCACCAGCACCGAGCGCAGCACCACGGTGCGCGGCAGGCGCGCGGTGAGCAGCGGAGCGGCGAAGACCGAGGTGATCGCGACTCCCAGGCCCCAGCCGAAGAACGTGAAGCCCAGGCCCATCTCGTCCAGCCCCAGCGGGTAGGGCGTGTAGGCGAGCAGCACGAAGAAGCCGATGTTGTAGAAGAGCGCGGCACCCGCGAGCGTCCGGATCGCGGGGACCGCGCAGGGCCGTGAACGGTGCCAGGAGCGGAGTCGGGGTCGGCCAGGGTCCGTCCTCGCGCAGGAGCGTCGCGATCGCGATGAAGCCGACGGCCATCAGCACCGCGGTGCCGAAGAACGGCCCGCGCCACGAGACGCTGCCGAGCAGGCCGCCCAGCAGGGGGCCGATCGCGATGCCGACGCCCAGCGCGGCCTCGTAGAGCACGATCGCGGCGGAGCTGCCTCCGCTCGCCGCTCCGACGATGGTCGAGAGCGCGGTCGAGATGAAGACGCGTTGCCGAAGCCCCAGCCCGCGCGGAAGCCGATGACGCCCTCGACGCTGCCGGCCGTGCCTGCCAGCGCGGCGAACACGACGATGAGCACGAGCCCGATCATCAGCGTCTTCTTGGCGCCGATGCGGCTCGAGGCCAGCTGGGTGAAGAACATCACGACGCCGGTGATGACGAGGTAGCTGGTGAACAGCAGCGACGTCTCGGTCGGGGTGGCCTCGGGGCTCTCGGCGATCGCCGGGAGGATCGGATCGACCAGGCCGATGCCCATGAAGGCGATGACGGCCGCGAAGGCCACGGCCCAGACGGCGAGCGGCTGCCGGAGGATCGAGCCGCCGGCGGGGAGTGGGCGGGAGTGGACACGGAGGGTCCTTTCGGGAGGGGGTCAGGAGATGCGCCGCACGCGCTCCTCGACGAGGGCGGCCGCGCGCTCGAGCACGCGCCGGTCGTCGTCGTCGAGGTCGTCGAACAGGGGCGCCAGGGCGGAGTCGAGGCGGAGGCGGTGCTCGCCGAGGGCGATGAGGCCCGCGTCGGTGGCCTCGATGAGCCAGGCGCGGCCGCCTCGCTCGTCGTGCACGCGGCGGATCCAGCCGGCCTCGTCGAGCCGGGCGATCAGCCCGGTCATCGTGGGCTGCGTCACCCGCACGCGCTCGGCGAGCTCGCCGAGGCGGAGCGGAGGCCGAGGTGCGCAGTTCGGCGAGCGTCGACCAGACCGCTCCGGACTGCGCGCCGAGCCCGTCGCTCCGCTCGAGCGGCCGGCGTACCGCGCGAGGGCGGTGGCGGCGGAGGCGAGGCGCACGGGGGCGGAGGGGGTGGGCACGGAGATAAACATAGCACGCCTATGTAATTAGGCGGGGGAGTGCCGTCGTCCTGTCTGCAACCGAGGTCGGAACGGCCCGCGGAGTCCGTTCGAGTCGTCCGCGCGGCTCCTGACCTCGATTGCGAGCGGCTCGGCCGGCAGAACGAAGGCTGAGTGCAGAGATCCGAGCGGGGAATCTCCGGATCGCGTCGTGGAGCCCTGCTTCTGAGATCCCTCCGCCTCACCACCCTTTTCCTCCGTCCCTGTGGCAAAATGATCCGCAATCCCTCGCGAATGCTCGGGATCACCGACGGAACGAGTTGTCATGTCCCGAATCGAGCGCGACGTCGTCGTGATCGGAGCAGGCGCCACCGGGCTCACCGCGGCCCTGCGGCTCCACGAGGCGGGGCGCACCGTGGTCGTCCTCGAGGCGCGCGACCGCGTCGGCGGCCGTCTCGAGACCCGCGAGATCGAGGGCCAGATGCTCGAGCTCGGCGGCCAGTGGGTCTCGCCCGACCAGACCGCGCTCCTCGAGACGCTCGACGAGCTGGGTCTGGGCACCTACTCCCGCTACCGCGACGGCGAGAGCGTCTACATCGGCTCCGACGGCCGCGCGCGCCGCTTCACGGGCGACATCTTCCCCGGAGCGGCGATTACCGAGGCCGAGATCGCCCGGCTGATCGACGTGCTCGACCGCCTCGTGGCCGAGACCGACCCGGCCGCGCCGTGGGCGCATCCGCTCGCCGCCGACTACGACCGCATCAGCTTCAGCGCCTGGCTCGAGCAGCAGACCGGACGATGCGGAGGCGCGCGCGAACATCGCGCTCTTCGTCGCCGACGCCATGCTCACCAAGCCCGCCCACTCGTTCTCGCTGCTCCAGGCGCTGCTCATGGCCGCGAGCGCGGGGTCCTTCAGCCACCTCGTCGACGCCGACTTCATCCTCGACAAGCGCGTGCTCGGCGGTCTCCAGCAGGTGCCGGTGCGGCTCGCCGAGCGGCTGGGCGCCGAGCACGTCCTGCTCGGCCGCCCGGTCCGCTCGATCCGGTGGAGCGGCGACGGCGTCGAGGTGCGCACCGACGACACCGTCGTCGTCGCCCGGCACGCGATCGTCGCCGTGCCGCCGAACCTCGTCGGCCGCATCGACTTCGATCCGCCCCTCCCGCGCCTCGCGCCAGCAGGCCCTGCAAGCACCAGTCCGCTCGGCCTCGTCATCAAGGTGCACGCCACCTACGAGACCCCGTTCTGGCGCGCGGACGGACTCTCGGGAACCGCCTTCAGCCCGCACGCCCTCGTGCACGAGGCGTACGACAACTCCAACGCGGGGGAGGAGCGCGGCACGCTCGTGGGCTTCGTCTCGGACGAGAAGGCCGACCGGCTCCTGGCGCTCCCCGAGGCCGAGCGCAAGGCGCGATCCTCGACTCCCTCGCCGCCTACTACGGACCCGCCGCACTGGATCCGGTCGTCTACTACGAGAGCGACTGGGCCGCCGAGGAGTGGACGCAGGGCGCCTACGCCGCCAGCTTCGACCTCGGCGGGCTCACCCGCTACGGAGCGCTCCAGCTCGAGCCGGTCGGGCCCCTCCGCTTCGGGTCGAGCGATCTGGCCGCCGAGGGCTACCAGCACGTCGACGGCGCGATCCGCGTCGGGCGCCGCCCGGCGCAGGAGATCCTGGACGAGCACGCCGTCACCGCCGCCCCCCACCGCGAAGGAGCACTCCCCGCATGAGCACCCACTACGCCGTCATCGACCCGGCTTCCGGGACGACCCTGAGCGAGTACCCGTCGATCACCGACGCCGAGCTGATCGAGGCGATCGAGGCCGCGCACGACGCGTACTCCACGTGGTCGCGCACCGTGCCGGTCGCGACCCGCGCCGCCCTGATCGCCCGGGTGGCCGACCTGCACGTCGAGCGCGCCGACGCGCTGGCCGAGATCATCGTGCGCGAGATGGGCAAGCCGCTCGACCAGGCGCAGGGCGAGGTCGGCTTCGCGGCCGACATCTACCGCTACTACGCCGACAACGGCGAGGCGTTCCTCGCGGACGAGCCCATCGAGCTCTCCGACGGCACCGGTTCGGCCTTCGTCCGCCGCGCGGGCCTGGGCGTGCTGCTGGGCATCATGCCGTGGAACTTCCCCTACTACCAGGTCGCCCGTTTCGCCGGCCCGAACATCGTCGCCGGCAACACGATCCTGCTCAAGCACGCGCCGCAGTGCCCGGAGTCGGCCGCAGCCATCGCGGACATCTTCGCGACCGCCGCGCGGGAGCTCGGAGCGCCTGCCGGCGTCTACGTGAACCTGTACGCCGAGCAACGACCAGGCCGCCGACGTCATCGCCGACCCGCGGGTGCAGGGCGTGTCGGTCACGGGCTCCGAGCGTGCGGGAGCCGCCGTCGCCGAGATCGCGGGCCGCAACCTCAAGAAGGTCGTGCTCGAGCTGGGCGGCTCCGACCCGTTCGTGCTGCTGTCGACCGACGACCTCGACAAGGCGGTCGACGACGCGGTCGCCGCCCGCCTGGACAACAACGAGCGTCCTGCAACGCCGCCAAGCGCTTCATCGTGATCGACGACCTCTACGAGGAGTTCGCCGCGAAGTTCACCGAGGCCTTCACCAGGGCGCAGCCCGCCGATCCGTTCGCCGAGGGGACCCTGCTCGGCCCGCTCTCCTCCTCCGCCGCGACCGAGCGCCTCGAGCAGCAGCTCGCGACGGCCCGCGAGCAGGGCGCGACCGTGCGCGCGAGCGGCGAGGTGACCGGCAACTTCTTCCCGCCCGCGGTGCTCGAGGACGTCACTCCCGAGATGAACGCCTACCGCGAGGAGTTCTTCGGCCCGGTCGCCGCGCTCTACCGCGTCCACGACGAGGACGAGGCGATCGCGCTGGCGAACGACACCCCGCACGGCCTCGGCTCCTACCTCTACACGACCGATCAGGAGCAGGCCCTGCGTCTCGCCGACCGGATCGACGCCGGCATGGTCTGGATCAACCTGGTCCTCGGCGACGCCGCCGAGCTGCCCTTCGGCGGAGTGAAGCGCTCGGGCACCGGCCGCGAGATGGGCCGCAGCGCCCTCGAGGAGTTCGTCAACAAGAAGCTCATCCGCATCGCGTAGCGGCGCGCTGCTGATCGAGCAGCCCGCGTAGCGGGCGTCTCCATCACTGCTGATCGAGTAGCCCGCGTAGCGGGGTATCCGAGATCCCCCACCGCCAGCGGTCCACCGGTCGTCCCGTCGTGGTTCGCGGGTCTCGATACCGCCCCTGCGGGGCCGCTCGACCAGCGGGATCGCCGCGGGCGTCTCGAGATCCGCCGCCGTCAGCGAGGCTGGCCGTCCCCGGTCGTGGTCCACGGGCCTCGATCCGCCCCTGCGGGCATACTCGACCAGCGGGATCTCCGCGGGCGTCCCGAGATCCGCCACCCCGGGCTGGCAACCGCGAGCGGGTGCCCCGCGCGCTCACTAGGGTCGAGGGCGGCGTCCGCCGCCGCCCACCCGGAAGGTCCGTCAGTCATGCGCGTGTTCGGCTGCCCCCACTGCGAGGCCCGCGTCGAGTTCGAGGACGCCGAGTGCCTGCGCTGCGGCACCGCGCTCGCCTATGCGCTCGAGACCGACGAGCTCGTCGAGGGCCGCGGGCCGCCTGCTCTGCCGGTACCGCGGCACGATCGGCTGCACCTGGCTCCAGGAGGAGCGGACGGGTGGCGCCTGCGCCTCCTGCGCCTGACCGGCGAGCGCCCGGTCGTCTACGACGCCGCCGTGCTGAGCCAGCTGACGGTCGCCGAGTTCGCGAAGCGGCGCCTGGTCCGCCAGCTGCACCACCTCGACCTGCCCGTGCGCCGCCGCGAGAACGGCTCGGGGCTCTCCTTCTGGCTGCTGTCGTCGGCGCAGCTCGGCTCGGTCACGACCGGGCACGCCGACGGAGTCGTCACCGTCGACCTGTCGGAGGGGAACGACGCGCACCGCGAGGCGCTCAAGGCCCGTCTGGGCGAGCCGTACCGGACGGTCCTCGGCCACTTCCGCCACGAGATCGGGCACTACTACTGGCAGGAGCTCGTCGAGGGCACCGAGCTGCTCCCCGCGTTCCGCGCGCTGTTCGGTGACGAGCGCACCGACTACGGCGCCGCCCTCGACGCGCACTACGGCGGGGCGACCGGAGCGGACCGGGCCCGCGATCACATCTCGCAGTACGCGACCACGCACCCCGTGGGAGGACTTCGCCGAGACCTTCGCCCACTACCTGCACATCGCCGACGCCCTCGAGACGACGGCGGCGGTCGGCCTGGCCGTCGACGGACCGCAGGGCCGCGTGCCGGAGTCGCTCGCGGACAGCGTGAGCGCGTCCGGAGCCGAGCGGGTCGCCGGGCTCGAGATGCCCGAGATCCTGCGCCGCTGGCACGGGCTCTCCCTCGCTCTCAACAGCGTCAACCGCTCGATGGGCAAGGACGATCTGTACCCGTTCGTCATCACTCCGGTGATCGCCGAGAAGCTCGCCTGGGTGCACGAGCTCGTCCGCCGGGGCGGCTGACACCCTAACAGGAGGGGTGCCCGGCTCGGAGTCGGGCAAGCGCTGTCACACTCCGGTCTACCGTGGGACGGTGCGAAGACGACTCCGCCCGCTCGCCGCCGCCGCCGCGGTCGCCCTCCTGGCCGGCTGCTCCAGCGATCCCGAGGCGGCCGCCGCCGCGTCGTCCGGCCGGCCTCGTCGATCGTGCCCGAGCAGGGCGCCCTTCTCGGCGTGAATCTCGACTGGGACGCCCGCACCCTCAGCGACTACAGCACGGCGCTCGGCCGTCCGCCCGCGGTCGCGGTCGCCTTCGCCGACGTGCCCTTCGCCGGCGACGACCGCGCCGGGGTGCGCGAGGCGGCCGAGCAGCTGCGCGCCGTCGGCGGCACGCTCCTGCTCACCCTCGAGCCGGCGGAGGGGCTGGCCGCGGTCACCGAGGAGGTCGCCGACGAGGTCGCCGCGCTCCTCGCCGATCTCAACGACGCGGGCGTGCCGTCGTGCTCCGCTTCGCGCACGAGATGAACGGCTCCTGGTACGCGTGGGGCCAGCAGCCCGCCGAGTACGTCGAGACGTTCCGCAGAGGTGGCCGCCGCGGTCCACGCGGGGGCACCCGGCTCCTCCCTGATGTGGGCGCCCAACAGCGCCGAGGGCTATCCGTTCGAGGGCGGGGCGTCGGCCGCGCAGCCGGGGACGAGCGGCTTCGCGCTGCTCGACACGACGGCCGACGGCGTCCTGACCTCCGAGGACGACCCCTACGCGCCGTACTACCCCGGCGACGACGCGGTCGACTGGGTCGGCATGTCGCTGTACCACTGGGGCTCCGCGTACCCGTGGGGCGAGAACGAGCTGCCGGAGGAGGGCAAGTTCGCCGCCCAGCTCACCGGCACGTACGACGGGGCCGCCGGCGACGAGACCGCGGCGCCCGACTTCTACACGACCTACGGGGTCGAGCACGGCAAGCCCGTCGCGATCCCCGAGACGGCCGCGCCTGTCGTCCCGCGCGGCGACGCCGCCGGAGAGCTCGCGATCAAGCAGGCGTGGTGGCAGCAGGTGCTCTCGGCCGAGACGGCCGAGCGGTTCCCGCAGCTCAAGATGATCAACTGGTTCGAGTGGGACAAGTTCGAGCCCGAGGTGCAGGACACCCCGTCGACTGGACCGCCGTCAACGACCCGGCCACGCGGGAGGCGTTCCGCGGCGACCTGCCGGAGTGGCTCGTCGCAGCCGACCTCGACGACCGGTGCACGGCGCGCACGGTGACGGGCGAGGCGCCGGACCCGGCGCCTCGCCCGTCACTTCTTCGTCAGCGACGACTCCTTGTGCGCGGCTTTCGCGTCGGTCTTGTCGCTCTGCACGATCCAGTAGGGCTCGTCGTCCGAGGCGTTGAACTTCTGGCCCTCGAAGTGGAACTCCTTCGTCTTCTTCTCCACCAGCTCGCCGTGGGTCTCGCCCTGCGAGGTGTTCCAGCTGATCTTGTCGCCCTTCTTCACGAGGCACTTCCTTCTCGGTCGTCGCGCACGAGCGCGGGTGCTCCACCGCGCGGCAGCGCGATGGTGGTGGTGACGTCGACGATCGCCGGAGCGGCGGGCGCCGACGGGAAGCCGAAGCGGACGGGAGGCGAGAGCGGCCGGAGGCCCCCCAGGTCCTCTCCGTCCAGGCGACGCGGTGACCCCGAGCACGCTCCGGATCGTGCGGACGCCGTAGTACTCGCGCCGCCCGCCGCCCGCGCTGCCGGCGGTGCTGACGCCGCGCACGAGCAGGGAGGCGACGGGGGAGACCGCGGTCAGCCACGCGGGGCTCTCGGCGATCGGCCGCGGCACGATCCGCAGCAGCCGGCCCAGCGGAGTGACCCCGCCCAGTCGCAGCGCCACGTCGAGGCCGCCGGCGGTCACCGTCAGACCACCGGTGATGCGCCGCGTCGCGACCGGCGCGACGACGACCTCGTCGAACTCGTACGTCGAGGCGATGAAGTCCGCGACCTCGCGCGTCGGAGCGAGGAGCATCCGGTGCCGTCGGCCCGCTCGATCATCGCGTCCGAGAACGCGCCGAACGGCGTCCGCTCCCAGAGTCCCAGCACGAGCCGGGTGCCCGAGGCCGTGCCGAGCCCCGCGATGCGCCCGCCGAAGCGGAGGCGTCGCGAGGCCCGGCCGGCGCTGCTCATCAGGCCGAGCGCAGCAGGGTGAACGAGGCGTCGCGGACGATCAGCGTCGTGACCTCTCCGGACACGACCTGGTCGGGGTCGCTCGAGCAGGCGAGCTCCCACTCGCCTCCGGCGCCTTCGGCACCGTGAACTCCACACCGTTCTCGGCCGCGTTCAGCAGCAGGGCGAACGACGCGCTGCCCTCGTGCTCGAACACGAACGTGATCGAGCGGGCGTCCGGGTTGTCCCAGTCCTCGTCGGCGAACCCCTGCGCGTCCGAGCGGAGGATGTCGACCGTGTCGGTGCCGCCGTCGCCCGGAGCGCGGCGGAACCACTTGGGCTTGAGCGCCGGCTCGGCCGCGCGCAGCGCGATGAGCTCGCGGGTGAAGGCGAGCAGCTCGCGGTCGGCGCCCTCCCAGTCGAACCACGAGATCTCGTCGTCCTGGCGGTACCGTTGTTGTTGCCGCCCTGGGTGCGGGCGATCTCGTCGCCGCCCAGGATCATCGGCACGCCGGCCGAGAGCAGCAGGGTCGCCAGGAAGTTGCGGCGCATGCGGTCGCGGCGCTCGTTGACCGCCTCGTTCTCGGTCGGGCCCTCCGCGCCGTTGTTGGAGGAGCGGTTGTCGCTCTCTCCGTCGTTGTTGTCCTCGCCGTTGGCCGCGTTGTGCTTGCGCGAGTAGGCGGTGAGGTCGGCGAGGGTGAAGCCGTCGTGCGCGGTGACGAAGTTCACGCTCGAGAGCGGCGAGCGCTTGTCCGCCTCGTACACGTCCGGCGAGCCGAGGATGCGCTGCGCGGTCGTGCCGAGCACCGAGTCGGCGCCGTGCCAGAAGTCGCGCACGTCGTCGCGGAACTTCCCGTTCCACTCGGACCAGTCGGCGGGGAAGCCGCCCACCTGGTAGCCCGCGGTGTCCCAGGGCTCGGCGATCATCTTGACGGGGGCGAGCACCGGGTCCTGCGCGATCAGGTCGAGGAACGCGCTGTGCACCTCGGCCTCGCCCGTCCGACGGGTCAGCGTGGTCGCGAGGTCGAAGCGGAAGCCGTCGATGTGCATCTCGGTCACCCAGTACCGCAGCGAGTCCATGATGAGCCCGAGCGCGGCGGGGTGGCTGACGTTGAGGCTGTTGCCGGTGCCCGTGGTGTCGAAGTAGTTGGCGCGGTCCTCCTCCACCAGGCGGTAGTAGGACCCGTTGTCGATGCCCTTGAACGACAGCGTCGGGCCCTTGTCGTTGCCCTCGGCGGTGTGGTTGTAGACCACGTCGAGGATCACCTCGAGGCCGGCCTCGTGGAACGCCTTGACCATGGCCTTGAACTCGTCGACCTGCGCCCCGTCGTCGCCCGCGTGCGAGTACTCGTTGTGCGGGGCGAAGAAGCCGAGGGAGTTGTAGCCCCAGTAGTTGCGCAGGCCCTTCTCCTCGAGGTGCGAGTCCTGCACGAACTGGTGCACGGGCAGCAGCTCGACCGAGGTGACGCCCAGGTCGGTGAAGTGCTTGATCGACGCGGGGTGCGCGAGGCCCCGGTAGGTGCCGCGGATGTCCTCCGGCACGTCCGGGTGCAGCTTCGTGAAGCCCTTCACGTGGACCTCGTACACGACGGTGTCCTCGAGCGGGATGCGGGGGCGCCTCGTCGGTGCCCCAGTCGAAGGAGGCCGGGTCGGTGACGACGCAGCGCGGCACGGAGGGGGCGGAGTCGGAGTCGTTGCGGCGCTCGGCGTCCTCGTAGTACTGGCCGAAGACGTCCTCGCTCCAGCGGTAGGAGCCCTCGATGGCGGTGGCGTGCGGGTCGAGCAGGAGCTTGTTCACGTTGTGGCGCAGACCGTTCGCGGGGTCCCAGGGGCCGTCGACGCGGAAGCCGTAGCGCGTGCCGACGCGCATTCCCGGCACGATGCCGTGGAAGACGTGGCCGGTGCGGTCGGTCAGGGTGACACGGGTCTCGGCGCCCGTCTCGTCGAACAGGCAGACCTCGACGCTGTCCGCGGTCTCGGTGTAGAGGGCGACGTTCGCGCCGGCGTCACCGCGGAGGGAGACGCCGAGCGGATAAGGGAAGGAACGGGAGGATGCGGGCATGCGACCATCCTGACGGGGCCCGCCCGCGAGCTCGGGGTGCTTGTCGGACGGCCCGAGTCCCGGTACTGTTCCGGGCTCGTTCCGCACCCCGGCGTGCAGGAGCCGGTCAGTCCAGCGGAGCCGCGTCGCCGGCGGTGAAGACGATCTTGCCGATCGTGCGATCGGTTCCGGCCGAGCGCCCGGACAGCACGTCGACGATCTCCTCGAGCGGATGGACGGCGCCGGGGTCGGCGTCCAGGTCGCCGGAGGCGGCTGAGCGCGATGGCGCGCCCGATCCGCTCGGCCGTGGCCACCACGATCAGGTTCCGCACCGGCGGGCGGTCGCGCCGCAGCACTGCGACCGCCTGGGCGCCGAGGGCCGGGCCGCTGGGCACGAGGGTGACGAAGCGCCCGCCCTCCGCGAGCAGGATCGCGGCGTCGTCGACCGGGAGGTGCCCGGAGACGTCGAGCACCGCGTCGAAGCGGCCCGCGAGCACGCCGAGATCGAGCGCGCGGTAGTCGTGCGGCTCGGCGCCGAGGCTCCGCAGCACCTCCGCCGAGGCGGCGGACCCGGTCGCGGCGACCTCGCAGCCCGCACGGACCAGGAGCTGCACGGTCAGCTGCCCGATGGCACCGGAGCCGCCGCCCACCAGGACTTTCTCGCCCGCGCGGACGCGCAGAGCGTCGACGACGCCGACGGCCGTCCCTCCGGACATCGCGAGAGTGACGCCCTGCACGAAGTCGAGGGAGTCGGGCAGGGGCACGAGCGCGCGGTTGCGCACCAGGCACGCGTCGGCGAACGCGTCGCCGTCGCGGGTCATGCCGACCACGCGGTCGCCGACCGCGACGGTCCGCACTCCCGGCCCGACGGCCTCGACGGTGCCCGCGACGTCGAGTCCGAAGCCGAGCGGCCTGGATCGGCCGACGGCCATGACGCGGGCCGCGCCCGACAGGATCTTCTCGTCGGTGGCGTTGATGCTCGCCGCGCGGGTGCGCACGAGCACCTCGCCCCGACCCGGCATCGGCACGGGTGCGTCCCGCCACGAGAGCACGTCCGGTCCGCCGAACCGTTCGTATCCCAGTCGTCGCATCGTGCTCCCGTCGTCCGCGGCCGGCGCCGCACTGCGTCGAGCCTAGGCGCTGATCCCCCGGTCGAACCGTCGCTCCCGCAAGGGCTCGGACGCCCGCAGCCCCGGTGCTACCGTGGCGCGCATGAGCGCAGACACGAGCCCCGAGTTCTCCGGCTGGACCGGCGAGGGCCAGAGCGGTGCCGACCCGTCGGGTCCCGTCACCGACGCCGATCGCCCCGACGACGTCCGACCCGCCGACGCCGAGATCGAGGAGAGCACGACTCCCGACGAGAGCCGCGACCCCGACCACCCCTACGACTCGATGGGCGAGAGCGGCACCGAGAACGCTCCCGAGGACGAGGTGTCCGACTCCGAGGACGAGGAGGGCCTGCTGCCCCCGGGCAGCACCGCCGAGGGGAGCGGCACCTCGCTGGGATCCGTCCCGGCCGAGGCCTCCCGCGAGGCCGAGCCGCTCGGCACCCACGAGGGCGAGGGGACCCCTGGCCAGCTGGCGGACGAGCGCTGGCGCACGAACGGCGTGAATCCGCTCGGCTGATCCGCGACCGGGGTCGCTTCGAGGCCCGCAGGAGGGTCGACCTCTCACCCACGAGCACCTCGCGTCCAGGTTCTCCCCCGGTGGCTCGGAGGTGACCCCCGGCTGGCGCCGTAGCGTGCCGGGAGCGCGGGGACCTCCCGCGCGGACGGGGAGTCCCATGTCGTTGTTCCAGAACCGCACCCGCGAGATCCGGTGGACCCCGGACGAGCGGCGGGCGCTCGCGGAGGCGGTCGCCGAGGACCGCGCCGACGTCTGGCGCGGCATCGGCGAGCTCGACCGCACGGTCGTCGTCTCGACGGAGGATCCGGGCACGCGCGGTGGAGCCCGCTGGCCCACCGATCACCGCGCCTTCCTGCGCGTCGAGCGCGGCGACTCGATCGTGCTGGCCACCGACGGTCTGAGTGACCCCTTCGACCGCCTCAGCCGGCCCGGCACGGAGCTGGGCCTGGAGCTGTGCCTCGAGAGTTCCGCCCTGCTCGGCGTCCCCGCCGCGGAGCTCTGGAACCACTGGCAGTTCCGCCTGCTCTACGAGGCCGCTCGCCGCGCGGCCCTGCAGGGCGTGTGCTGCCGCACCGGCGTCGACGTCGCGCGCCTGGCGCACGCCTCGGCCCCGCCGGCCTGGGTCGGCGAGGACGGCTCGGTCGGCGTGCTGCTCGGGCTCCGGAGCCCGCGGCTCCCCGAGCGCATGGAGCTCGCGACCGGAGACGTCGAGCTCGTCACCCTCACGCCGCTGTGGCCGGAGGAGTACGAGTCGGCCGCCGTCGACGATGCCGCGTGCGCCGAGGTCGCGGCACGGCTGGTCGGCCTGCCGCACGACGAGCTGGTGCACACCGCTCGCCCGCGCGTGGTCTGAGACGTCCCGGGCGGCGGGACGCCCCGGGCAGCGGGACGACCCCGGCGGCGGGTCAGCCGTCCTGCGGCTCCGGTACCACCAGCATCTCGCCGGTGTTGTTCGCGCTCGGAGACGAACTGCTCGATCCATGCGCGGTTCAGCGCAGGGCGCTTGCTGCCGAAGAAGCGGAAGTGCAGCGCCGTGGTGGGGTGGATCCAGATCGAGCTGCGGCCGTAGCCGCTGGACTCGGGCTCGGCCCACGACAGGCTGAACGACTCGTTGCGGCGCATCTTGGTGAACATCGCCACCTTGAGGTGCGCCAGCATCCGGTCCTCGAAGTCGATCTCGAGCGATTGCGGTCCGTAGATCAGTCGTCCCATGGTCTCCACCCTGCGTCGTGCCGGCGCCGGAGGATGCACGGGGCCGTGGGCTCCGACGAGCACGGGGAGCCTCTCCGTCGAGCCTACCCAGGGTGCGACGGGCCACAGGACAGGCTGGTGTCCCTCGATCGAGGGGTCCGATCGGGATCACGGCCCCGGGGAACGACGAACGCCCCGCCGACCGGATCCGAGGATCACGGCCGACGGGGCGCTGCGGATTCGTGACGAACCCGAGGAGTCGGGAATTACTCGCCGACGCCGCGGATGTTCGCGGCCTGCAGGCCCTTGCGGCCCTGCTCGACGTCGTACTCGACGTGCTGGTTCTCGACGAGCTCGCGGTAGCCCTGCTTCGCGATGGCGGAGAAGTGCGCGAACACGTCGGCGCCTCCGTCGTCGGGAGCGATGAAGCCGAAGCCCTTTTCGGAGTTGAACCACTTAACGGTGCCAGTAGGCATTTCTTTCCTTATGTGTTAATGAGCGCCTGCCGGAGCGGACGTCGTCAGATCCCGCACGAGTGTGCGGTACCCGCTCGACTCCTCCTCCGCGCGGATGAAACACGCGTCGGCCGGGAGTCGGTCGGGTCGTCTTGGGGGCGGAGGGGACCTCCGCGGGGAGAACGTCCCGCGTTCCGACGGAGTCGGGGGTGCGGGGGTCGAACGAGGAACGGCGCGGCTTCCGCGGCGTCCTGTGAAGGGCGGTACCCGCCGGCGAGGCGGGCGTTCGAACCGCTGGATCGAGGTCGATGCCGTCGATCCGTGCTGCCGGTGAGAGCAGTGCGGTCTCTATCAGGGGCTGAGTCTCTTCGTCGTCTCCAGCGAGTGCGTGCTGGTGGTGGCGACTTCTCAGCCGTGGAATTCGGGCGATCGCCCGGGAGATGTCTCCAGCCTACGGGATCGGACGCCCCGAGCGCGACAGCGGCGCGGGAAACGCTGCGCGATCCGTCGCTCGGCGGCCGAGCGGACGTCGGGGCCGACCCGTCGTGTGGCACCATTCAGGTCATCGGCGCCGCCTCCTCGGCGCCGCGCCCCATCCGCCCCTCCCGTTCTCGCGCCCCTCGAGGCCGGGGCCCGCCCGCGCGAGGCCCGACCGCGATGCTCCCCTCGACGACCCCGGCTCCTCCTCCGCCCCGGAGCGCACGGAGCTGCGCCGCGAGCAGGACGAGATCGGCCGTCGCTGCGCCCGCCGCGGCTCCGCGCTCTTCACCGGGGCGTCGGCACTGCACCTCGTCGCTCTCGCTCCGGCCGACCTCGTCCGCACGCTGCCGGTCCTGGCGCTCCTGGCCGCGGCGACCGTCGTCGTGCTGTCGTGGCGCCGCGGCCGTCCGTCCACGAGCGCCGCGCCGATCGTCGTCGCGGCGGTCCTCGGCCTGACCGCTCTCGCGCTCTTCGCCGTGTCGGACGTCGACGCCCGGCTGCCGGCCGTCCTGGGCTCCGTCACGATGCTGGCGTCGATGGCGCTGGCGACCCCGCTCCTCGCGATCGGCGCCTCCCGCCGCCTGCCCCTGGTCGCGGGCGCGGCGCTGCTGCCGGTCCTCGCGCTGAGCACGACGGCCACCGCGCCGTCGGGGCGCACGTTCTTCGTGGGCCTCGCGGTCGTCATCGAGTTGGGCCGGGGCCTTCGGCATCGCGCGGTGGGTCGCCGCGAGCGTCGCGCGCGCCGACGACGGCACCCGGCGGCTCCTCACGGCGCACGCCGCCGAGCGGCGATCGAGCGAGGACGAGGCGCGCCGCCGCCACGACGCGCGCCTCCTGCACGACACGATCCTGGCGACCCTGACCCTCGTCGCGCACCGCGGCGAGGGTGCCCGCCGCGACGCTGCGCGAGGCGCTGCCGCCGACCTCGAGCTGCTGCGGGCGCTCGACGGGCCGGTCTCCGCCGAGCGCCCCGGCTCCTGCGCCGAGCTCCCCGACGAGTTCGCCGCCGTCGACCGCCGCTTCCGCGCGCTGGGCCTGGAGATCTCGTGGCACCTCGGCCGGGGCGACGTCGCCCCGGACGCGCTCGCGGCGCTGGTCGGCGCGACCGGCGAGTGCCTCGGAGCGATGCGGAGGCACTCCGGGGTGCGCGCGGTCGACGTCACCGTCGAGCACGGCGCGGGCGGCGTCCGCGTCGCCGTCTCGGACGCCGGTGCGGGCTTCGATCCCGCCGCCGTCCCCGTCGACCGCCTCGGGCTCGTGGAATCGGTGCGCGGACGCCTCGAGGTCGGTCGGCGGAGCCGCGAGGGTCTTCTCGGCGCCGGGTGCCGGCACGACCGTCCTGATGAGCGTGCCGCGATGAGCGCGCCCGAGCCGCGGGACGCGACGTCCGGGACGCTGCTCGCCCTCGTCCGCGCGGCCGAGGCCGGGCCCCGCTCCCTGCAGTCCGTGCGCTTCCGGATCCGCCGCACCCGCCAGCTGACCGCGAGCTACCTCGGCCTCGGCTTCCTCACGGTCGCCGGTGCTCGTGATGGTCCGCGGAGGTGTTCTCCTACGCCTGGGCGCTCGACGCCGGCTCCTCCGGCTGGCTGACGGGCGCCGCCTGGGTGGTGGTGGTGCTCGCCTTCGCCGCCGGGGCGATGACCGCGCTGCTGCGGCGGGGGGAGCTCCCGTCGCCCGTGCTCGTCCTCGTCCTGGTGGTCGACGCGGCGGCGCTGGCGCTCGAGATCCTCGACTCCGCGCTCCCCTCCTCCGGGGGCGTCTACTACCCGACCGTCTGCGTGGGCGTCGGCGCGACCCTGCTGGGGCTGATGCCCTTCCACCCGCTCCGGCGCACCTGCACGGCGCTCGGCCTGCTCGCCGCGGTGAGCGCGGTGACGCTCCTGGCGGAGAGCGGCGGTGTTCCCGGCGGGCTCGGGATCGGCACGACGATCCTCCTGCTGGCGCTCGTGCCGACCGCGTTCTGCGCGGTCATCCTCGCGACGGTCGACGAGCACGTGCGCCACCGGCTCGACCGCACGATCTCCGACAGCACGATCGACGGGCCGGGCACGGGTCCGGGCAGCCTCGCGGCGTCCGAGCTCTCGCGGATCGACGCCCGGATCGAGGAGCTGCTCGAGCGGCTCGCGCGCAGCGCTGCCGCTCCACTGGACGCGGAGACGGGGGAGAGGGGCCGGGCGCTCGGAGACGAGCTGCGCAGCGCGCTCGCCCGCAGCCACGATCGCACCTGGCTCCGCATCGCCGTCGACGAGTCGGCCCACCTGTCGGGAGCGGTGGTCCTGACCGATCCCGACGGACTCGCCGCGCACCTGCTGCCGCCCGACCGCGCGCGGCTGCTCTCGGCGCTGTGGCTGCTCGCCGCACCCGGCTCCGCCGCCCGCCCGGGTGTCGAGGCGGCCCTCGCCGCCGCTCCGACGGGCCGCGGATCGATCGCGATCTCCCTCGAGGTCGCGGGCCGGCGCTCCCGCGACCTCGACCCGGCCGTCTGGGGCATCCTGGGCGAGCTGGGGGCTCCGCGCGTGCAGAGCAGCGGAGCGGGCACCCGCGTGCTGATCGAGCACGTCCCCGAGAGCGCTCCCGAATCGAGGAGGACCCCGTGAGCACTGCCAGCGGCCGATCGCCGGCGACCGAGGGGCGGACGATCTCGCTCGCCATTCTCGACGACCACCCGATCCTCCTCCGCGCCCTCGCGGAGTGGATCGCGCTGCTCGGGTGCGCCCGTCCGCGTGGTCGCGACGGCGTCGAGCTGGGTCGGCCTGCTCGCCGATCCCGCGTTCCCGAGCGACGTGGTGCTCCTGGACATCGACCTCGGCGACGACCTCGACCTGGCGATGAAGATCCGCGACGCTCACCGCCGCGGGCTCGGCCGTGGTCATCATCAGCACCCACGCCCAGCCGGCGACGATCGAGCGGGCGCTCGAGGCCGGAGCGCGCGGCTACCTCGTCAAGAGCGAGCCGACCGAGGTCATCATCGAGGCGATCCGCACCGTCGCGAGCGGCGCCGTGTTCCTCACCGGGCCCACGCGCGGCCTCCTCGGGGGATCGGCCGCCGACACGCTGACCGCTCAGGGAGCGACTCGTCGTCGGCCTCTTCGCCGAGGGCCTGCCGCTCAAGCAGCTGGCGGCGGAGCTGCGCATCACGCAGGACGCCGCGCGCAGCTGCCTGCGCAGCGCCCGCGCGAAGTACCGCGAGGCGGGGGTGGAGGTCGGCGGCCGCATCGCCCTGCGGCGCCAGGCGCTGCGCGACGGCATCATCGTCCGCCGCTGAGCGGGGGCTCCGGCTGTCCGGAGCCCCCCGCACCTAGACCGTCTCGGGCCGCTTCTGCCGCGCGGGCTCCGCGGGCCGGTTCCGCACCGTTCCACACCGAGATCACTCCCCAGACCACCGCGGCGATCGGCACGGCCACAGCACGGCGCCGACGATGCCCGCGAGCACGGTGCCGATGGTGAGGGCGACGAGCACGATCAGCGGGTGCAGCTTCAGCGAGCGGGCCATCAGCACCGGCTGGAGGAAGTTGCCCTCGAGCTGGTTGACGGCGATGACGACCAGGATCACGATCAGCGCGGGGATCGGGCCGTTGGCCACCAGTGCGACGAGGGCCGCGAGGATGCCGGCGGCGGTCGCTCCCACGATCGGGATGAAGGCGGTGAGGAACACGATCACCGCGAGCGGGATCGCCAGCGGGACGCCGATGATCGCCAGCGCGATCCCGATGCCGATCGCGTCGACGGCCGCGACGGTCGCGGTGCCGCGCACGTAGTCGCCCAGCACGTCGACCGCCTTGGTGCCGACGCGCTTGGCGCGGTCGTAGCCTCTCGCCGACGAAGGGGCGCAGGAGGAACTCCCAGATCTTCGGGCCGTCCTTCATGAAGAAGAAGAGCACGACGATCATCAGCACGAGGCCGGTGACGAAGTTCGCGGCGGCCGCGGCTCCCGCGAGCGCGCCGGAGCCGAAGCTGCTCGACGTGAGGAAGTCGACGACCGTCGTGCGGGCGTCTTCGATCTGCTGCTCGTCGATCTGGAACGGCGAGTGCTGCACGTAGTCCTGGGCGAGGCGATGCCGTCGGAGGCGCGGCTGACCAGGTCGTCCCACTGGTTGCGGACGGCGACCGTGATGAGCCAGCCCACGGCGCCCAGGACCGCCAGCAGGCCCAGGAGGGACAGCCACGTCGCGAGGATCGAGGGCACGCCCTTCTTCCGCAGCCACGACAGCAGCGGGTGGATCGCCGAGGCCAGGATGATCGCGATCATCACCGGGATCAGCACCAGGGTGAGCTGCGTCATGGCGAAGACCAGGACCGACGCGAGAGCGAGGATCACGATCACCTGGAGGCAGCGCAGCGCGAAGCGGCCGAGGCCGTCGGTCCAGACCGTGCGCCGCGGCTCGGGGCGGGCGGGTGCGGGAGCGGGAGCGGAGGCGGGTGCGGGAGCGGGGGGCGCGGGGTGGCGGCGGTCGAAGAAGCCCATGGGGGAAAGGTACGGGACGCGGCGTCCACCCCGCGGTGGCTTGACGCCGGGCCCGACGGCCTCGCGGCCGGCCTCGGGAGGCGGTGATCCGGCCGTCGCCGGCCGACCCGGTCGTGGGCGGAGCTCTGCGCCGCGGTCTTCGGATTCCGTCGCTCCCGGAACGAGAAGCGCGGGAAAATTACCAGTTCCGGAGCGAATGCGGCCGTCTTCGACGTCATTCCATTGCCAACGCGACGGATCGCGCACTAGGGTCGGCACGTCCATGCAGGCGCATGGGGTGCGGCACCCGAAGCCGCTGCTGCAACCGCGCCCGCTGAACGGCCTCCCGCGGGCGGGAACCCGAATCCCCGCCCGCGTCGGGCACAGCGCCTCGCCGCGAGAGGCCCGAGACGTCTCGCGGCCCGCGGCCAGGAACCCGAAGCTCCCGACCGCTCCGCGGCGCAGCACCCGTCCCCCGGAACACCCCCCTCCTGGAGTACCCGCATGTCCCGCACCCCCTCGGGGGTGACTCCGGAGCGTCCTCGCGCGCTCCAGAGCACTTCCCGCGCGCTCTCGAGCGCCCCGTCCCTCGACCGCCGCTCGCTCGTGACCGCCGCCGCCTGGAGCGCGCCGGTCGTCGCGATCGCCCTCGCGGCGCCGGCGGCGTCGGCGTCCCAGCCCGCGCCCGCCCCGCGCACCTCCGACTCCACCCTCTCGTTCGACACCCTCTCGGGCTGGGGGACGTGGGGCGCCACGGGCGTCACGGGCGCCGAGACGATCGTCCAGATCCAGAACTGCTGGGCGCACGGCGCCGAGTCGGAGCGCCGGTCCACGAGCTGAGCGTCGTCGTGCGCTACCCCTCGACGGCGACGCTCGAGTCGACCGCCGTCAGCGTCTCCGGAGCGGGCTGGGCCTTCGTCGCGCACCGTCGACGCGAGCGGGGCCGTGGACCTCGTCTTCCGGTGGGCGGGCGACCGGGCCCTGGGCCCGGCCACTCCGCTGCGCAGCTCCGCTACTCCGTCTCCGCGCACTTCTCGGCGCCGACGGTCCTGACCGGAACCGTCTCGGCCCCGAACGCCGACGCCGCGACCCGGACGGGCGACGGCTCGATCGGCTGACGCCGCCCCGTGACGACGCAGGCCGCCCACCCGGAGGGGTGGACGGCCTGCGAGCGCGCGGGAGAGACCTACGCGGGCACCCGGACGGTGAGCCCGCCGGGCTCGATCCACGTGCGGAACGCCGAGGTCGAGCCGAAGGGGTCGCCGTCGAGCTCGATCTCCTGCGCCTTGTCCAGGCGCACGATCAGCTCCTTGCCCTTCACGTACCGCAGGGCCGCGACCTCCTTGGTCAGGCCCATGAGCTTCTGCCCGACGACGCCGGTGCGGCGCAGCACGCCGTTCTCCCACACCACCTTGAAGATGATCTGCACCCAGCCGAAGAACCCCTCGGGGCGCAGCAGCACGATGTCGAACTCGCCGTCGTCCACGGCCGCGTCCGGCAGCAGGAGGATGTTGGCGGGCAGGGCGCCGCAGTTGCACGATGATCGTGTGCGCGCGCACCTTGCGGGCCTTCTGCCCGTCGAGCCGGTAGCGGAACTCGAGCTGGTTCTTGTCCAGCAGGGCCTTCCGCAGGGCGTCGACGTAGGCGAGCCAGCCGGCGCGCTTCTTGAGGTCGTCGTCGGTGTTGGCCAGCATCTTCGCGTCGATGCCGAGGCCGGCCATGACGACGTAGGCGCTGGCGGGCGCGGCCCTCGCCGGTCTCGATGTCGATCATGCCGATGTCGATCGGGCGGTCGGTGCCCGAGAAGGCGACGGTCAGTGCGTTGTCGACGTCGTCGAGGGTGAGGTTCAGGTTCCGGGCGAGCAGGTTGCCGGTGCCCGAGGGCAGCAGGCCCAGCGGGATGCCCGAGCCGTGCAGCGCCTCGGCGACGACGCGGACCGTGCCATCGCCTCCCGCCGCGATCACCATGTCGACCCCGGCATCGAGCGCCTCGCGCGTCTGCCCGGCTCCGGATCCTCCACGGAGGTCTCCAGCCACAGGGTCCCGTCCCAGCCGGCCTCGCCGGCGCGCGTCACCGCGGCCTTCAGCGGCTCCAGGTCGACCTTGACGGGGTTGTAGATCAGTGCGGCGCGTCGCTGCTCAGTCATCGAGGCCGTCCTCGTCGTCCTCGACGCGCCCCAGGCGCACGGCGGCGTCCTCGCGGATGTCGATGCGGGTGTCGCCCGCCTCGGTCGTCGAGACGTCGATGCGCGGTGCGGCATCCGCCTCGGACGCCTGCGGGGCGCCGGTCAGCTGGTCTCGGCGATCGTCCGCCGTCTGGTCGCTCATCCCCGGAAGCTAGCAGGGCGGATGCTGAACGCGCGCGGCTTGCGCCGGGCCGTCCTCACCCTCGCGAGCGGGCGGCCTCGAGGCCCCAGAGCACCAGCGGGACCTGCAGCGGCAGGCGCAGGAGGTGATCGTCCGGGTTCGCGGACGCCGCGCGTCCCGTGCCATCTGCACGTTGCCGGGGAACACGGCCGCCATCAGCGCGGCCGAGGCGAGGCCGCCGATCCTCCGTGTGGAGGGCCGCAGCATCGACGCGGCGCACGCGAGCTCCGCGACGCCGAGACGAGCACCCAGGCGCGGGCCGACCCCGGCATCCCGCGCGGCACGACGGCGTCGAAGGTCTGCGGATGCGCGAGGTGCACGACCCCGGACACCGCCAGGGCCGACGCGAGGACGCGCGGTCCGGCGCCGAGTCGTGCGGCGCGCCGCCTCACCGTCCCTGCGCCCCGCGCTCGAGCTGGAGCGACATGGTCGAGGATCCGGCGCCACTCGCGCACCAGGGCGAGACGGCCCGTGCCGGCCACGCTCGCGGTGCGCGCGTCGGCGAGGCGCCCGCGGAACCAGCGCCCGTCCTCGGTCCCCGCGACCGGGTCGTGCTCGCCGTTCACGATCAGCACCGACGCGGTGACCGCGTCGAGCTCGTCGGCCCAGCTCCCGTCGCGGAGCGCGGCGAGATCGGTCGCGGCTCCCAGCGGGCCCTGGCGCCAGCCCTCGCCGAGCATCCGCTCGAGCCGGTTGCGCAGTCCGCGCGTGCCGGCGAGCACCGGATCCTCGGGATCGACGCCGAGCGCGGTCAGATCCGGCGTGCCCTCGGGCAGGGTCCCCGCCAGGGTCCCGGCCCCTCGCCGAGCAGCACGTCGCGGCGCTCCCAGGCCGTGGTCGGCTGCCCGAGCACCCCGGCCTGGGGCGGCGCGGGAGTGCTCCGACGATCGCGAGGCGGTCGACCAGATCGGGGTGCCGCGCCGCGGAGAGGGCGGAGACGCCTGAGCCCTCAGCCCACCACGCCGACGCTGCCGAACTCGGCTCCGTCGATGGTCCGCGCGGTCCGCTCGGAGCGGCGGAGGTACTCGGCGAATCGTCGGCCCGGTCCTGCACGCGGGCGTGCCGCGGATCGACGGGGTCGGAGGCGCCGTAGCCCGGGCGGTCGAGGATCATCAGGTGCAGGCCCCAGGGCCCCGTGACGAGGGGATCGGGGTCGAGCGCCCGCTCCCGGCGTCGGGTGGCAGAGCACGACCAGACGATCGGCGACCGGATCGCCCACCGCCGAGGACTCCGTGCCGCGACCCGACCGCAGCTCGAATCGATGGTTCGCCATGTGACCTCCCCCGGGCGCGCCGACGATCGGCGACCTCCCGGTCAAGCGGAGAACGCCCCGCGCCCGCTGGCCCTTGACCGCGGAGCAGGTGCCTCCCGTGCCGCTGCGGCGTATCGTGACGCCATGGCTGATCAACGACCGATCGGATACTGGCTGACCCTGGTGGAGCGCCTCGTCGACGAGCGCTTCGCCGTCACCCTCGAGGAGCACGGCGTGACGCGGAGGCAGTGGCAGCTGCTGCAGCAGCTGCAGCGCGGGCCGTCGGCGCTGGCCGAGCTCGACCGCGCCCTCGCCCCGTTCCTGCGGGCGCCGACCGCGGAGGACCCGGCGGGGGAGTCGGCGGCCGAGCAGCTCGCCGAGCTCCTCGAGAGCGGCTGGGTCGTCGTCGAGTCCGAGCTCTACGCGCTCACCGAGCGGGGCGGAGTCGCGACCGCGCGGCTCGAGGAGGTGGTCGCCGAGCAACGCTCAGCCGCCACCGCCGGAGTGGGCGAGCGGGAGTACGCCGTCACCGTCGCGACGCTGCGCACGATCGCCGGCAACCTCGGCGCGGCCGAGTCCTCCTGACACGTCGGTCCGGTGCCCGCTACCCCCTGCCGTTCGACGCGGTCCGGGGGCAGAGTGCGGGTCTCGGCGCCCCGCCGAGACGAAGGGAGAGCAGCATGAGCAGCGACCGCACCACCGACGAGGACGTCGAGAAGACCGAGGAGCTCCCCGACGGCACCGGGACCGACACGTCCGAGGGCGGCGGCGACACCGACACCGTCTCGGGCGGCGACGCCGACGACGAGTAGACCTCGCACGACGCAGAAGGGGCGGGCCGGATACCGGCTCGCCCTTCTCGTCGTCCCGTCGGGACCGACGTCCGCCGATCAGATCAGCGGGCCGTCCGGTCTCGCTCGTGCGACGGGTGACCTGCTCACCGCTGGCCGGGTCGACGGCCGAGCGGGTGGTCGCGACGGCCTGGCGACGGCGCGTCATCAGGACCAGGCCCAGGATCAGGCCCACCAGTCCGGCGGCCATGAGGATGTAGCCGATCAGCGTCAGGTCGACGCCGGCCAGCTGGACGTCCACGGCGAAGGCCAGGACCGCGCCGACGACGAGGAGGAAGATCCCTGCTCCGATGCTCGTACGTGCTCCTTCTGACGACCGCCGGTCGGCGCAGGGGCGCACGAGGGCACCGGCGTGCGATCGCCCCACGGTAGTGCGCGCCGGGTGAGGACCGGAGGCCCTTCCGGTGACGGGCGCGGGGGTGTAGGACTCAGGAGATCCTCCAGCATCACCCTCGTGCGGTCGCCGCGGCTGACGAGGCGCTCGATCACCATGAACACGCGGTACTCGAGCCGGTACTTGCCCAGGAACACCCGGCCCAGCCGCTCCACCGTGTCCTCGTCCGACACGATCCGGGCGCTCGCCTCGACGACGGGGCCCCCTCCTTCACGCGGCCGCGGCGGTCGCACGGCACCAGGGTCACCCGCGGGTCGTTGCGCAGGCGCTTCACCTTGCCGCTGGTGCGGGGAGTGGTGACGATCAGGTCGTCGCCGTCCCGGGCGATCCACACGGGTCGAGGACCCCGACGCCCGTCTTCCGGAAGGTCGTGAGCGAGACGAAGGAGGCGCTGGTCAGGTCCGCCAGGGCGGGGAGAGGGTCATCCTCGAACAGTAGGGGCGCACGGGGCCGCCTCCGCACGCCTCGCCGAGCCTCCGGCTCGGGCCCGGGCGGCGGACGTAGTGTGGAGGCATGACCGACCCGACGCCCCTGATCGGTCCGACCGAGGCGCCCGAGCTGCACGTGATGACCTACAACATCCGTCGGCGGATGCCGCGCCTCACCTCGCGGGCGATCGACCTCTGGGATCGTCGGCAGCCGCTGGTGCGGCGCCTGCTCGAGATCGAGCGCCCGTCGATCCTCGGAGTGCAGGAGGCGCTGCCCGACCAGGCGGCGTTCGTGCAGGACGTGCTCGGCCCCTCCTTCGAGGGCATGGGCTTCGGGCGCGATCCCGACCGCGGAGGAGAGCGCGTGATGCTCTTCGTCGACCGCCGCCGCTTCGCCGTGCGCCACTGGTCGCAGATCGCCCTGTCCGACACCCCGGACGTCGCGGGATCGCGCAGCTGGGGCAACCGGATCCCGCGCACGGCGGTGATCGCCGAGCTCGTCGACCACGCGACGAACCGCGAGCTGACCGTCGTGTCGACCCACTTCGACCACCTCTCGCCGGAACTCCCGACTGCACTCGGCCCGGCTGCTGGCCGAGCGGGTCGTCGCGCTCGATCGCCCGGCGATCGTCATGGGCGACGCGAACACGGATGCCGGCTCCGCCCGTATCGGGCGCTGCTGGACGGGGTCGGCTCGCCGACTCCTGGGTCGTCGCGGGCCGCCACCTGACGCCCGGGTGGGGCACCTACTCCAACTACCGCGCTCCGCGCCCGGGCCGGCGCATCGACTGGCTCGCGGTGACCGCCGGCGCCTTCGAGGTCGTCTCGACGGGCGTCAACGCGGTCCGCTACGACGGAGCCGCCGCCTCCGACCACGAGCCCGTCCAGGCCGTGCTGCGGTTCACGGCACCGTGAGCGCCGCCGTCCTCGTCGACACGTTCCTCCAGCCGCCGCGCACCCGCGGCGAGTGGTTCGCCGACGCCGTCCGGATGCTGGGAGCGGCGAGCATCGTCGCGGCGGGCATCGGCTGGGGCTTCGTCGATGTCGCCGTGTTCGCGCTGTCGTCGATCGGGCTCGTGCTCACGCGCTTCCTCGGCATCCGGCCCGCGCTCGACGCGGCGTTCGGCGTCTCGCTCCTCGTCGCCTCCTGGAGCAGCGTGCTCGAGCTGTACCAGGCGTGGGCGGCGTGGGACCTCGTGGTGCACTTCACCCTGAACGGGCTGGCGGCCGCGGTCGCGTACATCGTCGCGGCGCGGGCCGGAGTGGTGCCGACCGTCGCGGGGGAGCGCGGGCGCTTGCTCCGGCGATCGTGCTCTGCGCGTGCTTCGGCACGACGGCGGGAGTGCTGTGGGAGTGGGGGCGAGTGGGCGGGCCACCGCTTCGTCGACGAGTCGATCTTCGTGGCCTACGAGGACACGCTCGCCGATCTGGCCGCGGGGGCCCTCGGCTCGATCCTCGCCGGAGCGCTCATGCGGTTCTGGTCGGCGAAGAGCCGGGTGCCGGTGCGGGAGCACGCGGCCGCCCTCTAGGACCTGGTGAACAGGATCTCCGCGTGCGCGACGGTGATCTCCTGTTCGACAGGCCCTAGTCCACGGCCTCGGCTGCTCGGGGCCTCACGTCCCGCAGAGCCTCGAGGACCAGGGTCCGCGCCGGGCTGCCCCGGCTCGAGCGGCGCCAGGCCGCCGACACGACCCGCGTCGAGACCGGGATCCACGGCGGGGACGGCGACCACCGCCTCCGGCAGCGGCTCGCGGCCGAGGCGTGGCACGGCGCCACGGCCGCCCCCGCCTCGACGAGTGCGATGTGGGTGCTGAAGTCCTCGTCGTAGTAGGCGATGTCGGGCAGGCGGCCGGTGCCGGCGAAGGTGCGCAGCAGCCAGGCGTGGCAGATGGCGCCCGCCGGGATGCTCACCCACGTCTCGTCCGCGAGGCGGCTCGAGCGAGCGCCGGACTCGAGGCCAGCGGGTGCTCCCGGTGGATCAGGACGTCGGCCCGGTCCTCCAGCAGCGTCTCGGTCTCGATCGACGAGGGAGATCGAGCGAGAGGCCGGCCAGTCGTGCAGAACCGCGAGATCCGCGGCGCCGCGCTCGAGCCGCTGCGCCGCCTCCCACGGGTCGAGCTCGTCGAGCGTGATCCGCAGTCCGGGCGCGCGCCTGCGGATCACGGCCAGCGCGGGCACGAGCAGCCCGCGCATCGCGGTCGAGAACGCGGCGATGCGCAGCGTGCCGGTCACCTCCTCGGCGGGCGCGGCCCCCAGGTGCTCGAGCGCCTCGAGCTCGGCCAGGAGGCGCTCGCCGCGGTCGGCCGGCGAGCGACCGTGCTCGGTGAGGAACACCGAGCGCCCGGCGCGCTGAGCGACCGCGCCGCCCGACTGCCGTTCGAGCCGCTTGAGCTGCTGCGACACGGCGGACGGAGTGAATCCCAGCGCCTCCGCCGCTGCGGCGACGGTCCCGCAGTCGCGCACGGCGATCAGGGCGCGGAGGGCGGAGGGCTCGATCATGAACGCACGCTACCGGGTCGGCGGTAGCGACCTGCGTGGTGCTGTCGAATCGGGTGCGCTTGTCTGGAGCCATGACCCGCAGGCACACCCTCCTCGCCCTCCTCGTCGTGCTGCTCTGGGGGCTGAACTTCGTCGTGATCGACGTGGGCCTCGTCGACGCCGCCCCTGCTGTTCCTCGCGCTGCGCTTCGTCGTGGTCGCCGTGCCGGCCGTCTTCCTCGTGCCCCGGCCGAGCGCGCCGCTGCGCACGATCGCCGCGATCGGGCTGTTCATGAGCCTGGGCCAGTTCGCGCTGCTGTACCTCGCGCTCGCCCTCGGGATGCCCGCCGGGCTCGCCTCGCTCGTCCTCCAGGCGCAGATCGTGCTGACCGTGGTGATCGCGTCGGTCGCGCTGCGCGAGCGGGCCGACTCCCGCCAGGTCGCCGGGCTGCTGGTCGGCGTCGCGGGGCTCGTGGTGGTGGCGGTCTCGCACGGGGCGAGCGCCCCGTGGCTGCCGTTCGTCGTGACCCTCGCCGCCGCGCTGTCGTGGGCGATCGGCAACGTGCTGACCCGCCGGGCGAAGGGCGCCTCCGGACTCTCGCTCGTCGTGTGGTCGGCGCTGGTGGTCCCCGTCCCCGCCCTGGCGCTCTCGCTGGTGGTCGACGGGGGGCCGGCCGTCGCGAGCGCCCTGTCGAGCCTCTCCGTCGCCGCGATCCTGAGCACGCTCTACACCGCCGTCTTCGCCTCACTCGTCGGCTACGGCATCTGGAACTCGCTCCTCGCCCGCTACCCGGCGGCGTCGGTCGTGCCGTTCACCCTCCTGGTGCCCGTGATCGGGGTGCTCTCGGCGTGGGCGCTCCTGGGCGAGGCGCCGTCGATCGGCGAGCTGATCGGAGGCGCGGTCATGGTCGCGGGGCTCGCCGTCGCCACCATCCGCCGCACCCGCCGCGACCCGCTCCTGGCCGCCGTCGGTCCTGCGGCGTAGCGTTCGCATCATGTGCGGACGATTCGCGATGGACTCCACGACCGACGAGCTGATCCGGGAGTTCGTCGCGGCCGGCGGGAGGGCCGCCGACTGGGCGCCCGATCTCAGCGTGGCCCCGACCGACTCCGCGCCGATCGTGCGCGAGCGCCAGCACGACGACGAGGTGCAGCGCGAGGTCGAGCTCGCGACCTGGGGCTTCACGCCCTCGTGGGCGAGGGGAAGGGCCCGTCCCCCATCAACGCGCGGCTCGAGTCGGTCGCCTCGAACGGGCTCTTCCGCAGCGCCTTCGCCAAGCAGCGCGCGATCGTGCCGATGCGCGGCTACTACGAGTGGGAGGCGCGCGCCGACGGCAAGCAGCCGTGGTTCCTGCACGGGGAGGAGCCGATCCTGGCGGCGGCCGGCCTCTACACGGCGCGCAAGGAGGGGGACGAGTGGCGGGTCTCGTTCACGATCATCACCCGCGAGGCGCGCGACGCCTCGGGGGAGGTGCACGACCGGATGCCGGTCTTCCTCACCCCGACGTCCGCGACGAGTGGCTGCGCCCCGAGCCGCTCGGCTCCGCGGAGGAGATGCTCGCGACCCTCGATCGGGCCTCGGTCGCGATGGCCTCGACGATCACGGCGTACCCGGTCGACCGGCGGGTCAACAACTCCCACTGCGGTCGACCGTCACGACCCGTCGGTGCTGGAGCCGGTCGAGCTCTAGCGGACGGGGACTCAGGCCTCGAGCATCGAAGATCATGCCGTTCGGCATGACCGGAAACGGCTTGCCGTTCAGGTGCACCTCGCCCGGGGGCACCTCGACGTCTCCGACGTCATCCGGTCCGCCGGTGCCGGGCACGGCCCTGACCTCGGCCTCGCCCGAGACCTCGGTCGCGCTCGTCCGGAGCGCTGTCCTGCTTCGCCGCGGTCTCGCGCTCGCTGCCGGGCGACTCCGTCATGTCCTTCTCGATGGTCTCGCTCTCGCTCGACGTCGGCGCCGCGGCTCCGTCGGGCTTCCCGATGGTCGACCCCTGGTCCTCGAGGGTCGATCCGTGGTCGTCGTCGTGCGTCGATCCCTGGCCGTCGTGGTGCGTCATGCTGTTCCCTCCGTTGGATGGTCTCGACGTTACGTCCGCCCCCGGAGGCGGGGCACCCGCTTGACAGCGTCCCGTGGCCCCTACGGCCCACAGGCGCGACGTACTACCTGGAACGACGGTCGCACCGGGGGCGCGGCAGAGCCGCACGCCCACCGCGCGAGGAGGAACCCCGTGGCATCGCACCGAACGGGCGAGACCCGTGTCGTCGGAACGACGGTCGGCGACCGGTACACGATCGAGGAGCTGATCGGCCGCGGCGGCATGGCCACCGTCTACCGCGCGCGCGACGAGATCCTCGGCCGCTCGGTGGCCCTGAAGATGTTCGCGGCCGGCATCGACGACGCGCAGGACCTGCGCGCAAGTCCTCCGAGATCCAGGCTGCTCGCGGCTCTCAACCATCCGGCGCTGGTCACCCTCTACGACGCGCACGACGGCGGCGACGACACCGGGGGCCAGGCCTACATGGTCATGGAGCTCGCCGAGGGGCCGAGCCTGTCCGAGCGCCTCGCCACCGGCCCGGTCGCTCCCAACGACGTCGCCGCGATGGCCGCCGATCTCGGTGAGGCGCTGCACACGGTGCACGCCGCCGGAGTGGTCCACCGCGACGTGAAGCCGTCGAACGTCCTGCTCGTGCCGAGCCCGCTCACGAGCCGCGAGTTCCGGCCCAAGCTCGCCGACTTCGGCATCGCCTACCTGATCGACGCGACCCGCATCACCTCGCCGGGCACCCTCATCGGCACCGCCGCCTACCTCGGCCCGGAGCAGGCCCACGGGCAGCCGCTCACCGCGGCGAGCGACATCTACTCCCTCGGACTCGTGCTGCTCGAGTCGCTCACCGGCAAGCGCCCCTTCACGGGCACCGCGATCGAGGTCACCCTCGCCCGCCTGCTGCGCGACCCCGAGGTGTCGGCGTCGCTGGGCAGCGGCTGGTCGGGGCTCCTGGGTGCGATGACGCGAGCGCGAGCCCGACGAGCGCCCGACCGCGCTCGAGGTGGCCGAGTCGGCGCGCAAGCTCATCGACCCCCGCCGTGACGGGCCGCCGACGGCGATCGTCCTGCCCGATGTGCCGCCAACCGCGGTGCGCACCGAGCCGGTCGGCACCACCGAGGTCATCGGCACCACCGAGCTGATCGGCACGACGGAGCTGATCGGCACGACGCCTGACGCCACCGCGGTCTACCCGGTGCACGAGGGGGCAGACGGAGCGACGTCCGTGCTGCCCGTCGGCACGGGACGACCCCGGCGCCCGTCGCAGGTCCTCCGGCGACCGCCGCCGTCCGCTCCGCCGCGCCCCGCAGCGCCGGGGCGGACCCAATCCGTGGCTGCTCGTGCTGGTGCTGGCCCTGGTGGCGATCGCCGTGGGCCTCGCCGTCGTGCTGCTCGGCGGCGACCAGCAGACGCCGCTCCCCGCCGTCGACGGCGAGCTCGGCGAGCACCTGCAGCGCCTGCGCGAGAGCATCCGCTCGTGATCGCGCGCCGCTCCTGGCCCGCCGCCGTCCTGGCCGCGGTCCTCGTCCTCTCGGGCTGCTCCGCGTCCGACTCCTCGATCGACGACGCCACCGCGCAGACGCTCGACGACGCGGTCGTCGCCGTCGCGGAGCGAGGCCTCCGTCGACGACTTCGCCGGCGCCCTGAGCGAGCTCCGAGGCCCTGCAGGCCGCTCTGAACGCCGCTCTCGAGGCGGGCAGCGTGACCGCCGAGCGCGCCTCGGCCGTGCAGGCCGAGATCGAGGTCGTGCGGAGCGACCTCGCGGCCGCGATCGCCGCGGTCCCGACTCCCGCGCCCTCTCCCGAGGAGACCCAGGAGGAGGAGCCCGCCGAGGAGGCTCCCGTGGAGGAGGCTCCCGTCGAGGAGGAGCCCGCGCCGGTCGAGACCGAGGAGGCGCCCGCCCCTGTGCCCGAGGAGACCGCTCCTGTCGAGGAGGAGTCCCCCGAGGAGGAGGCTCGGAGCCCGCGGAGTCGGAGCCCGCCGAGGAGCCGCCGGCCGAGGAGCCGCCTGCCGGGAGTCGCCGGAGCAGCGGCAACAACGGCAGCGGCAGCAGCGGCGGCAGCGGCAACAGCGGCGGCGGCAACGGGAACAGCGGCAGCAACGGGAACGGGAACGGGAACGGGAACGGCTGATCGCCCCCGCCCGCTCCGGCGTCAGTCGTTCGTCGCGACCACCGCGAAGTCGGTGTCGAGGTCGACGTCCACATCGGTGCCGTCGTCGCGCGTGACCTCCACGTCGTAGGCGTGGTCGGCGTCGTCGCTCCGCTCGGCCTCGGTCACGGTGCCCGTGCCGACGGCTGCGAGCGCGGCCTCGGAGGCGCGGGCCAGCTCGTCGCCGGTGAGGTCGTCGGGGTCGACGGCTCCCGCGGCGGGAGCGGCGGGTGCGTCGGAGGCGTCCGAGCCGGTGCCCGCGGCGCCGCCCGTGACGGCGCGGCCGTCGTCGTCCGCGTCCGCGGACAGCACCTCGAACGAGTCGTCGAGCCGCACGTCGTACTCGAGTCCGTCCTCTCCGCGCAGTTCCAGCTCGTAACCGGGGGCGCCGTCGTCCTCGCGCTCGGCCGACGTCACGGTGCCGCCGCCGATCTCGGCGAGCGCGGCCTCGCTCGCCCGGTCCAGGTCCGCTCCGGTGAGCCGGTCGGACCCCTCGAAGCCGTCGGTCGCGGCGTAGGCGATCCCGGTGCCGGCTCCGAGGAGCACGAGGACTCCGGCCGCTCCGGCGATGATCGTGGTCTTCTTCTGCATGACGATCGGCTCCTTCTCCGGCGCCGTTCCTCGACGCCGTGACCACTCTGCGAGCCACCGCTGAAGCCAGCCTGAAGCGCGGGACCGTGCGCGAGCGCCTCGGATCCTCCCGAGGTGCCGCGGGTCGTCCGCCGCCTCCACCGGATCCGCGTGCGAGCGGCAGACGCCGCCACCCGGGTCGGCGCAGCCGCGACCGGTCCGAGCTCAGCGCTCCCGGGGCACCCGCACCGCCACGCGCGCCCCGCCCAGCGGCGCGTCCTCGATCGTCACGGTCCCGCCGTGCGCCCCCGCGATCTCCGCCACGATCGCGAGCCCCGAACCGGATCCCCCGGCGTCCCGCGCGCGCCCCTCGTCGAGCCGCACGAACCGCCCGAGCACCCGCGAGCGCTCGGCCGCGGGGATCCCCGGGCCGTCGTCGTCCACCACGATCAGGGCCCCGTCGCCGTCGACCCGCGTCGCGAGAGCGATCCGCTCCGAGCGGTGCCGCACCGCGTTGTCGACCAGGTTCCACCAGCGCCCGTGAGAGCAGGACCTCGTCGGCGACGACCTGCACGGGCGAGACGCCGCTCGCGTCCACCTCGACGCCGGAGTCGCGCAGCCGCCGCACCTCGCGCAGCGCCAGGTCGTCGAGGTCGACCGGCGCGCCGGCGATCGCCGAGCCGCGCCTCGTCGGCGCGGGCGAGCAGCAGCAGTCCCTCGATCAGCCCGCCCATCCGCACCGACTCCTCGGCGACGGTCGTGGCGAGCCGGGCGGAGTCGAGGCGGTCGGGATGCGCGAGCGCCACCTCCGCGGTCTGCCGCAGTGCCGCGACGGGGGAGCGCAGCTCGTGCGAGGCGTCCGAGACGAAGCGGCGCTGCCGCTCCTGCGCGCTCTCGAGACGCTCGAGCATGCGGTTGAGGGTGCGCGCGAGCCGATCGATCTCGTCGCCCGAGCCGGGCTCCGCGACCCGGCGGTCGAGCTCTGCGGCGGTGACCGCCTCGGCCTCGGCGCGCATCCGGTCGACGGGGCGCAGCGCCCGCCCGACGACCACCCAGCAGAGAGAGCCGCGACGAAGGCGACGAGCAGCGGGACCGCCACGGCGAGCAGCGCGATCGTGGTCGCGACCGCCTCCGCCCGGCCCTCGTCCGGCACGCCGACCACCACCAGCGACCGGTCGTCGAGCTCCTGCGCGGCGACGACCAGCGGATCCTCGTCGTCGACGGCCACGGTGACCGGGTCCTCGCCCTCCTCGGTCGCCAGCGCCGGCAGGTCCTCCGCGTCCTCGCTCACCGCGACCACGCGGCCGTCGACGATGAGCTGCACCACGCCCTCCGACGCGCGGACCCGCCTCCGCTCGGCGCTCTCGACGAGGGAGACCGCGCGCTCGGCCTCCGTCTCGGCCGCGGTCGAGGCGCTCGCCGCGAGGACCCAGGAGAGCACCAGGGTGAACACGACGCCGCCCAGCACGCCCGCGAGCGCGACCACGGCGGCGGCCGCGAGCGTGATCCGGGTGCGCACGCGTCTCACGGCGCGACCAGCGAGTAGCCGGCGCCGCGCTGCGTCCGGATGGTCTCGACTCCGAACGGCCGGTCGATCTTGTTGCGGAGCGTCCGGACGTAGACCTCGACGATGTTGGGGTCGCCGTCGAGGTCGAAGTCCCACACGGCGCCGAGGATGTCCCGCTTGGAGACCACGTCGCCGGCGCGCGAGACGAGGTACTCGAGCACGCTGAACTCCGCGTGGTCAGCGGGATCGGCACGCCGCCCCGCTCCACGCGCCGCGAGGCCGGGTCGAGCACCAGATCGCCCACCACCCGGACGACGGGCCGCTCGGCCGCGCCCCGGCGGATGAGCGCCCGCAGCCGGGCGACGAGCACGGGGAACGAGAAGGGCTTGGTGAGGTAGTCGTCGGCGCCGGTGTCCAGCGCCTCGACCTGGTCCAGGTCGCCGTCCTTGGCGGTCAGCATCAGGACGGGCGTCCAGTCCTCGGCGGCGCGCAGGCGCTCGCAGACCCGGAACCCGCTGACGTCGGGGAGCATCAGATCGAGCACGATCGCCGCGTACTCCGCCTCCTGCGCGAGCCAGAGGGCGTCCGTGCCGGTGGTGGCCGTGTCGACCGCGAAGCCCTCGGCCTCGAGGCCCGTCTCGAGGCGCGCAGCAGGTTGATCTCGTCGTCGACGACCAGGATGCGGATGGCGTCCTCCGAGCACGTCCCGCGACGCAGCGCGGCTCGGGCCAGGCTACGGCCGCCGCGCTGAAGCCCGGCTGAAGCGCGATCGGAGAGGCCGCGACACCTCCCGTTCCCCTCGGTGCTGTAGAAGTGTCCGGTGACTCCGCCCGCCTCCCTCGCCCGCCGCCTCGGAACCGGTGACGCCGTCGTCATCGGGCTCGGCTCGATGATCGGAGCCGGCGTCTTCGCCGCCTTCGCCCCGGCCGCCGCGGCCGCCGGACCGTGGCTGCTGGCGGGCCTCGCCCTCGCGGCGCTCGTGGCCTTCGCGAACGCGTCCTCGTCGGCGCAGCTCGCCGCGCAGTACCCGCGCTCGGGCGGCACCTACGTCTACGGCCGCGAGCGCCTGGGCGAGTGGCCGGGGTTCCTCGCCGGCTGGGGGTTCGTCATCGGCAAGACCGCCAGCTGCGCGGCGATGGCGCTGACCTTCGCGGCCTACGCGGCTCCGACCGGCTGGGAGCGCCCCGTCGCGGTGCTGGTCGTCGCCGCGCTCGTCGGCGTCAACGCGCTCGGCGTGACCCGCACCGCCCTCGCCACCCGGATCATCGTCACGATCGTCCTGGCGGTGCTCGCGCTCGTGGTCGTCGCCGCCCTCGCCTCCCGCCCTCGACGGCGCCCGTGCCCGCTGGAGCCGGCACGATCGGCCCGCTCGGAGTGCTGCAGTCGGCGGGCCTGCTCTTCTTCGCCTTCGCCGGCTACGCGCGCCTGGCCACCATGGGGGAGGAGGTGCGCGACCCGGCGCGGACGATCCCGCGCGCGATCCTCGGCGCTCTCGCCCTCGCCGTCGTGGTCTACGCCGTCGTCGGCGCCGCGCTGCTGCTGGCGCTCGGGCCGGAGCGCCTCGCCGAGCTCGACCGAGCCCCTCGCCGAGGCCGCCGCGGTCTGGCCGTGGACCGGACCGGTCGTCCGCATCGGCGCCGCCGCCGCATCCCTCGGAGCCCTGCTCGCCCTGATCGCCGGCATCGGCCGGACGAGCCTGGCCATGGCCCGCGAGGAGACCTGCCCCGGATGCTCGCGCACGTGGACCCGGTGCGGCAGGTGCCCCGCCGGGCCGAGATCGTGCTCGGCGCCGTGGTGATCGTGCTCGTCCTCGTCGCCGATCTGCGCTCGGCGATCGGCTTCTCGTCCTTCGGCGTGCTGCTCTACTACCTGGTCGCCAACGTCTCGGCGCTCACGCAGGAGCGCGGATTCCGTCTCTACCCCCGCGTCGTCGCGATCGGAGGGGCGCTCGGCTGCGTCCTGCTCGTCGCGACCCTGCCGCTGCCGTCGATCCTGGCGGGCGCGGCCGTCTTCGCGGTCGGAGCGGCGTATCGGCTGGTCCGGCTCGGGATCGCCGGGCGGGCCCGCGCGGCCGGGGGTGACTCCCGGCCGCCGCGCGCTCACTCGTCGCGGTCGGTGTACTCGCCCTCGGCGTCGGAGTCGGGCCCCGCAGTGTCGGAGTCGACGTAGCTGCCCTCGTCGGTCGACGTCTCCTCGTGCACCGAGGTGTCCACGTAGCTGCCGCGGTCGTCGGTGGCGGTGTGCGAGACGCCGTCGGTCGAGGTGTACTCGCCGTCGGGGGTCTCGGTCGTGTTCGCGGACTCGGCCGCGTGGCGGCCCCGTCGCGCCTCGGTGGCGGTGCCGGGGGTCTCGTCGTCGTGTGCCATGGCGGTTCCTCGCTTCGTCGCGTCCGAGGCGCACCGAACGGCCGCCTCGGAGGTCGAGGAACTCCATCCCGCCGCGCGGTGCAAGGCGTTGCGCCTGCACATCCGTGCCGGTGCGCGCCGACCGTTCCCGGCCGCACGACGACTCCGCCGTCCGGCGCAACTCCTATCCGCTCCCGGATCGCGCGCCTAGCGTGACGGGCATGAGCATCCCCACCCGCACCCGCTGGAGCGTCATCGGCCAGCTCGGCCCGCTGTTCGACGACGGCGGCCCGATGCTGCTCGTCGAGGCGCGGTCGGCCTTCGGGCGCCGGCCGATGCACCGTGCGAAGGCGCAGCTCTGGCTCTCGGCGCTGCGGCACCGCGCCCGCGAGCTCGGCGACCGCGTCGAGTACGTGCGCGCCGGGACGTTCGCCGAGGCGCTCGAGGGCCGCGACGACCTCGAGGTGATCGATCCGCCCACCCGCGGCGGCCGCCGCCTGGCCCGGCGCCTGGGCATGAGCGTGCTCCCCAGCCGCGGCTTCGTGACCGAGGAGGAGGACTTCCGGGAGTGGGCGCTCGCGCGGGCCGGCTCCCGGCTCCTGCTCGAGGACTTCTACCGCTGGAGCCGCAAGCGCACCGGCGTGCTGATGCGCGGCGACCAGCCGGAGGGCGGCACGTGGAACTACGACCACGACAACCGCCAGCCGCCGCCCAAAGGCGCGGCGAGGCTGGGACTGCCGGATCCGTGGTGGCCGGTGGAGGACGACATCGACGAGGAGGTCCGCGCCGACCTCGCCCGCTGGGAGCGCGAGGGCGCCGTGCACCTCGTCGGCGAGGACGGCCCGCGGCGCTTCGCCGCGACGCCCGCCGAGGCGCAGGAGGCGCTCGCCGACTTCGCGTCGTCGCGCCTGCAGGACTTCGGGCCGTACGAGGACGCCATGCTCTCGGGCGACTGGACGATGGCGCACTCGCTCCTGAGCGCCCCGATGAACCTGGGCCTCCTGGACCCCCGCGAGGTGATCGACACCGTCGTCGCCGAGCACGCCGCCGAGGGCGCGCCGCTCGCGGGCGTCGAGGGCTTCGTCCGGCAGATCATGGGCTGGCGCGACTACGTCTGGCACCTCTACTGGCACCTGGGCCCGGAGTACCGCACGCGCAGCAGAGGCCCTCGGCGCGTCCGCCCCGCTGCCCGCCGCGCTGCTCGAGCTCGATCCGTCGGGCATCGAGGCCAACTGCCTGCACGAGACGCTGGACGACGTCCGGCGCCACGGCTGGGCGCACCACATCCAGCGCCTGATGGTGCTGGGCAACTGGGGCCTCCAGCGCGGCTGGGATCCGGCGGAGCTGAACGACTGGTTCGTCGACGTCTTCGTCGACGGCACCGAGTGGGTCATGCCGGCGAACGTGATCGGCATGTCGCAGCACGCCGACGGCGGAGTGGTGGCCACCAAGCCCTACGCCTCGGGCGGCGCCTACATCAACCGCATGTCGGACTACTGCGGCGGCTGCCGGTTCGACCCGAAGGTGCGGCTCGGCGAGAACGCCTGCCCGGTGACGGCCGGCTACTGGGCGTTCCTCGACCGCGTCGAGCCGGTGCTGCGCACGAACCACCGCATGGCGCAGCCGCTGGCCGGGCTCCGCCGGCTCTCGGACCGCGCGGCCGTCGTCGATCAGGAGCGCCTGCGCGAGGTCGTACTGACTCTCATCCCCGGAGGAACACCGACACCGTCACCGCGACGGTCACCTCCGTGGGCCCCTCGAGCCCCGCCAGTGCCGCGTCGAGCACCGCCGCGTCCACGTGGTGGGCGCTCAGGCCCATCAGCACCTCGGCGCGCAGCTCGGACGGCGACATCGGCACCGCGTAGTCGAGCTCGCGGCGCTCGGCGAGCGCGAACCCGGCGAGCTGCTCGTCGAGCCGCTCGGCCTTGCCCGCGTCGATCCCGAGCATCCCGAAGACCGGGCGGATCTCGCGCAGGTGCCGCTCGCGCGGAGTGACGACGACGGCGGTCCCTCCCTGCCGCAGCGCACGGAGCATCTCGGGGGCGTTGCGCGGGGCGAAGACGGTGAGCAGCGCATCGGCGCAGCCGTCGACCAGGGGGAGGGGCTGCCAGAGGTCCGCGGTCGCGATCGCGGCGCGGGGTGCGCCCGAGCGGCGCGGCGGGCGGCCGGCGCCGAGAGGTCGAGTCCGAGTCCGCTCGCCTCCGGATGCGCGTCGAGGACCGCCGCGAGGTACGCGCCCGTCCCGCAGCCGAGGTCGACGACGAGCCGCCCACCGCCCGGCACCGCCGCCGCGACGGCGTCCTGGATCCCCCGGTAGTGCCCGGAGGCGAGCAGCTCCTCCCGCGCCTGCACCATCGCGGCGGTGTCGCCGGACGTCGCGTGCTTCCCGCGCAGGAGTGGGGCGTAGCCCTGCCGGGCGATGTCCGCGCTGTGCCCGTTCGCGCAGCGCAGGAGCGAGGGCCGGGGCAGCGCGTCGGGCGCGAGTCCCGCCCCGCACACCGGGCACGCGAGCGCGGGCAGCACCGCCGATCCGGGCGCCGCGGCCGGATCGAGGGGGTGGGCGCTCACGCCGCGGTCCGCTCGCGCAGAGCGGCCGACCGGTCCCGCATCGCCGTGACGCCGGAGTTGACGGTCGCGATCACCGGCACCGCGAAGAGCGCGCCGGCCAGCCCCGCCACCTCGAGCCCGGTGGCCACACCGAGCACGACGGCGAGCGGATGCACCTTCACCGCCGAGCCGAGGATCAGCGGCTGCAGCACGTGCCCCTCGAGGAGGTGCACCACGATCACCACCCCGACCATCACGAGCGCCGCCACCGGCCCGATGAACAGCAGCGCGACCAGCGCCGCGAGCGCTCCGGTCACGATCGCGCCGAGGAACGGCACGAACAGGCCCAGGAACACGGTCACCATGATCGGCACGACGAGGGGGAGCTGCAGGGCGAGCGCCCCGATGCCGATGCCGGTCGCATTGATCGCGGCGACGGCGAGCTGCGCGCGCACGAACTGGGTGAGAGCCTCGAAGCCGGCCGCGGCGCCCGTGAGCAGCGGGGCCCGGGCGGGGAGCGGCAGCAGGCGCAGGGCCCACGACCAGATCCGCCGCCCGTCCAGCAGCAGGAAGATCAGCGAGAAGAGGGTGAGCAGGGTGCCGGCGAAGACCTCGGCGACCTGCGAGCCGACGGCGAGGGCTCGGAGGCGAGCGTCGCGGCCTGCGCATCGGCCCAGGTGATCCCGCTCTGCGCCCAGTCGCTCAGCTGCACCTGCGTGAATCCGAGCTCCCGCACCCACTCCTCGACGTCGTCCACCGCGTCGAGGGTGCGCTGACCGATGCCGCCGAAGCCGGCGCGGGCCTGCACGACGACGAGGGAGATCAGGCCGGCGAGCGCCAGCAGCAGCGTGAGGATCGAGACGAGCACGGCGAGCCCGCGCGGCAGGCGCAGGCTCTCGAGCCGGTCGCGCAGAGGGGTCAGCAGCGCGGTCAGCAGCAGCGCGACGAGCACCGGCACGACGACGACCGGCACCAGCGAGACCAGCTTCACGACGAGCCAGAGGACCGCGGCGACCGCGAGCACCCGCCAGGACCAGGCGGCGGCGATGCGCAGGCCCGGGGTGACGTCGTCGGCGTCGGAGCGATCGGGTGCGGCGTCGACGGCCGGAGCGGTCGCCGGCGAGCCGAGACTCCGCTCGTTCCTCCGGCGTCCTCGCATGACCCCTCCCCGTTCCCTCGCAGTGTACGGCGGGGCGCGCGGGCGGGGCGGGGAGGGAGCCGAGGGCGCCGCGGCGACGGGCTGATTCGACGGATCCGGTTGCAGAAACCTGTGATCACTGACTGAATGGAAGCATCATGCCCCGATCGACGACCGTTTTCGAACGTGATGCCCCGTCCTCCTCCGCGATCGACGCCTCCCTCTCCGGCTCCCGTCACGGCGTCTACTGGCTCGAGGACGCTCCGGCGCCCCGTCCGCGCCTGACCGGCGCGAGCCGCGCCGACCTCGTGATCGTCGGCGGCGGTTACACCGGCCTCTGGAGCGCGCTGCGGGCGAAGGAGCGCGAGCCCGACCGCCGCGTCGTCCTGCTCGAGGCGCGCTCGATCGGCTGGGCCGCCTCCGGCCGCAACGGCGGCTTCGTCGAGTCGAGCCTCACCCACGGACGCGAGAACGGCCTGGCCCGCTGGCCCGAGGAGGCCGGGCTCGAGCGTCTGGGCGTCGAGAACCTCGACGGGATGCAGGAGACGATCCGGAGCCGCGGCGTGGACTGCGACTTCGAGCGCACCGGCTCGCTCTCGGTCGCGACCGAGGAGTACCAGGTCGCCGGGCTGGCCGAGGCCGACGGGGTCGCGGGTGCGCGCTTCCTCGATGCCGCCGGCATCCGCTCCCTCGTCGACTCGCCCACCTACCTCGCGGGACTGGTGGTCCCCGCCGAGCAGTGCGCGCTCGTGCACCCGGGGAAGCTCGTGCACGAGCTCGCCCGGGTGGCCGAGGAGCTCGGCGTCGAGATCCACGAGGACAGCCGCGTCCTGGGCCTCGAGCGGACCTCGGCGGGCGTGCGCGTGCGCACCGCGGAGGGATCCGTCGACGCGGCCCGCGCGATCCTCGGCACCAGCGCCTTCCCCTCCTCCTCGCGCGCACGCGCCTGATGACGGTGCCGGTCTACGACCACGTCCTGATGACCGAGCCGCTCGACGCCGCGGCGCTCGACGCGATCGGCTGGCGGGGGCGCGAGGGCGTCAGCGATGTGGCGAACCAGTTCCACTACTACCGCCGCACCGCCGACGACCGGATCCTGTGGGGCGGCTACGACGCGGTCTACCACCCGGGAGGGCGCATCCGCTCGCGCTACGAGGACCGCCCCGAGACCTACCGCGCCCTCGCCTCGCACTTCCTCACGACGTTCCCGCAGCTCGAGGGGGTCCGCTTCAGCCACCGCTGGGGCGGGGTCATCGACACCAGCACGCGGTTCGCGGCGTTCTACGGCACGGCACTGGGCGGCCGGGTCGCCTACGCGGCGGGCTACACGGGGCTCGGAGTCGGCACGACGGCCTTCGCGGCGGACGTGCTGCTCGACCTCCTGACAGGGCGGCCGACCGCCCGGACCGAGCTCGAGATGGTGCGCTCGAGGCCGCTGCCCTTCCCGCCCGAGCCGTTCGCCACGGTGGGGATCCAGGCGACCCGCTGGTCGCTCGACCGCGCCGACCACGACGGAGGGCGCCGCAACGTGCTCCTGCGCTCGCTCGACGCGCTCGGCCTCGGCTTCGACTCCTGAGGGCCGGCCCGCGGATCCGTCGTTCCGCGACAGCACCGCGCCTGGCGCACCGCGTCGGGTAGCGTCCCGTGCGGAGCACCGGCGGCGGTGCACGAGGAGGACGGATGCTCGCGGTGCTGCTCGCGCTGGCCGGCTGGTGCGCCGGTACCGTCCTCGTCGTCAGCGGAGCGCTCAAGCTCGGCCGGACCGAGCGGTTCCGCGACTCGCTCCGGGCCCTCGGACTGCCCGCCCTCCTCTCGCGCTCCCCGCTGTTCGCTCGCACGGTCCCGGTCGCCGAGATCGCCCTGGGCCTGGCCGTCGTGCTGCTCCCCGCGCCGCTGCACCGCGCCGCCCTCGCCGCCGCACTCGTCCTCTACGGCGCGTTCCTCGTCGTGGCGATCCGCGCCGCTCGGGCGCCGGAGCCCGTCGAGTGCGAGTGCTTCGGCGGCCTGGGCGAGTCGCGGATGAGCGGGCGCACCGTCGCACGCAACTCCGCTCTCGCCGCCCTCGCCCTCGCGGGCCTCCTCGGTCCCCTCGCGCCCGGCACCGTGCCGGTGGTCGGCATCCCGGCCGTTGTCTCGGCGGCGCTGGCCGTCGCGCTCGTCCTGGTGCGCGACCGGCGCGCGGCCGCCTCCGTCCCGATCGACGCCTCCTCCCGGCTCGCGCTCCTCACCGCCTCGGGGGAGCGGATCCCGCTCGCCGAGTTCGCGTCACCGCCCACCCATCTCGTCGTCTTCTCGCCCTCCTGCATCTCCTGCCACGAGCTGGTCGAGCGCTTCCGCTGGTGGCCCAACGGGCTGCGCGAGGGCGAGGAGCTCGTGCCCGTCTTCCTGGGCCGTCCCGAGGACTTCGCCGCCCACGAGGTGTTCGCCCCGCTCGTCGAGCATGCGCTGTACGACCCCGACCGCTCGGTGGCGGCGGCCCTCGGGCGCGGCGCCACTCCGGGGCACGTGCTCCTCGATGCCGAGAACCCCCTCGGCTCGGGCTGGACCTCCGGCTGGTTCGAGATCGAGCGGAGCGTGCTGAGCGCGGAGTTCTTCACCGGCGTGCACCAGGGCCGCATCGTGCCGGACCCCGAGGTGCTCGAGCGCGAGGCCTCCGAGCGCGCCGCGCAGCAGGGCGATCCGGCCGCGCTCTGAACCGCGGCGGCGACGGCGCACCACGGCCTCGACGACGCCGATCCCGCCGACTGCGTCCTGGTCGCCGGTTCCCGGGCCGGTCGTCGAGGGGCTCGGCCTGCCGACGGCCGTCCGACACCCCCGCACCTCCGCCGCCTCCGGGCAACCCGTACCTCCCCGAAACATGAGCGCCGTACGGTGGGCGCATGCGCGCAGAACTCACACTCGGCGCGGAGGAAGAGCTCCACCTGATCGACCTCGAGACGAAGCAGCTCTCCGCGCACGCACCCCAGGTGCTGGCGCGCCTGCCGAAGGACAACTTCTCGGCGGAGCTGCAGCGGACCACGGTCGAGACGAACACGCCGGTCGTCGACTCGCTCGACGGACTGCGCGAGCAGCTCCTCTCCCTCCGCAGGGCCGTCATCGACGCCGCCGCCCCCGACGGCATAGGCATCGCCGCCGTCGGAACGGCCCCCGGTCCGAGCACACGGACTTCGAGCTCACGAGCACCGGCCGCTACGGCCGCATGCAGGAGCAGTACCGGATGCTCGTGGACGAGCAGCTGATCTGCGGCACGCAGATCCACGTCGGCGTCTCGGACCGCGAGCTCGCCGTGCAGATCGCGCAGCGCATCGGCCGCGACCTGCCCGTGCTGCTGTCGGCCAGCGCGAGCAGTCCGTACTGGAACGGCCAGGACACCGGCTACGCCAGCATCCGCACGATCATCTGGCAGCGCTGGCCGAGCGCGGGGGCCACCGGCCCGCTCGCCTCCGCCGCCGAGTACGACCGCCTCCTCGACGACCTGATCGCGACCGGCGTGATCGCCGACTCGAAGATGGCCTACTTCGACGTGCGCCCCTCCTCCCACGCGCCGACCCTCGAGCTGCGGGTCTGCGACGCCATGCCGCTCGTCGACGACGCGGTCCTGATCGCGGGTCTCTTCCGCGGACTCGTCCGCTCCGCCGAGCTCGACATCGAAGCGGGCCGGCCGTTCCGCTCGACCCCTCCGCCGATCCAGCGGGCCGCGACCTGGCAGGCCGCGCGCGGAGGGCTCGCCGGCCAGCTCCTGGACCACACCGAGCACCCGCGCCCCGTTCCCGCCGCGGAGGCGCTGCGCAGCCTGATCGCGCGGCTCCAGCCCGCGCTCGACGAGCTCGGCGACCTCGAGCAGGTGCGCGCGCTCGCCGAGGCGCTGATCGCCCGCGGCAACTCGGCCGACCGCCAGCGCGCGGTCTTCGCCGAGCACGGCACGCTCGAGTCGGTCGTCGACTCCGTCGTCGCCGAGACCCACGGGCCCTCCAGCGGTCCCACCCTCCCCGCGCCGAGCCTGCGCACCTACCGCGTCCGCGCGGGCGACGAGGCCGTGGCGACCGGCGGGCGTCCGCGCACCGCCTACCAGCCGATCCTCGAGCACTTCCGCGGTCTCGGGCCGGAGCGGCTCGTCGAGCTGCACGGGGCGCGCGATCAGCGCGTGCTCGACGCGGGCATCACCTTCCGCCTCGGCGACGAGGACCGGCCCTTCCCCGTCGACCTCGTCCCGCGCGTGCTGCAGGCGCACGAGTGGAGCGAGCTGGCCGCCGGCCTGGAGCAGCGCGCCCGCGCCCTCGAGTGCTTCCTGCAGGACGTCTACGGCGAGGGCCGCGCCGTCCGCGACGGCGTCGTGCGCCGACCCGCGGGCACTGCGGGCTGGCGGGAGGAGGCGACCCGGCTGCCGCGCGGCGCGGTGCGCGGACCGGTCATGGGCTTCGACCTGGTGCGCAACGAGTTCGGCGGCTGGCGCGTGCTGGAGGACAACCTCCGCAACCCCAGCGGACTGGCCTACGCGATGGGCATCCGCTCCCTGCTGGACGACCTCGTGCCCGATCTGCCCCGCCCCGCCGGACTCGTCGATCCCGCCGGCGCGCTCGACGACCTGCGCCGCACCCTCGCGGCCGGATCCCGGCGCTCCGACGGCCGCGACAGCGTCCTCGCTCTGCTCTCGAGCGGCCCCGGGAGCGCGGCGTGGTTCGAGCACCGGCGCCTCGCCGAGGGTGCCGGCATGCTCCTGCTGGAGCTCGGCGATCTGGACGTGGTGGACGGCCGCGTCGTCGCCTCCGGCACGCAGGTCGACGTGCTCTACCTGCGCCTGGACGACGAGCTCGCCGACCTCGCCCTGGGCGGCCGGCCGCTCGGCCGCGAGATCGTCGGCGTCGCGGCCGAGGGCGGGGTGTTCCTCGCGAACGCGCCCGGCAACGGCATCGCCGACGACAAGGCGCTGTACTGCGCGGTCCCCGAGCTCATCGGCTACTACCTCGACGAGCGCCCCCTGCTCGAGTCGGTCCCGACCTACCGGCCCGAGGACGAGGCCGAGCGCCGCATCGTCCTCGAGCGCGTCGGCGAGCTGGTCACCAAGCCGGTCGACGGCTACGGCGGTCGCGGCGTGATGATCGGCCCCTCCGCTCCCGCGGCCCGCGTCGCGGAGCGCCGAGCGGCGATCGCCGCGGATCCCCGCGGCTGGGTCGCGCAGGAGGTCGTGCGGCTCTCGTCGCTGCCGTCCTTCTCGGGCACCGAGCTGCAGCCCCGCCACGTCGACCTGCGCGCGTTCGTCTTCGTCACGGGCACCGGAGCCGCCGACGTGCGTCTCGCGGACCTGGCCCTGACCCGCGTCGCGGCCGAGGGCAGCATGATCGTCAACTCGTCCCGCGGCGGCGGCGCGAAGGACACCTGGATCGTGAGGGCCTGACATGTGCGGACTCGCGGGCGAGATCCGGCTCGACGGCCGCCGGGCCGAGGTGGCCGCGGTCGACCGGATGAGCGGATGCCTGACCCATCGCGGTCCGGACGGCGACGGCGTCTGGGCGCGCGGCCCGGTCGCCCTCGCGCACCGACGGCTGTCGATCATCGACCTGTCGGTCGCCGGCTCCCAGCCGATGGTCGACGCGGCGCTCGGGCTCTCGATCGTCTTCAACGGCTGCATCTACAACCACCGGCAGCTGCGTGCCGAGCTGGAGGCGAAGGGGCACCGCTTCTTCTCCCACTCCGACACGGAGGTGATCGGGAAGGCCTACGCGCAGTGGGGCGAGGACTGCGTCGACCGGTTCCTCGGCATGTTCGCCTTCGTGATCGTCGAGCACGAGTCGGGGCGCGTCGTGATGGCCCGCGACAGGCTCGGCATCAAGCCGCTCTACCTCGACGAGACGCGGGAGCGGATCCGCTTCGCCTCCACGGTGCAGGCGCTGCTCGCGGGTGGCGTCGCCGACACCTCGATCGACCGCACCGCCCTGATGCTCTACCTGAGCTTCCACTCGGTCGTGCCGGCTCCGCGCACGATCCTCGCCGGAGTGACGAAGCTGCCCCCCGCGACCGTCCGCGTGATCGAGCCCGACGGCACGAGCCGCGAGCGCGTCTACTGGGAGCCCGTCTTCACCCGCGATCCCGAGCGCGCCGACTGGTCGGAGCGCGACTGGCAGGAGGCGCTGATCGCCTCGTTCCGCACGGCGGTCGAGCGGCGGATGGTCGCCGACGTGCCCGTGGGGGTGCTCCTCTCGGGCGGCATCGACTCGAGCCTCGTGGTCGCCCTCCTGGCCGAGGCGGGGCAGTCCGGACTGCAGACCTTCTCCATCGGCTTCGACTCCTCGGGCGGCGAGTCCGGCGATGAGTTCGAGTACTCGACGCTCGTCGCCCAGCGCTTCGGCACCGATCACCACCGCATCCGGATCGACTCGTCGAGGCTCCTGCCCGGCATCGACGGAGCCGTCCGCGCGATGAGCGAGCCGATGGTGTCGCACGACGCGGTCGCGTTCTACCTGCTCAGCCAGGACGTGGCGCAGCACGTGAAGGTGGTGCAGTCCGGCCAGGGCGCCGACGAGGTGCTCGGCGGCTACGACTGGTATCCGCCGCTCGCCGGCGTTCCGCGCGCCGAGGCGGCCGAGGCCTACGCCTCGGTGTTCTTCGATCGCCGCTTCCCCGAGTTGCAGGCGCTGCTGCGGCCGGAGTGGCGGGGCGAGGACGCGGCGACCGCCTTCGTCGCCGAGCGGTTCGGCCGCCCCGGTGCCGACACCTCCGTCGACGCCGCGCTGCGCAACGACACCACGGTCATGCTGGTCGACGACCCCGTGAAGCGCGTCGACAACATGACGATGGCCTCGGGACTTCGAGGCCCGCGTGCCGTTCCTCGATCACGAGTTCGTCGAGCTGGTCGGGCGGATCCCTCCGGAGCTCAAGCTCGCCGACGGCGGCAAGGGCGTGCTCAAGCGCGCCGTCCGCGGCATCGTCCCGGACGAGGTGATCGACCGCCGGAAGGGCTACTTCCCGGTGCCCGCGATCCGGCAGCTCGAGGGCCCGTACCTCGAGCGCGTCCGCGCCGCCCTCACCGATCCGTCGGCCCGCGCGCGGGGATCTTCGACCCGGCCGTCGTCGAGGCGCGCCTGGCCGCGCCGAACGAGACCCGCACTCGGCTGGGCTCGAACGAGCTCTGGCAGCTCGCCCTCCTCGAGATGTGGCTGCAGGAGCACGGCGTCGGCTGACCCGCGCGCCGTCGACGCAGTGTTCGCGCGGCGTTCGCCCCTCGCGGAACACCCGTCGCCGCCCGTGCCGGAGGATGGAGGCCATGACCTCCACCGCGACATCCCGGCTCGTCGCCGCAGAGCACCTCGGTCTCGACCTCGTCCACGCCTGGGGCAGCTGGGGCCCGACGATGACCCCGGACGCCGCCCGCACCGCGTTCATCAGTGATCGCGGCGGCGCCCCCGAGGTCTGGGTGCAGGACGTCGTGATCGACGGCGAGCCTCCGGAGGCGCACTGCATCCGCTTCACGGAGGACCCGGTGCTCGAGGTCTCGTGGTCGGCCGACTCCGCCTGGCTCGCCTGCCTGGTCGCCACCGACGGCGGCGTGCGCACGCAGGTCTGGGTGGTCCGCCCCGACGGCTCCGACGCCAAGCGCATCGCGGGCTCGCGCGACGCCCACGCCGAGCTCGGGCCCTGGACCAGGAGCGGGCACCACGTCGTCGTGACCGTGCCGTCCGCCGAGCCGGAGCAGCCGACCCGGTCCTTCCTCGTCGATCCGGTCACCGCCGACCGCCGCCCGCTCGTCGACGGCGACCTCATCTCGGTCCTCGACCTCTCGACGGAGGAGCGGCTCGTCGTGGTCCGCGACGGCCAGCGCGGCCATCAGCGCTGCTCCGTCGTCGACCGCCTGACCGACGAGAACCACCCGCTGCTGCCCGATTCCGGCACCGGATCCACGGACGTCGCGTTCCTGCGCCCCGCTCCGCTGAACGACAACGAGAGCCCGATCGTGGCGTACCTCGCGACCGACGTCGACCTGCCGCGGCGCCAGCTCGTCGCGATGCCGCTGGGGCCCGACGGCTGGCGCGGGCGCATCCGCCGCCTCGCCGCCCGCGACGACGCCGAGCTCGAGGGCCTGGATGCGGACGACGCCGGGCACCTGCTGATGCTCGTGTGGAACGTGGCCGGGTCCAGCGAGATCGAGCTGTTCGACACCCTGACCGGTGAGCGCGTCCCCGTCTCGGGTCTGCCCGGCCTGGTCGCGACCACTCCGGTCCTCTCGCGCGACGGCAGCTCGGTGGTCCTCGGCGTCGAGGGTCCGGAGCGACCGCGCGAGCTGTGGCGGATGGACACCGCGACCCACGAGTGGTCGCGCATCACCCGGGTGCCGCCGCTCCCGGCCGCGGCGCTCGTCGTGCCCACCCTCGAGCGGTTCACCGGCCGCGACGGACTCGAGCTGTCGGGCTGGCTGTACCGCGCACCCGGTGCCGAGGGCCCCGGTCCCGCGATGCTGAGCCTGCACGGAGGACCGGAGTCGCAGGAGCGGCCGACCTTCTCGGCGCAGCACCAGGCGGTCGCCGCCTCGGGCGTCTCGGTCTTCGCCCCGAACGTGCGCGGCTCCTCTGGCTTCGGCCGCGACTTCGTGCACGCCGACGACGTCGAGCGCCGGTACGGGGCGTTCCAGGACGTGCTCGCCGCCGCCGACCACCTCGTCGACTCCGGAGTCGCCGCCCGCTCGCGGATCGCCGTCACGGGCCGTTCCTACGGCGGCTACCTCACGCTCGCCTCGCTCGCGTTCTCGCCGGGGGTCTTCGCGGCCGGGGTCGACATCTGCGGCATGTCGCACCTCCTCACCTTCTACCGGGACACCGAGCCGTGGATCGCCTCGGCCGCGGTGACGAAGTACGGCCACCCGGAGTACGACGCCGAGCTCCTCGAGGAGCTGTCGCCGCTCGGACGGGCGTTCGCCATCGACGTGCCGCTGCTCGTGGTGCACGGCGAGCTCGACACCAACGTCCCGCTGGGCGAGGCGACGCAGATCGTGGCCGCCCTCGAGGCGCTGGACCGGCCGGTCTCGTACCTGCAGCTCGACGGCGAGGGCCACGAGTACCGCCGGGCCGACTCGAAGGAGCTGCTGCTGCTCTCCCTCGTGCGCTTCCTGCACGCGTCGCTGCTGCCGGCGGACGAGTCGCTCGAGTCGGACGAGTCGCTCGAGGCCGTCGCGGGCTGAGTCCCGGCCCGAGCGGCGATCGGAGCGGCCGCGGGGCGCGGACGGGCGTCAGCGCCGCTCGAACTCCTCGGCGAAGGAGCCGTGGATCGGCTTCTCCGGATCGTCGCCGACCGCCCGTGACGGGTCCTCGATCTCGACCGCGCGCGCGAGGTCGGGTGCGGGGCGCGCACTGCGGCTCCGGCAGCGGCGAGGTCCTCGGGCACGTCGTCGAGCAGCTCCTCGGCGATCCGGCTCGACAGGCCGCTCCGCTCGCCCGGTCCGGGGTCGCTCACCGGATCGGCGGGAGCGTCGAGGGCCTCGCCCAGTCCCTCGCCGAGTCCTTCGCCGAAGCCGGCGCCGAGCCCGGCCGGCACCCCCGCGGAGCGTCGTGCCCCGTGATCTCGTCCTGCATGCCCTGCTCCTGCCTCGTGCGCACCGGCCGCGCCGGGCGGCACGCTCCGTCCTGGGATGAGGAGAGGATACCGCCGGCCGGATCAGTCGAGCAGGAGCCAGGAGTGGCCGCCGACCTCCACGCCGCCGACGCTCGCCGCGTCGTCGCCCAGGTTCAGCGCGAGTCGGGCGGACTCGCCGTCGGGTCCCTCCGCGGCGAGGAGCACCGCGGTGTTCGTCAGATCGACGGCCCGGGTGCGCGAGTGCACGAGCCACGGGTGCCGGCGCCGGAACGCGACGACCTCCTGGTGGGCCCGGTACGCCTCGCCGCCCGGCGCGCTCGCCGGATCGGCCGGGAAGGCCGGTCGGATCGCGTCGTCGCCTCCGACGCGCTCCTCCTTTACTCCTCGAAGCCCCGCTCGTCGCCGGAGTAGATGCTCGGCACGCCCCCGACGAACCCGAGGATCGCGACCGCGTGGGCGTGGTGGCGCTCGTCCGTCACCGCGCTCGCGATCCGGGTCACGTCGTGGTTGCCGACGAAGGTGAGGGGAGGAAGACGTCGAGGAACTCGTCGTGCCGCTTCAGCGACCAGGCGAGCTCGAAGAGGTTGAGCTCCTCGAGGGAGTTGCGCACGGCCTTCCAGAGCTCGTACTGGGTCACGGAGTCCAGGCCCGACTCCCGCACGTACCCGGCGTAGTCGCCGTGGATGACCTCGCCGACGAACCACGCCTCGGGGAACCGCTCCCGCACCGGGTCGATCGCCGCATGCCATGCGGCGGGGGCGACCGCGTACGCGGCGCTCGAGCCGCCAGCCGTCGATCCCGCGCTCGAGCCAGTGCGCGAGGACGGAGGAGACGTACGCCGAGACCTCGGGGTTCGAGTGGTCGAGCTCGACCAGCGCCTCGTGCCCCTCGAAGACGTCGACGCGCAGTCCGTCGACCTCGCGGGCGGAGTCGCTCCGCGAGAACCGCGCGGCCGCCGCGGACCGGGACCCGCCGCCACCGCCTCGCGCCACCACGGGTGCTCGCGCCCGACGTGGTTGAAGACCCCGTCGAAGAGCACGCGGATGCCGCGCTCGCGGCAGGCGGCGAGGAGTGCGTCGAGGTCGCCCTCGTCTCCCAGGCGCGGGTCGACCCGGAAGTGGTCGACGGTGTCGTACCCGTGGGTGCTCGAGGCGAACACCGGGCCCAGCAGGAGCCCGTTGCAGCCGAGGGCGAGCAGGTCGTCGAGCCAGGGCAGGAGGGCGGGGAGCCGGTGCTGCGCGGCCTCGGGAGCCTCGGCGGCCGTGGTCTCGGCGCCCGTGAACCCGAGCGGGTAGACCTGCCACCAGATCGCCGTCGTGATCCAGCCGTCCGTCGTCTGCGCCATCCCTGCCGCCCTCCCGCCGCGCTCGGCTGCGCGACGTCGCGAGTGTACTGACGCCTCCTGGCCGCGCCCCGAGCCGTGGCCGGGGAGCGAGCCGTGCGCGAGGCCGGGAGGAACGACCGTGCGAGGCGTGCGCGCGCTCACGGGCGCAGGCTCCCGATCCAGGCGAGGACGGCGGCAGCGCCCTCGAGGGTGGCGGGCACCGTCACCGACGCGATCGCGAGCGCGAGGAGCGCCGCCGCGGCGCCGACCGCGCCCTGCCGCCGCTCCCCGGCGCGCAGCAGCGCCAGCACGGCCACGGCGATCGCCCCGACCGCGAGCCCGATCGACGGGACGGTCCAGAGCGGATGCACCGAGGAGGTGAGGGCGAGCAGCCCCAGGCCCAGCGCCGTGAGACCCGGCTCGCGCGGTGGACCGAGCCGCGCGAGGAGCGGGGCCCGCCGGGACGCAGCGACCGCGTACGGTCGGGCGACGGCGGTGGAGGAGGGGAGCAGGGGCAGGAGGCTGATCGACATGGCCCGATCCTCGCGAGGCGGCGGAGGGTGCGAAGCCCTTGCTCGCGGATCGGTGGAGGCGCACCGCGATCGGGCGCCTGGGGAGGGCGAGGAGCCCCTCCGCGGGCCACCGGAGGCGCCGATCGGCGTGATTCCGGGGTTCTCGGCCCCGGAATCACGTGCATTGGCGGGTCGGGCTGGTAGGTTACGGACGGTCCGACCGGTTGAGGGAGTCCGTCCCCGGCCGAGGACGATCCACAACCACCAGCTGTTCCGAACAGCACGAACGTCCTGGGAGGACACTCCAATGGCTGACAAGTCGCTCAACCGCACCGAGCTCGTCGCGAAGATCGCCGCGGACTCCGGCCAGAGCCAGGCCGCCGTCAACGGCGTCCTCGACTCGCTCTTCTCCACCCTCGCCGACTCCGTCTCCAACGACGTGAAGGTCACCATCCCCGGCTGGATCGCCGTCGAGCGCACCTCCCGCGCCGCGCGCACCGGCCGCAACCCGCAGACCGGTGAGACCATCCAGATCGCGGCCGGCCACTCGGTCAAGGTCTCGGCCGGCACCAAGCTCAAGGCCGCCGCGAAGTAGCACGGCTCCACGACGAGGGCCCCGGCATCGCGCCGGGGCCTTCGTCGTCTCCGGAACCGGTGCGACGCGGCTCGCGATCAGCCGGGGAACGTAGGCTTGACGGGTGAATCGAACCGTCCGGATCGCGGGGCCCGCGCTGCTGCTCGTCGCGGCCGCGCTCCTCGCCCTCCTCGCGGCACTCGCCTTCGGCCGGGGAGCCGCGGCCCCCTCCTGAACGACCCGGGTCCCGTGGTCCGCTACGGCCTCCCCGTGGCGAAGCTCGCGGTCAACCTCGGCGCCGCCGGGATGATCGGCGCCCTGGTGCTCGCGCTCTTCGCGCTGAGCCCGCGCGCGAGCGCGACGCGCGCCTCCCGGTCCGCCACCCCGAGGGACCCGTCGAGCAGCGCACCGAGTACACGGTGGCCCTCGACGTCGCCGCCGCCGGCGCCGCCTTCCTCGCCGCCGCCGCGGCGGTCACCGGCTTCTTCACCTTCCTCAACGTCACGCAGACGCCGCTGAGCTTCGACCGCGACTTCGGCACCAAGCTCAGCTACTTCATCGGCAGCATCGAGGTCGGCCAGGCCTGGCTCGTCACCACGCTGCTCGCCGCCGTCGTCACGGTGCTCTGCTTCGCCGTGCGCAACCAGACGGCGCTCGTCTTCGTCACCGGGGTCGCGCTGCTCACCCTCCTGCCGATGGCGCAGCAGGGCCACGCAGCGGGATCCGCGGGGCACGACGCCGCGGTCACGGCGCTCGGCCTGCACCTCGTCTTCGCCGCGATCTGGCTCGGCGGTCTCGTCACGATCATCGTGCTGAGGCCCCTCCTCGACGGCGCGCGCCTGCTCCCCGTCGTCCAGCGTTACTCGAGTCTCGCGCTCGTCAGCTTCGTGGTCGTGGCGGCGTCGGGCTACCTCAGCGCCGAGCTGCGGCTCGCGACCCTCGACAACATCCTGACGGGCTACGGGATCCTCGTGCTCGTGAAGGTCGCCGCCCTGATCGCGCTGGGCCTCTTCGGCGTCGTGCAGCGCCGCGTCCTCATCGAGCGGATGCGCACCGCCGGCGGCGCGGGCGGCCGCAGCTTCTGGTGGCTCGTCGCGGCCGAGGTCGCCTTCATGGGCATCGCGTCCGGAGTCGCGGCGGCGCTCGCCCGCACCGCCACTCCCGTCGACCAGGTCGCCGCCACGCAGCTGACCGACCCGACCCCGGCCGAGCTCCTCACCGGCGAGCCGCTCCCGCCCGCCCCGAGCGCGCTGAACTTCGCCACCCTCTGGAACGTCGACCTGATCTGGCTGCTCGTCTGCGGCTTCGGCATCGCCTTCTACGTCGCCGGCGTCCTGCGCCTGCGCCGCCGCGGCGACTCCTGGCCGATGCTCCGGACCGTGCTGTGGATCGCGGGGATGCTCCTGCTGGCGTACATCACCAACGGCGGCGTGAACGCCTACGAGAAGTACCTGTTCAGCGCGCACATGCTCTCGCACATGGTGCTCACCATGGCCGTCCCGCTCCTGCTGGTGCCCGCGGCCCCCGTGACGCTCATCGCCCGCGCGGTCGTCCGCCGCACCGACGGCTCCCGGGGACCTCGCGAGTGGGTGCTGCTCGCGGTCCACTCGCGCTTCGGCACGATCGTGTCGCATCCGATCGTCGCCGCCCTGCTCTTCGTCGGCTCGCTCTGGGCGTTCTACTACTCGCCGCTGTTCCGCTGGGCGACCACGGACCACATCGGCCACGAGTGGATGATCGTGCACTTCCTGATCACCGGCTACCTCTTCGTGAGCGTCCTGATCGGCGTCGACCCGTCCTCGCACCAGGTGCCCTATCCGATGCGGCTGCTGCTCCTGCTAGGCACCATGGCGTTCCACGCGTTCTTCGGCCTCGCGCTGATGACCGGCGAGGGGCTGCTCCTCGCCGACTGGTACGGAGCGATGGGCTGGGGCACGAGCGCCCTCGCCGATCAGCAGGCGGCCGGCGGCATCGCCTGGAGCATCGGCGAGATCCCCACGCTCGCACTGGCGATCGTCGTCGCCGTGATGTGGAGCAGGTCCGACGACCGCGAGACCAAGCGCCGCGACCGCCAGGCCGACCGCACCGGGGACGCCGAGCTGAACGACTACAACGAGCGGCTCGCCGCGCTCGGCAAGCGCCGCTGACGCTCCTCCCCAGGGGGACGGCGCCCGGAGCCGCCTCCGTCCCCGATCGCGGCCCCACCGCCGCGGGTACAGTGGACCGGTGACCCAGCCGACCCTCTCCGACGAGCAGCAGCGGGTGTTCGACCTCATCGAGAACACCCGCGAGCACCTGTTCGTCACCGGGCGCGCCGGCACCGGCAAGTCGACCCTGCTGAACCACCTCAGCTGGCACACCGGCAAGCAGATCGTCATCTGCGCTCCCACGGGGTCGCGGCGCTGAACGTCGGCGGGCAGACGATCCACTCGCTGTTCCGACTGCCGATCGGCGTGATCGCCGACTCCGATCTCGATCAGACCCCCGAGCTGCGCAAGCTCCTCAACACCATCGACACCCTCGTGATCGACGAGATCTCGATGGTGAACGCCGATCTGCTCGACGGCATCGACCGCAGCCTCCGCCAGGCCCGGCAGCGCCGGTCCGAGCCCTTCGGAGGCGTCCAGGTCGTCCTCTTCGGCGACCCGTTCCAGCTCGCTCCCGTTCCGGGCGACCCCGAGGAGCGCGCCTACTTCGCCGACCGCTACCGCTCCCTGTGGTTCTTCGACGCCCTGGTCTGGCAGGAGGCGCCGCTGCGGATCATCGAGCTCGGCCGCATCCATCGGCAGAGCGACGAGCGCTTCAAGTGGATGCTCAACGCGGTGCGCTTCGGGATGGTGACGAAGGAGATCGCCGACGTCCTCAACGAGGCGGGCGCCCGCACTCCGCCGACCGACGGCTCCATCACCCTCGCGACTCGCAACGACACCGTCAACCGGATCAACCAGACCGCGCTCGCACGCCTCAAGGGCCCGCTCAAGACGGCGACGGCCGAGATCAGCGGCGACTTCGGCGGCAGGACCTATCCGGCCGACCAGAACCTCGAGCTCAAGATCGGCGCGCACGTGATGTTCCTCCGCAACGACGCGGAGCAGCGCTGGGTGAACGGCACGATCGGCATCGTCACGAAGGTGGCCGGCACCGTCTGGGTCGAGGTGGACGGCGAGGTGCACGAGGTCGAGCCGGCCACGTGGGAGCGCTACCGCTACTCCTATTCGGCGGCGACCAAGAAGCTCACCCGCGAGATCGTGGCCGAGTTCGCGCAGTTCCCGCTGCGCCTGGCCTGGGCGGTGACGATCCACAAGTCGCAGGGCAAGACCTACGACTCCGCGGTCGTCGATCTCGGCCAGCGCGCCTTCGCGCCCGGCCAGACCTACGTGGCGCTGAGCCGCATCACGAGTCTCGAGGGGCTCTACCTCACGCGGCCCCTGCGGCCCAGCGACATCATCGTTGACAAGGACGTGCTGCGCTTCATGTCCGAGCGGCGCGCCGAGCCGGCCGCCGTCGCGACGCCGGAGGGCGACTCCACCACCGCGTGACCCGTCGGCTCGAGGAGCGGCGGTCAGGCCGCGACGCGCGAGCGGGCGAGGTCGCGGAACAGCTCGGTGGTGAGCCGGTACGCCTCCGCCACTTCGGCGATGACGCGGTCGCGCTCGGCGTCGTCCCAGTCGACCGCGTCGAGCTGCTCGCGGTAGACGGCGCGGAACTCCGACGGCGTCGCGATCTCGCCGTAGAGGTAGAACCCGACTCCGTTGGTCTCGAAGCCGAACCGGCGCTGGAGCAGGGCGCGCACGATGCTGCAGCCCGACATGTCGCCGAGGTAGCGCGTGTAGTGGTGCGCCACGAATCCGCCGCTCCAGCCGCTCGCGACGGTCGTGATGCGCTCGACGTAGGCCGCGGTCGAGGGGAGGGGGCGGATGCGCTCGCGCCAGTCCTCGCCGATCAGGAAGCGGAGGTCCTCGGCGATCGCGGGAAGGCGGGTGAGCTTGGCCGAGATGAAGGGCGCCGCGACCGGGTCCTCGCTCATCCGGTCCGCGACGGCCTCGAGCGCCTCGTAGACGAAGTAGTGCTGCGAGACCAACGCGATGTAGTCGTCGCGGCTGCCTGCACCCGTCATCAGGGCGGTCATGAAGGCGGCGCCCTCGTCGTCGACGGCTCCGGACTGCCCGATGCGCTCGCGGAGCGCCTGCGAGAACGGGATGACGTTCGACACGACGGCCTCCGATCGGCTTCTTAGGTTGGCCTAACCTTAGCCGAGAGGGAGGGCGGAGACCAGAGTCCGCGCCCGACGGAGTCCGTGCCCGTCAGTGCCCGTGCCCGTCCTCCACCACACCGTGCATGCCGCCCATGCCGCCGGAGCCGCCGGCCGTCGCTGCCATCGAGGGCGTCGCGAGCGCGGAGACCACCAGGGCGCCGGCCAGCAGCCCGATCACGGTGCGGCCGGCGGGGACCTGCCGCTCGGGGGCTGCGGTGCGGCGGAGGGAGAGTGCGACGATCGCCGCGGCGGCGAGCTGGAGGACGCCGCCCGCGAGCGCGGGGAGGGGATCGCGGACGAGCCCGGCCGTGACCGCGAGGATCGACCCGGCCACCGTCGCCGAGACGACGACGAGTGCGATGCGCGGAACCACGATCCGTCCGCGACCGAGGACGGCGAGGGCCCACACGAGCTCTCCCGCCCCGAGCAGGACGAGCGGCACCAGCGCGGCGTCGTCGCGCACCGAGGCGAGGGAGAGGTGGACGAGACCGGCGCCGAGAGCGCCGAAGGCGGCCCAGCCGCGGACGATCGGGTTCACAGCAGCCTCCGGAACGAGAGGGGCCCCGGATCGACACACCGCATCGTGTCGTCCGGGGCCGTGGAGTCCGTCCGCCGCGGAAAACGGCGGGCCCGCGGCGGACGGAGCTGGAGGGGGCGGCGGATGCCGCCCGGGTCAGACGGTCGCTGCTCGCGACCGCGTCGTCTTCTCGGTGCCGAGACCGACTCCGAGCAGCACGATCGCGCTGCCGAGGTGGAGGAAGTGGTCGGCGGTGTTGAGGGCGAGGACGTTCACGGCGGTGTTCTCGACGAAGAAGCCGACGATTCCGAGCAGCAGGTACGCGGCTCCGACGACGGTGTTGACGGACTTCGCCGCGGGAACGCTCGAGAGGCCGCCGATCAGCAGCGCGCCGCCGATGAGCAGGTGCGCGATGTTGTGCAGCGGGTTCACCTCGAAGATCCCGAGGAGCAGACCGCCCTCGGTCGCGAGGAACTCGACGCCGCCGGTCACGACGAAGCCGAGCAGTCCGACGAGCACGTACACCGCTCCGAAGAGGGTGGCGAGCAGACGATTGGGGGATCTGCGCATGATGACTGGACCTCCTTCGCATGACGGCCCTGTGCCGACACCCTCTCTTCGTAGCCCGGCTCCGGATGGTTTGGAAACGGGGTGGACTGCTCGCATCACGGTCCGGACACGAACGCGCGGGGCGCGCGCAGTCGTCTCCTGGGCAGCGGATCGCGCACGTACAGTGGGGTCCGTTCCAGAGGATGTCCGGGGGAGCCGAGGGTCATGGTCGTGCGTCGCAAGCGGAGACGGGTCGCGGCTGCCGTCGTGCCCGCACTGGTCCTGGCGCTCGCCGGGTGCACCGGGGGACCCCCTCCGTCGTCGAGGACGCGCAGCCCGGCCCGGTGCCGGACGAGCTCGCGGTCGCCCTCTCGGGGTTCCTCGAGGAGGCCCGCGGAGCCGCGGGAGCGACGGGCGCGGTCGCGGGGGTCTGGTCGCCCTGGGCGGGCGGCTGGGAGGGCGCGATCGGAGTCGTCGGCGACGGCGATCCCACTCCTCTCACCACCGAGGCGCACGTGCGGCTCGGCACGGGCGGCACCGAGGCGATGACCTGCGACGTCGTCGTGGCGCTCGCCGAGGAGGGCCGGGTCGAGCTCGACGCCGACATCACCGAGTCGCTCACCTCGCTCCCGGGCCTGGAGGGGCTGACCCTCCGCCAGCTCTGCTCCCACACCTCCGGGCTCGCCGACTTCCGCGCGTCGCTCTGGCCCACGATCGTGCAGAACCCGAAGCGGGAGTGGCCGACGATGGAGCTGATCTCGGCGGCGCAGGTGCACTCCCCGTCCGCCGCCCCGGGAGCCGCCTGGTCCGACTCCTCCACCGGTTCGCTCCTCGCCGGTCTCGTCGTGTCCGAGCGGACGGGCCGCAGCGTCGCCTCCCTCTACGACGAGTATCTCGTGCCCCGCTACGGCCTGCGCAGCACGACCCTCCCCTCCGCCGGCGACCTCGTGCTGCCCGCCCCCGCGCCGCGCGGCTACGCGGCCGCGATAGACCCGGGCAGCGGGCGGTGCGGTGCGACGTGCGCCGCGATCTCACCGAGGCCTCGCCCTCGGCGCTGGGCGCCGCCGGGGGAGCGGTGACCGACCTCGAGGATCTGCGCCGGCTCGCGACCGGGATCGCCGCCTCCCCGTCGGGCGACGCGGTCTGGGCCGACGCCGTCCCGCAGGGGCAGGGGCGCCCCGCGTGGCTGCTCGCCGGACTCGGCGGCCACCAGGTCGGTCCGTTGAGGGGCTTCTCGGGCATCGCGCCCGGATTCGTGACGGCCGCCTACTCCGATCCCGCATCGGGACTCACCGTCGCCGTGTCGTTCAACAGCTCGACCCCGGGAGCCGACTTCGCCGCGAACGCCGCGCGCGCCCTGGCCTCGATCGCGGTGGACGCGGGCGCTGCGGCGGGAGCGGCGGACCTCCCCGGTCTTCCCTGGACCGCCGAGAGCGAGCGGACCGCGACCCTCACCTCCCACGCCCGCTGCTGAGCGCGGTCGAGGGTGGCAGGAGGGCGTCGCGGCGTGACCGTCCGTCGCCGCCCCGTGTCGGCGGGGCGGCCTACCCTGGGCTCATGCCGATCACCCCCGACACCAAGGACTGGACCTGGGCCGCCGAGCGCCCCTGCCCGAGTGCGGCTTCGACGCCTCACTCGTCGACGCGTCCGAGGTCCGCACCTCATCCGCGAGAACGCCGCCGCGTGGCCGTACGTGCTCGAGCGCGACGACGCCGTCGGGCGGCCCGACGACGAGACCTGGTCGCCGCTCGAGTACGCGGCGCACGTGCGCGACGTGCACCGCATCTACCGCCTGCGCCTGGGCCTGATGCTCGAGGGCGACGACCCGCTGTTCCCGAACTGGGACCAGGACGTCACCGCGGTCGAGGACCGCTACTCCGAGCAGGACCCGGCGACGGTCGGCCGCGAGCTCGTCGAGGAGGCCGGCCTCATCGCCGGTGTCTTCGAGGGCGTCCGGGGTCGTCAGTGGCAGCGCCCCGGTCGGCGCAGCGACGGTGCGACCTTCACGGTCGAGACGATGGCCCGCTACTACCTGCACGACGTGCAGCACCACCTGCACGACGTCCGCGGCTGAGCGCCCCCAGGCTCAGTAGTCGATGAGCTGGGGATTCAGGAACGACACCGTCCGGGCGTAGGCCAGGGCGGCGGAGGAAGGGGTCGACCGCGTCGCGCAGCGTCCCGTTCGCGAAGTGCCGCACCGTGCCGGCGTACGTGTGCGCGGTGACCGGGGTGCCCGCGTCCTTGAGGCGTCCGACGAACGACTCCGGGTCGTCGCCGTCCGGCCACTCGTCCCTCGCCGCGTAGTGCAGGAGGGTCGGGCAGGGCACGAGGGCGTGCTCCTCCTGCCCGAGGGTCGCGTAGTAGGCGACGACGGCGTCGACGAGCCCGGTCGCGGCGGCGAGGAGCCCGAGTCGGCCGCCGAAGCCGAAGCCCACGATGGCGCTGCGCTGCGCTCCCTCGGCGGCTCCGGAGCGGATCGCCTCCGCGATCGCGGCCATCGCCCGGTCCTGCGCGGTCATCGCGGCGAGATCGCGCGCGTCCTCCGGAGCGAGCGTCGCCCATCCGTCGTAGAGGTCGGGGACGAGCACGTGGTAGCCGTGCTTCGAGACGGCCTCGGCGAAGGGCTCCATCCACGGCAGCCGGCCGAACACGTCGTGGAGCACGACGACGACCGGGCGGCCGGGGCGCCCGTACTCGAGGGCGACGCCCGGCGACGGGATCTGGACGAGCTCTGTCACCCGTCCAGCCTGCACCGGTGAGGCTCCGAATCCGCGTGACTGCGGCGATCGCGTCGGCGTGTCGCCCGAGAACGGTCCCCAGAACAGGCGGGGGAGGGGCGGGGAGGTGGAGCGAGTGACGGGAATCGAACCCGCGCCATCTGCTTGGGAAGCAGAAGTTCTACCATTGAACTACACTCGCGCGTCGCCTCGGAGGCGCACTCGATCATCGTAGCAAGCCCCGTGCTCACCCCACGTCGCGGCGAGCACCGCACGCCCTAGGATCGCCTCGTGCTGCTCTCCGATCGCGACATCCAGACCGAACTCTCCTCCGGCCGGGTCGGACTCGAACCGCACGATCCGGCGATGATCCAGCCGTCGTCCGTCGATGTGCGCCTCGACCGCTTCTTCCGGCTGTTCGACAACCACCGCTACCCCTACATCGACCCCGCCGAGGACCAGCCCGATCTGACGCGTCTGGTCGAGACCCCGAAGGGCGAGCCGTTCATCCTGCACCCCGGGGAGTTCGTGCTGGGATCGACGTACGAGGCGGTCACGCTGCCCGACGACATCGCCGCGCGCCTCGAGGGCAAGAGCTCGCTCGGACGCCTGGGGCTGCTCACCCACTCGACCGCGGGCTTCATCGATCCGGGATTCACCGGACACGTGACCCTCGAGCTCAGCAACGTGGCGACGCTGCCCATCACGCTCTGGCCCGGCATGAAGATCGGGCAGATGTGCTTCTTCCGGCTTCAGCTCTCCCGCCGAGAAGCCGTACGGATCGGCGGAGTACTTCTCGCGCTACCAGGGGCAGCGCGGCCCGACGGCGTCGCGCTCGTCGCTGAACTTCCACCGCACGGACGTCTACGGCGACTGACGCGGCAGCGCCGGTCGCCGCCCCGCTCAGCCCAGCAGGCGCGGCAGCTGCAGCACGAGCCAGGGCGAGAACGCCCACGGGGCGGCGCGCACGGCGGCCAGCGTCGCCTCGGGGTCGACCCACTCGTGGTCCATGACCTCGTCCGCGCGCGGTGCCAGCGCCTCGCGGCTCGACAGGGTCGCGGTGTAGACGGGGCAGATCTCGTTCTCGACGATCCCGGAGGCGTCGATCGCGCGGTAGCGGAAGTCCGGCAGCGCGACTTCGAGCGTCTCGAGGCGGGCGCCGAGCTCGCGCTCCGCCCGACGGACGACGGCGTCCTCGATCCGCTCGCCCGGCGCCGGGTGGCCGCAGAACGAGTTGGTCCAGACGCCGGGCCAGGTGCGCTTGCCCAGCGCGCGGCGGGTCACGAGCAGAGCGCCGTCGGGCGCGAACACGTGGCACGAGAACGCCAGATGCAGGGGCGTGTCGGTGTCGTGCACCGTCGCCTTGTCGGCCACGCCGACGGCGTCGCCCGTCTCGTCGAGCAGGACGACCTGCTCGATCTCGTCCTCGCGCACGGCGATTCCTCCCGAAGTCATGGCTGTAAGTCAAGCACGACCGCGGAACTCAGCCGGCTTAGTGCTAGACAAGCGAACTTGTTAGCCTCTGAACCGTGGATACACGCGACCCCGTGGTTCTCTCCCGGAAGCGGCAGGAACACGTCGATGCCGTGCTCGACCGGTTCTTCTCCCTGGCGCGCGCCCGGGCGGAGCGGCTCGGGACGCGGTACACGACCCTCTGGCACACCCTCGAGGCCAACACCCGCGGAGGCAAGCGCTTCCGCCCCCTCATGGTCATCTCGGCGTACGAGGCGCACGGCGGACGCGACTCCGAGGCTGCCGCCCACCTCGGCGCCGCGTTCGAGCTCCTGCACACCGCGCTGATCGTCCACGACGACGTGATCGATCGCGACTTCGTGCGCCGCGGCGGCCCCAACGTCTCGGGCAGCTACCGCGACGAGGCGACGACCGCCGGTCTGTCGATCCCGATCGCCGAGCACCGCGGCACGTCGGTCGCGGTCATCGCCGGCGACCTCGCCCTCACCGGCGCCCACCGCCTGGTCGAGGGCGTCGGAGCCGACGACGCTGTGCGCGCGCGCCTGCTGACCCTGCTCGACGAGGCCGTCTTCGCCTCGGCCGCCGGCGAACTCGCCGACGTCGACTTCTCGCTCATGCCCGGCATGCCCTCGGTCGAGGAGGTGCTCGAGATGGAGCGCCTGAAGACCGCGGTCTACTCGTTCGAGGCTCCTCTGCAGGCCGGGGCGATCCTCGCGGGCGCCTCCGACGAGGCCGTCGAGGCACTGGGCGAGTTCGGCCGGTGCATCGGCATCGCCTATCAGATCGTCGACGACCTGCTCGGGGTCTTCGGCTCGGAGGGGCAGACCGGCAAGACCACGCTCGGCGACCTCCGCGAGGGCAAGCGCACCGTCCTGATCGCGCATGCGGCCGGCACCGACTGCTGGCCCGAGATCGAGGGCCTGATCGGCGACGAGCACCTCGGTACCGAGACCGCCGAGCGCGTGCGCCGGATCCTCGAGGAGTGCGGAGCCCGCGGCTTCGCCGAGTCCCTCGCCGGCGACTTCGCGAGCCGCGCCTGGGAGGCGCTCGGAACACCCGCCGTGTCGGAGGAGTTCCGCGCCGAGGTGCGCCCGCTCGTGGCGAGCGTGCTGGGGCGCACCCGGTGATCCCCGCTCCGCCGGGCCGCCACGCGCGGCCCGCCGCCCCGATGACCGCACGCACGCCCACGACCCCTACGGTGGCACGATGACCCGGCAGAGCGAACTGTACGACCGAGTCGCGCACGAGGCGTCGGCGCAGGTGATCCGGAGCTACTCGACGTCGTTCGGGCTCGCCACGCGGCTGCTCGGCCGCGGCGTGCGCGAGCGGGTCGAGGACGTCTACGCGCTGGTGCGCGTCGCCGACGAGATCGTCGACGGGGTCGCCGAGGCCGCCGAGCTCGACCGGACCGCCGTCGAGGAGGCCCTCGACGCGTTCGAGGCCGAGACCGACCGCGCGCTCGCCTCCGGCTACAGCTCGAACCTCGTGGTGCACGCGTTCGCCCGCACGGCCCGCGCCACGGGATTCGGCACCGAGCTCACCCGGCCCTTCTTCGCCTCGATGCGCGCGGATCTGCGCGAGACCGTGCACACTCCCGAGTCGTTCGAGCGCTACGTCTACGGCTCGGCCGAGGTCGTCGGCCTCATGTGCCTGCACGTGTTCCTCGCGGCGGAGGATGCGGGTCACGTCTCCCCGGTCGCCCGCGAGCGCCTCGTGGCCGGCGCCCGCCGCCTGGGCTCGGCGTTCCAGAAGGTCAACTTCCTGCGCGACCTCGCCGCCGACGTGGACGGCCTCGGCCGCAGCTACTTCCCCGGCATCGATCCGCGCGCCTTCACGGAGGACGACAAGGCGGTCCTGCTCGCCGACCTCGACGCCGACCTCGACGAGGCCGCCGCGATCATCCCGGAGCTGCCGCGCTCGAGCCGCCGCGCGGTCGTGCTCGCGCACTCGCTCTTCCAGGCCCTCGCCGATCGCATCCGCGAGACGCCCGCCGACGAGCTGCTGCGCGCCCGCGTCAGCGTGCCGACGGCGACGAAGGCCGCGCTCGCCGCCCGGGCGGCCGCCTCGACCCTCGCGCCCCGGCTGGGACGGGGCCCTGCCCGGGCGAGCCGCTCGGCGGCGGGTCCGCACCGCGCGGTCGTCATCGGCGGCGGCATCGGCGGGCTCGCCTCCGCCGCCCTGCTCGCGCGGGACGGCTGGAGCGTGACCGTTCTCGAGAAGCGCGAGGTCGTCGGCGGCCGCGCCGGGTCGTGGGAGCGCGACGGATTCCGCTTCGACACCGGACCCTCGTGGTACCTCATGCCCGAGGTCTTCGACCACTTCTTCCGACTGATGGGCACGAGCGCCGACGAGCGCCTCGACCTGGTGAAGCTCGACCCCGGCTACCGCGTCTACAGCGAGGGCGTCGACGAGCCGATCGACGTCCTGGCCGATCTCGAGTCGAACATCGCCCTGTTCGAGAGCGTCGAGCCCGGCTCGGGTGAGAGGATGCGCGCCTACCTCGAGTCGGCGCGCGACACCTACGAGGTCGCCAAGCGCCGCTTCCTCTACACCAGCTTCGCCTCGTTCCTGCCGCTGCTGCGCAAGGACGTGCTGACCCGCACGGCGACGCTCGGGAAGCTCCTGCTGACTCCGCTCGACTCGCTCGCGGGCACGGCCGTCAGCGACAACCGGCTGCGCCAGATCCTCGGCTACCCGGCCGTGTTCCTCGGCTCCTCGCCGTACGACGCTCCGAGCATGTACCACCTGATGAGCCACCTCGACCTGGCCGACGGCGTGCTCTACCCGATGGGCGGATTCACGCGCCTGATCGAGGCCGTCGCCGAGGTCGGCGAGGAGGCGGGCGTCACGATCCGCACGTCGTCGCCGGCCACGCGGATCCTGACGGCCCGCGCGCCCCGAGGCGGCCGCCGCGGCGCCGAGGTCGTCGGAGTCGAGTTCGAGGGTCCGGACGGCGTCGAGCGCCTCCCCGCGGAGCTGGTCGTCAACGCGTCCGACCTCTTCACGACCGAGCAGTCCCTCCTGCCCGACGAGCTGCGCACCTTCCCGCCCGAGTACTGGGAGGACCGCAACCCCGGCCCCAGTGCCGTTCTCGTCCTGCTCGGCGTCCGCGGCGAGCTGCCGCAGCTCGAGCACCACACCCTGCTTTTCACGCAGGACTGGCACGACAACTTCGACCGCATCTTCGGCGAGAGCCCCTCGGTGCCCGATCCGGCGTCGATCTACGTGTGCCGTCCGAGTGCGACCGACCCGGGCGTCGCTCCGGAGGGGCACGAGAACCTGTTCGTGCTCGTCCCGATCCCCGCCGACACCTCGATCGGGCACGGCGGCGTCGACGGCGGGGGCGACGCCCGGGTCGAGGCGATCGCCGACGCGGCGATCCGCCAGATCGCGACGTGGACGGGAGCGACCGACCTGGCCGAGCGCGTGGTCGTCCGCCGCACCATCGGACCGGCCGACTTCGAGAGCGATCTCGGAGCGTGGCGCGGCTCGATGCTGGGTCCGGCGCACGTGCTCAAGCAGAGCGCGTTCTTCCGCGCCGGCAACGCGAGTGCCCGCGTCGACGGACTCCTGTTCGCCGGCAGCTCGACGATCCCCGGCATCGGCCTCCCGATGTGCGTGATCAGTGCCGAGGTGATGCTCAAGCGGGTCCGCGGCGACGTGTCCACCGAGCCGCTCCCGGTGCGCGGGGCGCCGGGGGCCCCGTGGCTCCGAGCGTCCGATCCGAGGTGCGCGACGCCGTGCTCGCGGACGCGGGGGAGTAGCCGGTGGGGGTCGTCTACCTGCTCGCGCTCGCCGTCTCGATCACCGGGATGGTCGTGCTCGACGGGCGCTTCGGGCTGTTCTTCTGGAACGACGCGCGCAAGGCCGCGATCGTGCTCCCCGCGGGCGTCGTCTTCTTCCTGATCTGGGACCTGTTCGGCATCGGGCTCGGCGTGTTCTTCCGCGGCGAGACCCCGTACATGACCGGGCTCCAGCTCGCTCCCGAGCTGCCGATCGAGGAGGTCCTCTTCCTCACGCTGCTCTGCTACCTGTCGATGGACGTCTACGGGGCCCTCTCGAAGCGGGCGGAGGCGGCCGCATGACGTACCTCGTCCTGAACGCCGTCTTCCTCGCGGTTGTCCTGGTGGTCCTCGTGATCGCCCTGCGCCGCGGGCGGCTGCGCCTCGGCGCCCTCGCGGGCACGCTCGTCGTGCTGCTGGTGATGACCGCGGTGTTCGACAACGTGATGATCGGAGTGGGACTGCTCGTGGCCTACGACGACTCCCTGATCTCGGGCCTGCGGATCGGCGTCGCGCCGATCGAGGACTTCGCCTACGCGATCGCCGCGGCCGTCGCCCTGCCCGCCCTCTGGTCGATCCTCCCGGACCGCCGCCGTGCTGATCGGAGCCCTCGTGAACCGCCTGCGCGCGCTCTTCGTCTCGAGCCGGCCGCTGAGCTGGGTCAACACCGCCTATCCCTTCGCGGCCGCGTACCTGCTGACCACGCGCGAGATCGACCTCGCCTTCGTGCTCGGCACGCTCTACTTCCTGATCCCGTACAACCTCGCCATGTACGGCATCAACGACGTCTTCGACTACGAGTCCGACCTTCGGAACCCCCGCAAGGGCGGCGTCGAGGGCGCGGTCCTCGACCGGAGCGAGCACCGCGCGACGCTGATCGCCGCGGTCGCGACGAACGTGCCGTTCCTGATCGCTCTTCGTGCTGCTCGGCTCGCCGCTCTCGTGGCTCGTGCTCGCGGTCAGCGTCTTCGCCGTGATCGCCTACAGCGCACCGGGACTGCGTTTCAAGGAGCGCCCGTTCGTCGACTCCCTCACCTCGGCGACGCACTTCGTGAGTCCCGCCGTGTACGGCATCGCGCTGGCGGGCACGACGGTGACCGGGCCCCTGGTGGCGCTGCTCGTCGCGTTCTTCCTGTGGGGGATCGCCAGCCACGCGTTCGGAGCGGTGCAGGACATCCTCGCCGACCGTGCCGGGGGCATCGGGTCCATCGCGACCGTCATCGGAGCGAAGGCGACCACGCGGTTCGCCATCGGCGCGTACGCGGCGAGCGGGCTGCTCCTGCTGCTCCTGCCGTGGCCCGGCACGCTCGCCGCCCTGCTCGCGGTGCCCTACGCGGTGAGCATCTGGCCGTACCGCTCGCTGAGCGACTCGGAGGCCGAGCGGGCGAACGCGGGCTGGAAGCGGTTCCTCGCGCTGAACTTCCTGACCGGGTTCCTGGTCACGCTGCTGCTGATCGTCTTCTGGCTCGCGACCTGAGCGCCGGCCGGACGGCCGGTGCGCCTCAGAACAGCTGGTGGGGCGCGACGATGAGCGCCACGACGACCGCGAGGCCGGCGAGGAGCGCGACGACGAGGGCGGCGTAGCCGATCCGCTTCGTCGTCTTCGCGAGTCGGACCCGACGGGAGACGCGGCGCTTCTTCTTGACGCGGATCGGCGCCGGACGGTCGGCGGCGGCCTCGCGCGCGGGAGTCGCGGGGGCGACCGGCCAGTCGTCGGCAGGGCTGGTGAGGGGCGCGTCGACCGCGGGCTCGGCACTGCGGCTGTGCCGCTCGGGTCCGCGTCGTGCGGCGTCGTCGTCCGTGGTGCGCCGCGACATGCCGCTCCTCCGCTGGTCGGGCCGACGGAGCCGGCGCTGCACCGTCGGGCGACGGCTCAGACACTCTAGGGGAGCGGAGCGCCCTGCTGCGCGGACGGCGCGGCGGGCGCGCCTCGCCGGAGGCCGGCGGACGGGCAGGAGGAGGACCAGCCCGACCGCGAGGACGAGGACGAGGCCGAGGATGCCCCAGTACTGCACGTTCGACTCGTCGCCGCCGGAGGCCGCCGCGGCGATCGAGACGAAGGCCGCGAAGGCGGCCGGGGCGAGGAAGGACGCGGCGCGGCCGGTGGTCGCGTAGAGCCCGAAGATCTCGCCCTCGCGGCCCTCCGGGATCAGACGGGCGAGATAGCTGCGGCTGGCCGACTGGGCGGGCCCGACGAAGAGGCAGAGCAGCAGTCCGAAGATCCAGAAGACGGTGGCGCCGCCGTCGTGCAGGACGAAGACCGCCGTGCCGCAGACGACGAGCCCGACGAGCGAGGCCACGATGACCGTCTTGGGGCCGAGCCGGTCGTCCAGAGCCCCGACCGAGATGGTGGCGACTCCCGCCACCACGTTCGCGGCGATCGCGAAGAGGATCACCTCGCCGGCGCTGAAGCCGAAGGTGCCCTGGGCGAGGACGCCGCCGAAGGTGAAGACGCCGGTCAGGCCGTCGCGGAAGACCGCGCTGGCGATCAGGAACGCGACGGTGCTGCGGCTCTCGCCCCAGAGCGCCCGGATCTGGCGGAACAGCGCGCGGTAGGAGGCGATCACGCCGATCCGCTCGCGCCCGCCGGCCCGCGCCGGCAGCTCGGGGACCGAGACGAGCACCGGGACCGCGAAGACCGCGAACCAGACTCCCGCGAGCAGGATCGAGACGCGGACGTCGAGTCCGTCCTCGCCGGTGACCTCGAAGAGCCCCACCTCGGGCGAGATGAAGCCGAAGTAGACGATCAGCAGGAGCACGATGCCGCCGACGTAGCCCATGCCCCAGCCGAAGCCCGAGACGCGGCCGATCGTGGCGCGCGTCGAGACCTGGCTGAGCATGGCGTTGTAGTTGACGCTCGCGAACTCGAAGAAGACGGTGCCGACGGCGAGCAGTCCCAAACCCAGCCAGAGGTACGCGGGGTCGGGGCGCACGAAGAACATCAGCAGGATGCACGCGACGACGACCGCGGAGTGGATCCCGAGCCAGAGGCGGCGGCGTCCGCCCAGATCGGCCCGGCGTCCGGTGAGCGGGGCGATGAGCGCGACCACCAGGCCCGCTCCGGCGAGCGACCAGCCCAGCGCGGCCGAGACTCCGCTCGGAGTGCCGAACAGGCCGTCGGTGGTGAGGTAGACGGTGAAGACGAAGGTCGTCACGACGGCGTTGAAGGCGGATCCGCCCCAGTCCCACAGTCCCCACGCGAGGACTGTCCTGCGGCCGGTGCGTTCGGTCATGCGCTCACCGTAGGGCGTCCGGGTGAACGGCGGGAAGCGGGCCCTGAGAGTTGAGCCGACTCGACTCAGGTTCTCGGCTCCCGGCTTGACTCCAGGATCGACCTGCATAAACTTGAGTGTGCGGGGCTCAAGTCCCGCGGAGGTTTGCACCACTCACGTCAGCACCACTCACGACAACTGATCGACCCCCTCACGGACGGCCGGTCGCGAAGGAGAAACACGCTATGTCCCGTGCCGTAGGCATCGATCTGGGAACCACCAACTCGGTCGTGGCCGTCCTCGAGGGCGGCGAGCCCACCGTCATCGCGAACGCCGAGGGCTTCCGCACTACCCCTCCGTCGTCGCGTTCACGAAGGACGGCGAGGTGCTCGTCGGCGAGACCGCGAAGCGCCAGGCCGTCACCAACGTCGACCGCACCCTCGCCTCGGTCAAGCGCCACATGGGCACCGACTGGACCTTCGGGGTCGAGGACAAGAAGTACACGCCGCAGGAGATCTCGGCCCGCATCCTGGGCAAGCTCAAGCGCGACGCCGAGCAGTACCTGGGCGAGAAGGTGACCGACGCGGTCATCACCGTCCCGGCGTACTTCAACGACGCCGAGCGCCAGGCCACGAAGGACGCCGGCGAGATCGCCGGACTGAACGTCCTCCGCATCATCAACGAGCCCACCGCGGCCGCCCTCGCCTACGGCCTCGACAAGGGCAAGGAGGACGAGCTCATCCTCGTCTTCGACCTCGGTGGCGGAACCTTCGACGTCTCCCTCCTCGAGGTGGGCAAGGACGACGACTTCTCGACCATCCAGGTGCGCTCGACCTCGGGCGACAACCGCCTCGGCGGCGACGACTGGGACCAGCGCGTCGTCGACTACCTCGTCAAGCGCTTCAAGGACTCCACCGGCGTCGACGTGTCGAAGGACAAGATCGCCCGCCAGCGCCTCAAGGAGGCCGCGGAGCAGGCCAAGAAGGAGCTCTCCTCGAGCACCTCGACCAGCATCCAGCTGCCCTACCTCTCGCTCACCGAGAACGGCCCGGCGAACCTCGACGAGACGCTGACCCGCGCCAAGTTCGAGGAGCTCACCAGCGACCTCATCGAGCGCACCCGCAAGCCGTTCACCGACGTCATCGCCGAGGCGGGCGTGAAGGTCGACGACATCGCGCACGTCGTGCTCGTCGGCGGGTCGACCCGCATGCCGGCCGTGGCCGAGCTCGTCAAGAAGCTCACGGGCGGCAAGGAGCCCAACAAGGGCGTCAACCCGGACGAGGTCGTCGCCGTCGGCGCCGCGCTGCAGGCCGGCGTCCTCAAGGGCGAGCGCAAGGACGTCCTCCTCATCGACGTCACCCCGCTCTCGCTGGGCATCGAGACCAAGGGAGGGATCATGACCAAGCTCATCGAGCGCAACACCGCGATCCCGACCAAGAGGAGCGAGACCTTCACCACGGCCGACGACAACCAGCCGTCCGTCGCGATCCAGGTCTTCCAGGGCGAGCGCGAGTTCACCCGTGACAACAAGAACCTGGGCACCTTCGAGCTGACCGGCATCGCGCCGGCGCCGCGCGGCATCCCGCAGGTCGAGGTCACCTTCGACATCGACGCCAACGGCATCGTGCACGTGTCCGCGAAGGACAAGGGCACCGGCAAGGAGCAGTCGATGACGATCACCGGCGGCTCGTCGCTGCCGAAGGACGACATCGAGCGCATGGTGCGCGAGGCCGAGGAGCACGCCGCCGAGGACAAGGCCCGCCGCGAGGCGGCCGAGATCCGCAACAGCGCCGAGACCCTCGCGTACTCGATCGACAAGCTGATCAAGGACAACGAGGACAAGCTGCCCGAGGACGTCAAGTCCGAGGTGCAGGGCGACGTCGACGCGCTGAAGACCGCGCTCGCCGGAGACGACGACGCGGCCGTCAAGACCGCGTTCGACGCCCTCAACGCCTCGCAGACCAAGATCGGGCAGGCCATCTACTCGCAGGACCAGGCCGCGCAGAGCGCCCCGCAGGACGCGCCGGCCGAGGACGAGAAGAAGGACGACGAGGACATCGTCGACGCCGAGGTCATCGACGAGGACGAGCCGAAGGACACCAAGTAGCGATGGGCAAGCACAACCAGGAGCCGACCGAGGGCGTGCCCGAGGACGAGCCGACCACCGGAGCCGAGGCGGCCGAGTCCGCCCAGGACACCGAGGGTCTGATCGAGGCCGAGGGCCCCGACGTCGAGACGACGCTCTCGGACGCCGACCTCTCGTTCCTCTCGGGCCAGTCCGACGCCGAGACGCTCGCAGCGGAGCACCTCGCCGACCTCCAGCGGGTCACCGCGGAGTACGCGAACTACCGCAAGCGCACGGAGTCGAACCGGCAGGTCGAGAAGGAGCGGGCCATCGGCGATGCGGTGAAGGTCATCCTCCCCGTGCTCGACGACCTCGACCGCGCCGAGAAGCACGGCGACCTGCAGGAGGGCGGTCCGTTCACCGCCATCGCGCAGAAGCTGCGCGGCGGGATCGAGAAGCTCGGGCTGGTGAAGACCGGAGCCGTCGGGGACCTGTTCGACCCGAACATCCACGAGGCGATCTTCCAGCAGCCCACCCCGGGCGCCGAGACCTCCACGGTCGCGGACGTCGTCGAGGCGGGCTACTACCTCGGAGGCTCGCTGCTGCGGGCCGCCAAGGTGGTCGTGGCCGTCCCCGCCGACTGACACCCTCCCGCACCACCGCGAGGGACCCCGTCCCGCACCCGGTCCGCCCCTTCGGGCGAGGCCCGGTCGGGGCGGGGTCCCTCGCCGCACTCGACACAGGAAGAGGCACATGGCCAGCCAGGATTGGTTCGAGAAGGACTTCTACAAGGTCCTCGGCGTGTCCAAGGACGTCTCCGCGGCGGATCTGAAGAAGACCTACCGCAAGCTCGCCCGGCAGTTCCACCCGGACTCCAACCCGGGGGACGCCCGGGCGGAGGCGCGCTTCAAGGAGATCAGCGAGGCGTACACCGTCCTCTCGGACGCGGATCAGCGCAAGGAGTACGACCAGATCCGCGCGATGGGCGGTGGCGCGCGCTTCACCGCCGGCGGCCAGCCCGGCGGGTTCGACGACGTCTTCGGCGACGTGTTCGGCCAGGGCGGGCGCCCCGGTGCCGGCAGCAGGCAGGGCCCCCTCCCGGATTCGAGGACCTCCTCGGCGGGATGTTCGGGGGAGCGCCGGGCGGCAGCCGCTTCGGCCAGCCCACGGGCGGCTTCCGCGGTTTCGGCGGACCGCAGAAGGGGTCCGACGTCACCGCCAGCACGACCATCGACTTCCGCACCGCGACCCGCGGCGACACGGTGCAGCTGCAGACGGGCGAGGGCCGACCGCTCTCCGTCCGCATCCCCGCCGGCGTCGCCGACCAGCAGAAGATCCGCGTGCGCGGCAAGGGCGCCCCAGCCCCGACGGCGGCGAGCCGGGCGATCTCGTGCTCACCGTGGCCGTCCGCAAGCACCCGGTCTTCGAGCGCGACGGACTGAACCTCCGCGTGAACGTCCCGGTCACCTTCGTGGAGGCCGTGTTCGGCGCCACGATCGAGGTGCCGACGCTCGGGGGCGATCCCGTCAAGCTGCGGGTGACGCCCGGCACGCCGAGCGGACGGGTGCTGCGGGTCAAGGGCCGCGGCGTCGAGACCGGCAAGGGCACCGGAGATCTGCTCGCCGTCATCCAGGTGGCGGTGCCCGATCACCTGTCCTCCGCCGCTCGGGCGGCGCTCGAGGCCTACGCGGCCGCGGAGCCCGCCGAGAACCCGCGCGAGGACATCCTGGAGAAGTCCCGCTACTAGGCGCGGGCGCGACGGCGTCCCTGCGGACGCGACAGGCCCGACCGGCCGGAGAGGAGGCGACGATGGACGAGAACACCCCCGTGTTCGCGATCGCCGTCGCCGCCGACCTCGCCGGCATGCACCCGCAGACGCTGCGCCAGTACGACCGGCTCGGACTCGTCCGACCGACGCGGACCGCGGGCAAGTCGCGCCGCTACTCGATGCGCGACGTGGTGCAGCTGCGCGAGGTCGCCCGGCTGTCCTCCGAGGGCGTGTCCCTCGAGGGCATTGCGCGGATCCTCCAGCTCGAGAACCAGGTGCAGTCGCTGTCCGCCCGCGTGCGCGAGCTCGAGTCGGCCCTGGCCGACGAGCTGCTCAACCGTCCCGGCCGTCGCGTGTTCGCCGCGGGCCTCGAGGGAGACGTCGTCACGCTCCGCCACGGCACGCGTGCCCAGCGGCGGACGGAGGTCGTCGTCTGGCGCCCGATGCCGCGCCGGAGCGACGCGGACGAGCTCGACGCCCCGTGACCGGGGTACGCTGACCCTCGCGCCCGGCACCGTCGCCGGTCCGCCCGCTCCGTCGCCACGGCAGCGGTGACACGAGGAGGACCGATGGCCCAGCCCAGCGAGCACGACGAGCCCGTCCGGAGCGACGCCTCGACCGAGCGCACGACCCGCGCCGAGCACCGCTCGCCGGTCGTGCCCGACAACGGCTACAGCCGCGAGTCGTACGCGATCCACGCCACGCGCACCGAGCTCCCGCTCTTCTCGAACGCCCTGCACGGCAGCCGCGACGACGCGCGGTGGCTCTCCTCGCTCTCGGGCGTGCTCTCCTCGGGCGACCCCGAGGCCGCGGCGACCGCCGCCCAGGCCGCCATCGAGCGCCGCCGTCGCCGGTCGGGCGACTCCGACTCCGACTCCTAGCCCGAGCGACCGCGATCGACCCGGGCGTTCCGCGCCGGCCGGAGCGTTCGCCGCAGACGCGGGTCAGTCGCGTGCGCGGACGCTCGCGTAGCGGCGGTCCAGCCGCGTGCCGAGGCGGCCGCCCGTCGACCGCTGCAGCAGATCGGAGCCGCGCGACACGAGTTCGCCGCCGAACGGCAGCCCGCGCACAAGCCCGCGCACCGCCACACGCTCCGAGTCGGTGTAGCCGAGCAGCACGTAGAGGCCCACGACCGCCATCGCGGCGATCGTCGCGACCCGGCCCGGCAGCTGATCGAGGATCCCGCCGTTGCCCTCGACCGGCTCCGCCAGGGTCACGCACATCAGGAAGATCGTCGCGTAGACGGCGAGGTGCACGTGGACGCTCCGCCACGGACGCGCGAGGGCGGCGATCGGCAGGATCCAGAGCGCGTACCAGGGGTGGATCGCGGAGGAGGCCGTGACGAACGCCAGCAGCGCCGTGGAGAGCCGCGCCAGGGGGTCGATCGCTCGGCGGGTCAGCAGGAGCCAGGCGGCCACGGCCCCGGCGAGCGTCAGGGCGAGCAGCTTGACTAGCGTCACGGCCGCCGCCGGGTCGTGCCCCGTCAGCTCGACCGACGACGAGACCAGCACCGCGACGAGCGACATCGGCGCGTACCAGTGCAGGATCGTGCCGGGCACGATCATCGCGGCGACCCAGCCCACTCCGACGCCCGCCGCGAAGCCGAGCGCGACGACGAGGCCCAGCGCTCCGAGCCCGGTCCAGAGCCAGCCGCGCAGGCGCTCGCGCACTGTCGCGTCGTGCCGGAGCCAGAGCAGGGCGAGCACCGGCAGTGCGATCACGGCGACCGGCTTCACCGCGATCGCGGCGCCCATGAGCACGACCGCGAGGACGTGACGGTCGGTGCATCCGTAGTAGAGCGAGGCGAGGATGAGCGCCAGCATGAGCGAGTCGTTGTGCCCGGCGACGACGAACAGGATCAGGGTCAGCGGATTCGCCACGACGATCCAAGCGGTCAGCGGAGTCGACAGGCCGCGCAGTCGGGCCAGTCGCAGCGCGTAGACCGCGAGGGCGATCACCCCGGCCACCGAGACGGCGCGCAGCATCGCGACCGAGAGCTCGGGCGAGGACCAGCCCGCGAGCTGCACGGCCGTCCGCTCGATCAGGAGGAACAGAGGCCCGTAGGGGGTCGGCGTGTCGGCCCAGACCGGGTCGACGCCGAGCAGGAACCAGCCGGGCAGGGTGGCCACCCCGTGGGAGTACGGATCGATGCCCTGGGTCATCAGGCGGCCCTGAGCGACGTACGAGAACATGTCGCGGCTGAACAGCGGCACCGTGATCAGCAGCGGTGCGCACCACGCGGCGGCCGCGACGAGGATCGTGCGCAGCGCACGGGGTCCTCGCTCCGGGCGAGCGTGCGCAGCCGGAGCCAGGCGAGCAGGAGCAGCAGTCCGCCGCCGAGCACGAGGATCGCGCTGATCTCGGTCAGCGATGCGGTCGAGCGGATGGCGGCGATGAGCGGCCACTCGCGCAGCGGCGAGTCGCCGGGCAGGTAGCCGACGCCGAGCGAGCCGAGGAGGATCGCGCTGGTGGCGACCGTGCCCATCGCCAGGGGCGCCACGCGGACGGCCCGCTCCACGAGGCGGCGGGCCCGGAGGGGCACGCGTCGCGCCCGCTCCGACGCCAGGACCGTGTCCGGTCGTTCCGTCGTCAGCTGAGCAGTCATCGACGGCCACGCTAGGCGACCGCACTCCGAAACGGATGGACGTGGCGTGAACGGTTGACCTCTCCGCTTCTCAGGCGCTAGTCGGCTCCGGCACGGCTTCCGCGAAGCGGAGCTGATTGCCGAACGGGTCGATCACCTCGAGCGAGAAGCCGAACGGCGAGCGCGTGATCCGCGGATTGAGATAGGGATAGGCCTTGGCGTCGAGCTCGGCGTGCAGCTCGCGCACGCCGCGGAGCGACACGTGCAGCGCGGCTCCCGGGCTGCCGTCGCGGTGGTGCTCGCTGAGGTGCAGGCGCAGTCCCGAGCGCGACACCTGCAGGTAGAGCGGAGCGTCTCGGCCCGCGCGGTGCTCCCAGTCAACGGTGAAGCCGAGGTAGTCGACGTAGAACTCGCCCGCCTTCGCGACCGAGAAGATGCGCAGGATCGGCACGGCCGCCTCCATCCGCACGGCCTCGAGCCGCAGGGGCTCTCCCGGCAGCGGCTGGTCCCTGGCGCGTCGTCTCGTCTCCACGGCACGAGGGTAGCCGCCGCCGAGCGGCGGCCGCCGGGGCCGCCGTCAGTCGGCGCGACACGGCGGGCGGTCCGGGCGCGTCGCCGGGTCAGTCGACCAGGTCGAGGGCGCGGAGGTGCTCGAGGACGGCGACGCCGGCGGGAGGGCAGCGGTGGGCCTCGGCGGTGCCGATCCAGTGCAGCGAGTCGATCTCGCCGCTCGCCGCGGGCTCCCCGGCGAGCTCGGCGAGGAAGACGCGCATGTGCACCTCGCGGCCCTCCGGCTCGCCGTGGGCCTGGGTGCGGACGACGACGAGCTCCTCGAGCCGCGTGGTCGCGGTGCCGAGCTCCTCCTCGGCCTCGCGCGCCGCCGCCTCCTCGCCCGTCTCGCCCGCATCGACCTTGCCGCCCGGCAGGTAGACCACCTCGCGGCCCCGCGCCGTCACCATCAGGACGCGGCGCTCCCGGAGGACGACGACGGCGGAGACGACGATCGGCGCGAGGCTGCTCATCCGGCCATCCTGCCCGCTCCCGGGCGGCCCGAGCGCCTCCCGGCACCGTTCGGCGTCCTCGACCCGCGGCTACCATGGGGGCACACATCACAGGACGCGCGCAGCCGGCGCGCGTCGGGGCCCCGTGCGCCCGAACAGCTGAGGAGCAACCCGTGGCAGAACCCACCACCCTCGACAGAGTCGTCACTCTCGCGCAGCACCGGGGGTTCGTCTTCCCCTCGGGTGAGATCTACGGAGGCACGCGCTCGGCGTGGGATTACGGGCCGCTCGGGGTGGAGCTCAAGGAGAACATCAAGCGCCAGTGGTGGAAGGCGTTCGTGCAGGGCCGCGGCGACGTGGTGGGCCTGGACTCCGCCGTGATCCTCCCGACCGCGATCTGGAACGCCTCGGGCCACGTCGGAGTGTTCTCGGACCCGCTGACCGAGTCGCTGATCACCCACAAGCGCTACCGCGCCGACCACCTCTTCGAGAAGTACGAGGAGGTCAACGGCCACCCGCCCGTGAACGGCCTCGCGGACATCCCGGATCCGGAGCACCCCGACAAGGTCGGCCAGTGGACCGAGATCAAGCAGTTCTCCGGGCTGATGAAGACCTACCTGGGCGTCGTCGACGACGAGTCGGGACTCCACTACCTCCGCCCCGAGACCGCGCAGGGCATCTTCACCAACTTCGCCAACGTGCTCCAGAGCGCCCGCAAGAAGCCGCCGTTCGGCATCGGCCAGATCGGCAAGGCGTTCCGCAACGAGATCACCCCCGGCAACTTCATCTTCCGCACCCGCGAGTTCGAGCAGATGGAGCTCGAGTTCTTCGTCGAGCCCGGCACGGACGAGGAGTGGCAGGAGACCTGGATGCAGCTCGCCTGGGACTGGTTCGTCGACCTCGGCATCGATCCCGAGAACATCCGCCAGTACGAGCACCCGAAGGACAAGCTCTCCCACTACTCCAAGCGCACGGTCGACATCGAGTACCGCTTCTCGTTCGCCTCGGGCGAGTGGGGCGAGCTGATGGGGGTCGCGAACCGCACCGACTTCGATCTCAAGACGCACATGGAGCACTCGGGCAAGGACCTCTCGTTCTTCGACCAGACCCGCAACGAGCGCTTCGTGCCGTTCGTGATCGAGCCGTCCTTCGGGCTCACCCGCGCGCTGATGGCGTTCCTGGTCGACGCGTACGAGGAGCAGGAGCTGCCGCCGAACGCCAAGGGCAAGGTCGAGACCCGCACCGTGCTGCACCTCGACCCGCGCCTGGCGCCGGTCAAGGTCGCCGTTCTGCCGCTCTCGCGCAACGAGGCCCTGTCGCCGCTGGCCCGTCAGGTGGCCGACCGGCTCCGCCAGCTCTGGAACGTCGACTTCGACGACTCCGGAGCGATCGGACGCCGCTACCGCCGCCAGGACGAGATCGGCACGCCGTTCTGCGTGACGGTCGACTTCGACTCGCTCGAGGACGACGCCGTGACCGTGCGCGACCGCGACACGATGAAGCAGGAGCGCATCCCGCTCGACCGGCTCGAGGCGCACCTGTTCGCGGGGCTGCGCGGAGCGTAAGTCTGCCTGCCTGCTGGTCGAGTAGCCGCGGATCGGCGTATCGAGACCCCCGTCTCCAGCGGTGGTGGATCTCGATACGCCCCCGCGCGGGCTGCTCGATCAGCAGGGCCGCGGCTTGATCAGCTCACGGTGCGGTGCTCCCGCGCCAGCAGCGCGTAGACGAGGGTCGACGTCCACTCGTCCTTGCAGTACTCGTCCTCCACGTGGTGCGCCTCGCGCCGCATGCCCAGGCGCTCGCAGAGGCGGGCGGAGGCGGTGTTGCGGTCGTCGAGCTGCGCGATCGCGCGATGAGCGCCGAGCCGGTCGAACGCGAGGTCCAGCAGAGCGCGCGCCGCCTCGGTCGCGAGCCCCGCTCCCTGTGCGTCCGGGTGCAGCACCCAGCCGATCTCGACGGCGCCCTGCTCGAGCGAGGACGCGATGAGGGTGAGGTCGCCGACGACGTGCCCGGAGAGCGGGCCCTCGCGCGGCACCATCGCCAGGACGACCACGTCGCCGTCGGCGGCCAGCCGCGCCGAGGGCAGCCGGGTGAGCAGGTGCGCACGCGACTGCTCGGGGTGCGCACCGGCCAGCGGAGGTAGCGCACCGCCTCGGGGTGACCCTGGTAGCGGGCGTGGTCGGCGGCGTCCTCGACGCGCAACGGCCGGAGCAGGAGCCGGTCGGTGAGGATCGGCTCTGCGTCGTAGGGAGCCTCAGGCGCACGACCGGCTCAGGCCGTGGCGGCGGAGTCGTCGCTCTGCGGCCGCGCGACGGCGGGCTCGGCGGGCACCTCGATGCCGAAGAGCGCCTCGAGGCCCGTGAGGTACGCCTCCTGAGCGCCGGCGCGGGCGTAGTCGCGGGCGCGGACGCTCGGAGTGTGCAGCAGGACGCCGGCGAGGTGGCGCAGCGCCTGCTCGGTCCGTCCGTCGTCGTCGCCGCGCGAGCGGGCGCGCTCGATCTCGGCGTCCAGGGCGTCGAAGACGTGCGCGCGGAGGGCGACGACGGCCGGAGTGAGGCTCTTCTCGTCGGCGACGTCCGAGAATTTGCGGGCGGCCTTGTCGACGAGCGCCCGCGCCTTCTCGGAGGCGTCGAGCACCTCGAGCGGGGCGTGCAGGCTGATGGTCTCGAGGTCGAGGAGCTCGACGCCCGAGACGCTCGTCACGTCGGCGGCGACGTTGCGGGGCAGGCCCAGGTCGATGACGAGCTGGCGCTCGCGGGCGGCCGCGTGCAGGCGCCCGTCGATGAGGAGGGCCGCGTCGAGCACGGGCGTCTCGGTGGTGGTGCAGGTGATCACCACGTCCGCCGCGACCGCCTCGGCGGCGAGGTCGGCACCGTCGATCGGGCGCAGGGCGCGACGGACGGCGAAACCCTCCGCGCGGCCGGAGGGGAGTGCACGGCGATGTCGACGACGCCGCGGTCGCGCAGGGCGGCGACGGTGGCGCGCGCGTAGCTCCCGGTGCCGATCAGGAGCACCCGGGTCGCACGCCAGTCGGTGACGCGGCTGGAGGCGAGGTCGAGGGCGAGCCGGACGATGGAGCGGCCGGCGCTGCCGAGGCCGGTGCGGTTCTTGATGCCGCGGGAGGTCTGCGAGGCGCGCTGGAACAGGCGCTCGAGCTCGGAGGACGTCGTGCCCAGGCGGCGGGCCTCCTCGAGGGAGCGGCGCACCTGGCCGGCGATCTCGCCCTCGCCGACGACGACGGACTCGAGTCCGCTCGAGACGGCGAACAGGTGCTCGGCGACGCGATCGCCCGAGACGACGTCGACGCTGCCGCGCAGCTGCTCCTGCGCGACGCCGGTGGCGGCGCTGACCGCGGCCGTGGCGGCCTCGACGGCGACCGCGCGGGCGGCCGTCAGCGGCTCGTCGATGTCGAGGTAGGCCTCGAAGCGGTTGCAGGTGGCCACGACGACGGCCCCCGAGACGAAGTCGATGCCGTCCGCCAGGGCCGAGGCGACGGCGGAGGAGTCGACGGAGAGCTTCTCGAGGAGATCGAAGCTGGCGTTCTTGTGCGACGCCGTCAGACACAGAAGCACCCCAGCAGTCTACGCGCCGTCCCGGGGCGGTGGGCCCGGGATCCGGGAGGAACGCTCGGGAAGCCTGGAATAATGCGGCGGTGACCTCCCCCTCGACGGCCTGCTCGATCCGCTGCACCCCTCTCCGCCGGGCGCACCGCCGATTCCGCGCTCGTGCGCGCCTACCGCTCCGAGCGCCCCGAGCGCACGCCGGTCTGGTTCATGCGCCAGGCAGGGCGGAGCCTGCCGGAGTACCGGGCGCTGCGCACCGACACCAAGATGCTCGACGCCTGCCTCGACCCGGCGCTGGCGAGCGAGATCACGCTCCAGCCGGTGCGCCGGCACGGCACGGACGCGGGCATCTTCTTCAGCGACATCGTGATCCCGCTGCGACTCGCAGGGGTCGCGGTCGACATCGTCCCCGGCCGGGGCCCGGTGCTCGAGAAGGCCGTCCGCACGGCGGCGGACGTCGAGGAGCTGACCGCGATCGATCCGGCCGTGCTCGACGAGAGCCTCGAGCCGATCCGCGAGGGCGTGCGCCGCACCGTCGCGGGCCTGGGCGGCACCCCGCTCATCGGCTTCGCCGGAGTCCCCTTCACCCTCGCCGCGTACCTCGTCGAGGGCGGGCCGTCGAAGGACCACATCCGCGCCCGCACCCTCATGCACGCCGATCCCGACGCGTGGGCCCGCCTGATGGAGTGGACGGCCGAGGTCACCGGCCGCTTCCTCCGCGCGCAGGTGCTCGCCGGCGCCAGCGCCGCGCAGCTGTTCGACTCCTGGGCCGGAGCGCTGTCGCTCGCCGACTACACGGCCCGCGTCGCCCCCGCCTCCGCCCGCGCCCTCACCCACGTGCGCGATCTGGCCTTCGACGCGGGAGGCGTCCGCCGCAACGTGCCGATCGTGCACTTCGGCGTCGGCACGGGGGAGCTGCTCGGAGCCATGCACGCCATCGGCGCGGACGTCGTCGGGGTCGACTACCGGATCCCGCTCGACGAGGCGAACCACCGGCTCGGCGGCTTCGTGCCGGTGCAGGGCAACGTCGATCCGGCGCTGCTGTCGGCGCCCTGGGAGGTGCTGGCCGCGCACGTCGACGACGTCCTCCGCCGCGGCCTCAGCGCCCCCGCCCACGTGCTGAACCTCGGCCACGGCGTACCGCCCGAGACCGACCCGGACGTGCTGACGCGCCTCGTCGCCTTCGCGCACGACTGGCGGCCGTGACCTCCGGGCGGAGCCCCGTCGACCACGACGTCGCGGTCGTCGGCGGAGGGGTCGCGGGTCTCGCCGCCGCGGCGGAGTGCCTGCGGATCGGCCTGAGGGTCGTCGTGCTCGAGGCGGGGGATCGCGTGGGCGGCTCCGTCGCCCCGCTCGAGCTCGCGGGTACCGTGCTCGACGCCGGTGCCGACAGCTTCGCCACCCGGGGCGGCCACGTCGAGAAGGCGCTCGCCGCCCTCACCCTCGAGGGCACGCCGCTCGCCGAGTCGATCGTCGCGCCCAGCACGGGAGGGTCCTGGCTGCATCTGGCGGGCGGGCGCTCCGTGCCCTCGCCCCGGGCGGGGATCCTCGGGATCCCCAGCACGCCCCTGGCCGCCGACGTGGTCCGCGCGATCGGCCGTCGGGCCGCCGCGCGCGCGTGGCTGGACACCCTCATGCCCGTGCTGCGCATCGGGCGGGCGCACTCGCTCGCCGAGCTGGTGCGCACGCGGATGGGCGCGAGGGTGCTCGAGGACCTGGTCGCCCCGGTCGTCTCGGGCGTCTACTCCTCGCGGCCCGAGGACATCGACGTCGACCTCGCGGCGCCCGGTCTGAACGGGGCGATCACCCGCCGCGGCTCGCTCGCGGGCGCCGTCGCGGCGCTCCGGGCCAACGTGCCCGCCGGAGTCGCGGTGCGCGGTCTCGACGGCGGCATGCACCGCCTGGTGGCGGCCCTCGTCGAGCGGATCGACTACCTCTCGGGCGAGATCCGCACCGGCATCGGTGTCGCGGGCCTCGGCCGGGCGGACGACGACGGCCCCTTCTCCCTCCGCCTCTCCGACGGCTCCGGCCTCACCGCGCACGCCGTGATCGTCGCGACCCCCGAGCACGACGCCCGCGCCCTGCTCGCCGACCTCGTGCCTGCCGCTCGCGACGAGGGCGAGCCGGGAGAGGACTCGGTCGAGCTCGTGACCCTCGTCGTCGACGACGCCCGCCTCGACGCCGCCCCGCGCGGCTCCGGAGTGCTCGTCGCGCCGACCGCGGACGACGTCGTCGCGAAGGCCCTCACCCACGCCACCGCCAAGTGGTCGTGGCTCGCCGCCACCCTGCCGCCAGGACGCCACGTCCTGCGGCTGTCCTACGGGCGACCCGGCGAGCACCCGCCGCTCGCCGGCGCGAGCGATGCGGAGGCGTCCGCCGTCGCGCTGGCCGACGCCTCGACCCTGCTGGGCGTGCCCCTGGACCCCTCGACCCTCGTCGATTCGGCCCGGGTGCGCTGGGCCAACGTCCGCCCGGCCGCCGCACTCGGCCGGCGCGACCGGCTCGAGGAGTTCCGCGGGGCGCTCGCCCCCGTCGCAGGACTCGCCGTCACGGGCACCTGGATCGCCGGGACCGGGCTCGCCTCCGTGCTCCCGCACGCGGCGGAGGCGGCCGCCCTTATCCGCCGCCGCCTGGTGCGTCAAGGCGTCGGGATCGCGCACGAAGAACGGCACGGCGACGGCTACTCTGGGTCGCAGGCACCCGCATGAGTGCGGGTTGCACCGGCACGAGTGGTCATCGACCGCGTGAACGAGCCGCGAGAGCGGCCCAGGACGAGGAGTAGGCGTGAAGGGCAAGATCATCTTCGTGGCAGGAGCCGCAGCCGGATACGTGCTGGGAGCACGTGCGGGCCGCAAGCGGTACGAGCAGATCGCCGCGGCGGCCAACCGGTTCTGGCAGACCCAGCCGGTGCAGGACGTCGCGGGAGCGGTCGGCGGAGCGGCGAAGACGCAGCTCGACACCGTGTCGGACAAGGCGTACGAGCTCGTCCGCACGGTCGTCTCGAAGGCGGTCGCCGGCGGGAAGAAGTCGCGGGGCTCCAGCGACGCCGAGGCCACCGCTGCGGCCCGTCGCGCCGCCGCGAAGGTCGACGAGGCCGCGGCCTCGGCCGGCTCGGGGGGCTCGGCGTCGTCGACCCCCACGAGCAAGGCCTAGTCCCCATCCGCTCGGCCCCATCGACCGGTGCCGGGCCGGCACGTCCCGACCTCGAGGAGCTCCCGTGGTGAACGAACGCAATCCGAAGAACGCCCGATCACTGGGCGAGCTCGTCGGCGACCTCCCGGGGCTCGTCGTCGAGCTCGTGAAGGCCGAGCTCGCCTCCCTGAAGAACGAGCTGTCCGGCAAGGCCAAGAACGCGGGTCTCGCGGTGGCGCTGTTCGCCGTGGCGGCCTTCCTCCTCCTGACCGCGTGGGCCACGCTCGTGACTTTCGCGATCATCGGCATCTCGTCGTGGCTGCCGGCCTGGCTGTCGGCCCTGATCGTCACCGTGTTCTTCCTGATCGTGGCCGTGGTGCTCGCCCTGGTCGGCGTCAAGTCGATCAAGAAGGCCGTCCCGCCCGTCCCGCAGGACTCGATCGAGAGCATCAAGAAGGACGTCCAGGCGTTCAAGGGAGTCGGAACCTATGACCACTGACGTGAGCACCACCACCCCCGCTTCGTCGACCCGGCCGAGCTCAAGCCCGACCAGCTGAAGGCCGACATCGAGCGCGCGCGCACCGAGCTCGCCGCCACCCTCGACGCCATCGAGTACAAGATCAACGTCCCCCGCAAGGTGAAGGACGCGCAGCGCACCCTGGAGCGCAAGTTCCGGGTCGTGAGCCGGCAGAACCCGTCCGCGCTGATCGCCGGTGCGGCGGGCGTCGCGGCGGCCGTCGGACTCCTCGTCTGGGGCGTCGTCAAGCAGGTCACCGAAGACTGAGCCACTCCGCACTCCGCAGCGGCCGTCCCTCCGGGGGCGGCCGCTCGTGCGTGCGCCACCGCTAGCGTTCCGGAGCCCCGGGCGCCAGAGCCGTCGACGCTTTTGTGCATCCGCGCGAGCGGAGGGATGATGGATCAATGACCGATCAGACCGCCGGAACGGCGGGTCCCGTTCAGTCCGCCCGCGAAGAGAACGCTGCCGCTCCTCGCCGCAGCCCCCGCCGATCAGGCCCCCGCCGATCAGCCCCTGGGATACACGCTCTGGGCGGTTCTCCGCAGGGACCCCGTACGTCCGCTCACCCTCTCCGACGACGCCCTGGCCCCGGCCGCCGAGCAGTACGAGCGCGTCGTCGCCCGGCTCGCGGAGGAGGGCGTCACCGTGCGCGGCACGTACGACGTCTCGGCCCTGCGCGCCGACGCCGACATCATGCTCTGGCTCGTCGGCTCCGAGCCCGAGGAGCTGCAGCGCGGCTACCGGGTCCTGCGCCGCACCGACCTGCTCGCGGGTCTCGCTCCCACCTGGAACGCCATGGGCGTGCACCGCGACGCCGAGTTCAGCTCGAACCACCTGCCCGCGTACATGCGCGGCAAGGATCCGGCCCGCTGGCTGACGGTGTACCCGTTCGTCCGCTCTTACGAGTGGTACATCCTCCCCGAGGAGGAGCGCCGCTCGATGCTCGCCCAGCACGGCCGTCAGGGCTCGCGCTTCCGCTCCGTCCTCACGAACACGGTGGCGTCCTTCTCGCTCGGCGACTACGAGTGGATCCTCGCGCTCGAGGACGAGGAGCTCGTCAACCTGGTCGACCTGATGCGCGACCTGCGCGCCACGGAGGCGCGCCGTCACGTGCGCGAAGAGGTCCCGTTCTTCACCGGTCGGCGCATCGAGGCCGACCAGATCGCAGAGGTGCTCCGATGAGCGACACGACCCCCGACTCCCCGACGACCGACGGCGTCCTGGTCCGCGGGGCCACTCCGCCCGCCGCGTCCGGACCCGAGCACGTCGAGGTGCCCGTCGCCTACGACGCGATCCTGCTGGCAGGCTTCGGCGGACCGGAGGGGCAGGACGACGTCATCCCGTTCCTGCGCAACGTCACCCGCGGCCGGGGGATCCCGGAGGAGCGCCTCGAGGAGGTCGCCCACCACTACCGCCACTTCGGCGGCGTCAGCCCGATCAACGCGCAGAACCGCGCGCTGAAGGCGGCCCTCGAGGCCGAGCTCGAGAAGCGCGGCATCGACCTCCCCGTGATCTGGGGCAACCGCAACTGGGCCCCCTACATGAGCGAGGCGGTGGCGGAGGCGAAGGAGCGCGGCTTCTCGAACCTGATCGCCATCGCGACCAGCGCCTACTCCTCCTTCTCGTCGTGCCGTCAGTACCGCGAGGACTACGCCGCGGCGCTCGACGCCACCGGCCTCGGAGGGCGAGCTGCGGATCGACAAGGTGCGCCAGTTCTTCGACCACCCGGGCTTCGTCATGCCGTTCGTCACGGCCGTGCACGACGGTCTCGAGGAGCTGCAGGGGCGCCTCCCGGGCATCGACCTCGCCACCGAGGTGGAGGTGCTGTTCTCGACGCACTCGATCCCCATGGCCGACGCCGAGCGCAGCGGACCGCACGAGCGCCACGACGACGGCACCGTCGTCGACGTGCACGGCTTCGGTCCGGGCGGCGCCTACGAGGCGCAGCACCTCGCCGTGGCGGAGGTCGTCATGGCGGCGGCCACCACCGTGGACGTGCCGTGGCAGCTCGTCTACCAGTCGCGCTCCGGCCCGCCCACGCAGCCGTGGCTCGAGCCCGACATCAACGACGCGATCGCCGAGCTGCCCGCCCGGGGCCGCAAGGCCGTCCTCATCGTGCCGCTGGGCTTCGTCTCGGACCACATGGAGGTCATGTGGGACCTCGACAACGAGGCGCTCGAGACGTCCGAGGAGAACGGGCTCGTCGCGATCCGCGTCGCCACCCCCGGCACCGACCCCGTCTACGTGTCCGGCCTCGTCGACCTCGTGCTCGAGCGCGTCAACGGCACTCCGACCGAGGAGCGCCCGTCGATGACGGCGCTCGGCCCCTGGTACGACGTCTGCCGCCCCGGCTGCTGCGAGAACGTCCGCGCCGGCTTCAAGCCCGCGCTCGCGGGAATCGCCCCGTGACGGAGGTGCGTCCGTGAGCATCCGGGTGGGCACGCGCGCGAGTGCGCTCGCCGTCGCCCAGACCCGCATGACGGCCGACCGCATGGCTGCCGCCGCGGGCGTGCCCGTCGAGCTGGTGCGGATCGAGTCCGACGGCGACCGCATGACGGGCTCGCTGGCGTCCCTCGGCGGCACCGGCGTCTTCGTGAGCGCCCTGCGGGACGCGCTGCTGGCGGGGCGCTGCGACGCGATCGTGCACTCCCTGAAGGACCTGCCGACGGCTCCCGTCGAGGGGCTCGTCCTCGGCGCCGTCCCCGAGCGCGAGGATCCGCGCGACGCGCTCTGCGCCCGTGACGGCCGCACGCTGGCGACCCTGCAACCGGGAGCGCGCGTCGGCACGGGCTCCCCGCGGCGTCGCGCCGCGCTGCTGTCGGCCCGCCCCGATCTCGAGATCGTCGACATCCGCGGCAACATCGACACGCGCCTGCGCCGGGTGACGGAGGAGGGCGACTCGGCTCTGGACGCGATCGTGCTGGCGGTCTCGGGGCTCACCCGGCTCGGCCGGACCGAGGCGATCACCGAGCTGCTCGACTTCGACGTCTCGCCGCATGCGCCCGGACAGGGCGCTCTGGCGATCGAGGTCCGCGACGAGGAGCCGTCGGACGAGCTGCGCGCGGCCCTCGCCGCCGTCGAGCACACTCCGACCCGCGCCGCGATCACGGCCGAGCGGAGCCTGCTCGCCGCGCTGGAGGCCGGCTGCGCCGCTCCGATCGGCGCCACCGCCTCGGTCGCGGGGGACGAGGTCGTGCTGCGCGGCGTCGTCTTCTCGACCGACGGCTCCGCCTCGCTCGGCCGCGAGGTGAGGGAGCGGGTCGGTAACGGTTCGATCGGCGGAGGTCGACATTCGGCGGATCCGCAGTATGGTGGTCGCGAACTGCCCGTCGTCGATGCCGCGTTCCATTGCGGCTCCCTGCTCGCTGACGCGCTCCTCGGTGCGGGTGCCGCCGACCTCGCACCCCTGGGAGCCCCTTCGTGATCGTCCCCGCCGCCTACTCCCAGTGGGAGAAGCCGTTGCAGGGCTGGCGCGTGCTCGTCCCCCGCGGCGGTCCGTGGGGCGACGGCGTCGCCGCGGCCCTCCGCGCCAAGGGCGCCTCGCCCGTCGTCGCGCCCATGATCAACTTCGCTCCGACCGACGACTTCCCGGCGCTCGAGCAGGCCCTCGCCGACCTCGAGGCCGGTGCCTTCGACTGGATGACCGTCACGAGCGCGACCACCGTCGACGTCCTGTCGCTGCTGCGCACCACGGTTCCCCCGGCGACCCGCGTCGCTGCGGTCGGCGAGACCACGGCCGCCGCGCTCGTCGCCGCCGGCTACGCCGTCGACCTCGTCCCGTCCGAGGACAACTCCGCTCGCGGTCTCCTCGCCGAGTGGGAGGAGGCGACCGGCGGCAAGCACCCGCTGCGCGTCCTCACCCTCCGCTCCGAGATCGCCAAGCCGCTGCTGACCGAGGGCCTCACGCGCATCGGCCACGACGTCCGCTCGGTCGTCGCGTACCGCACGGTCGGCGTCCCCGTCGAGGACCGCGTCGTCGCCGATGTCGCGAGCGGCGCGGTGCACGCGATCCTCGTCACGTCGGGGAGCGTCGCCGAGCAGGTGCAGAGCCAGCTGGGCCCGATCCCGGAATCGACCCTCGTCGCGGCCATCGGCCCGCAGACAGCCAAGGACGCGCGCGCCTTCGGCCTCCGCGTCGACATCGTCGCCGACGAGCGCTCGGCCTCGTCCCTGATCGACGCGGTCGCCCGCGTCGCCGCGGAGCACGCCGGCCGCTGACCGCGGCGGTCGTCGCGGAACATCAGCCGAGAGCAGGGGGTGCCACCCGACAGCGGAGCAACCCCTCACTCAGCAGAGTTCTGCTCCAGGAGCCGCTCATCCGAGCGGAGTTAGGCTTGGAGCATGACCGCCATCCGTCCGCGGCGACTCCGCACCACCCCGGCGATGCGCCGGCTCGTGCAGGAGACCCGCATCCACCCGGCCCAGCTCGTCCTCCCCCTCTTCGTCGCGGAGGGCATCACCGATGCCCGTCCGATCGGCTCCATGCCGGGGGTGATGCACCACTCGCTCGACAGCGTCCGGGGAGCGGTGACCGAGGCGGCCGAGGCGGGACTGGGCGGCGTGATGCTGTTCGGCGTGCCCACCACCCGCGACGCGGTCGGCTCGGGCGCGACCGATCCCGACGGGATCCTCAACGCCGCCACCCGCGCGGTGGTGGCGGAGGTCGGCGACGCTCTGGTCGTGCAGACCGACCTCTGCCTGGACGAGTTCACCGACCACGGGCACTGCGGGGTCCTCGACGAGCACGGCCGGGTCGACAACGATGCGACGCTCCTGCGCTACGAGGAGATGGCGCTCGCGCAGGCCGAGGCGGGGTCGCACCTGCTCGGGCTGTCGGGGATGATGGACGGCCAGGTCGGAGCGATCCGCGGTGCGCTGGACGAGTCGGGTCACCTGGACACGGCGATCCTCGCCTACTCGGCGAAGTACGCGTCGAGCTTCTACGGGCCGTTCCGCGAGGCCGTCCAGTCGACGCTCGAGGGCGATCGCCGCACCTACCAGCAGGACCCGGCCAACCGCCGCGAGGGTCTGCGCGAGGCGACGCTCGATCTCGCCGAGGGCGCCGACGTCGTGATGGTGAAGCCCGCGATGAGCTACCTCGACGTGCTGGCCGATGTGGCCGCCGTCTCGGACGTCCCCGTCTGGGCGTACCAGGTGTCGGGGGAGTACGCGATGATCGAGGCCGCCGCCGCGAACGGCTGGATCTCGCGCGAGCCGGCGATCCTGGAATCCGTCACGGGCATCCTCCGTGCGGGCGCGGACGCCGTGCTGACCTACTGGGCGGTCGAGATCGCTCGCGATCTGCTGAAGCGCTGATCGCCCGCGATCTGCTCGAGCGCTGATCGCCGCCCCTCCTCGTCCACCGGGCGCGCAGCGAGCGCGCCGTATCGTGGAGGGTGACTTCCCCGGTGAACGCCGTCTCGGCGAACGACAGCCTGTACGAGCGTGCCCGGCACGCGATCCCCGGCGGCGTGAACTCGCCCGTCCGCGCCTTCCGCTCGGTCGGCGGCACGCCCCGCTTCATGGTCTCGGCCTCGGGTCCGCACATCACGGACGCCGACGGGCGCGAGTACGTCGACCTGGTCTGCTCGTGGGGCCCGGCCGTGCTGGGCCACGCCCACCCCGAGGTCGTGGCGGCGGTGCAAGAAGCGGCCGCGCGCGGCTCTCGTTCGGTGCGTCGACCCCGGCCGAGACCGAGCTCGCCGAGCTCGTCGAGGCGCGGATCACCGCGGGCGGCGTCTCACCGATCGAGAAGCTGAGGCTCGTCTCGACCGGCACCGAGGCCACCATGACGGCGATCCGGCTCGCCCGCGGAGTCACCGGGCGCGATCTGCTGATCAAGTTCTCGGGCCACTACCACGGCCACTCCGACGGGCTCCTGGCCGACGCCGGCTCCGGACTCGCCACCCTGTCGCTGCCCGCCTCGGCCGGTGTCACGGCCGCGACGGCCGCGCAGACGATCGTGCTGCCCTACAACGACCTCGACGCCGTGCGCGCCGTCCTCGCCGAGCGCGGCTCCGGAGATCGCCGCGGTGATCACCGAGGCGGCGGCCGCGAACATGGGCGTCGTCGCTCCGAGGCGGGCTTCAACGCGGCCCTCGCCGATCTCGTGCACGCCAACGGCTCGCTGCTGATCATGGACGAGGTGCTCACCGGGTTCCGGGTGAGCGCCGGCGGATGGTGGGGCCTCGAGAACCGCGACGCCGAGACCCCCTACCGGGCCGACCTGTACACGTTCGGCAAGGTCATCGGGGGCGGCATGCCGGTCGCCGCGCTCGGCGGCCGAGCGGACGTGATGGACCACCTCGCTCCGCTGGGACCCGTGTACCAGGCGGGCACGCTGTCGGGGAACCCGGTCGCCGTGGCCGCGGGCATCCGCACGCTGCAGCTGGCCGACGACGCGGTCTACGCCGCCCTCGACGCCACCGCCGCGACCCTCCAGCGCGAGGTGTCGGCCGCTCTGTCGGCCGAGGGGGTCGCGCACACCGTGCAGACGGCGGGCAACCTGTTCAGCTTCGTGTTCACCGACCTCGGGCGACCGGTGCGCGACTACGCCGAGGTGCAGGCGCAGGACGCGTTCCGCTATCCGGCGTTCTTCCACTCGATGCTCGACTCGGGGGTCTCGCTCCCGCCCTCGGTCTTCGAGGCCTGGTTCGTGTCGGCCGCGCACGACGACGCCGCGATCGGGCGCATCGTCGACGCCCTGCCCGCGGCGGCGAAGGCGGCTGCGGCGGCGCGTCCGTAGGGACTCCTGCGGGGCGGCGGCGCCGCCCCGCAGGAGCCCTCAGCGGCGCGAGACCGACTTCGGCAGGACGAACACCAGCGCGAAGGCCGCGACGGCCATCAGGGTGCTGAGCAGCATCGCGGGTGCGGCGGCGTCGAGGAACCCGGAGGCCACGGTGTCGGGTCCGGTGATGACCAGCCCTCCGAAGAGGACGCTGCCGATCACCGCGATGCCCACGGCCGAGCCGATGCGCTGGATGGCCGAGATCACTCCGCTGGCCGCACCCGCGTCCTGCGGGTCGACGGTGGCGACGATGAACTGCACGTTCGGGGCGATGAAGAAGCCGTTGCCCAGTCCCGCGATCAGCAGGGGAGCGAGCAGCTGCCAGTTCGTGATCGAGTCCGGAGTCGCGGTCAGCAGCACGAGCCACACCCAGGCCAGGCCGATCGCGAGGAGGCCGCTGCCGAGGACGAGGACGTTGCGCCCCAGACGCGCGGTGAGGCGGTTGCTCTGCGAGGAGCTGATGATGCTGCCGATGGCGAAGGGGATCGAGACCAGTCCGGACTCGAGTGCCGTGTGGCCGAGACCCGACTGCCAGAGCAGCGAGATCGTGAAGAAGATGCTCGTGAAGGCCGCGAAGTAGACCAGGGCCAGGATCACGCCTCCGGTGAAGGCGGGGTGGCGGAAGAGCGACGGCGGGACCAGCGGCGTGCGTCCGCGGCGGACGTACCAGGACCTCCCACGCGCCGAAGGCGGCCAGCAGCACGGCGCCGCCGGCGATCGAGAGGATCGTCCAGAGCGGCCAGCCCTCGTCCTCGCCCTGGATCAGCGGGACGAGCAGTGCGACGAGTCCGCCCGAGACCAGGACGAGGCCGAGCCAGTCGACACCGCCGCTCGGTGCGCGGGGGCCCGACTCGAGCTCGCGGCGGGCCGGGAGCAGGCGCGCCGCGGCGATCAGCGTCGCGACTCCGATGGGCAGGTTCACCCAGAACACCAGGCGCCAGCCGTTCTCGTCGCCGAAGGCCTGGATGATCAGGCCGCCGATGATCGGGCCGAGCGCCGACGAGACGCCGAGGACGGCGCCCATGATCGCGAAGGCCCTGCCTCGCGACGGACCGCGGAAGAGCAGCTGGATGTAGGCGTTGACCGCCGGCACGAACATGCCTCCCGCGAGGCCCTGCACGACGCGGGCGACGACGAGCTGGACGTCGTCGGCGGCGAGGCCGCAGGCGAAGCTCGCGACGGTGAAGAGCGCGACTCCGCTGACGAAGACCCACTTGTGGCCGAAGCGGTCGCCGAGGCGCCCGGCCGGGATCAGGGCGAGGCCGAAGGCCAGCGCGTAGCCCGAGATGATCCACGACAGGGTCGACTCCGAAGGCGTCGAGCGTGGTGCGGATGGTCGGCAGCGCGACGTTGACGATCGTGGTGTCGAGCAGGGCGATGAACATGCCCGCGAGCAGGACGACCAGCGAGCGCCAGGCCCGGCGGTCGGGAGCGGGAGGGCGCCGGTCGCGCCGCGGTCTGTCGACGTCTCGGTCATGGGGTGGGCCTTTCGAGCGGAAGTGGAGGAGCGCACGGGACGCACCGCGGAGGCACGGCGGCACAGGCACGGCGGCACAACCTGCGAACTCTCGCAGACGCACCCGCGCTTCCCCGAGCCGCTGACTGTGCACGCCCTCAGACGAGGGCCAGCAGACGAGGGTCGGCGCATGAGGGCCAGCAGACGAGGGTCGGCGCATGAGGGGCCGGCGGACGAGGGCCGGCGGACGAGGGTCAGCGCGAGCGCTCGGCCCGCCGTGCGCAGTCGATGCAGAGCTCCGCGGTCGGGCGGGCGCCGAGGCGCGCCGACCCGATGGGCCGCCCGCACGAGGCGCAGTCGCCGTAGCCGCCCTCGCCGACCCGGCGGCGGGCCTCGGTGAGCTCTCGTTCCGTCCGCGTCAGAGCGTCGCGCACCCCGGCCATCCGCGACCACTCCGCCGAGAGCGGCGTGCCCTCCGGGTCGTGCTCGTCGTCGGCCGTGCCGTCGCTGCGGGCCAGCAGCAGCTCGGCGAGGGCCTCGTCGAGGACGGCCGCCTCGCGGCGCGCCTCGTCCTGCCGCTCGGCCAGCAGCGCGTCCAGGCGTCGCAGCTCGTCGGGATCCATCGGCATCGCTCCATGGTCGCACCGCCGCGCGATCCGCGGGGACTCGGGGCAGACTAGAGGCATGCCCGTCGTGACCGTGCTCCCCGACCGCCTCGAACTGCGCCTGACGAGGGCCGAGCGCCTGCTCGCCTTCCATCGCGGAGACGTCGTGATCGATCGCGAGCATCCGCTCGGCGACGGTCACCGAGGACCCGTGGATCTGGGTCCGCGGCATCCGCGCCCCGGGCACGGCCGTACCGCTCACGATCGCGGCCGGCACGTGGAAGTTCCACGGCGGCAAGGACTTCCTGCTGATCAAGCGCACGGCCGCGGCCGTGGTGATCGATCTCGTCGACGAGGACTGGTCGCGCCTGATCATCAGCACGAAGCACGCTCCCGAGCTCATCGCGGCCCTGCAGCTCGGCCCGACGACGGCGGCGATCCCGATCATCGAGACCGACGACCTCGTCGTGGTCCCGGAGGTCGCGGAGCAGGCCGCGGCGCGGCTGGCGGCGGCGGACGAGGCGGCGGTCGCCCGCGAGACAGAGGCGGCCGGAGCGGCCGAGGCCGACCGAGCGAGCGTGCCGCCCGCATCGCCCGCCGAGGACGCGGCGCTGGACACTGCTCAGGCGGTGGCCGAGACGTCCGCGGCCGCCGAGGCGGTGGCCGAGAAGAAGGCCGTGCCGAAGAAGCGGCCGCCGGCGTCGAAGCCGACCTCGCAGGAGGGCGCCGCCGGGAAGGCATCGTCGAAGCCCGCTCCGAAGCCCCGCACTCCTCGCGCTGACCCCTCCGTCGGCCACGCCTCGGCAGAGCCCAGCGGCGCCACCGAGGCCGCCGAGTAGCACCCGGATCGGCGACCCCGCCGTCAGAGCTTCAGCCGCACCGCCGTCTCGAGGGCGGCCTCGATGCTGAGCCGCCAGCCCTGCGCGAGGCGCTCCTTCGTGCCCGAGTACAGGCTCGCCCCGTCGACCAGGTTGCTCGAGCAGGCGCAGACCATGCCCGCACGGAGCCCGCGGAGCCGGGCCACGACGTACAGCGCGCTCGACTCCATCTCGACGTTGAGGATCCCGTGGCGCTCGAGCGTCGCGATCCACTCCGGGGTCTCGGCGTAGAAGGCGTCGTCGCTCGCGTTGATCCCCGAGTGCACCGGCACGCCCTCGCGCTCGGCGATCTCGCGCGTCGCCTCGAGCAGCGCCGACGTGAGAGCGAGATCGGGCACCGCGGGGAAGCCCGGATGCGCGTACGCGGCGGACGTGCCGTCGTTGCGCAGCGTGCCCTCGCTCACGAGCAGCGCGCCGGGCTCGATGCCGGGCTGCGTCGCGGCCGAGCTGCCGACCCGGATGAAGGACGTCACTCCGACCCGCGCGAGCTCCTCCACCGCGATCGCGGTCGAGGGGCAGCCCATCCCGGTGCTGGTCGCGGTGATCGGGTGGCCCTTGTAGGTCCCCGTCATCGTGAGGTGCTCGCGGTTGTGCGCGACCTCGCGCACGTCGTCGAGGAACTCGGCGATCATCGGGACGCGGAACGGATCGCCCGGCAGGAGGGCCACGGTCGACACCTCTCCCGGTGCGATCCCGATGTGGTACCTGCGCTCACTCCCATCGGCGCTCGCCGATGCCGGCTGAGCTCGTGGCGACCGGTGCTCATGCGGCCGACCCTACGCAGGCCCTGTTTCGGCGCGGTTACCCGCTCCGGTGCGATCGCGCGGTCACGCCCGGACGTCGACGAGCGTTCGGCCGCGCACCTTCCCCGCGAGGACGTCCCCGGCGATGTCGAGGGCGCCGCTCAGCGACACCGTCGTCGTGAGCTCGTCGAGCAGCTCGAGATCGAGGTCGTGCGCGAGGCGCCGCCAGGCCTCCTCGCGGAGCTTGCGCGGCGCCTCCACCGAGTTGACGCCCGCGAGCGTCACTCCGCGCAGGATGAACGGCATCACGCTCGTCGGCAGGTCCGGGCCCTGCGCCAGTCCGCAGGCCGCGACGGCGCCGCCCCAGCGGGTCTGCGCGAGCGCGTTGGCGAGCGTGTGCGAGCCGACGGAGTCGACGGCGCCCGCCCAGCGCTCGGACTGCAGCGGCTTGCCCGCGTCCTGCAGTTCGGCACGATCGACGACCTCCGCGGCGCCGAGGCGGCGCAGGAAGTCGCCCTGCTCGACGGAGCGGCCCGAGGACGCGACGACCTCGTGGCCCAGCCGCGCGAGCAGCGCGACGGCGATCGAGCCGACTCCGCCCGCCGCTCCCGTGACGAGCACGGGCCCGGCGCCGGGTCGGATGCCGTGCTTCTCCAGCGCGAGCACCGCGAGCATCGCGGTGAAGCCGGCGGTGCCGATCGCCCCGGCCCTCGCCGAGGAGATCGCTCCCGGCAGGCGCAGGAGCGAGGCGGAGTCCGACACGGGCCCTCTCGGCGAGCCCCCCGTCGACCCGCTCGCCGAGCCCGGCGCCGTTCAGCACCACGCGGTCGCCGGAGTCGAAGCGCTCGGCCGCCGCGCCGTCGGCGTACTCGACGGTGCCGACGAGGTCGATCCCGGCGACCAGCGGCGGGCGCCGGACGATGCCGGGACGGCCTGCGAGTGCGAGGGCGTCCTTGTAGTTGACGCTCGAGTACTCGACGGCGACCACCACGTCGCCGTGGGCACGATCGGGTTCGTCGCGCTCGACGAGCGAGGCGCGGTTCGGGACGGCGGTGTCGGAGGAGTCCTGCTGCTCGACGACGATGGCTCGGAACATGGGCCCACGCTACGCCCGGGAGGGCGCCCCCGTCCCGGAAGGCTCAGGCGGTGCTCAGTTCAGCGCCCGCGTGCCCTCGGGCAGCGCGCCGCCGGAGTAGAGGGCGCTCGCCGTGTCCTGCAGGGCGGTCAGCGCCACGCGCTGCGTCCACGGACCGTACGAGATGCGGGCGACGCCCCACTCCTCGAAGCGGGCGGGGGACTGCGACCCCGGAACGCCGATCACGCTGATCCGCTGCCGGCCGAGCGCGGCGACGAGCGCCTCGATCTCGGCGTCCTGGAGCAGGCCCGGCACGAAGAAGCAGGTGGCGCCCGCGTCGAGATAGGCGCGGCCGCGCTCGACGGCGTCCGCGAGGACCTCGGAGCGGTCGCGGTCGCCCGCGCGCAGGAACACGTCGGTCCGCGCGTTCAGGGCGAAGGGCACGGCCTCCTCCTCGGCGGCCGCGACGGCCTTCTCGACGGAGCGCAGCGCGTCGGCGAGCGGCTTCGCCTGGTCCTCGAGATTCGCGCCGACGACGCCGACCTCGATCGCGCGGCGGACGGTCTCGCCCGCGTCGCCGTAACCGGCCTCGAGGTCGGCCGAGACCGGGACCTCGACCGCGGCGACGATGCGGGCGATCATGCCCAGGTGCAGATCCAGCGGGATCCGCTCGCCGTCCTCGTAGCCGAACGTCGCGGCGATGGAGTGGCTCGCGGTCGCGAGGGCGCGGGTGGCGGGCAGGGCCGCGACGGTGGACGCCGAGACCGCGTCCCAGACGTTCACCACGCTCAGCAGCTCGGGGTCGGTGTGGAGGTCGACGAGGGTGCGTCCGCGCGCTTCGATGCTCATGCCCCGACCCTGAGGGTCTGCCCGGTGCCGCGCGCAGGCGAGCCCGTCGCACTCCCCGCACACCACCAGCTGGGCACGGCGGGCGGGATCGGAGCAGTTGCGCATCCGGCTCGTCGGGGCGGCGCACCCGGCGCAGCGCCCGATCACCTCGGCGTCGGGCGAGAAGGTCAGCGACCCGCGGCCGTCGAAGACGTACAGCGCTCCGCGCCAGAGCCCGGAGTCGCGTCGCGCCTCGCCGTACCGGGCGATCCCGCCGTCGAGCTGGTACACCTCGCCGAAGCCGCGCGCCGTCATCAGGCTCGAGAGCACCTCGCAGCGGATGCCCCCGGTGCAGTACGTGACGACGGGGCGGCCCTTCAGATGGTCGTAGACACCGGAGTCGAGCTGCTCGACGAAGTCGCGCGTGCTCGCGACGCTGGGCACCACGGCGCCGTCGAAGCGGCCGATCGCGGCCTCGAAGGCGTTGCGGCCGTCGAAGAAGACCACGTCGTCGCGCTCCGCGACGAAGCGCGTCGAGCTCGTCGGGCTGCAGCTTGACGCCGGTGCCCACGACGCCGTGCTCGTCCACGCGGAGCTCGTCCGGAGCGCCGAACGAGACGATCTCGTCGCGCACCTTGACCGAGAGCCCGGGGAAGTCGACGCTCGCGCCGTCCTCGTCCAGGCCGGACCCCTCACTCCACTTCGCGTCCAGGCCCCGGAACGCCGGATGCTCCTTCGTGCGGCGGAGGTAGCGCTTGAGCGCCCCCATCTCGCCGCCGAGCGTGCCGTTCAGCCCGTCCTTCGAGACGAGCAGCCGACCGCGCAGGCCCAGCGACTCGCACAGCTCGCGCTGCCAGAGCCGGATCGCCTCGGGGTCGGCGAGCGGCACGAAGCGGTAGAACAGCAGGATCTTCGGCAGCACCGGCACATCCTACGAGGGTGCGGCCGCTCGGGAAACGGTGCCGCAACACGGCTGTGGCAGCATCGGCGGGTGACCGACGCCTCCGCCACCCTGCCGCATTCCCGGATCGAGGACGTCTTCGGGCTGGTGACCGGAGCGTTCGTCGTCTCGCTGGGCCTGTTCCTCCTGCGGGCGAGCGAGGCCGTCACCGGCGGCACCGCGGGGCTGGGCGCTGCTCCTGGGCTATCCGCTGCCGATCCCGTTCGGCGTGATCCTCGTGGTCGTCAACATCCCGTTCCTCGCGCTGTCGCTGTGGAAGAAGGGCTGGCGCTTCACCCTGCGCACGATGTTCTCGATCGTGCTCGTCTCGGTGCTGGCGGGACTGCATCCGCTCGCGTTCGGCATGCTGAGCATCGAGCCGGTCTACGGAGTGCTCACGGGCGACGTTCTCGCGGGCATCGGCCTGCTGATCCTGTTCCGGCACGGCTCGAGCCTGGGCGGCTTCAGCATCGTCGCCCTGATCGCGCAGGAGCGGCTCGGCTGGCGGGCCGGCTACGTGATGATGGCGCTCGACGCCTGCGTCGTCGTGGCCGCGCTGCTCGTGGTACCGCCGGTGAACGTGCTGATCTCGGCGGCCGGGGTCGTGGTGCTCAACCTCGTGCTCGCGTTCAACCACCGGCCCGGACGCTACCTCGGCTCCTGAGCAGGTGCTCCGCAAGCCCTGGCCCTCGTCGCGTGCGTTCGTACCCTGGAGAGGGCCCGCGATCGCGGGTCGCCCCGTCCGAACGGAGACCCGATGTCCGACTGGAACTACGACCCCTACGCCCGCCTCGAGGAGGTGCCGTCCTTCACCCTCACCAGCGACGACGTCGCCGACGGCGCCCCGATGGCCGCCCGCCACTACGGCGAGGGCTTGGGCGGCGAGGACGTCTCCCCGCATCTCGCCTGGTCGGGAGCGCCCGAGGAGCACGAAGAGCTTCGCGGTGACCGTCTTCGACCCGGACGCGCCGACGGGCTCGGGCTTCTGGCACTGGGCGCTCTACAACCTGCCCGCCGCCACGACCGAGCTGCCGACGGGCGCGGGGGCGGCCGGCTTCGAGCTGCTGCCGCACGGCGCGCAGACGCTGCCGAACGAGATGCGGCTGCGCCAGTTCATCGGAGCGGCGCCGCCGGACCGCGAGCACCGCTACTTCTTCGTCGTGCACGCCCTCGACGTCGAGCGCCTCGACCTCGACCCGGAGTCGACGCCGGCGATCCTGGGCTTCAACGTCCACTTCCACACGCTGGGCCGCGCGCAGATCGTCGCGACGGCGACACCGGACGGCGCGAAGGGCTGACCCTCCCGTCGCCTCGACCCCGTCGGGGAGGCGGCGCCGCTCAGCCGAAGAGCGTGCGCGCCTCCTCGTACCGGGAGTCCGGCACGGTCTTGAGGGTGCCGAGGGCCTCGGCGAAGTCGACGTGGTAGATGTCGGTGCCGCGCAGCGCCACCATGCGGCCCCAGTGCTCGGCGACGACGGAGTCGATCGCGGCCATGCCCAGGCGGGTCGCGAGGACGCGGTCAAACGCGGTGGGCGTTCCTCCGCGCTGGATGTGGCCGAGCGTGGTGGCGCGGGTCTCGATGCCCGTGCGCTCCTCGATCATGGGGGCGAGCATCTCGCCGATGCCGCCCAGGCGCGGGCGGCCGAAGGCGTCGAGGCCGCGCTCGGAGTGGGCGTCGTCCATCGTGTCGAGCGAGAAGCCCTCGGCGACGACGACGAGCGGCGCACGACCGCGGTCCTGTGCGCTCTGCACCCACTCGACGATCTGATCGATCGACGTGCGCTTCTCGGGGATGAGGATGACGTGCGCGCCGGCGGCCATGCCGGAGTGCAGCGCGATCCAGCCGACGTGGCGGCCCATGACCTCGGCGACCATGCAGCGGCCGTGCGAGTCGCCCGTGGTGCGGAGGCGGTCCATCGCGTCGGTCGCGATGCCGACGGCGGTGTCGAAGCCGAAGGTGTAGTCGGTGGCGCCGAGGTCGTTGTCGATGGTCTTGGGGACGCCGACGATCTTGAGACCCGCGTCGGTCAGGCGCTTCGCCGCGGCGAGCGTGCCCTCTCCGCCGATCGCGATGATCGAGTCGATGCCGTTGCGCTCCATCATCGCGGCGATCTTCTCGGGGCCGCCGTTCTCGCCCTCGAAGGGGTTCGTGCGGCTCGTGCCGAGGATCGTGCCGCCCTGCTTCGCGATGCCCTGGATGTCGGAGCGCTCGAGCGGCATGATGTCGCCGTCCACCACTCCCCGCCAGCCACCGCGGAAGCCCACGAACTCCTGGTCGTACACCTTGATGCCCTTGTAGACGGCACCGCGGATGACGGCGTTGAGGCCGGGGCAGTCGCCCCCGGAGGTCAGGATCCCGATCTTCACCCGCTCAGAGTAGAGGACGCCGGAGTCCGCGGTGCACCTGCGGGGCCGAGGGAGGGCCGGCCGCCGGTCCGGACGCGACGACGGGCCCCTCCTCGCCGCCTCGAGGAAGGGCCCGTCGTCGTGCAGTGACGGTGGACTAGCCGGCCGAGCTCGCGTTGAGCTCGCCGTTGACTCCGTTCGGGAAGAACCCGCCCTTGGTGGTCGCCTTCGGGTTCAGGTAGACGATGTTCAGCACCTGGCCGGGGCTGCGGCTGAACGCGATGCCGTTGGCGTCGGTCGGCTGGATGTTCGCCGCGCCGTTCACCTTGATGCCCTGGTCGAGATCGGTCGCCGCCCCGTCGAGGAGTCGCGGGCGTCCGAGAGCTTGCCCGCGGCGACGTCGAGTCCGAGCGCGTAGAGCGACGAGCGGATGGTGCCCGCGTGGTAGGCCTCGACCGCGAGGATGCCGGCGGCCGCCTCCGAGGTACGTCGGCGAGTCGATCAGGGAGCGGCGCCCTTGTACGCCGTGACTCCGACGTCCTCGAACACGAACGCGCCGAGCAGGAAGTTCTGCTCGTTCAGGAACGGGTCGAAGGTGCCTCCGGGGCGATCAGTCCGGCCGCCGCGGCGGCGGCGTTGAAGCTCGCCTGGAGGTTGATCGCGGAGTCGCGCGACACGAGGTGCCGATCGCCTTGCGGAGGAACTTCACGTGAGCCCGCTCGTCCTGGGCGATCTCGGTCGCGACCGACTTGAGCCACGGGGTCTTGAACGGCACGGCGCGACCGCCGGTGACGGAGCCGGGGGTGCCGACACCGGTGGCATCGGCGGCGTCCAGGCCCCGGCCGGTGACGGCGCGGAGGTAGAACTCGGCCTCGAGGTACTCGAGGTTGAGGGCGAAGTTCAGGATCGAGCCGTCGCTCGGTCCGCCGGGCGCCTGGTCGGCAGCGGCGGCGGAGGGGGCGGCGCAGTGCGGCCGCGCCGATGCCGAGGCCGGCGACGCCGGTGGCCTCGAAGAAGCGGCGACGGTCCAGAGCGGTCTCGGAGCTCCTGACGATCGCCTTGCGGATGAAGGTCGTGTCGAACATGTGCGCATCTCCAGTGATAGGCGGATGCCGGACGACTGAACGCCGTCGCGACAGCGCGAAGCTACGCCCGTGAAGAGGCCTCTGACCAGCGGAATCGGCGAGAAAAATCTGCGCATGTGGTCATCGGTCCTGATCCAATCCGGGCATCGCGCCGGCTCCGAAGAGTCAGTGCGGAGGGGCTGTCGCCGCCCTCGCGGCCGAGCTCGTCCGGCGGTGTCGGAGGGCGCGATTAGCATCGCTGCGTGACATCCGCCCCTCCTGCTCCCGAGCCCGTCCGGGCGACGGTCTACGCGCCCGCCGTGCCGGTGAGCCTCGCGCTCACCGTCCGCACGCTGCTGCGCGGCACGGAGCGACCCACGTGCTGATCGACGCCTCCGGCTTCTGGAAGGCCTTCCGCACGCCCCACGGCGCAGGCACCCTGCAGCTCGTGCAGGCGGTCGACGGCTCGGTGCGCGCACGGGCGTGGGGCGAGGGTGCGGAGTGGCTGATCGCGCAGGTGCCCGAGCTCCTGGGGCACGGCGACGACTGGAGCGGCCTCGACCTCTCCTCGCACCGGCCCCTGGCCGACGTGCTGCGCCGGGTCGAGGGCCTGCGGCTCGCCCGTGCCGGGCTGGTCTTCGAGATGCTGGCGCCGTCGATCCTCGAGCAGAAGGTGACGAGCACCGAGGCGTGGCGGGCGTACCGGGCGCTGGTCCGCCGCTACGGCGATCCCGCCCCGGCCCGGTGCCCGTGCCCCTGCACGTGGCGCCGACGGCCGAGCAGTGGCGCCGCATCCCGTCGTGGGAGTGGCACCGCGCAGGAGTGGATCCGCGCCGCTCGCGCACCCTGCTCACCGCCGCGCTCGTGGCGCCGGGACTCGAGCGCACGCTGACCCTCGGGCGCGGCGGCGCGCAGGTCGAGTCGCGACTGCGCTCGGTGCCCGGGATCGGCGCGTGGACCGCCTCCGAGGTGATGATGCGCGCGCACGGTGATCCGGACGCGGTCAGCGTGGGCGACTACCACCTCGCTGCGGCGGTGGGCTTCGCCCTCACCGGCCGCCTCGGAGTCGACGACGACGGCATGCTCGAGCTGCTCGAGCCGTGGCGCGGGCACCGGCAGCGGATCATCCGGCTGATCGGCTGCAGCGGTGCGCGGAAGCCGCGCCACGGGCCGCGGATGACCATCCAGGACCACCGGTGGCACTGAGGGCGTGACGTCCCGGCGCCACGCGCCCGATGATCACGCCCATCCGGAGGATCAGGCACGTCGAGGATCAGGCCCGTCGAGGATCAGGCCCGTCGAGGATCAGGCCCGTCGAGGATCAGCCGCCTCGAGGATCAGGCGCCGAGCTCCTCCAGCACCGCCATCGCCGCGTTGTGCCCGCCGAGTCCCGAGACGCCGCCGCCCCGCCGTGCTCCCGCACCGCAGACCAGCACGCGCGGATGCGCGGTCGCGACGCCCCAGCGCGCCGGAGTGTCCAGCGGCTCGTCGTCCTCGGCGAACGGCCAGGAGAGGGGTCCGTGGAAGATGCTGCCGCCCGGCAGGCCCAGGCTCTCCTCGGATCGTGCGTGGTGCGCGTCTCGAGGCACGGGGCCTCGTCGGCGTCGAGCAGGATCAGGTCGCGGATCGGCTCGGCGAGCACCGAGTCGATCGAGTCGAGGATCTCCTCCTGCAGCCGCTGCCTGGTCGACGCGTTGTTCTCGGCGGTCAGCCAGCGGTCGGGGGTGTGCAGGGCGAAGACGGTGAGGGTGTGCGCTCCCGAGGCGGCCAGCTCGGGCGAGAGGATCGTCGGGTCGGTCAGCGAGTGGCAGTAGATCTCGCACAGGATCGGGGTGGGCGTGCGGCCTGCCCGCCGCGCGGAAGGCCGACTCCAGGGCGTCCCAGCCCTCGTTCACGTGGAAGGTGCCGCCGAAGGCCGCCTCCGGTGAGACGCTCTCGTCGCGCAGCCGCGGCAGGCGCCGCAGCACGAGGTTGATCTTGACCTGGGCGCCCTCCGGCGGCGGGCCGCCGACGCCCGACCCGCCGTCCATCAGCCGGTCGAGGACGAAGGGCGCCACGTTCGAGAGCACGAACCGCGCACGGACCCGGCGGCTGCGCGGGCCCCGGCGGTAGACGACGTCGCCGTCGGCTCCGATCGCGGTCACCTCCGCCCCGGTCAGGATCCGGGCGCCGGCGTCGCGGGCCGCGCGGTCCAGGGCGCCCGAGACCGAGCCCATGCCGCCGACCGGGACGTCCCAGTCGCCCGTCCCGCCGCCGATCACGTGGTAGAGCAGGCAGCGGTTCTGCGCGAGGTCGGCGTCGGCCGCGCCGGCGAAGGTGCCGATGAGGGCGTCCGTCAGCAGGACGCCGCGTGCGAGGTCGTTCTCGGCGCTCCGCTGGATCGCCTCCCCGATCGGGCGCTCGATGAGCGCACTCCAGACGGAGTCGTCGGCCACGAGCCGCCGCGCCTCCTCGCGTCGCAGCAGCGGCTGGGTGAGCGTCGGCCAGAGCGCCGTCGCGGCCGTCGAGGTGAGGCGCGAGAAGCCGGCGAAGCCCTCGGCGTCGGCCGGGGAGCCGAGCCGGGCGAAGGAGGCGGCGGTCGCCTGCGCGTCGTGCGTGTCGACGAGCAGGCCGCGGGTGGGGTCCGCGGGATCGGGGGTGTAGGAGGAGTAGCGGCGCCGCACGAGCGGCACGTCGATCCGGAGGTCGTCGAGGATCGCACGCGGCAGCAGGCTCACCAGGTAGGAGTAGCGGCTGAGCCGGGCCTCGACGCCGCGGAACGGGTACTCCGACACGGCGGCACCGCCCGTGCGCGCGCTCCGCTCGAGGACCAGCACGTCGAGTCCGGCCTGCGCGAGGTAGGCCGCGGCGGCCAGGCCGCCGTTGTGGCCGGCGCCGACGATCACCACGTCGACCGCCGGATCGGACGGCGGCGCGGCGGGACGCCGGGCCGGGCGCGGTGCCGCTGCGCTCGCGGTCCGAGACGTCCAGGGGGCCGGTGCCGATCGCGTCGGACTGTGCTTCGCGCCATGCAGGCCAGTGTGGTCGGCCCGGAGGCGGGACGCGAGTCCGGCGCCGCGGGGGCGACGGCCCCGCTCAGTCGGCGTCGCTGCGCAGCGCCTCGGTGACGAACTCGCGCAGCGAGAAGAGGATCTCCTCGCTCGAGCGCCCGCTGGACTCGGCCAGGCGCCCGGTCAGCCAGGTGAGGCAGATGACGGAGGCTCCCGCCACGTCGACGCGCGTCGGCGACGGCACTCCGTCGGCGTCGACCACGCCCTCCTCGATCGGGCACAGCGCGCGCTCGGGGACGGCCCGGGATTCATCGGGCCGGTCGCCTCGCCGTCGAAGGCGGCCGTGCTGTCGATCAGCGCCTGCTGCGCGGCGATCATCGCGGCGCACGGGACGGGCGGCGGATCCATCGGGTCTTCGATCGCGAGCGGGGTGTTCGGAGTGCGCCCATCGTCCCGCTCGCCCCCACCGGCGTCCACCACACCCCGACGGGAAGGGGGAGTCTTCCCAGAGGTCAGCTTCCCGGACGTCTCTTCCCCGAGGAGTCCGGTACGAGGGGGCGACACGCCCCGCCTGGCCGCCGCCTCGGGCGCTAGCCTCGTGGGATGGAGCAGTCGACGTCCTCAGCCGTGCCCGGGAACGACCCGGAGCACGAGGTGCCGATCGACGCGCCGGAGGCCGGCGAGGAGCAGGCCGAGCACTCCGCGCCCGAGGACCAGCAGCCGCAGCAGCGCGAGCAGCGCCGGCAGCCGCGCTCCGAGGGCGCGCCCGGTGCGCGTCCCGTCGATCGGGGCGCTCTGAGCGAGACCGGCCAGTACCACACCGGCGAGGCGCTGCGTCTGCCGCGCCGCAAGCCCGAGTTCGACGACGTGGAGCCGATGCTCGAGCGCGTCGAGAAGCTCGCGCGCCGCTGGCTCATCCGCAGCCGCGCGCGTTCGAGGCCGACCCCGCCGCCCGCCGCCTGGCCGGCGTGCTGCAGGACCTGAACGGACTCGACTCTGGCCGGCTTCGTCGACGGCGTGGCCCGACCGGAGGACCTCTCGGTCGCCGCCGAGGACCTCGCGGCGCTCACCCCGAGACCCCCGCCTTCCTCCCTCCGTACCTCCGCGCGGCGGTCGCCACGGGCGGTGCCGTGGGCCCCGTCCTGCCCTGGATCGTCGTCCCGGCGGCCCGGCGCGTGCTGCGCTGCCCAGCTGGTCGGCCACCTGGTGGTCGACGCCTCCGACGCCCGCCTCGGCTCGGCGATCGCGTCGCTGCGCGAGGGCGGCGGCCGGCTGAACCTCAGCCTCCTCGGCGAGGCCGTGCTCGGCGAGCGCGAGGAGCGCCTGCGGCGGCTGGAGGGGACGAGGTGCCTCCTCGAGCGCCCCGACGTCGACTACGTCAGCATCAAGGTCTCGAGCATCGCGAGCCAGCTCTCGATGTGGGCCTTCGACGAGGCGGTCGAGCGGATCGTCGAGCGGCTCGCTCCGCTCTACGAGACGGCGGCGGTGATGAGCCCGACCCCAAGTTCATCAACCTCGACATGGAGGAGTACCGCGACCTCGACCTCACGGTCGCCGTCTTCCGCCGCCTCCTCGACCACCCGAACCTGCTCGGGCTGGAGGCCGGCATCGTGCTGCAGGCCTACCTGCCCGACGCCCTGGGCGTGCTGCAGGACCTGACCGCCTGGGCGACCGGGCGCCGCGCGCGCGGCGGGGCGCGGATCAAGGTGCGCGTGGTGAAGGGCGCGAACCTCGCCATGGAGCGGGTGGACGCCGCGATCCACGACTGGCCGGTCGCGACCGTCCGGGAGCAAGGCCGAGGCCGACACCAACTACAAGCGCCTGCTCGACTGGGCGTTCGACCCGGCGCGCACCGACGCCGTGCGGATCGGGGTCGCCGGCCACAATCTGTTCGACGTCGCCCACGCCTGGATCCTCGCGAACGAGCGGGGCGTGGTCGAGGCGGTCGACATCGAGATGCTCCTCGGCATGGCGACCGGGCTCGCGCGGGCGATCCGGGAGGACGTCGGGCAGCTGCTCCTCTACACGCCCGTGGTGCACCCGCGCGAGTTCGACGTGGCGATCTCGTACCTGATGCGGCGCCTGGAGGAGAACGCGAGCCCCGAGAACTTCCTGTCGGCCGTCTTCGAGCTCGAGGACGAGAGCGTCTTCCAGCGCGAGCTGGAGCGGTTCCGGCTCTCGCTCGAGGCGCTCGGCGACCGCCTGCCGGCGCCGAACCGCACGCAGGACAGGCTGCGCGCGGTGGTCGTCGGGATCCGGGTCGGCGCCTCTACGTGCAGGGAGCACGCGCGCGCCGGCGAAGCACTCCGTCGACCCCGCGGCCGCCGGGCTCGCCGAGGCGGTCCTCGGGCTCAGCCTGCGCGGCGCCGGAGCGGCCGCAGGCGACGCCGGGTTCCGCACCGAAGCCGGACACCGACCCGTCTCTGCCCCGGCAGCCGCCGCTGGGCGCGCCACGATCGCCGAGGCGGCTCGCCGCGCACCACGATCGGCACCGCCACGGCCGACGCCGCGCGGATCACGGCTCCGGAGGCGCTGCAGGAGCTGCTGCACGCACCGTCGAACGGCAGGCTCAGCGATGGGGCGAGCGGCTGGGCTACGACCGCGCGGCGATCCTCGACCGCGCCGGGCTCGCGCTTCGCCGCGAGCCGCGACCGGCTCCTCGGAGTGATGGCCTCCGAGACCGGCAAGACCATCGCCGAGGGCGATCCCCGAGGTCTCCGAGGCGATCGACTTCGCCCACTACTACGCCACCCGCGCGCGCGAGCTCGACGCGGTGACGGGCGCCACCTTCGTGCCGGCCCGCGTCACGGTCGTCGCTCCGCCGTGGAACTTCCCGGTCGCGATCCCCGCCGGCTCGGTGCTCGCGGCGCTCGCCGCGGGATCCGGAGTCGTGCTGAAGCCCGCCCCGCAGGCGCGGCGCTCGGCGGCGGTGCTCGCCGAGGCGCTCTGGGACGCCGGCGTCCCGCAGGACCTCCTCGCCCTGGTCGACCTCGACGAGGAGTCCCTGGGCCGCGCGCTGATCACGGATCCGCTCGTCGACCGCGTGATCCTCACGGGCTCGTACGACACCGCCAAGCTCTTCCGCTCGTGGCGGCCGGACCTGCACCCTGGTCGCCGAGACGAGCGGGAAGAACGCGATCGTGGTGACGCCCCACGCGGACTACGACCTCGCAGTGGCCGACATCGTGAAGAGCGCATTCGGGCACGCCGGGCGAGGTGCTCGGCCGCGTCGCTGGTGATCCTCGTCGGGTCGGTCGCCCGCTCGAAGCGGTTCCGCGCTCAGCTCGTGGACGCCGTCACCTCGCTGCGCGTGGGGTACCCCGAGGACCCGGCCTCCGTCATGGGACCGCTGATCGAGAAGCCGACCGGCAAGCTCGCGCACGCCCTCACCACGCTCGGTGCGGGGGAGTCGTGGCTCGTCGAGCCGCGGCAGCTGGACGACAGCGGTCGGCTCTGGTCGCCGGGAGTCCGCGAGGGGGTGACCGAGGACAGCTACTTCCACCTCACCGAGTTCTTCGGTCCCGTCCTCGGGATCATGCACGCGGCCACCCTCGAGGACGCGATCCGGATCCAGAACGGCACCGACTACGGGCTGACCGCCGGGCTGCACTCGCTGCACGCCGACGAGCTCGCCGTGTGGCTCGACTCCGTCGAGGCCGGCAACCTGTACGTCAACCGCGGCATCACCGGCGCGATCGTGCGCGGCAGCCGTTCGGCGGCTGGAAGCGCTCGTCGGTCGGCGGCGGCGCAGAGAGCGGGCGGCCCGAACCACCTGATCGGCCTGGGCTCGTGGAAGCCGTCGCCCGCCCGCCCGTCGTCGACGCTGCACCTGCGAGGCCTCGACGACCGGGCCCGCCAGTTCATCGAGGCGGCGCAGTCGTCGCTGCAGTTCAGTTCGACCTGCTCCGCCGCTCCGCCGCTCTCGGACCAGCTCGCCTGGGCGACCGAGTTCGGAGTGGTGACCGACATCTCGAAGGTCGGCGTCGAGCGCAACCTGTTCCGCTACCTGCGGGTGCCGATCGCGCTGCGCCTGGCCGACGAGGGCGACCTGGGGGAGCTGCTCCGCGTCATCGCCGCGGGTCTGCTCACCCGGTCGAGGATGGACGTCTCGACGTCGATCCCGCTGCCGCCGCGGGTGCTCGCGACTCGCGGGCGACGAGCTCGCCGAGATGGCGGGGCTCGTGCCCAAGGTGGTCGTCGAGTCGGACGCGCAGTGGCTCGAGCGGGCGGCGGCCGGGCGCATCACCGCGTCGCGCATCCGCATCGTCGGCGACATCGTCTCGGACCGGGTCGACGAGTACGCCGGCCCCGGGGGCGGCGCCGCGGCGTCGCCCGGATTCGACGGCGAGGAGGCGCTCGCCGCCCGCAGCGCGACGCGGTCCTTCACCGACGTGGTCACCGGCATCACCCGCGGCAGCACCGGCAAGCCGATCCCGCTGCAGCGCGCCGACGGGTCGCGGATCCCTCTCGCCTCCGCGCTCGCGGAGGCCCTCGGCGGAGTCGCCGGACGTCGCGATCCGCGAACCCCGTCACCCCGGCCGGCCGCGTCGAGCTGCTGCCCTTCCTGCGCGAGCAGGCCGTCTCGATCACCAACCACCGGTTCGGCACGCCGATCGCGCTCTCGGACGACGTGATCTGAGCGGACGGTCCGGGCGCGGTGACCCGACAGAGGTTGTCGCTGCAACGAAAGGTGTAGGGTGACGTCATGCCTCCCGGATCCCCGACGCCCGCTGCAACGCCGACGCCCGACGGATCCCCGAGCGAGCCCCGGTGGCTCACGCCCGAGCAACTGGGTGCGTGGATCCGCTTCATCGCGGTCGTCGAGCTGCTCCCAGGCGCGCTCGACCAGCAGCTCCAGCGCGACGCCGGCCTCACCCACTTCGAGTACATGACCCTCGCGATGCTCTCGGAGGCGCCCGACCGGACGCTGCGGATGACCACGCTCGCGACCCGCACGAACGCGACGCTGCCGCGGCTGTCGCACGTCGTCACCCGGCTCGTCGCGCGCGGCTACCTCGAGCGGCGGCCGTGCCCGACGGACGGGCGGGCGACCAACGCCGTCCTCACCGAGGAGGGGCTGGCGAAGCTCGTCGCGACCGCTCCCGGCCACGTGGCCGCGGTGCTCGCCGACGTGATCGACCCGCTCGACGCCGAGCAGATCCGCAGCTCGCCGACATCATGGCGCGCATGCTGACCCGTCTGGATCCCGACGGGCGCATGACGGTCGACGCCGTCCGCTCGGCGCTCGGTCCCTCTGCTGAGGACCCCGATGGAAACCGGTCCGCCGGGAGTAGCTTCCGTCATGCGCTTCTCGACGACGATGCACCAGGTCGGCCGCACCACCGGGATCGAGGTCCCGCCGAGGTGATCGCCGCCCTGGGCGGCACCCACGTCACCGCGATCGAGGGGCGGAGGCCGACGCCACCCGCGCGCGGCGCGTCGCGGGCGTCGTCGAGAAGCTCGCCGTCCCCCTCCCTCCTCTCGGGGATGACTCCGCGGCGCCGCCTGCCGAGTCCCGCACTCCACGCGCCGGAGCCTGGATAAGGTTCACCTCAGTGCCCCACGGGGGAGCACGCGAGCGCGGTGCGCGGAGTCGGGGGACGAGATGAGTGCGGTTCGACGTTGGGCTGTTCCCGATCGTGTGGATGGTGATCATCGGAGCGGCGAGCATCGCGCTCGTCAAGATCGCCTTCTTCCCGGACAGTGCGGCCGAGGCCGATCCGACCGTCCCGTCCGGCGAGCTCACCGAGCCGGTCGTGACCGTCGCCCGCGGCACCATCACCAGCGACCTCACCCTGCAGGGCTCCGTCGCCGCCGACCCGGCCGTGCCGCTCAAGGCCACCGCCGTCGGCACCGTCGACGACGTGTACATCGAGCAGGGCGCGACGGTCGCCGAGGGCGACCTCGTCTACGACATCCGCGTCGAGACCGTGCGCGACCCGGTCGAGACCACCGCGGCCGACGGCACCGTGAGCGTCTCGCAGCCGCCCCGGCGGTGCGCTTCGAGCGCGTGTACGCCGAGGCCGACGGCGTGCTCAACGCCCTCGGCGTCATCCACGACCAGGCCGTGACGGTCGGGGAGGTGACCGGCCAGGTCGCTCCGCCCCGCTTCTCCGTCACGGGATCGATCGACGCTCAGCAGCTCTACCGGATCCAGGACCGCCCCACCGAGGCGCAGGTCTCGATCACCGGAGGCCCGGCCGCGTTCACCTGCACCGGCCTCGCGATCACCACGCCGCTCGCGGGCGAGGGCACCGGAGAGGCGGCGGGCGGCGAGGCGGCTCCGACCGGCTCCGGCACGGCTTCCGCTGCCAGGTGCCCGCAGAGGTCACCGTGTTCCCCGGCCTCGCCGCTACCGTCACGCTGGCCGGCGGCCTGGCCGAGAACGTCCTGGTGGTGCCGACGACCGCCGTCGAGGGCACTGCCGAATCGAGTCGTCTTCCGGCTCGCCGAGGACGGCTCGACCGAGGAGATCCCGGTGACGCTCGGGCTCACCGACGGCTCGAGCGTCGAGATCACGGGAGGCGTGGACGAGGGCGCGGAGCTGTTGCAGTTCGTGCCGGGGGCCACCGCGAACGACGCCGCCGTCGAGGGCGGCGAGTGCGTGCAGAGCCCCGACGGCTCGGTGTTCTGCCCGTGACGATCCTCCGGCTCGAGGGGATCGGAAGGTCGTCCCGCTGCCCGACGCGCCCCCGCTGACGATCCTCGACGGCGTCGACCTCGAGGTGGGGAGGGCGATCACGTCTCGGTCGTCGGCCGCAGCGGCTCCGGCAAGTCCACGCTCCTGAACATCCTCGGCCTGATCGACGAGCCGACCGAGGGGCGGATGCTGCTCGAGGGGCGGCCGACCGAGACCCTGTCCTCGCGGGCGCGGGCGCGGATCCGCGGCGGCAGCATCGGCTTCATCTTCCAGCAGTTCAACCTGCTCGACGGCCGCACCGCCCGGGAGAACGTGATGACCCCGCTGCTCTACGCCTCCGGACGCGAGTTCTGGCGCCGCCGCGAGATCGCGGCCGAGATGCTCGAGCGCGTGGGCCTCGGGCACCGCGTCGACTCCTCGCCCGGGCGGATGTCCGGCGGCGAGCAGCAGCGCATCGCGATCGCGCGCACTGGGTGCCGTCCGCGGCTGATCCTGGCCGACGAGCCCACCGGCGCACTCGACACCGACACGGGGGAGACCGTGATGAGCCTGCTCGACGAGATCGCCCGCGAATCGGGCTCGGCTCTCGTGACCATCACGCACGACCCGGCGATCGCCTCCCGCGCCGAGCGGCACTACCGGCTCGACCGCGGCCGGCTGGACACGGCGTCCTCGGCGGGGACGCTGCACGACCCGGTCACCCGCGCACGCCGCGCCCGCGGCCGACCCCGAGGCGCGCTCTGATGGGCGGCCTGGTCGGCATCGCCGGCGCGTCGTCGAGGCGTGGACCGAGCTGCGCATCCACCGCGGCCGCGTGCTGCTCTCGCTCATCGGAGTGGCGGTCGCCGTCGCGGCGCTCACCGGAGTCGTCGCAGCCGGCGGCATCGCCCGCCAGGCGAGCATCGAGCAGGCCGAGCGCTCGGGCGGGCGACCCCGCCAGCCTCTGCGTCAGCGCCTACACGACGAGCGGCGACGGCGTCGTCGACCCCGCGGCGCTCCAGACGGCGTGGGAGACGGTGCTCGAGCGCTACGGCATCGCGTGACAGCCGCACGACCTACGGATCCGCGCGCGTGCAGTTCGCGGACGAGGCCGTGGACGTGCCCGTCACGGCGGTCGACCAGCCGTACGCCGAGATGCACCGCCTCGAGGTCGAGGAGGGCAGCTGGTTCACCGAGCGCGACGGCTCCGACTCGCTCCCGCCGTCGTCGTGAGCGAGATCTTCTGGGACCGCCTCGGGCGACCCGACCTCGCCGCGCACCCCACGGTCACCCTGCTGGGTGCCGAGCGCTACCGACCGCGGTCGTGGTGGGGGTGACCCCGGTGACCCAGTGGGAGACCGAGCCCGATGATGATGCTCGCCGACGGGTACGCGGGCGTCGCCGAGGAGCCCGCCGTCGAGGACCCGTTCGGCGGCGGAGCGATCCCGAACTACGAGATGTGGGTGCCGCTGGACATCGCGGAGCCGCTCGCCCAGGCGGTGCAGCGCGACATCGCGGCCGCACTGGGCCCGGGGATCGACGCCGACGTGAGCCGCCAGGACTACCTGACGTACGACTCGGATCCGTTCGGGGTGCTGACCTGGGTGATCGGCGGCGTCGCCGGACTGGTGCTCGCCCTCGGGGCGCTCGGGCTCCTCAACATCGCCCTCGTCACGGTGCGGCAGCGCATCCGCGAGATCGGGATCCGGCGCAGCTTCGGCGCCTCCTCCGGCCGCATCTTCTTCTCGATCATGATGGAGAGCGTGGTCGCGACGGTGGTCGCCGGCGTCGTCGGGGTGGCGATCGCTGTGATCCTCGTCACGAACCCGATCACCGTCGGCTTCATCCAGCAGAACGGCATCGAGGACATCCCGCCGTTCCCGGCGGAGGCGGCCTGCTCGGTCTCGGCGCGGCGACCCTCGTCGGGGCAGCTGGCCGGTCTCGTCCCGGCGATCGTGGCCGTCCGGGTCAAGGTCATCGACGCGATCCGGTACTGACGTGCGGGGGCGAGCGCGGCGAGGCGGCGGCGGGTCTGCTCGCGGCGGTGGTCCTCGCCCTCGTGGGCTGCACGGCGCCGCCCACGGGCTCCCAGGACGCGCTGGACGCGCTGGCGGAGCGCGTCGGCGCGGTGGAGGGTGTCGACTCCGTCACGAGCTCGCTCGACCAGGCGGACGTCGAGGACCGCCCGGACGAGTGGATCGCCGTCGTCGAGGTCGGCGCCGGAGGCGGCGACCTCCGGACCGCCTCGGCGGTGCAGGTCGCGCTCGGCGCGGGGGTCGTCGGAGCGGACCTGCGGGTGAGCATGAGCGTCGGTGCGGGGGAGGGCCTCGCCCCCGTGCACCTCGATCCTCGCCGCAGGGCGGACGTCGCTCTCGCGGAGGACCTCCGCTCGCTGCCGGTCGTCGACCGGGTCGACCTGGTCTCGGGACGGACCGCGTCGCTCACGGCGGACGCGGACCTCGCCGATGCCGTCCCCGTCATCCGTCCGCTCGCCCCGCTCCCGGACGAGCGCGGCGCGCTCTCGCTCTCGACCGGGACGAGCCTGATCGGAGTCGACGGCACGCGTCCGGCGCGGCCCTGCTCGCGCGCCTCGACCGGCTCGACGAGGACCCCGGGATCGACGAGGTGCGGACGGGCACCGGTGCTCCCCTGGCGCTCCGGGCCTCGGTCGACGTCGTCGCGGAGGACGTCCCGGCGGTCGCCGCGCTGCTCGCTGCCACGCCGGACGAGGCCGCCGACGCGGGCACGCACCCGCGGACCGCCTTCACCGTCTCGGCGCCCGGGTACGGCGGGACGACGAGCGGGTTCCTGGGGCTCCCGCTCGGCTCCGCGGGCCGGACGATCTCTCGCGGGCGGGGGAGCCGCCGGTGGATCCCTCGGAGACGGCCGAGAGGATCGCGGTGGGCGAGGCGGGCGTGCGCGCGGTCCTCGAGTCCGCCGCCGCCGCGACCGGCGTCGCCGCCGAGGTCGCCGTGCGTGTCGAGGAGTGCCCCGACGGGCGGGGGACGCGGGTGGCGGGCGGTGCGGTGGTACCCGTCTTCACGGTGTTCGACAGCCCGCAGGAGCCCTTCGACGCGATCGTCGCGCAGTGGGCCGAGGCGGGCTTCGAACAGGTCGACCGGACGATGGGCCGCGACTACTGGGCCTCGAAGGCGCGGCGTGAGAGCTCCGTCGACTCGGTGAGCATCCGCGGCACCCAGGAGGGGCTGAGTCTCACCGCGACCGCGGAGTGCGTGCGGCCGTGACGCGCAGCGCCGCAGGCCAGGGCGCCGTCGAGCGCCGCACGACGAGCTCGGGCTGGAACACGGTCTGCCGGGGATCAGCTCGGGGTCGGCGGCCTCCTCGAGCAGCACCCGCAGCGCTGTGCCACGATCGTGGTGCTCGGCTGGCGCATCGACGAAGGCGGCACGGCGGCGGCGGCGGCGAAGGCGATGTCGTCGAAGCCGATCAACGCGATCTCGTCGGGCACCAGCATCCGCCCGTTCGCGGCCGGCGGCACTGCAGCGGCCCGAGGGCGAGGAGGTCGTTCGCGGCGAAGACGGCGTCGGGGCGCTCGCGGCGGGGCCGGGACGCCAGGCGCTCGCCCGCCGCGACCCCCTCGGCCACGGTGAGCGCCGAGGTGGCGACCACCTCGATGTCGACGAGGGTCTCGCTGTCCTCCGCGGCGACCCGCGCTCCCGCCAGCCGGTCGACGACCTGGCGGATCTCGAACAGGCCGCCGACGAAGGCGAGGCGCCGCCGGCCGGTGGCGATGAGGTGGTCGACGGCCATCCGCCCACCGGCGACGTTGTCGACCGAGACCGAGCTGAAGCGCCCGTCGCCGCTGAAGCGGTCGACGAGCACGGCGGGGATGCCGCGCTCGCGCAGGCGCTCGAGCCGACGGGTGATGTCTCCGTGCGGGGAGACGAGCACGCCGCGCACCTGCTGCTCCTCGAACAGGTCGAGGTAGTGCCGCTCGCGGGCGACGTCCTGGTCGGTGTTGCCGTGCAGCACAGCGATGCCGTGGCGGGACGCCTCGTCGACGGCCCCGTGGACCACGTCGCCGAAGAACGGGTTGCGGCCGTCGAGCACGACGAAGCCGACGGTCGAGCTGACGCCGTTGCGGAGCTTGCGGGCCGCGTCGTTGCGCACGTAGCCGAGCTCCTCGATCGCGGAGTTCACCCGCACGAGGTTCTCGGCCGAGACCTCGTCCGGGCGGTTGAGCACGTTCGAGACCGTGCCCACCGAGACGCCGGCGTGCTGCGCCACGTCGCGGATGCTCGCTGCCACTGTTCCCCTCCGTCACGACCGCGCAACGAGCGGCACTGCTCGTCTTGACCGACCCGGTCGTCGTCCCTAGAGTATGCCTGAACAGCGGATGAATCGATTCAGGTTCTGACGTCCCCGTCCTCCGCGGCGGCAATCCGCCACTCCGCTCGCCCCACACCCCCTGCCCTCGACGAGGAGGCACCTCCGTGACAGACACCGCGCCCGCCCCGGCGCTCGGGCTCGCCCGGGTGGTGAAGTCCTTCGGCGCCGTCGTCGCGCTGCGCTCGGGCACCCTGACCCTGCACTCGGGCTCCATCCACGCGCTGATCGGCGAGAACGGCGCGGGCAAGTCGACGCTCGTGAAGATCATCGCCGGGGTCCACCGCCGCGACGCGGGGAGTTCCTGCTCCACGGCCGCGACGTCGACTTCACCTCGACCGCGCAGTCCAAGGCCGCCGGCGTCGCCGTGATCTACCAGGAGCCGACGCTCTTCCCCGACCTCTCGGTCACCGAGAACATCTTCATGGGCCGCCAGCCCACCGACCGCTTCGGTCGGATCGACCACCAGGCCATGCGCGCCGAGGTCGAGCAGCTCATGCGCCGGCTCGGCGTGGCGATCGATCCGGAGCGGCCCGCCGAGGCCTGCTCGATCGCCGACCAGCAGATCATCGAGATCGCGAAGGCCATCTCGCTCGACGCCTCCGTCCTGGTGATGGACGAGCCGACGGCCGCCCTCTCGGGCGTCGAGGTCGAGCGCCTCTTCGCCGTGGCGCGGAGCCTGCGCGACGAGGGCCGGGCGCTGGTGTTCATCTCGCACCGCTTCGACGAGGTCTTCGCCCTCTGCGACACGATCACCGTGATGCGCGACGGCTCGTACATCGCGACGACGCCGACCACCGAGGCCACGATCGACGGGATCGTGCGCCAGATGGTGGGCCGCGACGTGACCGAACTGTTCCCGAAGCAGCCGGCCGAGATCGGCGAGGTCGTCCTCGCGGTCCAGGGCCTCACCCAGCCGGGCGTCTTCCACGACATCTCGTTCACCGTGCGCGCGGGCGAGATCGTCGGTCTCGCCGGGCTCGTGGGCGCCGGTCGCGGCGAGGTCGCCCGGGCGGTCTTCGGAGTGGACCCGTACCAGAGCGGCACCGTCACGCTGAACGGGGCCCCGCTGCCCCCGGCGCGACCCGGCCGGTGCGATGCGCGCCGGGGTCGCCCTCGTGCTCGAGGACCGCCGCAAGCAGGGCCTGGTGCTCGACGCCTCCGTCTCGAACAACATCACCACGGCGATCCGCCGCGGCCTGACGAAGGGCGGCCTGCTCACCCGCGGAGCCGAGAACTCGGCGGCGCGGATCTGGGCCGGGCGCCTCGAGGTGAAGACCAACGCGCTCGACACGGTCGCCGGCACCCTCTCGGGCGGCAACCAGCAGAAGGTCGTCCTGGGCAAGTGGCTCGCCACGAACCCGAAGGTGCTGATCATCGACGAGCCCACCCGCGGCATCGACGTCGGCACCAAGTCCGAGGTGCCGGCTGCTCTCGCAGCTCGCGGGCGAGGGCATGGCGATCCTCATGATCTCCTCCGAGCTGCCCGAGGTGCTGGGCATGGCCGACCGCGTCCTGGTGATGCGCGAGGGCCGCCTGACCGGCGAGCTGCCGCGCGCCGAGGCGACCAGCGAGGCCGTCATGCTCGCCGCGACCGGCGGCACCGGCGCGATCGCCGCCGATCCGACCGCCGCGGGCACGTCCGCCCGCGGCACAGAAGGGAGCGCCAGCACGAGCGCCGCCACGACCACCGGACCGCGGACGGGCCGGCCGACGCCCTCCTCGGGCGGACTCTCCCGCGGACTCCGCGGCTTCGCGACGGCGCGCGAGACCGAGCATCCTGCTCGCCATCGTGCTGCTCGTCGCGGTGACGACGGTGAAGAACCCGTCCTTCCTCTTCTCGCCCGACGGCTGGCGCGACCTGCTGCTGACGCCGTCGATCCTGGTGCTCGTGGCCGTGGGCCAGGCGATCGTGGTGATCACCCGCAGCGTCGACCTCTCGGTCGGCTCGATCCTCGGGCTCACCGCGTACCTCACCGGCCGGCTCTTCCTCGACGTGCCGGGTCTGCCGATCATCGTCGTCTTCGTCGCGGGGATCCTCTTCGGGTCGCTGCTGGGCACTCGTCAACGGCGCGCTGGTCGCCTTCGCGAAGGTGCCCGCGCTGGTCGCCACCCTCGGCACGCTGTACGCCCTGCCGCGGCATCAACGTGGCCTGGGCGGGCAGCGACCGCGTGAACGCCTCCGACATGCCGAAGGACTTCCTGGCGCTGGGCACGGGGCAGATCCTCACCATCCCGATCCTCACGATCATCGCGCTCGTGGTGCTGGTCGTCGCCGGGTACTGCATGCGCAACCTGCGGGCGGGGCGCGAGTTCTACGCCATCGGCTCCGAGCCGGACGCGGCCCGCCTCTACGGCCTGCCGGTCACCCGGCGGATCCTCACCGCCTTCGTGCTGAGCGGCGCGCTGACCGGTCTCGCCGGCGTGCTGTACGCGAGCCCGCTACGGCGCAGATCGACTCGCAGGCCGGCTCCGGCTGGGGGCTCGACGCCGTGGGCGCGGCGGTCATCCGGAGGCGTCGCGATCTTCGGCGGCTCCGGAACCGCGGTCTGGGGGCGGCGCTCGGCGCGGTCCTGCTCCTGACCGTCAGCCGGGCCCTCCCGATCCTGGGCGTGCAGGACTTCACCGGCAGCGCGCCGTCGTCGGCGTCCTCATCATCGGCGCGATCGTGCTCGACCGCGTCCTCTCGATCCGGCAGTCCCGCCGGCTCCTGGCAGAAAGGGACGACGCGCGATGAAGCTCTCTCCGACCGAGACGACCGCCGTGCACGCACGGCGCGGACCTACCGCGACTACGGTCACGGATCCACTCCGCCGCATCCTGCTCGCCCGCGAGACCGCGGAAATCATCGCGCTGCTGGTGCTCGTGGTGCTCGTCGCCTCCGCCACCGTGCGGAACTTCGACCGCCCGATCACGGTGACCTACCTCCTCACTGGACATCGCCCCCGTGCTGCTGATCGCCCTGCCGATGACGCTGATCATCGTGACGGGCGAGATCGTGCCCTCTCCGTCGCCTCGACGGTCGGGCTGGCGAGCGTAGCTGACCGGCATCCTCACCCAGGCGGGCGCTCCGTTCGCGGTGGCCGCGCTCGTAGCTCTGCTGGCGGGCGCCGTGGGAGGAGCGCTGAACGGGTTCCTGATCACGGTGGTCGGCCTGCCGTCGCTGGCTGCGCTGACCATCGGCACGCTCGCGCTGTACCGCGGGCTCGCCGTCGGACTGCTGGGGACCACGGCGGTCACCGACTTCCCCGAGTTCTGGACCGACCTCGCGACGTCCAAGATCGGCGACTCCCCGATCCCGAGCGGAGTCGTCGTGCCGATCGTCGATCCTGGCGATCGTGTTCTGCGGTGCTGCCTGCACTTCACGTCCTTCGGCCGCGCGGGATCTACGCGATCGGCCTGAACGGCGAAGGCCTCGACCTTCTCGGGCGTGAACGTGAACCGGACGAAGTTCGTCCTGTTCCTGCTCTCGGGCGTGGTGTCGGCGTTCGCCGGCGTCTACTTCACCCTGCGCTACGGCTCGGCTCGCGGCGACAGCGCGACGGGCCTCGAGCTCCAGGTGATCGCCGCGGTGCTGCTCGGCGGGGTCTCGATCTTCGGCGGTCGCGGTGCTCTGCACGGAGTCCTCGCCGGCGTCGTGCTGATCGGGATCCTCGCCGGCGCACTGCGACTGGCCAGCGTCACTGCTCCGACGTCCACATCAGCATCATCACCGGAGTGCTCCTCGGTGTTCTCGGTGGTGTCCACCAGCCTCCTCGGCTGGGTGCAGGAAGAAGCGCACCCGGCCCGGGACACCCCGATCGGCCCCGGGCCCGCGCCCGTAGTGACCGATCCGCACCGACAGCACCTCCCGCACCGGGCCGGCAGGAGGCGGTTTCCCGCACTCCGATCGAAAGGACGAAACGATGACGTTTCCCACGAAGGGCCGCGCGCTCCGGCGCCTGGGCTCCGTGACGGCAGCGGCGGTGGCGTTCGCGCTCGTCGCGACCGGCTGCTCCGCCATGGCGGCTCCGACTCCGGCTCCGGCTCCGAGGGTGGAGGCGACGCGAACTACGCGATCACCGTCCTCCCCAAGGACCTACGGCAACGCGTACTTCGACACCTCCGACGCCGGAGGCGAGAAGGCGATCGAGGAGTTCGGCGGCACGTACGCCGAGGTCGGGCCGTCGGAGGCGACCCCCGACGCGCAGGTCTCCTACATCAACACGCTCTCCGCAGCAGGGCGCCCGGAGCGATCGTGCTCCTCGGCGAACGACCCGAAGGCGATCTGCACCCGCGATGCGCTGAACGAGGCCCGCGACAACGACGTGAAGGTGGTCACCTTCGACTCCGACACGAACGCCGACTGCCGCGACCTCTACATCAACCAGGCCACCGCCGAGGAGATCGCCAAGGCGCAGGTCGACCTGATCACCGAGCAGATCGGCGACTCCGGCGAGATCGCGATCCTGTCCGGCTTCGGCGAAGGCGCCACGAACCAGAACGCGTGGATCGAGCTGATGACCGAGGAGCTCGGGGCGAAGACCACCCCGACGTGACCCTCGTCGACACCGTCTACGGCGACGACGACGACCAGACCTCGTTCGACAAGACGGCGGCGCTGCTGCAGTCGCACCCCGACCTCAAGGGCATCGTCTCGCCCGACGGCCAAGGCGCCGCGGCGGCCGCGCGCTACCTCTCGACCTCGGACTACAAGGGGAAGGTCGCGCTGACCGGTCTCGGCACGCCGAACCAGATGCGCGAGTACGTCGAGGACGGCACCGTCACGGCGTTCGCGCTGTGGAACCCCGGGAGACCTCGGCTACCTCGCTGCCTACGCCGCGAAGGCCCTGATCGACGGCGACATCTGCCGGCGAGACCGGCGACTCGTTCGAGGCGGGCGACCTGGGCACGTTCGAGGTGGGCGAGGACGCGACCGTGCTCCTCGGCGACCCGTTCGCCGTGGCCGACGGCCGAAGAACATCGCGGACACCGACTTCTGAGTCGCATCTGCACTGCGGGCCCTCGCCTGATCACTCGGATCGGCGGGGGCCCGTTCTCGTCGGCCAGGTCCGCTCTCGTCAGCCCAGCGTGATCAGGAGCTCGTCACCGTCGGGGCCGACCAGGGCGATCGGAGTAGTGCGCGATGCGGGGGAGCCCCTCGGTCGTCGGGCTGTCGTGCCCGCCGACGACGACGGTAGCGCGCATCCCGGCGGCGAGCCCCGAGCGGATGCCCGCCTCGGCGTCCTCGAAGACGACGGCGTCCGCGGCTGAGACGCCCAGGCGCTCGGCGGCGGCCAGGTATCCGTCGGGGGCGGGCTTGCCGCGCAGCACGTCGTCTGCCGTGACGTTGACCACGTCGGGGGAGCGGGCACCCCGGCGGCCATAGCGAGGCCGGCCGGCAGCGAGGGCGGGGCTCGCCGAGGTGACGAGTGCGACGCAGGGGCGGGGCAGCGCCGCGAGGAACGCGACCGCGCCGGGGATCTCGACGGTCCCCTCCGTGTGCTCGAGCTCGTACGCGTTCAGCTCGGCGACGATCGCGGCGACGTCGCTGCCGGGCAGGGCGAAGCGGCGCACGCTGTCCTCGGCGCGCACCCGGTACGCCGAGGCGAGGATCATCGCGCGGTCCAGGCCGAAGCGGTCCGGCGAAGTCGCGCCAGGATGGTCTCGACGACCGCGGTCGAGTCGACCAGCGTCCCGTCCATGTCGAAGAGGGCGGCGCGGGCGCGGATCAGGTGCGGCATGCGTCCATCCTGGCCCAGGCCGGACGCGGGGCTCAGACCAGCCGGTTCTCGTAGGCGTGCACGACGATCTGCACGCGGCTGCGCAGCCCCAGCTTCACCAGGACGCTGCGCACGTGGGTCTTCACCGTGGCCTCGCTGATGAAGGAGGCGCTCGCGATCGCCGCGTTGCCGAGCCCCTTGGCGACGAGTGCGTAGATCTCCGCTCGCGCGGGAAGCGCGGCGAGCACTCCTCCGCCCGGCGCTCGCCGTGCGCGCCGGCGAAGCGGCGCGCGACGCGCCGGCGTCGACGGGCGGGGCGTCGCCGACCGCCACGGCGCGGACCGTCGCGAGCAGCTGCTCCGGAGTCGCGTCCTTGGTGAGGAAGGCGGCGGCGCCCGCGCGGAGCGAGCGGAACCACGGCCTCCTCCTGCCGGAAGGTGGTGAGGACGACGACCTGCGGGCCTCCGGTCCGCTCGGCGCCCTCGCCGCCGGTGATGCGCCGCGTGGCCTCGAGGCCGTCGAGCAGCGGCATGCGGATGTCCATGAGCACGACGTCGGGCTGCTCGGCGGCGGCCGGCGCCACTCCCGCCTCCCCGTCGGAGGCGGTGCCGGCGAGACGAGATCCGGCTGCGACTCGATCAGCATGCGCAGACCGTGCACGAACAGCTCCTGGTCGTCGACGAGCGCGACGCGGACGGCCGCGCTCATGCGGCGACCCCCTCCGCGAGACCCCGTGCGGTCGCGGTCGTGGGGAGGAACGCGGTGACGAGGAACGAGCCGCTCCGGATCTAGGCCGGCGCTCAGCCAGCCGCCCGCCAGCCGGGCGCGGTGCTCCATCCCGGCGAGGCCGAAGCCGCGGTGGGCGGAGCGGGCCGCGGGCGCGGCGTCGCCCGGGCGGCTCGGGACGGTGAGCAGGAGCCCGGGTCCGTCCCAGGCGAGGGAGACGGAGGCGACAGGGTCGGTGCCGCCGTGCTTGAGCACGTTCGTCAGGCTCTCCTGCACGATGCGGTGCACGGCGAGCTCCTGCGCGGGGTGAGACCGCCGCGCTCGCCGAGCTCCCGCAGCTCGACGTGCACCCCCGTGCCCTCGAAGCGGCGGACGAGATCGGCGAGGTCGGACAGTCCGGGCTGGGGCCGGTCGGTCTCGTCGGTGAGCCCCTCGATCAGGCCGCGCAGGTCGACCAGGGCCGACCGGGACGTCTCGGCGATGCGCAGGAGTGAGGAGTCGGTCGACTCGGGATCCGTGCGGCGGAGGAACCGGGAGCCGTCGGCCAGCGCGATCACGACGGCGAGGGAGTGCGCGAGCACGTCGTGCACCTCCTGGGCGATCTCGGTGCGCTCCTTGAGCGCCCGCAGCTCGTAGCCCGCGATGAGGAGCTCGCGCTCGGTGAGCTCGATCCGCTCGTCCGCCGCCTCGTTCCTCGCGGCGAGGCTCAGCGCCGTGCCCGCGCTCCACGAGACCGCCCAGAGCAGGGCGTGCACGGCGGCGCAGGGCCGCTCGCCCAGCCGAGCGCGAGAGCGGGTGGTCCCACGTCTCGCCGATGCCGATCCAGCTCAGCCAGCCGCCGGAGTAGACGAGGGAGAAGCCGACGGCCGTCGCCCAGACCGCCCCGGTGAGCAGACCGACCCAGCGGAGCCGGGCGGGTCCGGACCGGGCGACGGACGAAGGCCACCACGAGGGAGCCCTCGAGGATCGGCCAGGTCGTCGATCCGGCGAGCGCGAGAACCGGTCAGGTGCACGAGGGGGACCGCGGCCACGAGTCCCAGGGCGAGCGCCGGGCGGGCGATGCACAGCGCGATCGCGATCGCGATGGGCACGAGGACCACGGCGAGGTCGAGCATCTGCCGGGCGGTCGCGAGGCGGCCGATCTCGGCGGACCACCAGAACGCGGCGAACAGCGCGCCGAGCGCCAGTGGAGCGAGCAGGAGGAGGGAGCGGCGGCGGCTGGACATGGCCTCACCGTAGGCGAGCCCCGCGGCCCCGCGACACGATCGCGCGGCGATCTCCTCCCTCGTGATGAGGCGCCGCCCTCCGCCCGCTCATCGGCGTCCTCATCCGGATGCTCGCCGCCCGTGCTCAGGCGCCCCGGGACCGGGCGACGCTACCCTTCAGGAGGAATGCGGGCACGGCGCCCGGAGGGGAGCGGAGAACGCGATGAGCGACGAGAACGAGCGCACGGCGGCCGAGTCGACCGCGGGCGGAGGCGAGGCCGGGGCCTCGTCCGGACCGCGCGCCGGCTGGTACCCCGACCCCGCCGGATCCCCGCGCAGCTGGTGGGACGGTACCGGCTGGACCGAGTCGCTGCGCGACGCTCCAGCCGCGACGCCCGTCGCCCCCGTTCCTCCTGTCGCTCCGCGGCGCCCGTCGCTCCGCCGGCGCCGCCGCTCTACGGCCAGACCTCCAGCGGGCAGCCGACGAGCTACGGGCAGTCGGCGTCGGGTCGGTCGGCCTCCGGGCCGGCGGCTCCCGGTCCGGATCGCTCCCGGTCCGATCGCCCCCGGTGCGGTGCCCGGCCAGCAGGCCCCGCCACCGCCGCAGTACAGGCCAGCAGTCTCCGACGCAGCCGCAGTACGGCCAGCAGACCCCGTACGGTCAGCAGAACCCGTACGCCGCGCAGTCCCCGCAGCCCTACGCCTCGCACCCGGTCGGCCGCCCCGCAGCCCCGCGACCCGAGCATCGTGAGGGCTCGACGCCGTGGATCTGGGTCGTCGTCCTGCTTCCGCTGCTCTCGGCGCTCTCGATCCTGCTGCTCCCGCCGGACCTCGTCGTCGAGCTCGGCGATGGAGCTCGGCCTACGGCCCGACGTCGTCGATGGGCGTGTCGACCCGCGTACCTCCTCGGCCTCGGCGCCGTGCAGGTCATCGGCTTCCTGATCTACGCGGCCGAGGTCGTCTTCGCGTTCCTCGACTGGCGCCAGCTCAAGAGGGCGGGATCCAGCGGCCCTTCCACTGGGCTTGGGCCTTCCTCGCGGCGCCCTACGTCTACGTGATCGGGCGCAGCGTGGTCGTGAAGCGCGTGACCGGCGGCGGGCTGCTGCCGCTGTGGATCCTCCTCGGCGTGATCGCGGTGTCGTTCATCGTCGGGATCGCCTGGGCCGGCGCCCTCCTGTCGGAGATGTCGCAGTCCTTCCCGTCGATGATGTACTGATCCCATGCCCTCGACGGGTCCGGTGAACGGCGACGTCTCGTTCTGGTGGTCCTCGATCGGCCGGTCGGGCCCGCGTCCCGCGCTGCCCGGACCACTCGACGTCGACGTGTGCGTCGTCGGCGCCGGCTACGGGTCTCTGGACCGCCTACTACCTGAAGAAGGCCGCGCCCGGGCTGCGGATCGCGGTGCTGGAGCAGCGCTTCGCCGGCTTCGGCGCGTCCGGTCGCAACGGCGGCTGGCTGACGAACGAGATCACCGGGGGCGTCTCCTCCTACGCCTGACGACGGCCGCGACGCGGTCCGACGAGTTCCAGCTCGCGGTGAACGGGACGGTCGACGAGGTGATCGCGGTCGCGCGCCGCCGGGGGATCGACGCCGACATCGTCAAGGGCGGCCGAGTACCAGGTCGCCCGCGGCCCGGCGCAGAAGCGGCGCCTCGAGGCCGCGGTCGCCGCCGCGCAGGCGCGCGCCCACACCGACGTCGAGATGCTCGGCGCCGCGGAGGCGTCGGCGCGCATCGCGGTGAGCGGCACCTCGGCGGGCATGTGGCACCCGCACTGCGCGCGCATCCACCCGGCGAAGCTCGCCGCCGGCCTCGCCCGCACCGTGGAGGCGCTCGGGGTCGTGATCCACGAGGACACGAGGGTCGACGAGATCCGTCCCGGGGCCGCCGTCACCGCACGCGGGACCGTCCGCGCCGGCGTCGTGCTGCGCGCGACCGAGGGCTTCACGGCGCAGCTCTCCGGCCACCGCAGGAGTGGCTGCCGATGAACTCGTCCCTCATCGCGACCGAGCCGCTGCCGGCCGCCGTGTGGGACGAGCTCGGCTGGGCGGGGCGCGAGACGCTCGGCGACCTCGCGCACGCCTACATGTACGCCCAGCGGACGGCCGACGACCGCATCGCGATCGGCGGCAGGGGTGCCGTACCGCTACGGCTCCGGCCTCGACGTCGACGGGGCGACCGACCCGCGGACTCTCGAGGAGGCTGCGCGAGGTCCTCCCGGGCTTCTTCCCGGTGCTGCGGGGCGTACGGATCGAGCACGTCTGGTCGGGCGTCCTCGGAGTGCCGCGCGATTGGCACGCGACCGTGGGCCTGGACCGGGCGACCGGACTCGGCTGGGCCGGCGGGTTCGTCGGCACCGGCGTCACGGCGACGAACCTCGCCGGGCGGACCCTGCGCGATCTGGTCCTCCACCACCTCGGCGCCGGAGAGCGCACGCCGCTGACCGGTCTGCCGTGGGTCGACCACCGCGTGCGGAAGTGGGAGCCCGAGCCGCTGCGCTGGCTCGCCGTGACGACGCTCTACACCGCGTACAGCCTGGCCGACGCGGCGAGGCACGGGGCGAGCGACGACGTCGCCGCTGGCGACCCTCGCCGACGTCGTCGCGGGCCGTCGACTGAGATCGGCGCACGAGCCGGGGAACTACGCCTCGCCGCGCTGGATGAGGCGCGAGAGCACGATCGCCGACCTCGTGTGGTCGACGTTCGGGGCGATGCGCACCTTCTCGAGCGCGAGCTCGGGCTGGGGATGTCGCGCGAGCGGATGTGCACGATCGCGTCGGCCGAGCCGGTGACCGTGCCCGCGTCGACGACCTCGGGGACGGCGGACAGGATCCGGCGCAGCTCGTCGGGGGCGACGGTGCCCCGGCAGAACAGCTCGACGTACGCCTCCGTCGCCATGCCGTCGACCGCGGGGTCGACCTTGATCGTGAAGCCGCGGATCACGCCGTCGGCCACGAGCCGGTCGACGCGGCGCTTCACGGCGGAGGCGGACCAGGCCGACCACCCCGCCGATGTCGCCGTAGCCCGCCCGGGCGTTCTGGCGCAGCAGATCGAGGATCTTCCGGTCGATGTTGTCCATGCGTCGAGCCTAGAGCGGAGCGGCCGGCGCTCCGGTCGCGCCTCAGGAAGTGAGGGTAGCCTTGCCTCTGCACGCGCACCGAGCAGGAGGAGGAGGAGGCCCCGTGCCCGCATTCCTCAGCGAGCTGGGCTTCGTGGAGCTGCTCGCCGCCCTGTTCGCCATCAGTCTTCCTCCGCGCCCAGGCCACCTACTGGCTGGCCCGCGCGATCGTGGCCGGCGCCGCCTCCCGCCGCTGGGGCCGGTGGCTCGAGTCGCCGCCGATGCGCCGCGCCTCGGCCGTCCTCGCCCGCTACGGTGCGCCCGCGGTCACCGTGAGCTTCCTGACGGTGGGCTTCCAGACCGTGCTGAACGCGGCGGCCGGAGCGGCGCGGATGCGCTTCCCCGTCTACCTGCTCGCGATGGTCCCGGGATGCCTCGCCTGGGCGCTCGTCTACGCGACCGTGGGGTTCGCGGTGCTGTGGGCGGTCGTCGGCGCCGCCGCCGGGTCGCCCGTCGGAGTCGCGGTGCTCGCGGCGCTCGCCGTCGCCGCGGTGACCGCGGTCGTGGTCCTGCGCCGCCGCGGAGCGTCCGCTCCTCGCGCTGAGTCGTTGCGGCGCCCAGCGTGGTCGTCGGCCACGGCGTCGACCGGGTCGCTCCGCGACCCCGGGACCGCTGCGGCGATCACTCCGGCGATCACTCCTGCGACCCCCTGGCGAAACCCCGCCCGGCTATATAGTTGCAGAAGGTCAATAGTTGATCCTCATCAACCAAGACCGCAGATGTCGAATCGAGGAGCCGTATGTCCCGCGCACAGCGCATCGCTCCGGAGGCCGCCGCCCCGGACCGTCACACCCCGCAGGCCCCGACGGGGCCATGTCGCACCGCCAGGTGCTCGAGTCGCTCAGCGGCCTGCTGCTGGGCATGTTCGTCTCGATCCTCGCCGGCACGGTCGTCTCGGACCTCGCTGCCGCTGATCATCTCGGACCTGAAGGGCGACCAGAACGCCTACACCTGGGTCGTCACCGCGACCCTCCTGGCGACCACCGTCTCGACCCCGCTCTGGGGCAAGTTCGCCGACCTCTTCAATCGCAAGCTGCTGATCCAGCTCGCCCTCGCGGTCTTCGTGATCGGATCCGCGGCCGCCGGCTTCTCGCAGGACACGAACATGCTGATCGTGTTCCGCGTCTTCCAGGGCCTGGGCGCCGGCGGTCTCGCCGCGCTGAGCCAGATCATCATGGCCGACATCATCAGCCCCCGCGAGCGCGGCAAGTACGCCGGCCTCTTCGGCGGCGTGATGGCCGTCGGCACCGTCGGAGGCCCGCTGCTGGGCGGCGTCGTCACCGACGCGTTCGGCTGGCGCTGGAACTTCTTCATCGCGCTGCCCGTCGCGATCGTCGCGATCGTGCTGCTCCAGGTGACCCTCCGCCTCCCGGCGCACCCCAGCGCACTGTCAAGATCGACTACTTCGGCGCGGTCCTCATCGCCGCCGGCGTCTCGCTGCTGCTGATCTGGGTCTCGCTCGCCGGCAAGAACTTCGAGTGGGCCTCGTGGGAGACCGCGCTCATGGTCGGCGGCGCCGTCGTGCTGCTGGTCTCCGCGGTGATCGTCGAGCTCACGGTCGACGAGCCGATCATCCCGATGGGCATGTTCACGAACCGCACCTTCAGCCTCGCGGTCGTCGCGAGCGTCTCGGTCGGCGTCTCGATGTTCGGCACCGCGGTGTTCCTCGCGCAGTACATGCAGCTCCGCGCGGAGCCACCCCGACGCAGTCGGGACTGCTCCACGATCCCGATGATGGCGGGTCTGCTGATCGCCTCGACGATCTTCGGCGGCATCATCTCGCGCACCGGCAAGTGGAAGGCGATCATGGTCTCGGGCGGCGTGCTCGCGGTCGTGGGCACCTACCTGCTGAGCACCCTGCGCTACGACACGAACCTGGTCCTCGTCGGGATCTACATGGCCGTCCTCGGCGCCGGCTTGGGCATGCTGATGCAGAACCTCGTCCTCGTGGTGCAGAACTCGATCGAGGTGAAGAACCTCGGAGTGGCGACCAGCGCGGTCACCTTCTTCCGCGCCTCGGCGGCGATCGGCGTCTCGGTCCTCGGCTCGATCCTCGGCACCGTGATCACCGATCGCATCGGCAGCGGCATCGCGGGCCTCGAGCCCGCCGACCAGGCGATCGCCGCCCAGACCCTGGGCAGCGGCACCATCCCGCAGGTCGCGACTCTGCCCGAGCCGATCCGCATCGTGGTCGAGAGCGCCTACGGCATCGAGGTCGGCGACGTGTTCCTCTTCAGCATCCCGCTCGCGGTCATCACCCTGATCGCCGTGATCCTGCTCCCGAACGTCGACCTCGGCACCAAGAACGCGATCCAGCTGAAGTCGGAGCCGACGAGCCCGTCGACCCGCACCGTCGAGGACGCGGAGGACGCGCTCATCGCGACCGCCGACGGCCAGGCGGGGCTGCGTCCGGTCGGCCAGGCCCGTCCGACCGGCTCGATCGACGTGGTCGAGCGCCACTGATGACTCCTTCCGGAGTCCTCGACGCCGCGCCGGGATCCGCTCCCGGCGCGGCGGTCGGCCCGCGCGCTGGCCGAGGTCGAGGAGCAGATCACCGCGCTCGCCGTCCAGGTGCGCAGCGCGGTGCGCGACGCGGCGGCCGCGATCGACCCGTCCCTGCCTCCGTTCGGCCTGCGGCTGCTGCGGATGCTGGAGCGCTGCGGCCCGGTGCACGCGAGCGTGGCGGCCGAGCGCCTCGGCGTCGATCGGAGCGTCATCAGCCGCCAGGTGCGGCAGCTCGCCGAGCTCGACATGCTCGAGATGACCGTGGACCCCGCCGACGGGCGCGCCCGGTTCCTCGCGCTCACCGCCTCAGGTCGCGAGCGCATGGCCGACCTCGGCGGAGAGCAGCGGCAGCGGATGCAGAAGGCGCTGCAGGCCTGGCCCGAGGCGGATCTGCTCGCCTTCGCCGGCTACCTCGAGCGGCTCACGACCGCGGAGTGACCGGGGGAGCCGCCGGGGGAGCCGCGATCAGCGTCGCGACCTGCACCACGAAGGCCCGGCGCCGCTCGCGCACGCCGTCGCCGCTCGAGCGGTCGGTGAACGGCGTCAGGTGCCAGATCTCGCACAGCCCGAGCAGGGCGATGAACACGTCGTCCGGTGCCCAACCCGCGTCGACCACTCCCGCCGCCTGCCACTCGCGCACGCGCGCCTCGGGCGCGGGGGTCGCGCCGAGCCGCTGGCTCGCCTCCTCCCAGCAGCCGGGGCCCTCGAGCCGCGCCCAGGTGAGCAGGCGGAGGAACTCGGGGTGCTCCCACACGTGGTCGAACATCCGCTCGGCGAGATCGGGGAGATCGACCGCCTCGGCCAGCAGGACGGTGTCGAGCTCCTGCAGTGCGCCGACCACCGACGAGACGAAGAGTCCGCGCTTGCCGCCGTAGTAGGCGTAGAGGCGCTCCTTGTTCAGCCCCGCGGACGCCGCGATGCGGTCGATCCGGGCGCCCGCGAAGCCGTGCGCGGCGAACTCGGCGATCGCGGCGCGCAGGATCCGCTCGCGGGCGGGCTCGAGAACCGCCTCGGACTTCTTCGCGCTCATGGGAACACCTCCGGCCGCTCGAACGTTACACTCGTCCGTGCCCAACCAACCAGTTGGGGTGGTTCGGCCTCGACGACGCGGCCCGGATCCGGACCCGCCGGTCCCGCTCCTGCCCCGTCCGAAAGGCTCCCTTGACCTCGCACGCCCCCTCCGCCGCCCCGGCGCCGTCGACCACTCCGCCGACGACCGCGCAGGCGCCCTCCCGCCGCTGGTGGGTCCTCGTCATCCTCGCGCTCACCCAGCTCGTCGTCGTCCTCGACGGCACCATCGTCAACATCGCGCTCCCCGAGGCCCAGCGCGACCTCGGCCTCTCCGGACGTCGAGCGCCAGTGGGTCGTCACCGCGTACGCCCTGGCCTTCGGCGCCCTGCTGCTGCTGGGCGGCCGCATCGCCGACTACACCGGACGCAAGCGCACCTACCTCATCGGCATGGTCGGCTTCGGCGCGGCGTCCGCGTGGGGCGGTCTCGCCTCCTCCGGCACCGAGCTGATCGCGGCCCGCGGTCTGCAGGGCGCGTTCGCCGCGCTCCTGGCCCCCGCCGCCCTCGCCCTGCTCACCGTCACGTTCCCCGGCGGGCGCGAGCGGGCACCGCGTTCGCCGTCTTCGGCGCGGTCGCCGGTGCCGGTGCCGCCGTCGGCCTCGTGCTGGGCGGCCTGCTCACGGAGTTCGCCGACTGGCGCTGGTGCCTCCTGGTCAACGTGCCGTTCGTCGTCGCGGGTGTCGTCGCCGGAGCGCTGCTCGTGACCGAGAGCCGCGCCGAGGGCCGCAACCGCTTCGACATCGCGGGCACGATCGTCGTCGCCCTCGGCCTCTGCGCCGTGGTCTACGGCTTCACCCTCGCCGAGCAGGGCTGGCTCCGCGTCGACACGATCGGCTTCCTGGTCGTCGGCGTGCTGCTCCTCGCGCTCTTCGTCCGCATCCAGGCGCGCTCCGATCACCCGTCGCTGCCGCTGCGCATCGTGGCCGACCGGGTCCGCGGAGGCGCGTTCCTCATCCAGGCCATCGTCGGCAGCGTCATGATCGGCTCCACCCTCTACCTGACGCTGCACCTGCAGATCGTCCTGGGCCTGCCTCCGCTGGAGGCCGGTCTCGCGAGCCTCCCGATGACCCTGACGATCATGGTCGTCGCCGGCATCGCGACCCGTCTGCTCCCGGTCGTCGGACCCCGCCTGCTGATGATCGCCGGGCCGATCATCGCCGCCGTCGGACTCCTCTACCTCGGCCGCATCACGGCCGACGGCGCCTACCTCGTGCAGGTGCTGCCCGCGCTGATCGTGCTCGGCGTCGGCATGGCCATGATCTTCGTGCCCGTGCAGAACCTCGCCCTGACCGGAGTCGCCGCGCACGACGCCGGTGCCGCCGGAGCGACCGCGAACGCCGCCATGCAGATCGGCGGCTCGGTGGGCCTCTCCATCTTCACGACGATCTACGCCGGCGCCGTCGGCTCCGCGCCCTCGCCCGCCGCCTTCGTCGACGGCTACTCCGCGGTCTTCCTCACCGCGGCCATCGGACTCGTCTTCGCGGCGGTCGTCGCGGCAACGATGATCCGGGTGAAGAAGGAGGAGTTCCTCGCGCAGGCTCCGAAGGAGGCCGTGGCCCACCTGGGCTGAGCCTCGGCCGAGCCCTCGGCTAGGGTGCTGCAATGCTCCCTCTGACCGAGGACGCGGTGCGCGCCTCCTTCGTGAACGCCTCGCGCAAGGAGGTCGCGGACCTCTCGCTGCCGGCCGGCTTCGACTCCCTCGACTGGGACTCGATCGATCTTCTCGGCTGGCGCGACAAGAAGATCGGGCGTCGCGCGTACGCCAGTCGTGCCGCTGGACGGCCGCGTCGTCGGCGTCCTGCTCAAGCAGGCCGACGCGCTGCCCCGCTCGCGGGCGCAGTGCTCGTGGTGCCGCGACACCCGGCTGCCGAACGAGCGTCGTCTTCTTCGGCGCTCGGAAGGCCGGCGCCGCGGGTCGGGCGGGCGACGCGCTCGGCACGCTCGTCTGCTCCGACTTCCAGTGCTCGGCGAACGTGCGGGCGCGTCCTCCGATCGCGTACGTCGGCTTCGACGTCGGAGGCAGCCAAGGCCGAGCGGATCGAGACGCTGCGTGCGAGATCCGCCGGTTTCGTGCGCGAGGTGCTCGCGACGGAGTAGCGCGCCTCAGCGCTCCGGGCGCCGCGTCGACGCCCGCACGTGCATCCGCTCGCCCTGGCGTCCGAACAGCGACAGGAACTCGACCGGCCTCTCGTCCGCCCGGCCGAACCAGTGCGGCACGCGCGTGTCGAACTCGGCGGCCTCGCCCGGGGGCGGCACGAGGTCGTGCTCGCCGAGTCGCAGCCGGAGCCGCCCGCTCAGCACGTAGAGCCACTCGAACCCCTCGTGCGTGCGCTGATCGAGGTCCTCGACCGGCAGCGGCAGCGGCCCGCCCGGGATCGTGTGCTTGAACGCCTGGAGCCCGCCGGCGTCGCGGCTGAGCGGCTGGATGAGCATGCCGTGCCGCCGCATCGGCCGCCCGTGCACGCGCGGATCCTCGGGCGCCGCTCCGACCAGCTCGTCCAGCGGTGCGCCGAGGGCGCGCGCGATCGGCAGCAGCAGCTCGAGCGTCGCGCGCCGCGCCACCGCTCTCGAGGCGCGCGACAGCGTGCTCGACGAGATGCCCGTCTCGGCCGACAGCGAGGCGAGGGTGCGGTCGCGCCGCACGCGGAGCCGGCGCAGGCGCGGGCCGACGGCGGCCAGCACCTCCTCGTCGGACGGCGGAGTGCTCTCGATCGGTTCGGCCATGCGACAGATCCTGGCAGAGACGCCCGCCGGTCTTGCCGGAACGGCACGGATTCCGGCCTCGGAGCCGAGGAGGGCGCACTCTCCGGAGCATGACGCACACCGACGCCCCCTCCGCCCGCCACCGCCCCGCCGACGTCCTGATCGTCGGCGCCTCCTTCGCCGGCCTCGCCGCCGCCACCGCTCTGGGCCGGAGCCTCCGCGACGTCGTCGTCATCGACGGCGGCCCTCCCCGCAACGCGCCCTCGCCCGGGGCGCACAACGTCCTCACCCGCGACGGCACGTCGCCCTCCAGCTCGCCCGGCTCGCCCGCCTCGAAACCGAGGGCTACGGCGCCCGCGTCGTCACCGGCGAGGTCGTCGCCGCCTCGAGCACCGACGACAGCGTCTCGGCGACCCTCGCCGACGGCACCGTGCTGCACGCCCGGCGGCTCCTGCTCGCGAGCGGAGTCGCCGACCGGCTCCCGGACATCCCCGGCCTCGCCCCGCGCTGGGGCCGCGACGTGCTGCACTGCCCGTACTGCCACGGCTTCGAGGTGCGCGGCCGGAGGATCGCGGTGCTGGGCAGCTCCTTCGCCCCGCACCAGGCGCAGATGTTCCGCCAGCTGAGCCCGCACGTCTCGATCCTGCTGAACGGCGACGAGGCACCCGAGGGGGAGGAGGCGCTCCGTCTCGCGGCCCGCGGCATCGACCTCGTCGCGGGCGCGGTCGAGGAGCTCCGGATCGAGGACGACCGTCTCGTCGGCGCCGTGGTCGACGGACGCCTCCTGCCGCTCGACGCCGTCGTCGTCGCTCCGGACGTCGCGGCCGCCTGCCGTCCGGTCTGGGCCTCGAGGCTCGTCGACCACCCCCTCGGACGTCGCGCGGCACCTCCCGGCCGACCCCATGGGCCGCACCGGCGTCGACCGCGTCTTCGCCGCCGGCTCGCTCGTCGAGCCGATGGCGCAGGTGATGGCGGCCGCCGCCGACGGCCTGCGGGTGGGCGCCGCGATCAACCACGACCTGATCGAGGAGGAGATCGCCCTGGCGCTGAGCGAGCACGCCGCCTAGCGCCGCCGGTACTCCAGCTCCGGCCGCCCGGCGAGCCGTGGCGCGGCGCGCGCTCCGCGACTCCGGTGTCGGCCAGGTGCTCGAGGTAGCGCCGGGCCGTGACCCGCGAGATGTCGAGGCGGGTCGCGAGCTCGGCCGCCGAGAGGCCGACCTCGCCGAGCAGCGCGGTGCGACTCGAGGGTCTGGGCCGAGGCGCCTTGGCCAGGCCCGGCGCGTTCGAGGTCCGCAGCGCCGCGAACGCGCCGTCGACCTCGTGCTGGCTGGCGACGGCCGAGCCGTGCAGTCGCCCCCGGTAGGAGCGGTAGCTGGCGAGCTTGCCGCGAACGTGCTGAAGACGAACGGCTTGATCAGGTACTGCACGATCCCGGCGGCGACGGAGGCGCGCACCACGGCCGCGTCGCGCACGGCCGTGATCGCGATCACGTCGACGTCGAGCCGCCGCGCACGGCACGGCAGAGGTCGAGCCCGCCCATGTCCGGCAGGTTCATGTCGAGCAGGATCAGCGCGATGGCGGAGTCGGCCCGCAGTGCGCGGATCGCCTCGGCTCCGGTGCCGGCGACCGCCGCCACCTCGAAGCCCTCGACCCGGCGGACGTAATCGGCGTGCGCGCTCGCGGTGAGCGGCTCGTCCTCGACGACGAGCACCCGGATCGGGTCGGTGCCGGTCACCGTGCCGCCTCCGCCACGCGCGCGGGCAGCGGCAGCTGCGCCGTGAACACGGCTCCGACGTGCCGCGACACCTCGATCGTCCCGCCGAGGGGCGCTGGACGACCTGCTGCACGAGCGCGAGCCCGATGCCGCGGCCGAACTCGTCCTGCTCCTTCGTCGAGTAGCCGCGCGCGAAGACGTCCGCCGTCTCCTCGACTCCCGGGCCGCTGTCGGACACCTGGATCACCAGCTCCTGCTCGCCGCCCGCGCCCTCCGCGTGGCCGAGGTAGACCTCGACCCACGGCTCGTCGGCGCCGTCTGGAGCCGCGGCCGCGTCGAGCGCGTTGTCGATCAGGTTGCCCAGCAGCGTCACGAGGTCGCCCGGGTCGAAGCCCTGCGTGCCCGGCTCGAGGTGGGTCTCGAGGTGCAGCTCGACGCCCCGCTCGCGCGCCTGCGCCGTCTTGCCGAGCAGGAGCGCCGCGATGACCGGCTCCTGCACCGAGGTGATCAGCCGGTCGGCGAGCCGCTGGCTGAGTGTGAGCTCGCCGGCCGCGAACGACAGGGCCTGCTCGGGCCGGCCCAGCTCGATGAGCGAGGCGATGGTGTGCAGGCGGTTCGAGAACTCGTGGGTCTGCGAGCGCAGGGCGTCCGAGAGGGTGCGCATCGACTCCAGCTCGCCGGTCATCCGCTGCAGCTCGGTGCGGTCGCGCAACGTCGTCACCGTGCCCAGCGGCCGCGCACCGGCGGAGGCGGCCGGCTGCTCCGTGACCACGAGGATCCGCTCGTGGGCGACGACGAGGCGGTCGGTCACCGGCTCGTCCGAGCGGAGCAGCTCGCGCAGCGCCTCGGGGATGTCGAGGTCGGCGATCGGCACCGGGGTGCGGACGCCCTCGAGGCCCAGCAGCTCGAGCGCGTGGTCGTTGGCGAGCACCGGCGCCCGCGGTCGTCGACCAGCAGCAGTCCCTCGCGCACCGAGTGCAGCACCGACTCGTAGTAGGCGAACACCTGGCTTCATCTGCTCTGACCGCGCCCGCCGGTCACCCGCCGCAGATAGCGGGCCAGGAGCCAGGAGCCGAGCCCGCCCAGCAGGACCGCGCCGAGCGCGCCCCACGCGACGACCTGCACCCGGTTGCCGAACGAGGCGTCCACCGCCTGCAGCGTGACTCCGGCCGAGACCAGCGCGACGATCTCGCCGCTCCCGTCGAGGATGGGCGCGACCGCGCGCACCGACGGCCCGAGCGTGCCCGGTGTAGGTCTCGGTGAAGGTGCGGCCCTCGAGCGCGGGGGAGATCGTGCCGATGAACGGCTGCCCGATCCGCTCGCGGTCGCGGTGCGTGTACCGGGTGCGGTCGGGGTTCATGATCGTGAGGAAGTCGACGCCCGTGTCGGCCATGATCGCCTCGGCGTACGGCTGGAGCGAGCGCGACGGATCCGGCTCCTGCGTCGCCTCGACGACGAACGGGTTGTCGGCGACGGTGCGCGCCACCACGAGGCTGCGCTCGGCGGCGTCCGCTCCGGCACGACCGCGCGCGTCGACGGCGAGGACCGCGACCGCAGCCGCGGCGATCAGCAGGATGCACAGCAGCTGCACCGCGAAGAGCCGGGCGGCGATGCTGCCGCGGGGTCCGCGGTCGCTGCGGAGGCGCGGGGTGCGCTCTCGGGGCATCGCGACCTCCTCGTCACGTCTCGCGGCGTCCGCACCGATGCGCGTGGTCGCGTCGATCCGCGTGAACAGTATGAACGCAACCGCGGCCCCGGACTCCGGCGGGGCCACCATCGGAACGTCCCGGAGCGCTCGCCGCACCGGCCCCCCACCTCACGGACACCGCACGACCCTCCCTCGACGAAGAGACAGGACACGCTCATGGCGAAGACGCCCGGACGCCCCTCCGACCGGTCCGGCAGTGACCGGCTCAGTCCCGCGGTCACCCCCGCGAAGACCCGCAAGCGGATCGACCGCAACCACTGGCTCTACATCGCGGTCATCATCGCGGTCGTCGCCGGCGTCATCGTGGGTCTCGTCGCCCCGGCCTTCGCCGCGACGCTCGAGCCCGTCGGCAAGGCCTTCGTGGGCCTGATCAAGATGATGATCGCGCCGATCATCTTCTGCACGATCGTGATCGGAATCGGCTCGATCGCCAAGGCCGCGACGGTCGGCAAGGTCGGCGGACTGGCGCTGGGCTACTTCATCGTGATGTCGACCTTCGCCCTGGCGATCGGCCTGGTCGTCGGCAACATCCTGCACCCGGGCGAGGGCCTGGACATCTCGGGCGCCGAGTACGACACGAGCGACCTGAAGGCCGAGACCACGTCGGAGTTCGTCCTCGGCATCATCCCCGTCTCGCTGTTCTCGTCGCTGGTCGACGGCAGCATCCTGCAGACCCTCTTCGTCGCCCTCCTCGTCGGCTTCGCGCTGCAGAAGATGGGCGCCAAGGGCCAGCCGATCCTCGGAGCGATCAAGCAGCTCCAGGTTCTCGTGTTCCGCATCCTCTCGATGGTGCTCTGGGTCGCCCCCATCGGCGCCTTCGAGCTGATCGCCGCGGTCGTCGGCAAGACCGGCTGGGGTGCGGTCGTCGCCCTCGCCACCCTGATGATCGGCTTCTACGTCACCTGCGCGATCTTCGTGATCGTGATCCTGGGCCTGCTGCTGCGCCTGGTCACCGGCGTCAACATCTTCTCGCTGATGAAGTACCTCGGCCGCGAGTACCTCCTGATCGTCGGCACCTCCTCCTCCGAGGCCGCCCTGCCGCGTCTGATCGCCAAGATGGAGCACCTCGGAGTCTCCAAGCCCGTCGTCGGCATCACGGTCCCGACCGGCTACTCCTTCAACCTCGACGGCACCGCGATCTACCTGACCATGGCGTCGCTCTTCATCGCCTCGGCCACCGGCTCGCCCATGTCGATCTCGAGCAGATCGGGCTGCTCCTCTTCATGATGATCGCGTCGAAGGGAGCGGCGGGCGTCACCGGCGCCGGCCTCGCCACCCTGGCCGGCGGCTCTGCAGTCCTTCCGCCCCGACCTGGTCGACGGCGTCGGAGTCATCGTCGGCATCGACCGGTTCATGTCGGAGGCCCGTGCGGTCACCAACTTCACCGGCAACGCGGTCGCCACCCTGCTCGTCGGCACCTGGACCAAGCAGGTCGACACGACCCAGGTCCGCGAGGTCCTCGCCGGCCGTGCTCCGTTCGACGAGGCCTCCCTTGGCGCCGACGACCACGACGCCCCGGCCGCCTCCGGCACCTCGATCACCGAGGGCATCGCGTCGATCGACGCCTCGGAGCGCGCCCAGCTCGCCGGCAAGCGCTAGGCACCGCGCGCCCCACGACGACCGCCCCGCTCGAGGAACCGACCCCCTGGGTTCCTGGAGCGGGGCGGTTCGTGCGCAGGCGGCGGCTCGGCAGTGGTGGATCCCGATACCGCAGCTGCGCGGGCTGCTCGATCAGCACCAGTGGGCGCGAATCGACTCGAATCGGGCCGCGCGCGGCCGTCAGCCCCGAGTCGCGACCACTCGCCATCCCTGTGCTGGTCGAGCAGCGCCCTGCGCGAGGGTCGATCCCCACCTGCTCCCGGACACGGGGATCCCGATACCCCCGCTGCGCGGGCTGCTCGATCAGCAGGGGATCGTCAGTCCGCGCGCCGCCCCACTCCGAGAAGCGGCAGCGTCACGGTGCAGAGCGGGCCGATCAGCACCGCGAAGGCGAGGGTGCCGAACCCCACGTTGCCGCCGAGCGCCCAGCCGATCAGCAGCACCGTCGCCTCGACTCCCGAGCGGCCCACTCCAGATGGGCAGCCCCGTGCGCCGGTGCAGCCTCGTCAGCGAGCCCGTCGCGCGGGCCGGGGCCCAGGTGGGCGCCGATGTAGATCCCGCTCGCGACGGCCAGCAGCATCGAGTCCCGCCGAGAAGAGCAGGATCTGCCCCCACAGCGCCGCGGGCGTCGGGATGAGCCACATCCCGAGCTCGATCGCGGGCCCCACCGTCAGCACGTTCAGCACCGTGCCCAGGCCCGGACGCTGCCGGAGCGGGATCCACAGCAGCAGCACCAGCAGGCCGATCACGTTGGTGAGCAGTCCGATTCCCAGTCCGGTCTGGCGCGAGAGGCCCTGCGCGAAGACGGTCCACGGATCCACGCCGAGCGACGCCCGGATCATCAGCGTCGGCGACGCCGTAGAGGACGAGCCCGGCCATCAGCCGGGGAACGGCTCGGATCCGCCACTGTCCGAGCGGAACGGGAGCGTCGAGGGGCGCCGGGGCGGTGAGGGGCGGGAGGCGGGCGAAGCGGTCACAGGGCCATCCCACCGCAGGATTGGCCTTCCGCGCGCGGTCCAATCCGGCTACCTTGGACGCATGGCTGATGTCCACTTCGGCGTGCGCGCCCTGCAGACCCTCCTCGGCGACTGGCGGGAGCAGCGCGGCACGCGCCCCGCGTACCTGGCGCTCGCCGACCGCATCCGCCTGCTCGGCATCGACGGCCGCATCCCGGCCGACAGCCGCCTCCCCGCCGAGCGCAGCTCTCGGCCCGCCTCGGGGTGAGCCGCACCACGGTCGCGGCCGCGTACCGCGAGCTGCGCGAGAGCGGCTACCTGGTGAGCGTGCGCGGCTCCGGCGCGTGACCCGCCTCCCCGGAGCCGCGGTGCACGCGGTGCCGACCCTCGCACCCGACTTCCTCGACTTCACCAAGGCCGCGCTGCCGGCGGTCCCCGAGCTCGGCGAGGCCTACGTCCGCGCCGCCCGTCCGTGCCCGAGCACTTCGACGAGGGCTCCTACGACACCGTCGGGCTGCCGTCGCTGCGCCGCGCGATCGCCGAGCGCTACACGAAGAGGGGGCCTGCGCACCGAGCCCGGCCAGATCATGGTGACCATCGGAGCGCAGCACGCGATCGCCCTGGTCGCGCGCACCCTGCTCTCGCGCGGCGATCGTGCGCTGATCGAGGCGCCCACCTATCCGCACGCCTACGAAGCGCTCCGCCTCGCGGGCGCCCGGCTCGTCCCGGTCAACGTCGACGGCGCCGACGGCTGGGACGACGAGGGGCTGATCGCCGCGCTGCGCGGCACCAGCCCGACGCTCGCCTACCTCATGCCCGACTTCCACAACCCGACGGGCCGGTCGATGGCTCCGGAGCTGCGCGAGCGCGCGATCGCCGCCGCCGCCCGGCAGGGCACGGTGATCATCGCCGACGAGACCACCGCCGAGCTCGACATCGACCGCCGCATGTCGCCGCTGCCGTTCGCTTCGTACGGGCCGGAGGGCACGGTGATCTCGATCGGCTCCGTCGGCAAGACGCTGTGGGGCGGCATCCGCATCGGCTGGATCCGCGCCGACCGCGGCACCATCCGCAAGCTCGTCGCGGCTCGCTCGGCCGGCGATCTCGGCAGCCCCATCCTCGAGCAGCTCCTCGTCACCGACATGCTCGGCCGGATGGAGGGCGTGCTCGAGCTGCGCCGCGCCCGGCTGCGCGCCGGGCGCGACCACCCGCAGAGGCGGCGCTCGCGCGGGCGATCCCGGAGCGGGAGCGTCCCGCGCGTCTCGGGCGGACTCTCGACCTGGGTCGGTCTCGGCCGCCCCGCGAGCTCGCAGCTGGTCTCGCCGCCCGCACCTCGGGGCTGCTCATCACGGCGGGCCCGAGGTTCGGGATCGACGGAGCGTTCGAGCGGTTCCTCCGCATCCCCATCGGCTACTCGCCCGAGACGACGGACCGTGCGGTCGAGGCGCTCGCCGAGGCGTGGGCGCAGGTCGCGCGGCACCCGGTGGCCGACACGGGGTACCTGGCCGACGTCGTGTGAGGACGCTGTCGTGCGAGGGCGCCGTGGGAGCGCTCTCACCGGCTGGGAGCACACCCGCATCATCCTGAGGAACGACGAACACTCAGTCGGCTGATGGAACACTCGAGGGGTGCATCTCCTCGCGGTCCTCAGCATGAAGAACCGGGCCTCATCGCCCTCGTCACCGTCGTCGTCGCCGTGTTCGAGGCGTCGCGCTCACCGGCTTGAAGCAGGAGCTGGCGCCCTCGATCTCGTTCCCGCAGCTCGCGGTCGTGTCCAGCTACCCGGGCGCCGCGCCGGAGGTGGTCAACGACGACGTCTCGACGCCGATCGAGACGGCGATCCAGGGAGTGCCGGGCCTGGAGACCACCAGCGCGACCTCCTCGACGAACTCGTCGCTCATCTCGGCCTCCTTCACCTACGGCACCGACCTGGCGACCGCCGAGCAGAAGATCCTGCAGGCGATCAACCGCATCAGGAGCACCCTGCCCGAGGGCGTGGACCCGCAGGTCGTCACGGGGTCGTTCGACGATCTGCCGGTGCTGCAGCTCGCCGTCTCGAGCGACGGCGATGCGAAGGCGCTCGCGAGCCGCCTGCGCGAGAGCGTGATCCCCGACCTCGAGAAGGTCGACGGGGTCCGCGAGGTCGCGCTGGTCGGCGAGAGCGCCCAGCGCGTGACGATCACCCCCGACGACGCGCAGCTCGCCGCCACCGGAGCGACCGCGAACGACATCCGCACGGCCCTGCAGCAGAACGGCGTGCTCGTGGCGGGCGGCGAGATCACCCAGGACGGATCGACGTTCTCGGTGCAGTCCGGTCATGAAGCTCGGCTCGACCGACGACATCGCGTCGCTGCCGCTGCTGCCGTCGTCGACGGCCTCCGCCGGAGCCGCACCGGGAGCTGCCGCTCCGGGAGCAGGAGTCGCCCCCGGAGCCGTGCCCGCCGTCCCCGCCGCCCTCCCGACCATCGGCTCCGTCGCCTCGGTCGCGGTGACGGACGCCCCCATCACCTCGATCTCGCGGGTCAACGGCCAGCCCGCGCTCACCCTCTCGATCACGAAGCTGCCGGCCGCCAACACGGTCGACGTCTCGACCGGCGTCACCGCGCTCCTGCCGGATCTCGAGGCGTCGCTCGGCGACGGGGTGACCTTCACCTCGGTCTTCGACCAGGCCCCCTACATCCAGGAGTCGATCGCGGCGCTCGCCCAGGAGGGCGCCCTGGGCCTCGTCTTCGCCGTGCTCGTGATCCTCGTGTTCCTGCTGTCGGTCCGCTCGACGCTCGTCACCGCGATCTCGATCCCGACCTCGGTCCTGATCACCTTCATCGGCCTGCAGACCGCCGGCTACACCCTGAACATCCTCACCCTCGGCGCGCTGACCATCGCGATCGGCCGCGTCGTGGACGACTCCATCGTCGTGATCGAGAACATCAAGCGGCACCTCGACGCGGGGAGGAGCGGGCGGGCACCATCGTCCGCGCCGTCCGCGAGGTCTCCGGAGCGATCACCGCCTCGACCATCACGACCGTCGCGGTGTTCCTGCCGATCTCGTTCGTCGGCGGCACCACCGGCGAGCTGTTCCGCCCGTTCGCGCTGACCGTGACGATCGCGTTGCTCGCGTCGCTGCTCGTGGCGCTCACGATCGTGCCGGTGCTCGCGTACTGGTTCCTCCGACCCTCGAAGCGGCCGGGCGTCCGCGAGGCCGCGCGGGCCGCACTCGACGAGGAGCGGACGGCCTCGGGTAGACCGCGGTCGCGCCCATCGTGCAGCGGGCGGCGCAGCAGGAGGGGCAGCAGGAGGGGCAGCAGGAGGGGCAGCAGGAGGGGCAGCAGGAGGGGCAGCCCCACGGCCACCACGCCGCCCACGCGGCGCCGCGCAAGGCCTCCGCGCTGCAGCGCGTCTACGGCCCGATCATCGCCTGGACGCTCAAGCACTCCGTCGTCACGGTCCTGCTCTCCCTGCTCGTGCTGGTCGGCACCGGAGCGCTCTACCCGCTGATGAAGACCAACTTCCTCGGCGCCAGCGGTCAGGACACCTTCACGGTGACCCAGACGGTGCCGGTGGGCCAGAGCCTCGACGCGCAGGACGTCACCGCCCAGGCCTCGAGCACCGCGATCCTCGACGTCGAGGGCGTCGAGACCGTGCAGCTCGCGATCGGGTCCTCGGGCGGCGGCCTGCAGAGCGCGTTCGGCGGCGGGGGCGGCGACTCCATCAGCTACTCCGTCACCACCGACGACTCCGCCGACCAGGAGGTCGTGCAGTCCGAGGTCCGCGACGCGCTGGGCGCGATCGCCGACCCCGAGGACATCAGCGTCTCGGCCTCCTCCGGCTTCGGCGCCTCCTCGGACATCGAGGTCGACCTGACGACCGCGTCGCAGTCCGACCTGCAGAGCGCGAACGACGCGCTGCTCGAGGCGCTGCGCGGAGCCGACGGCATCAGCCAGGCCGAGTCGAACCTGTCCTCCTCCCTGCCGTACGTCGCGGTGCGCGTCGACCGCGCCGCCGCGGCGCAGGCGGGGCTCAGCGAGGTCGCGATCGGCACCCTCGTCAGCCAGGCGCTGCAGCCTTCGCAGGCGGGCTCGGTCGTCATCGAGGACCGCACGCTCTCGATCTACCTCGCCGACGCGCAGCCGCCGGCGACGATCGACGAGCTCGCGGCGCTCGAGATCCCCACGCTCGCCGGGCCGGTCGCCCTCTCGACCCTGGCGACCGTCGAGCAGACGAACGGACCGGCGAGCATCACCACCGAGCGCGGTCAGCGCACGGCCACGATCACCGTGACCCCCCAGGGCGACGACCTGGCCTCGGCCAACGTCGCGGTGCAGAGCGCGATCGACGGCACCGACCTGCCCGCCGGGGTCTCGGCCGAGCTGGGCGGAGTCACCGCCGACCAGACCGAGGCCTTCTCGCAGCTGGGCATCGCGCTCCTGGTCGCGATCCTGATCGTCTACGTGGTGATGGTGGCGACGTTCCGATCGCTGCTCCAGCCGCTGCTCCTGCTCGTGTCGGTGCCGTTCGCGGCGACCGGAGCGATCCTGCTCCAGGTGATCACGGGCGTCCCGCTGGGCGTCCCCTCGCTCATCGGCGTGCTGATGCTGATCGGCATCGTGGTGACGAACGCGATCGTGCTCGTCGACCTCGTGAACCAGTACCGCGAGCGGGGGATGCCGGTGCGCGAGGCGCTGCTGCACGGCACCGAGCGGCGACTGCGCCCGATCCTGATGACCGCGCTCGCGACGATCTTCGCGCTGCTCCCGATGGCCCTCGGCATCACCGGGCACGGCGGCTTCATCTCGCAGCCGCTCGCGATCGTGGTGATCGGCGGACTCGTCTCGTCCACGGTGCTGACCCTGGTCGTCCTGCCCGTCATCTACAACCTGGTCGAGGGGTATCGTGAGCGGCGGCGTGCCGCTCGCGCCGGGAAGGCGTCGGCATGACGATCGATCAGGACACCACTCCTCCCGACGAGGCTCTGACCATCGGCTCGCGCTGGCGCAGCGGTCCCGAGCGGGCCGAGGCGGCGCTCGCCGAGGTGGGGGCCGAGGCCTTCGTCTCGCGCGGCTACCGGCCGGGGACGATCCGTCACATCGTGCTCTTCCGCTTCCGCCCCACCGCGCTCGTCTCGGAGGTGGACGCCGTCACCGCGCGCTTCCTCTCGCTCGCCGACGAGTGCGTGCGCGACGGGGAGCCGTACATCGTCTCGATCGAGACCGGACCGCAGCTCAGCACGGAGGGCGCGGGCGAGGGCTTCGACCGCGCGTTCCTGCTGACCTTCGCGTCGGAGGGCGACCTGAACTACTACGTCGGCCGCCCGGCGGTCGACGGCGACGGGATGTTCGACCCGGCGCACGACGCCTTCAAGGGCTTCGTCGGACCGGTGCTCGACACGGCCGGCGTCGTGGCCTTCGACTTCCGACCCGAGCCGTTCGACGCCGGGGCGCTCGCGGGCTGACGGCGACTCCGGAGTTCATCCTGCGGCTGCGCGAGCACGTCGGCACGGAGCCGCTCTGGCTCACCGGCGTCACCGCGGTGATCCTCCGCGGCGGTCTCGACGCGCGGGAGCCGGTGCGGCGGGTGCTGCTCGTGCGCCGCTCCGACACCGGGGCGTGGACCGCGGTGACCGGCGTCATCGACCCGGGCGAGACGGTCGCCGGCACGGCCCGGCGCGAGGCGCTGGAGGAGGCGGGCGTCGAGATCGAGGTCGAGCGCCTCGTACAGGTGCGCACCCTCCCGCCGATGACGTATCCGAACGGCGACCGCGCGCAAGTACCTCGACCACGTGGTGCGGGCGCGCTGGGTGTCGGGCGAGGCGCGCGTGGCCGACGAGGAGTCGAGCGAGGTCGGCTGGTTCGCGCTCGACGCGCTGCCGCCGATGTCCGACGAGCACCGCGGGCGCATCGAGCGGGCGCTGTCGGACGACCCGGCCTGCTCGTTCGACTGAGCGGTCCGCTCGCCGCGATCCGCTCGCCGCGCTCCGCCGGAGCCCTCAGACGTGCCCGAGACGAGCACGGCCGTAGTCCCCGCCTCGAGCGCGTCGAACACGTGCGGCTCGTCGCCGGGATAGGCGAGGTAGTCGCCCACGTTCAGCTCCACCGGTGCGTCCGACGGGCCCGCGAGTGCGCGGCCGGCGGTGATCACGAGGTGCTCGAGAGTGCCGCGCGCGTGCGGAGCGGAGGTCGCGCGCGGCGCCGGGCTCGGCTGCGAGGACGTAGAGGTCGCGGCGCGCCCCGGGCGGGCAGGCGCTCAGGAGGGTCGCCGCGTAGTCCGCGGTGGCGGACGCGACCCGGGGTCCGTCGCCCGCGCGGATCAGCTGCACAGTGCGCCGCGGCGGCTCGACGAGGTGCGAGAAGGGCACGCCCAGCGCACCGCCGAGCGCCCACAGCGTCCGAGGTTCGGGTTCCCTCGCCGGCCTCGAGCTGCGAGAGGGTCGACTTCGCGATGCCGGCCCGGCGCGCGATCTCGAGATGCTCAGCCCGAGCCGCGCGCTCGCGCCGCAGGGAGGAGGCGACGAGGTCGCGAGGAGTGGGGCCGTCGGTCATGTTCGTCCTATCGCTCAGCCGTTCGACTTGACGAACGGAGGGAGGGCCGCCACACTGGCCCGCATGACCAGTATGCCGTCCCTTCGTTCGATGCTTCGAACGGTCGGAGTGGCGGACGCTCGCGCACTGGGGCTCGTCGGCGTCTCGGTCGCCGTCATCGGAGTGTCGTACGGCCTGGGCGCGACCGGGGCTGGATTCCCGCTCTGGCAGATCCTGCTGCTCGCGGTCGCGGTCTTCGGGGCCTCGGCCGAGATCCTGTTCGTCGGCGTCGTCGCCGCGGGAGGCGCCCCCTGGCCGCCGCTCTCGCCGCCCTCCTCGTGAACGCCCGAGCGCTGCCCCTACGGGATGGCGGCCGGCGGGATCGTCCGCCGCGGCGGGCGCAGGCTCCTCGCCGCGCACCTCGCGAACGACGAGACGATCGCCTTCGCGCTCTCGGGCCGCACTCCCGAGCGCCGCCGCGTGCTGTTCTGGGCCGCCGGCGCGGTGGTGCTGGCCGCTCGGCCGCTGGGAGCGCTCGTCGGGGCGCTCCTGGGCGGCGTGGTCACGGATCCCTCCGTCCTCGGTCTCGACGCGGTGTTCCCCGCGGTGCTGCTGGCGCTCGCGCTGCCGGGGCTGCGGGGTGCGCCGACGCTCGCCGCAGCGCTGCTCGGGGAGCGGTGGCGCTCGCGGCGGTGCCGGTGGTGCCGCTCGGGCTGGCTCCGGTGCTCGCCCTGGCCGCCGTCGCGGCGACGGCGCGACGGGGACGCTCGTGAGCATCGCGGCCGTCACGGTGGGCATCGTCGGCTCGCGGTCGGCAGCTTCGCACTGCGGGCGGGCGGCGCGCTGCTGCGCGACCGGATGCCCTGGGTGACGAGGCGGAGCGGCTCGTCGAGCGCGGCACGGTCGTCCTGCTGGTGGCGGTCGCCCTGGTGCTCGGCGACCGACGGCGCCGGGGCGGCGCCCGTCTCACGGGTGGCGGGGGTCGCGGTCGGTGCGGCGGCGGCGCTCCTGAAGGCTCCGCTGGTCGTCGTGGTGATCGCGGCGGCAGGAGCGGCGGCCGGGCTGCGGGCGCTCGGGCCCGGACGCGAGCGGTGCGACGCCGTCGGAGCGGCCAGTCCGTCGGAGCAGCCAGTCGGTCAGAGCCCTCGCGAAGCACGCGGCGGAGTCGTCGCCGACGTCCGCGCCGAAGCCGTCGACCTCGATGTACCCGAGCGCTCGGCGGCGGACCGCACCGCGTCGTCGGCCGCGTCGACCCGGAACCGCAGGGTGCGGATCCGCTGGACCCTCGCCCACGACTCGGCGGCGGCGACCAGGCGGCGGGCGACGCCCCGACGGCGCGCCTCGGGCAGCACGACGAGGCGCACGAGCTCGGCGAAGTCGTCGGGCCCCGGAGCGAGGGCGACGAGGCCGAGCGGGCGGTCGTCGAGGGCGCCCTCGGCTCGGGCGACGAAGAGCCGCGCGTGCCGCGGTCGAGCGACGTCCCGCGATCGGTGAGGGCGAGCAGCGCGGCGGCACCGGGGGAGTCGGAGTGCTCGAGCCGCACGGCGACCGCCCCGGTCACGAGGTCGGCTCCGCCGCTCCCGCCGGCTCGAGGGAGAGGTTCTGCACGACGGGAGCGTCGAGGTGCGCGCAGGAACTCGACGACCGACGTGCGCAGGCTCTCGTCGAGCATGGCGATCGAGTGCTGAGTGCCCGGCAGCACGAGGAGCTCGACCGTGCGCCGGCGGTCTCGAGTGCGTCCGCGAAGGCGGTCGACTGCGACCGGGCGACCCGAGCCTCGCCGGAGTGGGCGATCAGGAACGCGGGCTCGCTGCCGTCGACGTGCGATCGGCGACGCCTCCGCGGCGGCACTGCAGGCGGCGAGATCGGGGCAGCCGAGGTAGGTCCGCACGGCCGGCGCGACTCCGACGGCCGGGTCGTCGTCGGCCATGCCCGCGGCGGTCAGGTCGGAGGGGCCGCTGAGGTCGACGACCGCGTTCAGCTGCGAGGAGGTGCCGTCACGCGTGCCGAGGAGCGAGACTGAGCTGCCGCCGGCCGACCCGCCGAACGCGGCGACGCGATCCGGGTCGATGCCGAACCGCTCCGTCTGCTCGGGGGCGAGGAGCCAGTCGAGCGCCGCCGAGACGTCGTCGATCTGGGCGGGGAAGACCGCGGCGGGAGCGAGGCGGTAGTTCACCGAGACGGCGACGAAGCCCTCGGACGCCAGCCACTGGCAGAGCGGCCGCCAGTTCGCGTCGGCCTTGTCGCCCCGGGCCCAGCTGCCGCCGTGCACGACGAGGACGGCCGGGAGAGCGCCGGTGAGGAGCGCGTCGGTCGGCGAGCAGACGTCGACGGCCTGACCCGTCTCCTCGTCGTAGACGACGTCGGCGGTGACGGGGATGTCGGCGTAGGCGGGGACCGCTGCCGCGCCCGCCGCCTGGGCGATCGGCTCCGAGACGGGAGTCGTGCTCGCGCACCCCGTGAGGGCCGCGGCGACGAGCCCGAGGGTCGCCGCACACAGGGCGATCAGTCGCGTGGGTCGGGTGGGCTCGCGCATGGGTGAGACGAGCGTGGGGTGCACGCCGCTGGACCTACAGGTCCCCCGCGATCAGGGGGTGGAGGCGGGGGTCACCGGAGGGTGGGCGGCGACGGCCGGCTCGGGCAGGGGAGCTGCGGGCGTCGGCTCCTCCGCCTGCAGCCGCACGAGCACCACGCCGGTCAGGATCAGCGCGCCGCCCGCGAACTGGATCGGCGCGGGCAGCTCGCCCAGCAGCGCCCACGCCGCGAGGATCGAGAAGAGCACCTCGGTGAGGCCGACGAACGAGGCGATGCGCGTGCCCAGCCGCGAGCCGCCCTGGATGCCGAGGAGGTAGGCGAGCACCGTCGACATGCCCAGGATCACGGCGGCCGGGACCGCCCAGGCGATCTCGTTCCCGAGGAACACGACGTCGCCGAAGGCCGCCCGCAGCGGGGCGACGCCGGTGAGCCCGAGGATCAGCAGGATCCCCGCGCCGCACCGTCATCGCCCTCGGCGGTGAGCGCGATCGGCGGCAGCTCCGGGTCGACCCGTCCCGCGATGACGTAGTACACGCAGAGGCCGAGGGAGGTGCGGTGAGCGCCCAGGCGATGCCGATCAGTTCTTCGAGAGCGGGACTCGCCCGACAGGTCCAGGACCACCACGAGTCCCGCGAGGGCGACGGCCGAGCCGGCGAGGGTGAAGCGGCCGGGGTGCCGGCCGGATGCGCGCCCACGCGAAGAGGACGAGGAAGACGGGGGCCAGGCCTACGGCGATCAGCAGGGCGATGCCGACCGATCGATGCGCTCGATCGCGGCCGTAGCAGCAGAGCTAGCGCGGCGACGACGGCGAAGACGCCGTAGAGGCCGGTCGTGCCGAGGTTGCGCCGCAGGACGTGCCACTTGCCGCGGAGGGAGAGGGCGGCGGGGGTCGCGAGGACGAGCGCCGCGCCTCCGGCCCGCCACAGGACCGCGGCGGAGGGGGTCCATCCCGCTTCGAGGAGGGGCTTCACGAACGCGGACCGCCGAGGCCGAAGGCCGCCGCGGCGGCGAGGGCCAGCGCGAGGCCGGAGCCCAGTCGGCGCGGGGGTGTGCTGGCGGTCATGCGCGCATCCTTCGAGACGAGGGGAGTGATGAGTAGTCAGGAGTCACACTGGCTATGCTCGTGACAGCCACCCGTCATCCAGACGGTAGCGGCTCGCCCTGTCAGGAGTCAACATGGTTTTCGCTCACGATCGCCCAAGCGCCGCCGACCTCGACCGCCTCCCCTCGCCGACACGCTGCCCGAGCTCTCGCACTCGGGGAGGACGAGCTCGCGACGCTTCTATGGAGCAGCTCGACGAGTTCGTGCGCGTCAACCGCTACACCGGCAGCCGCGAGCACTCGACGGCCGAGCTCGAGGCGATCCGGTCGGTCCGCTCCTCCCTCCGCTCGCTCTGGCTGACCAGCGCCGAGGAGGACCTTCGTCGCCCTCGTCACCGCCATGCTCGAGGACGGACGCGCCCTGCCGCAGCTCGTGCGCCACGGCCTCTGGGGTGGCACTCCGCACGCGACGCGGACGAGAGCCCGCTCGCGACGCGCATCGCCTGTGGAGGCGGCGATGGCGTTCGTCGACGTCGTGCGCGGCGACGAGCGCGACCGCATCCGGATTCTGCGCGGCCGAGGACTGCGAGGCGGTGCTCGTCGACTTCTCGCGCAACCGCTCGAAGCGTCTACTGCGACACCGGCAACTGCGGCAAACCGGGCGAACGTCGCGGCGTACCGGGCGCGGCGCGCGACGTCGGAGGGGTGAGAGCGGCCGGGCATCCTAGCCTGGAGGAGCACCCCGCCCTAGCCAGGGCGCGCGCGGCGCGTGTAGACTCCTTCGGTCGGCTCTTGACACCGTGCGTTCAGCGCGCGGATGGGTTTGTTAGTCAAGCGGGCCGGATCCCCGGACAGTCGTCGTGAGAGACATCAAGCATGGGGGAATCGGCCCCGGTCAAAGACTCGCCCGGGTTCCAGCAGGCGGCGTTCGGATCGCGTGCCCCACGAGGGCGCTCGGCGGGCGCCTGCCCGCGCAGAAACCGAACCCAGGAAGACAGCCATGCCCAAGAACAAGAAAGCCCGCCGGCGGACGCCCCGCCAAGAACTTCGAGCCCAACCGCTTCGGCGCGTCTCAGCGGCAAGTCGCAGCTCGGAGGCCGGGCTCGCGCTTCCCCGCGGCCAAGCCCGGCGCGCGCAGCGAGGGCCACCGCGGCTACCGCCCCGTCGACGAGAACGCGCCCAAGAAGGCGCGCTGGAACGCCGGACGGAGCGCGCCGCCCGCGCCGACGAGCGCACCGAGCGTCCGGCGCGGTCCTACGACCGCGACGACCGTCCCGCGCGCGCTCGCGGCCGACCGCAGCGAGCGCCCGGCGCGCTCTGTTCGACCGCGACGACCGTCCGGCCCGTTCGGCGGACCGCGGTGAAGCGTCCCGTCCGCTCCTGGCGACCGCAAGGCGACGCGCCTGGGCGCGCTGTTCGATCCGCGACGACCGTCCGGTCTCGTTCGGCGGACCGCGGCGAGCGTCCCATCCGCTCCTACGACCGCAGCGCGCGCCGCGCTGCTGTTCGATCGCACGGACCGCCTCGGCGCGCTCGTTCGACCGCGACGACCGTCCCGCGCGCTCGGCGGACCGGGGCGGCGAGCGTCCTGCCCGCTCCTACGACCGCAGCGAGCGTCCCGCCTCGTTCGACCGACCGCACCGAGCGCCCCACCCGCTCTCTACGACCGCACCGAGAGCGCAGTGACCGTCCTGCGCGTTCGTTCGACCGCAGCGACCGTCCGGCCCGCTCCTTCGACCGCAGCGACCGTCCGGCCCGCCCTTCGACCGCACCGACCGTCCGGCCCGCTCGACCGCACCGGCCGTCCGGCCCCGTTCGACCGCGACGAGCGCCCCGCCCGCACCGAGCGCCCCGCCCGCACCGAGCGCCCCTGCCCGCACCGAGCGCCCCGCCCGCACGTCGTACGACCGCAATGACCGGAGCGACCGCGGCCCCCGCCGCGACTCCTCGGACTTCTACCCCTCGCGCGACACCCGCGGCTCGCACCAGGTCGACGACGTCGTCCTCGAGCGCCTCGAGGCGACCGCGACCCTGGCCGTCGACGTCGAGGGCGTGTCGTTCGGCGACCTCGGCCTCGGCGCCAACATCGTCCGTCAGCTGACCTCGATGGGAGCGGCCGCGCCGTTCCCGATCCAGGCCGCCACGATCCCCGAGGTGCTCCGCGGCAAGGACGTCCTCGGCCGCGGCAAGACCGGCTCCGGCAAGACCATCGCGTTCGGCGCGCCGGTCGTCGAGCGCCTGATGGAGAACAACGGGGGCAAGGACCAGCAGGGCCGCGCCCCCCGCGCCCTCATCCTCGCCCCCACCCGCGAGCTCGCGATGCAGATCGACCGCACGGTTCAGCCCATCGCGCGCTCCGTCGGCCTCTTCACCACGACGATCTTCGGCGGCGTGCCCCAGTACAAGCAGGTCGGCGCCCTCCAGCGCGGAGTCGACATCGTCATCGCGACGCCGGGCCGTCTCGAGGACCTCGTCGAGCAGGGCCGCCTCGACTCGAAGGTGACCATCACGGTCCTCGACGAGGCCGACCACATGTGCGACCTCGGCTTCCCCGAGCCGGTGCAGCGGATCCTCCGCCGCACCGCGACCGGCGGACAGCGCCTGCTCTTCTCGGCCACCCTCGACAAGGGCGTCGCGACGCTCGTCGACGAGTTCCTCGTCGAGCCGAGCGTGCACGAGGTCGCCGGCGAGGACCAGGCGCCCGACCATCGACCACCGCGTCCTGGTGATCGAGCACCGCGACAAGGGCGCGATCATCGAGCAGCTTCGCCGCGCGCGAGGGCAAGACGCTGATCTTCGCCCCGCACCCGCGCGTTCGCCGAGCAGCTCGCGGAGCAGTTGGAGCACGCGGACATCCCCGCGACGAGCCTGCACGGCGACCTCAACCAGTCGCGCCGCACGCGCAACCTGGCGATGCTCACCAGCGGACGCGTCGCCGACGTGCTCGTCGCCACCGATGTCGCCGCCCGCGGCATCCACGTCGACGACATCGACCTGGTGATCCAGGCCGACGCGCCGGACGAGTACAAGACGTACCTGCAACTGCCCGGGCCGCACCGGCCGCGCAGGCAAGAAGGGCACCGTCGTGACCCTGATCACGCGCAACCGCCGCCACCGCATGGAGGAGCTGCTCGAGCGCGCCGAGATCGAGGCGGACATGGAGCAGGCCTTCCCCGGTGACCTGCGTGCTCGCCGAGATCAGCGCCGCCGCCGAGTAGGGCGCCGCACGACGAAGAGGGCGCGGACTCCCCACGGGGTCCGCGCCTCTTCTGGTCGGTGCGGCACCGGTGCGCTCCGCGTCGCGCAGCAACGCCGAAGGGCGACACCCGCGGTGCCCGCCCTTCGGCGTTCTCAGCAGTCGGAGACTGCGACTGCTTACGCAGCCGGCATCAGGACCGTGTCGATGGCGTACACGGTCGCGTTGGCGGTCTGCACGCCACCGCAGATGACCGACGCGTCGTTCACCTTGATGTCGTCGCCGGAGCCGGTGACGGTGAGGTCGGTCCCCTGGACGGTGGTCTGGGTGCCCTCGATGTCATCGGGGGTGATCTGGCCGGGGACGACGTGGTAGGTCAGGACCGACGAGAGCGTCTCGGCGCCCTCGGGGGTCGCCAGCAGTTCGAGGGTCGCGGCGTCGAGCTTCGCGAAGGCGTCGTCGACGGGGGCGAAGACGGTGAACTCGCTGCTGTTCAGCGTGTCGACGAGGTTCACGTCGGGGTTGAGCTGGCCCGAGACCGCGGCGGTCAGGGTCTTGAGGAGCGGGTTGTTCGACGCGGCGGTCGCGACCGGGTCGAGGGCCATGCCGGCGACCGAGCCGGCGCCGTCGGGGACGGTCTCGGCGTAGGTGGTCGCAGCCGGGGCCGACGAGGTTCGCGGCCGGGTCCATGGTCTCCATGGGCGTCGAGGACTCCATCGGCGGGAGGACGACATCGACTCCTCGGTGGACTCGGTGGTCGACGCCGCTGCCGCTGGAGCAGGCGGTGAGGCCGAGGGTCGCGATGCTGATGAGGGCGAATGCGGCGAAAGTGGTGCGCTTGGTGGTTCGCATGATGCTTCCTCGTGAGACGGTCCTGGTGACGGGTTCCGTTGTCCTGGTCGTGCCAAGGGGTTGTTGCTGTGCGGACCGTTTCGCGGCCGTTGACATGTCTCGAGCTCTGCCCAGGGGGTTTGGAACGGATCGGAGAAGTTCGGTAACGGCTTCGTAACGGCGCCGCCGAGCATCCTCGACCGCCCGGAACCTCGTCTCGGCGTGCAGGCGCGTCGATTACCCTGGAAGCCGCTCGCCCTCGCGGGCGCTGGCGCGCGGTCACCATCAGGGGCCGCCCGGACGAGGAACGGGGCCGCAGGTGCACACCAGGTGGGCGAGTCGCGCGGGGCCTCGCCGCCGCCGTCGCTGCGACTGTCACCGCCGCCGCCTCGCACACCCTCGCGGGAGCCCACGCGCCATCGCCGGCGATCCTCGCGCTGACCTCCGCGTTCGCCGCGGTCGTCTGCGTGCTCCTCGCGGGACGCACCCTCTCGCTCCTGCGGCTGTCCGTCTCCGTCCTGCTCAGCCAGCTCGCCTTCCACGGGCTCTTCCTCACGGGCGGCGGCGAGGTGAGCGTCGTCGGCACCACCGCATCGGGAGCGCACTTCCACGACGGATCGACGCTCGAGCTCGTCGCGGCCGGGAGCGGTCATGCCGCCCACTCCGTCCCGATGACCCTCGCGCACCTCGTCGCGGCCGTCCTCACCATCGCCGCCGTGCGTCGCGGCGAGGCCTCTCTTCTTCTCGGCGAGCGGCTGGTGCGCATCGTCGTGCGCGCCCTGGCCCGCGCCTGCGGCGGTCCTGCTCGACCTCGTCGGCCCCTCGGTCGCCGTGACGGGCGCCCCGGAGCCGCGGTCCCCGCGTCCACTCGACGCGGTGCTGGACGCACCTGCGGCACCGCGGTCCGCCGCGGCGCGTCCTGCACGCCGTCTGACACCGCTCCGTCTCCGGGCGCGTGCTCGGCCGGCGTCCACCCGCGCGCACCGCATCCCCGCGTCGCGCATCCGACGCCTTCGGCGATCGCCGGCACCCTCAAGGACCCGAGATCATGAACTCCTCCACCCGCACTCCTCGACCCGCACCTCTTCCACCCGCACCTCGGCCGCGCGCCCCTCCTCCGTCTCCGCCTCGTCGGCAGCGGCGCGCTGGTGGCCGCCGGTTCCGTCGCACTGGCACTCGCCGCACCGACCGCCGCCAGCGCCCAGCGAGCGCCACGGCGAGCACCACGGCCGCCGGCGCGTACACCGTCGTCACGTTCTCCCTCGCGCACGGCTGCAGGATGCCGACGACCGGTCCTCACCATCACGATCCCGGACGGGATCAACTCGGTCAGCCTGACCGTGAACCCCAACTGGGACGTCGCGAAGAACGAGGTTCAGCTCGCCGAGCCGATCACCGACTCGCACGGCGCCTCCGTCACCGAGCGCGTCTCGGACGTCGTCTACACCGCGAGGACCCTGCCGCGGACGGCCGCACACCGTCTCGCTGCAGCTGCAGCTCCTGGAGGACGCGGCCGGTGACGCCCTCGCGTTCCCGGTCCTGCAGACCTGCGAGACCGGCTCGACCGCGTGGACCAGCCGACCGTCGAGGGTGAGGACGAGCCCGAGCTGCCCGCTCCCGTCGTCGCGGTGACCGCGGCGGAGGACGGTGCAGGCCACCACGGCAGCGGCTCCGACCTCGCACCGAGGACGAGGAGACCGCCGAGGCCACGACCGCGTCCTCGACCAGCGCAGCGGGCGGGGCCGACGCCGTCGCCCGCGTCCTCGGAGTCGGCGGTCTCGTCGTCGGCGCGGTCGGAGTCGCCGTCGCGCTCGCGTCGCGTCGTCGCGGCCCGAAGGCGTCCGCGTGATCCTGCGCCGCACCTCCTAGCGCCGCCGCCGCGATCGCACTCGGCCCCGCCGGTGCGGTCGCGGTGGCGGCGCCCGCCAGCGCCCACAACTACCTCGTCCTCGAGCTCGCCCGCGGCGGACGCCGTCGACGGAGCAGCCCGGGACGCTGAGCGTCACCACCAACGACGACCTGCTCGTCCTCGAGGACGACGGACGCGCGCAGGCCGCGTGCGTCATCGGTCCTGACGCGGGCTGTACTACGGCGATGGCTGCGTCACGGTCCTCGACCCGAGGCCTCCATGCCGCTCGAGCTCGGCGCCGCGGGCACCTACGACGCGACCCGGCATCGTCGACCGACGGCCATCCGGTGTCGGGCGAGTACTCGTTCGACTGGCAGCCGGCGGACAGGAGTGGCCGCCGCCGACGGCTCCGAGACGGTGCCGACTGCAACGGCACCGTCGACGTCTCGTGGGCGCCGCCGCTCCTGCCGAGTGACGGTCCGACGCGGCGGCGCCTCCGGAGCCGATGCGGTGCCGATCGGCGACGTGCCCTGGATCGGCGGTGCGCCGTCGCGGGGTCGTCGCCGCCGTCGGAGTGACACTGCCGGTGCTGCGCCGCCGCCCGCAGGCGTAGGGGGCGTCCCGCGCCGACCGGGTCGCTCATCCGGAGGCACCGAGCCCTCCGGACGCCGGCCGGCGCGGGTACTCAGCGCGGCGCCGCGCTCAGCGCAGCAGAGCCGCCAGCGGCCCCCGTCGAGGCCGGCCAGGACCGCCGCGGTGTCTTCGTAGACCGCGACGGCGCCCGCCTCGCGGAGCTCGCTGCTCGCCCGTTCCGCCCGACAGCACGGCGACCGTCGCGAGGCCCGCCTGCTCGGCCGACAGCACGTCCCAGGAGGCGTCGCCCACCATGATCGCGTCGTCCGGGCCGGCGGCCCGCTCCAGGGCGATCGCGATGATGCCCGGGTCGGGCTTCGCCGTGTCGACGTCCTCCTCGCTCGTCACCGCGCACGGCGTCGCCGAGGTCGAGGACCTTGAGCAGCAGGTCGAGCTCCTGCCGGGGAGCGGAGGTCACGAGGACCACGCACGCCGCGTCCCGCGATCTCCCGGATCAGCTCCCGCGCCTCCGGGAGGAGGGTCAAGCGTGCGCCGAGCTCGGCGTAGTTCTTCGCGCGCAGGGTCTTCAGCTGCGAGCGGGTGGCGTCGTCGACGTCGTCCTCGGTGAGCATGCCGATCAGCTCCGAGGAGTCGGCGCCGATCGCGCGCTGGATGCGCCAAGCCGGCACCTCGAGATCGCACTGCCAGAACGCTCGCGCCCACGCCTCGATGCGCAGGAAGTTGGAGTCGACGAGCGTGCCGTCGATGTCGAAGAGGACCGCGGCGGCGCGCGGGTGCCGGTGCTCGTGCCTGTGCTCGTGCCTGTGCTCGTGCCTGTGCTCGTGCCGGAGCCGGTGCCGGTGCCGGTGCTCGTGCTGTTCTCGCTCATGCTCGTGTCGTCCTCCCGAGTCGTCGGACCTCGGCGTCGTCACCAGGCTGGAGATCGGCCACGCTACTCCCCGACGAGGGTCGGGCAGGACCCTCGCCCCAGACCTGTTCCCACAGACCTCTTCCCACAGACGCAATGTCACGGCCGCGCTGCCGCGGACAGCCTGCCGCGGACCGCTCCGCATCGGTTCTGCTCCGCACCGCTCGGCTCCGCACCGCTCTGCACCGCCTCGGCTCCGCACCGCTCCGCACCGCACCGCACCGCACCGCACCGCTCCGCGTCGGTCGCCTCGCACACCGCGCTGCGGTCACCGCGATCGTCATCCTCCGTCGCGCGCCGACTAGAACGGTGGGGACCCTCCACAGCAGTGCTGACCTGTTCGCGCCAGAGGTCGGCCGGCGGCTCCGGTTCCTCCGGTCGGGTGAGGTACCGCCGTCCCGTCGGGCTCGTCCACCGAGGATGCCGCCCGGACCGTGGCGTACCGACCATCTGCTCGTGTGCCGGAGACGGTGGTGGTGCCGGCAGAGGTGGGCGAGGTTGTCGGCGTCGGTGCTCCACCGTGCTGCCACTCGACGCCGTGGTCGACGTCGCTGTCCGAGGCCGAGCGTGTGCAGCCGTAGCGGCAGGTCCGGATCCGCAGCGAGCGCCCGGCGGAGGTCGGCGGGGGCCGGTAGGAGGTGCGCCCGACCGAGAGGACCGCTCCGCTCGGGGGTGGGTGAGGATCCGTGGCGGAGGGAGCCTGTGCAGCGAGGCGTCTCGCGGTCCGGGCACGACGGGTCCGTACCCTCGAGCACGCCGGGTTCCTCCGAGCGGCCGAGCAGGGTCAGGACGGGGACCGTCACCGCGACGCGGGGACGGATGCCGCGCGGAACGGCGGCCGCCGGTCGCGAGCCGTCGGGACGCTCGCCGATCTCGCCGTCGAGCAGGAGCGCCGTGCCGACGTCGGCGCGCAGCTGCGGGAGGAGCGCGACCTCGTCCGGCGCCTCCTCCAGTGCGCGGGCAGCGGCGATCGATGCGGTCGAAGGCGCCGTGCGCTTCGGGTGCCGCAGGTAGGCAGCGTCGCCATGCCGTCGAGCCTCGTCGAGCCAGACCCGGCGCCGGGCGGCACCGCTGGTGCCGTGCGCCGTCAGCGATTCCGGATGCAGCCGCTCGCGACGAGGCGCAGGCGGGCGTCGCAGCTGGTGGCGGAGGCACTCGGCGGCGATCCGCGCCGCTCCTCGTCGAAGCGCCCGCGCACCTCGACAGGCAGATCCAGCGCCGCCCGCACGACGACGCGGGCGTGCTCGGGAGCGATGACCGCCTCCCGCAGCGCCGTCAGCGTCTGCGGGAGCCCGTTCCACGATGATCCGGCTCTCCTCGACGAGTGCCGAGGCGAGCGACTCCGCGACCCGCATCCCGGCGCTCGCGAGCCCGCCACCAGGGCCTGCATCGCCGCCTCCTCGCGCTCGACGTGCGCCTGCACGTGCGGGTCGACGAGCGCTTCCGGCAACGCCATCGCCGTGCGCCGCGCGAGTTCGACCAGCTGTGCGCTGCGCCTCGGCCCGCGCGCGGAACGCATCGACCGCGCACGCCGCCCCGACGCGCGGCGACGAGGGCGTCGTCGAAGCACTCGCGCACGCTCGCGCCGCCGCCCGCGGGCCTCGCCTCGACATCCAGAAGAACCATACGAGGATGAGACCACGGACCACCGACACGGGCCGGACGATCACGCCACCGCGGAGTCGCTTCGCGCCACGACCTGCTCGCGGTGGCCCGACAGCGCGTGCGAGCCCTACCGCACCCGCCTCGGCACCGTGAACACCGTCTCGACCCCGCGGCGAGTACAGCACCGAGTCCGGCGCCCTTCCGCCGATCCCCGGGAACCCGGCCGCCGCCAGCAGCCCGTCGTCCAGCGACAGCAGCTCGGCCTCGCTGCAGCGGCCACGGCCGGTGCAGATTGCGTCCGTACCACGTCGATCCCAGGTGGGTCTCGTAGTATGCCCAGCGAGAGTCAGGAACGAGGCGAGCGGATCCTCCGCCGCCGATCCCGGGACGGGGCGCACCGCGATGCGCGAGCGCGCGGCCGGCTCTCCGATCCGCGAGGTCTCGTAGATCACGGCGCCGTGGCGGTGCTCGATGCTCATCCGCGCCCACTGGTAGGGCAGCCCGAACACGGCCTGCGCGGTGAGCACGGGCAGCAGGTGCGACGCCTCGAGCGAGACGAAGACGACTCCGCGGCGTCCCTGCGCGTCGACGGAGTAGAGGCGCACGTTGACCTCGGGGAAGGTGCCCAACCACGGCACGCGCGGACCACCCAGGAACGCGGTGCGCGAGAGGCGGAACGGGATCAGCCCGACCCAGGAGGAGCCGTCGTGCCGTCCGACGGACGCCGCGGGGCAGGTGCGGCGCCACGAGCGACGGATCCACCCGCCAGTGCAGGAAGGCGGGCCTCGGTCCAGCGCTGGCGGAGGATCCGCGGCTCCGCCGAGCGGGGGAGCGGAGCGGGTCACGGCGTCCGAGGGCAGGCACCCGCCCATGGCGGACCCGCGCGCCGCGAACCGGCCGCACCGCGCCACCGCGCGCGGCGTCCGACGGGCACGGCTCCGACGCGCGGCTCCGCCCGGGCACCGCGGGGCCCGACGCACCCGGCACGCCCAGGCGGGCCCCAGCCCGTCCCCGCCCCGCGCGCGACAGCCTCCCTCCTGACACCCCGGGATACACTTGCCGGACGTTCATCCAGAGTCGGCGCCGCGCGCCAGGAACGGTGAGGAACCCTGATGACCGAGGCCCTGCAGCCGCCCGTCCAGAAACGCTCGTCGCTCACCCCGCCGGAGCCCGTGGCCGCCGTGCCCACCACCCGGCGCCCTCGATCGCGCCGAAGGTCCCGGAGCAGGCGCTGCCCGGCCCGAGGCGAAGGTCGACGGCTACCTCGCGTCGCTCCTGCAGTCCGAGGGCGCGGCCCCGAGTTCGCGCGCGAAGGCCAACGACATCCGCACGATGGGCGACGCCGACATCCGCTCGGCGGCCGACTCCTCCAACCGGCTGCTGAAGGCGCCCGTGCGCGCGCTGCAGGAGGGCGGTCTGAGCGAGGGCTCGACCATCGGCCGGACGCTGCTGGAGCTGCGCCGCACGGTCGAGGACCTCGACCCGTCCGAGGACAACGTGCAGAAGAAGATCCTCGGCTTCATCCCCTTCGGCAACAAGATCACCGACTACTTCCGCCGCTACGAGAGCGCGCAGACCCACCTCAACGCCATCATCCAGGCGCTCTACGACGGGCAGGACGAGCCCGCAAGGACAACGCCGCGCTCAACCTCGAGAAGCAGCACCTGTGGGAGACGATGACGCGTCTCAACGAGTACATCTACGTCGCCGAGCGGCTCGACGTGAAGCTGTCGGCGAAGATCGCCGAGCTCGACGCGACCGACCCGGACCGCGCCCGGGCGCTGCGCGAGGACGTACTCTTCGCCGCGCGGCAGAAGCACCAGGACCTCCTGACCCAGCTGGCCGTGCCGATCCAGGGCCACCTGGCGATCGACGTGGTGATCAAGAACAACGTCGAGCTGATCAAGGGCGTCGACCGCGCCACGACCACGACCGTCTCGGCGCTGCGCACCGCGGTCATCGTCGCGCAGGCGCTGGCGAACCAGCGCCTGCGTGCTCGACCAGATCACGGCGCTCAACACGACCACCTCGAACATGATCGAGGCGACGCGGATGCTCGCCGAGCAGTCGGCGAACATCCAGTCGCAGGCCGCCTCGGCCACGGTCGGGCTCCCGCAGCCGCAGGCCGCGTTCGCGAACATCTACCAGACGATGGACTCGATCTCGGACTTCAAGATCAAGGCGCTCGACAGCATGGCGCAGACGGTCGGCGTGCTGCAGACCGAGACGGCCAAGGCCGGCGAGTACGTCGAGCGCGCGCCCGCAGCAACTCCGACATCGACGCGGCCTCCTCGCTCGATCTCGGCCGCTAGAGTCGGGATGGGCTGGCTGTCGCGCCTGTTCGGCGGCTCCGATCCCGCGCCGGTGGAGGCGCCGGTCGTCCTCCCTCGGCTCCCACGAGCGACGACATCCTGGCGTCGCTCGACCGTGAGGGCCGAGACGGAGGGGCGGGTCGCGCCGTCGGTCGCCGCGCGCATCCGCCGCATCGACGAGACCGTGCGCGAGATGGTGCCGCGGCTGGACCGCCTCGGCGGCATGAGCCAGCAGGGTCACACGGTCGTCGCGACCGCCACCAGCTACCCTGCCCGAGGCGGTGGAGGGCTACCTCCGACTGCCGCGCGATTTCGCCGACCGCCGCGCCGTTCACAAGGGGAAGACCTCGCTGATGATCCTGACCGACCAGCTCGACATCCTCGGGGGCACCTCGACCGCATCTCGGACGCCGCCTCGCGCCAGGACGCGTCGGCGCTCATCGCGCACGGGCAGTTCCTGGCGGAGAAGTTCTCGGAGTCGTCGCTCAGCAGCGCGCACTGGACTCGGGTACCGCCGCCCCCGCTCAGCCCTCGCAGCAGTCCGGCCCGCTGACCCCGCCGAGCGCCTCGTGACCGCGCTCGCCTCGGCGCTCGACGCGCTCGTGCTCACCGGATCCGCCGCCGGACTCGACGCCGGCGCCGTCCGCGACGAGGGCGCCCGGCTCGCGGCCGCCGTCGCCGAGTCGATCACCGGAGCCGGCCACGACTGGCTCTCGGCCACCGGCACGTCCGGCGGACCTCGAGGCCTTCTTCACCGCCGCCCGAGCGCCCGGCGCTGGCGGAGCGGCCCGACCGACCACCTCGCGGCCCTCGTCCGCGCAGGATCCGAGCGCGCGTCCGCCTACGCCCGCGCGCTGACCGAGGTCGTCTCGGCCGCGAGCGCACTGGGCGAACCGGGCATCGGAGGACGTCGCCGCGTCCGCGACCGCCGCGGCCCAGCTCGGCGCGATCCCCCGGCAGCAGGAGGAGCCGCGCCCGCCGGCTCCCGCTCCGACCGCGTCCGGCTTCCCGGCGCCCTCCCTCCTTCCCCAGGGTGCGCCCGGATCGACGAGATCCTCGCGCGCCTGCGCCGCACCGAGCACGACGGCCCGCAGGACGAGCCGGGCGGCCCCGTCGCCGCCGCACCCTCCGCCGCGCCAGTCGAGGAGCCCGAGCCCGAGGAGCTCGAGCCGCCCGAGTCGATCGAGGACCTGATGGCCGAGCTCGACGCCCTGATCGGCCTGGACCGGGTGAAGAGCGAGATCAAGCGGCAGACGCAGCTGCTCCGGATCGACACCCTGCGCCAGGCCGCGGGACTCACCACTCCGACGCTGACCCGCCACCTTCGTCTTCACCGGCAACCCCGGCACAGGCAAGACCACGGTCGCCCGGCTTCGCTCGCGCATCTACCGCTCGCTCGGCATCCTCTCGAAGGGCGTGCTCGTCGAGGTCGACCGCGCCGGAGCTGGTCGCCGGCTACCTGGGGCAGACCGCGACGAAGACCGCCGAGGTCATCGCGTCGGCCCGCGGCGGCGTGCTGTTCATCGACGAGGCCTACGCGCTCGCACTCGACCAGTACGGCGCCGAGGCGGTCACGACCTGGTGAAGGACATGGAGGACCACCGCGGCGACCTCGTCGTGATCGTGCGCTACTCCGGACCCATGCAGGGCTTCCTCGACACGAACCCCGGTCTGGCGAGTCGCTGACCACGATCGACTTCGCCGATTACACCGACGACGAGCTGTCGGCGATCTTCGCGCGGCTCGCGGCCTCGGCCGACTTCGAGCCGACCCGGGAGGCGGTCGCGGCCTTCGCCGAGCTCGCCGCGGCTCAGCAGCGGACGGAGGCGTTCGGCAACGGCCGCTGGGTGCGCAACGTGCTCGACGCGGCGATCGCCGGGCACGCGTGGCGACTGCGCGACGTCGAGGAGCCGACGCCCGACGACCTCCGGATCCTGGAGCCCGAGGACATCACCGAGAGCGCCGAGGCGGCGGACCCTGTGCCCGACCCCGATCCGGACCCCCGATCCGGAACTCGCGCCCGACGCCCCGCGACGGAGGAGACCGCATGAGCACCGCCCTGCGCGTCGCGTCCCGCCGCACCGCCCGTGCAGTGGGCCCTCGGCGCCGCCCTCGCGCAGGTCGCGAACCTCCCCGCCCTGGAAGCGGCCGTCGCCGCTCGCCCGCGCGACGTCGACCACCCGCGCCTCTTCCGCACCTCCTGGTCCTCACCGCGCTCGCCGCGGTGCTGTTCGGACTCTTCGCCCAGCAGACCTGAGCGCTGCAGGCGCGCCGCGCCGAGGCGCGGGCGCAGCCGGCGCAGCTCGTCGGCGTGCAGCAGGTGCGCAACTCCTCGTCGACGCGAACGCGATCGCGGCGAACACGTTCCTCGTGGGCGGCCTGGAGCCGGCGGAGCAGCGGCAGCAGTACAGCGACAGCCTGCCGCAGCGACGTCGCGGCTGACCGAGCCTGCGGCGGCCGAGCCGGAGGACGCGGCGGTGCTCGCGGCGATCGCCACGAAGGTCGCGACCTACAGCGGTCTCGTCGAGCAGGCGCGCGCGAACAACCGTCAGGGCTTCCCCGTCGGATCGGCCTACCTCGATCAGGCGTCGTCCGTGCTGACGGACACCGGGGACGGGGTCCTCGAGGACCTCAACGGCCTCGTCACCACCGGCGCCGACCTGGGTCGCGAGCGCCTACGACACCGTGCGCTTCAGCGTCCTGCTGATGATCGGCTCCTCCTGATGCTGCTCGTGCTCGTGGCGGCGCAGATCGCGCTCGCCCGGCGCACGCACCGCTACCTGAACCGGCCGCTGGCGACCGCCACCGCACTGCTGGTGATCCTGGGCATCGCGGGCACCGCGGTCTACGGAGTCGCCGCCTCGAACGCGGCGACGGTGCGCGCCGAGAGCTACCGCGCCACCCTCGCCGTCTCGGCAAGCGCTGACCGCGGCGACCGACGCGAAGTCGTCTCGAGAGCTTCACCCTCATCAAGCGCGGCTCCGGAGCGGCGCTCGAGGCCGAGTTCCAGGCGGCGGCGGGGGAGGCCGAGCGCCAGCTGCAGGAGGGCATCGAGAGCGGCATCGTCGACGGAGCGCTGCTGACCGGGCTCCAGGACTGGCTCGCGCGGCACGACGAGATCCGCGCGGCCGACGAGGACGGACGCTGGGACCGACGCCGTCCGGCTGCGGTCTCGACCGAGCCCGGCTCGGCCAACACCGCCTTCAGGACGTTCCAGGTCGACGCGCGAGGCGGTCCGCACCGACGCCGCGACGGCCTCCTCGACGCTGGGCGACTGGGGCGGCATCTCGTCGCTCACCTCCTGGGTCCCGCTGGCCGCCGGGCTGGTGGGGGCGGTCCTCGCCTGGCGGGGCGCCTCGCAGCGACTGGAGGAGTACCGGATGAACCGGATCCGCACCGCGGCCTTCGCGCTGCTCACCGCGGCGGTCCTCGCCGTCTCAGGCCGCACCGCGGGGCCGACGACCTCGGCACGCTGGTGTCGGACCAGGCCGCGACCGCGACCCCCGCTCCGACCACGACCGCCGCGCCGCCGACCACGGACTGCACGCCGTCGGCCACCACCTCCTACGCCCCGACGGGCGTCACCGACAGTGCGACCCTGACCGAGATCCGCGACCGCGGCTCGCTCCGCGTCGGCGTCTCGGCCGACACCCTCCTGATGAGCGCCCGCAATCCGCTCACGGGCACGATCGAGGGCTTCGACATCGACATCGCCCGGGAGATCGCGCGGGCGATCCTCGGGAACCCCGATGATCACGTTCGTGGTCATCACCTCGGCCCAGCGCCGCCGGCGCTCACGGGCGGCGAGGGCGCTCCCAGGTCGACATGGTCGCCCGCACGCTCACGATGACCTGCGACCGCTGGAGCACGATCGCGTTCTCCTCCGAGTACTGCGGGTGGGTCTGAAGCTGCTCGTCTCCGAGAGCAGCGACGCGGCGGGCATCCAGGATCTCGAGGCCGCCGGGGACCAGCAGGTCTGCGTCCCGCGCGCGACCACGACGCTCAGCCGCCCGAGAACGAGTACCCGGGAGTCGAGGCCGTGGCCGCCGACACGCACACGCAGTGCCTGGCGCTCTTCCAGGAGGGGTCCGTCGACGCGATCGCCGGCGACGACACGATCCTCGCGGGATTCGTCGCCCAGGACCCGTACGCGAAGGTCATCGGCGATCCGCTGAGCCCGAGCCCTACGGACTCGGCATGCCCGCCGACGACCCGGACTTCGTGCGCTTCGTGAACGGAGCGCTCGAGAGCATCCGCGCCGACGGCCGCTGGCAGAGCATCTACGACCGCTGGCTGGGCGAGCTCGGCGAGGCCGCGCCGCCCGCGCCGGTCTACGGACGATGACGCAGTCCGCCGGCGTCGCGGAGGGCACCCCGGTCGCCCCGGGGCGCCTGGGGGAGGCGATCCCGCAGCGCGAGCTGTTCGAGTACCTGGCGGCGCTGACCCGATGGCTCGACCGCACCACGCGCGAGCTTCCGAGACTCGACGCGGCGGCGCTCGCGTCCCCCCAGGCCGACAGCTACACGTCCGACATCGTGCTGGCCCAGGCCGCTGCGCGAGTCCGTCACCCGCAGGCTCGCCGAGCTCGAGACCGTCTGGGACTCGGGCCGGGTCGACACGGTCGCCCGGGAGCGGATGTCGCAGCTGATCTGGGGCAGGCTCGACGCGTCGAGCGGGCGCAGCGGCAGCGCGGCGGTCTCGCTCGTCGAGGCGGTGCGCCTCTGCGACGCCGTCGTGGCGCAGCTGAAGTCCCGGCTGGAGTTCGATCCGAGCGGCACCGATGTCGCGGGCCGGATCGTCGGGGTCCGCGCCGAGATCGAGCGCTGCCGGGATCCGGACCCGGGACGCCCGCGGAGTCGTCGACCGGCCCGCCGCCGAGCGCGTCGCCGTGCTGCGCTCCCGCTTGGACGCCCTCGCCGAGAAGGCGGGCCGCGGCGCGGACGTGTCCGGTCCGCTCGGGCAGCTCGAGAACGACTCCGCCCGGCTCGAGCGCGACCTGATCATCGCGGCCTCGCAGCGCCGAGGACTTCGAGCGCGACCGCCTGCGCGCGCAGGAGCTGCCGCCGAGGCGGCGGAGCGCCGCGAGGCCCTGCCCGGGAGCTGGTGGCGCGCTGCCGGCGCGAGATCGCGGATCCGCCCCGCCTCGCCGTGCCCGACGTCTCGCGCCTGGGGGAGCCGCCCGCTGACCGCGAGGGCCTGGATCAATACCTCGCCCGTCTGACCGCCGTCGGCCGGGCGTTCGACGCCGTCGAGGCCGCGTACACCTCGCCGCTGCGCGAGCGGGCGGCGCTCGGCTTCCGCCTCCGCGCCCTCCGCGAGCGCGCCGACGGCAACGGACGCGCCTCGACCGCGACCGGCCGGGCCGCCGAGGAGGAGGTCCGCGCCGCGCTGGAGGCCGTGCCCTGCTCCGCGCCGCTCGCGCGCCACTTCGTCGAGCAGTACGACGTCGTCACCCGAGATCTGCCGCACCACCGGAAGGCCACCCCATGAACGGCGAACCCTGCACCGCGACTCCGGGCTGCACCCGGGACGATCGAGGACGGCTACTGCAACGTCTGCGGGTCGCCGCCCGCGAGCGGCGCCGCGGCTCCCGCAGGTCCGGCGGCGTCCACCCCGACCGCGCGCCGCCCCGCTCCCGCCGCTCCGGCCACCGCGTCCGCCGCGCTTCGGCACCGGCTTCGTCGAGGGCAGCCCGAACACGTCCGCGCCCGTCGGCTCGAGCACCGAGGAGGCGGCGACCGCGCGCAGCGGCCGCACCTCCTCCGCCCGCCTCGCCACCGCCGCTCTCGGCTCCGCACGCACCGCGCAGACCGGCCTCGAAGGTCACCCGCCGCGTCGGCACCACCTCGACCCGCCTGCGGGGGCCGCGCTTGGGCGCCGGGCTGACGTCCGTGCCCTCCCGCCCCGCCGCCGACCCGATGGCCGCGCCCGCGACGGAGGCGGTCCTCCCCGAGCGCAAGCGCTTCTGCTCGAACTGCGGCACCGCCGTGGGCCGCGGCCGCGACGGCAAGCCGGGCCGCACCGAAGGCTTCTGCCCCAACTGCCGCACCTCCGTTCTCGTTCACCCCGCAGCTGCAGAAGGGCGACGTGGTCGGCGGGCAGTACGAGGTCGTCGGCTGCCCGCCTACGGCGGACTCGGCTGGATCTACCTCGCGCGCGACCGCAACGTCTCGGGCCGCTGGCGTGGTTCTCAAGGGCCTGCTCAACTCGGGCGATCCGGACGCCTACGCCGCCGCCGTCACGGAGCGGCAGTTCCTCGCCGAGGTCGAGCACCCGCTCATCGTCGAGATCTACAACTTCGTGCTGCACGAGGGCGCCGGCTACATCGTGATGGAGCACGTCGGCGGTCCGAGCCTCAAGCAGATCCTCAAGGAGCGGCTGGAGGCGAACGGCGGCAGCGCCGATCCGCTGCCGGTCGACCAGGCGCTCGCGTTCGTGCTCGAGGTCATGCCCGCCTTCGCGTACCTGCACGACCACGGCCTGCTCTACTGCGACTTCAAGCCCGACAACATGATCCAGGTCGGCGACCAGGTGAAGCCTGATCGACCTCGGCGGCGTGCGCCGGGCCGACGACGACGCCTCGGCGATCTACGGCACCGTCGGCTACCAGGCGCCGGAGGTGCCCGAGGTCGGCCCGTCGATCGCGTCCGACGTGTACACGATCGGCCGGACTCGCCTCGCTCGTGCTGGACTTCCGCGGCAACCAGACGACCTACGTCGCCTCCCTGCCGCCGGTGTCCGAGACGCCGCTGTTCCAGCGCTACGACCTCGTTCTACCGTCTCGTGGCGAAGGCGTGCGCGCCCGATCCGCAGGACCGGTTCGCGACGGTCGACGAGATGCGCGGGCAGCTGCTCGGCGTGCTCCGCGAGGTCGTCGCGACCGACCGCGGCCTCGGGCACCCGTCGCTGCACTCTCGACCGAGTCGGCGCTCTTCGAGGCGCCGGTCGCCGACGTGGTCGACCGTCCGCTGCCGTGGGACGCGCTGCCGCTGCTGAAGATCGACGAGTCCGACGCCGCGAAGGCGTGGCTCGCGGGAGTGAACGTCGCGGATCCGTCGTGCGCCTGCGCGCCCTCGCGCTCGCTCCGACCACGACGGTGGAGGTGCGGCTCGGCGCGGGCCCGAGCGGCGATCGAGGCCGAGCGGTGGGAGGAGGTGACCCGGGCGACCGGCGAGATCCTGTCCGAGGATCCCCGGGAGTGCGCGCGCCGTGGATGAGCGGTCTCGCGCAGCTCGCGCGCGGCGACGACGTCGGCGCCCGCGCCTCGTTCAACACCGTCTACGGCCAGGTCCCCGGCGAGCTGGCGCCCGCTGGCGCTCGCCGCGGCGTGCGAGTCGAGCGGCGAGCCCGAGGTGGCGGAGTCGCTCTACGTGATCTGCGCCCGCTCGGACGCGAACTACACGGCTCCGGCCGCCTTCGGTCTCGCCCGCGGTGCGGCAGGCCCGCGGCGACCTCGACGGCGCGCTCGACGCGCTCGACATCGTCACGCCGACGCGCTCCTCCTCCTCGACGCCCGCCGCCGGCGCGCGGAGCTGCTGGCGGAGTCGGGTCGCGGATCAGCCCGCCTCGGCGGCGCTCCCGAGCGTCGACTCGCTCGCGGATCGACCCGCGCACCCGGCTCGAGCTGACCACCGGGGTGCTGGAGTCGGCGCTGGAGCCCGTGCGGCGCGACGGACCGGCCGAGGGGGCGATGCTGGGACCGTGGAAGCGACCGAGCCGGCGATCCGCGACGGACTCGAAGCCCGTACCGCTCGCTCGCCGCGTCGACCCGGGAGCGCGAGGAGCGCCTCCGACTCGTCGACAGGGCGAACCGCCGTGCGGCGCTGGACGCTGACGTGAGCGGGGGAGACGGCGGGAGCGGGAACGCGGGCGTGAGCGGGAACGCGAGCGGGGGCGAGTCCGAGGTGGGCCGGATCCCCGACGCGTCACCGACCGAAGAGGGGACTCCGGTCCCGGACGCGGCTCAGACCGTCGAGGAGGCCTGACCGGCAGCACCCGACCGACACCCCCGCCGAAGACACCCCTGCGTTGTCCACCCCGTGCCCCGTCTGCGGTGAGCCGGTCACGACCGGCGACGTTCTGCGAGGCGTGCGGAGCGACGCTGATCGTGACGGCCGCTCCGGACCGCGCCGCCGACCGCCGTCGAGGCGACCCGCGCGTGCGTGTACTGCGGGGAGCCGTCGCCGCCGACGGCTACTGCGAGCAGTGCGGACAGCGCGCGCCGACCGAGCGCGAGCACTGGCCGAGGCGCCGCATCCGCTCGTCGGAGGCGTCTGCGACCGCGGGATCCGGCACCCGGCCAACGAGGACGCCCTGGCGATCGGAGCGGTCGCGGCCGAGGACGGCGCGCTGAGCACGGCGCTCCTCGTCGTCTGCGACGGCGTCTCGTCGACCCCCGACTCCGACACCGCCTCGCTCGCCGCGGCCCGCGCCGCCCTGAGCGCCCTGCAGGCCGAGGTCGGCGGCGGCGCCCGCGGGGCCGAGCGCTGGGGCGCCCTGCTGCAGATGGCGACGGCGCGCGCCTCCGGAGCGGATCGACGCCGCCGTGCCCGAGAAGCGCGACAATCCGCCGTCCTGCACCTTCACGGCCGCGATCCTCGAGGGATCGCTGCTGGTCACCGGCAATGTCGGCGACAGCCGCTGCTACTGGATCCCGGACGCCGGGAAACCGCGGCAGCTCACCGTGGACGACTCGTGGGCGCAGGAGCAGATCGCGTCGGGGATGAGCCGCGCCGAGGCCGAGACGTCGAAGGACGCGCACGCCATCACCCGCTGGCTCGGCGCCGACGCGCACGACGAGGAGCCGCGGCTCTCGACGACGGTGCTCGAGGAGGCGGGCTGGGTGCTCGCCTGCTCGGACGGGCTGTGGAACTACGCCTCGTTCGCCGAGGACCTCGCCGCCGTGCTGCACGAGGCGCAGCAGCGGGTCGGCAGCGACCCGGTGACGCTGGCCGAGGCGCTCGTCGCGTGGGCCAACGAGCAGGGCGGGCACGACAACATCACGGCGGCTCTGGCGCGTTCGAGGTGCCGGGAGCAGCGGGTCCGTCCAGCGGCGCGGAACCGCGGTGGACGAATCCGTCACTCCGACGGCCCGAGCGCTCTACGCCGACCCCATGAGCCTCGCCGAGTCCCGCACCGCGCTGTCCATCGTCGGCCACTGGATCGACGGGGCGCCGTCGGCGTCCTCGTCCGGCTCGGACCGCCCTCGTCTACGACCCGGCGCTCGGAGTCGTGGCCCGCGAGGTGGCGCTCGCCGACGCCGCCGAGATCGATGCGGCCGCCGCCTCCGCCAAGGCTGCCTTCCCCGCCTGGCGCGACACGTCGCTCGCCAAGCGTCAGCAGATCCTCTTCCGCTTCCGCGAGCTGCTGGAGTCGAAGAAGGGCGAGCTGGCCGAGATCATCACGTCCGAGCACGGCAAGGTCGTGTCCGACGCGATGGGCGAGATCACCCGCGGCCAGGAGGTCGTCGAATTCGCCACGACCCTGGCTCACCACTCTGAAGGGCGAGTACTCGGAGCAGGTGTCGACCGGCGTCGACGTGTACTCGACCAAGCAGCCGCTGGGCGTCGTCGGCATCATATCGCCGTTCAACTTCCCGGCGATGGTGCCGATGTGGTTCTTCCCGATCGCGATCGCGGCGGGCAACACGGTCGTCGGAAGCCGTCCGAGAAGGACCCGTCGGCGGCGATCTGGCTCGGGCGCCCTCTGGAAGGAGGCCGGTCTGCCCGACGGTGTCTACACCGTGCTCAACGGCGACAAGGTCGCGGTCGACGGACTGCTGGAGCACCCGGACGCGCTCGATCTCGTTCGTGGGATCCACCTCGATCGCGCAGTACGTGTACGAGACCGGCACCAAGCACGGCAAGCGCGTTCAAGCGCTCGGCGGAGCGAAGAACCACATGCTGGTGCTTCCGGACGCCGATCTGGATCTGGTGGCCGACTCCGCGATCAACGCGGGCTTCGGCTCGGCGGGGAGCGGTGCATGGCGATCTCGGTCGTGGTCGCGGTCGAACCGGTGGCGGACGAGCTGATCGGCAAGATCCAGGAGCGGGCCGTCGCAGCTCCGCATCGGCGACGGGCGCCGCGGCTGCGACATGGGGCCTCGCGTGATCGGAGCAGCACCGCGACAAGGTCGCCTCCTACATCGCGATCGCGGAGAGGACGGTGCCGAGGTGGTCGTGGACGGCCGCGGCATCGAGGTCGACGGCGACGCGAACGGTTCTGGCTCGGCCCGACCCTGCTCGACAGGGTGCCGACCACGTCGCGCGTACACCGAGGAGATCTTCGGTCCGGTGCTGTCGATCGTGCGCGTGCAGTCGTACGAGGAGGGTGTGGCGCTGATCAGGCCGGAGCCTTCGGCAACGGCACGGCGATCTTCACGAACGACGAGGAGCGGCCCGCCGCTTCCAGAACGAGGTCGAGGTCGGGATGATCGGCATCAACGTGCCGATCCCGGTGCCGGTGGCGACGTTCTCGTTCGGCGGCTGGAAGTCGTCGCTGTTCGGCGACACCAAGGCCCACGGTGCGGAGGGCGTGCGTTTCTTCACGCAGCAGAAGGCGATCACGTCGCGCTGGCTGGACCTCGCACGGCGGCATCAACCTCGGCTTCCCGCAGCACTTGAGCCTTCTCGCTGCGCTCGTCGATCGGCCGCGGTCGGCAGGCGGGCGGTTGCGTTGCAGAGAGCGTCCGCGTTCGCGCACGACGATCCGCTGGAACGCGGATCGCCGCGGTGTTCTCGCTTCCTCCTCCTGCGTCGTCGATCGCCCGCGGTCTGGCCGGGCAGTGGGCAGCGCTCCGGCAGAGCGTCCTGCGTCCGCGCACGGCGATCCGCTGACACGCGGATCGCCGGTTGCGCTCGGTCGCCCCTTGCTGGTCGAGCGCGCCGCGCTGCGGCGTATCGAGACCGAGGTCGCCAGGGACGCGAGTCCTTAGCGCAGCACGGAGAGGGCGAGCCAGAGCTGCTGCGCGCGCTGACGTCGTCGAGGTCGACGCCGAGCGCGCGCTCGACGGCGGTGATGCGATTGCGCAGGGTGTGCCGGTGGAGCGCCGAGCTCGCGGGCGGCCGGCTCCCACGCGCCGCTGCGGCGGAGCCACACGCGGGCGGTCTCGAGGAGCACCGCGCCCTCCGGGGTCAGCAGCGGGGCGAGCAGGCGGCGGGCGAGCGGCTCCGCCCCGGACGCGGGGTCAGCAGTCCGAGCATGCCCTGCGCCGCGACGTCCTCGAAGCGCAGCAGCGGCCGCTGGGGCGAGGAGCGGTCGGCTGCACGGCGCGCCTCGACCAGCGCCCCCTCGAGAGACGCCCAGTCGGTCGGAGCTCGACGACCCGGCGGCGGCTCCGTGCCGCGCGAGCACGTCGCCGATGACGGCGAGATCGTCGGCCCCCGTGACGAGCACGAGCGCCCCCTCGCGCTCGGCGAAGAACAGGCGCGCGCCGTTCTCCTCGGCGACCACCCGAGCTCGTCGAGCAGCGAGTCGCCGTGCACCGGCTCCGCGAGCACGCTCACGCGGAGCGGCTCGGCGGGCAGCGTGCCCCACAGCTGCCGGGCGGTGCGCGCGGCGACCTCGAACGCCCGGGAGGCGAGCAGCTCGAGGAGTCCGGAGCGCAGCTGGCGGCGCGAGGTGTCGAGCGCCCGCCGCTGCTCCAGGGCGATGCTCGCCAGCGCGATCACGCTGGCGACCAGGTCGTTCCTCGCCGGATCGAGCGGAGTGCCGGTGCCCACCGCGAGCACGCCCTGCAGGTGGTCGCGCCGCCCCAGCGTCTGCAGGGTCACGCCGCCGCCGTCGTCCAGGCGCAGCCCCGCCCGGCTGCCGCGCGAGCGTGTGCCGCACGGCGTCCGCGACCGAGCGCTCCGCCTCTCGGGGCACGTCGAGCCGGGTCGGCACCTGCACGCGCTGGCCCACCGCGTCGTGGCAGGGCGACCCAGCAGCCGAGCCGCCGCTCGAGCCCGGAGAGGATCGCGGCCAGCCCGTCGGGGCGCAGAGCCGCCCGGGCGACGCGGCGCTGCGCCTCGAGCGACCACTTCGAGGCGCTCGCGCTGCTCGCGCGAGATGACGTCGGCGACGAAGCGGATGATGCCCATGAACGGCGTGAGCTCGGCGACCCCGCAGCAGGGGCAGGCCCTGCCGCTCGCAGGCCGCGACGAGCGCCGCCGGCACGTCGTCGTGCACGATGCCGGTCGCGAAGCCGAGCGCTCGGATACCGCGGCCGCGCAGCCGGGCGACGTACTCCTCCGGAGAAGTCGGCCGTGCTCGCCTGCGAAGTGCGACGCCGTCGGTCAGCAGCAGCTGCCCCGATTCGAGCCAGGAGTGCGGGATCGACCCAGATCGGAGAGTGCGCCCAGACGAGCGGGGCGTCCAGTGCCGCCTCGTCGTGCACGCCCGCGAGGACGTGGAGGGCGAACGCCGGCTCGGCGAGCAGGTCGCGGACGGTCGCGGGCACGGCAGCCTCCGAGGGTGGCCGGCGGGGAGGCCGGGGTCGACGATCCGTCCATCGTAGGGGTCTCCGATAGACGGATCCGCTACGGCGGTGCGGGCGGTCGAGGGCCAGATGGAGGGACGCCGCCTCCGGAAGGACACCATGAGCACCGAGACCGCCTGACCGCCACCGCCCGCAGCAACGCCGCGGTCACCGCCGCCGACCGCTCGCGCGTGTTCCACTCCTGGCCCGCCCAGGGCGCCCTCAACCCGCTGCCGATCGCCGGCGGCCTGGGAGCCGAGGTCTGGGACGTCGACGGGAACCGCTACCTCGACTTCTCGAGCCAGCTCGTGAACGTCAACATCGGCTACCAGCACCCGAAGGTCGTCGCCGCCATCCAGGAGCAGGCCGCGGTGCTCACGACCGTCGGTCCCGCCTTCGCGAACGAGACGCGGGCCGAGGCGGCGCGCCTGATCACCGATCGCGCGCCCGAGGGCTTCGAGAAGGTCTTCCACCACGGCGGAGCGGATGCGAACGAGAACGCGATCCGCATGGCCCGCCTGTTCACGGGCCGCGACAAGGTCGTCTCGCTGTACCGCTCGTACCACGGCAACACCGGAGCGGCGATCGTGTCGACCGGCGACTGGCGCCGCATCCCGAACGAGTACGCGCGGTCACGTGCACGCCTTCGGCCCGTACCTCTACCGCAGCGAGTTCTGGGCCGAGACCCCGAGCAGGAGTGCGAGCGCGCGCTGCACCACCTCGAGCGCGTCGTGCAGGCCGAGGGCCCTGAGTCGATCGCGGCGTTCCTGCTCGAGACGATCCCCGGCACCGCCGGCGTGCTGACCCCGCCCCTCGGGCACCTCGCGGGTGTGCGCGCGATCGCCGACCGCTACGGCATCCAGCTCATCCTCGACGAGGTCATGGCCGGCTTCGGACGCACGGGGAGTGGTTCGCCTTCGACGCGTTCGACGTGCGGCCCGATCGATCACCTTCGCCAAGGGCGTCAACTCGGGCTACGTGCCGATCGGAGGAGTGATCATCTCGATCCGATCGCCCACCACTTCGACGAGCGCGTCTTCCCGGGCGGACTCACCTACTCCGGCCACCCGCTCGCCGCCGCCAGCGTCGTCGCGACGCTCGAGGCCATGGAGGAGGAGGGCATCGTCGAGAACGCGAAGACCATCGGCTCGGAGCACCTCGCGCCCGGGCTCGCCGCGCTGGAGGCGAAGCATCGAGGTGATCGGCGAGGTGCGCGGCTCTGGCGTCTTCTGGGCCCTCGAGCTCGTCGAGGACCGCGGCACCCGCGCCGCTCGCGCGCCGCCTCGGTCGGCCGGCTCAAGAGCGATCTGCTGTCGCGGGGCTCCTGCCGTTCACCGCCGACAACCGGATCCACGTGGTGCCGCCCGCCGTCGTCATCCGGCCGAGGTCTCCCGCGGCCTCTCGATCCTCGACGACGCCCTGACCGCCTTCAGCGGCTGACGCGGGTCTCGACACGCCCTCGCGGTGCTACTCGACCGGCAAGGGCGTAGGCCAGCCGCGTTCCGTGAGGGAGTGCCCGCCTCCTGCTGATCGAGTAGCGCGCGCAGCGGCCGTATCGAGATCCACCGACTCCTGGCGGTGGTGGGTCTCGATACGCCCTCGCGGTGCTACTTCGACCAGCAGCGGTGATGCGTGGCGTCCGCTGCGGGGCTGCTCGGTCCGCGGCGGAGTGCCCGCCTTCTGCTGCTCGAGCAGGCTGCGCAGCGGCCGTATCGAGATCCGCCGACTCCTGGCGGTGGTGGGTCTCGATACGCCCTGCCGGACTGCTCGACCAGCAACCCACCGGACCACCCGCACTCCACGAGGCGATCCGGGGATCCGCGTGTCAGCGGATCCCCGTCGCCGAACGCAGGACGCTCTGCGAAACGCAACTGTCCGCGGTAGCCGACCGCGGCACGCGCCGCGCGGCGTGCTATCCGATGGAGTGCAGAATGAATGCGGTGACGAAGCCGAGCACGGCATACAGCCCCGTCAGCACGTTGTCGCGGTCGAACGCCTCCGGGATCATCGTGTTCGAGATCATCGCGAGGATCGCGCCGGCCGCGACCGTGGTGACGAAGCTGGCCACGACGGCCCCCGGCGCGGTGGCGAACACGAGGAAGCCCACGAGCGCGGCGGCGGCCGACGCCGCGGCGATGCCGCCCCAGACGGTGAAGACGTAGCGGGCGGAGCGGCCGTCGGCCTTCATGCCCGCGGTCGACGAGGCCCTCCGGCAGGTTCGAGATCGCCACGGCGGCGACGATCGGCACGCTGATGGCGGCGGCGGACCCGCCCTGCGCGACCGAGAGCCCGAGGACGGATCGACTCGGGCACGCCGTCGATCAGCGCCCCGGCCGCGATCGCCGCCCCGCCGCCTCCGCCCGATCCGGAGTGAGGACTTGCGGTTCCCGGCGCCCGCTCGCGAGAGCAGCGCATCCGCCCCGACGAAGACGATCGCGCCGGCGAGAGTGCCGAGGACGGTCGGCAGGAGCCCGCCGTCGTCGGCGGCCTCGGCGACCAGCTCGTAGGCGAGGGCCGAGATGAGCACGCCGGCGCCGAAGGCCGACACGGCGGCCGTCAGCTTCGGCGGGACGCGGAAGAACCAGGCGAGCGCGGCGCCGATCAGGAGCGTCGCTCCTCCGATCGCGCCGCTGAGGAGGGCGAGGGACCAACTGGGCACGGCTCAGCTCAGGACGACCGGTCCGAGGGCCCGGGGGTTGACGACGGGGTCGGGTTCGCGAGGCGGATGCACCGCGGTGACCAGCACGACCGACACGATCATCAGCAGGAACCACGACACGAGCTTCGACACCGAGACGACCTGCCAGGCCGTCGACCTGGTCCGGGTAGAGCCAGGCGCCCGAGTAGGTGGCGATGTTCTCGGCGAACCAGATGAACAGGGCGACCAGCGCGAATCCGAGGAGCACCGGCATCCGGTGCACGCCGCGGTGGACGCGGTAGACCATGACGCTGCGCCCCCAGAGCAGGACGACGGCCGCGAGAGAAGCCACCGCGCGTCCGGCAGGAAGTGGTGGCTGAAGAAGTTCACGTAGATCAGCAGCGCGACGACCGCCGTCAGCCACCACCGCGGCCAGCGGACGAAGCGCACGTCGAATGAGGCGGTGGATCCGCACCATGTACGAGCCGACGGACGCGTAGAGGAACCCGCTGAACAGCGGCACCGCGCCGATCCGCAGCACCCCGTCGGCCTCGTAGCTCCACGAGCCCACGTCGGTCTTGAACAGCTCCATGCCGGTGCCCACGAGGTGGAACAGCACGATCACCCACAGCTCGCGCCCCGTCTCGAGGCGGGTGGCGACGAGGACGATCTGCAGCACCACGGCGACGATCGTCAGCAGGTCGTTGCGGGCGAGTGCGGCGTCGTCCGGGTACCAGAGGCGGGCGGCGAGGAGGACCGCGAGAAGCACGGCGCCGAAGACGCACGCCCACGCCTGCTTCGCGCCGAAGACGAGGAACTCGATCAGCGAGGCGCGCGGTCCGGCGGCAGGCCGCGGGCGAGGATCCGGTTCGCGGCGTCGTCGATCCGCTGCTCGATCGGTGTGAAGGCCCGTCGTCGCTCGCTCATGCGCCCCGCTCCCCGTCGGAGCGCTCGATGCTACCGGTCGCGCGCTCCCGCTCAGCACCGCCGTGCGACGAACCCGTCCTCGCCCGGCACCAGCAGGTCGCGGTCGCGCTGCAGCACCCCGATGCGGTCGCCGCGCGCCGCGCACGCCCGCTCGAACACGGAGTCCGGGGCGTCCGTGTACTCCACCTCGTAGACCCGGTCGCCGTAGGCGCCGGTGTACCGCGTCGCACTCGTCGAAGGCCTCGCACTCCTCGGTGATGGCGAAGTCGAACCCGAGGCCGCGCAGCTCCGGCGCGCGCTCGGCCGCGTTCTTCTGCCCGAGAGCGAGCCCGGTGCGCTCCTCGATCAGGCCGGCGGCGAAGGCGGCGGTGTCGGAGTCGCTCAGCAGCCCCTGCGAGCGCGTCGCGGAGTCGAGGTTGTCGGCCTCGACCGCGTCGAAGCCGCCGTCGGCGCAGCCTCGTCGATCCACGGCCCGGACGACCGCCATCAGCGCTTCCCGCTTTCGCCGGCGTCGACACGTCCAGCAGCACCTCGCCGGGGCCAGTCCGGGTCGGCGACGGGCGCGCCGGAGGAGTCCTGCAGCAGCAGGTCGGCGCGCTCGCCCGTCCAGTCCTCGCGCTCGCCAGGGCTGCGTCTGGAACGCGTTGACGTAGCAGGACGGAGCAGAGACCGGGCTCTCGACGCGCCCTCGCGGTCGCGCACGACGAGCTCCACACCCTCGGCCGGCGGGTATCCGCCGCCCAGCTGGTAGTCGAAGCGGGCGCCGTCGGGAGGGAGGGCGATCCCTCCGGGGCGTCGTCGAGGAGCAGCCGAGGGAGCAGCAGGAGCGCGCTCACCAGGACTGCGAGGGCCCTCGGCGGCGTCCGCGAGGCGGGAGCCGCTCAGACGCGGCAGCCGCCGGCCGCACACGCGGGGCGACGCGCGAAAATAGAATCGCGGGAATGGCGGAGTTCAGCGCGAGTGTTTTCCAGAACGAGTACCTCTCGACGGCGCCACGGATGCGCACGCGATCGTGACGGCCACCGCGGCCGGCAGCACCGGCTCGGCCGGCAGCGACGGAGCGGGCCGCCGAGATCATCATCGTCGACTGCGCCGGATCGATGACCGGCGAGAACATGGCCGCCGCCAAGCGCGCGCTCCAGGTCGCGGTCGACCAGATTCTCGACGGCACCTTCTTCGCGGTCGTCGCGGGCTCCGAGCGCGCCGACCGCGCGTTCCCCTACCCCAACGCCTCCGTCTCGATGGTGCGGATGGAGCCGAGGCGCCCGCGCCGTGCGGCTTCCGCGAGGCCATCGGCGAGCAACTTCCAGGCCGACGGCGGCAACCGCGATGGGCAAGCGCCGGCTGACCCTGGCCCGTCAGCCGCCTTCGCGACGGTCCCGGAGGCGACGCAGCGCCACGCGATCCTCCTCACCGACGGCAAGAACGAGCACGAGGCCGCGGATGCAGCTCGACGCCGCCATCCGCGCCGCCCAGGGGATGTTCCGGTGCGACGTGCGCGGAGTCGGCTCCTGCCGGGTCGTCGAGGAGGCACGGTACGATCGCGAGCGCGCCCTGGGCACCGTGCGCTCATCGCGAACCCGGCCGACATGGCCGCCGACTTCGAGCAGATCGTGCAGGCGTCGATGCGCCGCGGAGCGTCGCCGACGGCGAGCTGCGCGTGTGGACGCGCCGCAGGGCGGTGCCCAGCCGCTGTTCGCCCGCCAGGTCGCGCCGAACCTCCGAGGACCCTCAGCTCGCGCCGCACTCCGGTGAACCCGCTGACCGGCTCGTACCTCGACGGGCGCCTGGGGAGACGGTCCGGGAGTACCACGTCGGCGGTCCGCGTCGCGTCCAAGCCCGTCGGAGCGGGAGCAGCTCGCCGCGCGCGCGCAGCTGAGCGTCCGCGACGAGGTGGTCGCCTCGGCGCTCGCGAAGGCCCGCTGGACGGACGACTCGGCGCTCACCGCGCGCATCGACCCGGCGGTCGCGCACTACACCGGGCAGACCGAGCTCGGCATCGGCGATCCGGTGGACGGACTGGCCGCGCAAGGCCGTCGGCGACGACGCGACGGCCACGGTCGCGCCTTCTCGGCCGCGCCGTGCAGCTGGCCGCCGTCACCGGCAACGACGAGGCCACCGCGAAGCTGCGCAAGGTGGTCGAGATCGACAACCCGAACGAGGGCACCGTAGCGGCTCAAGCGCGGAGTGACCCGCCTCGCCGACGAGATGGCGCTCGACACGGCGTCCACCAAGACCACGCGGGTGCGCAAGTGAGCTACCGGTGCCCCGCAGGGCACAACGCGCCCGGCGACTACTGCGACGCCCGCAAAGCGCCGATCCAGGCCGCGCCCTCGGCCGCTCCCGGGGCCCAGCGCCGCCGCGCCGACGACCGCGATCCCGACCGGGCCCGCCGTCTGCCCGAACTGCCTCGCACCTCCAACGCGGCGGGCGCGCCTTTCCGCGAGAACCGCGGCTACGACTTCACCACCGCCTCGCTGCCCGAGGCCGACCCGTTCACCGAGTCCGGCGCCGTGCGCTGCCTCGGCGGCGGGGTCGGCGGCTCCGCGACTCGCAGGCCGGCGATCCCCGGTGCCCACCTCGGCGAGGCTCCGGCGCCCCGCGCGGCGGAGGAGGCTCCGGACGCGGGAGTTCGTCCCGGAGCAGGAGGCCGGCTTCGACGTGCCGGTCGCCACGGCCCGCCGACCGAGGTGATCCCGGAGCGCCGGCCCCCTCGCTCTCACCGGAGACCTCGGAGGACGATGCCGTGGATCGCCGAGCTCTGGATCGACCCGGAGCGGTACGCCGAGCAGCGCGCGGACGACCCAGATGCTCCGCCGGCCGCCGACCGTCGTGCAGTGCTGCGCGAGCGCACGCCGCTGGTCGGGCGTCCCTCCGTCTCGCGCGGGATCTCGCCGCAGATCACCTGCGGCAACGACTCCGGGGCCCCGCGCCACTGCCAGCTGGACACCGACGGCTACCGCTGGTGGGTGGAAGGACCTGCAGCTCGCTGCGAACGGCACGTATCCGCCGCAGCGGGCGCCGCGCTGCCGCAGACCTGATCGCCCCGGGCCAGCGCCGCGAGATCGAGGAGGGCGACCGCCTCTACGTCGGCGCCTGGACCCGCCTCGTGCTGCGGAAGGCGCTGCCGGGCGAGGCCTGGAGCGGAGTCTCTCCGGGTGACGGGGGTCCGAGACGCGACTGCAGACCTCCGCTGATCGAATAGCCCGCGGAGCGGGCGTGTCGAGATCCCCGTTTCCAGAGGGTGACGGCGCTCGAGACGGCTCGCGCGGCTGCTCGACCCGGAAGCGGAGGTCTCAGCGGGCCGGCGAGCAATGCGCCGAGCATCCAGGACAGCGCGGCGACCGCGCCGACGCCGACCACGCGCTCGAGCGAGCCGACGATGACGCTGCGGCGGATCCTCGCGGTCCGGCCCTCGTCCACCGACTGCGCAGGAGCGCCCGCGCCGCCGCCGCCGCCCTCCTCCTCGTCCGCTGCGCAGCCGGTGCGCGACCTCGTCGGCCGCAGGCGGCCTGCCGGGTCCCGCTGCGTCATCTCGGCCAGCAGCGTCCGCCGCTCGGCGGGGAGCGTCTCGGGGATCGCGGGGCTGCGGTGCAGGCGGGCGATCGCCGCCCCGAGGACGGTGCCCGAGTACTCCCGGTGACCGGTGTAGCGCGCTCCGAGGAGGACCAGGCCGAGCGAGAATGACGTCGCCCGCCTGGCCGGAGCGGCTCGCCCGCGACCTGCTCGGGGCCGACGAAGCTCCGCCGCGCTCGATGACGATGCCGTCGCTGGTGAGGCGCGAGCCGTCCATGAAGTGGGCGACACCGAAGTCGGTGAGCTTGGCGGTGTCGCTCGTAGCCAGGACGTCGAACCGACGTCGCCGACGAGGCTGTCGCGTCGCGGCCGCACCACGCCGCGCTCGTGGAGGTAGGCGAGCGCCTCGGCGAGCCGGGTGCCGATCGCCGAGACCTCGTCGATCGCCATCGGCCCCGACTCGAGCCGGGCCTTTACCATCGTGGGGTCGGCGACGAGCTCCATGACGACGTAGCGGCGGACCTCCCCGCCGAAGTTGTGCAGGCCGGCGTCGAAGAGGTTGACGATGCCCGGGTGCGCGAACGAGCTTCGAGCATCCGCACCTCGCGCTTCCTGGCGGGCGACGTCCTCGCCCGAGGCTTCCGCGCGGGAACACCTTCACGGCGACGTCGCGCTGCACGGTCTCGTCCTCGCGCGCGGTACACCGAGCCCATCCCGCCCGAGCCGATCCGCTCGATGAGGTAGTAGCGCCCCGCCACCCGCCGCCGGGGCGGCATTGGCGGCGATGGTGCTCGTGCAGGAGCCTCGCCTTCCGAGGGAACGGCACGTTCTCCGGAGCGCTCCAGAACGGCGCCCGGGAAGACGGTACCGCGAGCAGCCCTCGCGGGGAGGCCCGGACGTCGTAGGGATTGACAGCACGTCGCCTCTGAGCACGGCCTGGACGTGAGGGATCCGGGCCCGGCCGCTGGGTGAGGACTTCGGTCGGGAGCGCGCCGCAGCGGCCTTCGCGGGCCGCACCCCCGCCGCGACGCCGCCGAGGCGTATTCGACGCCTAAGAGAGGTACGCCGTCGCCGGGCCGTGCGGGCCGGCGCGACGCGGCGCTCCCGCGCCGGAGCGGGAGGTCCGCGGTGCAGCATCCCGTGCCCGAACGACGACGGGACGGGAGGAACGACGCCCCGTGCGGCCCGTGCACCAGCGCGATCGTGCCCACCCACGACCCCCCGGGCGGCACCTGGACCGCTCCGAGGTCGTACGAGACGACGTCGCGGTCGAGGGCCTGTCCGAGTCGGCCCTCGACGCCCGCGAGATCCGGTAGGGGGCGGCGAGCGCGGGCTCGGGGAAGCGGACGTGGTTCACCACGAGGCGGAGGCGGATGCGCTCCGGGTCGGGATTGACGACCACGAGGAGGTGGGCCCTGTCGTCGACGAAGTAGCCCAGGAGCTTTCCTGCGGCGCGGCGGCGGGGGCCGGGGCGGCCAGGGCCGCAGAGGAGCGCTCCAGCGGAGCGCTGTCGCGATCGAGCGGCGGGGAACGGTGCGGGTCATGGTGCTCCTCGGTCCGGCGGGCGCCGGAGTCGGGAGATCCAGGGCGACCCGCGAGGCGAGGATACGTCGCCTCGGCCGGCGGCCGAAGCTGGCGCGACCCGTCGTCGCGCCCGCCGGGTCAGCCGCGGCCGAGCATCCCTCGAAGGACCCCTCGAGCGCCCACGGGTCGCGCACCGTGCGCGAGACGCGGGCCGCCTCGGCCGCGAGTGCTGCGACCGGCCCGCTCGATGCGGCCGGGGAGGGCTCGACCGTCCTCGCTCGCTCGCGCCCCAGTCGTCGGTCGCCGCGAAGACAGTGGTCGACAGGGGAGGCGTGCAGGCCAGCGGAACAGCGGGCGCATGGCGTAGTCGACCGCGAGGGAGTGGCGGGGCGATCCTCCTGTCGCGGCGAGCAGCACGGCAGTCCGCGCAGCGCCTCCAGTGTCGAGCACGTCGACGAACGACTTGAAGAGTCCGCTGTACAGCTGGTCGTGAAGATCGGCGGACGGCGCATCAGGCCGTCGGCGCCCGACACCGCGTCGTACCAGCGGCACCGGGCGGGCCGGACTCGGCGAATCCGGTGAGCAGGCTGTTCGTCACGTCGTGCGCGAGGTCCTGCCCAGCTCGACGACGCTCCGCTCGACGGCGAAGCCCTGCCGGCTCAGCTCGCGCTCGGTCGCGTCGGCGAGGCGGTCGGCGAGCAGCCGCGTGGAGGACGGCTGCGGCCGAGGCCGCCGAGAGGACGATCCTGCGGGGTGTCCATGGTGGTTCTCCTTGTCCCGGCGTTCAGGCGCCGACGGCGACGGGCTGCGCGTCGCGGGCGGCGACGCGCGAGGCGCGGGTGGGCGCCTCGGGGACGTGGCGCGGCGGCGGAGTCGAACTCGTGCCGCAGCACGGGCAGGATCCTCGCCGAGCAGCTCGAGCTGCTCGAGGACGGTGGCCAGCGGCAGGCCCGCGTGGTCCATCAGGAAGAGCTGGCGCTGGTAGTCGCCGACGTAGTCGCGGAAGCCGAGTGTGCGGTCGATGACCTCCTGCGGAGAAGCCGACGGTGAGCGGCGTCTGCTCCGTGGTAGTCCTCGAGCGAGGGCTCCGTGCCCGTAGACCGGCGCGTTGTCGTCGAAGTAGAGGCCGGAACTGCTTCACCGCGTCCTGGGAGTTGCGGGCCATGGTAGGGTCTGACCGCCCAGGCCGACGATCGCTCCGGTCGGGCGGAGCCGTGACCGTAGTGCTCGAAGCGCTGGCGGTAGAGCTGCACCATCTTCTGCGTATGCGAGGCGGGCCAGAAGATGTGGTTCGAGAAGAAGCCGTCGCCGTAGTAGGCGGCCTGCTCGGCGATCTGCGGCGAGCGGATGGAGCCGTGCCAGATGAACGGAGCGATACGCCGAGCGGGCGGGGCGACGGTTGGCTCCGGCGGCGGCGTGCAAGTGAACTGCCCCTGCCAGTCGACGAAGTCCCTCGCGCCGAGCAGGCGGTGGAGGTCGTAGTTCTCCGGGATCGTGAGCTCGATGCCCTGGCGGATGTCCTTGCCGAACCAGGGGCGGACCGGGGCCGGCGGTTAGCCGTCGAGCATGAGTGGTCGACGCGTCCGCCTCGAGAGGTGCTGCAGCATCGCGAAGTCCTCGGCGACTCTTCACCGGGTCGTTCGCGGTGATGAGCGTGGTCGCGGTCGAGAGCAGCAGGCGCTCGGTCTGCGCGGCGATGAACGCGAGCGTGGTGGTGGGCGAGGAGGACCAGAACGGCGGGTTGTGGTGCTCGCCGAGCGCGTAGACGTCGAGCCCGACCTCCTCCGCCTTTCTGGCGATCGTGACCGCGGCCGCGATCTTCCCGGACCCGGTCGGCGTCGCTCCTGCGGTGGGGGTCGGTCGTGATGTCGCTGACCGAGAAGATTCCGAACTGCATGAGGTGCGCCCCTTCGTCGCCGGCGCCGGTGTGGCGCCAGATCCATGCGTTTGCATGTACAGGACGATACAGCGACGAGGCGGGCGGAGTAGCCCCGACGGCGCGATCGGCCGCCGCCGCGATGCGCGATCCGTCGAACGGCTCGGCGAGGTCGCGAACCGCTCCTCCGATCATGCGCGGGGACCAGTTCGCGACGGATCGACCGTGCTCCTGATCCTCGGCGCTCGGGGCGGGTGGTGCATCGCCTCGCCCCCGTCGGCTCAGCAGGCCGTCAGGTAGGTGAACGTGGCGAGATCGGAGTAGCCGTGCACGTACTGCGCCGCCGCGGTCGCGACCCCGTCGCCACGCGCGGTCGCCGGTGAAGTGGTAGAGGTCGCCAGTTCGGCGCGAGGAAGTACCGGAAGCCGACGTTGTCGGATCCCGCGCGGGATGTTCCTCGCTCAGCGTGGTCACGGGGCCGGCGCCCTGGGCCGAGTAGGTCCCGGACGCGGTCTGGAAGGTGACGAGGTCGTAGTAGCCGTCGACGTACTGCGCGGCGGCGTGGTCACGCCGGTGGCGACGCGATCCCCGGTGAAGTAGTAGAGGTCGCCGTTCGGGGCGAGGAAGTACTGGAAGTCGATGTTCGTCGAGCCCAGCGGGATGTTCCGCTCAGCGTGGTGACGGGGCCGGCGCCCTGAGCCGAATAGGTCCCGGACGCGGTCTGGAAGGTGACGAGGTCGTAGTAGCCGTTGACGAACTGGGAGGCCGCGGTGGTGACGCCCGTCGCGACCCGGTCGCCGGTGAAGTAGTAGAGGTCGCCGTCGGGGGCGAGGAAGTACCGGAATCCGACGGCGGTCGAGTCGAGGAGGTGTTGCCGCTGAGGGTGACGGGTCCGGCGTTCTGAGCGGAGTAGGTGCCGGACGCGGTCTGGAAGGTGACGAGATCGGAGTAGCCGTCGACGTACTGCGACGCGAGGGTGGTGACGCCGGTGGCGACGCGATCTCCGGTGAAGTAGTAGAGGTCGCCGTTCGGTGCGAGGAAGTACCGGAAGCCGAGGTTGTCGGAGCCGGCGGGGATGTTCGCGCTGAGAGTCGGGCTGGAGGGCGTTCTGGACCGAGGCGGCCGCGGTGTTCGCGGTCGCGCTGATCGAGGCGGCGGCCGTCGTCGTCCCGGACGAGGCCGAGAGCGTGCCGCTCCCGCCGGCGGCGGGGAGGGTGATCGGCGGCAGCTGATGCTGCCGTCGTCGCCCGACGTCGCGGAGTGCGCGGAGCCGCCGCCCGGGAAGGTGAACCCCGCGGGGAGGGTGACGGCGATCGTCCGTCCGGCGACGCCAGAACCCGCTCGTCGCGGTCACGGTGACGCCGCTGAGGGAGCCGCAGCCGCCGCCGGAGTAGCTCGGCTGCGAAAAGGCGAGGCTCAGCGCGTCGCCGGAGGCGGCCGCCAGCGGTGCGCCGATCGCGGTGGCGACGACGGGATGGTCCAGGAGGCGCCGGCGACGATCGTGCGTCGCTGGATGCCGCCGGTGGGCGAGTCGGTGAGGTGGTCGGACATGCGTGAGCTCCTTGGAAGAGGTGGATGACGGAGCCGATTCTTCGATTCCTGCCTCCGTCGCGGTCGCCTTCTTCCGTTCTGCTGCCCGACTTCCGTTCCACGGCCGCGGGCCGGGCGCGGCTCCTCGGCTTTACTGGTGTCACTGCTCGGAGACGTCGACCGCATCCCGCCCGCTCGAGTGCGTCCTTGTCGTGAGGGGGGCCGCCGTGATCGCAGACGCGGGACGGAGGCGGAGAGGTTCGCCGCGGTGCGCGGACTCCGGCGACGGGGGGGACGTCTCGCCATCGTCCTGGGGGACGAGGCCGACGCCGGACCGGTCCGCGTCGCCGCGGGATCTCCCACACGCCGGCGTCCGGAACGCTGAAGGCCTCCTCCCGGTCGCGCGCTCGTGATCGTGCAGCTCGACGGCTCGATCGCCCTCGAGGCGCAGGAGGGGGACGGCTCGCCGCAGAGGCCTTCTCCGGAGCGGGCCAGGTCTCGCCGCGACCGAGGGCGCCGACGTCGCCCTCCTCGACGCCTCCGAGTCGACCGCCCGGATCGAGATCGAGGCACGACTCCCGGTCCTCGCCCTCCGCCCGCAGCTGCTGAGCGCCCAGGACCGCGACGGCGCGTGGGCGAAGGCCGCCTCGCCCCACTCGGCGAACGCCGCTTGAACGCGGGCCTCGCCGACGGCTCGCCCGGACTGGAGCACTTCGCCGCCGCGATCGGGAGCTGCTGCACAGCGCTCGTGCACGAGCTGTTCCCGGACGCGATCGGGACGACGACGCTGGGCGAGCGTGCGATCGCCGTCATCGAGCGGGACGCCTCCGACCCTGCCCTCTCTCGTCTCGCGGCTGGCGGAGCGTCTCGGCGTGACGCGGCAGCACCCGGCCTTCGTGTTCGCACAGGAGGGACGGCGGACGCCGCTGCAGGAGATCCGGCGTGCCAGGGCGGTCCTGGCTCGTGAGCAGCTGATCGCCGGCCGTCGATCGCCTCTCCGCGACATCGCGCGGGTGCCGGGATTCGGCTCCGAGGACGCTCTGCGGCGCCGCTGCGCGAGGCGTGACGGCCGAGGTGACCGTCGCCGCCGGGGGTCACGACGAGCGCCGGCCGCGACACCCGGTGGTGGCACGGCCGGCGCTCCGGGGCGACGGGAGTCGGGTTACGGCTGCACGTACGCCACGGCCGGCGACGCGACCCAGACGTTGTTGCCGGGGTTCCGGTCGCCGGGCGAGACGAGCGACGTGACGTCGACCGTGTAGGAGGTGCCGACCAGCCACGGGCGTTGCGAGGCGGCACGTCCAACGGAAGACGTTGTCGCTGTTGCCGCCGGGACCGGCGAGGTCGGGTGGTAGAACTGGTAGACCGCGTAGCCGCCGTCGATGTAGGACGTGACGCAGTTCACGGCCGCCGGTGTGTCCCGGAACGAGGAAGCCGGCATTGACGTAGCCGATGTCGAGGTACTGGGCGGGATGCGGACCGCGATCGGAGGAGGTCGAGCCGGCGGTGGGCCCCTCGGTGCGCACGAGGGCGTCGACGATGGGGTCTGCCCGCCGCCGACGGCGCCGACGTTGGTGTTCGCCCAGACGATGTGCAGCGCGTCGAAGTTGCTCGTGTCGACGCGGGCGGAGTCGCGTCCGGACGCGGCGGCGAGCGGTGCGCCGATCGCGGTGGCGATGCGACGGGGATGGCCCCAGGCGGCGCCGGCGACGACGGCGCGGCGGTGGACGGAGCGCGGGGTGTGTTCTCGGTCATGCGGTTCCTGACTTCTCGGTGAACGGGATGTCGGTCATGGTGTCGACGATGCGCCCCGCGGGTGTGGGATCCAACTCGCGTGGACTGCGCGCCGGTTCCGCGCATCCTGCGCAATCGGTCCGGATCGGCCCTGCCGTTCTTCCCCACCATTGGTCCGCGGGCGCGTCGTGGGAACACGCCGATCGGTCCGCAGAGAGCCGAGGACCTCGTGACGACACCGCCCCGCACCGCGGTCCGCCGCTCCGCCTCGCTCGCGGGGGAGGAGGCGATCGCCTGGTTCCGCCCGCCGGCTACCGCCCTGGACCCGCGCGCCCCGTGTTCATGGTCGACGAGGTGCCCGGCGCCGACCTGCGGATCGCGCGGTACTGGTACCCGGAGACGAGACGCTCCTCCGGGAGGCGCCCGCGAGGCCCCGGGCGGCTACAAGCCCAGGTCGACGGTGATCATCGAGGCACCGACCTGGTCGGCCGTGCCGGACCGGGGTCGATCGCGGTGCTGCCGGCATCGACGAGGTGACGATCACGGCGGCGAACTTCGGCGCGCACCTCGAGGTCGAGTTCGATGCCGATCAGCTGCCGGAGGCGGTGCGCCGAGGCTGCAGCGACGGGGGACTGCTCGACCCCGACGTGCGGCCCTCGCCACGGTCCTGGATCTCGACGCTCAACGCGGCGTTCAACTCGAGCTGGCCCGCAGGATCCGGGTTTCCGGTCGCTCGCGGTGCGCAGTCTCGTCTCGGACTGCCTGCAGTGGACGCGGCTGCGCGGGGAGGCCTCGCCACCGTCGGGACGTGCTCGTCGATCGCGCTCGGAGGATGATCGCGGAGAGGGCGGCCGAGAGGGCGTTCTCGACCGCCGTCCTGAGCGACGAGCTGGGTGATCTCGCCCTGCTCTGCCGCAGGAGGCGTTCGCCGCGCACGGATCGAGCCCTGCCGCCGAGATCCGCGCCGAGCGCGCCGAGATCGCCCGTGCTCTGCGGGAGAGCGGCGATCGAGCCTCAGCTCGGCCGACGTCGCGCTTTTGGCGGGGTTCGCAGCGCGTCGTCGATGCGGCGGGCGCTCTGATGCGGTCGGGAGGGGCATCGCGAGGACGTGATCGGGCCGCCGCGCGTTCAGCGCGGGGTGCTCCCGCCGCTGCGAGGTCGTCGGCGAGCGCGGTTCGCTACGTCGCTGTGCGCGGTGCCGGCGCCCGTGTCCGCCTGGCGTCGCGCGCGTCCGGTCCCGGGACCGGGATGCACCACACCTGTCTGAGGTCTGGAGGACACTCTCCGACCGTGCCCGCGGTCTCCACGCCCTGAGGAGCCCTCTCGTGAATCCCCCACCTGACCGCTCTCCCCGCGAGGACGTCCTCACCGGGAGGGCCGCCTCCGCGCGGCTCGCCGAACGGGCGATGACCGGACAGGGCCCGTCCCACCTGATCGCCGACGAGGTCGCCGCGGCGGGCTTCCGTGTCGCTCAGGTTCGGCACACGTCGGCAGGTCCGAGCGGGCTCCGACTCCCGCGTGCTGTTCGCCGTCGTGGTCGTGGACGGGGATGCCGACGTGAGTTTCGGAGGCGCGACGCACGCCATCACCTCCGGTGATCTCGTGGTGTCGCCCGAGGGGAGGGCCGCTCGCGCGACGGCGGTCGATCGGATCGCGCGCTTCGAGTTCGAGCTCGCGGCCGACGGCTCGGGGCTGTCACCCGCTGCGGTCGCCGCGCTGCGATCCGGGGCCGTGACCGCCGATGCGGCCCTGTCCTTCCGCCCGGTGCTCCTCGCCGCGGTCAACGCCGCCTTCAACGCCGGGCTCGACCCGGACGCGACCGGTTTCCGTCCTTCCGACTCGCGACCACGAGTCTCCTCAGTGGTCTTCTCGACGAGGTGACCTGGTCCCCGGCCTCGGGCGCCTGTCCTGGGCGAAGCGCTTCCTGCACCGCCGGGCGCTCGACGCTATCGCCCTGAACGCGGGTGATCCTTCGTTCTCGGTCACCGCGCTCGCTCGCGCAACTGCTGTGTCGGACCGCACCTGCGGAGGATCTTCCACGGGCGATCCAGCCTGCACGGCGGCCTGCGACGCCCGTCTCGCGCGGGCGCGGGCACTCGTCAGCGCCGCGACGCCGCTGCCCCCGGGGCGAGGCCGCGCGACTCGCCGGATTCCGGTCCGCACGGGTGCTGTAGCGGCGGCGGCGCGTCGGGCGGCGTGACCGGCTCCGCCGTCTAGCGCCCCCGCCGACGGTCGGAGGACGACCGTCGGCGGCTCCGCGCCTCCTAGAGGCAGGTGACGGTCGGACGCGCGGTTGATGTCCTGGTTCGTCGGCGGATTCAGTCCGGCGGTGTCGGGCATCATCCACTCGAAGACCGCCTTCACGGGTCCGGTCGCATTCGCCGTCCACTCGTAGTGGTAGGTGTTGCCCGCGGGCGGGATGTACTCGATCCCCGGGAACGGCCGCGTCGTGCCAGCGAAGACCTGCTGGCCGTTGAGGTAGACGTTCAGCGACTGCCACCGCGAGCCGACGGGGCTGGCAAGGCGGGCATCGCGAAGTGGTAGCGCTTGCCCTGCACCACCTCGAGGGTGGTGAGCACCGCCATGGTCGCCGTGCCGAACCCGGGAGTCGCGTCCGCGGAGCTGGCGAAGCGCTCGCCGTCGCGGAAGTAGAACGGGAACGAGACGATGCCCGAGCGGGGACCTGCCACGTCCAGGTCGACGCCGGCGGGAACTCGTGGCAGACGGGCCGGCGGCGGGGTCGTGGGGGACGCGGCCGCGAGGCGGCGCTCCGATCGTCGTGGCGACGACCGGTACCGTCCAGGCCGCGCCTGCGACGATGGTGCGGCGCTGGATGCGGCCGTGGGTCGGGTTCTCTGTCATGGGGATGCTCCTCGTCTGCGGACGGCGGGTCTCGTGCTCGGACCCGCCTCGGTCATCGTCGGCCGGTCGGGTCGAGGCGAGGCGTCTGCCGGCGACCACGTCCGCTGCGGGCGGCGGACGGCCCCGGGTGCGGTACCGGAGGCCTGCTGACGGTCGGGAGTCACGCCTCGGCGGGTGCGGCAGCCCGGTACAGCGCACCGACCTCCGGCGCCTCCGTGCGAGCCCGGGTCGCGCCCGGGCGGTGAGGAGTCGTGCACGTCCTCCCCGGACGGCGCGTCGGCGCCGATCTGTCCACATAGAGCAGTTCTCCCCGGATCGGCGCGGCACGATCTCCGGCACGATCCCGGGGACGCACGGACTCGTCTCCTCCTTCGATCCAGCGGCGGCTTCGCGACCACGCGGGGCATCGCGGCTTCGGCGATCCTGCGGACCGCCGTGCAGCGCGCCTCCTCGACGACGGTGTCCTCGTGCGTGCGCCGGGGCGTGTACGCCCTCGGACGTGCCGCCGATCGAGCTCGCGGCGGTGCGGGGCGGGCGGCGCCCCACGTGCGTCTCCCTGCTGCGGCACCTCGGCCAGGGACCGTCGAGCGGCTCGTTTTGCACGTCGCTCTCGGCGCGTCCTCGGTGCACGAGCTGCGGCGAGGCGAGGTCGGCCACTGGCGGCAGTGGCCCGGGCAGGGGCGGCGGTCCCTGTCGCAGGACGGCGGCGTCGGCGCGGCGGTCCTGCAATCGGTGACCTGCGTCCGTGACGACGACGCGATCGTCACGATCGACTCCGCGTTGAACAGCGGTTCGCTGACCGTCGAGGAGCTCGGCACGCTCCGGCAGCTCGCGCCGCTGGGCAAGCGCGCTCCCCGAGAGGGTCGATGGCAGCAGCCAGTCCGGATTCGAGACAAAGACGCGCCTGAGCCTGCGTCGCCGGCGGGTGCAGGTGCGCACGCAGGCGCCCGTCCCCGGGTCGGCTTCGTCGACGAGATCGTCGGCGAGCGGCTCGTCCTCGAGAGCGACGGCTACCGCTACCACGGGAGTCTTCGAGCAGTTCCGCGAGGATCGCAGCGCCGATCCGAGCTGGCGCGGCAGGAGTACCTCGGGCATCCGCCTCGACAACCACCAGATCATGGAGGACTGGCCGCGACGGAAGAGGCGCTCCTGTCCCTGATCCACCGCCAGGAGCATCTCTGGACCGCTCCTCAGCGCCGGCGGCGCGGGCTCCGAGGCACTTTCGGCGGGACGCCGCTACTGCGCAACGTCAGCGGAGACGGGGGTCTCTCGGCTGTCAGCCGACATCCCCCTCTCTCCACTGATGTTCCGCAGGTGGTTCGTCCGGAGGGTTGCCGGCAGGCTCTGTGCCCGCGCTCCTCGGGGAGGCCGAAGAAGCGGCCCGCCTCGACCTGTCGTCGGCGCAACGTCAGCTGAGAGGGGGTCGCTCCCCGGCCGCCGACCGACCCCTTCTCCGCTGACGTTCTGTATCGCAGGCGCTCTCCACAGGCGGACACCGGCGTTCCGCAGGGCCCGCCGGGGCCGCCCGATCCGGCGAAACATCCCCGCAATACGCCCCGGACTAGAGTCGTGCCATGGGCGGACTCGACGGCTACGGGTCCCAGAAGGTCGAGCGCCGCCGTGCCGCGCCCCTCCCCGGGACGAGATGCCCGCTGATGTCGCCGCGACGAAGGGCCCCGACGGGGTCCGTTCGGCGTACCGCGACATCTACCTCGCTCGCCCGCATGACTCAGGAGGAGCTGCGCGGCCGCACCGACGCGCTCGCCTCCTACCTCGCGCAGGGCGTCACGTTCGACTTCGCCGGCGAGGAGCGGCCGTTCCCGCTCGATGCAGTGCCGCGCGTGATCGAGCGCGCCGAGGAACGAGGTGCAGAGCGGACCGGGCAGCGCGTCCGCGCTCCCGAGGCGTTCCTCGCCGCTGTGTATGGGCCGCAGAACGCGGTCAAGGACGGCGTGATCCCGCCGGGCTCATCCCGAGCTCCAGCCACTTCCACCGGCAGGCCGCCGGCATCGTCTCGGCGAACGGCGTGCGGATCCAGGTCTCGGGGATCGACCTCATCCGCGACGAGGTCGCGCGTGGCGCTGCTCCGAGGACAACGTCCGCGTCCCCTCCGGCGTCTCGTACGTGATCTCGAACCGCCGCGTCATGGCGGTGACCCTGCCCGAGCTGTTCGTCTCGATGCGGGTCCGCCCGGTCGGCGACTACCCCAACAAGCTGCTGCAGGCCCCAGGCAAGGTCGGCGCCGAGGGCGTCGACGACCCGACCGTGGTCGTCCTAACCCCGGCGTCTACAACTCCGCCTACTTCGAGCACACGAGCATGCCTGCGCGCCTGATGGGCGTCGAGCTGGTCGAAGGCCGCGACCTCTTCGGCACCGGCGGCAAGGTGTTCATGCGCACCACCTCGGGCCCGACCGCGTCGACGTGATCTACCGCCGCGTCGACGACGAGTTCCTCGATCCGCTGCAATTCCGCGCCGGCCTCGATGCTCGGCTCGCCGGGGCTCATGCTCGCCGCCCGCCTGGGCACCGTGACCATCGCGAACGCCGTGGGCAACGGAGTCGCGGACGACAAGCTTCGTCTACACCTACATGCCCGACCTCATCCGCTACTACCTGGGCGAGGACGCGGTGATCAAGAACGTCGACACCTGGTACTGGAGGATCCGGTGCTCGAGGAGGTCCTCGACCGGCTCGACGAGCTCGTCGTGAAACCGGTCGACGGCTCCGGCGGCAAGGCCCGTGCCCCGACGCCTCCGCGAAGGAGCTCGCCGAGCTGCGCTCGCCTGCAGGCCGATCCGCGCGGCTGGATCGCGCAGCCTGTGGTGCAGCTGTCGACCATCCTGACCCTCGTCGACGACGGCATGCGCCCGCGCCACGCCGATTCGGCCGTTCGCCGTCAACGACGGGAACGACGTCTGGTGCTGCCCGGCGGCCTGACCCGGGTGGCGCTGCCCGAGGGCCAGCTCGTCGTGAACTCGTCGCAGGGCGGCGGATCAGCGGACACCTGGGTGGTGGGCCTGGAGTCGCAGCGCGACCGCGGTTCGACGCGCACGACATCCAGGGCCTCGTCGCCGAGCAGGCCGCGGTCACCAGCTCGATCCCGATCGTGTACCCGCTGAACCACCCCCGACCACTCGCCGCACGACGCCCCGAACACCGACCAGGAGCAGCAGCAGGGTCGCGACGCGGGAGAGGAGGACTGATGCTCTCCCGGATCGCAGAGTCCCTCTTCTGATCGGCCGCTACATCGAGCGCTCGGACGGCACTGCGCGCATCCTCGACGTCCACCTCCAGCTCCTGCTGGAGGACCCATGGATCGACGAGGACACCGCGTGCCGCTCGCTGTCGGTGATGGGCTCGACCCCGCCCGACGACATGGGCGAGATCTACCCTGCGCCGACGTGCTCACGATCCTCGCGATCGACCGCACGAATCCCGCCTCCATCGCCTACTCGCTCGGCGCCGCCCGTGAGAACGCGCGCCGCGCCCGCGAGATCGTCTCGACCGAGCTCTGGGAGTGCCTCAACACCACCCGCACCCGGATGCCGCGCCGCGTCTCGGGCGAGCGCCTCGGAGTTCTTCAGCTGGGTCCGCGAGCGCTCGGGCGCTGGCCGTGGGCATCATCGAGTCGGCGACGTCCCGCGACGAGGCCTGGCAGTTCTTCACGCTCGGCCGCGCCTGATCGAGCGCGCCGACATGACGGCGCGACTGCTCGCGACCCGGTCGCTGACCGAGGCGAGCGGCCTCGTCGACCACGATCCTCCGCTCGTGCGGGGCGTACGGAGGTACCTCCGCACCTACCGAGGCGTGCCGAGCGCGCGGAACGCGGCGGAGTTCCTCCTGCTCGACCGCCCTTCCCGCGCTCGATCCTCTTCGATCCGCGCGCCGAGATGTGCATGCGCGACATCGAGCCGCGCACCGGCCGGATCGGGCACACCGGCGACGCCCAGCGCGCTGGGCCAGATCCGGAGCGAGCTGGAGTACCGGCCGATCGCCGAGATCCTCGAGGACCTCCCGCGGCACATGGACGGGGTGCAGGACGCGACCCTCGGCCGCGTCCGAGGCGATCCGCAGCGCTACCCCCACCAACGTCATGCCGAGCTGGATCGGGGAGGCGCAGCGGCTGCGCATCACGCACACCACAGGTTTCACCTACCGGGGCGACGTCGTGGCGTCGTACAACGAGGGCGAGGATGCCGCCGGCGTCCTCGACGGGCAGCTCGTGCTGTTCTCGAACCTCGACATCCGACCGGTCACCTCGGTGCACACCTACACCGACTACTGGGGCACCCGGGTGTCCTCGTTCGACGTGCTCGACGCGCACCAGGAGCTCTCGCTCACGGCGACGTCCCTGGTCGAGGTGCGCCCGAAGGCGCATCCGGAGCACCCCTACGGCTGGGAGCAGCTCGCCGAGCAGGTCGAGACGCTCACCGAGTACGTGGAGCAGTCGAAGCAGACCACCCGCACCGCGCCTCCCCAGGACCTGGTCGACCTGGCGCGCTCGCTCGCCGACGAGGCGCGGCGGGGCCCCGCGGAGGCCGCGCTCGCGATCGCCGAGCGCATCGGCTGCGAGATGACCTACAAGCAGGGCGTGACCGGCGTGCACTCGACGGCGACGGAGTCGTGGACGGCGCGCAAGGGCGTCTGCCAGGACATCACCCAGATCGTCCGGTAGCGCCGCGCCCGTCGGCATCCCGGCCCGGTACGTCTCGCTACCTGCAGTACCTGCCGCACGCCGAGATCGGCGAGACGGTGACCGGCGAGTCCCACGCCTGGGTCGAGTGGTTCTGCGGAGGCGCGTGGCGTGGCTACGATCCCACGAACCTGATCGACATCGGCGACCGGCACGTGATCGTCGGCCGAGGCCGCGACTACAACGACATCGTCTGGTGGGCGTCTACGCCGGGCCGCACTCGTCGAAGCTGTTCGTCCGGGTCGAGATCACGCGCGAGGCCTGAGCGCGGGAGCGCGAAGCGACCCGCCTTCGTCGGACTGGGCTCGGCTCGCGGGATCCGCCCGATCCTGCGAGCCCAGCGCGTTCTCGCGAGCCGAGGCCAGCCCGGCGCGGCGCATCCGGAGGTGGAAGCCCAGCGACGGCGGCGGCGGCGAGGCCCGACGCGGCCCCCACCGCGACTGCCCAGCGCGGGCCGAGGCCGTTCGCCACGGCGCCGATCAGCGGCGCGTGCTGATCGGCGTCCCTCCGACGAAGATCGCCATGTAGAGCGCCATCACCTGGCCGCGCATCTCGGGCGCGGTGGAGAGCTGCACGAAGCCGTTGGCCGAGGTCATCGGCGTCTGCGCCGCGACGCCCACCAGGGGCAGGACGACCGCGAAGGACCACGCCGTCGGCATCAGTCCCGACAGGGCGAGGGCCACGCCGAACGCGGCGGCGGCCGCGACGGTCAGGCGCAGGCGGGGCGGTCGCGGCGGCCGAGAGCAGGGCTCCGACGACGGAGCCGATCGCGATCGCGGAGGAGAACAGGCCGAACTCGCTCGCTCCCATGTCGAACTCGACGGTCGCCATGGTCGAGGCGAAGATCGGGAAGTTGAGGCCGAAGGTGCCGATCAGGAACACGATGATCAGCACGACGATGATGTCCGGCCGCCGCGAGACGTAGCGGAACCCGTCCAGCAGCGCACCTGGTCCGCGGAGGCGCGCGGCGCCGAGTGGAGCTCGTCGCGGCAGGAGGCGCAGCGAGAGCACCGCGAGGAAGCTCGCGGCGTTGAGGAGGAAGACCCAGCCCGACCCGATCGCCGAGATCAGCACGCCCGCGAGGGCCGGGCCGATCATCCGCGCGGAGTTGAACGAGGCGGAGTTGAGCGAGACCGCGTTCGAGAGGTCCTTCTCGACCAGCGCCGACACGAAGGTCTGGCGCACGGAGCGTCGACCGCGGTGGCGAAGCCGAGCAGCAGGGCGAAGAGGTAGACCATCCAGAGCTGGACCGCACCGGTGACGACGAGGAGGCCGAGCGCGAGTCCGAGCGCGCCCATCGCGGCCTGGGTGGCCATGAGCAGCCGCCGCCGGTCGAAGCGGTCGGCGGCGAAGCCCGAGAAGGGGACCACCAGCAGCTGCGGGCCGAACTGCAGTGCCATCGTGATGCCGAGCGCGTGGCGTCGTGGTCGGTCAGATCGTTGATGACGATCCAGTCCTGGGCGGTGCGCTGCATCCAGGTGCCGATGCTCGAGACCGTCGCTCCGGCGAACCAGATGCGGTAGTTCGGCACGGCCATCGAGCGGAACATGGCGCTCATCAGCTCGGCCACCTCGCGCAGGAGTGCGGCGGCGTCGTGCAGCAGCGCCTGCTGGGCGGGGGAGAGCCCGAGCCGGGCGACCAGCCAGGCGTCACGGCTGCGGCGGACCTCGTGCAACTCGGCAGCGGCGCCCGCCTCGAAGTCGGACGCAGACGGGTGATCCGCTCCTCGTCGGCCGGATCGCCGAGCCGCTCGGCCAGACCGTCGTCGACGAGGCACGCGACGGTGCGCGACATCGACGGGGCGGACGCGCCGAGCTCGGCCAGCTCGCCGAGCGTGCGCGGCCCTCCCGCTCGAGCAGGGCGAGGACGCCCAGCTGCGCGTCGCTCAGCCCGTGCCGGCCCTTCTCCCGGCGGAGTCGACGCCCAGACGCGCGACGGCGACGCGGAGCTCTCCGGCGAGGGCGGGGATCGCGGTCTCGAATGGCACATAGTTAGCCCAACGTGAAACATCAGGCCGAACGGCAGGGGTCGCTCGGATCCGCGTCGGTCACCGCCGGGCGGCGCACGGCGCCCACGCTCGCCGCGACGACGAGGGCCGGGATGCCGACCGCCTCGATCGGGGAGAGGCGCTGACCGAGCACGAGGAAGCCCGAGAGCGCCGCTGCCCCCGGTGCCAGCGACATCAGGATCGAGTATGTCGAGGAGCGGAGCGCCGCAGCGCCAGCAGCTCGAGGGCGTAGGGGATCGCGGAGGAGAGCACGGCGACCGCGAAGCCCAGCAGCAGCACGGGCGGGAGGACGAGGGCGGATCCGGCGGTGGTGATGCCGAACGGCAGCGAGACGATCGCGCCCGCGGCCAGGGCCAGGGCGAGACCGTCCAGGCGCGGGAAGCGCCCGCCCGTGCGCTCGGCGAAGACGATGTAGGTCGCCCAGAGCGCGGCGGCCCCGAGGGCGAAGGCGACCCCGACGGGGTCGAGGGAGCCGAAGCCGCCCTGCGACAGCGTGACGACGCCGGCGAGGGCGAGGCCGGCCCAGAGCAGGCTGGAGAGGCTGCGCCCCGCGATCACCGAGAGGGCCAGCGGCCCGAGCACCTGGAGGGTGACGGCCGCGCTCTGCGGGATGCGCGCGATCGCCTCGTAGTAGCAGGCGTTCATCCCGCCCAGGGCGAGGCCGTAGACGGCGACGGTGCCCCAGTCGGCGCGGGTGTGAAGCTTTTCCCCTCGGGGTGCGGTGCGGGATCCGGGGACGGCACACCACGAGGAGCACGAGCGCCGAGAAGATCAGCCGCAGCGTCACGGTGCCGACCGGGCCCGCGGCGGGGAAGAGGAGACGGCGAACGACGCGCCCAGCGCCGCACGCTCGCGACCGCGCCCAGGACGAGGCCGATTGCGTTCCGCGCCGCCTCGCGGCGCGGGGCCGGGTCGACGGCGCCTTCAGCTCGAGCGCCGCTGCTTCTGCACCGGTGGGACGCTGTAGCCGAGCAGGCCGATGCCCGTCTCGTCCCAGCGCAGGGTCGTCAGCGACACGTTGCCGACGACGGGGAAGGTGTGGCGGTACGTCTCGAAGATGCCGAGGTACGCGCAGAGCAGCAGGCGGATGAGGGTGCCGTGCGCGAGACGAGCACCCGGCCGTCCGGTGGGTCGTGGTGGATCCGGGCGAGCGACGTTCGCGCGGGCGACCGCGTCCAGGCCCGACTCCTGCCGGGCAGGGGCCGGACGCGGGGCGGCGACCCATGCGGTAGGCGTCGGGGAAGCGCTTCTCCATCTCGGCGGTGGTCAGCCCTCGCCCTGGCCGAAGTCGACCTCGACGAGCGCGGGATCGAGCGCACCCGAGGTGCGCCGCTCGCGCGGCCGGAACGGCGGTGCGCACTGCGCGGACGAGGGTCGAGGAGTACACCGCCCGAGGTCCGCGTCGACGGCCCAGGAGGCCAGCGTCGCCGCCTGGTCCTGTCCGTCGGGTGTCAGAGCGATGTCGGAGGAGCCCGCGTAGCGGTTCTCGGAGTGCCAGACGGTCTTCGTGCCGGGCCAGGATCAGGGTCGTCACCCCCGAGCCTAGCGAGCGGCGGCCGTGCGGGAGGTGAGCACTCCGAGACCGGAGCAGTGCCGGGCCCGAAGGACCTCGGGCCCGAGCGGACCTAGGCCGCGCTGTTCCCGTAGGCGTCCACCAGGACGGGCAGGTGGTCGGACAGACCCTGGAAGGCCGACACGCGCTCGATGCGCACGGAGTCGCTGATCGCGAAGTCGAAGTGCCCGCTGAAGTAGCGGTAGCGCGCGTAGGTGGGGAGCTGCTCCGCGACACGAGGTAACCGTTCCGGGTCAATTCAGGGTCGAGCCCGCGGAAGAACCACGGGCAGTTGTAGTCGCCCACCATGAGCGACGGGGTGTCCGGCGCGTACTCCGAGACGGGTTGAGGGCCTCGTCGATCTGCTTGCGGCGCAGCGCCTCGCCGAGCGGGGCCGTTGAACGACGAGACGGCGATCGCACCGCCCTCCTCGTCGAGGAGGCGGACGCTCAGCAGGCGCTCGTAGAGCGGGGAACATCACGCGGTCGTGCATCGACTTGCTGAGCTCGAAGGCGGCGCTGCCGACGAGTTCGAAGCGGGCATGGGAGTAGTAGATCGCGAGGCCCAGGTAAGGGTTGCGCGCGGTGACGGACGCGAGCTGCAGGTCGCCCCCCCCCCCCCCCCTTTTCGTAGCTCCCCGGGGAGCTTCGTCGTGTCGCACTCCTGGAGGCAGAGGACGTCGACGTCGTGAGGCGGCGAGAGGAGCGATCTCGACGCTCGGTGCTCCCGGAGGTTGTAGGAGATCACCCGGAGGGCGCGTTCTTCGGCTGCATCCCGCCAGTGTAGGCGGCCGTCGACGCGGCGCGCGACGGACGCCGGCTGAAGCGGCGCACGAAAAACGCGAAAGCGTTTCACGATAAATGCGAAAACGGTTAAACACCTATCTGTAACTGAACGAAGTA